>CAILAC010000011.1 GCA_903832055.1 uncultured Acidobacteriota bacterium | reverse complement strand
GTCGGTCGAGCCACCCGCGAAGACCTGCCCGAAGGGGGCGTAGTCTGTGGCGCTGAGCAGCAGTCCTGTTGAGGAGAGGGTGCCGACCTGGGTGCCGAGGTGGTCGGTCATGCGGTAGACAGGGGCACCGTTCTGCGTTCCGGGCACCTCGGCGAGCAGGCCAGATGCGCCGTAAATAAGGTCGGTCCACTGGCCGCCAACGAGCCTCGCCAGTTCGCGCCCGCCAAAGTAGATGTGATCCGCCGCGCCGGGGCCAGTCTTGCTGACGCGCTGCCCATCAGCGTCATAAATGTAGCTGTACTGGGGGTTGAAGGTGTAAGTGCCGCCGCTGCCGATGATGTACTGACCCATGCCCGAGACGCGCCCCTCGGCGTCGTAGCCATAGCCGTTATTGTTGCCGTCAATCAACAGATTGCCACTCGCATCATAGCTCCAGCCTGAGAGCCGATTGTCTTGACTATACGCCTGGATGAAGCTGTAGTTGCCCGACTGTTGCAGGTTGCCAAAGGCATCGTAGCTGTAGCTCTCGTCGAGCCCGTTCGCGGCATTGGAATTTACATCCTTCAGTGTGCGTAGGCCGAGAGATGTTGAACTTCGATAGACCCACATCTCAAAAGCGAGATGTGGGGCTCCCTCAATGGTTACTTTTCCAGACATGGGCCACCCGCCATCGTATCGATATCCCCGGTCCCCAAATGCGAGGGACCGGGGGCACCCTCAGACTGGTTTGGAAGCATCATCGAGACCGGGGCCACCCGCCCATGTTGGACTCTGGGAAACCCACATCTCAAAAGCGAGATGTGGGGCACCCTCCTTTGTTACCTATTCAGATATGGGCCACCCGCCGAGGATGCAGAAGGAAGCCTGAGAAGAAGCAAGCCGCTCCGAAGAGCGGCCTGCGGTTGGATCATTGTGCACGGCGATACCACTTCAATATCCATCCATCCTTCGTACGCTCCATGGACGGCCAGACTTTTTCAATTCCTGATGAGCCATCCGAATATGGGCACCAGGATTCAAGGTATACATAGTGGCCTTTATCTACTCGTTCCATAAGGTCGCATCGCGGCGAAATTGGATTCTTCTCTTGTTTTTCGCAGATCAATTCTTTTGTATCACCTTCGCCACTCAGCGGAAGTGATGAGACCACAGCTCTGCAATTAGAACTCTGAATCGCGTTGAGATATCTACCAGCGGATATTTCCGGACCTCGATCACGAAAGGGATTGAGCAGCAAATAGTGCGGATCACCTGTCATGGGTCCCATCTCGACATTCACCCATACCGGGGAAGTCAAAAGCCATCCCCCGCCAGCTAATGCCGCCACGCCAAGGATCACAAATATCCATCTTCGACGATGACCCATCGTAAAGTCCTCCATCGGCTAGGCTTCATTTCTTCTGCGGGTCGAGCTTCACTGGACCGCTGTACGCTGGAACATTTCGGCCCGGCGTCTTGCCCCACGTGACCAAATATTCGTTGACGCCGCCAAAAAAGTACCCATAGCTCTTGCCGACTGGCGTACTCGAAAACGTCGTCCTGTCATTAAAGCCATAGGTTGAAACTCCTTGGTGATTTGCAAACTCCTGAGCAAATGATCCTGACGAGTAGTTGGTTGAGGGCACAGCAGCTTGACATGACATAAATCGGGCGGTTCCGCCATCGGCCCAGTTGACTTTGAACCCCAAGATGGCCTGAGGATTCTGCTCATTGGAAAATCTTGCCGAAGGTCCGCCTGGGCCAGCCTCCTGAAAAATCGGGCCATCCTTACCGCCATGGCCATACAAAGAGACTTCCCCGACCTTGCCGAACCCCTTAGATTCCAATCCATTGGCATCCTTAATGGCGTTCGCAAATGATTTAACTGAATTGACGCCAACGACCGTTGCGATATCTTTGGTCGGATCGTATCCCTTCTGGCTCATGATTTCATTCTGTCGAGTCAGAGCGGCTTTGTAAAAATCGTCATCTCCCCCATGATTTCCAGTGGAATAAGCGATCAGATAAACGGTATGTCCATCCGGATCGAAACCGCCGAGAGGATCATTCATCATATAGCTGTAAAGGTTCAAAGTCTGTGGATTGTCGAGCTTCGCATACGGAATTGGCTCTTCCTTCACGCTCCAATCGGGACTCAACCAGCGCCCCATCGTAGACGCATAGTAGCGTGCGCCAAAATAGTCGTTCCCTGTTTCCGCATCCCGTTCTTTGCCGGTAAACAGGTACGCGAATGAACAAACGTGGAGTGCAGTCGTAGATGAAAGGGCTTGCGTCATACCGATGACCGATCCTTACCCCGCCTCCTGTCCATCAGATGTTTCGCTACAACTGCGATGGAATACCACTGAAGGAACGACGCGATCATCCAACAGATCAACTCATATCCGGCGACGGTTGTGCCTAGGTAAAGTTGCGGGGTTCTAACGGTGCCGAACGCTAAGTTGAAGACTGCACGAGTGATGAGATACGCAGGCAGATCGGCTACGAGCGCGCTGCGATAGCTCCAATTGCGACTTGAATATATCGCAGGCGATGCAGCCCTGTGTGCGACGATCAGTTCCGTATATACGTCGTCTGGCTGATCCAATCCGCTTCGAACGACTCTTGAATTCAGGCCAAAGTTAACCCATAGTGCAACCCACAGCACGCAGTTCAGGCAGAGAACCACAGATAGAACGGCCATCCTATTGAATCTGGTTATGGTCATGGGTCGCTTTCTGACCACGCGAGGGATCGGTTTTACGAACGGCGTTCTCAGCGTGGACCGCATCTTGCTTGTTGGCAGCAGTACCGGCCATATGACCTCCGTATACCTCGCCCCATAAGTGACCCAACAACTCGTGCGCCATCGCCTCGCCCATGTTCGCAGCAGGAATATTTTCGTCGCGCGACTCCTGATCGTATCGACCGGGATTCCATCGGACGTAAACATTTCCGTCGTTGTTGCCGGTCATACTTGGAGTTTGAGTGAAGTCAGGATTCAACACGGTATGGTTCATGAACCCGCTGGTTGTCTGCCTATCGTCGGCCAAGTAACTGTTGTTTATATCCACCGTGAAGTTCTGCTTGGATTCGATCAGATCAGCCAACTTATTGGCGTTCTCACTGAGTCCTCGAAACGACGCCATGTCGATTCCGCTCACACCTATAGTGGTCGTCGAAGTCGTCCAATGGATTCCCAAGAAGCTATGATCGGTCGTCGTGGTCGTAGACGTGACGTGAGACGCGGCTTCGGCACTTCCAGTCGCCGCTCCGACAGCAGCCGTACAGGCGGCCTTATCGCCACAAGCATTCTCAACCGTATGTCCCGTTGGATCGTCGTACCGGAGCGGGTTGTTCAGAGTGTATGCATACAGGTTCCAAGATTGGGGATTTGTTAGCCCCGAATAGCCGCTCGAATCCGGACTCATGAAGCGGCCCATGTTCGAACCGTAGTACCTGGCCCCGAAGTAATCTAGGCCGGATTCGGCGTCTCGTTCTTTGCCGGTGAATTTATACGGGTCTGTGCTGCCGCCGGAAAAGACCTGGCCGAAAGGCGCGTAGTCCGTGGCGCTGAGCAGCAGTCCGGTAGAGGAGAGGGTGCCGACCTGGGTGCCGAGGTGGTCGGTCATGCGGTAGACGGGGGCACCGTTCTGCGTTCCGGGCACCTCGGCGAGCAGGCCAGATGCGCCGTATATCAGGTCGGTCCACTGGCCGCCAACAAGCCGCGCCAGTTCGCGCCCACCAAAGTAAATGTGGTCCGCCGCGCCGGGGCCGGTCTTGCTGACGCGCTGACCGTCGGCATCATAAATGTAGCTGTACTGGGGGTTGAAGGTGTAGGTCCCGCCGCTGCCGACAATGTACTGGCCCATGCCCGAGACGCGCCCCTCGGCGTCGTAGCCATAGCCGTTATTGTTGCCATCAATCAAGAGGTTGCCACTCGCATCGTAGCTCCAGCCGGAGAGCCGATTGTCTTGACTATACGCCTGGATGAAGCTGTAGTTGCCCGACTGTTGCAGGTTGCCGAAAGAGTCGTAGCTGTAGCTCTCGTCGAGCCCGTTCGCGGCCAGGTACGCGTTGGCTCCGGTGGCTACATTGGTCGTCGTATTCTGCGTGGCGATCAGCGCTCCGGGACTCGACCCCATCACCATCTGCGCTCCCCAGAGGTAGAGCGGGTACGAAGGGTTTGGCGGGTTGCCAGCCGTAATCTGCGTTCCGCCGCCTTGCCGAGAATTAGCCTCCATCCGCGTACACTAAAACCGAATCTAGAATCCACAGGCATTCAAAACACAAGGACAGCGCAAGTATTGCAATCTGCGATATTTGTGCACTAAAGACCACGAAAGACCCAAAAGACTCCCCCCCCTGATTTCCCCGTCTCTCCGCCTAAAAAGTGACTGGTATATCGCAATCTGTAATAAAAACATCCCTATCATTGGGGAGAGCCACCAATACACCTACTTTGAAACGCACCAAGGTATGATGATCAGATTCCATCGCAGCCTGTTTCGCTGCCTTCGCAAAGGCTCTCGTGCGCATTCTCTACCTGCTCACCTCTCTCGGCATCGGCGGCGCTGAGAAGCAAGTCATCTCGCTCGCCGAGCGCATGGCCGCTCGCGGACACACCGTCGCCATCGTCTCCCTCAAGCACGTAGACGAAGAGTGCCAGACTCGTCTGCCCATCCTCCGCCTCAACCTCGCCAAAACCCTCAAGGGCCTCCTGCGCGGTCTCAGCTTCGCCCGCTCCTTTGTCCAGACCTTCCGCCCCGACATCATTCACAGCCATACTTTCCCCGCCAACCTCTTCGCCCGCATCCTCACCGCATCTTTCACCGGCACAACCACAGCACCAATCCTCATCAACACCATTCACAACACATACGAGGGCGGCTGGCACAGAATGCTGCTCTACCGCGTCACCAACCCTCTCGTTCACGCAGTCACCGCCGTCAGCTCTGCAGCCGCTGACCGCTTCATCCGCTTCCGCGCCGTGCCCGCAGATAAGCTGACTGTCCTCACCAACGGCATTGACACCGTTCACTATAAGTCCGACTTCGACCGCCGAAAGCGCCTCCGCCGCGCCCTGCAGCCCGCCCAAACATTCCTCTGGATTGCCGTCGGCCGCCTCGCTCCCGCCAAGGACTACCCAAACCTCCTGCGCGCCTTTGCCACTGTCCGCGAAACTCACCCCGAAGCTCAGCTTTGGATCGTCGGTGAAGGCGATTCCGCCGCTCTCACCAGCCTCGCAGGACCAAACGTCCACTTCCTCGGCCTTCGCCACGACATACCAGACCTGCTCGAATCCGCAGACGCTTATGTTCTCTCCTCCGCCTGGGAAGGTATGCCGCTAGCTCTCGGCGAAGCCATGTCCATGGAAAAGCCCTTCGTCGCTACCGACGTTGGCGGCGTCCGCGAACTTGCTGGCGAATCCGGCTACCTCGTTCTTGCCCACGATAGTCCAGCCCTCGCCACCGCAATGCTCCAACTCATGGACCGGCCCAAAACAGACCGCCGCTTCATGGGCCGCGCCGCTCGCAGCCGCATCGAGCAGCACTTCTCCATGAACGCCAAAACCCGCGAGTGGGAACTCTTCTACTCCAACCATCTGCCCACCTCCCGGGCACCGGAGAGCAAAGCGTGAGCATATCCAGGTCTTTCCCGCCCGAACTTCGCCTTCCAAAGTTCGTCGCTGCCGCGCTGCGCCTCTCGCTGCTCGTTGCCAGCTACATGCGCACCGGCACGGTTATCCTGACCCAAGGCGACACTGCCAGCTACCTCGCTCCCGGTCACAACCTCCTCTTCCACGGCAGTTTCGCCAACGGTGCGCTCCCGGAGATTGACCGCACGCCCGGTTATCCTCTCTTTGCCATGCTCACCGGCATGGCCTGGAACAATGTCCTGCTCACAGCCATCGTCCAGATCGCGCTGTCTCTGGTAACGCTCTGGTTCATCAGCCGCATCGCGGAACGCTGCTTTCCTCAGACCAACGCCGCCATCATCGCCGCCTGGCTCTTTGCTGTCGAACCGCTTTCCATTGTCATGAACGTTCGCCTTATGCCCGAGACGCTCTTCCTCTTGCTGCTCGTCGTATTTCTCGACCGGCTGATCGAGTATCAAGCCACCGGTAAACTTCAGACACTCGCAGCCGCCGGTTTGCTTCTGGCCGCAGCCACCTTCGTACGTCCCGTGAGCTATTACCTGGTCTTCTGCCTGACCGCAGCATTGGCCATCATCCCGCAGAGGGAACGCGGCCATCGCTGGAAAGCTCCAGCGCTCTTGCTCCTCACCGTTTTGCCGTGGTTTGCCGTCTGGCAATGGCGCAACTTTGCCCAGACTGGCTATTCCGGCTTCAGCGCGATCGTCGAAAAGAACCTTTACTTCTATCAGTCTGCTGAGGTTGCCGCGGAACTTGCCCATACTTCGTTCGCTGATGAACAGCTGAAACGCGGCTATCCCGATGAAGCAGCCTACCTAGCCGCCCATCCCGACCAGCGTACATGGACCCAACCTCAGCGCCTCGCCTACATGCGCGCTCAATCCGTTCAGCTCCTTGGGCAGCAACGCGCACTCTATCTGCGCAGCCACTTCAAAGGAGTCGCAATCGTCGCATTCACTCCAGCGGCAGCCGAGTCGTTGCAGCTACTCGGCCTCGCCTCTGCAAGCGACGGGATGCCCAAACGGCTCGTCAACGAGAGCCTCGGGACCTCGATTGCCAGCGTCGCTCATTCGCAGCCAGCGATTGTCATCTACATGGGATTGTTGGAGGTCTTCTTGCTGCTGCTCTATGGTTTAGCGTTGTATGGCTTGTTGCGAGGGAAGGGAAGTACGCTGGCCAAAGTTACTTTAACAGGCTGTATCCTCTATTTCCTGCTTATATCGGGTGGCGCTCAGGCTGTCGGGCGGTACCGTTTGCCAATCCTGCCGGAGGTTTGCATCCTGGCCGCCGGCGGAGTTGCCACACTCCGCCGGCGCAACCAGGTTGCTGGTGAATTAGAAGCTGAAGTTAGCTTGTAGGAAGATTCTCCGCACTGCCGAGCCCTGCGAGAAGATCATCCCTGCTAGCCCGGTCGAATGACCGAACCGCGAACTTCCGACCGTTCCAATTGGCTGGCCGTAGTCATGATTGTTGAAGAGATTCAAGGCCTGCACGCTGAAGTTCAGGTTGTACTTGCGGCCGGTATTCGTTGGCCCAAACATGCCACCCGGCCCGCCACGTCCGCCGCCACCAAATCCTCCCGGCCCAAATCCTCCGCCCGGTCCGCCGCCCGGTCCACCCGGTCCGCGACCGCCTCCCGGAGGTCCTCCTCCCGGAGGCCCACCGCCCTGGTTGGCATTCGGATCAATCTTCGCCAACTTCGGCCCGATGCCAAAGGCCCGGCTTATGCGCAGGTTTACCGCTACCGCGGATGGTCCATTGCCCGCGTTGTAGGCAATCAGCTTCTCGCCTGCAACGGGATTCGTATCGAGGCAACCATACGACGTTGAAACATACTGGCTCGAACCCGAAGAGCAATCAGCAGAAGTGGCCAACCCTGGCCGGTCGTTGAAGAAGGAGTCTCCGTTCAGGTCCGTGCCGGTCGTAATGTTGAAAGGCTTGCCCGACTGCGCAATCAGGAATGGATTCAACCGAATTCCCCAGGGTGCCGAGTAGTTGCCGATTAGGAACAGACTGTTACGCGAAACAAATCCGGCTCGCCCGTAATCCTTGCCGATATTGCTCGAATCAGAAACCGCTCCGCCACCCGCGCCATCGGTATGGGCAAAGCTCAGCGTGTAGAACCCGAACACATTGAAGCTCTGGCTGAATTTCACGTTGGTATTCAGGATTAGCTGATCCTGCTTGAAAACGCCCTCGGGGGTGTACTGGTAAACATTACCCCGCGTGTTGTCATAGTTCGTCAGGTAGGGCGCATTGGCATTGATCTGGACCATTTGATGTACGCCGGTCGAGTGCAGATAGGTCAACGTCGCTGTCTGCGCCTTGGTAATCTGCCGCTCAATGCTCGCGCCAAACTGCTGCGTGTAGGGCGAACGATAGTTCCCAGCCACCTGGTAAGCCGTCCTCGCGGCGCTGCTGCCCGTGCCGCATGAACTCGCGTCGAACTGCGTAAAGCTGGCGTTGAAGCAAGCCGCCGTAGGGTTCGCAATTGTGTACTGGCTCTGGATCGATGCGCGGTTGATGGTCAGGAAATTGTTGATGCCCATCCGGTCATAGAAAATTCCATATCCGGCACGCAATACGGTCTTTGCCTGCTTTCCGTTGCTGCCATCAACCGCCCAGGCCATCGAAACGCGCGGAGCAAAATCGCTATGGTCACCCACATGATTCTGTGTCTCCCAACGCAATCCGCCCGAGAGCGTGAGCCGTGGACTGAACTTCCAGTCGTCCTGCACAAACAGGGCTGCATCAAAGACATTTGCCAGCGCGCTCTGAGCGCCCGTGGAATAGCTCAGTTGGCTGGCTTTTGCTGCTGCCCCCTCGTTATCAACGCCCTTGATTGCGTCCTGTACCGCAAGCCCGTAGTGGCTCTTGTCTGCAAAGGTGAATGTACCGTTGAAACCAGCATCGGCACCGTTTGCGTCGCGGCTATCGCGCAGGCGCGTGCCAAACTTCAACGCATGCTTGCCCAATGACATCGTAGTCAGGTTCTGAAACTCCAGGCGGTCGTTATGCTCGTGGCTTTGCTGTTCCGAGCTGCCACCGCCCGAGAAATCCCCAGAAACTACCAGTGTCGGAGCATTGCTCTTTGGCGTGGTGGATGAGATTGACCGGTCGTACTGGAAGCGCGTCTCGTTGACGATGCGGTCGTTGATAATCTGGGTGTCGCTGATCTGCACATTGTGGTCGGTTGTCGTGCCGTCATTGGATTGCGAGGGAAGCTGCGTCGAGTTCAGATCACCTGTTTCAGAGTCCCGGTAAAACTGGTACCGGACGGTCAGCGTGTTCTTCGCACCAAGTTGCACATCGAGCCGCGGTGAAACATTCGTCCGGCCATGCGGATTTGAGAGGCTCCCACTGAAGCCCGCATCAGAGCAATTGCCCAATGCGTCGCAGGAGGTGTTGTAGATGATCTCGTTGTTGGTCGTCCGGTGCTCTGCCGAAATGAAGAATGAGGCCTTCTTACCGATCGAACCATTGAGCGTGCCGTTGTATTGATAGCTGTAATACGGCGGCACTGTCGTCTTGGCAAACGGTGTGCCTGTATTGAAGGTGCTGTCATTTCCCTGAATCATGAACTGTCCGTGCAACTTGTCGGTACCCGGCTTGGTCAGGATTTCGATGCGCCCAAAGCCCAGTCGGTCATACTCTGCCGAGTAGGGATTCTGATTGACGCGAATTTCGCGAATGGACGACTTCGGAGGCAGTTGCCCGCCTGTAAATCCGTCAATATAAATCTGTCCGCCGTTTGGCCCGGCTGAAGGGCCAGCCAATGCCGAAAGCTCGTTCGAAAGTTCATCAGGATCGTCAGACAGGGCTTCCAGATCCTTTCCCTTGATGACCATGCTGTTGCCGTTGGCATCCGCCTCAACGTTGATGCTCGGGGATTCATCAGTCACAACGACATTCTGCTGAGCAGTCTCAATGGCCATAGCCACGTCAACCCGCTTGACCTGTCCGGCATTGACGGTAAGCGCTTGCGAAGCAAATGGGGCGAAACCATCTGAAATTGCCGTCACGGTGTAACTGCCCGGCGCAAGGTTGCGCACTTCGTAGTTTCCGGCGGTATCGGCTATCGCTGTGGCGATGGTTTGTCCCTTGAGATTGCTGATCGTAATCTGCGTGCCCGGAATCAGGGCTCCGGATGGGTCAGTTATCCGCCCGTGAATCGCCGCCTGCGAGGGTGACTGAATCCCTGCGCTTGCCGCAACTCCTGCGGCAGGTTGCGCCGGGCTTTGCCCAAGCCCCATCGCTGCCGCTATAAACAAGGCCATCGATATCGGTAGTAAGTAGAACAATTTTGAGTACACGTTTCCCCCATGAAGTTTCAACTGCGAGTTATCAGGCCGAAATTATTGAGCAGCGTCAGCGCCGCCGGAACTCATGTTCCAATTGGACAAAAGCATGTTCTGGGTTGTGGCAGACGACTGGAGCAACGGTTCCACTCCAGCAAGCAGTGTTATCGCCGTCACGTCCGTCGTACCTTGCGTAGACACCAGCATCACCGCATCGCCCTTCTGCAGGTCTGCAATATGAATTTGAGGAGCATGGCTCAGCATCTGCTGCGGGTCTCCGCCTGGTCGCCCGCCCTGGGCAAAACCACCTGCTGGCGCTCCCCCTGGCATCCCGCCCGCCGGACTTCCATTGGCACCTCCACCATTCGGAGGGCCGCCATTCCAGTTCCTCGCCTGACCACCTGGAGCCTGGCCATTGGGTGACATACCGCCCGGCGCTTGTCCGCCAGCCCCGGCTCCCATTGATGGCGCTCCACCGGCCATCCCAGCCGGTGCTTTACTGTCGCTGCTTTTGGTTGTCGAGGCGAGCATCCTTGCCATCGCCTCTGGCAGCTTGCGCATCTGTGCTTCTGGCCCTACGTGCACGGTCACGGTCTGCTTGGTTGTCAGGTCCTTGACCGTAAGCGTCATCGCCGTCGAATTCACTGCCGTCACAGTGCCGGCGATATTGCGGAAGCTGCCTGAAACGATGTCCTCAGCAGCAACCTCTGTGCCGTCCTCATTCTTGTTGCCACGGGCGCGCAACTGGTCTCCTACCTGGATGACTTCCAATGGCGCAGGCTTGGCCTCGTCAAAGCTGACAGAATCAGGCGCATACCGGCGCAGTCCCGTCGCCGGAGTCGTGTGCAGTGTGATTGTCTTCGCGGTCGGCCCGGACCCTGAAGTGATGATGACGAGCCCTGTCCCAGCATTGACGCTTTTCACCAGTCCGCCCACGCCGCGCTTCTGCCAGTCTTCGCGGTCGCGCTGCTGCTTCTGCGCCAGGTCAGCCTGAGGAATCGCGATGATCGAAATTGCCGAAACCGGATCGCTCGTCTGATCAGGAGCCAGGCGTACAAGCACCCGGTCGCCGACCGCAAGATCCTTGAATTCGATCAATGCCGCCTTGCTGAGGTCCTTCTCGCCAGGGGCAACGCGCTGCATCCGAATACCTTCAGGCACGGTCACCTTGCGTGCGCCATCGCCATCCGTCTTGACAGTGATTTGACCGGAACCGACAGCCGTAATTGTTCCCACCAGGCGGTTGGGATTTGTCGCAGGGGCCGCGGTTCCCGCCGGCGCCTGTCCCAGGAGAGTTGAGGATGCCGAGGCCAACAGACAAAGCAGAATGGCGAAATTGATGCCCCGTAAGGTCTTCAATTGAAATGACTTCATGTACATTCCTTTTCTTGCAGAGAACGCAGATCAATAGCCCCGGACCATCGGCCTGAGGCAAATGCCTGGACTGGTTTCATTTCGGTAGACGAGGGGGGTAGAGGGAAAGTTTACGAATGATTTGTAACGAATTCTTGCAGATTGCGCCTCAGTTCAATTGATCTGCCACTGCGCCGAGCGTAAAAAGGAAAAGCTGCCCGAGGGGCTGACGACTATCTGGCTAAGCCGCCAACTATGGACCAGGACTGAATCCTGGTACCAGAGGTTGTACGCAGGCAGCTCTCTGGCGAGGATCGCCTGTGCCTCGGCGTAATTGGTTACCCGTTTTGCCTGATCTGGCGATTGACCAGCCTCATCCAGCAGTTTGTCCAATGCAGCATTTCGGTAGCGGCCGCGGTTGGCACCTTTTGGCGGTATTCGCCCAGAACTGAATGCGTATCCAAAAATATCCGGCTGCTCGTTGCCGCCGACCCACCGCAGAGCGTACATCTGAAACGAACCCCTCGTCAGGTCCTGCATGAACGTGGCAGGCTCGTAACTCCTTATCTCCAGCGCAATTCCCACCTGGGCAAACTGCTGCTGCAGCGTTGCCGCCACCAGTCGGGTGCCTTCGTCGGTGCTGGTTTTCATTGTCAAATGCATCCGCACGCCGTCGGCCCGCAGCGGGTACCCAGCTTGTTCCAGCAGTTGACGTGCATGTGCAGGGTCGAAATCATAACGCTCCACGTTGCCGTAGTAGGCCCAGTGTTCCTGTGGAAGCAGGCTGTAGGCAAGCTTGGCCCGGCCAGCGAGAAGCGTCTTAAGGATCAGTTCGCGGTCGATAGCGCAGGCAATCGCCTGACGCACTCGAACGTCGCGCAGAATTGGATCGATGGTGTTGAAGCCGAGATACTGCACCTGCGTCCCGCCGACGCTTTCAACCACGAGGCTCTTTTGAGCTGCCAGTACGGGTAGCATGTCCGCCGGAATTGAGTTGCTTGTCACATCCGCCGAACCCTTGCGCAGTTCCAGGGCTCGCGTGGTTGCGTCTGGCACCACCGCGAAGCGCATGCGGGGGATTGCGTTGCGTCCGGGAGCACCTTCCCAGCTCATTGGGTTGCGCTCGATTACCACTTCCTTGTCGGTCTCCTGGCTCACAAACCGAAATGGGCCGGAGCCAACCGGGTGGCGGCCAAAATCGCGCCCGCTGCCCTCGGGCACAATGCCCAAAGCGCCGGTGGAGAGGTTGACGAGCAGGAAATTGTCGGGGTGCTTCAGGTGCATGACCACGGTAGCCTGGTCCGGCGATTCAACATGAGATATTGCCGCGTAACTGCCTGATTTGGCAGTGATTACTGTTCCGTCACGCATTGAGTTCAACGTCCAGAGCACATCACGGGAGGTCAGTGGTCGGCCGTCACTGAACTGGATATGGGGGCGCAGGTGAAAAATCAGGGTTAGCGGATCCGGCTGCTCCCAGCTTTCGGCCAGACCCGGGGCAACGCGGAAGCTGGCGTCGCGGACGACCAGACCGTCAAAAAGCAGCTCGTCGATGTGCTGCGACTGCGCGTCCAAGCCGATGCGGGGGTCGAGGTTTGTAGGACTTGACTCGATCAGGAAGACTACTTCCTGCCGCGCAGCAGGGCCTGGGCGGCAACTCGTAAAGGTGATGGAAATGACTAGAAATAATAAAGTTATGGTTCTACGCATAGGTCACCTGGCCCAGAATTGCAGGCCGATTTGCGCCGGTAGCCGAAGGCAGATTTCCGGGGCGGTGATGCCAGGTCTGCCACGCAAGCAGGGCAAAGGCTGCGGCTTCCTTGGCCTCGGCGGGCAGGCCAAACTGGTCGCTCGTTGTGACCCTGCAGCCCAGCGGCTTCAGGCGCTCAGTCAGTTGGCGCATCAGGGTCCCGTTGCGCGCGCCGCCTCCAGAAACAACGTAGTCCACCGTGGCCTGCCCCATCTTTGGAAGCGTAAATTGCTGATAAGAATGAGCTATTGAAGCAGCGGTGAGGGCCGTGGCAGTGGCGATAGCGTCTTCTTTCGTTCGGCTGATGGCCCGGCAGGCGGCGAGGAACTCTGTGGCAAACTCCCGGCCAAACTGCTCGCGCCCGGCAGTACGGGGCGGAATCTTGTTGAAGAAACTGTGCTTAAGTGATTGATTTAGAACGTTTTGTAGGACCACTCCTGCGGCTGCCCGAGCGCCGTCTGCGTCGTACGGCTTTTTGAAGAGCTCCTGCATCAGCGCATCGATGACCATGTTGCCAGGCCCGTTGTCGAAGGCAAGTAGCTGATTTGGTTGAGCTTGCGGGGGAACGGCGGTGAGGTTTGCAATGCCGCCAATATTCTGGAGCACACGGCCTCGTTTAGGGTGGCGAAAGAGGACGAAGTCAAGCATCGGAACAAGCGGAGCTCCCTGGCCGCCCGCAACTATGTCTGCTGGGCGGAAGTTGGAGACGACCGGGAGGCCCAATTCTCCAGCGAGGATGGCTGGCTCGCCCAGTTGCCATGTGCAGCTAAATCTTTTGCCTGCATAGGTTTGCGGAGATGCCTGGTGATATAGGGTCTGGCCGTGACATCCGATGAGTTCGACTTTTTCCGGGTGAAGTGCGAGGGTTTCGCGAACCGCGTCGGCGTAGGCGAGGCCGAGGCGCCAGTTGAGGCGGGCGAGCTCTGCGGTTGAAATGTTTTGTGCGTTCATCGCCGCCAGAACGGCTTTGCGAAGGGCTGATGCGAACGGAAATGACTCATGCGCAAGGAGTTGTAGCTTTGGGTAGTCCTTGCCCCTGCCCGAGATGCGGGTGAATGCGACGTCGATGCCGTCGGCGGATGTGCCACTCATAATGCCGGCTACGATCATTGATTCCACCAGGCATGCCTCCTTGCCACGGGACTTTTCATATTTTTTGCGCACCTGTGCGATTTGAACTCAGATTCATATTCCTGGGGTTTCCTTTTCGACAGTCTCTCTAAAGCGCAGGACCCGTTCCCGGAGGGCGGCAAGCTGCGTGGTGGTAAGAGCGCGTGAGGGCTGGCTGGCGAAGCGGGCCTTTCGCAGACGGCGTGCGGAAGCGGCCCGGTCGAGGAGCAGCTTGCGAAAGCTGGCTGACCGCTCGGCTTCGCGGAGAAGCGATTCGTAGGCGTGGAGGATGAGTTCCGGGCTGTGGCAGATCTCCATGATGTGGATGCCGGCGCGGACGGCGAGGATGGCGGCCTCTTCCATTGGGGCAAATTTGAGAATTCCGCCCATCTCCATGTCATCTGAAAAAATCAGGCCCTTGTAGCCGATGCGCTCGCGAAGGACTTTCGTGATCCAGAAATGTGAACCGGTCGCTGGGACGAGACCGCCTTTTGTAGCCGGGTAGGTGGCGTGGTTGACCATGACCATCGGCAGTTCGCGAACGAGCGAGCGGTAGGGAGCGAGGTCTTCAGCCCATAGTTCAGTCCACCTGCGCTCAATGGCGGGGGTTTCGAGGTGAGAGTCGAGCGTACCGCCGCCGAGGCCGGGGAAATGCTTGCCGCAACCGACAACGGAGTGGGCAGCGAGTCCTGCGAGGAAATTGCGGGCGTATTCGGTGACCGCTTCCGGGTTTGGCGAGGCGGTGCGGGTGCCCATTACTTTTGCAGAGGCTTGTAGCCCCAGATCGAGTACCGGGGCGAGGGTGGTGTTGAAGCCAAAGGCGAGAGTTTCGCGGGCAATGAGATCCCCGTGCTCACGCATGAGTCTGGCACTACCGGTCTGGGCGACGGCCTGGGCGGAAGGCATGGGGGCGACGGCGTCGCGAAGACGGTCAACCGTGCCGCCCTCAATATCGACGCAGCGAAGGTTGTTTGAGGTGCAGAGCGCGGTGGCGTCGGCAAGCAGGGCACGCGTTTGTTTGGCATCAGTAACGTTGCGGCGGAAGAGGATGATGCCCGCGGGCTGGATGAGTTTGAGCCAGGCGCGTTCGAGGCCGGTGAGTTCAGGGCCTGAGAGTCCGACGACGAGCATGGAGCCCGCTGCGTGGCGGAGGGTGGTGGATGTTGTTCGGCTCATGGTTTCGAGAGCTCCTGCTTGAGTTCTTCGAGGAGGTTGAGGGCCTGGAGCGGGGTGAGTGAATTGATATCGGTTTCGGCGATGCGATCCACAATTCGCTGCGAAAGCGGTGTGAAGATGGTCATTTGGACCGGCTCAGCGGTTTCGACCTGTACACTTCTCCGCTCCTGCTTTTCGTGCTGGCGCAGGACGTGGCGCGCGCGGTCGAGAACTGCTTTGGGCAGTCCTGCGAGCCTGGCAACCTCAATGCCGTAGCTTTTTGATGCTGCGCCGGGCTCAATGGAGTGGAGGAAGATGATGCCTGCGCTGCTTTCTTTGACGGCGACGCGTAGATTGAGGCCGCGGGGCAGCTTTTCAGCAAGCATTGTGAGCTCGTGGTAGTGGGTTGCAAAGAGGGTGCGGGCACCGATCTCTGCATGGAGAAACTCGACGGTAGCCCAGGCGAGTGAGAGCCCATCAAATGTCGCTGTGCCGCGGCCCATTTCATCGAGCAGGACGAGGGACTGGCTGGTTGCGGTGTTGAGAATGGTGGCCGTTTCGGTCATCTCTACCATGAATGTAGAGCGTCCTCGTGCAACGTTGTCGCTGGCGCCGATGCGGGTGTAGATGCGGTCGACGAGGCCATAGCGCATTTTGGCGGCGGGAACGTAGCAGCCCATCTGGGCCATGAGAACAAGCATTGCTGCCTGGCGGAGGTAGGTGGATTTTCCGCCCATGTTGGGGCCGGTGATGAGGAGGAGGCTGGGATCGGGGCTGGTGGTTTCGGGCGGATTGGCGTCGTGGCCGTGGAGGTAGAGGCTATTGGGGATGAAGCGCGAGCCCCCTGATTCACCCATCCAGTTTTCAATGACGGGGTGGCGCGCAGCAAGGGCTTCGAGAACCGATTCGCCTACCAGCTCAGGGCGGACATAATTGCGAATGGAGGCGAGATGCGCGAATCCGGCGAGCAGGTCTGCCTCAGCGACAACGGCGGAAGTTCGGCGAATGCGGCTCGCTGCCTCAAGCACGCTGTGGCGAAGCTGGGCGAAAAGCTGCTTCTCAATCTCAATTGAGCGATCATGCGCGGTGAGGACTTTGATTTCGTAGTTCTTAAGCTCGGGTGTGGTGAAACGCTCAGCGTTCACCAGGGTCTGCTTGCGCTCGTAATCGGCGGGCGCGTTGGCGAGGTTGGATTTGCTGATCTCGATGTAGTAGCCGAAGACAGAGTTGTACCGCACTTTGAGCGAGCCGATGCCGGTGCGTTGGCGTTCCCGCTCTTCAATGGCGGCGATGGACTGACGGCCGCTGGTGCTGATGCTGCGCAAATCGTCTAGTTCGGGCATGACTCCGGTAGCGATTGCTCCACCATCGGCGAGGGTCAGTGGCGGCTCCGGGACGAGAGTCTTCTCAACCAGCGTCGCGATATCTTCAAGCGGGTCGAGGCGCTGGGTGAGTTCGCGCCAGAGCGGGGAAGTGAAAGTTGTCAGAGCGCGGTGTACGTCAGGCAGACGGGCGAGGCTGGCAGCGAGGGCGGCTACATCACGGGGGCCCGCTGAGTCGAGCGAGAGCTTTGAAAGCAGGCGCTCCAGGTCAAGAATGCCGTGAAAGGCCTTGCGCAGATCTTCGCGACGGAGCAGGTCATGATGGGCCTCGGCGACTGCTTCGTAGCGGGCGTTGATCGCGGCAACGTCAAACAAGGGGCGCAGGATTGTGGCGCGCAGGAGGCGCTTGCCCATGGGGGTCTGACTGTGGTCGAGGGTGTGGAAGAGGGTGGAACGGGTGTCCTGGCCGGAGATCAACGGCTCAACCAGTTCGAGATTGCGCACTGTAACGGGGTCGAGTTGCAGGCCGGTGGCATGCTCGACAAAGCGGAGGGAGTCGAGATGGAGCGCGTCGAGCTTCTGTGTGGTCTGGACATAGTGGAGGATCACTCCGGCGGCGATGGCGGCGGCGGGATGCCCGTGGAGGCCGAAGCCTTCGAGTGAATGTACGCCGAGTTTGCGCTGGAGGAGCGGGACGGCGTAGTCGCGGGCGAAGACCCAGTCGTCGATTCTGGTGCGCGCGGCGACGCGGTCGCCCTGCCGCTCAAGTTCTGAGGCAAAATCGGCGGGGGCGGCTGTGGAAAGCAGCAGTTCGCTGGGTTGTTCTTTGAGGAGTTCGTCCAATGCCTGGAGGTGCGAGGTGGGTCCGGTGAACTCGACCGCGCGGAATTCGCCGGTCGATAAGTCGAGCAGGGCGATCGCGGCAGTTGGGCCGTCTTCATGAAGAGCAGCGAGGAAGTTGTTCTGGGATTGATCGAGCGTGGCGTCGAGGGCGGTGCCGGGCGTGAGCACGCGGGTGACTTCGCGGCGGACGATCTTTTTGGTGAGCTTGGGGTCTTCCATCTGTTCACAGATGGCAATGCGGAATCCTTTACGGAGCAGGCGCTGCAGGTAACCCTCGGCGGCGTGGTAAGGAACGCCGCACATGGGTACCTGGCGTTCGCGGTCGCGGGCGGTGAGGGTGATCTGGAGTTCGCGAGCGGCGATGATGGCATCGTCGTAGAAGAGTTCGTAGAAGTCACCCATGCGAAAGAAGAGCAGAGTATCGGGGTTTTCGCTCTTGGCCGCAGTCCATTGGCGCATGAAGGGCGTCAAAGACTCGTCTGCACCTGCGGAAGTCTTAGGTGTCAACTGCGCGGAGTGCAGCGCAGGCAGGAGCGATTCGGCAGTGGGATTGGAGGCAGACACGGTCGCTTTTCAGCTTATCGTATTGGCTTGTGTGAGGGGTTGGGGTGACCGGATCATCATGCTTTGGGTGGAGAAGTGGTGACGAGCGTCACAGTATACTTTGGGGTTAACGGTTAATTTAGGACAAACCATGTATCTAGTGTGGCTAAGAGTTGCGGCGGTGTTGTACGCGGTGGCGAGTCTTACGGCTCTGCCGGCGGTACTGTACGCCTTTCCAAGGGGAAGGCGGGCGTGTTTGCCGCTGGCTGGGCTGGGTTTTCTGTTTCATCTGGTTTCGGTAACGGAAATGCTGGGCCTGGCTCATCACTGGGTTCCAGTGGGTTATGGCGAGGTTGAGTCGCTGCTGGGGCTGGCGATTGCGGGGTTGTTTCTGGCAATTGGCGGGCTCTACGGAACGGTTTCGTTCGGGGTATTCGCGTTGCCTGCGTCGTTCCTGCTGGTGTTTGTGCCGGCGCTCGGGGCGGAGCGTTACACGTTTCCTTCCGCTGGAGTGCGGGTAGGCTGGCTGGTGGTGCATATTGCATTTCTGCTGGCGGCGTATGCTTCGCTGGCATTCAGCATGGTGGCGAGTTTTCTGTATCTGGTGCAGGAGCGGCGGTTGAAGACCCGGTTTCTGGTGATGGCGACTGCCGGTAATGGCGGTGGGCAGGTTGGGTTTCTTGACCGGCTGCCGCCTTTGGACACGCTCGAGCGGATTGCGCATGCGACGCTGCTGTTTGGATTTCCGTGCATGACGCTGGGATTGCTGGTGGGTTCGCTGCTGGCGCAGGAGAGCGTAGGGCCGGCTTACTTCTTTGATCCCAAGGTGTTGCTTTCGTTTGCGATGTGGATTTTGTATGTTGTGCTTTTGTATATCCGGCGGAGCGCCGGGTTGCGGGGGCGGCGTGCGGCGTATCTTTCGAGTGGCGTTTTTGTGGTGATGCTGCTGGTGTGGGCCGCGAATCAGTTTAGCCAGGTACACAGGTTTCCCGCGCCATGAGTTTGATACTGCTGGGCATCAATCACAAAACGGCACCGATTGAACTGCGGGAGCGGGTCGCGATTCCGCGCGAGTTGTTGGCCGGGGCGGCGCGGTCACTGACCAGTGTTTCGGGTGTCAACGAGGCGATGATTCTGTCGACGTGCAACCGGGTGGAGATTTTAACTGCCGTTGATTCGGGACAGGTGGACATCACAAGCTTCCTGCACGATCATCTGTCGATTGAGCCGGCTCTTTTGAAGCCGCATCTTTATGAATATCGGGACCGGGAAGCGATTCGGCATCTTTTCAGGGTGGCGGCGAGCCTGGACTCGATGGTTGTGGGCGAGCCACAGATTCTGGGGCAGGTGAAGGACGCTTACACGGTTGCGCGAGATGCGGGCACAGTTCAGGGGCAACTGGAACCGCTGTTGCAGTCAGCATTTGCGGCAGCGAAGAAGGTGCGGTCAGAGACTGAGATTGGGTCAACGACGGTTTCGATTGCTTCGGTCGCGGTGGATTTGGCGCAGAAGATTTTTGGATCGCTTTCAGGGAAGAAGATTTTCCTGGTTGGCGCAGGCAAGATGAGCGAGTTGGCGGCACGGCATTTGATCCGTCATGGGGCGGGGACGATTTTTGTGACGAATCGGACCGAGGAGCGGGCGGTGCGGATGGCCGAGCGCTTTTCGGGGTCCGCTGCGCCCAAAGTGATTCCGTGGGACCAGATGCGGGCGGCGGCGAGCCAGGCAGACATCGTGATTACTTCGACCGGATCGCCGGAGCCGATTTTCCGCAAGGAAGACGGGCAGGCTTTCATGCAGCGGCGGAAGAACAAGCCGATGTTCTTCATTGATATTGCAGTGCCGCGCGACGTGGACCCGGAGATGAATCGCCTGGAAGGAATCTTCCTGTACGACATTGACGATTTGCAGTCTGTGGCTGCTTCGCACCTGGCGGAGCGACACCGGGAAGCGGCGGATGCGGAGTCAATGATTGCCGCCGAGGTGGAGCGGTATCACCTGAAAATGAGGGCGGTGAATGTGGCTCCAGTGATTGTTGGGTTGCAGCAGCGGGGCGAGGAATTGAGACAGGCGGAGATGCGCCGGGTGCAGGCGCGGCTGGGTTCGATGACGGCCGAGCAGACGGCCGCAGTGGAAGCAATGACGCGGTCACTGGTGAACAAGTTTCTTCATCCTCCGATGCAGGCGCTCAAGCAAGCGGCGCGAGACGGTGATTTTGCCCGGATTGAATCGATACGCGAGAGCTATGACCTGGGGCCTGAGACGGTGGTCGTTTTGCCCGAATGGAGCGAACCTGTTTTGGAAGCACGTATCGACGAAGGTGTGGTGTTGACCGGCGCAATGGAGAAGGGAAGATCGTGATGAGGGAAGGTCCGATTCGTATCGGTTCCAGAGGATCGCAACTTGCTTTGTGGCAGGCGCATCATGTTGCGCTGTTGCTGCGGGGGCAGGGGCATGGCGTCGAGATTGAAGTGATCAAGACTACGGGGGACCGGCTGCAGGAGGTGACGTTTGCGCAGGTGGGCACGAAGGGCATGTTCACGCTGGAAATTGAGCAGGCGCTGGCCGATGGCCGGATCGATCTGGCGGTGCACAGTTTGAAGGACCTTCCTACGGAGCTTCCGGCGGGATTTGCGCTGGGTGCTGTGCCAACCAGGGCGGATGCGCGGGACGTGCTGGTGTCAAAGAACTTTGCGGGACTGAACGAATTACCGCCTGGAGCGCGGGTGGGCACAAGCAGCCTGCGGCGCCGGTCGCAGTTGCGGCATGTGCGGCCGGACCTGGAGTTTGTCGAGTTTCGCGGCAATGTTGATACGCGTCTGCGCAAGCTGGGCGAGGGTCAGGTAGAGGCGATCGTGCTTGCGGCTGCCGGGCTTGACCGGCTGGGCATGACGGACTGGGTGCGGGAACGACTGGAAGTTGAGGTCGTGTGCCCGGCCGCAGGGCAGGGGGCGCTGGGCATCGAGATTCGCGAGGGCGACCAGGAGATTGCCGAGGCAGTTTCGTTCATGGAGGACTGTGCTACCCGATTTGCTGTGACGGCGGAGCGGGAGGCACTGGCAGCGCTCGGCGGTGGTTGTCAGGTGCCGATCGGAGTGCATTGCAGGCCGCTCACGGGCGGGCAAAAGTTCTCGATTCTGGGCGTGGTGACAGATCCTATGGGGGACCGCATGGCGCGGAGCGCCGCGATTGGCATGGATGCGGTAACCTTGGGGCAGGCTCTGGCAGCGGATCTGCTGCGTCAGGGAGCCGGGGAACTGTTTGCAGGAATCGGGATCGGTTGAGTGAAGTTGTGATTGGGCAGGAATCTTCGAGGCCGCTTGAGGGTAAGCGGGTTCTGGTGACGCGGGCTGTGCAACAGGCGGGCAAGCTGAGCGATGGCTTGAGCGCTCATGGCGCCATTCCGGTGGAAGTGCCGGTTCTGGAGATTCAGCCACCGGACTCGTATGAGCCGCTGGATGCAGCGCTGCGCAAAATCGACAATTTCCATTGGCTGATTCTTACCAGCGCAAATACGGTGAAGGCGATGGCTGCGCGCTGCCAGGTGTTGGGCGTGGAGTTTGGCGACGCAGAGCATGTGAAGGTGGCGGCGGTCGGTTCAGCGACGGCTGAGGCGGCGCGCAAGGCTGGTTTTCGCGTGACGGTGGTGCCGGATGCGTACCATTCCGAGGGGCTGGTGGCATCGCTGCGTGAGGCTGCTGTTGGTGAGGCTCTGGGCGGCAAGCGGGTGTTGCTGGCGCGGGCCAAGGTGGCGCGAGACGTGATTCCTGAAGAGCTGAAGCGGGTTGGGGCGCAGATGACAGTGGTGGATGCGTACCAGACCGGTTTGCCGGATGGAGCGCGGGAGCTGCTCGTGGCGGCGCTTGGCGAAGGCGTGGATGCTGCTACCTTCACTTCATCGTCGAGCGTGCGGAACCTTGCCGAGGTGGCGCGGGAGTCCGGTGTTGCTTTTCCGCTCACGGGAGCTGCTGGCGCGGTGCCGGGATTTTCGATTGGGCCAGTGACTTCGGCGACGATGCGGGAGTTTGGCTGGGAGCCTGCGGGTGAGGCTTCGGTATCGGATATTCCTGCGCTGATTGTCGCAGTGGTGCAGGGACTGGCAGTTGGTGGCTAGCGATTTGTGGTTATTCTGTCCAGAATCCCTTGTGGACCTGCGCGGCCTCTTCTTCGATGAAGGGGCCGTTTACTTTTGTGGGGCGCTGGCCTCGGGCGAAAACTTCGCGGCAGGGTAGGCGGAGGGTGGGGTTCTCTTCATGGCTGCCGGTGAGAGCGTAAAGGGCTGACTCGGAGAGGGCGTAGACGACGCGGCCGATGCCGGTCCAGTAGATGGCTCCGGCGCACATGGCGCAGGGCTCGGTGCTGGTGTAGAGGGTGGCTGCGGCAAGCTGTGCCGGAGTGAACTGGCGGCCGACGAGAGAGCAGGCGAGGCGCTCGGCGTGCTGTGTGGGGTCGCCTTTGGGCGGGATGGCGTTGTTGCGGGCGGTGACGAGGATCTGGCCATTGGCGTCGACGATGAGTGCTCCGAAGGGATGGGCGCCGTGGTTGCGGGCGGCGGCGGCGAGCGCGATGGCCTGGCGGAGGAAGACGAGGTCTTGCCCGGCGAGCGCTTCGTGAAGGTTTTCGGTGTTTTCAGTCATCTTGAGTTCCTGCTATCGCGGTTTTGTTTTGGTGATTTCCAAGTGGCGAAAATGGGCAAAATGAACAAAATGGACCTTCAAGGGGGGTGGGGGGGGGTATGTTTTTCGCCTAAATGCTTACAGATGTGCAAGTTAGGCCGTATTTTTGGTGTGTTTTGTGCGTATTTTGCGCATTTTTGCGCTGCTTTTGCTCGGCTGTGCTGCTTTTGCGTTGGGCTCAGCGCGGTTTTTAGTCGCCAGGTTTCAGTATGCGCGATGGAAGGGAAATTGTCGGCAAAGTTGGCGCGGAACTCTGGTCATGAGTGCCAGGTTTTGTCGGGGGCCTGGCATTGAGTTTCGAGGGGGCATTGGTGGCATTTGGGTTTGCGGGCTTCGCAGAGGGCGCGGCCGTGGTGGATGAGCTGGTGGGAGAGCTTGATCCAGTGGCTGTGGGGGATGATTTTCATGAGTTCCTGCTCGACCTTGGGGGCGGAGTCGGATTTGGCGAGGCCGAGGCGGCGGGCGAGGCGGTAGACGTGGGTATCGACGACAATGCCTTCGGCGAGGCCAAAACAGACGCCAAGGACGACCGAGGCGGTTTTGCGGGCTGCGCCGGGGACGGTGATGAGTTCGTTGAGTGTCTGGGGGACCTGGCCGGAGAATTTTTCAGTGATGACGCGGCCTGCACCTTGGATGGATTTGGCCTTGTTGTGGAAGAAGCCGGTGGTGCGGATGAGCGCTTCCAGCGCTTCTAGCGGGGCTTCGCCCATTGCTTTCGGTGTTGGAAAAGCGGCGAAGAGGGCGGGGGTAACCATGTTGACGCGCGCGTCGGTGCACTGGGCACTGAGGATGGTGGCGACGAGGAGTTCCCAGGGGGAAGAGTGGGTGAGGGCGCACTCGGGGTCGGGGTAGTGTTCGTCGAGGGTGCGGAGGATGTGGGCGACGCGGTCGGGGGCGGTTTGGCGCTTGGCGGGCTTGCGGTTTTCGTTGGTGATGGCGGGTTTTGCGGGTCGCTTCTTTGGGGCGGACTTTTTGGCGGCTTTGGGGGGCATGGGGTTATTGTTCCATGTTGCAGGGGGTGGTGGGGAAGGAGATTGACTGCGGGGATGACTGACTGAATAGCGAGGGCAACGACAGGCGGACTGTTGCGGTCGACCACCCTTGACATGATGAGGCTATGTCAAGAATGAGGAACCTAGCATCCGGATGATTCTGCCATGCGTGTTACGAGAGCAGCCTGGACGGAATGCCCTGCGAGTTGAGCAGCGCGACTGCCTTGGCGTCGAACGTCAGGAAGGTTTCCGCGCCTAACCATTGGCCTTCATGAGCGACTACACCGTTTGCGAAATCGCCCCCAGCACGCAGGGTCGCGAGACCTGCCTCAACAGCAGGCTTGTTAACGGCAATGTTCGGACCTGAAAGCAAACGCTCAATGGAGTCTGCAACCACTGAGGCAGATTCTTTGTAAGTGCTCTGCAGGACCCACACATATTCACAAAGTACGGGAAGTGGGATGGCAATAAGGTCTGCCTGGCTGAGCGTTTTGGTTGCCAACGGGCCTTGGAGCGGATCGTCCTGTAGGACGCTGCGCAAAAGTACGTTGGTGTCTGCGGTGATTTTCAACGCTCTCCTGCCCATGCTGCTGCAGTGGCTTCGTTGATCTCGTCGATGGACAGGGCTTTGCGGCCTGGTTTGTAGAGGAATCCACTGAAGTCGGCGATCGAACCACTCGGTTTTTCGGCCTGAACGATGATTTTGCCGTCGGGCAGTTTTTCGACCTGAATTTTTTGCCCTGGCTGGACGTTCAGGTGCCGCAGGAGTTCCTGCTTGAGGGTGATCTGGCCCTTAGCAGTGACGGTGAGCGTTGGCATGACAGGGCTCCTGCATCAGAGAAGTAAGGCTATTATACCTTACTTCTCTTTTCAGGATGAGAGTGTACCAGCGAGCCAGTTGGGGAGGTTTTCGAGGGGTACACGGATGCCTACGTAGAAGCTGCCGAAGAGGGCGTAGCGGGCGCTGACTTCGTCAAAGCGCATCTCGTATATGAGGCGCTTGAAGGTGACGGGGTCTTGCGCGAAGAGGTCGACGCCCCACTCCCAGTCGTCCAATCCGATGCTGCCGGAGATGATCTGGCGAACATCGTCGGCGTAGCGGCGGCCGATCATGCCATGGAGGTGCATCATGCGCTGGCGGTCGGCCATGGTTTCGGTGTACCAGTTGACTTCTTCGCCGCGCTTGCGGTCCATGGGGTAGAAGCAGGCGTAAGGGGCGTCGGGGATGGTGGGGTAGATGCGGGTGGCCATCGCGGCGGCCTGGCGGGCGAGGGTCTCCTGGATGCCGGCATTCCACTCGGGTGAGTGGGGGACGATGTCGCGGGCGGCGAGGGCGGAGTAGGTTTTGGCGGTGGATTCGTAGAGGCCGAGTTCGACGACGGAGAGGTAGCTGTAGGTGGGGGTGAGGAAGTCGTGGAGTTCGGTCTGGGCGAGGGAGAGTTCGACCTGGTTGAGGTCTTTGAAGGTGTCGCGCAGGTGGATGAACATGAGGTCGCCTTTGTGGCCGAGCAGCGAATAGAGGACGGACTGCTGTTTTGCTTCGGGGCCGGAGATGGCGGCGATTTTAGCGAGGGCGGCGGCGGAGATGCGCTGCTGTTCGGCGGCGGAGAGGGCACGCCAAGCCTTCCAGTTGAAGGTGAAGAGCTGGTGAAGCATGCTGGAGCCTTCGATGGTGAGCGGTACTGCTGGAGTTTCAGACATGGATATGGCCTCAGGGATAGTTTAGACGAGGGAGCAGGGAATAGGGAGCAAGGACGAGGAGGTGTGCGGGGAATGGGCGTTTATACTTAATGACTGTGACCGAACATATTGTTGCCAGCCTGGTTAAGTTTGTCATTTGGGTGATTTCGAGCACTGGATATACCGGTGTGGGGCTGTTGATGGCGATTGAATCCGCCTGCATACCGCTGCCCTCTGAAATCATCATGCCTTTTGCGGGATACCTGGTGTTCAAGGGCCAGTTCAACCTGTTGCTGGTGGCTACGGCCGGGGCGCTGGGGTGCAACCTGGGCTCGGTAGTGGCTTACTGGGTGGGCGCTATTGGCGGACGGCCGCTGGTGTTGAAGTATGGTCGATTTGTGCTGATGAGCCCCAGGGACCTGGACCGGATGACCCACTTTTTTGAGAAGTATGGGTCGATTACGGTGCTGGTGGGGCGGTTGCTGCCGGTGGTGCGCACGTTTATTGCGCTGCCTGCGGGGATTGCTCGGATGCCACAGCTGCGTTTTCACATTTACACGTTTATTGGCTCCTGGCCGTTTTGCTATGCGCTGGCGTATGCGGGCGCAAAGCTGGGCGAGAGCTGGGACGATCCGCATTCGCCATTTCACACGATCTTCCATCGCTTCCACACGGTAGTCGAGGTGGCAGTGATTGCGGGGCTGGTGTGGTTTGTCTGGTCGCATTTGAAGCATCGCAAGGAAGAGGCGGTTTAGTTGTTTCAGGTTCGCGGTTAGCGATGTACGTAGATAACAGGGAAGGTATAACAGGGAAGGTTAGGTTAACGATGTCAATTGAAGTAGAAGGCCGCGGCAAGGCCGCAGCCATTGCGCCCGCGACGGGCAAACTTGGAGTGATGATTGTTGGCATGGGAGCCGTGGCGACGACGCTGATTGCGGGCGTGGAAGCGGTGCGGCGCGGTGTGGCGAAGCCGATCGGTTCGCTGACGCAGATGGGGACGATCCGGCTGGGGAAGCGGACGGACGGGAATTCGCCGCTGATCAAGGACTTTGCGCCGCTGGCGGACCTGGACGATGTGGTGTTCACGGGCTGGGATATTTTTGAGGACAACGTATATGAGGCGGCCAGCCATGCCAAGGTGCTGGATCACGATCAGCTGGAGCAGATTCGGCCGTATCTTGAGGCTATCAAGCCGATGCCGGCGGTGTTTGACAATCATTATGTGAAGCGGCTGCACGGGACGCATGTCAAGGTGGGCAAGCACAAGTGCGACCTGGCGATGCAGGTGATTGCGGATATTGAGGCGTTTCGGGCGACCGTGGATCGTGTCGTGGTGCTGTGGGCGGGGTCAACGGAGATTTTCCTTGAGCCGACGGCGGTGCACGATTCGATTGAGGCGTTTGAGAAGGGAATGGTAGCCAACGATCCCTCGATTGCGCCCTCGCAGATTTACGCGTATGCGGCGCTGAAGCTGGGGGTTCCGTTTGCCAATGGCGCGCCCAATCTGACGGTGGATCTGCCGGTGATGGTGGAGCTTTCGCGGAAGTACGGGGCACCGATTACGGGCAAGGATTTCAAGACGGGGCAGACGTTTTTGAAGACGGTGCTGGCACCGGCCTTCAAGGCGCGGATGCTGGGCGTGGCGGGCTGGTACTCGACGAACATTCTGGGCAACCGGGATGGCGAGGTGCTGGATGATCCGGAGTCGTTCAAGACGAAGGAAGAGTCAAAGCTGGGGGTGCTGGACTTTATCCTGCAGCCGGAGCTGTACCCAGACCTGTACAAGGACCTGTACCACAAGGTGCGGATCAACTACTATCCGCCGCGCGGAGATAACAAGGAAGGCTGGGATAACATCGATATCTTTGGCTGGCTTGGTTATCCGATGCAGATCAAGGTGGATTTCCTTTGCCGGGATTCGATTCTGGCGGCGCCGATTGCGCTGGATCTGGTGCTGTTTCTGGATTTGGCCAAGCGTACGCCGCAGTTGGCGAACATTGGCATTCAGGAGTGGCTGAGCTTTTATTGGAAGAGCCCGCAGACTGCGCCGGGGCTGTATCCGGAGCATGATTTGTTTATTCAGCTGATGAAGCTGAAGAACACGCTGCGGCATATCATGGGTGAGGATTTGATTACGCATCTGGGGCTGGAGTATTACGACTGAGGCGGATATGTTGATCCCACATCTCAAAATCGAGATGTGGGGCACCCGGATGTTTTGATTGAGCAAACGCCTCATCCTTAGTGGATGGGGCGTTTTGCTTTGGTGAAAAATGGGTCGGGCGCAATCAGTTAGGCTGAGGATGGTCGTTCAGGGCGGCCAGATTGTGTGGAGGATGAGTGATGAGCGAGTTTGTGATGTTGAAGACGGCGGACGGGTTGGAGATTGGCGCGTATGTGGCGCGGCCAGAGGGCTCGCCGATTGGCGGGCTGGTCGTGGTGCAGGAGATTTTTGGCGTGAATGCGCATATCCGCGCGGTCGCGGATGGGTATGCGAAGGACGGGTTTCTGGCGGTGGCTCCGGCGATGTTTGACCGCTTTGAGAAGGGTGTGGAACTGGGCTACGACGCGGAGGGGTGGAAGGCAGCGATGGGGTTTGCCGGGCGGCTGAATCCGGCGGATTCGCTGCATGATGTGGCGGCTGCGATTGATTTTGCGGCGGCAGAGTCGGGCAAGAAGGTCGGCGTGGTCGGATACTGCTTTGGCGGTTCGATGGCGTGGCTTGCGGCGACGCGGCTGAAGGTGGCTGTGGCTGTCGGATACTACGGCGGGATGATTGGGAAGTTTGCGACGGAGAAGCCGACGGCTCCGGTGATGCTGCATTTTGGCTCTCTGGATGCGCATATTCCGGCAAGCGTGGGGGAGGCGGTCAAGGCGGCGAGCCCGGAGGTGGAGGTTTATTCATATGACGCGGGACATGCGTTCAATCGCGATGCTGACCCTACGGCGTATGTGGCGGAGGCGGCGGAGCTGGCGCGGTCGCGGTCGGTCGAGTTTTTGAAGAAGAATCTGGGGTAAATGGGATCTCGTGGTTTGCAGCGGAGTGATTTTGGTCGGGGATGTGGCCGCATGAAGCGCGAACTGATGTGGAGCATTCTTGTCTGGAAAAGCTATAAAAGGCCATCGATACAAAGTATCCCACCTTCAACACAATGAGACTGTGTTGAAGGTGGGGCATCCGATACATGGCGTTTCGATCCCCTGGCGCATTACACTCGTAAGATTGTGGAGGCGAAGGGTTTATGCATCGATTGAAAATGCCTGTCTGGTCCTTGGCGGGCGCACTGATCATCTTGCAGATGATTCTGGTTGCGATCATCGTTCATGGTGAGTCGCTCACTTTCGATGAGGCCGATCATATTTTTGCCGGCTACATGATGTGGCATAGCGGCGACTACGGTCTGAATCCGGAGCATCCGCCGCTGGTGAAGCTGGTGGCGACGTTGCCCCTGCTACCGGAAAAGCTCTGGGTGCCTACCTTGAAACAGCGGTGGTTCAAGTCAGAGGCCTACCGGGATGGCCGCGACTTTATGGAGCGGAATGACGGCCCTGGGCATGGCCTGCTCTTTCGCATGCGACTGGCGGCGGGAGTCTTTGCCGTAGGCCTCTCATTGACGGTATTTCTGATGGGGAGCGAGCTTTTTGGCGAATCTGCTGGTTTGCTAGCGTTGCTCCTGGTGGTGTTTGAACCCAACGTGTTGGCCAACAGTGATCTGGTTACGACCGATATGGGAGTGGCTTGCTTCTTTCTGGCTACAATCTATTGCTTCTACCGTTACGCAAGGCAGCCGACTGTGATGCGTCTGTTGGTGACGGGCCTGTCTGCTGGACTGACACTGTCGGCCAAGCACAGTGGGATATTGCTGGCTCCGATGTTGCTGGGGTTGGCGTTGGTCGAGATTGCCTGTGCCGAGCGGGGACGGCGCAAGCGGATGGCTGGGACACTATTGGGCGGATTTGCGGCGATTGTGGTTATTGCGGTTGTGGTGCTCTGGGCTTTCTATGGTTTTCGCTATGCGGCCAGACCGGCTGGACTGGTGATGAATCCAACGTTGAGCGAATACGCTGTACCCCTCACGGGGATCAACAGTTGGGCAATCGGGCATCTCGCCAGCTGGCGGTTGCTGCCCGAATCCTATCTGATGGGGATGACCGACATTCACTATGCAGCGCTGGAGTATCCGATCTTCCTGCTGGGGCGTGATTACGCTCACGGTGTCTGGTGGTACTTTCCAGTCGCGTTGTCCATCAAGACCACTCTGGGCCTGATCGGTCTGGTGCTTTTGGCAGGCATAGCCATGTTCAGCAGACGGTTGAGGCAGCGAAGGGAATTGGCCTACCTGGTTGTGCCCGGGGCAATCTATCTGACTGTGGCGATCCTGAGCGGTATGAACATCGGCACTCGTCATGTTCTGTTCTTGTATCCACTGGCCGCGTTGCTGGCGGCAGCGGGTCTGGCAGCGCTTGCGCAGCATAGCCGACGCTGGATGTGGATCGGTGGCGGACTAGTGGCTTGTCATGTTGTTTCTGCCATGGCTGTGTTTCCCGCCGAGATGGCCTATGCCAACGAAGCTTGGGGCGGAGCGGCCAACACGCACAAATACCTGAGCGATTCCAGCGTGGATTGGGCGCAGCAATTGCCACACGTCAAGCAATGGGTTGACGCACATCCTGGCGAGGAGTGCTGGTTCGCCTACTCCGCTTATCCGGAACTTCGTGCGCAAGCCTACGGCATTCCCTGCCACCCGCTGCCCACGGCCCATACCGGAGGAGAGATGCTGCCGGACGAAGTGCCGGAAACCATTCATGGCTACCTGCTGTTAAGCGCAGATGATCTGGAGGCCTGTGACTGGCCCAGCGACCAGTTGAATGTTTTCGAGCGCTTTCGGTGGATGCCAATGACGGAGCAGATCGATCACAGCGTGTTTGTGTACCATGGCGATTTTGAAGTGCATGAAGCGGCAGCGTTGGCGGCGGGCCAAAAGTCGGGGGTTTTACTCAAGGAGAAGAAGTTCGCAGAGGCTTTGGTGGCGGCTAGAAAGGCGGTCGCTTTGCAGCCTGAGAATCTTCTGACGCAGACGGCCCTGGGAGACGTCGAGATGGCGTTAGGCGACAAGAGCAGTGCGCGAGCCGCGTATGAATTGGCGCTAGCGGCGGCGCGTCGACTGGAAGCCGATGCGCAGCCACTGTATGTGCCGGATTTAGAGCAGAAGCTGCATCCTTGACGACGGCTTGGCAGGAGTCGCAAACGGTTGTGGGGTACGCCGGTCTGGAAAAGCTATAAAAGGCTATCGATACAGAGTATCCCACCTTAAACACGATGAGGCTGTGTTGAAGGTGGGGCACCCGGCTACATTTACGATGCAACTATGAGCCAACCTATTCATCTTCATCGTGATCTTCAGGCACTCATCGACTCCCTGCTTTCGTGGGCGAAATCAATGATTAGCCAAAACGGGTCGTTCAACCCGTTTGGAGCAGTCATGTACGCGGACGGCAGCATCCAATGGGTAGCAGCGGATACGGGCGAAGAGTTTCCTTCGAGCCAGTTCCTGATTGAAATGTTGACCGAAATGTTCAAAAGAATGGCGGCTTCCGGCGAGATTCGCGCCGCTACGATCTGCTATGACGGTCTTACGATCCCACCGGGCGAATCGGTAATGATCGACGTCATTAGCTTTGCTCTTGAACATCGCTCAGGAGACTCTACTACCGCACTCCTTCCTTATTTTCGGAAAGAGGATGAGCATGTTGAATGCGGTGAGTTCTCCACCATCGCACGGCCACAGCAATTCTTTTTAGATTCGTCCATCGCCATTGGATAGGCTACATTCCTCAAAAACGGTGTTTTCGGAAATCCGGAACTCATGAATATGTGCTCCTCGTCGAGCAGTCTACGGAACTAGTGTAGTTTGTCAACGAGTCTATTCTTTCACGCGGCTTCGCTAAGGCTCAGAACCACGGACCGGCATTCACTCAGGGTCTAAAGCCCATTGATTTTATTGGGCTTATCGGCACAACCGAAGTCGTGCCCTGTTACAAAGCGACTCGAATCGGAGTTTTTTCGCAGGCTGTGAAGTTGTGCCCTTTCAGTACTGATAAGCGACCATTTGCGTGGGACACACCGCTCGTGATTTCCAAAGCCTATTTCTTCTTCCAATCGAAGCCGGGGCGGGCGACGGAGTACATCTGGGCGGTGATTTCGTCGAAGAGACCGTTGCGGTCTTCTCCTACTTTGTAGAGGTCGAAGTGGGTGCGGTCGGGGACGTAGGTGAAGTGGGCTTCGGCGCCGAGTTTGGTGAGTACGGCTTCGAATTTATGAGCGGCTCCGTCGAGGTAGAAGGTGTCTGCCGTGCGGGAAGGAAGCTTGTGATGGGGGAGCTAAAGACCCAGCAGGGGTATGCCTTCCGCTGTGGCTGCGGCGCGGAGTTCCTGGTCCAGAGTGGCGAGTGGGAGGGAGCGGCGGAGGGCTAGTTCGAGGTAGGTGGCGTCGTAGACAGTGAGTTTGTATTTGTCGGCGAGCTGGAGGGTATTACCCCAGGCTTTATCGCTGGTTTCCAGGTCAACCACGATGTCCAGGAAGTTGAGGTCAAAGAGGACCTCATCGCGGCGTTGTTGCGTCATTCGACCTTTTCGAACGCTTAGCGATAGTACATTGGCCAGTTCGATCTTCCAGAGTCCTGGAACCCATGCACTGAAAACTGCAGCGTCACTGAAGACACCGAGAATTTCTGGCGTCCACTCGTCGGGAAAGATTCTGGCGAGTGTGACCGAGCTATCCAGTACTACGCTCATTTCCGCCCTTCGTCTCGGTAGGCTTTCCATTCTTCCCAATCAAATGGACCGGCCTTGGCTGCGATCGCGTTTGCGCTGATTCTTTCAAGTGCAGCCCGCGCTGCGGCTACATCGCGCTGGGGGACGTCAGGAACGAGGCGAGCCAGAGGTTTTCCGTGGCGAGTGATGCGCACTTCTTCTCCCTTCTCCACGCGGTCAAGCAGGGAGCCGAGTTTGTTCTTTGCTTCGAATGCGCCGACTTCGAGCATGAGGCACTCCTTTCGATAAACCAGCTTAAGCTAGCTTAACATTATCCTGGTGATCTGGTGGTGGAGGGGCTGGAGGCAGGCGGCGGACGGTGAGTACGGTGATGTCGTCTTCCTGGCCAAAGTCTTTGGCTGCCTCGGCGATGAAGAAGGCGGATTGACCGCTGAGGTTGTGGACGCGGTCGAATCCGAAGAGCTCGCCGTTGGGTTTGCGAGCTTCGGCAACGCCATCGGACATCATAAGCAGGCGGTCGCCGGGATGGAGATAGAGGCGGGTTTCGTCGTATTCAAGGTTGCCGACCACGCCCAGGGGCAGGCCGCCGGGGAGGTTGACTTCCTGGCTGTTGAGGTACGGCGGCGGGTGTCCGGCGGAGGCGACGACGAGTTCGCCGGTGGCGGAGAAGTAGGCGGCCTGGCAGGTGGTGAGGCTGGAGCTGCCGACGAGGACTTCGTTGAGGGCAGAGAGCAGCTTGCCGGGGTCGGTTTGGGGTGAGCGGCGGAGTGCGCCCATGAGCATGGAGACATTCATTGCGGCCTGGAGGCCTTTGCCGGCGACATCGCCGATGACGACGAGGAGACCTCCGTCGCCGGTGGCGTCGATGTGGAAGAAGTCGCCGCCGACTTCGTTGGCGGGGGAGTAGATGGTGTCGACGTGGAAGCCGGGGGTTTTTGGGGATTCGCGGGGAATCATCAACTCCTGGACGCTGCGTGCGGCGGCGAGCTCACCGGAGGCGCGTTCGCGCTCGCGGTGGATGCGCTGGAAGCGGACGAAGATGATGAGGATGATGACGAAGATGCCGGCGAAATCTGCGATGGCGGAGAAATGGATTGGAACGGGGCCAGCCTCGAAGGTGAGGGGTGATTGCACGGGCCCGGTTCCCATCCAACTGGTGGTAGCGGCAGTGGAAGCCAGTTCAACCATTCCGACAACGCTCAGGAGCAGCGGTACCAGCAACAGAGCCGCTTCGTAATTGCGCTTGATGGTGGCAACGGTGAGGGTAATGCCGGTAAGTACGATCCATCCCAGCACCCAGATGGTCGCGAAAAGCCCGGAAACGACGAATCCGATCGCGATGGCATTGCTTTGATGGATGGAGTAGAGCAGGGGTCCGCAGGTAAGCAAAAGGGGAGCAGTGAGGCGCAGGGCGAGGATGTACCAGCGTCGGCGGAGGGCCAGGAAGGAGACGAGGAACTCGAAGTAGAAATAGCCGGAGATGAGGAGAAGCTGGATGACGCCGGCGCCCATGGTTACGGTTTCAATATTGGCGGTGGTACCGACGATATCGAGGAAAGCGAGAGGCGCGACGGTAAGGAGGTGGAGGCCAAGCCAGAGGTATTCGCGACGATCTCTCTGGGTGTAGAAGAGGGCGAGGAGGAAGAAGCCTAGCAGGAATTTGATGCAGGCATCGACGAGGGAGGGGAGGCGCTCAAAGAGGACGGCGTGCTCCCAGAGGTGGAGGTGATCGCGCAGATCGTCTGAACTGCCGAGTAAAAAAGTGCGGTTGGCAAAGAAGCCCGTATAAGCGTCGAGGCCGAAGGGGACGAAGGGAATGCGGACGGCGACGACGAGTGAAGTCTGATTGGCGGGAATATCGATGGGGTAAACGCGCGAGATTTGCTGGAACGACTCAGGGGATTTGCCGTTGGGCCCCTCTGGAATGATCTGCTTTCCATTGGCGAAGAGGTCAAGGCCGACGGTCTGGTTGTTAATGCCAATCTGCGAATTGCGCGATACGGGCAGGCGCACATAGATAGCGAGGGGGCCGTGTTGGGCTGGAAGCTGCACGTGGATGCGAAACCACGCGAAGGGTCGGCCGTGGGGCTGGCGTCGCCGCTCTGCACCGGCGTTGGGATCGTTGGGCGGCGGTGGCTTATCGCCAATCTGGTCTGAATGGGCTTCATCGAGCTCTGCGAGTGCTTCCTTGGCGTCGCGGATGGGCCAGGAGGAGTCGTCGAAGTCGGGCTTTGCGGGATCGTTGCTGTGGGCGATGCCGAGACGCCAGTTGTGGTCAAGGATGACGGGCTGGCCGAGTGCAGAGGCGTCGAAGACGACGGATTCGCCGACCTTGGGTATTTCGCCGGTGGGAGGATGAATCTTGGCGCGGGGGAAGAGGAATGTTTCGGGAGGCCGCTGATGCCCTTCGGGGCGGCCGGAAGCTGGCTGTGCTGCGGTTGGTGGAGTGGCCTTTTGCTGGCTTGAGGGTGCTTGGGCAAAGGTGTTTGCGATGGCGAGGAGCGACAGTGCTGCCAGGGCTATTCTGCGGGGAAGGCGATGGTGAAAGAACGCGGTTCTTTCATTTCGACGCGAACTTGGCGATAAAGGCATCGTGCCCTTCACTGTATCGCAGACGGGCGGTAGTTCCAATGGGGAATGATGAGGGCGCGCGCGGTGTGGTTTGTTCGGGATTGTGTGCGGCATGGACATATATTGAGATGGACGCTAAAAACGAAGTGCCGAGTACTCACAAAAGGGAGCATACTGGCGTCTAAAGGGTAGGTCGGCTTGCTGCTGGAGGTGTCTGTGATGCTTGAGATGAACAAGGTACATGCGAAGGTCTGGATGGCGGCGCTGGTATTGGCTGCTCCGCTAACGTTTGGAGCGCCGTTGTGGGCGCAGGCGGGTGCAGACCAGGCTGCCAGTGACAAGGCTGCCGCGGATCAGTCTACTGCTGATAAAGCAACGACAGACAGTGGGGACAACGCTGCCAAGCCTGGCGACAAGCCCGTGTTGAAGACCAAAACCAAAGCTGAAACCAAGGCCGACAACAAGGCCGAGGCAAAGGCGCAGGCCGAGGCAAAGGCTGCGGCCCAGGCACCTACGCCGATTGTGCTGGTGGAGCCGGGCAGCCAGAAGGTTGAAGTGAAGAAGGGCAGCCTGGAAGATGTGGATGCGGTAGGGAACCGCGACATTGGCGCGCGCGGGATGGGCAACTGGTACTCAACTGATGACGAAATTCGTATGGGCAGAGGGGCTGCGGCAGAGATTGAGAAGAGCACCAAGTTCATTACGGACCCTGTGATTACGGAGTATGTGAACCGGATCGGGCAGAACCTGGTGAAGAATTCAGACGCCAAGGTGCCGTTCACGATCAAGGTGATTGATTCGGATGAGATCAATGCGATGGCGCTGCCGGGTGGCTTCTTTTACGTCAATTCCGGGTTGATTTTGAATGCGGATGAAGAGGCGGAGCTGGCGGGCGTGATGGCGCACGAGATTGCCCATGTGGCGGCGCACCATGCGGCGCGGGAGATGACGCGGGGCAAGTACATGCAGATTGGGATGGTGCCGCTGATTTTCATTGGCGGATGGACGGGGTACGGGATTTATGAAGCGGCATCGATCGGAGTTCCGCTGACGTTTTTGCATTTTTCGCGGGAGTTTGAGGCCCAGGCGGATTATCTGGGAGTGCAGTATATGTACCGAGCCGGGTATGATCCGCAGGCGTTTATCAGCTTCTTCGAGAAGATTCAGGCGCTTGAGAAGCGCAAGCCGGGGACGCTTTCGCGGGCATTTGCGGACCATCCGCAGACGCCGGACCGGATAGGCCACTCGCAGGACGAGATTGCGCGTATTCTGCCGGCAAAGGACGAGTACACCGTGACTACGTCGGAGTTTGACGACATCAAGGCGCGGCTGGCGCGGATTGAGAACAAGCGCAGGCTGACTGATTCCAAGGACAAGAACAAGCCTTCGCTGCGGAAGGCGAGCGCCTCGAAAGATGACAAGACTGCACAGCAGACGGATCCGAATGCGAATCCGGATGACAAGCCGACACTGCACCGGCGCGAAGACAACAACAACAACAATTGAGTCGTCAGGTGCGGTTGACTTGAACAAATGCCAGCGTGCCGGGAGTCGATCCCGGCACCTTGTTGTTTTGGGGTTCGCGGCGCGGCGAGGGATTCCGCTATTCTATTCCCAGACAATCCTGAACCTATTGCTGGAGCAGTCCCTGGACCGGATTCCAGCGAGGGCGATGCGATGATGTCGCCGGAACGATCATGAAAAAGATTTTGATTATCGCAGCCGTATTTTTGTTCATTGTGTTGCTGACGAATCTGGCCAATCGAGTGCCGGCCGATGATGCCACGGGCACGTCTTTCAGCTTGAAGGCGCAGAAGGTTGTGGCTTGTTCTTCGAAAGAGATTGTGCTGGTGGATCCGCATCAGAAGGCGACGCGCCTGGACAAGGACGAGAGCTGGCCGGATTGCTCTTCGTTCCAGAGCAACCAGGTGCAGGACTTCTACCTGTCGCGCGGTGAGAAGACGCATTTTCTGGGATTTGAGAAGACGGTCTGGTGGCGGAAGGCGATGTAGGGAAGCGGCGAGGATGGCGGACAGGCCGTTGACTGCGCTCAGGTTGAAAGAAAGCGGAGGAAACGGCTGTTGAGGGTTCAGCAGCCGTTTTTGCAGCGTGCCATGATGGCGGCGCGCAAGCGGTCGCGGACGGTGTTGGGGAGTTCGTAGACTTCGTGGGAGCGGTAGATTTCGATGGTCTTGCGGGTGGTGTTGAGGGTGACTTCGCAGTGTTCGCAGCCGCTGAGATGCTCCCGCAGTTGGGTACGGGTCTCCGTGGATACGGAGTCGTCGATCAGTTCGTCAAGCAGGGCCAAAAACTCAGAGCAGGTCACTTCTCACCAGCCTTTTTCTTACGGAAGTATCGGCTGAGGCGTTCGCGGAGTTGAAGTCGCGCGCGCAGTAGCCGTGATTTGACGGCAGGAACACTCAAACCGAGCGTTTCAGCCGTTTCTTCCGTGGAAAGTCCTTCCACGTCTCGCAATTGGAAAACGACCCGGAACCCGAGGGGCAATCCCTGAATCGTTTTGCGCAGGATTTCGGCAAGTTCTGCCTGACCGAAATTCTGCTCAGGATTGGGACTCCAGTCGGCGAGGTCACGTGGGACGCTGCCTTCGTCAGTCTCAATATCCTCATCGATAGAAACCATTTTCCCGGTGCGTCGCTTGCGCAGGCGCATGAGGGATTCGTTGACCGCGATGCGGACCAGCCAGGTATAGAACTTGCTGTTCCCCTGGAACTGGTCGAGCTTCTCGTAGGCTTTGAGAAACGCGTCCTGCACTACGTCCTGCGCGTCTTCGCGATTTTGCGTAATGTGCTGCGCAATGCGAAAGATTTGCCGGTCGTACTTGTTGACAAGAGTCTCAAAGGCCTGAACGTCCCCGGCGCGAGCACTGGCGACCAGTGCTACATCGGGATGCTGCTCGTTCTCCTCTGTTACTTGGATGGTTTCCATTGAGCTTGGTTGCGAAAAATCCGCTGCCTTTCCGCTGCCTGCGATGCGGGTCGTCACGCCAGCATCGAAATCTTAGTGTACCGGACGGGCGGAGGGGTGACCAAGTGGGGCTGTGAAAGTCTCACAGTCAGGGCGTCTGGGTTTACGGGCATGGTTCTGTTGCGATGTGGGATGCGCGGAAGAAAGCGAATCGGCTTAGAGTGATGGTATGAAGCAGTCTCAAAGGAATTCGGTGTTGGGGAAGTCGTGGCGCAAGGCGCTGTTGCTGGCGGCGGCTTTGCTGCTGGGTGGGGCGGCGACCGGATCCGCCCTGATTTCTGCGGCGGGCAGTGTTCCCAAGCACCACTCGAAGACGAGCGGCAGCGGGGCGGGGAAGGCTTCAACCAAGTCGGGACGCAAGGGGCGGAAGTCACGTGGCAACCGGGCGCAGCGGTCGGCAAAGCTGAAGCAGGCGTTTGTGGCTTCGACAGAGTTGCGGCCAATGGCGCAGCAACTGGCGGCGGTGCGGACTGCGGCGGCGTATGCGGGAGTGGCAGCTTACGCGCACAGTCATCAGGGCGAGGCGGCTGCGGCGGCTTATCTGGCGCTGGGCCACGCTTACTTGTTGGATAACCGCTTTGCCGAGGCGGCAGCGAATCTGCGGCAGGCGCAGGTGGCGGGGGAAGCGCTGGCGGATTATGCTGAGTTTCTTGGGGCAAAGGCGCAGCACGATGGCGGCAACAACCAGGCTGCGGAAGAGTTGCTGAAGGATTTTGCTGAGCGGAATCCCGACAGTATTTTTGTGCCGCAGGTGCCGGAGCTTGAGGCGCAGGTATTGCTGGGTATGAATGACGTTGCGGGTGCGCGGCGGGTGCTTGCGGCCAGCCCTGAGGCGGCCGGACGGGCCGGCTACCAGCTTGCATTGGCTGAGGCGAACCAGGCGCAAGGACAGACGGAAGAGGCGGGGCGGATCTACAAGCACGTGCTGCTGACGTGGCCGCTGACCTTTGAGGCGACGACGGCGCGTACACGATTAACGGCGCTGGGGTTGGAATCGACGATGACGCCGGCGGAGGTGCGTAGCCTGGCGGACGCCTACTACAACGGCGGGCACTATGAGGAGGCTTCAGAGCAGTATCATGCGCTGGCGCGGCAGAGTGGCTCGGATGTTGTGCAGCGGAACGGGTTTGCAGTGGCTGCGGCGGCTTGCGACCTGAAGCTGAAGCGGCTGACGCGGGAGCAGGCTGAGGCACTGGCCCCGACAAATGATGAAAATGGCGCGCGACGGCTGTACCTGTTGATGGAACTGGCGCGGAACCGCGACGACCTGGAAGGGCAGTCTGCGTATGTTGACCTGCTGCGGACCAGCTTTCCGCATAGCCAATGGCTCTCAGAGGCTCTGTTTTCAAGCGGCAACATGTACATGCTGCGCAAGGACTATCCGAAAGCGGTGACGTACTACTCCGAACTGGCGCGGAGCTTCCCGCAGAACACGAATGCGGCAGCGGCGCACTGGCGTGCGGGCTGGTGGTCGTACCGGCAGGGGCTGTATCCGCAGGCGGCGCAGATATTTGAGGAGCAGATCAAGCAGTATCCGGGCGCCAAGGAGACGGTTAGCGCGCTGTACTGGCGGGCGCGGATGTATGAGCAGCAGGATCATCAGCCTGGGATGGCAGCGGCGCACTACAGGACGCTGATTGCGGCATATGGGCACTTCTTCTATGCGCAGATGGCGCGGCAGCGGCTGGTGGCGCTGGGTGATGCTGCGCCACTGACTTCGCCGGCGTCCGTGCCGGGGCTGGAGAAGTATGTTCCGGCGACGATTCCGAAACTGGACGTGAGTTTTCCCGAGGGCGATCCGCACCTGGTCAAGGCGCATCTGCTGGTGAATGCCGGATTGAGCGAGTATGTGCCGCAGGAGATTGCGGCGGCTCCGGGATCGGGATCGTGGAGCGGGATTGCCGAGGCGAAGATTTATGCGTCGTACGGGGAGACTTTCCGGGCGATGCGGGTGCTGAAACGGGCTCTGCCGTATGCGGCTTCGGCTCCAATCAAGTCAATTCCTCTGGCGTACTGGCGGATTTTGTTCCCGGAGAGCTACTGGGACACGATCGTTGCGGAGTCGAAAAAGAAGGGGCTGGACCCGTACCTGGTGGCTTCTCTGATCCGGCAGGAATCGGAGTTTAATCCTTCGGCAATTTCGCATGCGAATGCTTACGGGCTGATGCAGATGTTGCCCTCGGTGGGTCGGCAGATGGCGCGGGAAGAGGGACTGGGTTCGATTGAGCCGCGGCAACTGCTTGACCCGATTCTGAATATTCGCCTAGGGACCCGGTATCTGAAGCAGACGCTGGACAAGTTTGGCGGTGTTGCGGAGTATGCGCTGGCGGCCTATAACGCCGGGGATAATCGCGTGACTGATTGGCAGGCGGCGGGGCCGTATCAGGGGATTGACGAGTTTGTGGAGTCGATTCCGTTTACCGAGACACGGGAGTATGTGCAGGCGATTATGCGCAACCAGGAAATCTACCGGGGCATTGACCAGTATGCGCAGAGTGCCCAGGGGAGCCAGCGGGCGGCGGGCGAGCACGCCGAGGTCGCGCAGGCGGCCCAGGTGCAATCGCTGAGTCAGTAATGCGTTTCGACAGGTGCGATGAGGATTTTCACAGGATTGTGGTTGACGAAATCATTTGCACAGGAAACACTGACTTCACGAACACGTTTTTGCTTTGAACTGAAGCGGCTTCACAAGGACACACGTTCCACTTCACGGTTTGCTGCGGACCACCCAAGGTAGCGGCTTACGTATTGGCCGCGACCCTGTCGAACTTACCCAATGGAGGGCAGGATGACAGCTGAGTTGCAGTTCCTCGAAGCATGGATTCCCGAAAAGATGGAGCCGGGTACGGTCTTCCTGCTGGAAGGCCCGAATTCTCTGGGGCATGGCAACAATCCTTTTGTTGCGGTGCTGGCCTGCCCTGGTTGCGGAACAGTGGGCCTGATCACGCGGCGGCAACTGCATGGATTTGAAACGATGATCTGCGGCGGCGAGGTGTGCTCGGCTGAGTATGGCTTTGACGGAGACAGTATCCGTTACCGTGCCGCACAATAGACGAAACGGGACTGACGGCGGATGAATTTTCCTGCTGAGCGTGCTCTCCGGTAGCATGGAGAGGCGGCTGCTTGTCGGCACGATGAGCAGCATCGCCTTATTGCCGCCCGGATGGTGAAATCGGCAGACACAGCGGACTTAAAATCCGCAGGGAGCAATCCCATGGGGGTTCAAGTCCCCCTCCGGGCACCAAAATAATCCTCGCATAAGTCCAATAAAATAAATCGAATAGATGCATTATTATCGTCATGTCGGGTCCTTAATAATTTCCGATGTTGAGGAGTACATTGCTTTTCGGGTACAATTTCAGGTACAGTGCGGGTACAGCGGGTACAAACGAGGTACAAACGCACTTTCTGGAGACCCGATGGCTACTCTCGTAAAAACCCCATCCGGCAAGTGGAAGGCAATTATTCGCCGGGCCGGTTGGCCTTTGACTGTGAAGACGTTTCGGACCCAACGAGACGCCGGAGACTGGGCTCGCCGAACGGAAGATGACATGGTTAGGGGGGCATTCATCCAGCGGGCCACTGGCGACCGGATGACGGTCGCCGCCGCGATGAAGCGCTACCTGGCGGACGTGGTGCCGTCAAAGCGGCCGACGACACAGGCGGCTGATTTGAGGCGCTCCAAGATAATCGTCAAGCATTTGGGAAGATATTCCCTCACCTCGCTGACGCCCGAGGTCATCGCCCAATTCCGCGATATGCGCTTGGCCGGGGAAGATCGTAAAGATGCGGACGGAAACCCAATGCCGAGAACCAACAGTACGGTTCGTCTCGATCTGGCCCTTCTTGGTCATCTGCTGACCATTGCGATCAAAGAGTGGGGCGTGAACCTACCGGCCAACCCGGTCACAAACATTAGGCGCCCAGCATCGGGGCCGGGAAGGAATCGTAGGCTATTGCAAGAGGAAGAATCACGGCTCTTGGCTGCCGTTGACCAGCACTCAAACCCGATGATGGGTTGGATTGTTCGGATCGCTCTTGAGACTGGGATGCGGTGGTCAGAAATACTGACTCTCCGCGAATCGCAGGTGGACCTCAAACGCCGGATTGTTCGACTGCTGAAGACAAAGAACACTCAGCCGCGCACAGTTCCCCTGACGCTATCGGCTGTCGAAATGTTCCGCAGGGCGATTGCGAACCCCATTCGCCCTGATGATACGGATCTGATTTTCTCTGGAGCACCTGGCCGAGACGGTGTTCGGAGACCTTATCAATTCGATCGGATGTGGCAAGCAATCAAGCGCAAACAGGGTCTGAAGGATTTTCGCTTTCACGATCTTCGCCATGAAGCCGTGAGTCGATTTGTGGAGGCGGGCTTTTCCGATCAAGAGGTCTCCGCGATTAGCGGTCACAAAAGTATGCAAATGTTGAAGCGATACACACATTTGCGCACTGAGGATCTTGTAGCACGCATCGAAGAAGCGGCGCAGCGTCGGAAAAAAAGTGCATGACTTGTTTCGGTGCTATTGGTCCGGTTTCCTCTTGCGGCGGCTGTGCGGCCTCTCGGTCTCGCCTTCCAAACGCAGGTTTTCTGCATGGTGCCGCATCGCAGCCTCATAGATCATTTTCCAGGCAATGGGGAATTCTCCCCTTGCCCCGGCGAGTCTGACGATAGCGAATTCAGGACGGCTCTCAACAACAATTTTGCGCTTCTTACCGTGGTCGCTCACGGAAGATGCAGTGACATAGAGGGTCTGTGCCTTGCGCTCAATCAGGTAAGCCATTCACACTTTCTCCCATCACAACCCAGCCTGCCCGATGTGCTGTTTCAGCAAGATTGTCAGCTTAGAGCGACGAATTAGAAGGACACCTCGCCGCAGTCATGGGTATGGAAAGCGGATAGCTTTCCTTGCTTTCGCACAGTTACGGCTATTTCCACAACACGCAAGGTCAAGGGGCCAAGAGAGGGTAAAGTATGGCAATGGGATCACGCGTGTCCCCTTTCTCTGAACTGAAATTCCTACTGGTAACTGTTAAGTTATTTTGACGTTACAATCGCAAAAACCGCTCAAGTGAGAGCTTGACTTTTTTTCTGATACTCAAGGCTTTCACGGTGCTGCCTCTTCTCACATCAACCGATACGGCTTGGCGGTAACCGCTCCATTCCCAGCTCCAAGACATGCTCGCGGCTGGAATGCTGCGCGATGGGGTCGGTATCCATCGCCAGCATGATGAGGCGTCGCAGGTTTGCGGATTGCTCAGCCTGGCTGAGGAGCGCCATCGAGTCGGAAGCAATGCTGGGTGTCGCGTCCCATTGCAAGCTGAGGTTGTTCTTGCGTGCCAGTTCCACGGCAAATTCCTGGAGGGTGATGTTGTTCCCTGCCAGGAACGGCTGTATTGTTCCGAGGTCGTAGAGATATGCCGAGGCGTTGCGCGTCCACTCTTCGGCGCTCAAGCCTTTCAGGTGGTTCTCTCTGGCTAATCTGTCGAGCACATTGTTGAGGGATTTCTCCACTTGAGACGCGGGCAAATTGGGGGCGTCGATCGATCGCAGCTCTCCGGCCCAATCGTAAAGGTCTTGATAGAGATGGTGGTGAATGGCCTGTAGGTGCGCGGAGTCAAATGCGCCTCGAATGGGCGAAGCATGAAGCTCGGCAAGGCGAAGGACAGTGGAATCTGTCGTGGCTTTCAAAATAACGGCGGAATCGGTGATGCCGAGCTTGTTTCTGAGGACGCCGGTGCCAGGAATTGTGAAATCGGTTGCGTCAATCATCTTCTGCCCTCTCCTCTCGTCATGGATGTTTTCGCGGGGCCTTGCTTGAGTGCGGCCATGATCCGCGCCAGGTAGCCGTTTTCAATGCCGCGCTGGGTGTCGCCGGTGTTGTAGCGAGAGATGGCGTGCTGGAGCGCCTCCTGGCCGGGTCCATAGGTCTTAGTCTCAAGCTGGTAGGCGCTGTCGAGAATCTGCCAACCGACGCGAAGATTGAAGCACGGGTCTAAAAGAGATTCGACTGGAAGCCCGCGCCGATGGGCCTCCGCCGTGCTGACCTGCATTAACCCCAAGTCAACAGAGATGTTGCGGCGCTCGAAGTATTCAAGCCACTCCAACGCCTCGCGTTCGGTGGTGGGCTGGCGCTTGAGCCGCAATGTACCCTTCGGTAGATGCCATTGCTTCTGGAGCGTCCTGGGAAAGTCGATCTGCATGGCATTCGGGTTGCCGCCGGATTCAACAAGGATGATGGCGTTGAGCGTGGTGAGCGGCACTGTAGGCAGGCAGCGCGACTGGAGAGCGGCAACGTCCAGACGTTGAGCAGCGACGTTAGGGGCAAAGCAGAGCAGGCATACTGCGGTCAGAATTCTCATCGGTTGCTCGCCTCATAGAGTGGAATGGCCCAGAGGTCGGCCCAATCTTGCGCGGCCACGTGCTGAATCGCTGGAATCGGTGTGTTAACCGCCCAGTAGAGGTTGGAGGGCGCAAGCAGCATGTCGGGGTTGTGGGCGAGAGTTTCAATTGCCGGCCAGAATGCGAGTTGTTCGTAGCAGACCAGTATCCCGGCGCGGCGATTCCAAACACGGATGGTTGGCGGGAATCGAAGCATCAGCGGGAAGCCGCGGCGCTGTTCTCTGAAGTGCCACATGCCAAGTGGCACGGGCACTCGCTGAACGTAGGAGAGACGCTCGGTGTATCCGCGGGACAGGAGAACATTGCGATTGGCCTCGGTGTTCGGAATGGGGATTGTGGTGCCGATCAGAAGGCCCGTGCGCTGCCGCTTGAGTTGCGCGAAGACGGAAGCCCAGCGTGTCTCATGCATTCCATTCCAGCTTGGAATGACTGATTCCGGAAAGATCAGCAATGTGTCTGGATGGGCCAACGCAATTTGTTGGATCGTCTGCTCCTGCAATTCCAAACGGGAATCAATATCGTCGTGAGGCGACTGCCCGCCGAAGTTGGTGTTAACGGCGACAATATGAGGATCGGGAACGGGGCGATGGAAGCGAGCATGGGTTGCGATGGATGCCGCAACGAGAACGGCAAGGGTCATTGGTGTGCCGAATCGCCTGTACGCGGCTATCAATATGACGCCCAGCCCCAGACCGAACCATCGGGTTCCGGGAAACCACCGGCCCGCAGCGATGAGCGGATGGGCTACGGTCACTAGACTCAGCGGTGGAAGTGCCAAGACCGCAATAGCCACGATTACGGACAGTGGCACGTAACGACGGCTGAAGAGACAAACCCAAGGAGCCGAACAGAGCGCCACCAAAGCTGCCCAAATGGCGAGTGGCAAAACGAAGTTGTGGCCTGTCTGAAAGAAGCTCTGTGAGCCGGGGATGACGCTCCAGGTAGCGGCTGCGTAGTAGAAGACGGCGCAGAGCGAGTCCAGGCGGCTCCGTGACTGAAGGTACACGAAAGGGAAAAGCAACGCGAAATAATTCAGAGCGGAGTTGCCACTCCAGCCTGCGCCGCCGATTGCGGCGGAGCAAACGAAGAGAATTGCGGTTCTGGTTTGAGCGGGAAGAGAGATGCTAGGAATTCTCCATCTCGCTTTGTCTGCTGCAACGGTTGCGGTTTCTGAAATGTCCATCGCTCTCCGCCCTCTGGATTGCCCTGTCAATTCGGGTTGGCGGTTGGGTGGTACGAATGCTCGACGAAAAAGGGGCGAATCCAACTGTGGACGGACCGCAAGGGGATCGGGCCAAAGTACCTGGAATCGAAGCTCCGGGGACTGAAGGAGCTGACAACCCATAGTTCCCCTTTCTGCACGCGGTACGTCCCTGCCGGGAAAGGATGAAGCTGTCGCCCTGTCGAATCACGGTTAATTGTTGCGGTGTTCGGCAGCAGTTGGCCGTTGACGACGATGCCTGCAGCGGAAGTTTCCACTGTGTCACCGGGCCATGCAACGACAGGCTTGATGAGCGGTGAAAACCCGTCAGGACAGGTACGCATGGGATCCCGATAGTTCGGCTGGCCCTTCATCGACGGCCAGCGAACATCGGGGCAGAAAAACACATAAGGCGCGGGGTTGCGAGGGGTACTCGCTGGATCGGCAATTTCCCGGTATATCCCGAACGGAACAGAGTGGGTGTAGTTGAAGATGAGTCCGAAGCTGACCCACGCTACCATCGTGCCAAAGGCGGCAACGGCTATGGGAACAAGGACACAACTCAGTCGAGAGAAGGCGCGAATCGAAGAGCGCAGGCGTGGGCTAGCCAGGCCAGTCTTAAATAGGCCAATCATGGACACTCTCCTGAAGGAATGCCGGAATCTGCTTCGCGTCATTGGTGCGGCGAATCTCGTTTTGATGGATAGCCGCTGATTCCGATTTCGAGCTGGCCGCGATGCGGAATGCGCGAATGACATGAATCTCGAAGACGGTGCCGACTTCGCGGCCAACACTTTGGCCATCGGCGCGCGGTCGCGGCTCGCGCCGGATAAGCTGGCCAGTCACGTGGATGTTGTCGCCCTTCTGGAAGGTCTTGGCGACGATGGCGCTCTCTCCAAAGAAGGTGATGGGAAGGAATTGGCGGTGTTCGACGGTTCTTCCCTGCGTGTCGTAGAACCAGCTCTGTGCCAATCGCGCGCGCACAAACTGACGACCTCCGGTATCGGAGACTGAAGGCTGGTCGGTGAGATTTCCGGCAAGAACAATGTGGTTAAGTATTTCCACCGATCTGCTCCTCAATGGCCTGGTCTCGAACAGCGGCATGAGCAATGGCCGCGATGTCGAGAGTTAACTGTGATGGCACGGCGGGTTTCACGGGGCTTGGCTGGGCCGCGGTAGGAAAGTTGGGCGGCTTCAGTTTGGTGCGGGCCAAAAGAGTGTTGTTCAAAAAGTAAAGGCTCTGCACCCCATAAATCGGTGCGACTCCATTGATGAAGATGAGCATGTCGCCGGGAGCGGTAATCTTGCTGGTTGGGTCGTTCGTGGCCTTGGTTGGCGGCTTGATACGGCGTATTTCATCGACGGTGATAAGCGGACGCTGCACCTGCTCCACGCTGCGGAAAATGTGTTTGAGATAGAAGTCGGTGCGCTGGCCGCTGTAGTTGAGGGTCTCCTTCTCAACGGTCATGTTGCCGCTCAGTTCGGAGAGGTTCTTGCATGTCTGGAGGTTGTCGGTCTGGAAGGCGGCCTTAATGTAGCAGTTGTCGGTGATGGACTCGTTTGGCCCGTACTCTTCGATGATCTGCGTGAGCGTCTGCGCAATCAGGTATGGCTTGATCTTGTAGCCCGCCATGAGGCTCATCGCGGCGGACAGGTTGGGAATCTTCCTCAGCTCAGGAAACTCATCGAGCATCAGCAGGAGATGGTGACGGTCCGGGTCGAGCTGTTCCATGAGCCGATTGAAGATGAGCTGAAGCATGAGCCGGACAAGCGGCCGTAGTCGTTCCCGGTCCGGCTGCGGGATTTTGAAATAGAGGCTCATTGGAACTTCGCCATAGACGAGATCGCGAATGACAAAGTCGGAGCGAGAGACGGTCTTCTGAACAATCGGATCGTCGTAGAGGGTCATCGGAGTGACGATGCTGGACTGAATGCTCGATGCCTCGCGGTCCGCGCGGTTGAGTTGGCGCTGAACAGCTTTGCTCACAAAGGGATGGGTGAAGGTAGGCTTACCGTTCACATCAAACCATTGCAAGCGCGGCGCGGATTTGCCTCCTGGCATGTGGACGGTTTTCTGCATCTCGACGAGCACGTCGGTGAAATCCATTCCCGGCTGGGAGTAGTGGGCAAGCACGTCCGGCAGCGTAGGTTCCCGCGGCGATTCGAGATTGCGAAAGACATAACCGAGATGAATGATGCCCGCCGATACTAGGTCAACGGCTGCGTCCTCAAAGTGCTTGTAAAGGCTGTCGTCATCGCCGTGGCGGATGACAGCGTTCGCAATCGTCTGGGCATCAGCTATCTCGTAATCGGTCTCCCAGCGAATCTCTGACAACGGGTTGTAGCAGCAACTCTCATGTGGCAGAGTTGGCGCGAACTTCAAGACACGTTGCCCGATTGCGTGGCGGAAGCCGGCGGAGTGGTCCCAGTTCTCTCCTTTCAAGTCATAGACAAAGACGCTCTGCCGCCACTGGCAAAGCGTCGGAATGATAGCGGAGACGCCCTTGCCGCTTCGGCTGGGAGCGAACAAGAGGACGGGCTCCGCTCCCGAGTGCAGCAGATAGTGGATTTGCTGCGTGTCGGGATCTCGCCAACCGCCGATGTACACCCCGTCTGTTGCGTCGAGCAGTCCCAGCTTTTTAATGTCTTCACGTTTGGCCCAGGTTGCTGAGCCATGCAGGTTCATCAGGCTGTCCGTGCTCTTGCGATCGCGGATGAGGGAGAGAAACCAGTAGGTGAAGTAGGCCAGAAAGAGTCCGCCTACGATGGTCGCTCCAAATGCAATCCAGAGGTCCTTGCGAACTCCAGAACTGATAAGGCGGCTGCCTGCGTAATGCTTCCAGAGCACAAGGGCCGCGAAAGGCTGGAAGATTGCCGTGCCGCGTACCCACAAGATGGGATGGCCCATCTCGACTGGATTGTTGAGTTGAATCGCAAGCCATTCGGTTGCGGCGCTGGCGGCCAGGACAAAGGCAATCACAGCCCCCACGACGGATCGGATATTCCAGCCTCCTTGCCAACTCGGACGATTCGGGAGAACGTATCCGGGCGGCGCTGTTGTTCCGTTCTTCATGGGATGCCTCCATGCAATGGAGTGTACATTTCACTACTGATGTTTGCAAAATCAGAACTCTGGTTTCGAGAGTCCGTGGATTGTCCTCCCGAGAGGTTGTTCGCCGGTCTATCAAACAAAACTGTGAACCTTGAGGATCATCGGCAAAAACACTGAACAAGTGGTATGGCGATTTAGCATCATTCCAGAATCCATTCTGGCTACATCGGCGTTTACGAGAAGTAATATTCTTCCGACTTAAGCCTTGGTGCCTCCCCGGTTCCCAACTGTGAGGAACCGAGGCCACTCGCCTGGGGCACTCGGCATGAGATACTTTCCGTCTGGACAAGTTGCACTTTGAGGCCTTCTGTGACGAAGCTTTCTATTGCCAAGCGGACACCTGTTGAGAACATTCGGTCGGTCTGGCCGAAGGAGACCGACTTCTCCGATTGGTTGACGACGCAAGAGGGCATTGAGCTTATTGCTCAAGATCTGGAAGTCGAGATCGAGAACCCGAGGCGGGAAGCGAAGGGATCAAACTTCTCATGTGACGTCGTGGCGAATCTCGTGGGTGACGAGAAGCATATTGTAGTTATTGAAAACCAGTATGGGCGGACGAATCATGACCATTTGGCCAAACTACTGACCTATGCCGCAGCCCACAAGGCCATGACCGGGATCTGGATCGCAGAAGAAGTTGCGGACGATCACCGTCAGGTAATCGACTGGCTGAACGAGAACACGCCCGACACGGTTGCACTCTACCTTGCGGAGTTGAAGGCTTACACCATTGGAGCGAGCGCCGCCGCTCCAATGCTCGACCTTGTCTGCCGCCCCAATGTGACCATGAAGCAGACCAACGCTGGTCTTACGGAAGGGGATCGTAAGCGAAGAGAATGGCGTATAGCCTTCTGGCAGGAAATTCATCACCGATTGAAGGGCGAGAAAATCCCCTTCCGGCTTCAAAAGCCTGGGCCAGGCCATTGGTCCAGCATCGCTATAGGCCGATCTGGATTCCATGTGAGCATGCTCCTGACGCCGAAGAACCAGAGCGTTGTGCTTGAAATGATCGTTCAACCGGCAGGGTGGAAAGATTCAGCCTTTGAACAGTTACAACTGGAAGCCCAGGAAATCGAGGCAGCGGTTGGAAAGCCTTTACAGTGGCGCCAAATGCCCGATAAGACCTGCTCCAAAATCGTGCTGGAAGAAAAGCTAGATCCTGATATTGAAGGGAATCGGAAGAAGATCTGCGATTGGTTCGCGGAGTGGACGCCTAAAGTATATCTCGCGTTTCATGATCGAGTGAAGAAGCTTGTTGCGCCAGAGGATGCTTAGAAATTGGGTTGGTCTACCCCGGCGGGTTGTGGGTGGCCATCACGATCCCGCTGTCGTTTCCAAACCCCGCTGAGGGTGACCCCCTAGCTTTTGGGACCAAGGATGGTACTAATCTCCTTTTCGAAGGATTGAAAAAGAATAATTTCTGTCGAAAAACATTACTCCTCGAAAGTGTGCCAAGGCTCCGCCGATCAGCTTCCGCGGAATCCTGGGTTTACGCAAACAGCCCTTACCACTCGGCGACACTCCGGCCTCGGGTCCGGTCCATCATCCTCGAATGGAGCGTTTTGTTGAACTCCCCCATCCATCCTTTTTCGGACTCGCCGACTACAAGATTCATGGCGCGCATCCGGCGAACAATCGAATCCAGCGCCTTTCCATCGCAAAGAATGTCCTTGTCCTTGCCTGCTGTGGAGGCGTAGAGCTGGTCGGGGTCGCTCCTCAGACCGTCAATCGTCACTACGTTTCCGGGTTCAAGGTCTCCCCGCGCCCATGCCGCACGGAGTGTGGCATCGTGGCGGATAATCTCGATCTTGCCTTCGGTGGTCTCAAAGATGGTCTGAAGCGCGCCGGTACGCTCGTCTTCACTGTTGAGGAGTACCCGCCCAATCAGCTTCTTTGAAAAGGTGGAATACTCCATCGGGGCATGAGGATCGCTGATCGCGACGCCGCTACGAAAGAGGGTGCGCGCGCGGTCTTGAATGTCCTTCATTTGTTGGAGCTGAGTGACGAAATCGGACCGAACGAGCCATCGGTCGCCGTCGTATGGTTTCGAGAGGCCCAGTTCTTTCAAGTGCCGGAGTCGGTTCACCTCTGCCGCGCTTGCGGCGGCACCGACCTCTTTGTATGCTGGGTCGGCGGCCCATGGGATCGCTCGCCTGGCCAGACTGCGGTCCAAAGGCGTAACGCGGTTGGCGGTAAGCTCGATCTGCTTCTGATGCTCGATGTCCGCGATGGTTCGAGGGCCTAGCTGCCGTGTCAGCGAGCTTTGGACGGCCTCTCTGAGCCCTTTGCGAATCAATGCCGGTGGAAGTTTGAGCGGCTCCCCGGATGGCAGACGGCCCCGCACAACGATGTGCGCGTGTGGATGGTCGGTGTTGCGGTGGACCACACCTCCCCATTCGACCGGCGCTCCGGTGTGCTGCTCGATCCTGGCCACCATGTCTTCCGCAGTTCTCTGGAAGTCTACGTTGGGGTCTTCTGGAGACAGGATGATTTTGAAAATGCGCTTGTCTCCGGCCCGCTGCCAACTTTCAGCCAGCGAACCGAGTTGGTGCTCCTGCGCCAAGCCAAGCCGGTCTGGGGCGGGGACCTGGCTGCCGATCGCTATACCCGTCTCTTTCTCAGTCGGCACGCGGTCGCCTTTGGCGCTTTCTCGCTCGATGTAGGTTCCATGCGCCTTCCATCCCCCCGGCGTCCGGGCTGACGCATAGCGGACATTCACGATGGTGCGGCGCTGGAAGGGAGATGATCGTGCAAGGGCGGGAAGTCGGTTGACAGATGATGAGGCTTTACTACTACCGGCAGAGGACCGGCTAACAAGCCTGACAAGTCGAAACAGATTTCTTGCCGTGCCTGTGACACGCGGCGGTGAGGCGTTGGTCCGATGAACTCGGCCAGGCCGAAGGCGGCTCGAACGCTCGCCCTTTTCTTTGGCCTCGCTTTGCTGCACCGATGCACGAGGCATGTAAATTCACCTCCGTTACGCCTTAAGACAGAGTCGCCGGCTCTTCCTCAATTCCAAGTTCCGCCGGAGAATAGGCGTCCGATTCTCTCCGGCGCTGGAATTCGCGGGCGGCGGTCAGGTTGACCTGCTCGTAGATTTTGGTTGCGCGCGCCCTGGCTCCTGTCATGAGCGACGCGGGCACTTCGGGTAGAGCCGTGAGGGCGTACTTGATGAACGTGTCGGTCAAGGCGAGATGAAGCTGACTGACCGTCTCCAGGCTCTGGAACTTCCGGGCAAGACTGTCCGCGAGATTCCCAAAAAGCGCGTAGACGAGTTGCTCAAGGTCGTCGCGCTGGTTGGTGCCTACCGTGACTAGGTAGTCAAACACCTCGTTATCGCTCCTGGCGTGAATCTGCTCCCGCAAAGCAGCAAGGCGCTCTGATTGGATTTGGCTGAGCCGGACCGAGTAGCGAATGGATTCGTGGCGTTTCCGCTTTGGCATAACGGCACTATACAGCAATGTACATCGCGATAACAATGTGCGGCACAATGGTCCTTTGAAGAACCTCATGTGCCGCGCTATAAACCATTGCAATAAACAGAGATGGCAAGAGCAAACCTTCAAAGTGCCGCTGCGCTTTATGTTCCACTACTGCATTACCCAACGAAGACGGCTGCAAACCAGCCAACCTCCCGGTGGCCTTCGACCTTTGGAAAGCGCAGCCTGCGGCTGCAAGAAAAGACTCCCAATGAAAGATAAAGGCTCATTCGGCCTCATCGTCTCAGTTGCCATTCCGGAATGAGGCTTTGTGAGTCTTTATGAGCCTTGTTGAGCAGAAGTGAGTAAGAATGTGCCCCTCAAGGCTTGCAAGAATAGTCCGAAGTCGGCATACTCTAGTGCAATGAGCATTGCACTACACAACAAAGCCCCAGAGCTTGAAACGTTGCTGGACCGGTTCCGTGAGCGACGGGAACTGGTGCCATTCAAGGCGCGGGGCTTAAAAGGGCTGGCGGCTGATTTAGGGGCGGCGTATGGAATCGGGCTTCCCTGGAAAGAGATTTGGCGGGCGTTGGCAGAATGCGGATACGAGGGAAGTTATCGACAGTTCTGGCGGATGGCTGTGCGACTCACAGGAACATCTGCTCAAACGGCTCGAAGGCGTAAGAACCTCCCCCCAGCTGCCGTGGGGAAAGAATTTCATCAACCAAAGGTCCGTGAAAGCGGCCTGAGCACTGAAAGCACAGAGGACAAGGAGAAACCGGCATGGCAGGTACAGAGAGAAGAGGCAATGGCGAAACTGGATCGCGAAGCGGAACTGAATCGCCAACGGGAGTCGCGGTTGAAACCGACGAAGGTTTTCAAGCCGAGCGTCTTTGTGGGGCGGAGCGAGGATTGAACGCGGCCCTGGAAATGAAACCGAAGCGGGTGGTCTTTCCAATCGCCGGCAAGGGAGGCGTGGGAAAGACGACGGTCATGGCAACGCTGGCAGAGTGGTATGCGAGCACTGCCTATAACGCTGAGCTTTTCGATATGGACCCGGACAACAAGGCGGAGGGTTGCTTCAAGGCTTTGTTCTCCAAAGCGCACAAGCTTCCGGCACTGGAGAGCTGGACCTACGACAAGCTGCTTGGGATCTCGCTGGAATCGAGCGCCGATGTGATCCTGGCTGATTTGGGCGCAGCACAAGGCCATCGGATGATTCCCTGGTTCCGAGACTTCTATAAGGTGATGCAGGAATCCGGACTCGATCTCCGGTGGACGGCCATTGGCGTCGTCGATGCCGACATTGCCTCAGCCCGGTCGGTGATCGAGTGGGGCTCCGAACTGCAGAACACCGTGGATTACGTCATCGTGCACAACCATTTTCAGGATGGTGTGGCTTCGTCCTGGGACAATCCGAAGCTGGAACCGGATGTGACCGCCTTTCGGGAGGTATTCTCGCCCATCGAAATTCGGATGGATGCGAGACGGCCCGATCTCCAGCGCATGATGCGGACGATGAACGTCACCCTGGGTGACGTTGGCGACCGCAAAACCAGCGTGCCGGAGTTGAGGGCGCCGGACATGACCCTCCGGGCAAGAACGTACCGCTACCGCGCCTTCAGCCAATTTACCGAGGCGAGAAAGGTTCTCCTCCCATGAGTACAGCCCCTTTGGCCGCATCCGACAATTCAGGCTGGATTCGAGACCTGGTGTATCTCGCCTTCCCTGAGGGGGAGGCGAGAGAACGGGTTCTCTTCGATCTGGTCAAGCAGTTCTCGAAGATGGACCCGGAAGATCCTGAATGGCTCCGGTACAAGCTGAGTGTGGTGGAGTGCCGGGCGCTCGAAAATGTGGCGCGGGGACTCAACGATGCGGCGGCAGAACAGGCCAGGCTCCGCGGCGTGACCCGTGAAATTGCGGATTACGCGGCCACTCAAATGAAAGGCACCATCGAAGAGGCCGGGTTGACAACTCGGCAACTTCTGGAGGATGTCCAGGCCAGTCTCCATGATTCCATCGCGGGAGAGGCCATTCTCAAATGCTACACAGAGGAGACGCGGCAACAGTTCGGTGGCGTCATCCGTACCATCATCGAATCGAGCCTGGCGCAAGCTCTCGCAACGTCGCAGAAGCAGATGGATGGGTGGCTGAAGGGCTCATTGGACGGCGCAATTCGCAATGCGCAAGACGCCTTGACGATGGTGACGCAGGATTTTCAGGTCAAGCTGTTCGGGGCGCGGGGCTACCTGCTGTGGACCGTGTTTGCCGGAGGGCTACTTGGCGGGTTTGGTCTTCTGTTTCTGGGGTACTGGCTGGGGAAGTACCTGTGATTCTTTGAACCTGCTCCTCGACAATGAAAAATGCGGTCATGCCAATCGATTCAAGTGCAAGGAATTTGCATGCACGGTGCTTCACAGCACTTTCTGGTCACAAGCCGATTTCAGAATGCGAACTCGTTATCTTCTCCTAAGTGGCAGATTGTAAGCAGGTTGTTCCGATATTCATGATCGAGAAGCGTTCATAAATGAGATCGTTTCGTTCGTAGAACATAGAAAGACTGCCCGCATTTCCAAACTTGATTTTCCGGGCACGTCAAAAGCGCCTGCCATGGGCGAGGGCGGTGGGTCTCGGATGCTGGACCCTAAATGGGCCTTGGGCATGCAGTAGTTTTTGTGCCGGTTCCCAAATCTGGCGAGCGCCAGCGGTGTAGTGAACTACTATTTTAATGAACAAATTATCAGCGTTCTGGAGACGGTATTCTTCCCCACAATCGGGGGGAGATTGGAGTTGAAGAAGAAATGTTCGTGCCCGATTGGCTCAAGACGAATGCTTACCGCATCCTGCACATTCCAGCAGGCGCTAGCTTGTCTGAGGTTCACAAAGCGGCAACCAGCATGAGGCGCGCCGTCCTGCTTGGTGCGGCGAGTGCCAAGGAGGCGGACATTCCGGTGCTCGGTGAGATTCCCCGGACTGAAGCGGATATACGGGTGGCTACCGGCCGGCTTGAAAATCCAACACAACGCATATTTGACCGGCTTTTCTGGTTGCACTCCATCGACTCCGCCTTGTCTGTGAGCCCCGGCGGCCTCGAAACAGCTCTGTGGAACCACGACCAGGCACTTCGGGCAATCTTCGCGGCGTTTGAGACGGGTTTCGATGAGGCTGGGATCTGGGCTTGGGCCCGAGCCCTCCGGGCATGGCATCAGGTTATCTCTGACGAAGGCTATTGGACTCGCTCGCTTGAGTTTGAGAATGATGGTGGCTTCGAACCGGCTGCATTCCCCTCAGAGATTGATGAACTACGTTATAAAGCGGTTGAGTTGGCTGCAGAGCCCCTGGTTATGGCAGGTCGTGATGCGCTTGTTCGCAATGATGCAGCCATCGTCCGCCTTGTCCTTTTTACCTTGGATCAACTGGCCGACACTGGGCTTTGGGTGTCAGCGGCGCAACAAGATATTGCCTCTCCCGCAATAGAGAGCTTTCGGAAATTGTGCCGTACTGTGCGCGAGGATTTCAGTTCAAGAGTCGTCCGCGAGCAAGACATGGCCAAGCAAAACAAAAGCGTCTGCGCGGCAGAAATTGCGCGGTACAGAAAAGATGTCGAGCCCGAACTGAACAGAATAATTCAGCTATTGCCGCCGGGATACGAAGGTGCCCTGGAAGCTCGTGAAGAAGCCGCGCTCCTTTTGAGCGCGATTGCAACCGATTACACTTGGGCAGATGAATTCATTACATCAGAAACGCTGCGTGAAGAAGCGCTCAAGTTGGCTGAAAACACATTGGGCGCAATAAGAATTGAAGATGGTCTTGAGCACATCCGTGCGTCAGCTCGCCAACAGAGAGTATTCGGTTCACCTATTTCATCCGCTCCAGCGCTTGGCACGTTTAACACTATTGGTTGCACACTATATGGCAGCTCAGATTATGACCCAGAAACACAGTCGTATGCTACGACGCACTACTTTGTAGCCCTAATGTTACCTCTACTTCCCCTCGGGCGTTACCGTGTAATCAATGTTGGAGGCAATACTTATCGCTTTCTTGGGAAGCTCCCGTTCCGCAAAGCAGATCGCTGGCATCTAGGGATAGTCCTTTCGGGTGTAGCAGCGATGATCCTCTTTGGCATGATTAATTCAAATCAGAGCCAGTCTTACACACCTCCGGCAACCACGTCATCGTCCTACACTTCTCCATCAGGCCAAAATGCAGACTCCAGCAGCTCTTCCGATGAGGCAAGTTCAGACGTTAGCTCGAATAATGCTCAGTTATCAGCTCTCAGCAAGCGCATTGATGCAGAACGCGCCGTGAAAGATCCTCTCGAAGCCCGTTTGAATCCTGTAATTGATGAGTTGAATAACTTGACCGATCGCATTAAACCCCTTGAAGCTGAAATCAAGGCTCTGGATCAGCAACGTGCAGGAGGCGTGGAAATAGACAGGGAACGACGAAATTCCCTTTTCGATGAGTACGACCGCCTGTTCAAGAGAAGGAATGCCCTTATCAATGCGAATAAGAGCGACATCGATAATTTGGTTGACCTGGAGAAGCAAGACGAGACCATGATGAAACAGTGGAAAGCACTGGGAGGCAAGGTCAATTGACTTCCCAAAGCGTACCTGCGGAACTACAGATTCCCATTACTCGGATTTGTTCTCTGTCGTTGGAGTGCTGGAGATTGCGCCAAGTGGCGAACTCTTTGAAGCATTCTGGTGACGGAATGGCACTGGCTCATGCTGTGCGAGAGATTACAGAAATGCTTGATGAGGCAGGTATTGGTGTGGTGGACCTTGTCGGTAGAAACTATGATCCAGGCATCGTTCCCGAGGTTCTTGAAGTTCAAATTGACCCAGACCTACCGGAAGGAAGCTCCGTAATTGAAGAGACCGTTTTTCCGACGGTTACGTGGCATGGCCAGGTTATAAGTCCAGGCCAGATCATTGTGAGGCAAGCCCCGGCCAAGCCGCGGGATTCCGTGGAGGGGATTGCATGACTAAGACGATTGATTACGGAATTGACCTGGGAACAACGAACTCATGCATTGCTCGCTGGGAGAATGGGGCAGTGCGGGTCTTCCAGAATAACGATCAGATGAACGTAACACCTTCCGCAGTACACATTCTTCGGACTGGTCGGATAATTGTTGGGCGTCGGGCATACTCAGCACTGCTGACGGACCCAGAGAATGTTGCCACAGAGTTTAAGCGTTGGATGGGACAAAAGGACCGTAAGCGATTCTCTGCCGCTCAGCGAGAACTCTCGGCCGAAGAGCTATCCGCAGAAGTCCTAAAGTCACTAAGAGAGGATGTACGGAGACAAGCAGGCGCGGACGTTACAACTGCCGTTATCACAGTTCCAGCTGCATTTGGAGCACTTCAATGCGAAGCGACGGCAAGAGCGGCTGAACTGGCAGGTTTGCAGGAGGCTCCACTACTTCAGGAGCCTATCGCCGCAGCGATCGGTTACGGAGCGCGGCCCGGTAGTGCCAACCAGCGATGGCTAGTATTTGACCTCGGCGGGGGAACCCTCGACATTGCCGTCGTTTCGACCAGAGATGGGCGACTGAATATTCTCGAACACCGTGGGAATAACCTGCTTGGCGGGAAAGACATTGACCGCCTGGTCGTCGAGAGTATTCTGTTCCCTGCCATCAGTGCAGAATACGACCTCCGTGCTTCCGGTCCGAAGGCGGCGCGAATTGCCCTGCTTCCCAGGCTGCGGATCAAAGCTGAAGAAGCCAAGATCGATCTTTCTACCGACACAGAGGTACTGGTCTCGCTATTTGACGTTGGGAAGGACGACGCCGGAACGCCCATTGAGATGGAAGTTTCACTGACGCGGCCACAGCTCGAAAGGCTCATGGAACCATTGTTGGAGAAATGCTGTGCTCTCGCCAACGAAGCTCTCGCCGGCGCACGACTGGCTGGAGCCGATTTAGATCGCATCCTTCTCGTCGGGGGGCCTACCCAATCTCCAATCTTGCGCGCGACTTTGAACGCTCGTCTGGGTGCTCCAGTCGATTTTTCTGCTGATCCGATGACGGTCGTTGGACGGGGAGCCGCAGTTTACGCCTCTACGCTTGAATCGACCAGCATCTCCGGTCCCCCTTCGGCACTCACGAATAGCAACTGTGTACATCTGAAGTTGGCTTATGACGCCGTCAGTTCTGAGCCAAGTTCACCTGTAGCAGGACGTGTTTTAGATGCCATTGAAGGAATCGAGATTAAATTTGACGCCGAGGGCGGCCTCTGGACCAGCGGATGGATGAAGCCTAAAGTCGGCTTCTTTGAAATTGCTGTTCCCTTGAAGGAAGGCGACATCACGACATTTTGGGTTTACGCACGAGATGTGCGTGGACAATTACTCGACACAGATACGCCAGAGTTCAAGGTCAGGCATGGCCTGGTTCCTTCGTCTCCGCCCCTTCCCCATACGCTGTCGATTGAAGTTGTGAACCCGGGGGGGCACCCGGCACTTGATCCTGTGTTCTCGAAAGGTTCTCCGCTGCCCCTCGAAAAGACCATCAAGTACCGCGCTGGACATGCCCTTATGCCGGGCAAGTCGGACTCAGACATTGCCATCAAACTTTGGGAAGGCGAGTTCATTGGCGACCCGGATGCGAACGAATGGGTTGGAAATGTAATGCTGGGACATGACGGTGTCCGCCGGTCCGTTCCAGAGGGATCTGAGATCGAGGTCACTATCCAAGTTGATCTGTCGAGGCGGATCACAGTCGAGGCATTTGTCCCTCATCTCAACCAACACTTCACCGGAAAACTGTTTGTACCTGAGCGCGAGGAACAGGATTTCTCAAGCCTCTCGAAGTCTGTGGCATCAGAAACTGAATCCTACCGAGAGCGCCTTGAGGCGCTCGATCGCACATCGACCGATGAAGCCACTCAAACTGAACTTGACGAAATACGACGCGATCTTACGGAGCTTGATTCCACAACACCGGTTCCTGGCGGCACACAAGAGAAGCAAGACCCCGATGATGCTAGACGAGTTGTCGAAACTTCCAAGTCTCTCCGTGGGCGCCTCGGACGGATCGAGCGTCGTACTGCCACGGAACGAGATCCAGTGGAGCAAACGCAATTCATAGAGCTAGTCGAACGCGCGGAAGAGGTTGTTGGACAATTTGGGACGTCGCTTGAGAAGCAGCAGCTTGCGATGCTAAAGCGCGAGTTGGAACGTGCAGCAACAAAGGGAGACAGCAAATCGATAAAAAGGGCAACCGAGGAAATTCAGGCATTGCGTTGGCGTGTGCTATTCAAGCACGATTGGTTTTGGCGGGAGATCTTCGAATCTCTCAGTGAACCGAATACTCCCTACATCAATCAAGCCGAAGCACGACTCCTCATTACCAAGGGACAAGCGGCCATATCCAGTGGTAATGGAGAAGGTCTGAGGGATGTTGTCCGCGGCTTATGGAAGCTTCAACCCAAGGGCGTCTCAGAGGAGGCCAAGGAACGCGCTGTGCGTTCTGGCCTCAGGAAGTTCTGATTCCATGATTAAGAGGAGGCCCACTTTTGCAACTGGTCACTCATTGGCAGGGCTGCCTGTGGTGTCTAAGGTGTTGCACACGGACGAGCGATGCGAGCTTTACAGCCTGACCTCTGCAGCTGGGAGCGAAACTATACTTCTCCTTGTTCGTGGCCCCGATGCCACCCTGCCTGATGTTCTGCGATTGGAAGAGTGGTGGGCTATACAGCCACCACAGCTTCTTAATGTCAAGCAGGTGCTCAGAACCGAGGAGTGCCCTTCGAACTCGATCGCTTCCGTTCTGGCATTGTCCGGCCGTCGTTTAGAGGACATAAGTTTAAAAGAGGAGCCGCAAGAAGGTCTGAAGCGGCTCTTCCACGCCATGCTCGATGCCGTCGATCAAGGCCTCCCTATGCAGATGCTTCCCGACTTCAGCCCTTCTCTCACCTGGCTGGGAACGGGCGAAGCGGCCCTTTGCAGTCTGTTGCCGCTTGATCGGCCTGTCCCCGACGAAAAGGAAATAGTCCGCTTCGTGGCCAGCGCATTCTATCTGTTCGCCACGGGCATTGCGCATGAGAAGGTGGCAAGTGAAGTTCCGGCCCTTCAACGTTGGGCTAAGTTCGGCGGCGAGGATCTCTCGCGAATCGTTGATAGATGCCTTTCTGAAACGACTTCGAAGGCGTGCATCACAACATTGTTTGCTCTCAATAATGCGCTCGGAAGAGCGCAAGTTGAGGGTCTCGAATCGCAGACACCTGCATCCAATCAGCATTCCACGCCAGCTTCATCCGCTTCAGGACAAGGCCTAGATAAGGTTGCAGGCATGCACGCGCTCAAGGATCTTTTGCGACGTGAGGTGATTGACCCAGTCAGGAATCCGGAGCCCTATCGCAAATATGGACTTTCTATTCCGAATGGCATTCTCCTTTACGGCCCTCCAGGCTGCGGCAAGACGCACATCGCGCGACAGCTCGCCGAGGAATTGGGCCATTACTTCGTCGAGATTATTCCTTCCGAACTCGCTAGCCCTTACATTCACCAAAGTGTTATGCGTATCCGTGAACTGTTTGACTCCGCAGCCGAGCAAGCTCCCGCCGTGGTATTCATCGATGAGTTTGAAGCGCTTGTGCCATCACGGGAAGGCCTGGGAGGCCACCAGCAGTACAAATCGGAGGAAGTAAACGAGTTTCTGGCTCACTTAAACAGTTGTTCAGAAAAGGGAATCTTCGTCATTGCAGCCACGAACCAGCCCCAGAAGATTGACCCGGCGGTAAGACGAACGGGCCGTCTTGACAAGCTCATCTATGTTGGACCTCCCGACTTGGAAGCGCGTAGGGAGATGCTCGCATTCCATCTAGAGGGTAGACCTCTGGCGCCTGATACCGACATAGAAAGATTGGCTGAAGCTGTGAATGGCTACTCAGCCAGCGACCTGCGTTTCCTTGTGGACGAGGCTGCCCGCGACGCGCTTAGAAAACGCCAGCCTATCTCGATTGAGTCCTTTCAATTTGCAATGGCTCGTATTCAGCCCTCCGTGACATCCGAAATTGAGGCTCAATATCAGTCCATTGAGCAAAGAGGTTTCTGAACTCGATTGCCGCGAGCAGCATAGGAGGTTGTAGGAGTGGACACGAAATGCTCAGGTGCCGATTCTCGCTCCTTTATGGAACTGGTCGTCTCGCCTAACGCCTAAGACAACCGTGGAACAGCAAGACTTCTAATGTTCCTGCGTCGATCATTTAACTCTAGCGGTTGTCTCGCTCCCATCTATCGATGGCTGACTCCATCAGTGTTTGGAGAGACGCCTTTGGCAATCTTTCCCGCTCCAACTGAATTAGCCTGTCGATCTTCGATTCGTCCCAGCCAACTTTGAGGCGGAGATTTTGTCGGAGCGCTGCCAAGGTTGAAGGATTTTCCTCTGGCCTCCTATTGGTTTGGGCACCCTCTCCGCGGTGCAATGCCTTCCGCTTTTGATGCTTAACAAAAGCGATCACACTGATAACGAGCACAAGACCCACGCAACCTACACCCAGAGCGGCTCCCATCGATACCCTCTCTTTGAGTGGTATCGTACACTGACCCGGTAGACGAGTCCTCATCTCCTGATCTGTGTCGCGTAGCGCATCTTTCAAGCAGTTCTAATTGGAAGGAAATGTCTACGTTTCTTTCGGATAATGTCCTGAATAAAGCTCAAGAGCGAGTTTCTCGCCCTTGAGCTTTACGGATGCGGACTACTCCTCGTCCGCGCCGTCGGTTGGATCGTCGGCGGCTTCGACTTTCGAGAGGCGCCTCATGCTGGAAGCGTGGATCTCGGCGATGATGTGCTTGAACGGCTTGCCCTCGACATCTTCCTCGACCGTCCTGTACTTGATCTTCCCCTCCAGGCTGACGAGCTGACCCTTCAGGAGCGTCTTGGCGAAGTTGGAGAGATTGCCCCAGGCGTAGACGCGGTGCCATTCGGTGCGGGTTTCGTACTCGCCCTTGTCGTTCTTCCAGCTCTCGCTGGTGGCGATGCTGAGGACGGCGTAGTCCTTCTTGTTCTGCGCGGTTTTGACTTCTGCATTCTTTCCGAGACGGCCGATGAGGATGACTTTGTTGAACATGGTTTGTAGCTCCTTTTTTGAAGTTTGTCCGCTGGATGCGGTACATGCTTGCCCGGAGGGTGTGCCGTCGCGGCCCACTCCCAAGGCGAGTGGAAGAGATTTGTGGAAGGGGACCAGAGCTTGCCTCGGGGGAGGAGTCCACACCTGGAAGGCTCGAATCTCTGGAGGGAGAGCGTGCGTCCGCTGGGCGTGGGTGCTTTGAGCGCGGCACGCTGAACGCAAACAGAAAGGCAAACTGAATTGGAGCTGCGTGTTCAAACTCCTCAGATTCAGCCGTCGGGATTGCAGAGGGTCTCGCCGCGGCGGGAAGGGGCCGGACCAGAGGAGACACTGGCGGCGGGCAGAGCGGGAAGGCAAGAGCGGGTATCGGCAACTGGAATGTGCCTAGCGTTGTGCCCATGATCTCGCCTTCGCCATCGTGCGCTTGATGTAGGCAGCTTTCCTTGAGGGGTTGGGATCGCGGGAGAGGTACGGGCTATCGAGGGTTGTGGCAATCGCATCATCCGGCATCCGTAGCGACAATGCAGCGACGCAAAAGGCGAGGTCGGCGGCGGCGGGGCGGTCGTGGAATTTGGGTGCGTTGCGAAAGCGCTCAAGGGAGAGCCAGGAGTGAGACGGCCTTCCCGCTGTGGCAGCGGAGTTGGCAATGTACTGAGCTGCTCGCGCTTCCCGCTCCTGTTCCTGGAGTTGGTAGAGCTTCGTCATTTCCAGTCGCACGTAGGCGGCCTGCCGGAATCGCACTCCGGTCGCGCTACGCAGCAAAACGTAGGGATAAAGGTCGTTGTCCCTGCGGTATTTGGGCTTGCAGTTGGTGAAGCCGGGGAGACGGCCAAAGCGCCGCCAGTCCGCCGCGCTGGGGTCCGCACCGTACCGCTTGGCAAGGGTCTGTGCAATGAACGTGGCCAGAGGCGCCGGGTACACATCATCGTGCTTCAGCCAGGCTTGGAAGTTGCCGAGGCTGGTCTCGACCACGGCGCACGGCTCAAGGCCGTCGCCGGTGAGCCGGGCAACAGAATCCGAATTCAGGTCGTCGAGGACGCTGAAGCAGTGCTCTCCGGCTGGCCGTATGTAGATGTGTGCCCCGCGCGCATTGTGGGCCTTGAGGAGCGAGAGCCGAGAGAGGACGTTCTCCGCGGACAGATTGGATAGACCGGGGAGCATTCCCCGGTCGCTCAAGACGCCGATGTCGTAGGCCGGCGCGTCAAGCGCGGCAAGCATTCTTTGGACCGCAACGAGCGTTCTGTCCATGCTCCGATTCCCCCCGTCGAAAAATATGATTTGCCAGACTCTCCCGGAATGGTGTTACGATACGTCTACTGAAATGTACATCGCAGTATTAGGCGAAAGCAAGCCCGGATTGATGGTGGATTTGAGGGGCCGATGAACCAGGACTCGCACTCGGATGAAAAGCAGGAAAGGCTCAAAGAGAAGCTGCGCGATGAGCTGGGGCCGGTGATTGTCGGCCTGCTCGACAGGTCCAGCGGCCTTGAGGACATCCTTGTCAACGAGGATTCCCGCATCTGGGTAAAGCGAACCGGGGCGCCCTTCGAGCAGGTTGGCGAGCTATCAAGCAGGCAGGCACGCGGGGCAATGATGACGATTGCCTCCATGCAGAAGACGACGGTGACGGAGATGCGACCAGTCCTGGAGACGCAGCTTCCGATCTGGAAGTACCGGTTCGCCGGATTGATCGAGCCGGTTGTTCCGTCGCCGTCGTTTGCGATTCGCGTGAAGTCGGACAAGAAGCGAAGTCTCAAAGACCTTCAGCGGCAGGGCATCCTTACGACGAAGGATGATCCGCGAAACCGCCGTTCGCAGCAGGAAGACTTCATTGACTCGGTCAAGAATCTTGATCACCTTGAGGTCATTCAACAGGCCATTGTTGCCCACAAGAACATCCTGATTGTCGGCGGTACGGGCGCGGGCAAGACGACGATTGCGAATGCCATTCTCGAAGAAATTGGCGCGCTGACGCCCGGCGATCGCGTGCTTGTGATCGAGGACACGCAGGAACTTCTCCTCGATTCGGCAAACAGCCTAAGCATGTTGGCAACAACAGAGTTTGATCAGTTGAAGTGCCTGAAAGTGGCGCTGCGTCTGAAGCCGGATCGGATCGTTGTGGGAGAGGTGCGAGATGGAGCCGCCGCTCTGCCGCTGCTCAAGAGTTGGAACACAGGGCATCCGGGTGGTGTCTCGACTCTCCACGCCAACAGTGCCACGGAAGCGCTTGACCGGCTGGAAGCTTTGGTGCGGGAGGCGACGGATGCACCGCAACAGCGCATGATCGGGAGCGCCGTCGATCTTGTCATTTCGGTAGTCAACGATCCGATTGCTGGCCGAAAGGTTCAAGAGGTGGCTGTCGTTACTGGGTATGAGAACGGGCGCTACCTCATGACGCCGGTTTGATTGTCGTGGCTCTGATCGGTTGTGGCGGAGCTGATTATTTACCGTGGGAGGCTGCCGGAGACAATGCCTTTCGCTTAACCGTGCCGGAGGGCACTGGAGGAATCCATGAATCAAATGCGAAGTTTTCTTTTGGCGCGGCAGCGGACGGCTCAGATGGCCCTCATGCTTGGCTTCGCGTTGGCGGCGGGCTCGTGCTGCGCATTTGCAGCCGAGACCGGAACCAACCTGCCATGGGAAGGCCCGCTGACGACACTGGTTACATCGTTGACCGGGCCGGTCGCTTATGCCATTTCCGTTGTCGCAATCGTGGCGCTTGGAGCGACGCTGGCCTTCGCCGGCGGCGAGATGGGCGAGACGATGAAACGGCTGCTGCATGTCGGTATTGCCGTTTGCTGCGTCGTCTTCGCGGCACAGGTGATGTCCTCGTTCATCGGGCAGGCCGCGGAGATTTCTCTGTCGCAGCCAGTCCACGCAATCACACAGCCCGCTCTTGCGCTCGTTGCGAGAGGGTGACAACACAGAATCCCTGGAACGGGGATGGGAGCAGGCTCCGCCATCCCCGTCTATTCGAGCCCTGTTCTTGGAGAGAGTGATGAACGAACCAGAACAAACCATTATGCGGACTTCGTTGAGCAGGCCGCAGCAACTCCTGGGCGGCGACCGGGAGATGGTCATCATGGCCGGGCTGGGCGCGGCCATGATGGCTGTGAGTGTAATGACCTTCGTCTCGTTTCTGCTGGCGATTGTTGGCTTCTGGGTGATTGTCATTGTCCTGGCGAGGATCGGCAAGGCCGATCCGATGATGCGGAAGGTTTACAGCCGTCACCTGCAATTCAAGGATTTCTACCCCGCGAAAAGCGGGGTCACTGCCTTTGGCAAGACGCCAAAGCGGGGCTGGAGGTAGCTGTGTTTGGTGAGATGCGTAAACAGCCTACAGGTTTGGCGGACCTGCTCCTTTGGTTTGGGCTGGTCGATGACGGAATTGTGTTGCAGCGAGACGGGTCACTGCTCGCGGCGTGGCAGTACCGGGGCCCTGATCTTCAATCCGCCACTCATGCGGAGATGGCGGCTATTGCGCGGCGGATGAACCGGATTCTGCGGCTTGGAAGCGGCTGGATGATTCAGGTTGATTCCTTCCGCTCGTTCTCAAGCGGCTACTCACCGGAAGGCGTTTTCCCTGATGCTGTCACCGCGCTGATTGATCGGGAACGGCGAGAGCAGTTTGCCCTTGAGGGCAGTCATTTCGAGAACGAATACTTTCTGGCCCTGACGTATATGCCGCCGCTGGTCGCATCGGAGAAGCTCACAGGCTTCATGATGTCGGGATCGGACTCGACTCATAGTGAAGGGGCCAACGCGGGCGCGGAGGCGTTGCGATTCTTTAAGACGAAGATTCGCCAATTCGAGGATGTCTTTGCGGCACAGTTTCCGGTGTCGCGGCTGAAGGCGACGGTTGCGAGTCTGGGCGATGGGTACGAGCGCGTGGACGACGAGTTGCTTGCCTACCTCCGCCGCTGCTTGACGGGCGTGAAAGGCCCGGTCATGCAGCCGGAGATTCCAGTCTTTTTGAACGATCTGCTTTCGATGGAGGATCTTCGCGGCGGGACCGAACCCATGATGGGGGACCGTCATCTGCGCACGTTGTCTGTCGATGCCTTCCCCCGCTCGACGTATCCCGGCGCTCTTTCGGTTTTGGATACGGTGCCATGCGAGTATCGCTGGAATACGCGCGCGATCTTGATGGACCCTTCGGAGGCACAGGGCATCATCGCCAAGATCGGGAAGAAGTGGAAGTTTCAGCAGCGCGGTTTGAAGGATCAGGTCTTCAAGTCCAGCGGCGGCGGTCAACTGAATCAGTTCGCTATGACGATGGTCTCGGACTCGGACGGCGCACTGGCGGAAGCGACTTCGGGAGACGTGCATTTCTGCTACCTGTCCTCGTCCATCGTCCTGCAACACAAGGACCGCAAGTTTCTGGAGAACATCATTGGTGAATTCCGCAAGGTACTCATCAATCGTGGATTCGGTGTGCGGGTCGAAGACATCAACGCGGTTGATGCGTTCTTCGGCACATTGCCTGGGAACGGCGTGGCGCAAGTGCGGCGCGTCATCGCGCATACGCGCAACTATGTAGACCTGATGCCGATCTCGGCGGTGTGGGCGGGCGAGAAGAAGAATCCCTCCTCTTTAATGCCGCTGAACTCGCCTCCGCTGCTCTATGCAGCCACGCAAGGCGGTGTGCCGTATCGCCTGAACCTGCACGACTACGACGTTGGGCACACACTTCTGATTGGTCCCACAGGCGCGGGCAAGTCAGTGAGTCTAGCGCTGTTTGTGGCGCAGTGGTTCCGTTATCCGAATGCTCAGGTCTTTGCCTTCGACAAAGGACAGTCCCTGTTCGGACTGTGCAAGGCCGCTGGCGGGCGCTTTTATGACATTGGCGAAGGGGGACTGTCCTTCCAGCCGCTTCGGGATATTGACGACGAAGCGGAGTTTGGCTGGGGGCAGGAATGGGTGGAAACCGTATTGCGAATGCAGAAGGTCGAGATTGGGCCGGGAGAACGGAACACCATCCATCGCGCCCTGCAGCAGCTTGCCAGCGCCCCGCGCGAACGGCGAACACTCACCGAACTCGAAGCCAATCTTCAGGATGAAAAGCTCAAGGCCGGTTTGCAGCCTTACGTTATTGATGGCGCATTGGGCGGATTGCTCGACTCGCGCAACGACGGGCTGACGACAGCGCGGTTTGTTGTCTGCGAGATGGAGACGCTGCTAAGCGGCTCCTACGGGGAAGCAACGGTCATGGCGGTTCTGCTCTATCTTTTCCGGCGCATGGAGCGGGCGCTCGATGGCAGTCCAACGCTGGTTCCCATCGATGAGGCCTGGCTCTTCCTCAAGCACCCGGCATGGCGAGACAAGATTCAGGACTGGCTTAAGACACTGCGAAAAAAGAACGCAGTGGTTCTGCTCGCAACGCAGAGCATGGCGGACGTGAAGGAATCGCCGATTGCATCGGCGATTCTGCAAAGTACGGCGACGAAGATTTACTTGCCAAACTCCGAGGCCGGCAATGAAGGATTGCGCCAGTTCTACGAGTACGCGGGCCTCAACAGCAGGGAGATTGAGCTGCTTCAGAGCGCGACACCGAAGCGCGATTACTACATCGTGCAGCGGCTTGGACGGCGCATGATCTCGTTTCGGCTTGGGCCGGTGGCGCTCGCCTTCCTCGGCGTCTCCGGCCAAAAGGATAGGGCACGAATCGATGCTCTGGCTGCGGAATTCGGCGATGGCTGGATCTCTGAGTGGATGAAGGAAAGGAAAGTTGAGCAAGGATGGATCGACTACTACGAAGGAGGAGTGAATCATGCAACCCAAATGGCTCGTTAAGAGCGCAACCGCAATCGTCCTGGTCGCCCTGATGGCGACTGAAACCGTCAACCCGGTCCCGGCCTATGCGGGAGTGCCGGGTATCTTTGCAACCGAATACACGCAGATTCTCAACTACCTGCAATTGATTGGTTCGCTCGAAAAGCAGGTACTGATGGTTGAGAATCAGCTCACCCAGATCGCGGACATGGCAAAGCACGGCATCACCATCACCAGCCAGCTCTTCGGGACCGTGGCGTCGGATATTACCAATCTGAACCAGATCGTGAAGACGGGACAATCGCTCTCCTACACGATGAGCAATCTGGACAGTTCGTTCCGGCTCCGCTTTCCCGGCTACTCTTCGTCCACCAACTACGGGCAGTCGTATCAGACCTGGAGTCAAACCAGTCTCGATAGCACGCTCGGCGCCCTGAATGCCGCCGGGCTACAAAACTCACAATTCAACAGTGACGAAGCATTGCTGCAAACGCTGCAAGGTCAGAGCGAATCGGCCGTGGGCAGAATGCAGGCTATCGAGGTGGGGAACCAGATTGCGGAGAATCAGTCTGAGCAATTGATGAAATTGCGGCAACTGATGATGGCGGATATGCAGAGCAAAGCGTCTTATCAAGGAGCGCTCGTTCAGGCCGAAGCAACAAAGCAGGCAAACTCCGATTTGTTCTTCGGCCAAACTCAGGTAACGAGCGACGGCGTTTCATTTTAGGAGAATGCGATGAAGACGTTTTGCGTTTTTGTGATCGCCGCTGGCCTGGCGATTCTGGCAGGATGCAGGCACGCTGAGCCGAGTCCGATCGTGACGGCTTTTCAGAATGCCGGGGGAGGCGATGTCGGCCATGCCACTCCCGGCAGCATTTCGGCGTTTCTTGCCAAGCGCGAGGATCTCCGCAAGCAACTCACTCCTCTCTGCAAACAAAGGCAAGCAGGTGCTCCGGCAGATTGGGCAACCACGGACGAGGGCAAGGTGTGTGCGGGCAATGCAAGCGCCAACTTCTTCGGAAAGCCCACACTGAAGTCCGATGGTGTGGCGTTTTGAGGTAACGTATGGCTCAGGGACGAAAACTTCTCTATGTGGTGGCCGTGGCGTTTGCCTCAGCCACCACAGCCCATGCTCAAGCTCCTGTCGATGTGGGCGGAACATTTCAGCAGATCGAGCAGGCGGCGAACGCATGGATTCCCGCCATCATGCAGGAAGCCTCCTTCCTGTTCTACGTTCTGGCCCTCCTGGACTTCGCCTGGGGAGCGCCGCAACTGCTCCGGGAACACGACTTCAACGGCTTGTTTCTCAGCTTGATCAAGAAGCTGCTGGTCATCTCCTTCTTCTACGCCGTCCTCATCAATGGCCAGACCTGGATACCGGCCATCGTCAATAGTTTCGCTCAGCTCGGTGCAAATGCTGCGGGCGTTTCCGTGGCTCAGAATCCATCGGACATCATGACCCAGGGGCTTCAGATTGTCTCGGACCTCTTTACCAAGGTCTCGTCCACAAGCCTCCTGACGGAGCCTGGCGGGGCCATCACGACGATCTTGGCTGCCTGCATCGTGCTTGCCTCCTACATCATCATCACGCTTCACTACGTGGTCACGAAACTCGAAGCGATTATCGTAATGTCGGCGGGATATATCTTCCTTGGCTTCGGAGGGAGCCGGTGGACTTCGCCGTATTTTGAAAGGTACATTTCTCTAGCTGTAAGTACCGGCGTCCGCCTGATGCTCATTTACCTCATGCTGGGTGTATTCAAGACGATCTCGAACAACTGGATCGCGACGATGAATGGCTACACCGCCGATCAGCCCATTACTCAAATCTTCCCAACCTTGATGTCGATGCTGCTGTTTGCTTTCGCGTCCTGGATGATCCCGAAGATGGCGGCGTCGATTGCCTCGGGAACGCTTGGCTCCGGCGCGGCAGACCTGGTTGGCATGGGCGCTGAGATTGGCAAAGCGGCTGCGCTCGGCGCGGCCACGGTTGCCGTAGTAGCGGCAACCGGAGGAGCTGGGGCCGTTGCCGGGGGCGCGTTGGCGGCAACTGAAACGGCAGGCGTGATGGGAGGAGCAGAGGTTGGCGCGGAGGCCGCCTCGGGCGCTGCCTCCGCTGTGGGTGGAGTGGGTGAAGCGGCAGCGGAAACCGCCAGCGCGCCAGCGCCGCCGATTCCGGCAGCGGAAGCGGCTGGTTCTCCCAGTTCTCCTCCGGCACCGCCTCCTCCGTCTCCAGCGGGCGCGTCATCTGAGACTCCTTCTGCGCCTCCAGCGCCACCGTCGTCCGCCAATAATCTTCAATCCTTGGCGCGGCACGCGACCAACGTCAACGTCCCGCACGATGGCAGCGGTCACGCGCCATCGGCACAACTGCGAATCGAGAGGGAGGAATAATCAGTGCCAGAAACAGCTATACCCCAGACACCTTATGTTCGCGCCCGTCAGGAGTGGGACGAGCGGTTCGGCGACCAGATCAAGAGCAAGAACAACTGGCGTCTCGCTGCATTCATCGCGATGGGAACGACGTTCATCTGCGTTACCGGCATGGTCTCAATCGGCTACCGCTCGAATACGGTGCCTTACGTCGTCGCGCTCGACGATGTGGGGCGGGCGGTGCCGGTCATCCCGGCCAAACAGGTCGCAGTCAAGGATGTGCGTTTGCAGGAAGCGGTGGTTGCCAGATGGATCACCGATCTGCGGACAGTCGTCACGGACGCGGTGGCTCAACGCCGCCTCGTGGATGAGGTCTATGCACAGACCGGGAAAAGCTCGCCGGCGTCGGCCACAATCACGGAGTTCTACTCGAAAAGCTCTCCCTTCGACCTGCTGACGAAGCAGACCGTTGACGCCTCGGTCGAATCCATCGTCCAGCAATCGCCTAAGACCTACGAAGTGGCCTGGACGGAGGTGACCCGCGACCTGGGCGGTGGACTGATCGCGACGCATCGCTATCGGGCCTTCGTCTCGGTGGTGACACAAGAGGTCACAGACGCAAAACAGGCATTGGTCAACCCTCTCGGTCTCTATGTCACGAATCTGACCTGGGGCGAAGTGGTCACGACGGGCAACGACTCTCAAACCGGAAATGGAGGAAATGGCAAATGAAGTGGCTCGCGGCAACATTGATGGCAGCCCAAATTGCGAGTGCGGCGGCGGGCGCTCAGTCAGCTCCGGCACTCACACCACAACAGAAGCAAGAGCTGTCAACCTACGACTTCAAAGGCGCGGAGTCTACTCTGGAAGCGCAGGATAATCAGCCAACGTCGAAGGCAAGCCCGCTGACTTCCATTCCTCTGCTGAAGGTTCCGCCTATCACAGGCCGTTCCCCCGTAGCTCAGCCTCTACCTGGAGGAGCTGCGGCGGGCAAAGGTTCTGAGGTTCCGTCGAACTGGACACCGCCTCACGCGGAGCTGAACGCCGCAGCGGTCAGCGCGACGGAGGTTTCTCATCAGTGGGAGAGCGGGGTTGCGATGCCAACGCCGGGTGCCGACGGCCGAGTGGTCTACATCTTTGGCCAGGGGATGCCGGTGATGGTCTGCGCCCCGCTACGGGTTTGCGCTATTGAATTGCAGGCTGGCGAGCACCTGCAAAGTCAGCCCCAAATAGGCGACTCCCGCCGTTGGGAGATTACACCCGTCCTCTCCGGATCCGGACTTGATGAAACGCCGCTGCTGATCGTGAAGCCGATTGAGACGGGCCTTGAAACCGACTTGATCGTTTCCACAGACCGGCGTACCTACGTCTTCCGGCTTGTCTCCGATCCGGCGCGCTTCGTCTCTCGGCTGGCATTTCAATATCCCGGCGAAGACAGCGCAAAGTGGGTGGCATTCCAGGCACGTCAGGACGCGGCAAAGCACGATGCCGAGGCCATCGCCGAGCAGGCACGTGAGAAAGACAAGCGGGCTGGTGTGGTGCCAATGGCTGACAACGCATTGGACAATCTTTACTTCGACTACAAGCTCAACGGAGACGCGGCCTACCGTCCCCAGCAAGTCTTTGACGATGGCCAGCACACTTACCTGATTTATCCGAACGATGGTCGGTTCCGCGAGCTGCCGACTCTCTTGCTTCAAGTGAATGGCAAGTCGGAACTGGTCAACTTCCGCGTCGATGGCTCGCGTTACATCGTGGATCGCCTGTTTGATAAGGCCATTTTGGTGGTCGGCGTCGGCAAGAAGCAGACTCGCGTGACCATCACACGTGAGACACCCTACTCCGGTAGCGCCGGGAAAAGGAGCTGAGTATGGCGATAACAGGAGAAAAATCCAAATCGCTCGATCTTGAGAGCGCGGGAGCCGAGCAAAGCACGGAACAAAGTCAGGATGAGATCCGCGAAGCGGCACAGACCGATAAGGTCGTGCGCGGTGTCAATGGTAGCCTCACCCCGAAGGCGCGCAAGCTCCGTCCGCTGGCCGGCATCATCCTCATCGCCCTGGTCGTCTTGGCGGCGGCCTATATGCGGCACGGGCTGGCAAATCGCAACAAGAAAACCGCAAAGCAAACGGAAGCGGCTCAGACTGGCGTCGGCCCAGCCACAACTGTTGAGAAGGGGATGCTGTCGGACCAGGCGCGGAACGGACTGGATATTGGCCAATCCCACGTCCCGGAATCTGCACAACGCTCCTCCATTGCTACCGGCGACTCTCCAAGTGGCCGGTCAACCTTGTCAACAGGAACCGGCAACGGAACCCAAAGCAGCTCGATTCCCCCTCTTGAATTCCGGCAGACCCCGGCCTCGACCGCCGTGAACGGTTCGTTGTCGTTTGCCGAGCAGCGGCGCCTGGAGGAATACAACAGGGAACGCGAGGCGATGGAGGCGGCGACCTCCGTCAAGGGGAACCTCCCCGGCGAAGACAAAGAAAAGCAAAATGCGGAGACCGATCCGCTGCAAGCGATTCAAGCGGCTCTCATCAATGCCCGTGCCGCGCTGGGGGCAAGCCCCGCGCAAGGGGGCGTTCCCCAATCCGTCAACTCGCAATCCACCGCAGCAGGCCAGCCAGAGCAGCGCACGGACTACGAGCGCCAAAACGATCAGCAGCAAAAGACTGGATTCGGTCTGCAGCACGGCACTGAGTCTGAATATCTGGGCACCCGGAAACCGGCGCTTGGTAAGTATGAGATTAAGGCCGGTTGGCTTATTCCGGCCGTACTGGAACAGCAGCTGAACTCCGATCTGCCGGGGCTGATCCGGGCTCTTGTCCGTGAAAATGTGTATGATTCGGCTACTGGCGGGTACATTCTAGTACCGGCTGGAAGTACACTGGTGGGGATTTATAATTCTCACGTCGGGTATGGGCAAAATGCGTTGCAGGCGGTTTGGCGGCGGATTATCTTCCCGGACGGAAGTAGCCTCATCCTCGGCGGCTTTGAAGGGGACGACAACACTGGCGCGGCTGGGTTCCGAGACCAGGTGGACAATCACTGGGGCAGAATCCTCTCCGGCGCATTGCTCACTTCGCTTTTCTCCGCAGGAATTGAGCTGAGCCAGGGGACGAACTCCTCGGTACTGCAATCGCCCAGCGTCGGGCAACAGGTGGGGCAAGCAGTCGGCCAGCAGGTCGGGCAATTGGGAGTAGAGGTTACACGCAGGAATCTGAATATTCAACCAACGATTATCGTAAGGCCGGGGTACAGGTTCTTTGTAAGGGTTGAGAAGGATCTCTTATTCAACGGTCCTTACTCGCCGATGAGAGCAGAGAGCGAGTCTCGACAGAGACTCGGAAACAACTTTGGAAGGGCATCCAGTGGCAGTCAAGAAGGCAGCGAAGACAGCGGCGCGGAAAGTGAACCGCGAGGGGCAGCGGTGGACGGACGACCGTCCGGGAATGACGCTGCGCCTCCCCATTGATCTGCGTGAAGCAGTCACCGAAGAGTCTCGCGTAAAGGGCGATCTGGCCAGGATCGTCCTTTTTGCTTTGAGCCACGTTGAACGCGAAAAGGTAGACATCATGCAGACCCGCAAGGCCGGCATGGAACTCACCAACCCTCAGCTCCTCCATGTCGGGGCCGAAGCCCGGCTCAAGCTTAAGGATTGGGCCGAAGCCGAAGGCGTCAGCGTTAATGCGATTGTGGTCAGCGTCCTCGAAGAGTTCTTCAAGCGACTCAAGAAAAGCAAGGCGCTCAGGGAAGAACTGCGGCTGGAGATTCGTGCTCACCGCGGGTTTATGCCAGGCTGATGCACGACTGATTTCTCGCTGGACCGATTCTGACATCCCTATCGTCTCGAAATTGAGGCCAGGGGATCCGTGAGGAGGAAAAGACTTTGATCCCGGTCAAGTGGTACATCTCGATCATGCTCTTCGCTGGAGCAGTCACGTTTGTGTACGGAATTGCAAACGGCGACATTAAGACGATACTGGGAAGTTTCTTATTCACGGGGATTGGCGGGGGCGCTTATCTCTTGTATCGTAAGCCTCGAATTGGTACGATTTCTATCCCCAAGGCAAGCCAGCAGATAAACGAGGTTTTACAATCCCCCCCAGTCATACTCCAAAGGGAAGTGGAAACCCCGGTTGAGCCGCTGGTGAAGCCTGACCCGGTTTCGGCAGATTCATCCTTCTCGAAAGCTGGCGATTGTTTACCTCTGCCCCTAAAGTCGGAAAATCCGCCAAACAAAGTGGATCAACGAAATTGGGCTTGGTTGATTTCAATCGGGGTCGTGTTGTCCTTATGCATAGTAGGAACCGTAATTTACGCCTACTCTAGCAATAAAGCATCAACCCTTGGACAAGCAGGCGGTAATTCCGCTGGAATCAGCAAGGCCTTGCTGGACGAGGCAAAGGCAGGTGATGCGGCGGCGCAGACCAGCATTGGGAGAGCTTATTGGCAAGGAACAGGCGTTCCCAAAGATTATGTGCAAGCCGTGTATTGGCTTCGCAAAGCTGCCGAGCAGGGCAATCCCGGCGCACAATTGGGCCTCGGCATTATTTACGATGGTGAACTCGAAGAAGTAAAAGACGTTCCTCAAGACCAAGCACAAGCGGCTCTTTGGCTTCGTAAGGCCGCCGAGCAGGGCAACGGGATTGCCGAATATCTGCTTGGCCATCTTTATGCAAGTGGGCGAGGGGTTCCTCAGGATTATGTGCAGGCTGTCGCTTGGTATCTTAAAGCGGCAGAACACGGCGAGATGAAGTCCAGAGCAGAAAGCGAACTTGGCAGACTATACGCACACGGACTGGGTGTGGCGCTGGACTATAGCCAAGCGGCAATTTGGTATCGAAAGGCCGCTGGGCAGGGTGATTCTGACGCAGAATTGGGTCTAGGAACCCTTTATTCGCGAGGAAGCGGTGTGCCAAAGGACAATGTGATTGCGGCATCTTGGTTCCTCAAATCTGCGGATCACGGCAACGCAGACGCTCAAATGCTTTTGGGCATCCTCTATGGCTCTGGAACAGGAGTCTCAAAGGATTATGAGAAGGCCGCAGTTTGGTATCACAAGGCAGCAGACCAGGGTAATGATCTTGCCCAATATAATCTTGCCACTCTTTACGTTTCCGGCCAAGGCGTCCCGCAGGACTACGGACAAGCGGCAGCGTGGTGCCGTAAGGCGGCAGAGCAAGGAAATACGGATGCCCAGACCGCTCTCGGTGGATTTTATGAAGGTGGACGCGGAGTGGAGCAGAGCTATGTTGAAGCGTATTACTGGTTCAACATTGCGGTTGCTGGTTCGAAAGGGGAGGAGCGTGAGAAGTTAGTGTCTGCACGCGATTATGCTGCTACTAAATTGACCTCGACCGATCTTTCCCAAGCCCAGACGAGGGCCACAGATTGGTTCACTGCGCACCCGGTCCAGCGATAACAGGGGCAAGGCCAAGAGCTGTTTCCAACTGCTATGTTTGGTAATCATGATCTAAAGGAGAATTTTTGAATGAACGATCAACTGGTGAAGGAACTGCTGAGCACATTGATTGATGAGATCGGCCGAAATGCATCTGCCGTGAGTGCAATTGGAAAGAAGGTCGCCTTTACCAAATTCGAGACCGACGCAGCGATATCGGAACAGCGGCCATTCGTCGAATCGTTACAGGCCAAGCTTGAGGACGCTTTCCGCACCAATTAGCCCAGAGTGCATAAGATGTTTCAAGCCCGTCGGGTGGGCCAAACCAAGTCTGACGCGAAGCGGCAGCACATCACAGGGTGGGAAGACGGGCGAAAAAGTACGGGACCTGCGTCGGCAGACCCCGTATGGAAGGCTTGGAAGTTGAGCGTTACGCGGCCTTGGCCTTTTTGACTGCTGCGGGTTTTGCTGGCTTCGGCTGGGCCTTCGCGGCCGTCTTCTTGACCGCTTGCGCCTTCTCTTTCGCGGCAAACTCCGCTTTTACCTTCTGGGTGATCGCGTCGGTGTCCACCTTGTAGTGCTGAGCGGCATCTTTGAGCGCCTTGCCAGTCTCCGATTGAGTCCGGGCTGTGTGGAGAATCACGGTCTCGACTAGAAGTCTCCCGAGTTCGCCTTCCTCGGCCTTGTGAATGTATGCGCCCATCAGCTTTCCGATGCTGTCGGATGCTTGCGCCTTCTTGATGCCACGATTCCGGGCGAGAACCTCGATGCGCCGCTCCTCCAACAGGGGAAGCAAGCGCTCGACAATGAAAACGAGGTCGCGCTTGGTGATGCGCACTGGAACGGCGGCGACGATGGCGGAAAGGACGCGCAAGCCTACCGCGTTGGCAAGGGCCTCCTCGCGGCGCTGCTTGTCCTGCTCTGCCTTGATTCGCTGGTCTCCGGCTGGCCGCTGCTTCTTCGGGCGGTGTACGGGGCATTCGGGGTTAGCGCAGATTTTGCGAATCTCGCCTTTCTCGGTGCCTTCGGTGACGATGGCCTCGGTCATGGATTTGCAGGTCTGGTACTCCGGCCAATCCCTGTGCTTCTTCGCGTTGGGGTCTTGCGGCTTGATTTCGATGTACTTGTTGCGGGGCAGGGCCGCGTTGGCGCTGTCTGTGGTGGCTGTGGCCGGTCCGTAGGCCGATGAAATTTGTACCAGCTTGGGTTTGGCCGCGATGGTCTGCGCGACAAACCCGTCCATCTTCGACTGGTAGCAAGCTGGATCGGTGCAAGCGTCCTCGGCAATGTCGGCGAAGAGCAGCGCGTTTCCTCCAGTGCGCTTGGGGCAATCGACACAGGCTCCGGCTGCGGGGTTGACGTTGGGGTCAGTCTTTGAGAACGGCGCGTCTTTCAGAATGAGCAAAATATTCTGCTCAATCCACTGGTGAAGATGGCGCACAGGGAGCAGGATGCGCTTGGCTTTGCCCTGGCCGCCGTTCCAATCCTCGCGGAAGCAAGCGGAGAGTGCTTGCTCCTGCTCGGCTGGCTGTAGCTTTGCCAAGAGCAGAGCATGGCCTACGCCAATTTCGTCTTTGGCGAATGCCTCGGTAACGGCGGCGGTGAGTTCGGTCAACTTGACGCGCTGAGCGCAATAGGCGGGAGATTTTCCCGTCTTCGCCGCGATCTGCTCAATGGAGTATTTCGGCTCGTCAAGATTGAGCAGGGCGCGGAATCCCTGCGCTTCCTCCAGCGGGTGAACGTCGCGGCGTTGCAGGTTTTCGATTTATCTTTAGTCCTTCAGAAGCTGTCTATGACGTACACGACGATGGGTTATCGAACGTCGTGGAATCTTTATCTGTAGTGTTCTATGAAGTAGATCAGCCGGCATGGGCGCTGTGAGCGTAGCGAACTGCGCCCATGCCGGCTCGTGCCCGGCTCTGGAGGCAGAGCGTGGTGAAAGTACAGAGGATCAGGGTTCCGGACACGGGACATCTGAGTTGGATCGTCGTCGACGGGGAGCATCTCCCGGTCGCAGTATTGAATGAGTATCTTCTTTACCTTCATCGGCTGGGGAGATCGCCCAACACGGTAAGGGCATATGCACATCATCTGCAATCGTTCTGGGCGTTCCTGGCCGAGCAGGACCATCACTGGCAAAGCTTGAAGCTGACTCAACTGGCGGAGTTCGTGAGCTGGGTGCGATATGCGACGCGAGCCGGTGGACAACATCGTTCCGATGCCACGATCAATCTGATCCTGGCGGCCATCGGGTCGTTCTATGAGTATCAGGACAGGCTTGGAGTGGAGACGGCGATCAGCCGATCCAGACGCTTCGGGGCGAAGAGCCCCTACAAGCCGTTCCTGCACCACATCAGCCGGACTCAATCGTTGCGACATGCGGTAGTGCGGGTGAAATCAATCAAGCGTCTCCCACGTGTGTTTTCTCCCTCAGAGGTTCAATCCCTGCTTGATGCGTGTACACGTCTCCGGGACCGACTTCTCTTGTGCTTGCTGAATGAGAGCGGGATGCGGATCGGTCAGGCTCTGGGCCTTCGCCACGCCGACATCCGATCTTACGACGGCGCGATCGACATCGTGCCTCGCGCCAACAGCAACGGCGCTCTTGCGAAGTCGCGGTCGCCCTATGTGGTCCATGTCTCGAAACAGGCGATGGCGCTGTACGCAGACTACTTGGTCCATGAGTACGGCGAGGCTGCGCACGACTATGTCTTCGCGAACTGGTGGGGCGGCGAAGTCGGCGCTCCGATGCGGTATGCGACGGTGATCGATCTGTTCCGTCAGCTCTCGAAGAGAGCCGGGCTGAAGGCGACGCCACACATGTTCCGTCACACGCATGCGACCGATCTTCTCCGGGCGGGATGGGATGCGGCCTATGTACAGCGTCGGCTCGGCCACGCTCATATCCAGACGACTGTCAGCACCTATGCCCATCTGTCGCCTGAAGACATGGGCGAGATGTTCGAGCAGTATCAGAAGGAGCGTGCCCGATGAGCGCCAATGCTAACTGGAATCGCGTAACTCAAGTGAAGCTTATCGCGGAGCTTCAAGGCTTCTGGGCCGAAGACCTGTGGGACATGCATCACAGTCCCGCTGGAACGCT
>CAILAC010000010.1 GCA_903832055.1 uncultured Acidobacteriota bacterium | reverse complement strand
CGTTCTTTCGAAGGAAGAAGGCGGCCGTCATACGCCGTTCTTCAACGGCTACCGTCCCCAGTTCTACTTCCGCACGACGGACGTAACTGGCACGGCGAAGCTTCCTGAGGGCACGGAGATGGTGATGCCGGGCGACAATATCCAGCTTGAAATCGAGCTGCATACCCCGGTGGCCATGGAAAAGGGCCTGCGCTTCGCGATTCGCGAAGGCGGACGCACTGTCGGCGCCGGCGCCATCTCGGAAATCATCGCGTAAGAACGAGTGTGAGTTTGAGTGTGGAGTGTGGAATGCAAATCACTCCACACTCACACTGGCCACTCGCACTGCAAGAGTTTGAGTTAAGCGCGAACGGCTGCCAATAGGCACTTTTATCGCGGGGAAGACGGAAGCACATGGTAGGACAGAGAATTCGAATTCGGCTGAAGGCATACGACTACGGGGTACTGGATACCTCGACTGGCGAGATCGTCGAGACTGCCAAGCGTACCGGGGCACAGGTCGCGGGACCGATTCCGTTGCCAACAGTGAAGAACAAGTATTGCGTGCTGCGTTCGCCGCACGTTGACAAGAAGTCCCGCGAGGCCTTCGAAATCCGGACGCACAAGCGCCTGATCGACATCCTCGAACCCACCCAGCAGACGGTAGACGCGCTGATGAAGCTCGACCTCCCGGCTGGTGTGGACGTTGAAATCAAGGCCTTCGAAAAGTAAACCTAGCAGGCCGCAACTCCGGCAGTGCGTCGCATTCGAAGTAGCTTCGCATGATGAGGGAAGGAAAATATGTCAGTTACAGGAATTCTCGGTAAAAAAATCGGCATGACGCAGATCTTCGATGAGAAGGGTGATGTACACCCAATCACAGTTCTGCAGGCTGGTCCTTGTGTGATTACGCAGCTCAAGACCGCTGCGCGCGACGGCTACGAGGCCGCACAGATTGGTCTGGTTGAGTTTGTGAAGGCGTCACGTGTCATCAAGCCTCAGGCTGGGCACTTTGCCAAGGCCGATGCGCCGCCGGTTCGAGAGATTCGCGAAGTGGCTCTCGATTCTCTGGCTGAAGGCGAAGAAGCTGCCAAGGCTGGCGACCGCATTCTGGTCGACATCTTTGAAAGCGAAAAGTTTGTCGATGTCATCGGTACCTCGAAGGGACGTGGCTTTGCGGGCGTAGTTCGCCGCCACGGATTCGGAGGCGGACCCAAGTCGCACGGTCACATGTTCCAGGTGCAGGGTTCGATCGGCGCATCGAGCTTTCCGTCGCGCGTGTTCCCCGGGCAGCGTATGCCGGGCCACATGGGCGTGGATCAGGTTACGGTCCGCAACCTGCGTATTCGCGGTATCGATGTTGAAGAGAACCTGATCATGGTTGAGGGCGCGGTTCCTGGACCACGTGATGGATACGTGTTGATTTCCAAAGCCAAGGCTCCGCCGCGTGAGCGTCGTGGTTTTGCCGGCTCCGGCACTCTCGATCCGTTGAAGGCGTCGAAGAAGGCCGCTCCCAGCAAGAAGAAATAAGAGCTGACGCTCTGATTTGCTTCCTGTTGAGTTACTAAGATTGAAACAAGTTTGAACCTGCGCACAGCGTGCAGGGAAAGAAGAAGACGATGGCAAACGTGGATGTATTCAATTTGAACGGAGAGGTTGTAGGCTCGGTTGTGCTGGCGGATGAAGTCTTCGCAGCAGACCAGGTCAACGAAGCTCTCCTTTGGGAAGCGGTCAAGCACTATCGCGCCGCCATGCGGCAGGGTACTGCCGCCACCAAGAACCGCAAGCTGGTTGCCGGTTCCGGTAAGAAGCTGTGGAAGCAGAAAGGCACGGGCCGCGCTCGTATCGGTTCGGTGCGTTCCCCTCTCTGGCGCCACGGTGGCACGGTTCACGGACCTCAGCCCCGCAGCTACGAATACGCCTTCCCGCGCAAGAAGCTGCTGGGGGCCCTGCGCGCCGCGCTGGCTTCGAAGCTGGCTGACGGCAAGCTGACGATTGTGGATTCGCTCGAGATCAAGGAAGCCAAGACCAAGCTTTACCGCTCGGCTCTGGACAAGCTCGAAGCCAAGAAGACTACGCTGATCGTTGAAAGCGGCAAGACTCTTACCCAGGCACTGGTGATGGGTGTGCGCAACCTGGACCGCGTTGAGCTGATGCTGAACAACGAAGTTCATCCCTATGACCTGCTCCGTTACGAGCGTGCCATCTTCTCGAAGGCTGCGATCGAAACGCTGGGTGAGTCGCTCATCAAGACGGTTTCCAAGCGCAAGCTTGCAGCCGCCGCAGCGCAGAAGGAGGTCGCATAATGCCGACACTCTATGAGATCATTCGCCGCCCCCTAATTACCGAAAAGGGACTGCAGGTCAAGGAAACCGAAGGCACTCTGGTGTTTGACGTGGCTCCCGGGGCAAGCAAGACCGAAGTTCGCCAGGCAGTTGAGGCGCTCTTCAAGGTCAAGGTGCAGAATGTCCGCACCGCCAACGTGCTCGGCAAGGAACGGCGCCGAGGCAAGTTTTCCGGATACAAGCCGGACTGGAAGAAGGCGTATGTTCGCCTGAAGGCCGGCGAAAAGCTTCCGGAGTACGTGGCCAACTACTAGCTTTCGGGCAAGTGAACCATTCGCAGCATTTATCGGGGTTGAGTTGAGCCCCGGAGAAACGTGGGCCTCAGGCCAGACCTTACAGGGGTCTCGGCAGCAGGGGCCAGGGAACAGACGATGGCAATCAAGACATACAGACCGATTACGCCGACGCTCCGCTTCAAGACTTCGCTGGTGAACGACGACATAACCACGAATGAGCCGTACAAGCCGCTCCTCGTGACCCGTCAGCGCACCGGTGGACGCCGCAACTCGGGCGATCTGACGATGCGTCACCACGGCGGCGGACACAAGAAGCAGCTCCGCCTCATTGATTTCAAGCGTGAGAAATACGGCGTCCCCGGCACGGTAGCGACGATCGAGTACGATCCCAACCGCTCCTCCCGCATCGCCCTCATTCATTACCTGGATGGTGAGAAGCGCTACATCATTCAGCCGGTCGGCCTCAAGGTTGGTCAGAAGATCATGAGCGGCCCCGATGCCGATATCCTTATCGGCAACGCATTGCCGCTCAAGAATATCCCCTCCGGAACCGTTGTCCACAACATCGAGCTCCGTCCCGGCAAGGGCGCGCAGATGGCCCGCTCGGCTGGTGCTCAGGCACAGCTGGTAGCGAAAGAAGGCGACTACGCACTGCTCAAGCTTCCTTCGGGCGAGACCCGCAAGGTGCTCGTGGAATGCATGGCAACGGTTGGCCAGGTCGGCAATACAGACCATGAGAATGTGGCCATCGGCAAGGCTGGACGCAATCGTTGGAAGGGCATTCGCCCCACCAACCGCGGCGTCTCCATGAATCCTGTTGATCACCCACACGGCGGTGGTGAGGGCAAGACTTCGGGCGGCCGTCATCCGGTCACTCCGTGGGGCCAGCCGACACGCGGCTACAAGACTCGCAACAACAAGCGGACCGACGCATTCATCGTCAGCCGCCGACAGAAGTAAGGCGTAAGGGAGCTGGAGAAGAGTTATGGCACGTTCGACGAAAAAGGGTCCCTTTGTGGACGAGCATCTGATCAAGAAGGTGGAAGTGCTGAACGCCGCCAACGACAAGAAGGTCGTCAAGACCTGGTCGCGGCGCTCGACCATCTTCCCTGAGTTCATTGGCCACACGGTCGCCGTGCACAACGGGAAGAAATTCATCCCGGTTTACGTCACGGAGAACATGGTGGGGCACAAGTTTGGCGAGTTCTCGCCGACGCGGACTTTCAAAGGTCACACCCAGAAGTCCAACGAATCGGGCGCGAAGGCTCGGTAAAGAGTTACCCGGCAGGGCAGAGAATCTGGGGATGGCCGCGCGGTCGGTCGGTCCCCTTCGAGGAAGGCAGAGCAATGGCAGTCGAGACACAAGAATTTCGGGCAGAGGCAAGGTTTCAGCGGATTTCGCCGCAAAAGGCGCGTCTGGTGCTGAACCTGGTCAAGGGCCTGGGAGTGCAAAAGGCGCTTGAGACCTTGGCATTCACCAAGAAGCGAATCGCCCCCGTCGTCCACAAGGTGCTGACCTCGGCCCTGGACAATGCAAAGTATTTGTCTGACGAACGCGGTCTGGATCTGGACGTTGATAACCTCTACGTCAAGCTCGCTATCGCCAACGAAGGTCCGCGCATGAAGCGTATCCGCCCTGCCCCCATGGGCCGTGCATTCCGCTATCAGCGCCGGCTCACCCACATCATCGTTTCGGTGGCCGAGCGGCCGGCGGAAGCTGAAGTGGCGCCGAAGTCGGACAGCAAGCCGAAGCGGGCAACCAAGGCTGTACGCCAGGCTGCCGAGAAGGCCAAAGCTGCTGCCAAGGCTAAGGCTGCCGCGTAATCGTCAACGAATTTAGTCGTACAGGTTTTTGAACAGAAGGATTTGAGAGGCAAAGTATGGGACAGAAAGTCCACCCCTATGGATTTCGGCTCGGAGTCAACAAGCCCTGGCGCTCACGCTGGTTCGCGACCCGCGACTACGCCAAGCTGCTGGTTGAAGACGTCAAGCTCAAGACCGAGTTGAAGGACAAGCTGAAGGCTGCCGGCGTTAGTTCGGTCGAGATCGAGCGTCCGGGCAACAAGCTGCGCTTCATCATCCGCACCGCGCGTCCGGGTATCGTTATCGGTCGCAAGGGTTCGGAGATTGAAAAGCTCAAGACTGAGCTTGCCAAGCGCACTGGCCGCGACGTGTTCATCGACATTCTCGAAGTGAACAAGCCTGAGCTCGACGCCCAGCTGGTCTCTGAGAACATCGCGCTCCAGCTCGAAAAGCGTGTCGGCTTCCGTCGCGCCATGCGCAAGAGTGTTGATTCGGCACTGCGTTTTGGCTGCAAGGGGATCAAGGTTCGCGTTTCCGGCCGCTTGAACGGCAATGAGATTGCCCGTTCCGAGTGGTACCTTCAGGGCCGTCTGCCGCTGCACACACTGCGTGCGGATATTGACTACGGCTTCTCTGAAGCGCACACCACCTACGGCATCATCGGCGTGAAGACTTGGATCTATCGCGGCGATATCTACGAGCAGAAGCGCAGGCAGCCGGTTGTAGCAGGCGCAGGTGCTTTCCAGCTCTAAGTTTTGAATGATTTTGGTTTAAGTACGAGTCGTACTTTGAGGATTTCGCTATGTTGCAGCCAAAGAAGGTTAAGTTTCGCAAACAACAAAAGGGCAAGATGCGCGGCAAGGCATGGCGCGGTTCCACCCTCTCGTTTGGCGAATATGGGCTCAAGGTGATGGAGTGCGGTTACATTACCGACCGCCAGATCGAAGCCAGCCGTATCGCGATGACCCGCTTTATCAAGCGCGGTGGCAAGGTCTGGCTCCGTCTCTTCCCAGACAAGCCAGTCACCAAGAAGCCCGCTGAAGTCCGAATGGGCTCCGGCAAGGGTGCCCTGGATCACTGGGCGGCGGTTGTGCGGCCAGGCAAGATCCTCTTCGAGATGGAAGGCGTTACTCCCGAAGTCGCAATGGAAGCGATGCGTCTGGCAGCCAACAAGCTGCCCTTGAAGACTCGCTTCGTGCAGCGCCCGGCGATCATCAAGAACGTGGAAGAACCCGCTGAAGCGGCGCAGTAATTCAGTCAAGCAGCAAACAGGCGTACCGGGCACTGAGCCCCCGCTGGAGAGAGACCGATGGAATTAGCAAAGATTCGCAACTGGAGCGACGACGAATTGAAGACGCAGGAGAAGCAGTTCTCCGAGCAGCTCTTTCGCATCCGCTTTCAGGCCAAGCTGGGGCAAAACGATGGCACGCAAAAGATCCGTGAGCTGCGTAAGGACATTGCCCGCATCAAGACGATCGCCCGCGAGCGCGTGCTCGCGATTCACGGCGAAACGCCGCAGGCTACCTCAGCCAAGCCCGCCAAGACCAAGAAGGAGGCCCGGTAATTTATGACGGCCACGACAGATAATACGCAGGCAGTAACTCCCGCAGCCGCAGCGCCCGCTCGTCGTAACGAGAAAGTTGGCAATGTGGTTTCGACCAAGATGTCGAAGACGATTGTGGTTGAAGTTGAGATGCGCAAGGCGCACCCCAAGTACAAGCGCATCGTCAAGAGCAACAAGAAGTTCTATGCCCATGACGAGCAGAATTCGGCGCGCGTCGGTGATGTGGTGCGCATCCGCGAAAGCCGCCCGCTGAGCAAGCTGAAGCGCTGGGCTCTGGAAGAGATTGTTCGGCGCTCGTCGCTGAACCAGATGGAAGACGCAGCCCCCAAGGCTGTCTAAGTCGCGAGAGATTCAGCCCGGTCGATGTGCGCAGGTCGCTCATGAGTATCGGGGGAAGGAGTTGAGCAAATGGCAGTACAAATGAGAACGATGCTTGCGGTTGCCGATAATTCGGGCGCGCGCAAGTTGCAGGTAATCCTTCCCCTGGGTGGATCTTCGGGCAAGAAGGCTGGTTTGGGCGATGTGGTTACAGCTGCGGTGAAGGAATCTTCCCCCGACGGCACGGTCAAGAAGGGCAAGGTCGTCAAGGCGGTCATTGTCCGTACTCGCAAGGAGTATCGTCGCCGGGATGGAACGTACATCCGATTTGACGAGAACGCTGCAGTGCTCATCAATGAAGCGGGCGAGCCTGTAGGTACGCGTGTCTTCGGGCCGGTGGCTCGTGAACTGCGTGAAAAGAAGTTTCTGAAAATTGTTTCACTGGCTCCGGAAGTTATCTAATCCCGGGCAAGTTGGGCAAAAAGCAAGCTGGGCAAAGAGATTGAGCCGCGAGTCGTGAAAAGACTTGAACGGCCGAGTGAGAGAAGAACATGGCTGGTTTGAATATTCATCGCAACGACAAGGTACAGGTGCTGACAGGCACCGATGCCGGCAAGCAGGGTCGCGTCCTCCGGGTATTCCCGGACAAGGATCGGGTCCTCGTCGAACACGTGCGCATCGTCAAGAAGACGGTCAGCTCAAAGTCGGGCAAGAACACCAAGGGCGGCATCGCCGAGCAGGAATCCCCGTTGCATGTTTCGAATGTGGCCCTGGTCTGCACCAGCTGTGGCAAGCCGACCCGTGTGGGCTTCAAGATTGAGGGCGACACCAAGACCCGCGTCTGCAAGAAGTGTGGCGCGGCCCTGCCGACCAAGACCAAGTAGTTCTGGTCAGGGTAGTAGCGGTATGGGTTATCAATTGAATCAACGGAGCACCTTCCGCAACGGTAAACGGTGAGTCCCTTGGGACAAGCCACTCCGGGACCGGGAGAAAGAGAGCAGAGAGCAATGGCAGCACGTTTGAAAGAGAAGTACAACAACGAGATTCGCACCGCGCTCCAGAAGGAGCTGGGCCTCGACAACATCATGGCCGTTCCGAGAATCGACAAGATTGTCGTCAACATGGGTCTCGGCGAAGCGACCCAGAACACCAAGCTGCTCGACCCGCTGGTGGCCGACCTCGCCGCGGTAACCGGACAGAAGCCCGTGACCACCAAGGCCAAGAAGTCCATCGCAGCCTTCAAGGTGCGCGCTGGCATGTCGATTGGCGCCATGGTTACGCTGCGCTCAGACGCGATGTACGAATTCCTGGACCGCTTGATTTCGACGGCGTTGCCTCGGGTTCGTGACTTCCGCGGCGTGTCCACCAAGAGTTTCGACGGCCGCGGCAACTACACGCTCGGCCTGCGCGACCAGCTGATCTTTCCGGAAATTGATTACTCCAAGGTTGAAAAGCTGAAGGGTATGAACATCACCATTGTCACCACCGCCCAGGACGATAATTCGGCACGTGCGCTGCTTCGGCAGTTTGGCATGCCCTTCCGGCAAGGCGCGTAAGCGAGAGGAACACGAGGAACTATGGCAACCACTGCAAAACGAGTGAAAGACGCGCGCAAGCCCAAATTTGCCTGCCGCCAACATAACCGCTGCCAGCTCTGCGGACGTCCGCGTGCGTTCCTCCGCAAGTTTGGCATCTGCCGCTTGTGCTTCCGTAGCCTGGCACACCGGGGTGAAATCCCAGGTGTCGTCAAGTCGAGCTGGTAGTAAAACAGGAAACAGCGATCAAGGATCAGGTTTCAGAGAGACCAAAACAAAGCCCTGAAATCTGACCCCTGACAACTGTAATAAGCATTCCCGCAGGTTCTCGGCCAGACAGGCTGAGCGAACGGGGGATGAAGGAGAAGGAATGAGTCTGACTGACCCAGTAGCAGATTTTCTGGCGCGCATCCGGAATGCTATCCGTGCACGCCACCAGAAGCTGGATGTTCCCGCTTCAAAGCTGAAGGCTGAGATTGCCCGTATCCTCAAGGAAGAGGGCTATATCTCGAACTACAAAACCCAGGAAGAAGAGGGCAAGCAGGTCCTGCGCGTGTACTTGAAATACGGCGCGGGCTCTGAAGCTGCCATCCGCGATCTGGCCCGCATCTCCCGTCCCGGCTGCCGTGTTTACATCGGCCGCGATGAGATCAAGCGTGTCCAAGGCGGCCTCGGCATCTCCATCATGACCACCCCCAAGGGTGTCATGACTGGTCGCCAGGCTCGTCGTGAAGGCGTCGGCGGCGAGATTCTCTGCGAAGTCTGGTAGCAACTGCCGCACGGGCCTCGGCCTTTGCGGATCCAGAAGAGAAGTTGTGCTGTTTGGTTGTATCGGCTGCAGTGGAACGACGGAGTCATCCGGACCGGGACTCGCAAGCCATCGAAGGATCAAGAAATGTCACGTATTGGCAAGAAACCGATCGCATTGCCAGCCGGTGTGAAATACACCGTCGAGGGCAACACCGTGCTCGTCGAGGGCCCCAAGGGCAAGGTTACCGCTCTCATCGCTCCCGGCATCACGCTGGTTAAAGAGGGCGACGTCCTCAATATCGAACGCGAGAGCGACAAGGCCGCGGCCTTCCACGGCCTCACCCGCGCGCTGGTCTACAACGCAGTGCATGGCGTTACGCAGGGTTGGACGAAGGACTTGGACATCGTCGGCATTGGCTATCGCGCCGAGTTGAAGGGCAAGAGCATGGTGGTCTTCACTCTTGGCTATTCGCATCCGATTGAGTTTCCGTTGCCTACCGGCATCGAAGTGACTATCGATCCCAAGCAGACCCATCTGACCATCTCTGGTATCGACCGGCAAAAGGTTGGTCAGGTAGCTGCGGATATGCGTTCACTGCGCAAGCCGGATCCGTACAAGAACAAGGGCGTGCGTTACACCGGCGAGAAGCTCAAGAAGAAGGCCGGCAAGTCAGGCTCGAAGTAATCCGAGTGTGAAGTGTGGAGTGTGGAGTGTGCAATGCCTTTCACACTTCGGACTTCACACTCCACACTGGTTTTTAACCACCGAACGGGGCGAGAGTCTCGCTCCGCTGATAGGAAGAATCGAAATGATTGCAAAGACAGAACGAAATCAGATTCGCAACCGGGTACACTTCCGGATTCGCCAGAAGCTCTCTGGCACTGCCGAGCGTCCCCGGCTCAACGTCTACCGCTCGCTCAGCCACATCTATGCCCAGGTGATTGACGATTCCCAGGGTGTGACGATTGCATCAGCATCGACCCTTGCCAACAAGATCGACGCGGGTGGCAACATCGCTGCGGCCAAGGAAGTGGGCAAACTGGTTGCTGAGAAGGCAATCGAAAAGGGCGTCAAGAAAGTTGTGTTCGACCGCGGCGGCTATCTTTACCACGGCCGTATCAAGGCTCTGGCCGACGCTGCACGTGAAGCTGGTCTCGACTTTTAAGCAACTGGTTTGGATTTCCAAGCAAAGACCCAATGAGGTTCAAGGCCGAGGAGGCCCGGAAAGAAATGGCATTTACTAAGAAACTCGACGCCAATCACTTTAAGCTGACCGATCAGGTCGTGTCGATCAACCGCGTCACCAAAGTGGTCAAGGGCGGTAAGAATATGTCCTTTGCCGCGCTGGTCGTGGTGGGCGACGCCACTGCCGGAGTTGTTGGCCACGGTGCAGGCAAAGCCAAGGAAGTTCCTCAGGCGATTCGTAAAGCAATCGAGTCGGCCAAGAAGAACCTCGTCAAGGTCAACCTCACCGCCACCACCATTCCGCACCAGGTACTGGGCCGTTATGGCTCTGGCCATGTTCTGCTGAAGCCAGCTCCAGAAGGAACCGGCGTCATCGCCGGCGGTGCAGTCCGCGCCGTCATGACCTCGGCTGGCGTGCAGAATGTGCTCACCAAGTCGCTCGGTACGGCCAACCCGCACAATGTCATCAAGGCCACCTTTGACGCGCTGACCCAGTTGCGCGACAAGGCTGAGGTTGCCCTGATGCGCGGCAAGACGGTAGAGGAGCTTTAATCCAATGACCGAAAACAAGAAGATTCGCATCGAGTACTATCGCTCGGCCATCTCGACCCCGGTGAAGCACAAACTGGTGATCAAGGGCCTGGGCTTCACGCGGCTCAATCAGATCGTTGAGCGCGTTGACAACGAGTCGGTTCGCGGCATGGTCAAGACCGTTCCGCACCTGGTACGCATCATCAACTAATGTTGAGTGTGGAGTGAGCGTTTGACCACCACACGCACACTCGACATTCACATATGTAACTAACGCGAGTCGTTCGAGACAAGTCTCAAGCGGCGCATGAGCGAGGAAAATCATGGCAAAGAATCTATCCAATCTGCGCGCCCCCAAAAAAGCAAATATCGGGCGCAAGCGTGTCGGCCGCGGTATGGGCTCCGGCATGGGCAAAACCTCAACCCGTGGCCACAAGGGTCAGGGAGCGCGCACCGGCTCGAGCCTTATGCGTGGCTTTGAGGGCGGCCAGATGCCCCTGCATCGCCGTCTTCCCAAGCGAGGCTTCACCAACATCTTCCGCGTCGAATACACCGTGATTAATGTTGCGCGCCTTGCTGAAGTTGCCGCCGAAAAGGGCGTGAGCGTGATCGGCATCGACGATTACAAGAAGCTTGGTCTCGCCGGCAGCAAGAAGGCACTGATCAAGATCCTCGGCAACGGCGACCTGAATGCGGCCCTCGAAGTTACCGCGCACAAGTTTTCCAAGTCTGCTCAGGAAAAGATTGAAAAGGCCGGTGGCAAGGCTACTGTTGCTGGCGGCGCGCCCGAAACTTCCGCAGCAGCGTAACAATCGTGTTCACATCGCCCTTCCGGCACCCGATCAGGCAGACGCGCCGGGGTCCGGAAGGGTACGATGGTATAGGCACACAAGCCAAGCAGCAGTCATGCGGAGCCAGGCGGTTACGCGGCCCGTGGAGTGGAATTCCCAGCTATGTTTGAAAAGTTCCTCAATATCTTCCGTGTTCCTGACCTGCGCAAGCGCATCTTCTTCACAGCCGGCCTTCTTGCTATTTATCGGCTGGGCGCGCAATTGCCCACCCCTGGCGTGAATTCCAAGTTGCTCGACCAGTTCTTTCATACCCAGGGCGGCTCTGCCCTCGGTCTGCTGGATATGTTCTCGGGCGGCAACCTGCGGCGCTTCACCATCTTCGCCCTCGGCATCATGCCGTACATCACGGCGTCGATTATCTTCCAGCTCCTCACCGTTGTGTACGAGCCGCTCGCTCGCCTGCAAAAGGAAGGGGAACTCGGCCGCCGCAAGATCACCCAGTGGACGCGCTACCTTACCGTCATCCTTGCCGCCTTCCAGTCGATCGCCATTGCGTTCGGCCTCAGCAGCCAGGGCATGACCATCATCTCCGGTCCTTCGTTCATTTTGCTGACTGTGCTCACTCTGACCACGGGAACTGCCTTCATCATGTGGCTCGGTGAACAGATCACTGACCGTGGCATCGGCAACGGCATGAGCCTGCTCATCTTTACCGGTATCGTTGTGGGTCTGCCGCGCGGCATTGCTGATCTTGCCGACAAGGTGCGCACCAACGCCTGGGGTTCATTTACGGTGATTGCCATCCTGCTGCTGCTGGCAGCAATGGTCGGCCTGGTTGCCTTTATCGTCTTCGTTGAGCGCTCAGAGCGCCGCATCCCCATTCAGCAAGCCAAGCGTGTAGTCGGCCGTCGTACCATGGGCGGGCAGAGTTCTTATTTGCCGCTCAAGGTGAACTCCGGTGGCGTCATGCCAGTCATCTTTGCCAGCTCGATTCTGTCTGCGCCACTGCTGTTCAGCCAGATCAGTTTTGTGCAGTCCAGCAAGGTCCTGTCGAACGTCATTTCGAATCTGCAGCCGGGCGAGCCTTGGTATGAAGTGCTGTACATCGCGGCGATCATCTTCTTCGCCTACTTCTACATCTCGATCGTCTTCAGGCCTGATGACATTGCTGACAACATGCGCAAGAGCGGCAGCTTCATTCCCGGCATTCGTCCCGGTCGCCGCACGTCAGATTACATCAACGACATTCTGACACGCATCACGCTCGTCGGTGCTATCTACCTCATCTTGATTTCGCTGGTGCCCACGTTCCTGCTCTCGGGCTTCCACTTGAATCACCTCTGGCTCGTCGGCAGCTTCTTTGAGCGCCTGCCAGCCTGGGTCACCAGCGGTCTGCACATGAGCTTCTACTTCGGTGGAACCTCGCTGCTCATCGTGGTCGGTGTCGCCATGGATACGGCAAACCAGATTGAGTCGCAGCTGATTATGCGCCACTACGACGGCTTCTCCCCGCGCTCCGGCCGCATCCGCGGAAGGAAGAGCTGGTAATGAGCAGTTCAGTCTCAGCAGCAGAGGGGGGAGCGGGCATGACCGCAGTAGGCGTCAAGCCCGGCCCCATCCTGCTCCTCGGTGCACCTGGCGTCGGCAAGGGAACCCAGGCCAAGGAACTTGTCAAGCTCTGGGGTATCCCGCAGATATCTACCGGCGATCTGCTCCGCGCCAACGTTCGCAACGATACCGACCTCGGTAAGCTGGCCTATGAAATCATGCAGCGTGGCGAGCTAGTTCCAGACTCGCTGGTCAATGAAATGGTCGCGGTCCGCCTCGCCGAGCCCGACACACTCAATGGCTTCATTCTGGATGGCTTTCCCAGGACGCTTCCACAGGCAGGTTGGGTCGATAGCAGGCTTGCTTCCCAGCCCGGCGCGCTCCCGGTGGTTGCAGTCAGCATCAAAGTCGACTATACTCAGTTACTGCGTCGTATTACCGGACGCAGGAATTGCCCTGTCTGCCAGACGATCTACAACATCTACCTGCAACCCCCGAAAAATGAGGGAGTTTGCGATGTGGAAGGTGCAAGTCTGGTGCAGCGGAGCGACGATACGGAACCCACGTTCAAGGGCCGTATGCGCACCTATGACAGCCTGACCGCACCGGTAGTTGAACACTATCGCGCCCTGGGCAGGTTTGCTGAGGTCAATGGAGATCAGCCAATCGCGGATGTAGCCGCTGGCATCGTGTCTTCTGTCGAACGGTTGCGTGCTCAGGGCTGAGAAGCCGAGAGCTCGAAATCTGTTCGACGAGTTTTGCTGTGGTTTGGATGGTTTGTAGTTTAAGTTTGGATGGTTTGTTGTGGCAGTGATTCTGAAGACAGCACGGGAAGTTGAGCACATGCGTCGCGCCGGCAAAGTTGTCCGCCAGGTACTCGACACAGTGCGCGATACCGTTCGTCCCGGTGCCACCACGCTCGACCTTGAAAACGCCGCCGAAGCTAGATTGAAAGAGCTCGGCGCAAAGGCGGCTTTCAAGGGATATCACGGCTTTCCCTGCGTTCTATGCACATCTATCAATCACGAAGTCGTCCACGGCATTCCTTCGAAGAACCGGGTGCTCAAGGAAGGCGATATCGTTTCGATCGATTGCGGGGCGATTGTTGACGGCTTCTACGGCGATTCCGCCATCACTGTCGCGGTTGGCGAAAAGATCGACGCCAAGACGCTGCGGCTGCTTGAAGCGACCCAGGCGTCACTGCAGGCCGCCATCGATACCGTAAAGCCAGGCGCAACCCTGGGCGACATTGGTGCAGCAGTGCAGGAAGTAGTCGAAGCAGAAGGTTTTTCCGTTGTACGTGACTTTGTCGGTCACGGCATCGGTACGCGGATGCACGAAGATCCGCAAATTCCCAATTACGGTCAGCGCGGTCGCGGCATGAAGCTCCGCGAGGGCATGGTGCTGGCAATCGAGCCAATGGTCAACGCAGGCAAGCCGGAAGTAGAAGTTTTGAAGGATGGCTGGACTGCGATTACCCAGGACGGCAGCATGAGCGCCCATTTTGAGCACACGGTAGCCGTCACGGCGACCGGTGCTATGGTCTTAACCGAGTAACAGTCCAATGGTTTTGCCCGGGTAAGCCTCGGGATAACAGGCCGGACCCCCAGTTCAACTGAGGTCAAGTTCGGCGGAAGCGGAAACTGAGTTTGTCGAAGGAAGACGCGATTGAGGTAATGGCGGTGGTTGTAGAAACACTGCCCAACGCCATGTTCAAGGTCAAGCTGGAGAATGAGCACCAGGTTCTTGCTCATGTATCCGGCCGCATGCGGAAGAATTTCATTCGCATCCTGCCCGGCGACCGTGTGGCAGTCGAACTGAGCCCGTATGACCTGAATCGCGGGCGGATCGTGTACCGCTACAAGTAGCGCCTCGGCGCACCAATTGAGTTTTTCGTGCTCACGTCTGGCAACAGGCAAGAGGCACGAGGAAGAGGAAGCAAAGCAATGAAGGTTCGTGCATCAGTCAAGAAGATTTGCGATAAATGCAAGGTCATCCACCGCCGTGGGGTTGTGCGTGTGATCTGCGAAAACGCAAAGCACAAGCAGCGTCAGGGATAAGTATTCCCCCGATGAACCGGGAAGTTTTCTACGGGTAGAAGTCATCAAACCCAGGGGCTAGTTAGCCGACCATCAACGCCGCGAGGCAAGGTCACAAAGGCTTGCGATGAACCCCGAAAGCGACCCAATTCACCCGTGCAGGCCGGATAGATGCCGGAAGCACACAGCAAAACTTCCGCAAGGAAGTACGAAGGAAGCACATGGCACGTATTGCTGGCGTCGATCTGCCCCGCAACAAGCAGGCACGAATCGCGCTCACGTACATTTTCGGGATCGGTAACCCGCGTGCGCTCAAGATTCTGGTGAAGGCGGACGTAGACCCCTTCAAGAAGATCCAGGATCTTGGCGAGGACGAGGTCAACCGCATTCGTCAGGTCATTGAAGATGAAGGCAATATCGAGGGCGACCTGCGCAAGGACGTCTCGATGCACATCAAGCGCCTGATGGACATTCAAAGCTATCGCGGAACGCGCCACAAGCGCTCGCTGCCCGTTCACGGCCAGCGTACCCGCACCAACGCTCGCACCCGTAAAGGTCCTCGCAAGGGCACCGTTGCAGGCAAGAAGAAAGCGACGAAGTAATGGCTAAGCAACAGCAAAGCGCCGCTGGAAAAGCGAGCAAGAACAAGAAGTTCAAAAAGCGCGAGCGAAAGAATGTGCCATTTGGTCTGGTCTACATTCAAGCCACGTTCAACAACACCATCGTGACCATCACGGATCCCGTCGGCAACACCCTGAGCTGGAAGAGCTCCGGCTCGCTCGGCTTCCGTGGTTCGCGCAAAGGAACGCCTTTTGCAGCCCAGCAGGCTGCCCAGAACGCTGCCAACGCAGCTCGCGACCACGGTCTGCGCGCTGTCGATGTTCGCGTCTCGGGCCCCGGCTCGGGTCGTGAATCGGCAATCCGCGCCCTGGCTGCCGCCGGTATCGACGTGCGTTCCATCCGGGACGTTACGCCCATGCCGCACAACGGCTGCCGCCCGCCCAAGCGCCGTCGCGTCTAAGAAATGCAATGTGAGTGTGCAGTGTGAGTGTGAAAGGCAATCTGTAGTTCACACTCACACTTCACACTCACACCTAACAACCCTGAGCCGGGAAGAAGAGCCTTTGGATCAAGAGTCCGGAGGACCGTAAACCGGCTGACATCTGAAGTTGGAGAAATCATGGCACGTTACACCGGCCCCGTATGCCGCCTTTGCCGTCGCGAAGGCACCAAGCTTTTCCTCAAGGGAACCAAATGCCTCAGCGACCGTTGCCCGCTTGAAAAGCGCAACTTCGCTCCTGGCCAACACGGCCAGAGCCGCAAGGCCAAGATCGTGGGCTACGGCCTGCAATTGCGCGAAAAGCAGAAGGCCAAGCGCATCTACTTCACCCTTGAAACCCAGTTCCGTGCTTACTACGAGAAGGCCAACAAGGCCACTGGCGTCACCGGCGACCTGCTCATCCAGCAGCTTGAGCGCCGCCTCGACAACGTGGCATTCCGTCTTGGATTTGCCATCAGCCGCCGCCAGGCCCGTCAGGTTGTTCGTCACGGTCACGTTGAAGTCAATGGCCGCAAGGTGAACATTCCTTCTTATCAGGTTTCAGTCGGCGACACCATTGCCATCCGCGAGAATGCGAAGAAGCTCGAGATTGTCGCATCAGCCAGCGCCTATGCCGCCCAGAACCACGCGCCCTCATGGCTCCAGATTGACTTCGCCAACTACACCGGCAAGGTCATTTCTCTGCCCAAGCGTGAAGAGGTCTCCCTGCCTGTCAACGAGCAGCTGATCGTCGAACTGTACTCCAAGTAAGTGTGGGGTGTGAGTGTGAAAGGCAAGCGCCCCACACTCACACTTCAAACTCCCACTCGATCCACCCCGGACTAACACACTGTCCGGCAAATCCTAACGAACGATAACCCGTGTGACCGCCGCAGAATGCTTCGCGTCGGAGAGTGCACACAGGAAAAGGAAAGCACCATGTTGTGGAGAGGTTTTCAAAAGCCCAAGCGTCTTGCAGTGGATGCAGAAACGCTTACCGAGAAGTTTGGCAAGTTCAGCGCCCAGCCCTTTGAACGCGGCTTCGGCACCACCATCGGCAACGCTTTGCGCCGCACCCTTCTCAGCTCCATTGAAGGCGCAGCCGTGACCGCCGTCCGTATCGAAGAAGTGCTGCATGAGTTCCAGTCCATCGGCGGCGTTGTCGAAGACGCAACCGATATCATCCTCAACCTCAAGCAGATCCCGTTCAAGCTCAACGGCGATGGCCCCAAGGCGCTGTACCTCCGCGCAGACCAGCCAGGCGTTGTGACTTCAGGCATGATCGAGGCCGACGGCGACGTCGAAATTCTCGATAAGGACGTATACATCGCCACTGTCTCTGAGGGCGGTCGTCTCGACATGGAAATGCGTCTCAAGCGCGGCCGCGGTTACGTTTCAGCCGACAAGAATTTCGACGCTGACCTGGGCATTGGATTCATCCCCGTCGATTCCGTCCACTCGCCGGTGCGCCGCGTCAACTACATCGTTGAAGCCGCCCGTCTCGGACAGATCACCGACTACGACAAGCTCACCCTCGAAGTGTGGACCAACGGCGCAGTTCTGCCGGCAGATGCAGTCGGTCTGGCCGCCAAGCTGCTCAAGGACCACATGAATATCTTTATCAACTTCGAAGAAGAAATCGAGGCTGAGGGCCACGGCGATGCGGGTCACATGCTGCTCCGCAATGACAACCTCAATCGCTCGGTCGAAGAGCTTGAGCTGTCTGTCCGTAGTTACAACTGCCTCAAGAATGCCAACATTCAGACCATCGGCGAACTGGTCCAGAAGACCGAAGCCGAAATGCTCAAGACCAAGAACTTCGGACGCAAGAGCCTGAATGAAATCAAGGAAATCCTCGCACAGATGGGGCTTTCCCTGGGCATGAAGATCGATGAAAACGGCAACGCCGTCCCCGGACCCACCAGCATTCTTCCCGCCGCCGCTCTCGCCGCTGGTTTCAGCCGCTTTGACGACGAAGACGAACTGCTTGACTCCGTAGACATGCTTCTGCCCACGGAAACAGAAAACTTCTAGTGTGCGCGTGAGTGTGGAGTGTGGCTTCTGTCACCTCACACTCACACTTCACACTCACACTGATTATTTTCGAAAGAGAGCAACATCATGCGCCATCGCAATGCAGGATTCAAACTCGGACGCAACACCAGCCACCGCCGCGCTCTGCTGCGCAACCTGGTCACGTCCATCATCATCGAAGACCGCGTCGAGACCACCATCGCCAAGGCGAAGGCTGTCCGTCCCCTCGTCGAAAAGATGATCACCCTCGGCAAGAAGGGCGACCTTCACTCCCGCCGTCAGGCCCTCGCCTTCCTCATGACCGATGTATCGGTTACCCGCCTCTTCGAGATCGTAGCCCCGCGCTACGGTGATCGTCAGGGCGGCTACCTGCGCATCGTCAAGACTGGCTTCCAGAAGGGCGACGGGGCAGAAAAGGCCTTCATCGAACTCCTCGGTGCTGAAAAGGAACTGGACTCCAAGCGCCAGAAGAGCGCAGACGCCAAGGCCAAGAAGCGCGAAGAGCTGGAAAAGCAGCTCGAAGAAGCCAAGAAGTCTGAAGCCAGCGAAGAAGCCGCGTAAGCATCTCCGTAGCTCTCGACCTGTCAAAGGGGCGCATCCTCATTGGGTGCGCCCCTTGTATTGTCTGTAATTGAAGCTATTTCTTCTTCTTCTCGGGCTTGGGCACAAAATACCCCTCGCGCGCCTGTACATCCACGCCCGTCCGTCCCACCTTCACCTTGAGTCGATGGAACGATCCATCCGGCTTTACATCGCCAATCGGCAACTCGAGCAAGTACACGCATTCCGGCACTTCAGCCAGCTTTTTGAAGCCAGCAGCGAGGTCGTTGGTTCCGTGGATAAAGGTGCCGCCGGTACCGTTGGCGAGCTCGGCCAGCGGGTTCTCGCTCTGGATATCGGAGCTGCGGCGAAAGTCCGTCTTGGTCTGCAGAATCCGACCTGATCCAGGGCTCTGCTCGCTCGCGTCCAGCTCCGTCGTATACAGTCCCCGCGCATCGAGCGAACTGATCGTGACATTCGCCTGGGCTGCCGTATCGATCAGGCGTGACTCCATATTCTGCGCTTCGCCCGTGACCGCTACAAATCCCGGAGAAACCAGGATTAACGTCCGGTCTCCAGGCAGCGTCTGCATGCGGCGCACGTACTCTGAAATGGCGGTATAGCTGTTCTGCACATCCTGCTGACCAATAACCAGGGCGCGCATGGCTGCCCCCTCAGCGGTGCGCACTGCTAACTCGCGGTCGCGCTGTGCATCCATGCCGGGTGCGCAGTTAAAAACCTGCTGCACGGCAGCATCCAACGCCACGCTGTTGTGTTTGTTCTCGATCTGGTCGGCCATGTAGGCATCGATACTCGGGCACTCTGAGCTGTCGGTCCTATACATGTTGTGGGCACTCACAGACTTCAGCGAGTCTTTGAGGCGCGCATTGTCCCGGGTCAGCCCGCTGTTGGTCTTGCCAGAGAGCGAAACGACCGCCGCAATATCCCGCGAAGAAAGGGCGGTATCAAGCATCTTGATTCCCGCTGCTTTCGTTTGCGCCAAATCCTCCGGCTTCACATGCATGTCGTCGATCAGGAAAACAAGGAAGCGCTGCGTCTGCTTGGTTGCAGCCTCAACCGGTGTTGCTGTCGTTGCCGGCTGGGCTAACTGCGAAAGGTGAATCTCCGACTCAAAAGCAGCAATCACGCGCGGTTTGCCATTGTCCAGGACCTGGAAATCTTCCTTCTTGAGATCGCTGATCACATGGCCCTGCCGGTCGCGTACAACCACGGGCACCATGACACGGGCAGTTTCAACCTCAATCTTGAACGGTGTCTCCGACGAGTTCTGCGTACTTTGACCCGGAGTATTTGCCGTCTGCGTGAAACCCTGCACGTTGCACACGAACGCGAGAGCAGCACCCAGACTCGCAATCCGCAATTGCGCGCTCAACCTCATCAGCTGCATTTATTCCTTTGATGAACCAGAAATTGTTTACCCGTTGGGTAAGGTCCATCATACGCTGCACGCAACGATCTAGTGCATGCCCCCGCCGCCGCCACCCTGCCCCGGCCTGTTTTTGCTCAGCATGAACGCGAGGAAGATCATCCCCACAGCCATCCAGAACAGCATCATGTAAACATCCTGGTAACCCTGCATCCCGGCCTGCCTCTGAAGTTGTCCGTAAATCGTGCCCATCGCCAGCCCCGTGCCGTTGCCGCCGCCTAGCTTGCCGTCGAGAGCTGCCCCCAGACCTTTCGTATATTCCTGGAAAGGGATATTCATCGACGTCATCTTCTCTTGCAGCAGTGCCTGGTGGTGCATTGCGCGGTTCGACACCAGCGCCCCGGTCACCGCGATAAAAATGCTGCCGCCAATATTGCGGACAAAGTTGATCAGCCCCGCCACTTGGTTACTCTGTTCCTTGGGGAGGCCAACGTAGGCTGCCGTCGTAATTGAAATGAAGCAGAACGGGATCGGCGCAAGCTGGATCACGCGCAACAGAGAAGCGTTGCCAAAGCTCATGTCAAGGCTCATCTGCGTCGTGCTGAACCAGAAGGAAAAGGCAAATACGCAAAAGCCAAACGCCGCCACATTGCGTGCTGCAAATTTGCCCGTCGCCCATCCCGCAAAAGGCATCACAAACACCAGCGAAAGCCCACCCGCCGTCAGCGCCTTGCCGGCAGTAGTCGCCGTGTACCCCAGCAACTGCTGCAGGAGTTGCGGCTGCAAGACGGTACTTGCGTTCAGCACCCCGCCCACAAGCATCATCAGGAAGCAGCAAATCGCAAAGTTTTTGAACTTGAAGAGCCTCAGGTTGATCAGGGGTTCCTTCTGCCGCAACTCCCACAGGATCAGCGCTACAATCCCGCCCACAAAGAGAAACCCAAAGAAGCAAATGAACCCGGAAGAGAACCAGTCATTCTCCTCGCCCTTGTCCAGCATGATCTGCAAGCCGCCCATGGAGAGCACCAGAAACGCCAGCCCCATATAGTCCATGTTGCGCAGATGCCGCCTGTCCGGCACTATCCACGGCGGGTCGTCCACCATGCGAACTGTCAAGATATAGGCCAGAATGCCGACCGGGATATTGATGTAAAAAATCCAGCGCCACGAGTAGCTATCCGTAATCCAGCCGCCCAGTGACGGGCCAATGGAAGGCGCCAGCACCGCCACCAGCCCGTATAGCGCAAATGCCTGGCCACGCTTGCGCTCCTCAAAGGAGTCAGCCATGATCGCCTGTGCCATCGGCTGCAATCCACCGCCACCGGCACCCTGCAACACACGAAACAGCAGCAGCATTGGCAAGGTCGGCGCAATGCCGCAAAGGAAGCTCGAAATTGTAAAGATGGTGATGCAAAGCATGAAGAAGTTCTTGCGCCCCATCAGGTTGCTCGCCCAGCCGCCCAGCGGCAGCACAATGGCGTTGGCAACCAGGTAGCTGGTCAGCACCCAGGTTCCCTCGTTGGTGCTCGCCCCCAGATCACCGGCAATGTGCGGCAACGCCACATTGGCAATTGAAGTGTCAAGCACCTCCATGAAGGCGGCCAGCGCCACTGTCATCGCGATCAGCCACGGGTTCGCTCGCGGCTTCCACATCGCATGATGACCAGCAGAAATCGATGGGTTCACAACAGTCTTGCTCTGAACTGGAGCTTCAGGCAACGCATCGCCCGCCGTCAGAACCCCGGTAGTACTTCCCATGCATTTCCCCTTATGAATAAAAGAAGGTTGCTGTACCGACCATTTCGATGGGTCGGAGTTAGATGAAAGATCAATTCTTGTCTATATCCAGATGGAAAAAGCGGCCCGAGGGATGCACAAATCCGTCTATTTACGGCGGAACATCCACAATGCGACGATTGCCTGCAGCACAAGTCCGCCCAGGCAATCAATTCCCACATCGACGATCGATCCGCTTCGATTCGGCAGAAAGAGCTGGTGAAACTCGTCTGCAGAGGCCACCAGAAGGGTTCCCAGCATTGCCAGCCCATGGCAAGCAAGTCGCCGCCGCTGAAAAAGGTCATTGGGTGGCAATGTCATCCAGACGGCGCGGAACCACGCGACTGAAAGCAATCCGTATCCTGTGAAATGGCCGCACTTGCGAATCGCAATATGCAACCGCCACCACTGCGGCTGCGTGTAGTGAGTATTGAAAAGGTACTCCAACAGTCGTTGCAACGGGCCTGAAGTATGATCCGCGCCAAACGCCACCGAGGATTCCAAGGCAATCAGCCCCATGCACATGGCAACCGGTAGCCACGCCCTGATCAAGTGTTTCAAACTCACTCCTGCGTCCTTAATCGGCGCAGGCAGCGTGCTACTCGACATGATAATTGGGGGCTTCACGCGTAATGATCACATCGTGCACATGGCTCTCACGCAGCCCGGCTCCAGTAATCCGAACGAATTTCGCGTTCTCCTGCAATTCCTGAACAGTTCCGCACCCGAGGTAGCCCATGCCAGAGCGCAATCCGCCCACAAGTTGCATCACCATGCCTTCGAGAGGTCCCCGATACGGCACGCGCCCTTCAATCCCCTCAGGCACAAACTTTGCGAGCCGGTTGTGATTGGCGCGTTCCTTCTGCACTACGCTTTCGGTACCCGAGGCCGCCGCTTCCATATCGTCCTTGCTCTGGAAATACCGCTCACTCGACCCCATCGCCATCGCCGTCAGGGAACCCATGCCCCTGTAGCTCTTGAATGAACGTCCCTGGTACAGAATCGTCTCCCCCGGGCTCTCGTCCACACCGGCAAAGAGCGACCCGATCATCACTGAACTCGCGCCCGCAGCAATCGCCTTCGTCACTTCGCCTGAATACTTGATGCCCCCATCGGCAATCACGGGGATCCCGCGTTCCTTCGCCGCCCGGTAAGCCTCGGCCACCGCCGTAACCTGCGGCATGCCCGCGCCTGTCACCATGCGCGTCGTGCAGATTGACCCCGGCCCAAATCCAACCTTGATTGCATCCGCCCCGGCATCCATCAGCGCCAGCGCGCCTTCATAGGTCGCCACATTTCCGGCCAGCAGGCCCACGTTCGGGAAAGCCTTCTTTACCTCACGCACCGCCTCCAGCACCCGGCTGGAGTGGCCATGAGCCGAGTCAATCGCCAGTACATCGGCCCGCGCCCGCACCAGCTCCGCAGCGCGCTCCAGAAAGTCGCCCGTCGCGCCAATCGCTCCGCCTACCCGCAGGCGGCCCTTCGAGTCCTTGGAAGCGTTCGGATACTTGAGCTTCTTCTGGATGTCCTTGACCGTAATCAGCCCCTTGAGCTGGTACTGGTCATCCACCACCAGCAGCTTTTCCACCCGGTGCTTGTGCAGAATCAGCTCCGCTTCCTCAAGCGTCGTCCCCACCGGAACCGTAATCAGGTCCGTCTTGGTCATCACGTCGCCAATCGGAATATCCGACCGCGTCTCAAACCGTAAATCACGGTTGGTCAGAATTCCCACCAGCCGCTTGCCCCGCGTCACCGGAACACCAGAAATCTTGTACCGCCGCATCACATCAAGCGCCGCAGCGATCGGCTGGTCCGGCTCGATGGTGACAGGGTCAACAATCATTCCACTCTCTGACCGCTTCACCTTGTCAATTTCGCCCGCCTGCTCCGCCACCGAGAGGTTCCGGTGCACAATGCCGATACCCCCCAGCTGCGCCATTGCAATTGCCATGCGCGACTCAGTCACCGTATCCATGGCTGCTGAAATGAGAGGCGTATTGAGGGTTATGTCCTTTGTCAACTGCGTTTGGGTACTCACCTGCGTCGGCACCACTTCAGAAAAAGCAGGCACCAGCAGCACATCGTCAAAGGTCAAAGCTTCAGGTAATGGAAAGGTCAGCATAATTTTTAGATGCTCCTGGCATCGCAACGCTTCATGCTCGGGACGGGCAGGAGCTTCCCGTTATTGTATCGGAGTAGTCAAGCCGAAAGGGTTTTCCGTCACTTCGCGCTTTCAAACCGCTTGAAAAAGCTTGTCTCCAGGTAATGGGGCCGTCCCGCATCGTCTGCCACCCGCCGCGCCAGATCTGCCAAGAACGAGTTGAACTGCGCCGCCGCCGCCAAATCCACCGGCTGCGTCAGGTCGTCATCCGTCGAGTGATACCGTTGCGCCAGCCACCCCCGCCACGCCTTGTATTCCGGCGAACCATACGTCCAGCCAAATTTGAAGGCCAGCGCCGGCACCCCCGCCTGCACAAAGCTGTACTGATCCGTCCGAATAAACGAGTTCCGGTCCGGCTCCGGATCCACCGCAATCTCTATTCCATGCGCCGCCCCCACCGTCCGCGCATCATCGGCCAACGTCGACTGCTCAAGCCCCTGCACATGCAGCTTTTTGAGCGAAAAGATCGGCATGAACATATCGAGATTGAGGTCCGCCGCAATCGCCCGCTCTGGCACTGTAGGGTGCTGCGCAAAGTACCGCGACCCCAACAAGCCCTTCTCTTCCGCCGTAAACACCAAAAACAACATCGACCGCTTCGGCCGTGTCTTGGTTTCGGAGAATCTCCGGGCCACCTCCAGCACCGTCGCCACCCCAGAAGCATCATCCATCGCCCCGGCATAGACGGTCTTCCCGTTGATCTCAGTGCCCACGCCCAGGTGATCCAGATGCGCCGAAACCAGTACATACTCAGTCTTCAGCTTCGGATCGGAACCCTCGAGTCTCGCCACTATATTCGGCGATACAATTTGCGAGTTCTCGGTGACCACGGTCGCAGCCAGCGACTTCCCAAGCGCAAAGTGAGGCAGAGCCTTCTGCGCATCGGCCAGCGCCAGCATCTCCGCGAAGGTATGCCCAGTCCCGGCGAACAGCTTCTCAGCTTCCGCCGGATTAAATGTCGCGGAGAACATCTCGCCGTGATCATCGGCCAGAGCCGGATGCCGCGCAGCAATCTTTGTCCCTTCAGGATCATCGGCCAGCCGCATGCCTGGCTCGCCAGCCCCGCTTGCGACGCGCTGCCAGCCAAAGTCCATCGACTTCGGCGTAGGAATCGAAATCGCCCCTACGGCTCCCGCATCCCGCAATGCCTTGATAAACGGAGTCGTCCGCGCAAACGACTTCAGCGGCCCCGGCAGCTCCGCAGGCCCACCGTTGAGGTAGACGACGATCTTGCCTTTCAGCGAAGTCAGCGGTACCTCCGCCGAGTCAAAATCGTCGTACTTCGCTTCCAGCAGATGCAGCCCATAGCCAATGAACACCAGCGGCGCGTTCACCATCTTCGGCTGGGCCCGCCGCGCGCCAAGAATCGCGTCCTGCCCCAGCACAAGCGGTGTCGTTTGCCCCTCGATCACCAGGCTCATCGAAGAACGCTCCGCCACCACCCGCTGCACATCAAACCGCACCGGCTGATACCATCCGCCCTTCACCCCCGCAGGCTTCAGCCCGTAGCTTTTGAACTTGTCCACAACATCGGCTGCCGCCCGTAGGTACTCAACGCTGCCCGTCTGCCGCCCTTTCATCTCCGGCGAAGCCAGGTACTCCACATGCGCCCACCACTGCTTCCCCGCAGTCTCATCCGCAGCAGGTGTTTGCGCAGTCAGAAAACTGCTCGCCGCCATACTCACACCAACCCAAACCATCCATCGAAGTCTCAAAGTGCCTCCAGATCTGCCAGAATCAGACTGCGGTACCCGTTGCCACCCGCACCATCGCCCCCAGGCTCGCCTCCACATCCGCCTCACTTGTCACCCACGATGAAACACTGATCCGCATCGCCGTTCGCCCCTGCCACACCGTCGCAGCGCACCAACACGTCCCCTCCCGCTGCAACCCTGCCACCACCGCCAGCGTCCTCTCCGGCGTCCCAAACGAAACCAGCACCTGGTTGATCACCACGTCATTCAGCACCTCAAACCCCGCCGCCCGCAGCCCCTCGGCAAACCGCCGCGCATGCGCTGAAGTCCGCTCCACAATGCCCGCCATACCCGCCCGGCCCAGCGAACGAAGCGCCGCCCACAGCTCCACCCCCCGCGCCCGCCGCGAAAGCTCCGGGTTGTAGTGCGAAGGCTCCCGCGCCTCACCCTGCACCAGGTACGCCGCCGAAATCGACATTGCTGCCTTCAGTGCCGCCGCATCCCGCACCAGAGCCACCCCGCAGTCATAGCCCACATTGGGCCACTTGTGCCCATCCGTCGCCCACGAATCCGCCAGCTCATACCCCGCCGTCAGATGCTTATACGCTGGCGAAGCCGCCGCCCACAGCCCAAACGCCCCGTCCACATGAATCCAAGTGCCGGCCACCCGCGCCGCCGGGCAAATCGCCGCCGCCGGGTCAAACGCCCCGGTATTCACGTTCCCCGCCTGCAGACACAGAATCGTATTTGCATCCAGATGCGGTAAAGCATCCACCCGCATCCGCCCCTGCCCGTCCACCGGCACGCGAATCACGCGATTGCGCCCCAGCCCCAGCATTCCCAGCGCCTTCACCAGCGACGAATGCACCTCCTCGCCCACCACCACCGTGATAGGCGGAGCCCCAAACAACCCATCCTGCTCCACATCCCATCCGGCCCGCTCCAGAATGGCGTACCGCGCCGCCGCCAGGCAGCAGAAGTTCGCCATCGTCGCGCCCGTCACCACAGCCCCGCCAATCCCGCCCCGGCCCACTTCGGCATCTAACCCAAGCAGCTCCGCCACCCAGCCAATTGCCGTCGCCTCGAGCTCCGCCGCCACCGGCGAAAGCACCCGCAGACCGGCATTGTTGTCCCACGCATTCACCAGCATCGCCGCCCCCAGCGCCGCCGGCACCATTCCGCCATTCACAAAGCCAAAGTACCGCCCCGCAGAATTCACCGTAGTCGCCGGCGATCCATACCGGTGCAGCATCTCCACCACGGCGTCAGCACTCGTCGGCCCGTCCGGCAATGCACCGCACAAAGCCGCCAACCCAGCCACCGCCTCCGTGCTCGGAGCCACAGCCCGCCCATCCACCCCGGTTAGATATTCCGAAGCATACCCAGCCACCTGCGCAATCAGCGCAGCACGCGTCTCAGCGATCAATTCAAAAGACATGTGACCCATCTTAATCTCTGAGAGAATCGAGACGCCCGCCACCCCGCATTGAATTTCCATCGATTTAGTCGTACACTTACAGTGCAGACGAATTTGTCCGCCGCGCTGTGTACAAACCGGGTGGCGGAGAGAGGAGTGGGCTTACAGCCCACTTTTTCTTTGGACCAAACTTGGGCTGGCAAACACGTGTTGAATCCGATAAGGGCATCGCAGAAAGTCAAGTCGCAAACATGGCAGTAAAGCTGGACGAAATTCGCAAGGCAGCAGACCGGGTCGCCTCTTCGCTGGGGCTTGATGTGGTGGATGTTGAGTTCACCGGCACAGCGAAAAGCCGCATCCTCTGCGTTTATCTGGAAAAGAACGCCGCCGGACGCCGCGCCCAGACTGAACTCCTTGCCCAGCAGACCGCCGCTGCCGCCGCCGATCCTGAGGCCGCCATTGACGCCGAGATTGCCCTGCTCGTCCCGGCCCGCTTTGCCTCCGGCGAGCTCAACCCGGAGCAGCTCTCCTGGCTCACCCACGAGGATTGCGCCGCTTTCAGCCGCGATTTCGGAACCCTGCTCGATGTTGAAGACCTGGTTCCCGACAACGAGTACACGCTCGAAGCCAGCTCGCCCGGCCTCGACCGCAAGCTCACCGGGCAGCATGATTTTGAACGTTTCCAAGGCTCCCTGGTCAAGATTCAGACCTTCGAGCCGATCGCGAATAACCGCTCCTGGCAAGGCCGGTTAACCGCCTGCACCGCCGATGCAGTATCGCTCGATCTAACCGCTGTCAAGCAGAACAGCAAGGCGCGCAAGACTGGCGTCAGCACCGTGGAAATTGCCCTTGGCAACATCGAGAGGGCGCAACTGGTTCCCGAGTTCTAGTCCGAGCATTTGCCCGAACCAGGCTCAAAAGCAGCTCCAGAAAGTTCATCCTCAGTCGCCCCCGCAATCAGTAAAGATGCACCCAGGGGGCCAGCAAGGCAGGAAAGCAGAAGCTATGTCCAGCGCGTTGTATCAAAGCATTGAAGCACTCAGCCGCGAAAAGAGCATCGATCCGGGGATCGTCGTATCCGCCGTCGAAGAGGCCATTGCCCTCGCCACCCGCAAGTACTACAAGACCCAGGAAAACATGCGCGGTGAACTCAACAAAGAGACCGGCGAAATCACCGTCTACGCCTACAAGACGGTCATGAGCGATGAAGAGGTAATTGAAGACCCCATCAACCAGATCACCCTGGATGAGGCAAAGGCCATGGCCGGCGCCGACATCGAGCCGGGCAGCGAAATCCGTCTCTACAAGGACACTCGCCCCCTGGGCCGCATCGCCGCGCAGTTGGCCAAGCAGGTGATATTCCAAAAGGTGCGCGAAGCCGAGCGCGACACAGTCTTCAACGAGTACGCCCATCGCGAAAAGGAAGTTCTCTCCGCCACCGTCAAGCGCATTGAAGGCCAGGACATCATCATCGACCTCGGCAAGGCTGAAGCACGCATGCCCAAGCGCGAACAGTCGCGTCTCGAACAGTTCACCGTCGGCGAACGCATTCGTGTCGTTCTACTCAAGGTCGATCGCGCCGCCAAGGGTCCCCAGGTCGTCGTCTCGCGCGCAGCCCCGGAACTGGTGTCAAACCTCTTCCAGTCTGAAGTGCCCGAGATCTACGACAACACCGTCGTCATCCGCGCCATTGCCCGCGAGGCAGGCGAGCGCACCAAGATTGCCGTCATGTCCCGTGACAAGGACGTCGACCCCGTCGGCGCTTGCGTCGGCATGAAGGGCATGCGCGTTCAATCCATCATTCGCGAACTGCGCGGTGAAAAAATTGACATCATCGAATACAACGAAGAGATCACCACTTTCGCCGAGAAGGCTCTGCAGCCGGCCAAAGTCAGTCGCGTCTCCATCGTTGATATTGCTGACAAACAGCTCGAAGTCATTGTCGACGATACCCAGCTCTCGCTCGCCATCGGCAAAAAGGGCCAGAATGTTCGTCTCGCCGCCAAGCTCCTCGGCTGGAAGATCGACATCAAGTCAGAAGAAGAGAAGCGTCAGGAAGTCGAGCAGCAGATGCAGGGCTTCTCCGGCGGGCCTTCGACGCCGATTGAAGCCGTTACCGAACTGGGTGATTCTGTCATTCAAAAGCTGGTCGCCTTCGGGATCACTACCGTCGAAGCGCTCGCCGACATGACTCCTGAAGAGCTTGAAGTCATCCCCGGCATCGGCGAAAAGACCCTGGAACGCATCAGCGTCGCCGTTCGCCACTACTTCGGCCAATATGAGTCCGGCGAAGTGAATCCCAACGCCGCCGCAGAAGCATCCAAATCTGAAGCATCAGAATCCGATGAGTCAGATTCTGATGCCGTCGCCGTGCTCACTTCAGAAGCAACCGCAGCCCTCGAACCCGACTCAAATTCCGAGGACGCTGCCACAGAGACCATGGAAGCGGCAGTTGCCGCAGATCCCGAGCGCGCCCACGCGATCGATGCGGAGGATGTAACCCCCGCGGTCGATCCGGAAGCAGTTCTTGAACAGACAGAAACGGCAGAGGAAGCCGTCTTCAACGACAAGGTTGACGGCGAAAACAAGGGCGACGCATAGCATGCGACGCCCTGCAAACAAGGTTTCAGGCGATAATAGCAATAGGCAATGCAAGTTTTGCCGCGAGGTTGCTATGACAAGTTAACCGACATTAGGTAGCACAACGAAAAGAGGCGGATGAGTAAGGTTCGAATTAACGATCTGGCGCGTGAGCTGGAAGTCAAAAGTAAACAGATTCTCGACGCTCTGGAATACATGAATCTGGCGGAAGGCAAGACCCACTCGAGCTCCATCGAGGAGCACGAAGCGGAGCGTGTGCGTGGTCACTTTCAGCGCGGTACGCGCCCGGCACCATCGGCAAGCTCACGTCCTGAGCAGGACAACCGCCCCAAGATTGATCTCTCCAACATTTCCAAGCCCGGCGACGTTCTCAAGGCAATCCTTGCCCGCAAGGAAGAGGCCGAGCGGGCTGCGCAGTATCCGCAGCGACCACAGTCGGCACCCCCTGCAAATGCGGTGGTTGTGCGGCCTGCCGGTGTTCAGCCCGGCAGCACGGTCGTTTCACGGCCCCCATCCGCTCCCCCGCAGGCTCCGCGATTTGTTACGCCTGCCGCGGCAGCCGCACGGCCTGAGCCACGGAAGATCGTTCCTCAGCCGCGACAAGCCCCCCCCATTGTTCATCCTCCGGCAGCCGCTGCTCCGGCGATTTCCTCGCGTCCGCCTTCAGGGCCGGTCGTCGCCCGCCCGCCCGCCGGTTCGCTCGGTACCGCCACCGTCGTTCGCCCTGCTGTGGGCGTAGCGCCGCCGCCGGTCGCAGTTGTCGTCAAGCCGCCCGTTGCTGCGGCCGGCGTCGCGGTTGCACCTCCAGCGACAGTTGTGGTGGCACCGCCGCCCAGCGCTCCCCAGGCTGTTCCGCAGGTTGCGGCTCCTGTTGCACCCATCGCGGCCCCGGCACCACCCAGCTTCGTGGCTCCGCACGCTCCCGCAATTGCTCCAGAACCGGCGGCAGCGCCAGTTGCAGCACCGTCCGTCGCTGCTTCTTCAACTGCAGAGCCAGTGAAAGCCGTCGCGGCACAGACCGCCGCTGAAATCCAGCCGCAGACTGTTGCTCCAGCCTCCGTCCAGCCTCAGGCTGAACGCGCAGCTGAGCCAGTCGCCGCAGCTGGTCCCACAGCGAGCGCTTCCGATACAGCCTCGGGCACTGAGGAAAAATCCGCTGCGTCTGAACCGGTTGCAGCAGCGCCTCAGCCGCCTGCGGTTCCGCCTCGCAAGCTGGTCATGCCGCAGACCGGACCGCGCCCCAAGTACAATGCTCCTCCTCCGCCTCCTCCCTCGGCAGCGCAGCCAAATGCCGGCATGAATGCTGCGGGTATCCAGCGAGGTAAGCCGATCTTTGATCGCGGCGGCAATCAGGGTGGCCCCGGCCAACGCCCCGGAATGGGCGGCGGTAACTTCACGCCGCGTCCTCAGGGCGCTCCCGGCCAGTTCCCGAACCAGTTCCAGAATCAGGGCGCTCCCGGCCAGTTCCCGGGCGGACCCCGTCCCAAGCACATCACCCGTCCTGGCTTCGTACCCTCCAGCGGCCCCGGTGGCCCTGGTGCTCGTCCCGGCTTTGGTGCCCGCCCTGGCTTTGGCGCTCCGCGACCCGGTGGCTTTGGCGCCCCCGGCGGAGCACCGCCACCTCCGGGTGAGGCTCCTCGCGCGCCGCGTCCCTCCGGCCCACCACGTGGCCGTGGCCGCCAGCAGTACCCAAAGACCAAGGAAGGCCCGATGAAGGGCTTTACGCCGCCGCCGCGTTTTGGCGGAGCGTACATGGGCTCCAACGAAATGCCGCCGGTTACCCGAGAAATCACGGTCACTGAAGGCATCAGCGTCAAGGACCTCGCCGAAAAGCTCGAAATTCGCGCCAAGGATCTCGTCGGCACCCTGCTCATGCGTGGCGTCTTCGTCACCGTGAACCAGTCGCTCGATGCAGAGATGGTCAAGGATGTTGCCGCCCGCTTCGGCGCCAACGCGACCGTCATCAGCTACGAAGATGAAATCGCCAACCAGGCCATCGAAGAGATCCTGGAAAGCGACAACATCGACGAGCTTGAAGTCTCCCGCTCGCCCGTCGTTACCGTCATGGGTCACGTCGATCACGGCAAGACTTCGCTGCTTGACGCCATCCGCGAAACCGACGTCGCCTCGGGCGAAGCCGGCGGCATCACCCAGCACATCGGCGCCTACAAGGTTAAGTTCACCAAGGAAGGCTCCCCGGCCTCCGGTCGCGAGATCGTCTTCCTCGATACCCCCGGCCACGAAGCCTTTACACGCATGCGTTCCCGCGGCGCCAAGGTTACTGACCTCGTTGTCATCGTTGTTGCAGCAGACGACGGCCCGATGCCCCAGACCCTTGAGGCCATCGACCACGCCAAGGCTGCAAACGTGCCCATCATCGTCGCCATTAACAAAATCGACAAGCCCGGCGCAGATGCTGAAAAGGTTCAGAAGCAGCTCGCCGACCGCGGCCTGGTTCCCGAAGAGTGGGGCGGCGACACGGTCTACGTCAAGGTCTCCGCAAAGAAGCGGCTCGGCCTCGACCAGTTGCTTGAGATGATCTGTCTCGTCTCTGACGTGCAAAATCTCAAGTCCACCCCCGGCCGCAAAGCTGTCGGCACCGTCCTCGAGGCCAAGCTGGATCGCGGTCGCGGCGCTGTCGCCACCGTCCTCGTTCAAAACGGTACATTGCGCGTCAATGAGAGCTACATCGTCGGCAACACTTTCGGCAAGGTCCGCGCCATGTTTGATGACCGCGGCCGCGCTATCGTAGAGGCCGGCCCCTCCACCCCTGTCGAAGTCCTCGGTCTTGAAGGCATGCCCGATTCGGGCGACACCTTCCTCGTCGTTGCCGATCGCGATAAGGCCAAGGGCATCGCTCAGTACCGCAAGATGAAGGAACGCGAATCCCAGCTCGCCAAGAGCAGCCGCGTCTCTCTCGAAGGACTTGCCGAGCAGATTCGCACCGCAGGCGTTAAAGATCTGCCGCTCATCATCAAGGGCGACGTTACCGGTTCCGTCGAAGTCATCGCCGATTCGCTGGTCCGCATGTCTACCGAAAAGGTGCGCATCAAGGTCATCCACTCCGGTGTCGGCGCTATTACCGAAAGCGATATTCTCCTCGCCTCGGCATCCAACGCCATCATCATCGGCTTCAACGTCCGCCCTGAGCGCAAGTCGCAAGAGCTCGCCCAGCAGGAAAACGTGGAAATTCGTCTGCACTCCATCATTTACGAGTTGCAGGATGAAATTCGCAAAGCCATGCTCGGCCTGCTCGACCCCACCTTCAAGGAGAATTTCCTTGGCCGTGCGGAGATCATCAGCGTCATGCGCATCCCCAAGGTTGGCACCATCGCTGGTTGCCGCGTTACCGACGGCGTTCTCCGTCGCGATGCGGAAATCAAGCTCATGCGTGGCACCGAGCAGATGTTCAAGGGCAAAATCGGCTCCCTGCGTCGCTTCAAAGACGACGTCAAGGAAGTCACCAACGGTATGGAGTGCGGCGTAGGTCTGGCCGGATTCAGCGACCTGAAGGAAGGCGACGTCATCGAAGCCTACACCACAGAGCGCATGGCCAACGACCTCGGTCAGCTCGCGACCACCGTCGCAGCTGCCGCCAAGGAAGCTGCCGCCGCCAAGGAAAAGGCCGCAGCAGCCGCAGCCCAGACCACCACCGTCTAATCCAGCAAAGCAGTAACTAAAAGGCCCGCTTCTCAACCGAGATGTGGGCCTTTTTGCTGCTGGAAACTGCGTCTGAATATCAGGAAATCAGGATTCTCCTTCCTTCGTCTCCGCAGAGCAAGGAAAGAAACAACGTCAAATCATTTCCCTGTTGTGGTCGTCGTGGTCGTCATTGTCGCCTTCGGTGGAAAGAAGTCTGAAATCGAGCTGATAATCCCGTGGAAACCATCAGCACCACCGGCTAGCAGCGCCGTCGTAACCATCACGTCAAAGTTGCGAAAGAATGATTGCTGGTGCCAGTCAAGCGCATCAAACACCTTAGCATTGCTCAGAAACGGTGCTAGAGACCGCAATCCAGCCGCTGCCGCGCAAAAGCTCATAATCAGGCTCGCCGCAAAAGCATAGCGCTGCGTCTGGCCTTTGTATTCGTCAAGCGCCGAACTCGCCGCAGCCAGGTCCGCCAAATTAGCTGCCGTTTGCACCGGGTTGGCCGGGTTCGCTGGACGCGCCTTGACCGCATCGATATTCCGCTGCAACGCGTTCGACCCCGCATCCCGCCACGGGCTGATCAAAATCTCAACCGCCCGCTCTAAAAATGCCGCCGCCAGAATCAACGGCGTTAGCTTGGTCAGCAGGTCTTGCGGTGCCAGCGATAGGTCAATCCCATTCCACTTTTGCCCATAAGCAAAATAAACCAGCCCACCCGCCACCACCAGGAATCCCATCGTCAGAGGATTCTCCCAAAGTTTCTTGAACATGCCGTAAACTCCTCGCCGGAACTCTAACCGAACTCAAGTGCTAAGTCCAGCAATTTCAACCACAGCAACTTCAATTGCGGCCACAAAGTAAAACGGCGCAGACCCCAGGGTCTGCGCCGCCGTTGATGTTGCGTTTAGCGTGATTAGAACTCCAACCGCACCGAGATCTGACCCGAACGAGCTCCGCCAAAGTCGGCGCCCACTGAGTTTGAGATGATGCCAAAGCTGCTCGAGCTCAGGTTCATGTTGGGGTCGCCCAGGTTGGTGTGGTTCAACACGTTGGTAAACGTGCCTTCCGCCTTCACCTTGAAGCGCTCGCTGATGTTGAAGGTCTTGTTCAGGCCGGCCGACAGGTTCACAAGTCCCGGACCCTGTACCGTGCCCACCTGGCTGTTGCCAAAGCGCCCGATAGGTAGAGCGAACGGATTACCCTCCTGGCCGTTACCAGTCGTGCAGGCCGTTCCCGCAACCCAGGTAGGATTGCCGGGGCAAGCGAATGCTGCGGAGTTCACCCAGTTCAACCGGGTCCGATTGGATGGCTTCACGCTGATTCCCTTGAGCTGATCGGCATGTTGGTTGCGATGACCAAGGTCAAAGCCGCCTGCTGCTCCGTTCAGACCCGAACCAGTACCCGAAGGATCACCCTGGCCATTGGGGAAGTACGGGGTTTCGAATGCACCGGTCTGTACCGTCAGAATCGACGTAAGGCGCCAGCCGCCCGCGATCAGATCAGCTGAACGGGGAATGTTGGTGCCAAACATACGTCCACGACCGTAAGGCAGGTCATAGAGCACGGTTGTGTTCCAGCGATGACGACGCGTTCCAAATACGTTGCCAAAGTCCACGTGGCGAGCCAGTACTGACGTTGCGCGCTGTCCGCCACCCTCTCCACCAAACGAGCTGCTGGCCGGACCCTGGTTATCTGCCAGTGCCTTGGCCCACGTGTAGGTCGAGTGGAATTCCAACCCGCGCTGCAAGCGGTGGCTGACTTCAAGCTGCAGTGACTCGTAGCTTGCATTTGCACCCGTGGCGCGCGTGTTGATACGGCCCCAGTTTGGGAACAGCCGTGAAGAAATCGGCGCGTTGAAGGCCGACACCGTTGAAGAGAAGGGAAGAGTGTTTTCGTCCGGTGCCCAAACCAGGTCATGGGTTGCCGAACCGATGTAGGTAGCGCTGGCCGCGTAGCCCGCACCAAAGTCGTGATCCACGCTCAGTGACCACTGCTCCGTATAGGGGTCTTTCCAGTTCGTGCTGTTCGCCGTTCCGAAATAGTCCTGTCCGTAGCAAGTGGTGCAGCCGCCGTTGCCAGCGCCTGCATAGATGTTCGGCCACTGGTAGCCAATCGCGTGGGTTTCCGAATCGTACGTGTTCGAGTACTGCGTCGTTGCAGCCTGTACCGTGCCGGTCAGCGAGTAGAAGCTCGAGCCCAGCATGTTGATGTTGTAGATGCCGTAGCCACCACGAATCGCCCACTTGTCATTGGCAAACGGACGGAAAGCAAATCCAGCCCGCGGCAAGAATCGCAAGTGAGGAAACTTCTTCAGGCCCTTCGGATAGCCAGCCTGGCTATTCGTCTGGACCGGCATGCAAGGCGCACCGTTGATCGCGGATGAGTTGGTCTTGGTAACGCCGTCCGGATCACATGCGTTGGCACTCGCCAGAAAAGCCTGTGCCAGCAGCTTGTCCTTGCCGTCCGGGTAAATCACCCCACCCGACTTGGCAATGCTCGGATCAAAGTTACCGATATCTCCGCCCTTGTCATAGTAGCCGGGATGCAGTTCGTAACGCAGACCAAGGGTCAACGTCAGACGAGGATTTACATGCCACTCGTCCTGCGCGAACCCGTGATAGTGGTACGAAATACCGTCGTTGTCCTGTGAAACCACGTCATAGAACGTCTGGTCGGGAATACCAAGCAGGAAGTCGCCAAAATCCACGCCCGTGAACATGCCATTGCTGCCGCTCGTGTTGAAGGTGTAGGTGCCGTAGTTGTCCGACCCATTAAAGCCCAGCGTCGAATATGCTTCAAGCTTCTGAGCATTGAAACCAAACTTGAAGTTGTGGTTTCCATGCGACCAGATCATCGTGTCGCTGTAGTCAAACGTGAACGACTTGCTCGGATTGCTCAAGCGGTCCGCATTCAAAGCCTGGATGTTGTTGAAATCCATCTCAGGAATGCCGTTGTAGAACAGGTTTTGCAGGCCAACCCAGCCCTCGCCTGTCGTCCATTCCTTGCCGTTGAAGGGGTTTTCGCTGCCCGAAATGAAGCGCGTAAAGCCAAAGCTCGCTTCGTTGATCAGATTCGGCTTGATGGTCCAGTTGCCGTCTACCTTGAAAACCTTGCTTACACCGGTGTTGACGGTTGAAGGAAGCCCAAGCAGCGCATAGGAATTGCTGGGCAGATTCTTGTAGCTGAAGCGGCCCCACAGCAGGAACTTCTGGTTGGAACCGAAATACTGGTCGCCACGCACGTCAAACTGATCTGAATGTGCGCTCTGGTCAACGTTCTTCTGCCAGTTCGGTGTTCCATCATCTGTGTATGCCGTCGGATCGCCGATGTTCGGGTCCGGGTAAAAGGTCTTCAGCGTGTCCTGTGCAATCTTGCTGATCAATCCGCTGGGAAGCGTCTTGCCCACATTGGTCCCAGTGAAAGGATTCATCAGTCCGGTGAATGCATTTCCGCCGTTGCCGTCGGGTACGACATACTTCGAGAAATCACCCTGCTTCATCAGCGTGCTGGGCACAATGGCCTGCACCGTCGTCTGTGCCGGGTGACGCCAGCCCTCGTAATCCGCAAAAAAGAAGCTCTTATTGTGGCCGTTATACAGGTGGGGAATCACTACCGGCCCGCTCAAGCTGCCGCCAAACGTGTTGCCGTGAGTCGCCGGCTTCTTGGTCGTCGTCGGACGCGTGTAAGCAATCGCATCAAAGGCCGAGTTCTGGTAGTACCAGAATCCCGATCCGTGAATCTGGTTGCCGCCACCCTTGGTCGTAACAATGACCTGGCCGGGATCGCCATATTCCGCGCCGTTCAAAGCACCGTCAGCGCGAATTTCAGAAATCGACTCGGTCGAAGGATAAGAGTCCGCCATCTGAGTGCCGCCACCAGGGTTCTTCAGCGTGATGCCGTCAACCGTTATGTCGACCTGGTATGGAAGCGCTCCCTGCAGCGAGATGCCCGCGCTGTTATTGTCCTTCTGCACACCCGGCAGAGCCGAGAGAATCGCGTCAGCGCTTGTGCCGCTGAAGCTGGCACGCGTATTGACTGGAAGGTTGATTGCGTCGTCTGCCGTAAACGTGCCGCTGATCGTCGGTGAGTCCGTCTCGATTGCCGACGCTGACTCGCCATTGACGGTCACTTCCTGCTGCACCGCGCCCACTGAAAGCGTAGCGTCCAGGCGCAGTTGCTGACGCACTGAGAGGGCTACACTCTTCGTCGACCACTTCTGGAAGCCGGTAGCCTCGATCGCAAGGTCATAACGAGCCGCCGGCACATCCGAAAACTGGTAATCGCCGCGCGATCCGCTCTTGGTTGTGCGAACAACACCAGCACTGTTGTTGGTCAGTGTCACCTGTGCGTCGGGAACGACCGCTCCGTTCGCGTCCTTGACCGTGCCCAGAATCGAGCCCTGCGTTTGTGCCCACGCCTGGCCCGTAAAAGCCAGCGTCAGCAGCAGAGTCAATACCGACATCGAATAAACGATGCTCCGGCTGATCTGCTTGAATATTTCATGTCGCATTGGTTATGCCTCCTAATGTGAAAAATGGTTGGCAAACGTCTTAGAAAAGCGTCTGTACTCAAGTAAGGGTAGGGATCCTGGCAAAAGGTGCGGTGAATCCGCGTTAGCCAGAGAAGGCAGCTCAGTGAGCCGCTGAGTATTTCAGGACGAGAGTCAAAGTCATTCAGGCACTTCAGCACCTGATATTCGGCGGTCTATCAATCTGCCGACGTTCATGTTGTCCATCCGCCTACTCTAAATTCACGGAAATACAAGCACTTCAATGTCTTGTAAATTCTTTCCTTGCTTTAGTTATCTCCGTCAGAACGTTTTCGTGTTGTCAAAAGGGCATTGAATCGCTATTCTTGCCAACTCTGTTCCCCCCTGACCGCGCCTTCCTCTGCGGAATTCCCAAGGAGCTTGCCATGCCCTCGCGTTGTTCTCACTCCGTTTCCATCCTGACTCTCACGTCTGTGGCCATTCTCGTGTTTCTCCTCTTCGTCACCGCCTCCCGCGCTCAGACCCCTGAAATCCAGGCCGCCTCTGTGGCCGACCGCCAGCAGATGATGGACCAGCTCCATATCACCGCCCTCCGCGAAGGCGCCAACGGCAACGACCCCAAGGCTCCAAATGCTGCCAACTACGACGAGTCCAAAGCCAATCCCTACCCCACCCTGCCCGACCCCCTCGTCCTGAAAAACGGCAAGAAAGTCACCACCGCCCGCCAGTGGTGGAAGCTCCGCCGCCCCGAGATCGTTGAAGACTTTAACCGCGAAGTCTATGGCCGTATGCCCGCTCACACCCCCAAAGTCACCTGGGAAGTGCTAAGCACCGTCAACGAAAAGGTCGGAAACATCGCCGTCATCACCAAAAAGCTCGTAGGCCACGTTGACAACTCCGCCTACCCGCAGGTCTCCGTCAACATCGACCTCACCCTCACCACGCCCGCCGCCGCCAAAGGCCCTGTCCCCGTCATGATGGAGTTCACATTCGACCCCGCCTTCATGGCCGCCCTCCGCAAGCGCTTCCCCAACATGGCCCCGCCAGAAACCGGGCCAAGCTGGCAGGAACTGGTCATCGCCAAAGGCTGGGGCTACGCCACGCTCATCCCTACTTCCTTTCAGGCGGATAACGGAGCAGGCCTCAAGGAGGGCATCATCGGCCTCGTCAACCACGGCCAGCCCCGAAAGCCAGACGAGTGGGGGACACTCCGCGCCTGGGGCTGGGGAGCAAGCCGCGCTCTGGACTACTTCGAAACCGACAAAGCCGTTGACGCCCGCCAGGTCGGCATCTCCGGCCACTCGCGCTACGGTAAAGCCGCCATCGTCACCATGGCCGACGACTCCCGCTTCGCCATCGCCTACATCAGTTCTTCCGGCGAGGGCGGTGCCCGCCTCCACCGCCGCAACTTTGGCGAAATCGTAGAAAACGTCGCCGCCACCAACGAATATCACTGGATGGCCGGCAACTTCCTCAAATACGCCGGGCCCCTCCACTGGAACGACCTCCCCGTAGACTCCCATGAACTCATCGCCCTCTGCGCCCCCCGCCCCGTCTTCATCGGCGGAGGAGCAGCACAAGGCGATGCCTGGATCGACCCCAAAGGCAGCTTCCTTGCCGCCATCGCTGCTGGTCCTGTCTATCAGCTGCTCGGGAAACACGGCTTGGGCGCCACAGAAATGCCACCCGTCGAAACACCTCTCATCTCCGGCGAACTGGGCTTTCGCGAACACTCGGGCGGCCACACCCCCGCCCCCAACTGGCCCACCTACCTGACCTTCGCTTCCCACTTCCTCAAGGCAAAATGAATCCCCCTTTGTCGCGGCAGACCATTCCCGTCAGAGCACCGGAAAAACTTTCCCTTGCAACTACCGCATCCGCCTCGTAGTATCCGTAACTGCAATCAAGTCAGCTCTCAGGGGAGTCCCAAAAATTCATGCAAAGGCGAGACTTCGTCAAAGCCATCATGGCCGCAACGGCCGCTTCTGCGGCTACGCCCGCCGCATTGGCCCAGCAGCAGGCTGCTCCGGCAGCAGCCACACCGCCTCCGCCGCCCACAGCACCCGGACCTGTCCCGTGGATGAAGGGCCTCATGGAAGCCAAACCTCTCCCCATCGGGTCACTCGTCGCCGATTCCGTTGCCCGTTCTGATGCCCGCTTCCTCACTGAGCGCCAGTTTTCCACTCTCCGTCGGCTCTGCGAGATATTCCAGCCCCCCATGAAGGGCTACCCCGGCGCGCTTGAGGCCGGAGTGCCCGAGTTCCTCGACTTCCTTATTGGCGTCTCACCTGCCGAGCGCCAGCAGAGCTTTCAGGCTGGACTCAACCGCCTCGATGCCGAGGCTCAGCAGCGTTTTGGCCAACCCTTGGCAGCCGTCACAGCTGCTCAGGCCGACCAACTCATCCGCCCCTGGCTCCGCACCTGGATGTCCGATCATCCCCCCACCGAGCCCTACGAAAATTTCATCAACCTGGTCCACGAAGACATTCGCACAGCCACCGAGAACTCCCAGGTCTGGAGTGACGCCGTCCGTCGATCCGGCAAGGAGACCCCCAACGTTGACCTCTATTGGTACCCGGTCGACCCCGACCTCCATCGCGATGGCGCTCCGTCCCTCGCCCTGAAATCAACCCACACCAAGGCTTAGGCGAGAACATATGGCGGACGAAAAAGTAGACGTACTCATCATCGGCTCAGGCCACTCCGGCGGCATGGCTGCAAAGATACTCACTGAAAAAGGCATCAGCTGCCTCATGCTCAATGCCGGCCCCGTCGTCGATGTCCATAGAGACACTGACGTGAAGGCCGCCTACGAGCTTCCCTATCGCGGATTCAAGCAGCCCGGCCAGCTTCCGCATGTCTTCCAGTCCGACGAGTTCAATGCCAACACCTGGGTCGACGAAAAGGAAGTTCCCTACACCCACGACCCAAAGAAGCCTTACAACTGGGTGCGCGTGCGCCTCTTCGGCGGCCGCTCGCTCTTCTGGTCGCGCGCTTCCTTCCGCCTGAGTGATTACGAATTCAAAGGCAAAACCCACGACGGCTACGGCGACGACTGGCCTATCAGCCACGCCGACCTCGCTCCCTATTACGCGCGCGTTGAGGGCATCTTCCGCGTCCAGGGCGAACTCGCAAACCTGCCCCAGTTCCCTGACGGCAACTTCATTCCTGACCCCGACCCGTGGTGCGGCTCCATGCAGCGCTTCCGGGCAGCCGCGGCCAAGCGCAACATCCCCATCTCCAAGCAGCGAACTTCACTCGGTATCGATGGCCTCGCCAGCTCGGTCAACCTGCTGCTGCCTGATGCCTTTGCCACCGGCAAACTGCGCGCAATTCCCAACGTGATCGTGCGCTCGCTCACCGTCGACAAAAGCACTGGACTGGTCAACGAAGCGCACTTCGTCGATCGCCTCACTCGCCGCGAAATGTCGGTCAAAGCCCGCGTCGTGGTGCTTGCCGCAGGCACGCTCGAAAGTACCCGTCTGCTGCTCAATTCACAACTGGGCAACTCCAGCGGCGTCATGGGCCACTATCTCATCGACCAGATTTACGGTGCAGGATTCAACTGCTCTGTGCCCGAGGCGCGTGACGGCAAGTCAACTGATCAACTCATGAGCGGCAGCGCCATCATCCCGCGATTCCGCAACATCAGCACCAGAGAAAGCAAATTCCTGCGCGGCTACGCTCTCAACGTCTGGAGCGGGACTGGCGACATCGAACCCCGCAGCTTCGCCGCCTATGGCGCAGAACTGCAGCAAAAGCTCCAGAGCTATAACGGCAGCGGCTTCTCCACCGGCATCATGGGCGAAGTGCTGGCCCGCCGCGAAAATCATGTCCGCATCAGCAAAGACGTCGTAGACGCCTGGGGCATTCCATCTCTCCACATCGAGACCAGCTACACCGACAATGAATTCAACATGGCCCGCGACGCCGTCGATACTGGAATGCAACTCGCCGAGGATGCAGGCTTTGAGATTCTGTCTAAAAACTACGACCCCAATCCGCCCGGCTACAGCATTCACGAGTTAGGTACCTGCCGCATGGGCGACGACCCCAAAACCAGCGTCCTCAACAAGTGGAATCAGAGTCACGATCATAAGAATCTCTTCGTCATCGACGGCAGCAGCTTTGTCAGCGCCGGGTGGCAGAATCCCACAATGACCATCAGCGCCCTGGCCATGCGCGCCGCCACCTATCTCGCAGAACAGATGCGCCTTGGCAACGTGTAAGCGACTCATGGCACGCGATCAAATTCAAATAAGAAAGATGGAGTTACTCGTGAATCAGTCAAGAAGAGATTTTCTCAAAACCACATCAGCTTCACTTATCTGCGGCAGCACGCTGCTTTCGAGCGCCACTGCCTTTGCCAAGGGGCTCAAATTGCCCCTCGGTCTGCAGCTTTACTCCGTCCGCGACCTGCTTCCAAAAGAGTTCGCCGGGACCCTCAAGCAACTCGGCGCTCTGGGCTTCGTCGAGGTAGAGTCAGCCGGTTACTACGACCACTCCGCAAAAGAAGTGAAGTCAGCACTCAACGCCGCCGGACTCAAGCTAGTGAGCGCTCATTACGCGTCCGACCCGCTGCACGAGAAGTTCGACGAAATTCTCGCTTTCAATCATGAGCTGGGTGTAAGCACGATCGTCTGCTCGTCTCCCGGATTCAAAAATCCCGCACGCGTCAAAGGCATGGGCTGGGCTGAGCGCAATCACGCCATGACGATTGATGACTGGCACTGGAATGCCGAGCAGTTCAACATATTTGGCGAGAAGGTCAAATCGGCCGGAATGAGCTTTGGCTATCACAATCACATCGCCGAGTTCCGCGTCACCGATGGCCTCGTCCCCTATGACGAACTTCTGCGGTTGACTGATCCATCCAAGGTCACCATGGAGATGGACTGCGGCTGGGTGACGGTCGGCGGCGGCAATCCAATCGAGTATCTGCGCAAGCATGCCAGCCGCATCTCCATGCTGCATGTCAAAGACTTCGTCGGCCTCGTAAAACCCGTAGCCGGCAAGGAAGCACCCGAGCCAAAACCAGTGGAGTTAGGCACCGGGACAATCGACTATGCGCCGATATTTGCCGAAGCAGCCAAGGGCGGCAACATCAAACATATCTTCGTCGAGCAAGAAGCTTTCACCGTTCCGCCCATGCAGTCGCTCAAGATGGACGCCGACTACATGCGCAAACTGGGCGTCGCCTGAGCTATTTCCGGAACCGCTTCAACTCACCTCTGCGGCGTGCAGCGCTAGACCGCGCGCCACAGAGGTGAATTCATTGCCGCTCCGCACCCTGTCAGGCGAGAATCGCCGCTCAAAAATCGCGCGCACCGCTGGCACAAACGACGTACCGCCCGTCAGGAATACCCGGTCAACGTCCGCAAAGCCAAGGCCAGTCCTTGCAAACAAGCCATCAACGCACTCTTCAATCGCCGTCAGGTCTTCAGCAATCCATCCCTCAAACTCAGCTCGCGAAACCACCTGGCGCAACTCCATCCCACCGTCCACAAACCGGAACTCAGCAGACTCCGCACTCGACAGCTCGTACTTGAGCCGCTGCACCGCCTGGTGCAGTTGAAACCCCAGGTCTTCTTCCACCAGAGTCATCAGCGCCACAATCTTCTCCGGCTCCATCGCCCGCGCCCGGGCACTCTTCAGAATCTCCGTAACATTGCGCGTACGCAGGAACGACAGATAGTGCCAGCGCTCAAGATTCCCATAAATCCACGCCGGCACTGCAGGCAGCATCTTGCTCGCCGGATGCAGCAGTGATCCCGCGCCCAGCGCTGGCGAGACCAGCTTGCGGACAATCCGTGCGTCAAACGCATCACCGGCCAGCCCCAGGCCACTGTTGCCCAGCAGGTCATCCGGGCGGCGGCCGCGCTTGCGAACGCCCGGCCCAACCCGCAGCAATGAAAAATCGCTGGTCCCGCCCCCAAAGTCGCCAATCAGAATCAGTTCATCATGCTCCAGCGTCGCCTCATAGGCGTAGGCTGCCGCCACCGGCTCAGGCAATAGCGAAATTGATTCAAAGCCGGCAAGCTCAAAAGCGTGGCGCAGTCGCTCCACTGCAAAGGTCTCCTGAGCCTCACTGTCAGCTCCGACAAAGCGCACCGGCCGACCAACCACCGCAGACCGAATTTCAAAACCAAACTGCTCCTCGGCCTGACTGCGCAGGTCGCGCACAATATGCGCAATCAGCGATTCAAATGAGAAATGGCGGCCCAGGATCTCTGTTCCCGTCAGGCTGCTGCTGCCCAGGTAGCTCTTAAGCGACTGGATCAGGCGGCCCTTTTTGTCGGCATCGAGATAATGCTCAATCGCCGTCGGGCCCGACCAGGTGCCGATGCGCAGATGCCCAGCCTGCCGCATCCGCTCAAGATAGAGCACTGACCGAAAGCTTTCCGTAACCCCACCGCGGCGCGGAATGCTGACCAGCTCGACCTGCGACACGCCAGCTTGCGACGAGCTCACCCGGGCGACGGAGCTGTTTGTCGTGCCAAAGTCGATTCCGATGGCTGGTTTTAGGGCAGAGGGCATCCTCTGATTATCGCAACCCCTTTTCGCGTTTCAACTGAATCTCAAGGATCAGTGCAGATCAGTCGCTGTCTTTCACCGGCTTCTTGAGCTGCGACTTGGTGTCTTCAAGGTGCTTCTGGATTTCAGGGGCGTCGTCCTGATCTCGCAGGCTCGCGGCCTCCTGCTTGGTTTTAGGTTTCGCGATTTTCGCCAGCGCCGGGTCAAATACCCGTGGGTCGCTGGCCACAAAGTTGAAGGGCTTCAAGTCCGGCTTGGCTGCAAAAATGCCAGTCAGATCGCCCGCCAGTGCATCTTCAAGATTCAGTGACCCCACGCCAAGCAGCGAGTTGATGGTGCGCGTAATGCTGCCCATGCTGCTGTGTTCGTGGCTCACCGAACCAGGCGTCACCCAGGGGCTGGCGATGCCCAGGATGCTGCGATGGGCATCCACGTGGTCAATGCCATCCTGCGCGTCGTCTTCGGTCACAAAAAGAGCTGAGTCCTTCCAAATGGAGGTCGTCGAGAGCCAGGCAACGATTTTGCCGAGAGCAAGATCGTTGTCGGCAACATAGCTGGCGCGATATGGGTAGCCATCCGTTGGGCGAGGGTCGGTCGTATGGTCGTTGCAGAGCCGAATGACGATCAGTCCGGGCACGGTGCCTTTGGCTATACGACGCGTAAAGTCGCGCTTGAACTCTTCAAAGCGTAACTGGTCGGGGATGCCCAGATTGAATGTGGGGAAGCGGCGGTCTGAGTGTTCAAAAACCGGCTTTGGCAGCGGGGAGTTGAGAAAAAGCCGCTGCCCCTCCGGTGAGGTGCCATCGATTTCCGCGTTGCCTTCAATTTCCAGTCCCTCGCCGTAGTTGAGAATGCCGAGGCCCGAGTTGGCGATGTGTTCCCAGAGCGAGCCGAACTGTGGTTCATCTTCCGGCATCGGGGCATCAGCGCCGCCAAAGTTTGCCCGACGGCCGGGCGCGGCGTCGGCCGGGTCGCCGTCGCGGCGGCCACCGTAGCCGCTGGACCAAGCGGTGTTGAAAAAAGGTGTGGGATTGATGCCCATCACCCAGCGGTGACCGTCAGCCGAGACGTCAGAGTCGACGAAGAAGTTGTCGCTGATGGCGTAGCGCTGCGCGAGGGCATGAAGGTTGGGTGTGACCTTCAGGTGGCTGGCTTCCACTTCGTGCTTGCCTCGCTCCTCTGCCCAGCCGTCGAGGCCATAGCGGGCGAGCGTCGGATCGCCGTTGGCCCCTGGAATGTCGCCCAGGACTTCGTCGTAGGTGCGGTTTTCGCGGACAACCAGGAAAGTGTGCTTCAGACGCGGCAGCGCCGCCCGGTTCGCCAGCGCATAGGTGTTGGCCGCAACCACGGTCTTCGTCACCTCCGCTGCGCCCGGCAAAGAGGCCAGCGGTATCGCAGAGAGGCTGCCGTATTCAAGTGCGCCAACGTAGCTGGGGGCGGCGGCGGGGTGGAGCTTGCCTCCGTTTGGCCCCGCGCCTTTGCCCTTGGTGTTGACGACGTAAAGTGTCTTGCCATCGGGCGACAGGCTCACCGCGCTGGGGTTCCAACCAACCGGGATGTGTTCCGTCACCTGCATGGATGCGGTTGAGAGGACCGCGACGGCGTCAATGCCGGATTCGGCAACGTAGAGCGTGCTCGCGCCCGCGTCCAGTGCCAGGCCACTTGGCATCACGCCACGCAGCGGGCGGTGCTTGCTGTCTTCAAATTGAGCACCGGAAAACGGAGTCAACGGCGTTTCACCGATGAGTTTGCCACCGTCAGGAGTGATTTTAGCGATCGCGTCCTGATGTGCCAGCGAAACGTAAACTGCGTCATTGCTCGCGATGACGCTGGTGGGGGCCGCTCCGCCGACAGTGCCGCCTGGAGTTTCGCTGATGGCTGTGCCAAGGCGGAGTTCTGTCGGTTTGGCTGGGTTGCTGAGGTCGTAAGTCCAAAGGGAGCTGCCGCGGGACGAGTTCTCATCGCCGAGGCCGACAATTTTCTTGCCTTCAACCGTGACGCCGTCGCGGGCCGCGGGGCTGGGGTAGCCAAAGGGCGGAAAGTGGAGGCCCGAGCCGATGGGGTCTGTGCGGGAAGCGCCGGGAATCGTCGTGTATTCAAAAAGGCCAGTGTTCGTCACGTAAAGGCGCTTGCCGTCGGGCGAGAGGGCGATGCCGTAGGGATAGGCTCCGGTGGGGAGGCAGGCGGTGATGGACCGCGATGCCGTGTCAATGAGGGCGATGCGCCAGTTGGCCTGGTCAAGGGCGTAGAGGGTGCGGCCGTCAGCGGAGGCGATGACGGTGGCGGCGAAGCTGTGGGCGTAATCCTTGGCTGCGAATTTACCGTCCAGCGGAATCGAAGCGACCTGATGCCAGTCCTCGGTGGAATAGAGGGTGACCTTGCCGCTGTTGCCAGTAGCGACGTAGAGGGTCTTGCCGTCGGGGGAGTAAGCGAGTCCGGCATGGGTTTCAATGACCGGGTCGTTGTTTTCCACCGAAGGCATGACGCGGACTGCTGGCGTGGCGCTGTCAGGGTGGGGAATGACATTGAGGGCGAAGGGGAAACCAATGGAGGGGATGGCCGCCTCAGAGCCATCGGCCTTGAGAGCGATGGCAAAGGGGTAGGGAGCGACGGGGATCCATGTGCCGACGGGGCGGATCTGGCGTCCGTTGGGGAGGATGGCTGTGACGTTGGTCTGGGGCTGCAGGTAGTCGGGGACTTGGACGACGACCGGGCTCTTGTGGGGATTGGCCCCGACCTGACTGGGACCGACCTGGCTAGTCGAATCAGGGCTTTGCGCGAGCGCAGCGAAAGTTGCAGAGAGAAGGAGAAGGGCGGATATGACGCGACTGGAGACCATGTTCTCTAGAATGCACGTTCATTGTGAATTTGGGGAGAATTACTTGCTCCATCGTGCCAGGTTGGTTGCGTTGTACCCACACGCAAATGGAGTTCCCGCAGACGGGCTCGTGGGCAACTACAATTGGGGCGAGCAGTGGCTCAATCTTGAGAATGGCTGAGGAGCTGGCGCGATGATTATTGGTGTTCCCAAAGAGATCAAGGACCATGAGGCGCGGGTGGGTGTGACGCCCGCCGGAGCAAAGGCGCTGGTGGAGGCTGGGCATGTGGTCCTGGTAGAGACGCATGCTGGTACGCAGTCGAGCTTTCCTGACCATGAATATCAGGATGCCGGGGCCGAAATTGTGGGTGAGGCTGGGCATGTCTGGGCCAACGCTGAGCTGGTGGTCAAGGTCAAGGAGCCGGTTGAAAAGGAGTATGTGTTCTTTCGTGAGGGGCTGGTGCTGTTTACCTATCTGCACCTGGCTCCGCTGCCCGGCCTGACCGATGCGCTGCTGAATGCAAAGGTGATTGGGATTGCGTATGAAACGGTGCGCGACCGGGCGAACACGTTGCCGCTGCTGACGCCGATGAGCGAAGTCGCCGGCCGGATGAGCATTCAGGTGGGTGCGTCATACCTTGAGAAAGAGCGCGGGGGGCGCGGAATTCTGCTGGGCGGTGTGCCGGGGGTGCCGCCGGCAAATGTCTGCATCATTGGCGGCGGAATTGTGGGGACGAACGCCGCCAAGATAGCCGTTGGCATGGGCGCGCATGTGACGATTGTGGACATGAACCTGAACCGGCTGCGGGAGCTGGATGACATGTTCCTGGGTCGGCTGCATACCCTGGCATCGAACAGCTACAACGTGGCAAAGGCGACTCGTGAGGCTGACCTGGTCATTGGCGGCGTACTGATTCCGGGCGCTACTGCGCCGAAGATTGTGACCAAGGCGATGGTCGGCAGGATGAAGAAGGGTGCCGTGATCGTAGACGTGGCCATCGACCAGGGCGGATGCGTAGAGACGGCACGGCCCACTTCGCACAGTGACCCGAGCTATGTCGTGGATGGCGTCGTTCACTATTGCGTGACGAACATGCCGGGCGCGGTGCCTCATACCTCGACTCTGGGGCTGACGAATGCGACCTTCCCCTACCTGATGCGGCTAGCGAATCTGGGGGCTGCGGCGGCCCTGAAGGCCGATGCCGGGCTGGCCGAGGGGTTGAACGTGTGGAAGGGGTTGCTGACCCACAGGGGTGTGGCGGAGTCGCAGGGGCGGGAGTGGACGGCTCCGGCTTCGGTGATTTAAGGTCGGAGGTTTGGCGGGTAAGGAGTGAGTCCCTCCCCGGTCTCAAAAGCGAGACTTGGGGCACCCGGGTCGGTTTTGTTGTTGATATTGAAGGTTGGGGGAAATGATGCAACGAAGGCAGTTTTTGGCGGCTTCATTGGCGACTTCTGCGCTGGCTTTGGCGCGCGAAGGCAGGGCTTCGGCGGCTACGGCCGGTGGGCGGGAGTATTACCAGATTCGGCAGTACAAAATGGAGAGCGGCCCGCAGACAAAGCTGGCGCAGAGCTACTTTGCCGATGCGCTGATCCCGGCTCTGGGTCGGCTTGGGATGGGCCCGATTGGCGCATTTTCTCTCGATATTGGTCCGGAAACGCCGACGTACTATGTGCTCATTCCGGGCAGTTCGCTGGAGACTCTGGCAGAGGTGGAGCTGCATCTCTCAGAGGATGCTGCGTTTCTGAAGGCGGCGGAGGCATTCTGGAGCGCGCCGGCGGGGGCGAATGCATTTTTGCGGGTAGAAGGCACACTGCTCAAGGCGTTTGAGGGCTGGCCAAAGCTCACGCTGCCGCCGGGAACGGCGACCAAGGCGAAGCGGATCTTCCAGATGCGGACGTATGAGAGCCCGAGCTTCAGGGACCATGTGCGCAAGGTGGAGATGTTCAACAGCGGGGAGTTTGCGATCTTCAAGACGGCTGGGTTTAACAGCGTGTTTTACGGGGATGTGCTGGTGGGTGCGCGGATGCCGGCGCTGACCTACATGCTGAGCATGGACAGCCTGGAGCAGTTGAACTCAAAGTGGGCTGCGTTTGGGGCTGATCCGGATTGGAAGAAGCTCTCGGGGAACGAGCGGTATGCGTTTGAGCCGATTGTGAGCAATATTACCAACCTGGTGCTTAGTCCGCTGGGGTGTTCGCAGATATAAAAGCAGGCCGCCTGCTCTCGTGGGAGGGGCGGCTATTCGGATTCGCCGACGACGGAGAAGCGGCCGGTTTTGCCGTCTGAGAAGAGGATTTCGAATTCCCTCGAGAACTCTTCTCGGCGCGGCTTTTTGTCGGCGATGAGTCTGGCTTTGTATTCGCCGGGACGCAGGACGTTGTCGACGCGCGAGCGGTGCAGTTCATATTTTCTGCGATCAATGACCGCGCTGAGCAACTGCGAGTTGTAGCAGGTCGATCCGGTGGTGTCGGTGTCGCATTCGCGAATGAGCCGTGAGGACTGGACCCAAATCTGGATGGTGTAGTCGGCGGATTTGGGGAGCTTTGTGTCTTCAGGGGGCTGGGTGGAGGTCTGGAGAAACATGAGGGCTGCGAGGACGACTACGTTCATGGGAGGGATGGTAGCAGGTTGGGGGATTTCTAGTCCCAGCCTTGTCGCGGAACTTGACAGCGGAAAAGCTGTGACGGGGGCAGGGCGCACCGGGAGTAGTGGAGTCGCTATTGCAGCTTTGTCAGGGGACGCTTGAAGTCGTGGTCGGCCTATAATTTGCGCATGCCGATTTTCAGAAGTTCGCGGGCTCGGACGATAGCTTGGCTTGGTGCCGGGGCGCTGGTGATTTCAATGGCGCTGCTGGTCTTGCAGGCCTTCAATACGAGCAATATACGATTTTTGACGCCCCAGACGACGGGCGACATTCTGGTTTTCACCTCAATGTCGGTGATCGTGTTTTTGCTGTTGCTGGCGCTGCTGGTGCTGTTGATTCGGAACATTTTGAAGCTGTTTGTAGACCAGCGGAGCCGAGCGCTTGGTTCGCGGTTGCGGACGCGGCTGGTGGTGGGGGCGGCGCTGATTGCGCTGGCGCCGGCGGGATTTATGTTCCTTTTCAGCTTTGGGTTGATGAACCGGTCGGTGGACCGTTGGTTTTCGCAGCCGACCTCCGAGTTGCGTGAGAACTCGACGCGGGTGGTGCTGGAACTGGCGCATTATGCGACGGCCAATGCGCGCCTGGAGGCGGAGGCGATTGCTGCCTCTGGGGCGGTGGATAAGGACGAAGCGACGGCGACGGAGGAGTTGCGTTCGCGGCGGATTACGCTGGAGGGCGGGTTTGTGGCGGTTTATGGGCCGGACAAGCGGGGGATGCTGGGGTACCAGTTGCCGGCAGGGGATTCGCACTTGAGCTTGTTGCCGTGGCTGGATGATGTGAAGGCCGAAACGGAGCCGCTGCGGGGGCCGGTGTACCAGGAACTGTTGACGACGGCGCAGCGGACGGATGAGCCGATTTTGATTGTGGAAGGCGGCCAGGTGAAACGCGAGTATGCGTCGGGGATTGCGGTGACTGCTGCTGGGCGGCTGGTGGTGGTGGAGTTGCCGATGCCGCATGGGTTGAGCGAGACGGCGAGCAGGATACGAACCGGGGCAAGTGAGTACTGGACTCTGTTCCGGAGCCGCAACAGCATCCGGACGACCTACTTTTTTATGCTGCTGCTGATTACGACTCTGGTGTTTTTTTCGAGCATGTGGCTGGCCTTGTTCCTATCCAAGCAGATTACGAGGCCGGTAGAAGCGCTGGCTGATGCCATGGACGAGATTGCGGATGGGAAGCTGGACAAGCGCGTAGCGGTTGATTCGAGTGGAGAAATGGCCGAGTTGGTGAGCGCGTTCAATCACATGGCGCACGATCTGGAGACCAGCCGGCACATGGCGGAGAGTTCGCGGCACCAGTTGTCGGTTGCGAACCAGGCCCTTGAGGAGCGTCGGCGGGAACTTGAAACGATCCTGGAGACGATTCCGAGCGGGGTGGTAACGCTCGACCGGAATGGGCTGATTCTGATGGCGAACCGTGCTTTTGCGGGTTTGATGGGGCTGGGGCAGGAGACGGCGCTGGCGGGCCGTGAGATTGAGAGCCTCTTTCCGGCAGATTGCAGCGACGATCTGTCGCGGGTGATTCGAAGGAGTCACCGGATGGGAACGGCATCGGCGGAGTTCGAGACGCATGCCGGTGGTCGGGTGGTGCACCTGGCTGTGACCAGCGCGCAGTTGGAGCTGGGCTTGGGCAAGCAGGGCGCTGTGCTGGTTGTCGAGGATACGACCGAGCTGTTGCGCGCGCAACGGCAGTTGGCCTGGAAGGAAGTGGCGCAGCGGGTAGCGCATGAGATCAAAAATCCTCTTACGCCGATTGCCTTGTCGGCGGAGCGAATTCGAAGACATCTGGACCGGATGCCGGACCGGATGACGGAGGGGATGACCGAGGAGTCGACAGGGGTGATCCGCAAATGCAGCGAAGTGATTTCAGGGTGCGTAGCAACGATGCGGACTCTGGTGGACCAATTTGCCGCGCTGGCGCAGTTTCCTGCTCCGCAGCCGCGCCCCTGCGATATGAACCAGATTGCCGAGGATGCGCTGCTGCTGTTTTCAGGGCGGATGGATGGAATCACGATTCGGACAACCTTTGAGCCGGGGATACCCCAGGTGATGGCTGATCGCGAGGCCGTGAAGAGGGCGCTGGCAAACCTGATCGATAACGCAGCGGAGGCGATGCAGGGGAGCTTGCTCAAAGTGCTGACGGTAACGACGGCGCTAAGCGAGGATGGGAGCACGGTCGAGGTTGCGGTTTCAGATACGGGCCACGGTCTGACAGATGAGATCCGCGAGCGGCTGTTCTTGCCGTTTTACTCAACCAAGCAGCGGGGGACCGGGCTGGGGCTTTCAATTGCGGCAAAGATTGCGCAGGAGCACCAGGGGACGATTCGAGCCGAAGCAAATTCGCCGAAGGGCGCGCGGTTTTTGCTTTGCTTGCCAGTGATGGAGGGCGGAAGTGCCGGGAACCGGGAGGGCGCGGCGGAGACTGTCGGTTCGCTCGCTGCAACCAGCGAGGTGCGAGTGGATGCTTGAGATTCATGGCGAGGGGGAGAGGATGAGGACGGCGCGGATTGCAGCGTTGGTGATGATGGGCGGACTTGCGGCCGGGTTTGGAGCGTGGGTATCTTGCGCGCAGACACCAGTTTCCGGTGCGCCGGTAGATGTGCCGGTAAGGGCTGTGAAAGGACCGGTGGGCTGGAGTCTTTCGAACTCCAGGGTTGAAGCGGTCTGGCTGGATCGGGAAGACCATGTGTGTTGCCTTACGGTCAGGGGAGCGGGGACTTCAGAGGCTTTGCGACTTCTGGAGCCATTCAGCGTGGAAGTGGCTCAGACGGGCGTGCTTGGGGCCTCGGACCTGGTGGTGAAGGGACCGGCGCGGGTGGAAACGCTGGCCGGGAACCCTGGTGCGGCGCGGCTGGCGGAGAGGATTCCCGGAGCAGCCGTGCACTATGCGCTGGCTGCGCCGGATGGGAGCTTTGAGGCTGATTGGGCGGTGGAGCTGCGCGAGGGGTCAAGTTATGTGCGTCAGGTGCTTACCATCAAGGCCGGCGGCAAGACTGGCGGCAAGGCATTGGCGCTGAGCGATGTGCGCATGATTGACGTGCTGGTGCCGGGAGCCGAGGTGGCCGGGACGGTGAAGGGTTCGCCGCTGCTCGCAGGGAATTTCTTCATGGGATTTGAGCAGCCGCTGGCAGAGAGCAGTGTGGTCGGCGGTCGCGCAGTGAGTGAGCTGCATCGGGGAGTTGCGCTGGGAGCCGGCCAGTCGGCGATATTTTCTGCCGTCATTGGGCTGGCGACGCCGGGGCAGATGCGGCGGAGTTTTCTCGGGTATCTGGAGCGGGAACGTGCGCATCCTTACCGGACGTTTCTGCACTACAACAGCTGGTTTGATATTGGATTCTTCAGTCCATATACGCAGGCAGACGCGCTGGACCGGATTCACGCAATTGGCGAGGAATTGCATGTGAAGCGGGGCGTGGTGCTCGATTCCTTTCTACTGGATGATGGCTGGGACGACCACAACGATTTGTGGAAGATTCGGAAGGATTTTGAGGGTGGGTTTGAGCCGTTGAAACGGGCTGCAGCGCAGTATGGCACGGTGCCTGGTGTTTGGCTCTCTCCATGGGGCGGTTACGGGCCGCCAAAGCAGGAGCGGGTGGCCACGGCGAAGCGCGACGGATACGAGATTGTGGATGGCGGGCTGGCGCTTTCGGGTCCGAAGTATTATGCGCGGTTTCACGACGCGGTGACGGAGATGGTGACGAAGTATGGCGTCAACCAGTTCAAGCTGGACGGAACGGGAAACGCCGACCAGGTAGTGAAGGGCAGCGCTTTTAGCAGCGACTTTGATGCTGCGATTCACTTGATCGAAGACTTGCGGCGGCTGAAGCCGGACCTGTATGTGAATTTGACGACCGGGACTTATCCCTCGCCGTTCTGGCTGATGTATGCCGACTCAATCTGGCGGGGCGGGGACGATACGGAGTTTGCCGGGGTTGGGACGAGCCGGGAGCGCTGGATTACCTATCGCGATGCAGATACTTATGACGAGATTGTGAAGGCGGGGCGGCTTTTTCCGCTGAATTCGCTGATGCTGCATGGGCTCGTATTTGCGCAGAAGGCGCCGCATTTGAGTGACGATCCGGGTGGAGATTTCAGCAACGAAGTGCGCTCGTATTTCGGTTCGGGCACGCAGTTGCAGGAGATGTACATTACGCCGGGACTGCTGAAGTCGGCAGATTGGGATGTGCTGGCGGAGGCTGCGAAGTGGTCGCGGCGCAACGCCGACGTGCTCAAGGATACGCACTGGATCGGGGGCGATCCGCGCTGGCTGCAGGTGTATGGGTGGGCGGCGTGGTCGGCTGAAAAGGGCATCGTGACGGTGCGGAACCCGAGCGACCGGGCACAGGAATATGCGCTGGAGATTGGGAGCGCGCTGGAGTTGCCGGCGGGGGCGGCAACTCGCTATTCGGCGCGGAGCCCGTGGGCGAATCTGGCTGGTGAAAATCCGCCGCGTGCGTTGGTATTTGAGGCGGGGAAGCCGGACGTAATTCGGCTGGAGCCGTTTGAGGTGAAGACGCTGGAACTGACGCCGCGGGCGGAGTAGCCGGGCGGATGGAGGAATTGAGGAGGAGAGTTGTTGCACGGATTGTCACGCGTGTGACAATTTTGGGGCCTGTGGCGGAGTGGATTTTGTCAAGGGTAAATGGTTGCAAGTTATTGATTATACGATTGTTCGATTTGCGTCTTAATTGGGGTCAATGTGCCATAGTTCGTTCATGCGAAATGGCCATCATAAATTTGTGATTGTTCCACACACGATTTTTCCAGGCCCGATTGTTCCAGGCCCGATTATTCCAGGCTTGCCTGCTTCGAAGGGGGTGATTCCCTGCCTGATGGCGGCGCGGCGACGGCGGCTGCGTGGGAATGAGGTGGAGTTTGAGCGGCTGCTGGAGGCGATGCGTCCGGAGGGCGCTTTGCGGCAGCAGATTGTGGCGGCGCGGCTTCGGGCGGGGCTTTCGCAGGCGGCGCTGGCGCGGAGGATGGGGACGGGGCAGTCGGCGATTGCGTGGCTGGAGTCGGGGAAGGCTTCGCCGAGCTTTACTACGCTGCGCAGGCTGGCGGAGGCTACTGGGGCGCGGTTGTCGGTGAAGCTGGAGGGTGGTTCGTCAAATTAGCCGACGAATGGCGCAGCTTTCCTGGTCCACGGAGAAGCGGCGTAGCGTTGCCGCAGCAAGCGTGCAGCGTCTTTATGAAGCTTTGCGATCTGGGCATCTTTGGCCTTGGATGCGGGGGTCTCGGGGTAGGTGTAGGTTTCGCAGCCGTAGCGAATCATACGGAGGATGAGGAAGAGCGACTCGGGTGCGGCGGGGTCGTCGGGATGGCTCTGCGCGTAGTCGTAGATCTGGGTGCCGAGAGAGAGTTTGGCCTCTGTCAACCGATTGAGGGCATCGACCTCCTTTGCGGCCTGAGTGCGTTGGTCGGGGGTGAGAAACGGGGCAGATTGGGTCAGGTTTGGCTCGGTACTGGTTACATCTGCGTAGATGCTGCCGCGCTTGCCGCTGCACCACCAGTTATCGCGGTAGCTTTCGACGAAGTCATAGGAGGCGATGCGCTGGATGCCGGGGTCAAGGAAGGGGCGCAGGCCGGCGTTGCGGGCGATGGTGACGAGCGCCGGGAAGCCGGTGCCGGGTGCAGACTGTGTCTGGAGTTTGGCGGGCAGTAGGGGGTAGAGCTTTTGGGCGGCGGCGTTGTCGTCGAGGAGGATGCTGCGGGTCCAGGCCATGATGGCAAGGGAGCGGCGGAGGGGTTCGGGAAGCGCGTCGGATTGGGCTGATTCGACGAGGAGGGAGAGCGGGGACTGGGTGTTGAAGAAGGTGGTGGCGTCTTCGCTGAACTGGACCGGGCTTTTATCTTCGCGGCAGTCGTAGACGCGTTTGGGATTTTTCATGACGTCGAGACATTCGAGCAGGGCGGCGTTGGACTCGGAGGAGCGGAGGAGGATGCGGCGGGGGGCATAGGTGAGCAATTCGGTGAGGTTAAGGGCGGCGTGCATGCGCAGGCCAGTGTAGGCGTTGAGGGCGGAGCCGCTGTTTGCAGCCTGGATTTGCGGGATGGTTTCGGCGAGGAGATTGCGGGCCTGGTCGGTTTTGCCGGTGGCGAGGAGGAGGCGGATGCGGTGATAGGTGGCGGTTTCCCAGGCGGGTTCATTTGGCGCAAGTTTGGCAGCGGCTGCGATGAGATCAGGGGTGGCGGAGTCCTGTGGCTCGGCCTTGATGATGGCAGCGGTTAGCCAGATGGGGTCGGAGTGTTTGCGCCATTCTGCGATGGCGTGGTCTCGGGCCTCGGGGGCGGGGGACTGGAGGGTGACTACCCAGTCTGCCACGGGAGACATGGCGCGGACGTTGCTGCTGCCGAGGAAGCTGGCGGTGTAGGTTTTTGCACGAGCCTGCACGCACTCGGGGGAGATTTCACCCTCGTGGCAATGCTCCTGCAACGGCGCATCGTCTAGATAGTTATCTTCACGGATTGCCATGTTGGTGAGGTGGTTGTCGAGGTACCAGGTTAAGTCGGTGAGGTGCTGTGCGTAGCGAGGGTCGTGGGCGGGTCCGGTCAGGACGGCGGAAAGATGGCGGACCTGTTTAGACTGCTCAGTCCGGATTCGAACGAGGTCGAGCATGCTCTCGATGGCCCCGTCACTGATGCCGGGGTGGGGCTGATTTAACTGCGATTCCAGGATGGTTTGTGCTTGTTGCATCTGGGCGGCGTCGATCTGATTGAGGTCGGCGGTTTCGTCATGGTCTGCCTTGAGGAAGGCCTGGCGGATGAGGGAGCGCGCGGCGAGGTAGGGTGCGATGCCATGCCAGGGCGAGGTGGGGTCGGTGGCGATGGTTTCAAAAGCGGCGCGGGCCTCTGGAAACTTGCCCTGATAGAAGAGCGCGGCGGCGGTTTGGTAGGCACGGTCTTGCTGAAGGAGGGGCGAACTGTTGGCTGGAGCGGGAGAGGGGAGATTGACGGGCTTTTCGCAGTTGGCGAAGACGGCGTCCTGGGCGTGGAGCCAATCGCGGAAATCGGGGCTTTTGGCGCCCCAGGTTTTGGCGCGGGAGGTGAGGATGAGGGCTGCGGTTTTGAATGCGTCGGCGTTGCAGTTGGGGTAAGGCGTGTCATAGGTGAAGCCGCCGCTGATGTCGTGATGGATGGCGGCGTTTGGGTCAATTTTTGGCGCGGGGCTGGGGTATTTTGCGCGGAGTGTTGCCCAGGGCTGAGCGGGGTCTTCATTGTCTGGAAGCGGCTGAGAATCCGCTGATTCTGAGTCTTGCGCGGTTATTTCAGCGATGGATTTGTACGGTTCGTAGGCTTTTTGTTCCTCAACGTCGAGGGTGTTGCCGTTGAGGTAGCGGTAGGCGACGATGAGGTCCTGGCGGGGGTAGGTGGGGAGGAGGATGCCGAGCTTGCCGGCGGCGAAGTCTTTGGGGTTGTCGGGGCGGAGTTTGCGGATGAAGACGTCAGGGAAGAAATCTGGTCCGCAGGCCTGGGCGGTAAGCAGGGAAACGAGTCCGATGATGAGGCTGGCGGTGAGGCGGCGGGGGTTCATGGAAGATTCCTTTGGGCGGCGAGGTGGGCGGCGAGTGGCAGGTCGCGATGCCAGCCCTGGTCGGGGAAGATGTAGAGGCGTTTGCCGGTGATGTTGTCGGGCCACGGTTCGCGGGTGGAGAGGCCGAGGGAGTTTTGGCAGAGGGGCTCGCGGATTTGCAAGTCGGGAGTAGAGGGTGAAGCGCGGCGGCGCTCGGGCTCCATGCGGAAGAGCATGGGGACGGCTTCGTCGATGGGGAGGTTGGCGAGCCAGTCGTCGTAGCTGCACCAGGAGGCGAGCGCGGTGATGGAGAGGGGGAGCTGGGCGGTCATCTGGCGGCGGAGTTGGTTGAGGACGGCGCGATAAAAGGCGCGCTGGGAGAGGGTGGCATCAAAGTCGACCTGGAAAGCGGCAAGGCTGGGCAGGTTGGCCGATCGCAGCAGGAGGGCGACGGTTTGCTCTTCGGAATGCGGAGAGAGTGGGGTGCCGGGGCGGATCTCGATGCGGACGACGGCGATTCGCTGGGTGCCGGTGGGGTAGGCGAGGGGGTGGAGGCGCGGCTGGCTTCTGACTTCTGCGGAGTCGAGCTGGATGGCCTGGCCTAACTGGATGGTTTGGTCGAGATAGGCGATGGCGGTAGTGGCGGGGTCGATTTGGCGCAGATCTTCGGAGCGTTCCCAGGCCCAGAGGGTGGTTTGGGGCAGGTTATTCATACGCAGGGTTGGGAATTTGAAGGCTGGTAGAGCTGCGTCAGTGCGGAGGGCGATGCAAAGGCAGGCGAGTGCGAAGAGGGCCGCAGCTCGCTTAACCAATTTGTGAAGGCGAGATGGAGAGGGGGGCATGGAAGTTCGTGGTGGTTCGTTACGCTCCACTGTGGGGCATTTTGGGTCTGGGGTCAAGTGGGGCGGGGAAGTGGGAAATTCCGGTTGATTGCGATGGGTATCAGGGGCCGCATACAATCCAGTAGGAAGCTGGGCGGGCTGAGGGCGCTGAGTCGATGAATCATATTTTGATTGTGGATGATGAGGCGGAGATACGGGCTTCGCTCGAGGAGATTTTGCGCGAAGAGGGGTATGCGGTGGCTTCGGCGGGGACGGCGGCGGAGGCGATTGTGCTGCTGCAGGACGCTCCGTATGACGTGGTGCTGCTGGATATCTGGTTGCCGGACCGGGATGGGCTGGATGTGCTGGGGGATATTCACGCGCTGGCGGCAGAGTCGCGGCCGGAGGTGGTGATTATTTCGGGGCACGGGACGATTGAGACGGCGGTGAAGGCGACGAAACTGGGGGCTTACGACTTTCTGGAGAAGCCGTTGTCGCTGGACCGGACGCTGATTGTGCTGAAGAACGCAGTAGAAGCGCGGCGGCTGCGGCGGGACAACCAGGAGTTCAAGCGACAGTTTTCGCTTTCGACGATTTTGACGGGGGAGAGCGTTTCGGCGAAGGCGCTGCGGCAGCAGATTCGGCTGATGGCTCCGACGAATGGTCGGGTGCTGATTTATGGGGAGTCGGGGACGGGCAAGGAGCTGATTGCGCGGGCGATTCACGCGGAGAGTCTGCGGCGGGACTCGGTGTTTGTGGAGCTGAACTGTGCGGCGATTCCAGAGGCGCATATTGAGGCGGAGCTTTTTGGGGTGCGGCATGGGGCGTTTCCGGGGGCGACGGGGCCGGGGCCGGGAGGATTGCCGGTTTCTGGACCGGACAAGCGGGGGACGCTGGAGCGGGCGGATGGCGGGACGCTTTTTCTCGACGAGGTCGGGGATATGAGCCTGAAGACGCAGGCGAAGGTGCTTTCGGCGCTGGATGAGCAGTTGTTTACGCCAGTGGGGGGGACGCAGCCGATTCGCGTGGATGTGAGGGTGATTGCGGCGACGAACAAGAACCTGGAAGAGGAGATTCTGAAGGGGAATTTTCGCGAGGATTTGTTTTACCGGCTGAATGTGGTGCCGTTTTCGGTGCCTCCGCTGCGGGAGCGGAAGCAGGATATTGCGCCGCTGGTGCGGGAGTTTTTGCGGGAGTTTGGGCGGCAGTATGGGCGGCCTCGGATGGAGATCAGCGAAGAGGCTCTGGAGGCGCTGGGGCAGCATACGTGGCCGGGGAATGTGCGGGAGCTGAAGAACCTGGTGGAGCGAGTGCTGATTCTGAACCCGCGGGTGCTGCGGATTGAGCGCAAGCATTTGCCGCCGCTGACGCAGAGGAGCGGAGTGCGGAGTGGGGAGGATTTCTCGACGTTGCAGCAGGCGCGGGATGCTTATGAGCGGGATTACATTCAAAAGAAGCTTGAGGAAGTGAAGAGTAATGTGAGCCGGGCGGCGGAGCTGCTGGGGCTGGAGCGGAGTCATCTTTACCGGAAGATGAAGGCGCTGGGGATTACTGTCAGGGAGTAGGGACGGAAGACGGAAGACTAGGGACGAGGGACTAGGGACAAGGGAATAGTTATAAAGGGCTGTAGATACAAAGTATCCCACCTTAGGCGCGATAAGACTGCGCCGAAGATGGGTCACCCGCATTTGTTCATTTTGCCGTGATGTGACTGCGCTTGAGGTGGGGCGCTCGCGTTGGTTTACTTTGCGGTGATGTGGATTAGTTGGGATTGGGCTGGTGGGAGCTGGAACTTTATTTTTCCGGATAAGGATGTGGACTGGCCGGTCCAGATATTTTTGACCTGGTAGGTTTTGGTGGGGTTGAGGCCGAGGCGGGCTAGGTCTACTTCGAGTGGGGCGGGTTGGGTTTCGCTGTAGTTGAAGGCTGCGAGGTAGACGCTGCCGTCTTTTTCTGTGCGCATGAAGAGGGGTGTGGCGTGGATGCCGCTCTCTGCCTCTACGGGGCGGAAGGCGCGGCCGGCGCGGGCTACTTCCAGAACTTCGGGATTGGTGAGGAGTTCGCGGGCGCGGGCCTGGGCTTTGGGGTCCATGAGGTCGTCGCTGTCGATGAGCAGGGTGCCGGCGATGACGGTGGCGTTCATGCGGCTGCGGGCTTCTTCGAGGGTTTGGACGCTGTTGGGCAGGGACTGGTCGTGGTAGGGGTCTTTGTCTTTGGCGATGACGGTGTGGTCGGGGTCATTGAACTGGTAGAGGGTGCCGTTGGTCCACCAGCTGTAGGTGGCGGCGTTGAGCAGGTAGTCGGAGTCTTCAATGCGGCCGAAGGCGTCGCAGGAGATGCGGCGGCTGTGCCCGTAGGCGGGGAAGAGGGGTGCGATGGAGAGGCTGATGAAGAAGGGGCGTCCGATTTTGGCGGGGGCGAGGTCGTCCTGGATGCGCTGCATGCCGAGGTTGTAGGCCTGAACGCCGGTGGTGATGGAGGCGTCGTGGTGGTGGCCCTCGAGTGCGCCGCTGTTGAGGAAGTCGATTTTTACGGAGTCATAGCCCCAGGCGACGAAGCGGGCCAGTTCCCAGTCAATGTGCTGAAGGGTGCCGGGGTGGGTGGGGTCGAGGGGGTGGAACGGGCCGTCGATTTTGGGCAGGGGCTGGCCGTGGGAGTCGCGGAGGATGAGGTCGTTCCAGGTGTATTTGCCGTTGGTGCCTTCGACGACTTTGGAGAGATCGTCGTAATAGTAGGCGAAGGGCACCATGTAGATGCCGGCTTTCTGGCCCTGGGCGTGGATGCGTTTGGCGGCGGCGATGATTTCGGCGTCGGTCAGCTGGCTCCAGCCTCCATCCCAGTTGATGTAGGTGGTGTGGTTGTTCTGGAAGCCTTTGGGTTCGAGCTCGGTGTGGATGAAGTCGGCGACTGCATCGTACTTTTTGCGGTTGATGAACTGGGCGTAGGCGGCCCAGCTGTTCCAGCCAAAGGGGACGCCGTCGTGCCAGGGGAGGGGCGGGTGGATGCGGGCGTTTTCGCGGCCGAAGGTTTCGAGGCCGTCGCGCCAGTCGGGGAAGTAGCCGACGAGGATTTGTGGCGATTTGACGTGGGTTCCGGAGACGAGGCCGTGGGGTTCGACGTCGTGGGACCAGTGGCCGGTGGCGCCGCCGAAGATTTCGAGTTCGCCGACGCTTTGTGGGGCGAGCTTGCGGGCGAGGATGCCGGTGCGCCAGAGGTCGTGGGTGATGGAGCCGAGGACGAGGCCGTGGCGGGAGGCGTTGTCGTAGATGGCGGTGACTTCGTAGCTGTCGGGATCTTTGGCGGGGTCGAACTGGGCCTTGGGATCGGGGTTGGCGGGTTCGTTGTAGTGGACCCACATGTCGTTGTCCCAGGGGGTGAAGATGACTTGGGGAGTTTCGCCGGTGCTTAGTTTGGCTGAGCCGCCGGGTGAGAGAACAAGCGGGGAGATGTGGCGGGTGCTGATGGAGCGGTCGCTTGTGGCTTCAACGTCGGCCAGGATGTAGGGCTGGTTGGCGGGGAGGGTGATGTGCTGGATTAGGTCGGGGGCGTTGGGCAGGCCGGTGTGGCGGATGGTGAGTTGGCCGGCGGATTTGCCGGAGAGGAGCTTATGGCTGGTGTAGTCGGTGGTGGCGAGGCGGTGGCTGCCTTCGATCTCGATGGCGGCGGCAAAGGGACCGATGTGGGTGCCGTCGGGCCAGGTAAGTTCGCAGGCGCCAGATTGAAGGTCGCAGTGGAGGGTGACGAGCTTGTTTTGCAGCGCGGCAGGCTTTTGGCTTGGGCTTGCCGAGAACGAGGCAGTGGTGGCGGCGAGCGTGAGCAGGAGCGACAGGTACCTGGAAGCAGACAGATTCATTGTGAAAAAGCCCTCGGGACGGACTACGGCAGGTGTGGTTTGCCGCCTTGGAGACGGCGCATCACAAGGGCCGAGCGTCAGCCCGGCAAGTTTACAGGATTGGGAAGTGGGGTTGCTGGGAGACTTACTTGCTGTCGACGGGGCCGATGGCGGATTCGTTGAGGGGGGCGCGGGGGTCTACGTGGAAATCCCAGACGGTGGCGTTCATATCTTTAGGGGAGAGGATTTCGACGAGGGCGTATTCGCCGATCTTGAGGGGGGATTTTGGGGTGAGTTTGAGCCAGTGTTTGCCGGGGAGGATTTCGGCGGTGGCTGGGATGACGTCTTCTTCCTGGGAGATTTGGCCGGTGACGCTGAGGTGGACGGTGCCGACGATGCGGACAGCCTTGCGCTGATCGACGCGGACGATGGCGAAGCCGGAGGTGGGTGAAGCGGCTCCGTGTTTGCCGTTTTTGACGGCGGATGCGCCCTGGGTATCCACGGTCAATGCGTGAGAGACGACATTCTCAGCATCGGCGGTGCCTTTCAGGTTGAGGTCATCGAGGGAGAGGTAGAGGGTTGGGGTGTTGATGTGGATGCTGACTTTGGCCTGTGCACCTTCAAGCTCAACGTGGGCGGTCTGACCCTGGAGCGGGAGGACAGAGCGAATGCCGTGCTGGCGAGCCATTTGCAGGTCGCCGGTGGCGGGGACGAGCTCGACGATCTGGGGGGTGCCGCGGAATTCGTCGAGGACGAAGACGCCGTCCTGATCGGGGAGGGTGAGATTGGGGGCGACGGTGGGCATGCGTTCGCGCTGCTGCTGGCGCTGGGCGGCCTCTTCTTTATCGAGGTCGGCGGCCTCTTGCATGGCGGGTGAGGCTTGCTGGGCGAGGTCGGACTGCTGGCTTTCCCATTTGCGGGTGGCGGGCCAGTCGATGAGGTCTTCGGGGAGCTCTTCCCACTCGCCGCCACGTTCGACGGAAATGTATCGGACGCGGTTGCCGATGACCTCATATTTGCGGACGATCTGGTAGCTGCCGTCTTTGAGGATGAGGCGGTGGTTGACTTGGACGCCGGGGATATCGGGCTTGAGGGTGAGGGGCTTTTTGCTGGCGTGGGGGTCGTTGGTCTGGGCGCAAAGTGACGGCACGGCAAGGGACGCGAAGGCCGAAAAGAGCGCGAGGGTGAGGGCGAGAATCCGCGAGTTGGGATGCGAGAGCATGGGACCACAGTTTAGACGATGAACACGGAAGATGGTTTTGGGGGGTCTGGATGGCCACAATTGGCTGTGGCGTGCGTCTAATCTGTGTATCCTTAAGTTTAGTACGTAGGAAGTTTAGCAAGTCGGAAGTTTAGTAAGCCGGGGTTTGATGGAAATGCGCTGGGACAGGCCGGGAGTTTTGGGTGCGGGGCGATGGGCCATGCGCGCGAATGCCCTGGTGTGCCTGGTGCTGTTGTCGTTGCTGGCGCTGGTGTCGGTGGCGCACATTCATCCCGCGACGGGTACGGCGGCGGGCACTGCGGCGAATACGGATTTGTGCCCGGTATGCGTGATGATGCACTCGGCGGCGCCGGTGAACGCAGCGGCCCCGGCAACGGTGAAGGTGGTTGAATCAGCTGCGGTCGTGACGCCGGTTACTCACACGGTAGTGCGGCGATGGCAGTATTCGATGTTTAACCGACCGCCTCCCAATCAGGTTTGAGAAGCCCTTGCAGCGGCGCCCGCAGTTGATTTGTACTGCGTTTCTGGCGCTCACCCCTTGCAGATGCGCTTTGCGGATGCTGTAGCACCGTTTGAGGCTTGACTGCGCGGGGATTTGGGATTTTTGCAGGAGAGGTGATTTTCTCCTGCCTTGACCTGGAGGTTTTCCATGTCGCTTATGCGCGGATTTGTTCTTATTCTTTCTTTTTCGATATGTGCTGGAGTGGTTTCGGCTGAGGTGTTGCCTGCGGCTTCGGGGCAGGCGAGCAGCAATTCAGGGTCTATCACGGGTCTGGTTACGGATGGCAGCGGGGCGGTGGTGGTGGGCGCGGCAGTAACCATCATGAATCCGGTAAGCGGGTATAGCCGCAATACGGTCACGGATCAGGCCGGCCACTATACATTTGCGAATTTGCCATTTAATACCTACCACCTGGCGATTACGGCAGAGGGTTTTGACGGGTATACGCGGGATGTCGAGGTGAAGTCGGCGGTAGGGATTGCCGAGACCGACACGCTGAAGATTGGCACGGCGGTGACGAGCGTGACGGTGGAGGGCGGTGGCGACCTGATTGAGACGGACTCGACCTTTCATACGGATGTGGACCGGGGGATGTTTGAAAAGCTGCCGCTGGAGAGCGAGTCTTCGGGGTTGAGTTCGCTGGTGACGGAGTCTTCGCCGGGGATTGCGACGGACTCGAACGGTCAGATGCATGGGCTGGGGGATCACGCTTCGACTTCGTTTTCGATTGATGGGCAGAATGTATCAGACCAGCAGAGCAAGGCGTTTTCGAATCAACTGCCTTCGAATTCGGTGCAGTCGCTGGAGGTGATTTCGGGCGCGCCGCCGGCGGAGTTTGGGGGGAAGACGAGCCTGGTGATTCAAGTGACGACGCGGTCGGGGCAGGGTGTGACGACGCCGACGGGAAGTATTACTTCGTCCTACGGCACGTTTGGTTCGGCGACGGGGGCGGTGGATCTGAGCTATGGCGGGGTGAAGTGGGGCAACTTCATTGAGATTGACGGGCTGAATACGGGGCGTTTTCTTGATCCGCCGGAGTTTCGTGTATTTCACGCGAAGGGCAATGAGGAGAACGTGTTTGACCGCGTGGACCGCAGCTTTACGGACAAAGACTCGGTGCATATGAACCTGAGCTACAGCCGGTCATGGTTTCAAACGCCGAACACGTATGACAGCCTGAACGTGCGGAATGTGGTGGCGGGTGGGACGACGGCGGCGCCGACTTTTGGCAATGTGGGGAATGCGGATCAGCGGAGCCAGATTGGGACGTTTAACATCGCACCGACGTACACGCGGGTGATTAACAACAATGCTGTCTTCAACTTTGGGCCGTATGTACGACGCGATGCGTACAACTACTATGCGAGCAACAATCCGCTTGCGGACCGGGGGCCGGCGAATTTGCAGACCTCATCGATTGGGCAGGTGCGGACGCTGATGAATGCCGGGGCGCATGCGGATGTTTCGTATTCGAAGGGTAGGCAGACGATCAAGGTGGGAGCTATCTATTCGCAGACGTTTTTGCGGGAGAACGACAGCCTGGGGATTGTGGACCCGACGTACAACGCGCCCTGTGTGGATGGAAATGGGAACCCGGTGGCGGGGTATGATACCCAGGCCTCGTGCGGCGATGGGCTTGCGAATGCTGGTTATCTGCCGGTGTTGCGGCCTTTTGATCTGACGCGGGGCGGGGCGCTGTTTCACTTTGCCGGGCGGACGGATGTGAAGGAAGTCGGGCTGTACGCGCAGGACCAGATTACGGCTGGGCCGTGGCTGTTCAATGTGGGGATTCGCGAGGATTTGTATAACGGGCTGACCAAGGCGAACCAGGCGGAGCCGCGGCTGGGGATGTCTTACAAGATCAAGCCGACGAGTACGGTGCTGAGGGTGAGCTATGCGCGGACGCTGGAGACGCCCTTCAATGAGAACCTGGTGCTGTCGAGTCAGGGGTGCCTGAATGCGGTGCTGAATCCGTTGCTGGGGTGCAGCCTGGGCGTGTCGGGAACGCTGCAGCCGGGGTTCCGGAACGAGTTTCATGCGGGATTGCAGCAGGCGTTTGGAAAGAACTTTGTGATCAGCGGCGACTATATCTGGAAGTACACGCATAACGCTTTTGATTTCAGCGTGTTGGGGAATACGCCGATCACGTTTCCGATTGACTGGCACAACTCGAAGGTGCCGGGATTGGCGCTGCGGGCGGAGCTGCCGGGGTTTCACAACCTGTCGGCTTATCTGATTATGTCGTCGGTGGCGGCGCGGATATTTCCGCCGCAGACGGGTGGTGCGGGGGCGACGGTGGGCGGCAGCGGGCTGCCGTTTCGGATCGACCATGACGAGAAGCTGAATGCGACAACGCATGTGCAGTACCAGACGCCATTCAAACTGGGGACGAAGAACGGCAACTGGATGGGGCCGTGGGTGGGTTTCAACTGGCGATATGACAGCGGCATGGTCGCTGGTTCGGTGCCGTGCTACAACGCGACGGGGGATCTGAACAGCGGCTGCGGGGCCTCGACGCTGCCGGATGGGACGCCGGCCATTGATCTGAGCAAGCTGACGGCGGATGAGCAGGCGCAGGCGGGGCTGATGTGCGGCGGGGTGCGAGCGACGCCGACGCAGGCGCTGCCGGATCTGTGCCCGGCAAAGGAACTGACCTCGACGTTGGTGAAGATTCCTGCATTCAACACCGAGAACAACGACCGGAACCCGCCGCGGATTGCGTCGCGGAGCCTGTTTGATATTTCAATTGGACAGGACAATTTGTTTCATGGGGACAAGCAGAAGTGGAGTTTGCGGCTGTCGGCGGTGAACCTGACGAATAAATATGCGCTGTATAACTTTTTGTCGACGTTCAGCGGGACGCATTATGTGAGTCCGCGGACGATGACGGCGGAGATTGGGTTTCATTTTTAGGGGGGAATGATGGGAAATCCCAGGTCTCAGAAGCGAGACCTGGGGCACCCAGAGGGTGCTATGGGGAAAAGGGCGGTTTTCCTCCTTCCCCTGGGGCTGGCAATCTGACATACTTGATTGTGCCCCACCAGTACGGCCAATCCCAACAGAACAATTTAGAGGTAGCAGCGATGTCGGCAAAGTACATCTTTGTGACGGGCGGAGTCGTGTCCAGTTTAGGCAAGGGGCTCGCCGCAGCCTCGATTGGTTGCCTGCTGGAAAGTCGCGGGTTGAAGGTCAACCTGATGAAGTTTGACCCTTACCTGAACGTCGATCCGGGGACGATGTCGCCTTTTCAGCATGGCGAAGTGTTTGTGACCGATGACGGGGCAGAGACGGATCTGGATCTTGGCCATTACGAGCGGTTTACGCACGCTCACCTCTCGCGCGAGAACAACCTGACGACGGGGCGCATCTATGAGCAGATCATTCTGAAGGAACGGCGGGGGGACTACCTGGGCAAGACGGTGCAGGTGATTCCACACGTTACGAATGAGATCAAGAATGCGATGCGCAAGGTGGCTTCGCATGGGGCGGATGTGGTGATTGTGGAGATTGGCGGGACGGTCGGTGATATTGAGTCGCTGCCGTTTTTGGAGGCTATTCGCCAGATGCGGCAGGAGCTGGGGCGTGAGAATACGGTTTTTGTGCATGTGACGCTGGTGCCGTGGATTGCGGCCGCGCAGGAGCTGAAGACGAAACCGACACAGCACTCGGTGAAGGAGCTGCTGGGGATCGGGATTCAGGCGGATATCCTGCTGTGCCGGACTGACCGCTATCTGCCCAAGGATATGAAAGCGAAGATTGCCGCATTCTGCAACGTGGAAGAACGGGCGGTGGTGACGGCCAAGGATGTCCAGTCAATTTATGAGTGTCCGCTGGTGTTTGCGCAGGAGGGTGTGGATGCGTTGGCGCTGAAGTATCTGCATATTGATGCGCCGGAGGCAAAGCTCGATAAATGGAAAGACATTGTTTATCGGGCGTATAACCCTAAGGACACGGTCTCGATTGCGATTGTGGGTAAGTATGTGGAGTATGAGGATAGTTACAAGTCTCTCAAGGAAGCGCTGGTGCACGGAGCGCTGGCGCATAATCTGAAGCTGCAGGTTACGTGGATTGAGGCCGAGGGGCTAGAGGAAAAAGAACCAGGCGATAAGTCGTATGAGCAGCAGTTGGCGGGTTTTGACGGGATTCTGGTGCCGGGCGGATTTGGCAAGCGCGGCGTTGAGGGTATGTTGAATGCGATTCGCTATGCGCGCGAAAAGAAGGTGCCTTACTTTGGCATTTGCCTGGGGATGCAGACGGCGTGCATTGAGTTTGCACGCAATGTTTGCGGGCTGAAGGCGGCTAATTCAAGCGAGTTTGACCCGGCAACGGAACATCGTGTGATCTACAAGCTGCGCGAGTTGCTGGGTGTGGAAGAGATGGGCGGAACGATGCGGCTGGGCGCGTGGGATTGCGTGCTGGAGCCGGGTTCACTGGCGGCAAAGGCTTACGGCGTTACGGAGATCAGCGAGCGGCATCGCCACCGGTATGAATTTAACCGGGAGTATGAGGCGTTGCTGGTGGGTGGTGGCCTGCGGCTTACGGGCACGACGCCGGACTCGACTTATGTGGAGATTGTGGAGATACCGGATCATCCGTTCTTTTTGGGTTGCCAGTTCCATCCAGAGTTTAAGTCGAAGCCGCTGGAGCCACATCCGCTGTTCCGGGATTTTGTGGCGGCGAGCTACGCGCATCGTGGGCAAAATCAGGCTGTTGTCGCCGCAGCCCAAGCTTCCGCGACACATGACGCTGCTAAGGAAGTCTAGCGAGTTGTAGTTTCTTAAAAGTCACTGCGCGCTCATTCTTTGCCATCTTTCATGATAAGCATGAGCGCGCGTGTACACCTTTCGATGCTATAAACAGTTCCAAAGTCCCAGCGCTCTCCCACTTCTGAGGATGATTGGTTCTCGGGCTTGCGTGCTAACTTGTTCGTGACTCTCAGTTTGCGGATTCGCGGGCTGTGCAGTAGTTCTGGTGAAGAGAACAATCGCCAGCGTTCGGGGGATTGATGGGACTGATTCGAATATTGACTTCAAAGAATGGCCTGGCGTTTGTTGTTTGCACGCTGATCGGATATGGGGTGGCTTTCATGCTGCCCCGCGGACCGTGGGTGATCTATGTATCGATGCTGTTGTCGTATCACCTTTTTCTGGCCTGGCTGGTGATCAATGCGGAGCACGAGGTAGGTTTTTCGCTGCCAATCGTGTCGTCGGTGTTGACGCATCTTTGCTGCATGGCATTGGTTGTGAGCCTGCCGAGTTTGCGGCATGCAATCCCTTTTTTCAGCTTTCTACGGATTGGTGTGACTTACCTTGCAACTTTTGAGTGCAACTGGCTCTTCCGTGCGGGTGTACATGCGGCCAAACCGGATTTGCCGAGTGCGGTTGCGGCGAAGCTTGCCGAAGCAAAGCATGTTGAGGTCAAGCAGGATGAGCCGCAACTTGAAGCGCCGCGAGCTATTGCTTTTGAGGTCAATCAGAACGACGAACACCATGCGTGGATTCAGTATCTGAGCAGTCCGCAACGCCGATTTAGAAAGCCGGGTCTCTCCGTTCGGGACGAGTTTCAGATGTGGGAAAAGTTTCGCGCGCGAAGCCGTACTTCTGAGTCGGCTCCCAAATAGTGAAGGTCTGGATTTGCCGGGGCGTGCGTGGATTGTGTTCTGATAACTGCATGACGGCGAATGTGTTTGAAGTGGGACCGGTGCAGGTGGGTGGGGGCGGGCTGTTTCTAATTGCAGGCCCCTGTGTGATTGAGTCGGAAACGCATGTACGAACGATGGCGGATGGGATTCAGCGGATTACGTCGGACCTGGGAATTCCTTATATTTTCAAAGCGAGTTACGACAAGGCCAACCGGACTTCGGTGAAGAGCTTTCGTGGGCCAGGGCTGGTTGAGGGCACGCGGATTCTGGGTGCGGTTGCGAAGGCGACGGGGTTGCCGGTGCTGACGGATGTGCATGAGCCGGGGCATTGTGCTGTGGCTGCCGAGGCGGTGGATGTGCTGCAGATTCCGGCGTTTCTGTGCCGACAGACCGACCTGCTGGTGGCGGCGGGGAAGACGGGGCGCGCGGTGAATATCAAGAAGGGCCAGTTTGTGGCTCCGTGGGATATGCAATACCCGGTGGAAAAGACGAAATCGACCGGGAACGAGCGGGTGTTTTTGACGGAGCGTGGGGCTTGTTTTGGCTACAACACGCTGGTGGTGGATTACCGGGCGCTGCCTGTGCTGCGGGCGATGGCGCCTGTGGTGTTTGATGGAACGCACTCAGTACAGCAGCCCTCGGCGGCTGGTGGGGTGAGCGGCGGGCAGCCGGAGTTTATTCCGCTGCTGGCGCGTGCAGCCGTGGCGGCCGGGGTAGATGGGCTGTTTCTTGAGGTGCATGATGACCCGAAGAATGCAAAGTCGGATGGCGCGAATGCACTGGATCTGAAGAATTTGCGGCCTCTGCTGGAGACACTGCTCGCGATCAAGGCTGCGGCCGGACAATAGCTTTGGGGGATGGAAACCCCGGTCCCAAAAGCGGGACCGGGGGCACCCACATTGTTTCTTTGCTCGCGAAACCCGGCACCCGCTTTGTTTCTGTGCTCATGAAAGCGAGGTCTCCGGGGCGGGATGTTGGGAACCCAATTGATTGGGTTTAGCTGGTAGGATTTCTGTTATGTTTGGACACCGGAGCCACCCTGCCTTGCGCTTTGCGCTGAAAACTGCCTTCACTACCCTTGCCTGTTGTCTTATCGCGCATCCCATTGCGGGGATGGCGGAGGTGAATGACGCCCGGACGCGGGTGGACCAGGTGCTCAAGGGGATGAACCGAATGCATGGGCTTGGCCCGGTAGCGATTTCACCGGACGGGACGATGCTTGCGTTTGTGCATCAGCAGAAAGATGGGTGGGGTGTTTCGCTGGCGCCGATGAGCGACACGACGAAGCTGACGCGCATTTCTGCGGCCAAGAAGCCCAGTGGAAGATGCGGCGAGGGCATGGTGAAGTGGGCGCCGGATTCGCGCCGGATTGCGTTTGTAGGGGACTGCGAAGCGACGGGCAAGGCGAGCCAGGACGACATTTTTGTGGCCACACTGAACGGCGATCTGGCTGCGGGCCAGATGAAGGCGGCGGTGCAGCGGCTTACGGATGCGCATGGGGAAGTGGGGTTTCCGGAATTTTCGCCTGATGGGACCAAGATTGCATTTCTCTATGTCGAGGGGGCTACGCGAGCGGCGGGCGCGCTGGCCGCGATGAAGCCGTGGTCAGGGGTAATTGGCGAGGACGGCATCGAGATTCAGCGCGTGGCAATGGTGGATGCGGATGGAAAGAAGCCGGTGAAGCCGACCATGGCTACGCCTTCCCAGTTGCACGTGTATGAATTTGACTGGGCACCGGATTCGAAGTCTCTTGCCTATGTAGCGGCCGACCCGCCGGGTGAAAACAACTGGTGGGTGGCGAAGCTGTACACCCAGTCGCTTGGCTCTGAGCCGAAGGCGGTATTTGCTCCGGCTGAGGCGAAGGGCGAGTTGCATGGGCTGCAGATTGCGGTGCCGCGGTGGTCTCCGGATGGGAAGCAGATTGCTCTGATTGGGGGTCTGATGAGCGACCAGGGTTCGACGGGCGGGGATGTGTACCTGCTTTCGGCCGAGGGCGGGGAGCCGCGAAACGTGACTGCCGGCCGACCGACCAGCCCGGCGTGGATGACCTGGAGTGACAATGAGCACCTTTTCGTCAGCGAATTGGCTGGGGGCAACAGTGAACTCGTACGCATGGATGTTGCTTCGGGCAAGGCCGACGCGCCGGTCTTCAATTTTGCCGGGACACCGGGAGATGGGCAGTACGAGATGAGTCTTTCGGCGACGAGCGACCGGTCGTTGTTTGTGTTCAACGCAAGCTCATTCGATCATCCGATGGAGATTTTTGCGGCCAGGACGGGCGGGGCGACAGCGACTGATCTTGCGGGATTGCGGCAACTGACGCACTTGAACGAGGGTCTGGAACGGGTTTGGGGGGCAACGGAATCATTGACCTGGAAGAATGAGGGATTCGATGTTCAGGGTTGGCTGCATTTCCCCAAGGACTACGATGCGAAGAAGAAATACGCGATGATCGTGCTGGTGCATGGTGGTCCGGCGGCGGCAGCGCAGTCGCAGTGGGGCGGATGGGGCAGCCTGACCGGTACGGCAATTTCGGCCCTGGGTTACTTTGTGCTGGAGCCGAACCCGCGGGGGAGCTACGGGCAGGGCGAGGCGTTTGCTGCGGCCAATCGCAAGGATTTTGGTTACGGGGACCTTCGGGATATTCTGGCGGGCGTGGACGCGGTGGTAGCGAAGTATCCGGTGGATAACGGGCGTGTGGGCCTGACGGGCTGGAGCTATGGCGGGTTCATGACGATGTTTGCGGTGACGCAGACCAACCGTTTCAAGGCGGCGGTAGCTGGGGCGGGTATTTCGAACTGGCAGAGCTATTATGGCGAAAATTCGATAGACCAGTGGATGACGCCTTATTTTGGCACGACGGTCTACAAAGACCCGGCGGTTTACGCGAAGAGCTCTGCGATCAACTTTATTGACAAGATCAAGACTCCAACGCTGGCGGTGGTGGGCGATCGTGATGGGGAGTGCCCGGCGCCGCAGTCGTTTGAGTTCTGGCATGCTCTGCGGGACCAGCATGTGCCGACGCAGTTGGTGGTGTATCCCAATGAGGGGCATAGGTTTGTTAATCCGGAGCATCGGACGGATGTGCTGGTGCGAGCGCTGGACTGGTTTGCGAAGTATATGCCTGCTGGGGAGTGAGTTGCGGGGATTGAGTGGAGATCGTAATCCCCGGTCCCAGAATCGGGACCGGGGGCACCCGCTTTAGCTTCTGCATTCATGAATCTCAGGTTTCAAGTGCGGGACCCTGGGGCGCCTGCCTTTGTTTCTTGGCTCGCGTTTTGAGACGGAGTGCGTCCATTTGGGATAGAACGCGTGATGGATGTCGGTTAGCGAGCGAAGGGTAGCCGCGTCCTGATACACTTTTCATTCGGGTTCCTTTCGGATTCCAGATGTTTTTGATTGACCGTTCTGCTGTTTCCAAGGTGGGGCGGGGAGGTTTCATGCAGCGGTTGCTGACGCTTGTTTTTCTGCTGTGCCTTGCGATTCCGGCCGGCATTTCTATTTCCGGTTGCTCCCGCAATCCCGGCGCGAATTATTGCAATGGACTAGGGTTTGGATTGAAGCTGACGGACGTGGCTTCGATTGATCTGGAGCCTCGAACGACGGGCATTTCACTGGCCTTTGGGCAGACGCAGCAGTTGTCGTCGCCTCAAGCGAAGACCTGCAAAGGCTCTTCCGCCAGTGTTTCGTCCATCAGCTATGGAACGACGAACAATCAGATTCTGGATATATCACCCTCCGGTAATCTTTGTGCCGGCGTTTGGAACAAGCGCAGTGGTGGTGGCATTCCTGACTACACCACGTGCATCAAGCCTTCACCATTGCCGACGACGAATGGTTTGCCGTATGCAACGGCGTACGTGACGGCGACCGCCCAGTCGATTTCCTCGAATCAGGTGCAGGTTTATCTTCATGCGCAAACGACTGCTGTGTCGCTGGTGCTAGAGAAGCAGGGTGATCCGACGTCAACGATTACCGGATGCCTCTCGCAGACGCAGACGGCACAGCTGGATGCCAAGGCCTATTACAGCCTGGATGGAACTCAGAAACTGCTTTGCGCGCCGAATCAGGCTGGCGTGCCGTCCTGTTCAACGGCAATTGGCACATTGAATTACAACTCTCAAAATGCGTCTGTGGCGACGATTGACCAGTTTGGCGTGATTACGGCAACGCTGCCTGGTACGACGTACATTACCGCTTCGGTTGCTGGTTCAGGGTCTTCGGCGGGATTCTTCTCGACCTGCCCCCCAGCCTCGATTGACGTGAAGTTGAACGGCAAGACGAGCGGCACGGTTACGCAGGGAGTCAGCCAGAACCTGGTTACGACAATCACAGACACCAAAGGCCACACGATTCAGGGATTGACGCTGGACTATCAATCGACGAATCCCTTGAACATCAGTGTTGGATCGGGCGGGACGGTAACGGCGAGATTTGCGGGCAATGCAGCAGTGTATGCCGTTTGCCAACCGTCGACCTGCAATCCCGCTCCGATTGACAAGATTGGCGTAAACCAGACGGGCACCCCGATTACCAGCAATGAAGTAACGATCAACACACCCGGGCTCGCCAGCAGCTTTGTGTGGTTGGCAAGCCCGCAATCGCAGTACTTTATTCCTGTCGAACTGCTGACGGGTACGGTTGGATCAACAGTAAAGCTGCCCTACGTTCCAAACTCGATGGTGATGGATCGGACCGGGACGAGCCTTTACTTTGGCTCAAGCCGAGAATTGATGGTCTACAGCACCCAGACCAACGCGATTACCAAAGAGGATCTGGGCGCACCTGGAACGGTGTTGGCGGTTTCCCCTGATAACCAGACGGTTCTGATCAACGATCAGGTCCGTCGACTTTTCTACCTGTATCGGGCCACCGGTGGCACCTATACGACTTTTGCTGGAGTCGGCTCTGCGGCCCAGTGGACTCCTGACGCGAAAACGCTGTACGTCGTTGGCACCAGCTACGACTATACGAACGATCCTGCGGGGGTGCCGGTTCCGACCCTCTTTGTGAACAACGTCAATACAGGTTGGACGACGTATCCGCTGTCGAACTCCGCGACTGGCCTGGCGATTACCGTACCGAGCGTGGGAGCATTCCTGAGTGGCAACCCGACGGTGGCGCATGCGTGGTGCCCGAACCTGACGCCTTCAGCCGGCTATCCTTTGGGACAGTCGTATCCTGAGGCCGCTTCGGTGCCCGTGCAGACCGATGCGCTGGCGGCGACGATTGATGGGGCGCACGTGCTTGGTGTGGGCCTGGACGGCGGAACGACGCCAACCTTGACCGACATCAGCGTGAATCTGATCGGGAATCTAAACCAGGGAGCCTGTCCACAAGCCAATACTGGTGTGACACTCACGACACCCTTTGTGCAGACGACGTTGCCTTTCCAGGCGAGCGCCGTAAACCAGGTGGTGGCATCGCCAGGTACGAGTCTGGCATTTGTGACCTACACGGGAACCGGTGCAGGGATGGCTACCTTGCCGTACTATGAGCCGACGCCCAGCGGAGCACTTGGAACGGTTGGTCAGGTACCGTTGACGGGCAATCCGACTGCGCCGATCGCCGGCGCGTTCAGCCTGGACAACACTATCTTCTTTGTCTCCACTTCGGGCGATAACCTGGTGCACTATATCGACATGAAGTCCCTGACGGATACGAAGCAGATTAACCCCGGTTTGATTGATACGAACGGTCAGCCAGTTCCGGCGACGTTCATTGCTGTGAAGCCGCGCACGACGACGTAGTCTGAAGCCGACTCTGTTAACAGGCCCGCACTGGTTCAAATCGGACTGGTGCGGGCATTTCTTTGTGTGGTCAACGGGCGAGCGCAAGCCGGACGCGTGAATCTGGCGCGATAGAATCGAGACTATGATCAAGGGTATTTCCTTCCTTCGCCATGCCGGTACTGAAGCTGCCTATGAGCGGCTGGCGAGCATGTTTGGTGCACTTGGCTTCTCTCCTGGAAATGGCTGGGAAGAAGAGGAGAGCCGGGGTGCTTCATTTCTGGCGCCGCTCGGTAATCTGGAAATTGTGGCTGGCGCGATGCCCTCGACGGCAGACGTAATGGTTGAGGTCACGCAGTTGGACGCGGTGCGCGAGAGCCTGATTGCGTGGTTTCGGGGCCACGGCGAAGAACCTGCGGGCAAAGTCGGCGAGATTAAGGAAACCCATTGGAAGTCCCGGATGATGACTGTTGAATCAGTGTCCGGACAGTTTTTCAGCTTTTGGGAGTGGACCGATCCGCTTAAGGGCAAGCCGGTTGCTGTTGAAGGAGATCTCACGGCCGAGGGCATGCGCTTTGCAATTGTGGTGGCGCGTTGGAATGCGGTCATCACCGACCGTCTGCTGGAGGGCGCTCTGGATGCACTACTGCGAAGTGGCGCGGCGCGGCGGCATATCGAGATTGTGAGGGTGCCGGGCGCTTGGGAAGTACCTGCAGCTGCGCGGATGATTGCGGACAGGATTCCAGCGGCAGGTGGGCCCGGCCGTGTGGATGCGATTATCACGCTGGGCTGCCTGTTGCGTGGTGAGACTGCGCATTACGAGGCAATTTACAACGAGGTTGCGCGCGGAATTGGCCAGTCGCAGCAGGAGACGGGCATTCCTCATGCATTTGGCGTCTTGACGTGCGAGACGCTGGAGCAGGCGCTGAACCGGGCGGGCCTGAAGGCCGGGAACAAGGGATTTGAAGCGGCAATTGCGGCGATTGAGATGGTTTCGCTACGGCGCAAGCTGCTGCAAAGCGAGGGTGCATGACTTCGACGGGAACGCGGCGGAAGTCGCGGGAGTTGGCCATGCAGATGCTGTTTCAGGGCGACATGGGCAAGCAGACGCCGGAGCAGGTGCGCAAGACGTTCTGGCTGGCGCGCGAGGATGAGTCGGACGCTGAGGTGCGCGGCTTTGCCGAGGACCTGTACCGGGTGGCGACAGTGCATGCGGAAGAGATTGACGCGCTGATTGTGAAGCATGCGGTGAACTGGCGGTTGGAGCGAATGCCGGGCGTGGACCGCAATGTTTTGCGGCTGGCGGTGGCAGAGATGCTGGGTTTCAAGGGCACTCCGTTTGCGATTGTGATCAATGAGGCGCTGGAGATTGCAAGGCGGTATTCGGGGCCGGAGTCGGTGGGATTTCTCAATGGCGTGCTGGACGCTTTGGGGAAAGAGCTGATCAAGCGGATTTAGGGTTCTGAGTGTGGAGTGTGATTGTGGGGTTTGAGAACATTCTGCTGGTGAAACGTGCACCGCTGGCGGTGATTACTCTGAATCGTCCGAATGTGCTGAATGCTTTGAATGCGGCGACGCTGCTGGAGTTGGCGGAGGCCGTTGAAGATTTGGCGGCGGACGCTTCTGTTCGCGTGATTCTGCTTACGGGCGCCGGGCCGAAGGCATTTGCCGCTGGCGCAGATATTGCGGAGCTGGCGGGATTGGATGCTGAGACTGGGCGCGCGTATGCTGAGCGTGGACAGGCGATTTTTCGGCGGATTGAGACGCTGGGCAAGCCGGTGATTGCATGTGTGAACGGATTTGCGCTGGGCGGCGGATGCGAGCTGGCCATGGCATGCACGCTTCGGTTGGCGAGCGAAACGGCGCGGCTGGGGCAGCCGGAAGTAAAGCTGGGCGTGATTGCCGGATACGGCGGGACGCAACGGCTTCCTCGATTGGTGGGAGGCGGCGCAGCGCTGAAGTTATTGTTGACCGGTGCGATTATCCCCGCTAGTGAGGCGCTGCGTATTGGCCTTGTGGATGAGGTTGTGGCTGCGGAGGGTCTGATGGTGCGCGCGGAGGCTTTGGCGCTGGAGATGGCTGCGAATGCGCCCATCGCTCTGCGACGGACTCTGACTGCTGTGGATCGCGGACTGGATATGACCCTGGAGGACGCGCTGGCGGCTGAAGCGCGGGAGTTTGGGGCGTGCTGCGGGACGGCTGACAAGGGCGAAGGAACGCGGGCCTTTCTGGAGAAGCGGGCAGCAGTTTGGACAGGAAATTGAGGGTGGATATGCTCAGGTTAGTGAAGCCTTCCAGGAAAATTTGCGTGTTGGCTGCTGCTTTGACTTTGCCGTTGTCGCTGGCGGGATGCCGCAAGGAAGAGCAAGCGGTGAGCAAGGTGGCGCAAACGGCTGTGAATGCAGAGCATAAGGCGCAGGCCGCCTCATCTGAACGGGACCAGCAGCGGGCGCAACTGGCGAAGATTGCATTGCCGACGAAGAGCCGCTATGTGGATGTGCATGAGCCGGGGGCGTGGACCAATCCGTTTTTGAGCTTTGACACACAGATGGTGAATTTGCGAGTGACGATGGCGGACGCGAATCCCAGCCAGATCGGCCAGGGTGGGCTGATGCGGCCGACAAATGCGCGGCGGCGGGAGCTGCAGATTCGGCAGCAGGACCTGGTGGAGGCGCTGATTGCGCTGCCTGAGGGTGCGTGGCCGTATGGGCGGGTGGTGGCGATTGAGGAATCTCCACTGGCCGACAAGAAGATGCGCCCGGAGATTCGGCGGCAGATTGAGGCGACGATTCAGCAGCTCAATGATCTTGGGGTTGTGGTGGATGAGTGGCCGTCGCGGTAGACGCTGTTGGCCTGAGGCGCGCGAGTTCTTCGCGGAGCCTTTGATTTTGGATTAAGAGCTGACAAACCAGCGCCTGGAGGCTTTGGTACTGGGCCTCCAGGGCCGGGGTTTCGTGGAACATGGGATTAACCTCCGCAGGGAGCTACACTTCGCTGATGGTTTTGGCCGCTGCGTCGAGGGCCTCAGTGATTCTACGGATTTGCTCGGTGGAAAGATTGCCCTGGCCGGCGCGCATTTTCAGGGCGAAGCCGAGATTCATCATGGCGCGCATAATTTGCGGGGAACGGCCGCGGCCAAATGCTTTGCCGGCCTGCTCGATGCGCTCGAAGATGGCTTTGACGGTGGCCTGATTGGTTTTGAGGTACTCGGTGCCGAGGTCGGTGACGGTGTAGAGCTTTTTGCTTCCTTCGGCGGAGGATACGGTGGCGTAGCCTTCTTCTTCGAGCAGGGTGAGGGTGGGGTAGACGACGCCGGGTGAGGGCGCGTAGCCGCCGGAGAGGCGCTCTTCGATGGCCTTGATGATTTCGTAGCCGTGGCTGGGCTTTTCGGCGACGAGGGCGAGGATGACGAGGCGAAGTTCGCCGGAGTCAAAGAGGCGCTCGCGGTCGCCACCGCCGAAGCCGCTGAATGGGCCTCCGCCAAAGCCGCGTCCGCCCATGAATCCGGCGAATGGACCACCGTGGCGGGCATGGTGGCGCTGGTCGCGATGGCCCTCGGCGAAGCGTTGTGCTGCGAATCGTGCAAATTTTTCTCTTCCAAACATGGTTTTTCTCCTGGTGGTGCGTTTTCGGGTGGTGCGATTTCTTAAAGATACATCGCGTGAGTACGTCACGATATATCTTAAGATATATCAAAGACTATCGAAAGGGCGGATTGGATTCAGAAATTATTTTTTGCAGGGTAGGGGCAGGGAAGGACGTAGAAATCGTCGGAAATGATTTTGCCGGCATGTCGTCGACGCGCAGTGTGCGAGCCAGGATTGATTCTTCAGGGTGCCGGGTCCTATACTTGCAATGCAAATTCAAGCGCATCGCTTCTCCGTGCTTGATTTTAATCTTTTCAAAACAAAGAGGATTCATGCGCGTGTTTGGCAAAGCACTGCCGTTTGCACTTTTGCTTGTTCTGCAACCGACTCTGGGCATCGGCCAGAGTGATATCTCTGGCAGCATGGATCACCCACTGGTTTCGCGCTTTCCTGGTTCGACTATCTCGAAATATGCTGTTTCAAATTTCGATGAGTTCAAGGTGCCGTTGAGCCGGCCCAACGTGGGTGTTCCGAAGAGCCAGACGGTTGAGGGCAAAATTACGCGCATTGTTTACGACACGCCTGCTCCGCGGTCGGTACTGGAGATCTACAAGAATTTTGAGTCTGCGCTTACCAAGGCTGGTTTCAAGCCGCTGTACTCCTGCGTGAATAATGACGGGTGCGGGACTGGCGGCCCAGTTGAACTGGCATCGGTGGGTGAAGAGGACTGGAGTTGGGGAGCCGGCCATCGCTTTTTGGCGGCGAAGCTGGACCGCCCGGGAGGGGCGGCCTATGTGACGGTGCATGTGGGCCAGTGGAGTAACCTGTCGAACGGGACGCAGACGGTGCTCTTTGTGGTGGAGACCAAGTCGATGGAGAAGGACCTGGTCACGGTCGATGCGAAGGCGCTGGGTGATGACATTGCCACCCAGGGCCACTCGGCGGTGTATGGCATCTACTTTGATACGGGCAAGGCGGAAGTGAAACCGGAGTCCAGTGCGGCACTTGAGGAGATAGGCAAGCTTTTGAAGGAACAGGCTTCGCTGAAACTGCTGGTGGTGGGGCACACGGACAACGTGGGCGGCTTGGCGCCGAATATGGATCTGGCCAAGCGGCGCGCGGACGCGGTGGTGAAAGCGCTTACCGGGCAATACGGTGTGAGTGCGGCGCGGCTTTCGGCGCAGGGTGCCGGGCCTTTGGCTCCGGTGGCGAGCAACCGGAATGAGGAGGGGCGGGCCAAGAATCGCCGGGTGGAGCTGGTGGAGCAGTAGTCGGGCGTTAGGTAAAAGCGTTTAGCGATAACTGGAAATTTTGAGCCGCATCGTTCCCGGACTATTCAGCCGGACCGATGCGGCTTTTCCAATAGCCGGGGCGGCGCTTGGCGTGGGCTATGGCGATGATCTGGATCTCGAGTGGCTTTTCGCGGTAGACGATCGAAAATGGAAATTCTTGGATCACGAGCCTTCGCGTTCCCCAGAGATAGGCGGGAAACGTCTTGGATGCTCGGCGAAATTTCTATAAGCGGATTCGAATTTCGGGCGAGGCGGATTGCAAGGTCTGCGCTGATGTCAAGATGCCATCCAATTGCCTGTTCGGAGTCAAGTTCGGCTTCCGGATGAAAGCGATAGGGTTTCATCTTTGTTTGCGATGTGCGGCGATCCTGGCAAACATTCGTTCAACGACGATCTCGCCTGGAATTAAGTCGACTTTGCCAGAGTCGATCTCGTCGAGGCGATCTTTGATTTCGTTGCTCCAAGCGGCTTCGAGTTCAGGTTCGGATTCTTCTGATTCGAAGTCGTCGATGGGGGACTGGGTATCCCAGCGTGCGCCTGCCAAGACGAGGCGCTCCTTCTCGGGAAGTTCCAGCGCGAGTTGGCGGACTTCTTCGAGGGTGTGAGACATGGGGAGATTGTAGCGCGAATGGGCCTTCAAACCTGCTCAGGCGGGAAATTTCGAGCACCATGAAGAATATTGAGAATGACAATTTCGTCTTGATCGATTTGGTAAATGAGGATGTATGGCGTGCCGGGAACTACCCTCTCCCTCGTACCTGCCACGTGCCCAGAACGGCCGATGAAAGGGAATCTCTCCAACAACGGCATTTGGGCTTCGACTCGGTCGAGGATGAGGTTGGCAAAACTCGGACTCACGGCAGCGTGATATTCGGCAATCGCCACCAGATCAAGACTGGCGGGTGTTTGCCAGATGATCTTCATGCACTTTGCTTGATTGCAGTGGCTTTATTGATGGCTGACCGAGCTCGCGACATCGCCTCTTCCGTAGAAATGGCACGTCTTGTATTTTCAAGCGATTTTCTGACCCGTGTGGCGAGCCATTCACTGTGCTCTGGGTCGGGTGATCCAAGTTCCTTGCGCCATTCCGATTCCTCTTCGTTGAGGAGGCCCAGCAGAAGCGCTTGCCTGTCTTCCGTGGGGAGCTGGCGGGCGGATTCGAGGAGGTCCTGGGCGGTCATTGGCATGGGGAAATTGTAGCGCGAATCCAGCTGAGCCACGCTCTTGACATGAAAATCAACGAAGCGCAAATCGATCCGAAAGATACGATTCAGCTTCTGGAAGAGTGGAAGCGTCGAGGAATTCCGGAGAGCGAATTCAGGGAAATTCATCCCATGAAGCATCCGATAAAGACGTTCGAGCGCTTTTGTAAAAAACAGAGTGAAAAAGGTGCAAGGTTTCGAAAAGGCGGCCGCAAGGAACTTGTCCATTGGAAAGTTGCAGACCGCCTGAATTCGAATCCAGCCTAAAGACGTTCTTGGAACCTCACTCGGCGTTGTCGATTTGGGCGCGTTGGAGGGTGTCGCTGTGGTCGACGTAGACGGATTTCCAGGTGGTGTAGAAGTCGAGGGAGCCGAGGCCTTCGCGGTGGCCGTTGCCGGTTCGTTTGACGCCGCCGAAGGGGAGGTGGACTTCTGCGCCGATGGTGGGGGCGTTGATGTAGGTAATGCCGGATTCGAGGTCTCGTATTGCTGAGAACGCCCGGTTGATGTCTTTGGTGTAGAGCGAGGTGGAGAGGCCGTAGTCGATGGAGTTGGCGATTTCGATGGCTTCCTCGAAGGAGCTGAAGGTGATGAGGGAGACGACGGGTCCGAAGACTTCTTCGCGGGCGATGCGCATGTCGGGGGTGACGGAGCCGAGGACGGTGGGGGCGAAGAAGGTGCCGTTGGCGTGGGGGCCATCGGTGAGGGGCGTGCCGCCGGTGAGGAGTTTTGCGCCTTCGGCAAGGGCGATGGCGACGTATTCGGTGGAGGTCGCGATCTGCTGGGCGTTGATCTGGGGACCTACTTCGACGGCGGGGTCGAGGCCGTTGCCGACTTTAAGGGCGGCGGCGCGGGCGACGATTTTCTGGGTGAATTCAGCGGCGATGGCCTCGTGGAGGAGGATGCGGCTGGTGGCGGTGCAGCGCTGGCCGGTGGTGCCAAAGGAGCCCCAGAGAGCGCCCTCGAGGGCGAGCTCGAGGTTGGCGTCGTCCATGACGATCATGGCGTTTTTGCCGCCCATTTCAAGAGAAACGGCCTTGAAGGTGGCGGCGGCGCGTTGGGCGACGAGCGAACCGGTGGCCGAGGATCCGGTGAAGCTGATGGCGCGGACGTCGGGGTGTTCGACGAGGGGTGCGCCGGCCTGGGGGCCGTAGCCGCTGACGATATTGACGACACCTGCGGGAAGACCGGCGTCAATGAGGGTCTGGACAAGGTTGTAGGTCGAGAGCGGGGTGTCTTCGGCGGGCTTGATGACGCAGGTGTTGCCTGCGATGAGGGCGGGGAAGAGCTTCCACGAGGGGATGGCCATGGGGAAGTTCCAGGGGGCGATCATGCCGATGACGCCGACGGGCATGCGGACGGACATGGCGAATTTATTGGCCAGCTCGGAGGGGGTGGTGACGCCGAAGAGGCGGCGGCCTTCTCCGGCCACGTAGTAGGCTTCGTCGATGGCTTCCTGAACGTCGCCGCGAGTTTCAGCGAGGACTTTGCCCATTTCGCGGGTCATTTCGCGGGCGTACTGCTCTTTGCGCTCGGCGAGGAGGGCAGCGGCGCGAAAGAGGATTTCGGCGCGCTTGGGTGCGGGCACGAGACGCCAGGTGGCGAAGGCCTTCTTGGCGGCGGCGACGGCGAGGGCAACGTCAGCGGCGTTGGAACTGGGGAACTCGCCGACGATGTCGGAGTGGTCAGCGGGGTTGACGTTCTTAAGAGTCTGACCGCTGACTGAAGGCAGCCACTGGCCGCCAATGAGATTGTGATAGAGCTTGCTTGCCACGGGAGTTCCTCGCTTTGTTTTCAAGAGAAAAGTGTCTGCACGGCGTATAGGCGCCGATATGGGCCAACTCTCCAGCTTATCGCAGTTGCAGGATTTGATTTGGCGACGGCGCGTTTACATGGCTGTTGTGGGGACTGGGAGAGATGTTGAGTCGGCCCGGTCTGGGATGAGCTGTTCGTTGGCGTTGACCTTGAACCAGAGCCAGAAGCCGATGATGAGCAGGGCCGCCATGGGAATGAAGGGCAGGGTGTAGTTGCCGTAGCGGTCAATGATGTAACCGAAGGCGAGGGAAGATAGAAACGAGCCGACCTGGGATGCGGTGTTCATGGCGCCGACGACGGTGCCGGCGTACTCGCCGCCGATGTCGAGGCAGACAGCGAAGACGCTGGGCTGCTGGAAGCAGATGCCCCCTTAGATGAGGCAGAGCAGCGCAAGAGCCAGGAATGGCTGGTGGGTGAGCATGAGCAGAACGGTGCACAGGGCGGACAATCCTAATCCGGCGAGGCCGATAGCGCGCCGGCCCCATTCGAGGCCCAGTCTCTGGACGGCGGCGTTGCTGGCCAGGCCGCCGGTGAAGTTGGCCAAACCGCCGACGATGAAGGGCAGGGACGAGAGCATCAGGTCCTTTTCGCTATAGCCATGCGCTTTGACCAGGTAGGTGTGAAACCAGGATTGGAAGAAGTTGTAGGTGTAGACGTAGCAGCAGGCGACGCCCAGCATGGCCCACAGATTCACGGAGCGAAGGGCGTGGCGGAAGGGAAAGGGATGATGGGCGTGTGCGCCGAGACCTTTGACTTCAGCGAGTTCTGCGGTGGTGATGCCTTTGATCTGGGCGGGGGAGTCACGAAACCAGCCGTAACAGAGGCCGCTCCAGACTACGCCGAGGATTCCGAAGAGATAAAAGGAGGCGCGCCAGCCGTACTGCACCTGGATCGGAACAACGAGCAGCGGGGCAATGGCACCGCCAAATTGACTGGCCATCATGATGATGCCAAAGGCGCGGCCGCGCTCTTTGACGGGAAACCAGCGGGATACGGTTGCGCCTGCGTTTGGAAAAGCTCCGGCCTCGCCCATGCCAAAGAAGAAGCGGATGAGGAGCAGGGGGCCGAGGCCGGTGACCAATCCGGTGATGGAGGTGAAGGCGGACCACCAGAGGACAATGCGGGTGAGTACTTTGCGAGGACCGATGCGGTCGCCGAGAGCTCCGCTGGGTATTTCAAAGATGGCGTATGAAATGGTGAAGACTGCCGTGACCCATCCCCAGCCGATCGGGCCGATGTTCAGAGCTTGCTGTATGCGCGGGCCGGCGACGGAGATACAGACGCGATCGAGATAGGTGATGACGAGGAGCAGAGACAGAAGTCCCAGCACGCGATTGCGAAACTTCATTCTTGCCTCTCTTGAGTCGTCGGAATCAGTCTAATCGTTAAGAGGCAGGATTTCCTTAAGAGCTTTCTGCAGCGACGCGGGTAGTGGGCAAATTGAATCGCCCGTTGAAGGTAGCGTGAGGTTATGCTAAGAAGGGAGTATGCCGCTGATGGAACGCAAAGACGAAACGACGCCGACGGCTCCGCTGCGGGTGCTGGTTATTGACGATAACCAGGCCCATTCTGAGGGGTTGGCGGAGTTGTTGCAGCTTTCAGGGTTTGAAGCCTCAAATGTGCTGACGGGCGCGGAAGGCATTGCGTATGCGCAGACGCATCCGCTGGACGCGGTGGTGCTGGATATGAACCTGCCGGATACGAATGGATTTGCAGTGTGCAGGGCGCTCAGGCGGGATCCGCGGACGGCGAATATCGCGGTGGTGTTTCACTCGGCGCAGGGGTCAGTGCCGGGGGCGCGGCATGAGGGCGATGCTTATCTGAACTATCCGGTGGCAATGAGCGAAGTGTATGCGGCGATTCGCGAGAGCGTGGAGCGGCGGCGGAACCGGTTTGGGCGGGTGTTTGAGTAGGGTTCCCGGAATTTCTCATCGCATCTGATTTGGGAATCAATCAACAATTTTGAGTGAGGTTTCTGGCAGAGACAGCCGGCAAGTGTGGTTTGTCGGTTAATATGTATTTAGAATAAATATTAGCTTTTGGAGGAATCATGCTCGATCAGCAGAAGACTATTGTGAAGGCCACGTTGCCGGCTTTGAAGGTCCATGGGGAAGAGATCACGCGGTATTTTTATCAGGAAATGCTGGGGGCTCATCCTGAGCTTCGATCGATGTTCAATGCATCGGACCAGGCGGACGGAACGCAGGCGAAGCGGCTGGCGGGGGCGATTCTGGCGTATGCGGGGAACATCGACCGGCTGGACCTGTTGGGTACGGCGGTGAATCAGATTGCGCGCAGCCATGTTCGCGTGCATGTGCAGGCGGATCAGTATCCGATTGTGGGCAAGTATCTGCTGATCGCGATCAAGTCAGTTCTGGGCGAGGCTGCCACTCCGGAAGTACTGGAAGCTTGGGGTGCGGCATATGGGCAGTTGGCGGAGATCATGATTTCGATCGAGAAGGGGATGTACGCGGAGGCTGCAGCGGTAGCGGCTGATTAATGACAAAACAGAAGGGCGCGGCGCGAGCCGGGACAACGGGTGAAGGAAGGCATAATCTTTTGATATGCAACTGACTCGTTTTTCTGATTTGACGCTGCGCCTGCTGCTGTATCTGGCGAGCCGTGACCAGCCATTGGAAGCGGTGGTGACGGTTCGCGGGATGTCTACGCTGTTTCATGTGCCGTATACGCACATGGTCAAGGTGGTGCACCAGCTTGGGTTGCGGGGCATGGTGGCGACGACCAAGGGCAAGGGTGGCGGCGTACGGCTGATGCGCGACCCGACAATCGTACGCATTGGTGAAGTGCTGCGGATGACCGAGCCTGCGGGGGAAATCATTGACTGCTTTACGCAGGCCTGCCCATTGCGCTTTGACTGCCGTTTGAAGGAAGCGCTGGATGAGGCACATGAGGCGTTTTTCAAGGAACTGGACCGGCATACGCTGGCGGACTTCGCTACGATGCCTACGCTGCGGGCGCTGGTGCAGGTTTCGGGGGCTTGAAGGCATTCCTTCATAGCCTGATTGATTCCTGGATTTGATTCTTTCAGCGTGCCTAGCTAACGCGGGCGCTTGCGGTCATTTCAAAGTGGAGGGTGCCTCCTTTGGTAATGGTGGAGTGGTCAATGGTGGGGCCGGTGACGGGCTGGCCGTTGAGTTGCGCGCTGTGGACGAAGACATTTTCCGGGGCGTTGGCGGGGGATTCGACGACGAAGGGTGGGCGGCCGGGGACGTGCAGGGTGGCCTTGAGGAAGAGCGGGCTGCCGAGGGTGTATTCGGGTTTGCCGGGGCAGACGGGGTAGAAGCCGAGGGCGCTGAGGATGTACCAGGCGGCCATGGAGCCGGTGTCTTCGTCGCCGGCAAACTGGTGGGGCGAGTAGAGCTCGTTCATGACGCGGCGTACCCAGTGCTGGGTGCGGTCGGGGCGGCCGACGTGGGCGAAGAGGTAGAGCAGGTTGTGCGAGGGCTGGTTGGAGTGCGCGTACTGGCCGAACTCGACGGCGGCCATCTCGGACATTTCGTGAATCTCCTGGCCGTAAACGCCGACGTTGAAGATGGGCGGGACGGTGAGCATCTTTTCAAGTGCTTCGGCGGAGGCTGTCTTGCCGCCCATGGCTTCGATGAGCTCGGGGATTTGATGCGGGACATCCCAGCGGTGCTGCCAGGCGCTGCCCTCGACGTAGGGGTTGCCCCATGTATAGGGGTCGAAAGGGGCGAGCCAGGAGCCGTCTTGATTTTTGCCGCGGAGGAATTTGACGGCGGGATCGAAGAGGTTGCGCCAGTTTTCTGAGCGTTTGAGGAAGAGGTCGTGGTCGGTCTGGTGGCCGGCGGCTTTGGCGACCTGGGCGATGCAGAAATCTCCGTAGGCTGCGTCGACGGTTTCTGCGACGGATTGGACGTCGGGTTGATTGCGGTCAGCGGGCAGGTAGTTGAATTTGAGGTAGTCTTCGATCCCGACGCGGCCGAAGCCCTGGTCGGGGTTGCCCTTGGTGGTGGCGTGCTTTTTCAGGCCTGCGTAGGCGGCCTGGAGGTCGAAGCCGGGGATGCCTTTGACCGCGGCGTCGGCAAAGATGGAGTCGATGAGGCTGCCGGTCATGCAGGCGCGGTAGCCGGGGGCGGGGAACTGGGGGAGCCAGCCGCCCTCCTGGTAGGCGTTGACCCAGGCCTGGAGGATTTCGCCGAGTTTCTCTGGAAAAGCAATGGACATGAAGGGATACCAGGCGCGGTAGACGTCCCAATAGCCGTGATCGGCGTACATGATGCCGGGGGAGACTTTGCCGTTGAAGGCGCTGTAATGGTGCAGGGAGCCGTCGGCTGCTGGTTCGTGGAAGGTGCGGGGAAAGAGCAGGGCGCGATACATGCAGGAGTAGAAAGTGCGCTGCTGCTCGCGGGTGGCGCCCTCGATCTCGATGCGGTGGAGGTGTTCGTTCCAGCGGGCGGCGCCGGATGCGCGGAGGGTGGAGGCGGATTGATCGCCAAGCTCGTTTTTCAGATTGAGCAGGGCCTGATCAAAGGAGATGAAGGAGGTGGCGATGCGGGCTTCGATGCGGGATTCAACGCTGGTACCGGGCTTGAATTTGACGATACCCGTCTGGGGACCGGCTGACGCTTCGGGTTTGTGAATTTCGAAGCTTTCCCAGCCCTGCGAGAACTGGAGCACGTAGTAGGTGGCGAAGTTTTCAGGGACGCCGCCGGCGTTGGCGGTGGAGGTGAAGAGAATGCGGCGGTTGGCGGGGTCGGTTTGGATTGCACTGGTTTTGCCGGGAACGTCGAAGGCGAGGCCGGAGGACTTGGGGCCGTCGCTGTTTTCGAAGCTGGCTGTGAGCAGGCAGCAGCGCTCGGTGGGGATGAGTTCTACCTTGGCGCGGTAGCGGAGGAGGAAGAGCGAGAGGGAGTACGGGGTAAGGGTAGCGTCTTCGGGGCGGTAGGATGAGGCGCGGGCGTTGGCGTCAGGGTTGATTTCGCCGGAGAAGGGCAGGAAGACGGCGTGGCCGTAGTCGTCGAGCCAGGGGCTGAGCTGGTGGGTGCAGCGCAAGCCCTGAATCCGCCGGATGTGGGGCGAGAACATCCAGGGGGAGTTGGCGTTGTTCTGGAGCGTCCAGTGGGCCATGCCAAAGGGGAGCGCAGCGATAGGCAGGGTATTGCCGCGCGAGAAGGCCGGAGTGGAATCGGTGCCCTGAAGGATATTGACGGCGTCGACGAGGCTCTTGAAGCTGGCGGCAGGTTTGGCTTGCTGGCTTTTATGGTTGGAGACGGGGCCTTCGGAGGCATGGGCTTGGCTCTCCGTGATTTCGCTGACGAGCGCGGACCCGATGGCAGCGAGGCCGGAGGTCTTGAGAAAGCTTCTGCGGCTCGGGAGCGTGTTTTTTTCAATACTGATATCAGCCAAGGGTCCCCTTTTCCTGGCGCGACACCAGAGTGTGAAATTTTATGGGCGAGTGCGCGCGTCACAAATCTAATTGACTAGACCTGTCGGGCAGAAGGGCCGTTTACGGGGCGCGGCAATGGCTTGGGGCGGAATGTTGGGTTGAGAAGCATCTTTGAGTGTGTTGGCTTGATGTTCCCGAAATGTGGGATGGTTGTGCACAATCTGCGCGGTTGGCTGGATGGCCGTACAATAGGTGGAGAGAGTTTATCCAAGAATGTCATTGAATGGTTATCCAACGCGTCCTTCCCGTTCGCACGGTTTTCGCTCGTTGTTCAGCATGTTTTCGAGTGATCTGGCGATTGATCTTGGCACGGCCAACACACTCGTATATGCAGCGGGGAAGGGGATCGTGGTCAACGAGCCCTCTATCGTTGCGATCAACAAGAACACCGGTGAAGTTGAAGCCGTAGGCAAAGAGGCCAAGGATATGCTGGGCCGGACGCCTGGCAACATTGTCGCCATCAAGCCGATGAAGGACGGCGTCATTGCTGACTTTAAAGTCACTGAAAAGATGCTGAACTACTTCATTCAGAAGGCGCACAACCGCAAGATGCTGGTGCATCCGCGGATTGTGATTGGCGTGCCCTCGGAGATTACGCAGGTAGAAAAGCGTGCGGTTGAGGATTCGGCGTACCGCGCCAAAGCGAGTGAAGTGTACCTCGTAGAGCAGGCGATGGTGGCGGCGATTGGCGCAGGTCTGCCGATTACCGAGGCTTACGGCAACATGGTGGTCGATATCGGTGGCGGAACCAGCGATATTGCGGTGATTTCGCTGTCGGGCATTGTTTATTCGCGGTCAGTGCGTATGGCCGGCAACCAGATGGACGAGGCGATCACCAACTATCTGAAGCGGAAATACAACCTGCTTATCGGTGAGCGAACTGCAGAGCAGATCAAGATTGAGATTGGCTCGGCGTATCCGCTGGACAAGCCGTTGACGATGGAAATCAAGGGTCGCAACCTGATTGAGGGCGTGCCGAAGACGATCACCATTGACGACACCGAGATACGCGAGTCTCTCGCCGAATGCATTGCCGTGATCGTGAACGCGATCCGTGTTGCACTGGAGCGGACGCCGCCGGAGCTCTCGGCGGATATTTCAGACCGCGGAATTGTGCTGACGGGTGGCGGAGCGCTGATCAAGAACCTGGACAAGCGGATTCGTGAAGAGACGGGTCTGCCGGTTTCAGTGGCGGATGATCCGCTGGCATCGGTAGTGCTTGGAACCGGAAAGATGCTGAGCGATTTCCGGCTTCTGCGCAAGATCAAGATTGACTAAGAACGAGTGCGAGTGTGAGTGTGAAGTGTGAAAAGCACCGCTTCAGACTCGCACCCGTTTTCGGACTCCACACTCGCATTTCACACTCACACTGAGTAGGTATGGAATCCTTTTTTAGCCGGTATCGCAATCTGGTCGTGCTGGTGGCGGCTCTGCTGCTGCAGGTGATTGGTCTGGCGGTGCAGGTGAGGAAGGCTGTGCCTGCAGAGGCTACCGGCTTACCGGGGGCTGGGTTGCGCGAGGGCCGCAGTGTGCAGCTGATCCGGCTGTGGGCGGCGGACATGGTGACTCCTTTCGAGAGGGGCATTCATGGAACCGGGCAGGGGCTGAGCGGATTGTGGTCGAACTATATTGATCTGCGCCACACCCGCGATGAGAACAAGGAACTGCAAAAGACAATTGACCGGCTGAGGCTGGAGCAGGCGACGCTGCTTGAAGACGCGCGGCGGGGGCAGCGCTTGCAGGCGCTGGAGAAGTTTCGCGAGGGCTACATCTATGCGACGACCCCGGCGCAGGTGATTGGAACGAGCGGCAACAGCCAGTCGCATGTGCTGTGGCTGGACAAGGGCGCAGATAGCGGATTCAAGCCGGATATGGCCGTGATTACCGGGGATGGAATCGTTGGCAAAGTGCGGGATGTCTTTGAGCATACGGCTCAGGTGCTCGTGATCAACGACCAGACGAGCGGGGCCGGAGTGGTGCTGCAGACGACCCGGATCCGGGGGATTTTGCGGGGAAACGCCGCAGGGCAGCCGCAGGTGATCAATATCCTGGCCGATGCCCGGATACAGCCGGGTGAGCCGGTGTTGACGGCGGGTGGGGACCAGATATTTCCGCGCGGGTTGCCGGTGGGCGCAGTGGACCGGGTGGAGCGGGACCGGGAGCGGGGCTCGTTTATCAACGTGATCGTGAAGCCGGCGGCGAAGCTGGACAATCTGGACGAAGTGCTGGTGATTACTTCGCTGCAGCCGCAGCTCTCGCCTCAGCAGATGGCAGATTTGAAGACGAGTGAAGAGCTGAAGGGCGCGGAAGTGGCTGCGGATATTGAGCGGAAGAAGGCGGCGGCGGAGATGGCGGAGCGGCTGCCGGGGTTGGTTGACCCGAATGCGCCGGTGCCTGCGACCCCGAAGGATGCGAACGGAAAGCCGATTGCTCCGGCGATTGACCCCAAGACGGGGCAGCCTGTCCCGGTGCCGCCGGTAATTCCAAAGGCACTGCCGGCTAAGCATCCTGACCGATTTTCGCCGGCTGGCATGAGTGGCAATGGGGCTGATGTCGGACCCTCGGCTGATACTGGGCAGGATACCGGGCGAGACGTGACGACGGTGGCTGCGAAGTCGTTGGTGGCCGGGAAAAAGCCGACGTCGGCACCAGTTGCGACAGCGAAGCCTGCAGGGCATACGGCTGGGGCTGGCGTGAAGACGCCTGCACCCAAGCCATTGAAACCAAAGAGCGGGGTGCAATAGTGGCACAGATGTTGACCCCCGAATACCGGCGCGATCTGGAGATCCGGCGCTACCCGACGTATATCTACATCCTGGTGCCGCTGGCGGCGCTTGTTTTGCAGGCATGGCTGCCGCGGATTATCGGGCGCTTTGCTTATATGGATTTGCCGCTGCTGGTGACGATCTACTTTGCGTTGAACCGGCGGAGCCCGATTCACGGAACGGTGTTGGGGGCGGTGCTGGGGATGGCCCAGGATGGTTTGTCGGGGCGCGCAGTGGGGATTCACGGGATTGCGAATACGGTTTGCGGATTTTTGGCGGCGTCGATCGGGATTCGGATTGTGGTCGAAAACAACCTGATCCGGATGGTGCTGAACTTCATGTTTTCGCTGCTGGCGAGCGCAATGGTGGTGTTTATTACGCGGGTGCTGCTGGGGCTGGAGTTTCAGTGGAACTGGCTGGATGAGCTGCTGCGGGCGGCGGGCAATGGAGCGATCGGGCTGGCGCTGTTTCCTCTGCTGGACCGGACGCAGGCGCGGGACTGAAGTGCAGCTTTTAGCTGCTACCTGCCAGATCAAGGAAAATACAGTGTGAGTGTGAAAGGCGGATCCTTCGCCGTGACACCCCGCATATGGCAGACCTGTTCGTGAGAGCCCTGCTGGTTGAGGATGACAAGGGCGATTGGGTTCCGTCTTTTGCACAGCGATCTTGCGAGAGAGAGCCTAGTTGTTAACAGCTTGTGGGGCAAGAAGTGAGTAAGCTGGAAGCTGACGGCTAGTAACTGGAAGCTGAGGTTTTGAGATGGCATCTGAACGCGGCAATCGGGTCAATCGCGACGAAAAGCTGCCGATGTTGAAGTTGACGGTGGTACAGTACGGCATTCTCGTCATGATGCTGGTGCTGACGGCTGGGCTTTGGCGTTTGCAGGTGCTGGGCGGGGATAGTTGGCGGGTGCTGGCGGAGCAGAATCGCATCCGCAAGGTGCCGGTGCTGGCGGCGCGGGGCAAGCTGCTGGATCGTGACGGTCGGCTGCTGGTGGATAACTACCCTTCGGTGTCGTGCTTTCTGGTGCGCGAGCAGAACCGCAATATCGACAACGATTTGCCGCTGATTGCCAAGGGGTTGAATTTGGACCTGGAGCAGCTGCGCGCGACGCTGCACCGCTACCGGCTGGCGCCGGGATACCAGCCGATTCCCATCAAGCAGGATATTTCGCCGGACGAGCAGGCATTTATCGAGGCGCACCGGAACGAACTGCCGGAGCTGGAGACGATTGACGAGGAGCGGCGGCTGTATCCGCGGGATGGGTTTGCGGCGCATCTGATTGGGTATGTGGGCGAAGTAAGCGAAGAGATGCTCAATAATGCAGCCTATGCGTATTACGAACCCGGCGACGTGGTGGGTATGGCTGGAGTGGAAAAGACCTACGACGAACTGCTGCGCGGGCAGGATGGCTCGATGGACGTGATTGTCGACAGCCATGGGCGCGAAGTGGGCAGGCGGGGAATCCAACTGGCGACGCCGGGCCAGGACCTGAAGCTGACCATCGATAACGATGTGCAGCGGGCGGCGGAGTTGGCACTGGGCGATGCGAATGGCGCGGTGGTAGCGATGGATCCGCGCAATGGGGAGATTCTGGCGCTGGTTTCGCACCCCAGCTATGACCCCAATGCGTTTGCCGTTCGGATTGGGCGGGCAGAGTGGAGCAAGCTGGTGACGGACCCGAACCATCCGCTGATGAACAAGGCGATTCAGGATCAGCTGGCACCGGGGTCAACGTTCAAGATCATCATGAGCGTGGCGGGGATGCAGGAGGGCGTGGTCCAGAACATGCATGTGAGCTGCGCCGGAGGCGGTACTTTCTTTGGACATTTCTTCAAGTGCGACAAACACCATGGGGTGCTGAGCGTGCATGAGGCGATTCCGCTGAGCTGCGACACGTTTTTCTATGCGGTGGCTGAGCGGCTGGGCATTGACACGATTGCCAAGTACGCGACCCAGTTAGGGATTGGCTCGAAGACGGGGATTGATCTGCCGAACGAGATGGCGGGGATTATGCCTTCGACGCAGTGGAAGATGAAGAATTACCACGAGAAGTGGTATGCCGGCGAGGCGATTTCGGTTGGAATCGGGCAGGGGGCGGTGGCGGTGACACCGCTGCAACTGGTACGGGCTCTGAGCGGAATCGCTTCAAACGGGCACCTGGTCAGGCCGCACGTGGTGGATCCGGGGCAGTTGAAGCCGGAGTTTCGTCAGGCGGTGCTGGATAGCTTTCCGGGGATGGGAGAGCGGCAGGTTGAGCTGAATTCGGATACGTGGATGACGGCGACCGAGGGCATGGCGGCGGCAACTACGACGGGTACGGCGGCTGCGGCGCATCTGGACGGAATTGATTTTGCCGGGAAAACGGGCACGGCGCAGGTGGTGGGCGGCGGCGATACGCATACCAAGGGCGGAGCGCGCACGCCGAATGCCTGGTTTGTGGGGATGGTGCCGCGGCGGAATCCTGAGTTTGCGGTTGTGGTCTTGCAGGAGCATGGCGACTGGGGTGCTGGTTCGGCGAAGCTGGCGGCGCAGGTGGTCACTGCGTATGTGAACAAGAAGCGGAAGCAGGAGAACAATCTGCTCTTGCAGGCGGACAAGACGCCGAAGCCGGTGGAGATGGGCGCGCTGTGGTCTACGCCGGAAACTCCGGCCGGGAGGAATGCGGCTGGGCATCAGGCGGGGATGGGCGGCGGACGGTTTTTGGTGGCGGCTGATGCACGGCCAGTCCGGGCAAAGAGCAATCTTGCTGCGGGACCCAGATTTGTGTATCCCGCCCTTGGCGCAAAGGACGCTGCGAAAATTGAAAAAGTGAAGGGCTACCCGAAGAATCCCTCGGTTCCTGAAAAGGGGCGGGAGAAGCCTGATGCAATCGCGCTGGCGGCGCTTCCGGAGAGGTATCGGGGAGTTGTTTCAGGCGGGGGCCGCTGATGCGCCGGTATTTGAGCTTTCGGGACTTTGACTGGCCGCTGCTGGGGTTGGTGCTGATTTTGTGCGCGATTTCAGTGCTGGAGATCTATTCGGCGACACTGCACACCAAGTACGCGGGATTCCACAGCAAGCAGTTGTACTGGATCTGTGGCGGAATCGTGTTGATGTTTGTGATGTCGAAGATCGACTATCACCGACTGCTGGACGTGATCTGGTGGGTGTACGGTTTTTGCCTGGTTTCGCTGGTGGCGGTGAAGCTGGTGGGGACAAAGGTGCTGGGGGCGAGGCGTTGGATCAAGCTGGGGCCGATGCACTTTCAGCCTTCGGAGTGGGTGAAGCTGGTGCTCATCGTGATGGTGGCGCATTACTTTGCCAATCTGGGAGGACGCCGGCTGACGTGGGGCGACATTTTCAAGGCGATGGGGCTGGTGGGGATTCCAATGCTCCTGGTGCTTTTGCAGCCCGATCTGGGAACGGCGCTGACGTATACGCCGATTTTGCTTGCCGGGCTGTTTCTGGGCGGTATTCATTGGAAGCAGGCGGCAATTTTGGGGACGGTTGGATTACTTGCGGTCGTGGGGGTCTGGTCGAGCGGTAAGGTACTGAAGCCCTACCAGAAGGCGCGGCTCACGAGCTTCCTCAAACCTGATGATGACCCAAAGGGGGCGGGGTACCAGATCCGGCAGTCGTTGATCGCGGTTGGATCGGGTGGTGTGTGGGGCAAGGGGGCTGAGCAGGGCTCGCAGACACAGGGCGATTTTCTGCCGATTCCCCATGCGGATTTCATCTTTGCGGCGTTCAGCGAGGAACATGGCTTCACCGGCGCGTTTCTGGTTCTGCTGCTATACTTCGTGATATTGATGCGTTTGATTCAAAACGCTCAAACGGCTGCTGATATGTCGGGGTCACTTCTGGTCATGGGAGTGGTCGCAGTGTTGACCTTTCAGATTGCGGTCAACGTTGGCATGGTCATCGGATTTATGCCGGTCACCGGGATTCCCCTGCCATTAATGAGTTATGGCGGATCTTCCGTGTTGTTTACGTTTCTGGCGTTGGGCGTTGTGATGAACGTCAGGATGCGCCGATTTGTGAACTGATCCGGGAGCCGCATTGCAGTTCGGGGGCTCGAGGGCAGGACTCGAAGGCTGGATTCGAAGACAGGGCAGTTGAACAGCGTAGTTGTCGATTTTTGCTTTCTGCCGCAGTTGGGCGTGAAAGGCCAAGACCAGGGCAATTTTAGAAAAACAATCACTTCGCCGGCAGGTTTCGATTGCAAACAGCCCCGGCAGGATTGGGTGAATGAGTACGCAGAGACAGGGAATCCGCAGGCATTTCGTAACCAGAACGAAACCGACCGGACCCGCAATTTCATCATCGTCTGATGCTGGCGAAGATGGAAGCGGGGGACCGAAGAAGCAGTTTCGTTCCGATGCCTCGGACAGAACGGCATGGTCACTCCATGATTCATTGGAGCGGCGCAGGTTAGCCACAAACTCTCTGCATTTGAGTAGTTGCTGTCAGTGGCGTTTATGCCATGGGTTTAACGAATCTCGGCGTGAAAGTTCCTCTGCACTGCAGGGGAGTTGCACGACTGGTTCTTCTCCGGCAATGGACAGAATACGGGCCGGATTTCTTCCCGCACAGCTTCCTTTCAATTCTCCCCTCCTTGCAGGCGCTTCATTGGTGCAACCGCGAAAAGGCTCTGACGAGCGCATTTCGCTGCGGTTGGCTTCACTGACGCATTCGGTCTTGCCGCAGGTCCTGACGGGCAGATGCCCCAGGACGGAAAGGCAATATGGCCAAGGAAATTTGTATCTCCAGCACGCCGCACGAAACGCGGCTCGCGATTCTGGAAGATGATCAGCTCGCAGAGATTTACTACGAGCGGGAAAACGAATATACACTCGCCGGCTCGGTATACAAGGGCCGCGTAACCCGGGTTTTGCCAGGCATGCAGTCCGCCTTCGTGGACATTGGCCTGGAGCGCGACGCGTTCTTATATGTCACGGACTTTCTGGAGATGGAAGACCAGGAAGATACCGACGAGGTGGAGCGCGCGGCATCTCAGGGCGATACGCAACGTCCGCAACTTGCCCAGCCGGTGGCGCAGGCATCGCAGGCACAGACGCAGCAAAATCAGGGCCGGGGTGGCCGTGAGGGGCAGCGTGACGGTCAACGAGACGGTCAGCGAGAGGGTCGGGATCAGCGCCCTCGGCGCGGTGAGTCGCGTCCGCCGCTGGCGGAAGGCGAGCCTACTGCGGTCCCATTTCAGGTTCCGACAGCCGTTACGATCAACCTGACGCCGCTGGCGACAGATTCGGATGGAGTGCCGTCATCCGTTTCGCAGGCAGTTCAGCAACAGGATGAGACAGATGAGCAGGGCGCGCGCCGCTGGCGTGGACGCCGCCGCCGTCGTGGCGGCCGGGGCAGGGATGAGGCCGGTTCGCCGGTGAGTGGAACGGAATCGGCCGAAGCTCAGGAATTTTCAGCTGAAGAAGAAGTCGAAGAGGCGGAGATTTCGCCGTTTGAATTTGAAGCAGCGGCTTCACAGCCGGTGGCTGCGCCTGCAGTCACGCCATTCAAGGAGCAGCAGCGAGCAGAGCGGGAGCCTCGGGTTCAGAGTTCCGCGCCCACGCCGTTTCTGTTGCCGGGTGAGTCGCTTTCGAAGTACGGGAGTGCAGCTGCGCCCAAGCCAGCGCCAAGCCGGTTGATTTTGAGTGAACTGCCCCCGGATACGTCACCGGCTCCTCCAGAGCGCACCGTCACCAAGCCCTCCACGCTGATTGAGACGGAGTTTGTTTGGGACGGCAAGGGATTGCTCCCGGGCGAATCGATTGCGCGGCACCGCAAGGTGGAAGCGGCGCCAGAGCCAGTTGCAGTGATGCCGGAAGTCAAGTCGGCCTCTGTCGATGCCGAGCCGCAGGGTGTTTTTGCCGATAGCGCCGAGGGTGTCAAGGCGTCAGAAGCCGCAACGGTTTCCGACGGAGCAATTGTGGCCGAGATCGAAGACGCTGCTCCCGAGACGTGGCATGAAGAGACGGTTGCGGTCGAGCATCTCGTCGAGGTGCCGGACTTTTCTGAGGCGTACGAAGAAGAGGAAGTTTCGCCGGAAGATGAGCTGTCACTGGTTGAGGCCGAGGCTGAGGCTGAGTTTGAGGCGGGCTTTACTTCCGAGGCGATTGAGGCTGAGTTCAGCGAAATTGAAGTGTCGGAGCATCCGGTGGAGCATGCCGGAGCAGAAGCAACCGAAGAGCATGAGCCAGAGATTAACGCGCCAACGGAGGGTTCAGCGAGCCACAATGTTGATCCCCTGCCGCCGAGCGGATTCCGTCTGAAGGACATTTTCGGTGGCCGCAAGAAGGAAGAGGCTCCCACGCCAGCTCCCAAGCCTGCCAGGACCGTGAGCACTGTATCAGCCTATGCGCCGGATGGCAGCGTAGTGGAAGAAGAGGTCATTGAGGACGAAGAGTACGAATTCACCCCGATCAAGGCTCATCACGGTGAGGAGCATGATCTGGAAGAGCTGGAAGAGGAGACTCTGCAGCAGCAGATTCGGTCAGGCGCGCTGGGTGAGATGTTGCAGGAAGCGCATCTGGATCACCGGATTGAAATTGATTCAGAGGACGATGAAGAGGCTGACCTGGAGGAAGAGGGTTCGCCTGCACAGGCGGGTGGACGTGGCCGCACGGCGGCTGCACCGGGAACAGGCGGCCGGGATCGCGGCGATGGCCGGGGCGGAGATCGCTCTGGCGGGCGTGACAGCCGTGGCCGTCGTGGTGGCCGCAGCGGGTCTGGGGCCGGCTCGAGCTCCGGTGGCGGCGAAGGCCGTCGCGGACCGGGTGGTGCTCCGAGTTCGGGCGGAATGTCGCGTCGTTCGGCGCAGACCTCTGATTTACCGATCATCAGTGATCTGTTGAAGCCAGGGCAGGAGATACTGGTACAGATTGCCAAGGAGCCGATTGCCAAAAAGGGCGCGCGGATTACGAGCCATATCGCGCTGCCGGGGCGGTTCCTGGTATTCATGCCGACGGTCAGCCATGTGGGCGTGAGCCGGAAGATTGCCTCTGACGAAGAACGCCAGCGACTGAAGAGGGTGCTGGTGAGCGAAAAGGGCGATGCGCAGGGTGGATTCATTGTGCGCACGGCAGCGGAGGGAGCGTCGGAAGATGAGCTTCGCTCGGATTTGCGCTTCCTGATCAACCTCTGGAACGACATCAAGCAGCGCGCGGATACTTCCAAGCCGCCGGCGCTGATTTACCACGATCTCAACCTGATTGAGCGTATTTTGCGTGACCAGGTGAGTGACAACTTCTCGCATATCTGGGTGGATTCCGAAGCAGATTACGAGCGGATTGTGCGCTTCCTGAACCGCTTTTCGCCGGAGCTTGTGCGCCGCGTCAAGCTGTATACCAAGGAAGTCCCGCTGTTTGAGCACTTTGGCATTCAGGATGAGATTTCAAAGGCGCTGCGTTCAAAGGTGTGGCTGAAGTCGGGTGGATCGATTGTGATCAACCAGACCGAGGCGCTGGTGGCGATCGATATCAACACCGGCAAATTCGTGGGCAAGACGGCGCGGCTTGAGGACACGATTCTCAAGACGAACCTGGACGCGATTCCGGAAATCGTGCGGCAGATCAGGCTGCGCGATCTGGGCGGCATTATCGTGATCGACTTCATCGATATGGATGAGCGCAAGAATCGTACCCGGGTGATGACAGCTCTCGAAGAAGCGCTGAAGCAGGATCGTGCGCCGACCAAGGTGTTGCAGTTCAACGACTTTGGCCTGGTGGCGATTACCCGCAAGCGGGTGAAGCAGTCACTGGAGCGGACCCTCAGCGTACCCTGCCCGGTTTGCCAGGCAACAGGGATGGTGAAGAGCCCGGCGACGGTGGCCAACGAAATCTACATCGAAGTGCGCAAGATGCGGAAGCATTTTGACGGGACTGAGGTGCTGGTTCGCGTGAACCCGGAGACGGCAAAGGCGCTGAAGGCGAACAATGCCAAGTGGCTTACAGAGCTTGAAGATCTGGCCGGGAAGAATGTGCTGGTCAAGAGCGACGCGACGCTGCATCCGGAGCAGTTTGATATTCAGGGGTAAGGCCTTGCGGGTGGGTGTTGGAACTCGTGCCGAGCGAGTGAATTGCTGCTTCGGAGGAATGCGGTGAAAGGTTTTCAAATGCCCGGATCGAGGGTAGACTGGTGACTGAGGAAATCGGTGATGGCTGCGACGGCACAAATCTCTCTTGAGGAGTATTTTCGCACTTCGTTCGAGCCGGATGCTGAGTTTGTGCTGGGCGAAGTGCAGGAGCGCAACGTGGGTGAATACGAGCACAATACTGTTCAGCGCGCGCTTCTTCTTTGGTTCCATCGGCACGACCGAGAGTGGCAAACAAGGACGATCCAAGAGCAGAAGACCCGGCTGAGTTCCGGCAATATACGGCTCCCCGATGTGAGTGTCTGGCGGCGAAATGTGCCGGTGCAGCCAGTCTTCGATTCCCCGCCGTTGATTGCGGTCGAAGTATTGTCCCCTGAGGATCGCCACTCGAGAGTGCAGGAGAGAATTGAGGACTATCGCTTGTTCGAAGTACCGCATATTTGGGTCATCGATCCGATCAAGCGCATTGGATGGGATTGCTCTGACGGGAATTGGACGCGGCAGGATCGCTTTGCCGTGGTCGGTTCGCCGGCTTACCTGGATTTGGCTGACCTATTTGCGGAACTGGATGAAGCGGAAGCTTGAGGCGCTGAAGAGTGTGAAGGTGGGAAAAAGGCCGGGGCGATGCTCCGGCCTTTTGCTGTGTGCTGATGTTTATAAGTCTAAAGGCGCCCGAGAAAGGTTTCGATTTGGGAGATGCTGATCGACCAATACATTCTCCAAAAGCCGACCCGGATCAGGGCGTACCAGCCATTCGATTCAATGACTTTCCAAGGCTTGTCGAGGGGTCCGAAGGGGTTCTGGTCCGCTCGTACGGCAAGAATTGTCGTGTCATATGCGCTCCTACCGGATCCAGCCAGTACTTCAAGGATAAGCACTTGTTTTCCCCGACAGGTTCCGGAGATGACATGGAATACCTTATGGAAGCTATTGAGCGGAATTGGAAAGCGACGGCGATCTAACGGGAAACTTCCGGGAAGTTTGCTTCCCTGATATGAGAGGTTCCAACGATTGGCAAGGGTCATCATTGCTCGCGCTCTGATGTATCGAGGAACGAACAGAAGTGCAACAACCATTGCGAGGGCAGGAAATGGGATCAGGAATAAACCAGGTATCGAACTCATAGCGACTCCCATGATGGGTTATTAGCGGAGGACGTGGATGGGGATGCCGAGGTCGAGGTTTCGCCAGTTCTGTTCTGTGGTGTAGACGGGAGCTTTGAGGGAGATGGCGAGGGCAAGGCAAGCGCGGTCGCCGAGGGAGAGGCAGTATTTCTCGGTTTTGGCGATGAGAGTGCCAGCCATTTTGGCTTGCTCGCTGGTGAAGAGTTTCTGGACTGGTACCAGGTCATTTGCGTCTTCCCAGGCATGTTCGGGATCGTATCCATTCTTTACGAGTTTCGATTGGACCTCGGCGAGATTTACCGTGCTGACAACGGCAAGTTCCAAGAATTCATCGGTTAACTTCATGGCTCGACTTTCGCCCAGGAGGAGAGCAAGGAGCACCGACGCGTCGAGCACAGCAATTGCGGGCTCTTTCATTCGTGTTTGACTGCTTCCCGGCGTTCTGCGCTCAACTCGTCCGAGAGTGAAACACCTTCGGGAATGTATTTTCGAATGTCCTCTTGTGCTAGACGGATGCGGTTGCGCAGGGTGGAGATGCGAAGTTCGCCGTCTACGATGCGGAGGTCGAGAGAACTGCCAACAGTCATTCCGAGGGCTTCGCGAATCGCTGCGGGTATGACGACTCTACCTTTTTCACTCATGTTGATGCGGGTGCTCAGATCTTGGTGTTCGAGGATGGCCTTTGGTGCCACCTTCACTCCTTTATGGGAAGAGTAAAGCATGGTGGGAATTTGTGCAAAATTGGCACCTGCTACAGGATTCCCGCGAGATGGAGACGGATGTAGCCGCCGGCGAAGACGCCTGCGGGGGAGAGCGCAATGAGGGTGAGCTGATACCAGATGGGCTGTTTGCCGCGAAGCTGGAGAGCGCTGAGCGCGGAGAGGAGCAGCACGATGAGCGCGAGGGCGAGAACCTGAATGAGGGGATTGCCCTGCGCAAGCCACGCGGTGACGTAGCCGCCGACGGCTGCGGCAATGAAGGAGTAGCCGAGGTTGACGACGATATAGCCGGGGCGAGGCTGGCCGGGATTGCCGACCCAGTCGGGGACGAGTTTGACCAGCAGAGCGGTGACGAGGCCGACGATGAGAGCCATGGCGAGGAATCCGGCGGCCAGTGCGAGGAAGGTGTGGATGACAGGCATGGGTCAGGGTTTCCCTTCGATTTCGGCGAGGAAGGCGCGGGCGAGGCGGGGTTCGCCGGGGTCGGATTCGCCATGGATGGAGCAGAGGTCGAGAAACTGGTCTACAAGTGGATCGGGGCTGGACTCGGACTCGCCTGATTGAGCGAGGATGGCCTGGAGAGCGAAGGCAAGCTGGCGGAGTTGTGCGGCTTCGGGCCAGGTGCAGAGGTTTGCGCCCTCTTCGGCGACGTGTTCAAGGTCAGTGAAGAGGCCGCGTCGGCCGGTGGCGCACTCTTCGAGGCAGGCTATGAGCTGGTCGCGGAAGGCCTGAAGGAGCGGGGCGAACTCTGCGCTTGAGGAGGTACGTGACGGAGGGGCAGGCGCTTCGTGTGGCGCAGGCCCCCGATTCATCTGGAAGGTCTGTTTCCGCGCAGGCTGGTAATCAGGGTCCTGGCATTCGTCTTCTGGATTGAAGGACATTCTGCTCCCTATTTGGCTGGCTTCATGGCGGCTTCGACTTCGTCGGCGGTGTGGGGCAGGTCGGCGACCAGGTCGATGAGCTTGCCATCCTGACCGACTACGAAGACGTCTTCAATGCGCACGCCGAGTTTTTCTTCGGGAATGTAGACGCCGGGTTCGATCGTGAAGACCATGCCGGGCTTGAGGACTGCGGGGTAGCCGGAGGGGTCATGGACGTTGATGCCGACCATGTGGCCGAGGCCGTGAATCCAGAAGTCTGAGAGGGGTTCGCCTTGGAGGCCGTGGCCGTGGGTGTTGATGTAATTCCATGCGGCGGTGTCGAGGGAGTTGGGGTCGCGGTGCTGGGGGTCGTTGATGGTTGATTTGCCGGCTACGAAGGCGGCCGCTGCGGCGCGCTGGGCACCGAGGACGACGTCGTAGACTTCGCGCTGGCGGGCAGTGAAGTGGCCGTTGACGGGCACGGTGCGGGTAATGTCAGAGGCGTACATGCTGTATTCCCCGGCGGCATCGACGACCATGATGTCGCCGTCGGCGAGGGTGGCGGTGTTTTCAGAGTAGTGGAGAGTGGTGGAGTTGATGCCGGTGCCGACGATGGGGGCGTAGGAGGGGCGTTCGCAGCCCTCGGCCATGAGGGTAGCGAGGATTTTGCCAGCGAGGGTGCGCTCGGTGACGCCGGGGCGGGTGCTCTGGAGCATGACGCGCTGGGCGGCAATGGAGGCGTCTGATGCTTTCTTGAGCAGGGCGAGTTCGCCTGAATCCTTGACGACGCGGAGCTGCGTGGTCAGGGGGCTGAGGTCCTGTGTGCCGGGTGTGGTGTCCATCCCCAGGGTGGAGGCGACCCAGGTGACGAGGGCTTTGGCGGCGGGTGCGTCCGGTTCGGTAAAGAGCTGGCGGGCGAGGCGGCGGTCGGCTACGATGGCCTTGTTGAGTTCAGAGGCGAGGTCGGCCATGGGCAGCACTTCATCAACGCCGACGACGTGCTCGGCATGGGGATTGGCGGCGTCGAGCTTTTCGCCGGTGTACTTTTCCATGCGCAGGTTGCGGGTGGGGAGGAAAAGGATTTCGCGGTACTTACGGGCCGGGAAGGCGGGGGCTGCGGCGGGCGAATCTGCGAGGATGAGCAGGGCTGCGCCGGGCTCATTCCAGCCGGTGAGGTAGTAGAAGTCCTCATCCTGGCGGTAGGGCATGAAGTCGACGAGGGGCTGCTCGGCGGCGAAGAAGATGGCGGCTCCGCCCTGGAGTTTTTGGGCGAGGGCGACGCGGCGGGCGTGGTAGGTTTCGAAGGGCTGTTTTTCGAGGGCCGGGGCTGGGGTGCCGCAGGATGCTACGGCGGCTAAGACGAGGAGGGACAAGGCGATACTGCGGAAATTGGAACCTGTGAGCGGCATGGGATAAGCCTCTGCGAGTCTTCACTCGCTGTCAAGCAGGGTGCTGTATTGCCTGCGAAAGTGCGGCCACTACTTGATGCGCGTCTCCTTCTGATAGCCAGTTGTAGAAGGGCAGAGCGAGGGTGCGGGCGGCGATTGATTCGGTGACGGGTAGGTGGGCGGCGAGCGCGCTGGGGTGGTGCTGGTAGGCGGGTTGCTGGTGGATGGGCGCGAAGTAGCGGCCGCAACCGATGCCGGCGTTCTGAAGCGACTGCATGAGGCGGTCGCGAGTGCCTGTGGGCAGATTTTCCGCGAAGCGGAGGACGTAGACGAACCAGCTGATTTTAAGGTTGGGGAGCTGCAAGGGGGGGCGTTCGATGAAGGGGAAGGGGGCGAGCAGCGCATCGTAGCGGGCGGCGACTGCGGCGCGCTGGGCGAGGATGTTCTTGAGGCGGCTTAGCTGGACGATACCAAGGGCGCAGGCGATTTCTGAGAGGCGATAGTTGTAGCCGAGCTCCTGGTGCTGAAGCCAGTCGCTTGAAGGGTAGCGACCCTGGTTGCGCATGGCGCGCATGCGGCTGGCTAGCTGCTCGTCGCGACAGAGGATCATCCCGCCTTCGCCGGTGGTGATTTGCTTATTGGGATAGAAGGCGAATGTGGCGATGTCGCCGAAGGTGCCTACGAGTTGGTTGCTGTATGTCGCGCCGATGGCTTCGCAGGCGTCTTCAATGATTGCGAGGTTATGGCGGCGGGCGATGGCCATCAGAGAATCCATGTCGGCGGGGACGCCGAAGTTGTGGACGATGATGAGGGCGCGGGTGCGGGGGGTGATAGCGGCTTCGACGCAGACCGGGTCCAGGTTCAGTGTGACGGGGTCGATGTCGGCGAAGACGGGAGTGGCTTGCTCGAAGCAGACGGTGTTGGCGACGGCGATGAAGGTGAAAGAGGGGACGATGACTTCATCGCCGAGGCCGAGTTTGAGGGCGCGGATGGCGAGATGCAGCGCGGCGGTGCCTGAAGAGACCGCAATGGCATTGGGAATCTCGTGATAGGTGGCGAAGGCAGCTTCGAATTCTTCGAGTTTGGGGCCGAGGCTGAGGGTATTGGTGCGCAGGACCTGGGTCACAGCTTCGATTTCGGCTTCAGTGATGTCGGGGGCGGAGAGGGGGATTCTTTGGCTCATAGCGCTTCGATCTCTGGCGGAATGGGCGCGGGGGCCTTGATGAGGATGTTTTCGAGCTTGACAGTCGCGAGGACTTCGGCGATGAGTACCGCAGCGTGGCCGGTACCGTAGGGGTTGGTCATGTTGGCGAGGCTGCGGCGAAACTCGGGGGTGCGGGCCTGCCTGATGCGATCGAGTATGGCGGGGGTGGTGGCGGGGGCGTCGAGGATATTGGCGGCGCGTTCGCGGCCCTGCTGGCGCATGCCGATGTTGACGACGGGCAGGCCAAAGGAGGCTGCCTCCATGATGCCGCTGGAGGAATTGCCGATGAGGGCGTCGACGTGGGGCATCAGGCTCCAGTAGGTGAGCGGCGCGAGGTTGACGAAGATCCGGGTCATGACCCGGGCAAGATTTCGGTTTGCGGCGAAGGCTTGGGTGCGCTCGATGAGGTCGCGGCTGCCGGCGTCGGAGTTGGGGTAGACGAAGAGGATCTGTCCGCCGGTATGGGCGAGTGCGTCGAAGAGGGCATCGGCCTCGTCGGTGGTGTTGCGATGGATGGTGACGGGGTGGAAGGCGACGAGGAGGGTGGGGTGGCTGAGGTCGAGATTGAGCTTTTGCTCGACTTCGGCGCGGGTCAGGAGCTTACTGCGGCGGAGGTGGTCGAGCGAGGGGGCTCCGGCGTGGTGGACGCGCCACGGTTCCTCGCCCATGGCGATGACGCGGCGCCGGGCGGTGGCGGTCGAAGTGAAGTGGATGTGGGCAAGCTTGGTGAGAGCGTTGCGGACTGCGTCGTCGATGGCGCCCTGGGAGACCTCGCCGCCCTCAATGTGGGCGATGGGGATGCGCAGGGCGAGCGCAACGGCGGCGGGCGCGAGCATCTCGTAGCGGTCGGCGATGAGCAGCAGCAGGTCGGGCCGCCAACTGGTGAGTGCATCGGCGAGCGAGAGGGTGGCGAGGCCGATTGTCTTGGCCATCCCGGTATCGGTGTCTGAGCTGAGCAGGCATTCGATGCGGGCGACGATGGGGAAGCCGTCGCGCTCGATTTCGCTGAGGGTGTAGCCGAATTCAGGGGAGAGATGGGCGCCGAGGGCGATGACGCCGAGTTCGATGTCGGGGCGCTGGGCGAGTTCGACAAGTGGCCAATAGAGGTGGCTGTAGTCGGCGCGGGAGGTGGTGACGACGGCGATGCGGCGTTTCATGACGGATCACTCAGGCAGACCTGCTGCGTTTGGTTTTGCCGCGCGAGGGCGAGGACGGTAGTGCTGGGCGTGTAATCGGGAACGAGTTGCTGAAGGATTTCGAGGGCGCGGGGAAGGTCGCGATTGTTCGTTGCGGAGTGCAGGTGCGCGATTTTTTCGACGCAGTCAGGTAGAAGCATTTGGGGGTAGCGGAGTTCGACGAGACCCTGCGCATTTGCAGTGCCCGGCTGTTCGTTTGCGGACCAAAGATCTTCCCTCAGCTTGTCGCCGGTGCGCAGACCGCTGCACTTGATGGGCAAAGAGGCTGCATTGGAGTCGTGGGAGATGAGGAACTCGGCCAGGGCCTGGACACGATGGGGGCGTTGAACGGCGGCGACGAAGAGTGCGCCGAGTCGGGCTTCGACGGAGCAGGTGAGCAGGAGATCGACCGCTTCCGTACAAGTGATGAAGTAGCGCTCTGCGTCGGGATGGGCGATTGTGACGGGGCCACCGGCGGCGATCTGGTGCCGGAAGGTCTCGACGACGCTGCCTTCGGTTCCGAGGACGTTGCAGAGGCGCAGTACGGTGCCACCGTTGGCCAGTGTGACCAGCTCAGCAATGCGTTTGCTGGCGCCGAGAATGCTGATGGGGGCGACGGCTTTGTCCGTTGAGAGCAGGATGATGCGAACTGGGCCGTGGTTGCGGGCGCATTCGATGAGGGATTGGGTGCCAAGGGCGTTGTTCTGGATGGCGGCGAGCGGATGAGACTCAAGCAGGGCGACGTGTTTGTAGGCGGCGGCATGGAAGACAATCTGCGGGGCGTGCTGGGCGAAGACTTCACCGAGCAGTGCAGAATCGTTGACGCTGCCCAGGATCGTGATGGGCTTTGCGGTCATTCCTGCGAGACCTGCGAGGCAGGACTCAAGGCGAAACAGGGCTTGCTCTGACGCATCGAGAAGGATGAGCTTGCGGGGACGGAGGGAGGCCAAGCGGAGGCTGAGTGTGCTGCCGATGGAGCCACCTGCGCCCGTGACGAGGATGCACGCGTCAAGAAGAGATGTGAGAAAAACTGCGGTGGGTGAGGCGAGTCGGGGCCGCGCAAGGAAAGAATACCAGTCGATTTCATCGTTGGCTGTAGCAGAACGCGGCGGCAGAATCACCGCCCCAGTATAGCGGCTGAGAGCGCTGCCAGATGGCTCGGGAGCGGAGAGAACGAGGATGATTGGAGGGTGACTTTGGCGGGATGAATGAGGCTTTGACTGGCGATGGCGCAATAGATGCGGGCGCGCTCTGGATTTGAGACACTAGTAGACGATTTCTGAGTTGATGAAACGGTTAGTTGAACCGGTCAGGTTGCTTGCTTATGCGCTGTTTTCTTGTACTTCGTGTTGTATCGGGTCTCATCCTGGGCTTGTCGATGACTGCCACAATGCCTCTCTTGGCGGCATCGAGCCATGATGTGCAGGCAGTGCGGTTGAACAACAACGGCGTGGCGCTGATGAACCAACAGCAGACCGAGCAGGCGGAGGTTGCCTTTTCAGCGGCGCTCAAAAAGGACGAAACGCTGGCTGAGGCGGCTCTGAACGACGGCATCGCGCTGCTCTACATGCAAAAGCTGCCGGAGGCTGAGGTGGCGCTGAAGCACGCTTTGGCGCTGGACCAGCGGAATCCGCGCATCTGGTACAACATGGGGCTGGTGCAGCGGGCGGCCAATGAAATGGGCCCGGCGCAGGAAAGCTTTGGCCGCGCGGTTGAGCTGGACCCGGCGGACGCAGATTCGATGTATTTCGAGGGCGTTTGCTACCAGGATGAGAAGCTGGCGAACGAGGCGATTGCCATGTTCACCCGGGCGCTGGCGATCCAGCCGCAACACGCTTCGTCGGAGTTTGCGCTGGCGCGGGCGTTGCAGCGGTCGGGTCGCGCGGATGAGGCGAAGGCGCATTTTCAGCGATTTCAGCATTTGACAAGCACTAAAGTCGCTTCGGCGCTGGGGCTCAGCTATGGCGACCAGGGTCGATATTCGACGGCTGTGCCGGTGGCAGAGCCAGTGCGACCAAAGCCGGGGATGATTCCTGTGCATTTTGCAGCACAGAACCTTGTGGGTGGCGCCTCTCCTGCTTCGCCCAAAGATGGTGTTGCTGGCAGTGGCGGCGTCTGCGTGATGGACGTGGACGGCGATGGGCGCTATGACCTGGTGCTGATGGAGTCGGGTGCGAGCGCGATACGGGTGCTGCGGAATCGTGGAGATGGCGGGTTTGAGCGGGTTTCTGCGGAAAAGACTGGGCTGTTGGCAAGCGGACATGCGGTTTCCTGTACGGTTGGCGATTTTGACGGGGACGGCTTGCCGGATATCGTAGTGGCGCTGCAAGACCAGTTGCTGGTGTTTCGTAACCTGGGCGGCGGCAAGTTTGAGAATGTAACCAAGGCGGCTGGGATTACGGCGAAGAACGTTCCGGCGGGCATCACATTCGTGGATTACGACCACGATGGTGATGTTGACCTGCTGGTGACGGGAACGCCCCAGGCTGTGGGAGGTACGCCCAACGTGCTGTGGCGCAACAATGGCAACGGGACTTTTACGGATTGGACCGAGCAGACGGGCCTGGGCGGAAAGGGCCCGACGCTGGGGGCGATCCTGTCAGACGTGAATAACGATCGCGCGGTCGACCTGGTGATAACGGGCAAGCAGGGGGCTCCCGCGCTTTATTTCAACCCGAGGGAGGGCAAGTTTCCCGAGCAGCCGTTGTTCTCTGACAAGTTAGCGGAATCGGTGGGAGTGGCCGCGCTGGACTTCAATAAAGATGGCTGGATGGATTTTGTCGTGACGCATGACGGCGCGCCGGGCATTTCCTTTTGGAGGAACAAGGAAGGTAAGAGCTTTGAGCGCGTAAGTCTGCCGATCCAGGATGTGGTGAGGGCCTGGGGAGTGACACCAATTGATGTCGACAACGACGGCTGGGTAGATTTTGCGGCGATTGTTGAAACCAGCAGGGGCAGCGAAATACGGGTTTTTCGCAACCAGGGCGATGGCAGCTTTGCAGACGTGAGCAAGGCTCTGGGTCTGGATCGAATCGCACTGAAGGCACCTCGCGCGTTGATGGCAATGGATGTGGATGGCGATGGGGCGGCAGATCTGATTGTGACTTCGACGAACGGGGAGCCGGTGTGGCTGCGCAATGTTGGAGGTAACCGTAACCACTCGGTCCGTCTCGCGCTCAAGGGCTTTGCGGATAACAAGTCGGCAATTGGAACCAAGGTTGAGGCGTTCTCTGACCATAACTGGCAGAAGTGGGAAGTGGCGGGTGCGGCGGGCTATCTGAGCCAGGGTCCGCCGGAGATTCTGATTGGGCTGGGCGCGGCGGAGGGCGTGGATATGCTGCGGATGCTTTGGCCGACCGGGGTGCCGCAGGATGAGATCAATGTAGCCCGGCAACTGGCTGTGAGCTATACCGAGGCGGATCGAAGAGGCAGCTCATGCCCGGTGCTCTTTGCCTGGGATGGCACTCACTATGTGCTGGTGACGGACGCGATTGGCGCAGGCGTGGTGGGGCATTGGTTTACGCCGGCACGGCGGAACATTCCTGACCCGGACGAGTGGGTAAAGGTGGCTGGTGGTCAGCTGGTGCCGGTAAACGGGCGGCTGAGTCTGCGCTTTACTGAGCCGATGGAGGAAGTGAACTACATTGACCAGCTGCGGCTGCGGGCGATTGATCATCCTGAGGGGACAGAGGTTTATCCCGACGAGCGCTTTTTGGATGAGCCACCGTTTGCATCCGGTCGTGTGGTGGTGAGCGGCGCGGCGCGACTGCCTGCAGGCGCTTGGGATTCCGAGGGCCGGGATGTGCTGAAAGTACTTTCGACGGCCGACCACAAATTTGTAGATGACTTCAAGAAGCTGCCGTACGACGGATTTACGGAGCCGCATTCGCTGACGCTGGATTTGGGCGAGGTGGACCGGGCTAACCCCCTGCGGCTGCTGCTGACGGGGTATGTGGAGTACTTTTCGGCGACTTCGCTGTACTCGGCCTGGCAGGCGGGGATATCTCCGATTTCGCCCTATGTTGAGGCGCAGATGCCGGATGGAAGCTGGCGCCGGATTGTGAAGGAGATGGGATTCCCGGCGGGGTTGCAGCGGACGATTGTGGCTGACCTGACCGGACTGCTGCCGGAGGGCGTGCGGAAGATTCGCATCGTCACAAATCTGCAGATTTACTGGGATCAGATTCTGGTGGATAACGACGCGCAAAACGACAAGGTGCGAGAGACGGAGGTGCCGCTGGGGCAGGCGCGGCTGCGGTTCCACGGCTATCCCAGGCAGATTGACGGAGCGAGCCCCGGCGACCTGAATTACAACTACGACGAAGTCAGCCTGACGGGGCCGTTTCAGCGGCAGCGGGGAAGCTATACCCACTTTGGCGATGTAACTCCGCTGCTTACGGGAGTGGATAACCGTTATGCGATTTTTGGCAGCGGCGAGGAACTTGCGGCGGAGTTTGATGCGACGGGGCTGCCCGCGCTGCCGCCGCACTGGAAGCGGGATTACTTCTTTTACGCGAATGGCTATGTGAAGGATATGGACTTCTACGACGCGCTGCCGTTTACGGTTTCAGAGCTGCCGTTTCATGAGATGAGCAAGTATCCTTATCCGGGCAGCGAATCGTTCCCGGAGGATGGCCGGTCGATTCAGTATCAACTGGATTGGAATGACCGGTTTGATGGCGGGGAGCCTTCGCAGTCGTTCCGTTTTGACTACCAATTGCGGCCATCGACGCCGACCGACACAGCTGCGCAGGCAGCCAGGGCAGGTGCACGTGAGTGAGTTGGTGCTTGCCTCTGCGACGCGTCAGTTGACGCTGCTGAGGTCAGGCGAAGTGACTGCTGCTGAACTCGCTGAGGCGCATATCCGCCAGATTGAGCGGCTCAATCCGACGGTAAATGCGCTGGTGGATTTTGATGCGGAGCGGGTGCGCGCGCAGGCGCGAGTGCTCGATGCGGCCGGGGGGGTGCGGAGGCCGTTGCATGGCTTGCCGGTGACGGTGAAGTCTTCGATTGCTACGGCAGGGTACCGTTGCGAGATTGGCAGCACGATCAACCGGGGAAGCATTCCTGCAGAGGACGCGGTGGTGGTGGCCCGGCTGCGGGCTGCGGGGGCGCTGATACTCGGGACGACGAATTGCCCTGAGTTTTTGATGGCTTATGAGACGGACAACCTGCTCTATGGGCGGACGAATAACCCCTGGAATCTGGATCACACGCCTGGCGGGTCGAGTGGCGGGGAGTCGGCGGCGATAGCGGCCTGCATGTCGGCGGGGGGCCTGGGAAGCGACAGCGGCGGGTCGGTGCGGGGGCCAGCGCATTTTACGGGGATCTGTTCGCTGAAGCCCACGCCGGGGCGGGTGCCGGGGCGGGGACATCTACCGCCGTGTGTGGGGCCATTTGGGGTGCTGGGGGCAATTGGGCCGATGGCGCGGACGATTGCGGATGTGAGGCTGTTGTTTGAGGCGATTTCCGGGCAGGATGGGGTGGACCCGCTGAGTGCGCCGGTTGCGTTGCGCGAGCCTACAGAAGCAGAGTTGCGAGCGCTGCCGATTGGGTATTTTGAGGACGACGGGCTGGTCGGTGTGACGGCCGAGACGCGGGCTGCGGTGCAGGCGGCTGCGCAGGCGCTGCGCGAGGCTGGCTTTCGGGTCGTGCCCTTCCGGCCGCAAACGCTGGAGCTGCTGCGCCAGCTGTGGTGGAAGTTTTTTGTGCGCTGCGGAGCGATGTTTTATCAGTCGACGATTGCGGGCCATGAAGCCGAGCTTAGCCCGATTTTTCGCGAGTTTTTAGGAATTGCAGCTGTGGATGGTCCGATCGGTGGGCCGGAACTGCTGGAGGCCTGGGCGGAGCTCGACTTGCTGCGGGCGCGGACTCTGGCAGAGTTGGCTGAGTACCCTGTGCTGCTGTGCCCGGTGGCGAGCATCCCGGCGTGGCGGCATGGGGAGCGAAGCTGGGATGTGGAAGGCCAGCAGGTCGCGTATCTGGATGCCGTGCGGCATACGCAGTGGTGGAATGTGCTGGCTAACCCGGCGGCGGTGGTGCCGGTGGGGCAGTCGGCGGAGGGGTTGCCGATTGGGGTGCAGGTGGTGGCGCGGCCGTATGAGGATGAGTTTGCGCTGGGGGTGGCGGGGGCGATTGACCGGGCGTTCGGGTATCGGTGCCCGCCAATTGCGCGAGCTTCGTACTAAGCCGCAGACAGTGCTTTGCCTGCTGCCTGCTGGGCCGTCTTCATCAAAAGGCGCAGGGCCTCGTTGACTGATTCCGAATCGGAGAAGACTTTTGCGACATCGGGAGCGAGGATGACCATGACTGCATCCTCTGGAAAGCGGTCAACGTACTTGCCACGCACAGCCGTAGTGAAGTCGTACTGCGGAAGCATAGAGTCTTCAAGTTCCTCTGAATTATTCGCTTTCATAACTCCTCCTTTCTTTGGGGTCGGCCTTCCTGGCGCTTATCAAGCGAATGGTATTTTCGCCTTCAGTATGAACGACGACAAGAATTAACTGGTTCGCAGATTTTCCCAGAGCCAACTTTTTTTTTGAGAATGCTCCACATCAGGCATGACGCGCAAGAGGGGATCGCGAAATACAGTCGCCGCTTCCGAAAATCTAACACCGTGCTTGCGCTGATTCACGGCAGCCTTCGCAGGGTCCCAGACAATCGAGGGCGGGATCATCTACACCCCGACGGGGAATGGCTTGGGGCTGGATTCGTCGGTGTTGGCGCCGCCGGATTTCCAGCGTTCGAAGCGGCCTTGCAGCAGGCTCATCAGGCCTGTGTACCAGTACCCGGCCACGAAGAGCAGCAGGAAGGGCACGGTAAAGTAGTTGTGATTCAGAAACGTGTAGACGATGGCCGCAGCAAAATAAGTGCCGATTCCGAGCTCGACCCAGGGGGTCCACAGCAGCCGCTTGCGGTACTTGCTGGCCTTGGATTTTTCGCCCTTCTTGGCGACTGAATATTTGGGCGTGCGGGCAAAGGCGCTCTTGATGCCAAAGAGGGCTTCCATGACGGCCTTGGTATTGGTCACGGTGAGGCCGATGCCGAGGGCCATGAGGATGGGCAGGTAAAGCCAGGTCTTCAGCCAGGTCTTGGGGTAGAGTTCGCGCTGGCTGACCAGGTAAAACACGGCAATCGACAGGGTGGATGCCGTGAAGAGGGGTACGTCAATCAGCAGCATCTGAAACCAGCCCTGGTAAAAGCGCACGATCATCGCCGGCATCAGCAAGGCAGACATGAGCACCATGAGTGGGTAGCTGATGTTGGCCGTGAGGTGGTAGACGGCCTCAACCTTGATGCGCCGGGGCACATTGGACTTGAAGATGAGCGGCAGCACCTTGATCGAGGTCTGGATAAGTCCCTTGGCCCAGCGCGCCTGCTGGGTCTTGAAGGCGGTCATCTCGATGGGCAGTTCGGCGGGGCACTCGATTGCGGGCAGGTACTTGAATTTCCATCCGGCGAGCTGCGAACGGTAGCTGAGGTCGGTGTCTTCGGTGAGAGTATCGTGCTGCCAGCCGCCGGCATCGGTGATGGCTTTGCGCCGCCACATACCAGCGGTTCCATTGAAGTTAAAGAAGTCGCCTGAGCGTTCGCGTGCGCCATGTTCGAGCACGAAGTGGCCGTCGAGCAGGATGGCTTCGACCTGGGTGAGCAGGCTGTAGTCGCGGTTGAGGTGCGTCCAGCGGGTTTGCACCATGCCGATGCCTGGTTCGGTGAAGTGGTGCACGACGCGCATCAGCCAATCCTTCGGAGGCACAAAGTCGGCGTCGAAGATGGCGATCAGGTCAGCCTTGGCGACTTTAAGACCTGCGTCGAGTGCTCCTGCCTTGTATCCGTGGCGATTTTTGCGGTGCAGATAGACGATGGGGTGGCCGAGTGCGGCGTAGCGGGCGACGATTTTGGCGGCTACGTGCTGGGTTTCGTCGGTCGAGTCGTCGAGCAGCTGGATTTCGAGCTTGTCCGCCGGGTAGTCCATGGCGCAGACGGCTTCAATGAGACGGTCGATGACGAACTGTTCGTTATAAATGGGGAGCTGGACGGTGATCCTGGGCAATTCAGAAAAATGGGCGGGCGGCTCGGGCTTGTAGTCCTTTTTATGCTTGAAGTAGAGATAGACGAGTTGATAGCGATGGATGCCGTAGACGGCGAGGACAATCATCACGGCGAAGTAGGGGATGAGCAGTGCCGCGTCAAAGGGGTTCCAGGTATAGAGGCCCCTGAAGGTCTGGTCGGCATACTGCATTTTCAAGAAGTGCCGGATGCCGTTTTGCGGAGCGAAGAGCGCCAATTGGGCAGCGAAGGGTAGTCGCTCAAGCGGAAGGAAGGCGAAAGCGAGACTGTTTGCGATTGCGGTGAACAGAACGAGCCTCCGATGCCCAGCATGACAAAAACCAGCTTATAGCAGGATACGGCAAATAGCAGCGATCGGCGATGGGTGCTCGCGGAAGCTGCGGAGTTGATGGCCCTTAGAATGATTTCGCGAGGGGAATTGACAGATGAGCCAACGACAATCAGAGGTGGGCAAGCCGCGACGATATCGGCGGCCGTGGTTAGGGGTGCTGGTTGGGAGCCTGCTTTTCTTTCCAGGCGCGCTCTATTTTCTGGGCCGGGAGCATGGGTATTTTCTGCCGGACCTGAACTCGGCGCAGGCCAGGGTGCTCGAAACAAGGATTGTCGAAGCTGAGCCAACCGACGGTCAGCCAGCGCAGTATCGTCTGGAGGCGCACGTCGTGTTTGAGATGCCGAGCGCGACGCTGATCAAGCCGCCGGGGCGCTTTCAAGACCGCTGGGTGCCAGTATCCGGAGAGGCTGCTTCGCGGGAGGCATTGGAGAAGATTCGCGCCCAATCGCCCGGCCACTGCCATGTCGTGTGGCGGCCGCAAGAGCCGGAGACCGCCCAATGCCGGTTGCAATGACGCATGGAGAGGACGGCGGTTGCCCGGAACGGACCGGATGACATACTGTTCATTTCGCGGAGGGATGTTCGCTGATGAGCTCAGTTGCTGAATCAATCAACAAGTCTGTGAAGTCTGTGGTCGCGGCTGCAGGGGGCAGTTTTCTGCTGGAAGACCGATTACCGGAAGAGGTCTTTACCCTCGAAGACCTTAGCCATGAGCAGCAGCAGATTGCTGAGACGGCTGCCCGTTTTGCCCACGAACAGGTTCTTGCGGCGGTGGCACAGATTGAGGTAAAGGAACCTGGAGTCATGCGCGGGTTGATGCGAGAGGCCGCAGATCTGGGATTTGCCGCAGTGGATATTCCTGAAGAATACGGTGGTCTTGGGCTGGACAAGACGACCTCGGCACTTGTGGCGGACCGCCTCTCGGCTGTTTCGAGCTTTTCAGTGGCGTTTGGTGCTCAGACCTGTATTGGCTCACTGCCCATCATCTGGTACGGCACCGAAGCGCAAAAGGAGCGCTATCTGCCGCGTATCGCAACGATGGAATTGGCCGCGGGCTATGCACTGTCAGAGGCATCTTCCGGTTCAGATGCAATGAACATTCGCACCCGCGCCGAGTTGGCGGCCGACGGCAAGTCATACATTCTCAAGGGCGAGAAGATGTGGATTACAAACGGCGGCATTGCGGATGTGTTCACAGTGTTTGCAAAGATTGGCGGCGAAAAATTTTCAGCCTTCATTGTGGAGCGCGGCACGCCGGGACTGACATTTGGCAAGGAAGAGCACAAGCTGGGAATTCGGGGCTCTTCGACCTGCTCGCTTATCTTCAACGACTGTCCGATTCCTGTTGAGAACCTTTTGGGTGAGGCGGGCAAGGGCCACCACATCGCGTTCAACATTCTGAACATGGGGCGCCTCAAACTGGGGGCGGCATGCATTGGCGGTGGCAGGCTGGCGCTGGACCTTGGCATTCGCTACGCGAATGAACGCAAGGCGTTCGGCAAATCGATCGCGGAGTTTGGACTGATTCAGCGCAAGATCGCAGCCTGCGCAACGCGCCTCTATGTCATGGAAAGCATGACCTACCGGACGGTGGGCATGATGGATGCAGCTCTTGCGGCACTCGGCGAGGGTGCGGCGCATACTTCAAAAGCCACTCAGAAATGCATCGAAGAGTATGCGGTCGAGTGCTCGATTTTGAAGGTCTTCGGCTCGGAAATGCTTGATCTGGTCGTCGATGAACTGGTCCAGGTCATGGGAGGCTACGGTTATGTCGAGGACTATCCGGCCGAACGAATGTATCGCGACGCCCGCATCAACCGGATATTCGAGGGCACCAACGAGATCAACCGGCTCATCATCACCGGCTGGCTGATGAAGCGCGCCACCAGCGGGCAGCTTCCCCTGCTGGCCGCCATGCGCAGGCTGGCCGATGAAGTGACCCAGCCGCCGACGTTTTCCGATGAAGACGAATCTCAGTTGCTGGCGCACGAGGCGAAGGTTCTGGACCGTCTGCGGAAGATTTTTCTGTTGGCTGCAGGGGTAGCTTCGCAGCGGTTTATGGCCGCCTTGCAGGATGAGCAGGAAGTGATGGCTGATCTGGCGGAGTGCATCACGGTTATCTTTGCTCTGGAATCGGCCTTGCTGCGGGCGCGCAAGCTTTCTGGCGTTCAACGGGCAGGCACTGTGGGGCTGTCGACTGCAGCGACGGTGGCGGCCACGATGACTGCGGCTTTTGCTGAAGATGCGCTGGCCCAGGTTGAGCAGGCGGCGCGCCGCGTGCTGGCCGCAAGCGTTGAGGGAGATATGCTGGCAGTGCAGTTGGCGGTCCTCAGACGCTTCGTGCGGATAACTCCAATCGATGCAATTGGGGCAAATCGCATCATTGCTAAGCACTTCTCCGGAGTGGGAAAGTACTACCTGTGATTTAGAAAAAAGTGCAAGGAAGTCGGATAGGTTACGGAAGTTCTTGACTTCGTCGTTCCAGTGAACTAAAACCATGACGTATCCGGCAATTTCTTGCGCTACTTCGATTTTCGCGTTGCGGAGCTTTTTGGCACTGCGAGAACTTGTTTCAGTCATGTTCCTGCGGGTGAATTTTGCCCGTTAACCCAGTCGCGGCCTCCCCCGCATCGACTGATCATCTTGGTTTGTGATCGAGGTTTTTTATGAATGCCCTCCCCCAGTTCGTTCCGTCATTAACGGTCAGTCGCCGAATTCGCACTTTCATTGCCAGCGGAGCTTCACTCCTGCTTGCTGCGGGTCTTTTCGTTCCGTCGCAAACGACTCATGCGCAGGCAAACCGCGCAGGACAGATAACGCAGGTAGTCAACGAGGCCGAACGCACAGTGCTGAGTGGCAATACCCACCCTTTGGCAACAAAGGCGGCGGATCGTGGAGCTGTTCCGCCATCCATGGCGGCGGAGCGGATGCTGGTCGTTCTACGGCGCAGCCCGGATCAGGAACTGGCTCTGCGCGCAGAGATCGAAGCGATGCATGACAGCAATTCGCCCAGTTTTCACAAGTGGCTGACTCCCGAACAGTTTGGCGCACAATGGGGTGCGGCAGATTCAGATATCGCCACAGTGACAGCCTGGCTGGAGTCGCACGGGTTTCAGGTGCAGGGGCCATCGATTGGTCGCACTGTAATCGAATTTTCGGGAACTGCCAGCCAGATTGAAGAGGCTTTCCACACCTCGATTCACTCTTACCTGGTAAATGGCGAGTTGCACCATGCCAATACGAATGACCCGGAGATTCCGGCTGCACTTGCTCCTGTGGTCGCCGGCATTACCACTCTCAATGACTTCCATCCGCATGCGCTTTCGAAGAAGGGTCCTCGCGGTATTTTTGATCCGGCCACCCAGCGTGTGAAGCCCGATTTAACCGCGACTGGTGGTTCCGGCGATTTCCTCTATGTAGTTCCGGCTGACGCTGCCACCATCTACAACTCGCCCATCAAGTCACTCAACCCTGCTGCGACTGGACCGACGATCAATGGAACTGGCGCAAAAATCGGTGTACTCGGCGACTCAAACATCGATCTTGCGCAGCTTGCAAACTACCGCAAGCTCTTTGGATTATCGGCAAATCAGCCTACGGTCATCATTGACGGTGGCAAGGACCCCGGGATCAATGGCGATGCGGTTGAGGCCTACCTCGATACCGAAGTGACCAATGGTGTTGCTCCGGGGGCAAAGGTCTATTTCTACACCGCCGCCGATACGGCAGTGAATTATGGACTTGACCTTGCGACTCTGCGCGCAGTCAACGACAACATCGTAGACGTCCTGAACATGAGTTTCGGCGCCTGCGAAGGCGGTCTGGGAACAGCGGCCAATCAGTTCTACGAATCTGTATGGGAACAGGCTGCAGCCCAGGGGATTTCGGTAACAGTATCGTCGGGCGATTCCGGTTCAGCCGGTTGCGATGATCCCAACACGCAGACTGTGGCGTATTACGGCCTGCAGGTCAATGGCCTCGCGTCTACGCCTTTCAACATTGCTGTGGGCGGAACGGACTTTGGCGCACTTGCTGGTCCGGATGGCAGTGGCGCGAACTTCACGAACTACGTTTCGACGAACAACAAGAAGGGAACGTTGGGCTCGGCGCTGGGGTACATCCCCGAAGTTCCGTGGAACGACACAAGCTTCACATTCCCGCCGGGAACGATCAGCAACTCGAAAGCCGCCCCCAATCCGTACTGGAACATCGTTGCCGCAGGTGGCGGCAAGAGTAATTGCGCCACGGGCTCAGTGAATGGCGATGGAAATCTTGTATGCAAGTCGGGCTACTCTAAGCCTTCATGGCAGGCAGCTCCCGGCGTCCCTGTGGACCATGTTCGCGATATCCCGGACGTTTCGTTGTTTGCCGCGAATGGCCTTTACTATGCTGCCTGGGGCATCTGCACCGATCAGGATTCAGATTCGAGCGGCAATCCGGTCAAGGATTGCACGCCGGGCTCTGATGGACTGCCGGCCGGTCAGTTTTACATCTACGGCGTAGGCGGCACCTCTGCCTCGGCACCGGCACTGGCTGGAATTCTGGCACTGGTAAAGCAATCGACCGGGGAACGCCAGGGGCAGGCTGACTATGTGTTCTATAACCTGGCGCGCACCTCGCCCAGCGTCTTCCACGACGTCGTGACGGGAAACAACAGCGTTCCCTGCCAGGCCGGGACAGCCAACTGCAGCAAGAACGCCAAGGGCGACTACTATCTGTCCGGATACAACGCGCAGGCAGGCTATGACACGGCTTCGGGTTTGGGCAGCGTCGATGTTTCGGCTCTGCTGGCAAACTGGGCAAGTGCCGGGCTCAAGAGCACAACCACGGTTCTCACAGTAAAATCTGCGACGGTTGAGCACGGCCGCAACGTAAACGCCAAGGCCACAGTGACGACCAGCGGAGGTACGGCAACGGGCGATGTCGCATTGACCGCCATGGCGAGCCCGCCTATCACCCCTCCTGGTATTGCCATTGGCACGTATCCACTCGGCGCGGGCGGCACAACAGGCAATATCCCGGTAAGCGGTCTGGCCACTGGAAAATACAGCTTGATGGCCAGCTATGGCGGTTCGGCGCAGTTTACTCAGAGTGTGTCTGCACCTGTCTCCGTTACCGTCACCTCTGAACCCAGCGTCACGGTGGTGTCCTCAACCTTTACCAACCCCGCGACGGGCGCTAAATCGGCTTCCACATTGATTCCTTACGGCTATCCGGTGGACCTGAAGGCTCTCCCTTACGGAATAAACTCGCCGATCGTCGGTGGTGTCGTGCAACCCGATGGCATTGCGACCGGCAAGGTCACATTTGAAGACGCCAAGGTTGGTATTGGCACGTTCCCGTTGAATGCGGAAGGCGCTGCCCTGTCAGTTGGCAACCTGCCATCGCCCGGCCCTCAGGGCATCGATGTTACTTACCATGGCGACGTCAACTTCCAGCCGAGCAAAGGAAGGCTTGTATTGCATGTGGTCAAAGGTGAGACGACAATCCACCTTACCTCCAGCACAAATCACAACTCTGGCCAACCCATCGTCTTTACCGTTGCGTTGACCACAGTCAGCGCCGGTGAAGCGCCAACGGGCAACATTGCAATTCAAAGTGGCACCAAGATTTACGCAACGGGCAAGATTGTAGGCGTAGTCGGTACGCCAACCTCTCTCGCCAAAGGGAGCGTTGTCATCACGACAACCAACTTGCCGAAGGAAGACACGAAGCTGACTGCTGTCTATCTCGGAGATGATAACTACACGGGTTCGACATCGAACCTTGTTGCTCTCAAGGCGCGCCCGCACTTTGATATGGCTGATATCAAGGTTCAGTTGCCTGCCGAGCATTCGACTGCTGCTGCGTATCTGACCGTCAAGTCTATGGACGGCTACTCGGGAACAATCAAATTCAGCTGCAAATTGGTTGGCCCCTACAAGGGTAGCAATCCTCCTGAATGCGCGATGTATCGTGATTCTTACGGGATCGCTCCTGGCAGAACGGTTAGCCCGCAGATTCTGATCTTTGGCAAGGGAACGAAGCTTCCTCCTGGTATTACGACCGGGAGCAACAACTCGCGCTTCGGTCTGGGCCTGGGCATTGGAGGAGCGGCACTGGCTTGCTGCCTGTGGTTTGGCATTCCGGCGCGGCGACGCGGATGGCAGTCCATGCTGCTTTCACTGCTGCTGCTTCTGGTTGCAGCCTCCGGGTTCACGGCCTGCATCACGCCGCCCAAGATCATCTCGGCGGGCGGTTACACGTTCCACGTAACCGGCACGGATTCAGCTGACCCAACAAATACGACAACGGCAACGGTCAAGGTTAATGTTTTGTAAAGCTGAAAAACGCGACTGAAGCCGCAAAAGGGTCATTCATTCTTCCAGGAAACACTGGTGATGGATGGCCTTTTTGTTTGCAGCAAAATGCGTATACGATCATGGTGCAATGGTGCTTGCACCGATTTGGTGTAGATGCAGGAATTGCACCTATTTCGGCCGGTTGGACACGGTTTGAGCAATTTAAGGCAACTTCAAAGTACTCAAGCGCGTCAGAATCAAAGTGAGCCTCAGCGACTCTATGGGCTACACTGTCAGCACGCTCGTGGGAAGCTCATCCCGCACTCACCGCAATTGGATTTTTGGTCCTACTTCAAGTTGAATGAAAGGGGAATGCATTATGGCAACCGATAATCAACAGGCATTTGGATGGTTTCTCGCTGGTCTCGGGCTTGGTGCCCTTGTCGGCATTCTGTACGCTCCCAAGAGCGGTCGTGAAACCCGCGAAGACCTTGTGGCAACGGCAAAGGACGGCACAGAGTACGTGCGAGTCCGCGCTCGTGAAGTCGTGGATGAGGCCGGTCACCTGGTCGAACGCGGCAAAGGGCAGGCTGTCGAATATGTGCAGCGTGGTCGCGAAGTAGTCGAACGGGGGCGCTCCCAGTGGGAGGACTTCGTGGATCGTGGCAAGGGTTTCGTTAACGATCAGACCGTGAAGGTAACGGCTGCCGTTGACGCAGGCCGACATGCGTACCAGGAAGCCGCAGCCGCTCCTGGCGAAGGCCCTCTCTCCTAACCGGGCCGCAGAATGCTGGCAGTGAGTTTGTTTCACTGTGCGGCGAAGTGTAATCACTGAAGCGCAGGGTGTCTTGATGGGCACCCTGCGCCGACCTCTGTTTCGGGCAGAGGCGCAAGACATCCCGAGAGTGAGACCCTGCCATGGAATGGAATACGCAGACAATTCTTATCGTTTTTGTAGGACTGACGGGTGCAGCCGTGGTGCTGCAGGCCTTTGTGCTTCTGGGAATCTTGATTTCGCTGCGTAAGACGGCCAAGTCCATGGTGGAGATCACTGACGATCTCAGGTCGACCATCATGCCCATGGTTCAATCCACGCGCGAGCTCCTTGAACGCATCACGCCGCAGGTTATTACCGTCACCGATGGGTTGTCAGAAGTGACGCAAACAATGCGCAAAGAAGCAGCTGGCGTCAGTTTCTCAGCCGCAGAAATCATGAACCGAGTGAGTCTTCAGACGAAGCGCCTGGATGCGATGCTGACCACAGGCTTGAATACCGTGGAGCGCATGGGTGCCGTGGTTGAATCGACCGTGGCCATGCCGGTCCGTCAGGTCAACGGCATACTTGCTGCGGTGCGGGCAGTCGTCGATACATATCGTTCAGTTGAACCCTCCCGGAGGTCGTCACAGTCCGGTTATGATCCCGAGATTTAATCGACATTCCAGATGGGCTTATTTTCACCCTGCCGCGTCATCGCGCTGGACCCGTTGTGCGTCTACTTCAAGAGCTGCCAATTTGATTCATCAAGAGGTTTCAATCCATGCCGTTAAGACCTGGTTCGTTGGGCGTTGCCGCAGTAGTGCTCGCGGCTGGATTATCGTTCGCACCTGTTCTCTGCGCACAGGCAACGCCAAAGCTTTCCTTGCTTGTGCTTTCCAAGCATGACCACACCCTGTCGATTGTGGATCCTGCGACACTGACGGTTTTGGGTCGTGCGGCAGTTGGAGAAGACCCACATGAAGTAGTGGCATCGTCCGATGGCACGACTGCCTATGTTTCAATCTACGGCGGCGGTGCCTATCATTCGATTTCTGTGGTGGATCTGATTGCGCAAAAGCCACTTCCGGCGATCGATCTCGGACCGTTGAACGGGCCGCACGGACTGGCATTTGCTGGAGGCAAGCTCTGGTTCACCGCCGAGGGGGCAAAGGTGATTGGCAGCTACGACCCCGCCAAAAGCAAGGTCGACTGGGTAATGGGCACGGGCCAAAACCGAACACATATGATTTACGTCACGGCTGACCAAAAGCAGATCTACACGACCAATGTGAGTTCGGCGACGGTAAGTATCCTGGAGAAGGTTGCCTTGCCACCCATGGGACCACCGCCAGGCATGCAGCAAGGCCCTCCAGGGCAATCTGGAGGCGGGATGCCACCCGGAGGTCCACCAACGGGTGCAGGCGGGCCGCGGATGGACTGGAATCAGACTGTCATTCCTGTTGGCCGGGGTGACGAGGGATTTGATGTTTCGCCCGACGGCCGCGAGCTTTGGACGGCCAATGCGCAGGACGGAACTGTCTCAGTCATCGATATCTCCGGGAAGAGGCTGCTACTGACGATCAACGCCAAAGTCTTTGGCGCGAACCGGCTGAAGTTTACGCCGGATGGCTCGAAAGTGCTCATTTCCAGCCTGAGGGATGAGAACCTGGTGATTCTGGATGCCTCCACGCGCACGGAGGCGAAGCGGGTCAAGATTGGCCATGGAGCAGCAGGCATTTTGATGCAGCCAGATGGCGCACGTGCCTTCATCTCCTGCGGCCCTGACAACTACGTTGCCGTGCTTGACCTGAAGACCCTTGAAGTGACCGGGCATATTGATGCAGGCGGAGAGCCAGATGGCCTGGCGTGGGCCGTCCGGCAGTAGTTCAGTTCTGGTTGGCACCGTTGACTGAATTGGGCACTGAATCGATCCAGCCGCCGCCGACCACGTCGTCTCCGTCGTAAAAGACGGCGCACTGGCCCGGGGTCACGGCGCGCTGGGGAATGTCGAACTCAGCCAGCGCAATGCCAGGTCCCTGCGGCGTCAGTGTGGCCCAGGCCGGCTCGTGGCGGTGGCGAATCTTGGCCTGCACGCGCATCGGTGCGGTCAGGTCAGGGATGCTGATCCAGTTCATGTCTTTGACGCGGAATGATGGCGAATTCAGCTCTGACTCTGCGCCCAGCGTGACGCGATGGCTCTCGGCGTCAATTTGAATCACATAGAGTGGGTTCGGCGAGGTCACGCCAAGCCCCTTCCGCTGGCCGTAGGTAAAGTTGTGCACACCGGCATGCCTGCCTAGTTTTTCGCCGGTTGCCGTCACCAGGTCACCTGAGGAATCAGGCACAGTCTGGCCCTGCTCTTCGAGGTAGTTGCTGATGAATTCCTTGTAGTCGCCGCCTGGAATGAAGCAGATCTCCTGCGAATCGGGCTTATCTGCTAGGGCGAGGTTGCTCTGGCGCGCAATTTCCCGAACCTCAGGCTTTTGCAGATGCCCGAGCGGGAAGAGCGTGTGGGCAAGCTGCTCCTGGGTCAGTCCCCCAAGAAACCAGGTCTGATCCTTGGCCAGGTCAGCCGGGCGCTTGAGAATCCAGCGCCCGCGTGCAGGGTCGTACTCGTTGCGTGCATAGTGGCCGGTGGCGATGAATTCCGCGCCAATCTGCCGGGCGGTCAGCAGCAGCTGGTCAAACTTGAGGTGGTTGTTGCACAGTGAGCAGGGAATCGGGGTGCGGCCCTTGAGGTATTCGCTGACAAAGGGGCGCACAACATCGGCCTCAAAGCGCTCCTGCTGATTCACAACGTAGTAGGGGATGCCAAGGGTCTCGGCGACGCGACGGGCGTCGTAGACGTCATCCAGAGAGCAGCAGCGGCCAGCCTTGGGTGCTTCCGGTACGCCGGGCTTGCCAGCGAGGCGGTTCTGATCCCAGAGCTGCAGGGTCAGGCCGATTACGTCTGCTCCCTCGGCACGCAACATGGCCGCAACCGTCGAGGAATCGACGCCGCCCGACATCGCAATCGCGATTGTTCCCGAATGGTGCGTAGTTGTTGCCATGGCTCAGCCAGCTGTTCCGACAAAGGAATCGGGCGCATCGGCCATGGCCGGGGCAAGCTCACGAAGCCGGCTCACCGCAGCGGGGATGACGGCCAGTGCATAGTCGATGTCCTCGTCGGTCGCAGTCTTCATCAGGCTGAATCGCAGGCTGGCGCGGGCGCGATTCTTGTCCAGGCCCATGGCCATCAGCACGTGCGAAGGCTCGGTTGCCCCGGAGTGGCAGGCCGAACCGCCCGAAACTGCCAGACCCTTGAGATCAAGCGCAATGACAAGCGCCTCGCCTTCAAGCTGGTCAAACCAGATGTTGGACGTGTTGGCGGCCCTCGGCGCGACCGTACCCCCGGCATTGGCACCATTGACGCCGGTGCCCGGAATCTGCGCAAGCAGACCCTTTTCCAGGCGGTCACGGAGGGCGGCGAGGCGATACATCGCGCCCGATTCAAGGCCGTGCATGGCAATCTCGGCGGCTTTGCCGAGGCCGACGATGGCGGGAACGTTCTCGGTGCCTGCGCGACGGCGACGCTCATGGCTGCCGCCCACAAAAATGGGCTCCAGCGGCGTGCCGCGGCGCACGTACATCGCGCCTACACCCTTGGGCGCGTACATCTTGTGACCGCTGATGCTCAGCACATGGCAGCCGATGCGGTTCACGTCGATGGGAATCTTGCCTGCGCCCTGCACTGCGTCAATGTGAAAGAAGACACCAGTCTGCGCGGCGATCTTGCCAATCTCTTCGACGGGTTGCACGACGCCGGTTTCGTTGTTGGCGAGCATCACGCTGATCAGCCGCGTCTGGGGGCGGATAGCGCGCAAAATATCCATTGGGTCAATGAGACCGTTGGGCTGCGGAGCGATGAGCGTTGTTTCCACGCCGTCATGCGCCAGTCGGTCCGCGGCTGCCAGTACGGCCGAGTGCTCGATTGAAGTCGTAATCAGGTGGTCGCCTGGGTGCAGCAGGCCAAAGAGCGCCGTATTGTCACCCTCGGTGCCGCCTGAGGTGAAGACCACTTCAGCGTCGTGGCAGCCAAATAGCTCAGCGAGCGTGGCGCGCGCCTGGTCCACCGCAGCGCGGGCACGCTGGCCCTGCTGGTGAATTGAAGAGGCATTCCCAAAATGCTCCATCCAATACGGACGCATGGCCTCCATCACCTCCGGCAACAAGGGTGTGGTGGCATTGGCATCCATATAGACTCGGCGCATCGTAAAGTTCTCCTATTCTCACATTGTACGTAGAGTTTGCCTGCGCGGATACGTCGGCAGCGATTTCTGTCAGAAACCATGATTGATCGACAAGAAACATGGGTTGAAATGGTGCTGACGGTCCATCCGCTTTAGAGTTCGGACTGGTGTTCCGCAGATAGCTCCTGCTAGAGTCAAAGCGCGGTCCGTTCTTCCGTCCGTTCCGCCTGGAGGATTGAAACTATGCGTCTTTTGTCGCGCGCCCTAGCTCTGCGGCTTGTTGGTTGTTGTCTCATGGCAACAGCTTCAACCTGTGCATTCAGCCAGATGGCTGCCACCCCCGCCAAACCTGCCATCGGGACAAAAGTCTCTCCCGCACAGACCTACGACAAGCTGCTGTCAGGCATGGAGAAGGAATTTGTCGATCTCGCCGAGGCCATGCCAGAGGCGCAGTACAACTTCGCGCCGACCGCTGGCGAATTCAAGGGTGCGCGCACCTTTGCCCAGCAGGTAAAGCATGTTGCCGGCTCGAACTACTACTTCTTTGGCGGCACCGGCATGAGCGAGGCTGACGAAAAAGCCAAAGAAGACGCCATCGACAAGCTCACTTCAAAGGCCGACATTATCAAGGCGCTCAAGGAATCCTTTGCGCTCGCGCACACATTCATTGGCGGCATGACCGCCGACAACGCCTTTGAGATGACCACAGCCGGTACCCGCGCAGGTATGGCGGCATTTGGCATGTCACATTTCATGGATCACTACGGTCAGATGGTCGAGTACGCCCGCATGAATGGCGTTGTGCCCCCGGCCAGCCGCGGCGGCATGTAAGCAGCTTTGCAGTTTCGTGCCGCACCACAAAGCGGGGACCCCATTTGGAGTCCCCGCTTTTTGCATTCAACGATGAAACTCGCTACCCGCGATTGGCCATTGGCACGTAGGGTGAAGGATAAGCAGGTCCGATGTACTCAGCGCGTGGGCGGATCAGCCGGTTATCGTCCAGTTGCTCAATCACGTGGGCGGCCCAGCCGGAGATGCGGCTCACCGCAAAGATCGGCGTGAACAGGTCCACATCGATGCCCAGCGTGGTGTAGGTTGAGGCGGAGTAGAAGTCCACGTTTGCATTGAGCTTCTTTTCTGCATTGATGAACAGCTCAATCTGGCGCGACCAGTCGTACCACTTTGTCAGGCCAGAGTCCTTCGAGAGACGCTCGCTCATGGCGCGCAGGTGGGTCGCGCGCGGGTCTTCAGTCTTGTAGACGCGATGGCCAAAGCCGGAGATCTTCTTTTTGGCTGCCAGCATCTCGCGCACGTAAGTCACCGGATCGGCTCCGGCCTTGTCGATGGCGTAGAGCAGCCGCATCACGGCCTCGTTGGCACCGCCGTGCAGGGGCCCCTTGAGAGCACCAATGGCGCCGGTGACCGCCGAGTGAATGTCAGACAAGGTTGCAGCGATGACGCGCGCCGCAAATGTTGAGGCGTTCAACTCGTGGTCGGCATGCAAAATCAGTGCAACATCCAGGGTGCGCGAGGCTGTGTCAGAGGGCTTTTCGCCGTTGAGCATCCAGAGGAAGTTGGCGGCGTGAGTCAGCGTCGGGTCAGGCTCGACAACGGCGAGGCCTTTGCGCAGGCGGTCGTAGATGGCAACGATCATCCCAATCTGCGATGTCAGACGAAAGCTCTTGCGCACGTTGGCATCATGCAGGTTGTCATTCTCGTCAGCGTCATACATGCTCAGTGCTGAAACGGCCGTGCGCAGAACCTCCATCGGCGTGGCACTTGCGGGAAAGCTCCGCAGCAAATCCACAATTTTGGGGTCCAGAATGCGGGATTGAGCAAGCTGCGCCGTAAATTCCTGCAATTCAGCCGCGTTTGGCAAACGCCCATTCCAGAGCAGGTAGGTCGTCTCTTCAAATGTGGAGTGGACCGCTAGTTCGTGGATGTCGATTCCGCGATAGGAAAGAATTCCCGCATCGCCATCAATCCAGCAAATGCCCGAGTTTGCTGCGACAATTCCTTCAAGACCCTTACCTGCAACCGCAGTCGCCATATGTCGTATCCGCTCCCAGTCCAGTATGTTTGCAATGATGTCAGAGTAAAAACGGGCCAGTCCCAAAGGCAGGACCCGTAAGGCAATCCAGGCAATCCCGAATAAGGCAGTAAAACTCTTTATAGCGCAGCGATTCCCTGGTTGTCACTTCGAGAAGAGACGGCGCTCCCTTAAAGTCATTTGTTCGCCATCACTGGCACTCTGTCCCTTGAAGCTGGCAGCCCTTCAGACGACGCAATTCTTTCTCGCTTGCTGAGAATTTGAGTATGCTGGAGAGTATTGACAATCCCTACGCCTGCTCACAGAGGAACCCATCGAATCCTGGGTTCCGTCAAAGAAGTGAGATGTGCAGCAGGTAATCCGGACAACGCAGAATTAGCCCGGCGCATCGCAGTTTGCCCGGTATGGTAAAGTTTTTCGAAACCGGCAAACCCCATCCAGCCGGAGCCAACGAAAGGCAAACGTATGAGCGAATTTGATACCCCTCCCTCAAGGCAAGTCTCTGGAGCCCTCATTGGCGTCATTGCAGCCACCATGCTGCTGGCAGTCGGCGGTCTGGTCTGGAGCTATGTCTTGTCTGGCCGTCTCACCCACCAACAGGCAGCCCTGACTGAAGCTAGCGAGCAGAACACCAAACTGGCTGCTGAGCTGCGTGAGACCAATGCCCGCCTCAAAGTGACCACGGAAGAGCTGGGGCAATCCCTCGGCCTGACCCAAAAGCAGCTCGAATCACGTGCGCAGGAGATTCTTTCTCGCGAGCAGGCTGACAGCAAACGGCTTGAAACCGCTCAGAAGGCTGCCGAGCAGCACATTACCGCCGTCTCAAGCGCCGTGTCGGATGTCAAAACCGATGTTGGCGGCGTGAAAACCGACGTTGCCAAAACGCAGAACGACCTGGCCAGCGCTGTCACCCAGATGCAGTCAATGAAGGGCGATCTCGGCATGCAATCCGGCCTGATCGCGCGCAATCACGACGAACTCGAAGTTCTGAAGCACAAGGGCGACAAGAACTACTACGAATTCACCATCAGCAAGGGTGAAAAGAAGCCGGTCTCTACCGTCAGCCTCGAACTGAAAAAGTCTGATCCCAAGAAGAGCCGCTTCACGCTCAACGTGTACGCAGACGACAAGAAATACGAGAAGAAAGACAAGAATGTCAACGAGCCTTTGCAGTTTTACACCGGCAAAGACCCCATGCTCTATGAGATTGTTGTGAACTCAATCAACGCCAAGAATCAGATCAGCGGATACATCGTCACCCCCAAAGGTGCGCCTGTACCGCCCGCAATCCAGTAGCTGAATTACTGCTCAATCACTCCAGCCTTGGGCACCAGCACGAGGCTGGGGTGATATTTGAACTCCAGGCTGATGTTGAGGTCCTTGCGGGCCGCCCACTGATCTTTTGACACATGAAAAGCTGAGACGACCATGCCGTCCAGCACTTCGTTCGGCTGGATAATGGTGTCACGAACCAGTGTCTTCGAGCGAAGGCCCTTCATTTCAGGGTAGGCGATGAAGATGCGGTCGTAGTCGATGGCGCTGGCAGCGTAACTTGAGCGGGGGCCATCTTCCAAAGTCACGTTGGTCAAAACGTCCTTGAGGACGATCGGCTGATCGCTCTGGTTCCTCACCCTGACCTGCGAAAAGACCAGAACCTGGTCAAACATCGCCGCTGCCGTCGGCACGCCATTTGCGTCGTGCGGCGTGTTGATCGTGTGCACGGAGTGAGCCCATATCTGGGTAACCTCGCCGACAGCCACGGGCGGTTTGCGGTCCGACAGCAGAAACAGCGTAATCGCCACAGTAATCAGCACGAATGCTGCCAGGGCTGTCCAGACAAAGTAACCACTGCCCTTGGCGAGGTCTTCTCCCTCGGCGCTGGGATCATGCGACTGGCGGGTGTCTTCTTTGAGTTGCAATAAGCTCATAGCGCCCTTATCTTACTCCCATTCTGGAATAATATGACCATGAAAATGCGCATGCCACTGCCTTGCCCGGCTGCCCAGCCGCTCCCCGGCGTCAGGGTCGAGGGCGCAGCGAAGCCAGGAACTCTTTCGGCCCCAACGTGTTCAGCACGTCTGCGGGCCCCAGCCAGGCGCGCCGCAGTTGTTTAGTCCCGTAGCGCATCTTCTCCATGTGCCTGGTGTCGTGCGCGTCGGTATTGATCACGATCTTGCAGCCCAGCTCTTTGGCAAGGCGCAGATCGCGGTCGCAGAGGTCAAGCCTCTCAGGAGCAGCGTTGTGTTCAACGGCTACACCCAACTCCGCGGCGCGGCGCAGCACTGCAGGCAGGTCGATCGCAAACGGCTCGCGGCGCAGCAACAGGCGACCCGTGGGGTGACCCAGGATGCGGACATAAGGATTTTCGAGCGCCCGCAGCACTCGGGCGGTCATCTCTTCCTTTGGTTGGCTCAAGAGCGTGTGCACACTCGCAATAGCGACATCCATCTCGGCCAGCACTTCGTCCGGCAGATCGAGCGCACCGTCGCCGAGAATGTCCACTTCAATCCCGGTGAAGACGCGAATGCGCCCTTCCATCTGCTCATCGACGAGGCGGATCTGGCGAACATGCTCCAGGGCGCGCTTCTCGTCAAGCCCGTTGGTCATCGCCAGATTTTTTGAGTGGTCGGTGATGGCAACGTACTGGTAGCCGCGGGCCAGCGCTGCGTCAGCCATTTCGCGAATGGAGTTGCGGCCGTCAGTAGCGTGGGTGTGCATGTGCACATCGCCATGAATGTCGTCTTGCTCGATAAGTTTGGGCAACTCATGCCGGGCTGCGGCCTCAATTTCGCCCAGGTTTTCCCGCATCTCCGGAGCAATCCAATCAAGCCCAAGCGCCGCGTAGATTGATTCCTCTGTTTCTGCGGCAACCACTGATTCATCATCCAGCCGGGCCAGCGCCCATTCGCTGAGCGTGTAGCCCATCTTGAGCGCGCGTTGACGCAGTGCGACGTTGTGCATCTTTGAGCCGGTGAAGTACTGCAAGGCAGCTCCGTAGGAACTCGCCGGCAACAGCCGCACGTCTACCTGCAAGCTGTTGCCCAGGTAAAAGCTCACCTTGTTCTCGCCCCTGGCGATCATGTCGCGAATGCCGGGATACGCAGCCGTATAGGCGACGGCCTCAGCCGCGTGCGCCGGTTCGCAGGCCGGGCCCGTAACCAGCAGGTCAAGGTCGCCCGCTGTCTCTCGCCCACGCCGCAGAGAGCCTGCCGGGGTCACCCGGTCGATTCCCTCAAAGGCCAGCAGATATTCCGTCAGCTTCACGGCTGACTCCTCGGCCTCGTCAATGCGGAATCGCCCGGCGCTCTTGCGGAAGTCCTCAATGCCTTTGCGCAGCTTCTCGATCTGCTTTTCGCCCATGCGCGGCAATCCAGCGAGACGGCCGCCGTCAATTGCAGCAGCCAGTTGATCGATGCCTGAGATCTGAGCCGCATCCCAAAGCAGCGCGACCGTCTTGGGACCCATGCCGGGCAGCTTCAACAGGTGCAGAATGCCCACTGAATAGCGCGCCAGCAACTCATCCCGCAGCGGAATCGAACCCGTCGCAACGGCCGCCTGAATGTTGGCCGCCATTCCCTTGCCGATCCCCGGAACCTCCAGCAGCTTGGCCAGATCACCCGAGGCTGCGGCAAGATCGACAGTGCTCTGTTCAGCGGCCTCGGCGGCGCGGCGATAGCTGCGAATGCGAAATGTGTCGCCTCCGCTGATTTCCAGCAGGTCGCCGGTCTCTGTCAGCAGGCGGGCAAGCGTTGCGTTGTCCATGGGGCACTTCTCCAGAGACAGTATCTTCCACTGGGGCTCTCGCCTGCCAGACACGCCTGCGAAACCCGGAGAGATCTCTATTCAATCCGGGCTCAAGTTGTTGAAAGAATTGAGGAATATTGAGGCAAATCGCGGGGCAGCAGCGTGGAGCAGACGAATCCCGTTGGCTTCAAAACGTAACTGGAGCCGGGACAGTCACATGCTGCAAGGCCACACAAACTCGTACAGGACCCCGCATCTCATGGCCAATCGCTACCGATTTGGCAGGACAGCTTCAAATGAACCAGTAATGCAGCGGTGCGAAAGCAATCAGGCAGCAGCTGAAGCAGCATCCTTTTGCCGAACGACGGCGTCAGCCTGGGGACCCTTCTGACCATTGACGATGTCAAATTCGACTTCGTCACCCTCTTTCAGGGATTTGTATCCATCGACCTGAATCGCAGAGTAATGCACGAACACATCAGGTCCGTCTTCACGACCGATGAAACCGAAGCCTTTTGCGTTATTGAACCATTTGACCGTGCCTTTGAATTGAGCCACAGTGTTCTTCCTTCCTTGATCGACAGTGGCGACGTTCTGGGGAAGCCGCTTTAAAGTAAGACGCAAATGGTCCGGGAATAGTTGGAGAATTTGACAAGGAAATTTCGACAGAAAAGCCGCAAGTCTCAAGATGCGAAATCGATGGCAAAGAGACTTGCGGCGGTAATCAGGATTGCGATCCGGTTGCCGAGGGCTATTTCTTGCGTTTCAATCCCAACTGGCGCGCATAGAGCAGCACTGTCGTCAGCGTCTTTCCATCAATGATTTTGCCCTTGTCCACCATTTCCAGCAGTTCTGACAGCTTTACCAGTCTGAAGTCGATGTTTTCATCCTCTTCAGGAGTGGCATCCCCGGCAATCAGTCCCTCAGCCAGAAAGACCTTCATTGATTCCCCGAGGAATCCAGGACTCGCAAAGTACTCCACCAGGGGAGACCACTTCTTCGCTTTGTAGCCGGTCTCCTCTGCCAACTCGCGCTTGGCTCCATCCAGCGGCTTCTCTCCGGCATCCATTTTGCCGGCCGGCAACTCCCACAGAAACTGCCCAGCCGCATGGCGATACTGCCGTTCAATGACGATCCAGGGGTCTTTTTTTGATTTACCTGGGTCGACAGCAAGAATTACGACCGAACCATTGTGCCTGATCACATCGCGATGCGATTCGCGACCACCCGGCTCAATCAGATGATCTCGCAGCACACGAAACAGCGGCCCCTCGTAAGCAACGTGAGAATCCAGCAATTGCGCCTTCTTGTCACTCTTCGCGGTTTTAAGACCGGCCTTTGCGGGTTTCGGTTTATTGCTCGCGGCTGGCGCAGCTTCCTTGGCGGCGTTTGAAGCTTGGGTAGCTTTCGCTGCGGGCTTCGGCGCTTTTCTATTTGCGGGTACCGCCTCGCGCGCCTCGGCCACCTCCACTGCTTTTGCATTTTTCAACGGAGCTTTGCTCTTCGTGCCGTTGCCGGCGACAACGGAAGCACTGGTTTCTGTGGTTTCGACGATCGGTGCGACAACGCTGCCGGTGCTGGTATTTTTCTTTGCTTTTGCCATCTTGTCCCTCAACGAACCCATTGCGAAATTTCGCCAAGATTTACCGTACCACCAGACTGAGTCAGCGGAATGTCAATCCAGCTCCTCGATTCAACAATTTCTTTTGTTCTGTCGCCATCATGCCTGCATCCTGGAGCGGCTCAGGCGCATCCCTAATTCTGATTATCGTCAGTAGCAGTTAGACTCAATCATGAGCGGGAAATTCTGCCGCTCCAGAAACCCTGAGAGACCAAGCTTGAACACAGAGTGCTTCCCCATCACCGTTGTGCCCGGCCTCAGCCGCCTGTTTCGGGACTATTGCTCCGCAGAGCCGTCGGTGCCTTTTGGGGATGGCCGCTCCGGAGGCACCCCTTCCTGGTTCTCGCGCAATCCGCGTGACCTCGGTTGGCAGCAGACACCGGTTCTTCACAGCGCGAGCCACCGGGCGCAGGTCGCGCAACTGCTCGCCGATCAGAACCCTCTGCATGCCTCCTCTCTCGAACGACTCCGCCAGGGCGTAAACGTCGTCGTCACCGGCCAGCAGGTCGGAATTCTCGGCGGACCCCTCTTTACCCCGCACAAGGCTGCAACAGCAATTGCGCTGGCGCAGCAGGCAACCGCAGCTGGACACGCCCACCTGCCCGTCTTCTGGCTGGCAACCGAAGATCACGACTTTGCTGAAGTCAATCACGTCACCTTTCCCGCGCGCCGCGCGCTCACCAAATTGACCTACGATCACTCGCCGACCAGCGCAGTTCGGGTCGGTGGCATCGTTCTAGATGACTCGATTACGCCACTGATCGACCAGGCATGGGAATTGATCGGATACTCCGACGCAATGGAATGGCTGGCCGCCGCTTACAGGCCCGGGCAGACGCTGGCCGCAGCCTTTGCTGAGTTTTACGGCAAGGTGTTCGCATCAAAGGGGCTGCTCGTGCTGGACCCCTCAGGACGCGATGCCCATCGTCTGGGCGCACCCGTGTTGCGCGCTGCCATTGAGCGCGCCGATGAGTTGCATCAGGCATTGCTCGAGCGCAATCAGGAGATCGTGGCGGCAGGCTACCACGCGCAGGTCGCAGTGGCCGACGGCAACAGCCTGCTCTTCCTGCTCGATGCACAGACAGGCGCGCGCACCGCCCTCAAGCGCACTGAACCATCCGCGACCGAGCCAGCCGGTCTGTGGCAGGCTGGCCGGGACCGCTACTCCTCCGACGAGCTTCTCAGCATCCTCGCCAGCGAGCCGGAACGCATCTCTCCCTCGGCTCTGCTGCGCCCCTTGTTTCAGGATCAGATTCTGCCCACCTCCGCCTATGTCGGCGGACCGGCTGAGATTGCGTACTTTGCGCAGTCGGCGGTCCTCTATGAGCGCATTCTGGGCAGGCTTACGCCGGTGCTGCCGCGTCTATCAGCGACCCTCGTCGAACCCTCCATTGCCGAGCTGTTTGACCGCCATGAGCTTTCGCTCGAAACCGTGCTTGCATCCACCGAGGAATCCCTGGCCCAGAGCCTCGCAGCGCGCGCCATGCCCATCGCCGGCAAGCAGCGCCTGGCTGCCGCCGGCAACGCACTCGATAGCGAACTCTCCTTCCTCACCGACTACATGGCCCAGCTTGACGCCGACCTTGGCCGCTCTGCCTCTGTTTCTGCCAGCAAGATGCGCTACCAGATGAACCGCCTGCGCCGCATGGCTGCCAATTTTGAATTGCAAAAGGAAACCTCGCTCGGGCGTCACGCCCAGGCGATCGTGCAGGCCATCTATCCTCACGGCCACCTGCAGGAGCGGTCAGTCGGTGCGGCCTTTTACCTGGCCCGCTACGGCCAGCCTCTGGTTGAGGCCTTGGTCCGCGAGGCTGGCGATGGCTGCCCGGGTCACAAGCTGATTCGTCTATAATTTGCCTCATCTTCCGGAGGCCCCGTTTTGAGAATTCGCTTTAACCTCGTGCTCGTCGCTGCCGCCCTGGCCTTCACGCTTGTGTCGCTCAAAACCGAAGCCCAGACGGCCAATGCCGCACCTGCTCAAGGGTGCCCGGAAGCGGCATCGTCAAACGCCTTCCTCGGCATCACGACGATTCGACTCTGGCCCGGGGACGCACCGGGGGCCAAGGGCTCCGCCTGCGAAGACGTCCCGACGCTCTCAGTACTTCAGCCCCAGCCCGGCCATGAAAACGGAAGCGCCGTCATCGTGCTGCCTGGCGGAGCCTACATGGGCCTGGCCTCAATCCTCGAGGGCAGGGAAGTGGCGGACTGGTTCACCGCCCACGGTTTCACTGCCTACGTCCTCCGCTACCGGCTCGGCCAGAAATACCTGCTCCCCGTGCCGCTTGTCGATGCACGCCGGGCCGTGCAACTGGTCCGCGCTCGCGCTCGCGACTTTCACATCGCGCCCAATCGCATTGCCGTCATCGGATTCTCAGCGGGCGGCCACCTCGCCGGGCTCTCAGGCACTCAATTCGTCCCCGGCAAGCCAGACGCGGAAGACCCAATCGAACGCGTCTCCAGCCGTCCCGACTACCTCATCCTCGGCTACCCCTGGATCGGCGGCATCAGCCCCAACACCGCCCACCTGACCTACTGCCAACTGGTCAACATCATGGACCGCTGCGAGGAGTTCCAGAAAAACTACTCCCCTGACCACTTCGTCAGCAAAGACACTCCGCCGACCTTCATCTATCACACGACCGACGATGCAACCGTCCCCGTCGAACAAGCATTGACCTTCTACGAGGCCCTGCTGAAGTCCGGCGTATCGGTAGAAATGCACATCTTCGCCAAAGGCGCACACGGCAGCGGCCTGGGCAAAGGCGAAGCCGCGCTCGACCAATGGCCCGGCCTGCTCGAAACATGGCTCCGTGCCCAGGGCCTGCTCACCCCCGACGAATCCGTCATCCCGCCAAAGCCGAGCTGGATGAAGTAGTTGGAGGGCCGGGGCTAACGTTGAGCGGAAGCCTCGGTCACTGGCGCTTCGGTCACCGATAGCCGAAGTCCAACCACCTTCAGCACCGCCACCAGCGTTTTTAGCGTAGGATTGCCCTTGGGCGAAAGCGCCCGGTACAGCGATTCCCGACTGATGCCCGCCTCCGCAGCCACCGCTCCCAGTCCTCCATACGCCTCTGCCACCGCTCGTATTGAAAGCAACGCCCCGGCACGTTCCTCAGGATTGTCGAGACATTCCATCGCATACTTCAAATAGCCCACCGCAAACTCCCGGTCGGACTGAAGTTCTTCGATCTCCCGCTCGTGGTGCGAAACTGCTCCAGCCAATTTCTTCATGCCCGCCTCCGCTTCCAATCCGCCCAGAATTCCCTCGCTCGAAGGATGTCTCTCGCCTGACTGCTCTTGTCGCCCGCGCAAAGCAGAACCACAAGGGTCTTTCCGCTTCGACCGCAATAGACCCGATAGCCAGCGCCGACGTGAATCCGCAATTCCGTCACCCCGTCGCCTACTGGCTTGCAATCCCCAAAGTTTCCAACCTCGACTTGCCGCAATCGCGCCGCGACTCGAATCTTGGCCACGCCGTCCCGCAGACCGCGTATCCATTCCGTGAATGGCTCTTGTCCGTCCTCCATCCGATAGCGGACAATTTCAATCACGGTGCGAGTGTAGCATAAAAGCTACAATTCTTTCCGGTTCAGGCCAGGCAATCAATTACGATGAGGTGTCCACCAATATTCAATCTCTCCATCTAACCAACATGCCCCAGCCACGGAAGATCCTCTTGAAAGTAAATTTAAATTCTCGCCTTCACGGCAGTGCACTGTTAGCACTGACCGCAATCAGCGCCTGCAAGGGCGCATCTACCGGCTCAGCAAAAAGCCAGGCCCTTGAGCCAAAAGCGAATGTTCAAGTCTCCTCAACCTCCGAAACCGAACCCCAAAAATCCTGCCATAAATTCGTCCAGAGTTTTTACGACTCATATTTCGACAAACTCAATACGGAAATCACCAACAAGCACGCGGTTCCCGCCGAAGAGCAGGTGCTCAAGCAACAGCTACCCGTCCTAGCTCCGGAACTGACTCGGCTGCTCGCAGAAGACAGAAAAGCTCAGGATGAAGAACCAGGCGACATCGTTGGTCTCGATTTCGATCCGTTCATAAATGCTCAGGACTGGGGAGGGAAGTATTGGGTCGAGAGCGTGAATGTAGACCACGGAATCTGCCACGCAAACGTATGGGGTATAGATGCCGGAATAAAAAAGCCGGTTGTGAAGCCAGATCTCAAAATGCTCAACAACAACTGGGTGTTCACCGATTTTTTCTATCCGGAAGGCAAGCAGCATGGCGATGCCAGTCTAAAGGGAACCTTAATAGATCTACGCATGATACGAGAGCAATCCAAAAACAAAAAGCCTCAGTCGTAAGGCTTCTCGCTGATGAACGTCTAGACAGTCAATTCAAAAACATAGTCCGATACAAGGTATCCCGCTGCACAGGCTTGAAGCCCGCATCGCGGATGATGCGGCGTAGTTCTTCTTCTGTGGTGCAGTTGCTGGTCCCGGCAGCCTTGACGACGTTTTCCTCTAACATCACCGAGCCCACATCATTGCCGCCAAAGTGCAGACCTAACTCCAGCACCTTGAGCCCCTGGGTGACCCAGCTTGCCTGCACGTTTTCGATGTTATCGAGATACAGCCGCGAGATAGCCAGTACTTTCAGATACTCGACCGATGTTGCCTCTTCCCAGCCGCGCCCGCCCAGCGCCGTATGGTTCGGCTGAAAGCTCCACGGAATAAACGCCGTAAATCCGCCCGTCTCTTCCTGCAGCTGCCGCACCACCTCGAAGTGGTTGATGCGCTGGTCAAAATTTTCGCCCACGCCAAACATCATCGTCGCCGTCGTCCGCATGCCAAGCTGGTGCGCCGTCCGATGCACATCCACCCAGTCCTGCGTCCTGCACTTCAACCGGGCAATGCGATGCCGCACGTCGTCATCCAGAATTTCCGCCCCGCCGCCCGGAATCGAGTCCAGCCCGGCATCACGCAGCCGCGCTATCGTGTCCCGCAGGCTCAGTTCAGAGTATTCGGCAATCGCCAGAATCTCGCTCGCCGACAGGCAATGCAACCAAATCTTCGGAAATCGCTGCTTGATGCCCGTAAACAGCCGCTCAAACCAGTCAATTTTCAGGTCCGGGTGAATCCCGCCCTGCATCAGCACGCCCGTCCCGCCCAGCTCCTCGGTCTCGGCAATCTTCTCGTAGATCTTTTCAAATTCGAGAATGTACCCTTCGTTCGCACGAGGCCCCTTCAATGGCCGGTAAAACGCGCAAAACGTACAGTACTCCGTGCAGAAGTTGGTGTAGTTGATGTTGCGGTCAATGATGTAGCTGACCACGCCCTCCGGGTGAAGGCGTCTGCGGACCGCGTCCGCGTCCATTCCCAGACCAATCAGGTCGTCGGATTCAAAGTAGTCAAGAGCCTGCTGGCGAGTAATCGGCATAACTCTATTGTAGCCACTGACGCTGCGCTTGGCGCGCCTCCGGCGGATTCGTTTCAGGCACGCACAACCGAGTGATCAAACTATTCAGGCTTGGCGGGAGGCTTGGGTACTGCAGTCGGCTGAGGCTTTTTTGCGTACGTAGAAACGCCCATACTCATCAGAAAAAAGCTGAAACCTTTGCGAATGGAGCTGAGAATACTCATGGACGTTCCTTTTCCCCGCTGTCTGAAATGGTTGAAGTCTCTACAAGTATGGCATCTGCCCGGCTCGGACCGCCTGCTAAAACGAAACATCCACCGGCTGCGTCACCTTCAGCACCGATTGGTCATGGGTCTGCAGCTTCCACGCCACGCGAATGGCCTCAATCTTCGCGGCATTTTCTGCGGAACCGGGGTAGTCAATGATCAGCATCTTTGACCGGATGCGGCTCGGATGAGCGCCCGTGTTCGCCGTCATATTCGGTCCGGTCTTGCCCTGCCACTGCCCGTAGACGTCAACCACGCTCAGCCCGGCAGGAAAGCGCGGCGTCACTTCCTTGTCAAGAAAGTCACGCCACTCAACCTCGGTCACGCCTTTACGAGCATCACCCGCAGGGCCAAGGCCAAAATACAGCTTTGTTTCGACCCAGCCCTCGGTTTGCGCCGGATGGGCTGCATCTCCCTGTAGCGTCGCACTCGGCGCCGCCTGCGACCAGGCCACTCGGCCGCAAAACAGCACTGAGAGCATCAACAATGCCGCGATTGACGAGAACTTCTTCTTCAACATTCGTTCACTCTTTTGAGAACTAGTGCGCTGCGCCAGATTTGGCCGGAGCAGGTGGCATCACAATCGTCTTAGGTGCGTCAGGATGGTCAAACGACAGCGGTTCCTTCAACAGCGCCAGTGCAGCAGGCGGCAGCGGCTTGTCGGCATTCGCCAGTAATACGCTTACCTGCCACATTTCTTCGTCGGTCAAGACCTGCTTGTAGGCGGGCATGCCCGTCAGCCGGATGCCGTTGGCAACCTTCCAGTAGGTTTCCCCAGCCGGGTCGTCGCTCACGCCCACGACCTCACCATGATGCTTCTCCCAGAGCGGCGGCGCATCCGGGAACATATGCTGGCCCACCTTTGAGGCGCTGCCATACACGCCATGGCAAAAGGCGCATTGCTCGCGGTAGACATGAGCTCCAGCAACAAAGGTCGCCTCATTGGCTTGAGCCTTTGCTTCCCCCGGCGCTTCCTTGTCAATGCGCGCATGCAGCGGCACACCTGTAATCAGGCGCTCCATAGGCAGAGGCGCATCTGCGACTGCAACAGGCGGGTGGCCATATTGAAACCATACAAAAGCCCCAATGGGTAACAACAGAACTCCGAGAACGATCCCCAATACAAAGCGTGTCATCGCAGACAAATCCTCCAGTCACTCATCATACGCATCGTCCCTTAAAGAAACCTGAAAGCTGAAGGAAGTCCCACACGCGATTGCATTTTGTTGTGTCGCGAATTGTCGTCGCGGGAGCTTTTCAGCAGATGCTCCCGGCCTGGCTAAGCAACGTGCATGTCACGCTTGCTCGCAACCCATCACTATTCTCTGGACAAAGCAATGCAGATTTGTCACCTTGGACGCGTTGCACGTCAGGCAGTCTTTAGGAGTGTTTTCAGACTCCGAAGTCCTGCTGATGTTCTGAGGTGACAAACGCGTCAGCGGCGAATCACCATTCTGAAGGAGAACTCTCATGGCAGATCACAGCAAAATGAAGCTCGGCCGCAAGGCAGTCAAGACCGATTCCCGCACACTCAAGATGGCAAGTTACATTGCGGCAGGCTTGCCCGCCGCACCGCCCACCAAGGACTGGACCAAAGGCGTTCAGGACTGGGGCATGATGCTTAACGACCGCCTCGGCGACTGCACCATTGCGGGCATTGCTCACGCAATTCAGGTATGGTCACTCAACAACGGTACTGAAATCACAATTCCCGATGCCCATGTGCTCAAGTACTACGAAAAGTGGGATGGCTACAATCCCAGCGACCCGAAAACAGATCGAGGCGGCGTGGAACTGGATGTGCTGAACGCCTGGCAGAAGAGCTCCTTTGACCGCCACAAGCTCCTCGCCTTTGCCGACCCCTCCTTCACCAAGCTCGATGAAATTCGTCAGGCCATCAACCTCTTTGGAGGCGTCTACATTGGGCTCGCGCTGCCCAATACCGCTCAGAATCAGGATGTCTGGGACCTGGTGCCCGACGGCGGCCCCAATGCCGAACCCAATAGCTGGGGAGGCCACGCGGTTTTTGTGCCGGCCTACGACGCCGATGGCTTTACGTGCATCACCTGGGGCGCACCTAAAAAGATGACTACCGCTTTCTGGAATAAATATGTCGATGAGGCTCACGTGCTCCTCAGTCAGGATTGGATCACCAAGCAGGGCTCACCCTCAGGATTCAACCTCGATCAGCTTAAGGCCGATCTGGGCTTGATCCACTAAGCGCATCAAATCCAATTTGACCTCCGGAATGCTGATACCAAACGGCACCTGGAGCCGTCCTACCCACTCCTGTCGCGCATTTCATCCTCGGGGGGCAGCAATCCGTCTGCTGCGCAAAACGGTCTGCCCCCCAAAGGTGATTTAATACGAAAGGGGATGCTGGCGTTCGCGCGTGTCTCTTGATAGGCCTGGAGGTATTCCGATCCTGATGTTTTCGTTCAACCGTTCTGTTCTCATGCTGGTTCTTGCCGCTTCCTCAAGCGTAGGTTTGTTGGCCCAAAGCAGCTCGTCCACTTCTCAAGCTGAAGCTCCAGCTGCTACCACCCCGGCTGCTTCCACCCCAGCTCAGTCATCCATGAGCGTCCAGGCCCGCATCAAGGCTCGCCGTGAAGCCCGCCGCGTTCAGGCCATCCACGACGTGTACAGCCACCTCTACGAGGTCTACGTCGGCGCGGGCTACCAGCGCACCAAAGGCGGCGAAGGCACAGTCTCAGGCCAGGGTCTGCAGAAAATCAACGAATTCTCCTGGGATGTAGGCGTCACGCGCTACTTCAATCAGAAGCTCGGTGTCACGCTCGACGGGCGCGGCAACTACGGTTCGGTGTATATCGGACCCAATTCCGTGACCAACAGTGCCCTCACCAAACCGGCCATCAGCCAGTATTCCGGCATGATTGGCCCTACGTACCGATTCATCCTCGAGCCGCGCTACTCCGTCTCCGGCCGCGTGCTGGCCGGCGCCAGCTACGGCAACTTCTCTGGCGACATCGGCTCCTTCACACCCGCAGAGCTGGGGCTCTACCCCGATGGAGCTGGGCTCGCCCTGAGTGCCAGCGTCCCGTTCGAGTACAACGTCAGTCCAGGGGTTGGCGTACGCCTTGCGCCCGAATATTACCTGACCAACTTCGGGTCCAAACTCCAGAATGGCGTAGGCTTCACCGGCGCAATCGTCGTGCGCTGGGGCAAGCAGTAGCGAGAGTCTCTTTCTCAGAATGCAAAAAGGCGCGGGCAAATGCTCGCGCCTTCTCTTTTCTCGAAGTCCAGCTACTGCAAGATGGGAATCCCGGCTATCCGCCGCTGCCACTCCGCCGGGCCAGTCTGGTGAACGCTGGTTCCCTTGGCATCCACTGCCACCGTTACCGGCATATCCACCACATCAAATTCATAAATCGCTTCCATCCCCAGGTCGCCAAAGGCCAAGAGGCGCGAGCCGCGAATTGCCTTTGAAACCAGGTATGCCGCCCCGCCCACAGCCATCAGGTACACCGCGCCAAACTCCTTGATGGCCTCAATCGCCACCGGCCCGCGCTCCGCCTTGCCGACCATGCCGAGCAGGCCGGTCTCGGCCAGCATCTGCCGCGTAAATTTGTCCATCCGCGTCGCCGTCGTCGGCCCCGCCGGTCCCACGACCTCTTCTCGCACCGGGTCCACCGGCCCCACGTAGTAGATAAAGCGTCCGTTGAAGTCCACAGGCAGCTTCTCGCCCCGGCTCAGGATGTCCGTCATCCGCTTGTGCGCCGCATCGCGCCCGGTCAGCAGCTTGCCATTCAGCAGCAGCACCTGCCCCGGCTTCCAGCTCGCCGCCTCTTCCCGCGTTACCGTGTCCAGATTCACCGGCGTCGCCGTCGAAACGTCATACGTCAGCTTCGGCCAATCTGCGAGTGACGGCGGATCCAGAAACACCGGCCCGCTCCCGTCCAGCACAATGTGCGCATGCCGCGTCGCAGCGCAGTTGGGAATCATCGCAATTGGCAGATTGGCCGCATGACACGGCGTATCCAGCACCTTCACATCGAGTACCGTCGTCAACCCGCCCAGCCCCTGCGCCCCAATCCCCAGCCGGTTCACCTTGTCATGCAGCTCCACGCGCAGCTTTTCCGCGGTCGTTACCGGCCCCCGCGCAATCAGTTCCTGAATATCGATCGGGTCCATGAGGGATTGTTTGGCCAGCAGCATCGCTTTTTCGCTCGTCCCGCCAATGCCAATCCCCAACATCCCCGGTGGGCACCATCCAGCGCCCATCGTCGGCACCGTCTTCAGCACCCACTCGACGACCGAATCCGAAGGGTTCAGCATGGCAAACTTGCTCTTCGCCTCAGAGCCGCCCCCCTTGGCCGCCACCGTCACGTCGACCGTGTCGCCCAGCACCAGCTCCACATTCACCACCGCCGGAGTGTTGTCTTTGGTGTTCTTCCGCGCCCCCGCCGGGTCCGCCAGCACCGAGGCCCGCAGCTTGTTATCAGGGTCAAGATACGCCCGCCGTACGCCCTCATCCACCATTCCCTGAATGTCGAGCGCCGTCTCGCCCGCCGCAGCCTCAAAGCGCACATCCATACCCACCTTGATGAACGCGTTCACAATCCCCGTATCCTGGCAGATCGGCCGGTGCCCCTCGGCACACATCCGGCTGTTGATCAGTATCTGCGCAATCGCGTCCTTCGCCGCATGGCTCTCTTCCTTCTCATACGCCGCAGTCAAACTGGTAATGTAATCCACCGGATGGTAGTAGCTGATGTACTGCAAAGCCCCCGCCACACTCGCAATAAAATCGTCCTGCCGAATCACCGTCATCTGAATACCCCTCAAGTCAACGCTACTAGGTTAATGGATTTCCTTGAGGAGTGTCCCGCCCGGAGGGTCATCGACCACAGCCCTGGTCCTCATAGTCGATTTCAAAACAGGTTTCGCGCAATAAGCGGACCCGGTCCCAGGTGATCTTCGCGCGAAGAGACTCCGGACTCATCTTCGGGTATCGCAACCGGCCAAAAACCATCCAGGCATCGCGGTACCGCGTCCACGCATCCTGCGTCTCGCGCAGCTTTCCCGGATCTACCGCCCCATATTCTTCGCGTTTCTTTTCAGCTGAAGCCAGATTCCGCTTGTAGATGCCCTCCAGCCTCTGATCTGCAAGTACCGCGTCTTTCGCAGTGAAGGAAGGGAATTGCCCCTTCTCCAGCGTTCGAACCAGAAACGTGAATGCATCGAGCAGTATCTCTTCCGAAAAAGTACCCTCATACGCGCGGTCGGTTCCTTCAGTGTTAAGCTCACCTCTTCCATGCCCTTCCGCATAGGCTGCATCTGCCTGAATGAGTGCGGCAAAGGCCCTCTTCTGGTCTGTCGGCCAACTCGCAGAGAGTTGATTGAGCGCATGAAGGCGGCGATCATCTGTGATTTCCGAGTGGTAACCAACACAGAATCCAATTTCAAACGTCGTCGTCGCGAAGTCACACGAATCAAAAGGCTTCTTCGCCGCAGATGAGTCCTTGATTCGGGCCGCCAAATCGTCGAGAGCAGATTCGGCAATTCCATCCTCACAACCAAGTCGAAGCGCAAGGGGGAGATTTCGCTTCAACCCCAAGCCATTAGCGTAAAGCTCCATCAGAATGCCGGTTCCGCCAACTCCATAGGAGGTAGATGCTTTGGGATTCTGAGGTAGCTTCGCATTCATCGCCAGCCGTTCCTGCCAGGCGCACTGTCTCGCAGCCGTATAGTCCTTCGGCTCGCCTATGCCGGAATAAAGCTTGTACGACTCGCAAGCAGGAAAAATCTTGGGCTGCGGAAAGCTCGTCGCTTCAGCCGGCAGGGGCACCTCTTTGTACGCCGAACAGATAGCGTCCTGACGAGAGTCTTCGTCTTTCTCCTGCGCATAATGCGAAGCGGAAAGAACCACAAGCAACAAAGCTGCGGAAATTTTCATCTGGCCAATGATAGGGCAAGAGAACCCCTCTACACCGCCCGCCGCACATCCGTAAACCCAAAATCATCGCCCTTAAAAAGCAGCGGCTCCCTCTTCACCCGCGCCAGCGCATAGCTGAAGCAATCCCCAAAATTGAGATTCGCGCGGTGTCCACTCCCCCTGCCGTAGTCACGGTAAGCCTGCCGCGCAATCCGCGCCTGCTCCGCAGTCACCGGTTCAATCTTCATCTCCAGGTCAAGCAACAAATCGTCCAGCTTGGCGCTCTGCACCGGATCACGCCGTCCATCCAAAACAATCGCTGTCTCAAGGTAGGAGGCTGCAGACAGACTCATCGATGAGGCTCCATCCATCGCTTCCGACAGGGCACTCCAGTCTGGCTCCCGTTTGATAATCGCTACCAGAGCCGAGGAATCAATAATCATTTCGGCAACCCCGTCTCATCGTCGTAAAGCTCGTTAATCAAATCATTGCCGCTGCGACCGTCCGTGAAGAGCGGTGCCGTATGCTCCGAATATTCCGTCAGCAGTTCAAGCCGACTCTTCTTCTGCGGTCCCATTTCCGCATTCCGCATGGCGCGCTCCCGTTCCATTTCACTCCGAACAGCCAGTGTGACCGCCGTCGTTAAGTTGACACCCTTCATCATCGCCAGCTCCCGAATCAGACTATTTGTTTCCTCATTCTTGATATTCAAACTAGGCATATTCCATCTTTCCACCATCTTTTTCTACCATTCTACCATTTCCACCCAATCCAACCTCCCCAACCCAAATCCTGCACGAAAATCCCCAAATGCCCTAAGCTGAAAGCATGAGCGATGCCCTCTTGGAACCCGGCACTGGCCTTACCATGCCCGAAGACAGCCACGAACCCTACGACGTCCTCGTTATCGGCGCCGGACCCACGGGCCTCGCCTGCGCCATCGACGCTCAAAATGCCGGCTTCCGCGTGGTCTTGGTCGAAAAAGGCTGCCTCTGCAACTCGCTCTACAACTACCCCGCCCACATGACCTTCTTCACCACCCCCGAGCTGCTCGAAATCGGCAACATCCCCTTTCCCAGCCCCAACCAGAAGCCCTCCCGCAACGAAGCCCTCCAGTACTACCGCCAGGTCGCCGCCCACTACAAGCTCGATGTTCGCCAGTACCACCGCGTCGAGCAGGTCACCGGTTCCGACGGCAGCTTCGTCGTCCATACCAAAGACCGCTTCGGCCGCACCGGCACCCTCCACACCCGCAAACTCGTTGTCGCCACCGGCTACTATGACCTGCCCAACTACCTCAATATCCCCGGCGAAAACCTCTCCAAGGTCATGCACTACTACGACGACCCCCACCCCTATGCCGGCCTCGACGTATTGGTCATCGGCGGCAAGAACTCCGCAGCCATCGCCGCCCTCGAGCTCTGGCGTCACGGCGCCCGCGTGACCCTCGTCCATCGCGGCCCCGACATCCATCGCCACGTCAAATACTGGATCAAGCCCGACATCGAAAATCGCATCAAAAACGGCGAAGTCACAGCTTACTTTGACTCCCAGGTCGCCGAAATCACCCTCGACACCGTCCGCATCCAAGCTCCCGAGGGCCCGGTCATCCTGCGCAACGACTTTGTCTTTGCCCTCGTCGGCTACCATCCGGACTTCACTTTCATTGAGAGCCTGGGAGTGCGTTCTGAAGGCCCTGACCGATTGCCCATCTGCGATCCCGAATCTCTCGAAAGCAACGTCCCCGGCATCTATCTCGCCGGCGTGATCGTCGCAGGCAAGCGAACCAACGAAATCTTCATCGAGAATGGCAGGTTTCACGGGAAACAAATCGCAACTGATTTGGCTGCGAAGAAAACCACAGGCCCCCTTTTCGCATCGTAGTTGGAACAGTCCGGCCCGTAATCAATGCACTGGAGTCCTCAAGGATGAAGATTCGAGCGTGGCCTCGAACAATCCGCGCACAATTGCTCCTGGGCTTGTTGATGCTCGAAGTGATGTCCCTGCTGCTCTTCGGCGCAATCCTCATTCGCCAGAGTTCCACAGAAACTTTCCAGCGCGCACAGCAACGTCTGGAACATCAGGCAGCGTCGCTCGCTTCGCAATCGCAGGAGGCACTGGAGAGCGGTCGCCCTGAGACGATCAAGCTTTCTGTGGAGATGATGGCAAAAGGTCCCACTGTCGATACGTCGACGGTCACCGATCCGGTTGGGCGTGTGCTTGCCTTCAGCCCTGGAAATGTCTCTGAACGCGTCATGCAACGGGAGGAATTGAGCCAGATAGCCAGGTTTACGGATGACCAACCGCGCTTCTTTGCGCTCACATCAGACGATTTGGATGCTGTGGCCCCGATTCGATTCAAAGGCAAATTGTACGGATACGCCTGGGTAAAAACCGACAGGGAATGGGATCATGAGCAGCTGACATCGCTACTCCGCTTGACCGGGATATTTGGCCTCATCTGGATTGGCGCTTCAATTGTGCTCGCCTGGGGCCTCGCTCGCTCCATCACGCGCCCTCTGGCTGTGTTGCACCGGGGTACGCGGGCTCTCATGTTGTCGCCCGAAAATCACGAAAACTTCCCGCTTCCAGTCGCCATCCACAACGAGATTGGCGACCTGATTGAGGCCTTCAATCGCATGGTCGCCTCCATCGAAGAGCAACGCTCCGGCCTCAGCGACACTCTCTCCCTGCTGGATTCCATGCTGGCGAACGCACCGATCGGGCTGGCCTTCTTTGACCGTCGCTGCAGATTTGTCCGCGTCAACCGCATCTTTGCCGACATTACAGGCATCCAGATCAGCCGCCACCTCGGTCGCACACTGCCTGAAGTTCTGCCCACCTCAGCGGCATTGCAGCTCGAAAAGACGATCCTGAGCGTCTTCGAGCAGGACGAACCCATTCGCGATGAGGAAGTGACCGGCACATCTGAAACGTCAAACCGTCCGTGGACATGGATCACCAGCGCCTATCCCATCCACACGACTCCTCACCAGGTGCGCTGGGTCGGGCTCATCCTGCTCGATGCAAGCGACCGCAAGCGCAGTGAAGACGCCCTGCGCAAGACCGAGAAGCTCGCTGCAACCGGGCGTCTGGCCGCCTCCATCGCCCATGAAATCAACAATCCTCTCGAAGCCATCACCAACCTGCTCTACCTGCTGAGCAATCACTGTGAACTTCCCGATCCCGCCCGTAGCTACGTAGAAATGGCCGAGCACGAAGTCCGGCGCATTGCGGAGATTACACAGCAGACCCTGCGCTTCTACCGTCAGTCCACCTTGCCCGCCCGTGCTAACCTCGCTGAATTGCTGGATTCAGTACTCAGCCTTCACCACGGACGCCTGCGCAACCTCGATATCTCCGTTGAGAGGCGCTACGACTCGGCAACTGACTTGTATTGCTTTGCCGGGGAGATCCGCCAGGTTTTTGCCAATCTCATCGGCAATGCCATCGACGCCATGCCAGAAGGAGGTCGGCTCATCGTGCGAGCCCGCCGCTCCCGCGATTGGCATAACCCAAGCCAGATTGGCATTCGCTTCCTTGTCGCTGACACTGGTTCTGGAATGGACTCGACTGTAAAGAAGCACATATTTGAGCCATTCTTTACCACCAAGGATGTCACAGGAACGGGTCTCGGCCTCTGGGTTACCTCAGAAATCATCGCCAAGCACAATGGCACCATTCGCGTCCGTAGCCGCTCAGAATCCCAAGGCGGTAAATCCGGTACAGTCTTCGCCTTGTTTTTCCCGGATACGGATGAAACTGCCTTGCTTCCTGTGGCGGCAGAGTCCGATCAAGCGGAAGCTGCAATCGCGTGAACCAAACCCATTTCTAATCGTGCCGTCGTCTGGAGCGCGATCAATCAGGCAGCGGCAGCGAGCTCTTGAACGGGTCGCGGAAGATCTTCAATTCCGGCTCAATTCCGCCATCATTCACGGCACTTGGAGATTGTGACGCCGCGCAGGAGGAGCGCCTGCGTACGGGCGTGCCGTGTGAACGCGTCACATGCAGCCGGTCCATTAGAACCACCCTCACCCTCTGTCCTTCGATGGTTTCCGGCAGCTTGCCGGCGAACTTCCTGCGGTCCACAAAGAGCATGATCGCCGCTTCGTTCGGGTCGTCCAAACTCTGCCCCACGCCTACGCCAAAGATGGCTGGGTTTGACAGCAACAGCCCCGCCGCAACCTTCTGCTTGACCGCAAGCACCCGGCTCATGGAAGAGCTGCGCGGCTGTGTCGCAGTAGTTTCACTTGACGTTCCCGACTGCGTCAGCAGCACAGTGGTCACGCCACCTATCTGGTTTGGGAACGTGTTCGTGTTGGCTGCCCCCGCCTCAACATGCAGCCCAATCGCAGCCTCTCCAGGATGATCCAGGCTTGCCGTCAGGCTTGTCCGCATGACACCGGTTGCCGGATTCATCACCAGCTGCGCTAGCGCCAAAGCTGCCTCTGCCCGCTCCCGCTCCGCCACGCTCAGTGTGGAGGCAGTCACCGTTTCACCTACGGCATGCGCCCCGCCGTAGCTCAGGCAGGCTACCGGATGGTCAGTTCCGCCGACAACGCGGTAGCTTGCCGGCCCACTGGCAGCCGGGCCCGGAACCTGCGCATCCAGACTTGCCAAAACATCCCCGATCGGGCTGGCAATTGCATGCTCCACGCCATGGGCATCCGTCCCGCCGGCAAAGAACAGCCCCACCGGCTCCGCATTCGCGGTATCCACCACCAGGGCACCGGAGTCACCGGCATCACTGAAGCTCGGCCCCGCAATCGCAATCTGATTGGTAAATGTCTTTGTAAACGCATGCGCCGTCTCCGCGCAATCCGTGTAGTAGTCCACCACCACGTCCACGCTCACCGCTGAAACCGCTGCGCAGGTCAGCCCGGTTGTCCGGCCGCTCTTGGCCACCATCATGCCCAGAGCTGCCGCCTCGCCCCTGCCGCCCGACGAGGAAACACCCGGCGGAGCCGCCGCCAGAGTCCCGTCCTGCTGCCGCGCGCCCAGCTCCAGAATGCTTCCCTTTGAATCAACCGCGCCCGGCGTTACCCTGGCAATTGCCGCGTCCACGTTGGTCCCCGGCTGGCTCAGCGCAGGATACCCGGTCAGCGTCGCCACCGGTGTCGTTCCCGGCCCGACCCCATAGGGAGTGCAGCTGTTGTCAATCAACCCTGGCTGGATCACCGTTTCACCAGGAATCGACTGATCGCTCCGCGCCAGCACATGGTTGTTGCTCAGCACAAACTGGTTGCCCAGCCCATCCTGCACCAGCGCTCCCAAAGTGCCGCCGCAGCAATCTGAGAGTTGGCCCTGGCTGGCGTCGTAGTCCGAATTGTTCCCACTCGAAGACCCCAGCTGCACCGGTACCGCCAGATGCGCCTGGTGGGCCGCAGGGTTGCTGTTTACCCCCGTTGCATTTAACAGCACCCGTGTCCAGCTTGAAGCGGCAGGCGTTTCCGCCCCGCTTCCGGCTATCCTGCCCACCACAAAAATCGAATTTGAAGCCAGTATCGTTGCCGGTGCCGTATATATGACCGAGCAAACCGTGTACGCAGGATTAGGCCCCGTGACGGCATTGCGCACACAATGCGGCGCGCTCAACCTCCCAGCCACCCCAGGCCTCGCACCAAGGTCACCCTCTCCTGAAGAAGTCTCCGCCAGCGAAAACCGGATGCCCCCGCTGCCGCCAACCTCCGTCATCGAGCCGGAAATCGTTACCGTCCCACCCGCGCCCACGGAAAGATTCCCCGGAGTCAGTGGCTGCAAAAATCCCGGCGTTACCGTCAGCCGCGCGGTATCAAAGACCTTGCCAGCGCTTATATCCGTCAACTCCGCGCGCACCAGCACGGTGACTGCGTCATGGGTTAGATAGCTTGGCGGCGTATAAACCCCATCCGCACTCACCCGGCCGGCACCTGCATGCGGGTCACCGCCAGAGACCGACCACCGCACCTTCGCCGGTTCGCCGTCCGCCCGCGTGGCAGTCAGACGCGTGCTTCCGTTGGTGTCGACGCTGGTAGCCGTCGCATGAATCAACACGCTTGCCGGCACAAGCCCATTGAACGCAGAAACACGCCCTCCGCAGCCCGCCACAATCAGCAAGGCCGGTGCCAGCCCAAAAGCCAGTCCGTGCAACCGCGTCAAACGCAAGCAAAACTCCAGAACTCTCCGAGCGGGTGTTGCTCGAAGCGAGTTCTTCTCAAGAATACCCCTATCCTCAATGCGCTCACTGGGAGGCTCTCTAGGAAATGACCCGCTTCAGAAATCCGCGAATTCCAAATCGGCCCAGAAGTACCAGAAAGAAGGTCAGCGCCAGCAGGATCGCCCACACCGGCATATGTTCCACCCCCGGTGTCACCGCCGCCCTCAATCCCTCACTGATATAGACGATCGGATTGAACAGAACGGCTATCTGCAGCCACGGAATCCGGCTCAGCCCGGCCCACGGATAGTAGACGCACCCGAGAAACGTAATCGGCACCACAATAATCGAAAAGATAAGCCCAATATTCTTCGGCGGCACAATCGACCCGATCGCCAGCCCCAGAGCCCCCGCCAGCAAACTGCTCATCACCAGTACCAGCGCCAGCAAAAGCCAGTTCTGAATGTGGGGATACACCGGCGTCGCCGGAATCCAGATCGCCATCGGAATCACCAGCAGCGCAGCGACAATGCTCTGCAGTGCGCTGAAGCTGATCTTCTCGACAGCGACCGCCCACACCGGCACCGGGCACATCACCCGGTCATCAATCTCCCGCGTAATCCCAAACTCCGTTGACAGCGGCAGCGCCACCGCCGCGATTCCACTGAACATGATCGCCACCGCCATCAGCCCCGGCAGCAGCACCGCTCCAAAAGTCGCCCCGCCCGCCGCCGCCATCGGATTCCCACCCGACATCCGCGGCATGATGAAGGTAAACACAAACAAAAACAGCAGCGGCTGCATTCCGACACGCAGCAGAAAAGGCATCACCTCGCGGCTCAGCACCCGCAGATCACGCAGATACAGCCCCCAGAAAGCCTTGAGAAACATCGTCCTCTTGTGATCAAGTCCGCCTTGGTTCCGTTCCAGTCCGGCCCGCTCGTTGTTACTCACGCAAATCCCTCCCTGTCAGGTGGATGAACACCGTCTCCAGGCTCGGCTCCGTTATCGCAATATCCCGCAACCCCAGCCGCACACTCGCCTGGATTACCGCTGGCAGCAGCCCGTCCGCGTTCGTCGCAAACACACGCAAACCCTCCGCCGTCGGCTCCGCGCTTTTTACCCCATCCAGCCCGCGCACCTCGACTGCCACCGTCTCTGCGCCTTCTACGTGCCGCAGCTTCAGGTCGATCATCGTCTCCGCCCCAAACGTGTCCTTCAGCTTCTGCGGAGAGCCAAGTGCCAGCATGCGCCCGTGGTCCACAATCCCTACGCGGTCGCTCAGCTCGTCGGCTTCTTCCATATAGTGCGTTGTCAGCACGACTGTGATGCCTTCCTTGCGCAGCTCCTGGACCGCGCTCCACATGGCAATGCGGCTCTGCGGGTCCAGCCCGGCGCTCGGTTCATCCAAAAACAGTACCAGCGGCCGGTGCGCAATCGCCCGCGCAATCTGCACCCGTTGCGCCAATCCTCCTGAGAGTTGGCTCGGAGTCGCATCCTTGCGCTCGGTCAGTAGAAACTGCGCCAGCAGACCCTCGCTCCGTTCCTTTGCCTGCCCATGCGAAAACCCAAAATACCGGCAGTGAAAATACAAATTCTCAAAGATTGTCAGCGACCGGTCCAGCGTGTTGTACTGCGGCACCACGCCAATCAGCTTGCGCGCCTCCGCTGCGTGGCCCACCACGTCGATGCCGGCAATCCGCACTGTGCCGCTGGTCGGCAGGGTACGCGTCGTGCAGATGCCAATGGTCGTCGTCTTGCCCGCGCCATTCGGACCCAGCAGTCCAAATATCTCGCCCTGCTGCACTTCGAGGTCAATGCCGTCTACAGCAACGACGCGCTGCTTGCCCTCGTATACCTTCGTCAACGCTTTTATTTCAACTATCAATGTCCACTCACGATCAGAAAGGGAAGTCTTCTCTCCAAGTTACAGCAGGACGAGGCATCAGGCAGCCCGTCGTCCAAGCCCGGTGATTCCTGATTTCATGGCAGCAACGCTGCCACGACTTCTCTCTCCATCATTCCCAAATAAAATTCGCTGTCGCTCTGGCTTTTCCGCCTGTCATTCCCCGCAGGGGGAATCTGCTTTTCACACTTCACACTCACACTCACACTCGCCCTAGGTAAGCGCCCGGTCCAGGTGCACATACCCGCCGTCAACAATGATGTGCTGCCCCGTCGTATGCCCTGACTGCGTTGGCGAAAGCAGAAATACCGTCGCCGAGGCAATCTCCGAAGCCAGCGTCATCCTGTGCCCCAGGGGAATCTTGTCGGTAATTTCCTTCAGCTTGGCCGCCGGGTCCCCCAGCGTCTGTAGCCATCGGCTGTACAGCGGTGTCATCACCTCAGCCGGCAGCACCGCGTTTACGCGAATCCCGTACGGCAGCATCTCCGCCGCCCACTCCCGTGTCAGCGCCAGTTGCGCCCCCTTCGAAGCGGCATAACCAGACGTCCCGCCCTGACCCGTCAACGCCACCTTCGAGCTGATGTTCACAATTGATCCTTGCGAACGCTTCAGCGCCGGCAGCGCATAGTGCGCCAAGGCGTAGTAGTGCACCAGGTTCTTGTTCAGGCTCTCAATGAACCCCTTCACGCTGCCCGATTCAAGCCCTACTCCATCGTTCACCCCGGCATTGTTCACCAGCCCGTAGATCGAACCAAACCGCTCTTCAATCTCGACAATCGCTTCCAGGCAGCGCTCCGTATCCTCCAGATGCGCCTCCACAAGCTCACACGCGGCTCCTGCCGCCTTCATCTCTGCCATGAAGTTCTGTACATTCTGCGAAGCGCGCCCCAGCACCACCACCCGCGCGCCCTCTGCCAGGCAAGCCCGCGAAATTCCCTCGCCAATCCCGGCTCCTCCGCCGGTTACCACGATCACCTTGCCGCTAAGTCCCAGATCCATTGATAACTCGCTTTCTTCTTCCGATTCTGCCTTCTTTTCACACTGCACACTTCACACTCACACTTGCCCTTGTCATCCTGAGCGCCTATGAGAACCTTCTTTTGCCTCGTACATGAGTCTACCCCGCCCCTCCCATCGAAGCCGCCAAAGCCCAACAGACGGTCAAATCCTACAACGTTTAAGTCGCACATTCCAAAATCTTTTTAAGCTCTTCGAATTCACCCAACATTCATCCGGCAACAACCTCGCCGATTGACTTTGCTTGCTAGGATTCTGGTTCAAGGAGGGGAAATGAACAAGACTTCCCTGCTAATACTGTCCCTGGCCGCCTTCGCAGCGTCCAACGCTTCCGCGCAAGTTAAAGAATTAGCCAAATCAAAAGACTGGCACAGCTCCCAGATCAGCCACGTACTGCTGATCAGCGTCGATGGCATGCACGCCGTTGATTTTCAGAACTGCTCACAGGGCCTGGCCAAGGTCAACAGCGGCTCCCCCTATTGCCCCAACATCGCCTCGCTTGCCACCACCGGCGTCAACTACGTCGCAGCCAGCGCTTCCAAGCCGTCTGATTCATTCCCCGGCTTGATGAGCATCGTCAGCGGTGCAACACCGCGCTCCATGGGCGTCTACTACGACGTCGCCTATGATCGTTCGCTCAGCGCACCCGCCAAGGCCACCGGCAATGGCGTCGCCTCCGGCCCGTGCACACCCTATGGTTTCCCCACCGGCACTACCACTGAGTATGAAGAGGGCATCGACATCGATCAGTCCCAGCTCAATGGAGGCGCACCAGGCGCAGGTCTCACCGAGGGTACGGTCGCTTCGATTGATCCCAAGCGCCTCCCCCGCGACCCCAAGGCCGGTTGCGCTCCCGTCTGGCCCTGGAACTTCGTTCGCGTCAACACCATCTTCGGCGTCATCCACAACTCCGGCGGCTATGTGGCCTGGGCCGATAAGCACCCCGCATACTCCTCCGTCGCTGGCCAGGACGGCGTCGGCGTTCTCGACGATTTCTACGCGCCTGAAATCAACTCAAACGTGATCGGCCTGCCCGGCGTCAGCACCCCTACAGGCGTCTCCTGCGCCACCATTCGCGATACCGCGGCTGACAACAGCTCCTGGACCAACAGCTTCCAAAACGTCCAGTGCTACGACACCCTCAAGGTCAATGCAATCCTCAACCAGATCGGCGGCATGACCCACAACGGCAAAGCCGGCAAGGTTCCTACCCTCTTCGGTATGAACTTTCAGTCCGTCAGCGTTGGCCAAAAGCTGATCGAGAAGGCCATCTCCACCAAGGGCGGCTACCTCGATGGCATCGGCACCCCGAGCGCCGCGCTGCTCAGCGAAATTCAGTACGTCGATGACTCCATCGGGCAGATGATCAACGCCATCAAAGACAACGGCCTCTACGACTCAACCCTGATCATCATCACCGCCAAGCATGGCCAATCGCCCATCGATCCCGCGCTCTGGAACCCCATCCTCAAAACCGGTACGTCCCCCGCGACCCTGCTTGCCAGCGACTTGCCTTACTCCGAAAATCCCAATAACCCCACCGGCATCGGGCCCACCGAAGACGACGTCTCACTCATCTGGCTCAAGCGCGGCGCCAACCTGGCCGCCGACGTTGCCACCCTTGAATCGAACGCCGCCGCCATCGGCCTGGGCCAGATCTACTCCGGTCCGACACTTGCCATGAACTACAACAAGCCCGGCTACGCCCCCAACGGCGATCCTCGCACCCCAGACATCATCGTCACCCCCAACGTTGGCGTCACCTACACCGGCAGCAGCAAAAAGCAGGAAGAGCACGGCGGCTTCTCGCATGACGACACCAACGTCATCCTTCTGCTCTCCAACCCCGGCCTCTGGTCCAAGACTGTCTACTCCAGCGTCGGCACCAACCAGGTCGCCCCGACCATCCTCAGCGTCCTCGGTCTCAACCCCAACAGCCTGGACGGCGTCCGTCTCGACGGCACCCAGGTCCTTCCCAAATAACTTCTCAATTACGTGTGTCTGCGAAAAAGAAGCGCGGGCATCCACTTCGGATGCCCGCGCTCCTGCTTGCACCAGCGGCAATTTCCCTACTCCGTCGAAATCACAATCTTGCCAAAATGCCCCGCGCTCTCCATCCTTCTGAGTGCGGCCGGCGCTTCCTTCCACGAGAACACCGAATCAATCACCGGCTTCAATCCCGCCTGCGCAATTCCCCTGTTCATCGCGTCAAAATCGGCTCTCGAACCGACATACACACCCTGCACCCTGATCTGCTTTGACAGAATCACCCGCACATCCACCGCCTCTGCCGCGCCCGTCAGCACGCCAATCTGCGCCACCGTGCCGCCCGGCTTCACCGCGCGCAGAGCTCTAGGCAGGGTGCCCGACCCGCCCACCTCTACCACCAGGTCCACGCCCTCGCCATGTGTCTCGCCAAGCGCCCACTTCTCCCACTCCGGATGCGCCCGGTAATTCAGCCCCGCGTCGAGTCCCAGCCCTGCCGCGCGCGCCAGCTTCTCATCGCTGCTTGAAATCCCCAGCACCCGCGCCCCCGCCATCCGCGCAAACTGCAGCGCAAAGATCGAAACCCCACCCGTCCCCTGAATCAGCACCGTATCCCCAGGCTTCGTATCAGTCGCTTTGAACAGCGCATTCCACGCCGTCACCGCCGCGCAGGGCAGCGTCGCCCCCTCATCAAAGCTCAGATGCTCGGGAATCCGCACCAAACCGCACTCCGGCAACACCACCTCGGTCGCCAGCATGCCGTCAATATCGCCACCCAGAGCCCCCTTCGCCTTGGCCGCTGTCGGCTGACCCTCCAGCCAGTTCTGCATAAAAATTCCGGCCACGCGGTCTCCCACCTTCCACCGCGTCACCCCCGCGCCCACCGCCAGGACCTCCCCCGCTCCATCAGAACAAGGCACCCTCGGCATCGCCAGCCGCGGGTTGTACCGACCCTCAACGACCATCAGGTCACGGTAGTTCAGCGAGACTGAGTGCACCCGCACCAGCACTTCGCCAGCCCCCGGCTGCGGTGAATCCTTCTCGGCCAATATCAAAGAATCAATGCCAAATGACGGTATCTGCCAATGCTGCATGCGATTTATCTCCATTTCTTCAGTACTTCTGCCTTATACGGCCTGCAACCAATAGAACGCAAACACCCTCACTCAACGTACAATCAAGTCATGGCCCGAGGTTGGGAAAGCAAATCTGTGGAGGAGCAAATGTCAGCAAGCTCGCAGCAAACCGCAATATCGTCGGCGACCAGTTCTGGAACCGCCAAGGATTTGCGGAAACAGCAAGTGGATAAAGCTCATCACGCCCGGCAGATTCAGGCGCTCAACCTGCAAAGAGAAAACATTCTTTCGCAGCGCACATCAAACGCAGGCCGTCGTGCCGCTCTCGAAGCTGCCCTGGCCCACGTGGAAGCCCAGATCGAAGCCCTCAAGTAGGGCTTTTTCTTTTGCCTTCATTCGAAACGAATTAATCCCGGTGCCCCACCCTTCCCGTACTCCAGAGAAGGGTGGGACTGACCCTACCGCGAGCTGGTCGTCCCGGTACTCTCCCGGTGAAACAGCAGCGAATTCGCCTGCGCCACCGGCGTCATCAGCACGTGCGCAATGTTCACGTGCGCCGGCCGGCTTACCGCCCATACAATCGCGTCCGCCACATCCTCCGGCCTGAGCGGCGTCAGCCCTTGGTACACCTTCGCCGCGCGCTCCTCATCCCCGTGAAAACGCACCTTGCTGAAATCCGTCTCCACCATCCCCGGATCGATGCTCGAAACCCGCACCGGCGTCCCCAGCACATCCTGCCGCAACCCGTCGTTGATCGCCTTCTCCGCCGCCTTGGTCGCGCAATACACCGCACCATTGGGATACGTGATCTCCCCCGCCGTCGAGCCCAGATTCACCACGTGCCCCGAGCCTCGCTCAATCATGCCCGGCACTACCGCGCGGGTCACATACAGTAGCCCCTTCACGTTGGTGTCGATCATCTCGTCCCAGTCTTCAATCACACCCTCGTAAACCTTGTTCAGCCCCCGGCTAAGCCCGGCGTTATTTACCAGAATGTCGATCGCCGCCCACTCCCCCGGCAGCCCCGCCACCGCGGCAGCCACCGCCGCCTGGTCCCGTACGTCGAGTGCAAAGGTGTGCACCGCCGTCGCGCCCAGCTCCAGGGCCCGCTCCGCCACCTCGGCCAGCTTCTCCACCCGCCGCGCGCACAGCAGCAGCCGGGCACCCTCAGCAGCAAACGCAAGCGCAGTAGCAGCGCCAATCCCCGCGCTCGCCCCAGTAATAAAAACAATCTTCCCAGTAATCTTCATAGCCAGATTGTACCCAACCCCCATCCCAAAACGCTTCAATTCGTCCATCGCAGTTTGTCCCCCTGAACGAAGCGAACGATATGCTTTTCACACTTCACACTTCACACTTCACACTTCACACTCACACTCACACTCACACCGCCTTGGTCCTCCCGAGCGCAGCCAAAGACCAGCCTCTACAACTCCCTACTCCCTCGTCTAGCCGCCGCCAGCATCCCGCCAGCCCAATCCGCATCCCCCAGCCCCGCCGCAATCGCCTCCTCAAACCGCCCATCGATCCGCTCCGCCACCGCCAGCCGCACGCCATTCCCCCGCGCCGCCTCCAGAAACAGCCGCAAATCCTTCTCCCCCAGCCCCACCGTAGCCCCCGGCACCGCCGGAGGGTCCAGCAGCACCTTGGCGTAAGCCGCATAAAACGGCGATTGAAACAGCGCAGAATTCACCGTCTCCAGCAGCATCGCCGCATCAATCCCCGCCGCCTCCCCAAACACCACAGCCTCGCTCATCCCCTGAATCATCATCGTGATCATAAAATTCCCCGCCAGCTTCACCGCATGCGCCTGCGCCGGCTTCTCTCCGACCACCGAAATCCCCCGGCCAAGCGCCTCCAGCACTGGCCGCGCCCGCTCCACGGCGTCGGCCGCGCCAGCCGCCACAATCCACAACCGCCCCTCCGCCGCCACATTCGGCCGCCCAAACACTGGCGCAGCCACATACATCTGCCCCCGCAGCGTATGCTCCGCCGCCAGCCGCTCACTCATCGCCACGCTGATCGTGCTGCACGCCACATGAAGCGCCCCTGCCTCCATCGCCTCCAGCACTCCCGGCGCGCCGGCTTCGCCCAAAAGCACCGCCTCATGCGCCGCGTCGTCAAACAGCATCGAAAAAACAATCTCCGCCCCGCGCACCGCCTCGGCGGCCGTCCTGGCAAACACCGCGCCGTCCCCGGCCAGCCCTTCAGCCGCAGCCGCCGTCCGGTTCCAGACCGTCACCCCATAGCCCGCCGCCAAAAGCCGCCGTGCCATCGCCGTCCCCATCTTCCCCAACCCCAAAAAGCCAATTCGCATCATCCACTCCTTAGTCCAAATGCAAAACCGCCCGACTCGGTCTGAATCGGGCGGCCTCTCTTCTCCATCCTGCAAATTGCTAGGAAGGCGTAACCAACTGGTGCGCAATCGCAAACAGCGCCAGTTCCAGCCGCGTCGAAACGCCAGTCTTATCAAAAATATTCGACAAGTGCCGCTTCACCGTCTCCTCGCTCAGCGTAAACTGCTTTGCGATATCCCGGTTGCTGCAACCCTCCACAATGCACCCCACCACTTCCAGCTCCCGCGGAGTCAAGCCATACGTCTTCCGCTGCGGCACCTGCGCCTGCTGCATCAGAGTGTGCAGCGCGCTCACCAGGTTCACAACCCGTTTACCGCCAATCCAGTAGTCGCCCGCCACTACCGTGCGAATCGACGTCTGCAAATGATCCGCCAGCGCGTCCTTCAGCACAATGCCGCGTGCGCCAATCTGCAAGGCCTCAATAATCTGCTGCGTCGTAATCAACGAGGTCAGCAGGATAATCTTGACCGTCGGCGTCCCGTTCATGATTGCCCGCATCGCTTCCAGACCCGGCATCTTGGGCATCTGCAAGTCCAGCAGCAGGATATCCGGCTCCAGCTCCAGCGTCTGCGTGATCGCTTCATCGCCGTCAGAGGCTTCGCCCACAACTTCAAAGCCGATATGCTCAGAGAGCATGTTACGCACGCCAATGCGCACGACAGGATGATCATCGGCCAGAATAATCCGGATAATGCGCTCGTTGCGGTCACTGCGTTCCATTGATCTCTCTACCTCCACAAACTGCACTGCAATTTCTGCACTTGGGTCATAATCTCACAGCCCAATCGGGTTGCATCATTTCGATACAGTCTCTGGAATCAGGCTGGAAAATCCCTTCCAAGCATAACCTCCAGAGCTATCAATGAGGAACGCAATTGGCCCATCGCTTCCGGGAATGTCACTGGTACGTTACTAGATTCTAATTGCGCCGCCGCCTGCATCGCGCCGGTGAGCCCCACCATCGCGCATCCACCCTTGATTGCATGCGCAATTCGTCTCATTTCCGCGTCATCTCCGGCATCGACTGCCGCCTGCAACGGTCCAAGCCGGCTCTTCAGGTCAGTGGCCACCGCCGTGTATATCTCCCGCAATGCCTTCGCCGACATCATCGCCTTCAGCTTCCCCAGCACCACCGGGTCAATCAACTCCGCCGGACTATCCGTTGCTTCGGCATCCGCGGCTGCCGTCGTACCGCCCGCCAGCAGCGCCACCACACTCTCCGCTGCAATCGGCTTCAGCAAAAAGCCATCCGCAGCCTCGCGAATCGCCACCCCCGGATCACTTCCACTGATCGCCACAATCCGCGCCTTCGTCACCTGTCGCAGCGCCTGGATCAGTTCCAGCCCGCTCAGTCCCGGCATCTGTGTATCCATCAAAACAGCATCGATTTCGCAGTCAATCCCCAGCGCCTCTTCGCCCGTCTCCACCGCCGCCACCGCAAAGCCATGCATCTCCAGCATCATCGCCAGCACTTCGCGGCTGATCGCATCATCGTCAATCAACAGCAGCCGGGGCAGGGAACCACTCATCCTTCACCTCAAATCGTCAGGACAAATCTTGTCCTCGCATTGCCGATCATTTCTACCCAAAAGCACACAATCTTCTTAAGTCAGTTTCGAATCGGCTGTCCTGGGCGCTTGCCATCCTGGGCAAAGCGAAGGATACGCTTTTCACACTTAACACTTGAAATATCGCACATTGCAATATGTTTGCCGACATGAAGGGTACCCCCCTCCCCCCCTCCATTATTTTCAAACCCTGCCGTTAATTAACTGGTAAACACCTTTGAGGCACCCCGATGTGGCGAAAATACTCCGTATCTCGACCCTGACCAACGGGCATCAGTCAATCGCCGCCGGCACCTCATGCAGCCAGCCCGGATGCTTCAGCAGCTCCCGCGGCCTTGACCCATCCGCCGGACCCACCAGCCCGTCGCGCTCCATCAAATCAATCAGATGCGCCGCCCTGCCATAGCCAATCCGCAGCCGCCGCTGCAACAGCGATGTTGAAGCCTTGCCAAACTCAAACACCAGCCGCACCGCGTCATCAAACAACTCATCGTTGTCGCCCTCCGCCGATCCATCACCCTCCATCATCGCCTTCTCTTCACGCGGAGCCTCAAGGAAGCCCTCAACATACTCCGCCTCGCCCTGCGCCTTCCAGAAATCCACCACCGCGGCCGTTTCCTTCTCGCTCACATACGGCGCATGAATCCGCATCAGCCGCGAAGTGCCCGGCGGCCTGAACAACATATCGCCCCTGCCCAGCAGGCTTTCCGCGCCGTTGTCATCAATAATCGTCCGCGAATCCACCTTTGAAGCCAGCCTGAAGCTGATCCGCGTCGGCACATTCGCCTTGATAAGGCCCGTAATCACGTCCACTGAAGGCCGCTGCGTCGCCAGCACCAGGTGAATCCCAACCGCACGCGCCATCTGCGCCAGCCGCGTAATGGATTCCTCCACATTCGCCCGGTCCAGCATCATCAAGTCTGCCAACTCGTCAATGATGATCACGATATACGGCAGAGGCTTTTCCTCCTCGCCCGTATCCGTGAAGAGGCTCTCCATTCCGCTCTCCGCCAGCTTGGTGTTGTACTGGTCGATATTGCGCACGCTCCGGCTCGCCAGCAGCTTCAGCCGCCGCTCCATCTCCCGCACCGCATTGCGCAGCGCGTTCGCGGCCAGCTTTGCCTCCGTGATAATCGGCGTAAACAGGTGCGGAATTCCCTCGTACATGCCCAGTTCCACCCGTTTCGGATCCACCAGAATCAACCGCACCTGCGCCGGAGTCGTCCGGTACAGCAGCGACATGATCATCGCGTTGATCGCCACCGACTTGCCCGATCCAGTCGAACCCGCAATCAGCACATGCGGCATTCCCGCCAGATCTGCTGTCACAATCCGCCCGTTGATGTCCTTGCCCATGGCCAGCGTCAGCCGGCTCTTGGCCTTGGCAAAGGTCTCAGACTCAATCACGTCCCGCAGGTGAATGGTCTCCTTATCGTGGTTCGGCACCTGAATCCCAATCGTGCTCTTGCCCGCCATCCGCTCAATCAGGATGCTTTCCGCGCGCATCGCCAGGCACAGATCGTCGCCCAGGCCTGCCACGCGGCTGTACTTCACACTCGCGTCCGGCTTGAACTCATACGTCGTCACCATCGGCCCAGGATTGATCTGCACAATCTGCCCGTTCACCTTGAACTCGGCGCACTTCTCCACGAGCTTGCGCGCCTCCTCCCGCAGCAGGTCTTCGCGAATCGCCAGCGGCTCTTCGCCCAGATTCAGCAGCGTGCTCGGCGGCAGCTTGAATCCGCTCACGTTCTTCGGCGGCAGCGTCACCGTGCGCAGGTCAACATCGGCCCGCTCATGAATCATCACCCGCTCAGCCGCGGTCTCAGCTGGTGGCGCAGCCTTTGCCACAGCCCTTGCCGCAGCCGGAACGGGCGCAACCGGAGCAGTCATCTCCACCGCAAACCCCGTAAACTCCTCTGCCACTTCGCGCACCCTGCTCCGCGCAGGCACGGGTGCCGCAGCGGCCGCAGAGCTGACATGCGCGTTCGTCACCCGGCTTGAGATTGGCACAACTTCCGTCTCAAACTCTTTGTCTTCCACCGCAGTATGGGGCGTCGCGGCAACCTCGCGCCGCTCCCAGATATTGGTTCTGTAGCCAGTCCGCAGTGGCGAAGGACCAGCCTCCTCCTCCACTTCCGCGCGGCTGCCCATCCGCTGCACCGCCGGCACATCGTCCAGCAGGTCGTCTTCGGCAGACTTCTTCCGGCGCATGAACCCGAACATCCGCGCCAACAAGCCAGGCTGCCGCATCCCTGCCGCCCGTTCTTCTTCGGGATTGAACTCCGGCCCCAGCTCTGCCTGCCGTATCGCCTCGCGCTCGGCCCTCTTGTCCGCACGATCCGCCTGCCAGTTCTGCCAGCGGTCATTCCACGCCGAGAGCTGGATCGATCGCTCCTGGAACCACTCCCACGCAGCACGGAAGCTGAAGTGCGAACCCAGATACAATCCCGCGCCCGCCAACACCGCCGCCAAAATCGCCGCACCTGTCACATTCAGATACCGCATCAGCAGGTCCGCCATCAGGCGCCCCACCACGCCCTCCATCGGCAGCACATGCAGCCAGCGCCAATGCCACGGAGACATCCCCAGCCCAGTCGGCAAAAACGTCAGCGTCAGCAAAACCCCCGCCCATCGCAGCCAGGCCAGGCCATTGTTCCGCGAGCGCAGCCACGCCAGCCCCAGCCCGCCCAGCCACAGCGGCAAGCCAAACGCCGTCACCCCAAAAATCTGCAGCAGCAGGTCGCTCAGGTACGCGCCCGTCGGTCCAATCAGATTGCGAACAGCATGCGGCCCCGTCACCCCAGTCGAAGTATCAAGCGAAGGGTCAGCAGAGTGGTAAGAGGCGAGAGAGAGGAGCAGCAGAGCAGCAGCCAACAACAGTAAACAGCCCAGCAAGATGTTCAGCGGGCGGTTTCGGGTCGGCGTCATGATGATTCGAATAGGTTTCATGGCAGGGACGCAGCTGTAGGCTTCTCTCGTCTCAGTCCATCAAGCGAGCCAGCCAGCAGCAAAAAATCCCCAGAGCACTTCCTATTATCTTCGCTTTCGGGAGGATTCAGTTCGAAAACCGCACCAGAGGAACCTCGCTGCGAACCCCCATTTGTTGCCCGAAAACACCAGGGCCGGAGCATCAGCCCCGGCCCTGCAATTCGACCACTGCGCTGAACTAGTTCCCGCCCAGCAACTTGCTCCCTACCGTCAGCAGCACGATTGCCAGGATAATCCGGTACACCGCAAAGAGCACCAGCCCATGCTTGCGCACCCATTGCAGGAACCACTCCACGACGCCGAGTGCCACGATGAACGACACCACAAATCCGATCGCCAGCACAATCCAGCGCTCCGAGTTCATCACCAATGGCGCAACGACCTCTGCTCCCTTGGGATGGTGCAGCACCTCTTTGTACAAGTCGTAGCCAGTCGCCGCGATCATTGTCGGAATCGAAATCAAGAAGCTGAACTCCAGTGCCGTCCCGCGTGTTAATCCGCCAATCTGCCCCGCTGCAATCGTCGACATCGAACGCGAAGTTCCGGGGAACACCGCCGAAAGCGTCTGGCACAGCCCAATCCAGATTGCCTGCCAGATTGACATCTCTTCCACGTCGGTCGTGCCCGCCTCGTGGCGAACGGTCCAGGCATCGATAGCCCACATCACCACGCCACCAATCAGCAGCGCCCAGGCCATAACATTCAGGCTCTCCAGGTGCTTCGAGATCAGCTTGGTCAGCAGCAGTGACGGAGCCGCCGTGAAGAAGAAAGCAATCATCGTCAGCGAGATCGGATGATTCAGCACCGTCCGCGTGCCATTTTCGCCATTGGGAAAGGTGCGGATGAACTCGACAATTCTGCCCATGAAAAGAAGGCACAACGCCAGAATCGCCCCCAGCTGGATCACGATTGTGTACATCTTCCAGTAAGCGTCAGTTAGGTCGATATGCAGCAGGGCTTCCGCAATCCGCAGATGCGCCGTCGAGCTGACAGGCAAAAACTCCGTCAATCCTTCAACGATGCCGAGCAATACCGACATGAAATAGCTGTTCAAGAGACCTCCACATTTTCAGTGAACCCAGTGAATACTGTTAAAAATTCAGGGGCTTGCAACTCGTCTGAATCGGGGCCAAAAAAGCCCGGTACCGCCGATGATGCATATCAATCGGTTCGATTTCGCAGGAAACGGAATATTGAGTTTCTAGGATAACTGAATTTTCCACGCTGTCGAAGGGTCTTTGCTGTCAGGAGCCTATTGGCGCAAGGGATTTTGCTTACATTTCACGTTGCGGCAGGGAAAATCTTTCGGGGACCCGGCTGCACAGTTTCCAGTTTCGAATCCCAGCCCTCAGTCTCAGACGTCAGTCCCGGTCCGACCCGTATACAGCGACGCCCTGGTCGATCTTGTAAATCAGCGCCGCTGCCCGCGCCGTGTAGTCTGAAGCGGGAAACTTGTCCTTCATCCGCGCATACAGCTCTCGCGCATGGGTCCGCGCTGCATCCATTTTCTTGTCGGTGCCATCGGCGGCGTACATGTCGCCCATCACCGCCTGCCGGTAAGTGGCCTGATAGAGCGCCTGCGCCGTCTTTGGCCCGTCTGGATGTTCAGCGGCAAACTTCTCGTAATATTCTGATTCCTTCTCAGGGCACTTCGGCTCGCCCTGCCAGTCGCCGCAGAGCTTGTTGTCAATCATCGTGTAGGCTGCTTGGTCAGCCTGCCGCGAATGCGGCCAGTTCTTGATGATCTTCTTCATCTCGTCGTCATAGAGCTGTTCGCGCAGGTAGGAGTCACGCTCCTTCGCGGATGGGCGCTTGAAGGCATCTGCCTTCTCAAACTGCCAGCGAATATCTGCCGCCCGCCACGCAGCCTCCGCCGCCAGCGCTGAATTGGGATAAAACTCCACCACCCGCCGATACAACAGCCGCGCCGCCTGCCCGGCATTGCGCGGCCCGCGAGCGTCCTCGGCCAGTATCTCAAGGCTCGCCGCCTCGCCCATCAGCACAAGGTCACCGCCCTCTGTCGTCTCCCGCACCACCCCGCGCGCCTGCATCCACCCTGAAACCGGCGGCGGCGCAGACTCCCCGCCAAAAACCGGGGCATCACGCTCGTCCACTTCCTCCATGTCGGTATTGGCAAAGACGCGAATCCACGGCCCTGAGGACTCGGCGATGACCAGCTCACGCCCCTCCTGAATCCGGTCCACCTTCTGCGAAGTCAGATCTGGAGCTACATAAATCGGCGTCTCGCGCAGAATAGTCGCCCGCGGCCCAGCCATCGGCTTCATGGCATTCTTGTCCGGCTTCTGCTGCGCAGTGGCTGCGGTGGCGACGATGAGCAAAGTAGCGAGAGCAAAGTGTCTTGTCACAGTCCAAATCATATAGGGATGGACCGGGTTGCACTCGATTTCGTCAACATCTGGCAAGCGCAATTGAGTTCATTGACACCTCACTGCGATCTTGAAGCTACGCGAGCATCGCTAATTCCGCTCAAGGAGAATCTCCGCCAGCATCTCCGGCGCCACGTTGCCACCGCTCACGACTGCGACCGCCTTCCGATACGGCGGCAGTTCGTGGGCGTGGAAGAGCAGGGCAGCCGTCGTCACCGCCCCGCTAGGCTCGGGAACAAGCCGCGTCGTCGCCACAATCGCCCGCATGGCCGCGCGAATCTCCGCCTCGGTCACGGTAATGATCCGGTCCACAAACGCCTGAATGTGCGCAAAGTTCCGCACTCCCACGCTCTGTGTCCGCAGCCCGTCGGCGATGGTGCGCGTTGTCAGATCAGCTCCCCAGGTGACAATCTTCCCCGACCTGAAGCTCTCCGCCGCGTCCCCGGCCAGCTCCGGCTCCACGCCAACCACGAGCGCACTGGGCGCAAGCTGCCGCACCGCCGCAGCCACGCCGCTCAGCAATCCGCCGCCGCTTACCGGAGCCAGCACCAGGTCCACATCCGGCACATCCTCCACAATTTCGAGTCCGCAGGTGGCCTGCCCGGCAATCACCGCCTCATCGTCATACGGCGGAATCGTCACATACCCAAACCGCCTGACCAGCTCGTCAGAAACCGCCAGCCGCTCGCTCGAAGCGTTGCCCACATCCACCACTTCTGCGCCCAGGGCCAGTGTTGCCGCCCGCTTGATCGCCGGAGCATTCGCCGGCATCACGATCACCGCCTTGGCCCCCACTTCGCGAGCTGCATACGCCACGCCCTGGGCGTGGTTTCCACTCGAATACGTAATCACGCCGCGCGCAATCTCATCCGCTGTCAGTTGCAAAATCCGGTTCGCCGCCCCGCGCAGTTTGAAGCTGCCAATCGGCTGCAGGCTCTCCGCCTTCAGCCAAATCTCCTTGCCCGTCCCGCGCCCAGCGAGCCCAGCAAAAGGCGCCCGGACCAAAGGCGTTCTTACGGCAACTCCAGCAATCCGCGCCGCCGCCGCGCGGATCGTCCCAACACTCACAAGTTTTTCAGTCCCAGTGCTCACGGCAAATACCTCTCCGGCACCAGCTCATCCGGCGTCTCTGCCTGCCAAAAAACCTGATACACCCGCCAGCGCGTTCCATCATTCACCGCCTGTATGCTGTTGATGCCCCGTACCTGTGCCTTGCCATCCGGCGTCTCGCGAATCTCGTAGGTACTCCACAGATGCGCAATGTGCCCATACACCTCGGGCTTCACCTTCACCTGCACTTCGTAGAAGGCCGCGCTGCCACGCTTCTTCACCCTTTCGATCCAGCCATCCACCGTCAGCGCATGCGGCACATAGCTGCCATCTGCCGCCTTCGAGACCGGAACCAGCCGAGCATCGGGCATCAGCAGCGCCCGCAGGCAGGTGCGGTCTTTGTCGGCCGGGCCGCTGATCGCCTGCCCCAACGCCTTCACCAGCTCATCCAGTGTCGTCGATGGCAGGCAAGTTTCAATCGCAGGCGCAACCTGCACAGCCGCAGGAGCCTGCCCCGGGGCAGCAGCCGACAACACTCCGGCAGCAAAAGCAATCAAAAGGAGGGCTCGTTTCATAGCGCGATTCTACAGAATCATTTCAGCCCGCTATCTTGAGGGTGCCAAATATCGTCCTGGCAGCGGCTTCCCCGGCGTAGCATCCTGCCAGAGCATCGCAAACGCCCGCCACTCGCCGCCCTCAAAAATCAGCTGAAAATCCTCAATCCCCGTCGCCAGCACCGGCCCCTTCGCCGATGCCCGCACCTCGTAGGTCCGCGTGACCCGCGCCACATTTTCGTAGACCTCGACAGAGGAGTTCAGTGTCCGCTCCCAGAAAGTCTCCGTAGGGCGCTTCTCGTACCAGCCCACAAACTCCGCCGCAGATTCGACAGTCCGCGTCGATTTGCCATCCGCGCCCATCACCACCCCGGTAATCCGCGCATCCGGCGTCAGCAGCCGCAGCGTACAGGAGTGATCCCGCCCGCCCGGCCCAATCACCAGATCATTCCAAACCGGGACAAAGTCCTTCACATCCCGCACCGGCTTGCAATCCACTGCGCCCGCCCCAACACTTGCCGCAACAAAAGCAAAGGCCAGCAGGAGAAACCTCCCGCCAGCCCTCGCTGTTTTCGTGACTCTTGAAGACACTAGATCTCCATCACCACCGGCATCACCATCGGACGACGTCCCGTCGTCTTCTGGATATACCGCTTCAGGTCTACGCGAATTTTCTCTTTGACCATGCCGTAGTCCGCCTTCTCTTCAGCGCCGAGGCCGTCGAGACTGCGTGCCACCACATCACGTGCGCCATCAGTAATATCTGCGCCGCCAAAGCCGCGCATGATCACCTCCGGAGCGCGCTCAATGTTGCCGGTGCGCTTGTTCAGTGCAACCACCGCCAGCACGATGCCATCTTCAGAAAGCGTGCGCCGGTCCTTGATGACCAGGTCCTCGACCACGTCAATGCTCGATCCGGAATCAATCAGCACGCGCCCGGCCGTAACCTTGCCGTTCTTGCGGGCATTGCTCTTATCCAGCTCCAGCACGTCGCCGTCTTCGATGACAATTGCCTGCCCAATAGCGCCCGTATCGGTCGCCACCTGGGCATGCTTGCGCAGGTAACGGTAGTCGCCATGCACCGGGATGAAGAACTTTGGCCGCACCAGGTTAATCAGCAACCGCATCTCTTCCTGGCTACCGTGGCCGCTCACGTGAATCAGCCCCGCCGATCCGTCGTCATAAATCACGTTGGCTTCGCGGCGCGTCAAGTGGTCGATCACCCGGAAGATGCTCTTCTCATTGCCCGGAATCACCCGCGAACTCAGCAGCACCGTGTCGCCTGGATCAATCCGCGCCTGCTTGTGCGTATTCACTGCGGCACGGCTCAGAGCGCTCATCGGCTCCCCTTGCGTCCCGCTGATCATCACCAGCAGCTTCTCTGACGGGAAATCCTTCATCTGCCCGGGATGAATCACCAGCCCCGGCGGAATATCCAGATATCCCAGATCCTGCGCAATCTCAGAGCTCTCGTTCATTGAGCGCCCAATAATCGCTACCTTGCGCCCATGCGACTTGGCCAGCTCCAGTGCAATCCGGATGCGATAAATCGAAGACGAAAAGCAGCTGAAAAACAGCTTCTTCTTGGTCCGCGAAAAAATCTCATCCAGCCGCGGCTTGACTGCCCACTCGCTCGGCGTGTAGCCCGGCCGCTCGACGTTGGTCGAATCCTGCAAAAGCGCCAGCACACCGCGCTTGCCGTATTCGGCAAACGTGTGCAGGTCAAAAGGCTTGCCGTCTGGCGGCGAAAGATCGATCTTGAAGTCGCCGGTGTGAATCACCACACCCACAGGCGTATCAATCGCCAGCGCCACGCAATCCACCAGCGAATGTGTCACCCGGATCGGCTCAATCGTAAAGGCACCGATGGTGAACTTCACCTTCGGCTCAATTTCGATTAGCTCAACCAGGTCGGTCAGCTTGTGCTCTTCGAGCTTGCCATCCACATAGGCCAGCGTGAACTCGGTCCCGTAAACCGGCACCTTCAGCTCATTCAAAATCCATGGCAGGCCGCCAATATGGTCTTCGTGACCGTGCGTCAGGACAATCGCCCGCACATGTGCTCTGTTTTCAATCAGGTAAGAAATATCGGGGACGACAATATCAACGCCAAGAAGCTCCGACTCTGGAAACATGAGTCCAGCATCGATCACGATAATATCGTCTTCCCAACGGAGCGCCATGCAGTTCATGCCGAACTCGCCAAGGCCACCCAGGGGGATGATTTTCAGTTTTTTTGTTTGCATCACTTGTCTTGCTTATGCTAACACCAGCGTCGGTTGAATGAGCCCCCGCGCCACCGTCAGCACGGTAATGTCGTCGGCCTGCGGAACTCCCAAACCAAAACTGCGAGCCGATTCGGCAATCTCAGCCGCCGAACTCCGGCTCACGGCTTGCGTCCGCTCAAAGCCAAATAGTTCCCGCGAAGCAGCATGAGTCGCTTCCACCACACCATCCGTCACCAGCGCCAGCCGCAGCCCCGGCTCCAACTGGAGCGTACTTTCGCTATAGGTTACATCCAGCGTCAGCCCCAGCGGCAGATTGCAGTCGGTGGCAATCTCCACACCATCCAGATATGGATTCGGATGCCCAGCATTCGCCAGGCTTACACTCCCTGACGGCCGCATCATCATAATCAGGCAGGTCGCAAACCCATCCGCGCGCCCAAACAGAGACTGGTTCACCTCTTTCAGCAGCTCAGCCGGACCAGTGCATTTCCTGGCACTCGCTCGCAGCGCACCCACGATCAGCGAAACCGTCATCGCCGCCTTCATCCCCTTGCCGCTTACATCCCCCAGCACCACAAAAGCCGTCGGCGCGTCCGGCGCTCCACTTGACTCAAGCGGAAGCACCTGGAAAAAGTCCCCACCCACTTCCTGTGCCGGTAAGTAGGCACTCTCGACGGTCAACCCAGGGATCAGCGGCAGCGCCTCGGCAATCAACAACTGCTGCACACCCCGCGCTGCCGCAATCTCCTGCTCCACATCCCGATTCCGGTCCTGAATCCTCCTCAGCCGAAACGTCATCGCAATCAGCATGACGATAGCAAACAGCAGCCATGCCACCGGCCGGATATCAAAATCCAGAGACCCCCAATGCAGATATTTCGGAAATCCGAGCGACAGCACCCATCCAATATGCCAGCGATCCTCGACGAGAGTGAGGAAGAGGATCGCGCCACCGATCCAGCGCATCTCGGGGAGCTTGCTGCGAAAACACATTGGCAGAAGCAAGAGCTGCGCGAGGACGGCGAAGAAGACAGATGCACCGAAGGCGTTGAATATGACAGGTTCGGCATAACGGAGAAACCGGGAGACCAGTGGGAAGAGAAATGGGATGAGCAACAGCGAATTGATCATGAGCGGTGCACTGCCGAATTGGAGCAGTCGAAAAACTCTGCTGACCGGGCTGCCCAGGAAGGCGAAGATGAACTCGACGATGATGGCCGCCTGGACGCAATTGCCGACGACGTAGATGGAAATCCCCATCCAGGAGGGCATGCCGAGATCGAACACGGAAGCCAGTTCGCCGACGCGAAAGATGAACAGCAGGGTAAGCAAAGCGCCTAGCCAGAAGTATTCGCGGAGCTTGGTGTTGATCGAAAACAGCAGGAAGAAAAACAGGCCGATTCCTCCCAGTGCGGCGAAGCCGAGATAGTGCTGCCAGCTTGCGCGCAGATAGGTCAGCGTATCGTCGTCCATCACACGTTGCATTTCCTGTGTCGGAGCAATCGTGGGAACGAAGTAGGAAATTGGCAGGTACGTATGCATATTGAGTTCTCGGATGGCGAGAACAAGATGTCCGCCCACCGTCAGACCAGGTGGAATGGGGATGATGATGCGTGAATCCTGCGGTCCTAGATGAGTGGTGAAACTGCCTGAGCCTCCAATACGTTGACCATTTGCGAATACCTCATAGACAGGCTCCTCGCCTTGAACCAACAGGCCAAGCGGCTGCTGGCGAAGCTCGACCGGCAAGGTGACCTCTATCCGCTGCCACTCGACGCCGTAGCGATTCAAATCGTTCGAGTAAGGCTCCAGGTTGCACTCTGCATCGCCGGCTGAGGTGCAGCCAGGCTCGTCGCCAACATGCAACTGCCAGCTCTCCCACGGCAGCCGCATAATGTTCGTCTCGCTGTGCTTCTCCTGGCCAACGCAGGGCAGAACAAAACACATGAGCGTCGCCATCAGGGCGATTCGCCGCCAATGGCTTTTCGGAGTGAAACGGGGTCGTCGGAACATTCCCGCTAGCGTAGCAGGTCTTCAAGCGTCGTGGACAGGTCTGTCTTCTCGTCGCGATACTTCACAATCACGGGTGCATACACGCTCAAGCCCCACTCCGCACCCTTGCCGCGCGCTACCGCACGCGAACCTGGAACCACCACTGCGCCCGCCGGAATGATCAGCGGCATTTCAGCGGTCGCCTTCAGCACCTCGCCCGTCACCAGGTCATACACCGGCGTTCCGCGGGTTAGAATCGTCCCCGCAGCCAGCACCGCCCGCGAACGCACAATCGTGCCCTCGTAGACGCCCGTATTGCCGCCCACCAGCACATCGTCTTCAATAATCACCGGGCTCGCGTTCACTGGCTCAAGCACGCCGCCAATCTGCGCCGCCGCGCTCAGGTGCACCCGCTTGCCAATCTGTGCGCAACTGCCAACCAGCGCGTGGGAATCCACCATCGTTCCCTCATCCACATACGCGCCGACATTCACATACATCGGCGGCATGCAGACCACGGATTTCGCAACATACGCACCGGCGCGCACGCTCGATCCACCCGGAACAATGCGCACCCCGTCGTCTACGGCAAATGTCCGCACCGGATAGGTATGTTTGTCTACAAAGGAGAGGCCGCCGCCGGGGAGCTCAGCCAGGATTCCCAGGCGAAAGCCGAGCAGGATTCCGCGCTTTACCCATGCATTGACCCGCCAGCCAGTCGGACTGGCCGCGTCCGGTTCGGCTGAGCGCAATTCGCCCGCTTCAAGGGCTGTTCGGAGTTGCAGAAAGGCCGCAAGAGCCTCAGGCCTCAGCGCCGGGTCGGTGGCGGCTGTGGGGTTGGCAAAGAATTCTTCAATGGATTGCTGCAGAAGCGGCGCGGTCGCTGAGGATGTCGTGAAGGCTGTCATTGCCCTTCAGTCTACCAATTTTGCGCATCTTCGGCGTCGACTTTGCCTTGCGGGGCGGCAGAGATACTTCACCGCCGTGGGTCAACGCGCCCGTCCGGGCTGGCGCCGTCGCTGCCAATTCAGCCGTAAATCGAACTGCCTTCGGGAGCGCCGAGGCTGGTTCGTTTGACTTCAACTCCAGCCGGAATGCCTGGTTTCCGCACGGAATCATCATCAGACTCGCCGCTTTGCCGGCAAACTTTCCGCTGGTCCGCTTGGCATCAAGCCAAAGGCTCAGGCGGCTGTCGGAAATCTCTGGCCGGTCGAGCCAGAAGCCAGGCTCCAGCACACACATGATGCGCAAATGGTCCAGTTCCAGCTCAACCAATTGCTCGGTGCGAGGAAAATGCTGCTCAACGTTTCCTGCACCGATGTGCAAGACCATTTGTCCGGAAGATTTGCCCTGCGTGCGAACGACCATAGTCCACCTCTGGAACCCCGAGTCTTGAGTCTAAGAAGGACAGTAGGGAAGTGAAGTATGAGGCGAGCTTAAAACAGGCTTCCTAAAACCAGAAGGGGAATTTGGAAAGGGTAATCCCGATCTGGGCAGCTCAGAATCCAAATAGTAACAAGAAAGTCAAAAAGTTTACACTAAAGTTTGATTACTTTTTTCAATTTTTCATGATCGCCACATCAATCACCGCCTTCTCACTGACGATTGATCGCCATTACCTACAGAGACGGAGGTGCCTGTGACGGGGGAGCAGCGCTTTGAGCTCTTTGATACACAAAGCGGACGAATATTTTCAACCGGAGTTTCGCCGCCTGGAGTTGCTGAATCAGAACGGTGAAACCTAGAACATGCGCATATCGCCGTCTGGTGCGGGGGCGTGACGCAGCAGCCCAAGCTCCCCGGCCAGCTTCTCCAGCTTTTGCCGCAACCCGCGTTCAGGCCCTACCAGCGGCAGCCGCACTGAGGCGTCGCACCGGCCCATTGCGTTCAAAATTGTCTTGACCGGCCCGGGGTTCGACTCCCAGAAATTCGCCTCAAAAAGCCGCGCATACTTGCGGTCAAGCTCCCGCGCCACCGTCCAGTTATTATTGAGCGCCGCGCGAATCATCCGCGTCAGCTCGGCCGGAATCTCGTTTGAAGCTACACTCGCCAGCCCGTGCGCGCCTACGCCGATGGCCGCCAGCGCCAGGTTGTCATCTCCGCAAAATACCTTGAATCCTCGGGGAGCGGTGTGCACGATCTCGGCGATCTGCGAAACCCTGCCGCTCGCCTCCTTGATTGCGACCACATTCAGGCATTCTTCCGCCAGCCGCACCACCGTCGCCGGTTCGAGATTTGCCGCGGTGCGCCCGGGCACGTTGTAGAGCACGACCGGCAGCGGCTCAATTGCCGTCGCCAGCGCCTTGAAGTGACGGTATTGCCCCTCCTGCGATGGCTTGTTGTAGTAGGGATTTGCCGACAGCACGGCGTCGACACCGCACACCCGCGCCAGCTTCTCTGCCTGCTTCAAAAGAGCGCGCGTGGAGTTGTGCGTGCAACCGGCCCACACAGGCACGCGACCAGCCGCTGCTTCCACCACGATCTGAATTACCGCCAGCCACTCGCCCTCATCCAGCGTCGCTGCTTCGCCTGTCGAACCGCAGGCCATCAGAAAATCGATACCTGAATCAATCTGCCAATTCACCAGCGCAAACAGGGCCCGCTCATCCAAGGAGCTGTCCGCCCGAAAGGGCGTTACAAGAGCCGTTCCACAACCCGTCGTTTCCATTGCAATCCTTCCCATGATGGGACCGTCATTCGAGAGTGTACAACGACAGAGGGTTTCAGGAGCATTTTCAAGTGGTTGATCCCGACCAGCAGTTGTACTGAATCCTGTCGAATTGATTACCAATGCCCACGAAAAAGGGGGGGGTGGGGTGTTTTTGGGCAAATTGCGCGGTAACTCGCTGATTAAGAGCCTCTTATGCGGTGGTTACCTGGCGTATTTTGTGCGTTTTATTGCACATTTTCGTCGAATTCAGGTGGAAATGCGGTGGGGCCGGGGGGGGAAGCCGCCACAGAATTTCAGCTTTTAAGTTTACGCCGCCTATGCGTAATTATCGGCAAGTGGACCTGGCCGCCCTGGCGTAAAAACGAGCCTTGTTCTTGGAGACCCGCGAAATGGAGCGCCGATTTCTGGCGTAGCGTCTGAAGGAAGCGAAAGCAAAGGCTCCGGGAACAAACCAGCGCCGGACGGTGTCTACTGAATACATGGCTCTCATCCCACGCTGGCGCAAGATCCTGCAAATCACCCTGATTTCGCTCTTCGTCTTCGTCGGCATGATCGCGATCTACGTGCCCGTCCAGCAGCACATCCTGCGTTGGCGAGCTGAACAGCTCCTTGCAGACATCCGCGACTTACAGCTAGGCAAAAGCACGTGGGATGACGCGCAGAGCATCATGAACCGCTGGGGAGCCTGGGGCCAGTATGAAGGCGTATGCAGTGAAAAGCTGTGCAGCTATCAGATCAACCTTCCAGATTTGTCCGCGAGGTTTGCTGCAAGCTTGCCTAAATCCTTTATCCCCCGTCTATTTCCCCTGTATCGGACCCTCGGAGGTCGATGTGGGTTTGCCTTGGCAAGGATTGAAGTCGTTGATGGGCGGATTTGGGGAAAAGACTACACCCTGTTGGTTGACGTGCCATTGGTTGATAGTCCTGACGGTTCAAGTTACCTCCTGACTGCATCTGCCAATACTGTCTGGCGTACTGAGGATTTTCACGGTGAAATCAACGCGCAACATGCTGAATACCGCATAGGCCATCCTGGTGGATGTGAAGGATGCATGGCTGTCTACGCCCGGTTCACCCCGTTCACCGATTCTGAAACGGTGAATGACTTTTTTATTTTCAACCTCGATTGCATAACCCGCAGAAATCCATGCCGCGATCAGATGGACATCATGCCCTCAGTCTGGAAGCGAGTTCTCGCTGAAGAAGCCAAGCGAGATCACAATTCGGTTTCTATGCCAGGCGTGAATAGGGCGTGCTGGCAAACACCTGAATTCCTAGGCCGCGACGAGGAGAACGTCGTCATCGCGGAGGTTGCAGCGACTCAGCCCGTTCAGGACTATGGTGGCCCAATGACTGAAGTAAACTTCTATCTTGTTGATCGTTTGAAACGAGCCAGTTTCTGGAATGCCGATGCGCGATACAAGGTTATGATCGACAACGCCGCCATCAAGACGAGAGAGCACCCGGAACGGCTTGATTTGAAACGCGGTGCGAAGTTCATCCTCACCTTTCCCGCTCCTTCCCAGCTTCCGCCTTACAACTGGCTTGACATCAACGCATGCAACATCTTGCAGCTGACCGATGCGGCGCTCGCGGCTGTTAGGCAGGGAATGAGTCGCGACATTTTTCCGGCAACGAGGTCACGCTGGCCCTGACTCGTCGCCCGATCAAAAGCTCCTGAAAATATCGTAGTCTTTTATTTCTTACCCTTGTCGAAAATCATCCACCCCGTTCGACATACCTGCAGAACAGGCAAGAGGAGGCCTGCACGATGCAATATCTGCTGCTGATTTATGACAACGAGAGCACCTGGGGAGCCATGACGGACGCCGAGCGTGGCGGCATGTACCAGCAATATGGCACCTTCACCCAAGAAATTGCCGCCAGCGGCCACTACAAAGGCGGCCACCAGCTTCACCCTGTTTCCAAAGCGACGACGGTGCGCGTTCGCGACGGCAAGCAGCTCATCACCGACGGCCCCTTTGCCGAAACCAAGGAGCAACTTGGCGGCCTCTACCTGATCGAGGCAGCCGACCTTGACGAGGCTACCGCAATCGCCGCTCGCGTTCCTTCGGCCAAAATCGGTTCCATCGAGATACGCCCCATCGCCTCGATGTAGCTGCCCTCCAGCTGCAGCAAGTCGCCGCCCAACTGGCAACCAAACCCGTCCTAATCAGCTAGGCTTTCAATGAGGCTGGCCTGTCACCTTCTTGCCCATTGAATTTCATGTCGATTGAACAGATTTACCGCGAAGAGTGGAGCCGCATTCTGGCCATCCTGATTCGCCTCCTCGGCAGCTTTGAGCTCGCCGAGGAGGCGGCCCAGGAGGCGTTCTCCGCCGCGCTCGCCCAATGGCCTACCCAGGGAACCCCGGCCAATCCCCGCGCCTGGCTGATCGCCACCGCGCGCCATAAAGCCATCGACATGCTCCGCCGTCAGGCCCGTTGGGCAGGCGGCAGCGAACTGATCGAGCAACTTGAGTCAACCCAGCCAGAATCGCTCGCCGTTCCAGACCCCTCCATGCTCCAGTCCTCTACCCATTCCGGCTTGCAGCCCGCCTTGCACGATGACCGCCTCCGGCTCATCTTCACCTGCTGCCACCCCGCCCTGAGCCGCGAAGCCCAGGTGGCGCTTACGCTGCGCACGCTCTGCGGCCTCACCACGGAGCAGATCGCTGAGGCATTCCTCGTCCCGCTGCCCACCATGGCACAGCGCCTGGTGCGCGCCAAGCAGAAGATTCGCGACGCCGGCATCCCATTCCGTACGCCGCCGCAGGCCGCGCTTCCTGAGCGCCTCGCCTCGGTGCTGCTGGTCATCTACCTGGTTTTCAACGAGGGCTACAGCGATGCCGGTCGCGGCCAGGCACTCTGCGCCGAGGCCATCCGGCTCGCGCGCCTGCTCGACGAACTGCTGCCTGCCGAGGCTGAAGTTCGCGGCCTGCTCGCCCTCATGGTGCTGCACCATAGTCGCCGCAGGGCGCGCAGTGGGTCAGATGGCGACCTCATTCTGCTCGAAGACCAGGACCGCACGCTTTGGGATCAGGCCGAGATTAGCGAAGGCCTCGCCCTGGCCGAATCAGCGCTGCGCCGCGCCCCCGGCCCCTACTCCGTGCAGGCCGCCATTGCCGCCGTGCACGTGCGCGCTGCCCGCGCTGAAGAAACCGACTGGGCCCAGATCGTCTCGCTCTACGATGTGCTGCTTCGCATGCAGCCGTCGCCCGTAGTCGAGCTGAATCGCGCCGTCGCCGTGGCCATGGCCGAGGGGAGCGAGGCGGGTCTGGCGCTGTTGGACGCGCTGGAAGAACAAGGGGAACTGAGCGGATATGCGCTGCTCCCCGCATCCCGGGGAGCACTGCTCATGCGCCTGCAGGAATGGCACCACGGCGCCCTGGCCTATGAAAAGGCCCTGTCACTGTCGTCTAGCGAATCGGAGCGGCGATTTTTGATGGAGCGATTGAGGGAAGCGAAGGCAAACGCGACAACAGGCCAGGCAGCCCGGTCTTAAGCAGCCCGGTCTCGCGCATTTCCAATCAGCCGGAAAATCGAGCAAGGCTCTTCCTTTGTAGCGGCATATTCCCCATCCGGCTGGTTGTTCAAAATATCCACATCCGCCTGGTCATCCTCGGCGGAGAGCGCAATCTCCCCGCCCCAGAGCCGCTCCCAGCGCGGATTGCCCCACAGCACCTCGCGAAACTCGTCATTTGCGTACAGCACGTCGAGTTGGCTGGGCCGGCCGGCAAAGGCCTTTTCCATCCGCCGGACGAGGGACTTGAGCACCGGCTCGCGAAAGGGATTGAACAGGTAGGCGACGCAGGGATTTTTGGGGTAAGCAAACTCCAGCGCATCCTGGCAGACGATGCGCATCGGGCAGCGGGCTCGCCCTGCGGCCACCCATTTGTCGATGTTGCGCTGCGCCGTGGCGGCCAGGTCAGGATGCAGCTCGACGCCGACGACTTCGCGAAAGGGCATGCGGCTGGCGAGCAGCATGGCCCGGCCCATGCCCGCGCCAAAGTCGATGAAGGTGTAGTCCTCGGGCGGTGCCACCAGCTTGCTTGCCCGCCAGCGGGCGCAGAGTTCAATCAGAACCGAGGGCGCGATGCCGTAGTAAGCCGTGTTGTGCCGGTCATGCACGTGGCCCACGCGCAGGTGACGCCCGCTCACCAGGCCGCTGGTCTCCACCTTGTGCTCAACGTCAAAAGGATGGCGCATGTAGCCATCCTTGACCGTTAACCCCGGCAGGCGTCGCTTGCGTCCCATTACAGCTTTGCGGGTTGGATCGTGATCTTGTCGGCGATTTCGCGGAACTCCCAGGCACCGCTCTTGCCGTAAAGCCACTCTGCGGCCAGCACGGCACCCTCGGCAAAGCCGCGCCGGTCAAAGGCTTCGTGGCGCATCTCGATCACGTCGCTCGCGCTTCGGGCCGTCACTGTATGGACGCCGCTCGCGTCGCCGAGACGATGGGAAGTAATCTCCACCCTGGCCTCAGGCTGCGCCTCGAGGATGATTTCTTTCAGCGTGATCGCGGTCCCTGAGGGAGCATCCAGCTTGGTGATGTGGTGGGTCTCGGCGATTTCAAAGGAGTAGCCGGGCAGCTTGGCCAGCTCTGCCGTCAATTTGAAAAACTTCTGCACGCCCAGCGAAAAATTGCTTCCGTACAGCAGCCCGCCGCCCCTGCGAAAAGCCAGCGCCTTCATCGCGCCAATCTGGTCATACCAGCCGGTGGTGCCGACCACGATGCGCGCGCCCAGGGCCAGGCAGGCCTTCATGTTTTCGACAGCTGCCTCAGGGGTAGTGAAGTCGATGACCACATCGACCAGCGCCACGGTCGGTGCCGTGAGCGAACTCGCGCCCGCATTCTCGCGAAAATCCAACACTCGCACACTGTGGCCGCGTTCCCGAGCCACCTGGGCTACCAGACTTCCCGTCTTTCCCTTGCCAAGCACCAGCAGCAGCATCGTGTTTTTCTCCTGTGCAACTTGCAACATCTGTAGGGTACAACTGCCGAGGTGCTTCGCGCCGGACTTCGAATCAATTACTGCGCAACTGTGGCGTTGCGCGCCTCGACGTCAAAGATTTCCGGGTCAGGGTCCTTGAAGAAGTAGGCATGCAGTGAGCGTACTGCCTCTTCCGCATCCGACTCTTCAATCATGAAGCTCATGTTGATTTCGCTCGCACCCTGAGAAATCATGCGCACGTTCACATGCTTGATTGCGGCAAACACCTGCGCCGAGATGCCCCGCTGCCCGCGAATGTCTTCGCCGACCATGCAGACCAGTGCCTTGCAGCCCTCGTACTTCACATCGGCAATCTTGCTCAGGTCATCGGCAATGGCGGGCAGCTTGTCGGTGGAATCGACGGTCACCGAAACGCTCACTTCGCTGGTCGAAACCATGTCTACCGGGCACTGGTGCTTGTCAAAAATATCAAAGACTGACTTCAGGTACCCGTGGGTCATCAGCATCCGGCTTGCCACGACGTCAATAATGGTCAGCTTGCGCTTCAAAGCGATGCACTTGAAGGGGCTGCGGCAATGGGGTGCGAGCGAAATAATGCGGGTGCCCTCATTCGCGGGGTTCTTTGAATTCAGCACTAGAACGGGGATGTTTTTGCGGACGGCGGGCAGGATGGTGGCCGGATGGAGTACCTTGGCGCCAAAGTAGGCGAGCTCGGCGGCCTCTTCAAAGCTGATCTCCTTGACGCGGAGGGCGTCAGGGCAGATTCTCGGGTCGGTGGTCATGATGCCGTTCACGTCGGTCCAGATCTCGATTGCGTCGGCATGCAGCGCGCCGCCAATCAGTGCGCCGGTAAAGTCGGAGCCGCCACGGCCCAAAGTGGTCGTGATTCCCGCTTCGTTCGAGCCGATAAACCCGCCCATGACCGGCACCAGGCCGGCATCGATGAGGGGCCGCACGAGCCGCGTGCAGCGCTCGTCAATCAACTCATCCTGCGGAATCGCCTTCTGGTACTGCGAATCGGTGATGATGATTTCCCGGGCATCCACATGGATGCTGTTGATTTCGCGCTCTTTGAAGGCCTCGGCAATCATCGCGCTCGAAAGGCGTTCGCCGTAGCTCACGATGAGGTCGGAGATGCGCGGCGTCAGCTCGAGAATTGCCGCCAGCCCGCGCAGGACTTCATCGAGCGCTTCAAACTCACGCTCGATGGCGGTTTGTATGGTGGCACAGTTTTTTGCGTCCTTGATGAGCGCTGCCGCCGTATCCCGATGCCGCGAACGCAGCCTCTGGCTGATCGCCAGCGCCCCGGTGCGGTCACCTCGGCTTGCCGCCGCCGCGCAGGCCAGCAACTGGTCTGTGACCTTGGACATTGCCGAAACCACGACCACCGGCCGCTTGCCCGCTGCAACACGTCCAGCGACGATGCCTGCCGTCCGGGTAATGGCCGCCGCATCCTCGACCGACGTTCCGCCAAACTTCATTACGACCAAACTCATGGGGATCCCTGTCTTCTCAAATGTCTCTAAACTCTTCCAACCTCAGTCATACCTGGGTGCCTCGTCCTGGCCGGGCAGTTAATTTTCTCGCCAGGGCGGGACGCCACAAGTCTCAGGATCGGATGAACCTAGGCCCGCAAAGCTGCCACAGCCACCGGTTCCAGCTTGCCCAGGCTCAGCAGCAGCTCGGCATTCACAATCGCCGCTCCTGCCGCCCCGCGAATCGTATTGTGCGAGAGCACGGTGAACTTCCAGTCGAGCAGACCGCAGGGCCGCAGCCGACCTACCGAGGCCGCCATTCCGTTGCCGCGATTCTTGTCCAGCCGTGGCTGCGGGCGATCTTCGAGGGCAATCCACTCCACCGGCTGCTTGGGAGCGGTCGGCAGGTCCTGCCCGGCCAGGGGCTGAAACTCAGCCCAGGCGGCCAGCATTTCTTCCCTTGTCACAGGGCGGCCCAGCTTGTTGCCCAGCTTGATTGAAACCGACTCAGTGTGGCCATCCTCGACCGCAACCCGGTTGCAGTGGGCGCTCATGCGCGCCGCGAGCGGCACAATCTGGTCGCCTTGCAGCTGGCCAAGCAGCTTGAGCGTTTCTTCCTGCATCTTTTCTTCTTCATTGCGGATGAAGGGCACGACGTTGCCCAGAATGTCCATTGAAGGCACGCCCGGGTGCCCGGCGCCCGAAACCGCCTGCATCGTCGTAACAAAAATCTGCTCGATGCCAAACCGCTCTTCGATCGGCTTGAGCGCCATGACCAGCCCGATGGCTGAGCAGTTGGGGTTGGTCACAATGTACCCGCCACTCTCCCTGCGCCAGCTCTGGTCCTCTATGAGGTGCAGATGGTCGGCATTTACCTCAGGAATCACGAGAGGCACGTTTGGGTGCATCCGGAATGCGCTCGAGTTTGAAACGACGGCGCAGCCAGCGGCCGCAAATCGCGGTTCGAGCTCACGGGCAATGTCGGTGTCCAGGGCGGCAAAGATGATCTTCGGGGCTCCGGCAGGGTCGGCCGGCGAAATCACCATCTTTGCAATGCGCTCAGGGCAGGTCGTATCCAGACGCCACTTCGCGGCATCTTCGTAGCGTTTGCCGCTTGAGCGATCGCTTGCCGCAAGCCAGGTAATCTCAAACCAGGGATGGTTCTCAAGAAGCTGAATGAACCGCTGCCCGACCATGCCGGTCGCGCCCAAGATGCCAATTTGAAGTTTATTTCGCATAATCGTAGACCCTTAAGTGTACAGGAAGCTCGCCTTCGAATTCAGCGCATATTACCGATTCCCGCCTCGTCTCAGACAAAAGGAAGTTCCTTTTCGCGCCATACCGGCATTGGGCCTGAATCCCTTGCGTCAGCTCTCAAGTCTCACCCCAAACCGCCGATAACCGCCGCAGGATAACTGTCTGCAGGGCAAACCACCATGAGCGTCTGGCGAAACGGCGATTCTCCATCAGCAAAGGGCGCTCCCGGCGCTATCGAACGGCGCGGTCTCGGCCTGCTGCTTGAGGGCGCAGCCATCAATCAGCCGCAGATTGATCTCCCCGCCTATCGCCGCTTTCGCAGCGCCATCCTGCGTGACTCCATTCACCTGACTGAGCAGCAAACCGAGTCTGAACTGCTCAGCAACGTCGCCACCATTGTGGGAAGTTTTGAAAGCTACCGAACCGACAGCGAAACCACCATTGAGGCCCGCCAGAAGGAGTGGCGTCAGACGATAAGCCAGCTGGTCGGAATGCTGGCCGCCCACCTCAAGATTGACCAGAAATCTGAAGCTTTGACATCGGTTTCAGTCGAGCTCAACGCTGCGGTCACCGTTGAGGAGATTCAGCAGCTGCGCATTCAACTGCATAACCTCTTTCATCGCAGTGACGAGCAGATTGCCGCCTTGCATGCTGAACTATCAGAGGAGCAGGATCGCTCCACGGCCAACGACAATGCTGCTGGCCTGCGTGGTGGCGGCGCCGCCATCGAACAGGTCCGCTCGATGATCGACCAGGACAAGCCCGGCTACATTGCCCTCTTTCGCCTCAGTTGCCTGGATGTGGTGGGCGAACGCTTCGGCGCGGAGGGCATCCAGGATTGCCTCATGGCCGTCTCCGCCTATCTGATTGAAACCATGCGCAGCGAAGACACCATCTACCACTGGAGCGAGTCATCGCTGCTGGCCGTCTGCGACCGCAAGGTCCGCGAAGACATCATCACTGCTGAGTTGAATCGCGTGCTGGCCCACAACCGCGACTTTACCATCAAGATTGGCGACCGCACGATCATGCTGCGTATTCCCATCGACATGCAGCTATTTCCCATCACCTACTTCAATTCTGCTGAAGACCTGCAGCGCCTGCCCACGGAGCGCTCCAGGGGCGACCGTTCCTTGTCAGACCGCAGTTCCTCTGACCGCGGCTCGTTTGATCGCAACCCGTCCATGCGCGCGCAGTCACAGCGCTTTTAGAACTGGTGAACCCATGAATCCAACTCTTGCCCACTGGCCTGAACCAAGTTCGATGATCCAGGACCTGCCCGTTGCCTACACTGAGGTTGATACCGCAGGCATCTTCCGCGTCGTCAATGACGCTGCCTGCCGCCTCCACAAGATGTCAGCCGAGCAGATCATCGGCCGCACTATCTGGGAGTTCCTGCCCAACACTGAAGCCGCGCGCAGCCGCACGGATTTTTTCCACGCCATGGAGTCAGGCGAAGACCCGCCCGTTGTCCGCCGCTCACTCTTCAGCGCAAACGGCGAGTTCTGCACGCATGAACTTCACCGCCGCATGCTTCGCGACTCGGACGGCACCGCCATTGGGATGTGCATTGCCAGCTTTGATGTGAGCGAAGCAGAGGCGCTGCATCAGCAGACCCGTCGTGCGCAGCTCTGGCTCGGCAGCGTTGTCGACGCGATTCCCCAGGCTGTTATCGCTACGGACGCTCTCGGCTTTGTCCGCTTCGTCAATCCCTCGGCCGAGCAGATGATTGGCTGGAGCGCGCGTGAGCTCATCGGTCAGCAAATTGAAAAGGGATTGCCGATTCTGCGTTCATCATCGGCCAGCCTGAAGCCGCTGAGCTTTCGCAACGCGCTCGACGAGGTCTGGAACGGCGACGTGGAACTCGTAAAGCGCGACCGCCAGACCCTCTCGGTGTGGCTCTCGGCTTCTCCCATTATTGACAAGGAAACCGGCTCGACCAATGGCGTGGTGATCGTGCTCCCATCGGCACGCGCTACTGCTTCATCGAGGTGAAGCTTTCCGAGGGGGGCCGCAGCCGCGTAGCCGACCTGTTTTTGGGGGTTTGGGAAGCGGGCGGCTACTTCTTCCGCTGGCCATCCCGGTGCGGTCCACCGGCCTCGAATAGCTGCTCGAGCTCTTCCTTGAACTCCCGCACATCCTTGAAGTCCCGGTAGACACTGGCAAATCGAATATAAGCGACTGTATCGAGCGTCTTCAGATTTTCCATAATGAGCTCGCCAATTTCGCTGGTCGTCCGCTCGCGCTCCGGAGCGTCCATCAGGTAGCTCTCAGTCGCGTCGACAATCGCCTCGAGCTTGGCGGATGAGACCGGGCGCTTTTCGCAGGCACGCAGCAGGCCGCTCAGGATCTTGCCGCGCTCAAACTTCTCGCGGCGTCCATCCTTCTTGACGACCATGTAGGGAATCTCGTCAATGCGCTCGTAGGTGGTAAACCGCCGCTCACACTTTTCGCACTCCCGCCGCCGGCGAATCGAGTCCGCCTCTTTGCTCTCGCGGCTGTCGACGACCCGATCCTGCGCAAACCCACAAAAAGGACACTTCATAAGACCTTCATTCTAGCGTGTCGAAGGAGTGTAAGATCGCCTGTGAGCACACCAGCCCCTCTCAAGGATTGCGCCGGAGAAATTCGTCGCGAAGTCTCACTGAAACTCGAAACTTGGTTTCTTCTAGACATTGGAGTGCAAAGCGAAAGTCGATCAAACCCAATTGCGCTGCGGTCTCAAGGATGGAAAGCGTTCCCGTGACCCTAAGGCCTCGACGCTGAGCTTCGCGTCGGCCCTTGATCTCATCCAGAAGCAGTATGTTGAGGCCGTTATCGAGAGCAAGCTGGATCGCATCCCGCTCTCCGGCGTCGAGCAAATTCAAAAGGGCGTCTGGAGTAGAAACGAGGTCGCGAACCTCACACCATTCGGGTAGGGCAGAAACCCACTTTCGAACGACCAGAGGGGCGTTGGAATGGTGCAGCTCACGCAGGACTGCTTGTGGGATCAGCACACGTTGGTAGAGTACCCGCAAAAGATCGATCTGTTCGATGAGGACAAGATGATTGAGAGGAGTGGTATCGGCTACTACAACCATTCCATTATGCCCGCAGGCGGTTTTCCGCTAAAACCTGTTGCATCGTTTCGCGGTCCTCTTCCAGGTCATTCAGGTCGTAAGCATTCTCCCAAACCTGATGATCTTTGAGAAATCCTTCGAACTCATAACGAGTTTCGAAGCCGAGCAGAAGCCGGGTCTGAAGCGGACTCAAGGTGCCTGAACGGTAGCCCTCAATAGCCAACGCCTCAAGCATGGCGCGACTTGGATCTTGCCCCTTGGAGACAAGCAACTCGGCCATATCGTCCGGGATTTCAAGGATCACCTGCATACCGAGAATCTATCACGAGTCGCGAAAATCACGCCTGACCCGGTTCCTCTGCTACCGACTCAAGCTCCACTTCCCCGGCATGCTCGCTCTCGGCCGCTACCTTGCGCAGGCTCACATGCTCAATCTGCGCCCAGATCAGGCCTACCGGAATCACGCCCAGAAAAGTCACAATCAGCAGCATCGCTGCGCAGGCTGTGGCCGGTTCGGGAGCTACCTGGAACAGGCTCGACATCGCCGCCGCCACCAGCCCAATCTGCGTAAACCAGCCAAGAATCGGCAACTGAACCACACTCGCGCCGCCACTGAAAACCAGCAGCACCATGCATTTGGCCAGCGTCATCGAGGCCAGTTGCGGGCTCGCCGTAAAGGCCTTGGCGGTGTTCAGGTAGGCCAGCGTAATCAGCGCCCACATGCCCAGCGAAAGGCCCAGCGTTACGGCCAGGTCCTTCAACGACCGCAGCGTGTTCAGGCCGGTGCGAAAGCCGCGAATCTTCTCGCCGACCGCGTGTCCAAATCCCTTGGAAACGACGCCGATCATGCCCTCAAAAAAGCTTGCCACCGCGTCACCGGCAAGCCTCACCATGACCAGAAACAGCGCGCCCGCCACAGTTCCTGCCAGCCCGTAATAGCCGACTTTTTTGAACACCTCAGCATGCGGCAGGGGACTGTCGGGCGACAGCACCGGGGCCAGCAAAATTACCGAAGAGAAGATCAGCGCCATCGCTCCCGCATCAAAGAGCCGCTCCACGATGTACACCGCAATCTGCGAGCTCAGTGGCAGGCCCGTTTTCTTTGAAACCATGTACGGTCGCGCCAGATCGGCCACGCGGCCCACCAGCGCAATCGAAGTGAAGCCGATCACCTGCGTGCCAACCAGCGAAAACAGCGGAATCTTCTTGTTTGGCCGGATCAGCAGCGCCCACCGTACTCCGCGAAACACGTAGCCCAGATAGATGCACCCCAGCGCAAACCCGATGCGGCGCCAGTCTGCCAGCAAAAGCTGCGATTTGAAGTTCGCAAAGCTGAAAGTCACGTGGAAATAAGCCCAGACTCCGCAACCCACCAGCAACGCCAGAACCACCACTCCCAAAATCAGCTTGCCACTCTTCACTCGTGCCCAACCCTTTCAGATTTCATCGCCACCAGCGCGGTTCCGGTCCGGTCAGAATCCCGCTGCTGCGCCTTCACGCGTGCCCTGACTCGCCGGTTAAATTCATGAATGACCCGCGCCACATACGCCCGCGTCTCTGCGTAAGGCGGTATGCCCCGGTACTTGTCCACCGCCGCCGGCCCGGCGTTGTAGGCCGCCAGCGCCAGCGCAATGTTGTCGTGGTAGCGCGTCAGCAGGCTGTCAAGATACGCCGTGCCGCCGCGCACATTCTGTTCGGGAGCAAGGCTGTCGGCCACGCCGAGATCTGCCGCCGTTGCCGGCATCAGCTGCATCAGCCCCTGCGCCCCGGCGCGGCTTCTGGCGCGTACCTGGCCGCCGCTCTCTGCCTTTACCAGGCTGGCCAGCAAATCCTCATCGACGTTGTGCTCCAGACCGGCCTTGGCCAGCAACTGGTGCAGGTCAGCAGCCGTCAATTGCAAGTCTTTTTTGGCGACGGAAGCGGCTGCCACCGGTTTCGCCACCGTTGAATCGAGCAAAGCAGGTGCGTCCGGCACCACTTCGACGGCCTGCAGGTCCTCCGGCTTCAATTCAAAATAGTCCGGTTTTGCGGCCTTTAGATATACGCGAACCCTGCCGTCAACCACTGCATGGTGGTCGCAAACCACATCAAATCCATTCGCCAGGGTCAGCCGTTCACCAGCATGGGCGTCCGGGGCCAGGCACAGCATCGCGGCCAGCCCGGCAGCAGCCAGGCAGATCGCCGATTTTGAGGGGCCAGCCGTGCGCACGTTCAAACTCTACCAGAGCCCGCAGCAGCCAGCACCGCCATTGCACGCTCCAGCATTACCGCCACGCCGTCTTCCTTGTTTGTCGGGCCCACATGCCACCCGCGCTCGGGGGCCAGCATGCGAAGTTCGCTGGTAGCATTGCCCATCAGCACTCCGGTTCCCGCCCAGTCGAGCATGGTTTCGTCGTTCCAGTTGTCGCCGATGGCCATTGTTTCTTCCTGGGCAAAGCCCAGCCGTGCTGCCAGACGGGCCAGCGCTGAGCTCTTTGAAACCCCTTTCGGCAGCAAATCCAGAATCGAGAGATCGTTGCCCGGGTACGCCGTTCGAATGCACTCGAACTCCCCGGCAAAGTCGCAATCCTTCAGCCGCTGCTCGGCCTCGATCATCTCTCGAATCGTTCCCGCAGCCATGCCCTGAATCAAATCGACCTCGTCGCCCAGCGCGTCTTCAATTGGCTTGACCACCGCAATTGAATGCTTGTTGGACTCCACCCACTTGGCGAGCGTTCCACGCGCCCGCGCAATATCCTCAACAATCAGGTCGGGGCGGGTGGCTTTGTCCAGCGTAAAAACCAGCAAACCTAACCCCTCCGTCACCCGGCAAAGCGCCCGCGCGGTTGCCGGATTCAGGCGCGTCACGTCATATCGCAGGCCTGAAAAATCTCGCGTGACTGCACCATTGGACGTAATCAGCGGCGTATCCGCTCGCAGCCCGATGCCCTCCAGCAGAGGCGCGGTAAATGCCTGCCGGCGACCGGTCGCGATGGCCACAACGATGCCGGCCTCCTGCGCCTCGCGCAGGGCGCGGCGGTTGCGGTCGCTCACTACCGTCGAAAAATCAGGCAGCAGCGTCCCATCCATATCAATCGCCACCAGCCGGATGGGCGCTTCAAAACCATTTCGCTTATGAGGAAAAAGAGAAAAGTCCATAGAGACAAGTCTACAGGCAGGCTGAAAAACCGCCCGTGAATCTTGTCTTCACAAACCTCTGGCATAAGGCTGTGCGGTGTAATCTCAAATCGTGAACACATCATTGATCTGCCAGAAATGCCACGCCCAGGTCGTGCACCTGCAGTCACCCGGCGCCAATTGCCCAGCCTGTGGCGGCAAGCTCATCCCGGATACGAGTCGGGCTACCACTCAATCAACAGGCGTCACAGACCACCGTGGCATCCTGCTACCGCCTCGGCACGCTGTCGGCGGCATCATCACCCCGCGCTAGGCCTTCAGTTACTTGCTCACCCGCAGCATCACCACTCCGTGGGGCTGCACTGTCGCTGAGTAGCCACCGGCAAGAGACCCTTTATCCGCATGTGCCCATAGATCACGAACAGAATGGCTACCTGACCAGCCCAGGTCCTTCCACATCACAGAGCCTTGCATCGCTGACTTGCCGGTATTGAAGATCCCGACCGCCACATCGCCTGAACCCAACAGCTTGCTCCAAATCACGATGTCTCCGCGAGCCGCAATTTGAGTTCCGGCTTTGCCCAGCGGATCCTGATCGATGGCAATTACCTCCCGGTTCAACAGAATTTGAGCTATCTCCGGCGACATGCTCCTCGTATCGTTGCCCGCAATGAGCGGAGCCGCAATCAGGGCCCAAAGGCTGAAATGCGTGCGATACTCCTCCGTCGTCATGCCTCCGTTGCCCACTTCCAGCATGTCCGGATCGTTCCAGTGTCCCGGCCCCGCAAATGCGGCCAGTGCAGTCTGCGCAAACCCAATCCTGGCCATGGAGTCATATTGGTCACGGATATCCCCGGTCGTCCGCCACAGGTTAGCCCCAACCTTCGGTCCCCAAGTCTCAACCTTCGCCCTGCCATATTGGCAGAGCGCATACTCAATCGGACGGCCGGTGCTGAGTGTCGCCGACTGCAGAGCTTCGCCCATTTTCTGGTATGCGGCCTGCATGTCTTCGTCCTTCCAGATTCGTGAAGCGCTGCACCAGTCATATTTCAGATAGTCCACATCCCAGGTTGCATACATCTTGGCGTCCTGCTCCTCGTGCCCATAGCTGCCCTCAAATCCACCACATGTCCGCGGTCCGGGTGACGAATAGATTCCCAGCAGCAACCCCTTTCCATGGACATATTGGGCCAGCGCCTTCATATCCGGGAAGTTGGGATTCGGGCTGAGCACGCCGTCGGCCCCTCGCGCACCCTGCCAGCCGTCGTCGATAATCACGAAGCGATATCCCGCTTCTTTCATACCCTCTGAAGACATCGCATCGGCAATCTCCCGCACGGTCTTGTCGTCAATGTGAGTTTGAAACTTATTCCAGCTATTCCAGCCCATCGGTGGAGTCTGGGCAAGCCCGTTCGCCGGCAACGCCTTCAAAGCCGGCAACGCCACCTTGGGCAAAGTTGCATAATCCACGGAAGAAGCGCGATAGGAGACCGCTGCCGAGCCACGCCTGGCCACAACTTCGCCCATGTGAAAACCACCGCCGGGAGCTCCGGCAGGCCCCGGTGCTGGCCCCGGTCCTGGCCCTTCACCGGGCCCTCCGCCCGGCGCTGCCTCAGGCCCGCCTGGAGGGGGTCCACCCGGCCCCATCCCCGGTGGTGGACCCGGCATGGCCGGTGTCAGGACGAGCGTATCGCCTACAATCTTCCCCGTGACGTCTTTCTTTTGGATGTCCCCAAACATTTCCAGCGCGACAGTGAAATGAAAAGCATCCCCCTGGACCGCCCCATCCACAATCGGCGAGTCGCCGAACGGGAGGCCCTGGCTGCCGGTAATTTTGCCGTCCTTCACTGTCAGCTTGTAGACAATCTCCATCTCTCCCATGGGCGACATGGCCTTCGCTACCCAGGTTCCAGAGATATCCGTCGCAGCACTCTGCCCGAGCAAAGTCCCAACAAAAGTGGAAACCGATATCGTGGTTCCCAGCACAAACAGTAACAGTGACGATTTCCGCACAGCACCCTCCAGCCGCACAAATCCTGCGTGCCGACAAGTATCGCAGTGACCCACAGGATTGCGCCCGGATTGTGACAATTTGTTACAGAGGCAGCATGGGCACCTGCAACCAGCAGGAGTTTTCAGGAAGCTATCGGAAAAAATTGAGCTTCGACCAGCCGAAAGCCTCTGCCAGCCGAGCACTTCGGCAAGCAGAGGCAACAGCGCTATAAGAAGCCTGGGGTGATCTTGCGGACTCCCTACTTGGTTTGTGACAGTCCGCGAACGTAATGCACGAGGTTCCAGATCTCGTCTGGCTTGGCGCGGTCGCCCTCGCCCGGCATCTTGTCCTTGCCATTCTTGATCAAGTCAAAGATCGCGCCATCCTGCACATCGGCGAGCGATTTTGGGTCAGACAGATCGACCAGTGTCAGCTTCATGTCTTTGGCCAGGTCGGTTTTGCCGTCGCCCGTTGCCCCGTGGCACATTTCGCAGTCATACCCATACTGCTTCTTGGCTCGGGCCATTCCCTCGGGCGTCACTTTGACCGGATTGGCCTTTGTCGTCGCGGCAGGCGCCGGAGGGGCATCCTGCGGAAAGGCTGTTGGGTTGGGTTTGGGCAGCAGACCGAATCCTGACAAAATCAGCGTGGAAAGCAGCAACAACGGCTTCAACATAGAAACTCCCCCAGTGCAGGTGTCGGTACAAGATAACCGGCAGCTGATTTGAACTGTGGTTTGAATAGTAGTCCCTATTTGCAGACCATGCGCGTGACCGTCATCACCTTTGGCAAAAATTACTCGTAGCGCAGCGCCTCAGCCGGCAATATGCGCGCCGCCGTTGAAGACGGATAGAGCGTGGCCAGCAGCGAAACGCCAATGGAGACGGCCGCAACCAGCAAGCCATCCTTCCAATCAGGGGCAAAAGGAAGCGTATCAATGCTGTAAATTTCAGCAGAAAGCGGAAAATGGTAATGCGCCCCAGCCCACGAGGCCAGGTAACCGACGACCAGCCCTGCGGCAGTTCCGAGGACGCTGATCAGCAGGCCCTGCAAGAGAAATATCCGTCGGACCTGCCCGGGCAGCACGCCAAAACTCATCAGCACCGCAATATCGCGCGTCTTCTCCATCACCATCATGGTCAGCGCGATCAGGATGTTCAGAGCGGCCACCAGCACGATCAGGCCAATGATGATGAACGTGACCACCTTCTCCAGAGCCAGTGCGCGAAACAGCTCGCGGTTCGCTTCCATCCAGTTTGTCGTCTGAAAGCCCTTGCCCGCCGCCGCCTCAATCTGCTTGCCCACCGCCGCCGCCTGGTACAGGTCATCCACCTTGAAGCTGATCACCGAAATCAGGTCTGGCTCGCTGAAAAGCCGCTGCGCGTCAGAGAGGCGCAAAAAGGCCATGGCCGCGTCGTACTGGTAAAACCCCGAGTGAAAGATGCCCGCGACGCGAAAGCGCCGGTATTGCGGTGTCAGCCCGAGCGGCGTCAATTCTCCCTGCGGAGAGGTCACCAGCACAGAATCCCCGACCGTCGCCCCGATCGTCTCCGCCAGGTCCTTGCCAAGGACCAGCGGCGGAAGTGCTAAATCTGCGGCGCTCGCCTGTCCAACTACCGGTTCCAGATCGGCGGCCGACCCTGAAGTTACCATCCCGAGCAGGTCGCTGACCGTCCGCTCGCGTGCTGGAATCACCCCTTTAATCAGCGCAAAACCCGCTCTCGGCCCCCGCGAAACCAGCACCTGACCATACATTCCGGGGGCCGCTGCCGTCACATGGGGCAACGCACCGAGGCGCGCCAGCAAAGGGCGCCAATCGCGCATGCCGTCGCTCTCGACGCGCATCAGTTCCACATGGGCTGTCGAGCCCAGCAGGCGGTCCTGCAAATCCCGGCGCATGCCATTGGTAATCGCCAGCGCCACCACCAGCGCAGCCACGCCCGCAGCCACCCCAGTCACAGAAATGAGCGTCACAAGTCCAACGACAGCCTGACGCCGTTTCGCCCGCAGGTACCGCATCGCAATGTAAAGCTCAAAGCGCATATCAGTTTTTTGGCTGCTCGCTGCCTTCAGGCACCACTACTTTGGCGACCGCCATATTCTCATGCCGGTCATACACTCTCACCGTTACCAGATGCTCGGGTTCCGCCGCCCCGTCGGTCAAAGCAGGCAAGGGAACCGCCACTTCGTAGCGCTCTTCGCGCGCGTCTGAGAGCCCTCCCACCGGTTCCACGTAGACCCAGGGCCCCGCATCGACCGCATACTCCGCATGCGCAATTGCTGAGGCCGCATCCTTCGCCTCAAAGCTCACTGCAAGCTTTCTACCGCTTACAAAGGATGCCTTGAGCCCCCCAATCACGGGTGCCGTGGTGTCCAGATCAAACCGGTCGCTCACCAGCTCCCCCGCCAGCGCGGCGCCCGGCGCATGCGAAGGAGCATCGGTTGCCACCACCCGCACCGTGTAGCCGCCATCCGGCAGCGAAGCCCCGTCAAAGCTGTACACCTTCTCGGTCAGGCCCTTTTTGAGCAGCCGCCAGGCGTGTTCCCCATCGCCGCGCAGATACAGGTCATAAAGCAGGTCGTCGCCGTTGTCGTCATGTGCCGCCCAGCGCACCGTCACCGCAGTCCGGTCTTTCTGCGCTTGAATCGGCCCTGTCGCGCCCGCTGCATTTCCGTCGAAATTGACATTTCCCTGCGATGCGCCTGGGAAAGCAATTGTCACCGTCTGCGCCTGCCCGGTTGCCACGGGTTGCGCCGCTACCCGCGCGCCCGGCACGACCACGACGTCGTCAACCACCGGGGCGGAATTTACCGGCAGGTAATTCACCCCTACGCCGGCGACCAGACCACCATCGCCCAGCACGACCTTCCACTGCAAATACCGTCCGGTCGGCGAAGCGACCTTGCCGTCGGCAACCGGCTGCCAATCACTCCAGCCCCAATCCCCGCCCACGTTCTTCGCCGAGCGTGTCGGCTGCTCCACATTCCCTGACCGCGTCCAAAGTTCATATCCCTTTGAACCCGGCTCCACTTCTATGCGGCCCCACCGCGCCATTGCGCCCGCATCCAGCACATCGCTCGCGTAGGAGTGCGCGTCCTTCCCGCCGCCCGCCGCAATCCGGTACAGCTTGCCCGTATTCGCAGTGCCGACCAGCCAGCCGCCGGGTACGGCCGCCATCGTGACCGCCTGCTGGGCTTCCACATGGGCAATATCGCCGGCAGTCCCGTCCGCATGAATCGTGAACACCCGGCCCCGATTCCCCGTGAGCGCCGTCAAGGTGTCCGACCCATTCGCGCCGGTTCCGGCCGCAAGCTGATAGATGATCTCGTCTTTCCCGCTCCAGACCCTGCGCGGAGCTTCATTGGCCCGCAGCGCGTAGACCTCGGAGCCCTCAGGCAGCGTCGTGCTCGCGTTCGCCGCCTGCACCGACCCTGGATTGACAAACGTGATCGTGATGCCCCCGGCGCCCGCCTGTATTGGCAACTGCGGCAGCGGATTCCGGCTCTTGTCGCCCACGTCGGCCGCGTAAATTGTTCCATCTGCACCCACTGCCAGCGCCGGAATCTCACGCCGGGGCGCGCTCCAAAGCACATACCCCTTGCCCTCGGGCGAGATCCGGTACACCAGCCCCGACCCGTCTGACCCTGCAATCAGGTTGCCCTTGCCATCCCAGGCCATGACCCGGATATGCTGCTCGTCCGTTTTGAAGAAGAGATCAGCCGCGGCTCCAGCCTTGCGCACGTCCACGCGATAGATCATTCCCGGCCCGCCCGTCGCCACATACAGCCGCCCGGACGCGTCAAAGGTCATATCCCAGATGTAGCGAGCCCGGCCTTCGACTGATTTACCCTCAGTCTTCCTGTCGTCAGATTTTCCAATATCCGATGCCGCGGGGCCTGTTTTTCCGAGGTCAAAAACCATTTCAGCCGTCGTCTCATCCGCTGCGGTCGCAGCGTTCGTCTTGATGCGGTAGACGCGCCCATCCGGAATGGTCGCCGCGTACAGCGCCCCATCCGGCCCCAGCCGCACGACCTGCACTGCCAGTGCCCCGGAGCTTTTTGCGTCAAACAACGTGGTCAGCTTTCCGTCCCCGCCAACCCGCAGCACCGTCGCCGGCGAGCCGGTGGCGAGATAAGCCGCGCCATCCTTGCCTGCCGCCACTGACCATACAAAGCTCGAGGGAGTCGTCGCGACTTCCGCTGCCGTCGGCCCGGTCCGCAGCTTGCCGTCGCTGGAGATCTCAATCCCCTGCGGCGTTCCCCGCTCAAACTCTTCAAAGCGCGACTGCGTCCAGATCTTAGTGCCCTGCGCAAACGCAGAAATGCCCCCGGCCAGCGCGAGAAGCACAGCGAGCGTCAGCAGAAATGTGCAGGAAAGAGAACGGCGGAGGAGAGAGATTCGGGGAATCAGCAGCAGTTTCATTCTGTCGCTGAGTTTACTAGAGTCGCCCGTCAAGATGGCTAGACCATCGTTGCCGCATTTTCATCGCGACCAGGTTGGGAATCAAAGCAATCCCGACAGCGGTCATCCTCATCTCAGACTCATCTGCCTTGTCACAATGAACGAAGTGAAGCATCCGCTTTTCACACTCGCACTCACACTTTACTCGCACATATCTGATTTGTTGAAAACTGGTATTACCACTGAGAGAGGAAACAATATGCCGAAACCATTCGCAATTCATCCCGGCGAGATACTCAAGGAAGAGTTCATGGTACCGCTCTCCCTCTCCGCCTACCGCCTCGCCAAAGACATCCAGGTCCCCGTGCCGCGCATCAACGACATCGTGCGTGGCAAGCGTGCCATCAGCGCTGATACAGCATTGCGCCTGGGCATCTACTGCAGCCTCCCCTCCCAATGTTGGATGAACCTGTAAATCGACTACGACCTGCGCCTCGCCCGCGCCGAAAGCACCCTCAGGAACATCACACCAAGACAGGCTGCCTGACCCGCATTTCAAATGCGTACCCCTTAATTTGCCAGCACCGCCCGGTAGCGCACTTTGTTTTTCTTCACCTTGTCGATTGCCTCATTCACCTTGGCCATCGGGAAGCTCTCAGTCTGCGCCTTGACCCCGTGCCGCGCCGCCACGTCGATCATCTCCCGCAGCCGGTGCGGGCTGCCGATCGGGCTGCCGGTAATCGTTCGTACACCCGAAATCAGCGGAAACGCATGCACTGAAATCGGCGATGGCGGCACGCCTACAAAGCAGAGCGTTCCCGTTGGCCGCAGCGCCTGAATGTACGACATCCAGTCCTGATCTGCATTGATCGTCGTCAGAATGAAGTCAAACTTACCTGCCACTTCGCGCATCTGCCGCGCCTCGCGGGTATTGACAAAGTGGTGCGCACCCAGTGCGCGGGCCTCTTTTTCCTTTGCTTCCGAAGTCGAAAATGCTGTTACATCTGCCCCAAACACCCGCGCAAACTGCAGCGCCATGTGCCCCAGGCCGCCGATACCCACAATTCCCACGCGCGAAGAAGGGTTTACCCCATGCGACCGCAGCGGGTTGTACACCGTAATGCCGCCGCACAGCAGCGGAGCCGCCCCCTCGCTCGAAAGGGCATCCGGAATTGGAATTGCAAACCGCGAATTCACCCGCACAGCATCCGCGTAGCCGCCATGACGGCGAACGCACGTTGCCTCGGCGGTTGGGCAAAGATTCTCGAGCCCCTGGGTGCACCACTCGCACAGACCGCAGGAGTTTGACTGCCAGCCCACACCCACGCGCTGACCAATCTCGAGCCCCTTTACATCCGCGCCCACCGCCGTGACCTTGCCAATAATTTCGTGACCCGGGATAAACGGATACTGACTGATGCCCCAGTCATTTGAAATCAGGTGCAGATCACTGTGGCATACGCCGCAGTGCGAGATGCGAATCTCCACTTCCTGTCCGCGCAATTCCCCCGGTTCATAGCGAAAAGGCAGGAGTTCCGCGCCCGCCGCATGAGCTGCAAGTCCCTTAATAAGAGTCATATATGCCTTGAATTCCTCGCCGAATCAATCTAGGTCGTTGGTAATGTCGGCCAGCGTTGCCTGGGGTAGTCAACCACTCAAACTTCAATCTAAAGTGGCCCCGACTCCCCGCACATGACCATGAACGTGAGCCTAGTGTAACCCGCCCCCGGCTTCAACGCGCAGGGTAAGTAGCTGTTGGCCGCTTAAAACTCCACCGGCATCGGCTTCCGCGGCCACCACCAGCGACTCCCCGTGCAGTCCGACTTCGGCTCCGCTGCGCTGCGATTCCATCGTATTTGCCATGGTGAGCGGCAAGCTGTCGAGCGTGCTCCCCTCAAGCGATGCCTGTGACTCGGGCAGCAGCAGGCTTACATAGACCTTGTCTGCCGCATGCAGGCCGCGCAGCCGCGAGGACGCTGCCGCCAGATTCACGGGGCGCCCCGCCGGCCTTGCCCCCTCCAGCGTCCGGTCCAGCGAAGTGGCGCTGCCAACCAGCAGCCGCACATTCCCCGGCTGGAGCCGCGCCGGCAAATCAAATCCCAACCGCACATTCCGCACCGCCTGCTTCCACGGATGCAGCGTTGCCTCGACCACAACCCGCTCCCCGGCATGCACAATGCTGGAGGAAACCAGCCGCACGCCTTCCAACTCGGTGCGCCGGTCTTCTGAAATCACATCCACCCGGAGCCGCACGCTCTCCATCGGCTCAGACCGGGTCGCACTCGCGTACAGCCGGTTAAAGCTGTCGCCGACGGCCAGCGCGGCTGCCAGTTGTGCCGCCATCGAGTCCCCCGGAGTTCCCCAGGCGTCAATCGGAACGGGCCCCTGCCCATGCACGGCGATCTCTCCGGTTACGTGGTAACTTGTCTTCGCGGTGCTCTGGTTGGTCTCAAGCAGCGTCTGGTACACCGACACCAGTAGCGCCGACGAGGTCAGCGAGGGCAGATCCAGCACCTCAATCTTCCGTGAAAATGGCTTTCCTCCACCTACCACTTCGAGCGAAACGGGAATCATCCGAGCCTTCGCGCCCAGTTCCCCGCGAATCGCCGCATCCCGGTCCTCTGTAAACGCGCCAATTGTCCGCCCTGTATTGACGATCTTGAAAGCATTCAAGGGTGAGGCCAGGGTCGCAACCACCTCCGTCGAGGTCATTGGCAGCGAAACCGTGCCCGCCTGCAAGACCGGATGACCGCATGCCAGCAACTGCTTCGGGTCAACATAGGTCACCGTGCACGTCGCCGCAATCTCAAGGTCACCGCGCACCATCTGCAGGCTCACGGCTGAACCGGGCATCATGGGAATCACGGGCCCCGACTCGGGGCCCTCTGCCGCAGACGAGCTACCCATGCCCGCCATTGCCCCGCCAGCTGAAACCATCTCCAGTCCGGTTCCCGCCACGCGCTCCTGCCAGACCTTGATCGCCTCGGGAGCAAAGCCGCTCATCAGCAGCGGTGTTTCCATTGCTGAAAAAGTCATGCCTGCTTCGCCTGCAGAGGGAAGGGAAGCCGCAGATTTTGAATCTCGATCCGGCATCGATCCCGCCGTCATCACTGACCCGCCTAGCGTTGGCAGATCCCTTACCTCAAGCATCTGCTCAATCGGCGTAATTCCGGCGATCGGCTCTTTGCTGAACTGCCCGATTCGATACGAAAGCGCTCCCAGCAGCTTCCCTTGCAGATACACCGGGCTGCCGCTCATCCCAGCCACCACGCCTGTATACTCCGGCTTGGTTCCGTGGAGACGAGCCAGGATCAGATCTCGCCCCGGTCCGCGTGCGCCTCGCAGCACCCCGAGGATTTCGACCTCCATCGGCTCCGGCACGGTACCCTCAAAGACCGTCCACGCCGTCCCCTTCATCCCCCGCTTTACCTCGGCCAGAGGAAATGCACCCACGCTGGAGGGCGGCGGTCCTGCCATCCCTGCAACTGCAGCTGCTTCCTGCGCAGCCAGAGTTGTGGGGCAATACATCAGGGCAGGCAATATCGACACCGCTGCAACGACAGCAGTGCAAACCTGGGCGGAGAAGGCTTCTTTTACACGAGTCAACACGTCTACAAGATTAGACGGTGCAGGTGAGGTCAGGTTGTCGATTATTTCAGGTAGATGAACCTGCGCCAGGAATGCGGAGAGCCCCATGCTTGCCAGGCACTTTGAAACAACGTTGGACCTGGGCGTACCCACATCCGCGTTCTACACCGTATGCTTCTTGTCAGAGAGGTTTCAATGCTCAGGATGATGCCCAGAATCAAACCTTCCCCACGACTCGCAATCGCTTTCGCAGCCCTCGCCATCCTCTGCACTCTTTCCCCTCGTCTCTACGCGCAGGCCCAGCAGCCAACCACGCCCCCGCCCGACACCTCAGACTCCGGCGGTCCAGGGTCTGATGCCGGCCCGATCGTCGTCCCCAAAAAGAAAGCTCCCGCCGACGAAGCGCCGGCTCCCGCCCTGGCCGCCCCCAAAGTCAAGGCACCCGAAGGCATGGCTCCTGTCACCATCCATGTCGAGGTCCCCGAGGTTACGGTCGACATCGGCGTACTGCTTGAAAAGACGCACCAGTTTGTGCCCGGCCTGAAGCCCGCCAACTTCAGAGTGTACGAAGACGGCAAAGAGCAGAAGGTCATCGGCTTCAAGCGTGTCGAGGCACCCATCACTGCTCTCATGATCTGCGAGTTCGCGTCCACGAACTATCGCTTCGTCTACGACATGCGCAATGCAGCCTTCACCTTTGCAGAGCAGCTCAGGCCCCAGGACTACGTCGCCCTGATGACCTTTGACATGCGCACCCAGATCGTTGCCGACTTCACCCAGGACAAGCGCCAGATACTGGAGGCCATCAACTCACTCCGCATCCCGGGCTTTTCTGAACGCAACGTCTTCGACGCACTTTACGAAGGACTCGACCGTCTCAGCCGCATTGAGGGCCACAAATACATCATCCTCATCGCTTCCGGCCGTGACACCTTCTCCAAAATCACCTTGGACAAGATGCTCGACAAGGTAAAGAAGACCCAGGACGTGACGATATTTACCATCTCCACCGGACAGTTTGCCCGCCTCATGCGTGAGGGTCGCGGGGGATTTGAGGGGCAGCTGCAGGAAATGGATTACCTCCAGGCCGATAATCAGATGAAAACCTTTGCCACCATGACCGGCGGCATGTTCTTCCAGCCCCGTTTCCCCGGCGAGCTGCCCGAAGACTTCAACGCAATCAATTCGGCCATACGCTCCAAGTACGAGCTCATCTATCATCCGCTCAACAGCAAGCAGGACGGCTCATTCCGCAAACTCCAGGTGCAGCTCGTGGACGACGAGGGTCACCCGCTTCAGTTTCAGGATGAAAAGCACAAGCCGCTCAAGTACGAACTGATCTACCGCAACGGCTACAAGGCCCGCCAGGAAGTGGAGTAAGGCTCGGAGGAGAATTTACCGCCTCAAAAAAGAGAAGGGCCACCCGAATCGACGGATGGCCCTTCTTCTTTTCTCCTCTTCACTCACCCAAACAGAGTCCGAAATGCGTTGAACGTGAAATAGACAATGACAATCACCGTCATCCCGACGGTCAGGTACAGGCTAATCCGTACTGCAGGCTGGATGCGGTTCGCCCGCGCGACGATCTGGGACTGCACCGCCCGCTCATGTGCAAAGGCATCATCCAGAAAAATCTGGTCCTCTTCATCCCTGGTAATGCTGGTGCGATACGCGTACAGAAGGGCGGTCACCAGCGCAAGCACTGCCCAAACCGACAACAGAACATGATCCAGATTCGATAGCATACATCGCCTCCTAAAGGTCTCTCAGCCGTCTTCGGCCCGGTTCGTCCGAACATCCCTCTCTGGATTCCAGGACTCGCGAGTTCAAGGGCCGATCAGCTGACCTCTATGGCATTATTCTGTTCCCATCGCAAAATTTTGCACGTGACGCCCGTCACGCAGGTAGCCGGGAAAATGAGCCCGGCTCAAACCGCAGTTTGCGACTATTTCCCACACTCTGCATCCAATCTGACATATCGGACCAAAACGCTCTTGTTTCAAAACCGGCGGGGCGGTAAAGTAAAGTCAAGGTCCGAATCAAGTTCAGCATCAGGAGAATCGACATCATGGCCACTGCAACTGACCCCATCGCAAATCAAGCTACGCCCCTCACGGAGATTCCGCCGGCACCCAAGGCCACTCCGCTGAACATGACCCCATCCGCCATTGCCAAGGTGCGTGAAATCATGGCCACCCAGGATCCCATCCCTGCCGGTCTGCGCGTAGGCGTTGTTGGCGGCGGCTGCTCCGGCTTCCAGTACTCCATGGCATTTGAAAACCAGAGCGGCATGATGGACAAGGTATTTACCTATGACGGCCTCAAGGTCTTCATTGACGCCACCTCACTGATGTACCTCAACAACTGCCTCGTCGACTACGTGGAAACTTTCGAAGCAGCCGGCTTCAAATTTGAGAATCCCAACGTCAAGAGCACCTGCGGTTGCGGTTCTTCCTTTAGCGTCTAAGCTTCCCCAAGTGCACCCCTCAGGCTGGTCTTTGGCTTGTACTACCAGGGCCACCTTTCCCCCGGTCAGCGATTACCGGTTTCATGCCAGGTTCACTCATAGAAAAGCCCACCCATAGAAGGTGGGCTCTCTATTGTCTGCTGCCTGCTGTTGAACTCAGTGCAAGGTCGAGAATCACTGCTGCTGCTGCGACGGCGGCTGGGTCGGCGGATTGCCTATGCCCTGCCCAGGCCCCTGAACGGGCCCATTCACCGGCCCATTCATCATCCCCGGCGATCCAAACGACGGCCCATCCCCATTCCCGGCTCCGGACATCGACTTGCCTACGGAACCCCCGCCCACGGTCGTCCGGTCGGCCATCGGGTCGTAGACAAACTCCCACTCGTTGAAATGCTTCTTCTTTTTGTAGATCAGGATTGTTGCCTTCGGGCTGGTACTCTCCACGCCGATAATGCCACCGCCCCCGAAGGTCTGGCCTGTCTTGCCACCAAACGACGAAGCAGTGTTGCTCCCCAAAGAGGTGCCCCCTGCCAATCCACCGGCCGCTCCTCCGTTGTCTCCCTGTCCAGCGCCCTGCCCGTCTGCCGCCCCGGCCGCACCGCCCTTGCCCGTGTCACTTCCACCGCTCGCATTTCCATTCGGGTCTGTCGAACCACCGGGCACGCCCCCGGTCGTAACACCGCTTCCTGTCCCGTTGCTTCCCGCAGAGTTGCCGTCCGATTGACCAAACCCGTTATTGCCAAAAATCGATCCCGATCCCGAACTCCCAGGCGAACCATTGCCACCGCTGTTGCCAAAAATTGATCCCGATCCGGAGTTCCCAAAGGCCCCATTGCCGCCGCTATTGCCAAACGCGCCCGCCGCGCCGGCACCCACGCCGCCCGGCCCAATCCCCGCCATCGTGCTTCCCATCATGGCCTGGCCAAAGAATCCCATCGCCGTCGGTGTCTTGTTCTCGCCAAAATGAATCAGGTGCCATTCATCCTTGCCTGTCACCGGGTCTTTATAACGCTTGCGCAGAAAGCGAATCTCGTTCGACTTCTCCAGCGCCTCCATATTGGGCGGATAGGCGCCGAATTTCTTGTAATACAGCTTAATGGCTCGCTGATATTGCTGCCCCCGGTGCATCAGCTCAATCTCCCGGTCCCGCTCAATATCCGCCGCCACCTTGGGCGCAGCAATTGATAGAGCAATCAGCACCATCACTACGAGAAACAGAACTGCAATGAGAATGTACCCCTCCTCCCCACGGGGAGGAGCAGAGCGGCCAATATCAGCTTTCAAAATAATCTTCCGCATTGCACTCACACTGGCTTTTGAATCTCAATTTCCCGCGAGGGGAAGCGTCTGCGTATTGTTGTAGCTGAGGTCTGTGACCTGCACGGACCGTACATCGACAGCAACCACCTTGTACCGGTGATTGACGATATCCCCTGCTGAAGCCTGAAAAATGTCTTCGCCATGGACGAAAAAGGCCTTCCTTTTGCCGTCAAGGCCCGACGAATAGCCAAAGTAGCGCAGGTCAATCGCCGGGGGCTTCGGGGGTGGAGGTGGTCCTTCCACTACGGGTGCCGCATTCTGCGGCCGAGCCGACGCCACTGGCTGCTCCATTACCACGGGCGTGGAATCCATCGAAAAGATATTCCGCCCGGTTCCCGCATACTCAATGGATTCGCTCAACGCCAGCCTGTCGAGATGCAGAGCGGGGTCCAGCCCCGTTCCGGGCAACTGCCGCGCCGCCGGCCCTGCCGTTGTTTGAATGGACATCCGGCCGGCAGCCTGAGCCGGTCTCGCCTGTGGTGCGACCTTGACGACGGTTGGCGCAGTCATCGGCGCAGGCTTTGGCTCGTCCCCCATGAACTGCTTCACCACCAGGTACGCAACCACACAAAACAGCACCCCGGCGATAATCACATTTCGCTTGTTCTCAGTTCCAACTTTCAGCGCCATCGCTATCGTCCCTCCCCGGCCGGCGATCCGCCAGCGATTTCAGGAGAAGTCGAAGGAGCCCCCTCGACCGGCAATCCGCTTGCCGCCGCGTCCGCAGGCCGCAGCCACGTCGAAAACTGCAAGCGCAGATTCACCGTACCGCTTTGTTGCCCTGTCAGAGCCATCGCCCGCACCACAAAAAATGTCTGGCTCCGTTCCAGCCCGTTCACAAACCGCATGATCGCTGTGTAGTCGCCGCTCAAACCTGCGTCCATGCGAATCTCGGTCAAATCGCCCGACCCCGGCGCCTGCGTATACTGCACCCGCGTCAACCGCACGGGCCCCTTGCCGGCCAGCGTGCCCAATTGCTCAAGAATCGCTGAATAGCTCGGCGGAATCCGCTTCTGGTAGAACTCGTCAATCTGCTTCCGCGAAAGCGCCACTTTTGCATCCAGCCCACGCAACGGTGCCGTCTGCAACTGGAGCGTCTTAAGCTCAGCATTGCGCGACGCCACCGCGTCCACATTGCTGCTGCTCGTCGCGCGCCAGTCCAGTCCCACGCGAATGCCCAGCAGAATCGTCGTCACCGCCAGTACTCCAAAGCCAATCGCGTGCAGGCCCACCGGTGAAAACAGCCGCTCACGCATTAAAGAAACCTTGCTCATTGCGGCCCTCCCTGCTGGCCTGGAATCTGCCCCGGAATCGGCACGGTCCCCGTCGGCGGCACCTGCCCCGGCGGAAACCGGTTGCCCTCATGATTCTTCAGGCCGTTCAGGTCTACCCCAATTGGCACACCGCGCAAAGGCGAAACCGCCGTTGGCCCATTGCCCTGGGGACGAATACCCTGCGGCCTCGGTCGCGTGCTTTGCCCCGCGTTCGCCCCTCCAGGCGGCAAATTCATCGGCGGCACTGGCCGTATACCAGCCTTCGGCTGTGGATTTGGAGCAATATAACCGGGTCGGCCGGCCTTGGCACCTGCCGGTACGGTTCCTGAAACTGCACCCGGTGTGGCTGCGTGCTTCTGCGCCGCAATCTCCGCCTTCCGCTCTTCCAGAGTTGCCGGGTTGTACTCCGCCAGCACATCAAAGCTCACCCGGCCTGCGTCTTTCACCGGCTGCAAATCGCCCTGCGCTGTCGAATTCTCAGAATTCTCGCCCGCGATCCTTGTCGAGCCAAATCGCTTCGAATGCTCCATATTCCGCATCATCGATACCGCGCGCTCGCGCAATCCTGAAACCCGTAGCCGCAGCGTCAGCCGCCCATCCTTGCCGCGCGCCGGCTCAAGCGCTGTCACCTGCACCCCGGCGGGCAACACCCGCTCCAGGTCTTCAAGCGCCGCGGTCCAACTGAACGACTTCTCCTCAAAAAGCTCATTGAGGAAACCAGCCTGCGTCAGCACCTTGGCATTGGCGGGCTGCTGCATCTGTGCCTGGTAGCCCTGCTCTTCACGGCGCACCCCGGCAATTGCCTGCTTCAGCGCGTCTTCCTGAGCAGCCATGCGCAGAGCTGCCTCGTGAAAATGAAGCAGCCCCCAGCCCAGACCCGCCAGCACCACCACCAGCACCGCCATGCCCACGCGCAGCTGCTTCAGCGCCGGGCCTTGATCGGCGTATGGCCGAGTCGCAAGATTAATTGAGATCTTCATCGCGTCCTGTCATTCCAGTCATCCCAACTCTTATTTTTCATCCTGAGTGAAGCGAAGGACCTGCTTCTTACACTTCACACTCATATTCATACTGACCGCTGCCCAAACCCAGAAATCAAACTTCAACGGGGCGTCAATTCGTTCCCACCAGAGCTCCCGTTACCGCCGCCACGGAGTGGTTTCCCAGCGAAGAAGCAAACCCTACATCGGGCCGCCCAGCCAGTTCGACCACCTCAAGATCCTCATCCTGCACCAGCGCAGCAAACTCCCGCGCCGTCACGACGCCTGAATACAGAATCCGCCGTGCCCGCACATGCAGCTGGTCCTCATAGAAGGCTGCCGCCACCGCTACCGCCCGCTGTACCTCCACCTGGCGCAGACCTGTCTCCTGAGGCAGTTCCACGGTCCGGTACAGCAGAATATCGTTGCCCGACACAATCGAGGTCGTCAGTGCCTGCTGGCTCAGATGGATGACCAGCACTGCCTCATGGCTATCGGTGCCGCCAATTGCTGCGAGCACTGCCAGGCTTGCCGGCAAAACCACCCCCGGCTCGTACCCCGCCGCGCGAACGACAGCTTCATACTCCGCCAGCACGGGCCCGGGAATTACGGCTGCAAGCACCTTCCACTGCGTCTCCAGCCGCGCCGAACCCTCGCTGAGCACCTGGTAGCTGATCCCGGCATGCTCCACGTCAAACGGTACCGACTTTCGCAGCCGGAACCGCAGCACCGGCAGCGCCTCATCCGCTCGCGTCGGCATCGTATCAAAATCCAGCACAAACACTCGCACCGCCGAGTCTGGCACCACCACCGTCACAGCCTTGACCCGCGGCTGCACCTGGCCCAGCGCCGCCTTTAGCGCCGCCGTCACCACCCCGGGATTCGTCAGGTTTCCCTCAGCCAACCCCGGTACCACTGAACCATGCGCCAACGATTCAGCCGCATATACCGCCGCCTGTCCCGCCCCGGGAGTCGCCGCTGCCAGCACGCCCGCCTGCGAAATCTCGCAAGCCGCCGCCGGTCTTCCCCCCGACACCACTAAATTCGGTACAGCCAACTTCAATCCCGCCACAAATCACTCCTCGTGCATTTAGCTCCGCTACGCCGCGAGCCCCGCTAGCTCCGCTGCTATCTCGAAGCCTCAATAAACGTAACCTTGTTGATTTCCTTCAACGTCGTAAACCCACGCCGCACCCGGTCCAGCGCCGACTCCCGCAAAAAGCTCATGCCTTCCTTCTGTGCCTGCTTGCGCACCTCGGACGTCGGCTTCTTGTCCAAGATCAGCTCGCGAATCGGGTCGGTCAAATCGAGCAGTTCGTGAATCGCCGTGCGCCCCCGGTACCCGGTTCCGCCGCACTCAATGCACCCGGCGCCCTCGCGGAATTCGAAATCCCGCCACTCCGCTGGATCGAGTCCGCTCACCACCAGCAGCTCTTCGGGATGCTTCGTCCGGTATGCGCAGTGGTCGCAGATTGTTCGCACCAGCCGCTGCGCCAGGATGCAGTTCAGCGCCGAAACAAAGTTGTATGCCTCGACGCCCATGTTCAGAAAGCGCCCCAGCACGTCCACCACGTTATTCGCGTGGACTGTGGTGAACACGAGATGGCCCGTCAGCGCCGAATTGATCGCGATCTGCGCCGTCTCCGCATCGCGGATTTCGCCTACAAGGATCTTGTCAGGGTCATGGCGCAAAATCGACCTGAGGCCGCGCGCAAACGTCAGGCCCTTCTTCTCGTTCACGGGAATCTGCGTAATTCCGCGAATCTGGTACTCCACCGGGTCCTCGATGGTGATGATCTTTTCCTCGTCAGACTTGATCTCGTTCAGTGCCGCATACAAGGTTGTCGTCTTGCCCGAACCCGTCGGCCCTGTCACCAGCACCATCCCGTACGGCTCGCGAATATACCGCCGAAACCGCCGCAGGTCATCCTCGTGAAAGCCCACAACCTCCAGCGTCAGGTTGCGAAACTTCTCGCTCATGGACTCCTTGTCCAGCACACGCAGCACAGCGTTCTCACCGTGCACCGTCGGCATGATCGAGACGCGAAAATCGATCAGCCGCCCCTTGTACCGCACACGGAACCGGCCATCCTGCGGCACGCGCCGCTCGGCAATGTCCAGCTCGCTCATGATCTTTATACGCGACAAGATGGTCTGATGATGTTCGCGCGCAATCGGAGCCATCGCTGGCTGCAACACGCCGTCAATGCGGTACTTCACAATGAGCGAATCGTCATAGGTCTCAATGTGCACGTCGGAGGCCCGCCGCTCCAGCGCGGTAAAAATCGTCGTATCAACAAGGCGGATAATCGGACTCAGGTCTTCGTCGCCGGCCAGCTTTTCGATTGAAATGTTTTCGTCGGTATTCTCGTCGCCGGTCAGAACGTCAAAGGTCAGCCCCTCGCTGGCCTCATCGAGCACCCGCTGGCTCTGCTCAGTCTTCTTCAGCAGGTCAGTAATCTGCGAGAGCGTCGCCACCCGCGGCTCAATCCGGTGCCCCAGCAAGCCTGCAATCTCGTCCAGCACCATCAGCTTTGATGGGTCAGAGACCGCAATCACCAGCACATCATCCCGCAACTCCAGCGGCACAAAGTTGAATCGGAACATCAGCTCCACCGGCACAGTCCGCAGCAGATCATGCTGAATCTTGAAGTTCTTCAAGTCAGCAAACTCCGCCCGGTACCGCCGCGCCATCTGCTCAGCCGCCGCCCGCTCATCGATTTGTCCAAACCCATTCGGACTGACTACAACCGCTGCATCCGCCATTTTCGTGTCCTCATAAGTGTGAGTGTGAAGTGTGAGTGTGAAAGGCCCCATCACACTCCTCGCTCACACATTCATTTCTCGTTCAATGCACTGATCGCGCCGTAAAGCATCTTTCCTATCTCATTACACATCGCGTCAGCTTGTGTCGCGAGAGCAACATCTCCGAAACCCAATTCCTTCGAGATCACCAATTGCGTTTGCAGTTCAAAGCTCGAACCCCTCGCTATACCAAGAAACTGCTTGTATTCTGGACTATTGAGTCGGCCAGCACCCTCTGCAATGTTGCTCGGGATAGAAACCGCACATCGACGCATTTGGCTGGTTAACCCGTAGATCTCTTCTCGTGGGTATTCCTTGGTCAATTGATAGATCAAGACAGTCAATTGAATTCCCTTTTGCCAAACCATCAGATCGCGATAAGACTTCGCCATGCGAACTCACTTCCAATTTCCAGATGTCCTGTATTTCACACTCACACTCACACTTCACACTACCTCTGCAACTGCTGCACCTGGCCGAGCGAAAAAATCGGCAAATAAAGCGCAATCAAAATCACCACCACCACTACGCCCATTACCAGCAAAATCAGCGGCTCAATCAGCGACATCGCCACCGCCAGCGAAGTGTCCACATCCTGCTCAAAAAACTCCGATACTGAATTCAGCATCTGCGGCAGCGCGCCCGTCTGTTCGCCGACAGAAATCATCTCTGTCGCTACCCCCGGAAAGACCTTTGTCGACTCCAGCGAAGTCGCCAGGCTTTTGCCCTCGCGCACCAGCGTCACGGAAGAAAATACCGCCTGCGCAATCCGCGCCGATGAGATTGAGCGCGCCGCCGTCTCCAGCGATGGCACCAGCGGCAACCCGCCCGTCAGCAGCGTCGAAAGGGTCCGCCCAAACAGCGCCACCTGGTACTTGATCCAAATCTTCCCAAACACTGGCATCCCGATACGAATCCCGTCCACCAGGTCGCGTCCCCGGGCCGTCTTTGCATAGCGTGTCAGCGCGTAAATCACTGCCGCCAATCCCAGTAGCACATACGGGCCCTGGTGCTGCGCGTTCACGCCAAAGTGCAGCAGAGCCGTCGTAATCCACGGCAAACTGCCGCCCATCTGGTCGTAGAGCGTCGCAAACTGCGGCACCACAAATGTGATCATGAAGACGAACATCACCAGCACAATGCACACCAGCACGCTCGGGTACACCAGCGAAGCCACCAGCTTCTTGCGGAACGTCAACGTAATCTGCTGAAAGCTGACAAAACGCTCCAGAACTTCCTGAAGATTGCCGCTCCGCTCACCGGCCAGCAGCGTTGTCGTGTACATGGTTGGAAAACCGCCCTGCGCCTCAAAGGCCACCGAAAGACTCTCACCCGACTTCACCCGGTCAGTCACATTGACCAGTTGCTCGGCAAAATGAGGGTTTTTCTGGTTCTTTGCCAGCATCTCCAGCGACCCGTGAATCGGCAGGCCCGCCCGCACCAGCGTCAAAAACTGCTGATTGAAGATAAGGAATGGCTCCAGCTTGGTCTTCTTCTTGCCGCCGCCAATACCGCCAATCCCACCCTTTGGCCGCACCGAAAACACGTGGTATCCACTCTGAATAAACCGGTGGCGCAACTCATCGGCCGAGGCAGCCGAGTGCGTCTGCTCCTGTACCTTCCCCCGCTCATCCGCCAGCTTAATGACAAACTCAGCCATTGTCTCCCATGCCGTTCTCTCGAAAGGTTATCAGTTGCAGCAACGCAGGTCGCACCAATCCCTGAGCAGATGGACGCACCACCCCCCGCACACGCTCAAAATCAACGATTTCCTAAATCCGGCAGCGATCTCCGCGTCAACCCAACAGCGCAATCCCCGCCGCCTCAGCAGCCCCGCGCAGCGCCTTGTCCAGGGTCGCCAACGGCACCCGCTTCCGGATCGCCAACTCAAGATAAGCCGCGTCATAAAAGGAGAGCTGGTACTTCCGCGCAATGCGGAAGATCGCCGCCTCATCCCGCTCGTCGTCCAGCCGAATTGGAAATCGCGCCAGCACCCGCAAAAAGTCATCCGAGTCAGCAGATGAGATACGCTTGCGCCGCTCGTTGATTACCAGTACATTCCGCAGTTCAAACCACCACACCTCTGGCACAAAAGCTGGTTCCCGCTCCACTGGACGTATTTCCCAGTTGGCCAGCAGCCGTTCCGCCAAAGGATTCGACTCGTCCTTGAGCGCCCAAACAGCAGAAATTGAAGCATCCAACACAAATGCCATTACATGCGCCCCTCGTCACGCGCGGAAAGGATTTCCTCCAGCGTGAGCCTGCCCATGCGCTTGCGCAGGTTCCGCATCTCCGCCACAGCATCCTTGAGGTCATCCGCCTCCGCTGACTCCTCCGGGGAAATCCGGGCGATTGCCTTCCCATGCCGCGTAATCACCACCGTCTCGCCCCGCTCCACACGGTCCAGAATCCGCAAAAAATGAGTCTTCGCCGCCGATGCCTGAATTGTCTCCATCTCGCCACCTCACCCGTTTTGACCACTTTGAACGACCACTTTTATCCTACCACCGCCTCACATCACCCCACCCCAAACCCGCTGCGTGTATCCTGAATCCGTCCCGCCACCGCTCCCAGCCAGCAGTCAATCATGAAACCAAGCCTGTCCAAACTCGTCCCCCGCCCAGCCTGGCTCGCCGCCACCACCCTACTGCTCGGTGTTGTCCTCGGCGCGGCTGCCGTCGCCCTATTCGCCACCTTCCACAACGGCACCACCCGCGTCCTCTCCGCCACCTGGCCCCGCGAAACTGCCCGCGTCACCTTCGTCGCTGCCGGAGACGTCATTCCCCACCAGCCCGTTGTGCAATCCGCCACTGCCCATAAAGCCGAAACCAATCATGACGGCTGGGACGCCCTCTTCGCCGATACCGCCGACCTCTTCCAGTCCGCCGACTACGGCTTCGTCAATCTCGAAACCCCGGTCGCCCCCGCCCACTCCCGCGGGTCAAAGCCGTTTCTTTTCGACGCCCCCGTTGCCCTCATCGAATCCCTCAAGGCCAGCGGCGTCAAGATCGTCTCCTTTGCCAACAATCACGTCATGGACCAGGGTTGGGCCGGATTCGCTGAAACCCGTCAGCACCTCACCGAGCAGGGCCTCCTTTTCGCCGGCAGCGGTGACACCGCCCAAGCCGCCTGGAAGCCTGTCATCATCGAGAAAAATGGCCTCAAAATCGGCGTCCTCGGCATGACCCGCTGGCTCAACGGCAACCGCAATCCGGACAAAGATGACGCACCGCACGTCAACTTCTTCCCCTACCCCAACGACTCCGGCGGCGCTCCAGGTCTAGACCAGGCCCAGCTCATTGAGGCCGTCAAAGCTGCCCGCCAACAGTGCGATTTCCTCGTTCTCTCCATCCACTGGGGTACTGAATACGCCCCCGCGCCCCGCCCCGACGACACCGACCTCGCCCACAAGCTCATGGATTCAGGTGCCTCCGTCCTCATCGGGCACCACCCCCACGTCCTGCAGCCCGTCGAAACCTACCTCACCCCAGACGGCCGGAGCACGGTTATCTTCTACTCCCTCGGCAACTTCCTCTCCAACCAGTCCCGCACCTACATTGACGGCCTCATGCCCGACAAAGACGGCGAACCCCGCCAGTCCCTCATCGTCCGCTTTGCCGCCGTGCAAAAGGACTACGGCCCTGCCGGCAAGCGCGTCGAATTGGGTGGTGTGGGCATCTACCCCGCATGGCAGGAAAATAACCGCAACCAGATCCAGCGCGGCAAAGACTCCGCCCCCTTCATCCACCCTGTGCTGATTGATCGCGCCATCGCCCCCCTCGCCGCTCAGGTAGAAGCGTTAGAAAAGAAGGGAACCGAGCTCACCGCGGAAGAAAAGCAGCAATATATAGAGTCCAGCAGCCAGCTCAAAGCCCTTCAGCACCAGCGCGAACTCATCCTTACCCGCACCGGCGACGAGTTCGTGCTCGACCCACCAAAGCCAGCCCCGCCAGCCACCAAACCATGACCTCAGAGAGATGTCTCTAGCCCCGCGAGCCCCGCTAGCTCCGCCGCACTCAGTACCCGTTCGCCACCAGCCAGGCCTCGGTCATCTCAAACTCCGGTACCGGTGCCGCCTCCAGCCGTCCAACCGCCAGCTTCATCAGCACATCGGCCTCCACATTCACTGCCGCTCCTGCCGCGAGCGTGTGCAGATTCGTCCGCCAGTACGTCAGCGGCAGAATCGCGATGGTCACAACCTCCCCATCCCACTCCGCCACTGTCAGCGAAATCCCCTCAATCGCCACTGACCCCTTCTCGACGATCCACTTGCGGGTATGCTGCGGCACCCGCACCTTGAGCGTCCAGTCCGTTGTGTTTTCGTCGAAATGCGGGCTGTCGCGAGCCAAAACCGGCTCCAGCGACACAATCTCGCCCACACCATCTACATGCCCTTGCACAATATGCCCACCCAGCGGAGCACCGGCCGCCGTTGGCAGCTCAAGATTCACGAGGGATCCCGCAGCCAGCTCTCCCAGCGAAGTCTTCTTCAGAGTTTCTGCAGCCAGATCCGCATGGAAGAACTCAGGCTCCACATCGAGCGCAGTCAAACACACCCCCGACACCGCCAGCGAATCCCCCTCGCGCAGCCGCCCCGCCAACTCTGCCACAGCCACCGTCAGCCGCCGCACTCCGCCCAGATCCACCAGGGAAACAATCGTCCCCGTTCGCTCCACAATCCCAGTAAACATATCTCCAGCTTACCGCCCTTAGCTCAGTTATGCAGTCTTCTGCCGGGTCGTAATCGTCACCACGCTCACCAGCACCAGCAGCGTTCCCGCCACCGTGCGCGCCCCCAGCGCCTCGCCACCCAACAGGTACCCCAGCAGCACCGCTACAACTGGATTCACATACGCATACGTCCCTACCGTTGTTGGCGACTCATGATGCAGCAGCCAGAGATAGGCAGTGAAGCCCACAATCGACCCCACCACAATCAGATAAAACAGCGCAAACCAGGCTCCGCTCGAAACACTCCCCAGCCGCAGCCCGCGCCACTCTCCAAGCCCCGCCGAAGCCGCCAGCAGCATCACGCCCCCGGCCAGCATCTGCGCCCCGGAACTGATCCCTTTCGAGACCGGCAGCGGCAGCCTTCGGGTCAGGATGGAAGCCACAGCCCAGCTAAGCGAGGCAAACACCAGCGCCACTGCGCCCACCGTCTCAATTGCCGCTCCGCCCAGATGCAGCGAGTGGCTGATCAGCACCACCACCCCGGCCACCCCCACGAGCAGCCCCAGCCCCAGCCGCACCGTCATCCGCTGCGTGCCCAGAAAGACAATCTCTGACAGCGTCATGAATACCGGAATCGTGGCCATCATCACCGCGGCAATCCCCGAGGGCACCCGCTGCTCTGCCCAAAACAAAAGCCCGTAGTCAAAGACGAAGATCAACAGCGCTACCAGCAGGATCGAACCCCACTCCCTCCGGCTCGGCAACCGTTCGCCGCGTCCCGCCATCCATCCAAAGAGCACCAGCCCCGCCACTGCAAACCGCATCGCGGCGAACAAAAGCGGCGGCACCTCGTGCACCCCCACGCGAATCGCCAGAAATGTCGATCCCCACGCAAAGTAAATAATCGCGAAAGAAATCCAAGTCTTCCACGTCCGCCGGTAACTGCCAGCGCTCACGACTTCAGTCTGATTTACGTCAGATTTGATAGCGTCCCCCTGTCAGCACTCTACCAGCGACCCTACCGTAACAATTACCGCAGATTGAATACAGCACAGGCCGCAGTGTGTTCCACTTGACTCCAGGAGAATTTCGCATGCGTCGCACCGCTTTGAATCTCGCAATCCCAGCCCTGCTCATCTCTTTGCTGACCCCGGCCATCCTCGCCGAGACCCCGTACAAAATCCTCACGGACACCAAAGTCGGCGGCGAGGGCGGCTTTGACTACGTCTACGCTGACGCCGCCGCCCGCAAGCTTTACATCCCCCGCGGAGGTGCTTCCGCGACGGCACCGGGCGTCGTTCAGGTCTTTGACCTCGACACCCTCAAGCCCGCCGGAACCATCGCCAACACCAGCGCACGCGGCGTTGCCGTCGACCAGAAATCCCACCACGCCTTTGCCACAAGCAAGCCCCTTGCCATGTGGGACTCCAAAACTCTTGCCCCCATCAAGACCATCGACGTTGATGGTGGCCCAGACGGCATCCTCGGCGACCCATTCAACGGACGCATCTACGTCTTCAGCCACCGCGCCCCCAACGCCACCGTCATCAACGCCGCTGACGGCGCCATCGTCGGCACCATCGACCTCGGCGGCGCGCCCGAGCAGGCCGTCACCGATGGCAAAGGTCACATCTACGTCGATATTGAAGACAAAGCCAACATCGCTGTCATCGATGCCAAAACCCTCACCGTTACCACCCACTACGACCTCGCTGGCAAAGGCGGCACCTGCGCCGGCCTCGCCATCGACGTGAAAAACAGCATCCTTTTCAGCACATGCCGCGATCCCCAGGCCATGGTCATTCTCAGCGCTACCGACGGCAAGATTCTTACCACCCTGCCCATCGGCAGCGGAACAGACGGCGCGCTCTTCAACCCCAAAACCAAAGAGGTCTTCAGCTCTCAGGGCGACGGCACCCTCACCATCGTCAAGGAAGAGAGCCCCACCAAATTCTCAGTCGAGCAGACCCTCACCACCAAGCCCCGGGCCAAGACACTCACCCTCGACGCCAAAACCGGCCACATCCTGCTCATCTACGCCGAGTTTGGGCCGCCGCCACCGCCCGCAGCGCCCGGCGAACGCCCCGGCCGCCCGCCCATGGTTCCCGGCTCCTTCGCCATCCTCACCGTAGGCAAGTAGCCTGGCGCAGTCAATTGAAAGGGCCGTTGCGGACGGGGAAATCACTCCCCCCTCGCAACGGCCCCTTTTCTGCTCAAAATATCGCCCTAGCTGTCCTTTCGGTACAACAGATCCCGGATCGCCTTCCGCCGTGCTTCGTTCGCTTCGGCTTCTGCCTTCCGCTCCTCCGCGCTCATCTTGTGCCCGCTTGCAGGCTCTTCTGCGTCCTCGGCGCTGCATTCGGGGCAGCGGTTGGCAAATCCCGGCTTATCCGGCTTCAACTCAAACTCTTCACCACAAACTGCACATACTCGTATAGGAAAAGGCATATCCTCTACAGAATACTGAAAACGGCTCCCCGCCTCCAATTGAGCCACTGCAATCACAATTCCCGGCCCGCCGCTCTGCCCCATTCGGGCAATTGCGGCCCCTTTAGCTGGATCCCTACTCTAAGTCATGGCTCAAACGCTGAGCCCAAATGCCGTAAACTCACCAAAGCAGAGGTGCTGCCATAACCACGCAGTTGGCCCCATTTCGCATGCACCGCAACGGCTGGGTTGTGCCCCTGTTCTGCACCGCCATCGGGCTCCGCATGGCAGGATGGGCACTCGCCCTTCCCATCGGCGGCCTCCTCGTTCTCAGCCTGCTCGTCCATGAATGCGGCCACATGCTCGCCGCCACTCTGCTCCGCGTTCCGGTCCGCGAATTCGGGCTACGCGCTACCGGCGCCTACATCCGCCGCGGCTACGCTACCCGCCGCCGCGACGAAATCCTCATTTCTCTCGCTGGCCCCACCGCCAACCTTCTCTTCGCCCTGCCCCTCTACGCCATTCCCCACCTCGGCTACAAACTGGCTCTCTCCAACCTGCTCCTCGCCGGCATCAACCTCCTGCCCATCCCCGCCAGCGACGGCCTCCGCATTGCAAAAGTCATTTGGACCCCCACCGCTCCCGGCATTATGTCCCCCGCCTCAAAACCTACGCAGTCTCATTCTCTCTAAGAAAATCGCTCAACAGACTTTCGAATTGCCCAACCCACTTGCCCGTTAATTCCATAAAAATGACTTGTCTTGACAAGTCGATCCAGAAAGTCTTCGACTTTCCAGTCTTGTCCCCGACGAAGATGCCTGATTCGCCCGTAGACCGCATGCTGTAACTCATTGAACCCTTGAAGCGTCTCAAGGTTTCCTGAAATTTCTTGAAACGGATAGCCATCGCGCGCAGAGACTGTAAATTCATATCCAAGTTGAATCATCCATTGCACCTGTTGCTCAACATTCAAAGGTGCAACGATCGCGAGAATTTCTTCCATAGTTATCATTCATATCCTCAGATTCCACGGATCCCGCAGCAGTCCCTCCACCGACCAATCCTCCCCAAACCGCTCCATCTCCGCGCCCGCCAGCCGCACCGGTACACTCATCCCTCGAAACGCCGGCACCGCATCTGAGCCCATGATCTGCGGCGAGCAAAACATCCGCATCCGGTCCACCAGCCCGCCCCCGAGGAGCGCCGTATTCAGCCGCGTTCCGGTCTCCGTCAGCAGCGTCAAAACTCCCTCCGCGCCCAGCCGCTCCAGAACAGCCTCCAGAGGCACCCGCCCCGGCAACCCGGCCCCGGCTTCAGCAGCCAGCACCTCCACCCGCACCCCGCGCTCCCGCAGCGCACGTGCTCGCGCCTCATCCGTTGAAACTGTGAAAACCACCACATCCTCTGCGGCCGTCTTTACCAGCTTCGCGTCCAGCGGCATCCGCAGCGCCGAATCCAGCACCACCCGCAGCAGTTTTCTCCGCCGCGCCCGCCCGCTCCGGTCCGTCAGCAGCGGATCATCCGCAATCACGGTGTCCACGCCGGTCAGCGCCGCATCCGCCGCCCAGCGCATCGGCTGCACCGCCGCCCGCGCCGCTTCGCCGGTAATCCAGTAGGGCTGCCGCTCCTTCTGCACGCCTGGCGCGGGAGCGATCCGCCCGTCGAGCGTCATCGCCACCTTCATCAGCACCAACGGCTTTTTCGTCTGAATCCAGCACGCAAACCCCTCATTCAGATGCCGCGCCTCTGCCTGACCAACACCCACCTCAACCGCAATTCCAGCCGTGCGCAGAGTCTCCAAACCCTGCCCCGCGACCAGAGGATTGGGGTCCACCGTCGCCGCCACCACCCGCGCCACACCGGCCTCGACCAGCGCCCGCGAACAGGGCCCCGTCCGCCCCACATGGTTGCAAGGCTCCAGCGTCACATAAGCCGTCCCGCCCCGCGCCCGATTGTTCTCAGTAAAGGCCCCGGCAGCTCGCAGCGCCACAACCTCGGCATGGTCCCGCAGGTCATACTCGTGCCAGCCCTCGCCTGCCAGGTTGCCCGCCTGATCGAGTACCACGCAACCCACCATCGGGTTTGGCGAAGACAGCCCCGTACCCAGCCGTGCAAGTTCCAGCGCCCGGCTCATCCAGCGCTGGTCAGTCTCGGGATTGGCTAAACTTGTCGTCAAATTCTCACCACAGAAAATGTTGGGCGTCTGCCGCTGTCGGATTGCTCAGCGTTGCGCAAGGATTGCGCCCTGTTCAGCTGCGACTGCGCACCTCAAGGTCGTGGATGGCGCACCGCTTGTCGCTGACTGCACTTCATTCCCTCGGCTTTGCAGCTAGTCCAAAAACTAGTTCAGCAGCTAGTCCAGCAGTGAATCGACAAAGGCCGCCGGGTCAAACTCCAGCAGGTCGCCAATCTTTTCGCCCACACCGACAAACCGCACCGGCAGCGCCAGCTCCCGCGCAATCGCCACGGCAATCCCGCCCTTCGCCGTTCCATCCAGCTTGGTCAGCACAATGCCCGTCACGCCCGAAGCCTCAGTAAACAGCCGCGCCTGCTGCAATCCGTTCTGCCCCGTGGTCGCGTCCATCACCAGCAGCACCTCATGCGGAGCCTCTGGAATCAGTCGTTTCGCTGTCCGCCGCATCTTCTCAAGCTCGTCCATCAGGCCGCCCTTGGTGTGCAGACGCCCCGCCGTATCCACGATCAGGATTTCGGTCCCGCGCGCTTTCGCCGCCGAAACAGCGTCATACAGCACCGCCGCCGGGTCGCCACCCTGCTTGGTCTTGATCATCTCCACGCCCGAACGGCTGGCCCATACATCAAGCTGCTCAATCGCCGCCGCTCGGAATGTATCCGCCGCGCAGAGGAGAACTGTTTTGTTTTCAGCACGATACCAGGCGGCGAGCTTGCCGCTCGTCGTCGTTTTCCCGGTCCCGTTTACGCCGACCAGAAAGATCACCTTGGGCGGCGTCGCAGGTTCAACGACCCCCACGCGCGGACCCTCAAGGATGTTGCGAATCTCGGTCTTCAGCAGATCTCGCAGCTCGTCGCCGCCAGCAATATCCTGCCGCTTCGCCCGCTCCCGCAACTGCTCGAGGATTGCAGTTGTCGTCGGCAGCCCCAGATCGCTGGTAAGCAGCGCAGATTCAAGGTCTTCGAGGGCGGCCTCGTCCACCGTCCGGGTCAGCGCCAGCACGCCCTCAAGCCGCGAAGAAAGCGACTCCCGGGTCCGCGTAACCGCCTGCTTCATCCGGTCAAAGAAGCCTGTCTTGACCGGCTCCGGATCGCTATCTGGATTCCTCGCCTCAAACTGCGTTTCAGCGACTTCAGATTCCTCGGCAACTTCCGGCTTTTTGCCACCAAACAGCTTAGAAAACATAGGTTTTACCTAACTCAAGTCTACCAGTCTTCGAGCGCTGAACCGGCACTTCGCCGCAAGCCGTGGGGGCGAGCAGCAAAGATTTCAGATGCGAATCATTGCTGCGAAGAATGCTAGTCCTCTTCGTCGCGCATGGGCCGCAGCATCAGGTCGCGGATGGCCTGCATCGGGTCTTTGCCCTCGTCCAGAATCAGTTCCATCTGCTCTGTAATCGGCATGTGCACGTCCAGCTTGCGTGCCAGCCCAAGCGCCGCCCGCGTGGTGCGAACTCCCTCAGCCACTTTGCCGCCGAGACCGTCGAGAATCTCCGGGAGCTTACGTCCCCGTCCCAGTTCCGAGCCGACCGTTCGGTTGCGCGAGAGCGACCCCGTGCAGGTCAGCACCAGGTCGCCAATTCCGCTCAACCCGGCGAGTGTTTGCTGCTGCCCGCCGGCTGCGACGGCGAGGCGCGTCATTTCTGCGATTCCGCGTGTAATCAGCGCGGCGACCGAGTTCTGCCCCATCCCAAGCCCGGCAAGCACGCCGGCGGCAATGGCGATCACGTTCTTGAGTGCGCCGCCAATTTCGACGCCGGCCACGTCGGTATTGGTGTAAAGGCGCAGCGACCCTTTGGAGAATTCATGCTGAATCTGGCTGGCTACGGCAGGGTCTGCAAAAGCAATCGTGACGGCAGTAGGCATTCCAGCAGCAGTTTCCTGGGCAAATGACGGTCCGCTCAGCACGCCGACCGGCAAGTCAAGCTTCGCCTCTGCCAGGCAAGCGTGGATGACTTCGCTCATGCGCAGGTAGGTTTGGTCTTCGATGCCCTTGGTGGTGCTCACAATGATCTGGCCACTGTGCATGAAGGGCACCAGTCTGGCAAGAGTGGGCCGCAGAAACTCCGATGGGACGGCTATGACCAGAATGTCTGCATCTACCACCGCCTGGGCGTCATCGGCCGTCACCTCAAGGTCGCCAGGAAAGAAATAGCCGGGAAGAAAGCGGCGGTTTTCGCGAGCGTTGTTCATCTCTTCCGCAGCCTCGGGCCGATGCGACCAGAGCGTAACTTCGTTTTCGCCACTGCGCGCCAGCACCAGGGCAAGCGCTGTTCCCCAGGCTCCGGCACCCAGAACGGAGATGCGGCTCATACAGAATCCTCAGTCTTGACTTCTGTCGCCACGGCAGGTTTCTTCGCGCCGAAGCGGTACTCTGTGCCGTTGATCAGCCGCTGGATGTTGGGGCCGTGCTTCCAGATAATCAGTGCCACAACGCCCGACATGATCGCAAAAATCAGTGGCGTATGCAGCCACGGTTCCCCGACCTTTTCGGCAAAAATCCAGCCGAAAGCCGGGAAGGCGGCCGAGGAGAGAATCGAGGCCAGCGAAACGATCCGGCTCAGAAACATGACCACGATGAAGACCGCCAGGCATCCCAGGGCGGGCAGCGGCGCCAGCACCAGAAAGACGCCGAACGCCGTCGCTACGCCCTTGCCGCCCTTCAGGCCAAGCCACACCGGGTACATGTGGCCGAGCACCGCACACAGCGCGGCCAGCGCCTCGGCATTGTGCACCGGAATCGGCGGAAAACCTATCGCAGCCAGGCGCGCACCCACCAGCACCGCCAGCGCACCCTTCAGCACGTCAAACAAAAAGGTCGCCGCGCCAAGGCCCTTGGCCCCTGAACGCAGCACGTTCGTCGCACCGATGTTACCGCTGCCCAGGCTGCGAATATCCTGCTTGTGCACAAAGCGCACCAGCAAATAGCCAGTAGGAATCGAGCCAAGGAGGTACGCGGCCACGACGATGCTGAGCGAATGCAACCAGACGATAAGCACAACAGGCATAACTCAAAACTCTATCAGGTAAGGGCCGGGCCGGGTTGCTGTTCAGGATTTGAGTCGAGTCATTCGCAACGCTTCGCTTACCGCTCTTTGTGCACGGCGCGCGCGGGAATCCGGGCTTTGGCAGCTGAAGATCGCAAGAAGATGGCTTCGCCTTTGAATCGGAGTCAGCGTCTCCCATGCGGCCCGTGCCTGCGGCTGCTCGCGAAACGCAAGCTGCAGAATCGGCGGCGGCTCAATCTCGCCCTCCTGCGTCAGCATCAGGCACTCCATCCATTGCTCGGCACGGCGCGCGCGGGTCTCTGGATTGCTTGACTCCCGGATAGCATCCGCGATGTACTTTCGCTGGCCGTGCGGGAGAAGTTCAAACCACTTTTTCAGGCTGCGCTCTGACCGCAGCAGCCGAGCCAGTTCAGGGGGCGGTACGGCAGAGTGCCCCTCGATGTCGGGTGCAAGCGTGATCTCGACCTGCCAGCCCACCGAGACATGCGCGGCCTTCTGCATCTTCTGTGTAATCAACAGGATGTATCTGCGCTCCTGGGTGATCGGGTCGCGAGTAGGTAGCAGGGAAGTAGAGAAGGCGTAGGGAGGACGCTTGCTTTCGGTCGCGGCAGCGTCGGGCTGAGTTCCATGAATCGTGCCCTTGACCCGCAGCTTAATCAACTCGGGCCACTCGGCCACCGGGTCGAATGGGATGTGGGCAATGACCGTGCATCCGGTCCCGAATTCGGCCTGCTCCAGCCGGGTTTGGAAGATTCTTTTCACCTGGAAACCCCTCGAACTACTTTTGGCCGCACGGTGCTGATTGCCGATGCGAGCCGGGCTGGAGCCGCCCGAGTTCTGGCTGGATGGCTTAGACTCGTCAAAGACAAAGCTGCAACTGTTGAGGATGATAGCAATGAAAAAGCCTGCAAAGGTTCTGGTACTTTTGGCCCTCGTGGCCGGTCTATTCGCCCCGCAAAGCCTGACCACCGCATTCGGGCAAACGTTCAAGGCCGACCCCGCAGCGGCCGCCGCTCCCCAGACGCTCGAAGACCGCCGCAAAGCCCTGGCGCGGCTCTTCAGCGAAGTGTGGGAAGACAACCTGCGCCACGCGCCGGAGTTTGCCTCTTCGCTTGGCGACAAACGCTACAACGACCAGATCACGGACTACTCAGTTCGCGCCTACAACGAGGGCCTGGAGCGCGAGCAGGGCTTCCTGCTGCGCCTCGCCGCCATTGATCCTGCAGGGTTTACACCCCAGGAGGTCATCAGCCGCGACCTGCTGTTGCGCCAGTTCACTGAGGATCAGGAGGCCGCGGAGTTCAAAGAGTGGGAGATGCCCATCAATCAGATGGGCGGCATTCACACCACCTACCCCGACCTTGTGCGCCAGTTGAGCTTCAAGACGGTCAAGGATTACGACGACTGGATCGCCCGCCTGCACCTCGTCCCCAAAGCGTTCGAGCAGACGACGCAGAACATGTCGATAGGCGTCCAGGACAAGCGCGTTCCGCCCAGGTATCTCCTGGAAAAAGTCGTCGAGCAGGTGAAGGAACTGGCGCATCAGAAGCCCGAAGACTCCCCCCTGACGGCGCCCCTCAAGAGCTTTCCCTCGGACATTCCAGCCGCCGAGCAGGCCCGCATCAAGGCCGAGATGCTGGCCGCGATTGGCAAGGAAGTACTGCCGGCGTACCTGCGCTTTCAGCGATTCCTTGAGGTTACCTACATCCCCGCTGGCCGCGAAGCGCCCGGCATCGCCGCCCTGCCCGATGGGGCAAAGTACTACGCCTTCCGAATCCGCCAGCAGACCACCACCAACCTGACAGCGGCGCAGATTCACCAGATTGGCCTCGACGAAGTAGCCAAAGACGAAGCAGCCATGCTGGTGATCGCCAAAAAACTTGGCTTTGCCGATTTGAAGAGCTTCCAGGCCTCGCTCAAGGGCAATCCCAAGCTGCACCCGGCCTCGGGCGACGCGCTGCTCGACATCTACCGCGGTTATGTCAAAGGGATGCAGGCCAAGCTCCCCGAGCTCTTCGGCCGCCTGCCCAAGGCAGCGCTTGAGGTTACGACGATTCCTGAGTACTCAGCCAAATCAGCTCCCGCAGCCTACTACGACCAGGGCGCGCCGGATGGCAGCCGTCCTGGCCGCATTACGGTGAACGTGTACAACGCGGCAGAGCGCTCGCTCGTCGACGTGGAGGCGGTGGCGTACCACGAAGGCGTTCCGGGGCATCACCTGCAAATCTCGATTGGCGAGGAACTCGAAGGGATTCCCGAATTTCGCAAGTTTGGTGGGTACACGGCGTTTGTCGAGGGATGGGGACTGTATTCAGAGCGGCTGGGCAAAGAGGTGGGCTTCTACCAGGATCCGTACTCGGACTACGGGCGGCTGGAGGCCGATATCTGGCGGGCGATCCGGCTGGTTGTCGATACCGGAGTGCATTCACAAGGCTGGACGCGGCAGCAGATGGTTGACTACTTCAAAGCGCACTCGGGCATCGACGACACCAACATTCAGGCTGAGACGGACCGCTACATTGCGTGGCCGGGGCAGGCGTTGGCGTACAAGATTGGGCAGCTGAAGATACTGGAGCTGCGCGAGCGGGCGAAGGCGGCGCTGGGAGCGAAGTTTGATTTGAAGGCGTTTCACGATGAGGTGCTGGATTCCGGGGCGCTGCCGCTGGATGTGCTGGATGCGCGGGTGACGGAGTGGATTGCGGCGCAGAAGCACTAATTTTTGTATCCGAATGACCAAAAGGAGAGAGAATGCGCGGATTGGGAGCGGTGGTGGTTTTGGCGGCGGCGATGGTGGCCGGATTGACGGCCCAGGGTCAGGTGAGCCGGTGGGCGGCGGCGGATGACCCGACGGCAAAGATGATGATTGAGGCGGAGCGGAAGTGGGCCGAGGCAGGCTGCACGCCGAACGGGATTGAGAAGTCGATTTTGGCGGAGGATTTTCACGGGGTTTCGCCGGAGGGTGAGGAGTATTCAAAGAAGGACATGGTGGCGGAGGCGGGCACGAGCGCCCCGGCGGAGCGCGGGTGCGTGATGTATGGGGTGAAGGTGCACTACTTTGGCGCGAACATGGCTGTGCTTTATGGGAGCGAGTCGGCGATTGTGAAGGGGAAGGACGGGAAGGAGTTCACGCGGAAGCTGACGTGGGTGGATACGTGGCTGAAGCGGGATGGGAAGTGGCAGATTGTGGCGGCTGAGGATTTGCCTACGGTGATGAAGTGATGGAGCAAGCGAGAAAAGGAGTTCCGTTTTTTGAGAGAGGACGGGCTGATGGAAGTTGTCCATGAGGCCGGCGACCCATTTCCGGAGACAGGCACGGATTGGGAGCGTGTGAGATCGATGACAGAAGAGGAGATTCATGCTGCCGCACTCTCCGATCCAGACGCGCAGCCATTGCCGTTGCCGGGTGGTGATTGGACTGGCCTGACCTGGATTCCCAATCCCAAGAAGCTGCGGGTGCGGCTGGGGATGACGCAGGAAGAGTTTGCGGCGACGTACCGGATACCGGTGGGGACGCTGCGGGATTGGGAGCAGCGGCGGAAGAATCCGGATGCTACGGCGCGGGCTTATTTAATTGTGATTGATAAGGACCCGAAGGCTGTGGCGGGGTGGTTGGGGGCGGCTTAGAGTTAGCGTCGCGGCGGTTCTGGGGAGAACCCGGGGCTGGGATGGTTTGCGCCTTTGGCGTTTGGGTTAGCAGCAGATTCCCTGGCGGGAATGACAGCGAAAAAGGCAAGTGCGACGACGGGCGGGCTTCTGTCGTTCCCACCCATCCCGCCTAGCTAGCCCAACGACGAAGAACCGTCGTTGGGGACCGCGTCAACGCGGTATGGATGGGGTACCCAAGATTTGTTGAGGACGCTGAAACCCAGGTCTCAGAAGCGAGACCTGGGGCACCCTCGGTGGCTAAAAGTCGGACCTGTGCCACCCGCGAACCGAGCGGGCTTTCAATTTCCAATTCTTTCTGAGGGAATTGAAATAAGAGCAAAAGTCTGAGCTATTTCGATTTGCGTTCGTCCGCCTGGGATTTCTTGCCATAGATATAGATGCCGACCAGGGAGGCGAGGGTGGTGAAGAAGGCTCCGAATCCTTCGACGCTTTTCCCTTGATAGACAAGGAAAAGGCCGCCTCCTGTTGCTATTAAGCCGATCATGGATGCACTTATGGCACCAAGAATCTGAGCGAAGGCGTTAGACCGGATGACCTGTAATTCGATTTTCTGGCGGTGTTTGGACTGCGACTCGAACTGAGCAAAAATCCTCTCCGCGCCCCCTGGGACAATTCGGTCAAACTGTTCGAGGATTTGTGGAGGCGGGAGTGGACCTGAATAGGAAACCTGTATTCCTGTTACTTGTTGACTCGCGATCTTGTCGTCGTGAGTCTGATTCGGTTCTCTTCGTTCCAAGGTTTATTCCGTTCTTTACTTGGTTACTTCCTCGATTGCGATCCCCAGATTTTCGCCCACGACTTTCCAGTCGCCCCACAAGGCCCGAGCGTCTGCTTCCTCTGGCGTGTCACTTGAGTTGTACTCGTCAAATGTACCGCCGAGATCAAGAACGCGAGCGGCCCCACTGAGGAATGATGGCTGTGCGAAAAGCGAATTTGCACCACTCATATATTTGCTGTTCACAGTGTCCTCGCTGACAAACACGATGCTGTATATCGATTTGACGGTTCGTTGGGCCGAAGGTCTTCAACCAGCTTAGTCGGAAAGCCGCTACGCAACATTGCAGAATCGACGATGCGAAATTGTTGCCTACGTTCTCTCGAGAGTCTAGCAGAAACTTGAGAAATTCCTTGGGGTGCGAGTCGATTGGGGAATTGGGAGGTGATGGGCTGTCTGAGGAAAGCGTACCGCAGGGGCTGAAGCCCTTAAACATGGCTGTGGGATTGGTGCCGGGGATGAATCTCGGCCTACCCGATAACGCAGGCTATTGCTGCATGAGGCGGCGGCGGATTAGGTCTAGGGCTTGTTGGGTGGCCCATTGGCGGATTTTTTCTCGGTCGCCGCGGAAGTGACATTCCAGGGACTCGGTTTTGTTGTTGTAGCTGGTGGCGATGTAGACGAGGCCTACGGGTTTTTCTTCTGAGCCGCCGCTGGGACCGGCGATGCCGGTGATGCCTACGCCCATGCTGGCTCCGGCGCGGCGTTTGATGCCAAAGGCGAGGGCTTCGGCGACCTCGGCGCTGACGGCACCGTAGGTTTCGATGAGCTCGGCGGGGACGTTGGCGAAGTCGGTTTTGAGTTCGTTGGAGTAGACGACTGCGCCGCCGAGAAACGACCGCGAGCTGCCGCTGATGGAGGTGAGGCGCTGGGCGAGGAGGCCGCCGGTGCAGCTTTCGGCGGTGGCGAGGGTTTCCTGCTTGAGTTCTAGGTAGTAGAGGACGATTTGTTCGAGGGTCTCGCCGGTGGAGGAGAAGAGGTGGAGGTCGAGGGCTTCTTCGAGGAGGGTGGCCAGTTCGTCGACGCGGAGCTGGGCTGCTTCGAGGGATGGTTTGGCGCAGGAGAGCTGGAGCTGGATTTCGCAGTTGCCGGCGAGGATGGTGGTTTCGACATCTTTGTAGGTGGTGTAAATGGGGGCGAGGAGGGCGTCGGCGGTGGACTCGGGAATCATGGTCGCCTTGAGGACGCGGCGGGCGATGTGGCGGACGGGGAGGAGTTCTTTAAGGCGGGGGATGCACTGGTCGGCGAAGAGGGGTTTGCATTCGCTGGGGGGGCCGGGGACGAGCATGATGAGCTTGCGATGGCCGGCGAATTTGGTATCGAGCCAGAGGCCGGGGGCGGTGCCGTTGGCGTTGGGCAGGACTTTGGCGCCCTCGATGATGTCGGCCTGCTTGAGGTTGTTGTCGGTCATGAGGATGCGGCGCTCGGCGAAGCGGGCGGCGAGGGCGGCGACGATTTTGCCGTCACGATGGACGGTGACGCCGAGGGCTTCAGCGACGGCTTCGCGGGAGAGGTCGTCTTCGGTGGGACCGAGGCCGCCCATGACGGCGAGGATGTCGGCGCGGCCGAGGGCGGTGCGGACGGCGGAGACGAGGTCTCGCTGGCGGTCGCCGACGATGGTTTTGAAGGCAACGTGGACGCCGATTTCGTTGAGTTTTTCAGTGAGAAAGAGCGAGTTTGTGTCCTGCCGCCAGGGGGTGAGGAGTTCGGAGCCGACGGCGATGATTTCGCATTTCATGGGTAGCGGAGTTTGGGTTGCTAGCGGCGCTAGCGGAGTTAGTCAGAGGGGTTTGAAGCCAGCGGGGCTGGCGCAGTCAAAAGAGTCGGAGGCCTTCTACGCCTAAGTCTACATCGTAGACGGCTTCGTTGGTGGCGAGGACGGCGGTGCCGAGGGGGGAGAAGGCGAGGCCGACGAGGTTGTATCCGGCGACGACGAGCTCTGCTTTGCCCTGGGGGGTGATGCGGACGATGCCGCGCTGGCCGTGGAGGCTGGCGGCGACGTAGACGTTGTGGTCGGCGTCGAGGGCGAGGCCCTGGGGACGGCCGAGGCCGCGGAACCAGGGGGTGATGGCTCCTTCGCGATCGATGGCCCAGACGCAGTCGTTGGGGGAGAGGGAGGGTGCGGTGACGAAGAGGGTGCCATCGGCGTCGACGGCGAGGTGGTAGGCTGCGGCGCTTGGTTCGAGGGTGGCGTGGACGAAGATCTGCCGGGCGCTCTCAGAATGGCCGGGGGAGATTTTGAAGATGGTGCCGGAGCGGTCTCCGACGAAGAGGTTGCCATCGCGGTCAAAGGCAGCACCGGTGGCGACGCCCATGCCTTCTGCATAGAGGGTGGATTCGCCGCCGGCGTCGATGCGGTAGACGGTGCCCTCGGCGCGGGAGGTGACGTAGAGTTGGCCATCGGGGTCAAAGGCGAGGCCGGTGGGGTTGATGATGCCGCTGACGAAGGGGGTTCCGAGGCGGTCGGGGCTGATGCGGACGATGGAGACCGGGGTCTGCTTGCCGCGGGGCCCGGAGATGGTGGCGAAGGTCATGCCGGAGCGGCTGACGACGGGGCTGGTGACGGGGTGGAGGCCGTCGGAGAGTTCGCGGGCGACGCGGAGGGGGATGGTGTTGCTGGCTCCGTCGGGGTTGCGGACTTCGATGAGGCCGGTAGAGGCGGCGTCGGGGACGCGGAAACCGATGCGGCTGTCGCGGCACATGAGGAGGTTGGCGGCGAAGCCATCGACGTGGACGGAGGGGACGGTGAGGGCTCGGGGGCCGAGGTGGTGGCCGCGGAGTTCAACATCGGCACCGGGCAGGGCAGCGGCGGGGAAGACGCTATCGACGACGGGCGGGAGGAGGATTTGTCTGGCAAGCCTGGGCATTGGGGGTTTCCTGTGCGGCTCGGTCCGGGTGCGCTCGATACAGCGCTAGATCCAGTGATTGATGAGCAACAGCACAGCCCCAGCATACAACCCTGCGGCTACATCATCGAAGACGATGCCCCAGCCTTCGGGGAGCTTTTCGAGATTGCGGATGGGGAAGGGCTTCCAGATGTCGAAGATGCGGAAGAGGATGAGGGCGGCGAGGATGTGCTGCCAGTCGGGGCGGGCGAAATAGATGGTAGTGAGGGTGATCCAGACGCCGGCGACCTCATCGATGACGACGAAGCCGGGGTCTTTTTTGCCTGATTCGCGGGCGGCGATGGTGGCGGCGGGTACGCCGAGGGCGATGGAGAGGCAGATGCCGGCGATGGTGAGGCTGAGCAACTGTGACGGGCTGGGGTGGGCGAAGGTGGCGACGGCGGCGTAGATGAGCGTGGCCGCGACCGAGCCCCAGGTGCCGGGGCCGGGCTTGCCGAAGCCGGCACCGAAGAAAGTGGCGACGGTCCAGGCCCAGAGGGTCTTTTTACGGGCGCGGAAGGAGCATGTGGGCGCGTCGGGCCAGCCGCCTTTGGCTGCGAGGGCCTGGGCGCGGGCGATGGCTTCGGGGGAGAGGTTATCGCTCACGGTTGTCGCCGTGCAGGTCTTCGAGGCTGGTTTCGAGGACTTCGGGGTCGAGGACGGGCGAGCTGATCTTGTAGACGCCCATGGCCCACTTGCCGAGGTCGATGCGGCGGCAGCGGTCACTGCAGAAGGGGAAGTCTTCGTTGGAGGCGAGGACGGTCTTTTTGCAGGTGGGGCAGTTGAGTTTGAGTTTGGGCGGTTTGGGCATATGGATTTCCTGCGGCTGTCTGGTTTTATTTTCGCAGTGTCGGCGGGGATATGGCTAGTTTGAGTTTGAGTGTGAGTGTGAGTGTGAGTGTGAGTGTGAGTGTGGAGTGTGAAGGGCGGGTGTGAGTGTGAGCGTGAGAAGCAGATTCCCGGTGGGAGTAACAAAAGGGCGGGTGCAACGACCGGTGGGCTTTTGTCTTTCCCACCCTTGACCGATGGGGCTGGTCAAGGGTAGGGCACTCGCATTTGTTTTGGGGTCGGAGAGGGCAGGGGCAAAAGCGGGTTGTTCGCTGTGCTCAGAATGACAAGGGACTATGAGAAGCAGATTCCCTGCGGGAATGACAACCAAAAAGGCGAGTGCAAAAACTAAGGTGAGGGTGGTTCGTGGGAGACGTTGTTGAAGCTTTTGGCTTCGTTGTTTAGCTCATCGGCGGTGGTGGCGCGGGAGTAGAGGGCTACCCGGTAGCGGAAGGTGACGGATTGGTCTTTTTCGAGGGTGAAGTTGAAGGGGGTGGCGTGGGGCGCGAAGATGGTTTGGCCGAGGGGGTTGGCGGCGAAGAGGCCGTAGCCTCGGGCGTGCCAGTAGGTGGGGTAGTTGGGATTTTTGGGGTGGTCGAGGAGGGCGATGGTGGCGGTGTGTGGGCCGTCGGTTCCTGTCAGGGCGCACCAACGGGCGCGGGTGCTCCAGACGGCGTCGCCTTTGATGCCTTCGCTGGTGAGGTACTGGCCGGTGGCGGGGGTGCTGGTGGCGGGAGCGGCGGCGACCTGGGTGGGGTTGCCGTTCGAGTCGAGGAAGGTGCCGCCTTTTTCTGTGGGCGACTCGAGCCAGCGGGCTACGCGCATGCCGATGAGGCCCTCTTTGTCGTCTTTGAAGATGGCGCGGTCGAGGGCGCGGAGGGTGACCTCGATGTCGATGATGCGGGTACCTTTTCGCTTTTCAAAGGTGTAGCGGGTGGTTTGGGTGAGGATTGGTTTGTTTTCGCCTGTAGGCGAGCCTGGAATCCATGTCGATTCGACGACTAGCTCGCCACGGTTGGGTCCGCTCTTGGTGGAGATGATTTTGGAGTGGAGGATGGTGCCCATTTTGGCGCGGTTTTCCGGGGGGATGGCGTCGGAGTTGTTCCAGAAGTCGAAACCGTTGACGTTGCCGTAGTTGAACCAGAGGCCGGCGTGGTGGGGGTGGTCGACGCGTTCGTCGGGGCGGGGGGCGAGGGGGTAGCCGCGGGTGACGGTGACGCCCTCGCTGTCGATGAGGGGGTAGAGGACGGGCTTTTTGAGGGAGGTGGGCCAGATGTAGGAGGTGAAAGGCTGGCCGTCGATGGTGATGTCGACGCGGCGGTTGGGTTCATCGGGGATGACGCGGACGCCCTTTTGGGGGACGGCGAGTGCGGTGGTGGTGAGCGTGAGCATGAGGAGAGTTAGCCAGTTCAGGGTCATGGGATTTGTTCTGCGAGCGGAGATCAGGCAGGGGCTAAAGCCCATTCCTTTCTATTCGACGGTTATCGGCACGACTGAAGTCGTGCCCTGTTACAAATCGTTCGGAAAGATCCGGGACAGAGAGGTTTCTTGAGTTCTCAGGCAAAGACTTTGCCTCCGGCGATGACTTGCTGGGTTTTGTCGTCGAAGGTCACTTTTTGGCCGGTCTGGATGGCGGCGACGGTCATGCAGAGGGCGACGGAGTGGCTGTAGCCGGCCTGGATGGGGGCGTTGGGGGTTTTGCGGGAGCGGACGCATTCCATCCAGTTGCGCATGTTGGCGGAGGTTTGGGGGTCGCCGCCGGTGTTGGCGCCACTGGATACGGCTTCGGCTTTGTCGACGAGGGAGAAGCTGGGCAGGAGGTTGGGTTTCATGCCCATGGCGGCTGCTTCCGGGGCCTGGAGGCCACCCTCGGGGGTGACGCGCTGCTTATCCATGTCGATCATGCCGGCGTTGGAGTAGTAGAGTTCCCGGACGCCGCTGGCTGAGTTGGTGAAGCGCGACGAGTACTGGACCTGGAAGCCCTTGGAGGGGTCATCGAGCGGGCCGTAGTCGAAGACGGCGGTCATGGTGTCCCAGTTTTGGCGGCCGTCCTTCCACAGATAAATGCCGCCGTTAGCGACGACGCTGCGGGGGTGGGGGTAGCCCGAGAACCAGTGGACGGTGTCGATCTGGTGGACGAGCCACTGGTCGGGGATGCCGGAGGAATAGGGCCAGAAGAGGCGGAATTCGAGGTATTTGCGGGCGTCGAAGGCTTCGAAGGGGCGGTTGAGGAGGAAGCGCTTCCAGTCGGTGTCTTGCTCTTTGAGGAGGGGGACGACGTCGGGGCGACGCCAGCGGCCGGGCTGGTTGACGTTCCAGGTCATCTCGACCATGACGATGTCGCCGAATTTGCCGGACTGGATGTATTCAGCGGCTTTTTGGTAGCTGGGGGTGGAGCGGCGCTGGGTGCCGATCTGGACGATCTTGCCGGTGGACTGGACGGCGGCGAGGAATTTGCGGGCGTCGTCCATGGTGTGGGCGGTGGGCTTTTCGACGTAGGCGTCGCGACCGGCCTGAACTGCTTCTACGCCGTGGAGGGCGTGCTGGAAGTCGGCGGTGGCGATGAGGACGGCGTCGATGTCTTTGCGGGCGTAGAGCTCGTCGTTGTTGCGGAGGGCGGCGATGGGGGTGCCGGAGGCTTTCTGGAGGAGGGCAGCGCCTTCTTCGCGGCGGCGGTTCCAGAGATCGGAGACGGCGGCGAACTCGAAGTTGAGGGCTTTGGCGTGCTCCTGGAAGGCGGGGATGAGGGAGCTTTTCATGCGGTCGCCGCAGCCGATGACGCCGACGCGCACGCGGTCGTTGGCTCCGAGGATGGCGGCGTAGCTGCGGGCGGCGGCGGCGAGGGCGGTGAGCGTTGTGGCCTTGAGGAAGTTTCTGCGATTGGTAGTGGCTGGGGCCATGGGATGATCCTCCGCGAGATGGGAATTGGGAACTTGGTGGAGCTCAGGGAAAAGTGCAGGATCATGGTCGGGCCGGGGGGTGGTGGGAGTCAAGCCGGGAGTTGCGGTGGGGTGATTTCGGCGGGGAGGGGTCTTTGAATTTGGAGATTTTTGCGTTCCCATCCTTGACCGACGAAGCTGGTCAAGGATGGGGCACCTGGCACCCTGGTCGGCTAGTAAATGATCAGCGTGAACGGATAGTCAAAAGCGTGGCCGAGCAAGATTGAATCAGTGTGTACGAACACTTGATTGGCAGTAACTGAAACGTCGCAGTTCGCTTGACAAGCACCAAGGGCTTCATCGCTGTAGGGGCTGGTTGCACTGATGAATCGGTCATTCACTTGAAAAGCGAGGTCGATTGTGTTTGCGCCCTCTCCGTTATGAGTGATCGTAAAACCGCAAGGCGCGGTGTAGACGGTTGCGCCGGTGGCCTGGGAGTTAAAGCAACGGGTGATGGCAATGCCGCCTGCGACAAATGGATCAACAAAAATCATTGCTTTAACCCATCCGCCAGCGCCACGGCCCTGGGAGACGTGACTTGGGGTTTCAAATCCGAAGCCGTTGTTGGTAGAGATGCCGTAGACGCCGATGCCGCCGTAGGCGTCATTGATGCCGACGGTGCCGGAACCGAGTGCAGAGTGGGTGATTCCCTGGATGCCGTCGGGGCCGCCGAATTTGGAGACCTGGGTGCCAAAGTTTTCACCTCGGATGGCCACGCCGAAGTCTTTATCGACGGTGGCGGCGGCTGCATAGATACCGATGCCGCCGCCCTGATTGGCGGCGCTGATTCCATAGCCGCCGCGTTTATTGACGGCCACGACGCCGAAACCGCTGTTGCTCATGCCAGTTACACCGTTGTAGAGGGTGCTGTCTCCGACGACTGCGCTGGGGTTAATGGAGATGCCGCTTTGAGAGGCACCGACGCCATAGACGGCGGTGCCGAAGCCGCTGGAGCCGTAGACACCGTAACCGGTGGCGCTGGTGCCTACGACGCCGGAGCCCCCACCGATGTCGTCGCCGCGGACGGCGGTGGCGTTGTTGGACTGGCCGAGGACGCCATCGGAGCTTCCTCCAGCGACCGTGGTTGCGCCGAAGACGCCGACGTAGCCGGTTCCTGCTACGGCGGTGGAGGAGGATGTGACGGTAAGGCTTCCCGCGCCAGCGTTGATCGTCTGGGGCTGGGTGAAGGTATTGGCAGCGGCGAGGAAGGGCACTTTGGTGGAGTCGACGTTGAGCTTGACGCCGGCAGTTGTTCCTCCTCCGGTGAGACCTGTTCCAGCAGTCACAGCTGTGATTGTGCCAGCACCCGGGAAAGTCTGCCCCGGCGCGAAGGTAATCGGCTGGGTGAAGGTGTTGTGGGCGGCCAACAGCGGAACTTTTGTGATGTCGAGGTTGAGGGTGATGGGTCCGGTTGTGCCGCCGCCTGTCAGTGCGGATCCGGCGGTAACGCTGGTGATGGTTCCAGCACCTGGAAACGACTGGCCGGTGGCGAAGGTGATGAGGCCGTTTTTGGCGATTTTGAGGCCGGTTTCAGCTGGCGCGGTGGTGCCGGAGCCGAAGAGGAGATTGAGGGTGCCAGCCGGGGTGGTGGAGTTGTTGCCGGTGGGTTCGGCTTTCCATTGGAAGGTTTGGTTTACGGCTGCGTGGGTGCTGCTGTTGAATGCCGAAGCGGTGAGATTGAGTTGTTGCGAATAGGCACCGACGGCACTGTTCGCCGGGCTGATTGGGGTTAAATTTACTGCGCCCCGCAGCGTTGCGGGTCCGGCTACATCGAGCGTGGTTGCGGGCGTAAGCGTATTTACGCCAATCCGAGCGGTGCTTCCTGAGCCGGCTTGAAACAGGCTGGAATTACCGAGATTGCTGGACGAAGTCCAGAGAGCGACGCTTCCGGTGGTGCCCCCGCCGGTTGGGGTCAAATTGGGGGGGATGGTTGTCGCCAAATCGGTTGTCGTAGCGGCGGGTGTCGTCTGAGCCTTGTCTGCCCGCACAAAAGCCGAGGCTGGCAATCCGCCGAGCGTCTCGGAATCCTTTGCTTTGAGGGCGTAGGGGACGCTGAGAAGGAGGATGCGATGGTCCTCGGGCTGGCCATCGACCTGGACGCCGAGCCATTGTGCTTCACCGGAGGTGAAGAGCTCAGTGGGAATGCCTTCGGGCGAGGTGAGGCCAAGTGCGGCGGCGTAGTGGCCATTTTTGTCTGCGACGACGGTTTGGGTTTCGCGCCAAAGGGATTGGCCGCCCTTCTCGTGGGCGTAGAGGGCGAAGGTGATGCCGACTGCGCCGGTCAGGGCGTCTCCGCGCGCGTCAAGGACATCGCCGCTGAAGCGGACCAGGTTGGGGACGGCGGTTGAGACTCCTGATTTTATTTCCGAGGACTGAGCGTGCGTCGAGGGCGAAACTGCGGCGCAAAAGAGACACAAAACGAGCGGGGGGAGAAGGGCTTTTTTGGACAATTGCAACCTCCTTGTGACCGATTTTCCCATTCAAACATGTGGGAATGGGTTGGCGCACGAGGATTCTGGGCGGCAGGTTGGAAACTCTGGTAACCAGGAGGAAAGCGGATTCCTTGATGGGAATGACGAAGCAGAAGAGCAAGGGCAAAAGCGGATCCTTTGCTGCGCTCAGGATGACAAATTTAAGCAGGTGGGACGCTGGTTGGGCTATTCGAGGATGCGGGCAACTACGTCGTAGTGGTGGGATTCGGTGATTTCGCAGTGGTAGAAAGTGCCGGGGACTAGCGTCTCGTGGGGGCCGAAGTCGTTGATTAGGACTTTGCCGTCGATTTCTGGGGCGTGGAGGAGGGTGCGGCCTTGCCAGAGGAGGTCAGATTCTTCGCTGACGCCTTCGACGAGGAGGTCGAGCTGGCGGCCGATCCATTCAGACTGGCGCTGGGCGCTGATGGACTGCTGGAGCTTCATGAGCTTTTTGCGGCGGGATTCGATGGTGCGTTTGGGGACTTTGTTGTCGAGGTTGTAGGCGGGAGAGCCCTCTTCGTCGGAGTAGGGGAATGCGCCGAGCCAGTCGATTTTGGCTTCCTGGACAAAGTCGAGGAGGAGCTGGAAGTCTTCAGCGGTTTCGCCGGGGAAGCCGACGATGAAGGTGGTGCGGAGAACGAGGTTGGGGACGATGCGGCGGGCTTTCTCAATCATTTTGAGGAAGATGGGGCCCGATCCGCCTCGTTTCATGCGCTTGAGGACGGCGGGGGAGGCGTGCTGCAGGGGGACGTCGAGGTATTTGGCGATGTTGTCGTGGCGGGCGATGGTTTCGAGGAGCTTGGTGGTGACTTTGTTGGGGTAGGCGTAGAGGAAGCGGAGCCACTTGAGGCCCTGGATCTGGGCGAGTGCGTCGAGGAGGGTGGCGAGACCGTCTTTGAGGCCGAGGTCTTCGCCGTAGCAGGTGGTGTCCTGGCCGATGAGGGTGATTTCGCGGACGCCCTGCTTCACGAGGCTCTCGGCCTCGGCGATGACGGAGGAGAGGCGGCGGGAGCGGAACTTGCCGCGGAGCTGGGGGATGATGCAGAAGCCGCAGGGGTGGTCGCAGCCCTCGGCGATCTTGATATACGCGCTGGATTTGGGGGTGGTGAGGATGCGCGGAGTGTCGTCGGAGTAAAGGTAGCTGGGGAGCGAGGCGGTGGCTCCGTCCCAGTGTTCGCGGGAGAAGCGGCCTTGCTCTTCGCGGAGGTCGCCTTCGGGCCTTGAGTGCTTGTTGACGGCGCTGGGGGCTCTCTCGATCAGGGCAGAACTGGCTTCTGCAGCAGTCAGGATGTTGAAGGGCGAGGTGTTGGCCGAGGGCTGAGGGCGGGGGGTGAGTCCTGCGGCGGCGAGGATGGCTTCGAGCTCGCCGGTGCCGACGACGGCGTCAACTTCGGGGATGTTGCGCTGGATTTCGTCGCGGTAGCGCTCGACGAGGCATCCGGCGACGATAAGGCGCTTGGCGGTTCCGGCGGTCTTGTGCTGGACCATTTCGAGGATGGTGTTGACGGACTCCTGCTTGGCGGAATCGATGAAGGAGCAGGTGTTGACGACGAGGATTTCGGCGTCTTCGAGGCGATTGGTGAGGCGAGCGCCTGCGCGGTCGAGGAGGCCCATCATGACCTCTGAATCGACGAGGTTTTTGGGGCAGCCGAGGGAGAGGAAACCTACGGTCGGGAAGGGCCTGGGCGTCACTGCCTGTTCCAGCTCGGGGGCCGGGAGTGTTGATGCTGTAGTCACTTTTTAATTGTAGCGGGTGTGGAGTTTTCTTGGGCTTTTTGGGATTTCGGGGGTGGATTTTGGGGGATTGTGAATATTCGATGGCAGGTGAATTAAATGAATGTTACAAGGCTTCGGTCTTAAGTTTCGCTTAAGGTTTGTGCGACTAGTGTCAAGGTTGGATACGTAGGGTTTCCTAACTCCAGATAGCAGAACTGACAAAATGTCCATTTTGAGGCTATTTCACTGAGGTTGTTTCGCGCGTTCGAATTCATTGGCTAAAAGGGCTGACTTCCGTTGATTGCTGAGATCCGGGAGCGTTCGATTGCGAACCACCTTAAACAAGCGAAGGAGATTTAAGAGATATGTGCAAGTTAGTACGTTGGGCGGGTGTATTCATGCTGTGCGCGATCGCGAGTGTGCTGCCAATGATGGGGCAGTCGCCGACGGTGCGCGGCGCGGTATCGGGAAACGTGGTTGATGTTGCGGGCGGGGCGCTTCCGGGCGCGCGCGTAACGCTTGACCCAAGCGGACAGACCGCAGTGGCAGATGCGCAGGGCAACTTCCTGCTGAGCAACATTGCTGCCGGCGCCTACACGGTAAAGGTAGAAGCGCTGGGTTTTGCCTCCTTTGAAGAGAAGGTCACTGTGACGGCGGGGGCTGTGTTTACCGAGCGTGCGGTGATGAAGGTCTCCTCAGATACGCAGAGTGTCGAAGTGTACGCGGGTCGCGAGCACGGCGAAGTGGACTCGATGAACGAGCAACAGTCGGCGGAGAACATTCTGGAAGTGCTGCCGGCAGACGTGATTACGAGCTTGCCGAATACGAACATTGCGGATGCGGTGGGCCGGCTGCCTGGGGTTTCGCTGGAGCGTGACGAGGGCGAGGGCAAGTACGTGCAGATTCGCGGCACGGAGCCTCGTCTCAGCAATACGACGATTGACGGCGTGAATGTGCCGGCACCGGAGTCGAGCGTGCGCAATATCAAGCTGGACGTGATTCCGGCTGAACTGGTGGATTCGCTGGAGGTCTCGAAGACTCTTACGGCGAACCAGGATGGCGATGCCATTGGCGGCAGCGTGAATCTTGTGACGCGGACGGCGGGCGAGAAGCCTTTTTACAGCGTAACGGCGATGGGTGGCCATACGCCGATCGTGGTTGACGGGCAGAGCAACATCTACCAGTTTGCGGCCTCGGCAGGGAAGCGGTTTGGTGCGAACCATCGGCTGGGCATCTTCTTTGGCGGCAGCTACGACTACAATTCGCGTGGCATTGACGACATTGAGCCCGGCCCGGGAACGACGCAGCTGAATGGCTCTGACGGCAATTCGCCATTTTATGCGGTGTTGCCGACGGTGGATTTCCGGCAGTATCTGTATGACCGCACGCGGTACGGCTTCGCGGGTAGTGTGGATTATCAGTTCAGCCCGCAGACGACGCTGATTGTGCGCGGATTGTTTTCAGATTTCCAGGACTTTGGCGGCAAGTTCATTTACACGCCCAACATCAATTCGTTTGATACGCCGACGTCGTCTTCTGATCAGAGCAACAACTTCACGTATCAAGATGCACCGCGTTACCCGGATTACCAGATCGCGAGCATGTCGGCAACACTGCGCCGTGTGAGTGGACCGTGGGTGCTGGATGCGATTGGTTCGATTTCGCGCTCGCGTGCGGATAATCAGGACTTCCCCAAGGCTGACTTTCAGGGGCCGAGCGGGATTGCTTTCAATGTAGACCAGAGCAATCCTTACCGTCCTAAGTTCAACATCACTTCGATCAATCCTGCGGTGAGCATCTATGATCCGACGCAGTATGTTGTGCAGGACATCGTGTTTACGAAGGACCACTCGGCGCAGATGAATCTGCAGGGTGGTGCCGACCTGACGCGTGAGTACAACTGGCATGGTCATCTGGGTACATGGCAGGTCGGCGCGAAGGTTCGGTCGGCGCACAAGTTCAACGATGTGAACGACCAGCGCTATGACGGCGGGACGTTTACGCTGGCTGATGTGCAGGGCACGTTCCACAATCCTGACTACTACAACGGCACCTACGACTACTACACCAAGGGCAAGACGTCGAAGTGGGAGAAGATCAAGGCTGCATACAACGCGAATCCCGGTGCTTTTACTCTGAATACAAAGAAGACCCAGATTTACAACTACAACGTGCATGAGGCAATTCCAGCGCAGTACCTGATGAACACGATTGACTTCGGCAAGCTTCGCTTGACGACGGGTCTGCGGCTGGAAGAGACGATATCGGACTTCCTGGTGACGAACAGCACCCTGGGCAAGAAGACCAGCTCGTATGTGGACTTCATGCCGAACGTGCAGATTCGCTATGGCTTTGCGCCGAACTCGAGTTTGCGGCTGGTGTATGGTCGCGGGATTGCGCGCGCAAACTACGGTGATTTGATTCCCAAGCTGTCGGTGAACGGAACGAAGAACCAGGTGACGTCGGGTAACCCGAACCTGCTGCCGACGCGTGCGAATAACTTTGACATTCTCGGCGAGCACTACTTCAACACCGTGGGTGTGGTGCAGGCTGGATTCTTCTTCAAGCAGATTTCGAATCCGATTGTGACTACGCAGCGTGTGCTTCCCACGACGGACCCGCTTTACCCTGGATATGTGGAAACACAGCCGATCAACCTGCCGAGCGGCCATATTGGCGGCCTGGAACTGGGTTGGCAGGAGCACCTGAAGTCATTGCCTGGCTTCCTGAAGGGCTTGGGCATCAACGCCAATTACGCTTACTCGTTCTCGCAGGCGAAGTTCCCGTATGTTGATCCGAATGGGAACAACGTTGTGAGCAATCGCAGTTTGCCGCGGCAGGCTCCGAACACGTTCAACATCAACCCGACTTACGACCTGAAGAACCTGTCGGTGCGCTTTGGACTGAGCTACAACCAGGCCAACATCTACGCGTATAACTATACGGGTCTGGTGGGTGACACGACTGTGAATGGACCGAAGGGTCCAGCGGGCGACAACTATCTGTATTCGCACACGCAGATGGATGCGCAGGTTGGCTATGCTCTGCCGTATGGGCTGAAGATTTCGGCGTCGGGATTGAACCTGAACAACGAAGTATTCGGCTTCTATCAGGGTTCGACGCAGTATCCTTTGCAGCGCGAGTACTATCACCCGACTTACAGCTTCACGCTGAAGTGGACGAGCAATGGGGCGGAGCGGAAGTAGTTCTAACAGTAATTGACGAGCAAAAGGCGGCGGCCAGAATCGAGAGATTCTGGCCGCTGTGTTTTTGGGCGGGGGGTGACTACTTCGCTTCTGCGTAGTCCTTGAATTCGGAGGTTAGGAGTATGTGTCTGAGGGTGTAGCGGGCGGCGAAGGAGTCTCCGTTGGGGACGACGTCGGCGGCTGGCTTGCCGTTGACTGTTTCCCAGCGGAGGAAGTTGATCTTGGCAGTGGCGTTTGCTTTCGGCCAGACGGTGGCGAGCGGGCCGGGGAGCAGAGGAGTGATGGACTGCGGGGCTGCTCCGGTGAGTTCCTGGGTGAGCATCACCTGATGCAGCTCGGTGGTGACCTCCTGGTCAGTCTTGTTGGCGCGCTGCATGTCGGCAAGCATCAGGTGGAGCTGATCGACTGTGACAGGACGGGCGGCGGACCAGGACGGAATGGCAAATGTGAGAAGTAAAGGGATTAAAAACAATACGTTTTATGAGGGGCTCCCAAGGACGATAACGCGCAGAGCGAGTCTACGGTTCCCCGATGGGCGGGGAATGTTCTCGGCGGCACGCAGAAAAAAGGCGGGGAGGGCAAATTGCCCTCCCCGCCTGGTGATGCTGGATATGGAAATCGGTTACTGGCCGGCCTTGTAGTCCTTGTAGTCGGTCATGGTGAATGTCTGGCGGACGGCATAGTGGCTGGCGAAGGAGTCGCCGTTGGGGACGATTTCTGACGCGGTAAAGACCTGGGTGGGGACAACGAGGGCCTTGCCGTCGATCTGAAACGGGCCGTAGTCGGTGCGGATGGACTCGTTGTGGACGAAGTCGGATTTTTTGAAGTCGGCCTGTGTGATGGTGCGAACGATGATGCCAGTGTCGGGGTCGATGACGATTTCGCCGTGATAGCCAACCTGTGTTTTGAAGGGCTTGAACTCGGAGACGGTTTGCATGTTGCCGTTGGCGGCTGCGCCGGCGCCGCTTTGGGCGTTGCCGATGCCTGCGCCGGTGCTCATGACGCCGAGGGTGTCGGTGTCAGGGAAGCAGCAGTAGAGGACGTTGTACTTGGTCTTTTTCTTGTCGACGGCAAAGGTGAAGACGGCCGAGGCTTTACCTGCGATGGTCTCCCAGCGGGCGAACTTGAGGCTGCCGCTGGCGGTAGCATCCTGGACGATGGTGGGCAGGGCGAGGGGCGTGCCGACGGAGGCAACGATGTTGTTGGGGCCGTATTTGGTTTTGTCAACGGCGAGCTTCTCCACTCCGCCGGCAAATTGGGCCGGGTTGGTGACGTTGGCGACGAGGCGAACATAGAGCTTCGTTTGCTGGAAAGTGGGGTCCGACTCCTGGCTCATGTTGTTATTCATGCCGGTGAGGGCGTGCACGGCTTCGACGCCATCCTGGAAGCGGGCAACCTGCTTGTTGGCGACAAGGGCAGGCAACGCGGAATAGGTTTTGGCGACGTATTCCTGGGCCTTGGCAAGCAGAGCGGTTTGGGCGGCGGGGTCGAGGGCCGCAGTTGTGGGAATTTCACTGGCGGGGGGTGCCAGGGCTGCGCTGCGGGCTTCGAGGACGTAGGCCTGCTCGGTGGATTCTGCGCCTGGCAAGAACTGGGCGAGGGTATTCAGGTTGGCCGCGGAGAGCTGCTCGGTGAGGACGACCTGCTTGAGTTCGGTTGCAAAGTCGTGATCTGACTTGCTGGCAGAGTGAAGCGACTTCACGAGGTCCATCAGTTGGCTGACGGAAAGCTGCTTCTGGGCGCACCACGCTGGGGTAGTAATCGAGACAAGAGCGAGGACAAGGGCGAGACGTTTCATGTGGTCTTCCTTTTGCACGGACTGTGCGAACGAATTGTATCGCTTTACTACGGGGTAAACAATGGACGCAGGCGGAGGGAAGAAGGGCGGAAGCCGCGAGTGCGTGTGACTAATAGGTAGGACGTGGCGAGCAGGATTTAAGTTCGCAGGAAATTGCGAAGTCGCCGGAGTTTCCTCTGTTGCTCCCTTGCATTGGGTGGAGATTGAGGATCAAGGGGCCGACTTGTAGGCGGAGTAGCTGGCGGTGATGAGCATGTGGCGGTTGGAGAATCCGCCGGCGAATGCGGGGCGGCCGAGGTTGTTGGGAGTAAGGGCAGAGAGGGTGAGGGCGAGAAGAAAGGCGAAGGAGTGGGTCTGCATGAGTGCGCGGCCTTGCTGTAGGGGATTTTGGGGGGTTTAAGCGGAAAACGGGGACGGGTGCCAGTTACGGAAGGGCTGCCGGGAGGGGCCGGAATTGGGGCTATCCACAGGGCGGCGGGCAGGTGTGGAGTGGTATCATCAGGTAGTGCCGGGCCCTACGCGACACAATCCCGCCAACCCCGCCAGGTCCGGAAGGAAGCAACGGTAACGGGCTAGTGTGGGCGCAGTAGGTCACCCGGTACTTTTTATGGAGCCTCGGCCGACCGGGGCAGCGGGTCTTCTCCGGCGTACCGGAATCCTGGCAATCTGGGTCCGGTGATTGTGAAGCTGGGGTCTCGCGTGAAGGAGAAGCCGGCTTTGAGTTCTGAAGTGACCCCTGTAGTGCCTCCTGCCTTTCGTGCCCCCAAGTGTACGCGTGCCAAGATCAGCGCGCTGGGCACTTACGTTCCCCCTAAAGTGCTGACCAATGCCGACCTTGAAAAGATGGTCGAGACCAACGATGCGTGGATCATGGAGCGCACGGGGATCAAGGAGCGGCACATCCTGGAGAAGGGGCTGGGGACGAGCGACATGGCGGCGGAGGCTGCGCGGCGATGTCTTGCTTCGCGAGGGATTGAGGCGACCGAGGTTGAGGCGATCCTGGTGGGAACGGTGACGCCGGACATGATGTTCCCCTCGACGGCGTGCCTGGTGCAGGACAAGATTGGAGCCAAGGGCGCGTGGGGATTTGATGTTTCTGCGGGCTGCTCGGGGTTTGTTTTTGCCTTGCAGGCGGGCGTGCGGCTGGTGGAGAGTGGCGCGCACAAGAAGGTGCTGGTGATTGGGGCCGATACGAATTCCAGCATCGTGGACTACACGGACCGCACGACGTGCATTCTGTTTGGCGACGGAGCGGGGGCGGTGCTGATTGAGCCTGCGGGTGAGGGCGAAGTTGGGGTGATTGATTTCGTCTGCGAGATTGATGGATCGGGTGGGCCTGCGTTGAATCTTGCGGCGGGTGGCAGTCTGCATCCTGCCTCGGCAGAGACGGTGGCGAACAAGCAGCACTATATTCACCAGGACGGGCAGACGGTATACAAGTTTGCGGTGCGCAAGATGGCCGATGCGACGACGCGGGTGCTGGAGCGCAACGGGGTGGCAGGGGCGGACCTGGGATGTTTCATTCCGCACCAGGCGAACAAGCGGATTATCACGGCGACGGCAGACCGGCTGGGAATGGGCCCGGAGCGCGTGATTATCAACATTGAGAAGTATGGGAATACTTCGGCGGGGACGATTCCGCTGGCAATGGGAACGGCCGCAGAAGAAGGGAAGCTGAAGAAGGGCGACCTGGTACTGCTGGCTGCGGCTGGCGCTGGATTTACGGTGGGGGCTGCGCTGTTACGGTGGGAGATTTAGGGTTTTGAATCCCACCTACCCTTGACCGTAGAAGCTGGTCAGGGATGGGGCACCCGAAATTGTTCAGATACGGAAAGAGGAGAGGCCCGCTGGTTAGCGAGCCTCTCCTTTTTGCGCTTGAAGTGGGTGAGCGTTAGCAGCCGAAGCCGCCGGGGCCGCCCTCGTAGAAGTAGCGGGACCATGCGCCGGTGTTGTTGTACGGTCCGGTGATGGAGTAGCAGGCGGGTGAGGGTTGCGCGCTGTTGAGCGAGTCCCAGAGGCTGGTGCCGGAGGTGTTGATGTAGTAGAGGTTGCGCTGGTAGGCGGCGTGGGACCAGCCGGTGCTTGACCATGCGCCGCTGCCCTCGGGGGGCCAAATCCAGGAGCCGACGCTCTCGCTGCCGAACTCGATGATCTGGGCGTAGCGGGAGTTTTGGCCGCCGTGATATTTGGCGCCGGGATAGTAGCCGACCCAGGTGCTGCCGTAGCCGAGCCACCAGTTGCCCTGATAGAGATAGTATTTTGCAGCAAACTCATACTGGGCTCCGCCGGGGGAGCTATAGGCTGACCAGCTATTGCCCAGCAGGCCCGAGCTGGCGACCTGAACGAAGTCACCGCAGGTATTATTCCAGCAGCCGGAGGCATAGTTATCGGCGGTTGAGAAGATAAAGAAGTGGGCCTGTTCTGAGCCATTGAACATAGCCGGATAGACGACCCATCCTACCTCTTCAGTCTGGGTGCCGGCGCCGCTGCCGCCGATATACCATTCCTGCGAGAGAGAGAATATCTCACCGAGGGCGGTGTTGACATAGGGGCTCCACAGGTTGAGGTTGGAGTTACCGCCGAGGTTATTGACGAACTGATAAGTGTACGAGTACTTGTGTGCCGGGCCGCCGGGTGTGGCGAAGTTAGCCTGGGCTACATGGACTGCGTTGCCGGGCTTCTTCTGATAGAAGTCATTGAGTGACTTGAAGTGGCTCATGGTTTCAAGGGTGGTGCGGAGCAGGGGTACGGTGTTGGCTTCGCAGCGGGTGGAGTTCCCGTTGGCGTCAAAGGAGGCGACCTCAGGGGATTTGGGTGCGCTCGGGCTGGCATTTGCCGTGGGCTGGTGCTGGGTAAGTAATTCCAGTGGAGGAGCCTGGGCAGCGGCTTTGATGCCATAGGTGTGGAATGCGGGCTGCTGATGGACCGGCACGCAGTCATAGTGCTGGTTATCGAGGAGGAAGCTATGGGAAACGGTGACTCCCTCATAGCGGTCGAGGATGGCTTTGCGCATTTCTTCGACGGCGGGGGCGTTGGCGACCTTGCTCTCGGGGCGGTGCATGAGATCAGCGGCAGAGGAGGCGCGGGTACTGTTGAGGAACTGTTCGAAGGGAACGAATTTTACAGCTTCAGGCTGTGTGGCGGCCTGGGCGGCGGGGGTTGCGAACAGGAAGGCGCAGGCGCTCAGTGCGAGTAACTTGCGGGTTCGCTGGGGATTGGTTGGAGTTGACGATTGGGGACGGTAGGAGTGATTTGCCGGGGGGAGATTGTTGGACATGACAACCCTTTCTGTACGGCCTTGCGGCTAAGTTGTCGGCAGTGGGCTACGAATCAAAGATAGGTGCGATCCGGGGAAGATACAACCAGTCAAGGGTCGCATCAATGTATTGGTTTGAGCCCTGTTGCTGGTGCGCCTATCTTTGATTCGCAGCGAACTGACGAATTACCTGATAGTGCGGGACAGGGACTAAGTGTTTCATTTACGGGAATAATTTTTGTAGGAGAATCAGATAGTCAAGGAAAAGGGGGGCAGGACGCCAAACTCTGCAGCCAGTTGATAGAAGTGGCGGAGGCCTCTGAGGCACTCTTCGTCCAGGGTGTAGAAGATGTTGCTGGTGAGGTAGGCGCGGATGGTGATGGCGGGTATGGGGAGCCGTGCGCTCCACTCTTCTACCAGTGCGTCGATGTTGGCGAGGCCGTGGTCGCGGGACTGGGTAAAGTCGGCGGCGATTTCATCGAGGGAACGGCTTGAGGCCTGGAGGGAAGTCTCGCGGATGGCCCAGATGGCGGAGACCCAGGGTGTTCCGGTGAGATTGATCCATTCTTCGGCGAGGTCGTGATAGACGAGGGGTTCGCCGGTGCGTTCTTCGCGGTTTTGGCGCTCTTCGAGGGCGTAGAGGGCGGGGTCACCGATGAGCATGGCTGCGTCGGCCTGGTCGAGCATGGGGTCGAGGTCGGGGTAGTGGGGCAGGAAGGTTGCGCCGGGGTTGCCCCAGAGGTGAAAGAGGACCTGGGTGTAGGCGAGTGAGGCCCGGGAAGCGGTATCGGCGGCGACGGAGCGGATTCTGCTGAGGGGCTGGGAGGCGCGGCGGACGAGGAGGATGGAGCGAACTCTGTGTTTGGACGCGATGGTGCAGCCGGGGAGGATGCGGAGGCCGGGAGTGGTGGCCAGGGCAGCGACGGGGATGAGGCCAATGTCGGCGGCGTCAGGGTGGGCATCGTCACCAAAGCGGGGGAGGGCGAGGCGCTCGGCGCAGGCGGAGGGCAACATCCAATCGACGGTATAGCGCTGGGCGAGGGAGGATTTGCCTGGTTCGTGTTCAAAGTCCCACATGAGCGGGGCTGGATTCAAGAAGCGGATGGCAGCGATGCGAAGTGGGGGCTCGATCCGTTCCATAGGGGGGGTATTCACCTATTCAGAGTACCAAGTCGCCCCTGCGCTCGGATGTATATGGCGAGTTCACTTGACTTCGCCTGCTGTCGCGCTTAGTGTTGGCAAAATTCCAAGCATTTCTTGTAGCTAAGACGATTGAGGCTCGAATGATGACAACGGCTTCGCATACAGCTGCGTCTGCTGCGGCTCTCGACGAGGAACGGCTGGCGTGGCTGGCGCTGGCGTTGACGCCGGGGCTTGGTCCGCGGCGGATTCTGGAGGCGATGCGGCAGTTGTCTGCGCCTGGCCGCGTCTTTGGCATGTCGCTTACGGAGATTGAGTCGCTGCGTTTTCCAGCGGAGTCGGCGCAGTTTGTGTTTGAGGGCAAGGCACGGGCCGCGGCGGAGGCGGAGTGGAAGCAGGTTTGCGCACACGGAGCGCAGATTGTCACGTTTGGCTGCGACGACTATCCCGAGCGCCTGAAAGAGATTTACGACCCGCCGCCGGTATTGTGGGTGCGGGGAGATGTTGCGCTGTTGGGTCGGCACTCAATTGCGATTGTCGGAACGAGGCATCCTTCGCCGTATGGGACGGGGATTGCGGAGCTGCTGGCGCGGGACCTCTCTGCGCGCGGAATGCTGGTGGTGAGCGGGATGGCGCGGGGGATTGATACTTCAGCGCACAAGGGGGCACTGGTGGCGGGGCGGCCTACGCTGGCGGTGTGGGGCACGGGGGTGGATGTGATCTATCCCAAGGAGAACAAGAAGCTGGCGGAGGATATTCTGGCGCTGGGTGGGGCGATCGCTTCAGAGCTGCCGATGGGGACGTTTCCTGCGCCGCAGAATTTTCCCCGGCGCAACCGGATTTTGTCGGGCGTGAGCATTGGGGTGCTGGTGGTGGAGGCGAGTGAGAACTCGGGGACACGGGTGACGGCCCGGTGCGCGACGGACCAGGGGCGGGATGTGTATGCGGTTCCGGGGAATGTGACGAGCAAAAATTCGTGGACGCCAAATACGCTCATCAAGCAGGGCGCGCAACTGACGGCGACCTGGGAAGATGTTTGGGAGACACTGCCGTCGCAGGTGCGGTTGGAGTTGGAGACGAATTGGGTGCGTGAATCGAAAGCGGAGGCGGGTGCATCTCTTTTGCCTGAACCTCTGCTGAGGCCACAGGATGCGATGGTGCTGGAGGTTTTGCGCACGGATGTGGCTTTGCAGATGGATGAGATTCTGGACTTGCTTGAGGCTCAACTGACTTCTTCTGAGGTGTTTACGGCGCTGTTTGAACTGGAGATGGCGGGGCGGATTCGGTCGTTGCCAGGGAAGAATTATGTGCGCTCGATGTGAACTGTTCCTGGCCCGGTTCGGGCCGCACTTTCAAAAAAGTGGGATGCAGATTAGCAAAACAGGGGCGTTCCGTGGTAGCGTCCTGTTTCTGTAGGGCTTTTTATGCCGGGGCCGGGTGTCTGGGCCTGATGAATGTTTTTTGCCGATGCGATGGCACAACGAATTGATCTCGCAACAGTCTGGTCGGAGTCAAGACCGGGCGCGGGGAACGGGTATGTTTCGGTGTACCTGATATAAGGATGGGAATGAGCAAATCACTGGTTATCGTCGAATCTCCTGCGAAGGCGAAGACGATTGGGAAATATCTAGGCAAGGACTTTGAGGTGCAGGCCTCGATTGGGCACATCATGGATCTGCCCAAGAACGACATTGGCGTTGAGTTGAAGAAGCGTACGTTTGAGCCGACGCTGATTGTGTCTCCGGGCAAGGAGAAGCTGGTGGACCAGCTGAAGCGGGCAGCGGCCAAGGCGGACCACATCTTCCTCGCGCCCGATCCTGACCGCGAGGGGGAAGCGATTGCCTATCACCTGGCGATGCAGCTGGGGACGAACGCGGTGCAGCGGAAGAAGATTCAGCGGGTGACGTTTAACGAGATTACGAAGAAGGCGGTGCAGGAAGCCTTCAAACACGCGCGGGATATTGATCAGGACCTGGTGGACGCGCAGCAGACGCGGCGTGTGCTCGACCGGCTGGTGGGGTATCAGGTTTCGCCGCTGCTTTGGGATAAGGTCAGGCGCGGGCTGTCGGCGGGGCGTGTGCAGACGGTTGCGGTGCGGCTGATTGTGGAGCGCGAGCGCGAAATTGGGGCATTCAAGCCGGTTGAGTATTGGACTCTCGACGCGCAACTTCATCCGCAGGGCAGGACGCCGGAGAGCTTTACGGCGCGCCTGGTGGGCATTGACGGCAAGCGAACGACGGTGGACACGGTGAACACGCCAGCGCTGCCGGATGGGGTGACTTCGGCTGAGGCGGTCGCTGAGCTCGAAAAGGCGGCGTGGAGTGTGCGCGCGGTCGAACGGAAGCAGAGGAAGCGGAATGCTCCTGCCCCGTTTACGACGAGCCAGCTGCAGCAGGACGCTTCGCGAAAGCTTGGATTCAATGTGCGCCGGACGATGGGTGTGGCGCAGAGGCTTTATGAAGGTGTGGAGGTGGGCGCCGAGGGCTCTGTCGGTCTGATTACGTATATGCGTACCGATTCGCCGCGTGTGTCGCCGGATGCGATAGCGGGAGCTCGGGAGTGGATTGGCAAGCAGCTGGGCGCGAAGTATCTGCCGGCGAGCGCGAACATGTTCAAGGGCAAGAAGGATTCGCAGGATGCGCATGAAGCGATTCGGCCGACGGATGTGAACCGGACGCCGGAGGCGATTGCGCGGTATCTGAGCGACGAGCAGCTGAAGATGTACAAGCTGATATGGCAGCGGTTTGTGGCTTCGCAGATGACCCCGGCGGTGTTTGATGTGACGACGGTGGAGATTGCGGCAAAGGCCAAGCGCACCTATGAGTTTCGCGTTTCAGGATCGGTGCCGGTATTTGACGGCTTCCTGAAGGTCTACGAGATTGCCAAGGACAAGAAGGACGAGGAAGACGATGAACTGGCGAACCGGCTGCCGGCGCTGAACGAGGGCGAGAGGCTGGCTCTCGAAGTGCTAAAGCCGGAACAACACTTCACTGAGCCACCGCCGCGATACAACGAAGCTTCGCTGGTGAAGGAGCTGGAGGAGCGCGGCATTGGGCGACCTTCGACCTATGCGTCGATTATCAACACGATCCAAGACCGCGAGTATGTGGTGAAGCACGGCGGCCCACGGGGACGGTTCTACCCGACCGAGATCGGGATGGTGGTCTGCGACCTGCTGGTCAAGAATTTCCCGTACATCTTTGACTCGGCGTATACGGCCAAGCTGGAAGGCGAGCTGGACGATATTGAAGAGGGTAAGGAGAAGTGGACGGATCTGCTGGGCGGGTTCTACGGGCACTTTGAAAAGGAGTTGAAAGTCGCCGAAAAGAAGATGGAATCGATCAAGGCGATGGAGATTCTGACCGACGAGAAGTGCGATGTTTGCGGGTCGCCACTGCTGCTGAAGTGGGGCAAGTTTGGCACGTTCTTTGCCTGCAGCGCCTATAGCAAGAAGGATAAGTCGAGCTGTACGTTTACCAAGGAAAATACCGCTGGCAAACCGGATATGTTGACGCCGGAGGCGCAGGAAGCGGAGCAGACCGAGGAGTATTGCGAGAACTGCGGCCGGGTGATGGTGCTGCGGCGCGGGCCGTTCGGGATGTTCATGAGCTGCCCTGGGTATTCCGAAGACCCTCCGTGCAAGACGATTCGCAAGCTGACGCAAAAGCAGCAGCAGAAGCCGCCGGTGCCGGTTGGTGAAGATTGCCCGCTGTGCGGCAAGGAACTGGTGCTGCGGCAGGGGGCTTACGGGGAATTCGTATCGTGCTCGGGATATCCGAAGTGCAAGTACGTGAAGCAGAACCTGATCGAAGGGATGAAGTGTCCCAAGTGCGAGATCGGCGATCTGGCGGAGCGCAAGGCGCGCAGGGGCAATATCTTCTGGGGCTGCACGAACTATCCCAAGTGCGATTTCACCTCAAACTATAAGCCCGTGGCGAAGAAGTGCCCGAAGTGCAAGAGCCCGTATTTGCTGGAGAAGACGCTGAAGTCTGGGGTGTTCCTGTTCTGCCCGAATTCGAAGCCGCAAGCGGAGGAAGAAGTGGCTCCCAAGAAGGCCGCGAAGAAGGCAGCGGCTAAAAAGGGTGCGGCCAAGAAAGCGGCCGTCAAGGTCGCGGCCAAGGTTGTGGTAACGGAGCCTTGCGAGTACGAGAAGCGGATTGGGGATGCTCCGCCGCCTCCGGCTTTGCCGACTGTGAATACGCATGGGCCGGTGAAGGAAAAGGATGAGGAGCTGGAGCCGGTTTCTTAATCTTCAAGAGAAGAACAGGAACGCCCGCTCTGGGTTGAGCGGGCGTTCTTGTTTTTGGGGCGGACCGGGAATGGCAGGGGCTCAAGCCCTGCCCTTGTTACAAGGCATTCGTATATGGCATTTGTTGAAGCAGTTCCTTGTCATACCGTATTCGTCACGATTGACTGCAGGCGAGTGTTATTTCAGGAAGCCTTTCAATTGCAGCCAGTCGGCGAAGCGGTCGATCCAATGGTCGGTAGGGATGTTTTGCGTGTGCATGCCGAAGCCGTGGCCGCCTTTGGCGTACATGTGCAGTTCAGCGGATTTGTTGGCGGCAGTCCATCGCTGGTAGAGAGAGATGCTTTGCGGAGCGAGTCCTAGCGAGTCGTCGGTGGCTGCGGCTATGAACATGGGTGGTGCGTCGGCGGGCACGGCGATCTGTTCCTCAAAGGCGCCGTAGATGGGAGCGACGAAGGCTGGCCGACCCTCGGCCGTGTAGTGGAAGGCAACTCCGGCGGTGACGGCTCCGCCGGCGGAGAAACCGATGATGCCGACGCGGTCAGGGGAGACGCCGTATTCGGAGGCGTGCTTGCGTACCCAGGTGACGGCGGCGAGTCCGTCGGCAATGGACAAGGGGATGACGGTCTTCATCGTATCAGCGAATTTTGCTTTGTCGGCGTAGAGGGTGGCGAATTCCTGGGTGCCGTCTTCGCCGGTGTGGGCGAGGCGGTACTTGAGAACGAATGCGGTCATGCCGCGTGCGGCGAGGTATTTGGCGACGTCGGAGCCTTCGCTGGTGATGGAGAGGGCCATGAAGCCGCCGCCGGGGCAGATGACGATGGCTGCGCCGTTGGCGGTTCCGGGAGCGGGCTTATAGACGGTGAGGGTGGGCTGGGTGACGTTGGTGACGACGTCGGTGTTCCAGGCCTTGGAGAAATAGGCCTTTTCGGGATAGTCCGCTTTGGGTGAGCCAGGCGCGGGGCCGGGATAGAGGGGGATGACATCCTGGGCAGCGGCGATGGCCGAGAGGGCGAGGAGGCAGCAGAGAATTCGAAATGCGAAGGTTTTCATGGCCGCTGAAGTGTATCAAAAGTTCGCGAATGCATCGAAACGTTGGTCCTGCTCCGAAAACTGGGCGGATGGTCAACTCAGTGGAATGAAGAGCGCCCGCTTGCACTGTGAGGTTTATCGGGATAGGTTAGGATGGAATCCGGAGAGACGATATGCAGCCGGGAATTGCGAGTCACGAAGATGGGCAATTGATTTTGAAGCTGTACGAGTTGCGCACGGAGCCGGTACTGCGTCAGGCGCGGGCGTGGATCGGCGGGGAGTTCTGGCCGGCGACTGCGGATGAGTTTTTTGTGGTGATGCAGGATTCTGGTTCTGAGAAGAATGCCTGGTTGCGGCAGGTGGTGAGCTACTGGGAGATGGCGGCGTCAATTGTGCTGCACGGGGCTCTGGCAGCTGACTTGTTTGTGGATTGCAACGGGGAGCCGTTTTTCCTGCTGGCGAAGCTGGCGCCGATTTTGCCGGAGATTCACGCGAAGATGCCTGGATTCTTTAGCAAGACCCTCCAGTTAATTGAGCATTCGCAAGCTGCAGCGGCGCGGTATGAAGCGATGCGCAAGAGCGTTGAGGCACGGCGAGTGAAGCGGGGCTAACCTTGGCTGAGACGCAAAACTGGGGCTAGTGTTCATGGCATGACAAAGACCGCTTGCCAAAGCGAGTGGAATTAGCGCATTCTCGCAGTGTTCGGTTTTGTTTGAAAAATTGACTTCCCGGAGATATCCAATGAAGAAGATTGCAGTTTTCGCTCTCGCCCTCGTCTCGGTTGCTTCAGTAGCAGCCTACGCCGCTGATTCATCTGCCAAGCTGAACGGTTATATCTCCGACGCCATGTGTGGCGCGAAGCATGCCGGAACCGGCGCGGCCTGCGCCAAGAAGTGCATTGAAGGTGGCGAAAAGCCGGTTTTCGTTGAGGAGTCAAAGAAGGAAGTGTGGGCCATCGACAACCCTGAAGCAGTGAAGGAAGCTTACGGCAAGCATGTTGCGATTACGGCGACGCCGGATGCGGCTGCAAAGAGCGTCCACATCACATCAGTTTCCGTTATCGCTGAGTAATTCAGCTTTTCAATTCGGGACGAGCCCGTAATTTTGCGGATGACACGGAGAGGGGCGCTTGCCCCTCTTTCCGTCATGCAGCGTAGTTTTGCGGAACCAAAGATCAGAGACAGGCGTAGATTTCATCATGGCTAAAGCAGTTTGGAACGGCATTGTGATTGCCGAGAGTGATACGTATGAAACGGTGGAAGGAAATGTGTATTTCCCTGAAGCCGCTTTGAAGCGGGAGTATTTCCGCCCCAGTTCGACGACCTCGACGTGTCCCTGGAAAGGGCAGGCGCGCTACTATTCGCTTGCTGCTCCAGGCCAGGAGAATCCTGACGCGGCGTGGTACTACCCTGACCCCAAGCCAGCGGCGCGGAAGATCAAGAATCATGTGGCCTTTTGGCGCGGCGTTGAAGTTGAGAAATAGCAACACGCGACGCTTGACTGCTCTTGCCCGGAAGTTTTGATTCGGGATTCTGCAACCGGAATCCTCGGCGAGATGCGGAAGAGCACCCGGCGGGCTGCTGCTGCATGTCACGTCTGCTCTAATTTAATTGCTCGTTTTTAACCTTTTATTCTTGGAGAATCCATGGTGAGTCTGTCTTCTTCTTTCCGGCGCAGCGTTGTTTCGCTGTGTGTGCTGCTGGTTTTGGGCTTGATTTCAGTGAGTTCGGCGGTGGCTGCGGAGAAGCTGAAGGTTCCGGAGCTGAAGTACGAGAAGTACACGCTGCCGAACGGGTTGGAAGTGATTCTGCGGGAAGATCACCGGCTGCCGCTGGTGGCTGTGGACCTGTGGTACCACGTGGGTCCGGTGAACGAGAAGGCGGGGCGGACGGGGTTTGCTCACCTGTTTGAGCACATGATGTTTGAAGGTTCAGAGCATGTGGGCGAGAAGGCGCACTTCAAGTACCTTGAGGGCGCGGGCGCGACGGGCATCAACGGGACGACGAGCTACGACCGGACGAATTACTTCGAGACGGTGCCGAGCAACCAGCTTGACCTGGCGTTGTGGCTGGAAAGCGACCGCATGGGCTTTCTGCTCGAGACACTGGACCGTGTCAAGCTGACCAACCAGCGGGACGTGGTGCGCAATGAGCTGCGGCAGGATGAGGGTCAGCCGTACAACGTGGCGGACGAAGCGGTAGGGCATCTGCTGTTTCCCAAGGGGCACCCGTATTACGGGAATGTAATCGGTTCGCATGCGGATGTGGAGGCAGCGCGGCTGCTGGATGTTCGCGACTTTTTCCAGCATTTCTACACGCCGAACAACGCGAGCATCGCTGTCGTTGGAGACTTTGACCCGGCAACGATCAAGGCCAAGCTGGAGAAATACTTTGGACCGATCCCGGCTGGACCGCCGGTTGAAAAGGTGATGGTCGATACACCTGCGATTACATCTGAGCGCCGCCAGACAGTGACGGATACGGTGCAACTGCCGCGGCTCTCGATTGCATGGCTTGCGCCAGAGGCATTTTCGAAGGGGGACGCTGACACCGACCTTTTCCTGAGCATTCTGGGCGAGGGCAAGATCAGCCGGCTGTACCAGAAGCTGGTGTACAAGGACCAGATCGCGCAGAGCGTAAGTTGCAACCTGGAGTCGATCATGGTGACTTCGATGGCCGAGTGCGACATTACGGCGCGTCCGGGCGTGAAGCTGGAAGACCTGGAGGCTTCGGTCGACAAGGAGATTGAGGCCTTGCAGACAAACGGGCCGACGCAGGCTGAGCTGGATCGAGCGCGCAACAAGGACCTGACCGGTCTGATCGAAGGGTTGCAGAGGCTGGGCGGCTTTGGCGGCGTAGCCGACATGATGGATCGCTACAACCAGTACAAGGGCGACCCGGGGTATCTGCCAAAAGACGTGGCACGTTACGAGGCGGTGACGACGGCGAGCGTGCAGGAAGTGGCGAAAAGCGTTTTTGGCAAGAATCAGCGGGTGGTGATCTACTGCCTGCCGGGCAAGAAGGTGACCGACGATGTGCCGCGAAGCCCGGAGGATACGGATGCGACGGTGAAGGTGGTGCCGCCGTACTCACCAGACTTTGAGACCGCGCAGAACTGGCGGAAGGAAGCTCCCAAGCCGCGAGCGGAGCCGAAGCTCCATCTGCCCGCGCCGACAACATTTGCGCTGGCAAACGGAATGAAGGTGTACCTGATTGAGGAGCACTCGCTGCCGGTAATGAGCGCATCTCTGGTGACGCTGGCGGGGGGCGAGGTGAATCCCAAGGGCAAGCCCGGGCTGGCGTCGTATACCGCGCGGTTGCTCACGGAGGGTACGACGACGCGCACTTCTACGGAGCTGGCCAACGCGGTGGCTCAGATTGGTGCCGGATTGGGCGCCTCGGCGAGCATGGACAATGCTTCGGCATCGATAAGCGCGTTGAGCAATAACAGCGGAGCGGCGCTGGAGTTGCTCTCCGACGTGGTGCTGCATCCGGTCTTCAAGGACGAAGAAGTGGAGCGGGTGCGGAAGCAGCGGCTGGTGGCTATCTTGCAGGAGGGTGATTCGCCGATAGCCGCGACGCTGCGGGTCGGCGGCAAGGTGCTCTACGGTGACCAGCCTTACGGGTACCAGGCGATCGGTACGACCGAGTCAGTAAAGGCGACAACGCGGGAAGATCTGGCGGCTTTCTGGGCGGCGCACTATGGGCCCAAGAATTCAGCGCTGATTCTGGCGGGTGATTTTTCCGAGGCTGAGGCGAAGAAGCTAGCGGAGACGTATTTTGGTGGTTGGAGTGGCGGTTCGGGGGCGGGATCTTCGGAGTTGCCAGCGGCACCGGCGGCTCCGGCGCGAAAGATCGTAATTGTAGACAAGCCGGGCTCGCCGCAGACGACGCTGATCACGTTTGGGTTGGGTGTGAAGCGCAACTCTCCTGATTATGCGGCGATTACAGAGATGAACAGCATTTTGGGTGGCCTGTTTTCAAGCCGCATCAACATGAATCTGCGGGAGAAGAATGGCTTCACCTACGGTGCGTTCTCTGGCTTCTTCTTCTACCGTGGCGGGGGGCCGGCGTACGCCGGGGCGCAGGTGCGGACGGATGTGACGGCACCGGCGTTGAAAGAGCTTTTCTCTGAGCTGAACAGAATCCACACCGATCCGGCTACGCCAGAAGAATTGAAGCTGGCCAAGGACAATGCGTTGCGTTCGCTGCCCGGGTCGTTTGAAACGGTCGGTAACGAGTCGGGGCTGATGGCGGAGCTTTTTGTGTATGGCTTGCCGAATGACTACTTCCAGAAGCTGCCGGCGCAGTTCGAGGCGGTTACTCCGGAGGCGGTTGCCCAGGCTGCTAAAAACTACATTCATCCGGAAAATCTGATTGTGATGGCGGTTGGCGATCGGGCGAAAATTGAGGCGGATCTCGCGAAAATGAACCTGGGACCCATCGAGATTCGCGATGAGAGTGGAGATCTCGTAAAGAAGTAGGAAATTGAGCGAACCGTGATTCGAAGAAAATCAGGACCGAGAGCGAAGGCTCCCGGTCCTGATTTTTTTGCTTATTTGCCAAGACTCTTTCAGAGAGAAGTACTCTAGTAGGCCTGAAGTTGATTGAGAGGCAGGCGGACTCGGAAGCATGTGGCGCCGTCGCCGGAACGGACACCCAGGTGGCCGCGATGCTTGCGGACGATGCGCATGGCATTGTCGAGGCCGAGACCGAGGCCGTGCCCGGGGGCCTTGGTGGTGAAGAAGGGTTCAAAGACGCGATCCTGCAGTTCTTTGGGGATATCGGGACCGTCATTCCAGACCTCGACAAGGATCATGTCAGCCTCAAGCTGGCAGACGACGCGCAGGCAGCCCATCTTTTCTGGATTGCCGGAGCGGTCAGCGAGGGCGAGGGCTTCGAGGGCATTTTCAATCAGTGCGGTCCATACCTGGTTCAGTTCGCTGCCGTAGGCGTTGATGGTGGGCAGGTCGTCTTCATACTCGCGTATGACATTGACCCGCGACATGCGCGACTGGAACATCTGCAGGGTTGCGTCGAGGCCAGCCGGGAGGTCAATCTCCAGGATAGGTGCGCGGTCCATGTAGGAGTAGGTCTTGATGGCGCTGATGAGGTCAAAGATGCGGTCGGTGGAGTGGAGCATGGCCTGGGCGCTGTGCTCGGCGCGGAGTGTGGAGGCGAACTGCTCGAGAACGACATGGATGGCTGCTTCGTCGAGGAACTGAAGCAGCGGGTCGAGATCAGAGGCTTCGACGCCGAGATCGGCAAGTTCAGGCGCAATCTGCCAGGCTTTCTGCAGGCCGTGACGCTCGGCCCATTGTGCGATTTCGTCTTCGCGGGCGGCCACGTTGACCTGATCAAGTTGCAGGTGTTCGAGGGACTTGGCTCGGATTTGGCGTTCCCACGACTCGACAGAGGTGACCTGGTCTGTGGTGAGGCAGAGGCCTACGAGGCGGTAGCGGCCCTCATTGATGGCGCGGAGCTCGGTGAGAATACCACTGGCAGCGCGTTGGGCAGCGGAGGAGGGGTTGTTGAGCTCGTGGGCGAGATTGCCGGCTAATTTGCCGAGTGCAGTGAGTTTTTCGCTTTGCTGCTCGATGCGGGTCACTTCGCGAACCCGGTCGAGGAGGGTGGAGATTACGCGCTGGCCAAAGGAGGGGATGGCGGCCAGCATTTCAGGAAACATGGACTTGTGAAAGATGAGGCCCCAACACTCCTGTGCTGCGAATCCCTGACCGCCGTAGCTGGTCATGCGCGAGTAGGGAAGCAGGCCGGTCATCTGGCCGCTGCGGCCGATGAAGAGCGCCATGGGGCCGGTGCGGTTGCGGCGGACGTGGAGCTCGCCCTTGAGAATCAGGATCATCTGTTCGGCGGGATCTCCTTCTTCAAAGAGGACCTCGCCGGGCTGAATGCGAATTTCCCGTCCATGCCGGGCCAGCCACTCGCAGTCTTCAGGGGGCAGGCCGTGCAGGGGCGCGATTTTTTCGATTGCCGCCATGAGAACCGGGATGGGGGAGGGTGGATCCGCGAACATGGAAGCGGGGATATTGGTCGGCATTGCGGTGCTCTCCCTGACACGCTGTCAGTTTAACGGATGGAGTTCGGGGGGCGTTTCGGCTGGTGGTGCGAATGGGTGAGTATACGAACAACATTTGGATGTGGTTCCCGGCAGTCGGGATTCGCCTGATATGGGAATGTGCTTTCGGAATCGGATGAATTTGGCTGCATGGGCTGAGACTCAGACATTTTCTTCTTCATGCAGGTCGGTGATGATGGCGGCCATGAAGGGACGGGGAAAGTGAAGAGTGACGAAGCCGGAGTCGATTGTTAACTGGATGCCGAGGTCTTTGGGGTAGAGCAGCTTTGCCTGGGAGCTGAGGCGCGGCATTTTGACTTCGGCAGGGCCCTGGAGTCTCCAGACGGCGACGAATTTCTTCTTGCCTGCCCACATGCCGAGGGCGATCGGGCTGGTGCGGTCAGTAAGCTCAGGCATACCGAGGGGGTAGAAGGGAAGGAACTGATTGAGAAGCGGTCGGATTTCAGACTTGTAGATGCGGATGCCCTGGGCGACCTGGCTGGCGGCGGTGGGCGAGAGCTGAACGAGGTTGCCGCTCTGGTGAATGCGGACGAGCATGGCGTTGACCATGTTGAAGCTGGCGGCGTCGGCGGTGGCACCGAGGATGGGGTAGGACCAGATGGCGAGTTGTTCGGGGAGCACTGCGGCTGAGGAGCCGGTGACAATGGCGGGGAAGTTGCGGTAATCCTCCTGATCGCTGGCGGACTGGAGCTGGAGGCGGGAGAGCATGGCGTAATCTTCGCGTCCGCCGCCGGAGCCGCAGTTTTCGATGACCAGCTGGGGATGTCGGTTGAGCAGGCCGGAGAGCCAGAAGAGGTGAGCGCGGTTGTGTTCGAGCAGGCCCTGGCCGAGGGAGTCTGCGTTTTGCTCGGTGCCCTCGAGGGTGTCGGCGTTGTAGTCCATCTTGATGTAGCCGCAGCCGTACTCGTTGACCATGCGGTCGACGACGGCATCGAGGTAGGCGCGGACCTCGGGGTTGCGGAAGTCGAGGAAGAGGCGGCCGTTGTTGGCCTGACGCTTGCCGTGACGGATGAGGAACCAGCTATCGGGTTTGGATGCAAGGGCCGACTTGACGCCTGCGACTTCGGGTTCAAGCCAGAGACCGGGAATCATGCAATGGCTGCGAATCGCGTCGAGGGTGTACTTGAGGCCGTTGGGCCAGCGGGTTTTCGAGGGCATCCATGCGCCGACGCTAGCCCACCATTCTTCGTTGAGCTCAGCGTACCAGCCAGCATCGATGACAAAGTATTCACAGCCTGCTTTGGCGGCTGCCTCAATCATGGGCAACTCTTTGGCCTCAGTTGGTTCGCCAAAGAGGCAGTTCATGTAGTCGTTGAAGATGACTGCGTTGGGGTGAGGCTCCTGAGGGCGCCGGGTCATGCAGGCGCGGCGACGATAGGTGGTGAGGGCGGCGATGGCTTCTTCAAAGCCGCCGTGGACGCAGCCGACGGCAACGGGTACGGATTCGTAGGACTGGCCCGGCTGGAGATTTTTCCACGCCTGATGGTGCAGGGAGTCAGGGCCGCCGAGGTAGGCGTAGATGTCGTCGGCCTGGTTGCCGCCCTTGGAAGCGACGTTTCCGACCTGCCAGTGCCAGGAGCCATTGTGCTCGATCTGCCAGAAGGTGCTGATGCCGAGGCCGGGGTTTTCGACGACGGCCATGGGCAGGTATTTTTCTGTGGACCAGCTACCGAGGGCGGTTGCTTCAGCCTCGGACCAGCTACTGCGTTCATTTTCGACGAAGCCGAGTTGCGAGGGGCGGAGAATGTGCCATTGGCCTTCAGCCATCCAACTGTTGTAGGCCAGGTGGATTTGGAGCTCGTGGTCAAAGCGGACGGGGTCCGCGAGGCCGTGGAGCATGGCGGAGCTGAGGTATTCAATGCCGACGGGTTTGCCGGAGGTGTTGGTGATTTTGGTGGTGCGTCGGATAACGGATGGGACGTTGTCGAAGGCCTGATAGCGGGATTCGACCTGGAGGCCCGAATCGGCGTCGGCGTGGGCAAGGATGAGGACGCGGCCGTTGGGGGTCTTCTCTTCGCGCTGGCCGCGAAACTGCAGGTTGTGACCGGCAACGCCGCCGGATTGCTTGAGGGCTGCATCGGAGGCGTCTTCACCGGTGATGCGGAGGCCGGTTTCAGGGCCGCCGGGGCCGCGGTTTGCAGCAGCGGTGGCCAGGCTTGCAGGAAGAAGGCTGTGCAGGGAGAGATGGCCGTTGGTGACGGAGAACTGCCAGTCGAGTGAAGCGGCGCTCCAGTTGATGGGGCTGGCCGCGCCCGCCTGCGGGGACTGGGCTGGCAATGCGCGGGCAAAGGCCGTGCCGAGGGCGAGGGCGCTCGAAGAGATGCAGAAGTCGCGACGGTTCATGGTGCTCCCGATGCTGGACGAGTTCAACGAACTGTTTACACGAAGTGGATGCGCAGGGCGATGCCGAGATCTGCGGCAGTGGGCTTGGCAGCGGGCAGGGTGACGCGGAGGCCGGTCGTGTCCTGGGTAAATTTGAGAGATTCGTTGCGGCCGAGGAGGCGGACGTCGACGGCCTTTTCCGGTTGCTGCGGGCTGTTGGTGCCGAGAGCTTCGAGGACAATTTCACTGGAACCAGCGGCCGGCCATCCCTGGACGAAAGCGTAGATGCTGGTGCCTTTGGTGGTGTAGCGGACGTCGCGAACGCCGAGGTCGGGTTTCTTGTCTTCGCTGGGGTCAAATTCCTGGCCGCTTTTGGGGATGACGACTTTGGTGGCCGGACCTTCGCCGAAGACCTTCCACGGGCGGGTACCGAAGATGCCTTCGCCATTGACTGACATCCATTCGGTGATGCCGGCGAGGGTCTTCAGCTCTTCCGGGTCGGGTTCGCCGGAAGCGGGCAGGGGAATGTTGAGAAGCAGGTTGCCGTTTTTGCTGACGATGTCGACCAGCAGGTCGATCACCTTTTTGGCGGACTTGTACTTGCCGCCCTCCTTGTAGTGCCACTGGCCGATGCAGGTATCGGTCTGCCAGGGTTTGGGAGAGATTTCGTCGAGGACGCCGCGCTCGCGGTCGAGGGCGCAGGTGCCGGTAACGCAGTCAGAGGCGGTCTTGCTGAAGTAGACGGTTTCGGGATGGCCGAGGGCAGACTTGGCGCCGACGTTGTAGGCCTCGGCGATGGTAGCCAGGCTGTACTCCTCGAGGGAAATGCCGCCATCGGTGTAGAGCAGGTCGGGTTGGTGCTGATCGATGAGGTCCTTGACGCGGCGGTAGTAGTGAATCTTCCATGATTCAGGGGTCTTGCGGGACATGGGGTCGTTTTTCATCGACTCGGCATAGCCCGGGACTTCGTGGCTGAGGTCATGGTAGAGGTCGGCGTAGGCGGGATTCTGGCCGTCATAGGGGACTCCGGCGAGTGGACCCTTGGTGTCGGCAAGGTGAGAGGGTGCCAGCCAGTTGTAGCTGTTGGAGAGGTGCTCAGAGACGCCGAAGCGGAGGCCGCGCTTGCGGGCGGCTGCGGCCCAGAGGCCGACGACATCGCGTTTAGGCCCGGCGGCTACGGCGTTCCAGCGGGGCTGGTATTTGGAGTTCCACAGGTCGAAGTTGTCGTGGTGAACGCCCATGGAGAAGAAGTATTTGGCGCCTGCGCGTTGGTAGAGGTCCATGAGATGTTCGGGGTCCCACTTGTCGGCAGTGAAGAGGTGGATGAGGTCTTTGTAGCCGACCTTGGATTGCGGACCGAAGCGCTTGCGGTGGTACTCGTACTGGTCAGAGCCCTCGACATACATCTGGCGGGCGTACCAGTCGCCATCACCGATAGCAGATTGGGGTCCCCAGTGGGACCAGATGCCAAACTTGGCGTCACCAAACCACTCCGGCAGGACGTAGGACTGGAGCGATGCGCGGGTGTTGGTGAAGAGGCCGGGGGTGACCTGAATTCCGGATTGGACGCCCGATTGCCCGAAGGCGCGGGGCAGGGCTGTGGCTGCGGCAGCGGTGCCGAGAAGTTGCAGGGCTTGGCGTCGGGTGAGTTTCACGGGTGTTTGCCTCCGGAGTTTGGGAACTGAGGCAGGATACAGGAGGGGGTGGAGGATTGGCCATGATGGATTAGAGAGGCGAGTGCGGGGCAGATGGGTTGTGGGTGGCTGGCGGATATGCTGTCGATTGCTCCAACCATCCAAACAGAAAAAGCCTCCGTGCCCGAGAGTTATTCGGGTACGGAGGCTTTCGATGAAGTGAAGGGTGGTTACCGGGTTTTGGCAACTTCTTCGACGGTGACTGGGTCGAGGAAGGGCATGCTGGCGCGGAGGGTTTTGCCGATGATTTCGATGGGGTGTTTGGCTTCGGCGTCGCGGAAGGCCTGGAACTCTTTGCGGCCGGAGGATTGGTCGGCGAGGAAGCGCTTGGCGAAGGTACCGTCCTGGATATCGGTGAGGATGCCCTTCATGGCTTTTTTGCTTTCTTCGTTGATCACGCGCGGGCCGGAGACGTAGTCGCCCCACTCGGCGGTGTCCGAGATGGAGTAGCGCATGTAGGCTAAGCCGCCGCGATAGATGAGGTCGACGATGAGCTTGAGTTCATGGAGGACTTCAAAGTAGGCGCTTTCGGGCTGGTAGCCAGCTTCAACGAGGGTTTCAAAACCAGCCTTGATGAGGTGGCTGACGCCGCCGCAGAGCACGGCCTGTTCGCCGAAGAGGTCGGTTTCGGTCTCTTCGGTGAAGGTGGTTTCGAGCACGCCGGCGCGGGTGGAGCCGATGGCCTTGTGGTAGCTGAGCGTGAGGGCGTGCGCGGTTCCGGTAGCATCCTGGTGGACGGCGATGAGGCCGGGTACGCCGCCGCCTTCCGTGAAGACTTCGCGGACGCGGTGGCCGGGGGCCTTGGGCGCGGCCATGGCGACGTCGATGTCGGCTGCGGGCTGGACGCAGTTGTAGCGGATGTTGAAGCCGTGGGCGAAGAGGAGCAGCTTGCCGGCGGAGAGGTTGGGTGCGATCTCTTCGGCGTAGAGCTTGGCCTGGGTCTGGTCGGGGACGAGGATCATGATGACGTCGGCCCACTTGGTGACGTCGGCGACGGTGCCAGTTTCGAGACCGGCTTTCTGGGCCTTGGCAGCGGACTTGGAGCCGGCGGCGAGGCCGACGCGGACTTCGACGCCCGAATCCTTGAGGTTGAGGGCGTGGGCGTGTCCCTGGGATCCGTAGCCAATGATGGCGACTTTTTTCGACTGGATAAGGGTGAGGTCGGCGGCGTTTTCGTAGTAGGTTGTGGCCATGGTGTGTCTGTCTTCCTTTGAGCGAGTTAGCGCCGCTTTGCGGCATTGGCTAGTTAGCAAGTTGGCGACTGAGCGGAGCTAGCGGGGTTAGCGTGGCTAGCGGAGCTAGTAAGTGCAAATCAGATGTTGTCGGCGAAGTTGTCCTGGACTGCTTCGGGCTTGGGAGGTTCCGGGCCGTTGATGCCCATGGCGCGGAGGACTCCGGTAGAGTGTTTGCCTCGGCGCATGGTCATCTTGCCGCTGCGGCAGACTTCGAGGACGCGTTCTTCGGTTTCGTTGAGCACCTGGATGAGTCCTTCGATCTTGCTTTCGACGCCGGTGATTTCAATCATCAGGGAGTCGGGGGCGAGGTCGACTATACGGGCGCGGAAGACCTCAACCAGCTCGAAGATGTGAGAGCGGTTGGCGGCGGTGGCGGCTACCTTGATGAGCGCGAGCTCGCGGGTGACGCTGGGCGACCGGCCGATATCGTCTACTTCAACAACATCATCCAGTTTATACATGCTGGCGCGGATACGGTCGCCGGCCTGGCCCCCGGCATTGGAGGGGGCGTCGGCGACGATGGTCATGCGCGACTGGCCGGGGCGTTCGCTGTGGCCGACGGTGAGCGAGACGATGTTGATATTGAGTCGGCGGAAGAGGCTGGCGACGCGGGTGAGGACGCCGGGTTTGTCTTCTACGTAAGCTACGAAAGTGTGGAGCATAAAGGCCTTTCAGTGTGGAGTGTGAAGTGTGAGTGTGAAAAGCGGGTCAGTCCTTCACACTCACACTTCACACTCCACACTTGCTATTGATCTTCCGGGCGCTCGAGGAGCGGGTTGTGGCTGGCATTGCTGCCGGGCCGGCGGATCATTTCGTGGAGGGCTGCGCCGGCGGGGATCATGGGGTAGACGGAGTCTTCCTGCTCGACGAGGAAGTTCAGGAGGAACGGGCCCTGGTGGCCGCGGGCGGTCTGGACGGCGGCTTCAAGGTCGCCGCGGTCGCGGACGGCGAGGCCGGGGATGCCGTGGGCGTCGGCGAGTTTGACGAAGTCGGGGCTTACGAGCGGGGTGGATTCGTAGTTCTTGTCGTAGAAGAATTCCTGCCACTGGCGGACCATGCCGAGGTAGCCATTGTTGATGATGGCGATGTTGACGTTGAGTTTTTCCTGGACAATGGTGGCGAGTTCGCAGGCGGTCATCTGGAAGCCGCCGTCGCCTGCGATGCACCAGACTTCGCGGTCGGGACTGGCGAATTTTGCGCCGATGGCGGCGGGCAACGCGAAGCCCATGGTCCCGAGACCGCCGGAGGTGATCAGGGTGCGGGGGTGGTCGTGGCGGTAGTACTGTGCCTGCCACATCTGGTGCTGGCCTACGTCGGTCGCGACGATGGCACGGCCCTCGGTGATGCGCCAAAGGTCGTGCATGACGTGGGCGGCGTAGAGATGGCCGCTGTCAGGGAGGTTTTTGATGTCGCGGACTGCGGCGTCGCCTTTGCTTGCAGCGATCTGGTTGAGCCATGCGGAGCCGTCGCGGCCGGGGAGGAGAGGCAGGAGCTGTTCGAGGACCTGGCGGAGGTCGCCTACCAGGGCGACGTCGGCCTTGACGTTTTTGTTGATCTCGGCGGGGTCGATGTCGATGTGGATCTTTTTGGCGTTGAGGGCGTAGGTGGCGGGGGTACCGATGACGCGGTCGTCGAAGCGCATGCCGCAAGCGATGAGCAGGTCAGCCTGCTGAATGGAGTCGTTGACCCAGGACTCGCCGTGCATGCCCATCATGCCGAGATTCAGAGGGTGGGAGGCGGGGAAGCTGCCGAGGCCGAGCAGGGTCGTGCCGACGGGGATCTGCATCCTTTCCGCGAGAGTCCGGACTTGTTCGCCGGCGTTGGACTGCATGATGCCGTGGCCAGCGAGGATGACAGGGCGCTTGGAGGCGCGGATGAGGGCGGCTGCGTCCTTGAGGCCGCTATCGACGACCGAGAGCATCGGATGGGGGTTGTAAGGTCGCGGTTTGGCAGCGGCGAAGTCAAAGGTGGCGGAGGCCTGCTGCGCGTCTTTGGTGATGTCGACGAGGACGGGGCCGGGCCGGCCGGATTTGGCAATTTGAAAAGCCGACCGGATGGCCGGGGCGATGTCTTCGGGGCGCGTGACGAGGAAGTTGTGCTTGGTGACGGGCAGGGTGATGCCGGTGATATCAACTTCCTGGAAGGCGTCTGAGCCGAGGACTTTGCTGGAGACCTGGCCCGTGATGCAAACCATTGGGATGGAATCGAGCATGGCGGTGGCGATGCCGGTGACGAGATTCGTCGCGCCGGGGCCGCTGGTGGCGATGGCGACGCCTACTTTGCCCGAGGCGCGCGCGTAGCCGTCGGCCATGTGCGAGGCACCCTGCTCGTGGCGGACGAGGACGTGGTGGATGGGGAACTTGCGCAGCGCGTCGTAGGCGGGCAGGATGGCTCCGCCGGGATAGCCGAAGACGGTGTCTACGCCCTCGCCGACGAGGGTGGCCCAGATGATTTCTGCACCAGTGAGGCGAGTCGGGCCGGTAATCGAATTGCTGAGGTGCGCGTTGTTTTCTTCTGGAGTGGTCATGGAAGATTCCCCTTCCTTGGTGAAGCTGAGATTTGTTTCCCCCCTCCCTGGCCACAAAAGCAAGTGCGTGGCTAGGGTGGGGCACCCGCGATTTCTGCGGTGCTAGATCGTGACTGCACCTTCGGCTGCGCTGCTGACGGTGTTGACGTATTTGGCGAAGACGCCGGATTTGAAGCGGAGTTCCGGTGCTTTCCAGTTGGCGCGGCGTTGGGCCAGTTCTTCTTCAGAGACTTCGAGGGTGAGCTTGCGATTCTCGATGTCAAAGTGGATGATGTCGCCTTCGCGGACGAGGGCGATGGGGCCGCCGACCTGGGCTTCGGGGGCGACGTGGCCGACGGTGAAGCCGCGTGTTGCCCCGCTGAAGCGGCCATCGGTCATCAGCGCGACGTGGGCGCTGAGCTCGGCGTTGGAGCTGACGGCGGCGGTGACTTGCAACATCTCACGCATGCCGGGGCCGCCTTTGGGGCCTTCATAGCGGATGACAAGAACGTCGCCGGGCTTGATCTGCTGGGCCTGGACGGCGGCGAAGCAGTCGTCCTCGGACTCGAAGACGCGGGCCGGGCCGCGATGCTCGACGCGGTCGGCGGCGGCGATTTTCATGACGCTGCCTTCGGGGGCGAGGTTGCCTTTGAGAATGACGAGGCCGCCGTGGGGCTTGATGGGAGCCTCGAAGGTCTTGAAGACCGGCTGATTCGGGGTTTCGACGGCGAGTGCGGCTTCTTCAGCGAGTGTCTTACCGCTGATGGTCAGCGCGCTGCCATCGGCGAGGCCGGCGTCGATCATGCGCTGAGCCAAAAGGCGCGAGCCGCCTGCGGCCTGATAGTCCGAAGCGACGTATTTGCCTGCCGGGGAAAGGTCGCAGATGAAGGGCGTCTTGTCGCTGATGCGGTCGAAGTCGTCAATCGAGAGCGGGATGCCCATTTCGCGGGCGATGGCGAGAAAGTGGAGGACGCCGTTGGTCGAGCCTCCCGAGGCGGCGATAGCGGCGATGGCGTTTTCAATGGAAGTGCGGGTGATGATGTCAGAGGGGCGGCGGTTGGCGCGGACAGCCTCCATGAGGATATGGCCGGACTGGCGGCAAGCGTCATGCTTGGCCGGGGAAGTGGCGGGTACGCCGGAGAGCTGGATGGGCGAGATGCCGAGGATTTCGGCGGCCATGGCCATGGTGTTGGCGGTGAACTGGCCACCGCAGGCTCCCGCGCCGGGGCAGGCTGCTGCCTCCACTGCTTCAAGGCCAGCGTCGTCGATGCGACCAGCGGCATGGGAGCCAATGGCTTCGAAAACATTCAAAATGGTGATGTCTTTGGTTGTGCCGTCGGGGTTGGGGAGCTTGCCGGGAGCGATGCTGCCGCCGTAGAGCATGATGCCGGGGATGTTGAGGCGGCAGAGAGCCATGATGATGCCGGGCATGTTTTTGTCGCAGCCGCCGATGCCGACGATGCCGTCGAAGAGGTTGCCGCGGGCGACGAGTTCGACGGAGTCGGCGATAACTTCGCGGGAGACGAGTGAGGCCTTCATGCCCTGGGTGCCCATGGTGATGCCGTCGGAGATGGTGATGGTGTTGAACTCCATCGGGGTGCCGCCGGCTTCGCGAATGCCCTGTTTGACGGATTCAGCGACTTTGCGCAGATGGACATTGCAGGTGCCGATTTCGGTCCAGGTGTTGGCGACGCCGATGATGGGCTTGTGGAGGTCGTCCTTGGAGTAACCGACGCCGCGGAGGTAGCTGCGCGCGGCGGCGCGATTGGGGCCTTCGGTGAGGGGGATGCTTTGGCGCTTGCCTTCGATGGTCATAGTGTCCTTGAATTCGTGCTCAGAGCTGAGTTAGCGGGGTTAGCGGAGCTAGCGGAGTTAGGAAAAGCCCCGACTAGCTCCGCTAGCTCCGCTAGACGCTGGCTTCGCTGAACTTCGGCTTGAGCCAGTTGGCTTGGTCGTGCTGCTTTTCGAATGTGTCGAGGGCGGCGGCGTGGCGCAGGGTGAGGCCGATGTCGTCGAGTCCCTCGGTGAGGCAGAACTTGCGGAACGGGTCGATCTCAAAGGTGGCGTGGAAGCCCTGCGTATCGGTAACGGTCTGGTTTTCGAGCGAGACGGTCAGCTCGTAGTTGGGCGTCTGGGCGGCGCGGTCGAGCAGCAGGGCGACGTCTTCTTCGCTGAGCTTGATGAGGACGATGCCATTTTTGCCCGCGTTTGAGAAGAAGATGTCGGCAAATGTGGGGGCGATGACGGCGCGGAAGCCGAAGTCACTGAGCGCCCAGGCGGCGTGCTCTCGGCTTGATCCGCAGCCGAAGTTTTTCCCGGCTATGAGGATTTTTGCGCCGGCGTAGCGGGGCTCGTTCAAGACGAAGCTGGGGTCGGGCGAGCCCGCGTTGGGGCCCTCCTGAATCCTGCGCCAGTCAAAGAAGAGGAATTCGCCATAGCCGCTGCGCTCGATGCGCTTGAGGAACTGCTTGGGAATGATCTGGTCGGTATCGACGTTGACGCGGTCGAGTGGTGCGGCCAGGGCGGTGATGGTCTTGAAGGGTTCCATGTTAGTTGACCTCCGCAGTCTGCGAGATTTCGGCCCAGTTTCGAACGTCGGTAAAGTGACCGGTAATGGCAGCGGCTGCGGCCATTTCCGGGCTGACGAGGTGGGTGCGTCCGCCGCGGCCCTGGCGGCCCTCGAAGTTGCGGTTCGAGGTTGAGGCGCAGCGTTCGCCGGGGGTGAGGATGTCGGGGTTCATGCCGAGGCACATGGAGCAGCCCGGTTCGCGCCAGTCAAAGCCAGCGGCCTTGAAGATGAGGTCGAGGCCTTCAACTTCTGCCTGGTCCTTGACGGCTTGCGAGCCGGGGACGACCATGGCCGAAACGTGGGTGCTGACGTGGTGGCCCTTGGCGATGGCGGCGGCGGCGCGGAGATCTTCAATGCGGGAGTTGGTGCAGGAGCCGATGAAGACGCGGTCGATCTGGATCTCATCGAGCGGCGTGCCGGCCTTGAGGTCCATGTATTCGAGGGCGCGCTCAAAGGCGCGGCGGTCGCTTTCGTTGGGGGTATCGGCGGGGTTGGGCACGGAGGCGGTGATGGGCGCGACCATACCGGGGCTGGTGCCCCAACTGACGTAGGGGACGAGGGTCGTGGCGTCGATGACCAATTCGCGGTCAAATTTTGCGTCGGGGTCAGAGGGGAGCTGGCTCCACGCGGCAACTGCGGCATCCCACTCCGCGCCCTGGGGCGAATAGCGGCGGCCCTTGAGGTAGGCGAATGTGGTTTCGTCGGGAGCAATCATGCCGGCGCGGGCGCCTGCCTCGATGCTCATGTTGCAGATGGTCATGCGGCCTTCCATCGACAGGGCGCGGATGGCTGAGCCAGCGAATTCAATAACGCAGCCGGTGGCGCCGTCGGTGCCGATTTTGCCGATGATGGCGAGGACGATGTCTTTCGCAGTGACTCCCTTCGGGAGTTCACCCTCAACGGCGATGCGGAAGGTCTGTGGCTTGCTCTGGGGCAGAGTCTGGGTGGCGAGCACGTGCTCGACTTCCGAAGTGCCGATGCCAAAGGCCAGCGCGCCAAAGGCCCCGTGGGTGGAGGTGTGCGAGTCGCCGCAGACGATGGTCATGCCGGGCTTGGTGATGCCCATTTCCGGGCCGATGACGTGGACGATGCCCTGTTCGCGGCTGCCGATGTCAAAGAGCTGGATGCCGAATTCCTTGCAGTTGGCGCGGAGGGTGGCGATCTGTTTGGCGGCAATCTGGTCGACGATGTTGAATCGCTCAGCCAGAACGGTGGGCACATTGTGGTCGATGGTGGCGATGCAGCGGTCAGGGCGGCGAACGGTGCGGCCGGTGAGGCGCAGGCCTTCAAAAGCCTGAGGCGAGGTGACCTCGTGGAGGAGCTGGAGGTCGATGTAGATCAGCGTTGGCTCGCCCTGGGGTGAGACGACGACGTGCTGATTCCATACTTTTTCGAAGAGTGTTTTTGGCTGATTGCTCATATTTTCCTCAGCGGCGCTAGCGGCGCTCGCGGGGTTAGCGGTGCTAGGAGTGCGCAAGTTGTGCGGCGATGGTTGCGCGGACTTGTTGGCCCATCTCGGTGGTGGAGAGGACTTTGAAATCGGTGGTGTTGCCGCGGGCCAGGTCGGCGGTGCGGTAGCCCGCTTCGAGCACCTTGCGGACGGCAGTTTCGATGAGCGCGGCTTCGGCTTCGAGACCAGCGGAGTGGCGCAGGACCAACGCGGCGGTCATGATGGCGCCGAGCGGGTTGGCGAGGCTTTTGCCTGCAATATCAGGGGCGGAGCCGTGAATCGGTTCGTAGAGGTTGATCTTGCCGCCGATGGTTGCGGAGGGCAGCATGCCGAGCGAACCGGTGATGACGGCGGATTCGTCGGAAAGAATGTCGCCAAAGAGGTTTTCAGTGAGCACGACGTCGTAGTTGCGTGGGCTGGTCATGAGCAGCATGGCCATGGAGTCGACCAGCTGGTGCTCGAGGGTGATGTCGGGGTAGTCGGCTGCAACTTCGGTGACGGTTGCGCGCCAGAGCTGAGAGACTTCGAGGACGTTGGCCTTGTCGACGGAGGTGAGCTTTTTGCCGCGTTTCTGGGCAAGTTCAAAGGCGATTCGGGCGACGCGGATGATTTCGTCCCTGGTATAGCGCATGGTGTTCCAGGCTTCGCCCGCGGCTTTGTCCCATGCGCGGGGAGAGCCGAAGTAGAGGCCGCCGAGGAGTTCGCGAACGAAGAGGATGTCTGCGCCGGCGACCACCTCAGCTTTGAGGGGGCTGTTGGCGGCGAGCTCTTTGATGGCAAAGGCGGGGCGGAGGTTAGCGAACCCACCGAGAGCCGCGCGGAGCTTGAGCAGGCCAGCCTCGGGGCGGGTGTTGGGCGGAAGGGCATTCCACTTGGTGCCGCCGACTGCGCCGAGGAAGACGGCGTCCGACGCGAGGGCCGCTTCGAGGGTCTCGGCGGGCAGCGGTGTGCCGTCGGTGTCAATGGCGATGCCGCCGATGCGCTTTTCGGTGACGACGAGCTCATGGCCGCCGCCTTCCATTGCCTGGCGGAGGACGGCGACTGCTTCGTTGGTGACTTCGGGGCCGATGCCGTCACCGGCGACTACGAGTAAATTGAGCTTCATTGATTCCTTCTTCTAATTTGTGAGCATTTTCTTATCCCACCTGGCCGGAAAGACAATGGCCCGGCGAGGGTGGGGCGCTCGGATTTGTTGGGTTTGGGAGGAGCCCACATCTCAAATGCGAGATGCGGGGCACCCGATTTCTTTAGTCGACTTCAGCGTAGGACATGGGGCGGCGGTCGCGGATTTGCTGCGGCAGCAGGCCGATGAGGTCCTGGTCGTAGATATTTTTCTTGCGGTCGGCAAGGGCCACGAAGCGGTAGTAGGTCTGCTGAAGCTCTTCGCGGTTGAGGGTGTAGCCAAGCTGTTCGAGACGATTGCGCAGCGCGGCGCGGCCGGAGTGTTTGCCGAGCACAAGCAGCGTGCTGGCGGCGCCGACTGAGGCCGGAGTCATGATTTCGTAGCAGAGCGGGTTGGCGAGCATGCCGTGCTGGTGGATGCCGGATTCGTGGGCGAAGGCGTTGGCTCCGACGATGGCCTTGTTGGGCGAGGGTCCGAAGGTGATGAGCTGGGCCAGCGTCTGGCTGGTGGGCACGAGTTTGTCGAGGTGAATGCCGGTGTGGACACCGTAGCGGTCGGCGCGGACGAAGAGGGCGGCGGCGATCTCTTCAACGCTGGCGTTGCCGGCGCGTTCGCCAATGCCGTTCACAGTGCACTCGACCTGGCGGGCTCCAGCTTGGATGGCGGCGAGCGAGTTGGCGACGGCGAGGCCGAGATCATCGTGGCAATGCGACGAAAGGATGATGCCCTGGGCATCGACAGCTGGGATGCGCTCGCGGACTTCGCGAAACATCTGGCCGTACTCCTCGGGGGTGGTGTAGCCGACGGTGTCGGGCATGTTGATGGTGGTGGCACCGGCTTCGATGGCGACGCGCACCATTTCGACGAGAAAGTCGCGGTCGGAGCGGGTGGCATCTTCAGGCGAAAACTCGACGTCGTCGACGAGCGAGCGGGCCTGGCGGACGGATTCTGCGGTCTGGTCGAGGGCCTGCTGGCGGCTCATTTTGAGCTTGTATTCAAGGTGCAGGTCGCTCGAGGCGAGGAAGACGTGGATGCGGGCGCGGTCGGCGTGCTCCAGCGCACGGGCGGCCATGATGATGTCTTCACTCTTGGCGCGGGCGAGGGAGGTGATGCGGGGGGCGCGGATGGCCTGGGTGATGGTGGCAATGGCGGCGAAGTCGCCTTCGGAAGCCATGGCGAAGCCCGCCTCAAGGACGTCTATGCCCAGGTCTTCAAGGGCGTGGGCCATGGAGAGCTTTTCCTGGGTGGTCATGCTGCATCCGGGGGACTGCTCGCCGTCGCGGAGGGTGGTGTCAAAGATCAGGACGCGCTTGTTGTCAATCTGTGTCATGTGTAGTCAAAATCCTGGGGCGCAGCTCTTCGCCTTGGATAGTGTCGCCGAAATGGCTTATATAACGCAAAGCTATTCTAATTTGGTTGTCCATTACAATTCGTTATGATGGTGCGGAGGTCTTGGGGATGGAACTGAATCAGTTGGAGACGTTTTTGGCGGTGGCGGAGGAGCGGAGTTTTTCGCGGGCAGCGGTGCGGCTGCACAGGACGCAGCCGGGGGTGAGCCAGGTGATTCGCAAACTGGAGGAATCGCTGGGAGAGCCGTTGTTTGACAGGGCGGCGCGGGACGGCTCGATGACGGCGGCTGGGGAGCTGCTGCGGGATTACGCGAAACGCTTGCTGGCGCTGCGACGGGAGGCTACTTCTGCGGTGGAGGAGCTGAAGTCGCTGGAGCGGGGGCGACTGCAACTGGCGGCCAACGAATATACCTGCCTGTACCTGCTGCCGGTGCTGGATGCGTTTCGCCGGCAGTATCCCAAGATCGATGTGACGGTACATCGGTCGCTGGCGAGCCAGATTCCAGAGGAACTGAATCAGCGGGCGTTTGAGCTGGGGGTGATTTCGTTCAAGCCGGATGTGGAGCAGTTTCGGTCGGTGGCGGTGTATGCGGATACGCTGGCGCTGGTGATGAATCCGCAGCACGCGCTCGCGGGGGCGGAGCGGGTGACGATTGCGGAGCTGGGTGAAGAGCTTTTTGTGGCGCATAATGTGCCTTCGCCGCTGCGGCAGAAGGTGATTGAGGCATTTGAGAAGCACAAGACGCCCTTGCAGATGCGGATTGAGCTGCCTTCGATTGAGGCGATCAAGCGGTTTGTAGCGATGGGCAACGGGGTGGCGCTGGTGCCGCATCTGACGGTGCTGCGCGAGCTGGAGGTTGGGGAGCTGGTGGCGGTGCCGGTGGAAGAGCTGGAGTTTCGGCGGCTGCTGCGACTGGTGTATCGGCGGAATGCGCAGTTGTCGTATGCGGCGACGGCGTTTTTGCAGACGGTAAGAGGGATGGCGACGGAGGTGGGCGCGCCGTTTCACTTTCAAGTGGAGAAGGGATAAGGGCGCGGGGTCAGGAATCAGGAATCAGGGGTCAGAGCAGGGCGGCGGTGATGCTGACGGCGGCGATGGCGGCGGTTTCTGCGCGGAGGATTCTGGGGCCGAGGGTGGCTGGCTGCCAGTTGTGCCTGGTGAAGAGGGCTAGCTCTTCGCTGGTCCAGCCGCCTTCGGGGCCGATGGCCAGTTCAAAGTCTGGCAAATTGGACTGCGCAGTCTGGACAGCGGCATCAATGCGCTGGCGCAGGGTGGTTTTGCGTTCGTCTTCGGCGAGCAGGATGCGCTGGGTGGTGGATTCGATGGCCAGATACTTGGGCAGGGTGATGGGTTCGGCGATGGTGGGTATGTCGGTGCGGCGGGATTGCTGGGCTGCTTCGTGGGCGATGCGACGCCAGCGTTCGACGCGTTTTTCGGCGGCCTGGGCGAGGTGCTTTTCGGTGCGGCGGGCGATGACGGGAACGATGGTGGCAGCGCCGAGCTCGGTGGCTTTTTCGATGGCCCACTCCATGCGGTCGAACTTGAAGACGGCGAGGACGAGGGTGATGGGGAGGGCGGGTTCGGCGGTGAGTTCTGCGAGTAGCTGGAAGCGGACTTCTGCGAGGCTCACGTCGGTGATGGAGGCGTGATAGACGCGGCCGTTGGCGACTATATCTGCTTCTGTGCCGGGCTGGGCTCGGAGGACGCGAGCGAGGTGCTCCGCCTGGGGGCCGAGGAGGCTGGCGGTGGTGTCGGTGGCGGAGTCGGCAATCCAGCGGCGGCGCGTCATGAGAGTCCAGTGTAGAGCAGAGTGGGTTAATTCCCGGCAAGGGAGATTTGCCTGGCGCTCAGGAGGATAGAGGCAGGCGGTCAAGGAGGTGGGATTCGCGGATGAGGGCGAGAGCGAGGCCGGTGGCGAAGTCGTGCCAGGCGTGGGCGAGCATGCCGGGGAAGAGGTTGCGGCGGAGCCGGGCGAGGATGCTGAAGAGCGCGCCGTAGATGCCAATGAGGCAGATGCCGCGCAGGCCCTGATAGCCGTGGGCTGCGCCGAAGACCAGCGAGGTGAGGACGATGCTGATGGGAATGCTGCCCAGCAGGCTGATGCCCTGGGATTGGAGATAGCCGCGGAAAATGAGCTCCTCTGAGAAGCCGACGATGAGGCAGAGAAGGCCCCAGGCGGCAATCTCGAGGCCGTTGGCGGGCGCCAGCTGCATCAGTTCCTTTGCCATGTCGGTTTGCTCCTGCTGCGGAGATTTGATTGCGGCTTTGGCGGCAGAGGGCGAAGGAGAGGACTTGCTTCCGGGAGCTGATGAGCTGGCTGCGGAGGGCTGCTGCTTCTTGAGCTGGTAGTCGTAGTAGCGGGTCTGTGCGAGGTTCCACGAGAGGGCGAAGGCGGCGAGGACGACCATAGAGCAGAGCCAGAAGGCGGCGGCGATGCCGGCCTCTTTGGTGATGTCATTGAGGCCGCGCGGCCAGGAGCCGAAGAGGGAAGCGAAGGGGATTTTGCGCAGGCGCAGGCCGAGGAGAACCCAGACGACGACGAGGAGTTCGAGGCCGCCCGAGAGGCCGTAGCGGAGGAGGCGGAGATGGTCTGCGCCCTCATCTTTCGCAGGGCCTGCGGTTGCGCCGGGTTTGCCGTGGGAATCGGTAACGGCTGAATGGACGGGAGCGAGCGGGTTGTCGAGGCCGGAGTCGGCGCGCTGCGCTCCCCAGAAGGAGTAGGCGAAGATGGCAACGATGAGCAGAATTGTGTGCCAGATGGGCGCGATGCCGCGCGGCGCGGGCGGTTCGGGAACGGGCGATTCCTGGGCGGATTGCAATTCCGGAAGCTCAAGCGCGAGGGACTCCGTCTCTGGAGCTTCATTGGGCGCTGATTCGGGCGCAAGAGTCGGTTCTGGCTGAGCGGTTACCTCTTCTTCGGGCATGGAGTCAGATTAACTGAGTGAGTTGCCGGTGTGCTTTGCCTTGTGGGTTTGTGGGCCGGAAAAGGGGCATTTCGATGCGATGACCGGCTTGTGGATGTTTACCAGTTAATTAACCGCAGGGTTTGAATATATTGGAGGGGGGAGGGGGGGTACCCCTTTTTTGTGCATTTTGAGCATTTTATGAGTGTTGCTATTGCAATTTGCGATCTTGGTGCGTTGCTATGCGCATTTCGGGTCTCGAGACTGTCTCGAGTTTACGCGGCGGGGCGGTAATTGTCGGCAAGAAAGCGGGTGATTCATTTGTTGGGATTTGTGGAAGCCCGGTCTGAAAATCCAGACCGGGGGCACCCGGTTTAGTCGAGTTTTCGAGTATTAACACTCGATGATGTTGAGGGCTAGGCCGGCGAGGGAGGTTTCTTTGTAGCGGGATTGCATGTCGAGGCCGGTGAGGTACATGGTGCGGATGACCTGGTCGAGGGAGACTTTGTGCTCTTCTGGCTCTTGCATGGCGATGCGGGTGGCGTGGACGGCTTTGACTGCGCCCATGGCGTTGCGCTCGATGCAGGGAATCTGGACGAGGCCGCCGATGGGGTCGCAGGTCATGCCGAGGTTGTGTTCCATGCCGATTTCTGCGGCGTGTTCAATTTGTCCCGGTGTGCCGCCGAGGGCTGCGGCGAGGCCTCCGGCGGCCATGGAGCAGGCGACGCCTACTTCGCCCTGGCAGCCGACTTCTGCGCCGGAGATGGAGGCGTTCTCTTTATAAAGGATGCCGATGGCGGCGGAGGTGAGGAAGAAGCGGAGGATGCCTTCTTCGCTGGCGCCGGGAATGAAGTTCTGGTAGTAGCTGAGGACGGCGGGGATGACGCCGGCTGCGCCGTTGGTGGGGGCGGTGACGACACGGCCTCCGGCAGCGTTCTCTTCATTGACGGCCATGGCGTAGACGGTGACCCAGTCGAGGGGGGCGAGGGGATCTGCAGGGGCCTGCTGCTGCTGCTTTTCGCGAAGGCGGTCGGCGAGGCGATGGGCGCGGCGGCGGACGTTGAGGCCGCCGGGCAAAATTCCTTGTGTCGCGATGCCGCGGGCAATGCAGCCCTGCATGGTTTGCCAGATATAGAGGATTTTGGCTCGTACAGCGTCTTCATCTGAGACTGAAAACGAACCTTTGCCGGGCAAGACTTCTACCTCGTTGGCCATCATGATTTCAGCAATGGTGAGCGAGTGTTGATGCGACAGACCGATCAGCTCAGCCGCGCTGTGAAAGGGATAGGGCACTGGCTTTCGGTATTTTTTCGGGGTAGGGGCCACCTCCCCGTCTTCTACGATGAAGCCGCCGCCGACCGAAAACCAGGTTCGGCATTGGATGACCGCTCCGAGCGGATCGAAGGCGGTGAAGCGGACGCCGTTGGGATGCTGGGTCACGGCTCCAGGGGGGTACATCTGGTCGCGGTGGAAGAGGAGGTCGGTGGATTCGGTGAATGCAATGGGATGGGTCTTATGGAGGAATAGCTGCTTGGCAGCGCGAATGAGTTGAAGAGTTGGTTCGATCTGCTCCGGGTCAAGGCGCGCGGGGAATTCTCCACTGAGGCCGAGAAGAATGGCGCGGTCGGTAGCGTGTCCAAGGCCGGTCAAGGCGAGGGAACCATAAAGATCGACCTGTACGCGGCAAACACCGGCGAGCTTGTTATCGTCCGCGAGGTCTGAAGCGAAGTCAAAAGCCGCCGTCATGGGCCCCATGGTGTGGGAGCTGGATGGGCCAACGCCGATTTTGTAGAGGTCGAAGAGGCTGGTCATGCTGTGGCGATTGTAGTGTACTTACGCGTCCTCGATGGATGTTTGATCGCTATGCCTAATTGCAGCGATTTCAGGCGATTGGGCAGCAAGCTCCGATCATTCAATGGTCTTTCGCCGCTTTTTAGCCGAAACAACCTTGGCGGTGATGGGCCATTTCTTTCCCGTTTTACTCAGAAATCCGAGGGTGATGACTGTGAGCGCGATGACGATGAGTCCGTGCCAATCACTCGATTTCGAGAGTAGTTGAGAGTAAAAGGCCTTGATTTCGTTGATCCAGAGGTAAAGGAAAATTGATAGCACGTAGAGGCTCAGAATGCTGTTGATCTTACTGGTTGAGAACGGGTAAGGTCCCCATAAAGGCCATAGGGCTTTTGAAGTGTCGTTCAGGATAGTTTTATGCAACGGGCCGGTCACCTTGTCTTCAAGAAGGTCGACGTGGTGCTCCCAATTCTCTTGCCAGGATTTGCTTGCCCGGTTCACAAGATACCAGGCAAAGGAGAACACCACTCCGAAGCTAGACGCAGTGAGCAGCAGATTCGGCTTGTCCGGTGGACAGATTTTGCCAGAGCTGAGGATTGTTAAATAGCCGCCGAGTGAAAGCGCGATGAAGGTCCAGAAGTATGTGGCGCGCTTCCAGTAAAGCTCAATTTCAAACTGCCGGATCTCATGGGCTTTCTCCAGAGCTTTTTCATACTTTGGAGTTGCTTTTTCGGAATCCGATGGGGATCCATCTAAGCCAAAAGCCTCTTCATAATCATTCATATCCATAGAGTCTCTCTTTGAAGTCTCAGGGAACTGCGTAGGATAGTTATTGTCCGGATCGCGCAGAGAGTCAAGTAAAACCCGGTTAGAAGATGATTTTGACTGACAAAGGACGGCGATTGCGTGAAAACTTTCGGCGGCCCACAGGCGAACTGGTTTTGATGGTCTGGACTTGCTCTTTTCGCTCACTGCGGTAAGGATGCTAGACTCGCGGGTAACTTCTTATGCTGGCAAAAGTGTTGAGTGCTGCGGTGTACGGCATCGATGCGAATCTGATCGATGTAGAGGTGGACCTGAGCGGAACTGTGGCCGAAGAGGACAAGTTCCACACGGTGGGGCTGCCGGATGCGGCGGTGCGGGAGAGTCGCGACCGGGTGCGGGCGGCGATGAAGAACTCGGGGTACCTGATACCGCCGACGCACATCACGATCAACCTGGCCCCTGCGGACATCAAGAAAGAGGGCGCGGGCTTTGATTTGCCGATTGCGATTGGCATTTTGTGCGCCTATGGGGCGCTGCAGACGACGGATCTGAGCCGCTTTTTGCTGGTGGGGGAGCTGGGGCTGGATGGCAGTTTGCGGCCGGTGCCGGGGGTGCTGTCGATTGCGGTGCTGGCGCGGGCGCGGGGGATCAAAAACCTGGTGCTGCCAGCGGTAAATGCGCCGGAGGCGGCGGTGGTCGAGGGGGTGAATGTCTTTCCGGTGGAATCGCTGACGGACGTGATTCAACTGCTGAATACGGCGCTTTTTGGCGAGGTGCAGCGCGCGCCGTTTCGGGTTTCGACGGAGGAGCTGCTGGGGGAGCTGCATCATTATTCGGCGGACTTCAGCGATGTGCGCGGGCAGCAGACGGCCAAACGCGCGCTGGAGGTGGCGGCGGCAGGCGGACACAACATTTTGATGATTGGGCCGCCGGGGTCGGGGAAGACGATGCTGGCGAAGCGGCTGCCATCGATTCTGACGCCGCTGACGTTTGAGGAAGCACTGGAGACGACGAAGATTCACTCGGTGGCTGGGGTGCTGGATGCGGCAAGGGGGCTGGTGGCGCAGCGGCCGTTTCGGGCTCCGCATCACACGATTTCAGATGCGGGGTTGATTGGGGGCGGGGCGGTGCCGCGGCCGGGGGAGGTTTCGCTGGCGCACAACGGGCTGCTGTTTCTGGATGAGCTGCCGGAGTTTCCGCGCAATGTGCTGGAGGTGATGCGTCAGCCGCTGGAGGATCATACGGTGACGATTGCGCGGGCGTCGATGTCGCTGACGTTTCCGGCGCGGTTCATGCTGGCGGCGGCGATGAACCCTTGCCCGTGTGGGTATTTCAACGACAAGTCGCGGGAGTGCCAGTGCACGCCGCCGATGATTCAGCGGTATGTGTCAAAGGTTTCAGGGCCGCTGCTTGACCGGATCGACATTCATATCGAGGTGCCGGCGGTGCAGTACAAGGAGCTGCGGGGCGGGGCAGCGGCGGAGGGTTCGGCGCAGATTCGTGAGCGGGTGATGCGGGCGCGGGAGCGGCAGCGGGAGCGGTTTCAGAAGGCGGGGGAGAAGATATTTGCGAATGCTCAGATGGGGACGCGGCAGATTCGCGCGTACTGCGAGCTGGGGGCGGATGCGGAGCGGCTGCTGGAGCGGGCGATGCAGCAGCAGGGGCTGAGCGCGCGGGCGCATGACCGGATACTGAAGGTGGCGCGGACGATTGCGGATCTGGAGGGCGCGGCGGGCCTGGCGGTGAGCCATCTGGCAGAGGCGATTCAGTACCGGACGCTGGACCGGAGTTACTGGGCGTGAGCTACGGGGCCTGAGCTGCTGGGCATGAGACGTTGCGAGGAAGAGCTATGACTTTTGTAACTTAAAGCTTTTAAGAGAGCTGCCCGATGAGCTCCCTGTGTGTTCAGTAGCCCTTGAGTGAGGGCAAGCTGAACGCCGGAGGGAGCTGTTGGCGATGGTGGTTGAGGTTTCGAATGCGGATACCCTTTTATTTGCAATTCCGATGATTGGGATCATGTTTGCGGGGCTTTTTCGGTTAGATGAGGCGTTTAGCCGGACGGGCAAGCCGTATGAGAATGGGCATCAGTTGTCTGGCTGGGATGCAGATGGAGCGCCCGTCTGCGTGGAACCGGACGGGAAATTGCACCGGCAGAAGTTGAGAACGCAGCGATAACCTGGCCGAAAAAGGGCTGGCGAAGCTGGGTTAAGGAAGCCAGACTGGAGCCATTTAGGGATGGGTGCTAGAAGAGGACCAGTTGAGGTGATTTTGAGAATTGTGATATAAAAAAGGGTTGACCGGCAATCGAGATGGGTATAGATTCATACTTGCTATCCAACAAGGCTGAAAAACGCGCTAACTTTGACTGGTTGCGCACTCCGTCGCCTTGATTCCGCAAAATTTTGTATTGCGGTTCGCCAAGCAGGATTGGTGCGTTATCCATGTGTGTGAATTGGGTGCGTAGTGGCTTGAATTGAACACACGAGAACAACAAAACGGGACTAAGCTGCATCAGAGTCTTTTTGCAGCCGATAAGAAGTAAGGCAGCGATGCGTCAATGTGCAGGCCTTGCAGTAATGTTTCAAGACCTGCGCAAGTATTTGAACTGAACGCGCTGTTTTTGCGTCTAACAGTTATGGCAGTGCACAGTAGACCGTGCACCGAAGTAGAAGTACAAAAAAGGATTGCGCCGCTCAACGGCCGTCCTCTGCACCGGGAGAACCGGGCAGTGAATACCACAAAGGAGAACGATGCATATGCGCTCGGAACTAATTTTTGGGGCACTCACTCATGTGTCCAACCGCTACCAGTTGTGCCAACTGGCGAGCAAGGCAACCCGCAAGCTTCACAAGCCGAACAGCCGGCTGCAGGATACGACGAACGAAGTGCTGTACCGATTCCGTAATGCCAATCCTGGAATGTCGGCCCCCATCGCGGAGCCAGAGATCCAGACGGTAGAGCAGCGCCGCGCAGCTTAAGCGCGGCCTGCACCCTCCGCAATAACCAACCCCGCCTCTTACTTGTCCGGAGCTTCCTCCCTACACAGACTCCCCTCCTTCCTATCCGCCTGATCTTCAGGTGTCCTCCGCAGATTTTCATTGCAGGTACTCATGACCATTGCTGAATTAAAAGAGAAAAACATCACAGAATTGAGCCGGATTGCGCGGACTCTGGATATCCAGGGCGCGAGCGGGCTTCGCAAACAAGACTTGATTTTCAAGATTCTTCAGGCACAGAGCGAAAAAGAGGGCCATATTTTCGCTGAGGGCGTACTGGAAATCCTGCCTGACGGCTACGGCTTTCTTCGCTCACCGGACTACAACTACCTACCCGGCCCGGACGATATCTATGTCTCGCCTTCGCAGATCCGCAAATTTGACCTGAAGACGGGCGACACGATCAGCGGCAACGTTCGGCCGCCGCATGAGGGTGAAAAGTATTTTGCCCTGGTGAAAATCGAGGCCATCAACTTTGAGTCTCCCGAGGAGACGCGGAACAAGATTCTCTTTGACAATCTGACCCCGCTCTACCCGCAGGAGCGCATCAAGATGGAGACGGTGCGTGAGGCGACCAGTGGCCGTGTCATGGACCTTCTGACTCCGGTGGGCAAGGGACAGCGCGGGCTGATTGTTGCTCCTCCGCGCACCGGCAAGACGATGCTGTTGCAATCGATTGCCAACTCGGTAACCACCAATCATCCGGAAGTAGTGCTGATCGTGCTGCTGATCGATGAGCGTCCGGAAGAAGTGACCGATATGCAGCGGTCGGTGAAGGGCGAAGTGATCAGCTCGACCTTTGACGAGCCGGCGGCGCGCCACGTGCAGGTAGCCGAAATGGTGATTGAAAAGGCCAAGCGCCTTGTCGAACACAAGCGCGACGTGGTGATTCTGCTGGATTCGATTACGCGCCTGGCACGCGCCTACAACACGATTGTGCCGCCTTCGGGCAAGGTGCTTTCGGGCGGTGTGGATTCGAATGCGCTGCAGCGGCCGAAGCGGTTTTTTGGCGCGGCGCGCAATATCGAGGAAGGCGGTTCGCTGACCATCATTGCGACGGCACTCGTTGATACGGGCTCACGCATGGACGAAGTGATCTTTGAGGAATTCAAGGGCACGGGCAACATGGAAGTGATTCTGGATCGCAAGCTGGTGGACAAGCGGGTGTTCCCGGCGATCGATATTCAGCGCTCGGGCACGCGTAAGGAAGAGCTGCTGATTCCCAAGGAAGACCTGCAGCGGATCTGGGTGCTGCGCAAGGTGCTGAATCCTCTGTCACCTGTTGAGGCGATGGAACTGCTGGTGAGCCGCCTTGAAAAGGTGCGGAACAATGCCGAGTTCCTGCTGAACATGAACCACCTCTAGAAGAAACGAACTACCTTTCAGCCCCACATAAGGCGGTCTCAGGACTGTCTTTTGTGGGGCTGAATTGTTTCCAGCTCATCAACTGAGTAGCGCGGCGTGATGTGCTGCGAGCAGTTCCAATCGAAGCCGACGACGTCGAGGAGGAAGATGCGTTCAACCCGGATGCGCGGGTTTGAGGGTGCGAGGCGTGTTTCGAGAGCTGGGTCGGCGCCAGGTTCTAGAATGCGCACTCGTCCAATGAGCTTGAGGCGGGTGCGGTTGGGGTAATCCATCAGGAAGATGGAGAAGCGGTCGTTGGTGGCGAGGTTGCCGACGGAGATGAACTGCTTGTTTCCGGAGTAGTCCGCAAAGGCCAGGGTGCGTTCATCGAGAACGTGGAGAAAGCCGGTTGGCCCGCCGCGATGCTGGATATAGGGCCAGCCATCGGGGGTGACGGTGGCGAGGTAGAAACTGTTGCGCGCGGCGATGAATTCGGCTTCATGGAGTCCGAGTTCCTGTTCGCCCTGTCCGGAGCGGGTGATGCGTTCGTACTGGGCGCGGGAGCCGAAACGCTCCTGGAGCTTTTTTGATTCATCCGAAAACATGGTGGCAGCGTAGGTGTGGGGCATGGTGTGTTCCTTGTAACTGGGGTGGAAATTGGGAGTATGTGCGGCCAACCGGGGCTGACTGGCCGCACCGGCAGGCCGCAGACTGGTGGTTTAGAAAGTGAGTATCTGGTAACCGCTTTCGAGTAGGGCGGCAACGCTGGGCAGGCCGCTGGTACCGGGCAGGGAGTTGTCGGTGAGCAGTGTGTGACCGGCGGATTCGACATCTTCGCGGGCTCCGAAGACCTCTGAACAGGCGCAGGAGACGCCTGCGACTGAGTTGCGGACGCTGGTGAAGAGCTCGTGGAAAGGGTGATCTTTTTGCGTGAGCAGGGGAGCCCATCGAGTGCCGGTGCCGAGAAAGAGCAGCGAGACGGTGTGCTGGCGCTGCTGGAGGTCGTGGGCGGTGGCGAGGGCGTTGAACACGCGGCCTGCTGCTTCTTCGGAACCGCTTTTGGGGTCCGAGAGGATGAGGATTGCGGTTTTCATTGGGAAGTCTCCTGGTAGACATTTTTAGAAGCTGCCACCTTCATATGATACCGAACGGTCGGTAAAGTTTCAGAAAGCGCATTGGATTTCGAAAAAAATTCCGAACGTACGGTATAGTGAAGGCCAGGGGCGCTATGGCAACGGCAAGACTCAAGGACGAAGAACTGGCTGATCGGGCCCTGGAGCTGTTTCGCAGGCTCGGGTATGAGGCGACGAGCCTGAACCAGATCGCGGAGGTTACCGGGCTGGAGAAAGCAAGTCTCTACTATCGCTACCCGGGTGGGAAGGAAGCGATTGTGATGGCCGTGGCTCAGCGTGTGGGCGCGTGGTTTGAGGGGAACGTTTTTGAGGCTTTGAAGCAGGGAGGCGAGCCAGGGGATCGCATTGAACTTGTTTCCAGCCGACTGCGGGAGTTCTATGGGGACGGCACGAAGCCCTGCGTGCTGGAGACACTTTCGCTGCCGGGAGGGCCTGTTGCGTTGCAAGTAGCGCTGCGGGGGGCGCTGGAGCAATGGTTGCATGCTTTTACCGGGATAGCGATGGAATGCGGTTTGGAGCGCGCGGCTGCGGAGAGTTGCGCAGAGCAGGCGCTGATTGAAATTGAGGGTTCTTTAGTGCTGGGGCGGGTGATGGGTGAGAAGAGGTACTTTCTGAGGACTCTTGCCGGGCTGGCGGAGAAGCTTGGAGCGGCGTAGATGGGTGGATTCAAAGCGCGCCGCTTGGCTGCGGCATTGGCGTAATCGGTGAAGATTGCTACAATGAAAAGGTTGTTTCCTTCCCAATGTGGGGCTGTAGCTCAGCTGGGAGAGCGCCTCGTTCGCAACGAGGAGGCCAGCGGTTCGATCCCGCTCAGCTCCACCATACAATCATCAACTCGCAATATTCCCTTCATTTCCGGGCTTTGTAACGGCGCTTATTGCACATGGTCCTTCGCGATCGTGCAGCTGCGAGTGAAATTGTGTTTTTCCTCAAGCCACAGCGCACCGCTTACGCGATGCACTGAGGCCTGTCGTGCTCTGTCGCGAAAACTTGCGCCTGCCCGACGCTTTCCGGTCCACTTGCCAAGATGGGCCGCCTTCAATTTATCTTGCCAAACGCAGGCGCGGAAATCGCGGTCTTTGGTGCTGCAGCGGTTGCCGAACCGCTCACATGGATGCTTTGTTGGGCTGCAGAAGCATTCCGGGAATTGTCGGTGAGCACCACGGCTCCGCTCAGGCTGCCTGTGGCGGCAGGGGTGAAGCTGATCGGAAGCTGACATGCTCCTCCGGCCTGGACTGTGGAGGTAGAGGTGCAAACGGGAAGGGCTCCGTTGCCCGCCGATTCTGTAAAGTTGGCCGGGACCGTGAGCCCGCTGGAGACGAGGGGGACGTTTCCGGGGTTGTACACGGTAACGAATTTCGGACTATCGGTGCTGGTGGTCCCGACGGGGGTCGTTGCGAAGCTCAGTGATGGGGGCTGGAAGGTGCTTACTCTAAAGACTTTGTCCAACCCTCCATCAGGGATGTATAGATTGCCAGAACCGTCAACGGAGAGAAGATAGGGATATTTGAGTCCCGTGGTAACAACCGGAATCTGAAGACCGCCATTGGCGAGCACAACAAGAATCCGGTTGTGCAGGGTGTCGGCTATGTAGAGGTTCCCTACAAGGTCTACGGCAAGTCCGGAAGGGTAGTTCAGACCGGAGTTCAGAACCGTGATCTGCGACCCACCCCCAGAGGGTAGTTCCACGATCTGATTGGCGCTGTTGTCGGAAACGAAGACGTTGCCTGCGGTATCGACGGCAACAGCAAAGGGACTGCTCCAGCCAGTTCCAAGAGCAACAGGGGTTCCACCTCCTGCCGGTATCTTGTAGACGCCTGGCGCGAAGAGGTCCGCGAAGTACACATTGCCGTTACCGTCCACCGCGATACCCGCCGGGTGTGTCAGGCCGCTGGCGAGAACGATCTGAGAAGCTCCATTGGCAGGGACTTCGACCACCTGATGGTTGCCCGAGTCGCTGATGTAGAGGTTGCCGAATCTGTCGACTGCTATTCCGACAGGCTGGCTGAGTCCAGTACCGACGTTGACGGGGGTTCCACCACCTGTGGGCAATTTGACGATGGAGGATTGGTTTTCGTCGGCGATGTAGAGGTAGCCGTGAGTGTCGAGAGCGGAAGCGACAGGATAACCCCAAGCGCTGCCCACGGTGAACTGTTGCGCCGGGAAAAAGGCAGCCTGGGGTCCGGTGGAGATTCCGGTGAGCGCGACCGTGGCATTGCCGACATTGCTCACCAGCGTGAGCGTGGCTGCATTTTGCCCCAGGGCGGCGGGGACGAAGGTCACGTTGACCGCGCAACTTGCCCCGGAGGCAATCGAGGGCGCGCAGGAAGGCAGTGCGGCGGTGAAGCCTCGGCCCGCGATCGATATCGAGGAGACAGTGAGGGTCCCGCCGCCGGCATTTTTGATAGTAAATTGCAAAGACTTGCTGCTGCCAAAAGCCAGGCTCGGAAACGCAAGAGAACTGGCGACACTGAGGGCTGGGTTTGCCGGCGGGTTGACCACTATGGTTTGGGAGACCGACGGAGCAGCAGCGTATTTCGAGTTGCCTGCCTGAGACGCCGTGACGATTACAGTTCCTGCTCCTGTGAGGGTCAGGATGCTGCCGGAAAGATTGGCCGGACCTGTAGCGGAAAAAGAGACGGTAAGCCCTGAACTCGCGGTGGCTTTCAGGGTATAGGGGCCGGCCGAACCGAAGGCCACGCTTGTTGGCAAGGCGGTGAAGCTGATGGTCTGCGGTTTGCCTACCACTGCGAAGGTCTGCTGGACCTGCGGAGCCGCAGCATAGGTGTTGTTCCCCACCTGGTTGGCATTGATGGTGCAGTTGCCTGAGGCAGTGAATGTGGTCGTGACGCCAGAAACGGCGCACACGCTGGTGGTCGCAGATGTGAACGTGACCGCCAGCCCTGAACTCGCGGTGGCCGAGAGTGACAACGGTATCCCCACGGTTTGCGCAGAAATTGGCGGGAAAGTGACGGTTTGGGACGTTTCCGTTGCCGTGGTGACGACGCTTGAGGTTGTGGCTGCGGAAGCTGAGTTCGTATGGATGGGATCGCCGCCGCCCCAGGCCGACGCCGTACCGGTCACACGCGAAGGAGCATTCGTTGGAACCTGGACGACGACGCCAACAACTGGAAAGTTGCCCCCCTTGACGGACTGGCTGGTAGTGCAGGCGAGGGTCAAAGTGCCGACGCCATTGCAATTCCATCCGCCGGTGCTGCTGAAACGCACGATGGAGAATCCAGTGGGCATGTTGGCCGTCAGTGACACGGTACCCGAGGTTGCAACGAATGTACTTGTGTTGGCGACGGTTAGATTCCAAAGGCCGGTTGAGCCTAAAGCAAAGGAACCGCCTTTTGATTCAGTGACGGAAAGCGCTGCGGCAGCAGGGGTACCGGTCACCGGGACCGACTGCGCTGCGGTGGTATTCAGGTTGTTGTCGGTGACGACGATTGAAGTGGTGAACGGTGTGTTGAGGGCAGAGACGTTCACAAGCCGAGGCGAGAACTGCATGCTGAGGGTGCAGGTGCCACCCGGAATCAGGCTCGTCGAAGCGGTGCAGTCTGTGCTTACACCAGAGCTTTCAGGGAAGCTGTCGGGGTATTGAACCGCTGAGAAGGTCAGATTGCTGTTTCCCAGATTCATCACGGTGACGGTTTGCGGTCCGGCGCTCGCTGCGGTATTGAGGGCCGTTGGCGCAAAGATCAACGCTGCCGGTGTGCCTGGGTCGACAGTTAGAACGCGATTATTGACGGGATCTGGAACATACAGAACTCCCTTGGGCGTCACTGCCAGCAAAGACGGCTTGGCTGGCCCGCTTTGCAAAGTGAATTGGCCGGTGCCATTTGCAGGTACTTCCAGAATGCGGCCATTCAGCGTGTCGGAGATGAAGATATCGCCCAACTGGTCTACGGCCACGCCCGAAGGGGCATTGAGGCCGGCGACGGGAAGAGACGATTGCTGTCCTCCGCTCACTTCCACCAACTTATTCGCTTGTGAATCGGTCACGAATACATCGCCGAGGGCATCCAACGCGATTCCGACTGGGCTGATCCATCCGCTGCCTACAGGGACGGGCGCTCCGCCGCCAGCGGGGAACATCTGCACCGTTCCAAAGCCGGAGTCGGCCGAATAGAGATTTCCGGCGGCGTCGACAGCAATCCCGGAGACTCGATTGAAGCCGCTGGCCACGACGATCTGTGAGCCACCTGCGGCAGGCACTTGCACAATTCTTCCATTGCCGGTATCGGCGATCCACAGATTGCCGTGCGAATCGACCGCCAATCCAGATGGCTGGATGAGCCCTGAACCGAGAACAACTTGGCCGCCGCCGTTTGTGAGCACCTTCACGACGCGATTGTTCTGCTGGTCGGCGATGTAGGTATTGCCAACCGAGTCAATCGCCACGCCCGTGGGAAAGTTCAAGCCGGTGCCAATGGTGGACTGCCGACCGGGTACAAAGGCGATTCGAGGCGCCAGAGCGGAGCCGGAGACGGGAATCGAGACGAGTACATGCGCCGGCAAACTCTGATCGGTGAGTTGGATGCTCCCGCTCCAGTTTCCAGGGAGGGTGGGGGAAAATGTGATGGTTCCCGAGCAGGTTCCGCCGCCACAAGCGAAGGTTCCCGCCTGAAACAGGTTCTGTCCAGCTGCAAAAGTGGTTCCCGTCGCGTTGGCGAAGCGACTGGCTGGCCCCTGGCCGAAGCTGAGGGTGCGGCTCACAGGTGTCCCGTTGACGGTCGCCGATCCCATCGCGACGGGCGCGAAGACATTGATCACACCGTTGGCCGGAGTCAGCGTGTAGTTGGCGGAGGTGAGCGTTCCCAGCGATAGGGCGATGGGAAAGCTACCGGCATTTGCAGCGGTTGCGGTGGCACTCAGCACGGGCGTTCCGGTAACTGCCTGAGCTGGGGTATCGCCGGGTGCAAGCCCGATGAGGATGTATCCCAAAGCTGGAATCGCCTGGCCAATATTGAGGTAGACGTCGGTGGCAGCAACGGTCAGAGACGCGGGGCTTACCACGAGCGTGCCCGTAGTAGAGCCGGCCGCAAGATAGTAGGAGGACGCCATGGGTCCGGTAAGCCCAAAGGTGATTGGGTCGTTTCCGACTGGACTGGCGGGTGTTGCGCCGCCGGTGATCGTGAGGTAAACCTGATCGTTCACATTGACCAGGCCTGAAAGCAGGAAAACTACGGTGGGCGATGCTGCCCCATAGACTTGCGTAAAGCTGGAATGGCGCGTGTTGACGCTGATGGGCGCGGCAGTCGCGGTAACGGTGAACATCACAGGGGTTGCGGGCGCGTACGTGGCATTGCCGGGCTGTGTGGCCATTACCTGCACCACCCCTGCGGCGGTGAAACTGAGTTGGTGGCTCGTTGTGGAAGAGGATGCACCAGCGAAGTTTCCCGGCCCCGAGACGACCGTAAGTGTGACCGGCAACCCTGAGGATGCGCTGATGTACACCAGCGGGCCACTGGTGCTGTAAGGATAGGTGGGCGTTTTGGTGAAGACGCCGCCGGGCAGTGGGCTGGTGATGGTCTGGCTCAATCCTCCGACGACCCCGGTTCCATTGACCGCAATTGACTGCGTAGTGCCGGCGGAGTTGAAAGCATTATCCGTGAGCGTAACTTGTTCGCTGACCGAAGTTCCACTTGAAGGCTGGAAGGCGATTGGCAGGTTGCAAACTCCGCCGGGCGTGAGCTGGGTGGAGTTGGTGCAGACGTTCGAGACCGTTGTGCCTTGAGGGAAATCGAGCGGATAGGCGACGCCGGTGATGTTCAGAGCCCGATTGCCGATGTTTTCCGCGATCACGGTTCTGGGGCTGTCGGTGCTGGTGGCACCCGTTTTGGTACTGGCGAAGCTCAGGGATAAGCCGTTCCGCTGCATCTCATACACGCCCAGTCCGGAGGCGGAGAGATACACGTTTCCGGCAGAATCGAGGCTGACCGCGTTCGGGTTGGAGTATCCCGCGAGAGGATAGGGCAGATTCATCGCGTTGACGGTGCCTCCGGCGCTTACTTCCAGAACTCCGGCTTTGGAATCGGCGATATACACCGTTCCAGCAGCGTCGACGGCGAGGCCGGTGGGTGATTGGAGCGCAATGCTGCCGGTGCTGAGTTGCGTTACGGTCTTGCCATCGCTCGATATCTTCCACACCGAGGGGCTGACTGTGTAGGTGAAATAGACGTTTCCAGAGGGATCGACTGCCACAGAGCCGGGCTGGGCGACGTTGGGACCGAATTGCCGGGCGGAGCCATTGGGCAGCACTTCGAGGATGCGATTGTTTCCGGTATCGGCGATGAAGACGTCTCCGCCGGCATCGGTAGCAACGCCCTGTGGGCCGCTTAGCGCGAATCCCTTCGTTGCCAGGTTGAAGAGGTAATAGGCGCCCGCGGTCCCGGTTGGCTGGCGCACCAGGATGCGATTATTACCGGAGTCCGCGATATAGAGTGTTCCCGCAGGGTCGATGGCGGCGGCCGAGGGATTGCTCAGCGTTGAATTAGCGGTTGGCTGGGCAGGATTTGGGCTGCCCGTGGGACTGGAGAGCGGCAACACGGTTGCTGCGCTCTGCGGTGCTGCGAACAAGATCTCGTTGGCGGATGGGACCGGGATGTAAAGATTGCCGGCTCCATCGAGGGCTGTCGCTCCCCAGGTGTTGAAGTAGTTTGCGGTGGGAGTCAGCAGGGAGATGGACGGTGACTCGAACACAGGTGCAGGTCCGGTGCCAGTTCCCTGGAGGATTACTGAAGCGATCGGGTTACCGTTCGGGTCGTAAAGAATGACAGCGCCGCTTCTCGGCCCGGCGGCCGATGGCTTGAAGTTGACGTTAACGACGCAGAGCGTAGTGGCAAGATAGGTTTGCGCTGTGCAGGTGCTTTGACCGGCATCCGTGAAGTCCAGCCCCGGTTGGCCCCAGGTGAGAACCCCGACGCGCCCAAGAGTTACCCCGGCTACGACGGTAAAGTTGAGGGTCACAGACTTGGTAGCGCCTATGGGCGTTTCTCCCAGATTCGAGGTAGTTCCAGTGAGTTCGATCACCGTGCCATCTGTGGTGTCGGATACCCACACGTTCCCCTGCGGGTCAACGGCCAACCCCGCTGGTCCGCTAACTTTGGCCAGAGCAAACTCGACCCAGCCACCTCCCCCAACGGGAATCTGATGGATGACGTTGCCGCTGTACTGGTCGGCGACGAAGATCGTCCCATCGTCCTGGACGGACAGGCCATAACTGCAGTGAGTCGAAATTTGAGTTTGACTGTACGTTCCGGTCCCAGTGGGCGAGTATTCCAGCTCCTGGCAGTTGTCGCTGCCAAACTGCAGCGAGGTGTCGAGGTAAATATTGCCTGAGCGATCTGCGGCTATTGCCAGAGGAGTTCCGCTTATTGCGATGATGGGTGAAAAGGAGGCGCTTGAACCGAAGGGCGCTGTCATCTTCCAGATGCTTTCGTCCGAACCGCCCACCAGATTGTGTGAGTTCATTCCGCCATCGGCCACATAGAGATTCGTCTGCGAGGGATCGAGCGCAACGGCCGTTGGGTAGTCGAGTCCCTTGCCGATCTGGGTTGAATTCTCAAACAGAATCTGGTTGTGCGGCGCCGTATAGACCGGGTTGAAGGGGTTATAGCTGCCAACGCCCCAGAATGGCCAGAAGGTCGGGTAGTAGAGGTTACCGCTGCCATCCAGGGCAAATTCGGTACCGTCGGTGTTGAAGTAGTTTGTCTGCTGCGTGTTGCCAAGACTGAAGGAGTAAGTGCCGTCCGGGTTTGCGTTCCTGTTCCACTGCTCAATCAATTCGCTGGCGTCCCCGACGTAGAGGTTTCCGGCGCTATCAAAAGCCAGCCCCTGGGGGATCTGCTGCGAATAAAGCTGGTAGGAGGTCTGCGCGCTTTGCGTGCCGCCGTAGAGGATCTGTGCGCCGTAGGGTGGAGTGACCACCGCTGTGCCGCTCACGGCAATGTTTTGGGTTGTGCCGGTGACGGAATTGTCATTCAACACAACGTTTGCCGACAACACCCCGGCGGCCTGCGGCACGAAGTTTGTCGAGATGTCGCACGAAGCGCCTGGACCGAGCGGGACGCTCGCGGAGCAGAGACTCGCATCTGCATTGTTGGCCGGAAAATTTGCGGGGTAAGCCGGAGTCGCGGTGAACGTCAGCGCCTGGTTGCCGGTGTTCGCGACGGTCGCAGTCTGGGCTCCGTCGGTGGTGTCGGTCGTACCCGCGATTGTGGTCTGGGTGAATTTGAGTGCCGGCGGGTTTGTGGTAACTGCCTTCATCACGCCGGGTTGCGATGCGCTGGCCAGATAAACTGTGCCCGCCGCATCGACGGCGACACCTCCGCTGGCCTTTCCCAGCGCAGTTACGGCAGCTGGCGCTCCAAAGGCGCTTCCCGTCCAGGGCAGGCGAATAATCTGCTGCAGGTTGTCTTCATTGATGAAGAGATTTCCCGAGCCATCTACTGCAATTCCAATCGCATTCCAGCTTCCGAGCGAGATCGGTGCGGCGAAACCCTTGGCTGTAGGCGAAATCTCGTAGACGCCGTTCAGACCAGTCGCTGCGAAAACATTCCCGTTCCCATCCACAGCCAATTGCACGGCATAGAGTCCTCGCGCGATTTGTATCTGGGGTGCGTATCCAGTGCCGGTCCAGGGCAGTTCATAGATAATCCCGTTGCCGGCGTCTGCCACGAACACGTTTCCCTGAATATCGACTGCGATACCTTGCGGGTTCTGCCATCCACTTCCCAGGAACTGCTCTGGGGCGCAACAGATCGGGCCGTGTACGCCGAGGATCGTACTCATCTTGACAACTGCCGGTGGCCCGTACCCCCCAAGGCCGCCGTCAGCGATATAGACGCTTCCGGCGCCGTCGAGCGCGATCTGTCCTGGCGACCAGAAGACCGGAGTTCCGTATTGCGGGGAGATATCCCCTTCGGTTACCGCAGTGCTGTAGCCGCTCCCGTTCCAGGGGATTTTGAGGACGTTGTTGTTGATCGGATCGGCTTCCCATACATTTCCGCCTCCATCGACCGCGAGCCCAGCGGCATGCATCGAGTACACGGGCGGAGCGGGGGAGTAGACGGGGCTGAGCTGCCCAGGGAAGGCAATCCGGGGCGCGACGCCGGTTCCACTCAGAAACGCTTCCGCCACCAGATCCGCGTTGCCGTCGAAGATTTCAACAGCTCCTGTTCGCAGCCCCGGAGCCTGTGGCGTGAAGACAACATTGACGGTGCAGGATTGACCTGCGGAGTAGATCAAGGTCGAAAGGGGTTCGAACGAGCAGGTCCCGCCGCTCGTTAACGAGAAATCTTTGCCAGTCACTCCGGCGGTCGTCACTGCGACGGTTCCATCCCTGGACAAAAGGTTGAGGGTGAATACAACAGCGGCTGCGCGTGACGCGCTGCTGGTTCCAACGCTCAGGTTACCGAAGGCCACTTCACCGGGATTGACTGTCTCAGTTGCAAGTGCGCTGAAAGTGCCCGTCGAGGCCGTATATGTGTAGGTTCCCCGAGCATTGAGGGGAACGGCGGAAAGGTTGAATGTAGCCACTCCGGCGATGGCCGCCTGGCTGTACTGGGCCGAATAGTTCCCTGGACCGGTGACGGCGAGGGTGATCGTGTCCGCCGCCTGTGAGTGCATAGCTCCCGCAGAGTTAAGCTCAAGAACCGTAACGGAGTTTCCAGCGGTTTGGCCTGTCAGGATCACGGGGGTGGGCGGCGTTCCGAAAGCCAAGGAGGTCACAACCGCCGGAACCACATTCTCGTTCGCGTAGGCCGAGGCGTAGCCGCTAACAGAGGCTTTATAAAAATACACGCCAGTGATGTTAAAAGCCGCGGGCAGATTGAAGGTGGCAACGCCCGCAGCGGCGACCGCCGTGTAGGTAGCCGAGTAGCTGTTGGGTCCGGTTACGGTCAGCGTCACGGTTGGCGTGGCCGTCGTCACAACCGAGCCATATTGCTCTATCAGCACCGTGATGCCGCTGCCTGCGCTCTGGCCCGCTTCGAGAGCCGCGGGCGGTGCCGTCCCGAACTGCAAGGCCAGCACCGCCTTGCCGACGCCGGCTAAACTCACGGCCGGATTGGCGGTGCTTGCAATTCCGCTGGCCGGGGTGGCTGCCTGCTGCAATGTTCCGCTGGAAACAGGTGCAAAACTCATCGAAAGATTGCAGCTTTGCCCCTGCGCCAGGGTGCCTCCCGACTGGCACAGGCGGGGGTCGGCGGTATTGACGGGGAAGCTTGGCGGGTAGACAGGATTGAGAGCGAGGGGCTGGTTCCCGATATTGTTCAATGTCACACTGGCGGAGCCGTCCGACGTATCAGCCTGGCCAGCAAAGGTAGCCGTGGGAAAGTTCAATGTCGGGAAAGAGCTGATGTCCAGCTTTGAAAACGTATCGGTCTGGACCTCGATACTGGAGAAGGTTGAGACCCATGGATTGCCAACCGCATCAAGAGTCAGGCCCTGGAACAGCGTGTTCGGAAGGCTGACGACGGTCGCGGAACTCCATGAAGAGCCATTACGCCAGGCTCGGATCAACGAGCCGACGGGGCTGGTGATGCTGCCGGATGTCGCGTAAACATTATCATTGCCGTCAACGGCGATGAAGTAGCCAAACGGGCCTGACCCGAGCCCCCCAAGCACAAACTCCGGGGCGCTGTACCCATTGGCAGACCAGTGCAGCTCAAAGACCGAGCCCACAGACGGTGAACCGATAAAGATGTTCCCGTTGAGGTCCACGGTGAGAGGCAGGTAACCCTGGCCGGACGAAAAGAGGCTGTCCAGGTTAGGTGGAGCGATGATCTGCGGCGCGCTATAGCCAGCGTTGGTGACGGGCAGCTTCATCAGCGTGGCGCCGAGGTTGACGATGGCGTTTTGAGTTGCAAGGAAAGCGGACGTATACGCCTGAAAGTAAACATTGCCGGCGGCGTCGGCTGTCATTTGAGTGAGCGTCTGCGCGGTGCCCGTAAGGTACGATTCGGTGTCGCAACTGACCGTATGCTTGGAACATCCCTTGACGTCATAGCAAATGAGGGAGAGCGCGGTGCCGCAATACGTCGCACTGAGGGTCTGAGGCTGTGAGCCCACCCATAATGTGACTGGCTGACCAAAGGTGCCGCCACGAATATTGCTCGGATTCGCCGTGGCAGGAATCTTGAGGATGCTGGTGGTGTGGTTGTCGGCGACGTAAACGTTACCGAGACCATCCAGCGCGAGCGCGATGGGAAAAACACCGGAGAGAAGCGTGATCGGTGTATTGAAGCCGCTTCCGTTCCAGACCGCCTCCTTCACGCTTCCGGATGCGGCGGAGAATGCTGCGTAATAGAGGTTGTTGTTCGTATCGAAGGCAAATTGATTGGGGCCCACCGCAATTGGAAAATTGATCAGCTTGGGGGCGAATGCGATTTGTGCTCCAACTCCGGATCCCGTGAGGGGGACCGAGATCAGGGGAGGTCCGCTCAGCCCATAAAGCGCAAGAGCGCCCGACAGCGCACCGGCATGATGCGGCAGGAAGCCGATGGACAGGGTGCAAACATCGCCCGGATTGTAGAAGCTCACGCCACAGCTGCCGCCGTTATCCAGGAGGTCGTACGGCGTGCTCAGCACGTTCGGAGATTCGGGCGCTGAGATCACAGTCTGACTGCCCAGGTTGGTGCCGGTGTTGAATCGAAAACTGATATTGCGGGTAGGGCTGAACGTACCGATTGCCAGCGAACCGAAGTTCCCGGGAGGAAGAACGCTGGAAACGGTATTGGCTTGCTTGTCCGCTACGAGCAGCGTTCCCAGGCTGCTGAATGCAATGCCCGAAGGTTGCGCGAACGTGCTGCTGCCGCCCCCGGAAAACGGTGCTCCGAAGGTAGTTCCGGTCAGTCGGGCAACGCTTTGCACGGCTCCACCGGCAACAAAAAAGAGATTGCCGCCGCTGTCGATTGCGATGTTTTGCACGGAGCTGAGCCCGGTCAACACCGGAACGGGCGTATTGTAGGCACTACCGGTCCATACGGACTCGACAATCTGACTGTCTGTGCTGTCGGTGAAATAAAGATTCAGGCCGGCGTCGACGGCGATTGCACTCGAGCCAGCGTAACCCTGGCTGGAGATCAGGACCGGGTTGCCATAGGTGCTTCCGTTACGACGAGCTTGATAGATGCTGTGACTGCCGGTCTCGGCAACATAGAGATTTTGACCGCCGTCGACAACCACCTGGGCGAGCCCTGCGAAGCCGGAGACGACCGTGACGGCTGTATCGAAGCCGCTCCCATTCCACGGAATTTCAATGATGCGCCCCGCTCCCGAGTCGTAGACGTAGACGTTCAGTGCCGGATCCACTGCGACGCTGACGGGCTGAAAGCCGCCTCCCGTCGTCGTGGCGTTGATAAGGGTCGCACCCACCTTGTATCCGGTTGCGGAGGGCACCAGTTGGATGACCCGCTTGTTACCGGTATCAGCGATATAGATGGCACCGTTGTAGTCTGCCGCCACGCCACCGGGGCTTGATAGCGAGTTGCTGACCAGAGTCGCCGGTGCGTCCCAGCCAATCAGGCTGACGGATTGGGCAAATACGTTTGCCGAGAGCAAGATCATGCTGCAAACAGTAGCTGCGAAGATGTGCAGACCCGTGACCCTGGGTTTAGCCGAGCGAAACAAAGAAGTGCCGGAGAATAAATCGGCCCGATAAAGCGAAAAAATCAAGACAATGCCCTCAAGCCGAAAATTTCGGCGTCTGCAAGTTCCGCGCTCTTGGACATTGCCCCCTTAGCCTATAGACAAAAAGAGCGCCCATGATGGCGCCACGAAAGTTCATTTTGTCAGAGGCAAAAGGCAATACTTCAGGAGTGAGTGATTCCTGACGAGTCTACTGTAACCCTGTATTCGTCGTCCATGACTCGTTCGGGGAGTGCCCGGGCTGCACGGCAGGCTGCACCGACTCTGGCGACAAGTCATGGAGTGGTCGCCAGAGTACTGAAAACGACCATCCCGGGGCCCGGGAAACGGAAGTTTGTCGGGCCCTGACTTCTGACTTTCAAGCCCGTGACTTTCCAGCTACTGACATCGATGTCCTGCGTCTGATGGCGGGGATATGCAGGTGGAGAGTTGTGATTCCCACCCAGGCGCACTCGCCCCACGGACCTAGACCCGTCCGTGGGGACCCTGAACAAAAACTAGTGCGCGGCGAGGGCGGGGCAACCGGATTTGCCGCGTCTTGATTCAGAAGGGCTTTACAAGTGTGCCCAGTGGAGTAGAGCGGCTGCGACGGCTGCGCCGGTGAGATCGCCGACGATGGGGACCCAGGCATACTTCCAGTTGGAGGGGCCTTTTCCGGCGATGGGCAGGATGAAATGGGTGAGCCGCGGGCCAAAGTCGCGTGCGGGGTTGATGGCGTAACCGGTGGTTGAGCCGAGCGAAAGGCCGATGCCCCAGACCAGGCAGGCGACCAGCCAGGGTCCGAGGGCTGGCGCGGGGCCGGTTGCAGAGACGCCGTGGGAGCCAATCGCCGCCGCAACCACGATGAGGACAAAAGTTCCGGTGGCCTCACCGAGCAGGTTTGAGGGAATGTGAGGGATCGCAGGCCCAGTGCAGAAGACGCCAAGCTTGTCGCCCGCCTCGGGCGTCACCGCCCAGTGCGGATAGAAGAACAGCCAGGTGAGGGTGGCGGCGGCCATCGCACCAAGGATCTGGGCACTCCAGAAGGGGAGCAGGGTGCTGAAGTCACCACTTTGAAGGCAACTGCTGAAGGTGATGGCGGGGTTCAAATGAGCGGCTGAACTGCCGAAAGCCTGAGCTGTGAGCACACCACACAGGACGCCGATGGCCCAGCCGGTGGTAATGACGATCCAACCTGCGCCGTTTGCGTATGTCTTCTTGAGGTTGACGCTCGCGTTGACGCCGGTGCCGAGCAAGATGAGGATGAAGGTGCCAAGAAATTCGCCAAGCCAGGGCGAGTGAGTCGCGACCGTTTGCATACTGATTCCTTTATTGCCTCGGCGGGGCAGACTTTCGCGGTTTCGGGAAATGCGAGAGTGCGCGTTCGAGGTGGTTTTGGGTAACTCAAGCATTCTCTACTTTTGAGCGGGTTTGGCATAGTGCGAAGTGAAGACTGTGCTTTCATCGCGGATTTTGGCGCGTCTATGCAGTAGTTGAGGGGTCCCTGGACCCGCGCTACTCAAACGAATGCTTTGAAACGTTGGGTTGGAAATGCCTTGCGGCCGTCACAGACCGTTCCGGCCATTTACAATTTGTGAAGCGGTGCTGAAACAGGCACCTTTATCGACATGATCGACATGAACGACATGTTCCGGTTAGCTGCAAGGCTGGCAGGGCAGTCGCGAGGTTCACGACCGAATGAAGAAATTTGCCCTTGTTGCATTCCTGCTGGCTGTTGGTGTAGTCGCAGGTCGAGCCCAGGAAAGCCGTCAAGATGTGAGCATCAGCGGATCCGGCGTAATTGAACCTTTTGTTTCCAGTTCTACCGACGTCAAGGTGAGCGCGAACCGTGGATTGGGTGCGCTGATCAGCTACCGATTTATGTTGACGCCCCGCGGCGCGGTTGAGGCGAACTACGGCTACTCGCAGAACTCGATTCATTACAAGGCACCTTCGCTGGATAACAAGGTGAACACGCGGTTGCAGGAAGTGACGGCAGCGTATGTGTACAACTTTAACTTCCACAACTTCAACCCGTTTGTTGAGGCTGGTGGCGGCGCGCTGATGTTTGGCAACATTCGCAACATCGGCACGACAACTCTGGACGTGAAGTCGCAGACGACCATTGTGGGTCTTGGTGGAGCGGGACTGGCGTACGAAATCAGCCCGAGCTTTGATATTCGGGTTGAGTATCGCGCCATCTTCTCCAAGGTGCCGAACTTTGGCTATACGAGCTTCAATACGAATCGGTACTACGTCGTCAACAACCCTGTGATTGGCGTGGCTTACCACTTCTAAGCTGTTTCAGCATCGAGTACGAACATGAGACCCTCGGCTCCAGGCTGAGGGTCTTTTTGCGTTTCTGCGTGCGTGTCTTTGAATGTGGAGGTTGAGTCTAGCTGCGGCGGGCGGCCTGGCGGGCAGCAACCGGCAGAATCTCGTTGAGACGCTGCTGGCGGTAGGCAAACGTTGCCAGCATTTGGCGGCGGACAAAGACTGCATTGCCGATTGAGCCGAGCGGGCCGAGGGGCAGGGCGTACTCAATATCGTCGGTGATAAGGGTGCCGCTGATGCCGTCGCGTACCTCAGAGGTGATGCCGTGGCGGTGATTCCAATGGGCAAATGGCCCTTTTAACTGCTCGTCGCAGAAGTGGCTGTTCCATACGAATTCAGTGATGCGGGCCAGCCAGCCTACGCGGAAAGGAATGCCGGGGATTGGCCTGAAGCTGATGGCCATCTCTGAGCCGACGCCCGCAGCCGGGCTCTGAAAGCGTAACGTCGGATCTACCGCAACCGGACGCGCTGGCGGCGCAATCAGTCGGGAGCTTTCGATCTTTGCCTGCTGCCATTTGGGCATCAGATGTGGCAGGTTGGCCGGGTTGGCGAAGAAAGCAAAAACCAGCTCAACAGGAAACGGGGTCCACTGGCTGGTCTGGATGGTCTTGGGCATGGTTCGTGAATTCTCCGCTGCTCAAGACTATCGCAGACGGGTGACACTGAAGTGACAGCAGCAGGGATGGATTTTGATTTCTGAACAAAGCAATGGCGGAACCTGACGGCTCCGCCATTGCTCCACCCGCATCTGTGACTTTTCAGCGCGATGCAGGGCTGGGTGTTCGGGGAAGGGAATGCTGTTGGATTAGTTAGGCAGAAGAACGCTGTCAACAACGTGGATGACGCCATTGGACTGGTAGACATCAGCGATGGTGACGGTGGCCGTGCCGCCCTTTTCGTCGGTAAGGATGACCTTGCCGCCCTTGATGGTCGCTGTGAGTGTGCCGCCGGCTACGGTCTTCAGTTCAGCCTTGCCGCCGCCCGCCTTGATCATCTTGACGAGTTCCTTGCTGCTGACCTTGCCTGCTACGACATGGTAGGTGAGCACCTTGGTGAGGGCATCCTTGTTTTCCGGCTTGAGCAGGGTATCGACGGTGCCGGCGGGGAGCTTGGCAAAGGCCTCATTGGTTGGGGCAAAGACGGTGAAGGGGCCAGCGCTCTCAAGCGTGTCAACCAGTCCGGCAGCCTTGACAGCGGCGACGAGCGTGGTGTGGTCCTTGGAGTTGACGGCGTTTTCGACGATGTTCTTGGCGGGGAACATGGCGGCTCCGCCGACGTCGGGGTCCTTCATTGCGCCCATCTGGGCCCGGGCTGAGGAGGCTGAGCCGGCAACGGCGAGCGTGAGCAAAAGCGCGAACGAGACATTCTTCAAACGAGACATTGGGAATTTCCTTCCGGGTTAAAGTTGACTTTCAATGAGAGAACGGACGTGGAAGGCATTTGGATTTTGAAACTGGATAAATATATTTTTTATTTCCATCAATAAATGAAGGCTGCTGAATCCGGCCGCGAGTTCCCGGCCAACCAGCAAAGCCCGATACCGAGTCTGATGTGTCGAGTTGGCGCAAGGCTCAAAATTAGGGCGAACGCGGTTGAGTCAGGTAACGTAGAGGTAATTACCCCGTTTGCCTTGTGTTGGAATGTCGCAGGGCTCAGGGCTGGTTTGAGCAAGAGAAAGAGCGTTTCATCGGCTCAGGAGCAAATTAGAAGTGCCTTTGGTTCGAAATCCTAAAGGGCGGAACCGGTGGCTGGAGTTGATTGCCACCTACAAACTGCTCCAGTCTTTGCTGCTGGTGAGTGTCGGCGTGGGCGCGTTACGCCTGCTGCACAAAGATATTGCCGATCTGCTCACGAATCTGGCGCTCGGACTTCGCTTCGACCCTGAAGGCCGCCTTGTAAGCTTTCTTCTCGACAAGGCGGCGTACCTGGACGATCAAAAACTCAGGCAGATCAGCATGTTCCTTTTCAGCTACGCAGCTGTCAGCATTCTGGAGGGGATCGGTCTGATGTATGAGAAGGTCTGGGCCGAATATCTGACTGCGATCATCACGGCATCGTTTCTTCCGCTGGAGATTATTGAACTCGTCCACCGCATTACCTGGTTCCGGGTAGGGCTGTTTGTGGTGAATCTGGCAGTACTGGCGTATCTGGTGATCCATTTGATACGGCGCCGGCTGGTTTCAGGCCTGTTGGCGTGACCCAGAAGAGTAAACACCAGATGTAGTGGCCTCTTCGCGCACAGCACAGCCTGTAGGGGCCTACAAGCTCTTCTATCTGCCCAAACCCCGATAGTGCATCCAAATTGAAGCATTTCCTGCAAAACTTCAGCTCCTGGATGGCTAGCTGTGGGTTACTCTGGTGGAAATTTTTGGAGTAAAGGGGAACAAAACTCTTGAAACTGGGGTAGTATGAATCCAGTTCAACTCGTTCCCGAGGAATTCATGGGAAAAGTGGGCTGATTCGAGGCTGGCAATGTTTCGCGGAACCGAAGAAGCAAAGGTCGATGAAAAGGGAAGGCTCAAGCTGCCGGCGGACTTCATGAAAGTCGTGGCAGAGAAGAGTTACGGGCCCAAATTTTTCATCACGTCGCGGGATGGCAAGGTGACGGAGATATGGCCAATGCAGGAGTGGGAGAAGGAAGAGGAAAAGAAAGCGGCTCTTCCTGAAGATTACCCGGCCAAGCTGGCGTGGATGGAAATAGTCAACAGCTACGGCGGAGTTGTGGAGATTGACAAGCAGGATCGGCTGATGCTGCCGAAGAAGATTCGAGAGAAGTTCAACCTGGTGAATGAGGAAGTGGATGTCACCGGATTGCAGCGATTTCTGATGGTGCGCAGCCAGAGGGTGGCTGAGCAGAGGATTGAGAGCCTGTTGGCGCCGAAAGATGGACTGGCGCAACCGATGGGAATTGACGAAGCACGACGGATTTTGGCAGAGCGGGAAGCCCAGAAGCAGTAGGCAATCTGCCGGGGAACCCCCGAGGGGGAGCGCATGACGGAAGCAAGGCGAACGACGGCTTCGCGCCATGTGCCGGTTCTTTCTCAAGACGTAATCGGATACCTCGATGTACGCGAGGGTGGTACCTACCTGGACTGCACGCTGGGACTCGCGGGGCACGCGAGCCAGATCGCCCGGCTGCTGGGGCCAGCAGGTCACCTGATTGGATTTGACCGGGACCCCAGGGCGCTGGAACTTGCCGGAGAGCGGTTAAGAGAGCTGGCCACAGCGTTAGGTGAGCGTATGCCCAGAGTGACGCTGGTGGGTGAAGCGTTCAGCCGGGTAGCAGATTTTGTAGAAGTGAGCTCACTGGATGGGATGCTGGCTGATTTTGGCGTCAGTTCCATGCAGCTGGATGAGCCGGAGCGAGGATTTAGTTTTCAGACCGATGGTCCCCTGGATATGCGTCAGGATACGCGCCAGGGAGTGACCGCGGCACAAGTGGTAAATGAGATGGACGAGAGCGATCTTGCCAATCTTATTTACGAATACGGAGAAGAGAGGAGGTCGCGGAGAATCGCCAGAGCCATTGTGAGGGCGCGGCCAGTGACGACGACGGGGCAGTTGGCCCGGATCGTAGCTGGAAGCGCCCCAACAATGAAAGGTGATCGGATTCATCCGGCGACCAGAACCTTTCAGGCGCTTCGTATTCATGTGAATCGTGAGTTGGACGAGATCAAGGACCTGCTGGAGGCCGCACCCAGGCTGCTCAAGCCCTCAGGCAGGCTCGTCGTCATCAGTTTTCATTCGCTCGAAGACCGCATCGCTAAAGATGTGCTGAAAGATCTAACGAGCAAGGGTATCTGGAACGTTTTGACCCGCAAGCCGGTCGTGGCCGATGAGGCAGAGACGGCGCGCAATCCGCGGGCGAGGAGCGCCAAGCTGCGGGCAGCAGCGATGCTGGCTCCGGGAGAATCAGCGGCGGGCAAGACGCCGGAGTATCAGGACCAGGGTTCAGGCCGGCAGTTGACAGGATTCGCGCAACTGAAGACGGCAAAGGTGAAGAAAGCAATAGGCGCGCAGGGCGGGGGCAAGAAGCCACGGCTGCGGAAGTAAAGAGGCAAAGATGGCAGCGCAGGCGGCAACACATTTCGAAGGTGGACGCAGCTCCGGACGGCGGATTGAGGAGCTGAACGCACGGCTCTTTGCCGAGCAGCAGCGTCTGCGCCGGGGTGCGACGCTGGAGGTCTTTTTCCCGAAGCGGATCGACAATTCAAGGCTGGTGAAGGCGCCTGATACGGTTCGGATTCGCGAGATGCGCATCTATGCCGCAGCGCTGACGGTGATGCTGACGCTGGTGATGATCTACGGCTTGCAGCACTTCAGCTCAATTGAAATGGGCTATCGAGTCGAGGCGGAAAAGCAGCAGGTTGAATCGCTGCGCGAGCAGAACCGCCAACTGCGGCTGGCTGAGGCGCAGCTCTCGCAACCAAGGCGCATTGACGCCATGGCGCGTGAGATGGGGCTTGTCGAGCTGCAGCCTAATCAGGTTGTGCGCGTGACGGATCACACGGCTCTGCAGGACTCCGGTGCGCCGACGTTGGCGCAGATTGCGCCAGCTTCCTCGGGTGCGAATGGCGTTGGTGCTGTCCGATAGGGTGTTTTCAGGGAACCGGTGGACTTTCTCGCTTACTGAAATTGCTTTAGCGTTCGATTCCCCGCACCGCAGGACGGAGTTGCAAGCTTGAACCAGTTCGGATACCAGACGGCAAATCAGACAAATCCGCGCGCGGCACGAACGCGTGGCACGCAGACCGCTCGCCCATTGCTGCGGCTGCGCTTCTGGCTGGTGTGCGCGGGTATGCTGGTTTGGGCCACGCTGATCGTATCCAAATTCTTCTGGCTGCAGGTAGTCCGGAACAAGGAATTCGTCGAAAAGGCGCAAAAGCAGCAGCAGCATACTTTTGAGGTTGCTCCTCGGCGCGGTGTGCTCTACGACCGCAATCTGCGCGAACTCGCGATGACGGTTCTGGCGGAGTCAGTGTATGTAGTACCGTCTGAAATCGCAGACAAGAAGGCAACCGTTCATGCACTGGCGGAGATTGTGCATGCGGGCAGCGATACCTCTCCTGTAGACAACTGGACCAGCGAGGAGCAGATCGCCGAGCGCGTGAATGCTTCCCGCGGCTTTGCCTGGATTGCGCGCCGGCTTTCGCCCGAGGTCGCGGCCAGGGTCAGGGCGCTCAATCTGAAGGGCGTCTACTTTCAGAAGGAATTCCAGCGATTTTACCCGGACAACGAAATTGCCGCGCAAGTGCTGGGCTACGTAGGTGTGGACGACAATGGGTTGGGCGGCCTAGAGCAGAAATTCGATAGTCGCCTGCACGGCCAGCCAGGCTTCAATTTTGTTGCTCTGGACGCGCGTCGGCATGTGCTCGGTTCCAAGGCCAAGGAGCCAGATGCGGGCGAGAATCTGGTGCTCTCGATTGATGAGAATATCCAGTTCATCGCCGAGAGGGCTCTGGACGCGGTAATGGCGCACACCCAGGCAGCCAACGGCACGGTGGTGATTCAGGACGTTCATACCGGGCAGATCCTGGCGCTGGCAATCCGGCCAACCTTTAATCCAAACGACTTTCGCCATACGACGCCTGAATTGTTGCGAGACCATGCGGTGAGCGATGTCTACGAGCCGGGATCGACGTTCAAACTGGTGACATATGCGGCGGCGATTGACCAGCATGTGGTCACTCCCGATGACATCATCGATTGCCAGGGCGGGGCCATCACGTTTAACGGCCGCACGATTCACGATGACAAGTCAGACCATTACGGCCGAATTACGGTGCATGAGGCGCTGGAGCACTCAAGCGACGTGGCGGCGGTCAAACTCGCATTGAAGATGGGCCCGGACCATTTCTACGACTACATTCACAACTTTGGCTTTGGCACGCGCACCGGGATGGAACTTCCCGGAGAGACGCGGGGTCTGCTGCGCCCCGTGCAGAAGTGGGGTGCGACTTCGATTGGCTCGATTGCGATGGGCCAGGAGGTGGGTGTAACGCCCCTGCAACTGGTTTCAATGGTCTCGACGATTGCCAACGGAGGAGTCTATCTGCCTCCACATATTGTGATGGCCCAGCCTCCTGCGAAAGATGGCCAGGCCGCCTCGCCCGTTCCGCAGCCTTTTCACCCCGGGGGAGAGCTGGCAAATCCGCTGCCGGCCGGAGCAAGGCGGGTCATCAGCACGATGTCTGCGGCCGAGATGCGCAAGATGATGGAGGGCGTGGTGCTTTACGGCACCGGCAAGCAGGCGCAGCTGAATGGCTACTCCTCTGGCGGCAAGACTGGCACAGCGCAGAAGATTGATCCGGCCACCCATACGTATTCAAAGACGATGCACGTGGCGTCGTTTGCCGGGATCGCGCCGGTGAATTCGCCGGTGATCGCGGTTGCCGTGGTCATCGACAATCCCAAAGGCGGGGGCGTTTCCTACTACGGAGGCGCTGTTTCGGCACCGGTGTTTGCGCAGGTGGCGCAGCAGACGCTTGAGTATCTGGGGGTGCCCCATGATGTTGAAGTGCACGCTGTCAAGCCGGGAGCCAAGGCGGGGTCAGACAAGGATGCTGAACCCGAGCAGGAGCACACCGGAGACGTAAACGCGCTGATGGCGGCAGTGAATGATCTGCCAGGCGACGACCCGCTGCGTGAAGCAGTGAGCAGCGCTCGCGCGGCCAGCGCAAACTCGGGGCATGTCGTGGTGAAGATCGGCAAAACCTCAGACAAAGCCGCTTCTGCCAGGGCGGAGGCTGATAAAGTCGCCGTGCCGGCCAAACCGGCAAGTTCGCAACCAAGTCAGCAGGCAGCTTCTGCTCCAGAGACTGTTTCTGTCGCGCTTCCGGCTGGTAAGGCCGTCAAGGTGCCTGCGCTGGTCGGGATGCCGGTGCGTCAGGTTGTGGAGCAGGTGGCGATGGCGGGGCTCAATCTGCAGGTAGTTGGCCGTGGTCTGGTCAGATCGCAGGAGCCGGCTGCGGGCGCAACGGTACAGCCGGGGACGCAGGTTGTGGTGCACTGCGCCCGATGAGCTAACCTGGCACGGCCGGAATATGTCGGCGAAGATCTGGCTCGTTGTGGACAAAGGTGACTTGCAGGCTGACGTGGATGGGTTCGCTTCCGGCGTAGCTGGCCAGCGAATTGGCGAGGGACTCGCTTTGTCCATTCAGGCTGATACCTGCGCTTGGCAGCGACCGAATCAACAGGGACAGCCTGCCTGCAACAATCTCGAATTCAATACTGATTGAGATATTGGAGAACTGATGGAAGTCTTCGATCCATCCCCCGCACTCATCAACGATCAAATCGCGGATACGGGCGGTCGCATGCAACCGCTCGGACCGTGTAAAACCGTTCAGCTGAATTAGACTAGGGCGGTCGGAGATGTCAGGCATGGCTCGCTGATCCTTGGACGGTTTCAGGTTAGCATTCGTCCGTGGGCCATTCAGAAGCGTGGCGATTGACAAGCGCACGCGGAAGTGAAGCAGGGCGGCCAGGAGGGGCAGGCAGTGTTGGATCAAGGATGCAGCTGGAGCGACTTAATCGCCGGTGTGGAATCCATTTCCCGCCTCCCGGAAGGGCTGACTCCTGGACCACGTGTGACAGGCGTCGAGTACGACTCCCGGCGGGTAGTCTCCGGCTCGGTCTTTATTGCTATGCGGGGCGGGACGACCGACGGCAATCGATACGTCGAGGCGGCGATCGGGCAGGGAGCAGCGGGCATCATCACCGATTCGCCAGAGGCTTTTGCGCGGCTGGGTGAAAATCATCCCGCAATGCCGAGGCTGCTCGTTGAGCATGGCCGCATTGCTCTGGCGCAGGCTTCTGCAGTGTTTTTCGCGAATCCTGAGAGGCAGTTGAGCGCGACCGGCGTGACTGGCACGAACGGCAAGACAACGACGGCTTTTCTGATGGAAGCACTGCTGGCGGCTGCCGGGCGGTCATCAGTTCTAGTTGGAACCATTGAATACCACGTCGCCGGGGTGGTGAGGCCCTCTGCGCACACCACGCCGGAGTCGCGGGACTTGTTTGCGCTGATGTCCGAGGGCGTGGAGCGAGGCGCGTCGGAACTTGTGATGGAGGTTTCAAGTCATGCCTTGGAGCAGGGCCGGGTGGCTGGAGTTGGCTTTGATGTAGCCGTCTTTACCAACCTGACGCGCGATCATCTGGATTTCCACGGCACCATGCAAAACTACTTCGCCGCCAAGAGACTGCTGTTTGACGGTACGCGTTATGCGGCTCCGCGCGTGGCAGTGCTGCATGCCGGGGACTCGCACGCAAAGGAACTGGCGCGTGTGGCCAGTGCCGCCGGTTCCGCAGTAGTCACCTACGGTCTCGTTGAAGGAGCCGATTGGCGTGCAACGGGAGTTCAACTGACACCGTCCGGGGCGGAATTTCGCCTGCACTCTCCAGAGGGCGAGGCTGATCTTCGTTCTGGGCTGGCGGGCGAGGTCAACGTGCTCAATCTGCTGGGGGCAATGGCCGCGGCCCGAGCGCGGGGAGTTTCGTTCGCGGCATTGCTGAGGGCGGTTCCCGGGCTAATGCCGGTGCCGGGGCGCTTTCAGCACGTGGATGCAGGGCAGCCGTTCACGGTGATTGTGGACTACGCCCACACCGACGACGCGCTGCGAAACCTGACCGCCCTGGCGCGGCAGTTGCTCGCGAATGTTCAGGGAACGCCTGGGCAAAGCGGTGGCCGCGTGATTACGATGTTTGGCTGCGGTGGCGACCGGGACCGCACCAAGCGCCCACGCATGGGGCAGGCGGCAGGGGAGGGCAGCGACCTGGTGATTGTGACCAGTGACAATCCACGGTCAGAGGATCAGGACGCAATTATCCAGGAGATTTTGCCGGGGCTTCGTGCGACGAACGCTGGATTTGAAGTGGAGCCGAGCCGGGCGGCAGCAATTGAGCTTGCACTTGAAAATGCCAAGCCCGGGGATGTCGTCCTTCTGGCTGGCAAGGGACACGAGAAGGAGCAGATTCTGCGCGATGGGCCAGTTTTTTTTGATGACGCGCAGGTAGCGCTTTCCGCATTGCATCGGCTGGGCTATGGTGGTGAGTGAATGAATCTGACATTAGCCGAATGCGCGTTGGGATGCAGTGCCCGGTTGGAAGCGCCAGCCAGCGCTGCGGGCGCGGGCGCGCTTGTGGCGGTCGGCTATTCCATTGACTCGCGAACCATTGCTCCGGGTGAGCTGTTTTTTGCCGTTCGCGGCGACCGGTTTGACGGCCATGAGTTTATAGCCGGTGCGCTGGAGCGAGGGGCGTTGGCGGCGGTGGTTTCGCGGGCGCTGGTGGCGACTCTGCCCGACGTTGTGCTGTCCGCGCCCCTGCTGATTGTTGAAGACCCGCTGACGGCATTGCAGTCGCTCGCCGGCCATGTGCGGCGGCAGTGGGGCGGACGCATTGTGGCGGTCACGGGCAGCGCGGGGAAGACTTCGACGAAGGATGCAGTGGCGGCGGCGCTGGGGGCAAAATTCAACGTGCTCAAATCGTTGGGGAATCTCAACAACGGCTACGGTCTGCCGCTGCAACTGCTGCGGCTGGAGCGTGAGCATGAGTACGCCGTCATCGAAATGGGGATGAATCATGCCGGGGAAATTGCCCAGCTGGCGCGGATTGCTGGGCCAGACTGGGGCGTCATTACCAATGTCGGAATGGCTCACGTTGAGAATTTTCCTGACGGACAGGCCGGCATTGCGCGTGCTAAATATGAGCTGGTTGAAGCGCTGCCAGCGGCCGGCGTGGCTTTTTTGAATTGCGACGATCGTTATGTGGCGCAGTTCGGCCGCGATTTCGCAGGGAAGGCCGTTTACTTCGGGGCTGGACCGTGCGCCGATCCGCAAATTGTCAGTATTTCTGAATTTGACGGGTTACGGGTCGAGGTCATTTCAGCAGGCACAGAAATCACTTTCAACTTGCCACTGCTGGGCCGGCACAATGCGAGCAACGCAGTGGCGGCGCTGGCCGTAGCGCGCGAGGCGGGGGTTCCGCTGGAGGCTGCGGTGCGCGCTCTTGAAGGCCTGACGGCAGGCGACAAGCGCGGCGAGGTGATTACGCTTACCGGGAAATGGGCGGGGGCGACGATCATCAACGATTCCTACAACTCAAATCCTGAGGCTCTCAAGTCGATGATTCTGGCGCTCGCGGCACGACCCATCACCGAAGGTGGCCGCCGGATTCTGGTTGCGGGCGAAATGCTCGAACTGGGCGAACACGCACAGGAACTGCACGAGAGTTGCGGCCGGGCTGCCGCTGAGGCGGGCGTTGATGTCGTGCTCGGCGTTCGCGGGAATGCGCAGTATCTGGTCGAGGCGGCTCATCCGTCAGCGGCTGAATTCGTTGCGGATGCCGGGGCCGCCGGGCTTTGGCTCAGGGAACACCTGAGGGCGGGCGATGTGGTGCTTATCAAGGGATCGCGTGGCGTCGGTCTGGAGCGGGCGATTGCCGCGCTTGAGCAAAGTGCTGTTGGAGGGAGTGACGCTCATGCTTAGCCGCGCCGGGCGCACATTGTTGCTGGCCGTATGGGCATGCCTCGCTCTGACCTGCATGGTTCGCGCAGAATTGCATCCTGCATGGACTGAGGCTCTGCCGCCCTTCCATATTGCCGGAAATCTCTACTACGTTGGCAGCGCGGATCTCGCCTCATATCTCATCGTCACGCCTTCCGGCAACATTCTGATCAACAGCAGCCTGACGTCCTCGCCGAGGCTGATTCAGGCCAGCATTGAAAAGCTGGGGTTCCGGTTCAGCGATACCAAAATCCTGCTGATTGGTCATGCGCACTATGATCACTGCGCCGGTTCCGCTGAAATCCTGCGCCTGACCGGCGCCAAATACATGGTGATGGATGAGGATGTGCCGGTTGTGGAGTCGGGTGGCAAGGCGGATTTCCAAAACGGCTCGGAACCCGATCAGCAGTATCCACCGGCCAAAGTTGACCGGGTTTTGCACGATGGCGATGAAGTTCGCCTGGGCGGCGCGGTACTGACCGCCCACAAGACGGCCGGGCATACCCGCGGAACCACCACATGGACCTTGGACGAAACAGAAGCTGGCAAACTGCTGCATGTGGTGATTGTCGGCTCGCCCAACGTCAATCCCGGCTACCGACTGACCGGGCCGCACCCATCCTATCCTGGCATTGCAGAAGACTTTGCGCGCGGATTCGCGGTTCTGCGCAGCTTGCCGTGTGATGTTTTTCTTGGTTCCCACGGCCTCTACTTTGGCATGCAGGCAAAACTCGCTCGATTGAAAGCTGAAGGGTTCCGGGTATTTGTTGATCCAGAGGGATACAGGAGCTACATTGCTGAGCGCGAAGCAACCTTCAAACGCGAGTTGAAACGCCAAAAGGACGGGGCAATTCAAGAAGCCCATTGACGGATTTGAAGGCTCAGACCCATCGAGGGGCTGACGACCTATGTGCGGGGCTCTGGCGTTCATCGCGATTCACAGGCATCTCATAGCCATGGCTAGTAAAATCGGAGGCTGACGCCTGCCGGGCGGTGGAGGCTGCTTGCTCTATTGGCTGCTGTATCAAAAGCTCTTTCCGTACTTTCATCCGTTTCGCATTTTCCGCTATCTCACGTTCAGGACGGCGTTTGCCTCGCTGACGGCGCTGCTGATTGCGCTGCTGATCGGGCCTTTTGTCATTGAGAAGCTACGCCAGTTTCAGATCTCGCAGTACATCCGCGATGAGGGGCCAGAGTCGCACAAGAAGAAGTCGGGCACGCCGACGATGGGCGGTGTGCTGATTGCGATTGCCATTCTGCTGCCGACGGTGCTGTGGTCTGACCCTGCGAACCCGTTTGTGTGGGTGGTGGTGTTTTCGACGCTCGCGTTTGGGGCGATTGGCTTTGCGGACGATTACATCAAGGTGGTCAAGCGGCGCAATCTGGGGCTAACGGCGCGCTCCAAGATGTTCTGGCAGATTCTGGTCTCGCTGGGAATCGCGATTTCGCTTGTTGTTCTGCAGCAGTTCAGGGTTTTTTCAACGCGCATGACGGTTCCCTTTGCCAAGTCCTTTCATCCGGAAATGACCTGGCCCTGGCTGGGGCAGGTGACGCATGTTGGAATGCTGGCTTTTCTGCCATTTGTCATTTTTGTGACGCTGGTAATCGTGTTCTCTTCGAACGCGGTGAACCTGACCGACGGCCTGGACGGATTGGCGATTGGCTGCACCATCATCGCGGCCGGCGCGCTGGCTGTACTTACGTATGTCAGTGGGCACGTGGTTTTTGCCGACTATCTTGAGTTGCAGCGCATGCCCATGGTCGCAGAACTGACGGTCTTCTGCGGTGCGATGGTGGGCGCGTCGATTGGTTTTCTCTGGTACAACGCACATCCGGCAGAGGTATTCATGGGCGACGTGGGTTCGCTGGCGCTGGGCGGAGCGATTTCGACGGTTGCGGTGATTATTCGCCAGGAACTTCTGCTGCCGTTCATCGGCGGAATTTTTGTTCTGGAGGCGCTCTCGGTAATTTTGCAGGTGGGCAGTTACAAGCTGCGCAATGGGAAGCGTATCTTCAAGATGGCCCCCTTGCATCACCACTTTGAGCTGCTGGGGTGGAAGGAATCCAAAGTGATTGCGCGGTTCTGGATTGCCGCACTGGTGTTTGCATTGTTTGCACTCACGACGCTGAAACTGCGTTAGAAGCATGATGCGGAGAGCGCTGAGAGTGACACAATTGGGTATCACCGGGTTGGCAGGTATGCGTTTCAGTTTGTCAGCTGCGCGGGAGTTGGGATGGAGTTGAAGGGCAAGAAGGTACTCGTCGTAGGCCTGGGAAAGTCTGGTTTGGCGGCTGCATTATTTCTCCGCCAGCAAGGGGCTCAGGTGACGGTGTCAGACATGCGCAGCGCGGCGGCACTGTCAAAGGATATCCCTGCGCTTTTGGAGCAGGGCATCATGGTCGAGTCGGGGGGGCATGGTCTGCTGACGTTCCGTCGTCAGGATTTGATCGTGGTCAGTCCGGGCGTTCCGCTCGATACACCAGAGCTTGTTCAGGCGAAGGCTTTTGGCCTGCCGGTCATTGGCGAGCTTGAACTGGCCGCGCAATTTCTCAAGGGCAACATTCTCGCGATTACCGGCTCGAATGGAAAGACGACTACGACGGTTTTGACCGGTGAGATTCTGGCGGCGGGCGGTTTGCCTTCGCTCGTCGGAGGCAATATTGGTGTGCCGGTTGTCGAACTGATTGAAAAAAGTTCGGACGAAAGCTGGTCGGTTTTGGAAGTTTCGAGCTTTCAATTGGAGAGCACGCGGCTTTTCCATCCGCGAATCGCGGTCATTCTGAACATTACGCCCGATCACCTCGACCGCCACGGGACATTTGAAAACTACGCCTTGGCAAAGGAACGGATATTTGCCGCTCAGTCAGCCGGCGATTTTCTGGTTCTGAACGCCGACAACCAGCGCGCCGCCAACGCAGCCGAGCGGACTGCGGCCAAGGTCTACTGGTTTTCTTTGGAAGGCCCTGTAGAGCGTGGAGCGTGGGTTGAAAATGGGCAGGTTGTTTTTCGTGGCGAAACCGGAGGCTCGATTGAGCCGATTTTGCCGCTCGCAGGGATTCCCCTAAAGGGTGCTCACAATATCGAAAATGTTTTGGCGGCGGTGTGTTCTGCGCGGCTGGCCGGGGTGCCATCCGGGGCAATTGCCCGGGCGGTGGCGGATTTTCGCGCGGTGGAGCATCGGCTCGAATATGTGGCGACCGCAAACGGCGTGGAGTATTACAACGATTCGAAGGCAACCAATGTGGATGCAGCAGCCAAGGCGATTGCGGCATTTCCCGGGTGCATACACCTGATTCTGGGTGGCAAAGACAAGAACTCGAACTATGCCGACCTCTCAGACCTGCTGCGCAAACGTGTGAAGGCTGTCTACACCATTGGCTCTGCGGCGGCAAAGATTGAGACCCAGATTCGCGGTATGGTGCCAATCACTCCCTGCGAAACGCTGGAAAGAGCCGTCGCGACCGCAAGCAAAGCGGCGCATCCGGGTGACGTGGTGCTGCTTTCCCCTGCTTGTTCCAGCTTTGATCAGTTTGCCAGCTATGAGCACCGCGGCCGTGTCTTCAAAGAGCTGGTCTTTGATCGCACCGGCTCAAGCGGGAGAGGGTAAGGGCCATGGCAAAGCGAGTCGGAGTCGATAAATGGCTGTTCTTCACCACACTGTCTCTGGTGGTGATGGGCCTGGCCATGGTTTTTTCTGCCTCAGCGGTCATGGCGCAGGAGCGGTTTGGCTCGCCTTACACCTTTCTCGGCCGCCAGGCTCTCTGGGCTTTGATTGGCGTGATCGCGATGGTAGTGCTGATGCGGGTAGATTACCGGCGCTACAACTCAAAGAAATTCATCTACCCGGCGATGGCGATTACGCTTGTCCTGCTTGTGGGTGTTTTTGTGCTGCCCGGCTCGCACGCCACTCATCGCTGGATACGATTTGGACCGTTCTTCACGTTTCAACCGTCCGAGATTGCCAAGCCGATGCTTGCTCTCTATCTCGCCTGGTTTTTGCATTCCCGCCTCAACGCCATGTGCGACTGGCGGAACACACTGCTTCCGGCCGTAATTCCTGCCATTGTCCTGCTGGGCCTCGTGGTCAAGGAGCCTGATCTGGGTACCGCCCTGGTGCTCGCGGGCATGACCGCGCTGGTCTTGATTCTTGCGGGGATGCAGTGGCGGTATCTTGCCGGAGCGGTCGCGATCGTGATTCCGATTCTCGGCGCCCTGCTTTTCATGGTGCCCTGGCGTCGAGCGCGCATGATGGTTTTTTTGCGTCCTGAGGCTGATCCCCAGGGGGCTGGTTTCCATATCAACCAGTCTCTGATTGCCATCGGGACAGGTGGATGGACAGGGCGTGGCTACATGGAGGGCGTGCAAAAGCTCTTTTATTTGCCAGAGCCCCATACCGACTTCATCATGGCGAATATCGCCGAAGAGCTGGGATTCCTGGGCGCTGTCTTCATGCTGCTGCTGTTTGTACTGCTGGGTATCCGCGGTCTGCGGACTGTCTTTCTGCTGCGCGATCCCTTCGCACGTCTGCTGGCTTTTGGAATCACCACCACGATTCTCATTCAGGCTTTCTTTAACATGAGCGTGGTCGTCGCGCTGCTGCCGACCAAGGGGATTCCCCTGCCATTCATCTCCTCGGGCGGCACTTCGCTGTGCATCATGCTTGCGAGTATCGGGATTCTGCTGAATCTGACCCGCGAGATTGACTAAATTGGCTGAGTCCCGGGTACCTCGCATACTCATTGCCGGAGGCGGCACCGGCGGGCATATCATTCCTGCGCTCGCGGTGGCTCGGGAGCTGCGAGCCCGCTACGGCGCGGAGATTCTCTTCGTCGGCACTGCGCGCGGCATGGAGTCCCGACTGGTACCTGAGGCCGGCTTTCGCCTGGAACTGATCGAGGTCGGTCCGCTGAACCAGGTTTCGTTGGCTACCAAACTGAAAACCCTGGTCGGACTGCCGTTGAGTCTGCTGACCTGCGCACGGCTCATCTCCGGCTTCAAGGCTGACGTTGTCTTTGGCGTAGGCGGTTATGCTTCCGGGCCGGCCATGGGCGCGGCCATCCTGCGCGACGTGTCCACCATGACTTTTGAACCCAATGCCGTGCCGGGAATGGCGAATCGATTCGTGGGCCGCTGGGTGCGGGCGGCAGCGGTGAACTTTCCGCCGGCCGCGAGGTGGTTCCGCAATGCCGAGGTCACGGGAATTCCAGTGCGGCCAGAATTCTTTCGGTTGGCTCCGCCTGCTTCCAATGCGCCACCACATCTGCTGGTCTTTGGCGGTTCGCAAGGAGCGCGCATCTTCAACACGCTACTGCCACCGCTTGTTCCTGCCCTGCTCGCTGCCGTTCCTGGACTGACGATTTTGCATCAGGCGGGTGCCCGCCACGCTGAGACGACGCGAGCCGCGTACACGGCTTCTGAAGCGGACCCAACTCGCTGGCGCGTCGAAGCATTTCTCGACAACATGGCCGAGCGTATTGGCGCGGCTCACCTGGTAATGGCCCGCAGTGGCGCTTCGACGGTGGCGGAACTTGCTGCGGCAGGCAAGCCAGCCTTGCTCATTCCGTTTGCAGCGGCAGCTGACGACCATCAGCGCAGCAACGCGCTGGTCATGGTGCAGGCAAAAGCTGCCGTGATGATCGAGGAGAAGGAACTCGGTGTTCCGGAGAGGCTCGCCGAGGCACTCATCGAGCTTTTGCAGGACGAAGCACGCCTGCAACAGATGGGGAGCAATGCACGCAGCCTGGCTCGTCCCGACGCTGCAGAACAGATTGCAGGCACGCTGGTCTCCCTGGCTCACGGCTAGACTTGAGAGCGAGAGAACTATCTCTTCTACCCCAAAAAAGGAAGGGACGAACCGAAGCCCGTCCCTTGATGCATGCGCTGATTTGAATTACCGGTGACCGCCGCCGTGTGCACCACCACCACCGCCGCCACCCATGTGTCCACCACCGCCACCGCCGAATCCGCCGCCGCTGGCGTGTCCACCGCCTCCAAATCCGCCGCCACCAGCATGACCACCGCCGAATCCACCGCCTCCGCCGCTGGGACGTCCGCCACCGAAGCCACCACCACCGCCGCTGGGGTGTCCGCCGCCGAATCCTCCGCCGGGGTGTCCACCGTAGCCTGGGTTACCTCCGTAGTTGGGGTGGCCTCCGCCTACTGCTCCAGGATAGCCACCAAAGCTGCCGCCGGGCCGACCGCCGGGGTTACCAGCGCTGGGCCTGCCGCCAAATCCACCAGCGGGAGGAGTGTAGTTGCGGGGGCCAGTTGCTCCTCCACCATAGATAGGGCGTCCAGGTGTGGGCGAGTGAGTGCCACCTACGCCAGGGCCACCGTTGTAGATAGGGCGACCTCCATTGCGGCCAGTGGGATCACCGCTGCCGATGCCGCCTGAACGGCCAACGACTCCGCCGTAAACGGGACGACCAACACCACCACGGTTTCCGTTCCCGTAGCCATTTCCATTGCCGTAGCCGTTGCGATTTCCGTTGTCATTGCCATAGCCGTTTCGGTTGCCCCGGTCGCCATCGCGGTCGCGACCACGGTCTCCGTCTCTGTCGCGTCCCCGGTCCCAATCGCGGTTCCGGTCCCAGTCGCGATCCCGGTCACCCCAGCCACGTCCGCCGTAACCGTAGCCACCATAGCCATAGCCATAGCCGTAGCCGGGGTAGCCGTAGCCATAGTCGCCGTAATATCCACGGCCGTACCACGGGCCAACGCCGATAAAGAAGCCTTCACTGAACCACTCAGGACCGTAGTAGCCATAAGGGGCGCAGTCGTACGGGTAGTAAGAGTAATAGCCGTACTCGCACTCTGGCGGACCATAGGAGTATGGAACCGGGGCGAGAACCGGGCCAAAGCCGACGCCTACGAAAACGTGAGCGCGGGCCGGGGTTGCGGCTGCGAAAGCCACCATCAAAAGCGCGGCCAGCAGAACGGGGCGCAGAGTCGAGCGAAGATACCGCATGGTAAACCTCCAATTGCTTGCCGCCGCTCGGAGCTTCCTGCATTTCAGGTTTCGCGAGTAGGAGCTTCGGGCTCCTCCGGTCAGCTTACGCCACTTTCGGCGCGTCTAATCACTTGAACAACTTTCTGCGGGGGAAGTTGCGGTAGCAATTCAGAGAATATTTTGCCGCTGCCTGGAGTACGACTGTTTCCTGGGAATTCATACGCTGATCCACTGCGATATCCAAAAAAGATGGCCCCTTCACGGTTGAGTGAAGGGGCCGAAGTGGGTCGTGCTGGTGCAAGGTGAAGGCGCAGCAGGTTCAATTCCCTGCTGGTTGGAAGGATCGTTTAGTGGTTGTCGTGGTGATCGCCGCCAAACCTGTCATGCCCGCCGCGCTGCTGATTCCATCCCTCGCGATTGCGCTGATCATTTACTCTGCCTTGTCCCCAGCCCTGGTTTTCGCGCCGATCATCCCTGTGTTCACCGTAGCCGCGATTGCGGTCGTCTTCGTAGCGGCGGTCGTTGTCGTAGTGCCGTTCGTGGTCAAATTCGAAACCGCGCCCGTATCCATAACCACGGTCCGCGTCCCGGTCAAAGTCGCGGCGGCCCTGGAAGACCCAGGCGCCCGAAACCCAGTATTCGCCCTGGTAGTAGCCGGCGACCCAGGCGTAGCCTTCGCCGGGGCAGGGAGGAATGTATTCGACCCCTGCCTGCTGGCCGTAGCCCTGATAACCGCTGACATACCCACGACGGTCAAAGTCACGACGGTCATAGTCGCGGTGACCTTCACGGCCAAACCGGTGCTCAAAGCGCTCCCGGAACTCCTGTGGGAAAGCGTTGGCCACAACCGTACCTGTTCCAAAAACTCCTGCTGCTACCGTCAATCCGAGCATCCAATTCCGCATCGTCCTTGTCATGGCAACCTTCCTCTTGTTTCCGGCGGTGGCCGGGAAACTGCGGTTCAACACTGGTAACTTGTCTCTTGCTGTTACCTGCTGTCCGCCTTCATGTAGGTGCAAACACCGGTTCTGAGAAAGGTTGCGGCCTGATTGTGGCAGGCGCGAAAAATAAAGATGCGCAACTTTTGCAGAGTTTCCGGGTCGTTACGCTGGCTGCGGGAGAGTGTTAACCTTAGCTTTTGCCTATGTTTATTCAACAGCAACACGTGCACTTCATTGGAATTGGCGGCATCGGGATGAGCGGCATTGCCGAGATTCTGTTGACTCTGGGGATGCGCGTCTCTGGGTCTGACCTGCGCCGCGGGGCAATCACCGATCGTCTCGCGCAGATGGGCGCGACGGTCTACGAGGGCCATGAGCGTGGCCACCTGGGCGATGCGACAGTGGTCGTTACCAGTTCGGCGGTCAACCCCAGCAATCCTGAAGTAGTGGAGGCGCGAGAGCGGAAGATCCCGGTGATTCCGCGAGCGGAGATGCTTGCGGAGCTGATGCGGCTGAAGTACGGCATCGCCGTGGCCGGCATGCATGGCAAGACGACCACCACTTCAATGGTTGCCTCGGTGCTGTCCGCTGGCGGGCTTGACCCGACAGTTGTCGTAGGCGGGCGCGTGGATCAGCTGGGTTCGAACGCACGGCTGGGCAGCTCGGAATATCTGGTGGCCGAGGCGGACGAAAGCGACCGGTCGTTTCTGAAACTGTCTCCTATTCTTGCGATTGTCACGAACCTCGACCGCGAGCACATGGATTGCTACCGCGACATGCAGGATGTCGAGTCGGCCTTCCTCACGTTCATGGATAAGGTCCCGTTCTATGGAGCGGTGACCGCCTGCGTGGATAATCCACTGCTGGCCGCGATTTTGCCCCTGGTGAAGCGGCGTGTGTTGACCTACGGCGAATCGGCTGCGGCAGATTACCATCTCGAAGTGCTGGCGAGCGGCGGCGAAGGCGGGTTTGCGCGCTTTCAGGTAGTGACGGCGCAGGGGCCGCTGGGTCCGTTTGCGCTGCGCGTTCCTGGAAAGCATAACGTGCTGAATGCGACAGCCGCGGTCGCAATCGCCCATCAGCTGGGAGTTTCAGCGGACAGGATTGCCGAGGGCCTCGCCAACTTTCGCGGCGTTGACCGGCGCTTTCAATTGCGCGGCACGGCCCAGGGCGTCGCCGTCGTAGACGACTACGGGCACCATCCGACCGAGATCGTGGCGACGCTTGGGGCAGCGCGCGAGTGCGGCTACAAGCGCATTCACGTGCTCTTTCAGCCCCACCGCTATACCCGAACCCGCGACCTGCTCGAGGAGTTCGCCGGCGCATTTGCACAGGCCGATACGGTCACCGTGCTGCCGATCTACGCGGCAAGCGAAGAGCCGATTCCAGGGATTACTGCGGAGCTGCTGGTTGCGCGCATGCAGGGAGCGGAGGCGCATTACGCGCCGGACTTCCCGAGCGCGGTCGAGCGAGTGGCGGCAATGGCTCAGCCAGGAGATTTGATTCTGACGCTGGGCGCGGGCAGCGTCAGCCAGCTTGCCCCGCAGGTATTGGCGGCGCTGGGAGAGACCGCGAACGTTTAGCGGACAGGCCCCTTATCGTCGAAGTTCCGAAGATGCCCCTTTTCAACGATCAGCGTATTTGGCCCTGACCCGCAACACCATTTCCGTACGTTGATCGCACCTCCGGCCTTGACGATCTGTTGGCTGAAGTTGGCGTGATCCAACGGTTTGTCGGCCAGGATTTTTGGCGCTGGCGCATACGGCCAGATCAAGGTGACCGTTCCGCTCCCGACAACGCGACCTTCGCCGTTGGGCTCAAGAAGAATCGCGGTTTTCTCATCGATCCCAAGCCCATGAATTGATTCGTCGCCAAGCCTTTGCTGAATTCTCGCGAGAAAGACGAGTAGTCGCCCGATCCGATTGCGCTTTACAAAGTGAGAGTCGGTGATGATGCCTTTGAGAATGGGGATTTCGAGGAAGTTGTGAACCAGAGTGATGCGCGGGTTCAAGGGGTTCATCAGGACGTCTTTGCTGCTGAGATTGGGGTCGTCCGGCTTGTCGCCCTCGGCGCTATATGCCCACTCGCCCATGACGGCGAGGCCTGCGCTGGTGCCGCCGAGGGGAACACCGCGCTCGATGGCTGCGTTGATTTCGCGCTGAACGGGTGTCCCGGTCCAGTTGCGGGTATAGTTGGCCTGGTCGCCGCCGGCGATGAAGATGGCTTCAGCGTTGCGGATGGTGGAGGCAACGAAGGGGTCGTTGGCTGCTTCGCGGTTGGGCAGAATCAGCGTGGCGACGGAGTTGAGCTTGCACTGAGGCTGGGTCTGTAATCCAAGGACGTACGGATTGTAGTCGTCGTCTCCGGCGGCTCTCAGGATGAGAAAGTCGCCGCCATTGGCGCGATTACAGAGCCAGCGGAAGGCATCGTCCAGGTCGGTTCCGCCGCCCATCAGGGCAAATCCTGCCTTCGGCTGGGCCGCAACGTCTTGCGGGGAGCCGATGCGGAAGTATTGATAGGGCGGTTTTGGCTGCGAGTGGGCGGTGATAGCAGTCAGGGCGAGCAGCGCAGAGAGCAGAAGGTGGTGCATCGCTTCAGCATATCTGTTTCACAAGCGATTGAATTTGGAAAGTATGGTCGTTACCCGGTGGGTTCCCCGAGGGGGTTGTGCCGGAGTTGCCTGAGAATTTCAGGCGGGTCGAGGCTATAGTTGAAGTTGGCGATTCTCACGACCTGGCTCGGGCGTGACGACGAAAAGCTATTCAAGTCGAACGACGTTGTGGGACGACGAAGTCTCCGCAGACCGGGCTGCGCCGCAAAATCGCGGTGCCTGGCGGGCGCCCTCAGCGGTGCTGGGGACGAGGCGCGGTGTCTCTGCAATACCCTCAGTGGCGCAGCAGGAGGAAGCCGATGAGCTTCCCGTGCCGCGTCGCTCGAAGATGGCGGTCGCGCAAACCCGCTGGTGGTGGCCTCGCAGCACGTTTGGGCGTGTGCTGCTGGGCACGGGCGCATTTCTGGTTGTGGCTGGAGCGGTGACGCTGGGCATTGTGACGCGCAATTTTCTGGTGCGCGACGCCCATTTCCGCATTCCCGGCGCATCGAGCATCGAGTCAAGCGGCCTGAGCGAAGTAAACCGGACAGAAGTGCTGCCGGTCTTTGGCGAGGACATTGGGCGGAACATTTTCTTTGTCCCGCTCGGTGATCGGCGCAAACAACTGGAGTCGATTCCCTGGGTGCAGCAGGCGACGGTGATGCGGTATTTACCGGATCGTTTGAGCGTGAGCATCGTAGAGCGGACGCCTGTGGCATTTGTGCGCCAGGGCAACCAGGTTGAGCTGGCAGACGCGGATGGCGTGATTTTGCAGATGCCTCCGGCGATGATGGCGCAACATCACTATTCGTTTCCGGTAGTGACAGGCATCAATCCGCAGGATCCGGCTTCAGTGCGGCGGGCCCGGATGGCGGTTTACCAGAGGTTTGTGGCGGAGCTTGACCAGAACAGCCAGCACCTGACGGAACAGGTATCGGAGATTGACGTCACGGACCCGGAAGATTTACGCGCGGTGATGCCAGAGCAGGGGTCGGATATTCTGGCTCACTTTGGCTACGAGCAGTTCCTGCACCGGCTGGAGATTTACAAGGCGCATATTGGGGAGTGGCGCGGGCGGTATCCAAAGCTGATTGGCGTGGATTTGCGCTACAACGGCGAGGTTCCGCTGGAGATGGCGACCGACGCGCCGGGCGCCGCGGCAACTGCCACGCCGGCCAGAGATGCCGGCAGCGCAGCAGCCAATACGGGGGCGAAGTCTGAACCAGCCACGGCCAGGACCGCAACAACGGCCCAGCCTGAAAAATCGAAAGCCGTGAAAGAACCGCTGACGAAGGCGAGCATTGCCGCGCACAAGGCTGCGGAAGCGAAAAAGAAAGCATTGAAGTTGAAGGCGGACAAGGCCAGGGCCGCCCATGCAAAGGCAGAAAAGGCAAAGACTGCGAAGGCCAGGGCGGAGAATGCCGCAGCAGCAGTTCACGCAGCCTCGCACAAGTCAGTTCATCCTGCTGGAGGCGCTGTACAGCAGGGGCAGTAGACTGAGTCACTTGAAGTTGAATTTCCAGATCGAGACGTTTTGACCATGAGCCAGAAGCAGGAAAATCTGATTGTCGTGCTCGACGTAGGTTCTGCGTTTACGCGGGTGCTTGCAGGCGACCTGAATGAGGGCGCTCTGCGGTACCGGGCTCACGCGGTGGTCGAGTCTGCGGGGATGCGCAAGGGGCTGATTGCAGAACTTGGCCCGGCTGCGCGCGCGGTAAAGGCAGCGAGCGACCAGGCTGAGCGGCAGGTGCGCGTGAATATTGACGAGTGCCTGGTTGGCGTCGGAGGCCCCAATGTGATCGGCGTCAATACGACTGCGGGGCTGAACTTTGGCACTCGCATGCGAGAGATCAGCAAGGACGATGTGACCATTGCGGTGGAGCGGGCGCGCGGAGTTTCGCTGCCGCCGGACCGGGAGATTCTGCACCTGCTGACGCGGCAATTTGTGCTGGATGAGCAGCCAGGGATTCATGACCCGGTGGGGATGGTGGGGAGCCGACTTGAGGTGGACCTGCATATGTCTACCTGCTCGGGGAGCGCCCAGCAAAGCGTTGTTACCTGCGCCAACCGGGCCGGGCTTGAGGTCACCGATACTGTATTTGAGGCGCTGGCGGCAGCCGAGGCGACTCTGACGGCGGACGAGCGTGAGTTAGGCGTCTGTGTGCTGGATATCGGGGCGCATTCGACCGAGCTGGTTGTGTTTTTTGAGGGCGCGGTCGCCCATACTGGCAGCATTCCGTTTGGCGGGCAGCACTTTACCAACGATTTGGCCGTGGTGCTGCAGATGCCGGTGGCGCAGGCTGAGCAGCTGAAGCTGCGTTATGGACATTGCGTTGTGACGGCCGTGCCGCAGCTGGACGAGGTTGAGATTCGCAGCTCGCAGCCCCACGGGGAGACCCGGATGATCCGGCACCGGTCGGTGGCCGAGATTCTGGAGCCGCGCGCCCGTGAGCTTTTTGACATGGTGCGCCGCAGCCTGCGGGATGGCGGCGTACTGGGCGCGCTGGGCGCCGGAGTGGTGCTGACGGGCGGCGGTGCGGTGTTGCCAGGCCTATTGGATGTGACCGAGAGCATCCTGCATGTGCGGGCGCGGATTGGGCAGCCGGTGCAGCTCTCGCGGATGCCGCCTGAGCTGACGCATCCCGCCTACACAACGCTGGTGGGGATGCTCCTGTACGCGCACCGAAAAAGAGTGACACGTACCGCAGAGAACAACAGTCTGCGTGCAAAGTTACGCGCTATATTCGCAGCAAGTTTGTAGGATACGAACAACGGGGAATCAGGGAGGCCAGGGGCATGGAATCTTTCGACGGACAGCAGACGGGACAAACGGACCAACAGAGGGCTGAGGCGATGCGCATTCAGTTTCACGACGAGATTCCCCACGGGGCGCGGATCAAGGTAATCGGCGTGGGCGGCGGCGGCGGCAACGCTATCAATCGCATGATCGAGGCCAAGGTCGAGGGCGTCGAATTCATCACGGCCAATACGGACGTGCAGGCGCTGAAGCTCTCGCAGGCTCCGGTAAAGCTGCAACTCGGTGTTCGTCTGACCGCCGGGCTGGGCGCGGGCGCGAATCCGGATGTGGGCCGCAGGGCTGCGCTCGAAGATTCAGACAAGATTATTGAGGCGCTCGAAGGGGCAGACATGGTGTTCGTGACTGCAGGTCTGGGCGGCGGAACGGGTACCGGCGCGGCTCCGGTGATCGCCTCGCTGGCGAGCGAGATGGGCATTCTGACGGTGGCTGTGGTCACGCGCCCGTTTGCGTTTGAGGGGAAGCGCCGGTTGCAGCAGGCGGACCGTGGCATGGCCGAGTTGCTTGAGTCAGTCGACACGATGATCGTCATTCCCAACGAAAAGCTGCTGGCTGTCGCCAAGGATGCCGGCTTCTTTGAGAGTTTCAGGATTGCCGACGATGTGCTGCGCCAGGGCGTGCAGGGTATTTCAGACATCATTACGATTCCGGGCATCATCAACCGCGACTTTGCCGACGTCAAGACGACGATGGCTGGCATGGGCCACGCGGTGATGGGCACGGCTGTTCGTTCCGGCGCAAACCGAGCGATTGAGGCGGCTCAGGCGGCGATGGCTTCGCCGCTGCTTGAAGAGGGTGCGATCGACGGCGCGCGCGGCATTCTCATCAACATTACTGGGTCGAGTTCGCTGAAGCTGAGTGAGGTCAACGAGGCTTCTTCGCTCATTCAAAGCTCGGCACACGAGGACGCAAACATTATTTTCGGAGCCGTATTGGACGAAAAGATGGGCGAGGAAGTGAAGATTACGGTCATCGCGACGGGCTTCCGCGACCAGATGCCCGACCGCCGTGCGCGCATGCTGGATGTTGAGGCGACGCCGGTAGTTTCAGTGCCGGTAGTTGCTCCGAACACCTGGATGCAGGAGGCTGAGCCTGCGCCGTTGCGGTTTCTGAGCGAGGTCGAGGAAGAGGTACGGGAACAGGCGGCCTGGACTCCGGCTGTGGAAGCGACGGCGCCTTCGGCCTCATCGGTGGCAGTGGTTGAGGAAGTTGCGGCTTCAGTGGCGGTGGCGGAGCCTGAATCGGCTGCAGTGGTTTCAGTTCAGGCGGAATCCACGCCAACACGGGAGTTTGGCGGGCGGTTTGCGCAGGAGTCGGTGGGCGTTTCTGCACCGGCGCGGCCGCGATTTGCCGAGCTTGCCGAGCCGCCATCATATGCGCCGTTGCCGCGGGACTACGCGACTGAACTGCAGCCGTACTCTTCAGAGGCGGCGAGGCCGCACAGTGCCGTGGCCCATTTTGCAACCCCGGCAGAGACCGAACATGCGGATCTGGATGTTCCGGCGTTTCTGCGCAGGGGGCAGTTCTAAGGGCAATTTCGGGAATAGCTCCGGGGTTCGTCCGCTGGCGATTCCCGGAGTTCACAGCAGGCGAATTGGGAAATCGGACGCGGCAAAAAGAAATGTTGTGTTTTGATGACCGCGTCGATAGAGTCCTGGTAAGCCATGAAACGATTTACTCTGGGAAGTACAGAGCGGAGAGGCACATCCTTTTGCCCTGCTGCCTGGCGCATGGTGTTTTGTGATTTGAAAAGAGCGCATGGACGTTTCAGGTCTGTTCGAGTCAAACCGCAAGTATCAGGAAGTAAAGTAGTGTTCAGACTGACCCGGTGAAAGAGTTGAAGGCAGGGGAAGCCGACCGGGGACAAGACTTGAAGTTGAGGAAATTCCCGCATGAAGAAATTGCCTGTTTTTGTTGCAGTGGTAGCCCTGGTTTCCGGTTCGATTCCTGCCCTGTTTGCTTTGGATAAGGCTCACACTGGGCACCATGCAAAAAGCGGTCATGTTGCTGAGGCTCATCATGCAGCAGGTCACAGGCATACGGCCCGGGCTCATGCGGCAACCGGAACGGCAGCAGGCGCGGGCAGCGATGCACCCGCAGCCAAATCAGCGGGCCGCAGTGGCCGTCACGGACGGGTGCAGCGCGCGGTTTTGAATTCACGCAAGCATCGATCTTATGAGCGATTCACGGCTAGTTCCTTCGTCACCAGCCAGGGCGATGGCGATGTCGCGGCCGGCGAGGACCCGACCATTCGCGCTGCGGTCATTGACGCGCTGGGTAACATGAATGGAACCGCAGTGGTCATCAATGCTTCGACCGGGCGCATTCTGGCCATGGTGAACCAGAAGCTGGCGCTCTCTCCCGGCGCTGAGCCGTGCTCGACGATCAAACTGTCGGTGGGCCTGGCGGCGCTTTCAGAGGGACTGGTTACGCGGGATACTCCAGTCAATCTGGGCGGTTTCCGGATGAATCTGACCGAGGCTCTGGCGCACTCAAACAATCTTTATTTTGAAGAAATGGGCCGTGAGCTTGGCTTCGAACGGGTGCGTCACTATGCGACGCAGTTTGGCCTGGGCGAGTTGGCGGGTTACAACATCGCGGGCGAGCAGTTGGGGACCTATCCTGACCATGAACTGCCGGCTTCAGAGGGCGGCGTGGGCCGCATGTGCAGCTTTGGCCAAGGCGTTTCGATGACTCCGCTGCAACTGGGAGCCTTTGTCGCGGCGATTGCCAACGGAGGCACTCTCTACTATCTACAACACCCGACAACTCCGGACGAGGCGGCCAATTTTGAGCCGCGCGTCAAGCGGACGCTGGATATCAACCGCTTTGTGCCTGACCTGCAGGATGGCATGGCTGGCGCGGTCGAGTATGGCACGGCGCGTTCACTGCGGGTCAACTTCCACGAATTGCCTGTCTTCGGCAAGACAGGAACCTGCTCCGACAAGGGAACCCGCTTTGGCTGGTTTGCTTCGTATTCGGAATCGCCCGTGGGAACGCTGGTGACGGTGTTCTTCCTCGAGGGTGGGCGGCCGGTCTTTGGACCCCGTGCCGCAGAGCTGACCGGCCTCTTCTATCGCAGCCTTTGGGACCGGAACTACTTTGCAGAAAAATCAATAGTGCAGGCCCAGAACGCAGAGCCAACTGTGTCGCGCGCGGTTGCTGGTTCAGCGGACTAACGGGGCCACTGCCGGGCCACAGCTGCATGCGGGCGTTCAATGCGCTGAACCTGGAGAAGGTCACCGGGCGCGCTTTCGCGCTGCGAGATTCCTGCACCCGAGATTCCTGCACCCGAGATTCCTGCACCTCTCATCGTTTAGTGGCATCCTATAGGCACGCCACGCGATTGACTGGCCAAGGTCCAAATTATGCCTCTACCGACAACAATTCTTATTACCTACGGCTATTTTCTAGTTTTCGGATGGGTGTTCCTGGAGCAGATTGGTCTGCCGCTGCCCGCCACCCCCGTCCTGCTGGCCGCTGGCGCTCTCTCAGCGACTGAACACATGAGCTTTGCGGCGGCTCTTGCGGCCGGGGCCCTTGCCTGCATGGTTGCCGATACGAGCTGGTTTCTTTTCGGACGCCGGTTTGGTCACGTCGTACTGAGAATTCTCTGCAAGTTTTCGCTGGAGCCCACAACCTGCGTTCGCCGGACGCATGAGTCGTTTGGCAAGCGTGGCGCTTACACCCTGCTGTTTGCCAAGTTTGTGCCGGGATTATCGGTGGTGGCTCCGCCGGTCGCCGGCCAGACAGGCATGTCCATCGGCCGCTTCCTGATTTTTGATTCCGCCGGGTCAATTGTCTGGGTAGGGGCTCTGCTCCTGGCTGGCCGGCTCTTTGGCGACATGCTGCACCGCGACCCCACTCTGCTGGACTGGGCAGACCGCTTTGGCGGCATCCTGCTGTTGCTGGGAATTCTGGGCTTTCTCGGGTACCGCGTTTACCGCAAGCAGACGTACATGAAAAAGCTGCGCACCGACCGCATCGAGCCCGAGGCGCTCAAAGGGATGCTCGATGCCGGCGAGCCAGTCTATATTGTGGACCTGCGTCATCCGCTGGAACTCGTTCCTGATCCTTTCACCTTGCCGGGCGCCCATCATCTTTCACCGGATTCGCTGGCGGCTCGCAGTGGCGAAATTCCGCTCGACCGCGACATTATTCTCTATTGCACCTGCCCCAGCGAGGCGACCGCCGCAAAGACGGCCATGTCGCTGCATCGGCTCGGCATTGAGCGGGTGCGCCCCTTGCGGGGAGGCTACGACGAATGGAAGCGGCTCGGTTTTCCGCTGGATGCCTTCGTGCCTTCGGTTCACACCATCAACTGAGGCAGTTTCGCTCTGACAAAAGCGGGCGACAGCCAACCGGCCCGGCGGCTCTCGTCGCCCGATACACTAAAGGTTGTGCGGTTTAGACCGAGTCCTACCGGTTCCGCGCCAGGAGTACGTTTTGGCTTACAACGATCTTCGCGAATGGATTGCGGCTCTCGACAAGGCAGGGGAACTGAAGCGCATCAAGGAGCCGGTTTCTCCGCGCCTTGAAATCACTGAAATCACCGACCGGGCCTCGAAAGCAGGCAGCGGGTCGCGCTCTGTCAAGGGTGCTGAGGGCTATGCACCGGGTGGGCCGGCGCTGCTGTTTGAAAATATCGTCGGGCACCCAGGGCATAAGGTCTTCATCAACCAGTTTGGCTCAGAGCGGCGTATGGCGATGGCTTTGGGCGTGGACAATCTGGAGCAGATTGCCGGGCGCATCCAGGGGCTGATGAATATGAAGGCTCCCGAGGGCCTCCTCGACAAGCTGAAGATGCTGCCCCAGGTGGGCGAACTGGTGCGGTCGTTTCCAAAGACGGTCTCTGCCAAGGATGCGCCCTGCAAGCAGGTGATTCTGCGGCAGGGATTCAACCTGCTTGATTTTCCGGTGTTGACCTGCTGGCCGCATGATGGCGGTCCGTTTATCACCTTGCCCTGTGTGCATACCCGCGATCCAAAATCAGGCAAGCGCAATATCGGCATGTACCGGATGCAGGTTTATGACGGCCAGACCACAGGCATGCACTGGCAGCGGCAAAAGGTCGCAGCAGAGCACTATCGTGAGGCGCTGCGCGCTGCGGCCATGGCTAATTCAGATTCCGACTCAAAGGCGGCGCGGGTAGCTGCGATGGCTGAAACTTCGGGTGGCGCATACACGGTGGCGGATGGACCGGTGGGCGGGTTGCCGCAGGTGCAGTTTGGCAATCTGAAGGGTTCGCGGATGGAAGTAGCCGTTTCTATTGGCTCCGACCCGGCGACGACGTTTTCGGCAATTGTGCCGGCACCGCCGGAGATTGAGGAGTACCTGATTGCAGGCTTTCTGCGCGGCAAGCCGGTCGAGATCGTAAAGTGCGAGACGGTAGACCTGGAGGTTCCCGCGAACGCTGAGATTGTGCTCGAGGGGTACGTCGAGCTGGGTGAAATGCGCACGGAAGGCCCGTTTGGCGACCACACCGGCTTCTATACCATGCAGGACGAGTACCCGGTCTTTCATATCACATGCATAACTCATCGCAAGGACCCGATTTATGCGGCGACTATCGTGGGCAAGCCTCCGATGGAAGACGCCTGGATGGGAAAGGCCGTCGAGCGAATCTTTCTGCCGATGATGAAGATGACAATCCCTGAGATTGTCGATATCAACTTGCCGGCCGAGGGTGTCTTTCATAACCTGATGATTGTTTCAATTCGAAAGAGTTATGCCGGTCAGGCGCGCAAGGTGATGGCGGCTATCTGGTCGCTGGGCCAGGCGATGTTCACCAAATGCATTGTGGTTGTTGACGAAGACTGCGATGTACAGGATATCGGCGAAGTAACGCTGCGGGTAACCAATAACATCGATCCGGAGCGGGATATCCAATTCATCCTGGGGCCGATCGATTCGCTCGATCATGCCTCGCGAATGGCTAACTACGGCAGCAAGATGGGCATTGATGCAACCCGTAAGTGGAAGGCCGAGGGGTTTGACCGGCCATGGCCGGCCATGCTCGAAATGGATAAGACAACCAAAGCCAAAGTAGATGCAATCTGGAAGAAACTGGGAATCTGATGCCCTTTCAGTCCGGGGCTGGTCGTCCCAGTCCCGGATTTCCTCAGGGTCGGCTCAGGTCGCCCCGCTAAACTGGGGGTACATCATGGCGACTCCCCTGGCACTCTCTCCCGAAATCCTGCTGCACATCTCTAAGCAACTGAACCTTCCTTTGCGCGGCCTCGTTGCCGTCATCGAACTGCTGGACGATGGCGGAACAGTGCCTTTCATTGCACGCTACCGCAAGGAAGCGACCGGCGCGCTCGACGAAGTGCAGATTCGCGCCATCGAAGAGCAGCTTGCCTACTTCCGCGAACTCGTGGCCCGCAAAGAGACCGTACTCGAAACCATTGCCGGCCAGGGCAAGCTCACCGACGACTTGAAGGCCCGCATCGAAGCCACGCTCGACCGCGCCGTGCTCGAAGACCTCTACCTGCCCTACAAGCCCAAGCGCCGCACCAAGGCCACCATCGCCCGCGAGCAGGGGCTGGAGCCGCTGGCCGATTACCTGTGGGCGCAGCAACCCGGCCCGCAGTCCCTGGCGCAGCTCGCCCCTACCTTCATCAGCGAAGAAAAAGGCGTGGCGACCGTCGAAGCAGCCCTTGAGGGCGCGCGCCACATCGTCGCCGAGCGCATCAGCGAAGACGCCGATCTGCGCAAGATGCTGCGGCAGTGGGTCTTTGATGAGGGTGTCGTCACCAGCCGCAAAGCCACCGAAGAGGCTGGCACAAAGCTCGACGAGCAGGAAAAATTCAAGATGTATTACGACTACCGCGAGCCCGTGAAGACCATTCCTTCGCACCGAATGTTGGCGATTCGCCGGGGCGAGACTGAGAATGTGCTCTATTTTCTGATTGAAACCGAAGCGGAACGGGCCGTCGGAATGCTGCGTGCGCGGGTGCTGCGCGCCCCCGGCGATTGGACGCCCCAGCTTGAACTCGCCGTCGCCGATAGCTGGGCGCGCCTCCTGAACTCGTCAATTCAGGCCGAGATCAGGCTCGAACTCAAGCGGCGGTCTGACCTGGAGGCGATTCAGGTCTTTCGCGAAAACCTCCACAATCTGCTGCTCGCCCCGCCCGCAGGTCCCATTGCCGTGCTGGGTATTGATCCTGGCCTGCGTACCGGTTGCAAGATTGCCGTGGTCGATGAGACGGGCAAATTCCTCGCGCATGATGTGATTTACCCGCATACCGGCAAGGGCAATACCGAGGCCGCCAAGGTGACGCTCTATCGCTTCCTCGGCCAACACAACTGCCGGGCGATTGCGATTGGCAATGGGACGGCTTCGCGGGAGACCGACGCATTGGTGCGCGAATTTCTGCGCGAAAAAGATTTGAAAGACATTTTTACCGTAATGGTCAGCGAATCCGGGGCCAGCGTTTACTCCGCATCCGACCTTGCGCGGCAGGAGTTTCCCGACCTCGACCTGACCGTGCGCGGCGCAATCTCCATTGCGCGGCGCCTGCAAGATCCACTCGCGGAACTGGTCAAGGTCGATCCCAAGGCCATCGGCGTCGGCCAGTACCAGCACGATGTTGACCAGCGGCAGTTGCAGGAGTCTCTCGGACAGGTGATTGAGAGCTGCGTAAACCGCGTCGGCGTTGACCTGAACACCGCCAGCTGGGCGCTGCTGCGCTACGTCGCGGGCATTAGCGAACGCACGGCGCTCAATATCGTCGCCCATCGCGACCAGAACGGCAAATTTGTTTCGCGTGAGCAATTGAAGAAGGTCGCCGGAGTTGGCCCCAAGACATTTGAGCAGGCTGCCGGATTTCTGCGCATTCGCGGCGGCGACAATCCGCTGGATTCAACCGCAGTTCATCCCGAGTCCTACAAAGTTGTCGAAGAAATTGCCCGTCTCGCGGCCAGCCCGGTAGACGAAATCATCCGCCAGCCCGACCTGCTCAACAAGCTGGACAAGGTAGACAAATCAAGGATTCAGGCAGGCGCCTTCACCCTCCAGGACATTCTCGAGGAGCTGCGCAAGCCGGGCCGCGACCCGCGTGACAAGTTCGTCGCCCCGAGCTTTCTTGAATCGGTGCACGAAATCTCCGACCTCGAAATCGGCATGGTGCTCGAAGGGGTGGTCACCAACGTCACGCGCTTTGGAGCTTTTGTCGATGTAGGCGTCCATCAGGATGGACTGGTCCATATAAGCGAGCTGTCCAACAAGTTCATCAAGGACCCCTCAGAGGCAGTGAAGGCAGGGCAGATTGTCAAGGTCAAGGTGCTGACAGCCGACGCGCGGACCAAGCGCATTTCACTGTCAATCAAGGCGCTGTTGGAGCCAGCGGCGCAGCGTGGAGCGGGCGTGAGGCCGGCTGGAAATATGAATCAGGCAAGGCCAGTCGCGGGGCCTGTGACTGCCCCGAAGAAGCCGGGACCCTCTACCCCAGTGCGCGGCAAAGTGTCTGCGCCTCCACCGCCCGCGCCCGTTGCCGCAACCATGGACGACAAAATTGCTGCGCTCACGGCACGCTGGCAAAAGCGGTGAGTGATCACGTCAGGGACATCGGCAGAGTCGATATACTGGCGGCGGACTGAAATCCACTTCATCTGAAGCCTCAGCGAGGGCCGCCGTTGTTCCTGTCGCACGCCAACTATCTGCTGCTGTGCACGGTAGGCACCATCGCCCTGCTCATGCTGATGATTGTGCGCGCGCGGCTGCATCCGGCGCTCGCCCTCCTGGTTGCGGCACTCGTGCTGGGAACCGTCTCCGGCATGCCCCTCGCGCGGATTCCGGTTTCTCTGAGCTCCGGGGTCGGTAATTTGCTATCGCACGTTGCGCTGGTTCTGGGACTGGGCGCGGTGCTGGGGCACCTGCTGTCACGCTCGGGCGGTGCTGCGGCCCTCGGCGAAGGGCTGGTGAGCCGCTGCGGCCCCCGCTGGCTGCCAGTTGCAATGATGCTGATGGGCATGCTGGTTGGCTTCCCGGTGTTCTTTGAAGTGGGTCTGGTGCTGCTGATGCCGATTGTCGTTTCGGTGGCCAGACGCAGCGGCCGCTCAGCGATTGTTGCAGGATTGCCGACGCTGGCAGGACTCTCAATCGTGCATGGGCTCATACCGCCGCACCCGGCGGCCATGCTCGCCGTGGCGCAGTACCATGCCGACGTAGGTAAGACGATCCTGATGGGCCTGGCCGTTGGCTTGCCGGCAGCGGTCGTTGCCGGGCCCTGCTGGGGATGGGTTTATCCCCGGTTGCAAGCTCGCTTTGCTGGCGCGCAAATGGCCAGGGCGGATGCGGCCTGCGATTCTCATGTTGCGCCGGAATCGTTCGCCCCGGAATCGTTCGTTGACGAGCTTGAGGCCGATGCCGAGGCTCAGCCTTCTGCCTCAATGCACCGCGCGGGACTGGTTCCCACAGCGCTGCTGGTGCTGATGCTGCCGGTGCTGCTGATTTTTCTGGGCAGCTGGGCAGATGGAATGTTTGCCCCGCTGGGTCCATGGGCAGGCGTGAACGCAGCTCTGCATCTGCTCGGCGACCCCTCCGTGGCTCTGCTGGCAGCCGTGGTCGTGGCACAACTGCTGCTGGGCCGCATTTGCGGCTGGAGCGCCGCGCATACCCTGCGCCTGACCGGCGAGAGCTTCGCGCCCATTGCGGGTGTGCTTCTGATTTTGGCGACAGCCGGGGGATTCAGCCGCGTTCTCAACGACTCTGGGGCAGCCCAGGCGACCGTTGAGCTGGCCATGGGCGCTCATCTTTCGCCGCTGCTCTTTGCCTGGCTGCTGGCGGCCACTGTGCGCCTGGCCATCGGCTCGGCCACGGTTGCTATGGCGGTGACCACTGGCATTCTGGCCCCGGTTGCACTCTCCATGGGAACCGGGACTCCGTATGGTGCAGAACTGCTGGTGCTGGCGACGGGTGCTGGGTCGCTCTTTTGCTCGCACGTCAACGACCCCGGCTTCTGGATGATCAAGGAGTTCTTTGGCCTCGAAGTAAGCGAGACCCTGGCCACCTGGTCAGTTCTCGAAACGCTGCTCTCCGTAGTCGGCCTCGCCGGAACATTGCTGTTGGCGGGCGTTCTCCGCTAGTTGCCTCAGGCTTCTAGAATCGCCCGTTGTGCAGCGAAAATCTGCTCCAGCCCGCCCTCGGCCAGGTCAATCAATCCATTCAACTGTGCCCGTGAATAGCTGCCTTTTTCCGCCGTCGCCTGGGTTTCGATGAGGCCACCATCGGCCGTCATCACCACGTTCATATCCACAGCCGCCTGCGAATCCTCTTCGTAGCACAGGTCGAGCAGGGCGGTGCCCTCGACGATGCCGACCGAGGTGGCCGCGACCATCTGCTTCAGCGGCGAGTGTTTCATTGTCCCGGCCTTCACCAGCGCGTTCAGGGCCAGGGCCAAAGCAACACTGGCTCCCGTAATGGCCGCCGTGCGGGTGCCGCCATCGGCCTGAATCACGTCGCAATCAAGAATCACCGTCCGCTCGCCCAGCGCGTGCATATCCACGACGGAGCGCAGGCTGCGACCGATGAGGCGCTGAATTTCGTGCGTCCGACCACCGATCTTGCCGCGTTCGCTCTCACGCGGCGAGCGGGTGACGGTGGAACGGGGCAACATCGCGTACTCCGCCGTAACCCAGCCGCGCCCGGAGTTGCGCATCCAGCCGGGAACACCGTTTTCAATCGTCGCATTGCACAGCACCCGTGTCGCTCCCACCGAAATCAAGACCGAACCTTCCGCCGTCCGGACGAAATGAGGCGTAAGAGTAAGCGGGCGAGCCTGGTCGGCAGCGCGGCCATCGCTGCGAAAAAAGAGCCCTTTGGCCGCGGCGCTGGCATTGTGAGAAGGATGGGACGTAGATGAACCGGATGCCTGGGTGACGGGATTTGCCATGACTCGATTGTACGGGAGCAGCGGCTCCTGAGGTTGCAGCGGGTTCCGGTGCGGGCCGGCTGCACGCTAGTTCCACAACGGGAATTGTCCGATTTCCCGGCCCAAATCCGGAACGGCATCTCAAGTCGTTGAAACAGAAGGAGATCATTGCGACCGGGCTGAGGGGCATTTCCTGTTTTGGGAAAATTGCGGTTCCCATCGCAAGGTGCGCGTTTCCGGGAAATCGGGGAGATTCCGTTCCTTATCAGGAACTTAGCGTAACTGTTCTGGTTTGGCACACCGTTTGCTATCAACAAGGGCAAGATTGGCACAAATTGCAGTCGCAGGCAGTTTTTGGGGCAGTTGGAGCCAAAGGAGCGAGGGAGCGTATGCAGCAGCAAGCAGATGGATGGCATGATTCCGAGGGACACACTGCCGGGCCACGGTGGAAGAGCTCATGGGGAAATGCAACTCCAGGTGAAGAATCGCACAGGGGCTTGAAAATCGGGTCCGAAGTAAAGTCAGACCTCAATCCTGTTGCAGGTCCTGCCGTGCCGGCCGGTCGGCGGCAATCATGGGACGACGGAGCACAGCCACGGTCCGGCAACTTGTCCTGGCTGGAGACGGCAGTCAACCGTCGGTTGCCGATTGACGGCTGTCTGCCTGCGTCGGTTACATCCGGCAACCAGAGTTCTTCCCAGGTGTCTGTGCGGAGAAAGGAATCGGCGCACGCAGAGCCCCCAATGGCAAAAACTCTGCAAGGAGCGCGGACGGAAATTGAGTCCCTTGGGGCACTGCTGCACGATGCCCGCAATATGGTGGCGGCCATGGGCCTCTACTGCGATTTGCTTGAGGAGCCTGGGGTACTTGCCGCGCCTTTCCGGCATTATGCAGGGGAACTGCGGTTGGTTGCCGGAGCCAGTCGGCGTCTGATCGAGGGGCTGGTGCGGTTGGAGCGCGACTGCAATCTTCACGACTCCAGTCGTGACGTTTCCAGCCTCCTCTCAGGGGTCTCGGGCGGCCTGGCTCTGAGACCGGAACTGCAGTCGGAGCGGGAACGGTCCTCCGGTGTCCTTCCAGCTTTAGAAACCCATGACGCCGGGCAGTGGGAGCCAGTTGAGGACAGTTCTGGCACCGCGGCCAGCGTATTTCCGTTGCCGATGACACTTGCCCGCAGCCGTCAGTTTCAATATCAGGCCAGTGAGCCAGTGGCCAATCTGGCCCATGAGCTGCTCGCGCTGCGCAACCTGATTTCTGCTCTGGTCGGCCCGGCAATCACGGTCGGGCTCACAATAGCAGGGGGGCATCGTTCCATTGCGTTAACCCTGGACGACCTGACGAGGGTGCTGGTCAATCTGGCCAGGAATGCGGCGGACGCGATGCCCACCGGGGGCCATATCCAGATCGCGCTCCGCGAGGTTGAATCGGTTCCCGGGAAAGGCCTGGTGGTGCTGACAGTGGCTGACAACGGCCCCGGCATTCCCGAAGCGGCACTGGAAGCAGTCTTCTTCCCGGGCTATACAACCCATGTCAGTCTCAATTCCCATTCTCTGGTTACTGCGGTTCAGAAAAATCCGCTGGAATCCGCAGGCATTGACAACGGTCTGGAACCTGACCCATCTGTCGCGGACGTCGCTGCCAATCGCCGCTTTCAAGAGGACGGGCCGGTCTTTGGAGAGCATCGCGGGTTGGGGCTGGCCATCGTACGCGACCTTGTCGAGGCTGCGGGGGGCGAGGTCTGGGCCGCCAACCGGGCAGGTCGTTGCTGGGAAAGTTCCTGCGAAAATTCCTGGGCAAGCTCAGACGGCCCTTTGGACGAACCAGCAATGCTTCAACTCGGCAGGGGCACACCGCGAGCCTTGGATGAAAGTCCTGCCAGCGACACGATTGCCAGCGATGCGGCTGAGTTCAGCCACGGCGCCGTCTTCGTTGTTCAGATTCCCTGGTCCACTTAGCAGACAGTGTCAGTCTCTGCTGCTTTTTCATTCACACAACAAGCAAGCATAAGTACCGAAAGGCGCATACAATGCTCGAAACAGTCTTCCACTCGACAGTCATGGAGTTTCTTCCACAGAGCGCGGTACCTCTCGATGCCTCGGGGTCGCCTGACCTCAGGGTTCGCCTCAACCTGCTCATCGTTGACAGCGATGCGGCGGTGCGATCTGCCTGCGTGGAGATCGCCACATCGCTGGGCTACGCGGTGCAATCGACTGCCGATTTTGCCCAGGCGCGCAGCCTGCTTCGGGGGCATGCCGCCGACATCCTGCTGGTCAACCTGCCAACAACCGGCAGCAATGGTTTGGAACTGGTCACGGAGGTCAGGCACTTGTACGCGCAGACTGTGGTCATTGCCATGACCGCTTCGGGTTCGGTAGGGGTAGCGGTCGAGGCGATGCGCTGCGGAGCTGCCGACTATCTCACCAAGCCTTTTGCCGTGGACGAGTTGTCCACCGCGCTGGAGCGTGCAGCGGCCCAGGTGACGGTGGATCACTCGAGCCGGCTGCTGCGGGAGAGGCTTCGTTCCAGCCAGGGGCTTGGGGCCATGATTGGCCGCTCCAACGAGATGGAAAAGCTCTACCGCATCCTCTCCAAGGTGGCACAGAGTACCCATCCGGTGCTGGTGCTTGGCGAGAGCGGAACCGGAAAGGAGTTGGTGGCGCGCACCATCCATGCCTTCGGGCCCAATGCACACAAGCCCTTTTTGCCGGTGGATTGCGGCTCGCTGGTACCAACGCTGATTGAAAGCGAACTCTTTGGCTACGTGAAGGGTGCCTTCACCGGGGCAGTCAAATCGAAGGACGGACTGTTTGTCTCGGCCGAGGGCGGAACGGTATTTCTGGACGAAATCGGTGAGCTGACGCTCGACCTGCAGGCGAAGCTGCTGCGTGCGCTCCAGGAAAAGGAAGTGCGTCCCGTAGGCGCGACTCACCGCGTGCCGATCAAGGCGCGCATCGTTGCCGCCACCAACCGCGACCTGGCGGCCATGGTCGAAAAGGGCAGCTTCCGCAAAGACCTCTTCTACCGGCTCAACGTCGTTAACCTGCGGCTACCGGCGCTGCGCGACCGCCGCGAAGATATCCCTCTGCTCGCCGCCCATTTTCTCGACCGTTTGTCCAAGGGGCAGCCGCGCAAGTACACGCTCAACGACGAAGCTCTGCGCACCATGATGCGCCATGACTGGCCGGGCAATATCCGCGAACTCGAAAATGCCATCGAGCGGGCCTGTGCGCTGTCGTCGGGGCCGGTGCTGCAACTGGGCGACCTGCCGACGCAACTGCAGCAGCAGGGCCTGGAAGCTCATCGCGCATCGATGGCGGCGGCCGAGGCCCAGCCTGCGGCCGTGGCCGCCGACGTGTTGCCGCTCGCAGAGATGGAGCGCCAGGCGATTCTCGGCGCGATTCGCCTGCTGGGTGGCGACAAACTGCTGGCAGCAAAAATGCTTGGGATTGGCAAGACTACCCTGTATCGCAAGCTCAAGGAATACGGCATCACTGACCCACTGCTCGACGGCTAGAGCGGCTTCCTCCGGGCGTTAGCACACACATCCTCTTGCCCGACAAGCGGGGCTGCAGAGTTGTTGGTTCGTGCGACGCCATCAATCATGGTGCTATCAACCTGCTTTCAGGAAAAGGGCGGAAAAGCCCTCGTGGGCAACCACGCAAATGGAGAATGACACATGAAAATTCTGGTTGTTTCAGGCATGGAAGGCGTCGAAAACTGCGCATCGGCGCTCAGCAAGACACTCGGTTTGGAGTGTGAAGCTGCTCAAGGGCGAAGGGCGGCAGTGGCGGCCCTCAAGCGTGGCCAGTACACGGCGATTGTGGTGGATGAAAATATCATTGATCTCGATGCCGCGGGCTCAGAGTTGATTTGGGAGCTGGCAGGCCTGGCGATTCCCGTGCAGGTCAACTTTGCTCTGTCAGGCGTCGAACGGCTGGCGCGCGAAGTGCGCATGGCGCTCAACCGCCGCGAGCGGGAGCGGGCGCTGGCACATCAGGCTGCGGCCGCCGCAATTGAAAATGAGCTCAAATCAACGGTCGCCGGTCTGCTGCTGCACTCTCAACTGGCCATGCAGGAGCGCGAGGTTTCAGCTCCACTGGCTGAAAAGCTGCGCGTCGTTGCGGATTTGGCTGGAAGCCTGCGCCAGCAGCTGTCATCCACCGCAGGTCAACCCCATGCCTGATTGGGGACGCCTGCCCTTGTAAATTTCCAGAAATCTACCCTTGACATTCGACAAGAGTCGGCGCGACTATGGGCTCAATACTTGTCGAATGTCGAGGGGAAAGATGCCACCATCCGCCAACTCCAACGTGCTGCTTCAGGGAACGCTCGACATGCTTATCCTGAAGACGCTTGCACTTGAACCCATGCATGGCTGGGGTGTAGCGCAACGCATCCAGCAGTTCTCCAAAGAGGCCCTCGAAATTGGCCAGGGTTCGCTCTATCCTGCCCTGCACCGGTTGGAGTACAAGGGCTGGATCAAGGCGGAGTGGGCCAGTTCAGAGAACAACCGGCGGGCCAAGTTCTACGCCCTCACCGATACCGGTCGCAAGCAACTAGACGCCGAAATGGCCAACTGGGAGCGCATGGCGGAAGCAATTGCGCTGGTGCTGGGGCGCAGGGAGGCGGCGCAATGAACCTGCGCGAACTGATGCCTCGTCTGCGATTGATGGTGGCTCGCAAACCTTTTGATGAACTCGAAGAAGAGCTTCAATTTCATCTCGAACAGTCCATTCAGGCCAATCTGGCGGCCGGGATGGATGCGCGGGAGGCACGGCGGCGGGCCCTGATCGAGTTTGGCGGGCTGGAGCGGGCGCGGGAAGAGACCCATCGCCAGCGTCCAGGCCTGATGCTGGAAACAATCGCTCAGGATGTGCGATACGCTCTGCGCGGATTCAGGCGGAACCGGGCATTCACTGTGACCGTGATTGCCACTCTGTCGCTGGGTATTGGGGCGACGACTGCCGTCTTCAGCGTCGTAGACCGCATTCTCTTTCGAAGTCTTCCGTATGCCGATGACGACCGCCTGGTCTCCCTCGGTCTGGTGCAGCCCTTGCAGAAGCAGGAGTTCATGCTGGGCGGGTTTTTCTATGAGTGGCAGGCCAGTCAGAAGCCTTTCTCTTCGATGACCTTCGAGCGCGGAACGCAGGACTGCAACCTGACCGAGGCTAATCCGCTGCACCTGCAGTGCGCACAGGTGGCACAGAATTTTCTGCCAACCTTGGGAATTTCACCAATCCTCGGGCGGAATTTTTTGCCCGAGGAGGATTTGCCCAATGGGCCGCGAGCGGCGTTGATTTCGGATGGACTTTGGCTGAGCCGGTATAACCGCGACCCGAAGATTCTCGACCACAATATTTCGCTCGATGGGCGCCCAGTTCGTGTTGTCGGCGTATTGCCGAGAGGGTATGCGATGCCGCGACTGCAGGCGGCAGATATCGTACTTCCAGCGCGGATGGATGTCGCGGCACAGCACACCATCAACAGTGGCATCGGCTTGCCGGTGTGGGCGTTTGCGCGACTTAATCCGGGCGTTAACCTGACCACGGCACAAGCGCAGATGGAGCCTTTCTTTCTGCACACGAGAGAGTGGATTCCGCCGCAAATACGCGACGGGTTTCGGCTGCAGATACGCTCGGTGCGAGCGCTCGAAATGCAGGATGCGACGCAGGCGGCATGGCTGTTGCTTGCGACAGTCGCTGCCGTATTGCTGATTGCTTGCGCCAATGTGGCCTGCCTGTTTTCCGCGCGCGGAGTGGCACGGCAGCGCGAACTGGCGGTGCGTGCAGCGCTTGGGGCGAGCCGCGGGCGGCTGGTTCGCCAGACAATGACCGAAGCTCTGCTGCTGGCACTGGCCGGCGCGCTGGTGGGCTGGGTGCTTGCCGAAGCCTTGCTGCGGGCATTTGTGCGGATTGCGCCGACTGGCATTCCCTTTCTGCGAAATGCGCACCTGGACCTGCGGATCGCCGCGTTTTCTGCATTGCTTTCGCTCCTTTGTGCTGTCTTGTTCGGCATAACCGGGGCAGTAGATCGACCTCGACCGTCGGCACTGGTGTCGCGGTCTTCACAAACGAGAGCGCATGTGCGACTGCGACGGATCTTGGTCATCGCCCAGATGGTATTCAGCGTGGTGCTGCTTTCGGGAGCCGGTCTGCTGCTCAAGAGTTTTGCACATCTGCAGGCGCAGCAACTCGGCATGACGGCAGATGACGTGATTACCGTGCGTGTCCCGCTGAATCAGGAGCGATATCCCCATGGATATATAGATTTCGATCTGCGTGCTGAGGCGGCTTTGCGCTCGCTGCCCGGTGTCTCCGGTGTGGGAATGACTGACTCGCTGCCGCCGGATGGCTGGCATAACGGTACGGGATACGCGCAAATTTTTGTCGTGGGCAGGCCCCCCAGCGAACCGCGAGTTGGGGACGATGTTGTCGCGCGTTCTGTAACGCCGGAGTACTTTCGCGCTCTCCGCATTCCCATCCTTCGCGGGCCGGGATTTCGCGAAGAGGACCGGACGGAAAGCAGAGATCTGCTGGTCCTGAGCCGCTCACTGGCATCGCGGATGTTTCGGGAACAGGACCCAATTGGGCAGCATATTCGATTTGGCCGGTTTGATCCGAACTTCGTCACTGACCCGACCGTCTTTACAGTGGTTGGAGTCGCCGCCGACGTTAAAAATGGCGGGCTGACCAATGTCGATGAGCCGGAGTTTTACACGCTCAAGCGCACCCGCGACCCGGAAAGCTTTGGGCCGCATCACTACTTCCTGCTGCGGTCGTCCCTGCCGGCGTCGGCACTGGCCGGTCTGATTCGCACCGAGATGGCCCGGCTCGATCCTTTGGCGCCGGTCGAGATTCGGCCGCTGGCACAGCAGGTGAGCGAACTGGCCGACAGGCCGCGATTTGAGACTGCCCTGCTGGGCTTTTTTGCGCTCTGCGGAACGGTGATGGCGGTGATTGGACTCTATGGTGTGATCGCCTATGCCGCCTCGCAGCGGACGCAGGAGATTGGCGTGCGCATGGCCCTTGGCGCGACACGCGCGGATATTCTGCGGATGATTGTGGGCGAGGGGATGTGGATTGTGGCTGCCGGGGTAGTCGTTGGCTTGGCCGCCGCGCTGGCTTTGGCGAGGCTCGTCCGATCATTGCTCTTTCAGGTAGACCCGCACGATCCGGCGGTATACGGTGCGGTAGCCGGACTGCTTGGGCTGGTAGCTTTGGCCGCAACACTGCTCCCGGCGCGCGCTGCGATGAGCGTCGACCCAGTGGAAGCATTACGGCGGGAGTAGCCGAGTCGGGTAATCTGGAGAACGATGACTTCAACAACTTCTATCGCGAGCCTGGCTGCAAACAGTCGCGCTGTACTGCTCATTGACTGCCCTGATCAAAAGGGTCTGGTGGCCCGCGTCTCCGGGCTGCTCTACGCCCAGGGCGCAAATATCCTGCACGCCGACCAGCATCAGGATCACGCGCTCGGCCTGTTCTTCATGCGCGTGGAGTGGGCAATCGACTCCCTCTCTGCCGAGGAAGGGATTCCGGCCTTTGCCGAAGCATTTGCGCCTCTCGCCACGGAACTGAAAATGCGCTGGCAATTGCGTCTGATGCAGCGTAGGCCGCGCGTGGCGCTCTTTTGTTCGCAGTATCTGCACTGCATTGCCGACTTGCTCTACCGCGCCAGCGCAGGCGAGCTGAGCTGCGAAATCGCGGTGATTGTCTCGAATCATCGTGAAGTTGAGACTTTGGCTGCGTTTCACGGAATCCGCTTCGAATACGTGCCGGTCACGCCCGCGACACGCGCCGAGGCTGAGGCGCAGCAGATTGCCCTGCTCAGCGAACTGGATGTGGAACTGGTCGTTCTTGCCCGCTACATGCAGATTCTCACCGAGAATTTTGTGGCCCAGTATCCTGCGGCAATCATCAACGTGCATCACTCTTTTCTGCCTGCCTTCATTGGAGCGCGGCCGTACCATGCGGCCCATGCCCGGGGCGTGAAGCTGATTGGCGCGACCAGCCACTATGTCACCTCAGTACTCGACGACGGCCCGATTATCGAGCAGGATGTGGCCCGCATTTCGCATCGCGACCAGGTGGAAGATCTGGTAGCGCGAGGACGCGACCTGGAGCGCATCGTGCTCTCGCGCGCCGTGCGCTGGCATCTCGAGCAGCGCATCCTTTGCTACGGCAACAAGACAGTCGTATTCGACTAGCGTGCTCCGCGCTCTCTATACAAGGCCGCACGCGCAATGAATCGAGTTGGACACGCCTGCATCTGATTACTTGTTGGAACAACTATTTCACCGGGAGACTCCCATGCAGATCGGCATTGACAGCTTTGCAGCAGCAATTCGCGACCCTGAAACCGGCACCACTATCGCACCGAGCGAACGCCTGCGCAATTTGATTGAGGAGATTGAGCTGGCAGATCAGGTCGGCTTGGATGTTTTTGGTATCGGCGAACACCACCGCAGCGAGTTTCTCGACTCTGCCCCGACCATGATTCTGGCGGCTGCAGCGTCGCGGACGAAGACGATCCGGCTGACCAGCGCGGTGACGGTGCTGAGCGCAGCAGATCCGGTGCGGGTGTTTCAGGAGTTTGCGACCCTTGATTTGATTTCGAACGGACGGGCGGAAATTGTGGCGGGGCGGGGGTCCTTCACAGAAGCCTACCCGCTCTTTGGCCTCAAGCTGCAAGACTACGATGAGCTGTTTGTCGAAAAACTGGAGCTGCTGCTCACCCTGCGCGACAATGCTGCTAAGGACGAAAAGACGACCTGGTCCGGCAAATTTCGTCCGGCGCTAACGGGGCAGGGAATCTATCCGCGGCCGGTGCAGGAGAAGTTGCCAATATGGCTCGGAGTAGGCGGAACGCCGCAGTCGTTTGCACGGGCAGGATTCATGGGGCTGCCGCTGATGGTGGCGATTATCGGCGGGGAGCAGCATCGATTCCGGCCGCTGGTGGACCTGTACCGCGAGGCTGGTAGGCGCGCCGGGCATTCTGCTGAGACGCTGAAAGTGGGGCTGCATATGTTTGGTTTTATTGGAGATACGAGCCAGCAGGCGGCGGATGACTTCTATCCGAGCTACGCGACGATGTTTTCGCAGATTGGCAAGGAGCGCGGTTGGGCACCGACTTCGCGGGCGCAGTTTGAGGCGACGCGGGGGCCGAAGGGCGCGTATCTGATTGGCGATCCGGAATATGTTGTTGAGAAAGTTTTGTACACCAACGAGGCGCTGGGTGGTGTGGCGCGGCTGGACTTTCAGATGACGGCGGCGACTCTGCCACATGCGAAGATGATGCACGCGATTGAGTTGCTGGGGACGAAGGTGGCTCCGGCGGTGCGGAAGGCGCTGGGGACGGGCGTCTGATTGCGCTCGGTGTTCCACAGCGAAATGTCACACGCGTGACATTTTTGGGGTGCGGCGGGGGGCCGGGGTTGTCAAGTGGATGTGTTGGAAGTGGTTTGGATTGTGGGGGTTGGGTTTGCGGAGCATTTGGTGGTTTTGTGCATTCGCAACAGATCGATTTTGCCCATCTCAAATTTGAGATATTTCACGGGGTTTGTTCCACAGTTTTGGGGATCCCAGGTCCAAGACGCGGGACCTGGGGCACCCGGCTGGCTGCATTCACCCCCGAGTCCCTTTTGTATGCCTGGAGGCAATGCGCTCCGATACGGTCCCTTGTAAAGAAGGAATAACCGGAAGTCTTGTGCACCTGGAAGAAGACTTCGGCGCTTGGAGCGGTATTGGCCTGCATGCGTTTGGTCCCCAGCCAGTCACTGAAATTGTGGCTCAGTTGCGGCCCGCCTGTAGCCTGCCAGTAAGTCGCAGTCAGCCCGCCCCCGGCGGAGACGTTGGTATGCAGCCAGTTGCCCGCGCCGTCGAGCTCCGTATCCTGATTGCCCCCAAGCCCGCGCAGATAGAGCTTCGTCAGCACGAAGCCGTTCGTAGCGATGGGCGCGGCACAGGTGGCACCCGCCGATGGCCAGAGATTGGTGATCCTTCCTTTAGCCCCCGGCGGTATTCGTGGAAAGGCGCTCGGGGCCATCGAGGCCCCTCGTGAGGTTGGCGGATGAGGTGGTATTCATGGGCATGAACGCCCCGGCTCCCTCCGAATGTGCAACAGCAGATTCCCTTCGGGAATGACAACCAAAAAAGCAACGGCAAAGGCAAGAATAGAAGCAGATTCCCTGCGGGAATGACAACCAAAAAAGCAAAGACGAAGGCAACGGCAACGACAGGCGCCCTTTGTCATTCCCACCCTTGACGATGGAGCTGTCAAGGATGGGGCACCTGACAATTCTCGGCTCTTGAAGTTGCAACCGTGACACTCCGGATCAATGCACGGTTTTCATCTTGCGGGACATGAAGTCCATCATCAGGTAGTTGCCTAGGGTTTGTGGGGTGGTGAAGTAGGCTTTGCCGCGGCACATGGCGCTTACTCTTTGGACGAATTGGACGAGGCCGGGGTCGGTGGCGAGCATGAAGGTGTTGATCATGATGTTGGCGCGGCGGCAGCGGGAGACTTCTTCGAGGGTTTCTGAGAGGACGAGCGGGTCGAGGCCGAAGGCGTTTTTGTAGATGCGGCCGTCGGGCAGGGTTAGGGCGCTTGGTTTGCCGTCGGTGATCATGACGATCTGTTTCATCTCTTTGCGCTGGCGGTTAAGGATACTGCGGGAGAGGCGGAGGCCTTCGCGGGTGTTGGTGTAGTGGGGGCCGACTTTGACGCGGGCGATCTGGGAGACGGGGACTTCTTCGGCGGAGTCGTGGAAGAGGACGACGGAGAGGGTGTCGCCGGGGTACTGGGTTCGGATGAGATGGCTGAGAGCCATGGCAACCCTCTTTGCCGGGGTGAAGCGGTCTTCGCCATACAAGATCATCGAGTGCGAGCAGTCGAGCATGACCACGGTGGCGCAGCTGGATTGGTAGTCAGATTGTTGGACGTGGAGGTGCTTGTAATCGACCTCGATGGGCCAGGTGACGCCTTGCCCTTCTGAATTTTCGGCCTGGGTGGCGAGGGCGGCAGCGAGGGTGGCGTTGGCGTCGAGGTTCATGGTGTCGCCGAATTCGTAGGGCCTTATGGACCCGTTGGTTTCGACGCCGGTGGCCTGATGCATGGTGTCGTGGCGGCCGGCGCTGGCGCGGCCGAGGGAGCCGAGGAGGTCCTGGAGGGTTTTGTAGCCGAGGAAGTCGAGGGCTTTGTCGCGGACTTCGAAGCGGGCGGAGGACTCGCCGGAGCCGGTCTGGCCGGGGGTGGTGGAGGTGCGGGAGGGGTCGGCCGGGTCGTCGATGCGGATGTAATCCTGCTGCTGCATGCGCTGAATGAGCTGGTCAATTAACTGCTCGATTTTCTCTGGATCTCCGGCGAGGTCTTCGAGCTTGTTACGCAGGTCCTGGTCGAAGTCGCCGGCTTCGAGGGCCTGGCGGAGGGCTTCGCGGAGGTTGTCTAGGGATTGCTCGCCTTGCAGCTCCTGAAAGCGGGATAGGGGGTCCTGGAAGCCGGAGTCGAGGAGATAGTCGGAGAGCTGCTGCATGAGGTCTTCGAGGGAGAACTCGTCGGCCAGGTCGCCGGTGAATTTGGTGTAGCGGGTTCGTTTCATGGGTCACCGCGAGTGTGAGTGTGAGTGTGAAAAGCAACGGCAAGAACAGTCCGGGATTTGTGGTTCCCACCCATTCGCAAAGGGCGCGAATGGATGGGGCACCCGAAGATTTTCTTCGGGAATGACAGACAGAAAAACAAGAACTAGAACAAAGGCAGCGGCTGGATGTAGGTTTGTGGTTTCCCACATCTCAAATGCGAGATGTGGGGCACCCGAATTCGGGTTATGGAAATGAGGCAGGTTAGTTGAAGTTGCCGCGGCGGCCGGATTTGCGGTTTTGCCAGTCTTCGTATTGGGTTTCGTCTTCTGCGGCTGACTGGCGCTGTTCGCGGCGGGAAGTTTTTTCTGGTGCTGCGAAGCCGCGTTCTTCGGTGCGGGTGAGTTTCTTGTGAGCGTAGAGGCCTTCGAGGAGGAATTCGGCGGCGGCTACGATTTTGGCAGGGTGGTCCTTTGAGCGGATGCCGAGGGGCCCGAGTTTGTCGAGGAGGCCCTGGATCTGGGTGAGTTTGGCAAGGATGGCTTTGGAGGAATCGGAGTCGTCTACCTGCAGGGTGCCGCCGAGGTGGAAGTACTGCTCAATTTGCTGGGTGTTCGATTCGGCGAAGTATTTGTCGTAGACCTTGGCGCTGGCGTTTTTGAGGATTTCGCGAACGATCTGGTCTGCGCCGCGCAGTTCGCCTTCGTATTCGAGTTCGAGCTTGCCGGTTATGCCGGGAAGGGCGGCGTAGAGGTCGGAGATGCGGGGGACGATCTGGGTTTCGCCGAGGGAGAGGGCGCGGCGCTCGGCGTTGGAGATGACGAGCTCGAGGGTGGAGATAGGCAGGCGCTGGCTGACGCCGGATTTCTTGTCGACGCGGCGGTCGTCGCGGGCGAGGAAGGCGACTTGCTCGACGACTTCGCGGAGAAAGAGGGGGATTTCGAGCTCGCCGAGGTGGCGGTCGGTCCAGGCTTCCTGGTGGGTGATGGCGATGCCTTCTTCGACGGTGGAGGCGTAGTGGGTGCGGATTTCTGAGCCGATGCGGTCTTTGAGGGGGGTGACGATTTTGCCGCGAGCGGTGTAGTCCTCGGGGTTGGCGGAGAAGACGAGGGCTACGTCGAGGGCGAGGCGGACGGGGTAGCCTTTGATCTGGATGTCGCCTTCCTGGAGGATGTTGAAGAGGGCGACCTGGATTTTTCCGGCGAGGTCGGGGAGCTCGTTGACGGCAAAGATGCCACGATTGGCGCGGGGCAGGAGGCCGTAGTGCATGGTGAATTCGCTGGCGAGGTCATGGCCGCCGCGCGCTGCTTTGATGGGGTCTAGGTCGCCGATGAGGTCGGCTACGGTAACGTCGGGGGTGGCGAGTTTTTCAACGTAGCGGTCTTCGCGGGTGAGCCAGGCGATGGGGGTGGCCTCACCCATTTCGGCGATGAGGTCTTTGCAGCGGCGGCAGAGGGGGGTGTAGGGGTTGTCTCGGATTTCGCAGCCAGCAATGTAGGGGGCATGGGCGTCGAGCAGGCCGGTGAGGGCGCGGAGGATGCGGCTCTTGGCTTGTCCTCGGAGGCCGAGGAGGATGAAGTTTTGCCGGGAGAGGATGGCGTTGGCGACCTGGGGGACGACTGTGTCTTCGTAGCCGACGATGCCGTCGAAGAGCGGCTTTTTTTCGCGCAGGCGGACGATGAGGTTTTCGCGCATCTCGTCTTTAACGGAGCGATGGGCGAGGCGAGATTCGGAATGATGGCGGCTGGCGCGAAGTTCGCCGAGCGTGAGGGAAAGTGGTGTTGGCTGTGACATGAGGCCTCCCTGAGACTTCTTTAGAGTAGACCAGGAGCCGGTGGGATGCGCGGCGATTGGGCGGCCTGAGGTCCACTCGATTCACACAGGATGAAAACGGCAACTGTTCGAGCAAGGTTTGAAAGGGCATGGCTTGAGCCTGCCGCAGGCTTTTGAACTCATACCGACTGTGCATGAGTCATGTAAGATTCTGCCCAGGCCTGTTGATAGCGCATTGAGTCACTGCAAAGGTGCCTTGACAGACTTATCTTTTATGAAAGGTTGAAGTCATGCGCAATAGAGTACTTATCGTTTTGTTATTTTTGATGATTCAATGTATGTCTTCCGTACGGGCATTTGCCGCCAAGAAGACCAGTGTGTCAGAGCTCTCTACCCTGCTGCAGAGCCTGCATGAACAGAAGAAGAGTGACGAACAGGTTGCTGAGCAGTTGAAAAATGTAGAGATTGGCGAGCAAGTCACGATGGCGGCGCTGAACCAGATGGCGGGTAATATCCCCGGCCCACTTACGGTTGAGCAACTTACGATTCTCAAGAATGTCAGCGCATTTCTGCCTTTACCGACTGCCTCTGCGGCAGCCCCTCCTGCGCCCGATGCTGCAGCTCAGAAGGACCTCGCTGCCAAGATTGCCACCTATGTCACAGGGGTTTTTGCGCATTTGCCTGATTTGACGGTTCAGAAGACGACCCTGCGGTTTTCGGATAATCCGAGCAGTTACATGCAGGATTTCAGAGTGGCTCAGGGGAATGGAACTTTGACGGGTGGTCCGCTGCGCAATGTGGTGGGCAACCATATCCGGTACCTCGGTCGGACTTCAATGGTGGCGGAGAGCGCGGGTGGGGTAGAGCGGATTGTTTCTGGTCAAAACAAGAAGGTCAATGATCCACAGGGGCCGATTGCGTGGGGAGAGTTTGGTCCGATTCTTGGGGTGTTGTTGCAGGATGCAACGTCTAGTGGGAGCTTGACCTGGGCGCGGTGGGATGAGATTGGTGGCAAGCGGGTCGCCGTTTTCAGCTTTTCGGTGGACCGCAAAAGCTCACACTATGCTGTGAACTATTGCTGCTTTCCCAGCTACGACATGTCTGGGGGGCACATTGGTCCCTCGCAGACAATCGTGGACTGGAAACCCTTCAAAGCGATTGAGCCGTACCATGGGGAGTTTTTTGTGGACCCCTCGAGTGGAATTGTGCTGCGCATGATTACGCAGATCGAGCCGAAGACGACCGATTTTGTGCATCAGGAAGATACGCGGGTGGATTATGCGCCTGCGGTTCTGGGTGGCAAGGCGTACATGTTGCCGATCTCTGCCACAATTCTCACGAACGTAGTCATTACGGGTGAGGGCGGGGGGCAGAGTTATACGGAGGTTCGCTCGATTCTTGAATCGAGCTACTCGAACTACCAGCCTCTGGGGAGCAAGTAAGGATCGCTGTATGTACGGAAGGCCTCAACTAAATGGATTTGTCTGCCAGCCTGCGGGGGTTGTAGAGTGACGGTAGTACGGGAAATGGTGGTTTTGGGCAATGCGAAATCGGTTGGTGCTGCTGTTGTTGCTTTTTTCCCTCGCCCACGTTGCAGTGGCCGCCAAGCGGACGACGGTTGCCCAGTTGCGCAACATCCTGAGTGGAGCGCATGCAAATCACCGCTCTGATGAGGCGGTAGCGCAGGATCTGGCTGGCATTGAAGTGAGCGCACGAATCAACCGGTCGGTCCTGGCGGAGTTGCTTGCCGAGAGTCCTGGGCCAAAGACATCTCTGAAGATCAAAGTTCTGGCGGACGAATCGGCATTTCTGGAGCCTCCGGCGGAAGATATACCGAGCAGACCGGCGCCCGACCTTGCCACGCAGAAGGTGCTTCTTGGGCAGGCAGTTCATTATGTGGCGCGTACGTTGCCGACTCTGCCTGATTTTCTCGCGACCAGAAGAACTGAGCGCTACGATGATGCTCCATCGTCTTCGGCTCCGGGGGATAGTGTCTCCCGTAACGGATTCAATTTCAAGGGCGTATCTGAATCGTCGATAGCCTTTCGAGATGGCCGGGAAACGGATGATCCTAGCGCGATTGCTGCCAGTCTAACCACGTCACGAAAAGAGGCACATCCAGCAAAAGGGAAGGTCAAACCTTCTCCGGCTGAGGCTGTCCCCAGCAAAAGTCTGGTTTCGTGGGGAGAGTTTGGTCCGATTCTGGGGCTGGTATTGGTCGATGCAGCCAAGGGAAAGCTGGGTTGGGATCACTGGGAGATGCTGGACGGTAAAGCAGCGGCGGTGTTTCAGTTTTCAGTAGACCGCGCCATTTCGCACTACACGGTGCAGTACATGCACGGTGGCAAGGGCGAGGTTGTGGGCAGCAGCTACGGTGCCAACGCTACTTTGAGGAAGAACGCAAACGGTCCATCCGCAGGTATGGTGAGGCAAGACGGCGATGTTACACTGGTGCGCCAGGCGACCGGGTACCATGGCTATCTGACTGTCGATCCTGAAACCGGGACGATTCTGCGTATCTCGATCGAAGCCGATTTGCATCCGGACGACCCAATTTTGCGCGCCGGGATTTTAGTCGAGTATGGACCGGTGAAGATTGGTGAAGCCACGTATACGTGCCCGATCCACAGCGTGTCGGTTTCGGCTTCAAACGAGATGTACCAGCGCGGTCCTTCAAGCGCCAGTTTTTCGATTACAAAGACGCAACTGAACAACGACGATTTCGTTGCATATCGTCGTTTTGGGTCTGAGGCGACGCTTGTTCATGACCCCCCGGCAGCTGAGCAGCAGACGGGAAGCGCCGATGCTGAGGTTGCGATGGCTGAAACTGCAACTGCTGCACCTGAAAGCGAGGCAGCTCACGAACCAACGGGGACACCGTCAGCCTCAGAATCGGTACCGGCAGAGGCTGCGGTTGCGGCTACGGCGAACGCTCCGGCGCCGGTTGTTTCCCCCGCCAGTGCGCCTTTGACCGCTGCCGAGCGTGAGGCGGACGAAGAGATTCTGGTGCGTGCCGTCAACGGATTGCCGGGTGCGGGTGAACCGGCTTTCAACAATGCGGCGGGAGCTACGGGCTCGACAGAGGCGGGGGCATTCACGCTGAAGGTGACGACGCGACTGGTCGATATTGGCCTGATTGCTTTGGATAAACACGGCAAACCCGTTCTGGATTTGAAGCAGGAAGACATTGAGATTTACGACAATGGACGCAGGCAGCAGGTGCGGGGATTTCATCATGCCGCTCCCTCTGCCGTAGTTGCGGCGCAGCCAGCGGAAACGGCCCCGGAGCAGGAGACTTTTACCAACGGGGTGACGACGGTTCGCGAGGTGCAGGAGGCGCCGGACATGCTGATTCTGCTGCTGGATGAGAGCCACCTGGCGTTTCAGGATTTGAACCGGGCGCGGGGCGAGGTTTTGCGCTTTCTGAAGGCGACGCGGCCGACGTCGCGGGTGGCGCTGTATTCAATCGGGGAGCGGGGTTTTCACATCATTCAGGATGTCACGCAGGACCATGAGCTGGTGGCTAAAAAGCTGGCGGCATGGATGCCCGATGCCAGTGCGGTGGCCCAGGCGCAGACGCTGGAGCGTCGCAACAAGCAGCAGTTTGATACCGTGCGCAGTGTGCAGGATCTGAATTTCGTCAATGGCAATTCAATCGACGCGCCAGACACGATGCAGACGACCGACCCGGAGCTGATGCAGATGGGAGCGAATCCACTGCGGGCGTCGCTGGAAGGGATGATGGCGCTGGCGCGGCATTTTGCACCGGTGGCGGGGCACAAGAGCCTGGCATGGATTGCAGGCGATAGTGTGCTTTCAGATTGGGAGAGCCAGGCGGTGGGCACGGACAAGGGGCAAAAGTACCTGGATGCGGCGATGATGCATGCACGGGAATCGCTGAACGAGGCGCACATTGCGCTGTACGTTGTGGATGCATCTGCACTGGAAGCAGGCGGCGTGGACGCTTCGCTGCAGAACCGGAATGTTCAACTGAGCCAGGCTGCGCAGGATACGGCGAGTCTGAACGGGGGAACGTCGCCGCGGGACGCGACGGCGGGGCGTATGACGGCGCAGATGCAGCAGGATTTGCACGGAATCCAGGGTCCGGTGCGGCAACTGGCGGAGGCGACGGGTGGTAGGGCGATTCGGCGTGGGGGCGACCTGAAGGCGACTCTGGACTCGATCGAGGATGATTCCGCTTCGCTTTATGAGATCAGTTTTGGGCCGGATTCGCAGGCAGATGGCAAGTTTCACACGCTGCTGGTGAAGATTCCGAGCCGCAAGGATGTGAGGCTGCGCTACAGGACGAGCTATCTTTACGACGAAGAGCAATCTGCGAGTACGCGGCAGCGGTTTGAGCAGGCAGTGTGGTCGCCTCAGGATCTTACGGGCTTGCAGCTTACGGCCGAGGCCCTGCCGCCGGACAGTGCGGGCAAGTCGATGGTGAAGGTACGGGTGGCCTTTCCGGGGCTGGCGCTTGAACAAAAAGACGGCCGGTGGAAGGACCAGCTATACATCTTCACGGTGCTGCGGGATGATGCGACTTCAAAGGCGCAGGTGGCGGGGGATACGCTGAAAATCTCGCTGAAGCAGGCGACCTATGAGACGGGGATGCCAACGGGGATACCGTATCAGCACCCGGTGGAGGCGAATGCAAAGCTGGGGTCGGTGCGGATTATTGTGGTGGACGCGAATTCGGGGCGGATGGGGTCGGTGACGCTGCCTTCTACGGCGTTCAAGCCGTGAAAGCCCAGTGTGAGTGTGGAGTGTGAGTGTGAAAAGCGGGTCCTTCGCTTTGCTCAGGATGACAAATCTTCTTGATTTAAATTGAGCGTTCATGCGATTCGGCGAGCACTCGATTTAGGCTTGTCGGTCCAACTCGGGCTAGCGGTCGATTTCGTCGAGCATGCCTTGCATTTCGCTCAGGGCGTGGTTGTTGTTGGTGCGGCGGGCGCTGGCGATGCCGTGGTTAAGTTTGGCGATGGCCTCGGGGATGCGTTCGGCTTTGGCGAGGGCCTGGGCGGCCATGAAATAGCCGGGGGTGTAGTCGGGGTGGTCGGCGAGGAGGGTTTCGAACTCGGCTAGTCCGGTTTCGAGTTGGCCATTGTTGACGAATTCCAGGGCGAGGCCGTAGCGGGCAAAGGCGTTCGTGGGGTCCATCGCGAGAATTTCTTTGAGAGCTGCAACCTTGTCCATCGGTGATCCTTTTTGAACATTTCTTTGAGCGGAAGTGGTACGGCGGATTTGCGAAATTGCGGCTGATTGCTGAAACTGGTTGCAGCCTGTTGCTTCTGAGACCAGTTTATCTGCTTCCAGGGCAATCGAGGCACAACGAGGCACGATCATGACCCAGACCGAGGCAACTGCCGCGCAGAATGAGGCCACTGAGGTGGCAAGGCCCGTTTCACGAACCGTGGCCGAGTCTCAATCTGAAATGACCGAGCTGATTTTACCCAATGACGCGAATACGCTGGGGAACCTGCTGGGCGGCCGGCTGATGCACTTCATTGATCTCGTGGGGGCAATGGCGGCTTATCGTCATTCGCGGACGCATGTGGTGACGGCTGCGATGGATCATATTGACTTCATTCAGCCGGTGCATGTGGGCGATTTGCTGATTTTGAAGTCGTGTGTGAACCGGGCGTTTTCAAAGTCGCTTGAGGTGGGAGTGAAGGTCTGGACGGAGAATACGCAGGCGGGCGTGTATCGGCATGTGGCGAGCGCTTACCTCGTGTTTGTGGCGATTGATCGGCAGGGAAATCCGGTGACGGTGCCGCAGTTGACGCCGGAGACGGCGGACGAGCATCGCCGCTACGAGGGCGCGCTGCGGCGGCGGCAGAACCGGGAACTGGAGTCGGAGCGGCGCAAGCGGGCGAAGCAGGCTCCGGCGGGGGTGGGGAGTGTGCGGCCGGGGAAAAGCTAGGGAGTAGGGAATAGGGACCAGGGTTCAGGGATCAGAAGAGCAACAGCGGATTTGCGGCGGGGATGAGCGATCTGGGGCTGACGGCTAAAATAAGAAGGTAGAACTTCGAAGGGTCAAGGGTACACGCACATGGCAGCAGGACACGGAATTCCTCCAGCGCCGCTTCCGCTTCCGGGAGTTGGCAAGATTATCGCAGTGGGTTCAGGCAAGGGCGGGGTCGGCAAGACGACGGTCGCTGTCAACCTGGCTATCGCACTGGCCCGCATGGGCAACAAGGTTGGCCTGATTGACGCCGATATTTACGGGCCGAATATTCCGCTGATGATGGGATCAAGCCAGCAGCCGAAGGTGGGTCCGAGCAACCAGATTGAGCCGAACTTTACGCATGGCGTGAAGACGATTTCGATTGGCTACATTTCGCCGGGCGACAAGCCGATGGTGATGCGCGGGCCGATGCTGCACCAGATTATCCGCCAGTTTTTGCAGCAAGTGGAGTGGGGCGAACTGGACTACCTGATTGTCGATCTGCCTCCGGGGACGGGTGACGTGGTGATTTCACTGGTGCAGACGGTGCCGCTGACGGGTGCGGTGGTGGTTTCGACGCCGAGCGATGTGGCTCTGCAGGATGCGCGAAAGGCGCTCGAAATGTTTGCCCAGGTGAACGTCGAAGTGCTTGGAATCGTTGAAAACATGAGCCACTTTACCTGTCCGCATTGCAGCGAAATTATCGACATTTTCTCGAAGGGCGGAGCGGAGCGGACGGCGACGCAGTTCAATGTGCCGTTTTTGGGCTCGATTGAGCTGGTGCCTGCGATTCGCGAGGGCGGCGACCGTGGATTGCCGATTTCGCTGGCGGGACCTGATTCGCTGGAGGCGGCTGAGTTTTACGCGATTGCGCGGAATGTGATTGCGCGGGCAGAGGATGCGGCGGCGAAGAGTGGTGAGGTGATCGAGATTAGTTGATGAGACTCACAACTTACCTTGCGATGTTCCTGTTTCTAGCGTCAAGTGCCAAGACTTGGAGTACTACCCATGTTGTGATCTGGAACAAGCACGAGGTTTATGTTGGAAGTGATGGGCTACGGCAGGTTACTACTGGTAGCTCTTTACGTTCTTGCAAAATCATGGCGAAGGATAATGTGGTCCTTCTCGCTTCGGGGCATCTAGCAGATATTCATACCGAAATAGAGGGCAATGTTATCAGCACGACGATGCTGTCGGATTTTCAGCTAGGTGCCAAAGATATATTGGCCAGCCACGATAATATACAGGTAAAGTACACTAGTCTTGAAGCTTATGCGGAAAAAGTATTGGTTGAAATGATGGTCAGGTACGACGGCCAAAAAAGAACCGAAGATAGAGCAGACTACGCTATTGAGGGCGTTTTAATTTGGTTTAGTGACGGTAAACCTCTCATGAAACGATTTAGAGTAAACGTTGTTGGCTGGAACGAAAGAATCGTTCGAAATATATATAGGACTACTAGCCGTGCCTTGATTCCTTATCGCATATACCAATTCCCCCAAGACCTGCACTTGGGCCAGCGTAACAATGATTTAGCAACGGCTTTGCCATCAATTGCGAAGACCAATCCGACTGCGCTTGTTAGGCTGATTCTTGACGATACGCGAATCCTTTATCCAACGATCGTAGGTGAGCCATATGGGATTGTTCGCTTGTCAAAAGAGGGCCTTTATTGGATTGAAGGCGAAGCCCTTTGTAAAGAGCAAAAGCTAGTTGATTTTTAATGGCCTACTTTGATTACCCAGCGCACGCGAATATTGCGATACAGGACTTGCCACTCGTTTGCTGTCACTAACGCGAATACCGCTGCTCGCCTGCGGGGATCGCTATTGCGAGGCGGTTGATATAGGGCGGGAGGGGGCAGGTCGCGTAGGGGGTGTAGGCGCAGGGTGGGTTTTGCAGGCGGTTGAAGTCGAGGGTGATTGAGCCGGGCTGGTCGAGGCCGTGGTCGGGCATTTCTGCGTAGAGGAAGCGGGCGGCCTGGTAGGTGGTGGTTTTACTGGTGGCGTCGCGGAGGATGAAGAAGAGCTGCTTTGCGTTGGGCTCTTCTAGAACTGGTTCGAGCTGGATGGTTTTGCCGTCGAGGGTGAATTCGGCAAGGCCGGGGGCGGTGAGGTCGAGAGTGGTGCCGAGGACGGTCGGGATTTTTTCCTGATGGGGCGGGGTGAAGGGGATCCAGCGGGCGGTTACGCGGTAGCGGGCGGTGGGCGCGTACCAGTGTAATCCGCGAAAGCCGGTGCGAGTGGGCGATTCAGCGTCCTTGATGCGCAGGGCGTAGCGGTCGCCGCGATGGAGCACGACGAAGGAGAAGTTGTCGTGGGTGAGGACGCTGGCGTGGGAGTCGTCGGGCTGGATGGGCCCCTCTTGCGCGGGCTGGCCGTTGACGAGGAAGTGGGCCGGGAAACCGCCCTGGGGGGCGAGCAGTTTGAGTTGGGCGCCCTGAACGTCAATCACGGCCAGATGCTGCGGCGCGTGGCCTTGAAGGGGCAGGTCATTGTCGGGGGCGAGACCGATGGCGTTGCGGCCCTGCTTGAGCCACTCCAGACCGACGAGGGTGAGCCAGCCGTCGGGGGCGGAGAGGGTGTGGGCGCGCTGGGAGCGCCACTCCAGCAGTTCTTTAGAATCGCTGGATGCCGGTGATGAGGCAGCCGCCTTTTTGTGCTGCGCCGCCATCGAAGGAACAGTGAACATTGCTACGATGCTCACGCAAGCAGTCAGGTGTTTCAGCAGGCAATTCAGGGAAGCAAGAGGCCGCATCATGTTTTTCAAGATACTCCATCGTCGGCCTCCTGCCTCCCTTTGGCTTGACTATTGCTTGTAAACGCGCGCTTCCCAGGGAGCGAGTTGGAGGGTTTTGCCGCCTTTTTCGTGACTGGCGAGGTTGCCGATGACGAGGTGGCCGGCTCTGATGCGGGAGGGCAACGAGTAGTCAGCCGGCATGGCCGAGAAGTTGAGAACGACGAGATAGCTTGCCTTGCCGAGTTTGCGAGTGTAGGCGAAGATAGTCGCGCTATTGGGGTCGAGGTCTTTGAAATCCCCATAGATGAGCGCTGGCGTCTTAGCTCGCAGCGCGATCATCTGCTGGTAGTAGTGATAGACCGAGTTAGGATCGGCGGCTTCCTGGGCGGCGTTGATTTCAGCGTAGTTAGGGTTGACGGCGAGCCAGGTTTTGTCGCCGGAGGTGAATCCGGCATGGGGTGAGTTATCCCACTGCATGGGGGTGCGGGCGTTGTCCCGGCCGGTCTTGCTGATGTTGGCGATGAAGGTTTCTTTGCTTAACTTGCCGGGGATAACTTTGGCGTTCCATTCATTGCGAACCTGAATGTCGTCGAAGTCATCGATGCCCTTGAAGGGATAGTTGGTCATGCCGAGTTCGTCGCCCTGGTAGACGAAGGGAGTGCCCTTGAGGGTGAATAGCATGGTGGCGAGGAGCTTGGCCGAGGGTACGCGAAATGTCGACGAGTCATCGCCAAAACTTGAAACAAGGCGCGGGTTGTCGTGGTTGGAAAGGAAGATCGTGTTCCAGCTATGGTTATTGAGTTTCTGGTCCTGCTCGGAGTAGATCGCCTTGAGTTCTGGAATGGTCCAATGGCGCGCGACTCCGTTGTCCTGGTCGAGCCGGACCGCTGAAAAATTGAAGACCATGTTCAATTCATTGCGGCGTTCATCGACCAGGGATGGAGTTTGGTCGAGGGTTACGCCAAATGCCTCGCCGACGGTCATAACGTCGTATTTGCTGAGGACTTTAGCATTCATTTCCTGCAGGTATTCGTGGAGGCGCGGGCCCATGGCGAATTTGAATTCAGGATGCGCCAATTGCGATGTGGTCAGGTCGGAGAAGCTCTGGTCTTTTGAGATGAAGGGGATGACATCCATGCGGAAGCCGTCGACGCCTTTGTCGAGCCAGAACTTCATCAGGTCATAGACTTCGCTGCGGAGTTTTGGGTTTTCCCAGTTAAGGTCGGGCTGCTTTTCGGCAAAGTAGTGGAGGTAGTACTCGCCGGTGGCGGCGTCGAGCTTCCAGGCTGAGCCGGAGAAGAAGGAGGTCCAGTTATTGGTGGCTTTGCCGTCTTTGCCGGGCCGCCAGATGTAGTAGTCCCGGTAGGGATTGTCTTTGCTTTTGCGGCTCTCGACAAACCACTGGTGCTCATCGCTGGAGTGGTTGACGACGAGGTCGAGGACGAGTTTCATGTGGCGCTGCTTGACGGCTTTGAGGAGCGCGTCGAAGTCATCCATGGTGCCGAATTCAGCCATGACTTTGCGGTAGTTGCGAATGTCATAACCATTGTCAGCGTTGGGGGAGTCATAGTGTGGACTTAGCCAGATGACATTGATTCCCAGCTTTTTGAGATAGTCGAGCCGGGTGGTGATGCCTTTGAGATCGCCTATGCCGTCGCCGTTGGAATCCTGAAAGGATCGGGGATAGATCTGGTAGACGACGGCTTCTTTCCACCAGCGGCGATGATAGCCGTTTTCGGTAGTCTGGTCGGATTGGGAGGTGGGTGTTTCAGCGGTTGCGATGGCCGGTTGCGGCAGTTGCAGACAGGCAAGCGGAATCGCGGCGAGCAGCAGCGCGCGGTGCAGTTTCAATTGGAACCTCCGAGTTGCCGCATCTGTCCTCTTGCCCGGAGAGGAGTCCAGGTCTCGGGACTTTGTGCGACACCCGATTTTATACCTGACGGAGGGGATAGATGTCGCCGTGATCTGAAAGCTTGTTCATTGGCGAACGATGGAAGGATTTCCAGGGCCGAGTGTCAATGTTTGTGCGCTACTTTAAGCCTGCTTTCCTGATGGGAGGCGATGAATGTTGTTTTGTTCCCGATTCTTGACACTCATATCCACGCTGCCTAGAATAAAAGAGGGTGTTCACGCCTGTTTCTGATAATAAGTTCAAAAGAAACAGCAAGTTACACAGAGGATGCAGCAAATGCACGAGTTTCGTGTCAGTCCGCGCGAGCGGCTGGTGCTAACGGCCATCATCGAGATTTATATCGCGACCGGTGAGCCGGTTTCGTCGCAGGCCGTAGCTCGTCATTTTGAAAACAAGGAAGGTCTGAGTTCCGCGACCATTCGCAATGTGATGGCGGTGCTGGGCGAGATGGGGCTTCTTGACCAGCCGCATACCTCGGCCGGGCGTCTGCCGACGCCGATGGCTTTTCGCTTTCATGTGGCGCAGTTGCAGCAGTCGAGTCGTGGCGGGTCAGCTTTGGCCTCGACGGGCGGCCAGATCAGCGGCCAAATGAGCGACCAGCGGCGGGAGCAGATTGACGACAACTTTGCCGGGGTGAATTCGCCGCAGCAGTATCTTGAGCGTACTTCGCATGTTTTGGCGCTGCTTTCAGGTGGATTGGGTGTTGCTGTGGCGGGAATGAACGCCGCGGCACCGCAAATTCTGGAGCATATCCATTTTTCGCGGCTGGGTACGGGGCGAGTATTGGCGGTTCTCGTGACGCGCGCCGGCACGGTGCAGGATCGGGTGCTGACCATCGACCGTGAGTTGAGCTATGACGATCTTGAGATTGCGGCGCGTTATCTGAATGAGAATTTCAGGAGTTGGCCGCTGGACCGGATTCGCGTCGAGGTCACAAGGCGTGTTGAAAGCGAACGGGCAGAGTACCAGAGCCGCCTGAGCGCACTGGATGAGTTGTGCCGCAGGGGCGCGCTTGCGGCCGAGACCGTGGGGCCGATGATCTACGTGGAAGGCATGGCAAATCTGCTCGTCGGGGAACTCGACCGCGAGCGGCTGCGGCAGATGCTGGCGGCGCTTGAGGCCAAGCAGCGGCTCGTCGAGTTGCTGAATGCCTATGTTGATGCGCGGCAACAGGAAGTGCGTGTCGTGGTGGGTCTTGACGGACTGGATGGGAGCAACATGCCAGGCGGACTCGGCGGACGGGATCGCGCCATGCCGGCGATGCCGGACCTGGTGTTGATTGGCGCTCCAGCGCGATTTGGAGCAGAGAGCATGGGGACGGTCGCGGTAATTGCGCCTACCCGGATGCAATACCAGGAGATGATTCAGGCGGTGAGCTACATTGCCCGGCTTTCAGAGCGGGTACTGGAAGCTCCCCCGCAGTAGGGCCGGAGGCACCAGCCGACCGGGGCTGGGCTGGGCGTTTTTTTATCGGTGTGACTACTTTCATTGATTTGTACTAACCAATCCCGTAACGGGAAGCGCGAGATGGAGTTGTATGGCTAAGCAGGAAAGTGAGTATGGAGTAACGCAGGCGCAGGATGCTGAGACGATTACCGCAGTTGAGTATCCCGATGGCGAGCAAGCCGGCGCTGCGGGAGAAGATCCAGTTGCAGTGGAAGCAGGGCCGACGGCGGCTGAGTTTGCTGATCTGAAGGCGGAGCGGGATCAGTTGTTTGACCGCCTGGCGCGGTTGCAGGCGGAGTTTGACAATGCCCGCAAGCGGCAGGAGCGGGAGAAGCAGGAGTTTCGCGACTATGCGACCGGCTCGGTTGTGGAGCAGTTTTTGCCGGTGATCGACAATTTTGCCCTGGCCTTGAACGCCAATGCTTCGGCCGAGCAACTGCGCACAGGCGTGGAACTGATTGTGAAGCAGATGGACGAGACGCTGCGTCAGTTGCAGGTGCAGGCGATTCCCACGGTCGGCCAGCAGTTTGACCCACGCGTGCATGAGGCTTTGGGCACGGTTGAGCGGGACGATTTACCGGACCACTCGATTGCGGACGAAATTCGCAAGGGCTACCGGATTCGCGAGCGGTTGTTGCGGCCGGCGATGGTGCGCATTGTTTCAAACCCCAAACAGGCTGAAGCGTAAGTTTACTGTTGTACCAATTTCCCCAGACATACCTAACGGAATCCAATGGCGACCAGGAATAGCGTGAGCAAAGCAGACTACTACGAGACTCTCGGAGTGAGCCGAGAAGCCAGCGAAGCGGAGTTGAAGACCGCCTACCGCAAGCTGGCGATGAAGTACCATCCTGATCGCAACCCCGGCGACCATAGCGCCGAGGAGCGTTTCAAAGAGGCCAGCGAAGCCTACGGCGTGCTGAGCGATGCAGACAAGCGCGCGGCATACGACCGGTTTGGTCATGCATCGACCAGCGCTGGGTTTGGTGGCGGCGCGGGACCGTTTGCGGATTCGGCCGATCTGGGCGATATCTTCGGCGATTTGTTTGGCGAAATGTTTGGTGGCGGCGGAGGCCAGCGGCGCGGTTCGCGGGTGCAGCGCGGCGAAGACCTGCGTTACGACATCACCATCGAGTTTGAAGACGCGGTGTTTGGCAAAGAGACTGAGATCAAGGTGCGGCGGCGTGAAAACTGCGCGACGTGCAATGGTGCAGGAACGACTTCGGGTCGCGGGCCAACGGTCTGCGGGACGTGCCAGGGTCGCGGCCAACTGCGCTATCAGCAGGGATTCTTTTCAGTGGCGCGGGCCTGCGGCAACTGCGGCGGCTCGGGGACGGTGATTACGGACCCTTGCTCTACGTGTCGCGGCGAGTCGCGGGTGGCGCGCGAGTTCAAGATGAACGTGAAGGTGCCGGCGGGGGTCGAGGACGGGACGCGCATTCGCTACTCGGGCGAGGGTGAGGCGGGGCGCTTTGGCGGGCCGCGCGGCGACCTGTACGTGGTGCTGACGGTAAGGCCTCATGACTTCTTTGAGCGCGACGGGAACGACTTGCACTGCGTCGTGCCGATTTCCTTTCCGCAGGCGGCGCTGGGGGCTGAGCTGCAGATTCCCAGCCTTGACGGCGAGGTTACGTTGCGTATTCCTGAGGGCACGCAGAATGGGAAGCAGTTCACGATTCGCAACGAGGGCGTGCCGCATCTGAACGAGAGCGGGCGGGGTGACCTGGTTGTCGAAGTGCTGATTCAGACGCCGAAGAAGCTGACGCGGACGCAGCGGGAGCTGGTGCGGCAACTGGCGGAGAGCATGGCGATCGAGAACAAGCCGACTTCGCGGGGGATGCTGAATAAGATGAAGGATTTGTTTAGCTGAAGGCTAGTGTGAGTGTGAGTTTGAAAGGCAACAGCAGGTCCTTCGCTTCGCTCAGGATGACTAGCACGGGCAGCAGCAGATTCCCTGCGGGAATGACAGCCAGAAAAGCAAAGACAACGACAGGCGGAAGGTCGTCCTCCCACCCTTGTGACGATGAAGCTGTGAAAAGGATGGGGCACCGAGAGATTTCTGTTTGGGCTTAGATGTTTATTTAGCGGTGGGGAGTTTGTCGCGGTAGGTGTCCCAGTTTTTGAGGATGTCTGCTACGACTGCGTGGCCGACTGTGTAGGCGGCTTCAAGGGAGGGCAGGTAGGCACCGTACTGGCCTACGCGCTGGCTGGCGAGGCTCGCGGCGGCGTCCATGCCTATGGGCTGTTGGTCAAAATTGCTGACGGTGCGCAGGACGACAATGCGGTTCCAGTCGGCTTTGCCTGCTTTGGCGAGGTATTGGAGCGAGAGCAGGGTGCCGGTGTCTTCCATGGCGGTGGTTGCGAATTTTCCCTGGCCGCCGGTGTAGTAGGTCATCCACTGGTCGGCGAAGTCGTTCATGAGCTTGCCGTGCCAGTAGGTGGAGCCGGAGATTTCGTCGCCAGTGAGGACCTGGGGCGGGTTTTGAGCGGCGGCTCCGGCGAAGTGGCTGCGAATCTCTTTCAGGTGATCTGAATCCTCGAGCTTTGTTCCTTTGGTGAGGAAGTAGGCCCAATCCATGAGAGCGCGGTTGGTTTGGAAGAGCTGGCCTTCCATGGGTTCGGCTGGTGCTTCGAAGGGTTTGGTCTTGCGCAGGGGCAGCTTGCCGGTGGACCAGACGGGCGAGCCGGGGGGAAGTTCGCGGGCGTCGATTTCATAGCTGAGGTCGGAGTCGACGATCCAGTTGGTCCAGACGGCTGAACCGAGAGACGCGCGCTCGGGGTTAGCTCCGGCGATGCCGGCGATGAGCCAGTAGGCGTGGGTGAGGTCAAAGCGGGGGTCGGTGCCGAGAGCCATGATGGTGGCGGCTGCGTGGGCGGTGCCCTGACCGGTGACGATGGCGAGCTCGCCTGCCGAGTTCATGCGGGCGTCGTGGTAGGCGTTGGGCAGGGGGAAGACCTGGTCGAGGTGGTCGCGTTCGACCCAGTACTGGAGTTCGCCGGGGCGGTCGCCCGAGTCTGCGCCGACCTCAAACATGGCGACGATGATGACTTTGACGGGGATCGGGGCGGGCGCGGGCTGGGCGATTGAGGCGGCGGCGATGAGGGCGAAGAGGCAACAGGGAAGAATGCGCATGGGTATAGTTCGGATGGTACGGGAGATGGAGGCTGCCGCCAACTGCAATTCGAGGCGGGTGCCGCGATAGGATAGAGCAGATGTTGTGAGGAGTTCATGTTGAAAGCACTTCGTGGTCTGCTGCTGGCCGTCTTGGCCGTTCCGCTTCTGGCTCATCCAGCCCTTTCGCAGGTTCAATCTCAGGCGCCGTCGCCCAAGGTGATTGGATTCATGACGGACTTTGACGTGAAGGATGATGCTGTGGGCATCTGCAAGGCGGTAATGGATGGGGTTGCGCCGGGGGTGCGGATTATCGACATTACGCACCAGTCTGAGCCGTACAACATTGCTGCGGGTGCGCGGTTTTTGGCGGGATCGGCGCCTTATTTCCCCAAGGACGGGGTTTTTGTGGTTGTGATTGATCCGGGTGTCGGTTCGACGCGGAAGGCGATTATTGCCAAGTCGAAGGTGGGGCAGTTTTTTGTGTTGCCGGATAACGGCCTGCTGACGCTGGTGCAGGACCGCGATGGAATTGCCGAGGTGCATGAGATTACCAATCCGGCGTGGATGATTGGGTCGGGGATTTCGTCGACCTTTCATGGGCGGGATATTTTTTCGCCGGCGGCGGCGCATGTGGCGCGGGGCGATGACTGGACGCAGGCTGGGCCGTTGGTGGATCCGGCGAAGCTGGTGCGGCTGGACCTGAAGCGGGCGACGATTGACGCGGCAGGTCTGCATGCGGACGTGATTGGGACCGATGGGCCGTATGGGAACCTGGTGCTGAATGTGCCTGCAGAGCTGTTTGCGCAATTGGGCTACAAGCTTGGCGATGTGGTTCCGGTGACGCTTGACGGAAAGAAGTACAGCTTCAAGTTTGTGAAGACGTTCAGCGATGTGGCGGTGGGGAAAGAGCTTTTCTACATCGATTCGCGGGGACGGCTGAGTTTGGGGATTAACCAGCGGAACTTTTCTGAGACGTACAAGGTTGAGGCCGACGCGGTGTTGACGATTCCGAAGAAGTAGCTTGGGCTATGGTTGTACGTCTCTTGGATGGATGGGGATGAGGTTCGGAAATCGCTTGAAGTCGGGGGTGTTCAGGGTGAGGAGATGGGCGATGCCGTGGACTTCGAGCGTGGCTGCGATATGTGCGTCGTGGACCTGGACTCCGCAGACTTGGTGAATGACCAACACATGTAGCCACGTATGAAAGACTTCTTCAATTTCCTCTAGAACAGTCATTGTCCGAATAAGATCTCGGAATCGTCTGTCGGTTTCATGGACGGACAGTCCAAAGCCATTCTTATCCAGAGGTCGAGTACTGACGTTCCAGAATTCGCCTAGATTTTGATAGGTCAAACACAACTCAACTTTTTGGAGTTCCAATCGGCGGATGGACTCAGCGATCAACCCATGCTGCGGATCCGTTCGATGGGAAAGTCGGACTAGTACGTTGGTATCGACTGCGTATCGTATCGCCACTAGTCGTGGTCGCTATAGAAGCTCTCTCTGGTAAGAGCTTCGTCTGAAAGCACTGGTAGATTTTCTGAATTTGCCGAAAAAGATTCGAAGAATTTTTCAAGCTTGGCCATCCGCTCGGAGCGGTTCTCGTCGGTTTTCGCGACGGGAGATGTGGAAGCCTTTCGCTGGGCGATCAGGTTTTCGACGTAGCTCTCTGGAGTGAGGCCTCGGACCTGAGCCTGAGCGACAACTTCATCGGGAATGGTAACCGTGATCTGCATACTCAAAACTTAGCAGGATTCCTGGGGGAATTCTATGGGCAAATCAGCGCTTAGTTACCGCCGGTGCGGGCTTCGGCTTTTTGGGTTAGGACTTTGTGGGCGCTGTCTTCTAAGGCTTGGGCCTGGGGCAGGTAGGTGACGGCTTTCTGAATCATGGGGTCCCAGTCGGCGCGGGTGCGAAGGCCCTGGAGCTGGCCGAGCTGGTTGGTGAGGATTTCTGCCTTGATGTTGGCTTTGATCCACTCGGCGGGCGCGATGAAGTCATCGTGGGTCCAGGGGATGTTCTGGCTGGTGAGGTAGAGCTTGAACTCACCCAGGACTACGTCATCCACCTTGAAGTCGGCTCCGGCGGTGTGGCTGGCCAGGTAGTGGGGTGCGAAGTGGAAGAAGGAATCGTGGATGAGCAGCGAATCCATGAAGGGGCTGGATTTGGGCTGCTCGATTTTTTCGTCGGGGGTGATGCCACCGCCGCCGTAGACGGTGCGGCCGGCATCGGTGAGCTTGACCTCTTTATTTGTGTTGTCAGCGGGCAGGGCGTTGGCGTGGTTGTAGTAATCAAAGAGCGAAACGCCGTTGTAGTCGCGCTGGATGAGGCGGCCGGACGGGGTGTAGTAGTGATAGGTGGTGAGGGCGAGGCCGGTGTTTTCAGAGAGGTTGTAGACGGTCTGGACGAGGCCTTTGCCGAAGGTGGTTTCGCCTACGATGAGTGCGCGATCGTGATCCTGGAGTGCGCCAGAGACGATTTCAGCGGCGGAGGCCGAGTTGCGGTTGACGATGACGACGATGGGGAAATTTTTGCCGTTGTTGCCCTTGGTGGCGGTGTAGACCTGGTCGGGATAGGCGCGTCCGCGCTGGGAGACGATGTTCTGGCCCTTGGCGAGGAGATGGTCGCAGACTTCAACGGCCTGGCTGAGGAGGCCGCCGGGGTTGCCGCGGAGGTCAAATACCAGTCCCTTGAGATTGCCGAAGCCGTCGATGGCGTCTTCGACCTCGCGGGCTGTGGTTTCCTGGAAGTTGGTGAGGTGGATGTAGCCGACGCCGGGACGGATTTCGTACTTCAGGTCAACGGAGGGGTGGGGAATCTCGTCGCGGACGAGGTCAAAGGTAAGTGGCTTGGACTGGCCTTCGCGAATGGTGGTGAGGGTAACGTGTGTGCCCTTGGGGCCTTTGAGCGCCTTGGCGACCTGCTCGGAGTTCATGGCGCTGGCGTCTTTGCCGTCAACTGACGAGATGATGTCGCCGGGGCGAATGCCGGCGCGGAAGGACGGGGTGCCTTCGTAGGGCGTGCGCACGTAGATTTTGCCGGATTGCTGCTGAATGAGCATGCCGACGCCGTAGTAGCGGCCGTGCTGGTCCTCACGCATTTTGGCGTAGGCCTTGGGGTCGTAGAAGCTGGAGTGGGGATCAAGGACGCGGAGCATGCCGGGGATGGCGCCGTCGTAGATGACGGTGTCAGCCTTGTCGCCGTTGATCGGCTCGGCGTAATTCTGCTCAACGAGCGCGTAAACATTGGTGAAGGCCTTGAGGCTGTCGCGCAACTGGGATTCATCCTGGGCAGACTGCGCCCGGACCCGGCCTTGCAGGAGGGTACCCGCCACTGCACAAACACTGAAGAAGATGACGAGAGAAAAAGTGGCCCGACGGGTGCGCGGTGTCATAGTAAGGGGAACCTCCAGATGCTGTCTGCCCGCTCACGTGCTCGTCCGGAATGAGGCTCGGAAACGAAGCCCGATAAGGGCTTCGGGCGAAGCAATCCTGAGGAAAAGTATAGCATCGAGTGTGTTGGACGGGCCTGGGTGGCGGAGGGTAGCAAGGGCATCTGCGGGCTTGTTACGACTGCTGCTTTCCGGGCGGTTACAATTACGTCTATGGAGTAGCGGCGATTCCTGCCTCCTCCGTTTGCCCATTATGACTTTGCGACTCTACCGAATCTCTGCGTTCCTCATGCCCGCACTTGTGCTGGGCACCGTTCTTTTTGCTGTCAGCGCCCCGGCGCAGAACTCGACCACCAATGTTGCGCCGCAAAGCCCGTATGGCGGTGCGACGGTTGAAGACATTCTAGCTCGCGTCAATGACCAGATCATCTCGCGTTCAGATTACGAGCGTGCTTTGAAGGAAATGGATGCTGAAGCGCGTCAGCGTGGCGCGACTTCAATGCAGCAGATTGCCGAGGGCCACAAGGACCTGCTGCGTAATCTGATCGACCAGCAGCTTTGGCTCTCCAAGGGCAAAGAACTCAACATTACGGGCGAAACCGAGCTGGTGAAGCAGCTGGACGAGATCCGTAAGAAGTACAACCTTGAGACACTCGAGGATCTGGAAAAGTCCGCGCGTGAACAAGGCGTCTCGTACGAGGATTTCAAGGCCAACATTCGCAACCAGATCATCACCCAGCAGGTGATGCGGGAGGAAGTTGGCCGCCACATGAATGCGACGCCTGGCGAGGTGCAGCGCTACTTTGAGGCGCACAAGCAGGATTACGCGCAGCCGGAAAGCGTGCACCTGAGCGAGATTCTTGTGGCTACGGGAGCCGATGCCGATGACCAGGCGCTCTCAACGGCAAAAGCCAAGGCCGATGATATTGAGGCAAAGCTGAAGGGCGGGGCGGACTTTGACAAGGTTGCGCGCTCATCCAGCGACGGCCCGACGGCTGCCGAGGGCGGCGATCTGGGCAAGTTTGGGCGCGGGAGTCTGGCCAAGGTGCTGGAGGACCGTACGTTCAGTCTGAAGAGTGGGGCGTTTACGGAGCCGATCCGGACCAAACAGGGATATGTGATCCTCAAGGTCAACGAGCATGTGGAAGGCGGAGTTCCGCAATTCAAGGACGTGCAGCAGCAGGTGGAAGAGACCTACTTCATGAGCAGGATGGAGCCCGCGATACGCGCCTATCTGACGACGCTGCGTGAAGAGGCCTACATCGATATCAAGCCAGGCTATGTGGATACGGGCGCGAGCCCGAAGCAGACAAAGCCGGTCTACAGCGCTTACACGCCTCCCGCGCCGAAGAAGAAGAAGAAGGTGCAGCGTACTCGCTTCCGCGAGACAGAGCATGGTTTCCGCAACAAGAGCGCGCAGGCGGCGCCTGCTGTAGTGGCTGTTTCGACTGAGACCGCGGCACCCGCTCCGGCACCGGAAAAGGCGAAGAAGGGCAAGACAAAGGCCTCTGCAGCGACAGCGGGTTCGATGAAGGCGGGCAAGAAGGAAAAGATTCGCTTTGGTCAGGCACCCCGGGAAACGCTGCCCAACGCCGCAGAGACCAAGGTCGAGGATGCAGGAGCGATTCCCAAGGCTGAGGCAACTGCGGCTCAGGAAAGCGAAGCCACTGCGCAGGCACCAGCCGCTCCCGTAAAGAAGTCGCGGTTTGCAGCGCGCTCCAAGCTGCCCAAGGCTCCCAAGGCCAAGGGACCAGCGCTTGACAGCTTTGCTCCTGCAGCCCCAGCCGCTGAGGAAGTGGCAGATCGCCAGACGCAGGCAGCGCCTCTTGGACTGGGCGGTGACACCTCCAAGAAGAAAAAGAAGAAGAACGACACGGCAACAACGGGCGATAAGACCCGGATGCAGCAGCGGCCCAAGGATACGACGGAGAAGGCTCCGCTGGAAGTAACGCCAGCGCCTGCGGTTCCGGGTGCCCCGGCACCGGCGACTGCTCCGAAGCCTGATGCACCAGCACCGGCGCCTCAGCAGTAGCCGGCATTTGAGTGCGCCCCATCCTTTGCCACGAAGTTGTACGGTGGCTGGGATGGGGCGTTGCTGTGTGCGGCGGGGCTGTAAATGCGATAAGCTGCTCCAGACATGAAAGAAATCTATATTGCCGACCTGGCTCGCCACGACGAGAGCCGTTCCTTTGATTCGATCTACCTTGTTCTCAGCAAACAGCAGCGGACAACCCGGACTGCGAAGGCTTATCTGAGCCTGATTCTGGGGGATAATTCCGGCCAGATTGAGGCGCGGGTATGGGATATTGCCGACCCACGAATTTCTGCTGATTTTGCCAAGGGCGATGCGGTGAAGGTGCGGGGCACGGCGGCGAAGTTTGAAGGCGTGATGCAGTTGAAAGTGGAGCAGCTGAAGAAACTGGCTGCGCACGAGTATGACCGCGCCGACCTGCTGCCCGCGACGACTTTCGATATTGACGAGCTATGGCAGCAGCTTGAGGAGGCAATTGCGCGCTTTACCGACTTGGACCTGCAGCGGTTGGTGATGGCGATGCTGGCTGACCCGGCTGTTCGGTCGGCGTACCGGGAGGCTCCGGCGGCGAAGCAACTGCATCATGCCTTTCTGGGCGGGTTGCTGGAGCATGTGGTGAGCCTGATTGGGCTGGCGGAGAAGGTAGTGCCGCACTATCCGATGCTGATCAAGGACCTGGTGATTACCGGGGTGATCTTGCACGATATTGGCAAGATTCACGAGCTGGCGTGGGCGACGGGGTTTGAGTACACGCTGGAGGGGACGCTGCTGGGGCATATCCAGATTGGGGCGAGCATGATTGAGAAGCAGATGGATGCTCTGCAGGATTTTCCGCCGCGGCTGAAGACGCTGGTGCTGCACATGATTCTGAGCCACCACGGGAAGCTGGAGTTTGGGTCGCCGAAGCTGCCGATGATTCCCGAGGCGCTCATGTTGAACTTTCTGGATGATATGGATGCCAAGATGCAGACGCTGGCCACGGAATTCCAGAAGGCGGCGCGGCAGGGCAAGGGCGCTGGCGAGATGACGGACAAGATATGGGCGCTGGACCAGCGGACGATGTTGAATAGCCGGGCCTGGCTGGGGGAGTGAGAACTAGCCTTGCCCTATTCGCTGCCGATAGGCTTCGGGGGTTTCAATGGCAAACGTTGCCTGCGCCGCCAAAATGAGCACATCCTGGTCGCCGGTGACCAGGATGTCCGCTCCTCCGCTGTGTGCGAGGTCGAGAAGCATTTGATCCTTGGCGTCCCGGCAGAGGATCGGGCACGGTTCGATCTTCTCAATGGTCTCGCAATATGGAAGATAGTCGCCGAGCAATTCCAACTGCGCGTCTCGCAGAATCCTAAATTTCGGATATGCCAGAACGCGGCTGATTTCCGCTGCGGTTGCGCGCGAGAGCAACGGGGTACAACGGCCTTCAGTCCAGTGAGATCGGAGCCACGTAAGTCGGCCATGTGTAAAAACCAGCGCTGAAAGCACGGTATTTGTGTCGAAGACCACTCGGGAAAGTTTGGAAGCCTTCACTGGCCTTCTCGCGCCCACTTCACGGCGTCGGCCACATCCTGCTCGTTGATGCCGAGTTCTTCGAGCCGTAGGCGTATTTCGTCGGCGCGACTTCGTCGCAGGGGACGAAGCGTGATGCTGACCCCGTCGGTGCTGACTTCGAAATGCTCGACGCCGCTGAAGCGCGTCATGACTGCTTTGGGCAGGGTGAGCTGATTTTTGACCGTCAGTTTCGCGAGCATGAAAACCTCTTTCAGGGAAAAACGGAAACAAGGAAATCTTACTACCATCCAGCCTGGTTTTCCAGCCACTATTCCCTAGTTGCCGGTGACTGTCTTAGGATGAGAGCGATATGCCTTACTTTCTTTTCAAGACCGAGCCGAATGTCTATTCCTTTGATGATTTTCTGCGGGACAAGGAAACCATCTGGGACAACGTGAACAACACGACTGCGGTGATGCACCTGCGGCAGATGCCGAAGGGCAGCAAGTGGATTTTTTACCACACGGGTGATGTGCGGACGGCGGTGGGGACGGGGACGGTGGTGAGCGTGGACCCGACCGACCCGAAGGTGCCGATTGTGAAGGTGAAGGTGGGCAAGCGGCTGAAGACGCCGAAGACGCTGGCGCAGATCAAGGCGGAGCCTTTGTTTGCGACTTCGCCGCTGGTGATTATCGGGCGGCTGAGCGTGGTGCCGTTGACAGAGGATCAGTGGCAGTGGTTCCTCGACTAGCGTCGTTCGCTGTATTCGTTACAATCAAAGAGTCATGATCCGTTTTGAAACTGCCGGCGAGTCGCACGGCGAAGCACTGATTGCGCTCATCTCGGGCCTGCCTGCGGGGCTGCCTGTCGATTTCGACTTTATCAATCGCGAACTTTGGCGTCGCCAGCAGGGCTTTGGCCGTGGCGGGCGGATGAAGATCGAGACGGACAAGGTGCATATTTTGTCGGGTGTGCGCCACGGCAAGACCATCGGCTCGCCCATTGCGATTGAAATCAAGAACCACGACTGGAAGAACTGGGAAGAGAAGCTGCCGGTTGAGGCGGGCGACCCGGCGAAGCACCAGGTTGTGGCGTCGCCGCGGCCGGGGCATGCTGATTTGCCGGGCGCGCTGAAGTACAACTTCACCGATGCGCGGTATGTGCTGGAGCGGGCGTCGGCGCGGGAGTCGACTTCGCGAGTGGCTGCGGGGGCGTTTGCAAAGCTGCTGCTGCGTCACCTTGGGATTGAGGTGGCGAGCCACGTGATTCGCGTGGGCCGGGTGGAGCTGGAGCGGCCGGCGACGTGGGACGAGATTGTTGCGGTGACGCAGAAGCCGGAGATTCTGCTGAGCTGCGTTGACCCGGCGACTGAAGAGCGCATGAAGGAAGAGGTTGCCGAGACGAGCCGGACGGGCGACACGATTGGCGGCGTCTTTGAAGTGGTGGTGCATGGGCTACCAGCGGGTGTGGGTACCTATGCCAACTGGGATGAGCGCCTGGATGGGCTGCTGGCGTGGGCGGTGATGAGCCTGCAGGCGGTGAAGGCGGTGGAGATTGGCCGAGGAGTGACTGCGGCAGAGTCGTTTGGGTCGCAGGTGCATGACGCGATTCATTATGGGGCGGAAGATCCGGCCAAGCCGACGCGGTTTGCGCGCCACCAGAACAACGCTGGCGGCGTAGAAGGCGGGATTTCAAACGGCGAAGATGTGGTGGTGCGCGGGTATCTGAAGCCGATCAGCACGCTGCGGCGGCCGCTGGAGTCGGTGCGGTTTGATACGCGCGAGGCGACCAGCGCCAGCTATGAGCGCTCGGATATATGTGTGGTGCCGGCTGCTGGCGTGGCGGCGGAGGCGATGGTGGCGTTTATTATCGCGAAGCTGGTGATGGAGAAATTTGGCGGCGACTCTGCGCTCGAATTGAAACGAAATTTCGATGGGTACATCGAACAAATACGGAACTACTAAGACTTCGCTGAAAGGCGTGCGACCGAAGAGCCCGATGATTCTCGAAATTGTGAAGTATCCCGACCCGATTCTCCAGCAGCCTGGGGAGCCGGTGACTGAATTCGACGACAAGCTGCGCAAGTTTGTGGCGGACATGTTTGAGACCATGTACGCGGCACAGGGTATCGGCCTGGCTGCGCCGCAGGTGGGCGTTTCGAAGCGCGTGACGGTCATTGACCTAAGCTCGGCCAAGGAGCCGGCCAAGAAGCTGGTGCTCATCAATCCCGAGATTATCGAGCGCGAGGGGCGCATCTACGAAGAAGAGGGCTGCCTGAGCTTTCCGGAGATTCGCGAGAAGGTGGTGCGCTCGGCCAGGGTGCGCGTGCGGGCGCAGGACGAGTATGGCAAGTGGTTTGAGGCGGAGGGCGAGGAGCTGCTTTCGCGGTGCTTCCAGCATGAGATTGACCACCTTGACGGGATGCTTTTCATCTTCAGGATAAGTGGATTGAAGCGGGATCTGGCGTTGCGGAAGATTCGCAAAATGCAGCGGGCTGGCGAGTGGTAGAGCGCCGCATGGTCGTACGATGAGCGATGCTTCAGCAAACCTGCGGCTGGTGTTCTGCGGAACGCCGCAATTTGCGGTGCCGACGCTTGAGGCTCTGATTGCTGCGGGTCACGAAATCGCACTGGCAGTTACGCAGCCGGACCGGCCGGTGGGCCGCAGGCAGGTGCTGACAGCTCCTCCGTTGAAGCTGACTGCTTTGGCTCACGGCATCGACGTGACGCAGCCGGAAAAGATCAGGAACAATTTGGAATTCAGAGCGCGGCTGGAGGCAATTGCGCCGGATGCGATTGTCGTGGTCGCTTATGGGCGGATTATTCCGAAGTGGATGCTGGATTTGCCGCGCCTGGGGTGCATCAACCTGCATGGGTCTCTGCTGCCGAAGTATCGCGGGGCTGCGCCGATTCAGTGGGCGGTGGCGATGGGCGAATCGGTGACCGGCAACACGACGATGCTTCTGGAAGAGGGGCTGGACACGGGGCCGATTCTGTTGCAGGAGCCGATGGAGATTGGCGCGGAAGACACGGCGGTGGAGCTGTTTGCGAGGCTCTCAGAGGCGGGTGCGCCGCTGGTCGTGAGAACGCTGGCTGGCCTTGCGGGTGGCAGCATCATTCCGCAAGTTCAGGATCACCCGCAGGCTACGCTGGCCCGGATTCTGGACCGCGAGGATGGCCGGATGGACTTTGCGGCTTTTGCGGCGACTGAACTCTGGAATCGCTGGCGCGGGTTTCAGCCCTGGCCGGGGGCCTTTACGATGCTCAACGGCAGAAAGCTGACCGTGCACAGGCTGCAAGCTGCGAATGGTTTGGCGAGGGGATTGGAGCCTGGCGAAGTGGCGACGGAGGCGGGGCACCTCTTTGTGGGGTGCGCACAGGGTACGGTGGTGGAGTTGCTGGAAGTGCAGCCGGAGGGCCGCAACCGGATGACGGCGGCTGAGTTTCTGCGCGGGACCCCGATTGCTGCAGGAACCAGGCTGGGCGACTGATGAGCAAACCGGTCGGCAAACCCAATTTCAAACCGTCTCCCAAGGTTCTATCTGCGGTGAGCCGGGCGCGCTTTGAGGCCTTTTCCATTCTGATGGAAGTTGAGGGTGGCAAGGCGTTTGCGGATGATCTGCTGCGTGGGCGGCGGGTTACGGCTCTTTCGCCGCAGGACCGGCACCTTGCGACGGCACTGGTGATGGGGACGCTGCGTTGGCAGATTCGGCTCGATGCGGAGATTCGGGAATTTCTGGCGCGACCCAATGCGCGACTTGAGCCGGCGATTCGCATTGCGTTGCGTCTGGGCGCGTTGCAGCTTCAATACATGGACCGCATTCCGGATCACGCTGCTATCAGCGAGAGCGTGGAGCTGGCAAAGATTGCCGGACACCAGCATGCTTCGGGGATGGTCAACGCTATTTTGCGCAAGGTTGCGGGACTGCCTAAACCGGGGCCTTTGGCTGCGAGCCTGAGCGCTGCCCAACTTGCAGAGGCTACGGCGCATCCGCTGTGGCTGGTGGAGCGGTGGGTTGCGAGCTACGGCGTCGAAGCCGCGCGGGCTATCTGCAAGCATGGGCAGCAACAGCCGGAATTGGCAGTGCGACTTGCCGGGGCCCAGACGGGAAGGACGACCGGGGTTGCGAACGAGCTGGCCGAGGATGGGATTGATCTGGCACCGGGGGCGATGCTTACCGCGGCGCGACGGGTGGTTGCGGGGGACGTTACTTCAACAGAGGCCTTCAAAGATGGCCGAGTTCGTATTCAGGAGGAAGGCTCGCAGCTGATTGCGGAGCTGGCCGGGCAGGGAACCATGATTCTGGATGCGTGTGCGGCTCCTGGCGGAAAGACCCTGATTCTCGCAGAGCGTAATCCGAAGGCTCGTATCACCGCTTGCGAAGTGAGCCCGGCGCGTCTGGAGACAATGAAAGGGCGTGTGGCGGCGAGCCCCTATGCAGCGCAGATCGACTTTCTCAGGGCTGATGCCACGGAACTGCCGGCCGATAGCGCCTACGACGTGGTTCTGGCGGATGTTCCATGCAGTGGCACGGGTACTTTGGGGCGCAATCCGGAGATTCGGCACCGGCTGAAGCCGGAGAACCTGGCGCGGCATCATGAGCGCCAACGCAGCATTTTGCGCGGGGCGCTGCGGGTTGCCACGGGTCGGGTGGTTTACTCCACCTGTTCGCTTGAGGCAGAAGAAAATGCGGCTGTAGTGGCTGAAGTGCTGGCGCAGGAAGCGGGTTGGCGTCAGATTCCGGTTGCGGACGTTCTTGATGAACTGAGTGACCGGGGGCAGCTTTCACTGGAATGCGGTGACTTGCTCAAGGGCGCGGTAGCCGCCGACGGGTCGCTGACGATTCTGCCGGGGAGTTTGGGGATGTCTGTTCAAACCGACGGATTCTTTGTCGCCATCCTCGAACGGAGTACTTAAGTCGGGGCCGCACAGCCAGAATCATTTGGCGACGGTAAGCGACACAGTCGAGCCCACATCAACGCGATAACCAGGCGGAGGCTGCTGGCTCACGACTTTACCCGGGAGTGAGCTTGCCCTGGCTGGAGCTGGCGCCGGTGAAGATTGGGCGGCGGCGGGTCCGCTGCCTATCGCGGGAATGGGACTGCCGGCCGGTGCAGTGACTGGGGCGAACTTTACATCGACAAACTTTGGCTCGCCAAACTTGATGCCGACACGGGTCAATGCGCTTTGCGCGCTCACAACCGGCAGGCCGGTCAGGTCGGGCATGACATAGCCATCGACGGTGTTATCGTCGGCTGCGGCGACGAGCAGATTGATGCTGGGCCGTTCAATTCCCTGCGCGCGGGGCGGGGGGTCCTGGGAGAGTACAACGCCTGCTTCCGCACTGGGCCAGGGCAGGTGAGCGGTGGTACCGGCCTCAAGGCCGACCCGTCGCAGGTTGAGGGCGGCAATCCGCTCCTGGTTGCCGAGAATGCTGGGGACCTCGACTTTTTGTGGACCGAGGCTCTCGGCGACGCGGACGCGCCACTCGCGCCGTACGACTGCGCCGGGCAGAGGCGACTGCGATAGGATGTGCCCGGTGGCCACGTCGGCTGAATAGTAGCGGTTGTCCACTTCAAGATTGAGGCCGAGGCCAGAGGTCTGGCTGCGCGCCTCGGCGACGGTCATGCTTTTGAGCGCGGGCACGCGGACTTCAGCGCCGTGGATGGCGAAGTGCATGGTGGTAACGGCAGCTACCAGCGCAACGACGACCAGCGCCATGAGCAAGAGCACGCCCTGGAAGAAGTCTTTGATGGAGCGAAGTTGAATGCTCATGGCAGTGGGTCCGCGTCGAGAAAGTCGATTAGGAATTCAATCTCTGCTGTCTTCTCGAGCATTGCTGAGACGGAGCAGTACTTTTCCTTGGAGAGATGGACGGCATCCTCGACTGCCTTGCGGCTAAATCGGCCGCCGGGCGTTGCTGACACGGCATACGTCAGGCTGATCCGAGTGAAGAATCGGGGGGGATTGGCAGCCTGTTCAGCGTTCGCGGAAACGGTGAGCGTCGCCAGGGGCTGGCGCTTCTTTTTGAGGATGCTGACGACGTCAACTGAGGTACAGCCGCAGAGTGCCGCGAGGACTGCCTCCATGGGCGAGGGGCCCTCGATGTGTTCGGACGACGCGTCAAAGCGTATCTCGTGCCCAGACTGCGAGTGGCCGATGAAAATGTCAGGGTTAGACTCAGAACTGGTCCATTCACTGCGTGCAATCATTGCGTACTCCTACCTGTGATTATCCGACTCCGGTTCTGGATGAATCAAAACCCTGTTTACTTCGGGGCACTCAAGTTTGAGGCGGTCTTCAAGGCCGGTGATAACCACGTGGACGCGCTGCATGGTGAGCGCATCGGGCAGCGAGCAATGGCACGAGACCTGAATATGCTCGCCGCTGCGTCCTACCAGAATCTCATGCACATCGACAATCTCAGGAAATTGCTTTGCGGCTGATAGCAGGCTGCGCTCGATGCGTTCCGCTTCGCTGGGCAGATGGCCCTGGCCGGCGAGAAGTCTTTGCGGCTCGATGGTTGCCGGCTCGCTCTCGATGTGGGTCAGCACGGCATCCAGTTCGTGTACTTCGCTCAGAATCTCGGATTCCATGGCAGTAACAAAGGTGTGCGCCTCGGCGAGAGTCATGTTTTCATTGAGCTCAACGTGCTGCTCGACGCGCAGCTTACCCTCGACGAGTTGGACGCTCACCTCATGGACGCTGACGTTGTTGCGGCTGGCGACGGCGCGGACGCGGTCGAATATGCTTTCGGTTGAGTTCTGCCGTGGCACGGTGTGAATGATGACGTCGGCGTCGGGGACAACGCGCTGGACTGCTTCAGTGGTTGAGCGAACGAGTTCATTGGTGTGTTCAAAGGTAAAGCTGCGCGGCAGGGCGAGGGTGAGGTCGGCGAAGGTGGCTGAACCGGCGCGCCGGACCCGCGCCTGTTCGATGGCGAGGACTCCCTCGACTGCGGATACTTCGCGCACGATGCGGTCGCGCACCTCGGTTGGTGTTGCATCGAGCAGAACATCGGATGTTTCGCGGGTCAGCTTCCAGCTCAGCCGCAAAATCATCAGCGAGACGAGGATTGCTGCGACCGGGTCAGCGTAGCTGAGCCAGCCAATATGGAGTTCATTGCCCAACCAACTGAGTGCCAGCCCCACGAGGACGGCCAGTGTGGACCAGATGTCGGAGGCAAAGTGAAAGGCGTCGGCGGCGAGTGCAGTGCTGTTGAACTGCCGGGCGACTGCGCGCAACTCTCGTGAACGCCACCAGTCGACTGTGATCGACGTTACCAGGACCAGTACGGGCCACAGCGAATGGCGCACGATGGCCTCATGCCGGACGATTCGTTCGACGGCTTCAACGATGATCCAGGCGCAGCTTACGGCCATGAGGCCGGCCTCGGCGAAGGCAGAGAGAGTTTCAAACTTGGCGTGCCCGTAGGTGTGATTTTCGTCGGCGGGCTTGTCTGAGACGCGCACGGAAAAGAGGGTAAGAGTGGCGCCGATGAGGTCGAGGCCCGAGTGCATGGCGTCTGACAGCACACCGAGGGAGCCGCTCATCAGGCCGGCGACGAGCTTGAGGAGAGTCATCGCTGTGGCTGCGATCATGGAATGCAGCGCGACGCGCCGCTTGGCTGCGGTCATTTCGGCGTGCGCTTTGGCTTGGCTTTCGATGGAACTTGCTGTGACGGTGGTCATGGAATACTGCTTTCGCGCGAAAACCCGACTCGTGGGAACTCCAGCCTATATCGTCGGGTCACGAGTCACCAACCGGGTCGGGTGGTTCATGCTGGAGGAATGCCCCGGTAGCCGGTAAACAGCCCGGCGATGCCGAACGTGTATGGGGTCCAGGTTACGTCGGTGAAGCCTGCGGCGCGCATCATGGCGAGCATTTCGGGCGGAGGAGGGAACTTGCTTACGGAGGTTGGCAAATAATTGTACGGACCGTCTGCGCCGCAGATCAAGCGGCCAATGGCGGGGAGAACGCGGCGGAAATAGACCTGATACAGCTTGCCGATGAGCCCGTCCGGTTCACTGAAGTCGAGGATGCCGACCTGTCCGCCGGGCTTGAGGACGCGAAAAAACTCGCGCAGGCCGTCGTCGTAGTTGGCGAGATTGCGAAAGCCAAACGCGGTCGTCACCAGGTCGAGAGACTGCGCGCGCAGGGGCAGGTGGAGGGCGTCAGCTTCGACGGCGATCGCGGTGCCGTGCTTTGCGGAGGGTGCGGCGAATTTTCGCGCGCCACGTGCGAGCATTTCCCGAGCAAAGTCGGCTGCAATGATGGGCCGGGACGCGACGGGACGGTGCTTGAGCAGCGCCATGGTCATGTCGCCGGTGCCGCAGCAGATATCGAGGACGGCGGCGTCAGGATTGGTGAGGATAGAGCGGAATCGGCGCGCAGTGCGCCACCACCAGAGGCGGTCGATATTGGCCGAGAGCACGTGGTTGAGCAGGTCGTAGCGGGGCGCGATGGAGTTGAACATCTGGCGGACGGCTGCCGCAGCGCTTTGCTCGTCGCCGGCACCGTCGGGTGTCGCGCCTTTACTGATGGATGTCAGTTCTGTTGCCATCAGGCTTCTGCCCGTTCGGGGAGCGGTTTGGCGAGGGCAAGCATGTATTGGGCGGCTTCGAGCAATTCTGCGCCGGAGACATCCTCAACGACGCAGGCATCGCCGAGGCCGACGGGCAGGACGAAGCGGCGGACGTTGCCGAGATGCTTTTTGTCTTTGGCGGTGGCGTCGACGAGTTTTTGGGCATTGATTTTGAGGGCCGGGAGGGGGCCGTAAAGGTAGACGAGGCGCATGAGGCGCTGAAACTGCGATTCGGTGATGGTGCCGCGCATCTTGCCGAGGTAGAGGGAGGAAATCAGACCCCAGCCGACTGCCTCGCCGTGGAGCAGGACTTTGTAGCGGGTGACGGATTCGATGGCGTGGCCGAGGGTGTGGCCGAGGTTGAGGATCATGCGCAGGCCGCTCTCACGTTCATCGAGGCTGACGACCTCTGCCTTCATGCGGATGGAGGCGGCGATTATTTTTTCGAGTGCTGCGGGGTCGCGGCCGAGAATCTTAACGGAGTTCTCTTCCATGTAGCGAAGCAGGCTGCGGTCGCGAATCATGCCGGCTTTGACGCTTTCGAAGAGGCCGGCGCGCAGTTCGCGGTCGGGCAGGGTGCTGAGCAACTCCATATCGGCGAAGACGGCGAGGGGATGGTGGAAGCTGCCGACGAGGTTTTTGCCTTCAGGGAGATTGACGCCGGTTTTGCCGCCGACGGAGGAATCCACCTGGGAAAGGAAGGTCGAGGGCACCTGGAAGTAAGAGATGCCGCGCATGTAGATGGCGGCGACGAATCCGCCAACGTCGCCTACGATGCCGCCGCCAAAGGCGATGAGCAGGGAACTGCGGTCGCCGCCGGCTTTGGCCATCTGGCGGAGGATTTTTTCGACCGAGCGCAGGTTTTTGTGGCGTTCGCCGGGAGGGAGGAGCAGAACTACCGGTTCGACGGAAAATGAGGCGAGGAATCGCTTGGACCACAGTTCCCAGATTTCGGGCGAGGTGAGGACGAAGACCCGCCGGGGCAGTTTCTGGCCCAGCCCTGCGAGGACTTTGACCATGCGCGGTTCAAGTGAATCGATGAGGCCTGTGCCCGCAAATACCTGGTATTTCGCTGATGGCGTATCAACTTTGATCGTCTGCATCTTCTCAATCGTACTGCACGGTTATTGCTTGGCTTTTGGAGTGGGGCATTCGCTTGCGCCTTGTCAATTGTTAGTCGATGGCGAGGCGGCGCTCGGCTAATTCTGCAAAGTAGCTTGCGGCGGTTGGCAGGATTGCGTCGTTGAAGTCGTAGCCGGGGTTGTGGAGTCCGCGGTTGTGGGGGCTGGCGGGGTCGGCCTCACCCTGGCCGATGACGATGAACGCGCCGGGGCGCTGCTCGAGGAAGCCGCCGAAGTCTTCGCCGCCCATGATGGGTTCCATGGACTCGACTTTGTCTGGGCCGACGATAGCTGCTGCGGCCTCGCGACAGTATTCAGTCTCCTGCGCGTGATTGATGACAGGGTCGATGAGGCGGGTGTAGTCAAACTCCGCGGTAAGGCGGAACATGATTCCGATGGATTTGACCATGGAGGCCATGCGCGATTGCAGATGGTCGCGCACGTCCTTGTTGAATGTTCTGACCGTGCCGGTGAGCGTGGCAAGCCCTGGGATGACGTTGGCTGCACCTGTTCCTGCGGTGAGGTTGGTGACGCTCAGTACGGCGTTGGCCATGGGATCGGTTTCGCGGCTGACCAGTGTTTGCAGCGCGAGGACGAGTTGAGCTGCGGCGGGAATCACGTCGAGGGTGGCATGGGGCATGGCGGCGTGGCCACCTTTGCCGTGGAGTCGAATTTGGAAGACGTCGACGGAGGCGAGCATGGGGCCGGGCTTGATGGCAAATGTGCCGCGGGGCAGTGTGGGCCAGTTGTGGTAGCCGTAAATTTCGTCGAAGGGAAAGCGCTCCAGGAGGCCTTCGCGGAGCATCTGGTGGGCGCCTTTGCCGGCTTCCTCGCCGGGCTGGAAGATGAGGCGGATGAGGCCATCGAAGTTGCGGGTGTCGTTGAGGTATTTGGCAAGAGTGAGCAGGGTGGCGGTGTGGCCGTCGTGGCCGCAAGCGTGCATCTTGCCGGGGGTGAGGGAGGCCCAGGGCTGGCCGGTCTGCTCAATGACGTCGAGGGCATCGATATCGGCGCGAAAGGCGATGGTGCGGCCGGAGTGGTTGCGGCGGCCTTCAATGGTGGCGACGACGCCGGTGGTGGCGATGCCGCGCTCGTGAGGGATGCCCCATTCGGTGAGCTTGCTGCAGATGAAGTCGCTGGCAAAGGTCTCTTCAAAGACGGTCTGCGGATGGCGGTGCAGTTCGCGACGCCACTCGGTGGCCTGTGCTGCGATGCTTTCAATCCTTTGATTTCGATTCGTCATAGCCCCTCGATCTGCTTGCGCGTATGGCAATCCGGATATTTGATGCCGGAATCCGACGACGCTATCTCTGCCATTCTAAACGGCCAACGAGTGAGTCACCTACGGAGTCAAACTGGGAAGGCCTGCACTACGTTACAAAACTGATTGCAGCCGCCATGACCCGGTGCGTTGCGCTCGGTGATAGCCTCATAGGTTATGGTTCAGAGCTCCCAGGTCGATAGAACGGATTTTGTTGTTGTAGGCGCGGGTGTCGCGGGGTTGCGCGCGGCGATCGAGCTTGCCAGCCAGGGCGAAGTTCTCGTGGTCACGAAGGAGTCTCTGGGGGAATCGAACACCCACTACGCGCAGGGTGGCATCGCTGTGGCGACGGAGGGGCGGGAGGATGTGGCACTGCACCTGGAAGACACAGTGGGTGCCGGGGATGGGCTGGTTTTTCGTCCTGCGGCTGAATTGCTGGTACAGGAAGGCCCGGGGCGTGTGGCTGAACTGATTGATTGGGGCGCAGCCTTTGACCGCGAAAACCATAATCCTCAGGGCGAACTGCTGCGTACGCGCGAGGCTGCCCACTCGCGTCCGCGCATTTTGCATGCCAATGGCGACGCGACCGGAGCAGAGATAAGCCGGTCGCTGGTGGCGCATGCCCGCGAAATTGCTCGCTCTCACTGCCGGATACGGTTTGCTGAATGGACGATGGCTACGGGGCTGGTGGTGGAAGGCGGCCGCGTCGTCGCCGTTGATCTGCTGGATGCGCAGAATGTTTCCCGGCGTGTTGGGGTGCGCGCCGTTCTGCTCGCTTCGGGTGGCGCGGGGCAGGTTTACAGCGATACGACCAACCCGGCGGTGGCGACGGGTGATGGAATTGCGATTGCGGCGCAGGCGGGCGCGGAACTGGCGGATATGGAGTTTTACCAGTTCCATCCGACGGCACTATCGCTGCCGGGAGTACCGAGATTTCTGCTTTCAGAGGCTTTGCGGGGCGAAGGGGCGTATCTTCGCAATGATTGCGGTGAGCGATTCATGGAGCGGTACCATGCGCAACTGGAGCTTGCGCCGCGCGATGTGGTGGCTCGGGCGATTGCTCGCGAAGGTATGGGAGCCAATCCTGCGGATTCGCGGCTCGTTTACCTTGATATGCGCCACGTGACTGGCATCGACCTCACGGTGCGATTTCCGGGGATTAGCCGTTTTCTGGCGACGCATGGTCTGAGCCTGCAAACAGATCTCATTCCGGTCCGGCCGGCGGCGCATTACATGATGGGCGGTATCCGCACTGATCTCGATGGGCGAACGACTCTGCAGGGACTGTATGCTGCGGGGGAGGCGGCTTGCACGGGGGTGCATGGTGCGAACCGGCTAGCTTCGAATTCGCTGCTGGAGGGTTTGGTGTTTGGCGCGCGGGCGGCGGGGGCCATCCTCGCTGATGACTCCGGCTTCAGCCAGACTGCCGCGACAGCTGCTGCGACTGTCCTGGGCCTGGGCGACGAGGAAACCTCGCTCGTCGAGGCGCTGATCGGCCGTCTTCAGCGCTCCATGTGGGCCCATGCCGGGCTGTTGCGTGAAGAGACGACGCTGCGGCAGGGAATTGCCGAACTCACTGAAATCGCGCTTGCGTTGCGGCAATTGAATGAGAATGGGCGAGGTAGCCGCCGCCTTTTTGAAGCGAATGCCCTGGCTTCGGTGGCAGGCTCGATTTTGCGCGCGGCGCTGGCACGGACCGAAAGCCGAGGAGCGCACTTCCGCAACGACTTTTCCCGCCGCGATGACGTCCACTTTCAAAAGCACTCGGTGGAACGCAATGGCGAGGTGCGCTTCGAGGCCTGGTAGCCGGGGCTAGCTGAGCGTGTTTCCACCGTTGACTGAGAATTTCTGGCCGGTGATGAAGCGCGCCTCGTCGCTGGCGAGGAAGGCCACCATTTTTGCGATGTCTGTGGGTGCGCCCTGGTAACCGAGGGGAACTCCGAGGCGGTAGGCCTCCAGCTCTTCAGCATTGGCTTCGGCGTGGCGTTCGACAGGAATCCAGCCGGGTGCGACGAGGTTTACGGTGATGCCGGTTGGTCCGAGTTCGCGGGCCCAACTGCGGGTAATGCCAAGCTGTGCGCCCTTGGCCGCGACATAGTTGGCAAAGCGCGGGTTGCCAAGCTCCATTACTTCGCTGCCGATGTTGATGATGCGGCCGAAGCCACGCTGGCGCATGCCGGGCAGGACGCGCTTGAGCAGCAGGAGGGGCGACTTCACGAAGAACTCAAGCTGGTCGAGATATGCCTGCCAGGTTTGCTCTTCAATGGAGAGCATGGGTTGGGGGCCGGTGGCGTTGGCGACCAGCACATCGACACCGCCGAAGGTTTCTTCAATGGCGTGGATCATCGAGTGGATCTGGGCTTCATCGCGTACGTCGGCCTGGAAGGGCTGCGCCTCGCCGCCAGCAGCCCGGATGTGGAGGCAAAGTGCGTCGGCGGCTGCGCTATTGCTGAAGTAGTTGACTGCGACTTTGTTTCCCATCGCGCCCTGCTCCAGTGCGATGGCCGCCCCGAGTCCGCGGGAAGCGCCAGTTACCAGCGTTGTTCGCTGCATCGTTCCACCTCTACATCTATTCTGCGGGCCCGGTATGGCCAGTTGTGTGTTTTTTTGGTTTGCCGCCAAATAGAATGGACGCCCCCGCGCAGACGACCAGGATTGCTGCCATGGTTGCGAGCGACCAGATTACGGGGATCTCGACCCAATGGGAAAGCAGCATTTTGAGCGCAACAAAGCCGAGCAGCGCGCCCAATCCGTAATGCAGATAGTGGAAGCGGTCAAGCAGGCTCGAAAGCGCAAAGTAGAGCGACCGCAGGCCGAGAATCGCGGCGATGTTGGATGTGTACACAACGAACGGATCGCGCGAAACGGCGAGGACTGCGGGAATCGAGTCAATTGCAAAGAGCAAGTCAGTCAATTCAACGGCAATGATGACCGGCAGCAAAGTGTGGGCGCTTTTTTGCAGGTGCACGACCCATTGCGGCAGTGCGTCGGCGGCTGAGGTGCCTTTGACAAGCCTGATTGCCGCAAAGAGCAGGAGCGCACCAAAGACGTAGGTAATCCAGGCGAAGCGTGACAGCAGGGAAACGCCAAGCGCGATAAAGCAGGCGCGCAGTGCGATGGCCCCGAATACACCCCAGAGCAGTGCCTTGTGCTGTTGCCGCTGGCCGATACGGAAGCCGCGAAACAGAATGAGGAAGACGAATAGATTGTCGACGCTGAGCGAGGTTTCGATGACGTAACCAGAGACGAATTCGAGGGCCGTTTGATGGCCGCGTTCGAAGTTCAGCCAGAAGGCGAACCCGAGGGCGACGAGCGCGACGAACAGGCTCCAGACCCAAGGCAGTGTGGTTCTCGGCGGCCCCTCTTTTCCGTCATGGCTGGGGCTCTCGGGCAGGAGTGAATCTGCTGTGATCAGCGCCAGTACGGCGAGGTGAAATCCGACCCACCATAGAACCGGCGCTCCGGCAAATACCTGATTCAAGGAACCTCCCGAACACACTCGGTGCTACGGTGATGCTACCGCAAGTGAGCTACCAAGCTTTGCGATTGGAGCACATCTGTACCGGGTTGCACTGTAGCTATCATCAATTTCTTTACGATTTTCTTGCGAAAGCAACAACCCATGACTATGATTCACCTTAAGAGGCTCATCACGCCACAATGCAGACCCCCCTGCATCTACTGCGCGTTACGCTGCAATCGGTACGCGACGCAGTTGTAACCACGGACCACAGCGCCCGTGTCCAGACGCTGAATCTGGCCGCCGAGGCCATGACTGGCTGGTCTGAAGCCGAGTCCTTAGGCAAGCCTATTGAAGAAGTGATTGAACTGCGCGAGCCAATCTCAGATGGCGTGCTGGTGAATCCTGCATATACGGCGCTGGATGACGGCACCCGTATTGAAAGGCAAGGACAGACGCTGCTTGTGGGTCGCGGTGGCCGCCGCATCGCAGTTGAGATCTCTGCTACCCCCTACAAGGATGCTCAAGGTGCTGCACTGGGCTGTGTCATTGTCTTTCATGACGTCAGCGAGGCAGTGCAATTGGCTGAGCGCATGGCATATCAGTCGCAACATGACACCCTGACTGGCCTGCCGAACCGAATCCTGCTGGTTGATCGTGTGGAGCAGGCGACCAAAATGGCGGATCGCAACAGCGACCAGCTCGCAGTGCTTTTTCTGAATGTGGATGTTACCAGTCAGGCGCTCACAAATGAGAAATCGTTTGTGCCACCGCAGCCCACGCCTCGAACAGACCTGTTCACGAAGGAAGTCGCGGCCCGTTTGACGGCTACCTTGCGTGAATCCGATACGGTCACCCGCCTTGGCAGTAACGAGTTTGTCGTGCTGCTGCCGGGTGTCAAAGCTGTGCAGGATGTCGAAGTGCTCTCTTCGAAATTGTTGGTGGAACTCACGCTCCCTTACGACCTGGCGGAACTTGAGTATGTAACCCAGTGCAGCATCGGCATCAGTCTCTACCCTGAGGACGCCAGCGACGCTGACACGCTCATGCGTCTGGCGGAAGGAGCCATGCAAAAGGCGAGCAGGATTAGCCCTAACAGCTTTGCCTTTGCCAAGCAGCTTGTCGATGGGCCAAAATTGCCAAGCTTTACCACGCCGGAGCAGGTTCCACACAACTGAAGAGTGGTGGAGGTTATTTCTGGTTGAGCAGCTTGATTGATTCCAGGAACACATCGCCGGCGATGGTGAGGCTTTTGGCGCTGAGCTTGTCCATGGTGTCCTGGGCGGTGTGGTGCCACCCGTCGTAGTTGTATTCGGCGGTGTGGGGTCCGTAGTCGGCATCGATCACGTCTACCGCCGGGACGCCACGCTGGAGGAATGGGAGGTGGTCGTCCTCTTCGGCTTGTTCCTTCGCAAAAAAATATTTGGCGTGGCCGGTGTTTTTGGCAGCCTGCAGGACGAGGCCGCTGAGCCAAGGCGTTGACTCGGTCTCGCGCTGTACGTCGAGATCCTTGTCGCCGAGCATGTCGGCAAGGAGCAAAGCTTTGATGCGTCCGAGCGTGCCGTCGGAGCCCCATTTGGCGGCGAGGTGGCGGCTGCCGTAAGTGTGGTCTGTACCCTGCCAATGCTCGATGGCCTCTTCCCCGTCAAAGAAAACGAGCCAGACGCTGTAGCCGTCGAGGACCCCGTTTTTCGAGACTTGGCCGCGAATCTCGCTGGCAATCTCGATGAGCATACCAGTGGTTGACCCACCATCGTTGGCGCCGACGAATCCGATATTGCGCAGTGGGTAGTTGGTTTCGTAGTGGGTGGTGAGGACGATCACGCCGTCTTTTTTGCCGGGAAACTTCACGATGAAGTTGCGCATCGGTACGGGGCCGATGGGTGTGTTGGCGGTGAAGGTGTCCTCTTCAAGCTTGTCGCCCTTGAACTGGGCGCGGATGAAGGCTTCGGCTTTCAGGTGGCCGGGGCTGGTGCACCAGCGGGGGCCGATGGCGACGAATTGACGCGTGATTTCAAGGGCCTTGTCGCCGCGGAAGTGCTGCTGGGCCGTTGCTGGCAAGGAAAACGCCAACATCAGGAGGGCCAGAAGACGGTGCCTGGTATCACGCTTTTGAAGGACGAGATTTACGCGGCGCATCAGTTCACTCCTCACGCTGCGGCCTCATTCTTCTTACGGCGATCGGGATGGACCCACCACGCGATGCCAATACTCAGCAGGTACAGCACCAGCATCGGGACCGCGAAGGCAAACTGCGTGGGAATATCGGGCGAGGGTGTGATGATCTCCACGATGATGAAGATGATCAGGATGGCGTAACGCATGTTCTTCCAGAGGAAGCGCGGGCTGACGATACCGAACATGGCGAGGAAGAAGATGACCACTGGCATTTCAAATACCGCGCCCATGCCGAGAATGAGCGAGAAGAAGAAGCTGGTGTACTCTTCGATGCTGATAATCGGGTGAATGCTGAGGCTGTGACTGAGGTCAATGATGAGGAACTTGAGCATGCCCGGGAAGACGAAGTGGTAGCCGAGGAAGGCTCCGGAAAAGAACAGGCCGATGGCCGATGCCATGAAGGGGACGACAAAGCGGCGTTCGCGCTGGTAGAGGCCCGGCGCGATGAACAGCCACACCTGAAACAGGATGAAGGGCGCGGCTAGGATTGCCCCGCCGACCAGGGGAATCTGGATGTAGCGGAGGTTGACCAGGTCGGCAGGGTGGGTGAAGTTCAACTGAATGCCGATTTTTTCAAGTGGCGCCTGCATCAGTTGATACAACTGTGGCGCAAAGACGACCGCGACGATGTAGCCGCAGACCAGATAAACAGCGGAGTGGATGAGGCGCTTGCGCAGTTCGTCGAGGTGTTCAAAGAGGCTCATGCCGGGCAGTTCGGCTCGTTCGCTGACGGCTGCCTTGGCGCGGTCAAATGCGTCGGGGGTCTCAGCCATGATGAGCGTCCTGTTCCGTGCCAGACTCAGTAGCGGCGCTGCTTTGGGGCTCGTTCGCGGTGGCGGCCTCTGTCAGTGGCTCGACTGAAGGTTCAGCGGCCTCTGCGACCCGCCCGCGAAATGGCTTCTGCGCGGCAATCGTTTCTCCGGACGCAGGAGGCTGGATGTGTGGAAAGCGCCGTGGCTCGCCGCGCACTTCAAATTCAGCCTCGGGAGCGGGCTCGGTGGCCGCCGAAGTTTCTGCAGGCTCGGCGATGCTGCTGCCCATGCCCATCGCCTGTTCGGATTCGGGCTCTGATGCGGCCGATGACACCGGCGTCAACTGCGGAAGTGGCTGGGGGGGTATGTCGTAACTTGCAGGGCTGACGAGTGGAGGCGCGATGGACTGCATTTTTTCCAGGCGTGCAGCCTCTTCGCTGAGCCGCAGCTCTTCTTCCATCTGAAACTTGAAGTCGTTGGAGACCTTGCGGAACTCGTACATGAGCTTGCCGATCTGCCGGCCAATCTCCGGCAGCCGTCGCGGCCCAAACACCACCAGCGCCAGCAGCATCAAAAGCAGCGTATCTGGAATGCCAATGCTTGCAACCTGAATTGTCAGTGGAACGCCTGTCGCTACCATCAATGAATTTGCCGTCTCCGCTCAGTCTTGCTGCCTGTCTGGTTCATGATACCTGCCCGCGACAAGCCGCCACAAACTGTACGCCAAAAGCAGGCATCCAGATTCGAAGCATTGTGGGCAAACTAGTGTCAGGGCCTACGTTTCGCTGAAGATGCTTTGTGTTCTGTTGCATTCACGTTACAATTTTTTAATGGCAAAGGGAGGCGGCTCGATTTTCGGACCGTTTCTGCTTCCCCGGCATCCATTGATGTAGACGGTTGCAACATCCCCGCGGGTTGGGGCGACTTCCGGCGTCGAGTTTGAATGACGAGCTCAAAGACGTGGAATGCCAGTGAATCCGCTGCAGCCAGATGTGCTTTCAACATCCCCGTCCGTGCTGCCGATAGTGGCTACAGCTGGACTGAAGGCGGAAGACTGTGAACTCTGTACTGGAACTGCCCACTGTGGCAGAAGACGCGGTGGCCGTTGGTGCCGACGCGGAATCTACGAATCATGAATTGCCTCATCAGGAATTGACCGGCGTGGAAGCGTGCAGTCTCGAGAACTATCTCGCCCTGCCCGACCACTCGATGGATGACCGCATCGCTGCGGCGCGCGCCAAACTGGGCAAAGACGTTCTGCTGCTTGGCCACCACTACCAGCGCGATGAAGTGATTCGGTTCGCTGACTTTACCGGCGACAGCTACAAACTCTCAAAAGTCGCGGCAGAAACCGACGCCAAGTACCTTATTTTCTGCGGCGTGCACTTCATGGCCGAGAGCGCTGACCTGCTTGGGCGTCAGGATGCTGAGGGCAATACCATCCAGCAGGTGATTTTGCCCGACCTGAATGCCGGCTGCTCGATGGCGGATATGGCCGAGATTTCGCAGGTGGAAGCGGCCTGGGAGGCACTCGAAAAAATTGGCATGACCGAGGGTCTGGTGCCGCTGACGTACATGAATTCAACGGCGGCTATCAAGGCTTTTTGCGGCGAACGGGGTGGGCTGGTGTGTACCAGTTCGAATGCAAGGGCGGCGTTTGAATGGGCGTTCGCGAGAGGCAAGCGGATTTTCTTCCTTCCTGACCAGCATCTGGGGCGCAATACCGGGTTTGCCATGGGGATTCCGCTGGAGCAGATGACGGTATGGGACCCGTGGGCGTTGCAGGGTGGACAGTCTAAAACGGCGATAGAAGCCAGCCGCATCATCATGTGGAAGGGCCACTGCTCTGTTCACCAGCGATTTTTGCCCAGCCATGTTGACCAGGTACGCGCAAAGTACCCTGGCATTCAAGTGATTGTGCACCCGGAGTGCCGATGGGATGTTTGCCAGAAGGCGGACGCGCTTGGGTCAACGGAGCGGCTGATCAAGATTGTCGAAGATGCGCCGGAAGGTTCTATCTTTGCGATCGGGACGGAGATTCACCTGGTCAACCGGCTGGCGAAGCGTTTTGCGCCACTGGGCAAGAAGATCATCACGCTGGATGACGCAGGCTGCCTATGCACGACGATGTACCGCATCAGCCCGCAGCATCTGGCGTGGGCGTTGGAAAATCTGATTGAAGGCCGCGTGGTGAATCAGATTCAGGTGAAACGCAGCGTCAAGAAGTGGGCTCGGGTGGCGCTGGACCGGATGCTGGAAGTCTAACGACGCGTGAGTCGGGAGTCGGGAATTGGGATGAGGGAGGCTATGGATATTCTGAACCAACCTCAGGAACTGGAAGAGGCGCCGCGACGGCTGAGCGCCAAGGCTACGCGGAAGGACGGCACGTCTCTGACGGAAGAGGAAATCGAGGCTGCCGAGGCCGAAGCGGAAGCATGGGCGCGGCGCGTCAACTCCTGCTGAGAGCGCATCGCCTTTCCAGTGCGCTGTGCCAATTCCCTCTACTTACATTCAGATAAACTGTTTGCAGGGACATTGACTATGAAGACCTTTACTTTGGACGAAGCGCAATCCCTGTTACCGCTCGTCGAGTCGCTGCTGAAGCGCGCCACTGAAAGCAAGCAGGCCGCAGAAGAGATCGAGAACGAGCTTACGAATCTCGCCCGCCGCATCCATGTCGCTGGCGGAATGCATATCAACGTCCCTCAGGTGGCCGCGCGACGGGCTGAGATGGAAGTGCAACTGCAACGGGCTCGCGAGAGCATTGCCGAGATTGACGACATCGGCGTTCAGGTGAAGGATCTCGAAACAGGACTGCTTGATTTTCCCTGCCGCATCGAAGACGAAGTCGTTCTGCTCTGCTGGAAGTCTGGCGAAGCCGCTATCGAGCACTGGCACACGATGGAATCGGGCTTCAAAGGCCGCCAGCCGATTGATGACCGCTTCCGTCGGCGGACTAACTCGGGCAATTCCGGATCGACTTCTCGGCCTAACTGAGATTCACTTACTTTTAGCACATATTTTATAGCTCATGGAGTAGGTCACAGAGTATTATCGTGTCGTCATCCGGGCGGCGCATCCCGTTGCACGCCTGGTGACAGGAGGGACACGTGGCGCGCTATCAATACAATCAGACGCACCAGCAATCCTGCACGGCGGTCGCCATCATGGTGACGATGGCCGAGTTGGGCATCATTCAGCCGCATGATATTTGCAAGTCTCTTGAGTTTGGCATCTGGGGCAACTGCAAACGGTCTGACGTCGTTGGCGAAGAAGAGATATTCCCTGCACAGGCAATGCTTTCATTGCGCAGCAAGGGTGCGATGGCTGAGATATTTCAGAACAAGGACATTACAGCAGGGTTGAAGCACGCCGCCGCGAATGATTATCAGCAGTACAAGACGGGGCTGGCCAATAACGGAATCCAGAGAAACGGAAAGCTGGATCTGAGCAGCTGCTTCAACGATGACGCGCGTATTTTTGTAATCGTCGGCTTTATGCAACCAACATTGAAAACCCACACTGTGCTGATGCGCAAAGATCAGGGGCAGATATGGGTGATGAACCCTGATGGCGGCTCCGATACCAGTTACAGCGAAGGCGAAATCGCGAACTTCCTTGCCGGACAGATGGCTCCCGTGAACTTTGCGGGGCGGTCTTATTTGTGTGCCGGTATTGCGATCAGGGTTTCGCTGGTGTGACTCAAGGGGTCTGGCTGATGCATCGTTGATTTGGTTTTAGAGCGATTGCGATGAATCGGGCCCGGGCGACGCAAGCGGTCGTGCGTCTTGTGCTACGCTCCAGTCAGTCCCAAAGCCAGTGAAAAAGCTCGCCACAGGAAAGCCGCATTTGCCGACATCCGCAGCCGCTGCTATTACCGTAGAAAACGATGCCCTCACGGGCCGCTCTGCTATGCGCAAGGCAACCTGGCGGCTGATTCCGTTGATCGCCCTCGGCTACGGCGTGGCGTACATGGACCGCGTCAACATCAGCTTTGCCCAGTTGCAGATGAACCGCGATCTGCATTTCAGCGCGACGATCTACGGGCTGGGCGCGGGGCTCTTCTTTCTCAGCTACGCTATCTGCGAGATTCCTTCAAATCTGCTGCTGTATCGCATTGGAGCGCGCCGGTGGCTGGCGCGGATCATGTTTACCTGGGGCCTGCTGGCGATGGGGATGATGTTGGTGCGGACGCCGTTTCAGTTTTACGCGATGCGTTTTCTGCTGGGGATGGCGGAGGCCGGGTTCTTCCCCGGTGTGCTCTACTACCTCACACAATGGTTTCCGGCCGGAGTGCGTGCGCGCACGATCAGCCGCTTTTATGTTTCGCTTCCGCTCAGTTCTGTGGTGATGGGGGGCGTTGCCGGGGCTCTTTTGAATCTCCAGGGCACATGGGGTCTCGCCGGATGGCAGTGGCTCTTTCTGCTGGAGGGTTTTCCGGCAATTCTGATGAGCGTCGTCTTTCTGCGCTTTCTGCCCGATTCACCGCAGGCGGCCGCGTGGCTGAACCCTGCTGAGCGCACCTGGATAGAGCGCCAGCTTGCGGCAGAGGGTGGAGACACCCCCGGCGGTATCCCCGGCAAGACTCCGAGCCATACCACCGGCGTCGCTGCGGCTATTCGAGACCCGCGTGTCTGGCTTTTTGGACTCGTCAACCTGCTCATGCTCGGAGTCAACTATGGCTATGGATTTTCCGCGCCTGTCATCATCCAAAATCTGACGCATCTCGACAACACGCACGTCGGCTATGTTGTGGCTGGCATGGGCCTGCTCGGGGGCGCGGCCATGCTCATCAACGCCGCTTTCTCTGATCGCACGCGAAAGCCTTACGCGCACATCATTATCCCTTGCATTGTCGAATCAGCCTGTTTGCTTCTGGCAGCCTTGGTGCTGAATCCCTGGATCGCCATTCCGGCTCTGGCGCTCATGATTTTCTCTCACAACGCGATGCAGGGTCCGCTGCTTGCGACTCCTACAACATTTCTCAAAGGCAAGGGAGCGGCGGCCGGGTTGGCTACCATCAATATGGTTGGCATCCTTGGGGGAGTTCTGTATCCCCCGCTGATGGGCTTGCTTCGTGACCGCACCGGCGACTATCAGACCGGCCTTGGAGTCCTTAGCATCACCATGCTTGCCGCAGCAGGCGTAGTCGCAGTGCTGCGCGCCATGGTGCGGCGGCGCATGTCGTCAAGGTTGGCTATTGGCTGATTTGAGCAGACCTTTGTTCACGCGGGATATTCTGTTGAAGTCTGATCGGGAACCTCATGTATATCCCTGAGTCGAAAGTCCAATCCGTCCTCACCTACGCTGCACTCATCCCTGCCATTGGTCAGGCACTGATGGATTATTCGGCGGGCAAAGTCGAGCAGCCGCTACGCCAGATCATTCAGGTCAAGGATGAAGCCGGCAGCCCTATTGGCTGGTTCGCAACGATGCCCGTCGTGGCGGGCTCCTTCATGGCAGTGAAGACGGTGACCTTTTACCCCGGCAACATGACTTTGCCTACGCATCAGGCGACGATTGAATTGATGAACCGGGCGACTGGCGAATCGCTGGCGGTGATGGATGGCCGTCTGATCACTGAAATGCGCACTGCCGCCGTCTCCGCCGTTGCCGCGCAGGCTCTTGCCCCGGAAGCCAGGACTTTAGGCATCGTGGGCAGCGGTGTCCAGGCCCGCTCCCATATCGAAGCGTTGCGCGAGGTCTGCCCAGCCTTCCGGACTGCTGGAAGCGTTCGCGTCTGGTCGAGGAATTCTGAAAACGCATCTATTCTTGCTTTGGAATCAGGCGCGGTTGCGGTGCCGATTGAAGAGGCTGCGGCGAGTGATGTGGTGGTCACGGTTACTTCGGCGACGACACCAGTCCTGTTCGGCAAATGGCTTGAGGCGAATTCGCTGGTGATCGCTGTCGGCGCGGTCGGGCCCAATCTGCGTGAGCTGGACGACGAGGTGATGCGCGGCACGCTGATTGCCGAGTCGCGCCAGGGGTCAGAGAACGAGTCCGGCGACGTGATTCTCTCGGGAGCCCGGGTTTATGCGGAGATTGGCGAGGTGCTGGCGGGAAAGGTTTCGGTGCCGACGGGCCGCAAAGTCTTCAAGTCGTTGGGCATGGGGGTCGAAGACCTCACCGGGGCGGTGCTCACATGGCAAACACTGCAGAATTCCTGATTGCCCGACTGCAAAAGTGGAGTGATAGCATTGCGCCATGCTTTCCAAGCTAAATCGGTCATGCGTCGTTGTTGCCTTTGTTTTTCTTGCTCCGGCACTCTTTGGTCAGAATCTAAAACCCGCCGAAGCAGCCCGATCCTATACGGCATTGCACCAGGATGAGCTGGTCAGGCAATTCTCCGATTTCGTCGCCATTCCTAACGTCGCCGCGGACCCGGCCAGCCTCATGCGCAACGCCAACCTGCTGGTTGAGCAGCTCAAGGCCCGCGGTGCTGAGGCGCAACTGCTCACGATACCTGACGCGCCGGCGGTGGTGTACGGCGAGATTCGCACACCTGGCGCCAGGCGCACCATTGTCTTCTATGCCCACTATGACGGCCAGCCTGTCAACCCGGCAGACTGGCAGAACGGCGCGCCCTTTGCGCCCGTCCTCAAGCAGGTGAATGGGGAATCGCGCCTCTTTGGCCGCTCCACCGGCGATGACAAGGCCGCGATCTTTGCCCAGCTAACGGCTCTCGATGCGATGAAAGCCTCGGGTATTGCGCTCCGCGCCAATATTCGCTTTGTGTGGGAGGGTGAAGAAGAAGCAGGTTCGCCCCATCTGGAGCAGATACTCGGCGCGCACAGCGATCTCGTCCGGGGAGACGTCTTTCTGGTTTGCGATGGTCCGGTCGATCAAAGCGGCAAGCAGACCGTTGTCTTCGGGGCACGCGGCGATACTCACCTGGAAATCACGGTTTACGGCCCCAATCATGGCCTGCACAGCGGACATTACGGGAACTGGGCTCCCAATCCCGCGATGATGCTGGCGCAACTGCTGGCCGGGATGAAGGACGAAGACGGGCACGTCCTCATCCCGCATTTCTACGACGGCATCGCACCCCTCACTGCGCTGGAAAAGCAGGCTCTCGCCAAAGCTCCCGTCAACGACGAGATGCTGAGGAAGGCCTTTTCTCTGGGCCGGACGGAGGGCTCAGGCAAACATCTGCTGGAGCTGATTAACCAGCCTTCTCTGAATGTGAGCGGTCTCTCCTCGGCACATACCGGTTCGCATGTGGCCAATGTCATTCCGCCCACGGCCGTTGCCGATCTTGACCTGCGGCTGGTGGTCGGCGTTGACTGGCGTGAACAGCAGCAGCGCGTTGTGGAGTACATCCAGTCGCGCGGCTACTTCGTCGTAGACAGCCCGCCTTCAGCAGAGACCCTGCTCGCTCATCCCAAGGTCGCGATGGTCGTGCGCGATCAGGCCAGCTACAACGCCATTCGCACGCCCATGGACCTGCCGATTGCGCAGGATGTTATCCATGCCGTCGAGAGCGCGCGTGGGGAAGTCGTTCTCTTGCCCACGATGGGCGGCAGTGTGCCTCTGGGAGCGATGGAGCGAGTTTCAAAGGCCCATACGATTACGGTGCCTATCGCCAACTACGACGACAACCAGCACGCCGCCAACGAAAACCTGCGCCTGCAGAATCTGTGGGACGGGGTTGAAACGATGGCTGCGCTGCTCGATATGCAGTGAACCGCGCAGTCGGCAAGGTCTGTTTGCGATACTTGCGTGTCGCGAAGAGAAGGGAATTGCATGATCGGTAAGTGGACACATGGAAACAGAAGAGATTTCGTCAAGGGAGCCATCGGCTCCGCAGCGGCGGTTGCGCTCGCAGGCCGGAGTTCATTTGGTGCGCCTGCAGGGTTGCGGGGCAGATTTCTTACGCATGTTTCGGTGGTGAGGGTCAACCAGATTGAGGTTACGCCCACGAAAAACATCGGCGACGACGAGGCCGCTCTCAACAGCCCTGACCATATCCGCAGTCGCCGCGCGGCCTTTGAGGCAGGCTGGCCGGGGGCAAAAATGACCTGGGCTATCAGCTGGCTTGCCCTCTACGACCCCAGACCCGAGTATCGCGAAGCACGCCGTCTGCTCGCCGACTATCACCACAAGTATGGCGATGAAGTCACATTTATTCCTGGCGGCTACTTTGCGCCGATGTATGACACGCGGAAGAACAACCAGCAGACGATCCGCAAAGCTTTGCAGATGATTTCAGTGATGGTAGGCGACAACTACCGCCCCCAGTCTCTGGTGGCTGGCTACCTGGATGCCGATAGCCAGAATTATCTCGCTACGGAAGAGGGAATTCACGTTTGCCAGGGGCAGATATGGAGCCAGCACGGCATTGACAATGGCGATGGCGATGGCGGCATCTGCTACCCCTACTATCCCAGCCGCGAGCACTATCTGAAGCCAGCGCAGGGGAAATCGGACTTTATCGACTGCGTTTGCCTCGATGGCTGGACCTGCGATTTTCTGCCCGCACGCCGCCAGGGTTTCGATGGGGGATTCAACAGCCGCCTCGGCGTAGGCCCCATTGAAACCGGACGCCTCGGCCTTGATGCCGGCCACCAGGAAACCATCGCCACGGTGGCCCAGCACTTGGACCAGGGTTATGCGCTGAATGGATTTGCTTTCACCACTTCGATTTGGGAAGTCTCGCTGGGTCAGGAGGAGGACCTCACCTGGTCACTGCAGGCCATCAAGAGCCGCTGGCCTGATACGCGGGTGATGACGGAGGGGGAGTTTGGCCTGGAATGGCGCAGGCACAACCCCTCAAATGCCCACCTCGACTACCGCTTTGACGCCAAGGGGACAGGGGTGAAAGGCGCAGGCTCGGAACCGGAGCTGGAGATTCAGTGGTTTATGAACAAGGATTTCCGGCTGGCGCTACTGCGCAACTGGCAGACAGGCGAAGCCCCCAGGGTGATTGACTTTACGCGCTACGACCTGAAGGCCGAGGAGCCACAGGGTCTGCAGCGCGAGTGGAGCCTGATGAACGTGCTCAACCAGAAAGGCACCCGGCCGGAGGACAAGCCCATACCCTTCAGCCAGTTGACTGCTGATGATCGGCATCGCATCCTTGCCCGGTACCCTGAATTGAGCAAGCTCAAATAGAGCGCCGGGCTGGATGGCGGTGCGAGTTCGCTAACTGCGGACCCGCACTGCCAGCTTGCCAAAGTTCCTGCCTTGCAGGAGACCGATGAATGCCTGGGGGGCATTTTCCAGGCCATCGACAACATCTTCGCGGTACTTGATCTTCCCGGCTTCAAACCACTCTGCCATCTGCTTGCGAAATTCGCCGAAGTGCGGACCGTAGTCGTCGAAGATGATGAAGCCCTGCATCTTGATCCGCTTCTTGAGCAGAGTTCCCATGACCTGCGAGGTCCGGTACTGGCTCTCGCCCGCCGGGTCGCCGTTGTAGCCGGCAATCAAGCCGCAGAGAGGGATGCGCGCCTTGGTGTTCAACAGGGGAAAGACGGCATCGAATGTTGCGCCGCCGACATTTTCAAAGTAGACATCGATTCCGGCAGGGCAAGCCGTGGCCAACTCCTGCTTGAGGGTCGGACTGCGATGGTCGATGCACGCGTCAAAGCCCAGCTCCTCGATGGCGTAGCGGCATTTTTCTGCGCCTCCGGCGACGCCAACGATGCGGCACCCCTTTAACCTGGCGATCTGGCCGACGATGGAACCGACAGCTCCCGTCGCCGCGCCCACCACAACAGTTTCACCGGGCTTTGGCTGCCCAATGTCGAGCAGGCCCATGTATGCGGTAAAGCCTGGCATTCCTGTGACGCCGAGCGCGTAGGAGGGGTTGGCTGGATTTGCCCCGAGATTGACGGCGCCGCGCCCATCGGAAACTGCATAGTCCTGCCAGCCATTGAAGCTGAGAACCCAGTCGCCTGCGGAGAAGCCTGTAACGCTGGAGGATTCGACCTGGCTGACCGTGGCGCCGACCATCAGTCCGCCAATGGCCACAGGGGGCGCATACGAGGGAGCATCGCTCATCCGGCCCCGCATGTAGGGGTCGAGCGAAAGGTATACCGTTCGGAGCAGCATTTGCCCCTCAGCCTCTACCGGCACAGGGCTCTCTTCAAGCCGAAAATCCTCTGCTACGGGCGCTCCCGTTGGCCGTTTTGCCAGCACGATTCTGCGATTCATTCCTGCGCTCACTTTTGCTTTCTCCTTTGTATTCAACCTACAGGTTTTTAGCGCTTGAAACCAAGCAATGCTGTCTCGAAGAGACCACCCGCGTTGCCATGCTCAAATCATGCGTCCTCAGCGAGAGGCTGGAGGGCGCGATTACGGCTTGCCACCGGCATTCCACTCCGGACGCCAGGTGGTGTTTGCCAGCCATCGCACGGGAACGATCATCGAATCAATGGAATGGATCACAAAGTCAAAATCAATATGAGCCAGGTCATCGGATGGCTGGTGGTAGTCCGTATGCAGGCCATAGCTTGAAACCGTCTGTGCGATGATGCCCTTTTTGGCGAGTGCATAGTTGTCGGAGCGTTGAAAAAACTTTTCCTTGGGATGGGGGTCTGCTGAAAGCGCTGCGCCGTGTTTTGCCAGTTCAGGACCGAGGTTGGAGCGCTCGTATCCGGTGAGCCAAAGGGTCTTGTTTGGCAGTGCGGCGTCGGGCCGGCCGATCATTTCGAACTCCAGGTTGGCCACGATCTGGCTCAACGGCACGGGCGGATGCTCCAGAAAATAGGCATTCCCGTATCCGCCGAGTTCCTCTGAGCCAAAGAGCACAAACAGGATGGACCGCCGCGGCCGTGGTCCATGGCTCAGTGCGCGGGCCAGTTCGATGACGGCCGTTGTGCCGCTGGCATCGTCGTCTGCACCGTGGTAGATGCTGACGCCATTGACTGGGTTCCCAACGCCCAGGTGGTCAAGATGCGCGGTCAGCAGGATCACCTGGGAATCCGCATCCGGCGCTGTTCCGCGCAGACGGCCCAGAGCGTTCCATGTATCGGTGCGCTGATTCTGGTCGAAGCCTTGCGTTTTGAGGTACTTCTCAAGGCCGTCGGGAAGATGGGCCGGCAGCGGTGCACGCTGAAGGTAGGTGCCATTTTCGCCTGCTGGCTCCAGGCCAAAGGATTGAAAGAGTGCACCTGCGTATTCGGCGGCGATGTGTTCGTCTCGTGTGCCTGAGCCGCGCCCGTGCATCTCGTCACTTGCGAGGAAGCCAAGGTCTGCGCGCACACAGGAGCCGCAAATTTCAGTAGGCTTAGGTTTTTCGGCAAAACAGTTGTGAGTAGAAGCAAAAATCGACAGGGAAGCAACAAGAACCAACCAGATTCGCATTCTGAGATTCTAATTCCCGAATTGGGTGAACGAAGTTGACCTGTTCTGCGTCACAATTTCACCGGATGCTTTGATGCGGCCGGTCGTCAGGATGCGCCGGGACGCGCTAACCTTAAATCACGTGACCGGTCTCACCGCAATCACCGATTTGTAAACGCTCAAGAGAATCAGAGCCACGCCGCCCGCGGCAAGGAGAAGTACCAATGAAGCAGCGAAGCAAGGCAGGCATCCCCAACTGGCTGACGGTGTTTGCACTGGGAGCCACGGCAATGTTGTCTGGATGCAAGAGCTTCTTCACCGCGGTGAACAATAATCCCGGCGGGACTGGAACTTCGTCGTACGTCTACGTCACAAATCTGGGGAGCGGCGGCTCCGGCGGCACACTTACGGCCTACACGCTGACCAGCGGTGTTCTGGCGCAAATCAGCGGCAGCCCGATTACCCTTCCCTCCACGCCGACTTCGATTGTGGTGGCACCCAACAATGCCTTCTTGTACGTCGGCACCAGCCTGGGCACTTATCTGTACACCATCGGGTCGGGCGGGGCACTCACTCAGGGCAATGGCAATACGATCGTCTATCTCGGGCCGTCTCAGCCAAAGAGCATGGTGATTGACTCCACGAGTTCCTGGCTTGTGATTGCCAATAAGGGATCGAACGAGCTGGACGCACTACCAATCAGCCCGACAACCGGCATCCCCACATCGACGACACCTGTATTTGTGACTCTCGATGCCGCGACGCCTCAGCAACTTGCGTTTGCGCCGGCGAACAACAACATCCTCGTGGCACTGGGAGCAGGGGGCACGGACGCCTTGAGCTTCTCTGCGACCGGCAAAACCACGCTGGGCAAACCGGTTCCAATTGCGCTGCATGCGGGCAGCGCTGCCGCGAACACGGTTGCCTTCGATACAACTTCGGCCTACTTGTTTATCGGTGAAACGGCTTCCAATTTGCTCCGGGTGGTGGCGCTGAGCGATCTCTCGAAGGAGGTTGCTTCGTATTCAACCGGCAATGGGCCAGCGGCGATTCTTCCGGATGCCAAGGGAGCCTATGTCTATGTCGCCAACTCTGCGGATAATTCGATTTCCGGCTTTTCGTTCAGCTCGGGGGCACTGACTGTGCTGTCGGCCTCGCCATTTGCGACTGCGAAGGGCCCCGTGGGCCTTGTTGAGGATAGCTCCAAGTCGTTTCTGATGAGCGCGGGTTTTGGGGTGAATCCCAACCTCTGGCTGTACAGCTTTGACAGCACCACAGGGGGAACCCTGGACGTGAAGACCACTACCTCCACCGCTACGGTCGATCCTTCCCTGGCGAACGCGATTGCTGTCTCTCACTAAAACGGGCATGGGCAAGAGTGGTGCGTGCGAGCTGCTGTCTGCGGTGAACACAGTCGGCTGACAGGAGGTTTCCTGCGGAGGAGGCTCGGTCGCACTCAGGTTTCACGCGCACACTTTTTCTGAATGCTATCCTCAAGCTAGATTGCGGCCTCTCGTGCATACGTCTTCCCCACTTCAGACTGCCACCCAAAAGCCTGAGCACCGACCTGTCCTGCTGGCGCGTTCGGTTGCCTTGATGGTGCTGCTCTGCCTTGTTTTTCTTGCCGCCTGCTCGCGCTTCCATCAGGAAAAGCACTCGTATGTCTATGTTTCGGCGCGCCAGGTGTACCTGCATGACCGGGTAGCCGCAGTTTCCAATCGCGTAGCGGCGGTCACCAATGGTGAGGCGCTTGAGGTGCTGGAGCAAGGCAAGCGCTTCGTCAAAGTGCGCACCGGCAAAGGCGAAATTGGCTGGCTTGAAGATCACGCGGTGATTGACGACAAGCTCTACGGGCAGTTTCAGGAACTCAACAAAAAGCATGCCGCCGATCTTGTGGTCGCCAGGGCGCAGTTGCGCGACGACCTTTATCTGCACGTGCTCCCCGGCCGTGAGACGCCACATTTTCTGCTGATTGCGGGCAACGCCAAGGTGGACTTGCTGGCTCGGGGTACGGTGGCGAAGGCTCCTCCGCCGGGTTCAATGCCTGTTCCGAAGCCCAAGCCGCCGGTCCCATCCTCCGGCTCGACCACGGTGCCTGCGGCGAAGTCTCCTGGGGCTTCGATGGCTCCCACGGGAAAATCGTCTGCGGTGCCGACAGCATCTCAGCCTGCATCTCCGCTATCGGCGAGCGCGCTGGACGCTGTGGCTGCGCCGATCCCGATGGAGGATTGGTGGCTGGTGCGGGATGCATCTGGACACACGGGTTGGCTACTGGCCAGTCGTCTCGACGTCGATGTTCCGGAGGAGGTCGGAGGCTATGCTGAAGGTGCGCGCATGGTCGGCGCCTATGCTTTGGCCAAGGTGATGGACAGCGGCGTCGAGCGTAAATCCGAAAAGAAGGGCAAGAACGGCAAGCCGGAGAAGGCGGCGGTGGCTGAAGAAGTGCCTGTTGCGCCGATTCAGACCGAGCACATTGAATATCTGACCGTGCTTGCGCCGATCAAAGGCGGTTTGCCTTACGACTTTGACCAAATACGCGTGTTTACCTGGAGCCTGAACCACCATCGCTACGAGACGGCCTACAGGCTTCATGGCGTGCAGGGTTATCTGCCGATTCGGATGGGCCAGGAGACGGTGGCTGGGCAGGTCGAGCCTACCTTCAGCTTTGAGATTGCCAATGGGCCGAATGTTTCGATAGACCCGGAAAATGGGATTACGCGGCCCGTGGCTCCGCGGACGCTCACGTTTCGGCTGGAAGGGAATTTGATTAAACGTACCGGCGCGGACCAGGCTCCGATCATCCTAACCCACGACTCCCAGGACCCAAACAAGCCCAAAACCGCCAGGGAAAAGGCTGCCGCCAAAAAGAAGAAGCGCTAGGGATTTAGCCCCCATGCGAGGCCTGGATGGAAGCCTAGCTGAGAAATTCGGCGATGGCATCGACCACGCGCCGCTGTTCGTCGGGACGAATCTCGGGGAAAATCGGCAGCGCCAGCACTTCGCGGGCGGCTCGCTCAGCCTCAGGGAAGCTGCCCTCGGCGTAGCCCAGGAATTCCAGAGCCTTTTGCCGGTGCAGTGGAACGGGGTAGTAGATTTCGCTGCCAATTTGTCGAGCGGTCAGATGGTCGCGCAACTGGTCGCGGCGGTTTGTTCGGATAACGTACTGGTGCCAGATGTGGCTGCTGCCGGTGATTTCCTTGGGGATGATGACGCCATGTTTCGGATAAATGCCTGATTCTGCGAGGCCTGCGTCTTCAAAGAGCAGGTGGTAGCGGAGGGCAGCCTGACGGCGCAGGGCGTTGCGGCGGGGCATGTGGCGGAGATTGACGCTGAGAACCGCGCCTTGGAAGCCGTCCATGCGGGCGTTCCAGCCGAGTTCGTCGTGGTGGTAGCGCTGGCGCATTCCGTGCTGGCGCAGCATGGTGACTCTTTCGGCGAGAACGGGATCGTTGGTGGTGACCAAGCCTGCGTCGCCGGCAGCATTGAGGTTTTTGGTGGGATAGAAGCTGAAGGCTGCGATGTGGCCGAGGGCCCCGGCGTAGAGGCCCTGCCAGTCTGCGCCCCAGGCCTGCGCGGCGTCTTCGATAAGGGTGAGATTGTGCTGCTTGCCGAGGGCTGCGAAGGCTGGCCAGGGCAGGCATTGGCCGTAGAGATGGACCGGGAGCAAGGCCTTGATTGCCTGCGGCCTGGTGTTCTCCAGAAGAGTTTGCACGGCATTTGGGTCGAGGTTGAATGTGACTGGATCTATATCCGCGAGCACCGGCCGGGCGTTGGCGCGGAGGATGGAACTGACGGATGCGAAGAAGCTGAAGGGCGTTGTGACGACTGCATCGCCGGGGCCGATTTCTGCGGCGGCCAGAGCGAGCCAAAGGGCGTCTGTGCCGGAGGAACAGCCAAGGGCGTGAGCGACGTTGAGCGCTTTGGCTGCGGCTTGTTCAAAGGCAGTTACGGGTTTGCCGAGGATGAAGGAGCGTTGGTCGAGGACTTCGGCGAGAGCGGCGAGGATTTCTTCGCGGATGGGCTCATATTGGCGCGCGAGGTCCAACATTGGGACGGGCATCGGGACGGGCAAGGGAACGGGTTGATTTCCGGTTTCAGACACCTTGACAGTTTAACAATGACGGTCGAACGCGTGGTGGACGTGGGCATTTAGGCGAAGAAAAAGCGCATGAAAGGCGAATAAACGGAGGCGAGGGGGTGGGGGGTACCTGTTTTTAATGCATGTCGTTGATTATGATGGTTTTACATTCATTTTCAGGGTCTCTCAGATGCGTTTAGAGCGGCATTTGGGTGCACTGTTTGTGAAGTGTGAGTGTGAAGTGTGAAGTGTGAAGTGTGAAAGGCAAAGGAAGGGGCGGTGATTTGTGGTGCCCACCCTTTCCGCAAAAGACGCGGAAAGGGTGGGCAACCGGCTTAGCGTGGAATGGAGCGATTGGATGATTATGCGCGTTTGAACGGTAATTACCGGCAAAGTTGCTGATTGAAAATCTGCGTTGAAAAAGCGCTATTTTGTCGAGGGCTTGTCGTGCTGGAGTGAGAGGCCGAGGGCCCAGCGGCGCTGGAAGCCGGGCCAGTAGTTGGGCTGGTCTTTGCCCGCGTAGGTGCCGCCGACGTTCTGGCCGGGCTTGAGGGGCCAGGTGCCATCTGAGGAGCGGAGTGTGGGCGGGTTGAGGTAGGGGTCCATAGCTGCGTCGTTGTGCAGGGAGCGCGCCAGGAAGGCGACGATGAAATGGTCGTCGATAGCGCGGATGCGGTCTTTGCGCCAGACGGGCTCGTCGAAGCTCTCGATTTTTGAGAATGTGCCGAAGACGGCTTCAGGAGCTTCTGCGCCGACGATGTTGTGGCGGGCGTTTTCAAAGACGAGCAGGTAGCGGTCCGAGGACTTGAGGCTGTCGTAGATCCACTTGACGCCCTCGTCGAAGCCTGCGACGTCGTCGTGGTCGCCATCGACAACGAGGGTGGGGACGCTGATGGTGGCCAGGGCGGCAGCGGACCAGGAGCGGTTGGCGGGCTGCCCTCCCCAGGGCGCAAGCAGGACGAGGGCTTTGAGGCCGGGGATGGGCGTCGCGTGGGCCTGGGCTGCCGGGTCATCGAGGAGCCCCTGAAAGGGAGGCTTGGGCAGGAGTTTGAAGAGGTTTCCGTTGGCGTCGTAGCCGGCACCTGCGCTCTCAAGCAAGCCAAAGCCGCCCATCGAGTAGCCGATGAGGGCGAGATTGTCGGGGTCATAGCTGCCGGCGAGAGGGAAGGCGGAATCGGTGCTCAAGGCGCGAAGCCGGCTGGCTACTGCGCGCTGGTCGCGGGCGCGCCCTGAGGAGGTATCGACAAAGGCCAGGCCGGGGTTGCTGCCGGGCTTGTAGGGAATGTCGTCGTGATCGATGGAGGCAACGACGTAGCCGCGGGAGGCGAGGGTTTCAGCGAGTTCTGAGGTATAGGCGGCCCAGTTGGTGAAGCCATGCGAGAGGATGACGAGCGGCGCGGTGCCTTTTTGCGGGGCTGCGTCGGGAATGGCTAGACCGGTTTCCTGGAACTGAGCAGAGTTCTCGTAGGGCGAGCCGGGGCCTGCGCCGGGGTGACGATCGTAGTGGGTAACCGTCTTAGCATCACCTGAAGCGGCGGGGTACCAAATGGTAACGAAGATGTGGCGGTCGCCGAGGGTCACTTTTCCGGTGGCGAGGTCGGATTGCAGGAAGTTGACGCGATTGGGGTCAATAACCTCGACCTGGCGGACGCCGACGGCGTTGGTGCCGCGTTGGGCCAGTTCGGGATAGTCAGCGCGTTGAGATGGAGCGGCGGCGCGTGCGGCGAGGCAAACACAGAGGAGGGCAAGGGGTGTGAGGGACAGACGCATGCGCAGAGGCTCCTGGAAATGATGGTGAAGGGGTGTTCGGTTGCTGGTGGCGCACAGCGCTAAGGGGACCCAGCGCTGGCCGGGGAGACCGGGGAAGGGCCCAGGTCAGGCCGGTAGACAGTGTAGTTCATCGAAGCAATAGTTCGCACGGACAGGGTTTTCACGAGACGAAAATGACAAAGCTTTTGGAATGTTGAAGCAGTTGTGGTCTGGACGTTGTTGAACTGTGGCCTGAAAGCCTATAGTGTGTTTGGTAACTTGCGGGGATCAGCTTGCGATGCGAAATCGAATCGTGGGGCTGAAAACCGATTTTGAAGCAAGCGGGTGCGTGGTTTGCGGAGGAGTGCTTTGAGCTTCTGCAACACCCGGGTTTTCCATTCATGGCGGGGCGCGTCAAGTACAGCACGCAACCCAAGTGAGTGGTTTTGAGCGGTATGAAAGACAATCTGAGATCAAGAGAGCAGGAGATCGGCACATGGACAACAAGCCGGCACAAAATATTCAGGACACATTCCTGAACACAGTCCGCAAGGACAAGACCCCCATCACGATTTATCTGGTCAGCGGCGTGAAGTTGATCGGGAAGATCCGTTCGTTTGACAAGTATTCTGTATTGCTGGAGAACAACAGCCAGGACCAGCTGATCTTCAAACATGCGATTTCGACAGTGGTCAGCAACCGCAGTGTGATGCATTCGCCGGATTTCCGGCCGGCCGGCGCGGCGACGGGGATAGCATCAGGTCCGGGCGCTGGTGCTGTTGGGAGTCCTCAGGCAGGACAGTCCTAATCTACGGAGCTGAAAAGAGTAAAAGACAAGGGACGGTGATCCTATGAGGGACGAAACCAGGACAGGTTTCGGGTCTGCAGGGGGTGCTGCGTCTCCTGGCGAGCATTCCCGTGGGCGGTCGGAGCGGGCTGTGCTGGTTGGCGTCGATATCTCCAGCCGAGCCGGGGTGCGGCGGCCGGGCGCCGAAGGGGCCAGATCAGCGGCACTGGCGCGGAACTCTGATCACCAATTCGACGATTTGGTAGAGCCGAGACCACTGCTGACGGCAGGCGGTTTGTCGGGCATTCCGACGGAGCTGAGCGCGGACGCTTCGCTGGTGGAGTTTCGAGAGCTTGTGCAGAGCGCCGGTGCGCTGGTGGTGGCGCAGGTACTGCAGCGGCGCAGCCGGGCCGATGCTGCGACCCTGATTGGCGCGGGCAAGGTTGAGGAGATTGCGGGAATTGCGGCTGCGAATGACGCCGACCTGGTGGTCTTTGACCATGACCTGACACCGACGCAGTTGCGTAACCTTGAGGGCCTGATGCCTTGCCTGGTGCTGGACCGGACGCAACTGATTCTGGATATATTTGCGCGTCATGCGCGGACCCGAGAGGGTCAGTTGCAGGTGGAGTTGGCGCAGCTTGAGTACATGCTGCCTCGGCTCACGGGGCGGGGCAAGGCAATGAGCCAACTGGGTGGCGGCATTGGCACACGTGGTCCGGGAGAGACGCAGCTGGAGACGGATCGGCGGCGGATTCAAAAGCGGCTGGTGCATTTGCGTGGGGAACTGGACGCGGTGAGGCGGGTGAGGCGGCAGCAGCGGCAGCGGCGGGAGTCTGTTCCGGTGCCGACGGTGGCGCTGGTGGGATACACGAACGCGGGCAAGAGCACGCTTTTTAACAAGCTGACGGGGGCGGAGGTGCTGGCCTCTTCGCGGATGTTTGCGACGCTGGACCCAAAGCTGCGCGCAGTGGAGTTACCGAGCCGTCGGCGGATTTTGCTTTCGGATACGGTGGGGTTCATTCGGAATTTGCCGCACACGCTGGTGACGAGTTTCAGAGCGACACTTGAAGAGGTGGAGCGGGCCGAGGTGCTGCTGCATGTGCGTGATGCTTCTTCTAACTACGGAGATGAGCAGAAGTCGCAGGTGGAGAAGGTGCTGGGTGAGTTGGAGGTGCTGGATAAGCCGCGCATCGAGGTGCTGAACAAGATTGATCTGTTAACGGCGGAGGAGCGGGCTGGGCTGGCCGGGGCTGCGATTGGGCGGGGGACGGTTACGGTTTCAGCGCATACCGGCGAGGGAATGGCGGGGCTTTTGGCGGCGATCGATGCGGCTTTGACGGCTGACCCTTTGGTGGATGCGGAGCTGGTGGTGCCGCAGTCAGAAGGGGCGGTGCTGGCGGCGATTGAGGCGGGGATGGTGATTCACAGCCGGTCGTTTGAGGGGGAATCGGTGCATCTATCGGTGCGGGGGCCGGCGTCGCTGGTGGGGCGGATACGGCAGGGGCTGCAAGCCAGGGAATAAGTTGCGCCAATTGTTCACTTTTGCGCCACAGAATTGGGCCGTAAATAGAGGTGGGCTGCAGGCCGGGGGAGTGGAGATACTTCCCGGGGTCTGCAGCCCGCTGGACCCTGAGGTGGGTCTAGGTGATAAGTTAAGGGTATGCCTGTTTTGAACAAACGCAACAGAAATATTTGTACAAAGTGAATTTTGGGACGGGAAGTCCTGCCGAGTGGGACAGGTTCGCTTGATTCGTTGACATGGGGTTTTGCCCCTGTTACAAAAGAGTGTTCCCATCCGTAAATGAAAAACTACCGGGACAGGCAATCCATACCATCATGCAAGAAATCATCCAACAAGTCGTGACTTTGCTGATTGGTTCTGTGCCAACGGTGCTGCTTTTCATCGTTCTGGTGGCCAGCTACCAGTTGCTTGTGCAGGGGCCTTTGAGCCGAACGCTGGCTGAGCGTCGAGCGCGCACCGCAGGCGCGGTGGAAGATGCGCAGCGGGCGATTGCCGCAGCAGAAGCCAAGACCGCCGATTACGCGAATACGCTGCGTCAGGCACGGGCTGAAGTCTTCAAGGTGCGGGAGCAGCGGCTGCAGGTGTGGGCCCAGGAGCGCGATGCGGCTCTTGAGGTAGCGCGCAAGGCTGCCGGGGAGCGGGTTGCTGTGGCGAAAGCTGGATTGCTCGCCGAGGCTGAAGTCGCCCGGAAGACGCTGCTGGCTGGTGCTGACCAGCTAGCCGAACAGGTGGTTCGCGCGGTGATGCCTGCAACTGCCGGGGGTTCCCGTTGATTTTGAGCAAACGACTTTCGCGACGCGTATTTTCCTGGACACTGTTGGCTATTCTGTTTTTCGGATTTGCTTCGGCACCGGTTCAACTGGCTGCGCAGGCGACCGCACAGAAGGAAGAGAAGAAATCCGAAGCTGACGAGCAGAATGTCTACCGGCATTCGGCGACGGTGCAGTGGGTTTCAAAACTCGTCAATGTTGACGTTGAGACGACGGCCAAGGCTTTTGAATTCATCAATTTTGCTGTGATTCTGCTGGCAGTAGGCATACCGCTGGTCAAGATTCTGCCCAAGGTCTTCAGGAAGCGATCCGAAACGCTTAGCAAAGAACTTGAGACGGCCAGAACAGCGACCGCCGATGCAAATGCGCGTTTGAGTGCAGTCGAAGCCAAGCTGGCGGGTCTGGATGCTGAGATCAGCGCGATTCGCAAGCAAGTTGAAGAAGACATGCGCGAGGACGAAGTGCGTATCAAGGCAACCATCGGCGAAGAGAGTGCGCGTATTGTGGCTGCGGCAGAGCAGGAGATTGCAGTTGCCGGGGCGCTCGCACAGCGGGGATTGAAGCAGTTTGCGGCGGACCTGGCAATTGACAGGGCAATGTCGCGGCTGACCTTGAATGCCGAGACGGACCGGGCATTGTTTGCGGAGTTTGCCTCGGACAGCAAGGCAGGTAAGAACTGATGGCGGCTTTTGTTTCACGCTATGCGCGGGCTTTTGCGGATGTGGTGGCGCAGTTTCACCTGGGCGCGTCTGAAGTAGATCGCCAGCTTCAGGATTTTCTGGCGGCCTGGGATGCGAGCGCTCAGTTGCGCGAGGTTTTTGGTGATCCTTCAGTGCCAGCGGTGCAGAAGCTGGCTGTGCTGGATGCGTTCAAGGCGAAGCTGGGATTGGCGCCTCAAGTGCGTAATCTGCTGGCTGTACTGAGCGATCACGGCCGCATGGGGTCGATTCGCGAGGTTGTGGCGGAGTATCACAAGGAATTGCAGGGGCGGCTGGGCATCCATCAAGCCGAGGTGACTACGGCGCGGGAGCTTTCAGCAGAAGACAAGGCCGCCCTTCTGAAGCATGTATCGGAACTGGCGCAGGGCCGGGTTGAGGCGAGCTTCAAGCTGGATGCCTCGATTCTTGGTGGCGTGGTGGTCAGGATTGGTTCAACGGTGTATGACGGCTCAGTGCTGGGACGGGTTGAGCGGTTGAAGGAAGTTTTGAGCGCGTAGGGATTTTTCGTTGGGCGGAAGCCCACATCTCAAAGGCGAGATGTGGGGCACCCGGCACACTGCGTTTGTTGAAGATACGGATTACGGAAAGATAGGAATAGCAGGCATGGCTCAGATACAGGCAGACGAGATTTCGCAGATTCTCCGCGAGCAAATCGCGAATTACGACTCGAAAGTGCGGGTCGATGAGGTTGGCACGATCATTTCGCTGGGCGATGGTATTGCGCGCCTGCACGGTTTGGACAAGGCGATGGCGGGCGAACTGCTGTCGTTTCCGCATGGCATTGCCGGCCTGGCGATGAGCCTGGAAGAAGACCAGGTGGGCGCGGTGCTGCTTGGTGACTACACAGAGCTCTCAGAGGGCGACGAAGTCAAGCGGACGGGCAAGATTCTCAGCGTGCCGGTTGGCGAGGCGATGATTGGCCGCGTAGTGAACGCGCTGGGCGCGCCGATTGACGGCAAGGGACCAATTGCGACCACGCAGACGCTGCCAGTGGAGCGGCTTGCTCCGGGCATCATTGACCGTCAGCCAGTGCGAGAGCCGATGGCGACGGGCATCAAGGCGATTGACTCGATGATTCCGATTGGCCGTGGCCAGCGCGAACTAATCATTGGCGACCGCCAGACGGGCAAGACCGCCGTTGCTCTGGACACGATCATCAACAATGCGAAGAACAACCTGATCTGCATCTATTGCGCGATTGGTCAGAAGAGGTCTTCGATTGCCCAGGTTGTACAGACGCTGACTGAAGCTGGCGCGATGGGGCACACGATTATCGTGGCCGCTTCGGCCTCTGAGCCTGCGCCGCTGCTTTATCTGGCACCTTACACGGCGACCGCGCTGGGTGAATTCTTCCGCGATTCGGGCCGTCATGCGCTGGTGATTTACGACGATCTTTCGAAGCATGCGATGGCGTACCGCGAGATTTCGCTGCTGCTGCGCCGTCCTCCAGGCCGCGAGGCGTATCCGGGTGATGTGTTCTACCTTCACTCGCGTTTGCTTGAGCGCTCGGCCAAGGTAAGCGACAAGAATGGCGGCGGTTCGCTGACGGCATTGCCGGTGGTTGAGACGCAGGCGGGTGACGTTTCGGCGTACATTCCGACCAACGTGATTTCGATTACGGACGGACAGATCTTCCTCGAAACCGACTTGTTCAACTCGGGCATTCGTCCGGCGGTGAACGTGGGTCTGTCGGTCAGCCGCGTTGGATTTTCGGCCGCTATCAAGGCGACCAAGCAGGTTGGATCGACGTTGAAGCTGGATCTGGCACAGTATCGCGAACTGGCTGCGTTTGCGCAGTTTGGCTCGGATCTGGACCCCGCGACGCAGCGTCAGTTGAGCCGTGGGCAGCGTTTGACTGAGCTGTTGAAGCAGCCGCAGTTTCAGCCTTTGACTTGGCAGCAGCAGGTGGTTATGTTGTTTGCCGGTACGCAGGGGTATCTGGATTCCTTGCAGGTTTCGCAGATCAGGGCGTTTGAAGATGGGCTTTATCCGTACCTGGCTTCGGCGCAGACGGCACTGATTGACGACTTGACGAAGAAGAAGCAGTTGGACGACGACATCAAGGGTCGTCTGCATGCGGCGCTGAAGGAATATTTGGCGAACTTTCAGGCGACGTTGACGGCGAAGTAAGTAGTTTTCCACCCTGGCCGCAAAGACAAAGGCGCGGCGAGGATGGGGCACCCGGATATGTTGGATTGGTTGAATCCCACATCTCAAAGTCGAGATGTGGGGCACCCAGAGTAGTTAAGGAACGGATTAGGCGATGGCGAGTGTACTCGATCTACGGCGACGCATCCGCAGTGTAAAGAGCACGCGGCAGATTACCAAGGCCATGAAGATGGTTTCGGCGGCCCGTCTGCGTCGCGCCCAGGCGCGGGCGATGGCGGCACGTCCGTATGCGCAGATGATTACGAGCGTGCTGACTAGCCTGATTCGTCGCACCGAAGTGATTGATCCGGCGACGGGGAATCTGCGGCATCCGCTGTTCATGGCGCGCCCGGAAAAGAAGATTCTGCTGATTGTTGTGAGCGGGGACCGTGGATTTGCGGGAGCCTTCAACGGGAACATTCTGAAGGCGGCGTACCAGTTTCTTGGGGCGAATGAAGGCAAGGAATTTGACCTTGAAGCGATTGGGCGCAAGGCGACGGACCAGTTTCGCCGGCGTTATCCGGCAGCTGTGCGGGTAGAGCAGACGTCAGAGAATCCGGCGGATTTTGAGCCAATGACGATCTCTCGGCGTGAGAGAAAAGCTCAAATCGAGGTGGTTGGCGACCATGTCGGCATGCTGGAAAAGCTGAACGCTGAGAATGTTTTTGAGCTGGCCAAGGATGTGATTGCGCGCTTTGTGCACGAAGAGATTGACGCCTGCTACCTGGTATACAACGAGTTCAAGTCAGTGATTCAGCAGCGGGTGGTAGTGGAGCGGTTGCTGCCGTTGTTTGAGATTGGCAAGCAGCAGATTACGGGCGCGATTGAACCCAGCAAGGAAGAGCGCGAAGCGGCGGCGGAAGCGGCGGTTTCAGCGGGGGTTTCGCTGAGCGCGGCGGATACGGCCGAGGCGGACACCGAAGCCAAGAAGTTTGGAACGGCTGAAGTCGATTACATCTATGATGAGTCGGCTGAGGAGCTATTCAACGGACTGCTTCCGAAATACGTGGCTTCGATGCTGTTTCACGCGCTGGCCGAGTCGGTAGCGGCGGAGCATGCGGCGCGTATGACGGCGATGGATTCAGCAACCAACAACGCGAGTGACATGATCGACAGCTACACCCTGCAGATGAACCGTTTGCGGCAGGCTGCGATTACCAAGGAAATCATTGAGATTGTGAGCGGGGCGGCTGCGGTTTAGCGCTGCATCCCAAGTCTCAAACGCGAGACATGGGGCACCCAGGGTTTTGAAGTTCTGAAGATTTGTGAGAAGGCAGATATGGCAAATATTGGCAAGGTAATTCAGGTTTCGGGTCCCGCGGTGGACGTGCAGTTTGAAGAAGCGCATATGCCGCCGATTTATCAGGCGCTGCGGGTGACGAGCGAGGGCTTTACTGTGCCCACGCCGATTGACGTGGTGCTTGAGGTGCAGCAGCATCTGGGCGAGGGCAGAGTGCGTACTGTGGCCATGACGGCGACCGATGGCATGGTGCGTGGGATGAACGCGCTCGATCTAGGCTCGATGATTACGGCGCCGGTAGGCCGCGAGACGCTGGGCCGCGTACTCAACGTGATTGGCGAGCCGGTGGACGAGCTTGGTCCGGTTGGCGAGAAGAAGCGCATGCCAATTCACCGGGCGGCTCCGGCGTTTGACGAGCAGTCGACGCGTGAGGAGATGTTTGAGACGGGGATCAAGGTCATCGATCTGATTCAACCGTTCTTGAAGGGTGGCAAAATCGGTCTGTTTGGCGGCGCGGGTGTGGGCAAGACCGTCGTCATCATGGAACTGATCAACAACGTGGCCAAGAACCACGGCGGCTACTCGGTGTTTGCCGGGGTTGGCGAGCGCACCCGCGAAGGCAACGATCTGTGGCTGGAAATGTCGGAGTCAGGCGTAATTACGCCGGGCGATCCGGCCAATTCAAAGGCCGCGTTGATTTACGGCCAGATGACCGAGCCGCCAGGAGCTCGTTTGCGCGTCGCGCTGACTGCTCTGACGGTCGCGGAACACTTCCGTGACGAAGAGGGCGCGGACACGCTGCTCTTCATCGACAACATCTTCCGGTTTACGCAGGCAGGTTCTGAGGTTTCGACGCTCCTGGGCCGTATGCCCTCAGCCGTCGGCTACCAGCCGAACCTGGCAACGGAAATGGGCGAACTGCAGGAGCGTATTACTTCGACGAAGAAGGGCTCTGTGACCTCGGTGCAGGCGGTTTATGTGCCTGCTGACGATTTGACTGATCCGGCGCCGGCGACGACCTTTGCCCATCTGGACGCACAGACCGTGCTGAGCAGGCCGCTTTCGGAGCTGGGCATTTACCCTGCGGTGGACCCGCTTGGTTCGAGCTCGCGCATTCTGACCGCACGCGTCGTTGGGCAGGAGCACTACGATGTGGCGCAGGGTGTGAAGCGCATCTTGCAGCGGTACAAGGATTTGCAGGACATCATCGCGATTCTTGGTATTGACGAGTTGAGCGACGAAGACAAGATCACAGTGGCACGCGCCCGCAAGGTGCAGAAGTTCCTTTCGCAGCCCTTCCACGTGGCGGAGCAGTTTACCGGTATTGCCGGACGTTACTGCAAGATTGCTGACACGGTTCGCTCGTTCAAGGAGATCATCGAAGGCAAGCATGATGATGTGCCGGAACAGGCCTTCTATATGAAGGGTACGATTGAGGAAGTGCTTGAAACCGCCGAGAAGATGAAGGCGATGGCGTAAAGACGAGTGTGAAGTGTGGAGTGTGACTGCAGGTTCTTCACACTTCACATTCACCACTGAGGGGCTCTTATGGCTGAGGGAAGCAAAATTCGCGTTCGGCTGGTTACGCCTGAAAAGGTGCTGGTAGACGATACCGCAGATGCGGTTGAGTTACCGGCAACTTCGGGCTACATGGAAGTTCTGTACGGCCACGCACCGCTCATGGCGGAACTGGGTTCTGGCGACGTGACTTTTCATGGGCTGGATGGCACGGAAGTGACGCGCTACAACGTCAGTTGGGGCTTTGTGGAAGTGCTGCCTGAGCGGGTGACGATTCTTGCAAACGATGCTCTGATTCCTTCGGCAATTGACGTGCCGCGGGCCAAAGAGCAGCGGGAGCGGGGTGAGGCCCTCTGGAATCAGGCTGGCGACAGTGCCGAGGCGTACGTGGAGGCGAATCGCGTTATCCACGAGGCAGAGGCTAAACTGGCGAGCGCCGCAAGCAAGGGATAAGCCCAAAAGAACTCAGGAAATTGACAACAGTCAAGGGAGCTTCTGCCGAGATGGTGGGAGCTCTCTTTGCATTTGGCATGAAAGTAAACGTCCATCAGAATGTTGATCTTGTGAGCAGTAACCAGATGTATAACGAGGTAACCAGGGAATACGTTCAAAAGCGGGGCGACACCTTCATCTGATTGCCCCTACAATCGGAGGTAGTGATGGCTGGACCAAAGACAAATCGCGTGTTCGAGGTGGCTTGCCCGGACTGCAATGCTGTTTTGCGCATTGATGCGGAGACGGGTGGGTTCATCAGCCACACGGCCGCACCGCGTAAACGGACGTTTGAGGACCTGGCGACCGCTGCCCAGGCGATGCGCGAGCAGGACGAGCGCAAGGAATCCATCTTCCGGCAGTCAATGGAAGCTGAGAAGAACAAGGGCGATCTGCTGGAGAAGAAATTTGCAGAGGCTCTGCGCAAGGCCAAGGATGCGCCCGAGGGGCGGCCGCTCAGGGAATTTGATCTGGATTAGTTCACAGAGTGGGGAGCACGGGCAGGCAAGCGGGTAAAAGGAGAGCGCAATGGTAGCAGTTCCGATTTCACAACAAGGCAAGTCTGAGCCCCGATACTCGGCCTACGGCGAGGTGTCCGTCAGCGCGAACTCTATTTCGACGCAGGGGTCAGCAGTCAAGCAGGAGGCCGGACAGGACTGGGCGAGTTGGGTGGCTGCCGCGACGCTGGTGGCTGGCGGCGCGCTGATGGTAGCCGGCCATAAGCGGGCGGGACTGGCCGTGGCCGCAACCGGCACAGCGCTGGCAATCCTCGAGCAGCAGGAAGCAGTGGAGACGTGGTGGAAGAATCTACCCGGCTATCTGCAGGAGGCTCAGGTCTTCCTCGACAAGGTCGAAGGCTACATGAGCGAGGCAGCCGTGCAGGGCAAGAAGATTCAAGGCATGTTGCGCCGGTAAGGGTGCTGAGTTGTTCGGTTCCGCGTTTGTGGCATATACCTACATATTTTGATTCCTTGCTCCGGCTACCGGTTCATGGGAGACTGAAGGCATGCTTTCCCGGATTGAAGCGGGCATGCGCTGGAAGTCTCCGCTCTGCTACCGATGTGAGCCGCTCTCCACTCAGAACCAATCGTGAATTGAATTGAGGACAAACAGGAATGGCGGAAGCTCTGGGGATGACTACGGCAAAAGCGCCTGGAAGCGCCCGGATCACTTCGCTGGACTCCCTGCGGGGCATTGCTGCGCTGATGGTGGTCTTTCATCATCTGGATAACACACTCGACCCAGACGGCAACAATGCGATTCTGGAGCGGGTGATACATCAGACGCCGCTGCGTTTGTTGATCGACGGGCGTTGCGCGGTCATGCTGTTTTTTGTACTGAGCGGTTTTGCGCTGAGCATCTCGATCGGCAAGAAGTTCAATTATGGAACTTATCTGGTCCGGCGTGTCTGCCGTTTGATGGTGCCTTGTGTGGCGGGTGTTTCGTTTGCCGCATTGAGTTATCTTCTGGTGGCGCCGATGAGGATTCCTGAACTCGGCGGTTGGTTTAATGAAGTACTGTGGAATCGGCCACTTACCTGGGCACTGGTTATCAGGCATATGCTGATGACGGGAGTTCAGGCGGATTCTTCGCTGAATAACGTTCTCTGGAGCCTTGTCGTTGAGCTGCGGATTTCTCTCATCTTCCCGATACTCTACTTTCTTGTGAAGGGTCGGACGAAGCTGGCGGCTGTTACTGCCCTGGCTATGCAGTTTCTGTTCCGCTATATAGTCATTCAGAGTGGCAATTACGTTCCTTTCTTTAACAAGGATTGGATCGAGGCGCTGGAGAATGTCGGGTATTACATTCCGTTCTTTATTGCCGGCATTGTGGCTCGCGAGAACATGGATGCTCTTCGCGGTTGGATCGCGAGGATACCCAAGTGGGTCGTGTTTCTTCTGTTACTTGGTGCGCTAAGACTGGAAGAGTCCGGTGTCGATATCCAGATAGGTCTGGGAGCGTTTCTGGTGATTGTGATTTGCGTCGGCGCACCGTACATCAGCAATGCGCTTTCCGTCGGGCCGATTGAGTGGCTGGGACGAGTTTCCTACAGCTTGTATCTAACGCATCTGGTGCTGCTGGCAACGTTATTTCACTTATTCTACGGCAAGGTCAATCAATACATTCTGGCGTTGGTGGTGATCTTTGGTTCGCTGTTGCTGGCACAGATCTTCTATATGTTTGTGGAGGAGCCCTCCATTCGGCTGGGGCGGTGGCTTACGCGTAAGAAGGTAGCCGCGCCGATGGTGGCTGAATCGGTCTAAATGCCGAGTTGCTGGCGGCCTGCCGGCGAAATGCGGTGAGGTGTCCAGCGGGGTTCCCAGACTAAGTCTACTTCGACCTTGCTGACCTGCTGGATGCTGGCGAGCCGATTGTGCACCTGTTCAAAGATCAGGCCGCTGGCGGGGCATTGCGGCGTGGTTAGGGTCATGGTGACTTTTACGCGCTGTCGGGGAAAGGCAGGTGTCGAATGCGGGTCGGGCTCTGTCTTCACGTCGTAAATGAGGCCAAGATCGACGAGGTTGAGCTTGACTTCGGGGTCGAAACAATCTCGCAGGGCGGTGTAGATGTCGTCGCCGTTCAGAACAGGGAGTTGCGCCACGGCTAGCTCTTGCGCTCTACGAGGAAGCGCGCTACGGCTTTGAGCCCTTCGGCGTGCGAGCCGAACGGAGCGAGCGCGGCAAATGCTTCCAGGATGAGGCGGTCGGCGTCCCTCTGGCTTTGGTCGAGGCCAAAGACGGCTGGCCAGGTGGCCTTGTCGCTGGCGAGATCCTTGCCGGCGGTCTTGCCGAGCTGGGCTGAGTCCTGGGTGACATCGAGAATGTCGTCGACGATCTGGAAAGCCAGTCCAGCTTTGCGTCCAAACGTGTCGAGTGCGGCAGCCTGCGTGGGGGTTGCTCCGGCAAAAAGGCCTCCGGAAACAACACTGACTCGGATGAGTGCTCCGGTTTTGGCCCTGTGGATAGCTTCGACGAGCGCCGCCGTGGGTTTCTGGTGTTCACCTTCCAGGTCGAGGACCTGGCCGCCGATCATGCCGTCGACGGTGCCGGTGGCCTGCGCGATGAGGCGGATAATCTCTACGGTAGCCGCAGGCGGACAGGCCGAAATCGAGGGCAGGCCGGCCAGAACTTCGTAGGCCTGGGTCTGGAGCGCGTCGCCGGCGAGGATGGCTATCGCTTCACCATAAGCGACGTGGCATGTGGGTTTGCCACGGCGCAGATCGTCGTTGTCGAGGGCCGGCAGGTCGTCGTGGATGAGCGAATAGGTGTGGAGCATCTCGATGGCAGCGCCCAGGTTGGCAATGCCTGCGGGTACATTCCCAGCGACAGCTACCGCAGCCTGGATTGCAAGTACGGGGCGGAGGCGCTTGCCACCGGCAAAGACCGAGTGGCGCATGGCTGCATGGATCGAGGCCGGGATCGTGGTGGCCGCAGGGATCAGCGCTTCGAGGGCGTGATCGGTCAATTCTGCGCCTTCGCGGATGAGAGCTTTCACATCGGTTGTGACTTCTACAGACATTCCCATCATGATAAACGAATTGCTTTCAATCGGCGTTCTCGCAGCCAAAGCGCCGTGAGGAGGAGGAGCGAGGCGAGGCTGACAGCGCGTCCCCACCAGACATCGGGCGTCGTGGTCCATTGGACCTCGACAGTGGATGCGCCAGCGGGTACCGGGAGTACGATGAGGCCGTCTTCACGCTGAACCGGAGCGACGACTGGATGGGTATTGACGGTGATTTTCCAGGCGGGATAGCGGCGCAGGCGGAGGATGAGATAGCCGACCTGGTCTGTTTCGATTGGCAGCAGCTTGTGCTGGTTTTGCCAAAGCTGTGCTTGGAAGGTGTCGTCGCAAGAACCCTGTTCGGGATACCAGACGGGAGCATCGCCAGTTTCGCTTTCGCCCAGCTCCTGGGCGGGGTCGCTGACGAGACATGCGTCAGGCAGATTGCTTGCGACGAGTGAGTTGTCGCCGCCGAGCGGTGCATACTCATCCGTTCCCTCGACACCGGTTCCAGCCCGGAAGATTGCGGCCTGGTTGATTGGGTCGTCTTCCTGATCGCAGTACTGGAAAAAGACAAGCGACGCGGTGGCGGTTGATCCAAGCAGGAGTGAAGTCCAGACAATCGCCGAGACGATGCGCGCCCGTCGTGAGGCGAGCGGCGTTGCTGCAGCGAGGAAGAGGGCGAATGGAGTATTGAGAACCATCAGCCAGCGCCAGGGAAATTGCAGGAACTGCAGTTTTGGCAGCAGGTTCCAAATGGGAGCGGAGAAAGGGAATTGCAGGAACACGATGACCGGAATGAGCAGGGTGAGAGGGAGCCAGTAGCCGCGTGTGGCGGGGGACAACTTCCGGCGAAGGAAGGCTACGGTGAACCCAATGAGAGCGAACAGGGCAGTCATGACGAGCAGTGCTGAGGCTAGACGGAGGACCTGGTCGTGGTATTCGAGGTCGGTCGCCGCATGGCGGGCAAAGAGCCAACTGTCGCTGACGCGCATGCCAACGTCGACAGCCTGCTGGATTGCGATCCATCGCTGTTCGTAAGCGGCAGGTACAAGGTAGATGGCGGCCAGACCCAGTGCCAGGGGAACGGCAAATGCTGCGCGCAGGATTGGCCACCAGGCGCGGTGGAGCAGTGCTGCGGCGAGGGTGGCGAAAGCGAGCAGATAGCTGGCCATGACTCCGGCGGGGGCATTTGTAAGCCAGATGGCAGCTAAGACGAGGGATGAGGGAACCGGGAATAGTGCGGAGCCAAGGCTGGCGACTTTGGGGGGGCTCAGCGAGAAGAGGAGCAGCAATGGGATGAGGCTGGCGGCAGCCAGTTCTGCGAATGCCGCGCGTTCGTAGGCGCAGAAAAGCGCGTAGGGTGCTGCGGTGGCGAGGATGCCGGCGAGAGTGGCATTCGGGGCTGGCAGGAATTGCCTGGCGAGCGCCCGCGTGGCCAGGCCGCTCGCAGTAAGGCACATGAAGATGAGCGCCATGGGAATCCAGTCCCAGTGGACGATATAGCCCAGCAGCGCCCCGAGCATCCAGGAAAGCGGTGGGTAAAACAGGAAGCGGGCTTCTCCGGTGCCCCAGTTGGGGCTTTGCGCCCAGTGAGGATAAAGCACGCCCTGGGCCCACGATCGTTGCGCTTCCATCCAGGAGATGAGATGGAACGAAAAATCGTGCCCGCAGGAGTTGCCTCGCACGCGGGTGCTGGCGGCGAGCAGGGCGGCCAGCGGGATGAGGAGGATGCCGTCGGCAAAGCTCAGGCGGGCGGCCACGGCGCTTATTTTTGCTCGCAGGCCCATTACGGCACCAGTTGCAGCGTGTGGGTGGTTTGGGCGGAGATTGAGGCTGACGAGAAGGGCAGAGGGAAGGTGTTGCCGTCATACCAGGCTTGCCATTGGTCGCGGAACCACGGGCTGGCAGGGTTGCCACTTTCACCGAGGACGATGTTCTCAGTGGATTGATCCGGGTCACTCCAGTCCATGGTGAAGCGCTGGCTAGCGCCAAAAGCACGTCCAACTTGTTTGATGGTTGTGGTGTCGCCGGAAAGGGGCTGTTCACCCGTGCCGGCCCAGGTCTTGACCAGAGGGATCAAGCCGTAAAGCGGGTGTTCCAAATCGACGACATGCCAGGAGCCGTAGTTCCATTTGGAGAGATCGTTGGGGGCTTTGCCTCGAGCCAGACCCTGACGGACAGCTTCTGTCAGCAGCGCATCCCAGTCTTTGTAGTTGGCCGGCAGCCAGGGGCTTGGCGTCACCGAGGAAGAGCCGTGCATGATGATTTCTTCTTCTGCAAAATTGGATTCTGACCACTCATACGTTTCAGCTTCGGAGCCGAGTTTCGGCGTGAGAATGAGGGGCCAGAAGGCCTGGCGGGCGCGGAAGATGATGGAAGCGGCGGCTGAATCTGTGGTCACGCGGCCATCCCATGAGCGCAGCAGGTCAGCGGCCTGCTTGAGTCTGGCATCGGTGGTCGCGTTTTGATCGATTGCATAGGCGAAGCGGTGGGCCAGTTCCTGATCGACCGCGCTGTAGATGTCAGTCTGGACAGCGATCATGTCAGTGCGTGTGAGCTTGTCGCGGCCACGCAGGTCCATGTAGACGCGTTCGGCGCGGTAGGGGTCTGTCCATTCGAGGGTGAGGGGAAATTTGGTGTCATTGGGCGTGACGCGGGAATTGGCGGTGGCGAGCAGGCCAGACGACGGATCAACAGAGAACGGCAGACTATCAAAGGAGATGTAGCCCTCCCATTCGTGCTGATTGGCGTCATTCGCAACCACGATCGGTGCACCGACAAGACCTTTGGGCCGAAAGGGGACTTTCCCGACAGCGTGGTAGGCAATGTGCCCCTGATCGTCGGAATAGACGACATTCTGGGTAGGAAAGCACCAGGCGGAGAGGGCTGCGGAGAAGTGGGGCCAGTCTGCGGCGGTGTTCATTTCATAGAGTGGAATGGCGGCGAGGGCCGGGTCGTAGAGGCTCCAATGAAGCGCAACAGGACGCTTTTCGTTGCGGAAAATGGGGTTGAGCAACGGACCGTGGGGCGTGAGTTGAACGTCGAGCTGTACGTCCTTGCCAAAACGGACACGAATCGTTTCATTGGTATGAGTCAGAGGCAGCCAGTCACCGTTTGAGCTCTGGTAATTGCCTTTCCCGTCCAGTTTTTCGATATAGAGATCCTGCACATCGGCGTAAAGGGCCGTGAATCCCCAGGCAACATGGTCGTTGTGACCAGCGATGACGAGTGGTACTCCGGGCAGGGTGACGCCTGCGACGTGAAGGCCCGGAGCGCTGAGGTCAGCCATGTACCAGACATTCGGGACGGCGAGGCCGAGGTGCATGTCATTGGAGAGAAGCGGCTTCCCGCTTGCAGTGTGCTTTCCCGCGATGACCCAGTTGTTCGAGCCTGGCGAGCAGCCGGAGCAGGCGGGAAGGCCGAGCAGGCTGCGAATTCTTGTGAAATCTTCGGGCCTGGAAGGAAGATTCAACAATGTCTGATTCTGGTCGTTCTCGTCGTCTGACAGAGCTGGTGCCGGGTGGGGCTGGGTCATGTCTGCGACTGCCGCAGTGGGTGGCTGATCGCGCCACGAGCCAACGGGGTAGAGATCGGCTTCCAGCCGGGGATCGTGAAGATGGGTTGAGATGCGTTCCCGCGCGAGTTTTATGTCCCAGTGATTGTCGAGTGTCTGCACCATGTTGAGGCCAATCAGGACCGAATCCATGCCGGCAAAGGGACGCGGCTTGTAGTGCAGGATACGGAATTCAGCGGGCAGGTGCTCGAAATTCTGAGAGATGAAAAGGTTAACGCCGGCGGCATACTGCTCGTAGCGATGGCGATCAACCTCTGGCATGCTGTGATACACGCGCTGTGCCACGTTGCGCAGTTGAAATACTCGCTGCGCCTTGTCGTGATCCAGCATCGAGGGGCCAAGTATCTCTGCCAGTTCTCCAGCTGAATTGCGCCGGAGCATGTCCATTTGCCATAGGCGGTCCTGGGCCGTGACATAGCCCTGGGCAAAAAGCAGGTCATCTTGTGAAGACGCCTGGATGTGTGGCACGCCATGTGCGTCGCGGCGAACAATGACGGCTGCGCTCAATCCGGGGGCTTGCAGTCTTCCATCCAGAACCGGCAGTGAGGACTTCATCGCGTGATGCAGCCAGAGCATGCCGGTGGAGGCACAGATGGCGATTATCCCGATGACGCAGGCGAATGCCCAGAGGGTACGGCGAAGCCAGATATGGTTTTTGGTCAAAACGTGCCTACTCCCGGATCGAATCTGGCTTGTTTACCCAGCCTGATTAGGATAGCTGGGGCTGGGCGGCGGGGGAAGCAGATTCGCCTGAAGCCCCTGGAGCCTTTGAACGGTAGACCAGCAGAATGCCAATGAGGGTCAGAACAATGACCGGGATGACGAGCAGACTGCCCTCAGGACCGTCCGTTCCGCCGCTGAAGAGGGTTGCGCCCGTGGGATTTGTGGTGAGGAAATGGCCTTCGGGTTGGAAGCCGCTGTCGGCCGTTCCATAAAAGAAGGTTTGCGCCCAGTCCCAGGAGGCGTGGTAGCCGATGGCCCACCAGGCGGATCCGGTGACGCGGATGCTGACGCAAAAGACAAAACCAATCGCTGCCGCAGAGAAGATGCCGATCCAGGTTTCGCCGTTGTTGCCAGTATGGATGAATCCAAAGAACGTGGAAGAGAGCCACGCTGCCTGCCAGAATCCGGCTGAGGGCGACTTGCGCAGGTGGAGCAGCAGGCATGGAATGACACCAAGTGCGGCGATGATATCGATGCCCCAAACACCCTGATTGTTGGTGAAGAGCAGTCCTGACAGGCACATGAGGGCGACGAGGGCGGAGGCCCACCAGAAGTTGACGCCACGGGTCAGCGTGAATTGCAGGTAGCAGCGAACGCTGCCTTCTTCGGCGAGACCGGTGAGCAGGAAAGACAGACCCCAGATGGCACCGTACTGCAAAATGGCTGAGCCGTGGAGAGCAACCGGACCAAAATGAAGCCAGCCACCGAGAGACATGCTGAAGGCAAGCGCCGAAAGCGCAATGAACCCGCCCAGAATTCCAACAAAAAAGTGCCTCAGTCGGTGCGGTCCCGTCAGGTTGTAGTCGAGTATGCGGCGACGCTCAATGCGCGCGCAAACCAGTGCCGCGCCGAGGATGGCCAGGACTTGGATCGTCTCCCGCAGCACTGAATTCTGCGGCGAAAAGTCTTCAATATTGATCTTGAAAAAGAGGAATTCAAGAGGATTGGCGAGTGCGAAGCCCAGGCTGATCAAGATGAACGTCAGAATGAGAAAGAGCGCAATCGACCAGCCGGTTCGCAGCCCGTGAGGGCCAATCACGACCCATTTGATGAAGCGTGACTCTGCGGGGACGGGCGGCTCTGGCGATGGTGCGGGAGCACGCGTCGCGTGGAGTTCGTCAGCAGGTTGCACGATTGGGGCCGGGTCGGGATACTGCAAAGACATGGGCGAGGCATTCTCCTGATATTTCGTCGGCCAGTGGAATCATTCCACGATAACCTACGCGGAGTTGGCAGCGGCGGTTCCCGGTGGGGAACCAGGGCTCAGAGACTGATCAATGTTGGAATTTACCTCGCATTGAGTGACAGCTATGCCTGCGACATGGCTTGGCGGAAGGTTGAGCTGACGAGGTAAACCCTGAGTTTTGTACCCGCTCGTAGTTCGGCAGGCTTGACAGCGGCAGCCAGTGCGCCGATGCTAGTAGTTTCGGCTAATGAAGCTTAGGCCTCGAGTTAATGGCCTCAATCCATTTGGCCTAAATCTGTGCATCAGGGAGTAGTCTTCTTGCGGGTTCGCGTTTTCTATCACGATAAGTGTTTTGATGGGGCCTGCTCGGCATCGCTTTTCACGCGGTTCCACCGGGAGTGCATTGCACCGGGACTCGGAGTGCCGGTGGAGTATGAGTTTCACGGACTAGTGCACCGGGCTGGGGCGCTTTTCAACGAAAGCGACTTTACCGGCGATGAAAACGCGATTGTGGACTTCAAGTATTCTGCTTCGCCGCAGATTACCTGGTGGTTTGACCACCATCAATCGGCCTTTCTCACGCCAGCGGATCATCAGCATTTCCTGGCGTGCCAGCGCGACGCCCACTGCTCCAGGCGCAAATTCTTTGATCCCACCTACACTTCGTGCACCAGCTTTCTCGCATTCATCGGCGAGACCCAGTTTGGGTTTGACGTGAAGCCACTGGCAGAACTGATTCGCTGGGCAGACATCGTTGACGGCGCAAAATACGAGAGCCCTGAATCCGCAGTAGAAATGGCCGCACCCGCGATGAAGTTGACGCTGATCATTGAGGCGACGCAGGACCCGGAGTTCATCCCCAGGCTTATTCCGCTGCTGACAAAGATGCCTCTGCAACAGGTTCTGGAACAGCCGTTTGTGGCCTGCCTGCTGCCGCCACTGCTTGAACAGCATGCCCGGGCGATTGAACTGATTCGCGAGCGCGCCGAGTACCGCGACGGGACGATCTTCTTTGATATTTCTGACCATCAGTTGGAGGGGTTCAACAAGTTCATCCCCTACTATCTCTACCCTGAGGCGACCTACTCGATCGGGCTTTCGAAGTCGAGCTTTCGTACGAAAGTGGCGGTGGGCTCGAATCCGTGGACAAGGACTGATCCCGAAACGATGGTGAACCTGGCGAAGGTATGCGAGCGCTATGGCGGTGGCGGACACGCGCGCGTCGGTGCGATCAGCTTTTCGCCGGAACGCAGCGACGAAGCTCGCGCTGCCGCAAAAGTGATCGTGGCCGAACTGCGTGAAGCCGGGAAGAAGAGCTAGTCCTTGGTTTCTGCCTTTTGACTGCTTGGCCAGGCAGGGCGCCGATTCGCGAGAAATGCCTTTACGCCTTCGCGGAAATCTTCAGTAGAGCGCTGGTGAGCATTGGCCGCGATGGCGTCTTCGATCTCCTCGTCCAATTGGGTTGCAAAATGCCCGCTTAAGAGCTTTTTGATTGCAAGCATTGACTCGGGGCTGTTCAGCAGCAGGCTCTGCGCCAGTGCGTTCGCCTCAGGCATCAGTTCATTTGGCTGGACGATGCGGGTAATCAGTCCCAGGCGAAGCGCCTCGTCGGCTTTGATGATGCGTCCGCTGAGCAGCAACTCGCGAGTACGCTTTTCGCCTACCTGGCGCAGCAGAAATGACGCCACGATGGCTGGCACAAATCCAACACGGACCTCTGTATAGCCGAAACGCGCATCGGGCGTGGCGTAGGTAAAGTCGCACAGAGTTGCCAGACCCATGCCGCCTGCAATGGCAGGTCCGTTGACCGCAGCGATGATGGGCTTGGGGAATTCATAGAGCGTACGCAGCACGTGCGCCATGTTTTCAGAGTCGCGGCGATGCTCTTCGACCGTATGCGCCGTCATTGTCTCCAGGTGTTCCATGTCCAGACCGGCACAGAAGGCCGAGCCTGCCCCGGTAAGAATGACGACACCACAGTCGCACTGGGCGGCATCGTTCAGTACCTGGGTGAGTTCGTCGATGAGTTCCGGGCTGAGGGCATTGCGCTTTTCGGGCCGGTTGAGGGTAATGGTTTGTACGCCTCGTCTGGACTCGACCAGCATGTAGTGATAACGGCTCAAGCAGGCTCTCCCGTCGTACCCGCAATTCTGGATGCGGTTGAGCCTATTTAACCACCCTTTTTCAATGGACTGGAGTGGATTTTGAAGTGCCTGCGCGCCGCGAGGATTATTGAGGCGCCATGGTCAGCAGCCAGAGAACGAGCACGCAGACGGCGTGGATACCCAGCAGCTGAATGACGACATCCTGCAGGCTGCGTCCGCGCGCCAGCGTGAACATGGCCAGCAGGCCTTCGAGCGGCAACTGGATGTAGAGCGCAATCTGAGGGGCCATTGCAGCGAACTGATCGTCAAATCCGATTTCGCGGTGAGTCGCGAGAATGGTCAGCGGGAAAGTAGCGCGCAGGGCCCAGATACCAGCCTGGGCGAACATGGCGTGCCACTCGGGCGCAAATCCAGAGAGGAAGATACCCACAGCGACCGGCCACCAGGAGGCGATGCTGAAGATCGAAGGAGCGTCCTTCGCCTTTTTCTTTTCCGCCTTGGCAGCTTTCGCGGCTTTGGGCATAGGCATCGCTTCGGCAGAGGCGTGTGCGGCGTCAGCAAAGGCGACGGAGACGGTCGTGGTGGTGGACATGTTTGAGCGAACCGGCTGCACGCGCTTCTTTGTGCTGCGGAACTTGGCTTCAGGCATGGTGTAAACGATCTGGCTCATGTCCGAAGAGTAACGTTACGAAACGTCGGCCTCAATGGCGCAAAAGTGACAGTCCGATGGCTGAAAGGGTGGGGTAGCCTTACCACCATCCGGCGGGTCAGCGAATTCTAAAGCCCCAGATCGCCGGCACGGCGTTGCATTGCCGCGAGACAGAATGCAATGTGGGTATCGAGATCCACGCCCAGTTCCTCTGCACCCTGGATTACGTCCTGGCGGTTGACGCCGCGTGCAAAGGCTTTGTCCTTCAGCTTTTTGCGCACGCTTGTCGCCTCAACGTCGCCAATGGCTTTGGTGGGCTTTACCAGGGCACAGGCGGTCAGGAAGCCGGAGAGTTCGTCACAGGCAAAGAGGACCTTGTCGAGGTGCGTTTGACGAGGTACCCCGGAGTAGGTGGCGTGACCCAGAATTGCGATCCGGGTAGCCTCAGGCCAGCCCAGGCGGGCTAGTTCAGTGACGCCGACAAACGGATGTTCGTCCAGCGAGGGGTGACGTTCATAGTCGAAGTCGTGGAGCAGGGCGGTTGTGGCGTACAGGGTGAGCAGATTTTCGCGAGCCTCGCCGCTCAGGCCCAGGCGATCGGCCTCAGCCTCGCCATAGGCAACGACGCAGGCTTCAACGCCGAGCGCGTGCTTGCGCAGGCTTTCGCCTTGCGTCCATTCGGTGAGCAGGGTCCAGGCGGCAGAACGGTCAAATGGGAGGGAAGAATCAGTCGCACTCATATCGGTGCACTCATTATCAGCCATGATGGGGCGAGAATGCATGGCTTGAAAAGTCCGAGTTGCTGCTTATGGTTCGCGTTTTTTAGGGTTTCTTAGGGTTTTATCCGTTTATTTTCGGTTTGACCCTTACTTTTCACTTGACAGTTATGGTTCCTCCCGATGAAAGTAACTCTTGACGTGGTGCAATAGTCACCACCGGAAGCCCTGCTCTGGCTCTCCGCAGACAAATTTATGGCAACGACACTTGTAACGATGCCAATCCCCGTTGCGGCGCGCGAAGTTTTGCGCTGCGAACACTGTGCGCTGGTGCAGTTCCGAACCAGCAACTCAATGTGCCGGCGCTGCCACAAGCCGCTGGACGCGGAAGAAGTGCCAGCCGCCATCGCGGTTGTGGCTTCTAGCGTGAACCCGCCAAGCAATGAGGATGCAGGACTTCGCGTTGCTGGCCAGGTCAAGGAAATCCGCAAGGCTCGGCACCTGAGCCAGCGGCAGCTGGCGAGCCGAATGCAGGTCCCACGCACCTATATCTCCAAAATTGAGAATGGCAAGGCGATTCCGACACTCGGCTCACTGGAGCGGTTGGCGGCTGCGCTCGAAGTTGATATTTCTCAATTGGTTCGCGATGGGCGCAGCCAGCGCGATGAGGAAATTGCTGAGATTCTTGCTGACCCGTTTTTGGCTGAGCTTGCCCTGTATCTTCCTAAACTGGAATCGCTGCAGCGGTCGCTCCTGCTGAACCATGCGCGGGACCGGGCACGGGAAGCGGCGCGCGATGGGGCCATGGGAAAGCGTCGCTCGGCCTAGCGTCGGGTTTTTACCAGTACCAACTGCCTTGAGCTGGTTCGCACTGCGAACCGATTGCGACCCGTGGGCGCTTGTGCTAGCGTCAAGGTTGCTGGAATCAGTTGCGAGCAGCGGTTGCCAGCGAAGGTAGTAAGAGGCGCACCTTTGTATTTGACTTCCACGTCGCGCATCCATGAGCTTACGCCCGAAGAGCGGGCGGTCTACGCGACGTTGAGTCCGTCGCGGCTGCCGGAGCATGTTGCTATCATCATGGATGGAAACGGCCGCTGGGCGGGATTGCGGTCGCTCAAGCGCTTCCTTGGTCATCAACAGGGTGCCAAGAGCGTTCAACTGGTGACGGAGACGGCCTCGCGCATAGGCTTGCCCTGGCTGACCCTGTACGCGTTTTCCCTCGAAAACAACCTGCGCCGTCCGCGAGCCGAGGTCAGTTTTCTGATGCGGCTGCTCAAAAGCTATCTGGAGAGCAATCTGCAGCGCATGATGGACAACAATGTGCGCATCCGCTACATCGGACGCACCCATGAGTTGCCCCCTGAAGTGCAGGAAAAGATGCAGTGGGCGCAGGAAGCGACCGCGCGCAACACGGGCACAACCCTGACTCTGGCGCTGAATTACGGGGCACGGTCTGAGATGGTCGATGCGTTCAAGGGACTGGCTGCTGAACTGAAGCAAAAGGGCCTTAGTCCCGACCGTATTACTGAGGAAGACATTCACCGTCACCTCTACACGGCCCACATGCCAGACCCGGATCTGCTGATTCGCACTTCGGGTGAGATGCGCATTTCGAATTACTTGCTGTGGCAGATTGCGTATACGGAAATTTTTGTAACGGAACGCTTCTGGCCTGACTTCCGGGGCATTCACCTGCTTGAGGCGATTGCTGCGTATCAGTTGCGCGAACGCCGCTACGGGGGCCTTGGCGAGGCCGAACGCGAAGGGCATAATTCGGATCAGGATGTATCGGAAGAAGCCAGAACTGCCGGCTGAGTCCCCGATATCGTCTCCTGTCCTGTATTCTCAATCCTGCATGAAAAGAATTCTCACAGCGTTGGTTCTGATTCCGCTGGTAATCCTGCTCGTCTTTGCTGGTCCGGACTGGATGGTGACGGCGGCAGTCGGAGTGGTCGCCCTGCTGGCTTCCTGGGAGTACCTCGGCATTGCACAGGCCGCAGGTACCGGGGCTCCGCGAATTCCCGTGCTTGTCGCGATTGGAATGCTCTTCGTTGTGAGCTTCTTTTGGCCCGACAAGCTGCTGACTGCAGTTGGAGCGTTGAGCCTCGCGATGCTGGTCTTCTGCGCGTTTGCCTCGCCCATTGCGGGAGTTCTGCAGCAATCAGCGACGGCGGTTTTCTGCTTGCTTTACACCGGCCTAACGCTGATCTCGCTGCCGATGTTGCGCAGTTCTGAGGATGGCAAATGGCTGGTGACCTTTCTGCTGTGCGTGGTGTGGGCGGGAGATATTACGGCTCTTTACGTGGGGCGCAGCCTGGGACGCCGCAAGCTGGCACCGCATCTTAGTCCAAACAAGACGTGGGAAGGCGCGGCCGGGTCGGTTGCGGGCAGCCTTCTGGTGACGGGATTGCTGGTTGTGCTTTCGCGCGAACTGGTGAAGCATGACGTGGTTGCGCTGGCTTTTCCGGGCTCGGTGGGTTACTGGCTGGTGGTGGCGGTCGTGGTCAATGTGGCGGCGCAGGTGGGCGATCTGGCCGAGTCGGCGCTGAAGCGGTCAGCAGGCGTCAAGGACTCTGGCACACTGCTGCCGGGTCATGGAGGCATGCTGGACCGGATCGATGCGCTGCTGCTGGCGGCTCCGGTGCTGTGGTACGCGCAGATCATCCAACATTTTTAGGCGATATTTCTAACAAGAGATCAGGATTGGTATCGGTTTGAAAAGACTGGCGATTCTTGGGTCAACTGGGTCGATTGGGCAGAGCACGCTCTCGATTGTGGAGTCCTATCCGGAGCGGTATGCGGTAGCAACTCTGGCGGCAGGGCGCAACGTGGACGCGGCTTTTGCGCAGGCGCAGCGATGGCGGCCTCGTCTGGTATCGCTGGCGACAGAAGAGCTGGCGGGCGAACTGGCGACGCGGCTCCGTGCGGCAGGTGTCACGGGGGTCGAAGTGGCCTGGGGCACGGTTGGCAGTGTGGCGTGCGCTACACATGTGGAGGTCGATTTCGTCGTTTCGGCGATCGTTGGCGTGGCGGGCCTTGAGGCAACACATGCAGCGATTCTCGCCGGCAAACCGATTGGATTGGCCAACAAGGAGTGCATGGTTGCGGCGGGAGAAATCCTCACGCGGGATGCCCGTGAGCGCAATGTGCCGCTGCTTCCAATTGATTCAGAGCACAATGCCGTTCACCAGGCCATGCGGGTCGGCACTCCGGCTGAAGTGAAGCAGATTTGGCTGACTGCCTCGGGTGGACCTTTCCGTCAGACGCCCCTTGAGGATTTCGCGCACATCACACCACAGCAGGCGCTGAAACATCCAACCTGGGTGATGGGCCAGCGGATCACGATTGATTCGGCAACGATGCTGAACAAAGGCCTGGAAATCATTGAAGCCTGCCGCCTCTTTGATCTGCCGCCCAGTCAAGTGCGCGTCACAGTGCACCCTCAATCGACCGTTCATTCACTGGTGGAGTTTGTGGACGGATCGATTCTTGCGCAGATTTCGGTCACGGACATGCGTCTGCCAATTCTGTACGCGCTCGCATATCCTGAGCGGCCTGTGTCTTCGCTCACATTTGATCTGGCGGCGCTGGCGCGTCTTGATTTCGAGCAACCGGATTTCGTCCGCTTCCCGTGCTTGCGCCTTGCCTATGAGGCGGCAGAAAAGGGCGGTGCGCACTGCATTGCGCTCAATGCGGCCGATGAAATTGCCGTCGATGCCTTTCTGCGCCGCGAAATCCCTTTCCTCGGTATCCCGCGTACAATAGAGAAGGTGCTGGAACGGACTCCTGAGTCGCACCCGGAGACGATTGCCGGGGTGTTGGAGGCCGATTCTCAGGCGCGTGAACGGGCTCGCGAGGTCATCTCGGCAGCTGATCTTCGCGTGTAGGAGTTTCCTTTTCCTGGTTGCCGATTGAAGTCTCCGAGGGTTTGCGCGCGCGTTTATGCACACATTTCTAGTCAACACAATTTCTGTCCTCGTCGTGCTGGGCATCATGGTGATGGTCCATGAGTTTGGCCATTTTCTCGCGGCCAAGTGGTGCGGCGTTCGAGTGGAGCAGTTCTCCATCGGATTTCCGCCGCGGCTGTTCGGCTTCAAGATTGGCGAGACAGACTATTGCATCTCGGCGGTTCCACTGGGCGGCTACGTCAAAATGACGGGCGAGTCAATGCCCGGCGAGAACATGACACTCGGCAGCGGCGAGGCGGCCCCGGCAAGCGACCCTGGTGCGCTTACTTCGCATCCACGCTGGCAGCGCATGATTATCGGCGTGGCAGGGCCATTTGCGAACTTTGTGCTGGCGCTGGGTCTCATGACTGGCTTCTTCATGCTGCACAATGAAGTGCCACTCTTCATGGAGCAGCCGGTGACGCTGGACTGGGTTGCACCTGGAACGGCGGCGGCCACCGCGGGTTTCCTGCCTGGCGATGCGATTGCCAGTTTCGACGGACAGCCGAATCCCACATGGATGACCCTGTACGAACGCTCGGCCCTCAACATGAATCACTCCGTGGCGGTTGTGGTTAACCGCAATGGGCAGGAGGTTGCGCTGACGCTGCCGTTGGTGGATGACTCCAAGGGCAAGGACTTCTCACTCGACAAGGTAGGGTTGATTCCGCGCATCCAGCCGGACCCGATCAAGGTCAGCAGCGTTTCAGGTGGGTCGCCAGCGGCCAAGGCCGGAATCATGCCCGGAGACCAGTTCGTATCGGTCGACGGACACGTTTTTCACGGAACCGAATCGGTTATTGCTTACTTGCAGGCGGGCAAAGGGGCTCCTGTCACGTTGCAATTGAGCCGCGCAGGACAGATATCCACGGTGGTGGTGCAGCCGCTTTTGACGGACGCTCCGCCGATTGGCAAGGCCTGGCGGATTGGGTTCTCTGGCGAACTGCCGCCGTATCGAATCGAGCAGCTTGCGTTTCCCAAGGCGCTCAAGGCGTCGGCAAAGTTCAACCGGGAGAATTCGCTGCTGATTCTCGAAGTGTTGCAGCGGCTCTTCAGCCGTCGCATGTCGGTGGACAATCTTTCCGGGCCGTTGGGTATTTCTCAGCAGACAGGTCAGGCGTGGGAGTCAGGCAACGCTAAGGCGATGATTCAGCTGATGACGGTCATCAGCCTGAACCTGGGCATTCTGAATCTGCTGCCTTTCCCGATTCTTGATGGCGGCATGATTCTCTTCCTGCTGATTGAGAGCGTCATCCGGCGTGATGTGAACGCTGCCTTCAAGGAGCGTGTTTACCAGGTGGCGTTTGTCATCATCATCCTGTTCTTTGCCTACATCATGTTCAACGACATCTCAAAAATGGGGTTGTTTACCCAGGCCAAGCCGTAGCGGTATCAACCCGACCTTGTTGCTGATTTCAAGCGCCAAGGGTGCACCAGGAAAGTGGAGCCATGTCAGTCGTCACCGAGTTGCGAGTGCGCTATGCAGAAACCGATCAGATGGGCGTGGTGTATTACGCCAATTACCTGGTGTGGTTTGAGGTAGGGCGCGTGGAGTTCATGCGTTCGCTGGGCTTTGACTACAAGCAGATGGAGGTCGAGGACGGCTGTATTTTGCCGGTGGTTGAGGCTACCTGCCGCTACAAGGCTCCGGCGCGGTATGACGACGTGATTCTGATTGAGGCGTGGCCGGTGCTGTTGCGCGGTTCGCTGCTGAAGTTTGGCTACCGTGTCATACGTGCTTCGAGCGCGCGGGAGTCGCAGTTGCTGCTGGCGGAGGGCGAGACGGTGCATCTGGTGTGCGACGCGAGCATGCAGAAGTGCTTGATGCCGGAGCGCTATGCTGCGCCGATTCGGTCGGCGATTCGGATCAGCGACCGGGATGAGCAGGGCGAGGTTTACGGGCAGGAGTAGCTGGCCTCTAGATTGAGGCTGTTCGCGGCCTGACATGTTCGCGAAGAAATTGAACGATGGAATCGAGAGGCGTACCCGGTCCGAAGACCTGGGCTACGCCTTTTTCCTTGAGTGCTGGAATGTCGGCCTGCGGAATTGTGCCGCCGAGGACGACGAGAATGTCTTCGGCTTTTTGCTCGTGCAGGAGTGTGAGCAGGCGCGGGACGAGCGTGTTGTGGGCGCCCGATAGGATGCTGAGGCCGATGCAGTCTACGTCTTCCTGGATGGCGGCGTGGACGATCGACTCCGGGGTTTTGCGGAGGCCGGTGTAGAGGACTTCCATGCCGGCGTCGCGCAGGGCGTGGGCGATGATCTTGGCTCCGCGGTCGTGGCCGTCGAGGCCGGCTTTGGCGATGAGGACGCGAATTGGAGGTGTGTTTGCCACTCAGCGGAATGGTAGCGCATTTGGTGGATTTGAGGCGCTGCGCTGTGATGTGCGCCTAAAATGATCAACATGGGCATTAAAGGGGGGGTGGGGTGTTTTCCGATAATTTCTCAGTTAAAGCCATTATTTGCAATTGTTTAGCGCCTGGTTACCTGGGTGTTTTTGTGCTGTTTTTGACGTGTTTAGTGACTGTTTTGACCATTTTGGAGGGGGATCAGCAGATTCCCTCCGGGAATGACAACCAAAAAGGCAAGGGCTACGGCGGGGTTGTTGTTCTTTCCATTGTGCGCTGATTGAGGGTAATTGTCGGCAAGGGTTTTGGGGGAGGGTGATTTATGGGATGACGAACGCGCCGGGGATGCCTGTGTCGAGAGTTGCGAGTTTTGCACTATGTGCTTGAGCTAGCTGAAGGAGATGGCCGTCGGTCGTCTGATTGCTGGTTTTGACCCATGCTGGCAGTCCATCTGCATCCTGGTCATCGGCGAGGAATCTTATCGAATATTTGGAATTAGTCTTGAGGCGGGCAAGCTGGAGTTTTGCCTGGTCGAAATTTGACGCATAAGCGGGAGTTTGCCCGAGGATGCGGACGAAGCCCAGTTCGGTGGTGGGGCACGTGAGCAGAGATGAGAATTGCCTCAGTTCAACCCAGGTTGCGACGCGCACATGGAATTGGTGTTGGCGCACTCCGAGTGCGATTAACGCGCTTACATCGAGCAGGTAGCTTGGCAGTGGCGGGGAGCTCACGGAAATTCTGCCAACATTTGCTGCACTGCTTGATGGGTCAGGATGGGTGCGTCGGGACCGAAGTCGATGACTGGAAGGCCGGTGATGGGGTCGTCAATGATGGTGCCGCAGTGTTGAACCTTTAGTGATGGAAACAGAATGATCTTTCCGGCTTCGATGGTGGCATCGAGAGAGTCGCCGGGGCGGAAGCCGAGTTGTTCGGTCAGTTCGCCGGGGACGATGATTTCTCCGTTGCTGGCTACGCTCGTGCGCATCATGGGATCATCTTACGCTCGTAGGAATTGGGCCGCAATGAAAAGGAACAGGAAGGGCAAGGGCCGTGGTTTGGGGAGATTTTTGGTTCCTACCCTTGAATCAACGAACGATTCAGGGGTAAGGCACCTGCTTTGTTTTGACTGCGGTTTTTTTTCTTCGTGCTTTGCACGAATTTGGACCCACCTTAAACACGATGAGGCTGTGTTGAAGGTGGGGCACCCGGTTTTGTTGAGTCATTGGAAAAAATGAGTTACATGGCTTCGGGGGATTCTATGCCTAGCCAGCCTAGTAGCGTTATTAGCTCGCGGAGGGCTATGGCGGCTGTGGCTAGTAGCAGGGTTTTGCGTGCGGGGTCTTCTTCGGTGAGGATGTGGTGGCGGTGGTAGAAGTTGTTGAACTCCTGGGATAGTTGGAAGACGTGGCGGGCGATGAAGGCCGGTTCTGATGTTTGGATGGCCTGGTCGAGGGTGAAGCTGCGCTTGGCGGCGCGGAGCCAGATGGCCCAGATTTCATCCATCTCCTTGAGCATGACCTGGTCGGTTCCCGCGAGTGAGGTTAGCGCCGCAAAGGCGGCGAGGGCGGCTTCGGGGGTGGTTTCGGCTTTGCGGAAGATGTTGCGGATTCTTACGATGGCGTATTGGATGTAGGGGCCGGTTTCGCCCTCGAAGCTTAGGGCGTCTTTGAAGTCAAAGGCGATGACGGTGCCGCGGGTGAACTTGAGCATGAAGTAGCGCAACGCACCAATCGCAATCTGCTCGGCGATCTGCTGGCGTTCTGCTTCGGGGCGGTCGGGTTGGCGCTGGTCGGTTTCTTTGCGCGTGGCGGCGATGAGCTTGTCGATGAGGTCGTCGGCTTTGACGCCAAAGCCTTTGCGGCCGCTGACTTCAATGTAGGGGCGGGCCTGGTCTTCTTCGGAGACGGTATAGCCGAGTTCGAGGGCGCAGCGCGGGGTGAGGGCGACCATTTCGTAGCTGAAGTGGGTGTAGCGGTCGGCCTCGGCGGTGTGGCCCATGCCGCGCAGGGCCTGGATGACGTTGGCCTGCGGGTCGGACTGGCGGGAGTCGATGACGTTGTAGATGGCCTGGGCACCGCCGAAGTGGGGGTGGGGCTCGACGCCGTCGGTGGTCGAGATCCAGCAGACGTGGTTGTCGTAGGCGTAGAAGGGCCGGTAGGCGAAGTCGCGGCCGAGGAGGCCGAACTTCCAGAGGTGGTAGGCGATGTCCTTTCCTACGTATGTCACTGTCCCATTCGACCGGACGATGACTTTGGCGTCTTCGTCGGTTTCGCCCTCGGTGGTCTTGGCGGCCTTTCCGGATTCTGGACGGGTCATGACCCAGCAGCCCTTGTTTTTGCCTTCGGTTTCAAGATAGAGGACGCCGGACTGCTTGAGCTGGTCGAAGGCTACGTCCCAGAACTTGAGGCGCAGGATCTCGCTCTCGCGGGGGAGGAAGTCGTATTCGATGCCGAGGCGCAGCATGGTGTCGAGATGCATTTTGACGACGGCGGTGGAGATGAGTTCGGCGACGTCGGCGGTTTCGTTGTTGCCGGCTTCGATTTCGTGCAGGGTGGCGTAGCGGAGGGCTTTGCGCTGCTTGTTTTCCTCTTCGGAACTGGCCTCGTACCACTGGGAGACGCGGGCGTAGAGCTCCCAGCAGATGTAGTCAAAGCGCAGTTCGCGTTGGTCAGGATCGCCGGTTGAGGCGGCGATGATTTCGCGGATCTGGCGAAGGGTCTTGCCTTCCAGATGGAGGAAGCCAACGACGACGTCGGCGACCTGGACTCCGGTGTTGTCGATGTAGTTTTGGATATCGACTTTTTGGCCATTGGCACGGAGCAGGCGGACGAAGGTGTCGCCGAGGATGGCGTTGCGGAGGTGGCCGACGTGGGCGGCTTTGTTGGGGTTGATGCTGGTGTGCTCGACGAGGACATGGTCCTTCGCGGACGGCGGGCGGCCTTCGGCGTTGAGGATAGCGATGGCTGTGGCGGCGCGGTCAAGGCGGACGTTGAGGTAGCCGGCTCCGGCGGATTCAAAGGTGGCGGGAAGCTGGGGGTCTGGGGAAGCCGTCAGCGCGGCAGCCAGTTCGGCGGCGATGATTTTTGGGGCTTTGCGAAGCTTGCGGGCGAGCTCAAAGGCGACGGGGAGGGCGAAATCGCCGAGTTTGAGGTCGGGGGGCTGCTCGATGGCAATCGGGCCGAGTTCGACGGAGTATTTTGTCTGGATGAGTTCACGGACCCGCGCTAGCAGGTGTTGTTGTGCTTCTAAATACACGGGCGGAGACCTCTGAAAATCGTTGATTTTCTTGGTTAGTTTAACAGGGGGACAGATTGCTGCGTTGGGGCAGAGGCATTCAAGTCATCAGTTAAGATAGAGATTGCTCCCTCCCACCGTTGACACAAAGTGCGTGACAAGGGTGGGGCACCAGATTGTTCATGCACTACCCAGGTCAAGCCATACATGTCTAGTTCTGCCAATTCGCCCGAGAAGAACAAGTCGTTTTACATTACGACGCCGATTTACTACGTGAATGCGCGGCCGCATCTGGGCCATGCTTATTCGACGATCGTTTGCGACGCGATTGCGCGGCGGAAGCGGAGCCAGGGGTATGCGACTTGGTTTTTGACGGGCACGGACGAGCATGGGCAGAAGATTGAGCGTTCGGCGGAGAAGGCGGGGCGGACGCCGGGGGAGTTTGCTGCGGCGATTTCGGGGGAGTTTCGCGGGCTGTGGGACCGGATGGGGATTACGTATGACGACTTTATCCGGACGACGGAGCCGAGGCACAAGCGCGGGGTGCAGCAGCTTTTTGCTGAGCTGAGAGCGAAGGGATTTATCTACAAGGGCTCGTATACGGGGCAGTACTGCGTTTCAGACGAGGCGTTTGTTGAGGTGCCGCCGGGCGCGCCCTGCCCGGACTGCGGGCGGACGACGGAGACGATCAGCGAGGAGAACTACTTCTTCAAGCTGTCGGCGTTTGAGCGGCGGCTGCTGGAGTTTTACGAGGCGAATCCGGGATTCATTCAGCCAGAGGCGCGGCGCAATGAGGTCATCGCCTTTGTGCGCGGCGGGCTCAAAGACTTGTCGGTGAGCCGGACGAGCTTTTCCTGGGGCATTCCGGTGCCGGGCGATGAGAAGCACGTGGTGTATGTGTGGATGGACGCGCTGGCGAACTATATGACGGCGCTGGGGTACGGGGCTGACTCGCCAGAACTCAAGGCCCGCTTCGAGCAATTTTGGCCGGCGGATGTGCACCTGGTAGGGAAGGAAATTATCCGCTTCCACTGTGTGTACTGGCCTGCGTTTTTACTGGCGGCGGGGCTGCCGGTGCCGAAGAGCGTGGTGGCGAATGGCTGGCTGCTCTTTGACAAGGCGAAGATGTCGAAGTCGGTGGGGAACATTGTGCGGGCGGAGACGGTGCTTGAGGTGCTGGGCGGGGATGCGCTGCGCTACTTCCTGATGAGGGAAGTGAGCTTTGGGCATGATGGGAACTTCACCTTTGAGGCGCTGGTGCAGCGGTACAACGGGGACCTGGCGAACGGCTATGGGAACCTGGTGAGCCGGGTTGTGAACATGGTGCACAAGTATTTTGGTGGGGTGCTGCCTGACGCGGGCGCGATGGGGCCGGCTGAGGCGGCGATTGCGGGGCAGGCGACGGAGACCATTCTGGAGTTTGGCGCGCAGTTTGAGGCGATGGATTTTTCGCGGGCGCTGGAGACGGTGTGGGCGCTGGTGGGCGCGGTGGATGGGTATTTGACCGCGGCTGCGCCGTGGAAGAAGAAGCCGGACGTTACGGATGAGGATTTTGCGGCGATGCAGGCGAGGGTTTTGGCGACGGCTGCTGAGGCGATTCGAGTGATTACCGGGCTGGTGCACCCGATACTGCCGGAGTCGGCGGCGAAGGTGTGGCGGCAGTTGGGGTTGGGCGAGATTGAAGACGCAGCGAAGAGCGGCGAACTGAAGAGATTGGCGTGGGGAGGATTGCAGGCAGGGACTCGGTTGAACGAGCCTGCGCCGCTTTTCCCTCGCGCGGAAAAGGATGCAGTGGAGCGTATGGAGAATCTGGAGAAGGACAACAATCTGACGGCGGTGGCGGCGGCGAGCGGGACGGAAGCGGCTGTGGTTGCTGTTGCGGAGCCCGTGGTGGCATCGCCGGTCGTCGAAGCGGTGAAGCACGAGGGGATTGCGCAGATCGGTATTGACGATTTTGTGAAGGTGGAGCTGCGGGTGGCGCAGATTCTGGTGGCGGAGCGGGTGCCGAAGGCGGACAAGCTACTGCGGCTGGAAGTGGACCTCGGGTACGAGCAGCGGCAGATTCTGGCCGGAATCGCCCAGTATTACGCGCCGGAAGCGCTGATTGGGCGCAAGGTGGTGATTGTGGCGAATCTGGCTCCGCGAAAGATGCGGGGGCTGGAGTCGAACGGGATGCTGCTGGCGGCTTCTGTGGGCGATGAAGGTGCGCCGGTGCTGGCTGGATTTCTTGAGGATGTGCCGGTTGGGGCGCGGCTGCGGTAACGGAGCAGTCTCGAGTTTGACATCAAGATTATTGGAGAACGGGATTTGTTGATTGATTCTCACGCTCATCTGGATAGTGAGCGGTATGCCGGTGAACTGGGCGAGATTCTGGGGCGGACGTATGCGGCCGGGGTCGGCGCGGTGCTGGCGATTGGCATTGGCGAAGGGCCGGCGGAGATGCAGCAGGCGCTGGAGATCTGCCGTGAGTTCAATGGGCGGCCGGGAATGCCGCGGCTATTTGCGAGTGCCGGGATCTATCCGCATAACGCCCATGAGGCCGATGCGGCGGCACTGGCCAAACTGGATGGCCTACTGGGCGAGCCTGAAGTGATCGCCTGCGGGGAAATTGGGCTGGACTACTACCATGAGGGCGCTGCGCATGATGTGCAGAAGCGGGTCTTCGTGGAGCAGATGGGGATTGCGGCGGTGCGGAAGCGGCCGATCCTGATTCACTGCCGGCCGAAAGAAGGGGACGATGCGTGCTGGGAAGACCTGCTGGCGCTGCTGGCGGCGCATTGGGGGCCGACCGGGATTGGCGGAGTGCTGCATTGTTTTTCGGGGAATTGGGAGCAGGCGCGCCGGGCAATGGAGTTGGGGTTTCTGATCAGCTTTGCGGGGCATTTGACGTATCCCAAGTCGCAGGAGCTGCGGGATGTTGCAGCTCTGGTGCCGCTGGACCGGTTGCTGGTGGAGACAGATGCGCCGTTTCTGGCGCCGATTCCCAATCGGGGTAAGCGGAACGAACCGGGCTGGGTGGTGCACACGGCGGCATTTCTGGCTGATTTGCGCGGGGTGAGTCTGGACGAAATGGGTTCAATCACAACGAAAAACTTTGAACGGCTGTTTGGTGTGACCCTGGACGTGTGAAACTTGAAGAGACAGATGTTAAGTTCGCCGGAGAATGGACTGGTGGACTGAAGGTGGGAATCGATGGCACAGGACAATTCGTTTGATATTGTGAGCAAGGTAGACATCCAGGAAGTACGAAATGCCATTGATCAGGCCAGCAAGGAGATCAAGGCGCGGTTTGACCTGAAGGACTCGAAGTCCGAGGTGAACCTGGAGGGCAATGACGCCATCCAACTGGCTTCAGCGGACGAGTACAAGCTGGAAGCGGTGAAGGAGATTCTTGGCCAGAAGCTTGTGAAGCGGGGGATTTCGCTGAAGAACCTGAGCTACGGCAAGCTGGAAGAGGCGATGGGGAAGAGCGTTCGGCAGAAGATCACCTTGCAGCAGGGTGTTCCGATTGAGAAGGCGAAAGACATCGTGCGGATCGTGAAGGATTCGAAGCTGAAGGTGCAGGCTGCGATTCAGGGTGACACGGTACGCGTGACGGGTAAAGACCGCGATAGTCTGCAGTCAGTGATTGCACTTTTGCGTGGCAAAGATTTGGGCATTGATTTACAGTTCACCAACTACCGGACAAATTAGCAGGCTAAACGGTATATCGGGCTGCATCGAACGGGCGGATACTTAAGACAGACAGCCGTCAGGCGTTGGGAGTCGGGTAAGAGGAAAGTGCAGGAAATCTGAAGCTTTGAGCACACTGGCGATAGCGACGGCACGGGAAGTCTTCGATCTGCTGCGGGATGACCTGACGGCCATCGAGGCGGAACTGGGTCGGGACGCGGTCTCAACCGTGGACACGATCACCGAGATTGCGGAGTACCTGCGGGTTGGCGGGGGCAAGCGGATTCGTCCGTCTCTGCTGCTGCTGGCGGCGCGGTGCCTGGGCTACACGGGCGACGGGATGATCCGGCTGGGTGCAGTGGTGGAGCTGGTGCACACGGCGACGCTGGTGCATGACGACATTATTGATGGTGCGGATACGCGGCGGGGGCGACCCTCTGCGAACACGACCTGGGGCAATGAGAAGTGTGTGCTGGCGGGCGACTGGCTGTATATGCAGGCCTTTCACATTGCGCTGGAAGAGCGGAACTTCAAGGTTCTGGATTTGCTGATCAGCCTGACGCAGTTGATGGTCGAGGGCGAGCTTTTGCAGATGCAGAAGCTGGGTCGGCCGGTCTCAGAGGACGAGTACTACGATTTGATTTATCGCAAGACGGCTTGCCTGTTTTCGGTTTCGGTGCAGCTGGGCGCAACGCTGGCCGGTGCAACGCCCGCGCAGGAAGAGGCGCTTGCGACTTATGGCCGGGCGGTTGGGCTGGCATTCCAGATTGTGGATGACCTGCTGGACCTGACGGCGACGGAAGAGGTTCTGGGCAAGCCGGTGGCGAGTGATCTGCGCGAGGGCAAGACGACGCTGCCGGTGATTCATTCACTGGAGCATGGAACGGATGCGGATCGCGCGGTGATTCACCAGGTGCTGGCGGATGGCGGATTTGTACGCGCGACGCGGGAGCAGTTGCAGGAGATTCTGCACAGGAATGGTTCAGTGGAGTATGCGCAGGCGGCGGCAGACCGCTATGCGGAGCAGGGGCGCGAGGCGATAGCCGGGCTGGATGAGTCGGAGTTCAAGCGGGCGCTGCTGTGGGTGCCGGACTTTGTGGTGGCGCGGGACAAATAAAACAGGGAACAGGGAATAGTCGATGGCGCGGATTGCTGATGCAATCTGCGCCATTTTGATTTGCGACGTATTCGTTGACTGGTCAGGGGACCTTGATTTCGGCAGTTTTGGGGAGGAGTACGTCGGTGGCCCCCAGAATTGCGGCGGCGAGGGGAGCGGCGAGGGCTACGCCGACGGGGCCGGCGATGGCGGCGAGCAGCAGTTGCATGGTGAGGGTGAGGGCGGGGGGAAGGCGGACGATGTTGCGTTCAAGAAGCGGGGTGACGACGTAGCCCTCGGCGGTGAAGACGATGGCGAAGACGAGCAGTGTCAGGAGGCCCTTGGTGGGGCTGATGGCGAGTGCCAGAAGCATTGCGGGGATGATGGAAATGAGCGGGCCAACGTTGGGGATGAAGGTCATGAGGGCGGCGATGACGCCGAGGGTTCCGGCGAGGGGGATGCCAGCGAAGGAGAGGCCGACGGTGATGAGGATGCCGACCATGGACATGGAGATGAGCTTGGCGAGTACCCACCAGCGGAGGATTTCGGCGATGCTGCGGGCGCAAGCGTCGAGGGTCTTGCGATGTTCAGAGGGCATGAGGCGGCGCAGGCCGTTGTAGTAGAGGCCAGGCTCGGCAGAGAAATAGATACTGAGGCTGAAGACAATGACCAGGCCCGCGAGCACTGAGGCGGAGTCGATGACGATGCCGCCGATTCTGTTGAGTGCAAAGCTGAATCCGCTGGAGACTTGTTCGGAGCCAGGGGATTGGTGCAGGAGCCATTGTCCCCACTGGTGGGTTTGCATCTGAGCGAGCAGGGAGTGAGCTGCCTTGGGGAGTTCCACCTCAAGGGAGGCGAACTGCTCGACGGCGTACGGGCCCTGGATCCAGATGAGCAGGGCGACGACGGCAAAGGAGAGAAGGATGAAAGCTGACAGGGCGAGGCCCTGGCGAATTTTGAGCTTGCTGTGCAGCCAGTCTGAGATGGCGGTGAGGAAGACGGAGCCGATGATGGAGGCGAAGAGGAGCAGGAAGATGACGCGACCCATCCAGACGACGAAGATGGCGAGGGCAATGGCGGTGATGGCGAGCAGGACAAAGGTAACGCGGCTTTTGAATTTATCGTCCAAAGGGGCTTCCAATCGTGGTCTGGACCGCTTGAATGCGGCTCTCTGAGTCTATCGCGGATTCGACGGCGGGGATGGTCAAGATGGAATGGCGAGGCGGGCACAGGATTTGCGGATGGGGTGTGTGTGCAGGGCTACGGCGTCGTCGCCGGTACTGCTTCTGGATGATTGAAATGCTCATTTCGATGTGAACTGGTTTCTCGGGCTTTGGGGCTGGTGAGGCGATGGCCGAGGCGGGTTGCTGGGCGTTCGATGAAGTAGTAGCTGCCGAGGGCGAAGACGGGCATGAGCATGAGGAGCGGGATCGTCGTGGCTGCTCCTCTGTAGACAAAGAAGACCTGCTGCCATACATAGACGCTGTAGGAGACTGTGCCCAGCCATGCGAGTGAGCGCCATTGGAGCGGCCGGACTGCGATGGATTGCGGATGGAGCACGGTGGCGGAGATGAGCAGGGCGATGGCGACGCATTCGTAGAGCGGGGGAAGCCAATGCCAGAAGGCGATGGACCAGAGGAGGATTACCAGAGCTGGAAGACAGAAGTAGGCAGAGCTGCGTTGCAGGCGGGAGCGCCAGAGTGGTGCAGCATGGAGGAGCGCGAGGAGGCAGCCGATGAGAAGGGCGTCGGCGCGGACCTCGGTGTGGAAGCTGCGCCACTGCTGGTTGTAGGACGACCAAAGCGCCGTCCGGTAAAGGGCTACGGAGACGGTGGCGGCGATAGCAATGGTGATGGGAAGACGGCGGGAGCGGCGGGTTCCGAGGAAAAGCAGGAGGCAGGGCCAGACGAGGTAGAACTGCTCTTCGATGGCGAGCGACCAGAAGTGGGCAAAGTACAGGGTAGGGCTGGGGCCAAAGAAGTTTCGGAAGGAGAGGACACAGGAGGCCAATTCACTGGGGGAAACGGGTTGCCTTTCGCCGAAGACGGTGAAGAGTGCAACGGCGGCGAGATAGACCCAGGCGACGGGCATGAGGCGGAAGAAGCGGCGCAGGTAAAAGCGCCTGAGGTTGATTGGCCCCTCAAGAAGTTTTGAAGTGATGAGGAATCCGCTGAGGACGAAGAAGATGGTTACGCCGTGCTGGCCGGTCTGGAGCCAGGGGCGGTAATAGCCGCCCATGACTGCAGCCTGCAGGTGGTCGAAGAGGACCAAAGCGATAGCGATTCCCCGCCATCCGTCGAGTGTGGGTAGACGATTCATGGCGGGGCGGTATTCTCGACGCTCTACAGTTCCTGGGCTGCTTCGACGTAGTACTGCTGGGTGACTTTGCGGCCGGTGGCGTCGTAACGAGCCGCGTGATGGAGGCCGAGTTTGTGGCCGAAGAAGCTGAAGGTGGTGGCGAGAACGCCGAGGCCGTAGGTGACGCTGCGGCGGAAGTTGATCGACGAGGCCTCTTTGAAGTACTTGGTCGGGCAGGAGATTTCGCCGATCGAGAAGTTGAAGGCGACGGCCTGGGCGATCATCTGGTTGTCAAAGACAAAGTCGTCAGAGTTTTCGAGCAGGGGCAAGGTCTGGAGCAGTTCGCGTGAGAAGGCGCGGTAGCCGGTGTGATATTCAGAGAGCTTGACGCCGAGGAAGAGGTTCTGGAAGGCGGTGAGGGCGCGGTTGGCGACGTATTTGTAGAGCGGCATACCGCCCTTGAGCGAGCCGCCGCCGAGGATGCGTGAGGCGAGGACCATGTCATAGATTCCGCTTGAAACCATGCTGGCCATGGCGGTGACGAGGGCCGGGGTGTACTGGTAGTCGGGGTGGACCATGACGACGATGTCGGCGCCGGCGGCGAGGGCTTCGCGGTAGCAGGTCTGCTGGTTGCGTCCGTAGCCGTAGTTGGCGTCGTGCACGTAAGTCTGCACGCCGAGCAGGCGGGAAATGCGCGCGGTCTCGTCCTTGCTGGAGTCATCGACGAGGATCTTGATATCGACGACGTCGGGCAGTTCACGGACGGTCTGTTCGAGGGTCTTGGCGGCGTTGTAGGCCGGCATTACGACGGCGATGCGCTTTCCGTTGATCATTGGTAGCCTTTCGTGCTGCGAAACTTTTTCGTGCCCCGTGGGGCGAATTCCTTACTTCGACCTGCTGTTGAGCGATGCGCTCAGTTGATTCGAAATTCCTATCGGCGATGGTTGCTGCGCGGGATAGGGGGTTGCTTCCGGGACCCTTGCGTCAGGCTCTACGAGCCAGACCTTGCGGTCGCTGTAGTAGTGCATGATGTTGTCATTATTGGCTGAATCCATCTCGCGTGCCCATACCACTTTGGAGTTGTCGATATCGGCGGCGTTGTAGACCCACTCTTCGAGAGGGTTATGCCGGTCAGAGTAGCGGACGAGGACGAGCTGCTTGCCGGGGAGGGAATTGAGATGGGCGGCGACGGCGGCGCGGGTTTCGCCAAAGTGGTCAGGGCCGTACCATTCGCCTGACCACTCGGAGGCAGGCCACTCATTTGCCATCAGATGCAGCGGTGCGGCGGCCAGGCGCAGACCAGCCATGACCAGGCAGAGGACGACGGAGTAGCGAACCATGGCGAGGCCGACGGGCTGGCTACCGGAGCGAGGGCCGGTTTTCCAGAGGCGCAAGTGGCGCATTCCCTGGAGGCCGAGCGCGTAAAAGACAGCGGTAAAGGGCGCGAGGTAGTGGGGAATGAGAAAGATCTGGATGGACATGCCGGCGACCATCACGGCGATGCAGAGCATGAGGAAGCGGATGCGGCGATCAAGAAAGATGCGCCGGAGCATGAACATGGCCGGGAGCAAGGCAAAGCCGGCGAAGAAGAGGAAGCTGCGGATGGTCTTGACGATGTCGGCAATGACGTATCCGCCGGGCTTGTGGAGTTCGTCGATGGCCTTGAGCTCGTTGTCGTAGTAGAAGCGCTTCATGGCGACGTGGCGGTAGAGGGGCTCGGGGCGCGGCGACTGCCAGATGTAGTAGGGCGCCATGGCGTAGGTGGCGCGATCGACGGTGTAGGGCAGGGTGGTGGGGCTGCCGAAAGCACGGGTATCGTAGTGGGCCATCCAGGCGCCAGCGGCGACGATGAGCGCGAGGGGCAGCACGGCCTGCCGGGCGATGAAGAGCCTGGCTGACCGGCTCATGCCAAAGATGATCCAGTGGCCGAGATAGGCAGCTGCGGCAACGCAGAGCAAGAGGCCCTCGTAAGGGCGCGTGGTCGCGAGCAGAACGAGGCCAACGGCGAGCAGCAGGCCGTAGCGGAGCTGCATGGTCTTTCTGAGGCGGGGCAGGGAACCGAGCACCAGCGCGCCGCCGAGGGCTGCGATGCTGCCACCGCCAGAGAATGTGTTAATCCAGTAGCTGAACAGGGCGAGGCGCAGGATGGCGATGCCGCCGCCGAGCAGTGCCCAGGTGGGAGGCAGCCATGCCTGGAGCATCCAGCAGATGGCAGCGCACATGAGCGAGCAGGTGATCAGCAGGCCAAACCAGGGGTGGCCGAAAATGAGTTGGCTCACGGCGAGGACCAGCCCATTCGACGGAAAGTACATCGACATGTAGCTGGGAGTCATGGTGATGTGGATGCTTTCAAAGTGAGTCCACATCACGGGGGTCGGGTTGGTGAGGCGGCCGTGCGCAAAGGTGTCTGCGGCGAGCAGAAAGCTGAAGTCGTCGGGCACGAATGGAAGAGGTACGGGGCAGATGGGCAGGATGGCGAGACGGAGCAGGCAGGCGGTGATGCCGACGACGGCAACGGCCAGGCCTTGTCTGCGGGCGAGGCGGCCGAGGGCGCGTTCAATTGCGGTGAACCAGGTGTTGCCCATGCGGGGTAAAAGGAAAGCGATGCCCAGGACGACGCAGGTGCTGAGGCCCTCAAGCATGATCAGAGATGTGTTTGTTTGTTGGGTCGTGGCTATCATTGCCTGCTCTCAGACCTCTCGACCGTCTTGTTCGTCTTGACTGTGCTGACGTTTCCGCGGGAGTTCAAGAACGGCGGGAGCCGGTTCTGCTGCGGCGTGACGGCTGGTCGAACCATTGAACAAGAGTGGCATGCATTATTTCCAAAAGCTGAAAGATTGAGCGGGATGACCTGGGTTTCGATGAGACGGTCCTGCTCTGAAATCGCTTTGATGTTCCTGCCTGCGACCAGTTGAGTGTGGGGCTGGCATCCTGCGACAGACTCAGGTGGAGAGCTTAGGTGACCTTGCTTGAGATGCCGTTCGAAATGCTGACAAGCATTCCGTTGATGCTGGCCCGTACTGTGCCTGAACCGGCGACGGTCGCAAAGGCGAGCATGGCGAGAATGAGCACATACTCCATCAGGTTCTGTCCCCGCACCTGGCGAAGGTGGTCAAGCAAACGCTTTACGGATTTGCGCAGGTTAGCCATCGCAGTGATCCCCTTTTCGACTCATCGTGGACGGTTGTCCCGGGATTCTGGCCGTCAAGCCAGAGCTTGTGACTGTATCGCAAACGCTTCCCTGACAGACTGGCGGAGCGGTTTGTCCCCACCGCATACGGAAGCATTTCTGAATCACGTAAAACTGCGGGTTACCCGGGAATTGCAGTTGGAGCAGGCAGTCTGGATATTTGCCGAAACTTGCTGTCCATCCGAGATTGCCGGTTGAAGTGGGCCATCAATGAAACTTCCTTGGATGGAAAGAGCGATGATGCGCGATGATGCTTTGCGTATCACTCTTTCCAACCAAGGAAGTGGTGCGATTGCGACACCGACCAGAGTCGGCAATCGACTAGGTGATGTTGGTGGAAACCTGGGTGCCGAGGTTCGTGAAGGCGGTGTTGATCTTGGTGGCGAGTGAAGTCATACCCGCGGTGGCGGCGAAGGCGATCAGAGCAACGACCAAGGCGTACTCGACCAGGTCCTGGCCGTCTTCGCGCTTGAGGTTCTTGATGGAAACATATAGCTTGGAAATGAGGTTCTTCATGTGTTTTCTCCCCGAGGTTTGATTTTGTCCCGTCCATTGGCTGGACTTGCCCTATATATAGCAAGGCTCATGCCAAACTCTTTTGAGGGGTTCTATCTATATAAATCAACAACTTACGCTGTTTTGGGTAGGCAAAGTAGTGAACAACCGTTTACAGACCCCCCAAATCCGGCAAAGCTCGTATACATGCCATGAAAGTGGTAATGTGACCCGTTCGATACAGTTTTGGCGATATGTGGGTTACTTTTTTGGATTGCGTTTGGGGGATAGACAAAGTGGCAGAAGTCGGCGGGTCAGGTTTTGGGGCCCGAATCCGGTAGCGAAGTCGGCAAGCAAGGCGTTGCAAACTGCCGCTGAGCCATGAAATCGGAACCTGAGCGGGCTTAAAGCAGCAATTTTGAGAGAAATTATGGCTTTGGCGATCGAAATGGGAAATTCTCGTACCGATGAGATACGGCTGTATACACTCGGGCGGCTCATCGGTGGAGAGCTGGAGCCTGAGTTCACGATTGCCTGGGAATGGCCGTGAATTCGAGATTGTCGCCGAGCTGGGTTTGGGTGGCGTGGATGGTTCCGGCGGGGAGCTCAAGGACGGAGTGAGCTGTGAGGCACCCTGAGAGGCGCCAGGGGCCAACATTGCTGCGGAGCTTGCGGATGCGGAGTTTGCGGTCAAGGTAAACCAGATCGATAGGGAACTGCATGAAGAAGGTGTGGACGGCTTCGCAGGGGCGGATCCAGAGTCCCTCACCGGGGGCGAGGCCTTTGCGTCCGAGCAGGCCTTTGCGGCGATTTGCGCCTTGATCGGCGGTCTCCAGACGGTCAGCAAGGACGGTTTGGCGGGTCGTGTTGGCAACATGCAGGCGAACGTCTCCCTGGGCCAGCTGGGAGGTGCCAGCGCGTTGCTGCGGAGCGATGGTACGCGTGATCGAGGTGAGCCATTTCTGAAGCGTCATTGGTAGCCTAGAGTCCTCTCTATGAGTGTTGAATGCATTTTCAGGGATTGCGCTGTGTTTCGCACGCTGGTGGGCCGGAATTTGCTGGATGAAGAACCCAGTCAGCACTGTAATTTAGCTCTGAACCGAATCCTGAAAGTGCGGGATGAAGCAAGGAGCCGACTGCGTATGCAGCCGGCTCCTGGTGAAGCGAACGTTGTAGCTTGCGGTTGTTGCGAGGGTTTACTGAGGCCCCGAACTGGAGGAAGACCCGCCGCCTGAAGAGGAGTAACCCTTGCTGTCGATTTCGAGTCCCTTTTCCGGCTTCATGCTGTCCATGAGTTGTTCAATCGGCATGGTTGGTGGAGCCTGGGGTGGAGTTGAGCCAGGAGCCTTGGCATCCGGGGTATGCATGGGGATGTTGGAATTGGTTTCCATGAAGGCTTTTGGATATTTGAGCTCAGGCAAGGGCGCGCCTGCGGGAATTGGATCGACAACTTCAGGGGTGACGATGACGATGAGCTCAGTGTTGGTGTGGGTCTTTGAGATGGACTGGAAGAGCTTACCCAGAACCGGTATGGAGCCGAGGAAGGGAAGCTTCTCAAAGGTTTCAGTTTCACGATTGTCGAGCAGACCGCCGATGGCGAAGCTTTGTCCGTCGGCCAGTTCGACCTCGGTCTTGACCTTGCGGGTATTGATTGCCGGCACTTCAAAGCCGGAGATCTGTACTGCATTGGTGAAGTCGAGTGAGCTGACTTCAGGGGCAACCTGGAGTCGGATGGTGCCGCGCGGCGTGACGGTGGGGATGAAGTTGAGGCGAACGCCGTATTCCTTGAACTGAATGGTGACTGCCACCTGTCCGGAACCGCTACCCTGCACGATGGGGAAGGGGTACTCTCCGCCGGCGAGGAAGCTGGCCTGTTTGCCATTGGCTGCGAGCAGGTTGGGCTGGGCGAGGACTTCGACGACACCTTTGGATTCAAGGGCTTCGATGGTGGCGCCCATGTTGAGTCCGGGGAAGAAGGCCAGCATGTTCAGCTCGTTGGTAAAGCTGGCGCCTGAACCTGTGGACTTGTTGGGAGTGGAGATGGTGGGTGGTGAGAACTGGCCGGTATTGACGCCACCGATGACGTTACCGAAACCGGTGGAGAAGAAGTTGATGCCGAGTTGCTTGCTCTTGCTGCGGTCGATGCTGGCAAAGCGCACCTTGAGCAGAATCTGCGGATCGCTGGCCGGCACCTTGACATAGAGCAGGTTGACGACCTTTCCGGCTGTGGAGGCGATCTGGAAGGCGCGATCGGAGCTGTTGATGTCCTTGACAGTGCCGCGCAGGAAGATGCTGCCACCGGCTGCGCTGACTTTGAGGGGCTGGTCGGGCAGTTCCGTCTGCAGTTCGCGGCGCAGTCCATCGAGATGGTCATCTGTGGGATTGGCGGTGGAACGCACAGTAATGTTGTAGAACCTGCGGGTGCCGTCCACTTCCCAGATGATCATGCTGGTTTCGCCGAGCGTCTTGCCATTGAGGAGGATCTCGGTCGGGCTGATGGCTGTGGCCTCAGCATAGTCACCGAGCCCGATGGCGACTCGCTGGACTGGGCGTGGGCAATCGACAACGACGGATTTGCCTGCAGTGACGTTGATGTCGAAGCTGGAATCACGCCCACTTTCGGTGCTCTGGTATTCGGGCCGCGCCGGGCCAGTACCGATGGCCTGAGCGGGGCTCATGATGTGCTTTGCCGGGGCGCTGACTGGTTTAGGGGCAGGCTTGGCCGCTGGCAACGACCCTGGTTTCGCGCCAGGCTTTGAGGCGGATGTTGCTCCGGGGGTCGTCCCTGGTTTTGGTGCTGGCGCTGTCGCTTGCTTCGAGGCAGTTGCCGCAGGGGCGGGTACTGATTTCGCAGCTGTGGGCGCGGCAGGTTTTGCCACAGATGACTGTGAGGTTTTGGCAGGGGTAGCCTGGTTGGTCGTTTCTGCGGCAGGAGCGGAGGCGCTGCAAGGGAAGAGCGACATTGCGCTGAAGCAGGCAATCGAAATGGTGATGGTAAAGGCAGTCTTCGTTCTCACTGTTTTCCCTCGGAAGAGGCGAATTTCTCCTCGCTCAGCTTGGATCCGTTGAATATCTGGATGGACACGTCATGGGAGACGGGCTTCCTGGGGCTGGCAGTAATCGTGGCAAGCTTGGGCTTGACGGGGCCGTTCTTGTCTGCGAAGAGATTGCTCATGACTGTGCCAGTGGTTTGAGAGATATCTGTATCCAGAGGGTTGCGCAGCACGAGCTGGATGCGCGTCTGGCTGCTTGCCAGCGAAAGCACCTCAGCATCTTCAGGCGTAACGAGAAGGTTGACGACCTGGACGGGCTTGGCCTTGCCTTCAGCATCTTTCTGAATGTCGGTGCCGGCGGAGAGCACTTCAAGATTCTGCAGGAGTGTCTTGACCTTGGGTCCTTCCAGAGACTGCGTCTGGCCCGGGGGGTTGCCCGAGATGAGCACATCGACCCGCATGCCGGGGGTGACGAATCCGGCGACGCCGACGACATCATCGACCTTGACCGCGCAGGCTCGCATACCGGGGCGGATTGTGGCTGCGAGGCCGCCGCCTGAACCCATTGCCGCGAGACGGTCATCGATGATGGGTTCTCCCTGGTAGAGGGCTGACACAACCCCTCGACCGATGACTTTGTCGGGAGTGAGCAGTGCACCTTTTGGCAGAGAGCCTGCGATGTCAATGGTGGTGAGGTCGCTGGCGGTCAGGACGGTGCCGAGCTTGATATCGGTTGCCGCAGCGATAACGCGCGTCGTAGCAGACTGGTGGGCCTGCGCGATCCGGTTGCCGACCACCCTGTTGACAAGGTAGGCGCAGACGGCAGCGATGCCGAACGCAAAGAGGAGGATTGTGACAATTCTTCGATTCATTGCTGATCCTGTTTGAACTGGCGTTTGGGCCAGTTACGCTTCTGCTCTTAGGTTGTGGCAATTCAAGTGCCAAAGTGTGAAACAGCTGATTTGCGCTGAAATCGAGGTTTTTGAGGCCTTTGCCACCCTCAGGTGTGAACGGGTGTTTACCAATGGCTTCAGTGGTGTAGCCGCTCAGACACGACAGAAAAGTTGAAAAGGCACACAGATGGTTCCAGTGAAAGACTCAAGAGACGGCTGGAGTGCAAAGCTTCGCGGGTAACTCTCCGCGAGAGGAATCTGTTCACTGCTCAAGGGGTGTTGTCAGGGATGAGGCGAGCAAAGGTGAAATCGTTGGCGATCTGAGTAAAGATCTGACTAATGCTGGTAGTTGGCTGAGAGGCGGACTGGCAGGTGCTTCCGGAGCCGCTTTGGTTGTAGTCAGAGAAGAAATTGCTGGCCGCTGAGGCGATGTACTCCATGGTCTGGCATGGTGTGATGCCGGCATAGGTGCCGGTAGTGTCGGTAGAGCACCCGGATGCGCTTGACCCGTAGGCAACGGAGTAGATCTTGGTGCCTGCGGCGGCAATTGCCTTGGCCGCAACAACGGCCTGAGAACACTGGTCGATTGAAGATGGGTAGGTGCCGGTGCTGTTCAATGACACGGTACCATCGGTAGTCTTTGGCGCCATCTTAGAGGAACTCGCACTGGCATCGCCGTCACTGAGCATGACGATGACATTTTGCGAGCCGGGATTGGCTACCTGCTCTGCGAGCAGTGCACCCTGGGCAGCGTAGAGGACTCCGGCGTAGTAGGTGCCGTCGCCGCCTGGGCTTCCCATCCCCGGGCAGCCACTCTTGGCTCCGATAGCGAGGCTCAGGTTCGAAGTCAGATTCAAGGAACTTGCTGTATCTGATGTGCGGTAGTCACTCAGGAACGGGGTGACCTGATACGTGGCCGTACCTGATCCTGAGGGTGCGTATGTCGACCCGTTTGTGGGTGGAAGCGAATAGACAGGAATTGTGGGGTTGCTGCCGCTACAGTTGTAGTCGTTCGCGGCGGTGCCGACAGTGACGTTTGGAAAGGTGAACAGTGCGACGCGGTCTACTGAGTTCGTTGCAACTCCGGCCGTAACGGAGCACGTGGTGTAGCTGGCCGCGCAGGGCGTCAAAGCCTTGAGGAGTACCTGAACTCCACCCAATGCACAGCTCAGCCGCGAGACGTTGCCGCAATTCGAGTCCAGGGTTGCCATCGAAGTGGTGGAGTCAAGGATAATCGCCACATTGTAGGGACGGGTGATAGCACCGCGCATGGCGGCGGTGGCGATTGCGTTTTCGTGGAGCGTGGAGATGCCAAAGATACTGGCGAAGTACATGGGAACGTCGACCTGTTCCTTGACGACGATGGCATTGGCATTAGAAGGCGAGATGCAGGCCACGCCCTGATTGGTGAGCGTGGTGAGGCACTTCAACTGCGGATAGCCGGAGACCATGGTGACGCCGGTCAGGTTAGTGCGGGCGTTTTTGTTGCCGGTAACAGCGCTGTACAGGAGAGCCTGCGCCTTGGCGGCAGTATCGCTGGGCAGACCCTGCGCGCCGGCGAGTGCGGCTGCGTCAGTTGCGGCCTGTAGCTCGCGGTAGCAGAAGTAGGCATGACCAAGATCGATGACCAGTGCGGCCATGCCGAGAAGTGAGACCATCAGAAGCATGACGAAAGGCAAGACCTGTCCGCGCTCGTCTTTGTAGGCTTGGCGAATTACACGTGAGAAGAAATGGCTTGTTGATTTCATTGGACTAGCTCCGTCGTTTGGGCTGTCAGAGTGCAACTGCTTGCGTAGTTTGTTCCCCATACTTTGAGGCTGCATGGATACGTGACAACGACCTGGGCGGGCGCACCCTGCACCAGGTTGCCTGCGGCGCCAGTTGATGTACTTGCGCTGCTGCAGGAGGCACCGGAGTAAGCGGTGCCATTGAGAGTGAAGCTAAAAGTGAAGCTGGCCTTGGTCATCGTCGGGGCTGCTGCGTAAACGACTGCTGAAGTTGTCGCGCAGGGATCAGTCGTTTGACCACGGCTGATCGCCAGTTGTCGGGCTGCAACGCCAACTGCCTCAGTGAGGACGATGTAGTTGCAGAGAGTGATACCGAACGTGATGATGCCCGTCAGAACCAGCATGAGCAAAGGCAGCACGAGTGCAAATTCAACCAATGAGCCACCCTCTTCGCTCTGGCAGAGCGGATTGTTTCTTCGCTTTTTGATCAACCGATTCATAACCAATTCTCTTTTCGTCTTCAATTTCACAATGTTAGATCAGATTTGTTCTCCTCTATCCAGGAGGTAAAGTCAGTGAACCGCTTCGAACCATGTTAGTTAGCTGAACCATTCCTTCGGTCAAAAATCCTCAGGAAGCGATGCAGCTTCTTCTTGTCAGCGGGCTTGCCGAAATCGTCTTTGTTTTCGAGGTCTTCCTTGCCTTCAGGATGCACGAACTCTAGTCCGACACCATCGGCATCTGAACGAACAGCCTTGGACTTAACTGTGATGGCGCGATCCGGGCTTTCTGTCGGCGCATCCGTACGTTGCAGAGTCATGGTGACGACGGTGCCGGGGTACCAGCGCTCTTCTGTTTTGAGATACAGCCCGGATGGACTCACGTCACGGACCTCGTGTGTCTTGGGCGCGGCACCGGTCCAGAAATAGGCAGCCAGATTGGAAGTCGATTTTCGACCATATTTGCGTCTGTCCTGCTTGGAAGACAGCGAAAAGAGCGACGCCAGTGCCTGGAGTATCCTGCGAAGGCGCGAATCAGGTACGTCAGGATTGTCGAGCATGGGCGGGGCTTTCGGTTCTTCGGCCGATTGACTGGCGATGATCTTCAACTCGACTTCCATCTGCTCTGCGACGCAGATGATGAGCGTATCGCCGAGCTGGGTCTGAGAAGAAAAGATGCTATGCGTTGGAAGTTCAAGAAGGCTGTGCGCCTGAGTTTTGAATGGCGCGATATGAAAAGGAGGGAACGACTCGACCATGTAGATGACGCGATTATGGTCGTCAAGATAAAGAAGATCGACAGCAAAAAATACACCCAGCGAATGCACGCCGCCGGAGGGTATGACCCAGAGTCCCTCGTCGGAGCGAAGCTTGAACTTACCAATCAGTCCCTTGAGTCGGCTCAGGATGGTATCCGCGGCAGTAACTCCCAGGCTTAGGTAAGATTCGCGAGTTGTGTTGTAGACGCAGTACTTGAGCTTATGCATTGCGATGTAGCCTTGGGTGAAAAATAAGCAACCCGAGTGTTCGAAAGAGGTGAGGTTGCCTGCAAAGGGCCGTTTCATTGCTGGAGCGAAAACACGGCCTGCATGAAGGCTGAGCCGGGTCATGCAGCGTTGGTAATGCCCGTGCAAATAACGACAGACTCCGGGAGAAATTTCCTATACCCCGCAGTGGGAGGACGGTGAAGCTAACTGCACTGCAGGGCATAGGAAAATTGAGCTACTAAACTTTGGTGCGACGACGCTGAATGAGTACGCCGAGCACTACGACGAAGAGCACTCCAGCAACGATCTGGATGAGTGTGACACTGTTCATGGCAAGTCTCCTTTCGATGAGATGGCGGCAGAGGTATCTGCCTTAAACAAAGTTAGGTGAGCTTGGTGCGGCGACGCTGAATCAGTACACCGAGCACGACGACGAAGAGCAGACCAGCAACGACCTGGATGAGGGTAACGCTGTTCATGGGGGAATCTCCTTTGGGGGTTAAGGGTTCAGAGTTGCTGAGTTACTAGACCTTGGTGCGACGACGCTGAATCAGGATGCCGAGCACGACGACGAAGAGCACTCCGGCAACAATCTGGATGAGGGTTACATTGTTCATGGCAAATCTCCTTTCCTTTTAGTTTGAGAAGAACTTTTGGAACGACTCCGACATCAGAATTGCGGCCGGGCCGAGAACAACCAGAAAGAGTGAGGGAAAGATGAACAAGACCAGTGGAAAGATCAATTTGACGGTGGTCTTGGCAGCCATTTCCTCAACTTGCTGAATGCGCTGGGTACGGAGTGTGTCGGAATGCGTGCGCAGTGTCTTGGCGATGCTGGTGCCAAACTGTTCTGACTGGACCAGCACGGTGACAAGGTTGCGCAAACTGTCAACATCGGTGCGTTCCGCAAGATGTTTCCATGCTTCGGAACGGGGACGCCCGGCACGCTGCTCGAGGACAACGATGCCCAATTCATCGCAGAGTGCGGGCTGTGCGCGTTGCAACTCCTGCGATGTGCGGATTACCGACTGATCGAGGCTCAATCCGGCCTCGATGCAAATTACGAGAAGATCAAGGACATCGGGCAAGCCGCGGCGGATGCGCGCCTGGCGACTGGTGATTTGGCGGCCCAACCAGAAGTCGGGACCAAGAAACCCAAGGCCGAGAGCTGCAATGTAAAAGACGAACGGATTTTCCTTCGCCAATCCGGAGAAGAAGACGCCGATGACGAGAAGGACTGGCACGATGGTCTTCATGCCGTAGAAGACTTTGACCGCAGAATCGTTGCGGTAGCCGGCGCGGATGAGGCGCTTTTGGACGACTGAGACTTCGGCCTGGCTGCGTGGCAGGATTTTTTCGAACTGCTCTACAACGGTGCTGAGAGAGAAGCCGGACTCCTGGATCGATGTGATCAGACTGGTTTGCTTGGTCTCAGGCGAGATGACTGCCGTGAGCCTCTTGAGCATCGTGCCACCCTGGAAGGCAAAGATACCAATTCCGGCGATGACCACAAAGATCAGGAAGAATGTGATGATTGTCGTTTCCATAGTCTCTTTCACACCTCCATGTTCACGATTTTGTTGATGATCAGTCCGCCGATAATGGTCATGGTTGCGGATGCGTAAAGAAGCTTGACTCCAACTTCACGCGTCCAGAGCAGGCTCATGCTGGCAGGGTTCACAAAGTAGAGTGCGATACCCAGAAAGATGGGGAGCGCAGTCAGGATCATTCCGGTGAGTCTTCCCTGCGCTGTGTGGGTCATGATCTGGCGCTTGAGGCGGAAACGCTCACGGATGACATGCGAGGTTTTTTCGAGCACCTCGGCGAGGTTGCCACCGCTCTCCTTTTGAATCATGATGGCAGTGGTGACGATACGCAGATCTTGCAGGGGTACGCGTTCATTGAGGTTTTCCATCGCCGTTCGCATCTCGAGGCCATAGTTCTGCTCGTCGAAGCAGATGCGAAATTCACCCTTGATTGGTTCGGGAGCTTCGCGGGTGACGAGACCGATTGCCGCATTGAGACTGTGTCCAACGCGCAGCGCGCTGACCATCAGATCGAGCGCATCGGGTAGTTCCTTTTCAAACTTGCTGAAGCGGCTCCCGCGTCGTTTGAACACATACACAATGGGCAGGATGGCGCAACCAACCCCAAACCCCACGGATGCCGGGACCACATGTGTGCGCAGATAAGCTGCGTATCCGGCAACGACCAGCACCAAGGCGCAACCGAGCAGCAATCCCCCGGCGGTCCACTTGAGGTCAGCCTGTGCGAGCAGGGTGCGCAGGCGCGGGGCAACTTTGACCTTGAGCAGAGCATTGTTGATCCATGGAATTGCGCTGAGTGATTCGTTTTTGCGCAGATTGACGACCTGCTCTGGACGGACGGGCGCGGAGGCAGCGAGGGCCGAATCCAGGGTTGCAATCACCTGCTTGGCTTCTTTCGCAGAGCCGCCGCTGGTTGCGGACATCAGCAGAGCGATGACTGCAAAGACGCCCACGAAAATGATGGCGATGATCAGATTCATTTCAATCAATCCTCATGGGTTCTAGAAAACGTCGGTGGTGGTCTCGAACATGCTCGGCGGCAGGTGAATGCCTGCGATCCGGAGCCTTTCGAGAAACTTGGGGCGAATGTGGCTGGGCTGAAAGGTACCGATAACCTTACCATCGGGGCCGATGCCCTTCTTTTGGAAAGCAAAGATTTCCTGCATGCTGATGATGCTTTCTTCCATGCCGGTAATTTCCGAGATGCCGATGACTTTGCGGGTGCCGTCGCTGAGGCGCGAGATCTGCACGACGATGGTGACCGCGGATGCAATCTGCTGGCGGACAGTCTTTTCCGGCAGGTTGAGGTTGCACATGGCGACCATGGATTCCAGTCGCATCATGGCGTCACGCGCAGTGTTGGCGTGGATGGTGGCCATCGAGCCTTCATGGCCTGTGTTCATGGCCTGGAGCATGTCGAAGGCTTCTTCGCCACGAACCTCGCCAAGGATGATGCGGTCAGGACGCATACGGAGGCTGTTGACGAGCAATTGACGCTGGCGGATGGCCCCCTGGCCTTCGACGTTGGGAGGCCGTGTTTCGAGGCGAACGATATTTTCCTGGGCTAGTTGCAGTTCGGCGGCGTCTTCGATGGTGATGATGCGTTCGCTTTGAGGAATATAGCGGGAAAGGATGTTGAGGAACGTGGTTTTGCCGGCACCGGTGCCGCCTGAGATGAGAATGCTGACGCGTGCGCGCACGGCGGCGGCGAGAACTTCCATCATCTCGGCTGAGATGCTCTTGAGCTGAACGAGTTGGTTGGAAGCAATGGGTCCGGTGCCGAAGCGGCGGATGGACATCGACGGACCGTCAAGTGCGAGGGGCGGAATGATGGCGTTGACGCGGGAGCCATCAGGCAGGCGGGCGTCGACCATCGGCGAAGATTCATCAACGCGCCGACCAACGCGCGAGACGATGCGGTCAATGATCTGCAGCAGGTGGCGGTCGTCGCGGAAGGACGTATCAACCCGTTGCAGGCGGCCTCCTTTTTCAACGAAGACATGGTCTTTGTCATTGACCAGGATGTCGGAGATCTTGGGGTCGCGCAGCAGTGGTTCGAGGGGGCCGAGACCGAAAACGTCGTCGAGAATCTCGGCTTGGACCTTCTCCTGCTCTTCAAAACTGAGGGGAACGCGTTTCTCGGTAATGATTTCGTTGACGAGGCCGGCCACCGCCATGCGCGCCTGCTCGGGATTGATGCGGGCGAGCTTCTCCAGGTCCATCCTCGAGATGAGAATGCGGTGAATGTCGGTTTTGAATGATTCCAGACCTAATAATTCCATGCGACACCGTTTCTGAGTGGTTTACTTGCTTCCGAAGAAGCTGAAGCGCTTCTTCTTTTCTGCGTTCTCAGGGAGACCACAAATGCTTCTGGCCATCTGTCGAATGACACGGGAGATGGGTGAATCTTCAAGCGAGAGAGGGGTAGCAGTGTTCTGTGTGCGGCGTGCAGTCGCGTAATCGTTTGGAATGCGCCATGTGGCCGGGCGGGTAAGGGCCTTGGTGATGTGCTCTTCGTCTACGCCCAATGAACGGGGCATATAGCGGTTGAGCACGATTTCGAGCTTGGGTCCCTCTAGCTTGAAGCACTCGGTGATGAGTCGGTTGGAGTTGCGCAGCTCGGGAATGCTGACCTGAGCGATGAGATAGATGGTTGAAGCACGTTCAAAAAGCGCTGTATCGGTCAGGTCAAGCCGCGTGCCGGCATCGACGACGACGAAATCAAAGTCCTGCCGGGCGATGGCGAGCAGTTTGTCAATGGCTTCGCTGGTGGTAGGGATCTGGGAGAACTTGCCGGGTGCCCCGAGGACCGACAGTCCGGAGCTGTGCTTGACGAGGAGCTTGGAAAGGAAGTTCGAGTCGAGACGGCTGAAGTTCTGAAGAGCGTTAAACGTTGAGTATTCCGAAGCGATGCCGAGATTGAGGGCTGCATCCCCGAGGGGCAGGTCGAGATCAATGAGCAGTGTGCTCAGGCCCGACTCCTGGGCGAGGGAGACGGCGAAGTTGCAGGCCAGCGTTGTGACGCCAGAGCCGCCCTTTGCTCCCAGAAAAACAAGCAGTTTCCCGCCGGCCTTCTTGACATTCTTGGTGGCTGGGCGGCGAACAGATGTGCGCACGAGCGCTTCGGCCATGGTGCTGGGGGCGATGGGTAGGGTCAGGTACTCTCGCGCTCCTGCTCTCATGCAGCGGACGAGCAAGTCTGAATTGGAATGGGCGGAATAGACCATGACCGTAGCAGTGCTGTTCGCGCAGAGGCTCTCAACCAGGTCGAGGGCGTATTCCGGATTGCTGTCGAGGTCCACGATCAGGACGTCGAACTCCTGCTGGAGGAGTTGTGGCAGGTCGTCCAGCGAGGGATAGTCTGGAAATTCGCGGGTTGTGCCGGCCTGAGTTCCAGCCAATGCCATTGCGACGGCGCTGCGACGCATCTGTTCGGGGCCGATGAGGGCTACAGACAAGGTGACAGAGGGTACATTCTCGGCAAACCCACCGGAATCCTGGCTTGAGGTCGTTATCATGCGATCACATCTCCTTCTGGAGTGCGACCGAAGGGATGACGGCTTTCGCCGTCGTTCCTCAGTACACTCTCGAATTCGATTATCGGCCTTGGGGTGATCATGTTGAATTTCCTATTCATTTCTGAAAAAGCTCGATGAGAAAAATTAGTGCGCAAAGAATGAGAAGAGGATTCCGATAGCGATGGCTGGGGCGTACGGCATCTTGCGCGTCCGCGGGTTAGACAACTGAAGTTCAGGATGCGGGCGCAGGCCACGCTTTCCTACCCCAAAAAGCAGGTCACCGCTACCAGAGAAGAGTTCTCCGAGGAATCCGCCGGCGGCAGCCCAGACCACTGCCATGACGCCGCCTGCGACCCCGGTAACCACCATTGCAAGCAGTAGTTGCGACGGCCCGATCCATGCTCCCATGGCAGCGCAAAGCTTGACGTCGCCCATTCCCATGCCGCCCATCCAGCTGAGTACACCAAAGACCATGGCGCCCAGTGCCAGACCTGCGAGACTTTGACCCAGCCCATGCCAGCCGCCATGCCAGGCAGAAAGGACAAGTCCGAGCACCATGAATGGGAGAACCAGCCAGTTGGGGATGCGACGGCTGCGCAGATCGGTAAATGTTGCTATTGCGAGGACAATCAGGCTCGGCCACCAGGCAATCGATTGCATGCGCAGACTCCTTTCTCTCCAATTCGTGCCGGGCCCCAGTGTCGCATGTATCAGGTTGAGACTTCAGGACAATGGGCTTCGGTCTGCTGAGGTAAGAGCAATTCGCAGTCCAAACTTGAAATTGACCACAAACGCTTATTACGCAACAGCATAGAGTCTGGAGCGGGGGTGCGGTCTGGCGCGGATGTCCACGGCTGTTTACAGGCTGCTCAGGGAGTGACGCATGACATATACACCCGCAAATGGTCCGGCCGGTGTCTCAGGCCGGGGTGCGGATGCTTCCTGAAATCATGTGAGAGCCCTGAGCTCGACTCGTAATCGATGAGAATGTGACCGGTTTTGGGACACGGGAGCAGGCCCAAGGCAAAAGGAGGGTTCTTGGTAACGAAGGTAACCATCAAACATGCTGCAAATCTGGTCAATTGAGGGTATTCGAGGTCAGGGTAACGGCGCAAACCAGTCGGCGGATTGGACAGGACGAGGCCATCGAAAGCAAGAACTCACCGTGGTCGATGATTGCCTTGTTGTCGTATTCGGAACGGGGAAAATCGTCGATGCCGTTTGATGGTGAATGTAAATAGGCAGTAAATACGGGGCATTTGAACGATTTTGTGGACCGGAAAGAGATCCATTGAAGAGCCGTACGCGGGGGGATTCCGGGGCGGAATGTATACCTGCGGGTAGTAGCGAAATTGCCAACATTTTTAGTGTTGCCACTAAAGTGGTACTAAGGTAACATGTTGGAACACCTCGCTGGTCATACTAAAGTGACATTTACGTCACGATTGTTCATGGTCGATAACAGTAGTGTCTCTGCAGCGATGTCATTGCCGTCACGAGTAGAAGAAACAGAAAAGCCGTATGAGACTATTTAGCTGGATTGATCGGCGAATTGGGACCAGAGAGAGCCTGCAAATGATACGAATCGGACTGTACTCAGAAGACCGCACGCTGCAGCCAGTACTTTCGTCCGCACTTGGGCGTGAGTTTGAGATGTTTTTGGAATCCGATGAAGCGGAAATGGAGCAATTGGCCAATGGTGGCGATTGCGACGTTCTCATCCTGGACCTGAACTCGAACTACGGCGACCAGCGACAACGGATTGAGTTTTCAAAGACGTTGATCGCAGCGCAGACTCCGATCGTAGTGATGGCCGACGACAGCCTGCGGGCGCAGGCGATGGAGCTTGTCGCCGATGGAGCCTATGGATACTGCCGGAAGCCGCCCTCGATTCGCGATCTGAAGACCATGCTGCTGCGTGCCCGCGAGCACTCGGCGATGAAGCAGAAACTGCAGAAGGCTGAGCAGAAGCTGGAAGGCGAAATCAGCTGCGACAAGATGATCGGTTCCAGCCCGCAGATGCGGCAGGTGTATCAACTTGTTGAAAGCGTAACCAATCTCAATGCATCAGTACTGGTGACGGGCGAGAGCGGAACCGGCAAGGAATTGATTGCCCGGGCGATTCACAACCTGGGGAGCCGGGCAAGCAAGCCGTTTGTTGCGGTTTCCTGCGGTGCGATTCCTGAGACGCTGATCGAGTCTGAACTGTTTGGCCACGAAAAGGGAGCATTCACGGGCACAGTCGGCGCCCGAGAAGGATTTTTTGAACAGGCTGGCGACGGAACCATTTTTCTGGACGAAATTGGCGAGTTGAGCCTGTACACGCAGGTAAAGCTGCTCCGCGTGCTGCAGCAGCGCGAATTCAGCAGGCTGGGAAGCAACCGTCTTATCCCGCTGCGGGCGCGGCTGATTTTTGCCACTCACCAGGATCTGGGAGAAATGGTGGCGCAAGGCAGATTCCGGCAGGATTTGTACTACCGTATCAATGTCATGCGCATCGATTCGCCTTCGCTGCAGGAGCATCCTGAAGACATTCCGCAAATAGCCAATCATTTCCTTCGTCACTACTCCAAGATGTACCAGAAGCCGACCCGGGAGATTGATCCTGGCGCGATGAGCACGCTCCAGAGCTACGCATGGCCGGGCAATGTGCGCGAACTGGAGAATGTGATTCAGCGGGCCATTATCGTATCCAAGGGGCCGTCTCTGCGCCCCGAAGACCTGCCGCTGAATGTCCGAGAAGAGAGCGTGGTGGACATCAGCGACTATCAGCCCTCGGGTTCGTTTGAACTGAGGCTGCGCGATTACAAAATCAAGCTGGCGAACACGGCGGTGCGCGACAACAACGGCAACAAGACGCTGGCGGCGCGCAGCCTTTGCATCTCGCGAGCTTATCTGCATCGGCTGATTCGGCTGGGAAAGCCGGGCGGGATGTATGAAGAAGATGGCCGGGTCGTCGAAACAGCATAGCCAGGGTCGACTGTTTCGGTGAGGTTCCCGCACGATCGAAAATCATTTCTGGGCCTGCCCGGCATCTTTCGGCATTGCCGGCGGGCCTTTTTTTTCTCAAGTCAATCCAATAGGTCACCGGAACCTTTGCGTGGGACTGCGCGTCTTCAGCGGCAGGCTTGAGGCGAGTTGCGCCCCATTTGTTAAACTTCTCTCAGTTCCAACTGCACGATGGTTTGGGCAGCGCAAGAGCCGGGAGAATGCATGCCAGTTGTCGAACTCGCGGGAGTGACCAAGGCCTATGAGAACAAGGTTGCGGTCAGCAACTTGAGTTTTTCAATTGATGCAGGCCAGATGTTTGGTCTGCTGGGGCCGAATGGAGCGGGGAAGACCAGCTCAATCCGCATGATGCTTGGCATTACCATGCCGGATTCCGGACGGGTGAGTCTGTTTGGCAAGCCGTTTGAGCGTGGAAGCCTGGAGCGGGTGGGCTATCTGCCCGAAGAGCGCGGACTCTACAAGAAAATGAAGGTGCTGGAGCAGCTCGTCTTCTTTGGCGAACTGCACGGCCTCGCTGCGGAGGTCGCCCGATCGCGCGCCACTGTATGGGCAAAGCGCATGGAAATTGACGAGGTCTTGGCGAAGAAGACCGAAGAGCTTTCCAAGGGCATGCAGCAGAAGATTCAGTTCATCTCGTCAGTGCTGCATGATCCGGGTCTGATTATCATGGACGAGCCATTTTCGGGTTTGGATCCGGTGAACGCCGTGCTGCTCGAACGCACTCTGCTTGAACTCAAGGATGAGGGCAAGGCCATTGTCTTCTCGACCCATCGCATGGACCAGGTGGAGAAGCTTTGCGATTCGATTTGTCTCATTGACAAGGGGCGCGCGGTACTTGCCGGCAAGGTTCGCGACATCAAGGCCAGCTACGAGCGCAATCGCGTAATCATTGAGTATCAGGGCAGCTCGGAATTCCTGAGCAGTACTGAAGTAGCCGAGGCCAAGAATTTTTCAGGCCATGCGGAGATTCGACTGAAAGAGCACGGCAACGCACAGAAACTATTGCAGGAGGCAGCCGCCGTAGCCACGATCTACCGCTTCGAATTGGTTGAGCCCTCACTCGAAGAGATCTTCATCAAGACAGTGGGAGGCAAGGCCAATGCGTAACTTTTTGCTCGTCGCCCGGCGCGAGTACATGGAACAGATCCGCGGCCGCGCCTTTCTGCTGACGACGATTCTGCTGCCCGCGCTCTTTGCCTGCGTGATTGGTGTTGGCTACCTCTCATCTCTCGGGCTCGGTTCAAACAAGCATCTTGCGGTCCTTTCAAATAATCCGGTGCTCGCCGATCTTATCCGCCAGCGCCTGACCCGCAAAAAGGAATCCAAAACCACAGTTGATGTGTTTGCGCCGGCATCGATCGAGGACCGCGCCCGCCTGTTGAAGCAGGTGCAGGAGCGTTCAATCGACGGCCTGCTCGAGGTGGTGTCATCCGGTCAAGGGTTGCCAGAGGCCACCTATAGTTCGCCATCTTCGGGAGATTTCATCACTACGTCTCGCATGACGGGCGCCATTAACGATTCTCTGGTGAAGGAGCGGTTGACACGTTCAGGCATGCCAACCTCCGATGCAGATGCTCTCATCAAGGGCATCACGATCCAGACCTTTCAGGTGAAGAAGGACGGCAGCGTCATCAAGAGCAACGCCGTTGCCTCCTTCTACAAGGGATACGTGATGGCTTTCCTGCTTTCGATGACGACCGTGGTCTACGGGCTCAACGTTGCAAGATCGATCATTCAGGAGAAGACATCTCGCATTTTTGAGGTAATGCTGGCCATTGCCGAGCCCGAAGACCTGCTCGCCGGCAAGCTGATTGGAGTCGGCGCGGTGGGCCTGACGCAGATTCTCATCTGGGTCACAGCGGCTGGCCTCATGCTGGTGACGCCGCTGGCTGCTTCCACGCTTTCCGGGGACTTTGAGGTCCACTTCTCCTGGGTAGAGGCGGTTCTGTTCCCGGTCTACTTTGTGCTTGGCTATTTTCTGTACAGCGCGCTCTTTGCTGGTCTTGCCGCTACTTGCGAAACCGAGCAGGAACTGCAGATGTTCACGCCGCTGGCCGCCGTACCGGTGTGGCTGAGTTTTGCGATGATCCTGCTGATCATCAACGATTCAAACTCGGTCTGGTCGGTGGCGGCTTCGCTTTTCCCACCTTGCACGCCGATTATCATGTTCCTCAGGATGGGTTCGCAGGTGCCTCCTACATGGCAGATTCTGCTGTCGATTGTGCTGATGCTGCTGAGCATCTGGGGCGTGCTGTGGCTTTCGTCGCGGCTCTACCGCATTGGAATTCTCATGTACGGCAAGCGCGCCACGCTGCCTGAGATTTTGCGCTGGCTGCGGTACAGCTAGTGTGAGTATGAAGTGTGAGTGTGAAGGACAGAATTCCTTCACACTTCACACTCACACTCACACTCACACTCACACTTGCTCTCGTTACAATCGACTGAGTGACAGGGAACCTAAATCGTCGTTTCACCTTTGCTCAGCGGCTGACGCTGGCGGTTGTTCCGCGCCTGGTGTGGCTGATTGTGATGGTGCTGGGCTGGACGTGGCGCTTTGAGGTGATTGCGGAGGAGGGCGTCACTCCGGCTTTCCACGGTTTCACGCCGAGCCGCGAAATCTACTGTTTCTGGCACCAATGCGTGCTTGCCTGCGCGTATTACTTCCGCAGCACTCACGCGACAATCCTGATCAGCCAGAGCTTTGACGGTGAACTGATTACCCGCGCGCTGGAGCACTTTGGCTATCGCGCGGTGCGTGGGTCGAGTTCGCGGGGAGGCCGCGAAGGCCTGCTGGCGCTGCGCCGCGTGCTTGATGCAGGAACTCCAGCCATTTTTACCGCAGACGGTCCGCGCGGACCGATCTATCGAACAAAATTGGGGCCTCTGAAGCTGGCCGAGATGACGGGCGCACCTATCGGCGCATTTCACCTGGAGCCCGAGCGGGTCTGGGTGCTTGGGTCGTGGGATCGCTTTCACGTGCCCAAGCCCTTTACTCGTATCGCCGTGAGTTGGGGCCGTTGGACCGAGGTTGTCGGGGGCGATGATCTTGAGGCTCGCCGCGCCGCACTTGACGATTCGCTGGAGCGGGCCAGGCTGCAGGCGTATGCGCATTTTGGCAAGGGGACAGCATGACGGGGGCTTCGCCAGAAGAGCGCGGCTTGCGGGTGGCCGACTTTGATTTTGAGCTGCCCGAGGAACTGATCGCGCAGCAGCCTCCGGCAGAACGCGGCACCAGCCGCATGCTTGTCCTCGAGCGGAATGGAACGGGGCTGAGGGACGCGAGTTTTGCTGATCTGCCATCGCTGCTGCATGCTGGCGATTTGCTGGTGCTCAACGACAGCCGCGTGATTCCGGCGCGGCTTTTTGGACGTCGCGCCAACGCGCGCGGCAAGCAGGAGCCAAGCGGCCAGATTGAAGCGCTGCTTACGTCTCCTGATGCTGAGGGCAACTGGAGCGCGCTGGTCAAGCCCGGCCGCAAGGTGCGTGTCGGCGACCGTTTGGAATTTCCCGATGCCGCCGGCAACGTTCTTCTTGACGCCGAAGTGATTGGGCACGGCGAATTTGGCGAGCGGTTGCTGCGCTTTGCGCCTGTTGCGGATTTTTATGCCGCGCTTGAAGCGATCGGCCACATGCCGCTGCCGCCGTACATCCATCGCGACGACATGAACACTGACCGCGAGCGCTACCAGACCGTATTTGCCGCGCAAAAGGGCTCAGTCGCTGCGCCAACCGCCGGGCTGCATTTCACGCCCGGGGCGCTGGCGGCGATTGAGGCGCGTGGCGTTGAAATCGCGCGCGTGACGCTGCATGTGGGCCTGGGCACATTTGCCACGCTGCGTGTGGAGCGCGTTGACGAGATTCACCTGCATCGCGAGCGCTATACGCTGCCCGCCACGACCGCTGAAGCTCTCAATCGCGCGCGCGCCGAAGGCCGCCGTATCGTCGCCGTGGGCACGACAGCCGTGCGGACTCTGGAGCACTGTGCGCGTGAGGCGGCGGGCAGGGAAGTGGCCTGGAAGTTGGCGGGACACAGCGGCGAAACCTCGATCTTCATCTCGCCCGGATATGAATTTCGCCTGGTCAGCGCGCTGCTGACCAACTTCCACTTGCCGCAGTCGAGTCTGATCATGCTGGTGAGCGCCTTTGCTGGCGCGGACGGCGGGCGTGAACGGGTGCTGGCGGCCTATGAGCATGCCGTGCGCGAGCGCTACCGTTTCTTCAGCTATGGCGACTGCATGTTCCTCGCCTAAGCGGCTGGCTGGTAAACTCGCAGACGATGCCTGCCGAAACTGCACAACTCGCCAAAGAGCCCGTCTTCCTGCTCGACACCATGTCGTTCATCTTCCGCGCCTACCATGCAATGCAACGGTCGCGGCCCATGTCTACGCGTTCGGGCCTGCCCACGGCGGCGACGTATGTCTTTGTGAACATGATTCAGAAGCTGCGCGCGGACTTTGCGCCGCACTATCTGGCTGCGGTTTTTGACGTAAGCGGCGCCGTTTTTCGCGACGCCAAAGCGCAGGAGATTGGTCCTCTGCGGCGTTGGTCCAGCAAGGAACAGGCTTTTATCGAGACCACCTATGCCGGCTACAAGGCCCAGCGCGAGGCCATGCCCGAGGACCTCGCCCGCCAGTTGCCCTACATTCGCCGCTCTCTCGAAGTGCTGCGCATCCCCATCCTGCAGGCTGAGGGCTTTGAGGCCGACGATGTCATCGGCACCCTTGCCCGCGAGGCCGCAGAGCAGGGCCACGAGGTCTTCATCATCTCCGGCGACAAGGATATGATGCAGCTGGTCTCCAGGCATATACGCGTTCTCAATCCTCAAAAAGACAACCTGATTCTCGATCCCGCCAAGGTCGAGGAAGTGCTCGGTGTGCCTCCCGAGCAGGTAATCGACGTGATGGCCCTGCGCGGCGACTCGGTCGACAACATCCCCGGTGCGCCCGGCATCGGCGACAAGGGCTCGGTGGAGCTGATCAAGGAGTTTGGCAGCGTGGAGGCAGTGCTTGACGTTGCCCGCGACAACCCCGACGCGATCAAGCGCAAGACCTACCGCGAATCGCTGCAACAGAATCGTGAGACCGTGCTGCTCTCGAAGGAACTGGTCACGATCGACCAGCATGTTCCCCTGGCGCTTGATCTCAAAACGATGCAGACTCAGGAGCCTGACCTTGAAGCGGCGCGCGAGCTGTTTACCGAGCTTGAATTTACCTCGATGCTGCGCGACCTGGCGCCAGGGTCAAAGACGGCGACGGCGGAGCTGATCGACGACCCGACATTGGAGCAGAGAGCAGCCTTCTTTGCGGCTGCTCGTGAGCACGGTTTTGCCTTCGCTCTGGAAAAAGACGCAAAGGCCGTGGCCATCGCCGCGAGCGACGTGGAAGAAGAATCGCTGCCGCCAATGCAGTCTTCGCTGAACCTGATGGCGATGGCCGAGGAGGCCCCCGCGCCTGTGCCCGCCGGGCCGGAATTTGTCGGAGTTTCCGCCAAAGTAGACGGCCAGCATGATGGGACGCCTTCCGGTCAGGAAATCGCGCTCAGGCTGCCGCTCGATAGCGATTTGCGGGCGCTCCTCGAAGATGCGGCAGTGGCGAAGATCGTTCACGACTGGAAGACGGCACTGCATCGTCTGACGGCTCTCGGCGTCACGCTGGCTGGGCGGGTGGACGATACGATGCTGCTCTCCTACGCGCTGAATCCAACGCACGCCACGCAGACGTTGGCCGACGTGGTGGCGCGTAGCGGTCTGGCGGCACCCACCTCGCTTGCCGGGGCCGCTCACGCCATTCAGGCGCTGCTGCCACTGCTCAAAGCGCAGGCCAACGAGCACGACGTAACCACTGTTTACGCAGAAATCGACTTGCCACTGGTGCCTGTTCTCTTTGGGATGGAGCGAGTCGGCGTGCGTGTCAATCTTGGGGCCCTCGACGAGCTCTCGCAGCGCTTCGGGGCGGAGATTCAGCGGGTCAGCGAAGTGATCTTCAGCGAGGCCGGTAGACGATTCAACATCAATTCGCCCAAGCAGCTTGGCGAAGTGCTCTTTACGCACATGGGCCTGCCCAAACCGGTGGTGCGCGGCAAGGGCAAGGCTATTTCGACCGCGCAGGATGTGCTTGAAGGCCTGGCAGAGGAGCATGCGATCGCTCAGCATGTGATCGAGTTCCGCCACCTCAGCAAGCTCAAGTCAAACTACGTTGACGCGCTGCCGCTGCTGGTGGACTCTGCCTCACGCGTCCACACTACCTTCAACGCTGCGGCGACGGCGACCGGGCGGCTGTCGTCGGTCAATCCAAATCTGCAGAACATTCCTATCCGCTCGGAACTTGGCCGTGAGATTCGCGCTGCCTTTGTGGCCGCGCCGGGCTTCCGGCTGCTTTCGGCGGATTACTCGCAGATTGAGCTGCGGCTGATGGCTCACTTCAGCCAGGACCCGCTGCTGGTGGATGCGTATCTGCATGGCCGCGACATTCACACGCTGACGGCGAGCGAAGTCTTTGGTGTGCCCGAGGCCGAAATGGACAAGCAGACCCGCGCCGGCGCCAAGGCTGTCAACTTCGGTATTGTCTACGGCATCTCGGGCTTTGGGCTGGCGGCGCAACTTGGCATCCCCCAGGGCGAGGCCAAGCAGTATATTGAGCGCTATTTTACGCGCTACCAGGGCGTGCGCACGTTCATTGACAAGACGCTTGAGACGGTACGGCTCGAGGGCAGCGTCCGCACCCTCTTTGGCCGCATGCGCCCCATTCCGGATATCGAAAGCCGCAACGCCAACCAGCGCGGATTTGCCGAGCGGACAGCGATCAACACCCCCCTGCAAGGCACCGCTGCGGACCTGATCAAGCTGGCAATGATCACGATCGACCGCAGACTGGCCGAACAGAAGCTGCGAAGCCGCATGGTCTTGCAGGTGCATGACGAACTATTATTCGAAGTTCCCGAAGATGAGACAGAAACGATGCGGGAACTGGTGCGGCACGAGATGGAGAATGTCATCGAGCTGAGCGTGCCGATTGTTGCCGAGCTATCGTTTGGGGATAACTGGCGGGATATGAAATAAGCGCATTTGATGGTGATCTGTGGGGTAACTCAGGCCGGACTTCGGGGGTAACTCCAGGAATGAAGTTCGGCAGAAATTGCAGACAACCTTTCGCGTCAATTGGCCTTCAGCTGCATGCAAACTCATCATCCTGCGGATCGCTCAAGGCACTCCGCTCCAAGTTGCGGATGAGGAACTCTTCGGTGGCCTGTTTATCGGCGGGGCGCGCCAACAGGTGGCCCTGCAGCTGGTCGCAGCCGAGTCCGCAGAGGGTGTGTACCTGGGCTTCGGTTTCCACGCCCTCGGCCACCACCGTCATGCCCAAGGTGTGCGCCATCGCAATGATGTGCTGCACGACGGTGCGGTCTGCCTCTGAACTGGCAACTCCCTCGACAAAGAGCCGGTCGATCTTGAGCGTGTCGAGGGTGAGCTGGCGCAGCCTGCTCAGCGACGAGTACCCGGTGCCAAAGTCGTCAATTGAGATGCGCAGGCCAAACCTGCGCAGATCCTGCAAATGACGCTCGGCGAGGGCAAAATCATCCACCAGGGCGCTTTCCGTCACTTCAAGATCGATGGCGTCAGGTTGGACGTTGTGTTGCATCAGAGTCGCGATCACACCTTCGGCAAAGTTTTCACGCGCCAGCTCAAGGCTTGATACGTTGACGGCGATTCTGCCCGGCAGCAGCCCGAGGCTGCGCCATTCGGCGGCATGTTTGCAGGCCTGTTGCAGCACAAAGTTGCCCAGTTGCACGATCAGCCCGGTTTCCTCTGCAACAGGTATGAAATTGGCCGGCGAGATGAAGCCGCGTACCGGGTCCTGCCAGCGCATCAAGGCTTCAAGGCCAGCGACGGCTCCATTTGAATGAAAAATTGGCTGGTAGTAGACGCTGAATTCACCCTCGGCAAGGGCGCGGACCATGGACTTTTCTGCTTCCTCACGCTGGGTTGTATCAGGAAACAGCATCGACGAGTACACCTGGTAGCCGTTCCGCCCGGCTCGCTTCACGCGATACATGGCGCGGTCGGATTTTGACAGCAGGTCGGCTTCACTGTCTCCATCCTGGGGAAAGCGGCTGATGCCGATGCTGGCGCCAACGGTCATTTCCCGGCCCATAAAGCTAAAAGGCTGCAGCAGGCTGCGGAGGATGTCCCGCGCAACATCTTCTGCGCTGGGGGGTGGAGGGGCTGCTACTTCGGTGCTGTTTTCGAGCAGCAAGACCACAAATTCGTCGCCGCCAATCCGGGCCAGAAAAGGTTCATTGCCAAGCTTCTCGCGCATTCTCTCAGCCAGCAGGCGCAGCAGCGCGTCGCCAACGGCGTGACCCAGGTGATCGTTGATGTCTTTGAAGCGGTCAAGGTCGACATAGAGGCAGGCAAAGCTGAGTCCCTGGGTAGTTGATTTGGCAATAGCCTCGGCAAGTTCTTCACTGAGAAAGGCGCGATTGGGTAATCCCGTAAGCGTGTCGTAGTAGGCCCTGCGCAGCAGCTCAGCCCGCTCGCTGTGCCTTGCCGTCAGGGTGCGCAGGCCGCGAATGCGGGATTTGATTGCCACAATTAAAAAGATGTCGCAGAAGACCACCCAGCCCATGTGTTCGACCCAGCGCCATGGCTGCACTGCGTCAGTGCCAAAGACAGAAAACGGCAGGAAGAAAGTTCGCAGCAGATGATCGACTGCAATGGTGGCAGAGGCCACCACCAGCACCTCCCAATCGAGGTAGCAAGCCAGAAATGCGAGCGAACCGAAGATATGAAAGTGCGTCTCGATGCGGCCACCGGTGAGATGAATGAGCAGCGACGACATCAGCATCTGGGTCACGGCGATGGTAAGCCGTGTGACGCGCCGCCCTGGCTTGAGAATGATCAGGGCGATGGGCACCAGAGTAAGTGTGCCCCCATAGTAGAGGGCCAAAGAGTTTTGCGGACTCTTGGCATGATTGCTTGCGGACCAGAGCAGGGGACTTACCCAAACGGCGATGCAAATGGCCGCCAGCCACTGGATCTGCATCAGCCAGGCAAAAGCTCGGTCAATACGTGCACAGATAAATCGGTGCTGTCTACGGAATTCCGAGGCGATGGCTTCCTTACCGAGGCGACCTGCAGAGTCAAACGCGACATCTGGATGCATGAGTTTCCCTTTGTCGGTGCACTGCAGACTCGATAGAGGACACCTAAGTTCGCTTGAAGCCGATGTTTGTGTTTTCCGAAATTCCAAAGTGTAGGCAACGACTGCTTTTAGCCTTCACTTCTGTTATCGGTTATCGAGAACAGCACTAGAGACTTGATCCCGTCGAGACCTCAAGTAGAACAAAAACAAAAGAGACTCTAGCAAGGAAATGCAATCCTTGCAATGCAACTTTGGTCTGGTGCGACCTGACAGCTTTATTAGGTCCCAAGCTCGGTTCGAATTGCCTCGGCAATCGCCTGCGCGTGAAACCGCATGGCTTCCTGGCTCTCAGCCTCGATCATGACGCGGGCCAGGGCTTCTGTACCGGAGTAGCGGATGACAACGCGGCCCGTATCGGCGAGTGCTTCTTCAGCGGCACGAATGCTTGCGGCGACCGTAGGAATCTCTTCAAGCGGCTTCTTTTCCCCTACCTTGATGTTGACGATCACCTGGGGAAAGACCTTGAGGTCTGCGGTCAGCTCTTCCATGCTCTTGCCGGTGCGGGCGATCAGGTCGAGTACGACGAGGGCAGTGAGCAAACCGTCTCCGGTAGTCGCCAGGTGAGGGAAGAGGAGATGTCCGGATTGCTCTCCACCGAGTGCAGCATTGCGCTGTTCCATCATCTCCAGCACGTAGCGGTCGCCTACAGAGGCGCGCAGCATGGTGATGCCGCTGCGCTTCAGTGCGGCTTCAAGCCCCATGTTGGACATGGTCGTCGCCACTACCAGGTTGCCGGTAAGCAGCCCTCTTGCCTGCAGGTCACGGGCCGCCATCAGCAGGATTGCGTCACCGTTGATGACATTTTCGCGGGCCCCCGCCAGCAGGCAGCGATCGGCATCGCCGTCAAAGGTGATGCCCAGCTGCGCCCCGTGTGTGACCACCGCGGCCGCGACCGCCCTGGGATGGAGCGCACCGCAATGGTGATTGATGTTGCGCCCGTCAGGATCGATGTTCAGGAAAGTTACCTCGCCGCCCAGCGTGGCAAAGAGCCGCGGTGCAATCGCTGCAGCCGCGCCATTGGCGCAATCCACGATGATTCGCTTGCCCGTAAGGTTGAGCCCTGGAACGGCCGCCAACAGCGAAGCGACGTACTCATCGGCGTAATGCGGCTGATCTTCCATCGCCGGTACTGTCTCCGCTTCCGGAGCAGTAGCCGAGAGCGCGTGCTTGAAGATGACTTCCTCAATGGCCAGTTCGACCGCGTCGGGGAGTTTCTTGCCATCCGCTCCAAAGAGCTTGATGCCATTGTCCTCCCAGGGATTGTGGCTGGCCGAAATCACCACGCCGGCGTGAAAACCATGCGTATGAGCCAGATAGGCAATTGCGGGGGTCGGCACGATGCCGGCGCTCTCCACCTCAGCGCCACCTGCTCTGAGGCCAGCGGCAAGCAGATTGCTGATCCACGGGCTGGATTCGCGCGTATCACGGCCGAGAATTACGCGTGGACCGAGCATGCCGCTTTGCATCGCGCTCGGTCTAAGTTGATGCGCAAGCGCCAGGCCGACGGCGTAAACCGTCGTTGTGTCCAGCGGAGAAGTGCCTGCAATGCCACGGATGCCGTCTGTGCCGAAGAGATGTCTCATGAGGGGGTTTGTTTTTCCTTTTTCTGTTTGAGTGGACTTTTCTCATCGTCCGGTTTCAGGTTGTCGGGTTTTTGAATGTCAGGCCCCTGGATGTCAGTCACGAGACTTCTGAACGAACCGTGCCCCAGCCGTGTGCTGACCATTTGATCTGGTGCCAGCTGGCTCGCCGACCGGACCAAGGCACCGCTCTCATCGAGCACCAGCGCATAGCCTCGCTTCAGTACAGCTAAAGGGGAGAGCGACTGAAGCTGGTTTCTCATCGCATTGAATGCATAGCGGCGCTGCGCCACGTTGACCTGAGCTGCGCGCTGCAGGCGGGTTGCAAGTGTGCGGCTCTCAAAGCGTGCCGAAGCCAGGTGACGGTCGAGCGCATGGAGCAGGCGCGACTGGCAGTTGTTCAGGGTTTCGCGGGCGGAGCTCACCTGCTGGCGAGGATCGTGGCGCAGAACGGCGGCCGTCAGTTCCTCCACCGATCGGCGCTGCTGGCCCAGCTGCTCATCGATGGCCGATTCCAGACGAGAGTTCAGCTCGTCGAGGCGCTGCTGGTGACGGTGAAGTCTGGTCGTGACCCGCTGCTGTGCGGCGGCGATCGATGTGTGGCTCAGGCGCTGGCGCGCATCCAAAAGCTGGAACCGTGTCGCACGCACTAACCTGTTCGAAAGCGCAGCGACCAGTTCAGCAGCATTGTGCTGGGCTTCAGTGATCAGTTCCGCTGCCGCAGATGGAGTCGGAGCGCGCAGGTCGGCGACAAAATCTGCAATCGTAAAGTCGGTCTCATGGCCGATTGCCGAAACCACCGGCAAGCGGGAGGCCGCGATGGCGCGGGCCACGCGCTCAGAGTTGAAAGCTGCCAGGTCCTCCAGCGATCCTCCGCCCCGCGCCAGCACAATCAAGTCCGCGGCCGTCGCTTCGTTTGCCCGTTCGATGGCCGCTTCAATTTCCCCAGGCGCATTGTCGCCCTGCACCGCCACCGGTATCACCAGTACGTTCAGCCCGGCATGCCGTCGGCTGACAATATTGAGAAAATCGCGGATCACAGCGCCCGTGGGCGAAGTAATGATTGCCACCGTATGGGGATAAGCCGGCAGAGGCCGTTTGCGCTCCTGTTCGAAAAGCCCCTCAGCCTTGAGCTGGTCACGCAATTGCTCAAAGGCAAGTTGCAGGCTGCCCGTACCCACAGGTTCCAGGGTTTCGGCTACCAGTTGCAGCTGCCCGCGCTGCTCATAGATGGTGACCTTGCCGCGTACGCGTACATGCAGGCCGTCCTCGGGGCGAAAGCGCAGCAGCAATGCCTGGCGGCGAAAGAGAACCACCGGCAGCTGAGCCTCGGCATCCTTAAGCGTGAAATAGAGGTGACCGGAAGATGCCGGGCGAAAATTGGAAATCTCCCCCTCCACCCAAACGTCGCCCAGCTCCTGCTCCACCAGCTCGCGCGCTTCTGAAACCAGCTGATGCACCAGCCATGTGCGACGTTCGCCGTCACGGCTCCGGCGCCGGCTGGTCTTGGCGAGCGCTTCGCCCGGCTCTTTCTGGGAGGTTTCCGCTTCAAAAAGCAGAGCCAGCTGCGGCATCGCAGGCTTAGGCGTTGATGGAGTTCTTTTGCTCACCCGTAACGAATCACCCTGGTCCAGTGTAAGTCCAGTGTAATTGGCTGAAGGGTTCTCCGTTTCCGGTGTTGGCGGTTCAACTCAGCTGGAGTGATTGGTGATGACGGCCCGAAGTTCCGCGACCCAATCGGCGAGCGCCGCAGCGTCCTGTGCCGATGGCGTCTCTGCCAGCAGCAATTCTGACTGCCGCGCAAGGTCCGTCCCAAGGTGCAGTCCAAAGGTGCCCAGGGAGCCGGCCAGTTTGTGAGCCGCCGCGTGGGCCGACGTGCGCACCTCATCGCTCAGCGAGCCCTGGGTCAGGGCCTGGGAAGCTGCTTCCAACAGACCAACCCTCAGCTCGATTTCCGGAAGAAACCTGGTCCACAGCCGCGCCAGAGCGTCAGCCATCGCGTTTGGATTCGTTGCCATAGCCGCTCGCCCTTAGGTTTAATCGTCCCAGCCCAGGATCTTTTCCATTTGAGTGGAAAGCGTCAGTGGGTCAAAGGGCTTGAGCAGAACAGCCTCCACGCCAAGGTCGGCAAAGCGGCGCTGATCGGCTCCTTGTACTTTTGCTGTGAGCAGCAGGACAGGAATTTGGGCAGTCGCCGGATTCTTGCGTAATTCGCGGAAGGTCGTCGGGCCATCCATGCCGGGCATCATGACATCCAGCAGAATTGCGTCGGGCAGATGTTCTGCAGCGCGCAGCAGGCCCTGTGCTCCAGAACTGGCAACAATTACGTCCCATCCAGCCACTGTTTCAAGGCTGAGGGCAGCTACCATGCGAATGTCATCTTCATCGTCAATAATCAGGATTCGGCGAGACACGTAAAACTCCTATACGCGGCCACCGGAGTGATGGCCGTGATTCCTTTTTTCCGTCAGACGCCGAACCGGGTTTGGGGAGTACCGGCCGACGGAACCATGCAGAATGTTTCTTCCATCTGACGCGAACGGCGCAACATCGTCAAGACCAGGGATTCCAATTGTTGCGGCTGAACCTTGGCCTTGGTCAAAAAGTGCGTCGGCCCCAACTGCAGTTGCGCCCGTTCAGAAGCAGCAATCTCTCGCGCCGAGTACACCACCAGCGGCAATTGCGCCAGGTCTTCATGCTGGCGCAGCCAGTCCACGACATTGAAGCCGTCGCCGTCCGGCAGGGAAAGATCCAGAACAATCAGTTGCGGACGGAAGCTGATGCAGGCATCGAGCGCCGCCTGCCGAGTATGGGAAAGCTTCACATCGATGCCGTCCTTGGCAAACACGGCGCCAATCACCCGAGCCAGGTCCACATCGTCTTCGATAACCAGGATGCGCGCCTTTTCGCCGGGGCTCGAGAGAACGCGCGCCAGCTCATTCAGCAGCGTTTCATCGTTGGGCGACTGGGTCACAAAGCCGTCCGCGCCGGTCGGCAGCGGAATAGCAGGGTTGGGATGATCCACGCTGAGCAGCACAATCGGTACGCCCGCTGCAGCCGGCTCCAGTCGCAGACGGGGCAGAATCTCCCACCCATTCAGGCCGTCGAGCGAAATGTCGACAAGGATCGCCTCAATTGGAGCGTGATCCGGGCTCGCAACGTTGGGATGGGCTCCGTTCAAACCCGCTTCACCCGCGTTCGCCGCTTCCATCCGGCCTAATTCTGCGCGGACTGACAGGGCGGTCAGTGTCTCCTCAACCGAGCCGGTTTCGACCACGTGGTAGCCCTGGCGGCGCAGCTGGTTTGCAACCATCAGGCGTGATGTTACGTTTGCGTCGGCGAGCAAGATGCGTCCGCGGTCGAGTTCGAGCAGAGGCGTTGCCGGGGGATTCGCGGCAAGGCTGGGATGCAGCGGCAGGGTCACGCGGAACGTTGAGCCGCATACCGGATTGCGTTCTGCCCAGATATGCCCGCCATGCTGCTGCACAATGGTGCGGCAGATCGCGAGGCCCAGTCCGCTGCCGCCTTTTTGCCGGCTGTCAGAGGCATCTACCTGCTGGAAGCGGTCAAAAATCGTATCCAGCTTGTCAGCCGGGATGCCCCGACCCTGGTCAATGACCGAGAGCACCACGCCATTTGAACCCTCGCGCAGAGTCACCGCCACTGTGGCCCCCTCTGGCGAAAATTTCACCGCATTTGAGAGCAGGTTGGTAATCACCTGCAACAGGCGGTCAGGGTCGGCAGACAAATGAATGACATTTGTATCGTGTATCAATTGCACGCCAGCTGCGTCCGCGACCGGCTGCATTCCATCAATCGCCTGGCGCACGATTTCGCCCAGCGCGATTGGTCGGAAGGTCAACGGTTCGCGGCCACTCTGAATGCGCTCAAGATCGAGAATGTCGTTGATCAGCCGCACCAGGCGGTCGGAGTTCGACAGTGCAATCCGCAGCAGGTTCGCTGCCTTGTCACTGACTTGCCCCAGCATGCCCGAGGAGAGCAGTCCCAATGCGCCGCGGATCGACGTCAGCGGCGTGCGCAACTCGTGGCTCACCGTGGAGACGAACTCATCTTTCATCTTGTCGAGCGCAAAACGCTGGCTGATATCGCGGAAGCTCAGCACCGAGCCGGAGACTCGTCCCTGCTCAAGAATCGGGGTCAAAGCAAATTCTGCAGGGAAGGAACGGCCATCATGGCGGTAAACGGTGGTCTCAGCTCCCACAGAGGTGTTGTTGGCCAGGGCACGGCGCAGAACGCAGTCCTCTCCGCAGGATTCACCACCCGGTGCATGACCGTGCAGCAGTTCGTGGACTGGTTCGCCTACCAGCGTTTCTGCGTCGGCTCCGAGCAGCCTTCCGGCGGCGGGATTCATCAGGCTGGCCAGGCCCTTGCGGTCAACGCCGCAGATGCCGTCTTCAATGGTGTCGAGCAGGATCTCCTGGGTGCGGTGCAATTCTTCCACGCGATCCTGTTCGCGGGAACGCGCGAGCATCTGCCCCAGAGACGACGAGACCGTTTCGAGCGTGGCCATCGTCTCACGCTCTTCCCGGTGGCGCTGGTGGCAATAGAACTCCAGCACTGCGATCAGCCGGTTGCCGACGCGCACCGGAAGCGCCCAGCCCGTCACCAGATCGTGGCCCAAAGCAGCGACCAAACGCGGCGAAGTAGGACCGGCAGCAATCGAAGCGGCCAGATCCTCAAGCCATATCGCGCGTCCCTGCTCCCAGACGCGCCCCGGCAGATCGGGTCCGCGGCTGACGGATTGGCCCATGCTCTCCTGAATCAGATCTTCGCTGCGCTTGCCCGGTGCTCCCCACGCTGAGTAGAACTGCAGGGTTTGCTGGCTTTCGTCTGCTGCGTCATTCAATTTCCACAGCATCGCGGCATCCCAGCCCTGGGAGAGACAGACTGATTCCAGAATGCGCATCGCCGCAACCTCAGGCGATGTACTCTGGCCAATGATCTGGCTGACAACCAGTTGCAGGGCCAGGCGTCGTTCGCGCTGCTTCTGCGGTGTAATGTCACGCAGCAGGCATCGCACTGCCAGCGGATTGCCAATTTTTTCGCGGCGGCTCAGGCTGAGTTCCAGGTCGAGCACCCGGCCATCGTGCGTATGGGTGCGGATCGGGGCGCGCTCCACTGTCTCCCCTTCCAGCGCACGTCGAAACAGCCGGCCCACCTCTGAACGGCAGTCAGCGCTGAAGACCATCTCAAAAGAGCCGAGCTTGCTGAAATCACCCTCCGCCAGGCCAAAACACGACTTCCACACTGGATTGACGTAGACAAACTGCCCCGCTGGATTGAGCGTGGCAATCATCTCATTGGCATTTTCAAACAGATCACGATAGCGCTCACGCGACTCCCGCAGAGCCCTCTCCTGGCGATGGTTCAATGTCTGGTCAAGTGCGACTGCCTGGATTCCAACCGCCTTGCCCTGCTCATCGCGCACCGCAGAGAGATAGAGCGTGGCAGGAAAAACACTGCCATCGGCCCGCCGCAGTTGCAGATCGATACCCCGCAACTGGCTGGGCGGAAACTGGAGCACATAATTGATGCAATCCCGCAGCGGATCAACTGCGATCGCCGCATCATTCGATCCGTTGAGGTTCAATTTGCGCAGCCACTGGCTGATGCGCTGCAACTCGCCCGGCGCAAAGATCTCTGTCATCAACGCTTTGCCCACCACCTCGGCGGCACGCAGTCCGAGTGCTCGCTCCGAGGATGGGTTCAAATAGACGAACCGCCCCTCCATCGAAGTGGCGAGAATCATCGGTCCCGTGGAATCAAGCAAGGACTCAGCATGAAGAGTCGCAGAACTCCGGGTGCGGACAGCGGCCAGAGGATTTTCGCGAAACAGGAAGAGCAGCAGCAGGGGCGAGGCCGACCCAAAAACAAATGCTGCAATCAAATTATTGACTGCGGAGCCCCACAAAAGATGTGCCACAACGCCGATCAGGACGCCGCCAACTGCGCATCCCGTCAAGATCAGCACCTTTTTTGAAATCACGTCTTTCAAATGGCTACGCCCAGCATTCCCAGCCAACGATGGTCTCTTCCTCTCTCGAGGAACGTGGCAACAGGTCAGATTTGTCTACAACTTTAGTGTTACCCTAGCTGACCTTCGTACTATACGCAAGCAATTTATTTATTTTTGCTGACTAAAGTACCTGCCGAACCGCAACTTTGAGCTTGCCAATTTCACAGTCTCATTCCCACTTCCTGCCGAATTCCGGATCGCTTCCTCACCAAATCGCCCGCTTTTCGGTGAAAATCGTCGCATTAAGTCTGAAGAGGTGCTTCGCTGCGCACAAATTTCAAATGATTGAGGCATGAACCGCGTCGCGCCAGCGCTAACCCAATAGTTACGAAGGGCGGAACTAAGGTCACCATGCCGTCGAACCGGTGGTTGTTGGCTCCCTCAATCTGAACGCGGTTTGCAATCAGGCCAAACGGCGCAATCCTTCATCCACCCGATTGGCGCCGTATTGCCTGGATGCGAATCAAGTGCGCAGTAAATTTTGTGATGGGCGCGGAACCAAGGTTGGGCGTCACCGGAGCGAGCTTATTCTGAAACCTGGCTCATCAGCCTTGAGAATCGGTGCATCAGCGGGGTCAGCAACAGGGTCAACACCAGCAGAGCCGGCCCCGCTGTAATGAGCCAGGCCAGCAGTGCATGTTCATACAACCCGCTCATCTGCCGCATCACCGGCCACGGAGCAGTGGCCATGCGCGAGAGCAGGTCAGTGCGCGTCAGCGTCAGGGACTGGCCCGGAAACATCCATTGGCCAAGCCGAAAAAAGGGAAACAGCAGCACCACCTGCAGCGGCATTGCCACCCAGTTCGCAGCCTGAATTGCCGGCATATTGAGCCGCAACATCAGTGCCAGCAGGGCGCAGATCGCAGTTGTGACTCCCAGCAGGGGAATACAGCCAATCGCGAATCCAAGCGCCAGCGTAAAGGCCAATTGGCGGGGCGTGACGCCCATTCTCAGCCACTCCATCGCCTTCTGTTGGGCCATTTGTCCTCTGGCCGACAGTGTCGATCTGAGTCCGGACCTGCGTCCAGCATGCCCCAACTGCCCGATTTGGTCGGTGTTGCCCATACTCCATTAGAGTATCGGCAGGCAGAATAAGTTGCGCTGGAGTAGCGCAAGAAATTGATGAATGTTTGTTGAACAGGACCAACTCCGTTAGCAATGTCTCACTATGGGATAAGCAAATCACATGCTGAATCTAGAGGCGGATGCCGGCCCGCGACAGCAATCCACGCTTCCGCAACGTGTTGAGCACCTGCTCGAGTTTGAAATCGAGCGCGTCTGTGCCGTCAACCACCAGGTCGGCAAAGTCGATCAAGGGGCGCACGAAGGCAAGGCTACAGGGGCGCACGGTGGCGTTGTACTGCTGGCGCACCGACTCTGGGTCGCGGCCTCGCTCCTCGGTATCGCGCTTGAGCCGCCGGGCAAAGCAGACGTCATCGGGGGTATCCACGTAGACGCCCAGTTGAAAGCAGGCGCGCAACTCGGGGAAATACAGCGAAAAAAGTCCTTCAACCACGACCACCGCTCCGGGCGCGACGGTCTCGGTCTGGTCGGGAATGCGGGCGTAGGTGGCAAAGTCGTAGAGCGGCCGTTCAATCGCCTGCCCATGTGCAAGCTTCGCCACATGCTCCGCAAGCAGACGGGATTCGATCATTGCCGGGTCGTCGAAGTTCTTGCGCGTCCGCTCATCAAACGGGAGATGGCTCAGGTCGCGGTAGTAGCTATCCAGCGAAAAGTGCAGTCCGCCCAGCGTCCGCGCCAACTCGGCCGCGAGCGTCGTTTTGCCAGACCCCGAGGCCCCGGCAACAGCCAGCATCAGGGGTGGAAAAGGAAGCCGCTGGGTCATGCCTGCTGCCCTGCCTGCTTTCTTGCCTGCTGAGCCGAAATGGTCGGGACGAGCCTCTGGAGGAGACCAGCCAACTGGTGCTGCACCCGGCTGCCTGCTTCGAAGACCTCTTCATGGCTCAGGTGGGTCGCGCTGATGCCTGCGGCCAGGTTGGTCACGCAACTGATGCCGAGCACCCGCAGGCCCATATGCCGCGCCACAATCGTTTCGGGCACAGTTGACATGCCGACCAGGTCTGCGCCGAGCGCGCGAAATGCGCGAATCTCAGCCGGCGTCTCAAAGCTTGGCCCGGAGGTTGCCAGGTAGACGCCCTCATGGAGGGCTTGCCCCTCTTCGCGGGCCGCCGACTGCGCCAGTGTGCGCAATTCGACGGAGTAAGCCTCGGTCATATCAAAGAAGCGGAGGCCCGTCTTCTTCCCATCGCCAAACCGCGCCTCGTTAGGGCCATTGAGCGGGTTGAAACCGAGTAAATTGATGTGGTCTGAGAGCAGTACCAGTTGGCCCACGTGATAGTTCGAGTTGATGCCCCCGGAGGCATTGGTCAGGATGACCGTCTCCAGACCCAGCCGCCCCAGCACCCGCATGGGAAAGGTGACCTGCGCGGGCGTGTAGCCTTCGTAATAATGCACCCGCCCCTGCATCACAATGACCGGAACACCGCCCAGCAGCCCGGCGACGATGCGGCCTGAGTGCCCCTCGACGGTCGACTGCGGAAAGTGGGGAATCGTACCGTACGGGACGAAGACCGGGTCGGTTACCGCCTCGGCGACCGCTCCGAGTCCCGAGCCGAGGACGATGCCGATGCGCGGGGCCCGTCTGCCCTGTTCGCCGCCCAGCTGGCCGCGAAGAAACTCCGCCGCTTCATTTACCTGATCGAAGTAGGTCATCTTCTCGCCATTCTACAAGCCATCGCGACCCGTGACCGCGATTTGATAGCTAGCCCGCCATAACCAGCTTGATTGAAGTAACGTGTTGAAAGAAGGGTTCCCGCCTTCGACATTCCCTCTAAGCGAGGTGCCAGCCGATGTGCCGCAATATCAAGATGCTCTTCAACTTTGACCCGCCCGTGACCGACGAAGAGATTCACGCTGCATCGCTTCAGTTCGTGCGCAAGGTGAGCGGCTTCAACAAGCCGTCCAAGGCCAATGAAGCAGCCTTTCTCACTGCTGTCGAAGAGATTGCTGCCATCTCTGCCCGGCTGCTGGCCTCGCTTGAAACCAACGCCCCGCCGCGCGGCCGCGAAGAAGAGGCCGCCAAAGCCCGCGCCCGCAACCTGGAGCGCTTTGGCACCAGCCCGGTCAGCGATCCGGCAGACGGGATGGTGGGCGCATGAAGGAAATCGTCGCCATCCTCTTTGGTCTCGGCCTTGGCGGTAACGCCCTGCTCTTCGTCCCCCAGATCATCGCCGTCTGGCGCAAGAAGTCAGACGAAGGGATTTCGCTGATCACGTTTGGCGGCTTCAGCATTTTGCAGGTTATCGGCATCGTCCACGGCTGCCTGCAAGGGGATTGGTCGCTCATCCTTGGCATGTCCGCCAGCCTGATCACCTGCGGCTCCGTCACCGCGCTGACTATTTATTACCGCATTCGACGCTTGCAAGCAGACGCAATCTAAGTCAGGCAGGAAAGAAAACCGCCGGCGAAACATGGAATCGCTTGCTGAGCTGTTCCATCTGGGATGCATTCAGCTTTCGCTTCCCGGAAAGAATCTCCGAAACGACGCTTTCCCCGCCCAGATCTGCGGCAATGTCGCGCTGCTTCAAACCGTGCTGCTCAATGAGAAAGCGAAGCACTTCGGCAGGAGAGGCCTGCGGTACAGCGAAGTGCTCCTCTTCGTATCGTTCAATGAGAAAGGTAAGCAAATCAATCGCTTCCACCTGCGCCAAAGTTGGCTTCGCCACAGAGGTCAAGCCGTAAAGAGCTTTCGTGTAAGCCTCCAACTGCTCTTCACTGCGAATGACGTGCGGAGCTCCCCGCTCAATCATCTCCACCGGGTTTGCTAGAACTGTAGCCATTCCGCTTTCCCCTTTGCGCTTAAGGTGCTCCACCGGTCGTAGTCTTTGTGCGTCAGAAACGATCCGATATATACATGCCCCAAGGTCAGTTTTCCGTCGATCACTTTTGCGTAGTGAACTGCGGTGACCAGCCGGTAGCGATTGTGCCTGATGTTGAAGACGACAAATCCGTCAGCATCGTCGGCATCTGGAAAACATGTACGCAGCTCAACGAAATTCCGCCATCGCGCCAATTTCACAATCTTTATCCACGAGCCTATCCCCACCGCTGCATCCTGAAACTCTTCAGAAGCCTGCTGGAGTCGCTTGATCGTGACTATGTGCACAACTTAACGCTACTTCGCAAATTGCTAAGTGTCAACTGTGACTCTGTGACTCGGTTGCCCTACCCCAAAAACATCCCTGCAATCGAAGCTGAAATCAGATTCGCCATCGTCCCGGCGAGCATGGCGCGAATCCCCAGCTTGGCCAGGTCATTGCGCCGCTCCGGCACCAGCGCGCCGATGCCGCCGATCTGCATGCCGACCGAGCCGAGGTTGGCAAATCCGCACAGCGCAAACGTGGCAATCGTAAACGACCGGGGAGCCAGAGTCGCCTTTTGCGCGCCGAGGGCAATGTAGGCAATCACTTCGTTCAGCGCCATGCGCGTGCCGAGCAGGTTGCCAATCGCCCCTGCGTCATGCCACGGCACGCCGATCAACCAGGCGACTGGTGCAAAGACAAATCCCAAAATCTGCCCCAGGCTCGCTGGAAACCAGAGATGCCCAAGGTGAAACCAGTTCAGCAGGCTGTCGAGCAGCGCCACCAGCGCCAGAAAGCTTACCAGCATGATGCCCACGTTGAATGCGAGCTTGCCGCCGTCGAGCGTGCCCCGTGCAATGGCGCCAATCAGGTTTTCCTCCGCGTGCATTTCGTCCTTGGGAATGACCACCTTGCCCTCGGTCAGCGGAACCTCGGTCTCCGGCACCAGCATCTTGGCCATCAAAATCGTCCCGGGCGAAGTCATGATTACCGCCGCCAGCAGATGCTTCGCCTCGACGCCCTGCGAAATGTACATCGCCATGATGCCGCCTGAGACATGCGCCATGCCGCTGGTCATGATGGTCATCAGCTCGCTGCGCGTCGCCTTGGCCAGAAACGGCCGAATCGTCAGCGGTGCCTCCGTTTGCCCCATGAAGATGGATGCGGCGACGTTCATGCTCTCTGCACCCGAGATGCGCATCGTCTTGAGCATCACCCAGGCCAGTGCGCGAATGATGATCTGCATCACGCCGATGTGATAGAGCATCGCAAAAAACGCCGAGATGAAGATGATCGTCGGCAGCACCTGAAAGGCAAAGATCGACCCCGAGTTGGGGTGCCCGTTGGCAGCAAGCATCTCGCCAAACGCCCCCGCACCCGGCAACCCTAGCTGGCCAAAGAGCACCACCGTGCCCGAGTAGGTAGCCGCCAGCATCTTCTGGATCACCCCGCCCGCCCACTCCATCGCGTTTTGCCCGTAGTCTGAGCGCAGCACGATGAAGGCAAACAGCAACTGCAACCCCAGCCCCCAGGCCACAGTCCGCCCGCGAATCGCCTTCCGGTTCGTCGACCCCAGCCAGGCCGCGATAAGTACGGCGAGAATTCCAAGAATCCCAGTAAATCTCTCCAAAAGGCGCGCTCCTCAAACCATCATTTTCTACGGATTGTTCTTTACCTTACAGCATCCGAGGATCACTTTCCCCATTTTGAAGTGAGGAGGAGCTTTGACTGGCTACTCCGCCACCGGCACTTCGCCCCGGATATGAAAGTGCACCAGAATCGAAGCGTGTCCATCCGGACAGCCGAGCAGCAGGGTTCTCCCTTTCCCCTCGAACGAGAAAGCAACGTGCGCAATGCCGCCGGGGTCGACTTTCATCACGATGGGGCCTGAAATCTCCCGAATCCTCTCTGCATCCGCAAGTTCGGCCTCGGCGGAGATCACTTGCTCGTGCAGCGCCGGGTCAAGCCCGATGGGAACCTGCATGTCGTCGGCCGAATTCTTCTTGTTGCAATCCACGTTGAGGCCGATGATCTTGTTGTCCCGCACACTTTCGACGATGTTGATGACCGGATTGCTGTGATAGACCCGGGAGAAGAAGGTGTAGGCATCCGCGGCGCGATCCCGGGGGCGAACAATTTCGATGTGGTCGGCATCAATTTTCTTGGGCGACGTATCCGTATCGCAGCCATAGGTGGCGCTGTAGTAGCTGACCACCCGCGTGTGCGCCCGCAGCAGCCTGCCCACAGTTTCGGCGGCAGCAGTGTCGCGACCCTCGTAGGCGCAGTAGCGGTGAATCCGGCTGACTGCCGCGCTGCCGCGCCACTTGTCTTCAAGATCGATCAGGAAGTTGTTGTCGTTGCTGTCCTGCAGGTCGGTCAGCAGCGGGTCCTTGTCGTAGATTCTGGCGAGTGAGGCTACAAACGAGCCCTGATGCGGCGTCGCGTAGGAAACGACGAACCGTACCCGCGCCGCGTCCGCAGGATGGTTGATCAGCATTTCCTCGGTCAGCAGGCCGCCCAGACTGTGCGCGATGAAGACAACTTCCCGGTGGTCCCAGACCTTCTGCTTCTTCAGCCCGTCCCATAGAATCTGGGACAACTGCTGGCTCGAATACTGGCCATTGCGCGAGGGGGTTGGGTATTCGGCTACCACCACATCCGATTGTTGAAAGTGCGGGTCATTTTGTAGTAGTTGCGGCCAGTAGGCGCCGTTGGAAGCCCGCCACGACTCATGGTCGCCGTGAATGCCGTGGACAAAGACAATGACCCGGGGTTTCAGATTGGGGAGCGGGCTTTGGACTGAAGGCCGAGCCGGAACCTGGGCAAGGGAAAGAGTGCCACCGACAGCAACGAAGCCAAGAACCAGCGATCCAAACAGAGCAGCAAGACGACGCAATCGAACGATCTCCTGTAAGCAATGGTAATTCTTGGACGCTGCGACAGGGTGATGGATGTCGTCGCCCTATAGGGAAACTGAGCGAAACCTGTGCCCCACCCTCGCCATGCTTCCAACTGTCCTGAAGTGCGCAAATCTGGCCTCAGTTCTGACGCAACTTCAGCAACGGAGAATGCAGCCTCGACCGAGCGCTGCCACAAGCAGGCCGTGTTAACCTGATGGGCGACTCCAAACACCGCTGCAGGCTTCATGTCGAAATCCTCTGCCATGGGAGAAATTTTGAAGATCACCTCGGTCCTGTTCTTTTCGTCTCTGTTGACCTGTATCGTCCCGGCCGCTCCTGCTCAGCAAGTTGTCATGTTCAGTTCCGACGCCACCCCAGTCCACTCCCAGATATTCCTGGCGAATGGTGACGGTTCCAGCGAACGCCCGCTTCTGCCTCCCACAGGAATGGACTATTCCCCATCTTTCTCCCCCGATGGCAAGTGGATCGTCTTCACCTCTGAGCGCAATGGCTCCGCTGACATTTATCGCGTCCACCCAGACGGATCGGGCCTTGAGCGCCTCACTGACGACCCTGCGTATGACGACCAGGCCGTCCTCTCGCCCAACGGCAAATCGATCGTCTTTGTCTCCTCGCGCGGAACAGGCAGAGCGCATATCTGGCTCCTCGATCTAGTAACGAAGCACGCCCGTCTGCTGACCCCCAACGCTGGCAGCGACTTTCGCCCTTCCTGGTCGCCCGACGGCAAGTGGATCGCCTTCTCCACCGACCGCGACTCTGACGGAGGCCATCTACCCGGTCGCTGGGAGCGTCTGCAATCCCTCAGTATCTACATCATCCAGCCCGACGGATCTGGCCTGCGCCGCATCACGCGAGGCCGAGGCGTCGCCGGTTCCCCGCGCTGGTCTCTCGACGGCAAGCGCATCTACTATTACGAAACCACCCAACTCGGTGCCTGGTATGCCCAGTTCGGCAATGAGAAAAAGGGCCCTACTCAAATCGTTTCCATCGATGTTTCCGACGGCACCCTCATCCAGCACACTCAGGATGACGGTATCCGCATCGCTCCCCAGCCGCTGCCAAACGACGCCCTCGGCTACTTGACGACCGTAAAGGATGGCAGCGTCATCCGGATAGCCCAGCACGACGGCACCACCGCCGACAGCAAACCCGGAGACATGCAGAGCGCCTCCTGGTCTGCCGACGCCAAACAGCTGGTTTACTTCAAATTCATCCCGTCCCCGGCGCCTGAGGTTCTGCCGGCGCTTTCTAAAGAGCCGGGTTTCCGCCTTGTCAAGCTCGCCGGGGGCATGGTCTTCCCAGCCCTCTCACCGCAAGGCGACCAGGTTGCCGTCACCACGGGCAATTTTGACTCCATCACGCTCATGAAGCTCGACGGCAGCGACCGAAAAGTCATCCAATCCAAAAAAGACAGCCTCGCTCTCGCGCCCTCCTGGTCGCCCGACGGCAAGCGCATCGCCTTTTCTCTCGGAGACTATTTCCGCGCTGGTCCGCATCCGGCAGGTCAGGTTGGCCTCATGAATGCCGACGGCACCGGTCTAGAATCCATCGCCCTCGACGGCACCAACAGCGGCTTCCCATCCTTCTCGCCCGACGGTCAGAAGATCGTTTACGAGCAGGACGGTCATCTGGTCATTCAAACCGTGGCCACCAAAGTGCGCGTCAACCTGACCGCCCCCGGCGGCCAGCGCGACAACTTTCCCAGATGGTCTCCCAAAGGCGACTGGATTGTTTTCACCAGCGATCGCGACGGCGACGAACAATTCCGTATCTACCTCATCCACCCCGACGGCACCGGTATGCGCAAACTTACCGACTCACCCGGCGACGCCCACTACTCCTGGTCTCCCGATGGGCAATCCGTCGTATTCGCCAGCGCGCGCATGGGCTTCAAAGATGAGCGAGTCCTGGCCACCACTCCCCAGCCCTACGGAGAACTCTTCACCATACGCACCGACGGCACCCATCTTCGCCAGCTAACAGACAACCAATGGGAAGAAGGCACCCCAATCTGGTTTAACGAGCCAGGCGGGAAGCAAGCTACCGGGAAGTCATCCAGCCATTCGCTTTTCCTGGTGCAGGCGGCAGCCCAGGTCGGAATGAAAACCAGGTAAGGATGCTCATGCATATCGCTTCTTTGGCGACAAGATGAGGCATCACAAACTTCCGCCAAGATACGCTTCTGCTTCCCCGCGCGTAAACAACCGACTGACCAGAGGAACCCCTTCCGGCGGGTTCCCTGAGAAAGTGATCGCCTGCCTCAACAGCGCCACCGGCTCGGCCAGCATGCTTTCCCGGGTCGCATAGAGCGTCGCAAGCGGCTGGCCCTTTTCAACGAGCGCCCCGCGCCGCGCATGAAAGTGGATGCCTGCATGAGCGTCTACCGGCTCGCCAGCCTTCTCTCGCCCTGCCCCCAACCGCTGCACCGCCCAGCCCAGCATCGTCGTATCCATCGCGGCAATGTAGCCCGTCTCCCACGCTTCAACCAGCCGCGTCGCCCCCGGCTTGTGGAAGCCCGGGTCATCAAACACCGCCACATCCCCGCCCTGCGCCGCGATCATCTCCATCAGCATCCGCAGCCCCGAGCCGTCGGCCATCGCTGCCTCCGCCCGCTCATAACCGGCCTCGGGGGTCTCCGCCTGCCCGCCGAGGTACACCATCCACCCCGCCAGAATCAGCGAAAGCTCGCGCAGATCCTCGCTCTCCGCCTTGCGTTCGCCGCGCAGCAGTTCCACCGACTCGACCAGCTCAATCCAGTTGCCCGCTTTGGCCCCGAGTGGCTGACTCATGTCGGTCATCAACGCTACGGTGCGCGTTCCTGCGGCCTCGGCCGTCGCCACCATCAGGGCGGCGAGATACTCCGCGTCTTCGCGCTTGCGCATGAATGCGCCCGACCCGGTCTTCACATCCAGCACCAGTGCATCGAGCCCGGCGGCCAGCTTCTTGCTCAGAATCGACGCGCAGATCAGCCCCGGGCTTTCGACCGTTCCCGTCCTGTCGCGCAGCGCATAGAGCACCCGGTCGGCAGGCACCAGCGCCGGGGTCTGGCTCACAATCGAGGCTCCACACTTGACCAGCACCGCCTCGAATTCCTCCAGCGTCAGCGCAGTCCGGTAGCCCGGAATCGCCTCCAGCTTGTCCAGCGTGCCACCCGTATGCCCCAGCGCCCGGCCCGAAATCATCGGCACCACCACCCCGCAGGCCGCCGCCAGCGGAGCGACGAGGAAGCTCGTCTTGTCTCCCACGCCGCCCGTTGAGTGTTTGTCCACAGCGACTTTGCCCAGCCGGGCCGGCGAAAATTTCACTCCTGAATCGCGCATCGCCACCGTCAGCGCGCGAATCTCTTCGGGGGCCAGCCCATTGAGCCACGCCGCCATCAGCCACGCCGCCAACTGCTCCAGGGGAATTGTCTCCGATGCCGCCCCCGTCACCAGAAAACGAATCTCCGCCTCCGTCAGCGTCCCGCGATCCCGCTTCCTGCGAATCAGGTCAATTGCATGCATGGGAGTATGAGTAGACAATGAATCGGTCAAATCCGACATCGCGTTCCGAACCTCAATTTAAAGATGGTTACAGGAGCTACTTGAGCTTCAAATCAAAACCAAATGGCAGAAGCTCATGAAAAGGCAGCGTAATTGCCGCCACCGATCCCGAGCGCTCTGCCGGAAAGCTGACCGGCGCATCCGGGTCAATGAACTCGGCCAGCACCTGCCGACAGGCTCCGCATGGTGGGCTCGGCGCGTCATTGAGATTGACAATCGCCACCCCGGCTATGCGCACCTGTGACCCAAACTCCGCCACCGCCCGCACCAGCGCCGCGCGCTCTGCGCAGATGGTCAGCCCGTAGCTCACGTTCTCCACGTTGGTCCCGGTCACAATCTCACCCGTCGCTAATTGCAGCGCCGCGCCTACGCGGAACCCCGAATAGGGCGAGTACGAGTGCTCGGCCACCGCCAGCGCAGCCTCGACCAGCACCGCCATCTGGATAGCTCTCTCATCCCACTGCATCGCGTCCTCCATTCGACCATCGCCCCGCGCAGCCCGGTTTCCCGCAGGGTGGAGCTTCAGCCTAAACCGCCCTGCGCCAGCTTGCAAATCCACCACTCAAGTTTGCCGCCATCGCTCCGATAAGAGACCTGTAAGCCGTCGTAACCGTTGTTGTACAGGTGCGGTTCAGCGGCAGAATCGGCCCGGTGCATACCTTATGGATGAGCTAACCCGCGAATTTCTGATTGAAAGCCAGGAAGGTCTCGACAGGATGGAGCGCTGTCTGACCGACCTCGAGGAGCGGCCCCAGGATACAGAACTCCTGGGCGAAATCTTCCGCTCTGTCCACACCATCAAGGGCACCACCGGATTTCTCGGCTTCAAGCGCCTGGAACGGCTGGCGCACGCGGGTGAAAACCTGCTCGGCCTGCTTCGCGATGGCAAGCTATCGGCAAATCAGGCGATCATTACCGGACTTCTCCATCTGATGGACGCCCTGCGCGGCATTCTCAAGACCATCGAAACCGACAACAAGGAGGGCGAAGGCGAAGACGCGGAACTTATCGGGCGTCTCCACGAACTCCAGCACCCGGAGGCCGCAGTCGCCACGATGAACGCCAAGGCTGCCGCCGCATCCTCGGCCAACGCACATACCCCGGCGCCGCCCATCGTCCACCAGGCCCGGTCCTCCGTGCCGGCCATCCCCGACCCCGAAACGGCTCCAGCGCCCGTTGATGTCAGGGGAGCGGTCATCGATTCAAAACCACCCGCCGATGCTGCAAGCGAATCCGGCAAGCCAAAGACGATTACCACCGCCGCCTCTGACAGCACCCTGCGCGTCGACGTCATTCTGCTCAACCGCATGATGAACCTCGTTGGCGAACTGGTGCTCACTCGCAATCAGATCCTGCAGGCCACCTCGCTCGACCCCAACCTCACACTGCTCTCACGTCGGCTTGACATGGTCACCGCCGACCTTCGCGAATCGGTGATGAAGGCTCGGATGCAGCCTGTCTCCAACGTCTTTTCCAAGTTCCCCCGCATCATTCGCGACCTCTCCCAGGCCCTGCATCGCAAAGTCCGGTTGGTGATGGAAGGACAGGAAACGGAGCTGGACAAGAGTCTGCTCGAAGCCATCAAAGACCCGCTCACCCACGCCGTGCGCAATTCGCTGGATCACGGCATCGAGCCGCCCGACGTGCGCATCGCCGCCGGTAAAGACCCCGAGGGCACACTCAAGCTGCGCGCTTACCAGGAGAGCAGCCACGTCATCATCGAGGTCTCCGATGACGGTGCCGGCATCCGCGTTGAACGTGTCCGCGCCAAAGCCATCGAGCGCGGCCTCATTGCCGCCGAACGCGCCGCGCAACTGGCAGACCGCGAGCTGCTGCAGCTCATCTTCCTTCCCGGCTTCTCCACTGCCGAGGCCGTCACCAACGTCAGCGGCCGCGGCGTCGGTATGGACGTAGTTCGCACCAATGTCGAGAAAATCGGCGGCAAGGTCGAGATCGACTCCCGCGCCGGCAAGGGAACCACCCTCCGCCTGCGCATTCCTCTCACTCTCGCCATCATCCCCGCACTCATCGTTCGCAGTCTCAATCAGAGCTTTGCCCTCCCCCAGGGCGCTTTGTCTGAACTCGTCCACATTCCCCCGGAGCGCGCCTCCGCCGCCTTCGAGTATATGGAGGGCACGCCGCTCTATCGCCTGCGTGGCCAGCTGTTGCCACTCATCTTCCTCGATCGCCTGCTTTCGCCCGGCGCGGGTTCGACAAGCCTCGCCAGTGAAGCTCGCGCCGAGCGTGACAACTTCATCGCCGTCCTCGACGCCGATGGCCGCCGCTTCGGCCTGGTTGTCGACGGCCTCGCCGATCCTGAAGAGATTGTCGTCAAACCCCTCAGCTCGGTCCTCAAGTCGATAGGTCTCTATTCTGGCGCAACCGTACTCGGCTCCGGCGACCTGGCGCTCATTCTCGATCCCGGCTCCATTGCTTCACGCGCCGGAGTCGCCCTGCGGTCCAACGATGAAGGGCACGCCGAAGTCAGCCAGGAAGAGGAAGAAAGCGACGTCATGGCCTCACGCTACCTGTTGGTCGAGGCATCGGAACGCCGCGCTGCTGTGCCTCTGGGCGACGTCCTCCGCATCGAACGCCTTCCACTTTCTCGCATCGAATACATCGGCTACCGGCCGGTGCTCAACTTTGACGGCCAGTTGCTGCCCGTTGAGGATTCTGGCGGAGTTCTCGCTGCGGCTGGCGGCAACCCCAATGCGCAAGTCACAGTCGTCGTCTGCCGTGAAGGCACACGCCACGTCGGCATCGCCGTCAGCCACGTTCTCGATGTCGCCGCCGGAGATGAACTCTTCGAGGCCGGGTCGCAACATCGCGCCAGCGGGGTCACTCTGCTCAATGATCAGGTGACTGGCATCGTCGATCTCGGCGCGGTGCCGCCGCTGCCCCTCAATCCTCAAATCACCTCGCCTCAACTCACTGATTGGACCACGGAGACAGTCGCATGACGACAAGAACTGGACTCACACTGCGCAAGGATTCAGCCTCAACCGTCATCCTCGAGATGTGCTCGGTGCGTGTCGGGCAAACGCTCTTCGGCATCCCGATCACCCATATCCTCGAGATTGTCGGCGGCACCATTCCCCAGGCTGTCCCGCTCGCCCCAAGCTTCGTCGGCGGCCTGGTGCACTATCGCGGCGACGTGCTCACGACGGTCAGTCTCCGCCAGCTTCTCGGACTGCCCGCGACCTCAGGGAAGCACGACATCCTGGTGCTTGAAAGCGCCAGTGGCTGCTTCGGCCTCCTTGTTGATTCTGTTGGAGAGGTGCTCACCGTCAACGCGGCAGACCACGAACCCAATCCCTCCATCCTCGATGAACGCCGTCGTACGCTGTTTGACGGTGCCTACAAACTCACGGAGGGCTTGCTGATCATGCTCGACCCGGAGCGGCTTGACCCCATGCGACTCGGTGCCGCAGCCGCCTGACCTGCCGTAAACCAGACGGCTCACAAAACTGCAGGCATGCCCCAGCTCATGAAGCTCAAAGGCATGCGGAGGAGAACAGATGCGTGCCTTGATTGTCGATGACTCTCGGTTTGTGCGGGACTTTCTGCGCGGCCTTTTGGAAGAAAAGGGAATTGAATGCGAAGAAGCCTCTGACGGCAAGGCTGGCCTCTCGCACCTGCATGAGGGCGACCCCTTTGACCTGGCCCTCGTCGACTGGAATATGCCCGTCATGGATGGCCTTGACATGCTCAAGAACATGCGTGCCGAGGGCTACGCCGACGTGAAAGTCATGATGGTCACTACTGAGGCCGAGGACGACTTCATCATCCGCTCACTCGACGCCGGGGCCGACGAGTACCTCATGAAGCCCTTTGATAATGAGGCGCTCACCGAAAAGCTCGCCATGCTCGGTTTCGTGGAGGCCTGAGCCATGGCCCCTCCGCGTGTGGCGCGGATCTTGATCGTGGATGACTCAGCCGTCATGCGCAGTCTGCTCCGCAGCGTCATTCTCTCTGACAAACGGCTGGAAGTCGCAGGTACCGCGATCGATGGTGCCTCCGCACTCCGCGCCATGGATAATCTGTGCCCCGATCTCATCCTGCTCGACGTGGAGATGCCCGTGATGGACGGCCTGAGCACCCTCAAGCAGATGAAGGCAAAGGGCCGCCGTGTTCCCGTCATCATGTGCAGTTCGCTCACCCAGCGCGGGGCCAAAGTCACCATCGAGGCGCTTGCCTGCGGTGCAGCAGACTACGTTGCCAAACCCACCGGCCAGGCATCCCGTGAAGCCGCAATCCAGACTCTCGCTCAGGATCTCGTTCCCAAAATCCTTGCTCTTACCGCCATTCAATCCACCCCGGTTGAATCCGGATCAGGCGCGCATGGAGCTTTTCCGCTGGGCCCCGTGCCCGTGCATGCCGTTTCAGGAGTCTATGCCCATGCTTCAGGTGGCCCCCTCCCGCACGGCAGTGTTCTTCCCGCTTTTGTCCCTCCCCAGCCCGCTCGCCATGCGCAACAGCCCATTCCGTCTACGCCGCCGGCAGTGGTGTGTATTGGCATCTCCACCGGTGGTCCCGCAGCCCTCGATGTACTCATTCCGGCTCTGCCAGCCAACTTTCCCGTCCCCATTCTTATCGTTCAGCACATGCCCGAACTTTTCACCAAACTGCTCGCAGAGCGCCTCGACTCCCGTTGCCCCATCCACGTGACCGAAGCAACCAACGGCGAAGCGATCTGTCCTGGCACCGTCTACATCGCCAAAGGCAACTGGCACATGGAGGTAATCGCAGGGGACCGCCATCAGCAGCGTTCATCCTCTTCGGCCCCTCCTGCCCCCTTGTTGCGGCTGACCCAGGAGCCACAGGAAAACCACTGCCGACCCGCCGTTGACGTGCTCTTTCGCACCGCCGTCTCGGTATTCGGTTCCCGCGTTCTGGGAGTTGTAATGACCGGCATGGGCTCCGACGGCCTGATTGGTTCGCGCATCATCCGCGACCACAATGGCACAGTGCTTGCCCAGGATCAGGCCACCAGCGCGGTCTGGGGTATGCCGGGCTCAGTCGCTCAGGCTGGACTCGCCCACCGCATCCTGCCCCTCAATGCAATTGTTCCAGAGCTCCTTCGGCTTGCGGGCCGAGGTCAACGCGAGGCCTTCGAGCTTCGGGAATCGGCGGTGTAATCCATGTTCACTTCTTCCACAGCAAGCTCGTCTTCGAGCCATGCGTCGCCCTTCGCGTCGGCCAACGTCGACTATGCATTCCTTCGCCAGCTCGTCTATGAACAGTCGCAGAATGTCCTTGACCCCTCGCGCGACTACCTCTTTGAGACCCGCCTGGCCAAGCTTCTGCGCAACAACGGTCTCACTCACATGGAAGAGCTGATTCAGCTGCTCAGGCTCCGGCGTAATCCCACCCTGGAGCGCGCCGTCGCCGAGGCCATGACGATCAATGAGACCAGCTTCTTCCGCGATGGGCGCCCCTTTGAGCTGCTCCGCTCCGAGCTGCTCCCGACACTGATCGACTCACGCCGCAACACGCGCACATTGCGATTCTGGTCCGCAGCCTGCTCCACCGGGCAGGAGGGCTACTCCCTCGCCATGCTCCTGCTCGAACACTTTCCGTCGGTCACCACGCCAGGTACGGGGTGGAATGTCAAGATCGAAGGCACTGACATCTCTGCAGAAGTCGTTCATCGCTGCCAGACTGGCAGCTACCACCGCATCGAGATGAATCGCGGACTCCCTGCGCGCCACATCGTCCGCTTCTTTGACCACCACGGCGAAGACTGGACCGTCAAGCCCGAAGTCCGCAGCCTCTGCAATTTCCGTCAGGCCAACCTATGCGCCGATATGCTGCCGTTTTCGCCGTCATCGGTGAAATTTGACATCGTCTTTCTGCGCAACGTCATGCTGTACTTTTCGCAGGAAACCCGCAAAAAGCTCCTCGCCAACGTCCACCGACTGCTTGCCCCTGACGGGCTGCTCTTTCTGGGCTCAAGCGAACAGCCGGCTGACCCAGGCCTGTGGACTCCGACTCTCGCGGGCGGCACCTGCTACTACCGCCCGCGCAGGCCCAGCTAAGCGGAGTGAGAGGTGAGTTGTTCACACTCACACTCGCTTTGCAGTCTACTTGTCTGCGCTCGAACCGTAGATGCCGGGAACCTTGCCGCCCATCGAGCGCAGATAGGCGCTCAACTGTCCGCGATGATGCACCGAGTGCTTGATCGCCAGCTGTACGAGGTTTACCGCTGGAACCTGCATGTAGCCGAAGAAGTCGATGATCGCCGCAAGCTGCTCCCCCGAAAGGCTGCGGATACGGTCGAGGGCCGCCGGAACAACCTGCTTGTAGTGGGCAATCGCGTCCTCGGGAGTCAGAATTCCCGCAATACTGGCGCCGTCGGGCGGAGCGGTGAAGGCTCCGTTGGCGATGCTGTTCAACAGCCATGCATCAACCAGCGGGATATGCCGGAGCAGTCCCAGTGCGGTCGCAGACTTCGCATCCGGCGTGTAGTCAAGGTGGTCAGCTGGCACTGCTGCCAGCACCCGCAACGTCGTCTGCATTTCATTCTCAAAATCGGCAACCAGAAAATCACCGATAGCCTTGGCCTGCTCAGGATTCATGCTCTACTCCTCAATCTCAACTTCAATTTGGTCCTCCGCCAATGGCAGCAGACCGGGCAATTATAGCCGGGCAATGTTGCGGGCAGGCTTCATGCAGGAGGCTTCGAATGAGCACTGCTTGTAATGTAGCCAATTTTATCCAGTTTCACCCCAAAGGGGGGGGTGGGTGCTTTTTGCGATAAATATTCAGCAAGAATCTTATTATGTGTTGTTTACGGGTTGGTTACCAGGCGTATTTTGTGTGTTTTTGTGCGTCTTTTTGCTGCGATTTTGGGCTTGCCCGCTGTGGAATGGGGCTACGGAGGTTGCCCTTGCCAGCATCTCTCTCAGTGTACGCAGGAAGCAGTTAATTCTCGGCAAGTGGAGTGCGGCGAGGATTGGCTTTCAGCGCGGTCTGCCGGGGGGGTGTGTTCTTTGGGTGCGGCTCGCTATGGTGTCAAACTGCGAAGGTGCGGCCACACAACCTCCGGGTCTATGCTGAAAAGGAGACATGGCTCCCCGCAAACCCATCCCGCCACCGCCTGTCCCGATTCCCGTGGCGGAAGAAGCTGATCCCTTCGCCAGCTTCCACCCGGTCACCGCGCGCTGGTTTCGCGAGGTCTTTGAGGCGCCCACCGCTCCGCAGCGGCTCGGCTGGCCTGCGATTGCGCGCGGCGAAAGCACGCTCATCCTTGCCCCTACCGGCACCGGCAAGACCCTGACCGCATTTCTCTGGTGCCTCGACCGCCTGATGCTGCAGCAGCGGCCAAGCTCTGGCGGGGTCCCCACGGACAGGTCTTTGTCCGTGGGGCGTGGTGGCTGCCGCATCATTTACATTTCGCCGCTCAAGGCGCTGGCAGTCGATGTCGAACGCAACCTGCGCTCGCCGCTGGCCGGCATTGCGAACATGGCCCGGCGCATGGGCGTGCCGGTGCATGACCCGGAAATCAGCATCCGCACTGGCGACACGAGCCAGCGCGACCGCGCCCGGTTCAAGCGCACACCGTCTGAAATCCTCATCATCACGCCGGAGTCGCTCTACCTGCTGCTCACCTCGCAGGCTTCGGAATCGCTGCGTACCGTCGATACGGTGATCATCGACGAGATCCACGCCCTTGTCCCAACCAAGCGCGGAGCCCACCTTGCACTCTCGCTCGAACGCCTGGAAGCGTTGACGAAGCGACGAATCCAGCGCATTGGGCTGAGCGCAACGCAAAGGCCGTTGGAGGAAGTGGCGCGGTTTTTGGGCGGCGTCGAAGTGCCAATGCAGCAGCCGGACCTGCCCGCGCTCGCCGCAGCCATTCCGACGGTTGCGGTAGATTTTCCCAACGCGCCTGATGCTCCGCCAGCGCCCGAAGACCCGGCCTGGTCCGCCGACATTGTCGAGACCACCAACATCCGTTACCGGCCAGTCACCATCGTCAATGCCAGCGCGCCGAAGCAGCTCAAACTCCGCATTGAAGTCCCGGTCGAGGACATGGCCCGCCTCGGCCAGATGGAAGAAATTCCCAGTGGCCCGGCGTCGCAGGCCCCCAAACGAGTCTCCATCTGGAACGCAATCCACCCCCGCCTGCTCGAAATCATTCGCGAACATACCTCGACGATTCTTTTTGTGAACAGCCGCCAGGTCGCCGAGCGGCTCGCGGGAGCGCTGAACGAACTGGCAGCGGAAGACGGCAGTGGTCCGATTGTCCGCGCACACCACGGGTCAATCGCCGCCGACCAGCGCAGCATTATCGAGGAGCAGTTGAAAGCAGGGCAGTTACGCGGCCTCTGCGCGACCTCGACGCTTGAACTGGGCATCGACATGGGTGCCGTGGATTTGGTCATCCAGATTGAGTCGCCGCCCTCGGTGGCGAGCGGGATGCAGCGCATTGGCCGCGCCGGCCACTCCGTCGGAGCGATCAGCGAAGGCATCATCTTCCCGAAATACCGCGCTGACCTCGTCGCCTGCGCCGCGATGACACACGCTATGCACCAGGCGCACATTGAATCCACACGCTTTCCGCGCAATCCGCTGGACGTGCTGGCGCAGCAGATGGTGGCGATTGTCGCCCGCCCGCCTGGGCTGGCGCCGCCGGAGAAGGCTAAAAAGCGCGTGGTCCAGAAGAAATCTGCGGCCAATACAAAGAGCCGTTTTTTTGAGGAATTTGAGCAAATCGACCAAGACGCTGCCAATGAGGAAGCGGGAGACGAGGATTCCCCTGAGACTTCGGTTGACGAGCTTTACCGCATCGTCCGGTCGGCGGCACCGTTTGGCGGGTTGACGCGGAATGCTTTTGAGGGTGTGCTGGACCTGCTGAGCGGCCGCTACCCGTCAGACGAGTTTGCGGAACTGCGCCCGCGAGTGACGTGGGATCGCCTGCGCAATGTGGTCAGCGCCCGGCATGGGGCGACGCGGCTGGCGATTTTGAATGCGGGCACGATTCCCGACCGGGGGCTTTACGGGGTGTTCCTGTCGGGGTCGGACGGCAAATCGCACCGGGTGGGCGAACTGGACGAAGAGATGGTCTTTGAGTCGCGGCCGGGAGAGACGTTCATCCTGGGCGCGACCACGTGGCGCATCGACGAAATTACGCATGACCGGGTGCTGGTTTCGCCTGCGCCGGGAGAGCCGGGCAAGATGCCATTCTGGAAGGGCGAGGGGCCGGGGCGGCCGCTGGAGTTTGGGCGACGAATCGGGGCGATGGTGCGCGAGCTGCGCGCTCTGCCGACCGCTGCCGCACTGACGCGGCTGGTGAGCGACCACGATCTCGACCCCGGCGCGGCTGAGAACCTGATGCGCTTCCTTGCTGACCAGCATGAGGCGACCGGGCAGGTTTCAGACGACCGGAACATCGTCATTGAGCGCTGTCGTGACGAGCTGGGCGACTGGCGGGTCTGCGTGCTGACGCCCTTTGGCAGCCGGATTCACATTCCCTGGGCGATGGCGGTTGCCAGCCGCATTCGCGCCTCGGGCGGTCCAGACGTGGAAACGCTCTGGGGCGACGACGGGTTCGTACTGCGCTTTCCGGATGCTGACGAGGCCCCGACCGCCGACTGGATCATGGTCGAGTCTGGGGAGGTGATGGACCTGGTGCTGCGGCAGCTTGGCAGCACGGCGTTGTTTGCCGGGCGCTTTCGCGAGGCTGCGGGGCGTGCGCTGCTGCTGCCGCGCCGCCGGGCGGATGGCCGCGCGCCGCTGTGGCAGCAACGCAAACGGGCCTATGATTTGCTCTCGGTGGCATCGCGGTACCCGGGTTTTCCCATGCTGCTTGAGGCTTATCGCGAGTGCCTGCGCGACGTGTTTGATATGCCCGCGCTGATTGAGACGCTGCGGGGCATTGAGCAGCGGCAGCTTCGCGTGCATGTGGTGGATACGCGCACGCCGTCGCCGTTTGCGGCGTCGCTGCTTTTCAGCTATGTCGCGAACTTTCTCTATGACGGCGACGCGCCGCTTGCGGAGCGACGGGCGCAGGCGCTGACGATTGACCAGGACCAGCTTCGCGAGCTGCTGGGCGAGGCGGATTTACGCGAGCTGCTCGACCCGGAAGCGATTGCGGAGGTCGAGGAGCAGCAGCAGTGCCTCGTTGACCCATTCCGCGCGCGGACGGCGGACGGATTGCAGGATTTGCTGCTGCGGCTTGGCGACCTGACGCAGGCGGAGCTGGCCCTGCGCGTGACCGATGCTGCGCTGCTGGAGGCGGTGCAGAGGCTCATCCGGTCGCGGCGGTTGCTGGAGCTGCGCATCGCCGGTGAGAAGCGATTCATCGCGATTGAAGACTGCGCCCGCTACCGCGACGGCCTGGGAATTCCGCTGCCGCCGGGGATTCCGGTCGCGCTGCTGGGGACGGTTGCGCATCCGGTGGTGGAGCTGGTCAGGCGATATGCGCGGACTCATGGGCCCTTCACGCTGGATGAGGTTGCGAACCGATTTGCGCTGGATGCGGCTGAAACCGAGCGCGCGCTGAACCTGCTCTGCGCCGAAAACCGGATTGTCGAGGGCGGCTTCAGGCCGGGTGGGCTGCATCGGGAGTGGTGCGACGCGGAGATTTTGCGCATTATCCGGCGCAAGTCGCTGGCGCGGCTGCGGAAGGAAGTGGAGCCGGTTGAGCAGCAGACGCTGGCTCGATTCCTGACGCACTGGCAGGGATTGCTGACGCCGCGGCGCGGAATGGATGCCTTGCTCGATGTGATTGAGAGCCTGCAGGGCGCGCCGATTGCTGCTTCGCTGCTGGAGACAAGCATTCTGCCTGCGCGCATTCTTGGCTACCAGCCGGGCGATCTGGATACTCTGGTCGCTGCCGGAGAGGTTGCCTGGACCGGCGTCGAGCCGCTGGGCGAGCGGGATGGCCGCATCGCCCTGTATCTGGCCGACAAGCTGCCGCTGCTGGCTGCGCCGAGACCCAATCCTGAGCCGATGACGGAGCGGGAAGAGCAGTTGCTGGCGGTTCTTCGCACCAGCGGCGCGAGCTTCTTTCAGCAGATGCATGATGCGGTTGGAGGCGGTTTCCCGGGGGAATCGCTGGACGCGCTTTGGTCTCTGGTATGGCGCGGGCTGGTGACGAACGATTCGCTGCACCCGCTACGGGCGTATATTGCGCGGGCCGAGTCAGCACGCGGGCCGAGGAAGCTGCCGGTGCAGGGGAATTTTCGGTCGCGGCGGACTGTTCCGGCGACGGCGCAGGGGCGCTGGGCGCTGGTGAATGGACTCGCCGAAAGCAGCAAGACGGCGAAGAGTCTGCTGATGCCTTCGGCAACGGAAGCGACGCATGCTCTGGCGCTGCAACTGCTGAATCGCTACGGGATTCTGCTGCGCGAGTGTGCGGCTGCGGAGAATATCGTCGGAGGATTCTCGGCGATTTACCCAGTCCTCAAGGCGCTCGAAGAGAGTGGGCGTATTCGGCGGGGTTATTTTGTGGCGGGGTTGGGGGCGACGCAGTTTGCGCTGCCAGCCGCGATTGATTTGCTGCGGTCAATGCGCAATGCGCCGCTGTTGCCCGAGAGCGGCAAGGCGGAGTTTGTGTTGCTTGCTGCGACTGACCCGGCGAATCCTTACGGCAGCACACTGAAGTGGCCCGATCTGCCAGCCGAGGCTGAAGATACTGAATCTGCGCCGCGGCAGCTTACGCGCGCGGCGTATGCGCAGGTGGTGCTGTGCGCTGGACGGCTGGTGGCGTGGCTGCGACGCGGCAACCCAAACCTGCTGATTTTTCTCCCCGGCGATGAGCCGGAACGTTCCCATGTTGCTGAGGGGCTTGCCCGCTATCTCGCTGAACAGGGTCATTCGCGGCTGGCGGCAGACCAGACCAGCCACCACAGCGGATATCTGATCAGCACGGTCAACGGGCTTCCGGTAGCGGTGCATCCCATGGCGCGGGCGTTGCACGATGCTGGTTTTCATCCCGGGCCGCTGGGGATGCACTTGCGCAGGCCAACGAGTTTGCCGCCGCGTATCGGGTTCACCACACAAACAGCGACAGCCCCGCAGCCAAGACTTTCTCCGCAGGAAGCGGCGCGGAATCGCCCGGCGCTGACGAGGCCGGATTAGAGGCAGTGTGAGTGTGGAGTGTGAGTGTGGAGTGTGAGTGTGGAGTGTGAGTGTGGAGTGTGAGTGTGGAGTGTGAGTGTGGAGTGTGAGTGTGGAGTGTGAGTGTGGAGTGTGAGTGTGAAGTGTGGAGTGTGAGTGTGAAAAGCAGGTCCTTCGCTGTGCTCAGGATGACAATTCTGGACCGAAACAGTTGATTTCCATCGAAACGTTTTGACTTTGCACTTCACACTCACACTTCACACTCATACTCGGGGGAAGATGCCTGAAGGCGACACAATCTATCGGACGGCGAGGGCGCTCGGTCGAGCTTTAACGGGGAAGCGGGTTACCGCGTTCCAGACGGCGTATGCGCAGATTGCTCGTGCTCACGACGAAAGGACATTCGTAGGTCAAGCGGTCGAGCACATTGAGGCGCGGGGAAAGTGGCTGCTCATTCACTTCTCTGGCGAAAACATCCTGGCTACGCACATGCTGATGAGCGGTAGCTGGCATATTTACCGGCCTGGCGAACGCTGGCAGCAGCCCAGGGCCAATGCGCGCATTGTGCTGGAGACGGAGGATTTTGTTGCTGTAGCTTTTCGCGTGCCGGTGGCGCGGGTCTATATGGCGGAATCGCTGCGGCGGGAGCGGGCGATTCCGAGGGCGGCGAACGATATTCTCCGTGCGGAGTTTGACGCGGCTGCGGCGGTCAAGCGGCTGCTGGCGTGTGCTGACGATGAACTGGCGCATGCGCTGCTGCGGCAGACGGTGCTTGCGGGCGTTGGCAATGTCTTCAAGTCGGAGATTTGCTTTCTTGAGGGGCTGAGCCCGTTTGCCAAAGTGGCGACGCTGACGGCTGCGCAGGCTGAGAGCATTGTGGCGACGGCGCGGCGGTTGCAGGCGGCGAATGTGCTGGAGGATTCGGGGGACCAGATTGTTACGTTCAGCGGGCGGCACCGGCGGACGACGAACAATGCGAATCCGGGGGAGAGCTTGTGGGTTTACGGGCGCAAAAACGAGCCGTGCCGCAGCTGCGGCACGTTGATCCAACGCGCCCTGCAAGGGCCAAATGCGCGCAGCACGTACTGGTGCCCTGCCTGCCAGCCGTTGGAGTGACTGTGCCAGAGTTCCAACCCTTCGACCAGTGCTCGATCGTTGCGGCTGCCAAAGTGGAGTGAGCGAATCACGCGTCGAGAACTGCGCGAACTCCGCGGCGCGGACCAGGCCCGGCAGTGTGGGATGCGTGGCCCATGAGAAAGAGGAAGATGGGTTGCCAGTCGGGCGCGCCGGTGATGTGGCCGAGTTGGTCGAGGGTGACGGGTGGACGGTTTTGCAGACGCTCGTAGTCGATAAGTTCGATGGCTTCGCTGCACGGTCGGGCAGCGTGGCCGCGGGCGGTGGCGAGGAGGTGGGCGCGCTGCCAGAGCCGCCCGGCAAGGAGGCATTGGGCGCGGTCGTAGCGGTTGCGGACGCCCAGAATGCCGATGAGGGGGGCGGCGAACATGCGTTCGGCGTAACCCTCTTTTTGGCCCTTGTCGACCATGTTCCGGAGGGTGGAGGTGGGGAGGAGATTAGCGAGGGTGGTCATGGCGGGGGAGAGGCCAAAGGCGTCGATGTCGATGCCGTCCTGGTGGAGGCGCACATCACGGCGAGAGAGGCGGAGCCAGCTTTGGCTTGCGGATTCGATGCGCGGATCGGAGTAGAGAGTCTGGTTGGCGAGGGCGCTGATATCGACGATTTTTCGACGCTGGGTTGGGTCCGTGAAGAGGAAAATGCGGGCGTCTTCGTCGGGGTGGGGCAGGTGGGCGAGTTCATCGAGGAAGGCTTGCGGCAAGGGTTGCTGGGGATCGTAGGGGTGGCGGTTGGTGTGCCGGTTAGGGATGGCGCGGTAGAGGTCAGAGGCCTGGCGAGGAGCGGGAGTGAGAGCGGGAGTGAGAACGGGGGTGAGATGGACGCGAGCGACGGTCTCGAATTTGGAAGCGGCTTCGGGGGTGTTTTGAGTGAGCTGGGCAGGGAAGAGGGTAACGGTGGCGGTATAGCCGTTGGCGGGGGCGGCGAGGAGGAGATTTTCAAGAGCGCAGCCCATGCCGATCGCTTCTTCGCGCAGGTAGGGGTCGAGGTCGCCGACGAAGCGGCTACGGTCGAGGATGAGTTCGATGGAGGACTCGGAGACTTTGAAGCGCCAGGGTTGGGTGTTATGGGGGCTGGCGGCAAGGATGGCGGCGCGGACAAGCGTGAGCGGGCCGGCGAGTGGGGCGTCGGCGGGGCTGTTGGCGGTGTGGTCCTGCCAGTCTTTCCAGGGCTGATAGGCGGGCCCGTCATTGGGATTGACTAGGTCATAGTCGTAAGCGAGCCAGCCGCTGCTGCTGGTTGAGACGATGGTGAGGGTGCTGACGCCGCGCAGGAAGGCTCTGCGATCCATGGGGATTCTCCTTTGGCTGCTTGATTGATTGAGGTCGCCCCGACTCAATCTAAGCATTGCTTAGTTGCAATCTAAGCGATGTTTAGATAACGTGTCAATGAGGAAATTAGAGAAAATGAAAAAAACTTCAGAGGCAGCGAGATACCACCACGGAGACTTGCGGCGGGCGATTGTGGAGGGGGCGCTGGAGTTGATTGCCGAGGCGGGGATCGCGAACCTGTCGTTGCGTGCCATTTCGCGGAAGATTGGGGTGACGACGGCGGCGCCTTATCACCACTTCAAAGATCGCGGGGAGTTGCTTGAAGAGATTGCCCTGGGTGGATTTGAGGAGCTGATGAAGCGGTTGATCGCTGCCCGGGATGGCGATAAGGGGGTGGAACTGGAGGCGGAGGCGCTGGCATATCTGCGGTTTGCCTGGGAAAATGCGGCGATTTATGCGGTGATGTTTTCCGGTGAGATGGCGGAGCAGCCCTACTGCGCGCGGCTAAAGCCGGTGGCGGACCGGTCATTTGCGGTGGTGCTGGAGAGTGTGGCGCGCGTGGGCAAGTTGGGCTGGCAGGCGAGCGCAGAGACGGCGCTGTGCGTCTGGGCCATGCTGCATGGCCTGGCAGTGCTGGGGCAGAGCGGGCTGTTGCAGGAGACGCGGGCAGAGCAGGAGCGGATTGCGCTGGCGGGGGTTAGGTCGATGGTGAAGGCAGGGAATTGGGAGTAGGGAACAGGGAGTAGGGATTAGGAAGTCGGGTCCCGGAGGCGAGACCCGAGGGCACGCGGCACACTGGTTTACGCCCAGCCGATGGATTTGAGGGCGAGGCCGGCGTTCCAGATTTTGGTCATGTGGGTAATTTTGTCGCCGGAAAACTGCATGGCGTAGACGTAGTCTGTGTTCAAGCTAAGGCCGGTCGGCGGCACGGGGCCTCCCTCGCCGGTGTGGGTGGCGCGGTAGACGGCGTAGGCGACGACAGTTTGCCGGGCGGCGTCCAAGGCAAAGGCCTTGACGTCGTAGCTGGCCTCAGAAAAAACGGCCGAACTCCCCTTCATCCAATCGGTGTATCCGGCGAGCGTTGTGATATCAAGCAGAGGTTCAGACTGCGCGGAAAATGTGGCATCAGGGGTGCAGTAGGCTTGGCAGACGGTCCAACCCTGGCCTGTTTCACAGGCGTCAAAGAAGGCTTGCGCCGTTGCTAAGATGGCTTGGTTTTCCATAGGAGGGAAGCATAGCACGGAGAGGAACGTGTTTACCATGAATGCTTTAGCTGCCGGGTGCCCAGATCTGGATTTTCAGACCTGGGAACTCTTCAAACTACAGCGCAGCTGCGCCTGCCTCGGCTACTGCGTGGTCCTGGTCGCCGGAGCCGCCGCTTACGCCGATTGCGCCTACAACTGCTCCATCCTGCTTGAGGGGAATGCCGCCGGCGAAGATCATGATTTTGCCGTCGTTGCTCGCGTGGATGCCGAAGAACTGGTTGCCGCTCTGCGAATGGGTCGCGAGGTCTTTGGTGGCGATGTCAAAGGCGCGGGAGGTGTAGGCCTTTTTGATGGAGATGTCGATGGAGCCGATCCATGCGCCGTCCATGCGGACGTGGGCGATGAGGTTGCCGCCGGCGTCGGCGACGGCGATGTTCATGGGCTGGCCGATTTCAGCGGCTTTGGCTTCGGCGGCTTCGATGATGCGTTTTGCGTCTTTGAGGGTGATCATGGGGGAGCTCCAGAGGTCAGGGTTCAGGGTACGGGTACGGGGGTCAGGGCTTTTTGTCGCCGAGGCCGAAGATGTTTTGCAGGAAGTTGCGCTTGTCGCCGTTGGGGTGGGAGCAGGTTTCCTGGGGGACGGTGCCGTCGAGGAAGGCGGCGGTGTAGGTGTCGGCTGAGCAGGAGCCATCGGCGGGGAGGTTGGTGGCCTTGTCGATGGAAATGATTTGGATGCCTTCGGGTGCGTTGAACTCGTGGGTGTCGGAGTACTGGGGCAGTTCGACAGCGCGCTTCATGAATTCAGCCCAGATGGGTGCGGCGGCGTGTGCGCCCTCGATTTTGATGTCGGTGTAGTCGTCGTTGCCGACCCAGACGATACAGAGCAGGTTGGAGGTGTATCCGGCGAACCATGCGTCGTGGCTGGTGCCGGTTTTGCCGGCGGCAGGGGCGTGGAAGCCCAGGTTGCGGACTCCTGCGCCGGTGCCCTGACCCATGAGCACGTTTTGCATGAGGCTGGTGGTGAGGTAGGCCACGCGGGGGTCGAGGATCTGCTTGCTGGTGGGCGAGTAGTCGGTGATGACGTCGCCGGAGGGGGTGCGAACGCTGGCGAGCATCCAGGGGTCAAGGTGCAGACCGCCGTTGGCAAAGATGGTGTAGGCCCCGGCCATGTCGAGGGGGGTGGCGTCGTAGGCTCCAATGGCGACGGCTGGGGTGCCACGTGCGGATTTGACGCCGGCGTCGCGGGCGAGGGAGGCAACCTGGTCAAAGCCAACGAGGGAGGCGAGGCCGATGGTGGCGTTGTTGAGGCTGCGCATGAGGGCGAAGCGGGCCGTCACTTCGCCGTGGTATTCGCCTTCGAAGTTCTTGGGCGTATATTCCTGGCCACCGACGTCGTAGGTGGTTTGTTCGTCCGAGAGCAGGGTGATGGGCGAAAAGAGGCTCTCCTTGCCGGGCAGCATGGTTCCAGCGAGCGAGGTATTGAAGGCGGAAGCGTAGACAAAGGGCTTGAAGATGGAGCCGGTGGGCCGCCGGGCCACGGCGTGGTTGAGCTGGCTGGCTCCGTAACTGCGCCCGCCGACGAGGGCCAATACCTGCCCAGTGTGGGGGTTGAGAGCGACGAGCGCGACCTGCGGATAGGTGGTTGGTGCGCCGGGCTGGCCTGTCTTGTGCCTTGCATGGAGGCGGTCAACCTCGGCGTCGATGACGTGGACGGTGGAATCGACGGCAGCGGTGGCGGCTTGTTGCAGGTCGGGGTCGAGCGAAGTGTAGATGTGCAGGCCTTCGCGGTTGAAGTCGCGTTCGCCGAGCTTTTGGATGAGCTGCTCGCGGACGAGGTCAACGAAGTAGGGCGCGTCGCTGGCGTCGACACTCTGGGCGGAGAGGTGGAGGGGTTCGCCTTTGGCGCGCTCGGCCTGCTCTTTGGTGATGGAGCCAGTTTCGACCATGGAATCGAGGACGAGGTTGCGGCGCTCGAGAACGCGTTCAGGGTGGCGGAAGGGATTGAAGTAGTTCGGGCGCTGGATGATGCCGGCGAGCAGTGCGCACTGAGTCAGCGAGAGCTGTTTTACATCCTTGCCAAAGTAGGCCTGCGAAGCCTCGCCAAAGCCGTTGATGGCAAAGCTGCCCTGTTGGCCGAGGTTGATCTGGTTGGCGTACATCTCGAAGATCTGCTGCTTGCTGAAGCGGTGTTCGAGCTGGAAGGTGATGACGATTTCGATGAGCTTGCGCTTGAGCTTTTTTTCGGGCGAGAGGAAGAATCCGCGAGCCAGCTGCATGGTCAGGGTAGAGCCGCCCTGCTGCTTTTGCCCGCTGCGGACGTCGCGCCCGGCGGCGACCATGAGGCGCCAGAAATTGATGCCGTTGTGCTCAAAGAAGCGGCGATCTTCGATGGCGAGGACGGCCTGAACGAGGTTGGGCGGAATTTCGTCGTAGGTGACGAGGCGGCGTTTGGTGCGGTTGGTGTCTTCACTGAGGCCGGTGATGAGGAGTGGTTCGAGCTCGTAGCTGGAGAGCGATTGGCCGTGGTCGTCCTGCATGGCGTCGACAACGCCGTTGGCGAAGTGGATGGTTGCGCCGTCCTGGGAGTGAAAGCTCTGTGGGCCGGGGCGAACGGTGACACTGTCTCCGTTGCGGGAGAAGGTGCCAAGCGGCGAGAGCTGGGAGGCTCCGTCGGCGGAGTAGCCGGCTGAGCGGAGCTCATTGGTGATGGCGGTGAGGGTGAGCTTCTGTCCGGGGCGGACTTCGCGAGGGGCGGCGTAGATTTTGGCGGTGGTGGCGAAGAGGGGCTGCTTGAGACGTTCATCGACGATGGTCTGGTAGCGGTAGTAGTAGAAGCCGCCAACGGCGAAGACGAGCAGGGCGACGAGCGCGACGAGGCCGAGGGCGGTTCGGAGCAGGAGGGAGCCCCAGCCCCGCCTCGTCTTTGGTTTCGTCAGTCGTACGCGCAATGCCATTTTCTATTCCTCTAAACCAGAGCCTTCAAGCGTTGGACAACGTCGGCTAGTGCCAGGTCTTCAGCACCGGGCATCGCGCGGTTGACCAGCTCGACTTTGCCTTCTGCTACTTTTTTTCCTACGTTGATGCGGTAGGGGATGCCGACCAGATCAGCGTCTTTGAATTTGACTCCGGCACGCTCGTCGCGGTCGTCAAGCAGCACGTCAATACCGGCGGCTTCGAGATCGGCGGCCAGTTTCTCGCCCGTTTCTCTTAGAAGCGTGTCGGTCACATTGGTCACAGTCACGACGACCTGGAATGGTGCGATCGAGGCGGGGAGCCAGAAACCGTTGGCGTCGTGGGACTGCTCAATGGCGGCGGTGAGGATGCGTTCGATGCCGATGCCGTAGCTGCCCATGATGGGGGTGACTTCCTTGCCGTTGGGGTCGAGGACGGTTGCGCCCATCGCAGAAGTGTACTTGTAGCCGAGCTTGAAGATGTGACCGATTTCGACCGCTTTGCCGACGACGAGCTTGCCGGTGCAGTTTGCGGTTGGGCAGGCTTCGCCTTCGTTCACGGTGCGGATATCAGCGACGAGAGTCCAGGAGAAGTCGCGGCCGGGGGTGACACTGCGGAAGTGGTAATCGAGCTTGTTGGCACCGGCGACGAGGTTCGAGCGGCCTTCGAGGCCCTTATCGACGACGACGGTGAGGCCGCTGGTGAGGGCTTTGGCGGCGGGAGCAAGCCCGACGGGGCCGAGAAATCCGGCGGGGCCGTGGAAGAACTGTTCCAGTTCTTCGCCGTTCATGGTGCGCAGCTCGGCCGCGCCCACTGCGCCTTGTAGCTTGGTTTCGTTGACCTGGTGGTCGCCGCGGAGGAAGGCTGCGAGGCCGTGCCAGGTGTCTGCTTTCCCGTTTTCACCGCGCTTGAGGGCCATGTAGGCGACGCACTTGATGTCAGAGGCTGGCGAAATCTTAAAGAATGCGGCGACGTCACTAATGGCCGCGCAGCCGGGAGTGAGGACCAGTTCCGGCAAACCGTCGCCGGTCGGGGCCATCTCGGTGACGGCGTCGAGCAGGGAAGTGGCTTTTTCAGTGTTGGCAGCGTAGCCGCAGGTGGGGCAGCTAGCGATCAGGTCTTCGCCGGCCTCGGTGTGGACCATGAATTCCTGCGACTGAGAGCCGCCCATGGCGCCGGAGTCGGCGTCGACGGCGACGAATTTCAGCCCGCAGCGGGTGAATATCTTGCGGTAGACGGCGTCGTGCAGTTCAAAGCTGCGGTCGAGGCCGTCGGCGTCGATGTCGAAGGAGTAGCTGTCCTTCATGGTGAACTGGCGGACGCGGAGGAGGCCCGATTTGGGGCGGGGCTCGTCGCGGAACTTGGTCTGAATCTGGTACCAGATCTGGGGCAGCTGCTTGTAGCTGCGCAGCTCCTTGCGGGCGATCTCGGTCATGATTTCTTCGTGGGTCATGGCCAGGCAAAGCTCGGCGCCCTTGCGGTCTTTGAGGCGGAACATGTTGTCGCCCATGCCGGACCAGCGGCCGCTGGGCTCCCAGGCCTCGCGTGGATTGAGGGCGGGGAGGAAGAACTCCTGGCCGATCTGGTCCATCTCTTCGCGGACGATGCCGATGATCTTGTTGAGCGCGCGCTGGCCGAGGGGCAGGTAGTTGTAGATACCGGCGCCGAGCTGGCGGATGTAGCCGGCGCGGAGGAGGAACTTGTGGCTGGCGACCTCAGCGTCTGTGGGTGCTTCGCGAAGTGTGGGGACAAACAGTTTTGACCAACGATGCATAGAAAAAGACGACATGCTTTCCCGCCGGGGATGGGCTCCGGCGCAAGACAAATTCCAGTAGCTGCAATTCTAAATGTTCGGGGGATTGAAGAGACTTCAGTGGTTCATTCGGGACGTCTGATCTTTCGGTGGAGCATTGTGAAGAAGGCACTCAAAAGCCACAGAACCAGGAAATAAAAAACTGTGTTGATGATGGCGGCGACCCAAAGCGAGAAGGCATGGACATTGCCTCCTACAGCCATCGACCCGATCAAGCCGGGGATAAGAAAGGGAACGAAGAAGCGCTCAACCCAGCTAAAACTTTCGAGGCTGAAGGTAGCTGCACCCATCGCCAATCCGAAAGCTGATGCCACGGTCGCTCTGAAGAAGCTCATGAGCCAGAATTTCCTCTCCAATTGGTCATTCCGTGATGTATTGAAAGGATTCGAATTTCGGCATCAACTGCTACAGATGTGGCAATGTACCTGGTACTCGGGATCACCCATTCTCTTGTTTCCGGAGTCAATTCAGCGCGACCTGAATTTGGAAAGTCCGCTAATACAAAAACCGAATTGCGAAGCCGACGCGCCAGTTTGGCCGCTGCAGCGGGTTTATCTTGAGCGACATATCGACGAATAGCAGCCAGTTGCAGTAGGGCCGTCCTGGACCCGCGAATGGTTTTCCGCATCAGTCACACTCAGGCATGGGAAGCTCGTTCTCTGCACCCCAGCTATCGAGCCAGGCGACGACGCGCTCGTGTGAAACTGAGCGGCCTGCATCAAAGTCCGCCAGGCCAGCGCGGATATAAGCCAAGACTTCGGCTTCGTCCTCCACGCTTGCAACTTCCGGGGGCAACGAACGAGCATCCAGATCTCGGTCAAGCCCCGGCACAAGTGAGAGTCCGCCGAAATCAGAAATCACCCACTCCACGGAGTCGCCCTCAGAGAATCCTGTTCCGGCCAGCAATTCTTCCGGCAGAGCAACGGCAAGCGTATTGCCAATTCGAACAATCTCAGCCATCTTTCGGCAACTCCTAGCAGCTTGATACAGCGGGCTGAGAATGCGTGCGTCAGCTAAATCTGCTGTATCTCGCGGAGAAATTGCTGGGAAGAACGCTTTCGTGTCGCTCTACAAATGCCCCAGCCAAAGCAAATGCTGGCGTTCTTCGATGGCGATTAGAGCGAGGGTGAGGATGGACAGTGCCAATTGCACCCGCTCCATGCGGAGCCGCCGTGGGCTCACCGGCCTCTGCCGCCAGCGGGCTGCGGGATTTCGCCGGAGCCGCCGCACCTGCCACAGGACCAGCAGGTTGAGCAGGGAACCGGTGAGCGCGAGCGCAAGCATGGGCACACGCAGCCAGTCCACGTGGAAGCTGTCGATTTTGTCAGCAGTGCTCGACGCGAGGATGAGGGAGCTGATGCCGATGCCGATGCCGAGGCGCAGGCCATCGACGGCCGCGAAGAAGGCACAAATGCTTTGCAGCGCAGCGAAGATCAGGCTGGAGGCGGCAATGGCCATGCCGGCCCAGCGCTTCGCGGCCAGCATTCCGACCATGGCCTTGATGCGCGACCTTCCGGCCTGCGTCAGGGGCACTTCGGGTTGATCTGAATCAGCGAAAGCAGTTGGCATTTTTCTGGTTTCCTCCGCAGAATCGGGTCTGCCGTTGCAGAGACCGGCTCAAAAAAGTCCAGGTCAAATCAGTTCCATACCCCAGAGGTCGTGCAGGTGCAGGACGCCTTCGACGTGGTCTCTTGCATCGACGACGACGAGGGCAGTAATTTTGCGGGCTTCCATTTCGGCCAGGGCGCGGGCGGCCAGTTCGCTGGCGGCAATGGTGCGGGGGTGGGCGTTCATCGCCGCGCCTGCCGTCAGGCTGAGGGCCGAGCCGCCTTCGCGCTCCAACAGGCGCCGCAGGTCGCCGTCTGAGATGACGCCGAGTAGCTTGCCCTCGCTTTGCACCGTGGTCAGCCCCAGCTTTTTGCGGCTCATCTCGTAGATCACGTCTGTCATCAGGGTCGATGGGGAGACGGCGGGGATGGCGTCGCCTGCGTGCATGAGGTCGCGCACGAGCGATAGCTTCTTGCCGAGCTTGCCACCAGGGTGCAGGTCGGCGAAGTCCTCTGCCTTGAATCCCTTGCGCAGTGAAACCGCAATCGCCAGCGCGTCTCCCAGGGCGAGCATGGCTGTCGTTGAGGCGGTGGGAGCGAGATTCATGCTGCAGGCCTCGCGTTCCACGCCGACATCGAGCGCGACATCACTGGCCCGTGCGAGCGTCGAATCGAGTTTACAGGTGAATGAAATCAATGCGTCGCCCTTGCGCTTGAGGGTGGCGAGCAGGCGCAGAATCTCTTCTGTTTCGCCGCTGGCTGAGAGCGCTACGACGACATCGCCGGGCATCAGCACGCCGAGGTCACCGTGGACTGCTTCTGCGGGATGGAGGAAAAGAGCCGGGGTGCCAGTGGAGCTGAGTGTCGCGGCGATTTTTTGCGCGATGATGCCGCTCTTGCCCATGCCGGTGACGACGACGCGGCCGCGTTCTTCGCCACAGCGGAGGACGAGGTTGACGGCGCGATCAAAGTCGGCAGCCATGACGGAATCCAGCCGCTGAGCCAGTGCTTCGAGCGCCGCTGCCTCGGTGCGAACGAGGGCCGAGGGTGTAAAAGCGATGAGTTCTTTTGAATCAGCCTTTTGCATTCGCCTCCGATGGTACCAGTTTCCTGTTCATTTCCTGTATCCCAAGGGCACCCTCGTCCGTCTTACAATAGTGTGGGGTGTTGAACTCAGTGAAACGTAACGTCATTGTTCTAAGTATCGTCGTTCTGGTCCTCGGCTTGCTGTCTCTGGCCGGCTGGGCCAACTGGCAAAATCGCAAACAGGCGGCCGAGCGCGCGCTCGCCCAGCAGACGCAGGCAGTGCTGGTGCCAGATGGCGCTGGAACCCCGCAGATGACTTCGCCGCTGGTCGGCAAGCCTGCTCCGGCGTTTACGCTGACCAACCTCAAGGGTGAAAAAGTTTCGCTTGCCAGCTACAAGGGGAAGGCCGTGCAGCTCAATTTCTGGGCTACGTGGTGCGCTCCCTGCAAGATTGAAACCCCCTGGCTGGTTGACCTCGAGAAGAAGTATGGTCCCCAGGGCTTTGAAATCCTGGGCGTTTCGTTTGACGATCTGGACAAGGGCGACAAGGCTCTGCTGGCCAAGGAAAAGGCCGACATCGCGAAGTCCGTGGATCAATTGCACATTCCGTATCCGGTGTTGCTTGATGGGGACAGCATTGCCAAGCCTTATGGCGACAATGACGTTTACCCCACGTCATACTTTGTCGATCGCAGCGGTACGGTGGTCGCCGCAACTTTTGGGCTCACCTCAAAAGACGATCTTGAATCCAACATCAAGAAAGCCATTGGGGGAGGGAAGTAGATGCTGCGCTCACGCGCTTTAACGCTTGCCATTGCTCTTGTTGCAACCGCTGGGTCTGCGGTAGCGATCCATGCGCAGATGCGGGCCTCGGTGGCCGCTGCTGTGACCTACCTCTTTCCGGAGCAGATCACTGTGGTGGCTGACAAGCCGACGCCCGTTGACCTGCACTTCAAGGTGGCTCCCGGGATGCATGTGAATTCGCATACGCCGCGTGGGGAAGAATTCATCGCTACGACGCTGAATGTGCCGGAGACTTCCGGCGTGCGGCTGGTGCATGCCACGTTTCCGCCGGGGACTGATTTCTCGTTTCCGATCGATCCGAAAGAGAAGCTGAGCGTCTATACCGGCGAATTCACCATCCATGCAGAGCTCTCCGCTCCTCGTGGGGAGCATCTGGTGGAGGCGACGCTGCGCTACCAGGCCTGCAACACCAACGTCTGCATGCCGCCGCACTCGATTCCGGTGGCTATCGATGTTATCGCCAAATAGAGTGTGAAATGCAAGTACTAGTGTGAGTGTGAGTGTGAAGTGTGAAATGCAAGTGCTAGTGTGAGTGTGAAAGGCAAGTGCTAGTACGAGTGTGAAGTGTGAGTGTGAAAGGCAAGTGCTAGTACGAGTGTGAAGCGATAGGGGCTTTTCCACACTTCACACTCACACTCACACTCACACTAGCCTTTAGAAGACTCGGTAGCCGACGCCTACGCTTACGCCGTAAGGCTTGAGGTTGCCTCCCAGGAACTTTGGCCACCACTGGTACTCTGCGTCGACGGCGCGGATAGTGATGCGGCGGGTGAGCTGCAGGTCAATGCCGCCGCCCCCTGCCAGGGTGCTGAAACGCCCGCTGGCGACATTCTGCTCAAAGTTCATTGTCGAGAATCCACCCAGCACCTTGACGTAGGGCCGCGCTTTCCAGAAGGAGAGTACCTTTACGCGGGGGCCGATGAGGTAGTTGTCCTGGGTGATGTTCTGGTAGCTGTTGAAGCGCTGCCAGCGTCCCTCAGCCTCGACACCAATACCGTGGAAGATGTTGACATCGACGTAGGCTCCGGCGCCAATCAGCTTGTTGGGGACGTAATCGGGCGCGAAGCCGGACACGGTGCCACCGACCGTCAGTGAAAAGGGGCTGCGAAGGGCTGCGGGCTTTACCTGGGCACACAGGTCTCGCGATTGGGAGCCGAGGAGCAGGGCAAGCATTGTGAAAAAGGCACAGGGAAGCAGCTTTTTGATCTTTTGAAGGTTCATCATTCCAGGGGTCGCATCCGGTCCGCACCGGGATTGAAAACCCCCGGCAACTACAAAAGTATAGCCGGAAAATCCGGGGGACTTGATGTCCTGGATTTTCCGGCTGTGTACTCTGTTGGAGCCGCTTGAATTGGGGTAGTGAAGCTAGTTGGTTCCGCCGGGTGCGGGCGCGGCAGCTGCCGCCGGCATGGTGCCCGCCGGAGTCTTCTGCGCGTCCTCATACCGCTGGAGCTTGTAGAAGATAGCCGTGACTTCAAACGGCATCTTGTCGCGGGCATTCATGGGAGCATAGCGCTTTGCGTTGAGCATGTGCTCCTTGTCGTCCCACGGATCGGTCTTGAGCCAGCTGCCGAGAGGAAGAGCCGCAATCTGTGCGACGTCATCCTGATTCAGCTTGGGAGCGGTCTTGGCGAGATCGGCGAGCCAGGGCGTGCCGTCAGCCTTGAGCAGAGAATCGCCCAGTTTCGGCGTATTCAGCTGCTTGAGAGCCTTGCCGCGCTCGGTCAACTGCGCAAAGTAGAGGCCGGCGTTGGAGGTGCGGTCCTTGTACATCGAGGCGGACAGGTACTCGGTTGCCTTCTTCGAAGCCTCGACGTTGTCGTTGTCAGAGTGGTTCATCTTGATGCGCTGGAAGGACGCTTCGTCGGGGAAGAGGAGCCGGTCATTGAAGGCGTAACGGGTGTCAATGTGATGCCCGAGAGCGACATGGGCAAGCTCAAATGCCACCACTGCTGCGATTGATTCTTCGTTGGGCAGCGTGTCGATGAGGCCCTTGCTGACCAGGATGGTGTTGCCGACGGTGGTTGCTTCAACGGTGGTCGTCAGCAGGATGCGGCAGTGGACCGGGTCAGGGAAGTTGAGGTTGTTGGGAACCGCGAGGTTGACGACGATCTGCTCGAGGGTCTTGTCGAAGTCGCTCGGGGGGGCCAGCAAGCCGGCCTGCACCAGGCGATCAAGCACGTTGTTCTCGGCCTGTGAAACCCAGGCGCGGGTCGCCTGCAAGGGCGTCATATCCTGCGAATCGGCGCTCTGATCGACTGCGCCCTCAACCTGAACGGAGACGTTCTCGCTCTCGCGAGTCGGCAGGGTGAGAGAGTAGCCCCAGAAGTGGGTCTGGGCGCGGAGGCCAACGGTCTTGCCGCCCTCAATACGCTGCGACTCTTCAACGTAGACAGCGACCGGGAGCCACAGATTCGGCTGCATGTTCATCCGCCAGCTGTCAAAGTGGAAGTACTCCTTGGTGTTGTCTTCGCTGGCGCTCTCGGTGTAGCTGCCGTTGAAGCGAACGACGTTGCCGTCCTGATCTTCAACCCAGATACGGCCGGTGAAGCGGCCATTGCCTGAGACCTTGGGGTGGACGTCAAATTCCCAGGTGCGGACGCTGCCCAGGAATTCACGACGGACGTAGCTGAACACATAATGCTGCTGGTCAAACCCGGAGGGGTCGAGGAACATCATCTGTGTAAAGCCGTCGTTGTTGTAGGTTTCCTTGTCGAGATGCAGTGCCTTGCCAATGTTTGCCAGGGCGCTGATGGATCCTTTGAAGAAACCGTGCTTGTTCTGGGTCCGCGCGGCGTAAGGCTTGTCGGTGAAGGACTTGTGGAAGTCGACGCGGCTCAGCATGTAGGTGTCATTGGTCGGGACCTGGTAGAGCTTTTCATCCGGCTTCATATCCTGGATGTAGGTCTCAACCAGAGGTGTCCGCTCCTGGATGTTCTTGATGACGACCTTCTCACGGGCAATCGCCTTTTCGACCAGGGCGGCCTGGTCCTGGGTGAGCTGATGCGCCTTTTCGTACTTGGGCTCCTTCTTGGCGTATGCCAGGTTGACACCCAGCGTGACCAGCAGGAAGGGGAGGGAGATCTTCCAAAGCTTCATTTACGGCTCCTAACGGTTAATTCTTCTCTTGTCTTGCTCTGGCCGTTTTCGCCTCGATTACAGAGGCTCAGGGGGTCGCGGCCAGAGTGTTCTCAGTCTTCCGGGCTTATGGGCACCAGCTAAGCAGTCTGGAACTTGATGATGATATTGGTCGTGTATTCGACCGGTTGACCGTTCCGCGTGGCAGGTTGGAACCGATATGTGGGAGCCGAGCGCATCGCGGATTCATCGAGGCCATGACCCAGCCCATGAATGACGTTATGCACCTGCATCTGACCGCTGGTCGTGATCGTTACACGCAACACGACGTCGCCCTGGATTTTGAGTTGACGGGCCTCTGAAGTGTACTCTGGCTCGGCATGGCTCAACAGCACGGGAGGAGTCGTCTTGGTCTCTTGTGCGACGGTTTGAGCCGTTGGGGCGGAGGTTGTCATCATGGCGGGGATCACAGCCGCCGCAACTTTACCATTGCCACCGGCGTAGCCGCCGTTTGTGGCCAGCCCGTTTCCGCCGGGAATTCCAGCCGATGCAACCCTGCCCATGGTGCCGGCATTGGAGCCCGACTTCGTGCCATTGCCAAATCCAGTGGAACCCACGACGCCTTGCGGCGCAGCTGAGGGACCCTTCATGCCGCCATAGGGATTGCCGAGGGCGGGAATCGTCGCCGGCTTGCTCGCATTTGGATTGGGGGTTACGCCGTTCAGGTCGCCCAGGTGGGTCGGCTGTACTGACGGATGCAGTTGCGGCGTAAGCGCCGGTGCTGCCGCCGCTACCAAAGCCGCTTTAGGCTGGGGCGCGAGCACGACTGAAGGCTTGGCCGCCGCTACCTTGGGCAGCGAGATGGCTTCCTTGATCACGGGAAGTTTCACTTCGGGCTTTGGCTCAGGCTTGGGAAGATTGATCTTTGGAGCTTCAAGCTTGGCAATCTTGGGCAGCTCGATCTTTGGCTCCACCTTGGGCGGCGGTGGCAACTTCACTTTGACTTTGATCTCCGGTGGAGGCTTGACCGGAAAGACGATCTCGGTGGTCTCCATCTTGCGCACCTCAAGCTCGTGGTGAGCGACGGTGCCAAAGATGATCAGGGCTGTCAAAATAGCACCATTGATGATGCAACTGGTGAGAATAAAAGCCGGGTTGCTCTCCGGTTCCGGCAGAAGGCCGAAACGCGTGCGACCAGCATACGGGGGCGTGGGCATGTCCTCAGTCCTCGATCGCGGCCGGATTTGCCGCGGTATGACCGGCGTCTGCCGGGCTGAGTTGCAATGGCCTTATACGGATACTCTCTGGGGGAGGAAAATCCGTGCATCGAAGCGAGTATTTCGTTTCCCTTATCGGCAAAAACTGGTTCTGTTCAACAGCTAAGGGTGAAAAATCATTGGAATGGCAACCGCCAGACCTTATTGACTACTGACGTATGAGTGAGCGATTCGTTCACAGTACACACCTCGGACGTTCAGGGCAACCTTCCCATCCAAAGGCAAAGAGTCAAACAGGAACTGCTGTCTGCCAGCGTCGCCTGGCTGTGGGAATTCAATAAGTTACGCAACAACTTATTGCCCAGCAACCTGCTTCCCACCAGTCAACTCGTCTGCGGCTTGCCGTCTGGGCGACGGTCTTCGAACAGGTTCCGGAGTTCCACCATTCCTGATCAGCCTGTGTAATAGTCTAAACTTACATCAAATCAAGGCGCAAAGGGCAAATTTTTTATGAAGATCATGGTCACCGGCGGTGCCGGATACGTTGGCGGAACGACTGCAGCGCTTCTCGCCCAGCAGGGGCACCAGGTAACGGTGGTCGATAATCTCTGCCACTCGGTCTCCAGTGGGGTCCCCGCAGGAGTGGAATTCGTCGAGGCTGACATCGCCGATCGCGCCCGCATCGAGGGCCTTTTTCGCGATGCAACCGCTGCTGGCGCCGCATTCGACGGCGTTCTGCACTTTGCTGCGCTCATTGAGGCCGGCGAATCGATGAAGCACCCGGAAGTCTACTTCCGTGCGAATACGTCGGCGACGCTTGCTCTGCTTGAGAGCGTGCTGTCCTGCGGTCCCAAGAGATTCGTATTCAGCTCGACGGCCGCGGTTTATGGCGAGCCGGAGATCATTCCGATTCCGGAAACCGCCGCGCTGCGCCCGACCAACGCCTACGGCGAATCCAAGCTCCTGGTCGAGACCATGCTGGGCTGGTTCCACCGCATCCACGGGCTGCGCTCGGCTTCGCTTCGCTACTTTAATGTAGCGGGGGCGCCGGAAGTCGGCGGCAAAGGCTCGGGCGTCATCGTCGCTGGCGAGGCCCACGAGCCTGAATCGCACCTGATTCCGCTGGTGCTCGATGTGGCGCTTGGCCGCCGCGACGCCATCAAGATTTTTGGCGACGATTATCCAACGCATGACGGCACCTGCGTTCGCGACTATGTGCATGTCTCTGACCTCGCTGATGCCCATTTGCTGGCTCTCGAAGCACTTGAAACTGACCGCGCCGCTGAGCAACGCCTCATCTATAACCTGGGCAACGGAGCCGGTTTCACCGTTCGCGAAGTCATTGACTCAGTGCGCCGTGTCACGGGGCACCCGATTCCCGTTGAAGTGCTGCCGCGCCGGGCGGGCGATCCGGCATTCCTGATTGCCAGCAGCGAAAAGGCGATTGCCGAAATGGGCTGGAAGCCAAATTATCCAAAAATTGACGAGATCATCCAGACCGCGTGGACCTGGCACCAGAAGCGGCATGGCAAATAAACTTCAAGTGTAGCTACAAATGGAGTGACAAGTGCGCTAGGATGGTGAAGTGGATTTCGAATGGGATCCCGCAAAAGCCGAAATTAACCTGCGCAAGCACGGAATTGCGATTGATTTTGCAACTGGTGTCTTTTCCGACCCTGGCAGAATCGAACAGGCAGATGAAGTTGATTACGACGGGGAAAACCGCGAAATTGTGATCGGGCGTGTACGGGAGTTCGTTCTCTTTGTCGTTTACACCATACGCAACAACAGAATTCGTATGATTTCTGCCAGGAGGGCAACCCGACGTGAGTACCTCGAATACTGGAATGGTTCAATTTCGATATGATCCTGACAATCCACCGACCATGACTGAAGAGCAGCTTCAAGCTCTACGCGATTTACGTGACGAAGACATCGACTTAAGCGAAATGCCAGAAAGATTAACTGGCTGGCGTCGCGTCTCCCTGCCAGTCATGGACCTCGTTCCTGAAGAAAACAAGCAGCAGGTGACACTGCGCCTCGACGCCGATCTTCTCGCGTTCTTCAGGGGCACCGGCAAGCGGTACCAGAGCCGCATCAACGCCGTTTTGCGCGAATACATGCTTGCCCAGCGCGCCCCACGCTAAGGCGCAATCGGCTCCGCAGCCAGGTCAGCAAATTCACTTGACAGCGCAGACCTCGGCCAAGCACCGTTATTGACCAGTTCCAGAATTCCCAATCAGCCCGGCCCTGACTCCCCGCAGGAACCGCAGGTCTCGATCGAGGTCAATACAAAGATGGCAAGCAACCTCGCCGCTCCAAGCGCGGCTTCGCAGCAATCCGCTCCAGATGTCTCTGGCCTGACCCACGTCATCCTCGCCTCGTCTGCGGGAACGCTGATCGAGTGGTACGACTTTTATCTCTACGCAATTCTGACGGTCGTGTTGAGCGGGCAGTTCTTTCCGGGATCGCTGGCGACGGGCTTTCTCTTCTCGCTCGGGGCGCTCTGGGCCGGATTCGCCGTGCGGCCTTTCGGCGCTGCCGTCTTTGGCCACATCGGTGACATGATTGGCCGACGCTATACGTTTATTGTGACGCTCAGCGTCATGGGGCTCTCGACTTTTTGCGTTGGCCTGCTGCCTACGTATCAGAAAGTTGGCCTGCTCGCCCCGGCTCTACTTGTGCTGCTGCGCTGCCTGCAAGGCCTCGCGCTCGGCGGAGAATATGGCGGCGCGGCCACCTACGTCGCCGAACATGCGCCCGACCATCAGCGCGGTCTCTATACCAGCTTTATCCAGACCACCGCCACCCTCGGCCTCTTTGCCGCGCTCATCGTCGTGCTCACCGCACGCGTCCAGCTAGGCGATGCGGCGTTTCAAGCCTGGGGATGGCGCATCCCTTTTCTGCTCTCTGCCATTCTTGTCGTCATCTCGCTCTGGCTGCGCATTCGGCTCAAGGAGTCGCCTCTCTTTCGCAAGCTCAAGAAGGAGGGCAAAACTTCAAAATCGCCCATCACGGATATCAGCCGTAAGAACTGGGGCTTGATCGCCCTGGCCCTTTTTGGAGCGACGGCAGGGCAGGCTGTGGTCTGGTACACCGGTCAGTTCTACGTACTGGTCTTCCTGACCAAGACCCTTGGCGTGAACTATAAAGATGCCTACATCATGATTGCCATCGGGCTGGCACTGGCCTCGCCTTTCTTTGTGCTCTTCGGATGGCTGTCGGACAAGATTGGCCGCAAGCCGCTGCTGCTGACTGGCTGTGCGCTCGCCGCGCTCACCTATTGGCCCATCTATCACGCCATGGCTGCGGCGGTGACCAAAACCGGCGCTGGACCGACGGCCGTGGTTACGGTCAACCAGCCAGTGATGATTGCGCTGATCTTCATTCAGGTGTTTTATGTCACGCTGGTCTATGCGCCCATCGCCGCGCTGCTGGTGGAGCTATTTCCGGCACGCATTCGCTACACTTCGATGTCGATTCCGTATCACCTGGGCAACGGCGAATTTGGCGGATTGACACCGCTGATGGCGACCTGGATTGCTACATGGTGGCTGGCCGCGCATCCCGGCGATGTCAATGCGAAATATATGGGGCTGGTCTGGCCCATCTCGATTGCCACGATGACGTTCTTCATTGGCTTGTTCTTTTTGCCTGAGACAAAGGACCGCCGGATCTTTGATGAGTTCAACGCGTAACTGCAAATTTAGGTGCCGAACACACTATGACCAAGTGTCTATGTTGCCAGAAAGAAAGCTCCGACGGCAGAAGACCGTCGAGAGAACATCTTCTGCCAACATGGCTGCATGAACTGGTCGAAATGTCCGGCGTACAACTGGAGCGATTCAGTGTTCACGAGAGCGGAATGGAAACTTTGATAGCTAGACACGGATTGAACAATTATGTATCTAGAAAAGTGTGTAATGAGTGTAACAACGGCTGGATGTCGCAATTAGAGGATGAGGTAAAACCACTCCTCACATGCCTTGTCTCGGCTGACCGCACAGCCAGTTCCCTCTCAGGGCAAGAGCGTAACACAATTGCCCGATGGGCTTACAAAACCTCGTTCATGCTGCTCAGTGGCCAAACCGAGATTGCCGCCCCGTGGGAAAAGTTTTCCCGATGGTGCGCAACTGGTCGCCTTACTCCAGGTTCAGCGGTAATTTTTGCACTTTCTGAACCCAGCCTACCGAGGGCTTTCTTCTATTCGTTAGATGAAGATTATTTCCATGGCAGAGCTTATGGAGTGGTGAATGTGCGGGTCTCACTATGTATAAATTCGTTCCTACTGGTCGTCTTAATTCCCTCAGATGAAATCGAAAGACAGCCGGGTGCGCCTGTCGTCCCTAATTCTTGTGTGACCTTTGAATTGCTATGGCCGCAAGATAGAGGATGTGCTGTTCTTCCGCTCAGGCCGTCAACAAATCCGCCTAAGTTACCCCGCGAATGGCTTAGATTCATCGTCAATCAGGTAGGTGCTGGGATATGTCGGCGGTCCAACCCGAGTTAATGAGGTTCGTCATGACCCAAACGCGACATCCATGGAGCATTTAGGTCAGCTTATGGCCTCCCAGGGATTGATGACCGTCAGCCCGGCTGCTTCAAACGGCCCGGTATCGCGTGTCGCAACCTGGAATCCGTGAACGCTGGCAATCGCCGCGATTTGCCCGTCTGATACGTCGATGGCTCGCCCTCTGCGTCGCGCGTTACTCACAATCAACGCGTAGGCAACCGCAGCACCGGCATCAAACGACAGCAACCGATCTCCAATGAAACGCAGCAGAATCTCCTCCAACGTCCGTTCCATCGATAGCCGACGCCGCCCCGTCGGCACCATTTCAATCCCCAGTCGCAACTCCGCCAAGCTCGTTGTTGCCAGATGCAGTTCTTTTGCACTCTGTTGGTCAAGCCAGGATTGCACCGCAGGGTTCATCGCCGGCTTCATCATCTCGGAAACTACGTTGGTATCGAGAACGATCATTCGCTCTCAGCCAAGTCAAACTCCGGGCCGCTGAAATCTGGGAACCGGGCAGGCGTCTTATCTCGCGCAAACAGAACATCGAAGTCGCTATCGTCGTATTCCGCCAGATGCTTCTCTTTCCACTTGGCGAAGTCTGTGCCCAATCCGCCAGTTGAAGCAGGGCGCGCCGACTCAACGAGCACCGCGCGAATCTCCGCGTTGACGCTCCGTGCATTCTTCTTTGCCCGCGCCTTCAACTCAACATGGGTAGCTTCTGGTAAATCCCGTACCAATACGTTCGCCATGGTCCACCTCCACAAAGTCGTATGATATCACTATTTCATAAAATGATATCAACCGTGCGGGCCACGGTTCTAGAGCAGATACAGCAGCCCATCCAGCCCTACGTGCGTCATCGCGTGCTGCGCCGTTGCCCGCACCAGCGGCTTGGCGTGGAAAGCCACACCCATCCCGGCCAGCGCGAGCATCGGCAGGTCGTTGGCCCCATCGCCAACGGCGACGACCTCTTCCAGAGGAATGCCTTCGCGCTCTGCGATTTCCGCGAGCAGGGCGGCCTTGCGCAGGCCATCAACGATTTCAGTTTTGACCTCGCCCGTGACCACGCCGCCAGCAATATCCAGCACGTTGGCGTGAACGAAATCCGCGCCCAGCCTGCGCTGCACGTCGATGCCAAAGAAGGTGAAGCCTCCCGAGAGAATCGCTGTCTTTGCGCCGCGCTTTCTTAGCTCCGCAAAAAGCCGCTCTGCGCCCTCCATCAGTGGAATCCGCCCCAGCAGCTCGAGGACACGTTCCTCCGGCAGCCCCCGCAGCAGGCCAACGCGCCGGCGAAAGCTCTCAGGAAAAGCAATCTCACCCCGCATCGCCGAGGCAGTAATCTCGACCACCCGGTCGCCTACCCCGGCCAGCTTTGCCAATTCGTCAATTACCTCGCCCTGAATCAGGGTGGAATCCATGTCAAAGACAAACAGCCGCGGCGTTCGTGCGCACTCACTCTTGCGCCGCACCACGATGTCGATGGCCCGGTCATCGGCCAGTAGGCGGAAGGCGGCGCGCATCTGCTTCTCGTCCACAAGCCGCGCAGTGGCGCTCAGCTCAGCGCAGGCATATCCCGGCCCGTCCGCTCCCCACACGGCCTCCAGCGCCTGCTGGGTTGCCGTGGGCATTTCAATCGAATCGAGCTCGAGTCCCTGTTCATTCAAGGACTCGCAAACCTTATCCAGCACCGGCTCGACACTGCCGCGCGCCAGCACTGTAATCACCCAGTCCGCCACCAATTCCTCTTTCCATCCAGGCATTGCTTCCGCCGTTGATTCTCTCTAAAACAACAGCCTACCAGCGTCAGCAGACCCTGTATCACAACCCGTAAATTCAGGCCCATGAGGGATTGACGAAACGCCGTCCTCGGCTTGAGAGTGCACCACTAAAGACCTCACCACCGACTGGCTCTGCCACGACGCGGCGAACGATCTCCTGCCTCACTCCCAAAGCAGCCTGAGCAAACCTGAACACCGAAAGGTCTGCCTTCCGCGCTAGGATAGCGAATGAAGGGTGAAGAGGGTTTCCCAAGTGGATGAGTCCAGGCGTTCCCGACCAGAATTATCGCGGCTTACCAGCAGCTCATGGTTCCGGCTCGTCACGACGGCGAGCATCCTGATCTGCCTGCTGGTCACCACACAGCGCGCGCAGGCCTACTCCATCCTGACCCACGAGCAGATTGTCGATTTGCTATGGAAAGACCAGCTTCGCCCGATGCTCCTGGCCCGCTACCCCGATGCAACTCCCGAGCAACTCATCCAGGCTCACGCCTACGCCTACGGCGGATGCCTCATTCAGGACATCGGCTACTACCCCTTCGGCAATCGCTTCTTCTCTGACCTTGTCCACTACGTCCGCAGCGGCGATTTCGTTGACAACCTGCTCAGCCAGGCTCAGGACATCAATGAATACGCTTTTGCTCTCGGCGCCCTCTCTCACTACGCCTCTGACCTCGCCGGCCATCCTGAGGTCAACCTTGCGGTCGCTGAAAATTTCCCCAAGCTCAAAGCAAAGTTTGGCCCCAGCGTCACGTACGAAGACAGTCCCAAAGCCCATATCCGCACTGAATTTGGCTTTGATGTGGTGCAGGTTGCCAAGAATCGCTTTACCTCTCAGGCTTTTCATGACTTTATCGGCTTTGAGGTCGCCAAGCCACTCATGGAACGCGCTTTCCTTGCTACCTACGGCCTTCCGCTTTCTGATGTTTTTCCTGACGTTGATCTCACCATCGGCTCATTTCGCTACTCCGTAAGCCGCCTCATTCCGCGCATGACCAAGGTTGCCATCGTCCTGAAAAAGGATGCGATCCTCACAGAAGACCCCACCATGACCCGGAAGCGCTTCCTCTATCACCTCAAGCGCAGCCAATACCGCCGAGAATGGGGACGCAAGTACAAAGAGCCAGGCTTCGGGACCCGCTTCCTCGCCTTTTTGATTTCGATCCTTCCCAAGGTCGGCCCGCTGGCTTCGCTGGACATCGTAATGCCCACCCCCGCCACCGAAAATCTCTACATGCAAAGCGTGAACAACTCGGTTGACCAGTTCAGTCTGGAACTCCATCGTGAGGAAGAGCATTCCCTCCATCTTGAAAACAAGGATTTCGATACAGGCCGCGAGACGATTGCCGGTGAATACTCCCTCACCGACCAGGCGTACGCTGAGCTCGTCAATCGGCTGGCTGAAAAGCAATTTGGTCAGGTAACCCCTGAGCTGCGCGCGAATCTTGAAGGCTTTTACAAGAAGCTCAACGCTCCCGATTTTGCCGCTCCGGCGTTCGCCAAAAATGATCCAGCAAAATGGTCCAGAACTCGTACCGGCATCGCCGCTCTCGAAGCGATGCCCATTCCCTTGGCGGTCTCTCGATGACACAGCATAAGCACAACGATCACTCGAATCACCCGCACTCCTTCCGTACCCTTCGCGAAACCGCGCGTCTAAGCCACATGATTCTTACCAGGCTTCGAAATTCAACCGGAGCGCCTCGGCTGGGCGTGTTCTCTGCCGCTGGCATAGCCTGCCTTGCAGCGCCAGGCTTTGCATTTCAAACTACCATCGGTCCCACGCCGGAAACCCCGGCCCAGGCCATTGTTCGTCGCATCGATGCCGCGGTTTATGCCCGCGAATCGGATGTTGCCGGGTATTCGGTTCAGGAGCACTACGCCATCTACCGCAATGGCGAGGCGAACCCCTCGGCAGAACAGACGATCCGCACCGTCTTCAGGGTGGGCGCGGGCAAGGACTTTACGGCGATCTCCCAAAGCGGATCCGGGCTGCTTCGCTCGGCCGTGATCGATAAGGTGCTCGCCGGTGAAAAGGAAATGTCGCAGGCCGACACGCGCGATGGGGTTCTGGTGGATTCAGCCAATTACGAGATAACCCCGGAGCCTGTTCAGGCGCAAATGAATGGCCGCCAGTGCGTCATTGTCGATCTCAAGCCCCGCCGCAAGAGCTCGCATCTTTTCAATGGCAAAGCCTGGGTGGATGCGGAAGATTTCATGGTCGTGCACCTTGAGGGTAGCCCGTCGCAGAGCGTCTCCTTCCTGGCAGGCGAAACGACAGTCTCGCGCGATTATTCACGCGTCGAAGGTTTTCCGATGGCCTTCCACGCCGAGGCCCACTCGCATAGCTTTCTGCTGGGTGACACGGTGCTCAAGATCGATTACAGCGGCTATCAGATCCAGCATGCCGCACCCGCAGTCGCCGCCACCAAGCACTGAGCGCCTGGCTCGAAGAAGGGCACTGGACTGACCATCACTGGGCCAGGATATCGGCTGACTCCAGATACCAGGAAGGCAGCAGCTTGATGCCGCTCACCACAGTTTCGTAGGGAGTCGCCACCAGCTCACCTTTGCAGATTCCCACCAGGACGCCTGAATTGCCGGCGACGATTTGTTCTACCGCTGCCGCGCCAAGCCGTGTGCCCAGCAACCTGTCAGCACAGGTCGGCGTGCCGCCCCGCTGCACATACCCAAGCACCGTTGAGCGAATGTCATAGCCGACCAGCAGATGCTGCTGCTTGAAAGCCTCAACCAACCCCGCAGTGTTGTACCTTGCCCCCTCTGCGACGACTACGATTGCGTGCGGTTTGCCGCGTTCGTAAGCTGCCTGAATGGAGTGCGCGATCTGTTCCGGCTCTACTTCCACCTCTGGCAGCACAATCGCCTCAGCCCCGCCGGCGATGCCCGCCATGAGCGCCAGGTAGCCGCAGTTGCGCCCCATGACCTCCACCAGCAACGCCCGCCGGTGTGAAGAAGCGGTCACCTTGAGGTTGTCAATCGCGCTGAGCGCTATATTGAGCGCAGTATCGACGCCGAGGGTCTGATCTGAGCCGTACAAGTCGTTGTCGATGGTTGAAGCCACCCCTACGACCGGAAAACCCATCTGGTGAAACGCGCGTGCCCCCGCCTGCGAACCGTTGCCGCCAATCACGATCAACCCCTCGATACCCGCCCCGCGCAGCCGGTGCATGGCGAGTTCGCGGCCCTCGATGGACATGAACTGAGCGCACCGCGAGCTGCCCAGAATCGTCCCTCCGCGCTGGATGATGCTGCCAACATCCCGCGACCCATACCGCTTGTAGCTGCCCTCAATCAGCCCTGTATAGCCATTGGCCACGCCCCACACGGTCAGCCTCTTTGCCAGGCCCGTGCGTACCACGGCGCGAATCGCCGCATTCATCCCCGGAGCGTCGCCGCCACTTGTCAAAACCGCAAGATTCTTCATCTGAAATCTCCCTCTTGCGAGCCGATTCAGTGTTGCAGACTTCACCCCAATCGGCAGTGACTCAAGTCACCCCTGGCTCGGATTTCTCCTCGCCTGCCCGTCGTCACTTGCCCATCCCACGCGCCAACCGCTATCGTGGCATTCACAGGATTGCCGCATCCGTCACAGCGCCCCAAACGCTTTGCAATGCAGTTTTCCGGCGATTTGAGAGATTATCATCTTTTTGATTCTTCCCTAAGGACGACCCATGCCCTCCGATTCAATGCCCGCTCTGCCCGTTTCGCCCGATTCCGCCGCCGCGCCGAGCCATGTTGCCGCCAATCAGGACATCGAGTCCACCCTCCGCGAAAACCGCGTCTTTCCTCCTCCGGAGGAGTTCTCCGCCCTCGCACACGTCAAATCCCTCGAGGAGTACGAGGCGCTCTATGCAAAGTCCATCGCCGATCCTGAAGCATTCTGGGCCGAGGCCGCCAGTGATCTTCACTGGTTCGCGAAGTGGTCCAAAGTCCTCGACTGGAACCTCCCGCTCGCAAAGTGGTTTGTGGATGGCAAGCTCAATCTCAGCTACAACTGCGTCGACCGCCATGCCCTAGGCGCCCTCGCAGACAAGACAGCTCTCATCTGGGAGGGCGAGCTAACGCTGGTCGACGAATCGGGCGTGGGTCATAGCCACATTCGCAAGCTCACCTATGCTGAATTGCATGTGGAAGTGCAGAAGTTCGCCAGTGCCCTGAAAGCCCTCGGCATCCAGAAAGGCGATCGCGTCGCCGTGTACATGGGCATGACTCCTGAGCTGGCCATTGCGCTGCTGGCCTGCGCGCGCATTGGTGCCATCCACTCGGTTATTTTTGGGGGTTTCGCCGCCCAGGCCATAGCCGATCGGGTGAACGACTCTCAGTGCGTCGCCATCATCACCCAGGACTCAAGTTATCGCCGAGGTGGAGAAATCCCCCTCAAGACCACGGTCGATGGAGCGCTGCTTCTCACGCCCTCTGTCAAGCACGTTGTGGTTTACCAGCGCAGTGGGACACCGGTTTACATGCAGGCCGGCCGCGACCACTGGTGGCATGAGCTCACCGCTGCCGCCGACCCGGTCTGCCCCGCTGAGCCCATGGATTCAGAGGATCCGCTCTACATTCTCTACACCAGCGGAACCACAGGGAAGCCGAAGGGCCTTGTTCATACGACAGGGGGCTACTCTGTGCAGACCTATCTGACTACGAAGTACGTCTTTGATCTGCAGAACCCCAACCACCCCAACGATGTTTACTGGTGCACGGCCGACATTGGCTGGGTGACAGGGCACAGCTATGTGGTCTACGGGCCGCTTCAGTGTGGCGCAACCGTGCTGATGTACGAGGGCGCGCCCAATTTTCCTGACTTTTCGCGCTTCTGGAAGATTATTGATAGCCATCAGGTCACCATCTTCTACACCGCTCCTACTGCCATCCGTGCATTCATCAAGTGGGGCGACGAGCACGTCGAAAAGCACTCACTGGCATCGCTGCGTCTGCTGGGCACAGTTGGAGAGCCGATCAACCCTGAAGCATGGATGTGGTATCGCGACAAGATTGGCCACAACCGCTGCCCCATTGTCGATACGTGGTGGCAGACTGAGACAGGCGCCATCCTCATTGCGCCAATTCCCGGCGCGGTGCCAACCAAACCCGGCTCGGCAACCCGCCCCTTCTTTGGCATTGAACCGGAGGTTGTGACGCGCGAAGGCGAAAAAGTGCCCGCTGGATCGGGCGGCCTGCTGGTAGTCAAAAAGCCCTGGCCCTCCATGGCCCGCACCGTCTACGGCGACCCCGAACGCTATCAGAAGACATACTGGTCTGATGTTGAAGGCTGCTATTTCACCGGCGACGGAGCCCGCCAGGATGCGGACGGCTACTTCTGGCTGATGGGCAGGGTGGACGACGTGCTCAACGTGAGCGGGCACCGGCTCGGCACCATGGAAGTGGAATCTGCCCTCGTCGCCCACCCCAAGGTTGCGGAAGCGGCCGTCGTTGGCCGCCCTGACGATCTCAAGGGTCAGGCTATCGTAGCGTTCGTCAGCCTTGAATCGAGTGTGACTGCCGCTCTGGCGACTGCATCCGGCGATTCCGTCGCGAACCTCGCTGCGCTCAAGGATGAGCTGAAGCGCTGGGTTGCGAAGGAAATTGGCTCGTTGGCGCGGCCAGAGGAGATTCGCTTCACCGACGCGCTGCCCAAGACGCGCAGCGGAAAGATCATGCGCCGGCTGTTGCGCGAGTTGGCTACACATGGCAGCATTCAGGGGGACACGACGACGCTTGAAGACTTTGCAGTCATCGCCAAACTGCGCGAGGCGGAAGAAGGGTAGCTAACACGGTGCACTTCATTGTCGAATCCGATTGCTAAAAACTTGTCATCTCCCAGCATTGTCATCCTGAGCGTAGCGAAGGACCTGCTTTTGCCCTTGCTTTCCTTTCTGTCATTCCTGCAGGGAATCTGCTGTTCCCGCTTAAACCACGTAGCGATCCAAAGGTAAGGGCATGGCTTTAGCATGCCCATCAAATCCCAGCCAGAAACTCCCACCGAGGGGCCATACGGCACACAATTGTTTTTCTATCCTCGAGAGCCAGCCACCAAAAGTACAATCAACGACACAAGGGCGCTCGAAGACTTCAAAAGAAACTCCACTCGTCGTTCTCTCCGAGCACCATCGTTAAATGCGAAACTGCGGCTAAGACAACAGGTCAGCTCAGTTTGGCGTACACTACTTCCACGGAGGCCCAGCATGGTTACAACCCTGATCTCACCATCGGCTTCTGTCGCAGATTACCTCAAAACTTCCGCCGAACCCGACTGCGAGTACGTCCGCGGAGTCATCAAGGAGCGCACCGTGGGTGAACTCGATCATGCCTCTTGGCAGGGGGCGCTGGTGCGCTGGTTCAGTGACCATAAGTCTGACTGGAATATCCGCGTTTATCCCGAGCTCCGGGTCCAGGTTGCAGCGGACAATTATCGTGTTCCCGACGTGACCATCTTGAGCCGTAGCGCCCCGCGCGAACAAATCGTCCTTCAACCACCCCTCGCCGTCTTCGAAATCCTGTCACCCACCGACAGCATGACGGAAATGCTCGATCGACTTTCTGACTATCAGCAGATGGGCATTCCGGCGATCTGGGTGATTGAGCCGAAGAAGCCGTCCTACTATCTCTACTCCAGCGGGCAACTCACGCCGGCAACGACTTTTGAGTTGCCAGGCTCAAATTTCAGCGTTGAGATGGCAGAGATTTCCGCCCTGGTCGACTGACTTCCGCCTCGGGGAACCTTTGATCAAGCCGGCATTGTGATCAATACGGGCTTCCGCCCTGACCTTTTCCCATGTTCTTTCGTTTTGGCCTACTCAAAATGGATGAAATCCATCAGACTCGACTTTCGGGACCAATTTGAAGATCAATAGGGCGATTGCTTGAATCCGAAGCTTGATTCCAAAGGCACCCAGGTTTTGCCGGTCAGAATTTAGCGTATCCGCTATGTTCTGACCGCTCTAAAGACCTATCGCACATCCAGCCCAAATTAAATGCAAACGCAAACCACTGTATCCAAACAACTTCCAACAAAATTCCTTGACAGATTCAGGCGCCGAAAAATGTCACACGTGTGACATTTCCAAGCCAGATTCAATGTCACACAGTCGCTATGCTCTTCCCCAGGACGTACTCGTCAAAATTGGGTAGAGGCTTGATCAGCGGAGCGAGCAGGGTGGCGGCCTGCGCCGTGGTGAGCACGTCGGCGGGATCAAGTTTGGTAATTTTGGCGGCTGAAGGATCGGGTTCCATCACGTCTTCGCGCATCAAGCGGCAGCGATCATCGTAAGGCCAGATGGTTTCTTCAAAGTTTGAGTAGAGATACATGCAATCCGGTTCCGCCTTGAGCCCGTGGAAGCTTAGTAACTTGAGCAGAAGTTCCTGCGAGAGTCCTTTGGGCAGCAGCCCGAGCGCCTTGGATGAGAGGATTGATCCGCCCCAGACCTGCTGGTGGGCCATCACTGTTGAGGCGACAAAGTTATCTGCGACGGCCACCTGTTCGTTCTCGCCGTAGAAGATGCATTGGTTGGTGTCTGCCCAGTAGCGATAGAGATTGCGCACCTGATCTTTGCCGGTGATGGTGGCGTTGAAGCCGAGGGCATGCAAGTTATAGACGGGAGTGTCGACCATCATGTCGTCAGCCAGTACTTCGTCGTAGCGGCCTGAGAACTCGAGATAACGGTGACGGCTGTAGTTCATCAGGATGTAGCGATGGCGGGGATTGGTGGTGACAGCGAGCAATTTATCGATGCCGAGATTTGATTGGGTGATGTCAAGATTCAGCATTGTTCCGGCCTTCCTTTATTTCTCAGCTGTTGGAGGGATCAGTTCCGCCGCAGGGCCCGGCCCGGTGTATTTGCGCATCATGCCCCATGCAGTTAGCGCAACTACAACGTTGATTCCTATGACCAGCAGCAGTTCCCAGGTAGCGGCGACGTGTTCGGGGAGATTCACATCAGGGGGAGCAGCGTAGATGATCTTTTGGTGATAGACGGCGACTGCCGCTAGCACGTAGATGGTTACGATAACTACCCAGTTAAGCATGGGAGCCCAGGGACGCGCGGCTTTCTTTTCCGGCGTGTTATAGAAGGTCTGAAAGAGCCGCCGTGGCCCCACGTCGAGATAGCGGTAGGCTACGAGCCAGTAAAGCAGGCCGTAGTAATAAAACCACTTCAAAGCAATGGCAGCGACAAGCACATGCAATGAGATTTCAAAGGTGTTGCGGAAGCGGACCCAGTAGCCGATGAAATGGCCAAAGGACTGGGGGTTGCGATTGAAATAGGAAGCGAGCGGGAAGGAGGAAGATAGCAGCGCAATGCGTCCGCCCCAGTACCAGAGGCGGCTCTTGTAGTGGAGCGAGACGGGGCCGCAGACAAACAGATCCATGGAAACGACAAAGATATGGAAGGTGAATATCTTGATGGCCTGGCGATTGCCAAAGAGCGGATTGAGCAGATCCTGAGGGCGAAAGAAGCCCTGGTAGATCTGACGCACACCGACCCACATCCCCCAGAGGAGAAGGATCGAGTAGATGATCGTGATGGCGATAGAGTCCGGGGTAACTGCTGACCAATTCACGGGAGCCAACCATAGTCCGAAGTGCAGCGCAAGTCAAACAAATTTTTATGAACTCTTTTCGATGACGATGCAGCGGAAAGGCGCCGGGCTTTCGGACGAGTTTTGAGAGTCGACCGGCACAGAACTGGCCTCCAGCGCGGGGCGTGATTTACCCTTGAGACTGTATGAAATCAGCAATGCGTACACTTTTCATCGCTTCGTTGTTCCTGGCTGCCGCGGGTTTGTCCGCTGTGGCCCAGCAGTCCACCACTCCCCCATCGACTACTTCGGCTCCTTCGGCGCCTGCGTCAAAGGCTGCCGAGGAATTGCCCGATGGCCCTTCGCCTCAGGCCTCGGCGCTGGTGCACCCGAATGGGCCGATGGTGGTTTTCGACACCTCCATGGGGCGGATCACCTGCCAGTTTTACGAGAAACAGGCACCGAAGACGGTGGCGAACTTCATTGGTCTGGCGGAGGGGACGATTGACTGGACGGACCCGGTGAGCCAAAAGAAGATGCACAAGAAGCCGTTGTATGACGGCACCATCTTCCATCGCGTAATTCCGGAGTTCATGATTCAGGGTGGCGACCCGGCGGGTACGGGAATGGGTGACCCTGGGTACAGCTTCAATGACGAGTTTGACCCGAATTTGAACTTTGACGGACCGGGCCGGTTGGCGATGGCGAACTCCGGGCCGAATACGGACGGCAGCCAGTTCTTCATTACGGAGAAGGGCTACGATTCGTTGAGCCAGCACTACACGCTGTTTGGCCAATGTTCGGACGAAGGCGTGGAAGTGGTGAAGGCGATAGCGCGGGTGGAGCGAGACGCGGACGACAAGCCGCTGACGCCGGTGGTTTTGCGGAAGGTGACAATTGTGCGCGACGGGAAGCCGCTGCCTCCGCCGCCCGCGCCAGCCGCTGGTGCGCCAGCGCCGAGCAAGTAAGGACTTTTGATGGCTGGAGTATTCCGGCTGTAACTCAATCAGCAGTAACAATTGGTAAACGAAAAAAAGAGGAGTTTCAATGGCTTTGACGACTGGCACTTATGCGATTTTCACGACGACCGAGGGCACGATTACGGTGAAGCTTTTCCCTGAAGTTGCGCCGATTACGGTGGCCAACTTTATTGACCTGGCAGAGGGCAAGCGGGAGTGGACACATCCTGTCTCTGGCGTGAAGTCTACGAACAAGCTGTATGACGGCACGATCTTTCATCGTGTGATTCCTAACTTCATGGTGCAGGGCGGGGACCCGGCGGGTTCTGGCATGGGCGGACCTGGGTATCGCTTCCAGGACGAGACGAAGGGATCGCCGCACAAGTTTGACAAGCCGGGCAAGCTGGCGATGGCGAATGCGGGGCCGGGAACGAACGGCAGCCAGTTCTTTATTACGACGGCACCGACTCTTTGGCTGACGGGCAACCACACGATTTTTGGTGAGGTTGTGGAAGGCCAGGATGTTGCGGTGAAGATTTCCGCGGTGCCGCGGAATTCGCAGGACAAGCCGTTGAAGCCGGTGGTTTTGGAGTCGGTGGTGATTGAGCGGGTCGCGTAAAACTTCCGCGCGGAAGGGCCCGGTTGACGCGATGCGTCGGCTGGGCCTTTTTCTTTTTGGGATATGCCGCTCTGAGATTGCGGAGATTTGTGGGCAGGGGCGCGGGTCTGGGGCTGAAGAGGCTGCGGAAGGACCGGGAAATCAGGATGAAACCGAAGGGAAGCTTCCCTCAGGGGCTGAAGCCCCTTTGATTTGATTGGCTTTAGTGGCACGACTTAAGTCGTGCCCTGTTACAAGACCTTGAGGGCTGGAGTTTGTTCTCGACCTGGGATCCCCTTTGGGAATGACAGACAGAAGAGCAAAGGCAAAAACAACGGCTTGAAGCAGATTCCCTGTGGGAATGACAGACAGAAAAGCAAAGGCTACAGCGAGTGCAAAGGCAACGTCAAAAGCAGAGGGCCGCTCCCAGAGCGGCCCTATTGCTTTTGTGCATGAGTTGCGGTTAGACGCCGATGACGGCGCAGAGTTCTTTGACGGCGGCTGCGCTTTTGTTGAGGTCGGCTTGTTCCTCGGGGGTGAGTTTGATCTGGATGATTTCTTCGAGGCCGGCTGCGCCGAGTTTGCAGGGGACGCCGATGTAGTAGCCGTCGATGCCGTATTCGCCCTGGAGGTAGACGGCGCAGGGGACGATTTTCTTCTTGTCTTTGAGGATGGCTTCGACCATCTCGACTGCTGCTGCCGAGGGTGCGTAATAGGCGGAGCCGGTTTTGAGGTGCTTGACGATTTCTGCGCCGCCGTCACGTGTTCTTTGGACAATGGCAGCGAGGCGGTCAGCGGGGATGAGCTCGGTGATGGGGATGCCGGCTACGGTGGAGTAGCGGGGCAGGGGGACCATGGTGTCGCCGTGGCCGCCGAGGACGAAGGCGGTGACGTTTTCGACGGAGACCTTGAGTTCCTCGGCAATGAACGTACGGAAGCGGGCGGAATCGAGGATGCCGGCCATGCCGATGACACGTTCGCGGTTGAAGCCGGACTGCTTGTAGGCGGCCTGAGCCATGGCGTCGAGGGGGTTGGAGACGATGATGAGGATCGACTCGGGGGACTGCGCGACGACCTTGGAGACGACGTCGGACATGATCTTGTAGTTGGTGTTGAGCAGGTCATCGCGGCTCATGCCGGGCTTGCGGGGGATGCCTGCGGTGATGACGACGATGTCGGAGTTGGCGGTGGCGGCGTAATCGTTGGCTCCGATGACGGAGACGTCGCGTTTTTCGATGGGCATGGCTTCGAGCAGGTCGAGTGCCTTGCCCTGGGGGATGCCTTCGACGACGTCGATGAGGACGACGTCGGCGAGTTCCTTGGCGGCGATCCAGTGTGCTGCGGTGGCGCCTACGTTGCCTGCGCCTACGATGCTGACTTTCTTGCGCATGATGCTCCTTCTAAAAAGATTGTGTGAGTGTGAAGTGTGAGTGTGGGGAGTCTGAACGGGTTGTGCCGCAAACTTAAACTCCACACTCACACTCGTTCTTACATGTTGGCGATCATGTTGGTGGCGAACTGGCTGGTGCCTACTTTTGTTGCGCCCTCGAGCTGGCGGGCAAAGTCGTAGGTGACGGTTTTTTGCATGATGGTCTTTTCGAGGGAGTTTTCGACGAGGCGTGCGGCCTCTTTCCAGCCCAGGAAGTCGAGCATCATGACGCCGGAGAGGATGACCGAACCGGGGTTGATCATGTCTTTGTCGGCGTACTTGGGGGCGGTGCCGTGGGTGGCTTCAAAGACTGCGTAGCCGTCGCCGATGTTGGCTCCGGGGGCGATGCCGAGGCCGCCGACCTGCGCCGCGGCTGCGTCAGAGATGTAGTCGCCGTTGAGGTTGGTGGTGGCGAGGACGCTGTAATCTTCAGGGCGGATGATGATCTGCTGGAAGATGGAGTCGGCGATGCGGTCGTTGATGAGGATCTTGGACTTCCACTTGCCGCCGCCGTGGGAGGCGCTGATGGAGGCGAGGACGGCTTTGATTTCGGCGTAGATTTCGGCGCGGAAGGCGTCGTTGGCGAATTCGAGGCCGGGCTCGATGAGGGCTGCGTTTTCTTCGACGGTGATGGCGGGGTTGGCCTCGACGTTGCCGAGGATCCAGGATTCGCGCTCGGTGACGATCTGGTCGCGGAACTCGTCGATGGCTACTTCATAGCCCCACTCGCGGAATGCGCCTTCGGTGAATTTCTGGATATTGCCTTTGTGGACGAGGGTGACGGTCTTGCGGCCGGTTTCGATGGCGCCGTTGATGGCGGCGCGGACGAGGCGCTTGGAGCCGAAGGGCGAGATGGGCTTGATGCCTACGCCGGAGTCGGTGCGGATCTTCTTTTTGGTTTTGGACAGAAGATCGTCGTTGAGGAAGGCGATGAGCCGGGCGGCGTCTTCTGTGCCCTGCTTGAATTCGACGCCGGAGTAGACGTCCTCAGTGTTTTCGCGATAGAGGAGGATGTCGCAACGCTCGGGGTGCTTCACGGGCGAGGGAACGCCGGAGTAGTACTTGACGGGGCGGACGCAGCTGTAGAGGTCGAGGAGCTGGCGCAGGGCCACGTTGAGGGAGCGGATGCCGCCGCCGACGGGAGTGGTGAGGGGCCCTTTGATGCTGACGCGCAGGTCGCGGGCAGCGGCGACGCTGTCATCGGGGAGCCAGGTGCTGAACTGGCGGAAGGCCTTTTCGCCGGCGTAGATTTCAAACCACTTGATGGCGCGCTTGCCGCCGTAGGCCTTTTCGACAGCGGCGTCAAAAACGCGCTGGGAGGCCTTCCAGATATCGCGGCCGGTGCCATCACCCTCGATGAACGGGATGATCGGGTTTTCGGGGACGCTGTAAACGCCATCTTTGTATTCAATTGGAGCGCCATCGGCGGGTAGCGCCAATCCGTTATAGCTGCTTTGCATTCCTGTGCCTGTTCCTTTCGACGAGTGAGGGTGCGGGATTGAAGATTGCGGAGGAAAACCTGCGTAAATCCAACAAGTAAGGCTATCACCCTGAAATTGGGGGTGGCAATTCGGTGCGGTCTTCGATGGGCAGGAAGATGCTTTGGAGGCACGAATTGGGGGCGCGTTTCTGCTTTGGAAGGGAAACGAGCTGTGGTAGTCTCTGCTCAATGTCGAAGATAAAGTGGCCGATTACAGGGCGTATTCCTTATTTAGATGGATTGCGGGCATTTTCTATTGCCCTGGTGGTTATCGGGCATTCCAAACCATATATTCCTTTTTTCAAAACCCGGTTTGCGCCGCTGGCTGATTCGGTATTGGATGGTCATTTTGGCGTGAGGGTATTTTTCGTCCTGAGCGGCTTCCTTATTACGACTTTGCTTTTTGGGGAAGAGGACAAGACGGGGCGGATTTCGATTACGGGTTTTTACGAGCGTCGCATTGCGCGAATTTTCCCGGCCTTTTATCTGTACATTCTGACTCTTGTCGTGCTGACTTTGTTGCATTCTGTCGACCTGCATTGGCCTGATTTTGTGACGGCATCGACTTTTCTTTGGAATTATCAGAGTTTGTGGACCTCGCCTTCGGCTGCTGCGAGCGAGATTCTCGGCCATCTGTGGACGCTTTCACTGGAAGAGCAGTTTTACCTGGTGTGGCCGGCGACGCTGATTCTGTTGGGACGCAAGAGAGGCGGTCAGATCGCTGTTGGGTCGATTCTGGTATTCCCGGTGCTGCGCGTGGCGTCGTATTTTCTTATTCCAGCGACGCGTGGGCAGCTGATGATGATGTTCCATACGGGCGCGGACATGATCATGTGGGGCGCGATGGCGGCCTATCTCTGCAAGGATGGGATTTTGGATCGGTTTAAGACGCTGAAGTTCCGCGGCGCAATTCCGTGGTTGTGTGGCTTTGGAGTGTTTGTGCTGCGGCCGGTGCTCGAGGCGAAGATTCGCGGCGCTGAGGTCGTGATTACGCCGACACTTGAATGCGTGTGCATTGTGGCGTTCATTTTCTGGTTGCTGTCGGGCGAGATGGGAATCGTACGACGGGTGCTGGAGTCATGGCCGATGGTGCAACTGGGGCTGCTCTCTTACAGCCTTTATCTCTGGCAGCAGCTTTTCATTCTTTCGGAAGCGACACAGCGATTCTCGATTTATCTCCGCATTCTGGGAGCGCTGGTGGCAGCCGTTGTGAGCTATCGGTTGGTGGAGATTCCGTCGCGGGCGAAGATTCGAGGATGGTTTGCTCAATCGAAGCCGGCTCACTGAGAAGTTGAAGACGCCGTCGAATGATGAATCTCAAATGAAAAGTATGAAGCTGCTTTTGGCTCCTCCAAAATGAGGGCTCCGAGAGGCGTGTGATCGGTTAAGCTCGGAATTTGGGAGCTTTTTTTGCAGTGTCAGAAATGCCCTGGAGAGAGTGTAGAAATGTCTACGATTGGCAATTCCAAGTCGCGTAAATACAACGTGGGCCTGATTCAGATGAAGATGGGGCCTGACCCGGAGGCGAACCTGGATCGTGCGCTGGAGCATGTGCGCGCGGCAGCCAGGCTGGGGGCGAATGTGATTTGCCTGCCGGAGCTTTTTCAGGCGCAGTATTTTTGCCAGCGGGAGGACACGCGGCTATTTGAGCTGGCGGAGGCGATACCGGGACCGACGACGGCTCGGATTGCGGAGGTGGCTCGGGAGACGCGGACGGTGGTGATTGCTTCTCTCTTCGAGAGACGGGCGGCGGGGCTGTACCACAACACGGCGGTGACATTTCACACAGATGGGTCGGTGGCGAGCGTGTATCGGAAGATGCATATTCCGGATGATCCGCTGTATTACGAGAAGTATTACTTCACGCCGGGGGACCGGGGGTTCCAGGCGGTGGACACGGCGTTTGGGCGGATTGGGACGCTTGTCTGCTGGGACCAGTGGTATCCGGAGGGAGCGCGTCTTACCGCGCTGCAGGGAGCGGAGGCACTGTTTTACCCGACGGCGATTGGGTGGCATCCTGCTGAAAAGGCAGAGTTTGGCGCGGCGCAGTATGACGCGTGGCAGACAATCCAGCGGGCGCATGCGATTGCGAACGGGGTGTATGTGGCGGGTGTGAACCGGGTAGGACACGAGCAGGGCGATGTGCGCGGGAACAAGGTCGAGGGGCTGGGGCTGGAGTTCTGGGGCGGATCGTTTTTGGCGGACCCGTTTGGGCGGGTGATTGCGAAGGCTTCGCATGATGCGGAGGAGATTTTGATTGGGGAGATCGATCCGGCGCTGCTCGAAGACACGCGGCGGAACTGGCCTTTCCTGCGTGACCGGCGGATTGATGCGTATGGCGGGATCACGCAGCGGTTTCTGGATGCGGAGTTTACGACGACGGAGTGGAAGTAAGCCATGCAGACGCCGAGGGAGTTGGGGTTTCGCATGCCAGCGGAGTGGGAGGCTCACGAGGGGACTTGGCTGGGCTGGCCGCAGAACGCGAGCGATTGGCCGGGGAAGTTTGCGGCGATTCCGTGGGTGTATGCGGAGATTGTGCGGCTGCTTTCGGCTCACGAGACGGTGAATATCATCGTGGGTTCGGAGGCGGTGCGGCGGCGGGCTGAGGGGATTTTGAAGCGGGCCGGGGCGGAGCTGGGCCGGGTGGTGTTTCACGTCTGGCCGACGGACCGGGTTTGGCTGCGGGATTCGGGACCGATATTCGTCAAGGATGCTGCCGGGCAGATTGGGATTACGGACTGGAAGTTCAATGCGTGGGCGAAGTATGACGACTGGCGCAAGGACGACCGGGTTCCCGAGCATGTGGCGCGGCTGACGGGGCTGCAGCGGTGGCAGCCGTTTGCGGGGAAGCATCGGCTGGTTTTAGAGGGTGGCAGCATCGATGTGAACGGGGCGGGGACGCTGATTACGACCGAGGAGTGTTTGCTGAGCGAGGTGCAGCAGCGGAACCCCGGGGTTTCACGGGAGGGGCTGGAGCAGGCGTTTCACGACTACCTGGGGATTGACCAGGTGATCTGGCTGGACCGTGGGGTGGCGGGCGATGACACGCACGGGCATGTGGACGACATTACGCGGTTTGTGGCGCCGGAGACGATTGTGACGGCGGTGGAGGCGAATGCGGCGGATGAGAACCATGCTCCGCTTGCCGAGAATCTGGCGCGGCTGCGGGCTTCGCGGACGCCGGCAGGGAAGCAGTGGACGATTGTGGAGCTGCCGTTGCCGAAGCCGGTGGTCTTTCGCGGGCAGCGGCTGCCGGCGAGTTATGCGAACTTCTATATTGCGAATGGTGTGGTGCTGGTGCCGACGTTTCATGATGTGAACGATCGCGTGGCGCTGGGGATTTTGGGGGAGCTGTTTCCGGGGCGCGAGGTGATCGGGATTCACTGTGTGGATTTGGTTTGGGGGCTTGGGACGCTGCATTGCATGACGCAGCAGCAGCCTGCGGGGTTGAGCTAATAGCAACAGATCGAGTGGCCTCGACGAAAGGACTGGAATGGAATCACAATTTCCAGATGACGAAAACGGGGACGTATTGCGCCGTTTGCAGTCGAAGGATGACGATCTTTCGATTCCCAGAGATATCGATTATTCGGTGATTTTCGATCAGGAGTCCGGGGCTACCCAGTTCGCTGAGCATTTCTGCGGACTAGGGTATGCGGCATCTGTCGAACTTGTTCGTCCTGATGGCGATTACCCTTGGGATGTCGTGGTTGTGAAGCATATGGTGCCGTCTCACGCTGCGATTGGCGAATTCGAAGTTCTACTGGAAAGTGTTTGCGGTCCTTTGGGAGGACGAAACGACGGGTGGGGCTGCTTGACGCATGTTTCGAATGGAAACTTGATTCAAGGGCAGTGATGGATAGCCTTTCTCTTCGGCATGGGCCTGCCGCGATGCAAGAATAGTAAGTACGGATGAACGATCTCGATTATTTACAACTGGCGCTGGATGAGGCGATTGCTGCGGGGCAGGCGGGGGAAGTGCCTGTGGGAGCGGTGATTGTGCGCGGCGATGAGGTGCTGGTGCGGGCCCAGAATCGCGTGATGCGGGATAACGATCCTACGGGGCATGCCGAGGTGGTGGCGCTGCGGGCTGCGGGGCAGGCGCTTGGGAATCACCGGCTGGGTGGATGCACGATGTTTGTGACGCTGGAGCCTTGCTCGATGTGTGCCGGGGCGCTGGTGCATGCGCGGCTGGATCGCGTGGTGTATGCCACGGCGGACCCCAAGGCTGGGGCGGCGGGCTCGGTGCTTTCGGTAATTAACCATCCCCGATTGAATCATCAGATGCAGTTGGATTCAGGGTTGCTGGCGGCGGAGTCGAGTGAGTTGTTAAGGGCTTTTTTTCGGGAGAGACGATGATTGAGAATACCGCGGGTTCGGTCGACACAAGCCTACGTATCGGTAGGGATTCGAGTCGAGTACAGGTCGTCTTACGAGTCCTTTTGCCTATCAGTTGAATGCGGCTTCGTCGTCCCTTGCAGAAGTCCACTGCAGCCGGAGTAAAACCAAAAAACATTTATCGTAGCCCCTATCAGCAGGGGCGCAAGTAGTATGTCTCGAATGCCATAAAGAGCGGATGCGGCACAGAACGGCATAAGAACGATAAGTGCCCACGAGCCTGCCCGGGCTAACGAGCTACGACGCAGATCGGCTTGTGTCTTCCTCGTAGAACGTTTCGCGTAGTAGTATGCAGACACATAGCCTACCAATAAGTAGAAGGTGAAGCCACTGCGCAAAAGTGTGTCGTATTTCATTCTTGTGTGATCCGATTGCCATTTATTGGTAAAAGGCTACTTTAGAGACATGCTACGACAATCTGCAAGATCAGTCGTGAGAAACCTGCTTATCACCTGTGGAAGATACAAAGGCGCTCGGAGCCATCGAGGCTCCTCGTTGGGAGGCTTGGACGGTGTTTGTGGCACGGCTGGAAGCCGTGCCCTGTTACAGAGCCGGAACGGATTGCCGCTGGGATGGTCTTGGTTTTCAGCTTAATTTCGCGTCAGTGTGCGGATGCGCTGAGCGTGTTCCGGCCAATTTGCCGCTAGCTCTTGGTAGCTTGCGCTGGTGTAGTCGGCGTGGTCGAAGCCGGGGGTTACGGAGCAGCCTAGCAGGGCTACTTTGCCGTCGCCGAGGAGTTTTGTGCCTTGCCAGACTCCAGCCGGGACTAAGTGCTGGACTTGATGGCCTGCGGCGAGGTCGGGGCCGAGGATGACGATATTGGATTCGCCATTGGGCCAGAGTTGGAGCATCTCTACGGGGTCGCCGTAGTAGAAGTGGAAGAGTTCGTCGGAGGAGAGGGTGTGCATTTCGCTGAAGGTGCCGGGTTCGAGGAAGTAGTAGATGGCGGTGCCTGCCGCTCGGGAACCACGCTCCAGTTCGACGTTTAGCTGCGAGGTGTACGTCCGGCGGAAGTAGCCGCCCTCGTAGGGGTGGGCTTCGAGGTGGAGGAGGGATTTGATTTCGGCGGCGGTGAGTTGGGTAGATGGGCTGGCAGGCATGGGTTCATCGTAAAACAACGACTCGAGAATTTTGTGGTATCCCGCTGAGGAAAGCGTACCGCAGGGGTTAAAAACCCCGCTCGTTGCGGTCGTCAGATTGCCGGGGTTGAAACCCCGGCTTACCCTTCAAAAGCAGACGCAGGTCCTTCGCTTTTCACCCCACAAACGGTGGACCTGTTTGTGGGGACCTCATGCTCTCAGGATGACAGCGCTTGTGGGAAGGCCGAAGATGAGGAAAACGCGTAGACTAGGGATATGCAGGTTCTTATGTATTCCGCACCCTGGTGCCGTGATTGCCGCGAAACGAAACGTTATTTAGACAAGCACGGGATTGCTTTTACGGAGATTGATATCGAGGCTGACCCCAAGGCTTCAGAGGAAGTGCTGCGACATGTGGGGAAGCGGGCGATTCCGCAGTTGGTGCTGGATGGGGAGTGGTTTCAGCCGTACCGGCCGGGGCGGGGATTGCTGTATGACGAGTTGGATGCGAAGTTTGGGATTCACGAGCGGTTGTAGGGGTTTGGGATTTGGGGCGGGGATCGTTTCTCCCACCCATGTCGCGGTGGGGCTGCGACATGGATGGGGCACCCGATGTTTGTTGCGACTGAATCGAAAGACTTATCGTTCGCTGCGCTCGGGATGACAGGTCACTTTAGCCGATACAATTAGGGGTTGGCCTGCAGAATGTGGGCCGTTGGGAGAACCCTGCTTGATCGATCGTTATACTTTGCCCGCGATGGGGCGCATCTGGACGGAAGAGAACAAATATACCTGCTGGCTGCGTGTGGAGTCTGCGGCGAGCACGGTGCTGGCTGAGGACGGGGTGATTCCTGTGGCGGCGGCGGAGGCGATCGCGTCGAAGGCGAGCTTTGATGTGGCGCGGATTCAGGCGATTGAGCTGGAGGTGAAGCATGATGTGATTGCTTTCACGACGGCGGTTGCCGAGAGCCTGAAAGCGCAGGGGCTGGATGCTGAGTCGCGATGGCTGCATTATGGGCTGACCTCGAATGACATTGTGGATACGGCGCAGGCGTTGCAGGTGGCGGAGGCTTCGGGGCTGATTCGCGAGGCGCTGGTGGGGTTTCTGGCGGTGCTGCGGAAGCGGGCGGTGGAGTTCAAACACACGCCGACGATTGGGCGGACGCACGGGATTCACGCGGAGCCGACGACATTTGGACTGAAGATTCTGAATTGGTTTGCGGAGATGGAGCGCAACCTGGTGCGCTTTGATGCGGCTGCGGAAGATATGCGCGTGGGCAAGCTGTCGGGGGCGGTGGGGACGTTTGGGCATCTGAGCCCGCGGCATGAGGAGCAGATTTGTGCGCGGCTGGGGCTGAAGCCGGCGCCGGTGGCGACGCAGGTGATTCAGCGGGACCGGCATGCGGCGTTTATCGCGGTGCTGGCGCTGATTGGGAGCACGCTGGACAAGATTGCGACGGAAATTCGGCACCTGCAGCGGACGGAGGTGCGGGAGGCTCAGGAGTATTTCAGCGAGAAGCAGAAGGGTTCTTCGGCGATGCCGCATAAGAAGAATCCCATCACGAGCGAGCAGATCAGTGGGCTCGCTCGGGTGCTGCGGAGCAATGCTCAGGCGGCGTTTGAGAATATTCCGCTGTGGCATGAGCGGGATATTTCGCACTCTTCGGTGGAGCGGGTGATCTTTCCGGACTCTACAGTCTTGACGCATTATCTGCTGACGAAGACGGCGAACCTGATCGACAAGCTGCTGGTGTACCCGGCGCGGATGCTGCGCAATCTGGAGTCGACGGGCGGGCTGATTTTTTCTGGGCAACTGCTGCTTGACCTGGCCGAGGCGGGGATGATGCGCGAGGATGCGTACCGGCTGGTGCAGGGTCATGCGATGCGGGCGTGGAAGGAAGACTTGGTGTTTCGCGAGGAGGTGGCGCGGGATGCGGAGATTGCGGCGCTGCTGACGGAGGAGCATCTGGCGAAGACGTTTGATATGACGCGGCAGTTGGGGAATGTGGATGCGATTTTTGCGCGGGTGCTGGGGGAGTAGTATGTCGTGCGCAACATCTTGGATACTCGCTCTGTGCATCGTCTTGGGCACGCAAATTGCTTGCTGTGCACAGGAGTTATCCCCCAAAGCGAGTTCATCGACAAGAGTTCATTCCTTTGACGATGACCATGGGTTCGAGAGCGCAACCACACCTTCAGATGCCGTATTAGATGCGCTCTTGGCAAGGGCAGAAGTCCAAGAGGGGCTTGAGGACGTTGAGGACCAAGGTAGGGAATCGTTCCGCAGCTATTTCAAAGCCGTCACTACTGATGCTGGCAGCTCTGTAGACAAGGTGTGGGTTGTTACAGGCACACGAATACCGATGGCTGCAGGAGATTCTGACTGGTTTTGGATTGTGCGTACAAGCAACAAGGAAACCCGAGTAATCCTATTCACGATAGGACATACCCTTACACTTGAGAAGCGAAGGACGAACGGATACAGAGACGTTTTAGCGATGACTGGAACTCCTGCCCAGCCCGAAGAACTCAGGTTCCGCTATGACGGCGCAATGTATCGATTGTTCCGTGACCGCTTGAAAGAGGTAAGGCGATGAATCTCATCCTTGCAATGACCGGCGCGTCGGGGTCGGTGTTTGCCCAGCAGATGCTTTGTGCTCTTGAGGCGGACGAGCGCGTCGCGAAGGTGCATTTCTTGCCTTCGGAAAATTCGCTGCGGGTGCTGGCCGAGGAGTTGGAGATTGGCGGGCGCAACAACCTGGTGGAGAAGCTGCTGGGGTGTGCGGCGACGAAGACGGTGCAGCACTCGGCGGGCGATATCGGGGCATCGATTGCGAGCGGAAGCTATCCCTCGAACGGGATGATTGTGCTGCCTTGCAGCATGGGGACGCTGGCTTCGATAGCGAATGGCATGGCGGATACGCTGATTGCGCGGGCGGCGGATGTGACGCTGAAGGAGCGGCGGCCGCTGATCTTGTGCGTGCGGGAGACGCCGTTCAATCGCATTCATCTGCGGAACATGCAACTGGCTTCGGATGCGGGGGCGGTGATTTTTCCGGTGATTCCGGCGTTTTATAACCGGCCTATTGATTCGACGGAGATGGCGCGGCAGTTTGTTTGCCGGGTGCTCGGGCATATCGGGCTGCCGCAGCGGGATGCTTATATTTGGAAAGCCGACGGCGAATAGGCTGCAAAAGTGATACAACGGAATGGATTCTACCAACGACCCATCGGAAGCGATGCTCAAGACTGCGGAGTCAAGCTTTCGCGGCGGATTTGAGGAGGGAAAATGGCAGACGAACCGACCGTTCCGCAACCGGGAGAAAAGGGCATTGCGGGAGTTGAGGGTAAATCCCAACCGATTGATTCAGCGTTGCCGAAGATTGGCACATTCCGATACTTATTGAATCCGGTTGTACTTATCCCGCTTATGTTGCTGGGCTCAATCGTCTGGCTGATCTTTGCGGCCGGAATCGGTTTAGACACAGTTCTCTTTCGAATGGAGAAGGTAGAGTTCGCAAGAGGACTCATCACTTATCTTTATGCGGTGGTTACGATCGGGACAGCAGTGCTGCTGGTTGTTTCGGTCTTGACTGGCGACGAAAGCGATGTACAGCAAAAGAGATTTGAGCGTGCAAAGGATATCCTTGCGCTTCTTCTAGGTGTGTTCGGGACGATTGTAGGCTATTACTTTGGCTCAGAAGTGACGCGCAAGCCCGAAGTAAAGCAAGGTACTGTTTTGATTGCACCATTGCATCTTGGTGCCCAATCGGTTAACTCAGGTGGCACTCTGGACCTCGAGACTTATGTATCCGGCGGTACTGCGCCGTACAAGTTTGGAGTTGACTTTGGCGGGGCAGTGGTAATGAGCGACAAGTTGACCACTGACTCCTGGGTTGAAGAAAAGGTCACGGTGCCTGTGGTGAGTGCGGAGCAATCTGTAACGGTTCACTTCTTTGTCACGGATGCGAATGGGAATAAGGCCGAAGTCTGGACACCATTTGTAGACAAGCCAAAATGATGACGTCTGACTCACGAGATCAATTGGCTAAGGCGTTGTCGCATCAACACTGAGAGCCATCTGCCAGCCTTTTTCGATGACCTGGATGGTGATGGGTTCGAGGGCGTACGGATTGGAGTGGTGCCACTCGTGCGGGCTGGCCCAGCAGATGGCTTCGGCGTCGCTGGAGGCCTGGGGCTGGCCGCTGCGGATGCGGCACCAGTAGTCGACGATGACGTAGTGGTAGCGGACGCGGCCTTCTTCTACAAAGATGCGGTCGACGACCTCGATGAGCGTGACGGGTTCGACAGTGAGGCCTGTTTCTTCGAGAGCTTCGCGGCGCACGGCGTCGGTTAGGGATTCACCGAGTTCTACGAGTCCGCCGGGGATGGACCAGTGGCCTTTGCGGGGTTCGCTGCCACGCCGGATGAGGAGAACCTGGCCTTGGCTGTTGACGATGACCGCGCCGACGCCGAGCAATGGAGTGGCCGGGAATTCGCGCTGCGTCATGGTGAGACTCCGGGGAGGGTTGAGGCGGGTCTTTCGCACTGTGGCGATAACACACCTTTGAGAAGCAGAAGCAGATTCCCCTCAGGGGAATGACAGAAAGAAAAGCAAGGACAAAAGCTATAGGAACAGTTACGGGACAGGAACGGGAACAGGAACGGGAGGTCCTTCGCTGCGCTCAGGATTTCAGGGATTTGCTATTGAGCTGATTACGGGATGTCGTGCATGGCTTGTTCGATGGCGTAGCTGCGTTTGCCGTCTTTTTCAGCATAGGCCCAGAGTCCATGGAAGGAGTCGCGGAGCTCTGGGTGGAGCTTGAGAAGGCCGCTCATGACGGAGACTGCCTCAGCGCGGGCGGCGATTGGGTCGGTAAGTCCGGTGCCCTCGTAGGTGAGGGCGAGATCGGCAAAGTGCAGGGTTGCGTCGAAGCGGAGGGCGGTGATGCGCCATGTCCTTGTGGAATCGGAGGGGCTGACGACGGTGATGGGAAGTGTGTCCAGAGGGCTGGATTTCAACTGCATCTGCTCGGCGTTGAGCTTTTCGAGATTGGGCGACGAGAGAAAGTCGACCGGCAGCAGCAGCCAGCGGGCAGCGTCATAGGTGAACCAGGCAGACCATCCGGGCGTGGAACCAGCGGCTTTAGGGGCGAGTTCGCGGGCGTGGCTCCAGTACCAGACGCCGTCGTGGCCCTCGAGGATCCCTTCGCGGGCAAAGATGCCGCCGAGCTTCCAGGTGCTGCCTGTAGGGGTCTTGTCGGTGCCGAGGATGAGGGCAAGCTGGCCGGCGAGAGGCGATCCGGTAAAGTCGCCGATCAGGACTGCATAGCGGCCGGGGGGCAGGCTGCGCAGATTGACGGTGACGGTCATGGAGTTGTCGGCGTTGGTGCAGAAGAACTGAGCGTCGGCGGTCGCCTGAAGGTCAGTTGCATCAAGGATGTAGCCGTTGCGAAGGTGGAACTCGCCGCCTTTGGAGAGTGGCGCGGCGTTCTGTGCGGCTCCGCGCAGGCTCTCCCAATCGGCGACGACGGCGGGAAGGAGTGAGGCTTGCAGCAGGTCGAAATTTTGCGCGGCGATGGCAGCGGCGAGGGGATTGGCGGCGGCGAGGAGCGCCTCGCGGTCGGCGGGCAGCATCTGGGCCTGGGTGGTGCAACTGACGGCGAAGGCTGAAGTCGAATTGAAAGCCAGAATCAAGGCTGTCAGGATGGCGAGGGCAAAGCTGATGGAGCGCGGGTATCTCGGTCGGCAGGGGGTGAACTTGCCGGGAAGACTGGGATTCATGGCGGAGGTCCTCTTTGCCGCTGGCGTCATACTGGCTGCTCCGAATCAGCGGTTCGCGCGGGCGAACGTTTCTGCACTGTTGCTAGTCTAGTACAGTGTGTGCAGGTGTTGGATATCTGCTTGACGAGTAGTCAGGAAGTGGACGATGGCAGGTTTTACAGAACAAAAACTGATGAATGCTGCTGGGCTGTGGCGCGGAGGCGCGTCCGCTCTGGTGCTGGCGTCGGCACTCTGTTGGGTTTGGCCCATGGATGTTCATGGCCAGGCGATTGGGGCACCGGGCAGCGGAGCGGCCAATATCTCAGGCAAATCGCCTTCCAAAGCCGGAACTTCGGGGCCTGCAGGGAAACCTGCCGGCACACATCGGCGGCGGGGGGCAAAGACTGCGGCGATTCCTGCGGCGGCGACGGAAGTAAATCCTGCAGTACCGGTTGCTCCTCCAGCACCGGTCTGGCCGGTTAATTCGAAAGCGGAGCGGGCCCAGGTGAGCTGGGATGGGCGGCAGTTGCATATTGCGGCTACGAATTCCAGTCTTCAACAGATTTTGCGTGATGTTTCGACGGCAACGGGGCTGAAAGTGGAAGGTCTGGGCTCAGTGCAGGGAGCAGCGGCCGAGCAACGTATCTATGGGACGTATGGGCCGGCGCCGGCGCGGGACGTTCTGAGCAGTCTGCTGGATGGGTCCGGTTACAACGTGCTGATGATTGGCGATCAGGGCGAGGGGACACCGCGGGAGCTTGTGTTGACTTCGAAACGGGGCGGTACGGCCCCGGTGGCAGCGCAGCCTCAACCCGAGGGTGGCGACGAAATGTTGGCCAACGACGACGAGGCACCAGAGGATCCGGAGCCACCAGAGCAGCAGGAGCAGCCCGCGGCGCAGCGTCCGTACGGGATGTTGCCGCGCGCGCCGGGCGCGCAAAATCCTCAGGAGATGCTGCAGGAGATCCAACAGCGCCAGCAGCAGATGCAGCAGCAGTTAATGAATCAGGTGAATCAGCAGCCGCCACCTGACCCGCAGCCGGAGCAATAGACGCCCGGCTTTTGGAATTTGTGCTGGTATCAAAGCGCCTCAGCTCTCTGCTGGGGGTGCTTTCGCTTGTGCAGGCGATAATCAAGGTGTGACTCTCGCTCAAATCTGGGGCATATTCTTTGTCGGTGCGAGCTGGATGCTGGCTTTGGGCTGGATTTGGCAATGGAGCCAGTGGGTGATTCATCTGCCGGAGTTGGCTGATCTGAATGGGATTGCAGGTTCTCTCCCGGGAATGGCTCAAGGCGAATCGCCGGATCTGACGGTCGTGGTGCCGGCCTGCAACGAGGAAAAGTCCATTGAGCTGACGCTTCGCACGCTGCTTGCTTCGACGGGGCTGCGGTTGGAGATTGTGGCGGTGGATGATCGCTCCACTGACCGAACGGGCGCGCTCATGGACCGCATTGCCGAGGAAGCTGCGGGGAAGCTTTCCAATCATCGATTGCGAGTCTTGCACATTGCAGAACTGCCGCATGGCTGGCTGGGTAAGCCGCACGCGCTGGCAACTGCGGCTCATACGGCTTCTGCAGAGTGGATTCTATTTACCGACGGGGATGTGCGGTTTGCCCCTGATGCGCTGGCGCTGGCTTTGCGGTATGCACGGGCAGAGCGGGCGGATCACGTGGTGCTGATGCCGGATTGGCTGATGGGTTCGCCAGGGGAAGCGGCGATGCATGGGGCGATTCACGCGCTTTCTGCCTGGACGCTGCGGTTGTGGCGGGTGGCTGACCCGAAGGCGCGGGACTTTTTGGGGGTGGGGGCTTTCAATCTTGTTCGGCGCAGCGCGTATGAGGAGCTTGGTGGCTTCAGTGCGTTGCGTATGGAAGTGCTGGAGGATCTGCGGTTTGGCTGGCGGTTGAAGAGGGCCGGATACCGGCAGCGGGTGGCGCTTGGGCCGGGGCTGGCAGCGGTGCGCTGGGCTGACAGCGCCTGGGGTGTGGTGCTGAACCTGGAGAAGAACCTGTTTGCGCTTTACCGCTACAAGACGCCGCTGGCGCTGATGGCCGCGCTGGGGTTGCTGGCGCAGATAGTCTGGCCGATGCTGGCAATCGCAGCGGGAGGCTGGGCGCGGGTGGCGGGCGTGGTGACCTACGGGGCGATTTCGGCGCTCTACTTTGCCAGCAGGAAGGTGACGCGCGTGCCGCCGGCGTATGTGCTGGTGTTTCCACTGGCGGCGGGGCTGTTCTTGTTTGCGGTGCTGCGCTCCATGGTGCTGGCGCTGGCGCGGGGCGGGGTGGTTTGGCGCGGGACCCTATATTCGCTGAAGGAACTGCGGGCGGCGGCGGGGGAGTTCTGGTAAGAGGACCTCAGGGCTTGGCGGCGGGGAGTGTTTCGCGGTCGCGGCGGCTCATGAAACTGCGGTGATGGCCGGTTGTGGAGAGGTTGGGGTCGTGAACAGGCAAGTGGTCAGATTGTCCATTGAATCCTTGAAGGAGCTTTGGATTTGGCCTGAACTTCTCTGTGCCGCCCTCAAACTGGCGGGCGTGACTAATGAGGATGCCGAGCCGGCCATGAAGAGGGCGCAGGATGCCGCGCACCTCAACTTCGCGGTCGCGGAACTTGCGCAGGTCACCCACCTCATCGCGGTCTTCGCTGAGGCTCATGAGGATGAAGCGGCAGTCGTTATCGGGGGTTTCGGTGGGGCAGACATCGAGAAATCGGGTGCCGTCGGTGAGTTCAATGACCTGATAGATGTGGGCACGGATGCAGGTGTCGTGATTGGTTTGCGGCGCAATTGCCAGCTGCGTGCTTGAAGGCTGAGTTTCGGTAGCAGGAGGCTGGGTCAGTTCGATAATCGGGAGGCATGCCGGGACGGGGTGCTTGCCTGCGCCGCTGGCCTGGAGCGGAAGCGTCAACAATGCGATGGCGGGTAGAGACGCCATAATGAGGACGCGAAGAGATTTTCGGAGGGGCAAGTGGCATCTCCCGATTGCAAAGCCTGGATTGGTTTGGAGCAAGCCTAGCGCGAAATCTGATGGAAGGAAAGCCGTTGCGCAGAAAATGATATTGAAAGACTTGTCAACTTGTGGATTCGGTGTTCGTCTAAACGGCATACATGAAGGATTGGCGGCAGGACTGCGATACAACTCTATGAAAATACTGGTCGTTTTTTCGCTTTCACTTGTGCTCCTTGTTTCCGGTTCAGAGGCGGTTGTTTCTCAGTCGCCTTCCGCAGCGGTGCCCGCGCACGAGAAGCTGCGAGAGATGGTGCTGCCGGTGACGGTGCGGGACAAGAAGGGGCAGATTGTGTCCAGCCTGAAAGCTGATGACCTGACTCTGGAGGTCGACAGCCGGGTGCAGACGATCAAGAGCCTGGCGCGTGATGCAGGTCTGCCCTTCAGAGTAGGAATCTTGGTGGACACGGGCCGCAATCAGGAGGCTGCGCTGGCAGGCGAGCGCACGGCGAGCGGAAAGTTTGTGGACCAGATGCTTGCACAGCCGATCGATAAGGCGTTTCTGCTGCATTTTGACCGGGATGTGGAATTGCTCCAGGACTTCACCGGCTCTAAGGAAAAGCTGCACGGAGAACTCGACGCGCTGACGACAGGGACAGCACCGCAGGCAGGCGTGGCAGGTACACGCGCATCGGATCAGGATGGGAAAAGTGGCGGTGAGCGAGAAGGAAGGAGGAGGGGCGAAGGGACTGCACTGTACGACGCGATCTATCTGGCCTCGACGGAGCTGATGCAGAAGCAGCCAGGGCGGAAGGCAATCGTGGTGATTTCAGATGGCGCGGACCGGGGCAGCAAGGAATCGATGAATAGCGCGATCGATGCGGCAGAGAGAGCAGGAGTTTCGGTCTACGCTGTGTATTTCAAGGGAGTACAGGAGCGGCAGGAGTTTGATCGCCAAACGGATCAGGGCATAGACAGGCGAGGCGGCTACCCCGGCGGAGGTTACCCCGGTGGCTATCCAGACGAACGGCGGATGCCGGGCCAGACGGGTGCATCTCGTCAGGATGGGAAGAAGACGCTGGAGCAGATTGCACGGCGGACGGGTGGGCGATTCTTTGAGGCGAAAAAGAAGGACGGCTTTGACGAGGTGTACGGGCAGATCGCGGAGGAGTTGCGCGGGCAATATCTGCTGACGTACACCCCGGACAAGCCGACCCGGAAAGATGAGGGCGACGGCTTCCACAAGATTGTTGTCAAGGCCAAGGATGATCAGCTTGTGGTGACGACGCGCGAGGGGTACTACGTGACGGAGTAAGCGGTCATGCTGCCGTGAGGACTGGCGAGCGATCGAGACAGTCCCCACCGAAGCTGCCGGGGCGGCAGTTGGCGACGAGAATCGATTCAAGGCCGACGATGCGGAGCAGATCTCGGACATGGGCAGAAGGGGCGACGACAGAAAAGTCGTTGCCAGCCTCAATGGCGCTGCAGTAAAGGGTGATGAGGGCTGCAATGCCGGCAGCGTCGATCCGCTCGACTGCCGATAGATTGAGCGCGACCGACTCCTGCTGCACACGGGGAAGCAGGTCGTTAATCACCTGGGCTTCATTGCCTCGAACTAGATCACATTCAACAGCAATTACGCTCGCAATCGATTTAGATTCCTGGGGAAGATTTGAAAAAGGCGATAAAGTCATAAAAAGTCCTTTCAACATGGTTGGCCGGTTCCGGTTGCTGCTGGTTTGGATGCCGACTCACCGGTGGATATTTCCGTAGGTAAAGATGAGTACGCAGGGATGCCCCCTTTCAGTTCCATTTCGAAGAGCATGAATCTGTCTCAGGGAGTTCCTGATGAATTGGATGCGCCAGGCCTGTCGCGGGATTCGGTGAGTCGGCTTGCGCGCGAATCGGGGTTCATCGAAGCGGGGATTGTGGGTGTGCCCCACGCGGAAACTGACCGGGATGCAGCGCGGTTTGCTGCGTTCATTCAGCAGGGCCGCGAAGGCAGTATGGCTTACCTGGCGCGACGCAGCGGAGAAGACGGCCGGGGAGAGCTGGTGCGCGGGCGGGTGCAGGTGCCGTTTCCGTGGGCCCGGTCAGTGGTGGTTTGCCTGGCGAGCTACCATGCCGATGCTCCGCTCTCGACCGGGGACGCAAAGCCGGGTGCGGGGTGGATTGCGCGCTATGCGTGGTCTGGCAGGAAACAACCTGACGGGGCGGTGCGGCCGAGCGATTATCACAAGGTACTGTTGAAGCGGCTGCGTGCGCTCGAAGCGGCGATGCACTCGGTCTATGGGGAGTTTGAGTGTCGGGCTTATGTCGATACCGGACCGGTGGTTGAGCGGTCGATTGCGCGAGCGGCGGGTCTGGGTTGGACGGGGAAGAATACGTGTCTGATTCACCCGAAGCTGGGGTCGTGGAATTTTCTGGCGGTTCTGGTGACTTCACTGCCGGTAGCGGAGGTGGCCCAACCGCTGACTGTGCCTGACCGCTGTGGAAGTTGCCGCCGCTGTCTGGATGCCTGCCCGACGGGTGCGCTGGTGGAGCCGTATCAGATGGATGCGACGCGGTGCATCAGTTACCTGACGATTGAGCACCGGGGCGCCATCAGCGAAGAGTTGATGGGTGGGATGGGGCGGCAGGTGTTTGGCTGCGATATTTGCCAGGACGTATGCCCCTGGAACCGCAAGGCACCGATCGGGGTTGGGGAGGACACGGACCTTGGACCGCGACGGGAGCTGATCAATCCTGATCTGGAGTGGCTGGCTGGGTTGCAGGAGGCCGATTTTGAGCGGCTCTTCAATGGTTCGCCGGTGAGACGAGCGGGGTTCGCCGGGCTTCGCCGAAACGTGGCAATCGCCATGGGCAATCGTGGATTGGCGCGCTATGCGCCGTGGCTGCGTACTCTGGCCGCATCCGAGGATTTGCAGACAGGCCAGGAGGCTTTGCGGAACGCAGCCACCTGGGCTCTCGGCCGAATTGCCGAGAAGGGTGAATCTGATTTCGCGGAATGAGCCGAGCCAAATTCCGAGTACTAAGAGGGTCTGGTTACCTCGATGGCATTCAGCCCCTTGGGCCCTTGCTGTAACTCAAACTCGACAGATTCACCTTCATTGAGTGAGCGATACCCGTCTGACTGAATCGCGGAGAAGTGAACAAACACATCTTCACCGGTAGAGCGCTGAATGAAGCCATATCCTTTTGCACCATTGAACCACTTAACAATTCCCGTTTCCTTCACTTTTTACTCTCCTTATGAACGACTTACAAAAAGTAACCAGGTATGAAAGGCCGTTACGGATGAAAGAACTGCTTGACCCGGCAGGGCTTAAGAGCATTGAACAAGAGTGGGGACGAAGCTCTGGAGTGCTATTCGCAAGGTGTGAAAATTCATCGACGGCGTGAATAAATCACGCTCACGTTTTAGACCCAGACTCGTCGGCTCTGTGTTTTGGTTATGTCAGGATTTCTGTGAAAATGCAAGAAAAAACAGTCTTGCTTTCTTAGCCCGAGAGGGGTTGAGGGCAGGAATGCTGGATTGATGCGGGTGAAATTCAACACTCTGGTAGCATCAAAGTTAGAGCCGCCCATGAAACCTATCTCAATATCCGAGACGGAAATCCTCGACGAATCAGTTGAGCAGCGAGAACAACCTTCCTCAGTTGAGACGGAGAGTGCTGGCGCGACCGCATCCGATGAGGGGCCACTGCCGATTTACGGGTTCTCGCTGAAGCGGGACGGCAAGCTGATGCTGCGGTATTTGCTGGACAGCGAAGTTCACACGTACGCCTTCAGTGTGGCGGCGAATGCGATTCTGTCATTTATTCCGTTCATTGTGATGCTATACACGATTGCGCACAGCTTATTTCACTCGACGGCCATGATGCTGGTGATTGGCGATATGGTGAAGTACCTGTTGCCGTCGAATCAGGATTTTGTGGCGCAGAACCTGGCAAATGTGGCGGCGAAGCAGGGAATTCAGGTGTTTTCGCTGCTGATGATCCTGGTGAGCTGTACGGGGATCTTTTTGCCGCTTGAGGTAGCGCTGAACCGGTCCTGGGGTGTTAAAAAGAGCCGCAATTACCTGATGAATCAGCTGGTTGCCCTGGGGTTGGCAGTGTGGATGGTGGTGCTCGGTGTGGCGAGTATCCTGCTGAATGCGGGGGAGCGGTGGCTACTGACGGTGCTGTTTTTCGGTCACGCGGATAATCTTGTCTTCCGTTTGGTCAGTGAGTCATGGCTGGTAATGTCGACGGCCGCCGCGAGCATTTTGTTCTTTTTCTCGATCTATTGGCTGCTGCCAAATCGCAAATTACCGGCAAGGGCGGTGCTGCGGGTTTCGATTGTGACGGGGTTGTTGTGGGTGGCGGCGAAGTATCTTTTTGTTGCGCTGCTGCCGCGGTTGGACCTGAAGGCGCTTTACGGGCCGTTTTCAGTTTCGGTGGGGTTGCTGCTTTGGGCCTACGTTTCAGGATTGCTCTTGTTTGCCGGGGCCCAGTTCAGCGCCACACGGCACAATAGCGGTGATGTGGTCTTAGGGTCTGGCAGGGCCAGATAACGCTAGCATGGCGGCAGGGCCAGGCGAACAAATTCTCCGACTGTGCAGTGGGCCTCGAGCGGGTGGCGTAGAGGCATTGCTGGATTGATCTCATAATGATTGCGGCGGCCGTCCTTGGTCACCAACAGATAGCCGCTGGTGGTCAATTCTTCGACAATCCGCTGCACGGCGCGCTCTGTTATGCCGATTTCGATTGCAATTTGGCGCATACGCATGTTTGGATCACGCGCAATCTGCAGGATCACGTGTGCATGATTCGTCAGGAACGTAAATTCCATATTTGTTGCTTTTGAAACCAAGCGGGAGTCATTCATCACGCGGTCCTTGAACTCCGGTAGAGCAATTGTCAACTGACGGATGAAGGGTGCAGCTTGCATCCGCCTGCTATTTGTAAACGTAGACAAATCCCGCAGGAGCGGTGTCCAGACAAAGCACTACCTGTGGAAAGACCTGACTATGAGCCCTTCCTATAAGACTCTGCGTTGTTGAACCGTCGTTTGGTGAAGTCTATTAGGGATTGTGTACCAAATCGGCACACTTGTACGGGGCGCTGGAATACTAGCAATAATTTTCGGCATTTGTTGATTTTATCGAAATAGACCGTATGGCGCATTCATTATATGAATAATTTGGCTGGCTCACGCGGGCCATTGGACGTAGTTTGCAGCTCATGGGAGTCGGAATGCCTTGACCGCGATTGCGTTGGGCATGCGCCCCGTGGGTAGCAGCGTGAAGAGTGAGCGTGTACTGGTGCGGATGACGGCAAGGTCGCCGGAACGCGCGTCCACGGCAAAGAGAAGATGACCTCGGGTTGAGAACGCAAGGGCGTCAGGGCCGTCGCCGACGTGGATGGAGCCGGCGCGCTTGCCGTCATCGATGGCGTAGACGGAGATTTCCTGGGAGCTGAAGTTGCTCTCATAGAGCAGCGAATTATCGGCGCTGACGAGGCCTCGAACGGGGTGGGAGCCCATCAGGTAGGCTCCGCCCACGTCGTTGGTGGTGGTGATGACCTCTGAGATGGAGTTGGAATCGAAGTTGGAGACGAAGACTTCTCCACCGTCTGGCTTGAGGGCGAGGTGAACGGGGGAGCGTCCCACGTCGAGCCGAGCCTCGAGTGCGTCTGCGCGCGCGGGTACTTTGGTAGCTTGCTGGGCGATGGCGATGGCGAGTATCTGGTGACTCGCGGAGCAGGCGACGAAGGCCTTGCTGGAGTCAGGCAGGAAGACTGCGTCTGTGGCACCGGGGCAGCCTTCGATGACTTTGCGCAGGCTGGGAAAGGCACGGTTTGGTGCAGGTGACTGGCCTGAAGCGACAGCGGGGGAGATGCCCGGGTTCAACAGGCTCACGCTGTTGCCAGATCGATTGGTGACGAGGAGGGTCTTGCCGTCAGGGGAGATTTTCGCGACGCCGGGCGCTTCGCCGGTTCCGACGACGGCGATCTCACGACGTGCTTTCAGGTCGAGAATGGAGACCGAGTTTGAACCGGTGTTCGCGACGTAAGCGAAATCGCCTTCCGCGTCAACATCAAGGAAGTAAGGCTGCTTGTGGACAGGGATGGTGGCCACTACGGCGTTCTGCTCAGTGTTGATGACTGAGATGAAGCCATTGCCCTGGGGCAGACCTGAATTGACGACGTAGATCTCATTGCTTTTGGGGTTGGCCGTGACGCCGGTGGGATTGATGCCTACCTGGATTTCACGGTCGAGACGGACGTTGACCACGTCAAAGATTGAGACGGTGTTGCTGCCGCCGTTGGAGACGTAGGCGAATTCGCGGTAGTTGGCGGGGTATTCGGGGAAGTCGTGGTTTTTGCATGCGGTCAGGAGGGTGAGGGAAAAGAGGAAGACAACGACTCCTGGACGATTGTCTCTTCCACCCTGGTCACGATAGGGTCGTGCCAAGGATGGGGCATCCGGAGTTCTGGATTTGCTGGGGAGATTTGTCATCGGGCTGGGGCTTCCACGTGGATGCCGCGGGGAACGTGGCGGTGGAGGACGGCGGCGATCTGTTCGAGCTCGGTCATCATCTCGGCGAACTGCTCGGGGTAGATGGACTGCGGACCGTCGGAGAGAGCTTTTTCTGGCTGGTGATGGACCTCGACCATGATGCCGTCTGCGCCAACGGCGACAGCGGCGCGGGCGAGGGGGACGACCTTGTTGCGCTTGCCGGTGCCGTGGCTGGGGTCAACCAGGATAGGCAGATGGCTGAGGCGCTGGACTGCAGGCACGATGCTCAGGTCAAGCGTGTTGCGAGTATGGTCGGCAAAGGTGCGGACGCCGCGTTCGCAGAGGATGACCTGGTAGTTGCCCTCGCTCATGACGTATTCGGCAGACATGAGGAACTCGTCGAGAGTGGCGGACATGCCGCGTTTGACGAGGACAGGTTTTCGGGTGCGACCGGCCTTTTTGAGCAGCGAATAGTTTTGCATGTTGCGCGCGCCGATCTGGATGACGTCAGCGTATTCAGTGACCATTGCGAGGGATTCGCTGTCGATGGCCTCGGTGATGATGCGCATGCCGGTGCGATCGCGGATTTCAGCCATGATCTGGAGGGCTTCAAGGCCGAGGCCCTGGAAGGCGTAAGGCGAAGTGCGCGGCTTGAAGGCACCGCCGCGGAAGAACTGCGCTCCGGATGCGGCGACCTGATCGGCGATGGCAAAGGCTTGTTCGCGGGATTCGATGGAGCAGGGGCCGGCCACAATCGCCACATTGCTGCCGCCGCCGATGATGGCGTCGGTGCCGGGGAAGCGGATGACGGTGTATTCTTCCTTCACGTCGCGGCTGGCCAGTTTGTAGGGCTTTGAGACGCGGATGACTTCGGCGACGCCGGGGAGGAATTCGAGATTGCCGCGATCCACTTCGCCCTGGTTGCCGGTGATGCCAATGGCGGTGCGCTGGGCGCCGGGCAGGGAGTGGGCGCGAAAGCCCAATTGTTCAATGTGTTGGCAGACTGCCTGAACCTGCTCGGGCGTTGCTTGCGCTTTCATCACTACCAGCATGGCTTTGCCCCCAAACAAAGAGTGTAACGGCTACTCATAAGGAGGGCAACGGTCGTCAGCCTTGGGGCTGTGGTTCATAAGGAACCGGATGCTGGCAGGGCAACGGAAATTTGTAATGTGGTGCCGGCGGCTGCGCCGGGAGGGTCGATCCGACTACGCACGCAGAGTTTGCGAGAGTTGCAATTATTCGGGGTTGGTTTCAGAGGTGCCGGAGTAGGCTGCGACGATTGCGGGGGTGATTACCATGCCGATGAAGGTGAGAGCGATAAGAAGGTCATGCATTTGATTTTCTCCTCTGTGGGGTTCGCTTGAACCTCTCCACACCTTGATGATGCCTTAGGTAACTAAAAATCGAAATAGCACTATTACCTTGGGTCGTTTCAGGACAGTGGTATGCCTGCTCACCCGGAAGTGTCAGCTCATTTTTGGACAGCGGTGGAGCCCTGAAATACCCAGGATCTGATTTGCAGGGACATTCCAAAGACAAACTGCGCGTGTATTGAGCTGACTGCGGAGGCCCAAAGACAGGGGGAACTGCAGGGGGCTTTGCAGGTGAGTTCTCTTGATTTTGAGGAGGAGTGAACTGGCGGAGTGGGGAAGTCTATTTTGAGAGGCGGCAAGAGAGAAGGCTATTCATTCAAGGATGATCGCCATGGAGGCGTCGGGCCTTAACGTCATCTCGCCGGGGCGGACAAAGAGGCAAGCGATTATTCGGGGTTGGTTTCTGATGTGCCGGAGTAGGCTGCAACGATTGCGGGGGTGATTACCATGCCGATGAAGGTGAGAGCGATAAGAAGGTCATGCATTGTGTTGTTCTCCTTTGTGGGGTTCGGTTGAACCTCTCCACACCATTAGGATGCCTTAGGTAACTAAAAATCAAAATAGCACTATTACCTTGGGGCGTTTCAGGACAGTGTATGCCTCATCCCCCGGAAGTGTTAGTTCATTTTCAGACAGTGTTGCGCGGTGTGGTGTACGCACTTGAGGCAGTGGTTCGAGCTGGCGAGGGGGCGGTGAGTTGGGGAGACGGGTCAGTCGGAATCTGGGGGATGTAGAAGAAGGAGCCTTCGACGTGTGGCGGCGGAGTGCATCTGGGAGATGTTGCCCGAATTCTAGAAGGGGTCTTTGAAGGGGGACGGGTATGCCGCTCAAATCGGAGTCGGAGATGATCTGGCTATTCAGGGTTTGATTCGGAGCTGCCGGAGTAAGCGGCTACCACTGCGGGGGCGATGACCATGACGATAAAAACGAGTGCGATAAGAATGTCGTGCATTGCTGGCTTCCTCTCGTAGGCTTTCCAATTCCAGCCCACCGTATGAGGATGCCTTAAGTCACCGGAAATCGATATAGCACAATGACAGTGTTTCGGTTCTGGACAGTGGCATTGTTGATGCCCCTTTGGTGCTAGTGCGGGGTTCAGGGTTGCTGCATCGTCACAGGCAGAGACTGGATGTACTTGCGCCATAAAGCGGCAAGAGAGGCCCAATCGTCGTCTGAGGGGGCTTCCTGGGTCGCTTCAGTGCGGGTGGTGAAGTAGAGAGAGGGAATGCCGATGGAGGGTTGGGCCTGCATGTAGCTCCACCATTCGGTGAGGGTGGTGGAGGAGGCGTTGTCGGTATCAACAAGAGGCCAGCCAGTGATGTAGGCCATGCGGGCGCGAAGGCGCAGCACTTCGGAGACGTTGCGGGTGGCGTACCAAATGTCGTTGAGGCGAATCACGTCAGAGGATTCGCGAAAGAGCGCATTGGTAGACTGAGTTTCGACTAGGGCATCAGGCTTCCAGCGGTGGGTCTCGCTCCAGAGGATGGATTGGAAGCGGCGGAAGTATTCGATGCCAAAGGCGGGACGAGCCTCGGAGGTGGTGAGAGTGAGGCCGGGCAAGGCGGGCGCACCGACCCAGTCTTCCTTGAAGCCGTCGACGCCAACCTCCTGGACAAGATGGCGGATGCGGGGGCGGAGGAACTCTTCGTAGGCGGGGTTGCCGACGTCGGCACCGGCGCATTTGCCCTGGTAGCGAAGGCAAAGCGCATCGGGCAATCCCTCCTGATGGGCGACAGGGACCCAGAGCAGGACGTGGCGGCCCGCGGCGTGCTGGGCGGCTACGAAAGCCTTCATGTCGGGCCATTTTTCTGTATCCACTTGAAAGCCGCCGTATTCGCGCTGCCATTTGTCGTCGATGACGATGGTGCCGACGGGCAGGTGGCGGGCTTCCAGGGTGGCAATCCATTTTTCATAATTGGCCTGTGTGGCGAGCTTGTTGGGTGCGCGGCCAAGGGGGACTGATTCGACGGTTTGCTGGGCCCAACCGCAGAAGATCGGCAAATGGTGCCAGGCTACTTCGTGACGGGCCGATGGGGTGGAAAAGCCCGATGCGTCGAGCCAGGCTGTGTATTTCTCGAGGACATCGAGGGGATCGTAGGCGAAGTGGATGGAGAGGGTCGGTGAGGCAAATTCGCTGTCTGCGGCGATTGCGCGGTAGCCCATGTAGTCGACGAAAAAGGAGGCTCCGGCGTAGCGGGAGCCTGAGTATTCGAGGGCGGGGAACTGATATTGGCCGGGTTTGGCGCCGATGCCGATGCTGGTCCAGGCGTGGTCCTGGTGAAAGGCGAGCATGAGGGGCGGCGGGGCAAAGGTGCCGGGCATGCGCTCGGGGCGGAAGTCCTGCTCGGAGGCTGGTTCGCGACCCTGGCTGAAGCCGAGGATCTGGGGCATGGCCGTGTTGAATTCAAACTGATCGGCGAGGTTGGGGTTGGGGGCGAAGTATTTGTCGGCATTCAGGGTGGTAACCCAGTTGTGGCCGGAGGTCGTGCCATTGTCCCAGCGATTGGAGATGCCGTTGGAGAGGAAAAACATGCGGCCGAGCTGGCCGTTGCCGCGAGCAAATTGCTGAAATTCGATGTGGTCAGGAAGGAAGCGCCACTCGAAGCGACGGCTGCTCCAGAGGGAGCTTTGAGCTGTCGCGGTGATCTTCCAGGATTGGTCGGACGCCTGCTGGACAGAATAAGCAATGGCAGAGAGTTTTTCAGGCTGTGAGGTGCCGTCGGAGAAGCTTTCTAGACCGGAGACCAGGGGAAATTGGAAGGCCAGTTGATGTTCGCATGTGAGCTGAAGAACGGGCGGCTCGCCAGGGAGGATGCGCACCGAATAGTGCTGCATCTGGATACTGTCAGGCGGTGGGGCTGACGCCGTGAGACTGTGGGTGAGCGAGGCGATGAGCCCGCACGTCAGGACAAGTTTCAGGACAAGATTCAGGGCGGGAGTACGGAATTTGGTTAGCATGGGCATGGTTTTATCTTTTGGATGACCGTGCCAGCTTAAGTGAGCCGGGGAAGGTTGTCGAGCCTGCTGTGGAGTTTGACCTGAGCGCATCTCGAGTTTGCAGGTGTTTTTTGCGGATTTCTGTTGGTTAAAGCAGTTCCTTTTGACGCCTTTTTTATCCAGGCCGCATCTATACTGTATCTATGCCCAAATATTCCATCGTGGTCCCCTTCCACAATGAAGAAGAGAACGTAACTGTTCTGTATGATCGCCTCAAATCCGTCATGGAGATGATTGGTGATCGTTTTGAGTTGGTACTGGTTGATGACGGCTCCAGTGACCGGACGTACAAGCTGCTTGAAGAGATTGCCGCGGTGGACAGCCGTGTGCTGGTAGTCAAGCTGCGCCGCAACTTTGGCCAGACTTCGGCACTTGCTGCTGGTTTTGATAACGCTTCTGGCGAGTACATCATTGCCATGGATGGCGATTTGCAGCATGATCCCAACGAGATTCCGGCGTTTATCGAGAAGCTCGAAGAAGGCTACGACGTGGTCAGCGGCTGGCGCAAGGAGCGCATTGACAACTTTGTCATGCGCCGCATTCCTTCGCGCTGCGCAAACTGGCTGATGGCCAAGCTCTCGGAAGTGGACATCCACGACTTTGGGACGACCTACAAGGCGTATCGCCGCGAGATCATTCACAACATTCCGCTGTATGGCGAAATGCACCGGTTCATTCCGGCGCTGGCAGCCTGGTATGGCGCGTCCATCTGCGAGATTCCGATCAAGAACGTGAACCGCGAGCGGGGTAAGAGCCATTACGGCATCGGCCGGACGTTCCGGGTGTTCTTTGATCTGCTGACGATCCGCTTTCTGCTCAAGCACATGAGCCGCCCATTGCACTTCTTTGGCGGTTTTGGCGCACTGGGAATCATGTTTGGTGGAATTCTTTCGACCATTTTGCTCGGTTTGAAGCTGGCCAACTGGCACCAGAACATCATGGACCAGCACGGACCGCTTTTTGTAGTGGCCGCGGTGATGATTGTGGCTGGCATCCAGATGCTGGCGATCGGGTTGCTGGGCGAGTTGCAGGTGCGGCACTATCACACCAGCAGCCATCGCGCTCCGTATGCGATCGACCGGCTGGTGCGGCTGCGGGCCCCTGAAGAACCAAGCCTGCTTTCGGGCAACTAAGCAAAGCGGTTTCGAAACAAGCAAAACCCCGTTCCGGCTATCGGAGCGGGGTTTTGCTGTCTGCGGTGATGATCGTTGCGACTAGTGGCTGGATGGGGTGTTCTCTTCTTCCTGCTCCTGCAGGGCCATCAGGCCGAGCAGCGCCCCCCAATGGTAGAAGCGGTCGCTGTTGCTCACGTCGTCGCCGGAACCGGTGGCGCCGTTGTAGTTTTCGTGGACGTGTCCGTTGGCTCGCCAGTCTTTGAGGAAGAGTTCAAGAGACTTCTGCGCCACCTGCTTGCGGGCTGAGACGAGTTCAGGCGAGCTGTAATTGCGCAGGCCGAGGTAAACGAGGTAATTCATCGGGCCCCAGATGCGTCCACGCCAGTAGTCCTGATCTTTGAAGGCGGGGTCGTTGCGGGCTATCGAAGGGATGACCCAGTCTCCCCAGAACTCCTGCGGATTCAGGAGGTGATCCTGAATCATGCGTCGGGCCTGATCCGGGGTTGCCGCATTCGCCAGAGTCGGATAGAAGTTTGTGGGCGAGAGGCGGTGGTTCAACTTCCCAGTCTCGAGGTCCTTGTTGAGAAAGATGCCGGCGTCAGCGTCCCAGAGGGTAGAGAGTGATGCTCGATATTTGGCTGCACGGGTGCGCAACTCGGCGGCCTCAGCAGATCGGTTCAGGACCGTAGCGATCCTGGCGAGGGCGTCGCAGTCGGCGATGTACATGCCCATGAGGCCCACATCGGCGTACGCGAGTTGATGCGCCTTTTCATCGTAGGTGGCATCGTCATACATGGGGCTGTTGTCGAGTCCTGATTCGAGGATGGCCCCGGCGCGGGTGCCGATGGTTGAGTCATCGAGATTGGCGGGCTGGTTTTGGCCGTCGCTGCCCCAGACGAGATAGCCCTGACGGTCGCGGTGCTGGGACCACCAGCGATTCCATTGCAGGAGGGCATCGAAGGAATCCTCAAGCAGCCAGCGGTCGTGGAACTTGTCGTACAAGCCGAGCAGTGTGATGGCGCCGACTGGTGGTTCTGAGCGGTCGTTGCTTTTCCAGTCTGCGCTGCGGGCGTAGTTGGGGACGAAGCCCTGCGGTGTTGTTTCGCGCAGGATTTCCAGGGCGTTGGCGTAGGCGAGGTCGCGATTTCCGACCGCAGAGAGGGTGGCTGCGAAAAAGGTGTCCCAGTCGAAGAGGACATAGCCGCCCCAGCCGACGCTCCAGATGCGGCTGACCGGGGAGATGACCCGACTCTTTTCGGGTTCATAGATGGTGTCCCACCCAAGCACTGTCTGAATAGCGTCTGCGACGGGGGCGCGGTCGCTAAAGCGCACAACAGATTGGTGATAGACGCGCTCCTGCTCTGTCAGCACGGATTGGATCTCTGCGACGGAGCGGGGCTTTCCGGTGCTGAGGCCGATTGGGGACTTCAATTCGGCGGAGAAGTAACTGCCAGTCACCGGGATGTTTACGTCAGCCGTGTCGTTCCCAGTGAGGAAGAGTGAGATGGTTCGAGCCGGAAGACGGGCTTCGATACCGGATTTTGATTTCGTGATGGCCCCTGGGCGATTCCAGAGCATGCCGGTGGAGAAGACGACTTCGGAGGGAAGGTTTGAATCCTTTGGGAATGCGATAGGCGTGGCGAGCAGGACGAGATCAGGGCCGGCATGGGCGCTTTGCAGACGGATTTTGTGCCCGCGCCAATCCAGGGTGAGATCGGTATAGCTGCCGTCATAGGCGTGGGGGCCGGGGACGACGCGCTCTTCGTCTTTGCCTTGGCGACCAATGAGCGCACCTGGGAGGAATCGTTCGGATCCCTCGGTGCCCTGGGGCTTGATGCCGACGCGAATAGCAAATCCCTCCGGCAGCAGGACGTGGTCAGTGACGCTATGCGTATCCCAGGTATTCCAGCCACGGGCCAGGCGCTGTTGAAGCTTGGCATATTCAGCCGAGCGCGGTGGGGTGGTCTGGGCAAAAGCGCTGCTATGCGGATGGAAAAGTAGTGCGAGCAGCAGGGTTATGAGACGACGCAGCGGTGGGTTTTTCATTGCGATGAGGTATATCGTATGGCGTGGTCGGGGTGCAATTTCCTGCCGTAATTGCCAGCAATTGCTTCGTGATTTTCTGGGTGTGGCTGGAGTTGTGTACACTTCTTCGGCAGCCGCAATTGGCGAAATTCAGCTACCGAAAGGCGATCCTCGTGAATCGTACCGCTCGTGCATTTGTAAGCGCTTTCCTCCTCAGCCCTGTTATTGCCTTGACTGCGTTTGCGCAGGAAGCAAAGAAGTATGAGCCGACGATTACTTCGCTGGATTCGCATCCGCTGCCGGCCTGGTATGCAGACGCGAAACTGGGCATTTTCATCCACTGGGGACTCTATTCGGTGCCGGCCTGGGCTCCGCTCAATCACCCGGATCATGACTTCAGGACAGAGGATTACATCGTCTACAATCCCTATGCCGAGTGGTATCTCAACGTAGTTAGAATTCCAGGCTCGCCAACGGCAAATTATGATCGCGAACACTTTGGCGAGGGGCATAACTACTACGACTTTGCGACGCAGTTCAATGCAGAGACAAAGAAGTGGAATCCCGATAAGATGGCAGCAGTGTTTGCCGACGCCGGCGCCAAGTATGTGGTGCTCACCAGCAAGCATCATGAGGGCTTTACGCTTTGGCCCAGCAAGGTTGTTAATCCCCACCAGGCGCATTTGAATGCAGAGCGCGATATCGTTGGTGAGTTAACCGAGTCTGTGCGCAAGAGCGGGCTGAAGATGGGTCTGTATTACTCCGGCGGCTATGATTGGAGCTTTAACCGCGGGCCTATCATGCTGCCGGCAGACTACGAAAATGTAAAGCCGCAATCGACAGCTTACGGAAGATATGCAGACGCGCAGGTAGAAGAACTTATCGAGCGCTATCATCCGTCGGTATTGTGGAATGATATTGATTACCCTAAATCTGGCAAGCCACTCAAGTTGATGGCGGATTATTACAACGCCGTGCCGGATGGCGTGATCGATGACCGCTTTGGTGTGCCGCATTCCGACTTCACTTCGCCTGAGTACGAGAAGCTGGACCAGATCAGCGCGAAGAAGTGGGAAGAGTGCCGGGGATTGGGACGCTCCTTTGGCTATAACCGCGCCGAAGGTGAGGCGGAAACCATTGCGCCGCAGGAACTGATTGAGCTGTTGGTCGATATCGTCAGCAAGAACGGCAATCTGCTGCTCGATGTGGGGCCGGAGGCGGACGGAACGATTCCACCGGTACAGATGGATCGCTTGCAAAAACTGGGTGCCTGGCTCAAGCAAAACGGCGACGCAATCTACGGGACCAAGCCCTGGACTCGTGCGAATGGTACGACGAACCAAATCGATACGGCAGGGCGGGCGGTGGAGTTGCGGTTCACGCAGAAAGATGGGAAGCTCTACGCGACGCTGTTTGGCAAGCCGACGGAGAAGACGATTCTGCTGCATAATGTGACGGCGGCGCCGGGTTCGGCGGTGAATCTGCTGGGGAGCGCGGAGAATCTGAAGTGGACGCAGAAGGCAACAGATTTGGAAGTGACTTTGCCGGCGAGTTTGCCGGGAAGCTACGACTGGGTTCTACGCTTGCAGCCTGCGAAATAGTTGACCAGTCCGGTTTGGCCGACAGGGTAGTATCGAGAGGGACACACTGTTCCCGGAGCAGAAATGAACCTCTCGATGGCCTGGTTTCTCTCGTATTGTGGGTGGATTGCGTCGGAGATTTACGTTGGCGTCTCTACTCGGACGCGGCACAGCAGCGGCACTGTGCGCGACCGGGGTACTTTGCGGCTGCTTTGGATTGTGATTGCTCTGTCGCTTGGAGTGGGCATCACTCTGGGGCAGATCATGGGTCCGAATCTGCCCGGAAGCGCGGTTTGGCCGGCGCCAGTTTCGCTGGCCGTTCTCGTGTGCGGGATGGCCCTGCGCTGGACGGCAATCCGCACTCTGGGCAAGTCGTTCAGCTCGAACGTGGCCATTCACGCGACGCAAAAAGTGATGAAATCAGGGCTTTACCGATTGATGCGGCATCCCTCGTACACTGGGCTGCTGCTCTCAATACTTGCTGTCGGACTGCATACCCGGAACGGAATCGCGCTGCTCATCGTGATCGTGCCGACGACTGCCGCGCTCCTTTATCGCATCCAAATAGAGGAGATTGCTCTGCGGGAGCATTTTGGCCAGGAGTATGAGGAATACTGCGATGAGACGAAACGGCTGATTCCGGGAATTTATTAGGTTGAAGCGTGCATCAGAATCGATTTGGTGTGGAGATTAGTGCTGTCCGCGAATTTTGCATTGATTCAAAGAGAAACTGAATTTCGGAGATGAGATGAAGGCGATTCAGATTTTGCAGACGGGTGGGCCAGAGGTTTTGACGCTGGCCGAGTTGCCGGTGCCGGTGCCCGGTCCGGGCCAGGTGCTTATCAAGGTTGCCGCGATCGGCGTGAACTTCATCGAGATCTACTTTCGCGAGGGACGGTACAAGGCACCGCTGCCGTTGGTTCCTGGGTCAGAGGCTTCAGGGACGGTACATGCGCTGGGCGATGGCGTCGAGGGATTTCAGGTTGGAGAGCCGGTGGCGTCTGTTGGCGTGATGGGGAGCTACGCGGAGTATGCGCTGGTTCCGGCCGCGCAACTGGTGAAAGTTCCGGCAGGGATGGATCTGAAGCTTGCAGCAGCGGCGCTGTTGCAGGGCATGACGGCGCATTATCTTTCCCACTCGACGTTTCCGCTGAAGGCCGGCCATACGGCGCTGGTCCATGCTGCGGCGGGCGGAACGGGGCGGCTCTTGACGCAGATGGCAAAGGCGGCAGGGGCGCGGGTGATCGCGACGGTTTCGACGGAGGCCAAAGCTGAACTGGCACGGGAGGCCGGTGCTGATGATGTGATTCTCTACACCAGGGCAGATTTTGAGCTTGAAACGCGGCTGCTGACGGATGGCCGGGGAGTCGACGTCGTGTACGACTCGGTGGGGAAAACCACATTTGAGAAGTCACTGAACTGTCTGCGCCCACGGGGGATGATGGTGCTATTTGGAGGATCGAGCGGGCCAGTGCCGCCGTTTGACTTGATTCAGCTTTCGGTGCGGGGTTCTCTGTTCGTGACTCGGCCGACACTAAATCACTATGTGGCGACGCGGGTAGAGCTGGAGGAGCGTGCCGGGTTTGTACTGAATGGCGTGGCGAACGGCACCTTGACGCTGCGGACGGAGCACACCTACCCACTGGCCTCGGCCGCTGTGGCGCAGGTGGATATTGCTTCGCGGGGAACGACCGGGAAGCTGCTGCTGATTCCGTAGGAGCGAGATGAGCGAGCAGAGAGTGGAGATTTCGGCAGAAGATCGGGTTTTTGTGCTGACGGGCGCAGGCATCAGCGCTGAGAGCGGCCTGGCGACGTTTCGGGATTCAGACGGACTTTGGGCGGAGCACGCGATTGAAGATGTGTGCACGCCTGAGGCCTGGGAGCGGAATCCTGAGCTGGTCTGGCAGTTCTATTCGGCGCGGCGGGAAGGCGCGGAGCGGGCGATTCCCAACGCAGCGCATGTTGCCCTGGCTGCATTGGAGAAGCGGCTGGAGGGGCGGTTTTTCCTTTGCACGCAGAACGTCGACGACCTGCATGAGCGGGCTGGCTCGCGCAACCTGATGCATATGCATGGCGAGCTTTTTGCCTCCCGTTGCAGCGGGGAGTGCGGACGTGCACCGCGGCGGGATCATGCGCTTTATCCGACGTTGGCAGACGTGGCGCGGTGCGACTGCGGGGCGCTGATGCGGCCGCACATTGTGTGGTTTGGCGAGGTGCCGATGGGTATGGACCATATTTCGGCGGAGCTGAGCCGGGCGACGGTCATGCTGGTGGTGGGAACTTCGGGATCAGTCTATCCGGCAGCAAACTTTGTGCGCTGGGCTGGGCATGCCGGGGCGCGGACAGTGTATGTAGGGCCAGAGGCCCCGCTGAACGCTGCCGCGTTTACACAGGTGGTGCTGGGCAAGGCCGGGGAAGTGCTGCCGGGGTTGCTGGCTGATTGAGTTGAGTCGAAATCCATTTACGATTTGCTCTTCTGAATGAAAAGCCGTTCGCCCCTTTGATTCGCCTGATCCCATCGCAAGGAGAGTTGCTGTTGCAGCTGGACCAGTGATGCCGGAAAGGTGGCGCCCCCGGCTTCATGCCTTGCATTTTTGGGCAGAGCCGGGGGTGTCAACACTGTTGGCAAGCCGTTATTTCTTGACTGTAAACAAATTGGAATAGCTTCTGGCACCGAGGACTCCGCCGATGATCGGAGCCAACCAGAAGAGCCAGAGTTGGCCGATCGCCCAGCCGCCGACGAAGATAGCCTGGCCGGTACTGCGGGCGGGGTTGACCGACGTGTTGGTGATTGGAATGCTGATGAGATGGATGAGAGTCAGTGAGAGTCCAATGGCGATGGGAGCAAAGCCTTTGGGTGCCCGTTCGTCCGTGGACCCCATGATGACGATCAGGAAGAAGGCCGTCAGGACCACCTCTGCGATGAAGCAGGAGAGCATCGTGTAGTGGTCAGGGGAGTGTTCGGCGTATCCGTTGGAGGCGAATCCGCCGGCGAGGGAGAAGCCTGGCTTCCCGTTGGCGATGCCCAGAAGAACCCCGGCACCGGTCGTGGCACCGATGACCTGGGCAACGATGTATGGAAGGGCTTCATTGATAGGGAAGCGCTTGCCTGCAACCAGACCGGCGGTGACGGCAGGGTTGAGGTGGCAGCCGGAGATATGTCCGAGGGCAAAAGCCATGGTGAGAACTGTCAGACCGAAGGCGAGTGAGACGCCGACGAATCCAATTCCGAGATTCGGGTACGCTGCAGCGAAGATAGCGCTGCCGCAACCTCCAAAGACAAGCCAGAAAGTGCCGAAAAATTCGGCGACACATCGTTTTGTAAGCGACAAGGGATTTCTCCTGAAGTTTTGGGATTGCTCTCATGAAGCGGGTGAATAACTCGCGCAACCATACATGAGGTTCCGCCGGAAGAGCAACATAAATCAGGGCCAGAAAAGGAAGAAAATTAGAGCGGGTTCAAAGAATGCCCCATTGAGCCTGAAGAACCGCATCCGCCAGGATTGAGCAGCACTGTTCAAGTCACCCTTGTTCAAGTGGAACTGCCTGAACGTTGAACCATTTTTCGAAGTTGCAGTCTTTCAAAAGCCGGCAAGTTACGACTCGATTGAGCAAGTTCGTTGAGGAAGTTCGTTGAGCAAGTTCGTTGAGGAAGATCGATGAGAAAGATCAACTCGTAAGTTCCGATGCAAGCCGGCACCCCAGCAGCGAGTGCTAACGGACTTCCGGGAAGTGGAAGCGCCAACGAAGTTCTGCGGAGATGAGTCGCGGGTCGTTCCAGTGGAAGCCGCCAATGGTCAGAGAGTTGTCTTCGAGAACGCGGTGGTTGGTAACGTTGACGACGTTGACTGAGGCCTTCCAGTTTTCTCCCAGAGCAGTGCCGGCTGCGACGTCAAAGGTGGTGTGGGCAGGCAGGTAAGCGCCCTGGTAGGGACTGCCATTCGTGGGGTCGCCGCCGAGTCCGTTGGTGAATCCTGATCCATAGTAGACGTTGGAAGAGAACCAGGACCGCCGGGGCAGGTTGGCGGTGAAGCCTGTATTGAGTGTGTGGCGCTGGTCGTGGTCGACGGGCTTATAGGTGAATCCCGCGTCGCAGGCGGGGTCCCCTGCCGGGGCGCAGATGAGTCCACCGGTGATGTTGCCGCGTTGCTCGGCGATCTGGTTGGAGTAGGCAAGGTGAAAGCGGCCGAGTTTGCCGAGTTGGGGAGAGCGTAGGGTCGCTTCCCAGGCGCGGACGAGGGCTCCATCGACGGTGACAGGAAAGTAGATGTTGGATTCGCCGACGTTGGAGTGGTCGAGGAAGTTGTTGATCCGAGTCTTGAAGGTATCGACATCGAGGACCCAGCCTGAGGCTTTGCCGGGCAGGGGAATCTGAAGGCCGAACTGGTATTCTTCGTCGCGTTCGCCGTGGAGAGGGACAAATGCGGTGTTGTTCTGTTGGGCGTAGGCGGCGATGGGGCCAGAGACGGTGATGAGGGGCGGCGCCTGGTAGAAGCGGCCGTAGAATCCGCGGAAGACCCAGCGGAGTTTGGGGAGGGTGAGGGCCAAGCCAAAGCGGGGATCGATGTGGTCTTCGCTGAGGTCGCCCTGGAAGTTCTGATAGCGCAGGCCGGCGATGAGGGTAAGCCAGGAAGTTGCGCGCCAGTTGTCGGAAGCGTATGCCTCGGTGAGCCCGGCAATAGAGGAAGCCGATTTGTGGAAATTGGTTGCGCTCAGGTCGTTGAAGACGGCTCCGAAGAGGTTGGAGTCATGCTGAGCCCAGGCGTAGAGGCCGGTTGCCAGGCTGTGGCTGCGCAGTTGCCCATGGAAATTGGCCTGGAGGCCGCCGTAGTTGCTGGTTCGATCCCAGGTACTGGCGACGGGCAGGTCGCTGGATTTGGGGTCATAGTTGGCGGTGTTCAGGTGATAGAAGGGGGAGACTTCGATGCTGGCCTTGGGGCTGAGGGTGCGGACCCAGGTCGCGAGCAGGAAGCTGTCGCGCTCGGTCTGCCCGTCGCGAAGTCCACTGGAATCGTAGTTTTGGTTTTCCCAACTGGCGGGGTTGGGGTCGTATGGCACCTGGAAAAAGTCTTGCCGCATCTGGCCGACGAAGCGGAACTGGTCTTGCGAGCCGCGGTTGACGAGCACCGAGCCGAAGCCACTCTGGCTATTGGAAGCGTCATGGAGGATGCGGGCGATGGGGGTCTGCAGTCCGTAAGTCGACCGTGAGCCGGCCAGCGAGGCGTACCAGGCGGCGTTGGCATTGTGGTCTCCCAGGCTGATCTGAGCGTTGGCGGTCTGCTGGTTCCCTGCGGTGAGGGTGAGTTCAGCTTCGCGAGCGCGCTCAAAACCACTGCGAGGCAGCACGTTGAAGACACCGTAGGTGCGGTCGCCCTCGTCAGCGGCGTAGGAGCCGCGCTGGGTTTCGAGGGATTCCATGTCGGCAGGGTCGATCTGGGGGCCGACATTAGAGCCAATGTTGGTGTTGGGAATGGCGACGCCATCGATAAGCCAACTGGTCTGGTGGCCGCCGCGCATATGCAGCATGTCGTGGGTGATGTAGGCACCGGGAACGTAGTCGGTGACGACGGCGAAGGAGCCAGAGCGGAGGGCGCCGGGGGTCTGGTCAATTTCTACGCGGGTGAGCAGGGTAGTCGGGGTGACGGTATCGGAGTCAACGAGGGGTGCGTTCACTGAGACGCTGGATTGGACGGAAGCGACGGCCAACGCAAAGTGCACGACTGGGTGTGTTCCTGATTGCAGGGTTATTACTTCTTCGGCGGTCGCAAAACCTTTGGCTTCGACATGGATCCGGTAAACACCCAGGGGCACGTTTGGAAGTTCAAATGCACCGTCTTTGTCGGTGGTTGTCTTGAAGGCGAGGCTTGATTCGTTCGCATTGAGGCTAATCTCAGCACCTGCCAATGGAAAATGCTGTGAGTCATGGACGACACCGCGCACGGTAGAGAAAACCGTAGCCAACACGGGTCGCGCAACGATAGCGAAAATGAAGAATATCCATACTAAAGACGAAATAGTACGCACACGCATGAATCTGCTCCTGTTAAGTAAGGCAGCAATAAAACGAACCTGAGCAGCCTTGAGCAGGCAGCACCCAGACACCAATAGTGATGCGCCGATAGCGCAAGCCACTGTTCGAATACAAAGACTGGAGGATGAACGGGGATAGAACTAGAGCGAGGAACTGGATGGAGGTCCGCGTTTGGGCCAGGTGTGTTGGGCAAGGAGAGTGGCGATGAGCGAGCTATTGTGTAGAGGCTCAAATCGCGTCACTGCGGCCAAATGGGGGGTGGTTTCCAACAGAGCCGTGGCCGGAGCTGGCGTAGATGCCAGGGTAGACGGCCAGCAGGGGCAGCAATTGGAGGCCGAGAGGGTCGCCTCATGGTTCGCCATGATGCTGCGCTGATGCGACATGGCGCAGTGGTGCACGCCAGTTTTGCGGCAACATGCTGGAAGATGCGATTCATCCGGTTGCGTGGTCGCGCCAACGGCCCATGCCCGCATCAGCTCGGTAGCAGAAGCGACGCCGGTTCCAGGTCCCAAACCCAGAACCAGAATCAGCAAGATGGCAAGAAACCGACGCATTGAGCTTGATGCTACACCACCGGCCGTCGAGAAAGGTTGTCTGCGTCAGGTATCATCCAGAGGTAGTTTCGAAAAAAGCGCAATTCCAAATCGGTCTGGCTGTGACATTCGAATCAACTGAAAAAGGAATCCTTCGTGCCGCCAATCTCTGCCTCTTCGCCATCTTCGCCGATTAATGCTGGTTCACGTCCGCTTCGCATCGCCTTGTTTGGTTTTGGAACAGTAGGCAGGTCGGTTGCTCGCATCCTGATTGAGTCTGCGCCGGCAGGCCTTGAACTGACGCATATCTTCAATCGCAACGTGGCGCGGAAGCGTGTGGATTGGGTGCCGTCTTCAGTGATCTGGAGCGACGACCCGGAGATGATTTTGTCGGCGGCAAAGGATTCTGCCAACGCCGTCGATGTCGTCGTCGAATTGGCTGGGGGTCTTGAGCCGGCCGGATCGTGGGCCCGCAAGGCGCTGTCTGCGGGCAAGAGCGTGGTGACGGCAAACAAGAAACTGATCGCCTATGATGGCCTCGAACTGGAGGCGCTGGCAGCAAAGCACAACTGCCACCTGCTCTACGGCGCAGCGGTTGCCGGGGGAATTCCGGTGATTCCGGGCCTCGAACATGGGCTTGCCGGGGATCGCGTTGAGCGGATCGAGGGCATTTTGAACGGGACCTGCAACTTCATCTTGAGCAAGATGGAGACGGGCGCAGACTATGCAACGGTTTTGGCGGAAGCCCAGGGGCTGGGCTATGCCGAGGCTGATCCGACCGAGGACGTGGCAGGTTACGACGCCCGGGCAAAGCTGGCCATTTTGATGAGGCTGGCGCTGCGGGCTCAGGTCAATCCTGAGGAGATTCAGACCTCGCCGATTACGACTGTGACGGCAATTGACTTCAGCTATGCCAAAGACCTGAACTGTACGATTCGCCAGATTGCGCGCGCAGAGCGGGTGAACGGCCATTTGGCAGCAACTGTGAGGCCAATGCTGGTGCCGCAGTCTTCGCCGCTCGCGTGGTCGCGCGGTACGGAAAATATGGTGATTACAACTGGCCACTATGGCGGTGACGTGGTTTTCTCAGGACATGGCGCGGGTGGCAATCCGACAGCGGTGGCGGTGGTGAGCGACCTGCTCGGCCTCGCACATGGATCGTGCCGGATTTCGATTCCTTCAACGCCGACCAAGGTGGGCACCGAACTGGAGGTGCCGCACTATATCCGCTTCCTGGTCAATGACCGCCCCGGCATCGTGGCTGGGATTGCGGGCGCTCTGGCGCACGAGAAGATTAATCTCAATGCAATTTTGCAGAAGCCGGGGTATCCGCTGGATGAACTGCCATTTGTGGTGACGGTGGAGCCTTGCCGTACTTCTGCGCTGAAGCGGGCGCTGGTAGAGATTGGACGCATGCCTGCATTGCTTGAGAAGCCCCTGGATTTGCAGATTTTGGAGAAATAGGGCGGGCGTGACCCGGGCGATCAGTCCCAGGCTATCAGTCCTGGGTAATCAGACCTGGCTAAGAGCTTGCTTTGCCAGATCAATCCTTGCGGGCAAGTGATGCCAGGCCGGGAGATTCTCCCCGGCCTTTTCTTTGCTTTAGAGGTTAAGCGGAAGCCTTGACCGGGCCGGTGGATTCTCTGATGACTAATTCAGGCTGCACGACGACTTCGGCGGTGAGAGCGGTGTTTTCAGGGTGCGCGATGCGTGCGAGCAGGATGCGCGCGCCGAGTTTGCCCATTTCGTTGAGCGGCTGGCGAACCGTGGTGAGGCTCGGTGTGCAGAAGGCGGCGGACTGAATGTCGTCAAATCCTACGACAGATACGTCGCCGGGCACGCTGAGGCCTGCCTCGGACAAGGCGCGGATGGCCCCAATGGCGGCTATGTCGTTGAAGCAGAAGATGGCAGTGAAGTCGCGGGTCTTCTCAAGCAGGGCGCGCATGGGTTCGTAGCCGATTTCGGGCGACATCGGGTGGTGCCCGGTTTTTTCGCTCCACGCGCCAGAGTCGATGCGGGTAATGAGCGCGGGGTCGAGCTTGAGTCCGAGCGACTTTGCGGCGATTTGGATGCCTTCCCAGCGGAAATCGGAATCGGGAATGACTTTGGGCCCGCGCATGAACGCGATGCGGCGGTGGCCGAGCGAATAGAGGTGGGTGAGGGCCATGGTGACGGCCTTCTCGTGATCAAGAACAATGTGCGTCACGCCGGGTTCAGTGCCGTGGGCAGAAATGGCGACTACGGGGACAGGCACCTCGATCTCAGCTGGAGTATTGAGCAGCAAAAAGCCGTCGACGGCGCGCTCGACCAGCATGCGGGGATACTCCTGCATCAACTCGCGCTTCCAGTCGTGGCATGCGGTGAAGTAGAAGTATTTCGCCTGGGTAAGTTCTTCGACGACGCCGCTCATGACGCGGGTGAAGTAGCCTTCGCTGAGGTCGGGGGCGAGGACGCCGACGCTCATGCTGCGGCTCTGGCGCAGGGAGCGGGCGAAGTAATTGGGCCGGTAATTGAGCTTTTCAGCCGCATCCATCACCCGCTGACGGGTTTCCTGGGGGATGGATTTTGCGGACGGTGAGTCGTTGAGCACCAGAGAGACGGTGGTCTGGGATAACTGAAGGTGCTCGGCAAGCATCTTCAGATTGACATGCCCGGGCTTGGGGTCGGACTTTGTCTTGGCCATCCAATGATTTGTAACAGAATTTAGGCTGCGAGTAAAAGGCTTTTTATCTGGGTGAATACCGCCTTCACTCCAATATTTGTAAACAAATACGTGACGTAATTGATTGAAATATCAAAGACTCGGGCGGAAACCGTTTTCTTATTTTCTTCAGAGATAGCCGGGAATTACTTCCTGGTGGTTTCCCAAGCTTTGGCATACTTCCAGCTGGTGTAAGAGGAGTGGTAGAGATGAAAGAGCAGGCCTTCGCGCCCGTCGAGAAATCCCCCGCGGAAGATGTAGTTTTTAACGAAGGTCAGTATGGGATTGATGACCGTCATCGCGACGAATTCGATCAGGCCGCGGCAGTCACGACCCTTGCGCAGGACGAGCGGCACACTGGCTGAGCTATAGCGATTCATGTGCTCGACGTAGAGCTGGACGGTCGGGTACTGGTAGTGGAGCAGGTCGCCGCGAAGCTTGCCCTTGGGGCCAGCCCACTTGGGGGTTGCGTGGGGCTCGGTGTCTTCAGGAAGCCGGGCGGTGCCCTGGCGGAAGAGTCGGAGCTTGTAGTCGGGATACTGCCCGCCAAAGCGCATCCAGCGGCCGAAGATCTGGTTGCGGCGCGGGACCCAGTAGGCATCGAACCTAGGTTCACCCTGAAGCAGGGTTTGGATTTCCGCCTGCAACTCCGGGGTGAATTCTTCGTCGGCGTCGAGCGAGAAGACCCAGGGAGAGGTGCATTTGTCGATTGCAGAGTTCATCTGCGGGCCGTAGCCCTTCCATGGCTCGACGAAGACGGTTGCACCGAATTCCCGCGCGATGGCGACGGTATCGTCAGTGGAACCTGAATCAACCAACACTAACTCGTCTGCCCAGGCAACGCTGGGGAGGATGCGGCGAAGGTTTGCAGCTTCGTTGCAGGCGAGGATGGCGATCGAGAGCTTCATGGGAATGCCGTGTGAGGATGAAGAGCGGGTCAGGAGTAGCTCAAGTGAGCTTCGATGAGGCGCTTGACCAGCGGGCTGAGCGTCTCGCCGGTCTTGGCGAGGACGAATCCGTCCGTGGTGAGGTCGAGTTTGAAGCTGGTGTTGCGCGCCGAGATCCAGATTTGCTGGACCGGCGCGTTGGGGGTGATGACGAATTTACCCGCAGGCTTTTCGAAGATCACGTAAAGGGCGCCGGCCTGGGTTTCGACCTCAAAGCCACCGTCGTCTTCGGCGGCGTACAGCTCCTGGGTGAGCTCTTCAATGGCCGCATCGGCTTCGCGGCGAAACTCTGCTTCGTCAATCATGGTTTTGCTCCGGATTTCCCTGTTGCAAGCGTTGAAACCTGAGGCAAGTGTACCAATTGGGGAGCAGGTGTGGCTAAAACTCCCGCATTCCGGTTTTTATTGGCTTTTTCGGGAATTTGGGTAGGTTTTCTCTGTCAATTTACACGGGTCTTGCCTGTTCGTCATGGAAGGCGGGGCACACTCTGGTTGGGCAATCAACACTCGACTGGAGGCAATCGTGACCATGCGCAAGCTGATCGGATTCTGTAGTAGTTGGGCTGTTTTCGCTTTATTGATTTTGGCAGGGCAGGGAGCTGGGGCTGAGTCTGGCAGTGCCACCGTCAATGTCACCGTCAATGCCGCCGTCTTGACGCCCTCGCGGGCGCAGGGGACTTTGCCTGATGCAGCGCAACTGGTGCGCGAGGTGGTTTATAACGAGCTGCATGACCACTCGACCCACGGCTATTGGCGCTATTGGGTGGCGCGGCACGCGGGCAACCAGACGCAGGTGCAGGAACAGATTGAGACTCCGGAAGGCCCGATTAACCGGCTGGAACTGACGGACGGTCATCCGCTGCCGACGGAAGCGAGCCGGGATGAAGACCGGCGCTTGCAGCATCTTTTGAGTTCCCCAGGCGAGCAGGCACAGCATCGCCGGGAATATGCCGAGGACGAGAGGCGGATCGGGCGGATTCTTGCGCTGCTGCCGGATGCATTCTCGTATGAGCCGGCGCAGGTGCAGACCATGCCGGAGGGGGCCTGCTACCACCTGCGCTTTCATCCGAATCCGGATTATCCGACGCATTCGATTGAGTCGCGGATATTTCATGCCATGGCCGGGGACTTATGGGTGAGCGTGCAGAGCAAGCATCTGGTCAGGCTGGACGGAAAGCTGCAAGAGAATGTCGATTTCGGATTTGGGATTCTGGGGCGGCTGTACAAGGATGGGTGGTTCCGTCTGGAGCGCACATCTGCCACGAACGGTGGCGGGCAGACGGACTGGAAGACCCAGCGGCTTGAGGTCCACATGCTGGGCCGGGCAATGCTTTTCAAGACGATTGCCCATGAGACGAGTGAGGCGCGCGGGGGATTTACGCCGGTACCGGCCGGGCTAAGCCTTGAGCAGGCGGCTGAACTGATTCGTCAGCCGGCGGCAGTCGCACTGCCGGTAGCACTCCTGGTGTCCCGGTAAAGTCAGCGCAGCGGAGCAATGCAGAGTCTTTTTGGGAAGAAATGCGTGTTGGGTTTAGGATTGGCTGACGCGTTTTTCTGCATGGATGGAAAGGACCCCGGCTTATGAAGACTCTGGACCGCGTTTTTAGCGTCCTATTGATACTCGGCGGCGTTGGACACACCGCAGGCACGTTGGTTGGCTACAAAGACAAGCCTGAACTCATGCTCTGGTCGCTGTGCACGTCTCTTTTTGTGTTTCTGCTGGGGGCGGTGAACTATCTGCGGGCAAGCCGCGCCGGGGACAGGTCGCTGGGGTGGATTACCGTGGTTTTCAACCTGGCCTGGTTTGTGGCCTGCCTGCAGTTTGGGCACATGATTGGGAATATGAGCGACTTCCGGGTGATCGTCTTTTCTGTGATCACGCTGCTGCTGAGTGGGCTCAGTGTGCGTTCGATGGCGGCCAGAGAAAGGTCGGAAATCGCATGAATCCAATCGGCATGTGTGGCCCAGGTCTGAACTCTGAGATCTGAGCCACGCGCATTCGGGGGCAGCTTAGAAGGGGATGTCGTCGTCGGTGATTTCTGTAGAGTGGGCGTAGTCGTCGCCGCCAGAAGGCCGCTGGTCAAAGCTGGCAGTATTGCTGGTGCGATTCTGAGCATAGCCGCCCGAGGACTGGCCGCCTTCTTCGCCGCGTCCTGAGAGCAGTGAGAGGTCTGCGACGACGATTTCAGTCCGGTAGACTTTCTTGCCGCTGTCTTTATCGTCCCAGCTGCGGGTGGTGAGGCGACCTTCGACGTAGAGCTTGTTGCCCTTCTTGACGTAGTCGCGGACGATTTCAGCGAGCTTGCCGTAGGCGGTGATGTTGTGCCACTCGGTACGGTCCTGGAAATTACCCTGCTGGTCTTTGTAGCGGTCGCTGGTGGCAATGGAAAAGTTGGCGACGGGCTGGCCGCTGGGGAGGACTTTGATTTCGGGCTCTTTGCCCACGTTGCCGAGGAGAATAACTTTGTTAACGCTTTTTGCCATGGAATCCGCTCCGTGTTCTAGCTGTGCGAGTTAAGGAAAAAGAATAGCAGAGGCCGCGGGACCGCAGGTCAGGGGCGGCGCGAGATGCTGCGTCGGCGAAACCACTTGGCCACGCCGAGAGTGGTGAGGAGCAGGCCAAAGGGCAGGCACATGGCTCCAGTGATGAGCGCGAGCCATGCCGCGTTGTTATGCGCGCCCTCGACGCCAACCCCGCCGAGCACCGTCATGAGCAGGCCAAACGCAACTGCCCCGACAAGCATGATGAGCGAGCCGCCACGCAGTAGCCCGGTGGTGCCGTCGTCAGGAAGCGGTTTGTTTTGAGCGGATTGTGTGTCTTCAGGCACGCAAGCCCCGATCTGATTGGGTTGGTTTCAAGCGCGTGCCGCAGCCAGCATGGCATAGACAACAACGCCTGTAACGGAGACATAGAGCCAGATGGGGAATGTCCACCGGGCGACCTTGCGGTGCATTGGAATGCGCCCGCTGAGGGAGAAAAAGAAAGTTGTCAGCACCAGCGGCAGTGCAACAACACTGAGCAGGACGTGACTGGCAAGGATGATCAGATAGACCACTTTAATCGTGCCGCTGCCGGGGTAGTGGCTCTCGCCATGCAGCGCGTGATTGACGATGTAGCTGACCAGGAAAAGCGAGGAGAAGGCAAACGCCGTGATCATGGATGAACGGTGGGCAGAGATTTTGCGCGCCCTGATGAAAGTGAATCCGATGAGAAGGGCACTCGCGCTTAGTCCGTTGAAAAGTGCATTGAGAGCAGGAAGGAAAGTGAGCTTGACGCTGGCCGCGTCGGCCGCTGGATGGATGTAGATGAGCCAGAGCAGGAAGAGCGTGGCCGCGATACTGATGCCGATGATGGCGGCAATGAACGGGGCAGGACTGGCGGCTGCGGGCGGTTGCGTTTTGGTCTGCGTGGTCATGAGTCCAATTTTCCGGTGAACGATTCTCTGGTGATTGGCGCGCCCTATTTCACTGAGGCTGCAAGCATCAGCGCGGTGAGCAGCAGCGGCAGGTAGATGACACTCACTTTCAGCAGGTCGCGGGCAAACATGCGGCTCTGGGTTTCGCCAGTCGCATGCAGTATCCGGCTGAAGCGGATGGTGTAGCCAAGGTAAAAGAGGCCAAGTACTGTGGCGATAACGGCATAAGGCAGGCCGGCCATTCCCAGCCAGTAGGGCGCCAGGCTGACAGGTATCATCACCACCGCGTAGAAGAGCGCCTCGATAACCGTGGAGAGACCATCCGGCTGAACGACGGGGAGCATCTTGATTCCGGCGCGCGCATAGTCGTGACGATAGAGCCACGAGATGGCCATGAAGTGCGGAAATTGCCAGACAAAGAGGATGGCGAACAAGGCAACGCCGGGCCACTCGATCTGGCCCCTCGCGGCTGTCCAGCCAAGCATGGGACCGGCAGCACCGGGGAATGCTCCGAGAAATGTCGCGAGGGTCGTAACCCGCTTGAGCGGTGTGTAAATAGCGACGTACGTGAAGACAGTGAGAAGTGCCAGGCTCACCGTGAGCAGGTTGGTGGTAAAGAGCAACCAGAACCCGCCGAGAACCACCGCTCCCAGACCAAGCACGAGGCCCTGAAAGAGCGAGATGCGACCAGAGGCGATCGGCCTCCGGGACGTTCGGATCATCTTGGCGTCGGTCTTGCGCTCGATGGCTTCGTTGAGCGCGCTCGCTCCTGCAGAGACAAGGGCCACGCCGACGAGGGTTTCAACCAGGCCGCGCTGGACACTGGAGATACCGGAGTTGACCGAGCCGAGGTAGAAGCCTGCCCAGGTGGTGATCAGCACCATGGTGGTGACTTTTACCTTGAAGAGTTCGCGAAGGTCGCCAATGAGTGTGGCGGTAGCGCCGGGAGCGGGATGAAGCTCAGTCGAAGCGGGGCCGTGACTGCTGATGGATTCTTCCGCACTCCCAGCCAGGGGAAGCACAAGACCGTCTTTTGCAGTGGCAGGGTGGGCGGTGGACATGAAAAGGAGTCAGACCTCGATGCAGAATGGTGCGGTCCGGCAGGTTTGCACCGGGGAGCTAGCTTGATGATACCAAGGCTTCGCTCTTTAATTTCCGCACTGCGGTAGAGATTCCTCTTGCAGGGTCAAAAGGATCCGGATGAGGAGGAAAGCATACCGAAGTGTTCAAGCACTGCATCGACAACGGCCGGGGGGCGCAACTGGTCCACGTTGAGGTTGAGGTGAGCCTGGGAATACAGTGGCAGGCGACGCACGTAGCGTGCTTCGAGGTTCTCTTTGTCCTGCATGAGTGGACGCACTGATTCGCTCCCGCGGCAACGCAGCAGGACTGTGTCAAGCGTGACGCTGAGATGGATGAGCCGGGTTCCCGGGGAGTTGAGCAGCAGGGATCGGGTGCGTTCATCTTCAATAGCGCCACCGCCGAGTGCGAGGACAAGCCGGTCCTGCGCGGCGAGTTCGCGGATGGTTTCATGCTCAAGCTGGCGAAACCAGACCTCACCCCGTTCAGCGAAGATGCGTGCTATGGATGTGCCGGCGGCGGCTTCGATGGCTGCGTCGGCGTCGGCAAAGCGCCAGCGAAGCTGGCGGGCGAGCAGCCGTCCGACCGTGCTCTTGCCGGAGCCCATGAATCCGGTGAGAACGAGGCGCTGGGGGAGGGCGGGGGCCTCGCGGTCCGGTTGGAGTGCAGAACTATCCATGTCTATGCTTTGCCATGATTACAGCTTGCCATGTTCAGGCCTCGCCCTGCTCGATTGCCCATTGAATCTGGAACCATAGTTCATCGCGCGGTTCTTCTTCGACGCGCATAAGCTCTGCAGCGGCTTCAGCGATGTATTGGAGGTCTCGCACCAGGGCACGGCATCGATCACAGGATTGCAGATGTGCGTATTCACCCAGGTCTTCGCCGGCTCCGATCCGTTCTGGCATCAGTGACTGAAAGTCGGCGCATGCGTCTTGTGCGGCGTTGACTGCTATTTCCATTGCCGAATCAACCTGGACATCGATGGTTGCGGGCTTAACCGCATGAACTGGTTTGAAGTCCATCATTTTTCACTCCCCCGACTTCCGGTTTGGTCCGTTCCGGAATTGGCTGCGGTCAATATTGTCGTCACCGGTTTCATTGTCGGTCTAATCACAGGGCTACCTCGTGGGCAGGGGCACGGAGAGCTTCCCGTAGCTTCATGCGTGCCTTGTGCAATTGAGACTTGGAGTTGCCGACAGAGCACTCCAATTGGGCGGCAATTTCGTTATGCTCAAGGCCCTCGATATCGTGCAGGACAAAGATTGTGCGATAGCCAAGGGGGAGATCTTCAAGGGCCTTTTCGAGGGTCAGGCGATCGATTGTACCGTTTAGACGCAGGTCGGGTGCGCCAAAGCTTCGGGCTGGCCCCCGCTCCGCGGTCGCATCCTGAGCCTCATCCAGTGAAATGAGATTGAGCCCTTTACGGCGAAGGTGCATGAGGACGACGTTGATCGTGAGGCGGTGAAGCCATGTGGAGAAGGCTGAATCGCCTCGGAAGGACGCGATTTTCCTGTGCAGCTGGAGGAACGATTCCTGGGTAAGGTCCTCAGCCTCTGCGACATTGCCCAACATGCGCAGGCAGAGGGAGTACACCCGCCGCTTGTGTGCGGAGTAAAGCAAGGCAAAAGCCGCATGGTTCCCGGCCTGGGCGAGTGCGAGTGTTTCAGCCTCTGAACTCGGGGACTCGGCTGCTGGCAGAGTCGGCGGCTGCGGGGTGACGGCGACGGCAGCGGTGAGATCAATGCCGTTCATGGGCCCGCTTTCGACTTTACATCCAGTATCGAGGGCCTCTGATGATGCGGATTCCATTGGACCTCCATTTGTTGAACGCGCAATTTCGGATGCCGGGTCGGAATAGTGCCAACTGGCCTGATTGCAAACGAAAGCGACCTGGGAAGCGATCTGATTTGGTTGTATGCGTCGCCATTGCCGCTTCTTGAACTTGGCTGACAACCAAAATACCATCCTGGTCAGTCTAATGGTGAGTCGAATAAACCATGTGTACGCTGGTCGCCGTACTTGCCCGTGAACCGAATCATGCAATGGCCTCAAAGATTTGTGAGTTCATTTGCTCGGGCGCAACCTGCTTCTGGTTATTAGTATAGGGAGCAGGTGCAAAGTGCAAAAGGGCCGGGCGATTATGAAAGCGTGGTCCTGGGTGGGTGCCACCTGTATGGCGCAGCTGAACAATCGCTTCGCACGCAGCGAAGCACACTGCAGAAAACCGTAACCGGCAGCATCGGACGGCTGTGTTGCGCAATCGGGTTGCGTGGCTTGGTGAATGTGTATTGTGAATTGGGAGTCAGTCTGTTCATGTTGAGAGCGATCAAAGGGCCTGTGCAGCGGACGAAAATCCGCTGGTGCAGACCGCTCTGTTCAAGTCTCCAGACGGGCTTGCTGCTCATCGGCTTCGCAGGGCTTGCAGGATTAGTGGCCGTGGGGCAAACATCACTTCCGATTGCCCCCGAATTGCAGTTTGATATCGAAGGCAAGGACGCGGGGAAGCGAGCATCTGCAATTGCGGAGGCTCCGTTGCCGGACGACAAGTTCAGCCGATGGGAAGGCAAGACCGTGCTGCGGGTGGATTTTGCGGGCGTCACGGCCACGCGGCTGGCTCCGCTGCCGGCGCAGTTGCTGCAGCAGCCGGGGCAACCGCTTCATGCGGAGGCAGTGCGAAGCAGCCTGCGCCGCCTCTACGCTACCGGCCTCTACGATTCGATCTCAGTTGAGGGACGCCTGGAAGGTGACTCGGTTGTACTGACCTTCTCAGGCAAGCCGCGCATGTTTATTGGCGTGGTGTCGGTGGAGGGCGCCAGGGGTGCAAACACCAATGCCTTGCTCGTAAGATCCAGCCGCCTCGGGCCCGGAACACGATTTACCCCGACGAGCCTCACGCAGGCTGAGGCGGCGATGAGCCGTTCACTGCTGGAGAGCGGCTTTCATGAGCCCAAATTCACGCATTCGCTGACGACACATCCCGACGATCAGCTCGTGGATATTGCTTATCAGGTTGACTCAGGTCCGCAGGCCCGGACGGGCAAAATAGAGCTTTCCGGTGAAAGCGGTCTGACGACGGAGCAGTTCAAGCACTACGGCAAACTCAAGGAAGGGCGCGTCGTCAATCGAGAGACCACAGGGCAGGCACTCAATGGAGTCGGTCAGCGCTACCGGAAAGACAACCGCCTGGAAGCCGAAGTGAAGCTGGAATCACAGACCTATGTGTCGGAGAAGAAGACGGTTGATTTTCACTTCAGCGCCAATCAAGGGCCAGTCGTGGAGGTCACCGTGGACGGCGTGAAGCTGAGCCCTGGGCGTATCCGCAAGCTCCTCCCGATCTATCAGGAGGGCAGCGTTGACGAAGATCTCTTGAACGAAGGCAACCGGCGCCTCGTGAACTACTACCAGCGCCTTGGCTACTTTGACGCAAAAGTGAGCCATGAGCAGAAGCCGCCGACAGCCTCGCTGGTAGAGATCGTATTTCACGTGAGATTGGGAGGGCGGCATCGGGTTGGATCGGTGACCATCACCGGAGCCAAGTATTTTGATTTGCCAACACTCCAGGAGCGGTTGAGTGTTCACGCCCACGATGCTTTTGATCGCCAGGGGGTCTATAACCAGTCTTTGCTGACCTCGGATGTGGGTGCGCTGCAGGCGATTTATCAGAACAACGGCTTTTCTCAGGTGAAGGTGACACCCGAGGTGCAGGACGCCGATACGCAACTTTCATCCGCGCTTCACAGCCGCAAGAAGGAAGTTCCCCTCAATGTGATTTACCACATTGAAGAAGGTGAGCAGCAGAGAGTGCACGCAGTGGAACTGGCGGGCACGAACAAGCTTGCAGCAGCTCCCTTGGCTGCGATGCTCAACACGTCTGCAGGGCAACCGCTTTCTCCAGAGAACCTGGTCAGTGATCGCGACACTCTGCTGGCCTATTACCTGAGCCGCGGCTTTGACCAGGCTCACGTTGAGGTCACCACTGCTGCCGCGCCGGTGAGTAACAAGGCAGAGCCCGGGCAGGTGGACGTAACCTTTCACGTGACAGAAGGAGAACAGGTCCTTCTGCGGCGGGTAGTGACCTCCGGGCTGCTCTACACGCGCCCTGAGACGATTGCCCATGGCGTAACACTCAAGGAAGGCGAACCGCTGGACGAATCAGCTTTGTTGGATACCCAGCGAAATCTCTACGATCTCGCTTTGTTCAACGAGGTCAATCCAGTCATTCAAAACCCGACAGGCCAGGAGCTGTACAAGACTGTTTTGCTGCAGACGACTGAAGCCCGGCGCTGGGACCTGAGTTACGGTGGCGGATTTGAGGTTCAGACCGGCACGGTCAACGGCTCCACCAGCACAAGTCCCAATGGCAGTGCGGGGGCCAGCCCTCGCGTCTTGATGGAATTAAGCCGCATCAACCTCTTCGGGCGTGAGCAGTCAGCCAGTTTGCGCGGCACCTACGGCCTCCTCGAACAGCGGCTGAGCATGCTCTACCAGTATCCTCGCGTGCGCGGCAGCCGCAATTTTGGCCTCAGCGTGTCGCTGGGGTACAACAATAGCCAGGATGTCACGACTTACTCTGCCTCAAAGCTCGAGGGAAGTGTCCGCCTGACGCAGCGCTTCAACGGGGAAGGCCAGTGGCTGAGCAAGGCCAATACTTTTCTTTACCAGTTCATCTACAGGCGGGTGAAAGTAGACAAGAACAGCGCCCAGGTTGAGGAAAGTTCGATCCCTTTGCTCTTCCAGGCGGTCAAGGTGGGTGGACCAAGCTTTACCTGGATTCGCGATACCAGGGATGCTCCCCTTGACGCTCATCGCGGCACATATACAAGTTTTCAGGAGTTTCTTTCGTCGGGCACTTTTGCTTCCCAGGCGAACTTCAATCAGCTGGATATTTCGAACTCCAGCTACTATCCGCTGAATAAAGGGCGCATCGTGCTGGCACGGAACACGCGTTACGGGCAAGAGCGAGCCTATGGAGCGCCAGGGCTTGAGTTCATCCCGCTCCCTGAACGACTCTATGGCGGCGGCGGCAGCTCGCATCGCGGCTTTGGGATTAACTCGGCCGGTCCGCGTGACCCGCAGACAGGGTTCCCCATCGGTGGTGCCGGCGCATTCATCAATACAACGGAGTTTCGCCTGCCACCGCCAAAGCTGCCGTGGCTTGGCGACAGTCTGAGCTTTGTTGTCTTTCATGACATGGGCAACGTCTTTACCAATGCTTCGGATATATGGGCGAGCGCAATTCGATTCCGGCAACAGAATCGTGAAGGCTGCAGAAACCTGGTGAACGGGAGCGTTGGCGGTCCGCCAATCGTGGGCCCGGTTACTTCTACCGGACAGCAGGGCACCTGCAGTTTCAACTACTTCTCGCATGCTCCCGGTGTCGGCATGCGCTACCATACGCCGGTTGGGCCCATTCGTGTGGATTTCAGCTACAACCTGAACCCGCCCATTTATCCGGTCGTCTTTGACAAGCTCAATCCAAAGCTGGTTCCGCATGTCGGCGAAGGCGCTCATTTCAACTTCTTCTTCAGCCTGGGGCAGAGCTTCTGATGGCAGATTTGGCCAACAAACCGAGCTTTGGAGATGGCGCAGCCTCGCATTTGCGGTCGCAGTCTGGCCACCGCGCTTCCGGCCTGACCATGCTTCTGCTCGCCTGCTGCATCGTGTGCGCCGGACAAGAGACCCCGCCTCAGCCAGCAAAAAGTGCCGCAGCCGACGCCGTCCAGTCGACGCAACTCGATCGCGTCGTAGCTGTCGTGAATAACCAGGTGATCCTGCAGAGCGACCTGGAAATTGAGATTCGTATCTTTCGGCTTTTGCCCATCAGCGAGCCGGGAGATGCAGCCCCAGTGAAGGCGCTTGAACGGCTGACGACGCGCGCATTGATCGTCCAGCAGATTACGCAGGAAGATCCGCAGGGCCTGGAAGTCAGCACCAAAGAACTTGAAGACTCACTCGCTGAGTTGAGGCAGAATCTGCCTGCATGCAAGAGTCGCGAATGTGCAACTCCAGCCGGTTGGTCGGACTATCTGGCCACGCTCGGTCTCGCGCCTGATCCTGTTGCGGATTACTGGAAGAATCGCATTGCCGTGCTGCGCTTTATCGAGCAGCGCTTCCGAAGCGGAATTCGCATCGCACCGGAAGAAATTCAAAAGTACTACAAAGAGTCTGTCGCGCCGAAATATGCCAAGCCGGAGGATGTGCCGCCGCTCGAGCGAGTCTCGGCCCGCATTCAGGAAATCCTCTTGCAGGCGCAGGTCAATGCGCTCTTCGATGAATGGCTGAAAAGCCTCCAAAGCCAGGGGCGGGTGGAGATACTGGACCCTGCATTGGCTCCAGATCCTGTAGCTGCAAGTTCTGAAGCTGCGACGAATGCGCCCACACAGCCTCTCGCGGGAACCGGAGGCAAACTGTGAGCGAGCAGGAGGAGCAAAAATCGCCGCACGCCGGTGATCGTGATGGGAACCGCGACATTGCAGCCGAGGGCAACCAGGCAGAAGCGCTGGAGCGGGAAGCGGCGCTTGATGAGTCCGAATGCGATGAGCCCGAATACGAAGAGGCGGTCCCTCATTTTCTGTTGCATCGGCACTTGCCTCCCTTGCCCCGTATGCCATCGCGATGGCTGCGTAGGCTTGGACTCTCCTGGGGAATTACGTTGCTTTTCCTCGCGGGTTTGCTGGTGGCGCTGTACTACTTTGCCAGTTCAGCTGCTTTTGAAAATGGGCTGCGGTATCGGATGGTTTTGGCCCTGGAAGAGGCTACCGGCGGCCGGGTTGAGATAGCGTCGTTTCACTGGGACTTGCTCCATCTGCGGGCTGAGGCTACCGGCATTACCATCCACGGACTGGAAGCGGCGACGGAAGCCCCCTACGCGCATGCTGACCGGCTAAGTGCACAGGTTTCCATTCTGAATTTATTCACGCTTCACGCGCCAACGCGGGTCATGTTGCGCATGTTGGAAGTCGAGAAGCCAGCATTTCATCTCATCGTCTATCCCGACGGATCGACGAATCAGCCGCAGCCTCGCTCACCCTCGAAACCGGGCAAGCCGGTAATGGATACGCTGTTTGACCTTAAGGTTGGCAAGCTCACCGTGGAGCAGGGAACAGCCAACATCGCAAATCATGTGGTCCCATTCGGGTTCCAGGCCAACGATGCGAATCTCCAACTCAGCTGGGTTCCGGATTCCACCGCAACGATGAACCCGGAACGCAACGTAAGCGGCAGCTACCGCATCCATGTAGGGCTGGCAGATCTGACCTATGCTCTCGCGAAGTTTGAACCGGTTCCCAGCCAGGTTGATGCCTCGATTGAGTTGTTTCACGACAGCGCTCATCTGGATTTGTTTCGACTTTCTGCGCTTGACCAAACCTTGACGTTGAAGGGGACACTCGACAGCTTTGCAAACCCGGTCTGGACGGCCCAGGCAAGCGGACGGGTCGACCTTCGGTTGCTGGCCCCGACCACTTCATTTGCGGCAATTCATAGCGGCATCGTAAGCCTGAACACTTCGGTCAAAGGTCATGGCGGCCAGTTTCAGGCGACGGGTGACCTGGCGTCCGATGCGATTCACTACCAGGACACGATTGTCGATGGCCACGCTGTTGGCTTCTCAGCGCGTTTCCGCGCCGACGCCAGGCAGTTGATGGTTTCGGAAATCCATACGAGGTTGGGACAGGGAGGAGAGGTCAACGCAGATTTTCAGTTTGATAACTGGCTGGACAGCACGCCGACCCTGGCTGCCAGACGAGCCCTTGAAAAGGCGCACAAGAGCTGGCCGATTCCGACCGGAATTGTGCACGCCAACCTCAACGGAGTTTCGCTCGACACGTTGCTGATCATGTTGGCGGCCCCACCCTATCGCCACCTCGGACTCGATGCGGTGATCTCGGGCCCGGCTACGGCAAAGTGGACGAGCTTCGGCGACGACCTTCAAATTGGCGGCGAACTGGCGATGGCTCCGTCGGCAGTCCCGGTTCCTGGCGAAGCGCCGGTCACGGGTGTGGTCGATGGTCTCTACCCAGTGTCTACTGGTGCGGTGAAAGTCAACAGGCTTGAAGTGCGCACTCCGCACAGTTTGGTTGAGGGCAAGGGCTTGGTCGGTGTCTTCCCGATTGAAAAGGCTTCCGGCATGGATCTTGATTTTCAGTCGAGCGACCTTTCGGAGTTCGACTCGATTCTTAAGACGCTGTCCTTCCAGTCGGGAGACCGTCTCGGAACCGATGCCCTGCCAGTGCGGTTGCAGGGACAGGCGCAATTTCACGGCCAGTTGACCAGTTCATGGCTGACTCCGCGAGTTGAAGGTCATGTAACGGCGAGCAATATTGGAATCGAAATTCCACTTGCTGGGTCCAGTGCGGGCGGTTTACCTCCCCTGAGCGGCGCAAAGGCCAATACTTCAGTGCCAAACCCGAATGCTCCGCCCGTTTTTGTCTACTGGGATACGGTGGATGCCGACGGGGTCTACACACCTGCAAGCATCCTGTTGCGCCATAGCGTCATGCGCCGCGGCCCGACGACGCTGTCTTTACAGGGGCAAATCGATTCGCCCAATCCGGCCTACAAGCTCTCCGATACTGCCCTTGAGTTCGATGAAAATTCTGTCGTCAACGTCAAGGCGACGGCACATGGCTATCCGCTGACTGATCTATTCTCGCTGGCGGGCGTAGCAGCGCCCATCACCGGACAGCTCAACGCGCAGTTGGATTTTTCAGGCCAGATCAAAGGCCTTGCCGGCTCTGGCAATGTAGAGGTGACGAACGCCAAGGCATACGGTGTCTCGATTGATGATCTGCGCGCCCGCGGTTCGATCAGTAACGACGGCGGAGACCAGACGCTTACCGTCGCCAGTCTGACGGCTCAGCAGGGTCAAAAAGGTGGCGGACAGGTGACGGCGAGCGGCACCTACAACCTCGCCCATCGCAGCTTCAAGCTTGACGCGCGAGCCGCAGCGCTCGACCTGGCCAACCTGCAGGCCGCTGTGTCTTCGTCGACAACATCGAGCTCTGCGGTAACCGGCAAGCTCGGGATGACGATTTTAGGCCAGGGTACGCTGGATGATCCGCGTGTAGAGGCCAAGGCTACTTTCAGCGAAATGAAAATTGCCGGGGAGCCAATTTCAGACCTGTTGGTTTCGGCTCACACGAGCCAGCATGCGGCGATTTACGACCTCAGCTCCCACCAGCCAGCCGGGGAATTCTCCGCGCATGGGGAGACACGCCTGGACGCTGAGTACACCACACAGGCAACGCTGCAGTTTGCCCGGTTTGATATCGGCGCACTGCTCAAACTGCTGCACGTGACCGGTATCAGCGGACAGTCTGACCTGGAAGGCACCGCAAAGGTCTCAGGCCCGCTCGCACATCCTGAAAAGCTCTCAGGCGAAGCCAGCCTGCGCCAGTTGGCGCTGGTATTGCAGGGCGTGCACCTGGCCAGCAAAGGTGCAGTGCATGCGACGCTGAACAATGGCCTCGCTCGCCTTGACCCGGTTGAAATTACTGGAGAAGACACCGATCTCAAGATAGGTGGCACTCTGGGGGTCACCGGCAAGCAGCAGTTGGATCTTGCTGCCAACGGTTCCATCAACCTGCGGCTGGCCGAGTCTCTTGACCAGGACCTGATCGCTTCAGGCGTGACAAATTTTCAAATGGAAGCCCACGGTCCGCTCTTCAATCCAATCTTGCAGGGTAAGGTCGAGTTCCAGAATGCTGCCATTGCGCTGCAGGATTTCCCCAACGGCCTGAGTCAGATCAAAGGGACGTTGGAGTTCATTCAGAACCGCCTGGCCGTGCGCAATCTGACGGCGATGACCGGTGGCGGCCTTCTGAGTGTTTCTGGTTATCTGGGATTCCAACACGGCATTTACGCCGATCTGACCGCAACCGGCAAGTCGATACGAATCCGCTATCCACAAGGGGTCAGTTCCCTGGCCGACGCGAATCTGCGGCTGCAAGGGCCGCAGAACAATCTTCTGCTTGGCGGCACGGTTGAGGTGACGCGATTTGCAATCAACTCTGACTTGGACATGGCATCGCTCGCGGCACAATCCAAGGCTGTGCAGCCCATCATCTCGCCTGACGCCCCGTCCAATCATCTCCGGCTCGACGTTCACCTGACTTCTGCGCCCCAGTTGAACTTTCAAAATGCTTTTGCGAAACTTGCCGGCGATGTTGATCTCCATCTGCGTGGTACGCTCGCCAACCCCTCTTTACTCGGCCGGATTTCGTTGACCGAGGGCAGCGCTTCAATCGGCGGCACAAAATACGAGCTGGAACGCGGTGACATCAACTTCAACAATCCGGTCCGCATCCAGCCCAACATTGACCTCGACGCAACCGCCCGCGTAGAGGACTACGACATCACGCTGGGCCTGCATGGGACTCCGGAAAAGCTCAATGTCTCCTATCGTTCTGAACCGCCTTTGCCGGAAGCAGATGTCCTGGCCTTGCTGGCCCTGGGGCGCACCCAGGATGAGCAGCGGCTCTACTCCGCGCAGCAACAGCAGGCCGGCGACAATCCGATGACCGACGCTCTGCTCGGCGGAGCCTTCAATGCCACTGTCTCCAATCGAGTGCAGCGGCTGTTTGGCTCTGGCGCAATTAAAGTGGATCCAAACTTCATCGGCTCATTGGGCAACTCAAGCGCCAGGGTCACGGTGGTTGAGCAAATTGGCAAGAATCTTACTTTTACTTATGCCAGCAACGTAAATACGACAGCGCAGCAACTTATCCAGGCTGAGATTGCAATTAACCTGCACGTATCCCTGCTGCTGACTCAGGATGAGTCGGGGATTTTTTCGATGGTTGTCAAAGCCCGCCGCCGCTTCAAATAGCCATGAACTTGAAAATCTGATAGACGTGACCGATATCACACAACATTCTCCGCGCAACTGCGTCTTAATGAGTGAATGAGGCAGGAATGCCAAACCGGTGGCAATCCGGAGGCGTCGGCCAAACGTTCACAGGACAGGAGGATTTAAGTATGATTTCCACTCGCACCACTGGCAAATTCGCACTCGCCGGACTCGTAGTTGGGGCCCTCCTCATGCTCCCTCAGGTATCATTTGCAGCACCGCGCGCAAGCGCTTCGCCCGCAATGCCGCCTGCATTCATGGAAGATGAGAATGCTGCTACTGCTGCTGTCAACGCCAGGCTCAACAAGAAACAATTTCAGAATGTAAAAGTCTCAACGGAGAATGGAATCGTAACTCTGACTGGCACCGTCGACCTGTATGAATACAAAGCCGACGCCGCCAGACGCGCCCAGAAGACAAAAGGTATCTCGGCAGTTCGTAACATGATTGAAGTCGGAGGACCGACTTACTCAGACGCCCAGCTGAAGGAAAAGTTGCTGGAAAAGTTGCAGTATGACCGTGTTGGTTATGGCAACACATTCAATGCCATCTCGGTTGATGTACAGGGCAGCACAGTAACCCTGGGGGGACATGCCCGCACCGACGTAGACAAGGATTCTGCAATGGCGCTGGTCAGCACCTATCCCGGTGTAAAAGATGTCATTGAGGAAATCGAAGTCGATCCGGTTTCGATCATGGATGACCAGATCCGGATGCAGGTAGCGCGTTCTGTCTACGGCTACTCGATGCTCAATAAATACGCCGTTGACCCGGCCAAGCCAATCCGCATTTCAGTGCAGAACGGAAACGTCGAACTCTATGGAGTCGTCGACAGCAAAGCAGACCGGGATGTTGCCTATCTGCGCGCTAATTCGGTTCCTGGTGTTTTCAGCGTAAAGAACTTCCTCCAGGTAGCCAACGAAGCTCCTGAAAAGCCGAACAAATAAGTGCACCCCGTAGCGCTTCAGTCGACCGTCAGCCCGCTTAACCGGCGGGCTGACGGCTTTTTGCAGGCCAAGGCTGAGATTCTGCTCAAGACCGTGGAATAAAAGGCTTTGTTCTCGTCTCTCATTCTCTGATTCACGCAACTGTAACAAAATTCTGAGGGTTGTTTCATACACTTAATTCGATATGGCCTTCGACGCTCCGCTCCTCATCGACATCAAAGTCGGCTCCGCACTCGGAACCCGCATTGTGACCCTCAATGGCCCATTGACCCTGCGCAACATGTTCGAGTTGCAATCGATGCTACGCAGCGGCGAAGCTCCCAAGCTCTCGATCATTGACCTTAGCGGCGTGCCCTACATGGATTCAGCCGGCATGGGGCTGGTCGTGAACCACTATGTCCACTGCCAGAGCAACGGCGTGAAGTTCTTCGTGGTCGGCGTCAATCAGCGGGTGCTTGATCTCTTCAAGATCACAAAGGTGGATGGGGTCATTCCCCAGAAGCCGTCGGTGGAAGCTGCCGAAGCCTGAGTCGTTCCGCCGGGTAAGGGCTCCGGCCACCCAACAGCCGACCTCCAGCGCCTATCGCCAACGAAAAATCCGCAGCGAGACGGCGAACGGCACGATCAGCCAAATCAACAATGTCCCGACCGGCATCATCATCTGGCCGAGATTCAGTCCCTGCAGCATGTTGCCGCGTAGAGCATCGATTGCGGCCGTCAGGGGCAGCGCTCGCACGACTGGCTGAATGATGGCCGGAAAGCGCGACGCGGAGAAGAAAACGCCGCTCAAAATCCACATCGGGAGCATGACCAGGTTCATCAGACCCGACGCAGCCTCCATGGTGCGCGCCCGTGAAGCCACCAGCAGACCCAGCGCCGAAAAGCTCAGCGAAGTCAGTACGCACAGGAATGCCAGTTCCAAGAACGAGCCGCGAAAGGGCACGCCAAAGACAAATCGGGCAAAGCCCAGGAACGCCCCCACCTCGATGACCAGCATGACCAGCCGCGACAGCAGATAAGACGCCAGATACTGCCAGCGCGGCATGGGTGACGCGACCAGGCGCTTGAGCAGCTTTTTCTGGCGCGCCTCCACAATGGCAAAGCCAAGCCCCCAGATGGCCGAGCTCATCAGGTTCATACCGAGCAGGCCCGGAACCACAAAGTCGATGTAGCGCGCGCCTGTTTCATGCACCAGCTGGTTGCCTGCCGCTACCGTATCGCGGCGTCCCGCTTCGGTCTGGATCGCTCGGTCGGCGAGCAGGCGCGCCGTTCGCGCATCTGGATTGGTGTCGTCGTACTTGTACTGCACGCCTTCGGGCGTCTTGATTGCCAGCAGCAGAATGCCGCCCGTTGCAAGCGCGTGGGTGCCCTGAGGCTCGTCCATTGTGGATGCAGTCAGGCCCTTGTCGGAGGAGAGCGCCCGGGTGAGCTGAGTGGTCGTCGCAGCCACCTGCAGCACATCTGCGGGACGATTGCGAAATGCGATGCCCAGCCCCACGGCCAGCAGAATCGGGAAGATGAAAATCCAGAAGATCGCTTCCGGTTCCCGCAGAAAGAGGCGAAAGCGCGTGAGCGTCAACTGGTAAAGGCTGCTCTGTTCGAGACTACTCATCGCGCAGGTTCCTTCCGGTAAGGCCCACGAAGACATCTTCGAGGGTGGCTGAGTGGGTGCGGAATTCGCTGAGATTGAGGTTTTGCCCGGCCAGCGCGGCAAAGATCGCCGGCACTGCCGTATGCAGATGGGAAACCGAAAGCTGGTGCAAGCCAGCATCAACGCGGTGCGACTGCACGCCCGGGACTGCGAGAAGCGGCGCGACATCCACGTCGCCATTCAGGGCAAACTCAACAATGTGCTCACCGCCAATGCTGCCGATCAGCTGTTGTGGTGTACCGAGGGCGATGATCTTGCCGTGGTCCATGATGGCCACGCGGTCGCAGAGGCGCTCGGCTTCATCCATGTAGTGTGTGGTCAGGATGATCGTGCGGCCAGCGCGCTTCAGCTCATCGACCAGGTCCCATAGATGCCGCCTTGCCTGCGGGTCGAGGCCGGTGGTGGGTTCGTCCAGAAAGAGAAGCTCCGGGTCTCCGACCAGGGCACAGGCCATGGCGAGGCGCTGCTTCTGTCCGCCCGAGAGACCCCCTACGCGGGACGTTCGCTTTTCCTCCAGCTGGGCCGTCTTGATGGATTCATCGACAGAGATGCCGTGTTTGAAGAAGCTGCGAAACAGATACAGGGTTTCCTCGACCGTCATCTTGTCCGGAAATTGCGTTTCCTGAAGCTGGATGCCGATCCGCTGGCGCAGCTCGTTGGCGCCGGCTTTCCAGTTGAGGCCAAGCAGTTCGACTGTACCCGCATCGGGGTCGGTGAGGCCTTCGCAGATCTCGATAGTTGTAGTCTTGCCGGCGCCGTTCGGCCCAAGCAATCCAAAGCACTCGCCGCGGGTAACTTCAAGATCGAGCCCATCAACGGCGACGACATCCGTGAAAGCTTTGCGCAGGCCGCGGAGGAGCAGGGAAGGTGCCTCTGCCTGCGCAGTTTTGCCTTCGGCAATTGGCCGCTGATGAATCCAATTCTCTGCCATCGTGCAACATTAAACGCAAATTGGCATCGTCATCAATCGGACGGCGATGAATCTTGCATTTTCAGCACCATCAACGACTCAACCCGGATGTCAGCAGGGCAGGGGAGCCAGACGTTAAACTGGAGTAGAGAGCCATCATGACATCCTCCATCACCCTCGGCAGCCGCATTCGCATCACGCTTGAAATGATCAAGTGGGAACACTCGATTTTTGCGCTTCCGTTTGCTCTCACCGGGGCGTTACTGGCGGCGCATGGTCTCCCGGCCCTGCGCACGTTGGGCTGGATACTGGTGGCAATGGTCACCGCACGCTCGGCGGCAATGGCCTTTAATCGCTGGGCAGATGCCGCGCTCGACGCAGCCAATCCGCGCACGGCGACGCGTGCCATCCCTGCCGGGCAGCTTTCGCGGGGGTTTGTGCTGGGCTTTACCCTGCTCATGAGCGCCGTGTTCGTGGTGGCGTGCGCTGAGCTCAATCGCCTGACGCTGATGCTTTCCCCGGTCGTGCTCGCCGTGCTGCTTGGCTACTCCTATATGAAGCGAGTGACGCGCTGGTCGCACCTCGTGCTGGGCCTGGCGCTTGGCATTGCCCCCTCCGCTGCCTGGATCGCGGTACGCGGTTCGCTGGACGCGCGGATTTCGCTCCTCACGCTGATCGTCACCTGCTGGGTTGCCGGATTCGACATCCTCTACGCCTGTCAGGACATGGAGCACGACCGCCAGGCTGGCCTCTTCAGCGTGCCGCAGGCGCTGGGAATTGAACGCGCTTTCTGGGTCGCGCGGTCGCTGCATCTGGCCGTGGTAGGCCTGCTGGCCTGGTTTTCTGTGCTGTTTCAGTTTGGAGTCGCAGGACGCGTCGGCATTGCTATCGTCGCATTGCTGCTGCTGTACGAGCACCTGATCGTTTCTCCCCGCGATCTGCGCAAGCTCAATGCCGCTTTTTTCACCATGAATGGCGTCATTGCGATGGTCTTTCTCGGCTTCGTTTCCCTCGATCTCTGGCTGGCTCACTAGATCACTTTTAATCCGAGTTCACTTAGTTTTCTCGTAACAGGAGTCTACGAGGGCCGGCTATATGATACTTTTCGATTACAGGCATTATTCTCCCCGCGAGGGGCATAAAGCACAATCCCGCGCAGGAGCGTCCTTAAACCTTGATCAAGATTGCTATCCAGGGGGAACCCGGTTCCTTCAGTCATGAGGCTGCCACAAAGCTGGCCGCTGACGCTCGTATTGTTCCGTTTAGTCTTTCCGCTGAGGCCTTCGACGCCCTGGTGCGTGGTGACGTGGACGCCGCAGTAATTCCCATTGAAAACTCACTGGCTGGCTCAGTTACAGAGCACTTTGACCTGATGCTCACCCATCCGGTCACCATTGTGCGAGAGACCCTGCTGCGTATCCGGCACAATTTGATCGCCATCTCCGGCGCTCAGATCAACCAGATTGACCGGGTTTTCTCGCATCCAGTAGCGCTGGCGCAGTGCCGCCGCTTTCTTGGCGAGCACCCCAAGATGGAAGCCTTTGCCTTTTACGATACCGCCGGCAGCGTCAAGCAGCTGGTTGAGCTTCGCGACCGCCACGCTGCCGCCATTGCCAGTTCACAGGCGGCAAGCTACTACGGAGCCCAGATTCTGCAGGCCGGCATTGAAGACAACGAAGAGAACTATACCCGGTTCTTTTATCTGCGCCGGACCCCGGAAGTCACGCCCGACCCCGCTGCCAACAAGTTGAGCCTCGCCTTCACCGTCGAGAACAGGGTTGGAACCCTTGTTGACGCTCTCTCTGAACTCGCAAAAGAGGGCACTAATCTGACCAAGATCGAGTCCCGCCCCGTGCATGGCCGGCCCTGGGAATATGTCTTCTACGTAGACTGTCAGCTCCATTCACCTGAAGACGGCACGAGGGCCATTGCAGCGCTCAAGCAGCACTGCTCAATGGTCAAGGAGCTCGGGCGCTATCAGGAAGCGATTCGCTGAGCCATTCCATCGGCGATTGCGCGCATCAGATATTGGGGAGATTGGCGATTGCCAGTCTCCCCTTTTGCATGGATCAAACGCCCTCAAGTAATTAGGAACGGCTAACCGTAAATATCTATTTTTGAATAGCTTATCGCCTATTTCTTCGTGTGGAAATCTCAGGTTTCAGAGTCCTGGGCCGATATGAAAACCAAATCAGAGGGTTTGCCTGATGAGTTCCCGACTGAGTGGATAGGAGTGGGCCGCGCCGCGTATTCGCGAATTTTCAGAGCTTCGTGTGCGCAGAAAGCAGAGCTCGGAAGTTGTGGTGCAGTTGCCCCCTTGATTGGGGCAACAAGGGATTTTTGCCGCGAAAGTCATTCCGTGCAACTTTCAAGGGTTGTGTGGTGTCTAATAAGGAAAGTTGATACGAGGATGCTCAATGTCTAACTCATCTCCCGGTTCCAAGCCCAATGCGTTGCAGACCAACCCCGCAAAAGTCTTTCCAGTGCTTCCAGTGCGGGACACTGTCCTCTTCCCTCATGCTGTTCTGCCGTTGACCGTCGGGCGCGAGAGCTCAATCCAGCTTATTGAGTCCCTCGGCGACCAGCGCACAATTGTGGTGGTCGCTCAACGCGATGCACGTCAGGATGCACCTACGCCCGACCAACTGCATGAATATGGCACCATGGCCACCGTGCATAAGGTCGTCAAGATGCCCAACCAGAGCCGCTTTGTCTTTACTGAAGGCACGGCGCGTGTGCGCCTGACCCGATTCAGCCAGACTGAGCCCTTCTTGGTCGCTGAAGTCGAGGTAGTTGCTGATACAGAAGAGGCTGACTCGACTTCGGCTGCGGCGATCGAAGCGTTGCAGCGGAATGTCATCCAGCAGTTCCAGCAGATTGTCAGCAATTCGCCTACTCTCTCCGATGAACTGCAGACGATTGCCGCCAACATTCATGAGGCGGGCCGCGCTGCCGACTTTATTGCGTCCTCGTTGCCTTTCCTGACTACGGCCGACAAGCAAGGCTTGCTTGAGTCTTCAGACGTGGCCACGCGTCTGGAAAAGATCAACCAGTGCCTCGCAAAGGAGATCGAGGTGCAGCAGCTCCGCACCAAGATTCAGACCGAAGTGCAGGACCAGGTACAGCAGTCGCAGCGTGATTACTACCTTCGCGAACAGTTAAAGGCAATTCAAAAGGAGCTGGGCGAAGTTGATGAAGGGCAGAGAGATATCGACGAGCTGCGCCAGAAAATTGAAGAAGCCGGAATGCCCGACGACGTGAAGAAGGAAGCCCTCAAGGAGCTCAATCGGCTTTCCCGGATGTCGCCAATGGCTTCTGACTCTTCGCTGGTTCGCAACTACGTTGAGTGGCTGGCTGCCCTGCCCTGGGCGCGCAGTTCTGGCACCAAGGTGGACCTTGGAAAGGCCCACGAAATCCTCAACGAGGATCACTACGGCCTGAAAAAGGTGAAGGACCGCATCCTCGATTATCTGAGCGTTCTGGAGCTGAAGCCTGACATGAAGGGGCCAATTCTGTGCTTCGTCGGGCCTCCGGGTGTAGGCAAAACTTCGCTGGGCCGTTCGATTGCCCGAGCCCTCGGCCGCAAATTCCAGCGGGTCTCCCTGGGCGGCATGCATGATGAGGCCGAGATTCGCGGTCATCGTCGCACATACGTCGGCGCGTTGCCGGGCCAGATCATGCAGAGCATCCGCCGCGCCGACACCAACGACCCGGTCATCATGCTTGATGAATTGGACAAACTCGGCCGCGATTTCCGCGGAGACCCGGCCGCTGCTCTGCTCGAAACGCTCGACCCGGAGCAGAACAACACCTTCCGCGACAATTACCTTGACGTGCCCTTTGATCTCTCCAAGGTGCTCTTCATTTGCACCGCAAACATGCTCGATCCCATTCCCGAGCCGCTGCTCGATCGAATGGAGATCATCCACCTGCAAGGCTACAGCGAAGAAGAGAAAGTTCATATCGCATATCGCTACCTGATTCCTCGTCAGATCGAGGCCAACGGTATTCCCGGGGAGTTGATCGAATTCCCTGAGGCCGCAGTTCATCACCTCGTGCGTCACTACACGCGTGAGGCGGGCGTGCGCAAACTTGAGCAGGTGCTGGGCACAGTTTGCCGCAAGGCCGCCCGGCGCTACGTCGAGGGGAACAAGGAAAAATTGGTCATCGACAAGGATCTGCTTCAGGAATTTCTGGGCGGCATCCAGGTTCGGGTCGATATGGAAGTCTTCGAGCGGACCCGTCGGCCTGGCGTGGCAGTCGGCTTGGCCTGGACTCCCGCTGGCGGCGACATTCTCTTCATCGAGGCCAACCGCATGAAGGGCAAGGGTGGATTCACGATGACCGGCCAGATCGGCGAAGTGATGCAGGAATCCATGCAGGCCGCGTTGACCTGGGTGCGATCCAATGCCGCCTCGCTTGGACTGGAAGAGGACTTCAACTCGCAGGTTGACCTGCACATCCATGTGCCGGCCGGGGCGATTCCCAAGGATGGCCCTTCGGCGGGCGTCACCATGGTCACCACCCTGGTTTCGCTCATGACCAACACGCCGGTAAGGCCCTTCACGGCAATGACCGGCGAAGTGACGCTGAGCGGAAATGTGCTGCCGGTCGGGGGCATCAAGGAGAAATTCCTTGCTGCTCGCCGTGCGGGAGTACAGCACATCATCTTGCCGGCCGATAATCGTCAAAACGTCGAGGAAGATCTGACCCCAGCCCAGATGGAGGGCGTCACCATCTACTACGCAAGCCGTGTCGAAGAGGTGCTGGCCGCAGCCCTGCCGCTCCTGCACCCTCACCAGCAGGACCGCAAACCAGAGACGGATGGCGAATCAGCGGTGGCGTATAGCTCTCTTGCCTGATCCATTCCCTCCCTCTATCGCTTTCAACGTTCCAATTGCGATCACCCGGCTCCCAGAGCCGGGTGATTTTTTGCCCGTTACGGTGACGCACTCTCACCGATAAGAGAGTGCTCTTCTCTTTCTGTATGCCAATTGTTGAGTTGCACTTACAGGCGTTTCTTAATCTTGACTATTGGCAGGCAAGCCGCGCCAGCGTGCGCGCAAGCACGTCTACCCCGGCTTCAATCCAGTGCGGACTCGCGTACTCGTCTGGCCGGTGGCTCACCCCTCCACGACAGGGAATGAAGAGCATCGCCACTGGCGCAATGCGCGCCATGAAGAGCGAATCGTGATACGCACGGCTCACCATCCGCCGGGCACTCCGCCCTGCCGCAACGATTGAGGCATCAAGCGCCGCCAGTATTGCCGGATCGCAGGTTGCAGGTGGGTCGGCATTGACCGTCTCGAAGCTGATTCGAACGCCCCGTCGGGCAGCAACTTCGGTGGCGGCACCCTTCAGCGCTGTCAGTACTCCATCGCGCCGGGCGCTATCTGTGTCGCGCACATCCGTCTCAAGCCGCACACGCGAGGGTACAGAGTTGACCGCCCCAGGGAAGACTTCGCAGACTCCCACTGTCGCGACGGTATCGATAGCGCCTGTCGTTTTGGCGGCTGTTTCGAGCGCTAGAATCAACTCGGCACCTGCTGCAAGGGCATCATGCCGGTCGGGCATCAGCATCGCTCCAGCATGCCCGCCCTCACCCTCGATGAGAATGCGCAGCGAAGCCGGCGCAGCGATATGCGTCACAACACCAAGCCCCAGCCCTTCACGTTCCAGTAGAGGTCCCTGCTCGATATGCAACTCAACAAAGGAGTTGTAGTCTCCTGCTGCCAGCTTTACAGCAGCCAGATCTCCAGTAAATCCAGCCGAATGCCGCAGTTCATCGAGCCCGCGGCCCGTCTTATCCTGCAAAACCAGAGCCTGCTCCGGGGAGATCGCTCCGGCCATCATCCGGCTGCCCAGGCAACCGATACCAAATCGGGTCGGCTCTTCTGAAGTAAAAATGATCAGTTCGATTGAGCGATTCGGCCGGAACCCGGATCGCTGCAGAGTTCGGATCGCTTCAAGGCCGCCCAGCACACCGACCACTCCGTCGTAGGCTCCGGCATTGGGGATTGCGTCGATGTGCGAGCCGGTCGCCACCGGGGCCAGAGCCGGGTCACGGCCTTCCCATCGGGCAAAGGTGTTGCCGACGGCATCTTCGCGGATGGCGAGCCCCGCAGCCTGGCAGAGTTCCTTTACATAGGCCCGCGCCCGCGAGTCAGCCTCGCTGAAGACGACCCGCGTCACAACCGGTGGATCGCCCTCGGAAATTTGCGCAAGAGCCTCGATTTCAGACATTAACCCCGCGATATCCACAGAAATTTCCACACGGGTTTCAGCACCGTTTTCCAAAGCTTTTTCCACAGGAGTTCTCGATTTTGCCATGGTTTTTATGCTCCCAGAGGATGGCGGTACCAGTCTTTGTAAATGAGGTATTTGGCCGGAGTCTTGCCCAATGCTCCGAACCATTGCGGGCAGTAAGGGGCCATCCAGATGAAGTCGCCCGCCGTCACCGGATACCAGTTGTCGCCAAGCCGGTAAATACCGCCGCCCTCAAGCATGAGCAAGCCGTGTTCCATGACGTGGATCTCGACCATGGCCAGCGCCGCGCCAGGATCGTAGGTCATGGTGTTCACCGCAAAATCCCAACCAGGTCCGTCGGGCATCAGTCTCCTAACCCGCAGTGCATCGTCGCCGCCCAGCGGCTCGGCGCCAATTGAGGCTTCGTCACCTACGATCACGCTTTGCGCGGCATCCTGAGAGGTTCCGCTCATCGCTTCGTAGCGCTTCTCGATCACCACCGCCCTTGAGGCCGTGCGTGCGCACAACTGCCGCGCAATGCCGGCAGGCATGAAAGCGAACCTCCCCACTGACAAGCTCTCCGACTGGCCTTCTCCTGCTTCCGCAAGCGCCAACTCACCCTCGAGCACGTAGACGAAGCGCTGGATTCCGGGCAGAGCTGGGGGCAGGATTCCCCCTTCCTTGAATTCCGCAGTCATCCAGCAGAAGGCGGCACCAAGGCGCGGCGCTGCGTGGACGATGAATTCAACCCCGGTGGCCCCCGGAAGCGGCGTTCGAATGAACGTGTCGGGTGTCTGCAACAGGTGGTCAGACTTCAGGCTGCTTCGGCTTTCTCCCAGGAAATGCAACATGATGTTCCTCTTTCACTATCGACTGCTTGCAGCTCAATTGAAATGACTTACAGCTTTAAGGTTCCGGCAGCGCGGCTGAGGAAAAGTTCTCCGGCCGCCAACGCCGCCTCCAGGTCTTCAGCGATTACCGATTCGTCCGGATGATGGCTGATGCCGCCAGGGCTGCGCACAAAAAGCATCGCTGTCGGCAGGCGCGTGGCCATCACCATGGCGTCGTGGCCTGCTCCGCTGGGCAGCCTGCGTACCGTAAAACCCGCGGCTTCGACCGACTCGGCGAGGACGGCCGTGAGCTGTTCATCCATGGGTACAGCCGGTTGCTGCATTTGTGTCTTGGTATGGCAGGTCAACTTGCGCCGTGCTGCAATCGCGTTTGCGCGATCCAGCAGTCCGACAACGGCCTCCTCGCGAACCTGGTCACGCTCGGATCGCAGATCAAGGCTCAACCGGACGCTGCCGGCAATCACGTTTCCGGCGTTTGGTTCAGCCTTGACCTTGCCAACTGTCGCAACCAAGGTGCCCTCTGATTCGTTGGCGGCGGTCTCAACCGCGAGAATCCACTCAGCCGCAGCAGCCAGCGCATCGCGCCGCAGGCTCATCGGGGTGGTCCCGGCGTGGTTGGCATGGCCGTTGAAAGTGAGTTCGCAGCGGGTCTGGCCGACGATTCCGGTCACAATGCCCAGCGGAAGCTCTTCTGCTTCGAGCACCGGACCCTGTTCGATGTGAATTTCCAGAAAGCCGATGGCCTCATCATCGACCAGGGCTTCGTCCAGGCGGGCCGGGTCGAGACCAAAGTTGCGAATCGCGTCCTCCAGCGAAATCCCTTCTGCATCCTCAAGGGCGAGCAGCTTCGAATCAAACCGGCCAGCGACGGCGCGGCTCCCGATAAAAGGCAGGCCAAAGCGAACGCCTTCCTCCTCAGAAAAGGCGATGACTTCAACTGCAAGCGGCAGGGAATTGGCCTTCGCGGACGTGACCAGTTCGAGCGCCATCACCACGCCCAGCACGCCGTCAAAAGCTCCGGCATCGGGAACCGTATCGATATGTGAGCCCATCACCAGTCGCCGCGCGCCGGCTTCGTCAGGCCGCCATAGGCCGCGCAGGTTTCCGGCAGCATCCAGAGTTACCGTCATGCCGAGGGCCAGCATGCGGTTCCGCAGGTGGCCGTGCACTGCCGCGACCGCAGGAGTAAGAAATCGCCGCGTCGTCCGGCCGTGCTCCTCACTCATCCCGGCCAGCATGCGGCACTCTGCGATGATGCGGTCTGCCCTGGGTAGATCGGTCATACTGTCCGCCGCAGTTCTCGCCCGTGGGCTTTTGGATCGATCACACCGCGCACGCCGCCCTCACCTCGACCCCAGTAGATGCATTCGCCGCGCAGATAGGTTTCGAGCACGCGCCCGTGCAACTGTGCGCCCCGGTAGGGAGATACCTTGTGGCGAAAGCGCAAATCCGCCTCGGCCACCGTCCATTCCGCATCCGGGTCCATGACGACCAGGTCGGCATCGTACCCAGCGGCAAGCGCGCCTTTGCGTCCAGCCAGGCCAGCCAGACGGGCCGGTTCAGTCGCCAGCCACTTGGCCAGCAGCTCCAGACTGCGCGAACGATCCTTCAGCCGCCGGGTTACGCCGGTCCAAACGATGGGCAAGGCCAGGCCGAGGCTGGCAATACCGCCCCAGGCGTCATCAAAGCGGCCGGCCTCCCGATTCTTCATCTCCGGCGGGCACGGCGAATGGTCGGTAGCGATCATGTCGATCGTGCCATCAATCAATCCCTTCCACAGAGCATCGCGGTTTGCCTTGTCGCGAATCGGCGGCGCGCATTTGCATTCCGTCGCGCCATCTGGAATGTCCTCTGCCGCAAACCATAGGTACTGCGGGCATGTTTCCACCGTCAGCGGCAGCCCGGCTTTGCGCGCCTTGCGGATCATCGGCAGCGCTTCAGCGCTCGATAGGTGGACGATATGCAAAGGAGTGGGAAACTCCCTGGCGAGACGGATCAGCAGAGAGACTGCCTCCATTTCTGCCTTGTCCGGGCGTGAAGCAAGGTAGGTCCAGTAGCGTCGCCAGTCGACCCGGCCATCGTAGCTACATAAAACACCCGCGTTAATTTCGCCAGTTGCCCAATCGATGGGTGCGGCAACCTCGGCATGCGCCAGCAGCGGCAGTCCCGTCCCCACCAGCACTGAGAGGGCCTTGCGCAGCTGCGCCTCGTCTACCCAGGTAAAGCCGTCGATGCCAGAGTTGACGAGGAAGCATTTGAATCCCGCGACGCCCGCCTCGATCAGCGCTGCAATTTCAGCTTCGTTTCCGCCCTGGTCATGGTTGCCTACGACGCCTCCCCAGGCCATCCAATCGACCCAGGCTTTGCCTGCCGCAGCCCCACGCTTGGCTTCGAGTGCCGCCACGGTAATGGTTTCCGGCTCAGAATTAAGCGGCATATCAACCACGGTTGTTACTCCACCGGCTGCGGCAGCCTGTGTAGCGGTCTCAAAGCCCTCCCAGTGGGTGCGGCCAGGATCATTGATGTGCACGTGGGTATCGACCAGCCCTGGCAGAATCGCCAGATCGCCGTAGTCGCGCAGATGCGCGTCAGTCGGAACAGCTTCCCACGAGGTCACCTCTTCAATACGGCCTGACCGCACCAGCAATGTCGCCGGGCGCAGTCCCTCAGCCGTTACAACCCGCGTGGAACGGAAAGCCCATGTCACCGAGGTCTTCCAGCTTCCAATGGCTGTTTCTTCGCTGGCCGCGCCGCTTGCCTGATTTGTCTCCTGTGCCATACTGTCCTTGTTCCCCGAAATCCCAGTGTATCGGAGGCTTTTCCATTCATGCCGCTTTCGCCCAATCCTGAGCACATGCGTCGCGCCATTGCGCTCGCGACGGAAAATATTCTGGCAGGCAAGGGGGGGCCCTTTGCTGCCGTGATTGTGCGCGATGGGGAGATTATTGCCGAGGGCGCTAATTCTGTGACCACCACCAACGACCCGACGGCCCACGGCGAGGTAAACGCAATTCGAAATGCCTGCCGGACCCTCGGTACGTTTTCGTTGGCCGGCTGTGAAATTTATACCAGTTGCGAACCATGCCCCATGTGCCTGGCTGCCATTTACTGGGCGCGTCTGGAGGCATGTTACTTTGGCAGCAACCAGCAGGATGCCGCTTCAGCGGGCTTTGATGACGCCTTTCTCTACGAGGAGTTTCGCAAGAGTCGCGATGCGCGGATGATTCCGTCAGCACAATTACTGCAGAACGAAGCCAACCAGACATTTGCTGCGTGGCAGACGCTACCGGCAAAGGTTGATTACTAGCTTCTCAATTCACTCCAGCTAAACCTTTCGGTGGATGCGGAGAGTTTTCAGTAACCCGTACCATTCCGCAAATGGCTCTCCAACAAAGACAACTTGGGCTGGCTGCGGCCATTGCCGTCGTCACGGGCGAATCCATCGCCCTGGGCATCTTTCTCACTCCTGCGGCGATGGCCAAGTCGCTGGGTTCTCCGCTCTTGCTGGCTGCGGTCTGGCTGGGCATGGCGCTGATGGCGATGTGCGGCGCCCTATGCTACTCAGAACTCGCCATCCGGTTTCCAGAGTCAGGCGGCGAATACGTCTATCTGCGCGCTGGATACGGCGAAACAGTCGCATTTCTCTACGGCTGGATGAGCTCGATTGTCATGTATCCCGGTGTGGCTGCCGCGCTGGCCGTCGGCTCAGTGCCGTATCTGGCACAGGTGCTTCCCGTCGGCGCGAAATATCTGGCATTCGCCCCGGTGTTAATCCTGGTGCTGTTCGGCGCCATCAATCTGCTCGGAACCCGCCTCAGCGGCGGCATCATGAGTTCGGTGAACATTCTCAAACTGGTCGTGCTCTTTGGACTCGTGGCATGGGCAGTTGTCTCAGGCCACGCGCATCTGGGCAATCTGTTGCCGCTGACCGCGCGTCGGCCGGGCTCTGACGCTCTGTTTCCGGCCATCGCCGGCGGCGTAGTCAGCGCCTTCTTCAGCTTTGGAGGCTGGTGGGAGGCGAGCAAAATTGCCGGTGAAGTGCGCAATCCGCGCCGCACACTTCCATTGGCTTTCCTCGGTGGCGTTAGCCTGGTCACGCTGGTTTACCTGCTCATCAGCGCGGCCTTTCTCGCCGTCGTCCCGATTGAGCAAATCTCGTCGAATACGGCATTCGTCGCCCAGTTTGGTTTGGCGTTGTTTGGAGAGGCAGGCGCGCGCGTCCTTTCGCTGAGCGTGCTGGTTTGTGTCTGTTCTGGAATCGCCGCCCTCTCGATGGCCGCCCCCCGCGTCTCCTATGCAATGGCACAGAAAGGCGCGTTTCTGCCCGCATTCGGCAGGCTCCACCCGCGCTGGGGCACGCCCGCAAATGCAATCCTGCTGCAAACCGCGCTCGCCGTTGCAGTACTGCTGCTGGGCGCGTTTGACCGCGTACTGGCTTTCATCATTTTTTCGGCTGTACTGTTTCTAGCGCTGGCCGCCTCAACGCTTTTCCGCACAACGGATCCGGTGAGGGCGTGGTGGTTTCCGGTTGCGCCAATCCTGTTCATTGTCCTAAGCAGCCTGGTCGCCTTCCTTATCCTGATGCACGATCCCATGCCTGCGCTCGTTGGCGTTGCGATTGTGCTCTGCGGCCTGCCACTGCGCCGACTCTTCCTCAGCCAGCAGATTCCAGCGCCGGCCACGCCACTTCCCTCGGAAAGGAACTGAACCCTCCCATGCCTCACATTGAACTTCCCCCAGGCCTTCAGGGCATTCGCGGACCGATGGCCTTTCGCCCCGAAACCGCGAAGCCACTCAACGAGTTAGTTGAAGTCCTGCTGCGCGGGCCAAACTCCCTCACCCCCGGCGAGCGCGAACTGATCGCCACCTACGTTTCGTACCTCAATGACTGCTACTTCTGCCAGACCGTTCACGGCTTCATTGCGTCTGCCCATCTCAACGAAGACGAAGAACTGGTGCGACGCGTCAAGGCAGACTTCCAGCATGCCGATATTTCCGCCAAACTCAAGACCCTCCTCGTCATTGCTGGCAAGGTGCAGCGCGGAGGCAAGTATGTGACAGCGGCCGACGTCGAAGAGGCGCGCGCGGCTGGTGCCACCGACGTTGAAATCCACGATACGGTGCTCATTGCCGCCGCTTTTTGCATGTACAACCGCTATGTCGACGGCCTCGCCACCTGGCAGCCCCAGGATGAAGAGCTTTACCGCGAACGGGGCAAGCGCACAGCAAAGGAAGGCTATGTCACCGTCAGCCGCGACTACGTGCCGCAGGCAACGTCAGATAAAGTTCACCCATAGCCCCATCGAGAAGGACACCAAATATGCCCCACATCAATCTTCCCCAGGAATTGCCCGGAATCAGCGCTGCCTTCGCCTTCCGCCCTGAAACGGCCAAACCCATGCGCGAACTGGCCCATGTGCTGCTCCATGAACCCAACAGCCTGGAGCCAGGCGAGCGAGAGTTGATTGCGACCTATGTCTCGTCGCTGAACAACTGCTATTTTTGCCAGACCAGCCACGGAGCCGCCGCCGCTTGCCACCTCGGCAACAGCGAAATAGTCACACAGGTCGCAAGCGACTTCACGCAGGCCCCGATCTCCCAGAAGTTGAAAAGCCTGCTGGTAATCGCGGGCAAGGTGCAGCAAGGCGGCAAACTCGTCACCGAAGCTGACGTGCAGGCCGCACGCGCACTGGGCGCTACCGATATCGAAATCCACGATACAGTGCTCATCGCCGCAGCTTTTTGCATGTACAACCGCTACGTCGACGGTCTGGCCACCTGGCAGCCACATGACGAAGCCATGTACGCGCCCATGGGCAAGCACCTGGCAGCGCACGGCTACCGCACCTCTTCAATCAATGCAAACAGCCCGGCTGGCGCGCCCGCCGCAGATGTGGCTCAGGCTGTTCACGCCTGAAGAGAGAATCAGTTCCGATCGCCCCAAAGGTCAAAGCGCCCAGCGTTCATCCTCTGAACGCTGGGCGCTTGCCTCTGTGAGAGAAGAAATCAATGCCCAATTGCGATAGCTTTGCCGACTCGCCGCCTACCGCACACCACAGTTGACCGGTCCGACGCTGTTCACCGGAACGACCGACGCGTAGCAATACGTAGTCGGGTCCACAAATTGGAACTCAGCAAACCCGGCGCTGACGGCCTCGGTAACTGCCCGCGACTTGGTGAATTCTGCAAGAGCTTTTGCTGTCCCCGGATCCGGTGACCAGAAGACCAGCATCAGATTGTCACCCGTTCTCTGCTTGATATCGGTCAGCGGAGTTGCATAGGGGGGCTTCGTGCCCGCCCAGTTATCCGCGAAAATCAGTACTTTCTTGTACTCCGGCATCCGGGCAGGGAAGGATTTGGCCATGTTGGCTGCGTACGTGTCGCGGGCCTGTGTTTCCTTGAGTTCCGTCGCATTCATCGGCGGCGCGGGGGCAGTGCTCCTCACCCGGGCCACAGGTGCAGCCGGGGCTGTCGCAACGGGCGCGCTTGCCGCATTCTGCGCATCACGCTTTGACATCATGACGTACGCGATGAAAGCGCCAAGCACCACAACCACCAGCACTGTGCTGACCATGGCAGCTGTCGGCGGCCAGGAGAAAAATCCGCGGTTGTCGGATTCATCCTCAGTTACGTGTTCAAAGGCCCGCAAGACGTCGTCTACGGGCGAATGGGCATTGTCCTGCGGCACCGGTTCAGTTGATCCGGATGACTTATCTGTAACGTTCGCCATACCAATCCTCTCAGTTTCTCGATCTCCTGATGAACTCGTTCATCGGTTCGTCGTAGTCTGGCCCAAGTCGCGGCTAGGGAAGTTGGCTTCAAGTCAAACTGCGAAATTATTAACCGAGCAGTATAGTTCCAACTTTTGTTGGCTGCAATCAATTCTTTCCATGAAATTTTAGGAGTATCTATCTAAATCAATGCCGTCGCTGGCAGATGTTCATTTCCTGAGTTCAACCCACAACAATTCCGTTGCCGTTCCAACGGCTTTGCGATACCTTCAGAGTCTCATCCTGCAATTTTTGATCTGGGCCACGGGCCGCTTTCTTTCGGGCCTCTGAAACTCGATATGGGTACACCAATCAATCGCACTCTTGAAGGAAACGCTTTTGCTAACAACTGTCAGCAGTCCTTTCAGTGAGCATCCTGAGATTCGGCAGCGCTTTGCAGAACTGCATCCGCCGCTTTCAGCCCAGGCCGCAGTCGTTGAGTCCAACCGCTGCCTGCATTGCTTTGACGCGCCCTGCATGGTCGCCTGCCCCACGCATATTGACGTACCCGGCTTCATCAAGCGCATCGCCAGCGGTAATCTCCGCGGTTCCGGCCGCAAGATTCTCGACGCCAACGTCCTCGCCGGCAGTTGTTCCCGCGTTTGCCCCGTCGAGGTACTCTGCGAGGGCGCCTGCGTCATGCACCGCTACGATCGCCCGCCCATTCAGATTGCCCAGTTGCAGCGCCACGCCATGGACGCCTTCCACGCCTCGGGCGAGCCCCTGATTCCAGTTCCGCCCCCAGCGATTCCGCTGCGAGTCGCCTGCGTCGGCAGCGGTCCGGCCTCGCTCGCCTGCGCCGCTGAGCTCCGCCGCGCCGGAGCGCAAGTCACCGTCATCGAACGCCGCCCTCTCCCCGGCGGCCTCAACACCTACGGCGTCGCCGAATACAAGCTGCCCACCGCCGACAGCCTCCGCGAGGTCGAGCTCATCCGCCAGACCGGCGTCGAATTCCGCCTCTCAGAGGCTATCGAAACCACCGCCCAGCTCGAAGCCCTCGAAGCAGAATTCGACTACGTATTCCTGGGCGTTGGCCTCGGCGCGATGCAAAGCCTCGGCATCCCCGGCGAGTCCGAATCGATCCAGGGCGGCGCCGACCATGAGACGCACGGCATCCTCAACGCCCTCCAACTCATCTCCGCCTACAAGACCGGACACATCACAAAGATGTCCGGCGCAGTGGTTGTCGTAGGGGCAGGGAACACCGCCATCGACGCCGCCGTAGCCGCCCGCCGCCTCGGCGCAGACCCCGTCACGATGCTCTACCGACGCGGGCCAAACGACGTCTCAGCCTTCGACTTCGAATTTGACCACGCCCGTCGTGAGGGCATCAGTTTCCTCTGGCATCGCCTGCCCGTAGCAATTCGCAAGGCTCAGGACGGGAGTCTGCTGCTCGATATAGAGGCCGTCCAGCCCATTGGCAATCATCCGGCTGACAATCGCAAATCCGATCGTTTTGAACCCGTCCCGCATTCGCTCTTCACCATGGAGTGCCGCACCGTCATCCCCGCCATCGGCCAATCGCCGCTCACCCAGCTTCTCGCTGAGTTCCGCCACATCACCGTCGAGCAAGGCCGCATCGCCATCGAGCGCGCCACCGGCCAAACCACCCATCCCCGCTTCTTTGCCGGCGGTGACTGCGCCAACGGCGGCCGCGAAGTCGTGGACGCCATTGCCGACGGCAAACGCGCCGCCCATGGCATCTTGGCCAAATTCAACTCGGCTGCCGAGGTCGCACATGTCAAGCATTAAGTCCGGCTCTCCGCACTTCACCCCCGACCTCGCTGTCCGCAACTTTGCCGGCGGCATCAACTGCCCCAACCCCTTCTGGCTCGCCTCTGCACCCCCCACCAACTGCGGCGAACAGATCATGCGCGCCTTTGACGCTGGCTGGGGCGGCGCTGTCTGGAAAACCATCGGCGCACCCATCACCAATGTCTCCTCGCGCTACTCCTCTATCGACTGGATGGGCCAGCGCATGATGGGCTTCAACAACATTGAACTCATCTCGGACCGCCCCATCGAAACCAACCTGCGCGAGCTCACCGAAGTCAAAAAGCGCTACCCCGCCCACGCCGTCATCGCCTCCCTCATGGTTGAATCCACCCGAGAGGCCTGGCACGACATCGTCCAGCGCTCAGAAGACGCCGGCGCCGATGGCCTTGAACTCAACTTCGGCTGCCCCCACGGCATGAGCGAGCGCGGCATGGGCTCCGCCGTCGGCCAGGTCCCCGAGTACGCACAGATGATCACCGAGTGGGTCAAGGAAGTCGCCCGCACCCCCGTCCTCGTCAAACTCACGCCCAACATCGCCGACATCCGCACCGTCGCCCGCGCTGCAAAACTCGGCGGCGCAGATGGCTTGAGCGCAATCAACACCATCAACTCCATCACCGGCATCGATCTCGACACCCTTGTTCCACGCCCCAACGTCGGCGGCAAAAGCTCCCACGGAGGCTACTGCGGCCCCGCCGTCAAGCCCATCGCGCTCAACATGGTCCAATCCGTCATGGCCGACCCTGCCTCGGCCCTCCCGCTCTCAGGCATCGGCGGCATCGCTACCTGGTCCGACGCTGCAGAATTCATCCTCCTCGGCTGCGGCACCGTCCAGGTCTGCACCGCCGCCATGCATTACGGCTATCGCATCGTTGAAGACATGGCCGACGGCCTCAGCAACTGGATGCGCGGCAAAGGCTTCCGCACCCTCGAAGACTTCCGCGGCCTCTCCGTCAACCGCGTCACGGAGTGGAAGCACCTCAATCTCAACTTCAAAATCGTCGCCCAGATCGACGAGCAAAAGTGCATCGGCTGCGACCTCTGCCACATTGCCTGCTGGGATGGCGCACACCAGTGCATTCATCTCGACCGCGTTTCAGGGCCTGTTGACGGCCACGTCGAACTGCACCCCATCCCCACTAGCCATGAGGCCGCCAGCCACAACCGCATCACCGTCACCTCCGTCACCCGCCGCGAACGCACCCAGGGCGCAGGCCTCCACTCGCCCGCACACGGCCCCTACCCCACCCCCCTCGCCCGCATTCCCCGCGTTGACCAGACCGAATGCGTCGGCTGCAACCTCTGCTCCTGCGTCTGCCCGGTAGACAACTGCATCACCATGGTCGAAGTCCCGACCGGCCTTCCCCCCGAAACCTGGGATGAACGCACCAGGGGAGCAAACTGCGCCACAGAGCCTCCGATACTCTAAGCCGGGTACCCCACCCTCGCCACGCTTTTGTTTTTGTGGCCAGGGTGGGAGCGACTCTTAGCCAAACACTCACATTCCGAGGAGCCGCATTGAACAAATCGCCCCAAATCGACCCCTCTCTCATCAACGACGACCTCGCCCCCACCACCCCCGCCCACCGCACCTGGGGCACCTATAACTACATCGCCCTCTGGTTCTCCATGTCCATGGAGATCACCACCTACCAGCTCGCTTCCTCGCTCATCGCCAAAGGCATGGATTGGAAGCAGGCCGTCGGCACCGTGCTCATCGGCAACCTCATCGTGCTCATCCCCATGCTGCTCAATGCCCACGCCGGCGCCAAATACGGTATCCCCTTTCCCGTCTTCATTCGCGCGCCCTTCGGCGTCCGTGGCGCAAACATCCCCGCAATTCTGCGCGCCCTCGTTGCCTGCGGCTGGTTCGGGATCCAGTCCTGGATCGGCGGCACCGCCATCCACTCCATGCTGCTCGTCGTCTGGCCCTCCGTCGCACACGTTGATTGGGCCGTCTGGGCCTGCTTCCTCGGCTTCTGGCTTTTGAATATGGCCGTCGTCTGGCGTGGCGTCGAATCCATCCGCTTCCTCCAGGGCTTCGGTGCGCCCTTCATGTTCGTCATGGCCGCAGCCCTGCTCATCTGGGTGCGCGTCAAGGCGGGCAGCTTCGGTGCCATGCTCGAAACCCCCAGCAAGTTCCACAACTGGCACGAATTCCTGCCCGTCTTCTTCCCCGCGCTCACCGGCATGGTCGGCTACTGGGCCACGCTCGCTTTGAATATCCCCGATTTCACCCGCTACTCCAAGTCCCAGGGCGCGCAGATCGTCGGCCAGGGCTTTGGCCTGCCCGTCGCCATGACCCTCTACACCTTCGTCGGCATCGCCTGCACCTCGGCCTCGGTCGTCCTCTTCGGCGAACCAATCTGGAACCCCATCCTCCTCATCGGCCGCTTCCACCAGCCCGTCGTGGCCTTCATTGCCCTCATCGCCATCCTCATCGCCACGCTCAACGTCAACATCGGCGCCAACGTAGTTAGCCCCTCCAACGACTTTTCGAATGTTTATCCGCGACTCATCAGCTACCGCACCGGCGGTATGATTACCGGCTTCCTCGGCCTCGCCATGCAGCCCTGGAAACTGCTGGCCACCCCCGACGCCTATATCTTCGGCTGGCTCGAAGGTTACTCCGGCCTCTTAGGCCCTGTAGCAGGCATCATGGTCTGCGATTACTTCTTCATCCGCAAAACCAAGCTGTCTGTAAACTCTCTCTATCATCGCGAAGGCATCTATCACTACACCAAAGGCATCAACCCGCGAGCTATCGCAGCGCTGGTAACAGGCGTGGTCGTAGCACTTATCGGACTTTTCGTCCCGTCGCTCCATTTCCTCTATGACTACAGCTGGTTCGTAGGCTTTTTCCTTGCTGGCTTTGTCTATGCTGCCCTGATGCGCCTCTCGCCGGTCGCAATCGAGGAACAAGCGCAGGCTTAGTCTTTGAGAAGACTGATTGCTGTCTTGACAAGCCATCCCCAGAGTCCTAGCCTTAAGCCATGCAGATTGAACTCACTCCCGAACAGAATTCCTTCGTCCAGCACCTCGTCGAAACAGGCCGCTATCAGAGTCCTGCTGAGGCAGTTAACTGTGCGATCGATCTTTGGGTTGAACGGGAACGCGCTCGCATGGAGTTGATCGCCGCAATTGAGGAAGGCGAAAGCGATATTGAAGCCGGCGAATACATCGATCTCGACTCCGATGAGGCAATCACGGCAATGATGGATGGTGTCAAGCAGCGCGGCCGGGCGACACTCGCCGCCTCTCATGCGGCTTAGGTACTCCAGGCGAGCTCTGACCGACCTCGATGAAATCTGGGTCTATCTCGCCAACAAATCCGGAAATGCTGAAATCGCCGACCGTGTGCTCGACTCGATCACGCTAACACTTATCAAACTGAGGCGAAATCCACTCCTCGGTCGAAGCCGAGCCAATACGTTCAATCCGCGATTGCGAAGCATTCCTACCGGCAGGTACGTCATCTACTACCGCGTCTATGCCGATCTGGTTGAGATTTACCGTATCTTTCACCGTAGTCGCGACGCGCAGAAGTTTCTGATTTAGATTCGCAATTCGCATCGCACTTATGCACTACTCCACCAGCGCATCCGCAATTGCCAGCGCCTCATCCAGCGCACCAATGCCAAAATCCAGCTCAGCCTCAGTCACAATCAGCGGCGGAGCAATCACAAAGTGGCTCACCCACGCCTGCTGCGCCACCCCCACGCCCATCATCTTGGCCGCCACCTGGTCCACCACCAGCAGCTTGCCCTCAACCTTGTCGCGCATCGTGTTAAAGGGCTCCTTTGTCTCGCGGTTCTTGACTAACTCAACCGCCCAGAAAAGCCCCATCCCCCGCACATCCCCCACCGACACATGCTTCTCCTTCAGCGCCTCTAGCTTTGCGCGAACATACGGCTCCAGCGCCGCCGCCCGCTCCACCAACCCCAGCCGGTGCATCTCTTCAATCGTCGCCACCGCAGGGCCCGTCGTCATCGGATGCGCTTCATACGTATGCCCATGCGCGAAGTAATGCTCTTCAAAGTAATCCGCAATCTTCTTCGTCGTAGCGCACAAACCCAGCGGCACATACGCTGAAGTGATACCCTTCGCGGTCACCAGAATGTCCGGCTTCACGCCCCAGTGATCCACGCAAAACCACTTACCAGTGCGTCCCCACCCAGTCATCACTTCATCCGCAATCATCAGCACGCCATAGGCATCGCAAATAGCTCGCAGCCGCGGCATATATTCCTTCGGCGGAACTAACACGCCATTCGTGCCAACAATAGGTTCCACAATAATTGCCGCCACATCCGACTCATTGCGAATCATATGTTCGATGTAATCCACACAAGCCACATCGCAGCTAGGATAACTATGCTTGATAGGGCACTTGTAACAGTTCGTCTCCGGCGCAAAAATGAAACCCTGCCCCTTGCCGCCCGGCTCCATCGCCCACCGTCGCGGGTCGCCCGTCGCCGCAATCGAAGCCATCGTCGAACCGTGATAACTCCGATAGCGCGAAATAATCTTCGTCTTGCCCGTATACATCCGCGCAATCTTGAATGCAGCCTCGTTCGCCTCCGTCCCCGAAGTCGCAAAGAAGAACTTCTCCAGCCCCTCCGGCAGCACCTCCAGCAGCTTCTGGCTCAGCCTGGCCCGCGCCGTCGTCGCATATCCCGGAGCAATGTACGGCAACTCACGGGCCTGCTCCGCAATCGCCTCAATCACCCGCGGATTCTTGTGCCCCAGGTTCACACACATCAGCTGCGAAGAGAAATCCAGATACCGCTTGCCCGTCACATCAATGAAATAGCACCCCTCCGCATCGACCACATGCAGCGGCTTCCACGTCTTCTGCATCCGCCACGTGCCGTAATTGTTGGCGCGCGTAATGCTGACGACCTGCTCTGTGGTCATAGGGGCTGTTTCCAGTTCTACGAATTCGCTCATAGCGCTACTCTCCGGGCTTTGCAATTGACGGTTTGTCTCCACATCCTATCACCGCCAGCGCAAGAAAAAGGGCTCTGGCCCCCGTTTCAGGAATGCCAAAGCCCTTCGTATTGCCATCGTTCAACCCTACGCGCTATACAGCACAATACCTTCCGTCTTCTCCTCGGTCAGGTTCGAAACCGACCGGTAGAAGAGTTGATTGTTTTCGAGATACACCTCAAGGAACGCCGGCCGGTCCATAATCAGGCCACCAATCAGTGCCTCCGAAAGCGGGTCCTCGATATAGCGTTGCAGCGCGCGCCGCAGCGGCCGTGCCCCATAGCTGCGGTCGCCCAGCGTCTTGTCGAGAATCCACTTCTTCGCATCCCCATCCACTGAAATCGTAATCGACTTCTGCGCCAGGTTCGCGTTCAGTTGAGCCACCAGCAGGTCCACAATCTGGATCAAATCCGCATCCGAGAGCGACTGGAACAGGATGACTTCGTCGATACGATTCAGGAACTCAGGATTGAAGGTGCGCTTGACCTCGCCCTTCACCAGCTCCTCAATTTTCTCCATCACCAAATCTTCGCGATCGCTTGAGAAGCCGAGTCCCTTGTTCTTCTGCAAGTGCCGCGCGCCAATATTCGACGTCATGATGATGATCGTGTTCTTGAAGTCAACCGTGTTGCCCAGCCCATCCGTCAACTGCCCGTCTTCAAACACTTGCAACAGCAGGTTAAAGACATCCGGATGCGCCTTCTCCACTTCGTCCAGCAGCACCACAGAGTATGGCGACCGCTTCACGCGCTCCGTCAACTGACCGCCTTCCTCGTAGCCCACATAGCCCGGAGGCGAACCAATCAGCTTCGATACCGAGTGCTTCTCCATGAACTCCGACATATCAAACCGAATCAGCGCCTTCTCGCTCCCAAACAGGAACTGCGCCAGCGTCCGCGCCACTTCCGTCTTTCCGACGCCCGTCGGCCCCAGGAAGAGGAAGCTGCCAATCGGCCGCAGCGGCGACTTAAGCCCCGCCCGCGAACGCCGAATCGCACGCGCCAGCGCCGAAATCGCCTTGTCCTGCGAAATCACCCGCCGATGCAGCTCTTCTTCCACCCGCAGCAGCTTCTGCGTCTCTTCTTCCTTGATCGAAGTAATCGGCACGCCCGTCCAGCGGCTTACCACATCCTCAATGTCTTCGCGGCCCACGATACCCGCCGTCGAATCATCCAGGTGATACTTCTCCCGCAGCGTCCGCAGGTTTTCGCGCTCCTTGCGCTCCTCGTCCGAATAAAAACGCGCCTTTTCAAATTCATGATTCGCAATCGCCGAATCCATCCGGTGCACAATGAACTTGATCCGCTTCTGCACCTCGGTGATCTCCTCCGGCAGCGAAGTCTGGCGCAGCTTTACGCGCGCTCCTGCCTCGTCGATCAAATCAATCGCCTTGTCCGGCAAAAAGCGGTCAGGAATGTAGCGATTCGAGTGCGAAACCGCAAATTCAATCGCAGCATCCGTATAGCTCACCGCGTGAAACTTCTCATAGCGGTCCTTGATGCCCATGATGATCTTGATGGCGTCCGCCTCATTCGGCGGCGGCACTTTCACCGCCTGGAATCGCCGTTCCAACGACCGGTCCTTCTCAATCGACTTGCGAAACTCCGCCGGCGTCGTCGCCCCAATGCACTGAATCTCGCCCCGCGAAAGCGCCGGCTTCAGAATGTTCGCCGCATCGAGCGAACCCTCCGCCGACCCCGCGCCCACCAGCGTATGCAGCTCGTCAATGAACACAATGGAGTTCTGATTCTCCATCAGCTCCTTCATAATCGTCTTCAGCCGTTCTTCAAACTGCCCGCGGTACTTCGTTCCCGCCACAATCAGCGAAAGATCCAGCGCCAGCACCTTCTTGTCCGCCAGAAAACTCGGCACCTCGCCGTCGGCAATCCGCTGCGCCAGCCCCTCGACAATCGCCGTCTTGCCCACGCCCGGCTCGCCAATCAGCACCGGATTGTTCTTCGTCCGGCGGCACAAAATCTGAATCACCCGCTCCAGCTCGCCATCCCGCCCAACGAGCGGATCAAGCTGGTTGTCCATCGCTGACTGCGTCAAATCGCGGCTAAACTCCGTCAGCAGGCTGCTCTCCCGCTGCCGCGCCTGCGTCGGAGCCTTCTCCTGCGTTACCCGCGACAGCTCATCGCGAATCGCCGCCAGCTTCAGCCCGCGCTCCTGCAAAATCTCTGCGGCAAAGCATTTTTCCTCGCGCAGCAGGCCCAGCAGCAGATGCTCGGTCCCAATATGCTTGTGCCCCAGCCGCTCCGCCTCTTCTGCCGCATACGCCAGCACCCGCTTGCACTCGTTCGAGAGCGGCAGGTCCACCGAGGTCGAAACCTTCTCTCGAATCGTCGTGTGCGCCTCAATCTGCTTGCGAATCGACTCCACCGACGCATGCGACCGCAGGAATCGGTTCGTCAGCGCCTTGTCTTCCCGCAGCAACCCCAGCAGCAGGTGCTCCGTTTCGATATACGGCGAACCAAACTGGCTGGCCTCGTATCGAGCAAAAAAGATGACGCGCCGCGCTTTCTCTGTATAGCGTTCAAACATGGGGTTCCTTTCGTCTTCACTTTCGGCTGCGGTGGCTGCTGCCCTCAACTCCTGCGACGGGCCAACAGATCGGGGTTACCGCGATTTCGGTTGAGTTGTGAACGCCTCAGTCTGGGAAGCCTCCTCTAACCTGCCCCCCACTAATCTCAAAGTCCGGGTACACCGCCCGGCCAGTTCCAGATTGTGCGTTACCAGCACGGAGGTCAGTCCGTGCGCCTCATGCAGCCGTTCGATTAAACCAAACACCAGATCCGCCGACGCCCCGTCCAAATCCCCTGTCGGCTCATCTGCCAATAATAACTGCGGACCCGTCACCAGCGCCCTCGCCAAAGCCACACGCTGCTGCTCGCCGCCACTCAATTCGCCCGGCCTGTGGCTCGCCCGGTCAGCCAAGCCCGTTTCCGCCAGCCAGTGCGCCGCCTTTTCCATCGCTTCCCGCCTGGAAACTCCCCGGGCCAGCAGCGGCATCGCTACATTTTCCTGTGCCGTAAATTCAGGCAGCAAATAGTGAAACTGCCAGACGTAACCCACCTGCTCATTGCGAAAGCGGGCCGCCTCCCGAGTGCCTAATCGATTCACCTCGGTTGAGGCGCAGTATATCGCCCCCGCCGAGGGAGCATCAAGGGCACCCAGCATGTGCAAAAGCGTGCTTTTTCCACTGCCAGACTGGCCCACAATGGCTACCATTTCGCCACGCCGCACCGTCAAATCGAGCCCATCAAAAAGGCAAAGCGGCGTCCGGCCAGCCCGCACATACTCCTTGCGCAGCCCCTCCACCCGCAGCAACACCTCACCCAACCGAGCAGCGCCCAATTCGCGCAAAGCCGACTCGACCAGCACCGCTGATACACCGCCGCCGACGGCATCCCCCGAGAGCTCCGAACTGGGCTGAAATTGTTTCATTCCTGTGACTCATATCCTATCGCGGCAGATTCATGTGACCGCAACTCTTCCGCATTCACATTTGCTTCCCATCAATTGGATGCAACCCAAAGCCGTTCGGAAGCAATCCCACCCCCAAACCAGCTTCACCTCCCACAAAATGGGATCTTTCATCCCAAGCCAGGCGAAGGATCAGCCGTTCACACTCACACTTCACACTCAAACCAGCTTTTCTGTCTGTCATTCCCGCAGGGAATCTGCTGTCGTGCCGGGTGTCGGGTGTCGGGTGCCCCCGGTCCCTAGCCTTTGGGGACCGGGGATGACAGCGTATCCTTGGCCGTGTGCCGGGTGCCCCATCCATTTCGCCGCGTTTGCGAAATGGGTGGGAGTAACAAACGCCAGCCTGTCGTTGTCTTTGCCTTTTTGGTCGTAATTCCCAAAGGGAATATGGTGTCGCCTTTCCTATTCCCTAATCCCTACTCCCTCGTCCCCAGCTTCCCAATCCGCCCCTTCGGCCCCACCACAAACGGCAGCGAAAGCGCATTCCAATTTCCATCATCCAGCGATGCCCAGGTTTTCCCATCATCCCGGCTAATGTCAGAACCATTCGTCCCAGCAGCAATCCAAGCTTTTAACTCGTCACTCCAAGCCACAGAAGACCGATACCCGTGCGGCGGCCTTCTCGCTGCTGTCCAGGTCCTACCGCCATCACTCGTCCAAGCAGCGGTACTCACGCTTTCATTCGGCTTGGTATAGTCGCCTCCAACCACGATAAGACTGATTTCATTTTTCAAAGCAATCGAAAATATGCCACTACTCTCTGAACGAGGAAAGGTAGGCACATCAACAACCGTGACCACTTCTCTCTCAGGTTCGCCACCGTTAAAGTGCTGAAAGTTAATCACCCGCGATCCGCTGGACCCACCTGTTGCAAACCAAACCTCTCTCGACTCTCCTTCTTTTGTTCGGAACGGAGCCAGAGTAATGCTTGAATTGCTCGCAGCAAATGCTGATTCCCCAGACTTGGCCCTTGTGGAATAGAGAGTTGAATCATCACTAAATCCATTCCAAGAGGTGAATTCAGAAAGATAAAGTCGCTTGCTCGTTGGATCATCAAGATCTGGATTGCTTTCAGGATCACCCGCTAAAAATCCGTCCTTCTGATCCCACATCCGCAACGCATCCCAGAAGCCATCCTTCTTTTCGTTTTTCAATAACAATTCCCAGCTTCTACATCCATCCACCGTCTTATAAAGCCGGCTCTTCTCCCCCGGCCCGCTCGCCATCACAACAGCCGTCTTCTCATCCCAAGCCTGCACCCCGCGAAAATCGAGCGTAGCCCCATCCTTATCCCCATCCGGCACAGCGCACTTCGCCCAATGCGCCCCGCCATCCACCGTGCGCAGCACCGTGCCCTCGGTCCCGCTGGCCCACGCCACCTTCCCATCCACCGAGTAAATTCCGCGCAGCCCCGCCGTCGTCCCCGACTCCTGCATCGTCCACGACAAAGCCGGAGCCTTTCCCCCAGGCTTCTGCGCCAACACGCAAGCACCCAGCACCCCACCCAAAGCCACAATGGCCGCCACTCGAATTTGTCCTAAAAGTCTCATGGCTGCGAGTATAGCCGGGCCAAACAGGCCCGTCCCCGAGGAAGCAGGGGCATTCATGCCCTTGAAAAGATAGTCAGCAGGAATAATCGGCTTCAGCCGCGGGCATTTCCAAAAACCATTTGCAGAGAATTAGCCCCAAAAGGCGCATACTGGAGACAAATCATCCAGCATTCCTTGACTCTCCCCCCAGGCGTCCTCAAAAAGTCCTCGGGTGCCCCATCCTTGCGACGTTGTTTGTCGGAAGGGTGGGAAGAGCAAAAGTCTACCTGTCGTTGTCCTTGTTTTTGTCTGTCATGCCGGAGGAACTCTGTTTTGAACTGCGAAAATGCGCGCAAATACACGCAAAATGCGCACAAAAATCAGATTTAACCCCATGAAGCAAAAAGGGATAGGGGAAAAACAGCACCCCCCCCACCCCTTTTCCTCCCAAAATGTACGTTTTCGAGCACCCAGGCCAGCCAGGAACCAGGCCCTAAACCTTCGACTTGAAGAAGTCGAGCGAAAGCTTCAACCCTTCGCGCAAACTGATCTTCGGCTCCCAGTCGAGCACGCGCTTGGCCTTTGAAATATCCGGCTTCCGCCGCGTCGGATCATCCTGCGGCAGCGGCTCAAAGACCAGTTCGCTCTTTGAACCAGTCACCTCAAGCACCGCCTGCGCGCACTCCAGAATCGTGAACTCAACCGGATTCCCGATATTCGTCGGCATATGCTCATCCGACCGCGACAGCCGCAGAATGCCTTCAATCAGGTCCGCCACAAAGCAGAAGCTCCGCGTCTGCTGTCCATCGCCGTAAACCGTCAGCCGCTCGCCGCGCAGCGCCTGCATCATGAAGTTCGAGATCACGCGCCCATCGCTCGGATGCAGCCTTGGTCCGTAGGTATTGAATATCCGCACCAGGTGCGTATTCACGCCCTTGTAGCGGTTGTAAGCCATCGTCAGCGACTCAGCATAGCGCTTCGCCTCGTCATACACCGAGCGCGGCCCAACCGGATTGACATTGCCCCAATAGTTCTCCGTCTGCGGATGCTCCAGCGGATCGCCGTAGCACTCCGATGTCGAAGCATGCAGAAAAGCCGCGCCGTAACGATGCGCAATCTCCAGCGTGTTTTCCGTCCCCACCGAACCCACGCGCAGCGTCTCCAGCGCCAGCTTCAAATACTCCGGCGGGCTCGCCGGCGAAGCCATATTGAACACCGCATCCACCTTGCCCACATCAAACGGCACGCAGATATCGCGCTCTTCAAACGCATAGCGCGACTCGCCTTTCAGATGGGCAATGTTGCCCATGTCGCCCGTCGAGAGGTTGTCAACGCCAATGACGGAGTGGCCCTCGCCCAACAGGCGATCCGTAAGGTGAGAACCAAGGAATCCGGCGGCGCCGGTGACAAGTACACGCTGACTCAAGACTTTACGCTCCACTGCAACAAATTCTTGATGACCAATGATAGATAAGACTTCCGGCCGGGAAGCGAACTTCCCAGCCAGAAGCGCAATCGAATCTTACGAAAGCACCAGCTTGCGCGGCTTGCCCTGCTGCGCCGTGTAGGTCGCAGGACGCCCCACGCTCACGTAGGTGAATCCCTGCTCCTGCATGTAAGCCGGCTTGTACAGGTTACGCCCGTCAATGATGATCGGGAACTGGAGAGCGCTGTTGAGCTTGGGCAGATCGAGCTTGGCAAACTCCTTCCAGTCGGTCAGAATCAGCGCAGCATCAGCGCCCGCTGCAGCTTCATAGGCGCTCGACGCATACTTCATCGTCTCCGAGGGCGGCAACACGGCCTTCGCCTTGTCCATCGCGGCCGGGTCGTATGCGGTAATCGTGACGCCTGCATCGATCAGTTTGCGAATAATCTCAATCGCCGGAGAGTCGCGAATATCGTCCGTATCTCCCTTGAATGAAAGGCCGAGCGCGGCCAGCTTCTTCCCGCGCAGCGTCCAAAGCGCCGTGCGCACCTTGTTGAAGAAAACTTCCTGCTGAGTCGCATTGACCTTGCGAACCTCCTCAAGAATCTGGAAGTCGATACCCTGCTGCTGGGCCACGTAGTAGAAAGCCGCAACGTCCTTCGGGAAGCAGGATCCGCCGTAGCCAAGGCCCGCGCGCAGAAACTTCGGTCCGATACGCGAATCCAGACCCATACCGGCAGCGATGTCTTCAATATCGGCATCGACAGACTCGGCCAGGTTGGCCACTGCGTTGATAAAGGAGATTTTGAGTGCAAGGAATGCATTCGAGGCGTGCTTGATGATTTCCGAGCTCTGGGCAGACGTAACCAGCAGCTTGGCTGGATTCTCCGTGCTCAGCATGCCTGGCAGCGCATCACTCTGCGAGTAGTAGCTACCATCGGTCAGCGGTGCGTAGATGCGGCGCAGCACTTCGGCGGCGCGCTCGTTGTTGGCGCCCACGACGATGCGGTCCGGATGAAGAAAGTCTTCAATCGCCGTGCCTTCGCGCAGAAACTCAGGATTCGAGACAACATCAAAGTGCTGAGGATCGACGCCGTGGCGGTGCATCACGCGGCTGATCCACTCGTTGGTGTAAACGGGAACTGTGCTCTTTTCGACGATGACCTTATAGGAATTGACCGCCCGGGCGATTTCGCTGACCACGGCCTCGACATACGAGAGATCAGCAGAACCCGTACTGCCCTGCGGCGTTCCAACCGCGATGAAGACCGCTTCGCATTCTGACACGCCGTACGCCAGGTCAGTGGTGAATTCCACACCCCGATTGAGGTGCTTGGCCAGCATGGCCTCCAGGTGCTCTTCGTAAATTGGCACCCCGCCCTCATTCAACATCTTGACCTTGGCTTCGTTGTTATCGACACAAATGACGCGATGGCCGATTTCAGCGAAGCATACGGCGGCGACCAGTCCTACATACCCTGATCCAAGAACACAGATGGAAACTTGCTTTGACATGCGTACAGTTCTCCTTATCGGAATGCGAGTCGGAATACAGCGGCAATTTCCGGCGGCGGTATCCGGAACAGGGCAGCCAGGTAGATTCTGCCGGGGAGTAAATTTGTTCGTCTGCAATAGCCGAGTGATGAACCTCGACAATTGCCCGTCTTTCTAAGGGTATCTGCATTTTGCCCTTCGGGGCAATGTTTTCAAGCATCAAGGTCCCACTTTCGCTGCGATGGCGTTCCCAATTGAATCGATTGCATCTGGCTTTTCGCCGTCTCTTATGCCCATTGTGAATCGTCCTTGAATTCTTTTTGGCCACTTCACGACCACCGATCCTGAAGCTGCCAAATCTGAAATCAGTCTGCACATTTGCTAAAGTGAGGGGAACTGAACTGAAGAGAAAGCAGCATGAGAGAGACCACCGGATGAGTTCAAATCTCGAAGCAACTTCCCTGGCACCATTCCGACTGGAACCCCTGTTTGTAAAACGCATTTGGGGAACGCCAGATCTGCGCCCCTGGTACGACCATGTTGCAGAGGCGAATACCGGACACGATCCGATTGGCGAAGTATGGCTCACCGGAGACGATTGCCAGGTGGCCACCGGACCCCTCGCCGGCAAAACCCTGGGTGCGGCATTCACTCAGCATTCCCGCGCTTTGCTGGGCCCACAAAATGATTCAGGGGCCTCACCCTTGCTCCTCAAGGTGATCTTCGCGCGTGAAAAACTCAGTGTGCAGGTCCATCCGGACGATCGCCTCGCCCAGAAATACGGGCAACCGCGTGGCAAGACCGAGTGCTGGTATGCCCTGGCTGCTAGAGACGGCGCCCAGGTTGCGGTCGGTCTCCAGCCAGGAGTAACCCTCGATCAGCTTGAGAAAGGTGTCTCCGATGGAACGCTTGAAGAGCATCTTCAAATACTGCCGGTCGTCGCCGGAGAAATGATTTTTGTCGATGCCGGTACAGTCCACGCCATATGGCCCGGTTCCGTACTGCTTGAGACCCAACAGAACTGCGATCTGACGTATCGACTGTACGATTATGGCCGCCCACGTGAATTGCACGTCGCCAAAGCGCTCGAAGCGATTCGTTTAGTCACATCGGCCGGAAAAGTGGCCCCGGAGCTCCTGGCAGACAGAACGATCCTCGTCGACAGCGACTACTTCTGCGTTGAAAAGATTATCGTTAACGGCTGCAGAACAGGTGCCTCGATTGCCGGCCCGGAAGATGCGGGAATGCAGTACTTGTTCGCAGCAAGCGGACGCGGCTTGATTCAGAGCGAGTCGGATGGGGCTTTCGAATCGGTTGCGTTGGAGCCACGAGGAGTTGTCGTTGTCCCCGCCACCTCACCAGCATGGACAATTGAAGATGCAGGCGGGTTGGAATTGATCCGTATCACGCCCCGTTTCCCGTCCCAGCAGCCGAAAGGAAACGCATGACAAGTCCATCCTGGCGCGAATCCGTGGTTGCCTACATTCGCGCAGAAGCACAGCCAGTAGACAAATTTGGCCATCAGCCCCGGCTGTACGCTCTGACTCGCGAGATAGCCGAGGGCGGTGCCTATGACGATGACGTCTTGTTCGCCTCGGCCTGGATGCACGATCTTGGGGTGTTTATCGGTCACCGACCGGCAGATCCTGCCCTGCTTGCCGGCTGGGATCATGTGCCCTATACCATCGCCCGAAGTCAGGAATTGCTCAGCGAATGGGGCTTCCCGCAAGCAAAATTGGACCTTGTCGCAGAGGCAATGCGCACACATCAGGCCAAAGACAAAGCCGTTCTTCCGGAGGCAATCGTCCTCAGGGACGCAGACATCCTGGAGCAATTGGGTGCCATCGGAGCCCTGCGAACCCTGGTCAAGGTGGGCAGGGACACACGCTACGCCACGTATTCTGACGCGATTCCTGTGTTGCAGCGCGCTCTCGATGAGTTGCCCGGGAAACTGCAACTGCCTCGCGCCCGGGAACTCGCCATCCCACGCATTGCCGCGCTGCACTCGCTTTTGGACGCCATTCGGGCTGAAGCCGGTGGATTGCTGTACTGATGGGAAATTTCCTCGTGCGGTAAGCCAAAGCCGAAAATTCTGCTGTTTAGGCAGACTCCCGCTGGCCTGAAAACGTGAATAACGCGTAAAGATCAGCGGGCTGGTCGCTTTCGTTTCAACTCTGCGCAATTTCTTGCATGGAAATTCGGGAAGACCGTTGTACACTCAAATCTAAAGATCGGCCTCGGGGGAGGAGGTCTGCAATCACAAGGAGAAATCGGATGCGATCGAAGCTTGTCCTGGCAGCACTTATTGTCCTCTCAACCTTGCCCGTGTTCGCTCAAGTTGCGCCAGCGGCAAAGATCAGCGGTATTCCTTTGGGTGTCGGCGTCGGCATAAGCGACTATGGCTTGGATTATGGCCAAGGCCGTCGCATGATCGGCATTTCGGCATGGGCTGATTACACCGTATGGCACGGTTTGGGAATTGCGGCAGAAGGGACCTCTATTTTTGCCGCCAAACCTTCATCCCTGACGCGCATGAAGCAGGATACGATCAAAGGTGGCTTGATTTACAAACCACATGAAATCTATCACCTTCACCCCTACGTCAAGGGCCTTGTCGGCCTGGGGAGCATTGACTTTCCGTCCCACAATCCTCTGTACACGCACGACACCTACAGCATGTTTGCGGCCGGAGGCGGACTCGAATACCGCGTCTGGAACACGATTTATGTGCGTGGGGACTACGAATATCAATTCTGGTCTAATTTCCACGGTAAACACACATTGGAGCCGAGCGGCGTGACCATTGGCGCGACCTACTACCTTCGCGGCATTCATCGGCATTATTGATCGAAAGTAGGGGCATCGGGATAGGTCGTCCAATTAGACGGCCCATTACCGGACAGGATTGCCGGACTTCAAAGGTGTGTGCGGTACGTAAGTTGTCTATCCATGCAGCCAGACTCTTGGTATACTCCAATCATTAAGGGTCGGAACCTGTCGCTTTTCCCCTGCTCAATTCGGGCAAACTGATGCCTATGATGAGAACTTTCTAATCTCGGCATTCACTCACCGTAACTTGCGCATTTAAACAGGGAAAGGAAATCTCAAGTCTATGCAAATTCGTGGCGCGCACGCCTTGGTCTGCGGTGCTGGCGGCTTTATTGGCGGTCATCTGGTGAATAAGCTCTATGAAGAGGGAGCTGCCAGTGTTCGTGCAGTAGACGTCAAGCCCCTCGACGAGTGGTATCAGCAGAATCCCTCGGCCCAAAGTCTTGTTCTGGACCTTCAGGAAAAGGATGCCTGCCTTGAGGCTGCAGAAGGCGTTGATGCAGTTTTTCAGTTGGCTGCCGATATGGGCGGTATGGGGTTCATTGAGAACAACAAGGCTCTCTGCATGTTGAGCGTTCTCACCAACACCCACATGCTGATGGCGGCGCGGACTCAGGGAGTCAAGCGGTTCTTCTACTCATCCTCCGCGTGCGTGTACAACGGCGAAAAGCAGACCAATCCGGACGTTGTTGCACTCAAGGAAGAAGACGCGTACCCTGCGTTGCCAGAAGACGGATACGGGTGGGAAAAGCTCTTCAGTGAGCGTATGTGTCGCCACTTCCGCGAAGATTACGGTGTGGAAACGCGCGTAGCCCGTTTCCACAATGTCTACGGTCCGTTGGGCACCTGGACAGGCGGCCGCGAAAAGGCTCCTGCAGCGGTTTGCCGCAAGGTCCTGGAAGCTAAAATGTCGGGCAAACATGAGATCGAGATATGGGGCGACGGACACCAGACCCGCAGCTTCATGTATGTCGATGATTGCACTAAAGGCGTTGTCGATATCTATCACAGTGATATTCTTGAGCCCATCAATCTTGGTTCAAGCGAGTTGGTGACGATCAATCAGCTCGTCGATATCGCTGAAGAAATTGCCGGCGTAAAGCTGAAGAGGAACTACAATCTGAGTGCTCCCAAAGGCGTGAACGGGCGCAACAGTGACAACACATTGATTCAGCAATACCTGGGCTGGGAGCCCAGTATCAAACTCCGTGACGGGCTGGCACGAACGATGACGTGGATCGAGCAGCAGATGCTTGCAAACGTCACCACAACCAGGTAGGAGTCTTGCATGAGTTCAAGTCCTCGGTTCCAGCAAATCCTCGGCGTTCGCTTTTTCGTTGGCGATGCTCAGGGTGCGATCGATGAAGTGTCGCAAACGGGCGGACTGGTGGTTGTCCCTGCTGCCCCTGCATTGAAGAACCTGGCCGCCGATAAAGGATACCGTGAGGCGCTGTTGGGGGCAGATTTTGCCATTGCCGACAGCGCCTTCATGGTCTTGCTCTGGAATTTGATCGATCGCAACCGCATCCCCAAACTCTCTGGTCTCAAATATCTTCGCGCTTTGATTGAGGAGCCGGAATTTCAGCAACTTGGCAACACGTTCTGGGTGATGCCGACTGCCGCCAGTGCACAACGCGGTATGCGTTGGCTCAGAGAAAACAGTGTCAATGTGGCCAACGAGAACGTCTATCTGGCCCCGCTCTACGGGCAGGTCATTTCAGACGAAGAATTGCTGGCGCAGTTAGAAGAACGACGGCCAAAACACATTGTGCTGGGTGTGGGTGGCGGAACCCAGGAACGTCTAGGCCTGTACCTTAAACAGAAGCTGAGCTACCGGCCTGCGATTCACTGCATCGGCGCAGCAATTGCTTTCTTGAGCGGCGATCAGGTCCACATTCCTGTATGGGCCGATACGCTGGGCCTCGGCTGGCTCTATCGCACCATGGCCGACCCAAAGCGATTCTTCCCTCGCTACTGGGACGCGCGACACCTCGCACCGCTGCTGCTCAAGTATAGAGATCGCCTTCCTGTAGCAAGCCTCTAACCGTCTTTTACGTCCTTATACGCTCCAAACAACCGGGCAGCCTCTGAATAGGGGCTGCCCTTTGGTTTGTTTACGCAAACTGGAGTGTCGGGGCCTTCTGATTTTCAACGGAACTTTTTCTGAAGACATGGGTCTAACCCAGTAAAGCCCGTTCGCTCCTCCAGCGATGGGAATGAATTGATTGAACTTGAGTTCGAATTTGCTGAAGGGCAGGTTAATCGAAATGAAAGCCATTGCAACAAAAAAGCCTTTTCATGGATTATTGTCGGCCACTCTCACGGCAATGCTCGTTGCAGGCGGGGCCGTGGCCTTGAGCGGCTCGACTGCATTTGGCCAGGAAGCAGCAAATAGCGCAGAAACCGCAAATGCTTCTCAGCGAACCGACGGTCAAATTGAGATGGACGTTGTGCATTCCCTGGATGCAGAGGCTGCTTTGAAGCCAGATTGGATTACCGCGGGCACTGTGCAGGGTGAAGTCACGCTCTCCGGTACCTCTACTTCCGAGGAAAACCGCAAACTTGCCGAGTCGATAGCCGCAAAAGTTGCTGGTGTGACCAAGGTTGTGAATAACCTGAAGGTAGGTGATCCCAAGGCAGCCGAGGACGCGCAGAGCGCCGCCGAACCGCAGGATCAGTCTCCAGCGCCCGCCTCATCGCAGAACGATCAGATTGCTGGCATTGAACAGCCCCTTGCACAGTCCGCCGAACAGCCTCAGCCCCAAGCGAAACCAGATTCAGCCGCGCCACAACTGGAATCGCGCCCAATGGCTCAATCCGGCCCACGTCCCAACTATCGACCAGCCCCACTTCGTCCACCCATTGATCCTGAGTTTCCTCTGGCTCCGGTAACGGTGGCACAGGGAGCTTTGATCAAGGTTCGGTCCAGTGAGGCGCTTGACAGCAAGAATGCAAAAGATGGCACACCAATCGAATTCACGGTCGTGCGCGACGTCTACTCTGCCGGCATTCTCGCCATCCCACGCGGCGCAACAATTCACGGGCAGGTAGTCGATGCCAGGAAGGCCGGCGCATTGGGCGGCAGACCCGAGTTGGTGCTCAGACTGCAAGCGCTCGAACTGGGCGGTCAGAGCTACCCTCTGGACACAGACGTCTTCCAAATCAGGGGCCCGAATAAGGCCGGCCAGACCGTCAACAATGCATTTGGCGGGGCCATTCTGGGTGCCATCATCGGCGGTGTCGTTGGCGGTGGTCAGGGAGCGGCTATCGGTGCCGGCGCAGGAGCAGTCGGTGGCACGGCTGCCTCTGCGGCCACGCCGGGTCCGCGTGTTTGGATTCCCTCAGAAGCGCTGATGGATTTTCATCTGAATTCCGATCTGACTGTCACCCCGGTGAGCGCACAAGAGGCCCAGAGACTGGCAGCGAACGCCGCACCCCTCAGGCCAGAGCGCCCGACGCTCTATCGCCGCGGGCAATACGGTTACCCGCCACCCCCGCCACCGCCGGGTTACTACCGTCCTTATTAAGGTAAGCGAGCGAAACAAATCCGGCCCCGGAAGTCTCTTTCCGGGGCCGGATTTCTTATTGGGGCTTGATATTCTTGCGCTCTTTGACCTTGACTGCCGGTGCACCGGCGTAAACACTCCAAGGTTCAAGGTCGCGTGAAGCCACTGACGCCAGTCCAAGCACAGCTCCCTCGCCCACCTTCACGCCCGGTCCAACGGACGCCCGCGCACATATCCAGGCGTATGCGCCAATCTCCATCGCATAAGCCAAAAGCGGGAATGCCGGGTCGTCGAAGTCGTGTGTGGCTCCGCAAATGTAAGCGCCCTGCGAGACGATGGCGTGCGAACCGAAGTGCATGGGCGCAGGATTGTAGATCTCTGCCCCGTCTCCAGCGGTGACTTGGTCAGCGCAGATAAGGTTCCACGGTGCCCAGATCTTTGAACCAGGATAGAAGTGGCAGTTGGGGCCCATGGTTGCGCCAAAAATACGCAGCAGCATCGACCTCCATCCATGAAATGGGCGCGGCGAAATGCGATACAAGAGGAGCCAGGTGATATTCCACACCAGGCGCATCAGCTTGTTTTGCATCGAAAAAGCCGGTCGAAGGTAAGGATCTTCGGCCGTGTCGGCAGAGATGTGGTCAGCCGCGTTGTAGTGGAGCTGCCTGGCCATCAGTATTCCCGTTTGCTGTCGTCACAATCAGTTTAGCGGTTAAGGATTGGCGTCGACCTAATTGCCCAGATCAAAGTACTCGTGCCATGTCTTGATCTTGCTGCCTTCAAAGTCAACAATGATTGCGTCATGTGTCACACCGCGCTTGCCGTCGCGCATGCGCGTCACATCCCAGTCCCAAACGATGGTTGCTGTCTTTCCGTCCTGCGACAAAATGGCTCGATCGATGGTCACATGCAGGTTGCCAAAATGCCGAGCGTAGTCAGTGATCACCGATTGCATTTCGCTGACTTTGACTTCGCCTCCAGGCGATAACAGCTTGCCGTCCGGCAGCCAATCCCCAGCGGCGATGCTGAAATCCTGCTTCTGCCATGCCTGCATCTGCCGTGCGAGGATGGCTCGCAACGACTCTTGTGTCAAATGCGCTGGCGTCCCGGCTGACGCCGCGTTCGTAATCTGCGCAGACAAGCAGAAGGCAATCACACAGGCAAACCAGAAACAACGATTTGGCAATCGCATTCGCCTCCCGTGGACTGCTTTTTCAGTGATAGACATCGGGCGATTGACCAGACAAGTGGCCGCGCCGTTCGGCAGCAAGAATGCCTTCTGTGCTTGTCGCCGGCAAATCCATTCCAGATTTCACAGGAGCGGATTCGCCGGCAATCATTGCTTCAAGCCGTTACAGGGACCGCCACATCGACCTTGACCGGCGTCAGCCAGCCAAAACGATCAGGCTTGAGACCGTTGGCGATGCCAAAGAACTCATCCGCGATCTGCTTTGTGATGGGTCCGGGAGTGCCGTCGCCAATCACAATCCGATCAATCGAGCGAATCGGCGAAACCTCCGCAGCCGTGCCAGAGAAGAAGACTTCGTCAGCAATGTAGAGCATTTCGCGGGGCATCGACTGCTCAATGACCGCAAGGCCCAAATGTCGCGCAATCGTCAGTACTGAATCCCGAGTAATACCTGAGAGCGCCGAATTGGCCAGCGGCGGTGTATAGAGAACACCATTCCGCACCACAAATACATTCTCGCCCGAGCCCTCTGAAACCAGGCCGTTCACGTCGAGCGCAATGCCCTCGGCGTAGCCATTGATGTCGGCTTCCATACGGATGAGCTGTGAATTCATGTAGTTGGCGCCGGCTTTGGCCAGTGCGGGCATCGTGTTGGGTGCCAGGCGGTTCCAGCTGCTGATGCAAACGTCAGCGCCGTGCGAGCCGCCACCGACGTACTTGCCCCATGGAAAGTTGGCAATGTAGACATCAATGGGCGAGCCGACCGGGCTCACGCCGATTTCACCGTAACCGCGCAGCGCAATTGGCCGGATGTAGCAGGGGGCAACACCGTTGGCCTCGATCACATCCACCACGGCGGCGCAAAGCTCGTCCAGTGTGTAGGGCAGGGCCATGCGATAGATCTTGCCTGAGTCCAGCAGGCGCTGCATGTGCTCCGGCAACCGGAACACAGCCGCTCCGGAGGGTTGGCCGTAGCAACGGATGCCTTCAAAAACGCTTGAGCCGTAATGAATCACGTGGCTCATCACATGGATATTCGCCTGTTCCCAGGGAATCAGTTGGCCATTACGCCAGATCTTTTCCGTAGGCTGAATGGGCATGGGTAAAGAACCTCTCTTGTCTAACCCCAAGGGTATCGTGAAGTGGATACATGTGTCACGAACAACGCGCCACTTTGCGCCAGCGCGGATTGAATTTGTCACTGGTTTGGGCCCTGATTGTGGGCCGGCGCATTCCTGTCACGTTCCAGATCGAGGCTGAAATGCCATTTGAGAAAAGGTCACGCGCAACGCAAAATTGAACGTCTACCGGAAATATCGGCGCAGGACATACAATCAGTGGGGCGTTGGTACGATGGCCGCAAACAAGCAGAATTTGTGAGGACGTTTGTGTATACCATTCTTGGAATTGGTGAGTTGCTTTGGGATATGTTGCCGCAGGGTCCGCAATTGGGCGGGGCGCCGGCAAACTATAGCGTGATGGCTGGCCGCCTCGGGAACCACGCGACGGTGATCAGCCGGATCGGTCGGGATTCTCTTGGCGTGCAAGCTCTCGAGGTACTCAAACCCTTTCCTGTGGACTGTGGCCAGTTGCAGGTCGACGCAGCCCACGAGACAGGCCGTGTGACGGTGGAGTTAACCGATGGGCAACCAAGCTACACGATTCATCAGCCCGTTGCCTGGGACTTTTTTGAGCTTACTGAGAATTGGTTGACGGCTGCCCGTGCCGCAGACGCCGTCTGTTTTGGCAGCCTGGCGCAAAGACAACAGCAATCGCGGGAAACGATTCACGCGCTCGTCAAGGCCACCCGCCCTGATTGCAAAAGGATATTTGACGTGAATCTGCGTGCACCCTTCTACACGTCTGAAATTGTCAGAGAGTCGCTCAAACTCGCCAGCGTCATGAAAATGAACGATGTCGAGGTTCCCCTCGTGTTAGACCTGCTCGGTCTGCCCGCGACTACGTCTTTGCAGGCGGGCGCCGAGCAGCTTCTGGCAGAATTCACGAATCTGACACTCGTCGCCATCACCCGCGGAGGCGAGGGGAGCCTGCTGGTGGGTCAGTCGGAGTGGCACGAGCATCCGGGCATTTCCATCAAGGTCGCCGACACAATTGGAGCTGGCGATGCTTTCACCGCCGCCATGACCCACTATTTGCTGCGGGGAGCGCCGCTCAGCGTACTCAATGAGGCAGGGAATCGTTGGGGAAGTTTTGTGGCTTCGCAGTCGGGTGCCATGCCACCCATCCATGCCGAAACCATTGCACGGATTAAAGCCGAAATCGAAGGATAAAAATAGCGCATCCCCGCCAGCTCTCGCGTGACTTGGGATGCGCTCTTGCAGATACGGCTGATGTTACGTGGCAATTACCGGTCGATAGCCTTCATTGCCGCTTCTGGATAGCGCATGCCAGAAGCAGCGTCGGGCGGGAAGCAGTTACTGATCTTAGCCAATTCCTCACCGTTCAGTTGCACTGCCATGGCTCCGGCATTTTCTTCCACATAGTGCACTCTTTTGGTGCCGGGGATGGGGAAGATGTCGTCTCCCTGCGCCAGCAGCCATGCCAACGCAAGCTGAGATGCCTTGCAGCCTTTGGCGGCGGCAATGGTCTCGACGGCTTTGACCAGCTCAAGATTGCGGTTGAAGTTCTCTCCCTGAAATCGCGGAGAGTTGCGGCGCCAGTCAGTCGAATCGAGGTCGTCAATGGTCCGAAACTGGCCAGTCAGGAATCCGCGCCCAAGTGGGCTGTAGGGCACAAATGCCATGCCCAGATCGCGGGTAACGGCCAGTATCTCCGCCTCCGGGTCGCGTGTCCAAAGTGAGTATTCAGTCTGGAGCGCTGCGATCGGGTGCGTGGCATACGCGCGGCGAATCGTAGCTGGACCAGCTTCTGAAAGTCCGAGGAAGCGGACTTTACCTTCTTTAACCAGCCCAGCCATGGCTCCTACCGTGTCTTCAATCGGCGTGGCAGGATCCACCCGGTGCTGGTAATACAGGTCAATCACGTCCACTTTGAGGCGTTTGAGACTGGCGTCGCAAGCCTTGCGAACGTACTCCGGCCGTCCGTTTACCCCCAGAAATTCGCCGTTTGGACCCCGAACATTGCCGAATTTGGTGGCGAGAAATACCTCTTCGCGCCGGCCTTGAATCGCTTCGCCAACCAGCTCTTCGTTGCGGCCGACACCGTACATATCGGCGGTGTCGAGAAAGGTAATGCCCAGATCAAGCGCGCGATGGATCGTGGCGATCGACTCGGCATGATTGCGTGGGCCATAAAAGTCTGACATACCCATGCAGCCCAGGCCGAGGCGCGAAACGGAAATTCCAGTGTTGCCGAAGAGACGTTTCTCCATGAGTGGAATGTTTCCTTTCTGGTGGTGCTTAACAACTGTACCTGAGATGCTCGTGAGGCTCAGTCGGACGCAAAAGAGGCCGAACCGGACATGATGACCGACAAGCCCACTGCGCAATGCAGATATTGAATGTCTATACAATTCACAGAGTTTGTCGAATTAATCTGTCCCAACTGCATTACAATCTGTCCTGTGGAAGTTTTGCATGTGCCCGCCCCGGTCGGTGCCGATGGCACATGCAAAGTTCTGAGAAAGCCCAGGATTGGTCGATGATGAAACAGCGTAAGACTGCGTCGCGAGTGGATGCTGGTGCGATTCTCGAATCGTCGCAAAAGATTCCCAAGCACCAGGTAGTTTTTGACTATCTGCACAGCGGCATCATGTCTGGGGCCTACAAGCCAGGCGACCGGCTGCCCAGCGAAGCGGAACTGGGCGCAAAGTTCATGGCCTCGCGAATTACTGTTGCCAAGGCCGTTCTGGAACTCCAGAGAATGAACCTGGTGAGCCGTCGGCCCGGTGCAGGAACCCACGTGCAAGCCCGGCAACAGAGTGAAGGGCATCGGTTTGGCCTCCTGATTCCAGAGCTCGGCTTGACCGAAATCTTTGAGCCGATCTGCCACGGCATGATGCGGTCTCCTTTTTCAAGGCCAGACACTCTTTTGTGGGGCAACGCATCTGGTCTGGGTGCATCCGATGCAACTGAACTTCGTGAAGACACCGCTAAAGCTGCCGAACAGATGGGCCAGAACTTCATCGCTCAGAAAGTATCGGGCGTCTTCTTCGCTCCCCTGGAACTGATTCCCGATAAAGACGTGGCAAACCGCCGCATCATGCGCGCCCTTGAACGCGCCAGAATTCCCACGGTGCTGCTCGACCGCTGCTATCTTCCCTATCCTGAGCGTTCAAATCACGATCTGGTTGGAATCGACAACCGCCGCACCGGTCACCTGATCACTGAGCACCTGATTCGCGCCGGTTCAGAGCGTCTTGTCTTCTTCGCAGAGGCCAACTCCGCATCTACCGTCGATGCCCGGATTACAGGCTTCTTCGAGGCGTTGCGGCGTAACTCCATCCAACCGGATGCAGAACCCGTATGGCGAGGCAATCCGCAGGACTTGGCCTACGTCCAGAAGGTCCTCGATACTGCTCGGCCCGATGGCATCGTATGCGCCAACGACGTGACAGCCGCCCGGCTCATGCAGTCCCTGCTGGCGCTCGGGCGGCGCATTCCAGAGGAGATCAGGATTGTCGGAATCGACGATGTGAAGTATGCCAGCCTGCTGCCCGTTCCACTCACGACCATGCATCAGAACTGCGCAGCAATTGGTGCCATCGCAATGGCCACCATGCTTGAGCGGCTGGAGTATCCTGACCTGCCCACCCGCGAAATCATGCTACCCACCAGACTTGTGGTCCGACGCTCTTGCGGTTCGGCACAAAGTCGATAGCAGCGGCTGATGGCAGCGAAGTACCGTTTCTAGAGGGCCCTGCGGCCAGTTATCAGGTTGTAGATCAGCACGATCACGGCGACCACCAGAATCAGGTGAATGAGCCCGCCGGCAATGTGCAGCGTAAATCCAAGCAGCCACAGTACCAGCAGAATGACGAATATTGTCCAAAGCATGAGACTCTCCATGGCCATAAAAAGGCCGTGCCGGGGGGATCGGCACTGGAGTCAGTCTCGCAATTTAACCGAAAATCTACTGACCCGGATTGCACACTGAAGATGGTTTTGGGGTTGCCACCAGTACGGGCGGTGGCAGCGGGCGGTGCTTTGCGCGCAGGAATTTCACCAGCAGAGCGACCTCATCCTGCGAAAGAGAATCGCTGAAACTAGGCATCTTCTGGCCGCCGTTTTCGATCTGGTTCACGATCTGGGGCGCTTTAAGCAGCTTGCGGATGTTGGCCAGTGACGGCCCTTTCTTCGTTCCCTGGGCTGCGACGCCATGGCAATAGGTGCAGCCCTTGTCGCGGAATAGGAGGGCTCCTGCCTTCTCCTTCTCCTTGTTGGAAAGGCCAGCTGCAGCGCTGGAGAGAATCAGGCAAGCGCAGAAGACGGCAAACGGCTTAAGGAAATTTCTCATGTGACCCGAACTTCAAGTGTAGCGGTTCTCGCGCTGATTGGCTCGGGCCGTTTCAGGCCACGGATGCCATGCCCAGCGGTGTGAGCCGGTTCGTCCAGCGCTACTCTCCGCCGCCAGACATGTATGTGTATTCAATCTTGTCGGAGTGCTTGATCGGATCGCCCGAGATGTCGTGGGCGTGCCAGACGACGCTTTCGTTGGCCACCTCCGGATGCTTGCGCAGGAACTCCAGCGCATACACCGCAGCGGTAGGATCGTCCTTCTGGTCGGCAAATCGCGCGGCCTCCTGGCTACCCTTTTCTTTCTCGCCAAGCCGGCGATAGAGAATCGCCAGATTGTAGTGGGCTGCCAGATCATCCGGGTCAACCCCCTGCAACTGCTGGTAAACATCCCGCGCCTTGGGGTAGTTGTGCTGCTGGTAGTAGCTGAAGCCAAGTTCGCGCAACGCATCCCGTGAGCGCGGATATTTCACCAGCACAGCCTCAAGGTCGGCGATTGCCTCCTTGACCTGGCCCGCATTGCGCTCCACAAGAGCGCGGTAATACAGCGCCCGCGGATCACCCGGCAGCAGCGAAAGAGCCTTGGCAAGATTGGGCCGGGCATCGTCATACTTTTCCCAGAGAATCTGTACGACAGCCATGTTGGTGAACGCATCCGCATAGTCAGGCCGCAGCGCCGCAACCCGCTCAAAGGCGTGCACCGAAGCGGCGTATTGCTGGGCGTCAAGCAGGCCTATGCCGTAGTTGTTCCAGCGCATCCACTCCTTGTTCTCGTCCGCACCCGGCTTCACTGGCGCATTCTCGCCCAGTGTAAAGGTACGCGTCTGGCTGGCCATCTCAATTACCGGCTCAGGATAGCGCTTCTGGTTCAGCGCATAGTCAATGAAATGCTGGTTGAATCGCCGGTACTTTACCACCGCCGTCACGCTGAACGAGCCTTGCAGATCCTTCGGAATCCTGAAGCGGTAGCGCACCAACTGGCTGCGGCCTGACTGGATCGTGTTGTTGTATGCCAGCACCCGGTTGTGCCAGATCTGGTGAATGTCGTTGAACTCGCCCTTGTTGTTGATGATCCGATTGGTAAAGGAGTGCGCCGAGGGGTCAAGGTTGCCGTCAGGCTGCAAAAATCCGCTCTCGCTGATCGTCTTGCCGCTCGCATCCTTCACCTGAAAATTCACCCAGGACTCATAGAAGTCGCGCTGTTCTGGCACCAGCGAGTGCGCTGCACCCTTGTTTTGAATCACAACATCGGCCGTCAGCGCCTCCCCGGCCGCGAGTGAAAAGCTGCTCAGGCCAAGCGGAGCCACCAAGACTGAATCAGCCACTGTAGCGGCTGCGTTTTCCTTTTCCAGCGCAAAAATATCGACGTTCAGCACCCCATTGCGCAAAAACGCAACGGTCTTTTCAGCCTGCTCGTCAAATTTGAAGTACTGAGGAATCAGCGTATTCGCCCCCAGCCAACGATGACTGACCAGCTTGCCCTCTTTTGCTCCGTAATCCGAAGCGCTTGCAGGAAGCGCCTCTGATGCCATGTGGCAGGTCTGGCAGGTGGAGACCACATCTTTGCGGTAGAAGGGAAGCGGCGACTGCTTGGTGAAACTCGCCTGCTGCCACTCGTCGTAGGGAGTCATCGCGCGCAGCCACTTGTAATCGTCCAGGCTCCTCGGAATCGCCGCCTTGTGGCAGGCCGCGCAGAATTCTGATGTATGCAGCAGCGGGCTCATCACCGCCTTCGAATGGCGGTCAAGATGCGCCAGAATCTCCGCGTCCGGAACCGTGCCAACGATCCGCTTGCCGTTCTCATCCACCATCACCGCAGGCGTATAGAGTACATAGCTACCCGTTCCCGTCGTTGTCGTCGAGGCAATGGAGTGACAGACAGAGCAGGTAATGCCCTCATCGTCAAACGGGCGCTTGCGCGGCATCCCCTGCGACAGATCCCCTGAAAGCAGCGCCACCGGGTTGTGGCAGCTCTCGCAGTGCCGTGAGAACTGCACACCCTTCTCTTCAATCAGATTGTTGACATTCTTCACATACCAGGGCGACCTGAAGCTGTTGGAGTGCGCCGACTGGCGCCACTGGTGCAGACTCTCCTGGTGGCAATGGCCGCAATACTGTGCCGTCAGCACAGTTTTGGGGCTCAGAAACTGCCCATTGGCTGTATTCGCATTCGAGGGGAGAAAAGGCGTGTCCTTGCCAAATGCGTAGTTGTACCGCGACGCGATGTGCTTGTGATAATCCGACGGCGGCACCGCAGCCCACGGAGCAGCGGCTGTTGCGGATGCTTCCCCGGCAGCCTCAGGGGCACCGCCCGGTGTAGGGCCAAAGTTTCCTTCGCTCAGCCCGGTAGGTGCCTGTTGCGCCGGTGCGGCTGCGGCGGGGGCGGTTTGCTGCCCGGAGCCCGCGTAAACCGAGCCGACTATAGCCAACCCGCACAAGATCACCGCCGCCCCCGACGCAAGGTATGCGAAGAAGACAGCAGAAAACGAACGGCGAAATGTAGGAGGCACTGCTTCAGGCCCAGATGTGCTGCTTTTCAAAAATGGCTCCATTGGCGCGTAGACCTCTGGGAAGAGGAAGTTGCGCGGCAGTTGCTGAGACGAACTTTCCGCACAAATCTACAACCCGAACGATAGCAGGCGCAATGCGTCCGCTGTCATCCACCCAAAGTTGGAGACTCATGCCTCCTCACCGTCCGCGCCGGTTCACTTTGATGACGCCAAAGTCGTCGCTCCTATCGCAAATCAAATCGTGCCTTCAATGCAGCGAATGTCGAAATGAGTACCATGAGCCGCAATATTTCGGGCCCGGTTTGCGATGTGGGACTGCAACAGTTGCCCAATACGGTGGGTTAGCTGCTACCGTATGGGAGTAACACTTTTACGTTCAAGGCCATGGTTTCCAGTCCGTACTTTTCATTAGCGGTATTGTTTCTCGCAGCGCTGGGCTTCGGGCTTGCGCCGCTCGGACTTGCACTGGCCTGGGCAAAGCTGGTTTCTCCAGCAAAGCCAAACGCAATCAAAAACGCGATCTACGAGTGTGGCAACGAATCCAAAGGCGACGCCTGGGTGCAATTCCGCTCCGCATACTACCTCTACGCCATCATCTTTCTCATTTTTGACGTGGAAGCGGTCTTCCTGGTGCCGTTCGCTGTCGCTTTCACTGGTTTGGGCATCAGCGCATGCGTGGCAATGCTGGTGTTTGTTCTGCTGCTCGCCGAGGGTCTGGCGTGGGCCTGGGCCAAAGGCGTTTTAACCTGGGCGTAAACGTTTCAATCGAAGAGAAGGGAATCCGGATGGCAGTCGAAGACAAACTCAAGATTGAACTCGGCAAACAGGGCGTCTTCGTCACAACCGTGAACGAGATTTACAACTGGGGACGCAAAAATTCCGTCTGGCCCCTGCAGTTTGGCCTCGCCTGCTGCGCCATTGAAATGATCGCCACCACCATGGCCCGCTACGACCTCGCCCGCTTCGGCGCTGAGGTCTTCCGCCCCTCGCCGCGCCAGGCTGATCTGATGATCATCTCCGGCACCATCACCAAAAAGATGGCCCCGCAGGTCGTCCGCCTCTACAACCAGATGGCCGAGCCCCGCTACGTCATCGCCATGGGTGCCTGCGCCATCTCCGGTGGCCCTTTCAAGCAGGGATACAACGTACTCAAGGGAATTGACCGCTACATCCCCATCGATGTCCACATCCCCGGATGCCCGCCCCGCCCTGAGGCACTGATTCACGCCTTCATGACCCTCCAGGCGAAAATCGACGATCAGCCCCTCACCGGCACCGAGCGCCCCCGCCACCTCAATCCTGAAGCGATGAGCGAGTTTCCCATCCCCATCCAGGGCGCGCACGATCTCGTTCCGCCGGTCAATCACCTCGTCTGGCCCCTGCCCGCGCCCGTCGATTCGGGAGAAAACTGCGGATGAAATCCACTGAAGAAATCCTGGCGATGATTCAAGCAGCCCTGCCCGCAGCTCACGTGGAACTGGTGCTCAACCCCAGCCCCTCCGCCCAGCACTCTCTGCGTGTTGCCCCGGCAGACGCTTTCGCAGTCGCCAGCTTCCTCCGCGAAAGCGTTGAACTCGCCCTCGACTACTGCTCCAACGTCACCGGCGTCGACTGGCCCGACAAGGAAATCACCGAAAAAGTGAAAGTCACCCAACTCGTCGATGGCGAAGAAAAAGTCGTCGAAGAGACCGTCAAGCGCATCGAGCCAGGCTGCCTCGAAGCCGTTTACCACCTTTATTCAATGCGCCGCGCCCATGAGGCCATCGCCGGGCCCGTCGTTCTTCGCATGCGCACGGTCAACCGCACCGATCAGGTCCAGTTGCCCTCGCTCACCTTTGTCTGGCGCGCTGCCGAATTTCAGGAACGGGAAATCTTTGACCTCTTCGGCATCGTCTTCACCGGCCACCCCGACCTGCGCCGCATCCTCATGTGGGACGAGTTTGAAGACCACCCCATGCGCCGCGACTACGTCGATCCCGACGACTACGAGTACGAGCCCACCCCTCATGATGAAGTGCTCAAACGCGCCGAAGCCCAGAGCAAGTCGGCAGGGGTGACCGCATGAGTACTGCCGATATGAAGGTCTACCGCCCCCCCGTCATCGACATCATCGAAGAGGGCGACGAGCTTCTCGAAGTAGCCATGGGTCCCCATCACCCTTCGACCCACGGCGTTTTCCGCATGGATGTAGCCCTCGACGGCGAGCGCGTCATCCGCCTCAAGCCGGTCTTCGGCTACCTGCATCGCAATCACGAAAAGATCGCCGAAAAGGCCAGCTACCTCGCCGCCATGCCGTACACCGATCGGCTCGACTATTTCTGCTCGCTCACCAATAACTGGGCCTACGCCCTGGCCGTCGAAAAGCTGGCCGGCCTCGAAGTCCCCGAGCGCGCCGAGTACATCCGCGTCATCACCGCCGAACTCACCCGCATTCAAAATCACGCCAGCTCCATCGGCTTTCTCATGCAGGAGATGGGCGCCAGCGGCACGCCGCTCATGTACGCCTTCCGCGAACGCGAAAGGATTCTCGACCTCTTTGAAGAGCTCACCGGCTCCCGCATGATGTGCAACTACATGCGCTTTGGCGGCTGCCGCGTCGAGCTGCCCACCGGCTGGCTGGCCAAGGCCCAGACCATCGTCGATGGCCTGCCCAAATTCATCGACGAGATTGAAGCTCTCCTCACCGGCAATGAAATCCTCATGGCTCGCTGCCAGGGCATGGGCATACTCAAGCCCGACCTCGCCATCAATGCGGGGGTAACAGGGCCAATGCTGCGCGCCACCGGCGTCAACTACGACCTGCGCAAAGTCGATCACTACGGCATCTACGACCGCTTCAAGTTCCGCGTCCCCCTCGGCGACCACGGCGACATTTTTGATCGCTACATGATTCGCGTCCTCGAGATGCGCGAGTCCGTCACGATCCTCCATCAGGCCATCAAAGACATCCCCGCCGGGCCCATCATGGACCCCAAATCGAAGATCCGCGGCTTCCGTCCCAAGCCCGGCGAGGCCTACGGCCGCATCGAGGCCCCCAAGGGCGAGCTCGGCTTCTACCTCATCAGCGATGGTTCAGGCAATCCCTATCGTTACCGCGTCCGCCCGCCGTCGCTCATCAACCTCACGATTCTCGAAGACATGTGCCTCGGCCACAACGTCGCCGACGTCGTCCTCATCTTCGGCAGCGTCGATATTGTCCTTGGCGAGGTAGATCGCTAATGAATACCCTCACGGAGGCACGATGCTAGGCGAAGGAATGCTCAAAGGGCTGGCCGAGACAGCGAAGAACTTCGCCGGCAGCTTCGTCTCCAAAGATCGCCTCACCACGGTCCAATACCCCGAAGAGCGCGCCCCGGTCATCGAAAACACCCGCGACTTCCCCTTCCTCGTCTATGACGGCGCTGACGACGCTTCAGACGAAGCCAAGTTGGCCGGCCTGCGCTGCGTAGCCTGCCAGATCTGCGAAAAGGAATGCCCGCCCAAGTGCATCTACATCGTCAAATCGACTGACAAGAAGCCCGACTACGTCGGCAAGCCGCAAATCTATCCGGCCCGCTTCGACATCGATATTTCCGTCTGCATGAGCTGCCAGATCTGCGTCGAAGTCTGCCCGTTCGAAGCCATCAAGATGGACACCGAGTTTGAACTGAGCACCACCGACCGCTTCGGTGGCCTGCTCTATGACCGCGAGCAGCTCGCCCGGTCCAACCAGCACTACCACAAGATTCACCCCACCGAGGCCGCCGAAGTCGATGCCCGCCTCGCCGAAGAAAAAGCCAAGTCTGAGGCAAAAGCCAAAGCCGCAGCCGAGGCCGCCGCTCTTAAAGCCGCCGCAGCAGCAGCACCCAAGCCCGTAGTTCCTGCCGCAATCGAGCAAAAGGAGCCCACCGCGTGAGTCTCCTTTCTCAGCTCGATCAAATCTTTGTTCTTCTCCAGCACTGGGTCGCGGGATTCTTCCCCACTTGGCTGCAGCCCTTCGTCGGCACCGTCCTCGCCGTCGTTGGCATCGTCGCCGCCTTTCCCGGCATCTTCGCCGTCACCACCGTCCTCGAACGAAAAGGCCTCGGCCGCATCCAAAATCGCCTCGGCCCCAACCGCGTCGGTCCCTTCGGCTTCTTCCAGCCCGTCGCCGACGGCATCAAATCCCTCACCAAGGAAGACATCGTCCCCTTCACCGCCGACGGGCTCGTACATTTCCTCGCCCCCGTCGTGCTGGTCGTCGCGGTTTTTCTCGGCTTTGCCGTCCTGCCCATCGGCCGTAACATGGTCCTCGCCAACATGGACGCCGGCCTGCTCTTCTTCTTCGCCATCGGCGCGTCCACTGAGCTCTCAGTCTTCATGGCTGGCTGGTCCAGCCGCAACAAATACTCGCTGCTCGGCGCCATGCGCGCGGTCGCCCAGATGATCAGCTACGAAGTGCCCCTGCTGCTCTCTGCCACCGTCATCGTCATGATGACCGGCTCGCTCTCGACCGTAAAAATCGTCGAGGCCCAGGGAGGGTTTACCGGCTTCCTGCCTCACTGGTACGTCTTCACCCCCTGGGGATTCGCAGGCTTCGTCCTCTTCGTCATCGCCGCGCTGGCCGAGACCAATCGCTCGCCCTTTGACCTTCCCGAGGGTGAATCCGAACTCGTCGCCGGCTACTTCACCGAATACTCCGGCTTCAAGTTCGCCCTCTTCTTCCTCGGCGAATATCTCGGCATGTTTTCAATCGCCGGCTTCGCCATCACCCTCTTCCTCGGCGGATGGGGCGCGCCTTTCTCGTTCCTCGGCTTCGTTCCCTCCTGGGGCTGGTTCTTCCTCAAGCTCCTCGGCGCAATCGCCCTCTTCATCTGGCTGCGCGGCACCCTCCCGCGACTCCGCCAGGATCAGCTGATGAACTTTGCCTGGAAGTTCATGCTGCCCATGACTCTCCTCAATCTCGTCGTCGCCGGTGCCTGGCGCTTCATGGGAGAGGGCATCCTCCGCTGGCTCATCTGCAGTGCGGTCCTTCTTGCCGCCTATGTCCTGCTCGGGCGCGTCCTCATGCGCCATCAAAAACTCGGCCCAAGGAGCTATCGCTATGCTGAATAGCTCGAAAGCAAGGAGGCCGCAATGATTCCGACCGTCTTCGGCTTGACCCTTCCGTTCCTCATCATTGCCGCGCTCACCATTGCCGGAGCCGTCGCCGCCGCGCTGCTCCGCAACCTGGTCCACTGCGCGCTCTCGCTCACCATCACCTTCGCAGGCCTGGCGCTGCTCTACTTGAATCTCGAAGCCCAGTTTGCCGGCTTCGTCCAGATGCTGGTCTACATCGGCGCGGTCGCCATTCTCGTCGTCTTCGCCATCCTGCTCACCCGGGGCGCAGGCATGCCAGAGTACCGCAGCTACTCCTCGAACTGGCTCCTCGGCCTCATCCTCGCCGCCGCGACTTTCGCCGTGCTCACCTGGGCCGTTACGCGCAGCCTGCCGGCAACAGCAGCCAGCGCCGCGCCAGCAGTCACCGTGCAGGGAATCGGCGTATCGCTCATGACCACCTACGTCATGCCGCTTGAGATCGTCGCCATCCTCCTCACCGTCGCCCTCATCGGCGCAGTCATCGTGGCCATGCCGGAAAGTAAAAAGGAGGGCCAACAATGACCCCGCTCGCAGCCTTCCTCATCGTCGCCGCGCTCGTCTTTGCCATCGGCCTGGCCATCGCGCTCACCCGCCGCAACGCCATCCTCGTCCTCATCGGTATTGAACTCATGCTCAACGCCGCCAACCTCAACCTCATCGCCTTCTGGCGCTTTGGCCCCCATCCCGAGCTGCTCACCGGCATGATGTTCGCCATCTTCTCAATCTCCGTAGCCGCAGCCGAAGCAGCCGTTGGATTGGGCTTAGTCATCGCCTACCACCGCCACGCTCGCACCACCGACCTTGATACCATGACGCGGATGAAGGGATAAGCCAGCAATGAACGCGAATGTTTGGATTGTCCAAAATCTCTGGCTCATCCCCGCCATCCCCATGGTGGCCGCAGGGTTGATCGCGCTGCTCAAGCAGCCCCAGCGCAAAGCCTCAGCATCCCTCGCCATCGGCGGACTCGGAATCTCCCTCCTCCTCGCAATTTCTGCATTCACCCACGTCCTCTCAGCATGGTCAAGCGGTGCCTTCACCCGCTCGGCCGTCAACTTCACCTGGTTTGAAATCGGCACCACCCACTTCCAGCTAGGCTGGGTCCTCGACCCCCTCGCTGCCGTGATGCTGGTCATGGTCACCTTCGTCGGCCTGCTCATCTTCATCTACTCCACGGGCTACATGGCGCATGACGAAAACTTCACGCGCTTCTTCTGCTTCCTCTCGCTCTTTGCCGGAGCCATGCTCGGCGTTCTCATCGCCAACAATCTGCTCCTCCTCTTCATGTGCTGGGAGATCGTCGGCCTTACATCGTACTTACTCATCGGCTTCTGGTACCACAAGCCCAGCGCAGCAGCCGCAGCGAAGAAAGCCTTCCTCACCACCCGCGTCGGTGATATCTTCTTCCTGCTCGGCATCGTCTGGCTCTTCTCCCAGACCGGCACGCTGCTCTTCTACGATAACGGCGCAGGCGCCATCGAACCCGCCGCACTCGCCACCCTGCTCAGCCAGCACGCTGCCCTCGGCCTCACCGCCGCCACCGCCATCGGCCTGCTCATCTTCGCCGGAGCAGCCGGCAAGAGCGGCCAGCTTCCCCTCCACGTCTGGCTGCCCGACGCCATGGAAGGCCCCACCCCCGTCTCCGCCCTCATCCACGCCGCCACCATGGTCGCCGCCGGCGTCTACCTCGTCGCCCGCGTCTACCCGTTGATGTCCGCTGGCGCGACCCCCGGCTCAACCACCGTCGCGCTCACCGTCGTCGCCTGGATCGGCGCTCTCACCGCCCTCTTCGGAGCCCTCGTCGCCGTCGCTCAAAACGACATCAAGCGCATCCTCGCCTACTCCACCGTCTCGCAGCTGGGATACATGATGGTCGGCCTCGCCACCGGCGGCGTCGCCATCGGCATGTTCCACCTCATCACCCACGCCTTCTTCAAGGCGCTCCTCTTCCTCGGCGCTGGCTCCGTCATCCACGGCTGCCACGAAGAGCAGGACATCCGCCACATGGGCGGCCTTCGCAAATCCATGCCCGTCACCTTCCTCACCTATTCGGTCGGCATGCTCGCCCTCAGCGGCTTCCCCATCGTCTTTTCCGGCTTCTGGAGCAAGGACGCCATCGTTGGCGCAGCCTTCGCCTGGCCCATCAGCAAAGGCCCCTTCGTCCTGCTCATCATCGGAGCCCTCTTGACCGCCTTCTACATGACCCGCCAGGTCGCCCAGGTCTTCTTCGGCAGCTATCGCGGCCACGCCCACCCCCACGAAAGTCCGCGCGTGATGACCGTACCGCTGGCCATCCTCGCCGTCTTTGCTGTCGGTCTCGGCATTCTCGGCACGCCGGCCTGGCCCTGGTTCACCAGCTTTATTGAAAGCAAGCCCCTCGCCCTGGACTTTGCCGGTTTCAGCGAACCCGGCCTGCTTCCGCTCATGGCCTTCGCCACCCTGCTCGTCTTCATCGGCCTCGGCCTCGGCTGGATGCTCTACGGACGCAAACCTGTCAACGATCCCCACGCCCCCGACGTTCTCCAGCAAGCCAGCCCCGTCGTTTACTCCTGGCTGGCCGGCCGCCTCTTCTGGGATGAACTCTACGCCGCCACCATCCTCCGCTGGTACGCGGCCCTCGCCTGGCTCGCCGACTTCCTCGATCGCCGTCTCTGGGGTGGAATCGTCTCCGCGGTCTCCGCCAGCTTCACCGGCCTCGGCTGGTTCAACAAATCAGTCGATTCGCAATGGATTGACGGCGGCTTCGACAAGGGCTGCGAAGAGCTCGTCACCACCGGCGGCGTTCTCGCCTGGCTCCAGGCTGGCCGCACCCCCGGCTACCTCCGCTCCATGCTGGTCGGCCTCCTCGTCCTCGCCGGATTGGCCCTCGCCATCGGCGCATCGCTCGGGCAGGTGCGGCTATGATGCCCGTCCTCACCATCCTCACCGCCATCCCCGCAGTCGCCGGTGCAGCCGCACTGCTCGCAGGCAATCGCGCAGCTATCGCGCGTGGCATCGCCCTGGTCGCAGCCATCTCGACCCTCCTGCTCTCCGCCTGGGTCTGGTGTTCGCTCGGCTCCAGCGGTGCCATGAGCTTTGTCGAACGCGCCGACTGGGTCCCCGGTCTCGGCATTGAATATCACCTCGGCGTCGACGGCCTCGGCGCGCTCATGCTGCTGCTCTCGGCCATCGTCACGCTCATGGCCATCGCCGCCTCACGTCCGAATTCGAAAATCGCCAGCCAGCAGCCCGGCCTCTACTTCGCCCTGATCCTGCTCCTCCAGTCCGGCCTCTTCGGCACCTTCACCGCGCTCAATTTCTTCCACTGGTTCCTCTTTTGGGAGCTCTCCCTCATCCCCGCCTTCTTCCTCATCAAGCTCTGGGGAGCCGAAGGCCGAGGCCCCGCCGCCACCCAGTTCTTCGTCTACACCATGGTCGGCTCGGTTGCACTCCTCCTTGCCTTCCTCGCCCTTTTCATCGCCACCGGCAGCTTTGACTTCCAGGTCCTCGCGCAAATGGCCGCCGACGGCTCACTCACCCCGGCCATCCAGTCGCATCTCGGCCCCATCAGCCTCTGGCTGGCTCTGGGAGTTCTCCTCGGCTTCGCCGTCAAAGTCCCGCTCATGCCCTTCCACACCTGGCTGCCTGCGACCTACTCCAAAGCTCCCACACCCGTTACCATGCTCCTCACCGGAGCCATGTCCAAGATGGGCGTCTACGGCCTGCTCCGCCTCGCCCTGCCCCTCTTCGGCCACGAGCTCGCCCAGGTCCGCACCCCGCTCCTCATCCTCGCCACCCTCACCGTCGTCGCCGGAGCCTGGGCCGCCGCAGTTCAAAAGGACCTGAAACGCATCTTTGCCTACTCCTCCATCAACCACCTCGGCTACTGCCTGCTGGCCATCTTCGCCATCGCCCTGCCCACCGGAAGCGACACCGCAGTTCAGCTCAGCCAGACCGCCGCTCTCGACGGCGTCATCCTGCAGATGTTCAACCACGGCCTCACCGCCGCCGCTATCTTCTGGTTCCTCTCCATGCTTGAGTCGCGCTCCGGCGGCAATCTCGCCATCGACAACTTCGGCGGCCTCCGCAAGCCCGCCCCCATCTTTTGCGGATTGATGGGCATCGCCCTCTTCTCGTCCCTCGGCTTGCCCGGTCTCAACGGCTTCGTCAGCGAATTCCTCATCTTCCGCGGCGTCTGGCCGCTCGCCTGGCTCCCCGCGACCGTCTCGGTCCTTGGCCTGCTCATCACCGCCGCCGTCATTCTTACCGTCATCCAGCGCGTCTTTTCCGGGCCGCTTCCTGAGAAATGGAAGACCTTCCCCGACCTCACTTCCGGCGAAATCCTCGTCATGGCCCCCGTTCTCCTCCTCATGCTCATCCTCGGACTCGTTCCACAACTCGTGCTGGGCACGGTCAACCCAACCGTGATGCACCTACTCGCGGGGTGGAGATACTGATGCTCGCCTACACCATCTACCTCTCATTTGCCGGCGCACTGGCCTTGGCCTTCTGGCCTAAAGCTCTCGCCAAAAGCGCGCGCGTCTTTGCGCTGCTCGTCGCCCTCGCAGGCCTCGGCTTTGCCCTCGCCGGATTCATCGCCGCAGCAGGGCAGGGAAGCGTCGCTCTCGCCGACCTCGCCTGGGTCCCGGCCCTTGGCATCCACTACACCCTCGCCGCCGACGGCATCAGCCGCGTTCTCGTCCTCCTCACCGGCCTCGCCGCCGTCGCGGGCATCCTCTTCTCCTGGTACATCGGCGACAAGCCCGGCGACCGCGCCAACGAATTCTTCGCCTTCTTCCTCGCCCTCATCGGCGGCGTCTACGGCGTCTTCCTCTCCGTCGATCTCTTCCTCCTCTTCGTCTTCTACGAAATCGCCATCGTCCCCAAGTACTTCCTCATCGCCATCTGGGGCTCCACCCGCCGCGAGTATGGAGCCATGAAGCTGGCCCTCTACTCCTTCGCCGGCTCCGCCATGGTCCTCATCGGTCTGCTCGCCGCCTACGCCGCCGCTGGCAGCCATACGATGAACCTGCAAACCCTGGCCCAGTATCCCTTCCCCATCAGCTTCCAGATGTGGGCCTTCCCGCTCGTCTTTACCGGCTTCGCCATCCTCGCGGGCATGTGGCCCTTCCACACCTGGGCGCCCACCGGCCACGTCGCCGCGCCCACCGCCGCCTCCATGCTCCTCGCCGGCGTCGTCATGAAGCTCGGCGCTTACGGCTGCCTCCGCGTCGCCATGACCCTCTTCCCCCACGGCCTCGACCCCTGGGGATGGTCCTTCCTCGGCATCGATTCCTGGCGCATGGTCTTCGCCCTCTTCGCTGTCATCGGCATCGTCTACGGAGCCGCCGTCGCCCTCGTGCAAAACGACTTCAAATTCGTCATCGGCTACTCCAGCGTCAGCCACATGGGCCTCGTCCTGCTCGGCCTGCTCACGCTCACCCAGATCGGCATCGACGGCGCAGTCCTGCAAATGTTCTCCCACGGAGTTCTCGCCGGCCTCCTCTTTGCCACCGTCGGCCGCATCGTCTACGAACGCACCCACACCCGCGACCTCGGCCTGCTCAGCAAGCTCCAACTCGGCAAGGCCATGCCCTTCGCCGCCTGGCTCTTCGTCATCGCCGGCATGGCGTCCATGGGCCTACCGGGCTTCAGCGGATTCGTCGCCGAAGTCCAGGTCCTCATCGGTGCCTGGCGCGCCTTCCCCTGGTTTGCCGGGGTCGCCGGAGTCGGCATCGTCGTCGGCATCGCCTATACCTGGAGAGCCATGCAACGCGCCTTCTTCAGCGACACACCAGCCGTTGACGCCTCAGGAGCCGCCATTCCCATTCCCGTCTACGAGCCGGTCACCTGGGCTGAAAAGGCCGGCGTCTTCCTCCTCGCCGGAACCAGCCTCCTCATCGGCCTTTACCCCCGCCTGCTGCTCGACCAGATCGTCCCCGCAGTCCAGGCCCTGCCTCACGCCATCCTGACGGGAGGCCACTAAGATGAATTCGCTGAATTACGCCAGCCTCTTCCAGCTCACCCTCCCCGAGACCATCCTCGAGGTCTTCTCGCTCCTTATCCTCCTCGTCGATCTCGGATTTCTCCGCAAGAGCGCGCAGTCTACCCGCATGACCGCCGCCTGCGTTCTCGGAGTCATCGGCTCACTCGCCGCCGCCATCTGCCTCGTCTGCTGCCCGCAATTCACCTCAAATACAGCAGCCCTCGTGTCCTCGCCAATCGTCGTCGCCGCGCAAATCGGCATCCTCCTCCTCACCGCGCTCGTCCTGCTGCTCAGCTTCAAGGCCCGCTTCTCCCGCAATCCCGGCGAATTCGTCACCGTCGTCCTCCTCGCCACCACCGGCATGCTGCTCGTCACCGCCGCCCGCGATCTGCTCCTCATCTTCATCGCCCTCGAACTCCTCAGCCTCTCCCTCTACATCCTCACCGCCTTCAGCAAAAGCTCCGCCCAGTCCGCTGAAGCAGCCCTCAAGTATTGCCTCTTCGGCGGCATGTCCGCCGCGCTCATGCTCTTTGGATTCACCTACCTTTACGGCCTCACCGGCTCCACCAACCTCGCCGAAATCGCAGCCTCGCTGGCCACCCAGGGCGTCACCCCGCTGCTCATCGTCGCCCTCGTCATGGTCGCCGCCGGCCTCGGCTTCAAGGTCGCCGCCGTACCCTTCCATCTCTGGGCCCCAGACACCTATCAGGGAGCGCCCGCGCCCGTCACCGCCCTCATCGCCTCCGGCTCCAAGGTCGCTAGCTTCGCCGTACTCGTCGCCGTCACCACGGCAGTCGTCCCCGCCGCGGCCTCCTCACAGGCCTCCTCACAGGGCGCTTCGTGGACTGTCCTACTCCTGACCATGGCAGCGGCCTCCATCCTGCTCGGCAACCTCGCCGCCCTCGTCCAGACCAGCGTCCGCCGCCTGCTCGCCTACTCCGCCATAGCCCATGCCGGATACATGCTCCTCGGCATCGCCGCCAACACGCCGCAATCAGGCACAGCCGTCCTCTACTACGCGCTCACCTACGCCCTCACCACCATCGGAGCCTTCGGCGTCATCGCCATCGTCGAGCGTACAACCGGTTCTGACAATCTCGACGCCTTCGCCGGCCTCAGCCGCCGCAACCCGCTCCTCGCCGGAACCATGCTCGTCTTCCTGCTCTCCCTCGCCGGAATCCCCCCGCTGGTCGGCTTCTGGGCCAAGTTCAACCTCTTCGCCGCCGTCCTCCGCGCCCCGTCCACCACCGTCTGGGGCCTCGGCTTCGTAGCCGCCGCCCTCGCCGCCAGCGCCGTCTCACTCTACTACTACCTGCAAGTCCTCAAACGCATCTACGTCCTCAAGCCCACAAACGAAGAGCCTCTCGAAGTCTCCCCCCTCGAACTCGCCACCCTCGTCCTCATCACAGCCGCAGTCGTAGCCCTCGGCCTCTTCCCCGCCGCCCTCGCAAGTTGGATTCCACTCGGGTGAGCAGTCAGCAGATCACCTAAGGTTATCTCCCACCCTTCGAGCAAATGCACTTGCAGAAGGGACACTTGCTTTAGTGAGGTAGTGGTCAGGTGGCAAAAGATGCGCCGTCCGTCTTTTTGCGGTGAAGTCATATAGTGGGATTGAGGAAATATTGGGTGCGGAAAGATGTCATTTGAAATATGCAAAACCTAACGCCACTTGAGCAAGAAATCATCACGCTGAAGGTAGTGCTCGATATGATCGGGGACATGGTCAATCACGAGACTATGACAATTCACTTCAGCCGCCCTGATACCCTTGTCATGTTCAACACGATGACGCATATGGCGTTCTTCAATATCATCCTTGTCGATTTGCTGTCCAAACCGAGCAAGCCTTTTATGGGCGATAAGTGCTATCTCGAGCGATTGAAAGAGATATGTGCAAATCCAAGAATAGGCAAAATTGAGGATATTCGGGAACTAAGTGAGGCTGTTTGCGCGTTTGCCAGATGGCTCTCGGAAAAGGTCACAATACAGAATCGTTGGTTCCCGTCATTAGAGCTTTCAGTAGATCTTAACATTGAGCGCACAGTCTTCATTCGCATCTGCGGGAACATCGCAAAGCACAACCTTACACATCTAACAGGAGCGGCCAAAACACTGAGAGAAGTGTTTGCCGAAAACGGTCAATCTATCTCTGATGATAAGTGCGTCCTCGCCCTTCAAGATTTTCGAACGCAATTTTACCACGACGTCTTTCACTATCATTCTTCTACCATCGCAGAGTTTTTGAACAATATCCGATGGGGAATTTATTCATATGCTGCTCCCGTCAGAGCGCATTGCGTAGAAAATCGATATGACGAGGGATTGCGCCTGAACACTTATGAGTATCATTATCCGGCTGATATAACTTCTGACGTGGGAAAGTCGTGTTATTGGGATTTGATGAACGATGTGATGCAGCAACCGTATATTCAGCGGTTTGAAGTGGTTAAGTATCTAAAGACGAGATATTGACTGACGAACCTTTAGTCAGAGAGTAAGTTCGATTGTAAGAATCAATCGTCAGATTGGAAATCTGGCTTCCTCTATCTAATTTTTCAACCTGACCTCTACCAATCACCCTAGCAACCGCAACACCCCACAAGCCCGCTCGCGAATGTTCTAGAGATCGGCGCCCCAAGCCAATCCCCAGCAACCGCGGCGAGACTCCGCCCCAGTTGCCTTAGACACGATTAGCTGCCATCAGCCCCACCACCCCTCAATCCCGCTTAGAATTCCACTCCCGCAACAACTCCGCCTCCCGCAACCGGTACGGCTTCCCGTCCGCATAAAACACATCATGAAACCACAGCGTCGGCGGCGCCAGCACATACGGTCTGTCCCACGAATCCCACGGCATATTCGTCTGGCTCTTGCCCACCACCAGCCCCCAGTTGATCGCCCCCACATGGTGCTTGTAGGCAATCGGCAAAATCGTGTCAAACGTGCTGCCCGCCCCCCGCGCCATATATTCGGTGCACAGCAGCGGCCGGTCCAGCTTCTCCAGTTGCACAATCTTGCTCTCAAATTCCTCCGGCCAGCCGTAGTTGTGAAAGCTGATAATGTCCGATTCCGTCACCTGAATCCGCCCCACCGCATTCATCGTCTCCACACTCGACCAATCCCCCTGCCAGATGCCGCTCGTCACAGGCTGCGTCGGATTCGCCGCCCGCGCCCACGCAAACACCTTCGGCAGCAGCTCCGCCACCCGCGCCGCCTTATTCGGAGGGTCCTCGCGGTGGTACTGCCCGCCATTCGTGTTGTCCGGCTCATTCCACAGGTCCCACGCCAAAATGCGGTCATCCTTGGCAAACGCGCCAATCACGCCCTTGATGTACGCCTCAAACCGCGGCTCCTCCGCCGGGTCCATCAGTGCCACTCTCCCAGGGCTCTGCACCCATCCCGAGTTGTGCACCCCTGGAATCGGCGGATGCTGCGGCCCCAGCACCGGGTACGGGTCCCAGCACGAATCAAAAAACACCAGCACCGGGCGAATATGATGCTTCGCCGCAATCGCCAAAAACTGGTCAATGCGCTTCGTGAACCCCGGCGCATCCTGCTTCCACAGCAGGTCATGCAAAAAGACCCGCATCGTCTTCATTCCCACGCCCTCGGCATAGCCCAGTTCGCGGTCAATCGTCACCGGGTCAAAGGTCTCCGGCTGCCACATCTCCAGCTGGTTGATGGCATTTGAAGGCAGAAAATTCCCGCCCGTCGCCCACGGCTGATGCCCAGCCCACGCCTTCGCCTCAGCGTTGGTCCAGCGTTCCCGCGCCTCGGCTGATTGCACCGCCACAAAAGAAAAAGCCAAAGCCATGACAGCAATCATCTTGCGCAAATTGAAGCGACAATTCATCTCTGTATTCTCCTGAAAAAGCAGCCCGGTTTACCCACGCCAACATCGCGGAGAATACCATAGCCAAGCCCGCCCATGATTGGTTACGATGGCGAGGCCCATGTCCCATGAAATTCCTACCCCGCGAGCACCGCTCACCGTCGATGCCCACCAGCACTTCTGGTCCTACACGCCCGCTGACTTCGGCTGGATCAGCGATGACATGGCCGCGATCCGCCGCGACTTTACCCCCACCGACCTAGCGCCTCTGCTCCAGCAATCCGGCATCGACCGCACAGTCGCCGTTCAGGCCCGCCAATCCATTGAGGAAACCACCTGGCTCCTCTCCCTCGCCGCTGAAAATGACTGGATCGCCGGCGTAGTCGGCTGGCTCCCCCTCGCCGACGCAAACATTCAGCCGCTCCTCGACGAAGCCTCTGCGAACCCAAAACTCAAGGGCCTCCGCCACATCCTCCAGGCCGAGCCCGACGCCTTCATGCTCCGCGACGACTTCAACGCCGGCATCAGCCTGCTCCGTCGATACGGCCTCACGTACGACGTCCTCGTCCTTGAGCACCAGCTCCCCGCCGCCATCGAATTCGTTGACCGCCACCCCTCGCAGCCCTTCGTCCTCGATCACCTAGCCAAGCCCCTCATCGCCGCCGCCGCCCTCGAACCCTGGCGCAGCAACCTCATCGAACTCGCCCGCCGCCCCCACGTCTCCTGCAAGCTCTCCGGCCTGGTCACCGAAGCCGATTTCCGCGCCTGGTCCCCCGCCGATCTCCGCCCCTACATGGAAACCGCCCTCGAAGCCTTCGGCCCCCAGCGCCTCCTCTTCGGCTCCGACTGGCCCGTCTGCACCGTCGCCGCCACCTACACGCGCTGGCTCCAGGTCGTCAATGAATTCATCGCCAGACTAAGCCCGCACGAACAGCAGGCAATTCTCGGCGGAAATGCCGCCAGCTTTTACAAGTTGAACTAAACACAACATCTACACCTGAGGTCGAATGAGCCTGAATACATCTGTCTCCGTCTCCAACAGCGGCACCAAGTCCAATCAGCCCATCATCCCCGCGGGCCGCATGCTGCCGTTTGTCCTTGTCACAGCTTTGTTCTTTCTCTGGGGCATCCCCAATAATCTCAACGACATCCTCATCCGCCAGTTCATGAAGTCGTTTGAAATCAACCGCCTCCAGGCCGGCCTCGTTCAATCCGCCTTCTACATGGGTTACTTCCTGCTCGCCATGCCCGCCGGCATGCTCATGCGCCGCGCTGGATACAAAACCGGCATCATCACCGGGCTCTGCCTCTACGGTGTCGGATGCTTCCTCTTCTGGCCCGCCGCCATCGTCGGCCAGTACTGGTTCTTTCTCACCGCGCTCTTCGTCATCGCCAGCGGCCTCGCATTCCTCGAAACCGCCGCCAGCCCCTTCATCGTCCAGATGGGCGACGCCGGATCATCAGAGCAGCGCCTCAACCTGGCCCAGTCCTTCAATCCCCTCGGCAGCATCTCCGCCGTGCTCGTCGGCAGCCGCTTCATCTTCTCTGGCATTGAACTCAAACCAGCCCAGATCGCCGCCCTCCAGGCCCAGCATCAGTATCAGGACTACCTCCGCTCAGAAACCCTCCGCGTCATCGTGCCCTATCTGGTCATCGGTGCAGTAGTGCTCATTTGGGCGGTCCTCATCGCGCGAACGCCTTTTCCGCATACCGGGCTCGACTACTCCCGCGCCACCCTCGCCAAAGACCACACCCGCCCCGTCTGGAAGCGCCGCCACTTCGTCTGGTCCGTCCTCGCGCAGTTTCTCTACGTTGGTGCGCAGGTCGGCACCTGGAGCTATCTCATCTCCTACGTGCAAAACTACACCGGCCTCGCCGAACGCAGCGCTGGCCTGTGGCTCACCGGTTCGCTCGCCATCTTCACCGCCGGACGCTTCGTCTCAACCGCGCTGCTTCGGTACTTTCCGGCGCATCAGCTTCTGGGTGCATTTGGAGTGCTTAATGCCGTGCTTGCGACTGCTGCGGCCCTTCGACCCGGCTGGATCGGCGTCGGATGCCTCATGACCATGAGCTTCTTCATGTCCATGATGTTCCCCACCATCTTTGCCCTCGGCATCAAGGGCCTCGGAACGCACACCAAAACCGGCGGCTCTCTGCTCGTCATGTCGATTATTGGAGGCGCAGCACTGACTCCCGTCATGGGCAAGCTCGCGGATAGCTCCGGTCTCGGCATGGCCTACACCGTTCCCGCGCTTTGTTTCGCGGGCATCGCTTTCTACGCTTTCATGCGCTCTCAGCCGCGACTGGCGGATGTCGACGAATAGCCGGCGACGCTGATCGGGCTACGCCGCAGTCCATCCGCCATCCAGGGTGAAGAGAGACCCGCTGATAAACCCAGCCTCAGGCGAGGCCAGATACCGCACCATCGAGGCAACCTCGTTCGGCTGGCCCAGCCTGCCCATCGGTTGCCGCGCCTTCAGCTCCTCGCGAATCTTTTCCTTCTCATGCGCGTGGTACTTGTCCAGGTAGCCCTCCACAAACGGAGTCTCCACCGTCCCTGGGCAGATCGCGTTCACTCGCAGCTCCTTCGCATACTCCACCGCCAACTGCCGCGTCATCGCCAGCACCGCGCCCTTGCTCGTGCAATACGCAAAGCGCTGCCGAATCCCGATCATCCCCGCCACTGACCCGATATTCACAATGCAGCCTTTGGCCGGGCTCGCCAGCAGCAGCGGCAACAATCGCTGCGTCACCAGGAAGACCGACTTCACGTTCACATTCATCAGCCGGTCAAAATCCTCAGCCTGCGTCGTCAACACGTCGCCCACATGCCCAATTCCGGCATTGTTCACCAGAATGTCCAATTGCGGCAGTTGCTGAGCCGCCGCGTCAATTGACGCCGCTGAAGTCACATCCATGCGCACTGCCTGCGCATTGCCCAGCGTCGCCGCCAGCGCCTCAGCCGCCGTCAGGTTGATATCGGCAATCCAGACAAACGCCCCGGCCCGCGCCAGCTCCTTCGCCGTAGCCTCGCCAATGCCGCTCGCTCCGCCCGTTACCAGCGCATGCAACCCGTCCAGCCTGAACGCCCCATCTTTCGCCATCTCACTCATCTCAATCGCCTTTCAGACTTCAGTTGCTTGCTAAAAAGGGTTCAGTCTTTTGGCTGCCGTCGCGCTGCTTCACCAGCATCTCCACTTTACCTTCGGCCGCGTCGAGTTCCTGCTTGCAGGTCGCCGATAGCCCGATGCCCTCTTCAAAGAGCTTCAGTGACTCTTCCAGCGGCAGGTCGCCCTCTTCCAGTTGCGAGACGATGTTTTCCAGTTTTTTGAGAGACTCTTCAAATTTAGCCATTCCGGTTGACCGCTCCTCTATCCAAACCGTTTATGAACGAACCGGTTCCGCGCTCTGCGGCAGAACCGACGCAATCACTTCCGCTGCCAGCGCGTAGCGCCCAAACGGCGCGCTTACCTGCACGCCCTGCACCATCGGGTGCGCCTCATGCAGCATCTCGCGGGCAATGTTGACGCCCTCGCGCCGCGCCGCCTCAGGCGTCTCTGCCTGCGCCATCCGCAGCATCACCGCCTCAGGCATTGAAACCCGCAAGTCATTCTTCATGAACTCCGCATTCCGCAAACTCGTCAGCGGCCAGATGCCCGCAATGACCGGAATCCGAAACTCCTCAATCCGCCGCAAAAAGCTCTCCAGCAGCCGCATGTCAAAAACCGGCTGTGTAATCGCGTACTCCGCCCCCGCCTCCACCTTCCACGCAAACCGCCGCAGCTCCTGCTCAATATCCGGCACCCCGGGGTTCGCCGCCACGCCAATCGTGAAGTTTGTCGAGGCGCCAATCGAATTGGACCCAATATCCAGCCCATGATTCAGTCGCCGCACAATATTCACCAGCCCAATCGCATCCACATCAAACACTGCCGTCGCGTCCGGGTAATTTCCCAGCTTCGGTGGATCACCCGTCAGGCACAGAATATTGTGCAGCCCGATCGACGAAGCCCCCAGCAGGTCCGACTGAATGCTCAAAACATTGCGGTCCCGGCAGGTGTAATGCAGCACCGTCTCAATGCCCGTATGTTGCTGAATCTGGATGCACAAGCTCTGTGCGCTCATCCGCGCCGAGGCCCGCGGCGAATCCGGCACATTGATCGCATGCACCCCCAGCGATGCCAGCAACCGCGCGCCCTCAATCTCCTTGCTGCAATCAATCCCCCGGGGTGGCACGATCTCGACCAGCGAGATAAACGTCCCCGCAGCCAGCAGCGCACCAATCTTTGAGCGCTCCGCCAGCGGAGCCGGCGGAATCTCCTTCGTCGACTGGGCTGCGCCTGCTTTGCTGCTCACCTCGCCTCCCGCGGTCGAGAGCGCCTCATTTCTCGTCTGCGCCTCAATCGCCCGCATTGCCGACTTCATCGCGCGAATATGGTTTGGGGTCGTCCCGCAGCACCCACCCACAAACTGCGCACCAGCCTTGATCGCCTTGCGCGCAAAGCTCGCCATGTACTCCGGTGAACAGAGATAAATGTTCCGTCCCTCCACCGCCCGCGGCATACCTGCATTGGGCATCGCCACCAGGGGAAGGGAAGTCGCGCCCCGCATCGCCTCAATTGCCGTCAGCACCGTCGAAGGCCCCGTCGAACAGTTGCAGCCAATTGCGTCCGCACCCCACTCCGTCAGCAGCGCCGCCGCCTGCTCTGGAGAAGACCCATCCAGGCAGTTGCCATCGTCATCCACCGTCACCATGACAAAGACAGGCAGTTCCGGAGCAGTCTCACGGGCCGCCAGCAGCGCCTCCCGCGCTTCGTTCAGCGCCGGCATCGTCTCAATCATCAGCAGATCCGCTCCGGCCCCGGCCAGAGCCTCAATCTGCTCCGCAAACGCCGCCCGCGCCTCGTCGAGGCCAACCTTGCCCAGAGGCTCCAGCCGCACCCCGAGCGGTCCGATAGACCCCGCCACCCATGCCTCGCCGGCCTGCTTGTCCTTCAGGTGCTCGACAGCTTCGCGCGCCAGCCGTACACCGGCTGCGTTGATCTCCGCTGTCCGGCTCGCCAGCCCATGCCGCGCCAGCCGAAAGCGGTTCGCACCAAATGTGTTCGTCTCCAGAATCTCTGCGCCGCCCTGCAAGTACTCCTCATGCACCGCCAGTATCAACGCCGGGTCAGACAAATTCAGCTCGTCGTAGCAGCGATTGATAAACACGCCACGGCCGTAGAGCACCGTTCCCATCGCACCGTCGCAGAGCACAGGCCGGTCATCAAAAAGTTCCTTCAGTGTTGGCACGCAGTTTTTCCCGTCGCAGTCTTTCTCATCAAAGGTCGAATAAATCGTTCAAACGTAACCCTCATGCTATCGCGTTTCCGCCCGCCCTGTCCCTGCACATTCCCGCCCGGCATGGCAAGCGCACCATCCGGCTGAGCCCTAAAACTCCAAAGGTTCAAACCGAACCCCCCCCCGTCATTGAGAGGGGTTCGCGTTTGCGTAGAATTAAGCCCACCTCCAGTAAACTGGGGATGTTTGATTGCGTTGGCCCCGTTCCTGCACCCGTTCCACCGCAAAACGGGCTCGGTGCAAAGCTGAAAGTGGTACAAAAGCGCACAAAATACGCCTGGTAACCACCTCGTAAGCCATTCATAATCAATCGTTTGGCGTCAATTTTGTTCAAAATACCCCCACCCCCCCCTTGTGGGGAATGTGTCGGGATTGTTGGCTTCGGGATAGTTGGCTTCAGCAATTTCGTAGCCCAGACCGCAAGCCCAGACCGCGCGCCCGGACCGCAAGCCCAGACCGCGCGCCCGGACCGCAAGCCCGGACTGCGTACCCGGACTGTAATTCCGCACCGCATCTTCCGTCCAGGCCTTCGCCCGGCACTGTTGCCTGGCACTGCACAGCGATTGCTTTCCTGCTCCTGTTCCGTGCGTCCAAACCAAAGCGTCGCATCTCTCCACAGCCCTCGAATCGATCCACCCGATGGCTACCGCCCCGCTTTGTTATACTTTGCCTGTCAGCTTGTTGAATCTGAGGTATAGGATTTTGAAGAAGAGAAGTCTCGTAATTTCCGCCCTGGCGGCACTGGTGACCGCGGGTATCCTGGCGGGCTGCGGGAATAACTACTATTTCGCTGGTCGTGTTTTGCCGCCCAGCGCGCTTGCCAACCGCGTCCTTATCGCCGTTCAGAATCCCAGCCCCTCGACGCGGGGCTTCCTGCAGTTTGTCGACGGTTTCTACGACATCCGTCAGAACTACAGAGACACCATCCCCTCCTTCAGCATCAGCGGATACAGCGGCGCTCTGCCCGTCACAATCCAAAATCTTCCTGAAGAGCAGATCGGTGTCGTCTATGGCGCTGGTGACGGCAGCTTTACTGCCATCAGCTACGCCAAGGAAAATGCGATCGGCTCTGCCGCATCTTTGACCACGCCTTCCGCGAGCATCTTCATGTCGCGCAACCAGGCCTGGGTCATCGCTGCCAGCCAGTTGACCCACACCCTGACCGTCTTTGACAAGAGCTCGAACCGCTCCTACAGCCTCGGACTCCCCGGAGTCTACCGGGTATCAATGAATCCGGGCGGCACGGTGATGATGGCTTTCGTCGAAAACTCCAACCTTGCTTATTACCCCCGCAAGTTGCAGGCAAGCGAAATCACTCAATACAGTGGTGGTCCAGCCCACTGGCCCGTGAATGCAGTCGATTGCGAGCCGCAAAATCTGCCCGGAATGTGCCTCTTCCAGGTCGGCGACTCAAACGGGAATCCCTACACCTACTTTGACCGGCCCACCAAAGCAATCTTCTCGGCAGACGGCAGCCAGGCCTACATCCTCAATTGCGGCCCTGAATGTGGCGGCACCAAGGCCGGCATTACCGTACTGCCCACGGCGCCCTTCATCGTCAACAGCGGCCAGCAGTCCGGTACCATCCCATCTGAGCCCACGACGATCTCGGTCCCGGGCGGTGCCAGCAATGCTCTGCTCGACAGCCAGACTCTGTATGTCATCGGGCAGCAGCTTCAGCCAGATGGCCTGTTCGCAGGCAACCTTACCCTCGTCAATCTGGCAAACGACTCTGCGGGTACTCCCATTTCCATCAGCGATGCTGCTCCCGGCCAGCGCACCCGCATGATCCTTGCCGATGACAACACGCTTTGGATCGGCGGCATTCGTTGCACCCAGGGAGAGAGATTTGCTACCGGCAAGTCATACGGCTGCCTCACCATGTTCAATACCGCATCGCAAACCGTAACCTTGATTGAGCCATTTCAGGGAGATCTGACCGGCATAGCCTCCCTCACCGGCCTGCACAAGATCTACATCGCCGAGGGCGGTCAGGTGTACATCTACTCCACCAGAGACGGCCACGCCATCAACAACTTCTACGTCACCGTCACTGGCACCGCCTACGACGTGGCATACATGGATGGCCTCTCCGACGGCAACAACACCGTCTACTAGAAAGCCGCTTGAAGGGTACGGGCTTCAGCCCGTACAAAAGCGGCAACAACACCGTCTTCTAAAAAGCCGAAGCGAAGCGGTTTGAAGGGTACGGGCTTCAGCCCGTACAAAAACGAGTTAAAGGAAATTGGGCTTTAGCCCCTGAGGGCAACAAGTACCCCGCTCTTTCGATGAATCATGTCGAATTCGTAGGAACGGTAAGTCTCCATGACGACTCCCCAGGAAAACCCCATCGACGTTCTCGCCATCGCCGCCCACCGCGACGACGTAGAACAAACCTGCGGCGGCACCCTTCTCCGCAGCGCCGCCCGCGGCCTTCGCACCGCCATCCTCGACCTAACCCAGGGCGAATCCGGCACTCGGGGCAGTGCAGCCGAGCGCGCCGCAGAGGCAGCAGAGGCCGCCCGCCTCCTCGGCGTCACCCATCGCCAGGCTCTTGACCTGCCCGACGGAGCCGTCGCCAACACTCTCGAAAACCGACTCAAAGTCGTCCTCGTTCTGCGCGCACTCCGCCCCCGCGTCGTCATCCTCCCCTACTGGGAAGCGCGCCACCCCGACCACGCCACCTGCTCCACCCTCGGCTACGAAGCCTGCTTCCTCGCCGGCCTCTCCCGCCTGCAAGGCCTCGGAGTCGAAGCGCTACCACCCCACCGCCCCTTCAAAATCATCTACGCCAGCCTCTACGCCGACGTGCGGCCCAGTTTCATCGTAGACATCACGCCATATATCGAGCAGCGCCATGCCTCGCTCATGGCCTATCAGTCTCAGTACGCTAACCAGCCTCAGGGCGGCGCACTCTTCGTCCCCGAAGAAGAAATCCGCGAGCGCACTTTCGCCGAAGCCCGCCACTACGGCCTCCTGGCCGGCGTCAAATATGGCGAACCCTTCGTCCAGCGTGAAGTCGGCCTTGTCGACGATCTGACCTTCATCCCGGTCCAATCGATATAAACGAGCTCGCCCAATCGGTAGCAGTTCCGGGCACCGTAATTCCGGGCACCGTTATGGTTCTGCTTCGGGGCATGGCTGCGTAGAATCATCTGCATGGCATCACCCGAAACGGCACCGAACCCGACTCCGCGTTATCTGCTGGTGATGACTGCAACCATCCAGCCCGCTGCCAATGCCGGAGTCAAACGCGCCGATCCTCGCCTCCGCCTCGAAGACTACAAGCAAGCTCTCCGTTACTGGCTCAACTACCCCCACGCCGCCGCCGCCCGCATCCTGATTCTGGAAAACTCCGGTGCCGATCTCTCTGAACTGCAGGCGATTGCCCGAGATGAAAACCCACTCAGCAAGCCTGTCGAAATCCTCTCTGTCCCCGGCAATCAGATTCCCGAGGGCACCAACTACGGCTATACCGAGATGCAACTGCTCGACGAAGGCCTGGCGCAAAGCCAGTTACGGCTCCTGACCACCCACATGGTCAAGGTCACCGGCCGCCTCACCTTTCCCGCTCTGGGCAAGGCCCTCGATCGCCTGCCCGGCCCGCCCAGCCTCATGGTCGAATGCCGCAAGTTGGGCTTTCCCCGGCGCGGCTACGATGCCAGTTCCCAGCTTTTCGTCTGCTCGCATGTGTTCTATGACCGCGTCTTTCGAGGCTCGAGATATGAGATGAATTCGACCAACATTCGACTGCTCGAACACCTCATCTTCCATAAAGTCATCCCCTTCAAAGGCCGTCCCGGCCACTACCTGCGCTTTCCGGTGAATGTTGAACCAGTTGGCTACTCCGGCTTCAAATCAAAAAGCTACAACTCGCCCCGCGGTGTTCTCACGCGGTCTATCAGAGCCTTGTTCCGCATGATTGCGCCGAACTACTGGTATTGAACTCCGGACCGTCTTGTTCTCCAGATTGCGCAAATTCATCAAACGTTTGCACTTTCTTTGCCCCACAGGACTACTCTAAGAGTGCGCCGGTGTGCCATGTGTCCTTGTTTGCAGACATTTGAGCATCTGCCCGCTGGCCTGACCGTGTAGATTCACCCGACGATTGACCAAACGAGGAAAGACCTCTTGAGCCAGACGATTTTCGTTTTAGAAGACGATACAGATATCTCCCGTCTCGTGCAGCATCATCTGGAGGCGGCGGGCTTTTCGCCCCGCATCTTCCACACCCCGACCAACCTCATTCCCGACGCCGAGCGTCAGGCCCCCGCGCTCTTCCTGCTGGACATCATGGTCCCAGGCGGCGATGGCCTTGATGTCTGCCGCCGTCTGCGCTATCACCACGCCCTGTCGAGCATCCCCATCATCTTCCTCACTGCGCGGGCAGGTGAAAACGATCGCGTCCTGGGTCTTGAACTCGGCGCCGACGACTACATCACGAAGCCTTTCGCCACCCGCGAACTGGTCGCTCGTGTCAAAGCCGTTCTGCGCCGCTTCGAGCGTCCCTCAACGCCGACGGTTATCAGCTTTGAAGAGGTCATCATCGACGCCAACGCCATGCAACTGCGCGTTCGCGGCGAGCTCACTACGACCACGGCCACTGAATTCCGCCTCCTCGACTACCTCGCCCGCCATCCGGGACGCGTCTTCAGCCGCGATCACCTCCTTGACGCCGTCTGGGGCGATGCCCGGTTTGTCACGCCGCGCTCCGTCGACGTTTACGTGCGCCGCATCCGTGAGAAGATCGAGGTGGATGCGGAAAACCCGCGCTATCTCAAGACCGTCCGTGGCGCCGGCTACCGCTTCGAAATCCCAAAAGGCGAGTAAGCCCCCAAAAATCGGGTACCCCACATCTCGATCTTGAGATGTGGGAGGGGCAGCAATCAGAGACACAAGCGAGCCCTCATGACGCGCAAAGTCTTCTACAAACTTCTCGGCCTCTTCACCCTGCTGCTGGTCTTCCATGCGGTTGTGATGGAGGCGTTCTTTCATCAAATCGTCGAGAATTCAGCCGTCCGCGCCCTGCCGGTGCTGGGCCGTGAAGCCCTGCTCTCGGGTGCCGCCGCCCTCCTCGTCGCGCTTCCGCTGGCAGCCTGGTTCTCCCTCAGCATCTCGCGCCGCCTGCGCCGCATGGTCAACTTTGCGCATCGCATCGCTGAGGGTGACCTTGACGCCCGCCTCGACGATCATTACAACGACGAAATCTCAACCATGGCCACGGCGCTCAACACCACCGCAGCTCGCCTGGAACAGTCTTTTGCCGAGGTCGAGAGCCGCCGCAAAGAACTCGCCACCCTGCTTGATTCCATGCAGGAAGCCGTCGTCGCCATCACCCCCGAGGGCAACGTGAGCTGGTCCAACGCCGTGATGCAGCAACTCGCCGGCACACCAGTCCGCGAAGGGCGCCCGCTGGTGCACTCGCTGCGCGACCCCGACGTCCTCGCCTGCACTGAAGTAGCACTCCTCGATCGTGAAGTGAGTTCAGGGCGCGCCACCACGCTGCTGCCTGGCCGCACCTTTGAAATCAACGCCGCACCTTTGCCCGGCGGCGGTGCCGTCGTTGTGCTCCACGACGTCAGCAGCGTCGAAGCTGCCGAAAAATCGCGCCGCGATTTCATCGCCAACGTCAGCCACGAACTCCGTACCCCGCTGACTTCAATCTCCGGCTACCTTGAAACCCTCCTCGAAGACCCGAATCCCCGGCATGAAACGACCCGCGAATTCCTGCAAATCATTCTCAAAAACTCCAACCGCATGAACCGCCTCACTGAGGACCTCCTCGCCCTCGCCAGCGTGGAAAGCCCTGACTACAAGATCAGCCGCCAGCCCATCCGCGCCTCAGCCCTTGTTGAAGACGCGATTGAGTCTCTCGCTGGCATGGTCGTCGATTCCGGTATCGAGATCGAATCCGGTGGAGCACCCAATGATGTCGTCCTCGCGGACCCCGACGCCATGACCCAGGTCTTTGGCAACCTCATTGAAAACGCCATGAAATATGGCAAGTCCGGCAAGCGGATCCTCGTGTCAGCCTGCACCCCTCCTGATGATTCCTATGTTGAATTTGTCGTTCAGGACTTCGGCCCCGGTATCCCCTACGAGCACCTCAATCGCATCTTCGAGCGCTTCTATCGCATCGACAAAGCCCGATCCCGCGACTCCGGCGGCACCGGCCTGGGGCTCGCCATCGTTAAACATCTCGTTCAAGCCCACGGCGGCCGCATCTGGGCCGAGAGCGAACTAGGCTCCGGCGCAGCCTTCCACTTCACACTGCCCATCTTTTCCAAAGACAACCTCCCCGTGCTCACATCCAATCCATTAGGCATAGACGATGACCAAGCTCCGATTCCGATTTCGCCAGAGCCCGCCGCTCTTCCCTCGACGGATTCAAAATAGTGGATGCTCAACAAAATTCTCTGCTCGTTTCGGGTCTGAATTCAAGAAACCGTAACATTACAAGCGGAAAATAGGATGTGGAGTTTGTCTCAAGGGAGAGAAAAGTGAAGACTATATCTGGAGTCGTTTTCAAGGCATTTGCAGGGCTTTCCGCAGGTTTTTTGATGCTGGCTTTTGCTGGTACCGCGCACGCGCAAAAGCTCACCGGAGCTGGAGCGACATTTCCGTATCCGATCTATTCCAAGTGGTTCAGTGAATACAGCGCCGCTCATCCTGGCGTCGAAATCAACTACCAATCCATCGGTTCCGGTGGCGGTATCAAGCAGGCCACCTCGGGTCTGGTCGATTTTGGCGCAACCGATGGCCCCATGAGCGATGAACAGATCGCCGGTTCCAAGGTCAAACTGATTCACTTTCCTACCGTGTTGGGAGCAGTTGTCCCGGTTTTCAACGTCACAGGAGTCAGTGATCTCAAGTTCTCGCCCGACGTCCTCGCCGACATCTTTCTGGGCAAAATCAGCTCGTGGAATGATGCGCGCATCGAAAAGGACAACCCCGGCGTCAAACTGCCCAACGAGACAATCAACATCATCCACCGCGCCGACGGCAGCGGCACCAGCTACATCTTCACCGACTACCTCACCAAGGTGAGCAAGGACTGGGCAAACGGCCCCGGCAAAGGCACTGCGGTCAACTGGCCAAAGGGCATCGGCGGCAAGGGCAATGAAGGTGTCGCGGGCCTGGTTCGTCAGCTTCCCGGCTCCATCGGCTACGTTGAACTGATCTACGCCATGCAGAACAAGATCAGCTTCGGTGCCGTCAAGAATGCCTCGGGCAACTTCGTCAAAGCCTCCATCGCCGGAGTCACCGCTGCGGCGGCCAATGTCCCCAAGATGCCAGCCGACTACCGCGTCTCCATCACCAACGCACCCGGAGCCGAGACGTATCCCATCTCCAGCTTTACCTGGCTGCTCGTTCCTGCCAAGTCGGCTGATCCCGCCAAGGGCAAGGTCCTCAAGGACTTTCTGAACTGGATGCTCAACGATGGCGAAGGTCAGGTTTCGTCGCTGTACTATGCGCCTCTGCCCAAGTCCGTCGTCGATAAAGAACACGCCACGGTCAATAGCCTGCAGTAGTTTCAACGAATTACCAGGGGGGACCCGGGAGATGTTCCCGGGTCCTGCTGCGTTTGTTGCGTCATGATTCGACGTTTTACCCCCGGTAAGAGTTAATCTAGTCGTATCTGCATGCATTTGATTTATCAGCACATTAACACTCTGTTCACAATCAGCCTTTAGCCTCAGTAGAGTGACTAGCCCAGTGTCAGAAATTCGTATGCGCAAGCCAGAGACCGTCGCCGAGAGTGTCTCTCAGCCCGTGAGTCCGTCAAGCGGGCAGGGCAGCGATCACGGAATAACTGCGCCTTTGACTGTTCCCGTTGAGCCCGTTTCGGAAGTCAGGCGCTTCCTGCTTGCACGCGGCAATTCGGCTCTGGCAGATCGCAGCTTCAGCGCCCTCATGATGACATGCGCCATCAGCATCTTCGCCATCGTTGTCCTGATCGCGACTGAACTTGTTTCTCAATCCCAATTGAGCTGGAGCAAGGTCGGATTCAAGTTCTTTTACAAGTTCAACGTAGATCCCACCACCAATCTTCCTCTCTTCTGGGATCCAGTCAACGGCGACTTCTACGCCCTGCCCTTTCTCTACGGCACACTCGTCTCCTCGCTCGTTGCCCTGCTCATCGCTGTGCCCCTGGCCATCGGCGTCGCCATCTTTCTCACTGAAATGAGCCCCCGGTTCCTGCGCGGACCGCTGTCATTCGTGACTGAACTGCTCGCCGCCATCCCCAGCGTGGTGTACGGATTGTGGGCCATATTCGTGTTGGTTCCGTTGCTCCGCGAGCATGTCAACCCAGTCTTCATCTCCATTTTTAATAACCCAACTTCAGTCAAACTCTTTGGATGGACCGGACTGGTCGGTGATGACGGCCTCTTCGGGGGAGTCAATCTGGGCCTCGGACTGCTCGCCTCCGGCGTCATCCTCGCCATCATGATCCTCCCCATCATTGCTTCGCTCACTCGCGAAGTCATGTCCGCCGTCCCGCACTCGCAGCGCGAGGCCGCTCTCGCCCTTGGTGCCACCCGCTGGGAAATGATTCGTATTGCTGTCCTCCGCAACGCCCGCATTGGCATCGTCGGCTCCATCATCCTCGGCCTCGGCCGCGCCCTTGGCGAAACCATGGCCGTCGCCATGGTCATCGGCAACGCTGCCGAAATTCACCGCTCGCTGCTCTCCACAGGCCACTCCATGGCCTCTGTCATCGCCAACGAGTTCAGCGAAGCCACCAGCGATATGCATCGCAGCGCCCTGATCGAAATCGGCCTTGCCCTGTTCCTCGTCACCATCCTCGTTAACGGACTCGCCCGACTGCTCGTCTGGGCCGTAACCCGCGGTACCCCGGCAAGGGTGAGTTAAGGTGACTGACTGATGAAAGCCGGAGTCCAACAGAACAAGGTGCGTAGCGCGATTCGCACAATGGTTGACCACCTCGCAACTGGTCTGGCTATCTTGGCCACCATTCTGGTCGTCGCCCCGCTCATCGCGATCTTTGCCTATCTCATCTATAAGGGCGCCAGCTCGCTCAACCTCGCCTTCTTTACCCAGATTCCCAAGCCAATTGGAGAATCGGGTGGCGGTATGGCCAACGCCATCGTCGGCTCCGGAGTGCTGCTCGGCGTCGCCAGCCTCCTCGGCATCCCAATCGGCATCGGCGGCGGCATCTATCTCGCGGAGTTCGGCCGCGGCACCCGTTTCGCCAACGCTGTCCGTTTCACAGCGGATGTTCTCAACGGCGTTCCCTCAATCGTCATGGGCATCGCCATCTACTCGCTCATCGTCTTTCAGCAAAAGCACTTCTCGGCGCTATCCGGCGGCGTAGCCCTGGGCATCATGATGATTCCCACCGTCACCCGCACCACTGAAGAAATGCTCCTGATGGTCCCCAACTCCATCCGCGAAGCAGCCCTGGGCCTGGGCGTGCCCACCTGGCGATCAGTTCTTTCCATCACCCTCAAGACCGCTTCCCCCGGCGTCATCACCGGGTGCATGCTGGCCTTTGCCCGCGTCGCCGGCGAAACCGCTCCTCTCATCTTCACCGCTCTCGGCAACCAGTTCTGGAGTACCAGCCTCAACGAGCCCATTGCTGCTTTGCCTTTGCAGATTTATGTGTACGCCATCTCCCCCTATGACGATCAGCACCGTCTTGCCTGGGCGGGTGCATTGGTTCTCATCATTCTTATCGTTCTTGCCGTTTCGCTGGTACGTTATGTCGCCAGCCGCGGAATCCTGAAGGGAGCAAGCTAGTGGGAGTCGGCATCGAGGTGACCAACCTGAACGCATGGTATGGCGCCAACCACACGTTGCAGGATATCAATCTGCCTATTCCAGCCAATCACGCAACCGCGCTGATCGGACCCTCAGGCTGCGGCAAATCCACCTTTGTGCGCTGTCTCAATCGCATGCATGAAACCAATCCCATCGCCCGCGTCACTGGCTCAGTGCGCATTGGCGATATGGATATTTACGCCGACGCTTCGCCTGTCGAAATTCGTCGCCGGGTCGGCATGGTCTTTCAGCGCCCCAATCCCTTCCCCACGATGAGCATCTACGACAACGTAGCCTCTGGTCTCAAGCTCAATGGCTACAGCAATCGCCGTGCTCTCGATGAGATTGTCGAGCGCTCACTGCGCAACGCCGCGCTTTGGGATGAAGTCAAGGACGATCTCAAGAAGAAGTCCGGCGCCTCGCTCTCCGGCGGCCAGCAGCAGCGCATGTGCATCGCGCGCGCCCTCGCCGTCGATCCTGAGGTGTTGTTAATGGATGAGCCGGCCTCAGCACTCGATCCCGTTTCCACCTCCAAGATCGAAGACCTGATCTTTCAGCTCAAAACCCAGTACACCATCGTCATCGTCACCCACAACATGCAGCAGGCCGCCCGCGTCGCCGAAAAAACCGGCTTCTTCCTCAACGGCCGTATGGTTGAATTCGATTCAACTCACAAGATTTTCACCAATCCCTCTGACAAGAGGACCGAAGACTACATCACCGGTCGATTCGGTTGAGTTGCTCCAGAGTTTGATCGACCAAAAGTTCTCAATGTTCCCGATTTAGACGTTATCCGAGTCAAAACAAACGAACCGGGCATGAGCCCCGAGAGCTGGATCCAAAACTGGCCACTGGCGAATTCTTGGTAGAGAGGCGCTGACAACACGATGACAAGAATCCGCTTCCAACGCAGTCTTGACGACCTCAAGGAAAAACTCCTGGTCATGGCCGGCCTCGCCGAACAAGCCATCCAGAGGGCCGTTGAGGCCTATCGCGTCCGCGACCTCTCCATCTGCGACCTCGTCAGCCGTTCTGAACTCGCCATCAACCGCCTCGAACGCGAGATCGACCAGTCTGCCCTCGACATCCTCGCCATGGAGCAGCCCATGGCCATTGACCTCCGCTTCATCCTCGCCGTCATCAAGATCAACGCCGACCTCGAGCGCGTAGGCGACGCCGCCAAAAGCATCAGCGACCGAGTCCGCACCATGGAGTCCATGGCCGTCGCCGATCTTCCCGTCGACATTCCCCGCATGGCTGCGCTTGCCTCTAACATGGTGCGCCGTGCGCTCCAGGCCTTTATCGAGGCAGACCCGGAAATGGCCCAGTCTGTTCTCAGCATGGATGATGCGGTAGACGGTATGAATCGCGCCGCGCACATCACCCTTGCCCAGGTCATGGGCACTGAGAGCCACCTTGCTCCCCAGGCCCTCAACGCTCTCATGGTCTGCCGCTCTCTTGAGCGCGTAGCCGACCACGCCACCAACATTGCTGAAGACGTCATCTTCTGGGTCAAAGGCGCTGACGTTCGCCACAAGGCAAGCGTTGACGCAGCCAAAGTTGCCGCCGCCCAGGCAGACTGATCAGCATGCAATCGCTTCTGTAAAAGCAAAAAGGCAGGCCCCTCGCGGAGCCTGCCTTTTTTGATTTGTTTCCCGGGTTAATTGATGGTCAGCGTCAACGAAGCCGTTGCCGCCGGAATCGACGACGATGCTGAATCTGTTCCCGTCAGAGTCACCGTATAGGTTCCCGTCGGCGGATTCGTATATGTCGTTCCGCCGCTGCTGCCGCCTCCGCCGCCACAACCAGCCAGCGCAAACCCGAAGCTCGCCAGCAGAATCACGCCAGCCAGCACTCGCAGCTTCCGTGATCCGCGTCCCAGCAGTCCGGCGAGCAGCAGCCCCGTAAGCATCGTGCCACCGGCCATCAAGCCCAACGGTCCCGACCCTCCGGAAGCAAAGCTACCCACCCGTATCGCCTGCGATTTCCCCTTCCGCACAGCGCCCGTAGTCGCGCAACTCTGTGCGTTCGTGTCAATCGTAAGCGTCGTCGTGACTGCCGTCGTTCCCGTCACCGTCGCGTTGGCAATCGAGTAGCAGGCCGCGCTCAGTGAAGAACTCGTCGTCGCCAGCGTAAAGCCCACCGTACCCTTGTATCCGCCTGCGGGCGTCACCGTTACCGTTGACGTTCCGGCACTGCCACGCGCCACTGAAATATTGGTCGCCGCCAGCGTAAACGTCCCGCTGCCGGAGCTGCCTCCGCCCACAGTTACAGTCGCGCTCCCGGAAGACGCAGCATGTGTTGCATCGCCCAGATACGCCACGACAACCCCATGCGCGCCTGCGGTCGTGAACTGCGTCACGTAGCTGTAGGTACCGTTCGCCGCCAGAGCGTTGCCCGTGACGGGAGTTCCGCCGTCAACCGTGATTGTCACGTTGCCTGTCGGCACAGTTGCGCCGGTCACTGAAGCCACGCCGATCGTGAACGTCACATTCGTATTGACCAGCGGAGCCGTGTTGGAGGGTGTCACTGATGTAGTCGTCCCGATTAATGACGACCCTGATGCAGCCCAGGCCCCGGCCAGCGCATTCGTATCAAACGAACCCAGCCCGGTCGCCTGGTCATACCCAGTCTTTGCTGCATACGCTGACTCACCAGCCGCCGAACACAAACCGCTCGACGCTAAACAGGCATTCGTGCCGGTCGTAATGTCATGAAATACCGATCCATACGTCGCCGCATTCGACGCCAGCTTGTAAAGCTCGGTATTCAGCAAGCCCTGCCCGGTGCTGTAGTTCTGCTTCTGGTTGATCAGCGCCACCATGCCAGCGAATACCGGCGTTGCAAAACTCGTGCCCCCGGCCGCCGTCAAGACATTGCTCGCCGAATCCCGAAAACCCAGGTCGCAGCTCGCCGATTGCCCCGAGGTCCAGTTGCTCGTATCGCTCGTGCAAAGCAGATAAGGATCATGGTTGTTTGAGGCTGCCAGAGCAATATCCGGCACATCGCGCGCACCATCCGCCGGAATCCCCGGAACACCCTTCTGCCAGCTCGGCTTGCCCGCAGACAGTGTACTCACGCCGCCACCGCTCGCCGCCAGCCCACTCGATGAATCATCATTCCAGACCATCTCTGGGATATAGCTTTTCGCCGATGCCACTACGTCCGTCGATCCATTCGCCGTCCAGTACTGGGTAGCGCCCGTTCCCGTTCCTTCGCTGTACTCCGTCCCACCCACAGCCGTCACAAACGGGCTACTCGCCGGATAGCTCACATTCAGCGACTGCCGAATCGTCAGGGAGTCTTTCGTGTTGCTGTAGCAGGTCGTCGATCCTTCATCGCCGCTCGCCGCAAGCACCGATTGACCCTGAGTCGCAGCCCTCGAGGTAATCGCTTCGAGAGAGGCGTAATTCGCAGTGCCCAAGTCATTTTCGCAAAGTCCGTAGCTGATGCTGATAATCTGCGCCAGGTTGTTGTCTACCGTGTACTGCGCCGCGTCAAACACCCCGCTGCCGCTGACGCTTCCCGTATAGACAAATAAAATCTTCGCCCCCGGTGCCAGCGCACTTGACCACTCCAGATCCAGGTCAGACTCGCCCTCATCACCCGAGTAAATCGTTGAAACTCCCGTACCCGGAACCTGCTGTAACGTCGGTGCCTTCAACGTCAAACCCGCCGCATTCTGAAATGCCGCAATATCGCTCAATAAAACTGCCGATTGCCCCATGATGGCAATCGTCTGCCCGGTTCCATCTACCCCACCCTGCAAAAGCGGCTTCACGTTGTAAATCGTCGTGATGTCTCCCGGAGCAAGAAAGTGATTGCCAGAAGAACCTGAAGTGAAATCCGGATTGACCAGTCTGCGCAACGTCTCCGCCGACGGCTTCTTCATCATCGATCGCGGTTTGAAGTTATCCAGATTGCGCACCCCCAGAATTACCGGAGCCAGCGCCGACGGCACACTCAACTCCGTCGCAGGCGCATAATGCTGCTCCTGCCCGCCCGCCACGCTCACAGAATAAGAGTGGATTTCTGTCGCGAACGCCGCCTCGACCTGGCCCACCGTTCCAGAGAACCGGATGCTGTCCTTGCCGCGCGCAACGGAATCCACCGACAAGCCCTGCTGCTCAAGCCAGCCCTGCACCTTGGCAATGTCGGCATCCGCCAGCCCAAAGCGCCTGCCAAACTGCTCCGGCGTCAGCCACTTGTGAAACAGCGGCGAGGCCGGGTCCTGCTGCGCCTTGATCAGCGCATCCATCTCTGCCTGCTGACGAGGAGTCCGGCTGAAAAATATCGTTACACCCTCCATCCGTGTGCCCGCCGCGAGCCGCCCGCTTTCATTCTGAACCAGCGCCAGGGGATGCCGTGAGCCTGCCAGCGGGACCCGCTCGTTGCTGTTGACATCAGCATGCACACGCACTGCCTGCCCGGATGAGAAAGCCGCGGACGGGATTGAACTCAATCCGGCAGCGAGCACAACAAACGCCCAAAGGCAGGAGGGGAGGAAGAGTTGCCTTACAGTTCTTGCGAATCGATTCATGGCCATCCCTGGGTGGTGGAAAAGTTGAACGTGGTCCGTATTTCGCGAGGCGCACTACACCGCGTCCATCTGATGCTCTCGGCCGATCAAAGATGCCAGATCAAAAGACTTGCAACAGGTGTGAGGGCGTAGAACGACAGTCAAAAATCAGCCTTGAGCAGTGAAGAGCCAGTGGTAGGCCAAAAGCGAACCCGAACTCGCAACTCAGACTTGCGGTGCCATCTGAACGAAATCGGGACGCCAAACCTGGCTCGACTCGGCAGCAACCCGAGTCAAGTCAAGTAATTTGTTCGAAGGCAAACAGGCCTTCGTAAATCGTTTAGACACAGAATTGCGGAATTCGTTGCTCAGCTACGAAAACTAATCTTCGAAAACTCCGAATTTGTTTCAGAACTCAAGCGCGGTTACCTCCGTTACTCAAGCCTCCCACCAATCAAACAGGCGCAGTCGCGGATAATACACCCCGGCTCGCACCGGCAATGTGTCTGGCCCGCCCTGCAATGCCCGCAGAACGCGCGCGTAGGCCGCCAGCTGCCCCTCATAGCGAGTGCGATGCTCGCCCAGAAAATCCGCCCGCGCCCTCGCATCAGCAATGACATGCTCAGGTGCGCGGCTGGTCTTGTAGTCAATGACCCACCAGGCTGCACTTCCGCCATCCATCCCTTCAGAATGGAAGACCCGATCTGGACGAAGATTCCACCGCCGCCCCTTATCTCGATCCGCGCTCCCAGTCTCAGGCGCTAGCACTGCCGTCCAGCGGCTTTCGATCTCCGCCTCAGCATGCGGAGCCAACACCCAGGCACCAGCCGCATCCTCCAGCGTCCGTTGCACCACCGCTATCGCATCAGCAGCCAGCCCCTGCGCGGCAAGCGCAGGCAAACCTGCTCCCCGCGCCATCGCAATGATTCCTGGCAATGACGCTGCCAGCGCCGTCGCCGCTTCCCTGGATTCCATCAATACCCGCAGCCGCGCCAGTCTCTCCATCAGCGCGTGAATCGCCGTTCCGTCAAGCCGCGAATACAGACCACCCTCGGTGCGGCTAAACAGCGTCGGTCTTGCTGTCTCGTCATCAATCAGGTTCTCAGGCAAATCGGCAGACTGCTCAGCCGCAGCCGTCGCGGCACTCGCATGGGTGCGGGCATACAGCCGGGGCGTTGACTGCTGAGCATACCCCTCAGGCAAACGTCGCATCAACGTTGGCTTCACTGCTGCGCCCCCCGGCATCGTCAACACATTTCCAGCCACCGCTGCAGCGGCCGCCAAACTCAGCCCAGTCTGCTCCGCCCGGTCACTCTTCCACACTGCAAATCGTTCCCGAACCTTCATTTCGAGCGCTGGCCAGGCCGTCGCCATCAGCCCTCCGGCTGCGACCAGTTCACGCTCCGGCACCGTGCTTTTCGCCGTCACCTTCTCTGAAAAACGGGGCCGCGCAAACAGGTGCAGCTCCTCCCGCGCCCGCGTTGCGGCAACGTACAACACGCGCCGCAGCTCCTGCGTGACGCGCTCCCTCTTCACCCCATCTACCCAGGCCTTGGCCGCGCCCTTCTCCTGCCCCTTGGCCTGAATCGGCGCAATCAAAAATTCTGTCAAGTCCCCGCCATTTCCGTTCTCGCCCTCATCTTCATCCTCAGCGATTGCCCGCTCCAGCCAACTGATCATTGTTGGGTCGTCGGGTTTGCCACGCACCTCCAGGTCCGGCACAATCACCACCTCAAACTCCAGCCCCTTTGAGTGATGAATGGTCATCAACTGCACCCCAAACTCGCTGCTCATCGCTGGATCCGGCTGCGCAAACAGCTTCTCCAGTGCCGACTCCAGCCCCGGTCCAAGAAGATCAAGCTCGCCCGACGGAAGCCCATCCAGGCACGACCACAGCAGCCGCAGATTGCTCCGCTGCTCCTCGTTCACCGTGTCCGAGCCACCCAGCGCGGTCCACACCGCCTCAATCCAGCTGCCCAGCCCCGATGCCAGCCCAGCCCCCATCGCCAAACCAGCTCCACTCGCCCTCAACTCCCTGGCTTGCCGTAGCACCCGCCCCACCCGTGCCGCAGCCTCTGCCGCCCGCGAACCAATCCCGCCTTCCCGCAAAAGCTGCGGCAATCTCTCCTTAATCAGTGTGGGAATCGCCGCGGCGCTTACCCCAGCGTTATCCGCCGCCGTCAGCAAATGCAGCTCCTCCAGTGAAAGTCCGCACCACGGCGCCCGCAGCACCCCCAGCCACGCCGTCCGGTCCATCGGATTCAGCAACGCCCGCACCAGCGCCAGCACATCCAGCACTTCCGGCCGCTCCCGCAGCTTCACCAGCTCGATCGCCCTGAACCCGATCCCCGCCGCCCGCAATCCCTCCGCTACCACGAGCAGCGCAGGCCGCGTTCGCCCCAGCACCGCCACCCGGTATTTCCCCGCCTTCTGGTCCGAAGCCTTATCGCCGCCCGCCGCCGCACGGGCCGCCTCAATCTCCGGCAGCTTGCTCTTCACCAGCGCCACCAGCTCCTCAACCTGCGTCTCCCGCGTTCTCTCCGGCGCATTGGGGTCGTCGTCGGTAAATCCCTTTCCATTCCGCGTAAACGCCAGATGCAGCTCCGTCACCGCAGCCGCTTTCCCCGCTGGCTGCTCCCGTGCCGCCACCGCTCGCGCAAACCTCACCCCACTCCCGTCATCCTCGGCAAAAATCGCCTCAAAATGCCCGTTCAGATCATCCACAAGGCTCTTCGCCGTCCTGAAATTCGCCCGCAGGGCCACAAACTCAAACCGAAACGCCCCTCCATCCGGGTCAGACGCCGAAACATCCAGCCCATGCGTCTTGAGACGCTCAAACAGCTCCACCTCCGCCTCGCGAAACCCGTAAATCGACTGCATCGGGTCCCCAACACAGAAGCAACTCCGCCCCTCCCGCTCCGGCCACGCTCCAATGATTCGCGCCAGCAGCTCATGCTGCCTTCGGCTCGTGTCTTGAAACTCGTCAATCAGCAAATGCCGAATCCCCGCCGCCTGTCGCTGCGCAATATCAGAGGCAAATCCCCCTTCCGGAGCAAGCACCCGCAGCGCAATCTGCGCCACCTCCGTGAAGTCCACCGAACCCGTCTCCGCAAACAGCACCTGCAACTGCGCCGCCGCCGCCCGCAACACAGCAAAGCAATGCCGCAGCAGCTCCCACTCCTCCTCCGTATAACCCAAGGGCATCCGCTTTTGAAAAGCCGCCAAAGCCTCGACCAGTCCAGGCTCCTGCGCCAGCCCATCCACAAGATCTCCAAACCGATCTTTTGCTGGCTTGCCTTCAGCCCCCCCCGGAAAACCCCGATGCAAGTTCAGCCCGCCCTTTTTCCTCCAGGAGCTGCCCGTCAGCAGAAAATCAGCTACCTCCCCATAAGCATCCAACGCATCCCGCAGCAACTGCCGCTCATCCTCGCCCGCCTCCGCTTTGAACACCCCCGGCAGCTCCGCCCGCTCCGCCAATGCAAATGGCGAATCCTTCCCCGGAATCTTGCACGCCACGCGCGCCAGCTTCAGTACACCCTCTCGGCTGCCCTCCAGCGCGTCAAGCTTTTTCCCCAGCTTTTCCAGCAGGCCCCGTGCGGCCCGCATAAACGGTGCCTCCAGCTTCGAACGCAACTCCGCCTCATCTACCTTCTGCCCCAGCACAAATCCCTGAAACCACCGGTTCCTGTCCTTAAGCATCTTCACAATCAGTGCTTCAATATCTGCCCAGTTGTTGTCCCGCCACTTGAGCAACGCCTCCACGCTCTGCCGCGTCGCAGTATCTCCCCCGTCCAATGCCGCCAAAGTTCGCCGAGCCGCCTGCCGGTAAATCTCATCTGCATCGGTTAACTGGTCCAGTCGCCCCCCCAGCCCAGCCAGGACCCCCCAGCTCAGCGGACTCTGCAACGCCAGGCTGCGGCAAAACGAGTCAATCGTCATAATCCTCAGCTGGTTCGGCTGGTCCAGCAGCTTCCAGTCCAGCCGCCGCGCCCTCTCTGTGGCCTGCGCCGCCAACCCCTCCAGCGACTCCAGTTCCCCAGCCACCTGGGCGTCCCCGCTCTCGCTCTCAAGAGCTGGGTTTGTGACCTTCTCAGCCCTCTCCAGCGCCGCCAGTACCCGCTGCCTCATCTCGGCAGCCGCCGCGTTCGTAAAGGTAATCGCCACAATCTCGTCCGGCTTCTCCGCCTCGCCCAGCAAGCGCAGAAACCGTCGAATCAGCAGCTCTGTCTTTCCCGAACCCGCCGGAGCCTGCACCAGAAACGACCGCGCCGGGTCCAGCGCGCGCTGCCGTGCTTCCCAATCCGGAGGACGGTTCAGTGCTTTCAATGACAGCTCATGCGACGGCAAAGCATCGTTCCTAAGCGTCATCACGCCCTCCAAATTCGCCTTCGGCCCCGGACTCTTCGTCGTCTGTCAGTTCCGCCAGCCCCTTATTCTCAGCAATCCGGCAAACCGCCTTCAAACGGCACTTCTCGCAGACTTTCCCTGGAGGTTTCGGATCGACCTCCGCCCGCCCCGCCTTAAAATCCTCACCCAGCTCTTCAATCAGCGCCCGCCACTCCGCGAGCTGCTCCTCGGTCAGCGGTTCCTTCACTAGTCCGCTTGACGTCGAAAGCCCGGCCAGCAGTGTTCCACCTGCGTCGCGCAGGCGCCCTTTGAACACCATCTTGCCCGGCCTCACCTGCGCAAACGCCAGCCCTTCCACCACTTCCGTGAAGGCGTGCGTCGCATACAGCGGCAACTGAACATTGTCCGGTCGCTCTCCAGCCCACGCCTGAACGTTCACCTCACTGCTCTTGTAATCAATCACCAGCCGCCCACCCGTCGGCAGCAAGTCAACCCGGTCCATGCGAACCTGCATCCGTAAACCAGCGACCACTACTTCCTTCGTCGCTTCCGTCTCCTCCACCGTAAAGGTCTGCCGCAAGCTCTCGTACGCCAGCCACTCGGACACCAGGTCCGTCAGCCGCTCCACTTCGAGGGCAAGATAGCGCTCAGGAAACCGCCGGGGCATGGAAGCACGCCGTCTCTCGCCCGGTCGCACCGGCTGCAGCCACTCCTTCATGACCGCAGTGGCCAAGGGAAGCACAAAACCGCGCAGCCCATCCATGGGAATGGCTCTCAACTCCTCCAGAGATGCAAGTCCCCCCGTGCGGCTTCCACCCCATACCCGGTGCAGCACGTCATGCAGCAGGCTTCCGCGCTGCTTCGCATTCAGACCAACCTCCGCCGGATCCCAATCCTCGGCCGCCAGCCGCGTCGTGGCAAAGGCCTGAAACGGGCATTGCGACTGCCGCGTCAGCGCCGCCGCGCCGCCCCGCAGTACCTCAAGGGGGAAGGGAACCATGCTTCGATCCTCGAACGCCTCCGTCAGGATTTCCCGTCCCACCCCGGCAGCGGTGGGCGGCAATTCCATCGGTGCGCCAGCCAACTGGGCTATCAGCCGCGAGGGACGCGATTCAATCTCCCCCGTCTGCCGTGCATAGCTGAAGATCACCTCATCCGCCGACCTCAGCAGACGCTCCGTCGCCTGCCTGGCCAGCTCCCAGTCCACTCCGTAGCTGCTGTGGGGCATGCCCCTCTCGCGCTGTAAACTCAGCGGCAGCAGCGGATGTGGCTGCCCACTGCCCGGCCAATCCTGCTCTTGCCCACCCAAAAACCAGATTCCGTCTGCCAGCTGCCCCGCCGCCGCCAGCGGTTCGGTAATTTGAATGGCCGCTTCGGTTGATTCCGTGGCAAAGATCGTGTCTGCTAACGCTTCGGTCAGCGCCTCAACAAACTCCGCCCACTCCATCGCCATCCCATCCAGACCCAGTGAGGCGCACTCCTCCAGCACCTTTTCCCATCGATCCAGTGCCTGGAATCCGACGCTTAAAACCGGGCGAAACCCTGGCCATCCCGCCACCGACAGTATTCGCCCCGATACGTCTACCCAATCCAGTGGACTCTGCTTGCGCGGCTCCTGATTCAGCTCCTCATGTGCCTTCATCATCCGCTCCGCCCAGGCAAATGGCAGATTCAAAACGTCCACGTCCGAGCCCCACCCCAACGCCGCGCAAAAGTCTGACAGCGGCCAATCGGGCCGTTCCTGTCCGTCATGGCGCAGCCGCAGCATGGCTCCCGCCAGGGCAATCTCTTCCTCTTCGCTTGCTGTGCAATGTCCGCTTGTCACCAGCCAGTCCAACTCCGGCTCGCTCAATGGCCTTATTTGCCACTGCAACAGCAGTAGGGCCGCACGCACCACGCCCGCCCGTGCCAGCGGAACTCCCAGCGAAAACTCAAAATCACGGCCAGACTCCAGCCCTGCCTCGAATAGGGCCCTCTCCAGTTCCCCGCGTCGCGCCTGTAACCCCGTCGCAACAACCATCAGCCGGGCATCAGCATTGGCTTCCAGTCGCGCCCTCAGCCAACGCACGCACGCTGCCGTCTCCGCTTCACTGTCACGCGAAGCCCAGAATGGCGTCACAGCGGCAGCCTCGCCCGATTCATCCAGCTTCCACGCCCCCCATGCCTCCAGCAGCGCCTCCTGCATCGCCAGCAGCCGGTCAAAGCCAATCAGCAGCAGAGGCGGCCTTGATGGCTTTCCGGGCAACCCGTTGCTCTTTTGAATCGCTTCTCCGCGCAGAGAAGCCGCCAACTCCAGCGCCAGTCCGCACCCGCTTAACAACCCCTCACGACGGCAGCGCCCCTCAAACTCAGCCAGCCACCCGCTATAGACCGCTGCATCCCCGCCGTTGTCTGCCCACCGTTGCCGCTCCGCCATCGCTTCTGAATCAAGGCCGACAGTCGCTGGCGCATAGTCACACAAGAGCCGAAGCGCCCGCTGCGCTGCCTCCGCCAGCCGCCCCGGATGCAGCAGCTCAGCCCCTGTGCGGCTCTCAACAATCACCCGCTTCCAAACCGACCGCTCCTGCACGCTGTTCAGCAGCACCAGTCCGCGCAGGTTTCGCTCACCCCACAGCTCGTGTAACCAGCCATCCCACGAGTAAATCGCCGTTGTAGCCCACGCCCTCAATCCTGATGCCTGCCGCGCCCCATCAACCGCAGCCCTCAGCGCCCGCGCCGCCCGCTCGTTTGCGGCCACAACCACGCCGCCACTCGCCAGCCACCCATCCACCCGTTCCCGCCGAACTTCTTCACGACTGTTCATTGCACCTCATCTTATGTCATCTCTTCATGACATCGCCCCGAACTCCCGCCACCTGGCCGATGCGGAATATAGCAAAATTGGGATATAGCCGCCGCCTTCAAATTCAAGGCACAAAGCCCCTCAATTCAACGCAATCCTACCTGCTTCAAAACAGACAGCTTCCATCAATTCCATTTGACAAATATCAAACTTCATCTCAGCCCCAAATTGTTACACGTGTAACAATCCCCACCGCAGCCTGTGTAACACCTCCAAGTGCCAAAAGCCCCACCCAAATCCACCTTCGCCAACGCCCCCACTCCTGTAAACTGATTTGTGAAACGCATCCTTCCCTCCCTCCTTCTCATGCTCTCCCTTGCCGCCACCGGCTGCCACTCCGGCAGCACCACCACAACCGCGCCGCCGCAGTTCAAGACCTACCCCCTGCGCGGCAAAGTCGTCTCCACCAACCCTGCCACCGGCGAAGTCGCGCTCGACCATCAGGCCATCCCCGGCTTCATGGAAGCCATGACCATGCCCTATAAACTTCGCGATACCCGCATCATGAGCGAACTCCATCCCGGCGACATCCTCACCGCCGACGTGCTCGTTTCGCAATCTGCCGATGGCGCCGTCTTTGTAGACCACATCGTTATCGTCGGCCAAGCCAAAGCCGATTACCGCCCTGCCACCCAGTTCCACGTTCCCACCCCCGGCGACAGCGTCCCCGATTTCCACCTCACCAATCAGGACGGGCGCCCCATTCATCTCTCCCAATTCCGCGGCAAGGCCCTGCTCATCACATTCATCTACACCAAATGCCCCCTGCCGGACTTCTGCCCGCGCGTCACACGCAACTTTGCCGTCCTTGAAAAATCCCTGTCCGCCAATCCAAAGCTCTACGCAAATACCCACTTACTCTGTGCCAGCTTTGACCCTGAAGGCGACACCCCCGCCCGCCTCAAGAGCTACGGTGAAACCTACATGGGCCCACTTGCGCCCCAATCCTTCGCGCACTGGGACTTCGCCGTTCCCGGCAAATTCACCCTGCCTACCCTCGCGCAGTTCTTCAACGTCGGCCTCACCCGCGAAGCAGACACGACCATCACCCACACCCTTTCAACCACTCTCATCGGGCCCGACGGCAAAGTCGTCAAGTTCTACCCAGGCAATGAATGGACCGCTGCCGAACTCCTCGCCGACGTAGCCAGGCTCTATCCAACAAGCTAAAGGTAGTAACCTTGCCTGAACGATCGCAACCAGTGAATCTTCGCCCTGCCCTCGCTCATCCCTTCCGGTAGACTCGAGAGAGAAAGCAATTTCTGGAAGAGGTTTCGACGCATGGCGAAAGTTACGATTGCATTTGCCGTTATCTTCATCGCGCTCGGTCTGGTCGGCTTTGTGGCCACCGGCAGCACTCACCCTACAGCCTTGATTCCCGCTGCGCTTGGTCTGCTACTGGGTATTTTCGGCATACTGGCGCTCAGTCCCGATGCGGGCCGCCGCAAGCTCTTCATGCACATCAACGTCACCCTGGCCGCGCTTGGCTTTGCGGGTACGGTTATGGGCTTCATCAACTGGATCAACATGCTGGGCGGTGCCGCGGTCAAGAATCCTCAGGCTGTTGAGTCGAAAGCCTCGATGGCGATGTTGTGCTTCTTCTACGTCGTTCTTTGCATTCGCAGCTTCAGGGCAGCGCGCAAAGCAAGGCTGGTCTGATTTATGGCATCGATGCGCGGAGGCGGAATGGCGATGCAGGCTGAGCGTGGCGGCCGCGGTATGGGCAAGGTAAGTGACGCGCCCAAGAAGAAGGTCAATTTCAAAAAGCTTTGGCCGACCATCTGGGCGCTGGTGAAGCCACGCCGCTGGCTGCTGCTCGCCGGCTTTGTGCTGGTGGCCATCAAGACCGTGGCCGGCCTGACGCTGCCGTACTTGAGCAAGTTTCTGCTCGACAACGTGCTGGCCTCAAAGAATCCACAGCCGGAGATGCTGCCGCTGCTGATCGGCATCGTCTTTGGCGCGACCCTGATTCAGGCGATTTCGTCCTTTTCGCTGACCCAACTGCTTTCGAAAGAAGGCCAGAAGCTCATCTCTGAGCTGCGCAAACAGGTGCAGCAGCACGTAGGCCGTCTCTCGGTGGCTTACTACGACGAAAATCGCACGGGAACGCTTGTCAGCCGCATCATGAACGATGTGGAAGGCGTTCGCAACCTGATCGGCACTGGTCTGGTTGAGTTTGTCGGCGGCATCCTCACCGCTATTTTGGCGTTTATCTATCTCATGAGCCGCAGCGTAGTGGTTACGCTGACGGTCTTCTCGGTGATTGCTGTTTTTGTGGTGATTCTGCAATACGGATTCAAGAAAATCCGGCCAATTTTTCGCGAACGGTCCAAGATCAACGCTGAAGTTACGGGCCGCCTGACGGAGTCGCTGGGCGGCGTACGCGTCATCAAGGGTTACCATGCTGAGGATCGTGAAGCGAGCGTTTTTGGCTCTGGCGTGGAGCGGCTGCTCAAAAATGTGGTGAGTTCGCTGACCATGACGAGCACGCTTGGCGCTGCCTCGACCACTGTGCTTGGCCTGGTTTCCGGCCTGGTGATGTGGCTGGGCGGACACAGTGTTTTGCAGCATTCGTGGACGGTTGGCGACTACTTCAGCTACAACATGTTTCTTGCGTTCATGATTGCGCCGGTCTTTCAGATTGTGAACATTGGCACGCAACTGACTGAGGCGTTTGCGGGGCTGGACCGGACGACTGAAATTCTCAGCGAGATGGAAGAGAACGCAGACCCGAAGCGGACCGGGCAGATGCCACCGATTACCGGGCGTGTCGAATTTGAGCATGTTCAATTTGAGTACGAAACCGGTAAGCCCGTGCTGCATGGGATTGATTTTGTGGCCGAGCCAGGTTCGGTGACGGCGCTGGTTGGTTCATCGGGCTCGGGCAAGTCGACGATTATCAGCTTGATTTGTGCCTTCCATAATCCGGTTGCTGGACGCTTGCTGATTGATGGGCAAGACCTTTCGACGGTGAATTTGAATGGCTACCGTTCGCAACTGGGCGTCGTGTTGCAGGATTCATTCCTGTTTGATGGGTCGATTCGGGACAATGTGATGTTTTCGCGGCCGGAGGCAACGGAGGAGCAGTTTCTATTTGCCTGCCGTACGGCGCGCGTGGACGAGTTTGCCGAGCGCTTCCCGGAGAGCTACGACACGATTGTTGGCGAGCGCGGGGTGAAGCTTTCAGGTGGGCAGCGGCAGCGGCTGAGCATTGCACGGGCATTGCTGGCGCAGCCGCGGATTCTGATACTGGATGAGGCGACGAGTTCGCTGGACTCGGAATCGGAGGCGATGATTCAGGATGGGTTGAACCAGCTGATGCTGGGCCGGACGACGTTTGTGATTGCACACAGGCTCTCGACGATTCGCCGGGCGGACCAGATTCTGGTGGTCGAAGGCGGCAGGATTGTTGAGCGCGGGAACCATGACCAGTTGTACGCGCTTAAGGGCCGCTACTACGACCTGTACACGCGCCAGCATGGGTTGGAAACCAATCTCTTCCTCGCTCCGGGCGAGGGTGACGCGGTGGTTGAGGTCAAAGCATTTTAGGGAATACGATGGTCTCGAAAGTACTGCTATATGTGTCTTTTCCTTGATGGAAAAGACATGCGAACGATGCAGTTCGGTCTGTGTAACCCCCTGAAATGCTCTACTCGCTCAGCTGGAACAGGCGTCGGTCGTATCGTATGTGCCTGGCCCACTCGACTTGCAGGTTTGCCGCATGGGGATGAAGCGGATTTAGAAGATAGTTTGTTGATTCCGGTGACGGTGCTGATGGAACAGCCAAAAGTGCCGTTTCTTTGCGATCGAGCCAATCATTTCCGATCTTTCGGGTAGCGTCGAGATCGTCCTTCCAGTCTGTAGCGAGCGATTCGTTCGATACAGACTCGGATGCGATAACGGTTTTCGATTGAATTCGAAGGAGTTGATAGGTCTCTGGAAAAATCTCCTTCGTGTCGATTTTGAGATTGACCAATGCCTCGAGCAACGAAACCGCTGGGTGTTCGGCCAGATATACGACGGGTACGCCTTTACGAGCTGTATGCCATCGGCCTGATCGGAATTCACCGCCAATGCCTGACAATTCGATGTAGGAGCTGATTCTCCAGAAGACACTCAAGAATAGATACCATCCGCTATTCCCCACAGTTGCCCTTCGACCAGCCGTGAACCTGCCTCATCGCCCAGCAGACTCATGGAGGGTCGATTCTCAATCTCAATGTCGGGCGCGCGCAGCCAATTCAGTAGCTTTCTGGAGTCTCCGAAGACGCGAAGTCCGAAGTCGAGAACACGGATGACACGGAGAAAACGTTCCGATTCGGTGACTGTGAGCCGCTCCCCGCGGGCGTTACGGTGCTTGAGTGTGCGCGGAGGGATGACGAGTTGGCCAATTTCAGTAAAGGTGAGTCCGCGTTGCTTGAGCAGTTCGAGGCAATCGGTGGGCAAGCCCTCTTCTACGAGGCGAAGGAGTTCGTAGCTGCCGAGTCTGGGGAATTCGGTGATGGTTTGGGGAGCTGGCGAAATAGTTTCGGTGGCCATTGGGCACCTCTAGGGACATTATGCCATAGGGGTGAGTGGCAAAGTGTCCATCTGCATTCCATGTCGCCGATTATGTACATCTGGCGCATGCTAGGTACATGGCTTTGCATATTTAGGACGCTGAAACGGACCGGCTGGCGCGGGAGTTGAGTGCGATGACTGGGGAGACGATTACGCAGGCGGTACAATTTGCCTTGAAGGAACGTCTCCGCAAGGTGGCTGCAATGGCTACTGACGAAGCGGAATATATCGCGAGAATCAAGGAAATCACAGCGCGCGTTGCGGCTATGCCGAATTTAGATACGCGCAGTGAAGACGAAATCCTCGGTTACAACGATCAAGGCTTGTTTGACTGATGGTCGTCGATACCTCAACATTCGTCGCGATCATGCTTGAGGAGCCCGAGGCAGACGATTTTCTGCGAAAGCTGGCCAGGGCAGAATCCAGGCAGATCTCCGTTGTGAGTTACGTAGAGGCATGCATGGTTCTTTTGTCGCGACGCGGCAAGAATGCTGAAACGGAGCTGGACCTGATGTTGCGACTAGCGTATATCGCGATAACGCCGGTCTCGACAGAGCACGGCAGGTTGGCGAACGTTGCTTTCCGGTTGTACGGCAAGGGACGGTATCGGGCGGGGCTGAATTTTGGGGATTGTTTTAGTTATGCGCTTCTAAGAGTGTTGGGGAACCGTTGTTATTCAAGGGGGATGACTTTAGGCGGACGGATGTTGGGGTGGCGTGATGAAGTTTCTCAAAAGAGCTTGAATTCGACCGCGACGGAGATGCGCACGGCGACGGGCATGTCGTTGAGGGTGGCCGGCGAGAAGCGGTACTGGCGAACGGCATTAACGGCCTCTTCATCGAGCTTCAATCCGACGAATTGCTTTACGCAGACGTTTTGCGGCATACCGTTCTTATCTACGACCAGACTTACGATGCTGACGCCTTTGAATCTGCTGAAGAACTTTTTTTTCGCGTGGCGGCGGGCTTCATCAGAGAACTTTGCCTCGACGCTATGGGTAACCCTGGGCGGACGGACATGGTTGTCGGGGTCTTTGATGTTGACTTGGAGGACGCCATTGGTTTCAAGCGAGTCATTGAATTCGGCGGGGCATGCTGGTGCCGGATCAGTCGAGGCGGTAGTCTGCTGACTGTACCCAAGAGAGGTCAAAAGCATTAGTAGCAATAGGACGATGTTTGCTCGTTGCATGGCGCACCTTTTTCCTCACTACCGTACTTTACGCCCTTGGTTGCGAGCAAAGGACAAAATTCCGGGCCTGAAGGCCGTTTCATGGTGCAGTCTTTCAGGGGGTTGAAACCCCCTGCTCCCTCCTGATTACTGGTTTAACGGCTGGGCAAGTTTCCTACCGAACTCATCGCGTGAACTTATCCCACCAAACCTAACTCCTGGAGCAGGAAGGCATAGTCGAAGGCTATCTCTTTGAGGTAGTCGTAGCGGCCACTTGCGCCGCCGTGGCCGGCCTCCATGTTGGTGACGAGAAGGAGGGGATTGTTGTCGGTTTTGAGAGTGCGGAGTTTGGCTACGTACTTGGCTGGTTCCCAGTACATGACCTGGCTGTCATTGAGGGATGTTTTGACAAGCATGGCGGGATAACTGCCGGACTTGAGATTGTCATAGGGCGAGTAACTGAGCATGTAGTGGAAGTATTCAGCCTCATTGGGGTTGCCCCACTCTTCATACTCGGGGACGGTGAGGGGGAGCGAGGCGTCGAGCATGGTGTTCATGACATCGACGAAGGGGACGTGGGAGAGGACGGCGCGGAAGATTTCAGGCTTGAGGTTGACGACGGCGCCCATGAGGAGGCCTCCGGCAGAGCCGCCCTCGATGGCGACGCGGGCGGGGTCGCCGTAGCCGCTGCCGGTGAGTTCCTCGACGGCGGTGATGAAGTCGGTGAAGGTGTTTCGCTTGACGAGCATTTTGCCCTGGTCGTGCCAGGGTTTGCCGAGGTCTCCGCCGCCGCGGATGTGGGCGTAGGCCATGACGATGCCGCGGTCGAGGAGGCTGAGTCGGTTGGCGTTGAAGCCGATGGGGAGGGAATAGCCGTAGGAGCCGTAGGCGTAGACGTAGAGGGGATTTTTACCGGCTTCACGCTTGTCTTTGCGATAGACGAGGGAAATGGGGACGCGGACGCCGTCAGCGGCGGTGGCGTAGACGCGTTCTGAGGCGTACTGATCGCGGTCAAAGCCGCCGGGGACCTCTACCTGCTTGAGCAGGGTGGAAGTGCCGCTGGCGATGTCGTATTCAAAGACGGAGCTGGGAGAAACGAGGGACTGGTAGGCGTAGCGGAATTTTGTGGTCGAGAACTCCCGATTGGTATGGGGGAAGGCGCTGTAGACCGGTTCGGGGAACTGGATTTCGTTGGACTGGATAGCGCGGTCGTTTTCAGTGAAGCTCCAGAGGCGGAGGCGGGGCAGGCCGTCTTCGCGCTCGCAGGAGACGAAGAATTTTTCGAAGAGGTCAACGTCTTCGAGCATGATGTGCTGGCGGTGGTCGAGGAGGGCGGACCAGTGTTCGCGGCCGGGGGTGGCGACGGGGGCGGTGACGAGGCGGAAGTTTCGGCCCTGGTCGTTGGTGCGGATGAACCAGAGGCCGTTGCGATGGTCGATGGAGTATTCATGCTCATCTTCGCGGGGGGCTACGAGGGTCCATTCGCCCAGTGGATTGTCGGCGGCGAGGAAGCGGGACTCGGTGGTGGTGTGGCTGCCTGCCTCCATGATGAGGAAATGGCCGTCGCGGGTGCGGCCGACGGCGAGGTTGAAGCGTTCGTCGGGCTCGTCAAAGATGAGGCTGTCGATGGCGAAATCTGTGCCGAGGACGTGCCGCCAGAGCTGGAATTGGCGCTTCTGCTCTTCATCCTCGACGGTGTAGAAGAGGGATTTGTTGTCGGCGGACCAGGTGACGGAGCCTACGCGTTCGACGGAACTGGGCAGGACTTCGCCAGTCTGGAGGTCTTTGATATGGAGGGTGTATTGGCGGAAGCCGGTGTGATCGACGCTGTAGGCCATCCAGCGGCCGTCGTCGGTGATGTCTGTGCCGCCGATGGACATGAAGGGGTGGTCTTTGGCGAGTTCGTTGCCGTCGAGGATGACTTGTTCGGGGGCGTCGGGTGAATCCGCTTTGCGGCAGTAGACGGGGTACTGGAGGCCCTCTTCGGTGCGGAGGTAGTACCACCAGGCTCCGTCGCGGTAGGGGACGGAGACGTCGGTCTGCTTGATGTGGCTGAGCATCTCGGCATAGAGCTGGTCGCGGAGGGGGGCGAGGGGGGCGGTGGCGGCCTCGGCCCAGGCATTTTCGGCGTTGAGATAGGCGATGACTTCGGGGCTCTCTTTTTCGCGGAGCCAGGCGTAGTTGTCGACGAGGACGGTGCCGTGGAGGGGGGTGAGTTTTGCTTCGATACGGGCGACGGGCGGGGCTGGAGCGGGGACAGGCGGTGTTATCGATTCAATAGTCATCGTCTTTAGGATAGTCGCCTGGGGCGGGTAAGAGCGAGAAGATGGAACTTAGTTGGGGGGTAATGCGTACAATAGAAGAGATGCTAGACCGCCGCTCGCGTACGGCTTTACACAGGCTCCTGCCATCCGTTGTGGGCCTCGTGCTTTTGTTTTCCGGCCTCTTTGCAGTTGCAGAGCGCGTGGAAGACCTGCCCAAACCTACAGATTATGTTTCTGACTTTGCGCACGTGCTTTCGCCGGAGACGGTGGCGCGGCTGGGGCGCTTGTGCGGCCAGCTTGACCATTCGGCGACGAATACGCAGGTGGCGATTGTCACGCTGAAGAACCTGGGTGGCGATGACAAGGCAGACTTTGCCAATCGACTGGAAGAGAAGTGGAAAGTCGGGAAGAAGGGCAGCGACCGGAGCATTCTGATGCTGATCTCGGTCGAGGACCACCACTACTGGATCGAGGTTGGCTACGGGCTTGAGGGCATCTTGCCGGATGCCAGGGTGGGCGACATTGGCCGGCTAATGGTGCCTGACCTGAAGCATGCGGATTATGACGGCGCGGTGACGACCGGGCTGGTGCAGATTGCAAATGTGATTGCGGCGGATGCCAAGGTTACTTTGCAGGATGAGGACCGCGGCCCCCCGGGTAGTGAATCGCAGAGCCGAGTACCGCAGCGGCGCGGGTCGTCTATTGGGTTGATCTTCCGGATTATTCTCATCGTGCTGGTGCTGGCTTTCTTCGGAGTGCGTGGGCTGCTTGGATTTGGCCTGGGCATGCTGTTCGGTGGCGGTGGACGCGGTGGCTGGGGCGGCGGCGGTGGTGGATTTGGCGGCGGCGACTCGGGCGGCGGTGGTGATGGGTTTAGTGGTTTTGGTGGTGGTGAATCCGGCGGCGGCGGTGCTGGCGGAGACTGGTAGTTTCAGCTTTTTGACATAACGGATTTTGCAGTGTGCCCTCGAGGAACGAAGGCAAAGGAGAATCACTCAATGCGTCGTGGACTTTGGATATTCCTTGGAATTGTTGGTGTTTTTGTTGTCATCGGATTGATGATCTATGGCAGCTTTGTCTCTGCGCAGAACCAGATGGTGCAGAAGGATGAGCAGGTGAAGTCGAGCTGGTCACAGGTGGATGTTCAGTTGCAGCGGAGGGCTGACCTAATCCCGAACCTGGTGGAAACGGTGAAGGGCTTTACGAAGGAAGAGAGCACAGTGTTTGGCGACATTGCCAACGCGCGTGCGGGCCTGTTGAATGCGCGGGACCCGAAGGCGAAGATTGCGGCCAACGGGACGCTGGATTCGGCGTTTGGCCGGCTGCTGGCGTTGACGGAGAACTATCCGCAACTGAAGTCGAATGAGCAGTTCATGCGCCTGCAGGACGAGCTATCGGGGACGGAGAACCGGATCAGCGTGGCACGGCGCCGCTACAACGACACGCTGCGGGATTACAACACGTTTGTGCGGTCGTTCCCGAACAGCATCTGGGCGGGGATACTTGGATTTCATGTGAACGATGCTTACTTTGAGGCGAGTGCGGCGGCACGCACGGCGCCCGCTGTGAAGTTCTGAGCGCAAGGTTAAAGGGCGGTTCCGGGTCGAGAGCACCTGACCCGGAATCGTTGAGACTTTGGTAAAGCCAGCAACGGTGAAACACAAAAAGGCCACATCTGCGGGAAACCCGCGACGTGGCCCTTTCTTTTGACAGAAGCTTTGGCCGAAATTTACTTGAAGGCGACGATTGCGTGGGCTTCGTCGTCGTAAATATCGAATACGGTGTAGAGCTTGGTGACCTGTAGGACGTCCTTGACCTTTTTGGTCAGGTTGAGCAGCTTCACGTCGGCGTTCTGATTCTTGGCCGTGGTGAATGCGCTGACGAGCTCGCCCAGACCGGAGCTGTCGATGTAGTTGACCTCGCCGAGGCTCAGCAGAATATTCTTGACGCCCTTGCCGATCAGATCGCGAATGGCATCGCGCAGTTGAACGCTGCCTTCTCCGAGCGTGATGCGCCCGCTCAAGTCCAGAATGGTTACGCCGTCGATTTGCCGGGTTGCAATGGTAAGTGCCACAGAAGTCCCTCCTCAGGGTTTTTGTCGTTATCGGTTAATTCGTATCCGTCAATTCGTATCCAGATCTTTGTCGTTCTGGGTCACGTCATCCGGGGTCGCCGCCGGTGTCAGATGCTTGATCAGCGTCAGTTCCGTTCCGGGGTGCAATTGTCGAAAGTGTACCTCATCCAGGAAGGAACGGATGAGGAAGATGCCGCGGCCGGTGCCGCGCAGCAAATTTTCGGGTGCCAGGGGATCGGGAATGGTCTCCGGATCGAGTCCTTCGCCCTGATCTGCGATGGTGATGATCAAGGATTTCCCGTTGTTTTCAAAGCTGGCGCTGACCTGTTTATTTGGATCATAGCTATTGCCGTGCAGCACGGCATTGACCGCTGCTTCGCGGACGGCCATGACGACGCGAAAGCTTTCGTCCTCGTCCATGCCGGCGGCCTGGGTGAGCTTTTCTGCTGCCGCTTCAATCTCAGCCACGCTATCCATTGTGGAGGCCAGTTTGAAGCTGAGTCGCCCTGTTTGTGGTCCGGTCAATGGAGGTCTCTCTGTGCTGGCGGTCTGGTGCGCGGATTCAGTACGTTGACGGGGATGCGACGCGAGGTTTGTCGCATGGGCCGGACGTTTTGAATCCTCCATCGCAGTTTCGTTGTTGAGCCTCGCTCTGTCAAGCGCCCTTATCCGCGTTCCAGGCTGGTTCTTTGTGAACATCCTTGAACTGGAGCATCTCGACAAGTTTTTGTTCCTTTGCGTCGTCGAATCCGCAGGATGTTTTGAACTCGGGGGGATTTTCGTAGGTTCCAAAGAGCATGTCCCACCAGACGATGTCGCCATAGTTGTTTTTGTGGAGCCCATATTCGTGGTGGATGCGATGCATCTCTGGCCGCTGGAAGAAGTAACCGACCCAGCGGGGCGTCCGGATATTGGTGTGATAGAAAAATTCTCCAACCGCGGTACAAAGCGTATAGATTGCGCCGCCCTTTAAGCTGAGGCCGAGGCAGGAGTAGACGAGGACGCTGCCGATGACCGAGTTCACCACCATTTCGAGCGGATGCTTGTAGAAGGAGGTGATGACCTCGATGCGTTGAGGGCTGTGATGGACTTGATGGAACATCAGCCATAGGGCGTCAACCTGGTGCCGCCAACGATGCCACCAATAAAAAACGAATGTGGCGATGAAGTAAGCGATCATGGCGCCGATTTCTGGAGATACATGGCGTTCGAGGTGGAAGAGAGAGCTCGATGAGAGCCACTTCTCCCAGCTGATTCCGGCGACCAGGATGACGCCAAGCTGGGCGAGATTGACGAGTATGACTCGTATTGGCCAAGTCCTTATGCGGGGCAATGGCCATCCGGGAAAGACTCTTTCAGCGACGAAGCACAGAAAAGCTAGTCCGAAGACATAGGGAAGCATCAGCAGTTATCTCCAGATTTCCGGCATTGCTCAGGCAGAGTTATTGAATGCTTTGAGCGGAGAGGCTCAGCATACTGTTTTGGTGCAGCCGAGGCAAGACATATGCTTGACGAGTCAGGCTAAAGTTGAACTTCAAAGGCTGCCGCAGTTCTTCGGGAATCTTTGGCAGGGTTTCGTTGCGGAAGCTCGGTGTGCCATGACGCGAATGCGTGGGTTCGCCAGCGGGTGGGGCGTCAGGCTAAACTCAGTCTGCTGCGATTGAAAACTATGCGCCCACGGACTACATCCCGCGTCAGCCTGACCGCCATGCTTGGCACGCCCGTTACGGACGCGCAGGGGGTGGTTCGCGGACGTTTGAAGGACATTGCGGTCGCGACCGGGGCGGAGGCAGGCCGGGTGGCGGGGCTGGTGCTGAAGACGCGGCAGGGGCTGCAGATTGTGCCATCGGTGCAGGTGATGGAGACGCCGGCGGGGACGCTGGAGCTGCGCACGCCGTCGGCGCTGAGCCCGTTGCGTGGCGATGAAAATTACCTCTTTTTGCAGCAAGACCTGATTGACCGGCAGATCATCGACATTCACGGGCGCAAGGTGGTGCGGGTGAATGATGTCGACCTGGAGTGGCTGGGTCATGGGTCGGTGCATCTGCTGCGGGTTTCAGAGGTTGAAGTGGGGCTGCGTGGGGCGGTGCAGCGGGTATTCAAGGGGCTGCTGCCTCGGCATACTCTTGAGGCGCTCTCGCGGCGTTTTGCATCGCGGGGGATTCCGTGGCAGTTTGTCGATGTCATCGAGGTGGACCCAGCGCGTCGCGTCAAGCTGAAGATTGAGCATGAGCGGCTGGCCGACATGCATCCCTCGGAGTTGGCAGAAATTCTGGCGGATTTGGCTCCTGCCGAGCGCGAGGCGATCTTTACGGCGCTGGACGAGGAAGTGGCGGCGGAAACGCTGGAAGAGGTAGATCCGAAGCTGCAGAAGTCGCTGCTTGAGGGCATGGACAAGCAACGCATTGCAGACATTGTCGAAGAGATGGATCCCGGCGCAGCGGCTGACCTGCTGAGCGAGCTTTCGGACGAGCGGTCTGAGGCGATTCTCGGAGAGATGGAGCCGGAGGAGCGCCAGGAAGTGGAAGAGCTCCTGGAGTTCCACGAGGATTCGGCGGCGGGGCGGATGACGACCGAGTTTGTGGCGGTTCCGTGGGAGGCCACGGTGGCCGATGCGGTTGAGGCGCTGCGCGCGTTTGATGGGGACGCGGAGACGCTCTCGGAGATCTATCTGACGGATGGGGGCCGGGTGCTGCGCGGGTCGGTGCCGCTGGCGCGGATGGTGATGGCGCTGCCGGGGAGCCACCTCAAAGTACTGGCCGAGGCGCGGGTGCGTTCTTGCCCGGCGGACATGCACCAGTCAGACGTGGCGGAGGTTTTTGACAAGTACAACCTCCGCTCGCTGGCGGTGGTGGATGTGCATGGCCGGCTGGTGGGCGTGGTGCATGCCGACCATGTCATCAGCTATCTTCTTGAAAAACTTTGAGTTCTACTTGACGGGCGGGGCGGTTGGCGCTGTGGCGGCGGGAGCTTGCGCGGCCGCAGCCGGTTTGTCTGCTGACGTAGCGCTGGCCGAAGCGTCTCCGCTATCGGGCGTGGCACCAGCCGAGCCTGTTGGTGGCTGCGCAGCGGGGCTTGACTTGGCTGTTCCTGCGTCGGAATCGGTATCGGCTGGGGCACTGGTTTTGACGGCTGCGGCGGTAGTGGCAGCGGGCTGGGCAATGGTGATGCCCAGATACTTGTCGATTGCGGCGACGTTAGTGCCGAGGCTCGACGCGATGCGGGAGACGGGAATGCCCTGGCGGTGGAGCAGCTTGACCTGGGCGGCTACGGATAGTTTTACTGTGTCGGGCTGGAGTGTGGCTGAGGGTCTGGCGGGGGCTGATGACAAGTCTGGCGCGGATTTGGCTGCTGGTGCGGGGTTGAGTGTGCTGTTGGCTGCAATGCTGCTGGGTGCTGTGCTGAGCGCGACCGATGCCATTGGTTCTCCTCCGCGTATAGACGGGGGCGATGTCGCCCCTGCTTTGACGCTCCTGCGTCCCTTATCGGCTGAGGGTTTGAATAGTTGAGGGGGCGCGAACGGCGCGAGATACGTGCTCCACGTCACATTCAGCTTGCCGGGATCGTGAAAGGGTTGTTAAGTGACCCAGTTCCCCCAAAATTTGCCGCAAATTATTCAAGGGGGCATGGGCGTCGGTGTTTCGAACTGGCGCCTGGCCCAAACCGTTTCGCGCCTCGGCCAACTTGGAGTTGTGTCGGGCACGGCTCTCGATCAGCTGCTTATCCGGCGGTTAGCGGATGGCGACCGGTTGGGGGAGAGCTTTGGCAACATGCGACGGGCTTTCGATGCCTTTCCCTTTCAGCAAATGGCGCGTCGGATATGGCAGGAGTATTTTGTTGCGGGTGGCAGGGCGCCTGACGCGCCGTATCCGGCGACGGCGATGCACCAGTTGAACGACTCCCGGAAGATTGTGGAGCTGTGTATTGTCAGCAACTTCGTTGAGGTTTTTCTGGCGCGGGAAGGGCATGAGAATCCGGTCGGAATCAATTTTCTTGAGAAGGTGCAGACGGTGCATCTGCCCTCGATTTATGGCGCGATGCTGGCCGGGGTTGGCTATGTGCTGATGGGCGCGGGCATTCCGCTGCATATACCGGGGGTGCTGGACGCGTTTGCCGCGCACCAGCCGGCGCGGTACAAGCTTACAGTTACGGGCGCAGCACCGGAGATGGATACGTGGATGCGGTTTGACCCGGCGGACTATGCGGAGGGGCCGCTGCCGGAGCTGATGCGACCGCGGTTTCTGGCGATTGTTTCTTCGAACACCCTGGCATCGACAATGCTGAAGCGGGCGAGTGGGCGGGTAGATGGATTTGTAATTGAGACGCCAACGGCGGGCGGTCACAATGCTCCACCGCGAGGCAAGCTGCAACTGACAGAGTCTGGCGAGCCGGTTTATGGAGAGCGCGATCATGTGAACATAGCCCAACTGCGCGAGCTTGGAGTGCCATTCTGGCTGGCGGGGGGCTACGCGAGCGGAGAAAAGCTGCGTGAAGCGCTGGAACAGGGAGCGGCAGGGATTCAGGTGGGGACGGCGTTTGAGTTTGCTGAGGAATCGGGGCTGCGCGGCGATTTGAAGCAGGCTCTGCTGGAGCAGGCACGAACCGGGACTGCGGAGGTGTTTACGGATCCGCTGGCATCGCCGACTGGATTCCCGTTCAAGGTGGCGTATCTTGAGGGGACTTCGTCAGATACGGGTGTCTATGACGCCCGGCCAAGGCTGTGCAACCTGGGATTTTTGCGAGAGGCATACGTTGCGCCGGGCGGCACGATTGCTTACCGATGCGCGGCGGAGCCGGTGAAATCGTACCTGGCCAAGGGGGGTTCGCTGGAGGATACGGTAGGCCGCAAGTGCCTGTGCAATGCGTTGCTGGCGAACGTGGGATATGCGCAGATTTTGGCCGACGGGAGTCGTGAACCAGCATTGGTGACGGCGGGCGATGATCTGGGCATCGTGAGCCAGTTTCTGGCGTCGAATGAGTCGAGTTACGGGGCGGCTGAGGTGATTGACGCGCTGCTGGAAAAAGTGAACGCCTAGTTCGCGGACGACAAAAGTGCCCGGAGGTCTTTGGTTTCGAGGATCGTTTTGGTGGTGCCGTTCCGGGCTGCAGTGAGCATGGCCTGGCCTACTTCTTCGGTGGTGAGGACGTGGTTGGGGAAGGCGCGGTGCAGCAGGGGGAGCAGGGGCTTCATGGCGGTGTAGAGGATGCGGTAGGCGCGGGTTTTGGAGCGGATGCCGTGCAGGGGGACGATGAGACCGGGGCGGAACATACAGGCGTGGAAGGGCATGCGCAGGAGGGCGTTTTCGAGGCGGCCCTTAATGCGTGCCCACATGATTCTGCCGCGCTCGGAGCTGTCAGTGCCCTGGCCTGAAACATAAACGAACGTCATGGTGGGCTTGAGCAGGGCCAGTCTTGAAGCAATTGCGAAGGTCAGTTCATAGGTGAGTGCGGTGTAGGCGGCTTCCGTAATGCCTGCCGAAGAGACGCCAAGGCAGTAGAAGCAGGAGTCGAAGCCGCGCAACTGGCTTTCATAGGCGGCAACGTTGTGGAGATCGGCAATGACCAGTTCGCGCAATTTCGATTGATGGAGTCCGGTCGCGGTGCGGCCGACGGCGAGCACGTGCTCGACATCTTCGGCGAGCAGGCACTCGCGCAAGACGCCCTGGCCGACCATTCCTGTGGCTCCAAAGATGAGAACTCGCATCGGCAAAACTCTCCCATTTTCCGAGGTAAAGCAGCTCTATTCGCCAGGGGGTGGAGCGGCACCGGCGGCGCCAGCCTGGTAGATCCGTGGGATACGGGCTTGTGGAGCGGGGAGCTCCGGGAAGGGCGCGTGGGGTTCGGTCTGGTACCAGTAGGCGACGGAATAGAAATCGTCAGAGCGGCAGTTGCCGTGGCCGTGCTCGATGGTGACGCGGATAGATTTCTCGAAGGTGATGGGTGACTCGGTGTGCCAGCGGTAGAGGCAGTAGCGGCTGCCGAGGCGTTCGTCGCCGGTGATGTAGGGAGCGCCATTGTGCTGGAAGGCGAAGGGCTTGCTGTTGAAGTCCCAGGCGCCGTTGTAGTAATCCTCGGTGCCGGTGCCCTGAATCGTTGGCTGGGTGTCTCCATCGATGAAGATCATGTCGTCGCCCTCGCCGAACCAGCCCTCTTGATTTTGCAGCACAGCCTGGGTGACGCCGACGAAGTGGCCGCGGCCGGTGGCTTCGACGAAGACGTAGTTGTCTTTGCCGTCGAGGTTTTTGAGGGCGTCGACGGATTTATCCCAGTTGACCTGCCAGTCGTTGACGATGCCTTTGCAGGGTGCGGCCTGGCGGTACTGGGCGTGGAAGCGGCCCAGATCGGAGGGGATTTCGGGCATTGTGACGTAGTCGATGGCGAAGTAGAGAGCGTCGGTTTTAACTTGCCCCTGGTTGGTCACGGTGATGCGCGCGGCGGTGGAGAAAGGCATCTGGAAGTATGCGTTGAGGGCTTTGACGGAGGCGACGGCGAGGAGCGCCGACTGGTAGACGAAGTATTCGCCGAGACCGAGGCCAAAGAAATCGCCGATGGGGGCTTCGATGGAGGGGGTAGATTCGCCGTCCCACCAGGCGCGGAGGACGAGGTTCTTGAGGTGGTGCTGGTCAGCTGTGGCGATGGTGAACCAGATGTGGGTGATGACGCCAGCGCCGGTGATATCGAGGACGGTGGCGGATTTGCCGGGCTCCACGGTAACAGCGTCTGCGTTGCCGCCGGTTTTATCCCAGCTTGAGTTGCGGCGGGCCTTGTAGGAGCGCAGACGGGCCTGGGTGAAGAGGTTTTCTGGCGGGTGTGCGGCGGCGGGGTCGGGAGCAGCTGCATCGGCTGGCAACGGAGAGAGACTTGCGAGTGCTGCACCAGATGCAAGCATGCCGAGCATGCGGCGGCGACCGAGCGCAGCCTGGCTGACCGGGGCGTTGACTGAAATTCGTTCCGGTGCGGTTGCTGCTTTCTTTTCGTTGTTCATCTCAGTCATTGTGAACTTCCTTTTGGCGTTAGTCTTTTGCGGCGGGCTTGATGCCGGTGCTGCCCCAATTGGTGAGGGTGAGGATGAATTTTTGCCCGATGAAGTAGGAGACAAAGCCGACGGTCATGGCTCCCCAGGCATCGAGGATGGTGATTTTCACGGGCAACTGGGTATCGGAGAGCCGTGAGGAAACGATAGTAAAGGCGGCGCTGAGGATGGCGACGCCGATGAAGCGGATGAAGAATTTGCCGGTGGCGCGTCCTCCGCCGGTGAGGGTGAGGCGATCCCAGAGCCAGTACCAGCCGTTGCGGGTTGGCCTGTCGGGTGAGTAGTGGTCAGAAGACCCGGTCTTGTTGGAGTCATTGAAAGTGACGACGAGCAAGGCCAGCCATCCGCCGATCATGGCAAACAGGATGATGGAGGTCTGGTCAATGCCGACGGGGAAGGTGGCGCTGAGGGCGAGGGCGCGGACGGGCAAGCGGCAGGCGGTGTCAGTCGGTTGAATGCAAAGAGAGAAATAGCCAGAGAAGAAGTAGTCGTAATTACCGGGTGAGAAATCCAGTGCCCGCTTGATGGGGCCCAGGAGGCCGGCGTCGCAGGCATCGCGTGCTTCCTGCAGTTGCTTTTTGGTCGGTATGGGACGCGCTGGAGCGGCGGAGGTGGCTGGAGTGTTCAGTTGGGGCGTGTCAATGAAGTCCTCGGCAGGGGCAGCGCCCTGCGAAAGGTTGAAGAGAACGCTGACCTGATCCTGGGGCTGGAGGACGATGTCGTCGCCGTAGGCTCCGTTGTAGTTGGGGGTCATGGCGAGCACGCATCGGGAGGTGCTGGCGGCGACGATGGAGTGGGTGCGCAGCTCCATGGTGTTGAGGAAGACGAGGACGGGCTTGCTGGAGATGTTCTGGATATTGGCGGCGATGTTTGAGGTGGAGCCAATTTTGAGGGGTGTTTCTGAGGGGGTGAGGGTGATTTTGAGCGGCATGGAGGTGGTGGCCTCTGCCGCCGGGGTGGTTGCCGATTCGTTGCTGGGCAAGGGACTGCCCTGAACGGGCATCCCTGGGATCATTTGCACGGGGGGGACCGGCGAGATCTGGGTGGTCGCTGGCCGCGGCGCAGGAGCGGTGGTGGTGGCGGCCTTTTTGGGACGGGGTTTGATTTTGGGGGAGTCGGAGGGTTTGGATGACTCGATCGGCGGAATTGGAACGAGTTGGGAGTTTGGCAGGCTCTGGGCAGGGGCGGCGATGGAGAAGGCGAAGAGGATTGCGGAGCCGAAGAGGTGGAAAGTACAGCGGACCAATTGCGCTGTGAGACGCGAGGGCATTCGTTCCATTCTCCTTCAACTTAGTTGGGAGCATTGGTGAAACGGCAAACGGGGTTGCCCGCCATACTAACCCTGTTTGGCCAAGGATGCTACGCAAAACTGGAGCGGGTTGGCAGAGGAGCAATCGCGAGTGTCAGACCCCTGCTGCCGGATGATATGTTCAGGAGGGATTATCACCTTAGAGGCGGGGCCGTGAGCCGGGCCGGGGCAGGGAATCAAGAGAATGTGGAAGCGCTGGCGAATCCGGATCATGCTGTTTCTGGCCGTGCTCGGTCCGGGATTCATCACGGCCAATGTCGATAATGACTCGGGTGGCATCCTCACCTATTCGCAGGCGGGCGCGCAGTACGGGTACACGCTGCTTTGGACGATGATTCCGATTACGCTGGCGCTGATTGTGGTGCAGGAGATGTGCGCGCGCATGGGCGTGGTGACGGGCAAGGGCCTGAGCGACCTGATCCGAGAGGAGTTTGGCCTGCGGGTGACGGTGGTGATGATGGTGCTGCTGGTGGTGGTGAATTTCACCAACGTCATCACGGAGTTTATTGGCATTGCGGGCAGCCTGAGGCTGTTTCACGTTTCGCGATTTATTTCGGTGCCGATCTGCGCGACGATTGTGTGGTTTCTCGCGGTGCGGGGCGATTACAAGCGCGTGGAGAAGGTCTTTCTTGTGGCGTCGGTCGTGTACATTGCGTACATCTTTGCCGGGGTGCTTTCGCAGCCGAGCTGGCATGACGCGCTGCTGGCGACGGTGCAGATGCCGCCGAAGACGGCCTGGACGAGCGATTACATTTACATGGCCATCGGGGTGGTGGGAACGACGATTGCGCCGTGGATGCAGTTTTACCTGCAGTCCTCGATTGTGGAGAAGGGGGTGCGGGTGAAGGACTACGCGGCGAGCCGGATTGACGTGATTGTGGGCAGTTTTTTCACGGATATTGTGGCGTGGTTCATCGTGGTGGCCTGCGCGGCGACGCTCTTTGTGCACGGGATGGGAGCGATTCAGGTGCCGGCGGATGCGGCCGATGCAATGCGGCCGCTGGCGGGGAATTACGCGTTCATTCTGTTTGCCTTTGGGCTGTTCAACGCATCGCTGTTTGCGGCGTCGATTTTGCCGCTCTCAACGGCCTACACGGTGTGCGAGGGTCTGGGGCTGGAGTCGGGGGTAGACAAGAGCTTCAAGGAAGCGCCGATCTTTTACTGGCTCTACACCCTGCTGATTGTGGGCGGCGCGATTGCGGTGATTGCGCTGCCGGACTCGCAGCTGGTGAGCATGGCGATTCTGTCGCAGGTGCTGAACGGGATTCTGCTGCCGGTGGTGATTGTGCTGATGCTGATCCTGATCAACCGGAAGGATTTGATGGGGGAGTATGTGAATTCGCGCTTCTTCAACGTGATTGCGTGGGCGACGAGCCTGATTGTGATTGGGCTGAATGTGGCGCTGATTTTTGCGCATCACTAGGCTGAGCGACCTTCAATCCCGTTTTTTTGGATATCTAATCGACGCAGCCCATTGCCGTTCTGACCAAGGAAGCGAGGCGGCAAATTTGCGAGTGCGAAACCGCTCGATGGCCGAGAACCGGACCGGAAAGCTGATCTCGGCGGATAACACACACGTTTTCAGCTTGAGCTGTGCAGTCCTCGCGGAGACCCGTTTCCCCTGAGCGCAGCAGCAAATGCGCAGGGCCCAATTTGTGAATTGAAGTGGAAAGAGGAATAACGAGAATCGTATTTGCTCGTGGATTGCTGTTACGACCATTCGCAGAGACAACGATGGCAGGGCGCCGACCCTTGTCCGCAGGGTCCGTAGGAAACTGAGTCCACCAAATCTCTCCGCGCATCGGGAGTCTTTCCGCAGCAGGGCTCAAGGTTCAATGCCAGCCAGAACATTTGGACCTACCATCTCGGCCCATTCTCGCTCTTCCGCCAATTGCTCGTCGGACGCGGTATCGTAATAGTCTTTAAATGCCGCATCAATCTCTGCTAGTTTGCGTTTTTCAATCAACTCTTTGAGCAGCAGATCAAGCGTCTCGGAGTCAGAGCCGGCGTTGACTTCCCTCCGTGCTTCGCGCAGAAACGCGGCCGATTCGGGAGTGATTGTGAAGCTTCGCTTGATCTTGTTGAGTGAGGCATGAGTAGCCATACCGCGTATCCTACCACTTATCGGATGGGCGATGCTACAGCAGTTTGCCCTGGGCGAGGTCGCGGATGAGGCCGCGGTCTGCGACGAGGAAGTCGTAGCTGGGCAGGTCTTCGAGTTTGACCCAGCGGACTTCTTTGAAAATCTTATTTTCGATTTCGTCGCGGAATTCGTAGACGGCGAAGAACTGCAGATCGACGGCGCCGCCGTGGCGGTAGTTGTGGCGGATATGGGTGACTTTGTGGCCGATGGTGGCGTCGATACCGAGTTCTTCGTTGAGCTCGCGGGCGAGAGCTTCTTCGGGGCCTTCGCCGGGCTCAATTTTGCCGCCGGGAAACTCCCACTGGAGGGCCATGGGCTGATCGGGTCGACGCTGGCAGATGAGCACTTCATCGCCGCGGAGCATGAGAGCTGCTACGACGAGGCGCAACCCTCCTGGGCGTGTTGCGTCAGGGCGAGTTCCGTTGCCGGCGTTTGATCCCGATTCTGGCTGCGCGTCCGTCACAGCACCAGTGTAGCCGCTTGAGCCGCGAAGCTGGAAACTCGCGGGCTCACACGGCTTTTATCGGATGCAAGATGGCCGTTGTTGCTACTCGCCGGTGACGGCTGCGCGGACGCCTTCTGCCGCGGCGGGCCTGAAGTATCCCCATCCGTGCCCTGCTGCTGCCGCCATCAGCGCCGGTGAAGGATTGATGGGAAAGGCTTTACGCGCGATTTCGAGCATGGCCAGGTCGTGGATGGAGTTGCCGAAGACAGCGTCAGGATGGGCCAGGCCAACCCGGCGCAGAGAAGCCGCCTTGCCCTCATCTGTCGGCACGTCAATCAGGTCTGCGGTCAACAGACCGGCCTCGACACGTACCTCCGCCGCCAACACTCTCTCCTCGGGAATGCCGAACTGGCGCACGCCCTCGACAATGACCCACTTGTGGGTGGAGCTGACGGCCCAGAGGGTGACGTCTCTGGAGCGCAGGGTGTCGAGCAAATGAGCCATTTCGGGGAAGATGTTGCGCTGAACGTGGGTACGGACGAACTCGGCTGCGGCGGAACGCAATTCTGCTTCGCGAAGGCCGGCGTATACCTGGGTCATTTCGCCGCAGATTTCCAGTTCGTTCACTTTGCCGGCCATGTAGGCGCGATGGCGGGTGTCGATCCAGTCGCTGGCGGAGCGGGAAACGAGGCCCTGCTCAATCGACCAGACCATGAAGCCGTATCCGGCGTCGCCGCTCCAGATGGTGCCGTCGCAATCAAACACGGCCACCTGAGGATTCAGTTCCAAAACCAACTGCTCGAGTTCTACGGCTGTCCAGCGGGGAATTTCAATCTGGCTTCCAACTTCAGTCACTGCCACTCTTGTTCAACCTTTTCAGGAGTGTTGACTCCTGTCACCTTTGCTCTTTTGAATTCGGTCGAGTCACGTACTCGGCCCATTGCAAACCATTACTGTTTCCCCATTTTGCCTCAAATGTTTGATTTTGCCTATGCCGAGTGCGTGAACGTTTGGCAAATCTGTCTGGTTGGCGATAGTTTTGAAGGGCGCGAACGGGCCTTATTTTAGCGCCCTGCAATTGCTGAAGCGACGATGCGGCGATTGCCATGCAAGAATACGGTTGAACAGACCAAGCCCATGCCCAGTATTCAGAGAAGCCGCCTGCAAACCCGTCTGTTGCGGCACCATGCGCCCTTGCTTGCGCTTTCGGCGGTAAGTGTGGCTGCTTTGTACTTCACGCGGAGCTACGCGGACGTACTGAGCCGCGCCAGTTTTGCGACGGCTTATCCGGCGATGGTGCTGCTTTCGGCGACATTGCTGACGGGCCCGTGGAACGTTGTGTTTGGGCGGCGCAACCCGGTTTCGAGTGACTTGCGACGTGATCTGGGCATCTGGGCGGGAATCCTGAGCGTTGTGCATACGGCCGTTGGCCAGAACGTGCACTTGCGTGGGCGGCCGTGGCTTTACTTCGTCTATTCGGCGCAGGAGCATCAGAGCTTTCCGATTCGCCATGATTTGTTTGGGATTTCGAACTATACGGGGGCCATCGCGATACTGGTGGTGGCGGCGCTGCTGGCTACTTCAAATGACTTTGCGTTGCGGAGGCTTGGGACACCGGGCTGGAAGGGATTGCAGCGGTGGAACTATGCGGCTTTTGGGCTGGCGGCGATCCACGCGGTGGGTTTCCTGGTGAGTGAAAAGCAGCAGATTCCGTTTGTGGTGGTTGTTGCGGCATGTATTGTGGTGACGCTGGCGCTGCAGGGTGCGGGATTCTGGCGACGCCGGGCGGAGTTGGCCGGGCGCCGGAGGGTTTGAACCGGGTTCGCGGTGACGATATTTATTTTCTGGTTACCTGTTTGATTCCGTGTTCACTGTGGTTCGACACCGAGGCTGCTGGCCCCCGTTGGGGCCGGGAAAAGCCCATAATCGGACCAGATACTTAGTGGATTCAAGCCATGGACACGCAGCGCAATCTCGACCTTATATGGGAGTACCGGACCTACCTGCGCGTCGAAAAGGGGCTGCGTCCGCTTACGTGCGAGGCGTATGACAGCGATCTAAAGACCTTTGCCGAGTTTCTGGAATCGCGTCTTGGGGTGCTGGTAACCAGTACACAGCAGGATGTTGCGGCCTTTTTGGAGCATCTGCGTGCGCACGGAATCGATTCCCGTTCGGCGGCGCGCAAGCTGAGCTGCATTCGGGGCTTTTACAAGTGGCTGCTGCTGGACCGGCGGATTCATCATGACCCGACGGTGAATATCGAGTCGCCCAAGGCGTGGAAGGTGCTGCCGAAATCGCTGGCCGAGTCTGAAGTGAACGCGATGCTTGAGGTTGCCGAGCAGGCCGCGAACGGGCCGCAGGCGCGGGCGACGCATCTGCGCGACCGGGCGATTTTGGAGTTGCTCTATGCCGGGGGTCTGCGCGTATCTGAGGTGACGAGCCTGTCGACGGGCGACCTGGCGCTTGATTTGGGGAGGGTGCTGGTGCGCGGCAAGGGCGACAAGGAGCGGATTGTGCCGCTGGGCGTGACGGCGCTGGCGGCGCTGAGTGTTTATTTGCGTGAGGGTAGGCCGCATCTTTCGCGGGTGCGCTCGTTTGCGAATCGTGCGGATGGAGCGCGGCTGTTTCTCTCGCTGCGGGGCATGCCGCTGACGCGGCAGACGGTGTGGCAGATGGTGAAGTCAGCGAGTGGCGGGGCGAGCCCGCATACGCTGCGTCATAGCTGCGCGACGCACATGGTGGAGCATGGGGCGGACCTGCGCTCGGTGCAGGTGCTGCTGGGGCATGCTGATATTTCAACGACGCAGGTGTATACGCATCTGGCGCTGGGGCGGTTGAAGGCAGTTCACCGGCTGCATCATCCTCGAGCAAGTGGGCGCGAAGTTGTTGAAAAGAGGGTGCTTTTGACGGATGAGGAAGCGTCATGAGCTCCCCATTACAGCCTTTTTTGCCGTCGCTGGAGTCGGAAGATCCCTGCCATGAGTCGGTGCTTGGTTCGCCGCTGAACAAGCTGGTGACGCAGTACCTGGCGATGCTGGCGAATGAGCGGGGGAGTTCGCCGCATACGCTGAGGGCGTATGAGCGGGAGCTGAGGAATTTTGTCGCGTATATTGCGAGGACGGAAGGGCCGGAGACAGAGCCTTCCGCGATACAGCATACCCGCATTCGGGCGTGGCTTGGGTCGCTGTATGAGCGGGGGCTTTCGAAGGCGTCGGCGGCCAGGGCGCTGGCTGCGGTTCGGAGCTGGTTTCGGTGGCTGGCGCGATTCTTGTATGTGGAGCAGAATGTTGCGTCGCTGGTGGCTACGCCGAAGCTGCCCAAGCATCTGCCGCGGGTGCCTTCAATTGAGCAGATGAATTCTGTGGTGGACGCGATTGGTGAAAACGACGATGCTGCTGCCAGCTGGCCGGCGCGCGACGTTGTGATTTTTGAGCTGCTGTACGGTTGCGGGATTCGCAATGCTGAGCTGACGGGGCTGAACCTGGCTGATATTCACTGGGCCAATGAGGCGATTCTGGTGCGCGGCAAGGGGCAAAAGCAGCGCTATGTGCCTCTGGGGGATGCGGCGGCGCAGGCGCTGCGCGGATATCTGGGGGAACGCGCGGCACGGTTGACGGCGGCCCAGCGCAACTCTGATGCGCTGCTGTTGAACCTGCACCTGCGAGCGGATGGGCGACTCTCGACGCGAAGCGTTGCGCGCATTGTGAAGCGCATTGCCGTGCAGCGGGGGCTGTCGTCGGATGTGCATCCGCATACGCTGCGGCATGCTTTTGGCACGCATCTGCTGGAGGAGGGCGCAGACCTGCGCGCCATTCAGGAGCTGCTCGGGCATGAGCGCCTGTCAACGACGCAGCGCTATACGCAGCTGACCGCTTCGCAGCTAACGCTGGTGTATGACCGCACCCATCCCCGAGCCAAATAAGCCCCAAGCCAAGTAGGGGGAAGGAATCAGGCTTCGCTGGTGGTGGGGTCGATGATGGTTTTGACTTCGAGGACTGCGTCGGCGGGGAAACCGCCCTGTTTGGCGTGCTCGTAGATGAGCTCGGCGCTGGGGGCGATGTAGACGCAGGTGACTTTGTCGCCGGTGACATAGGACTGGACCCACTGGATGGACGGGCCGAGGTTGCGCAGGACGCTGCAGGATTTCTGGGAGATTCCCTGGAGCTGCTCGGGGGTGAGGTCGCCTGCTCCGGGGATGTTGCGTTCAATGAGGAATTTGGGCATCGTTCGTTCCTTGAGTTTTTTGTTTTTTGTTGCGTGAACAAGTGTAGTGCCACGGACCCTGAATTTGATGGACCGGGGGCAAAGTAGTTGTGCAGGATTTTTGGGGAATCGTTTCAGTGCTTATGCGGGTCAGGATATTGGTTGCCGGAAAGCGTTTTCTTCGGGTACTCTTGTCGGGAATATGACACCTGCCAATCGTACGCTTTCTCGCCGCCGCTTTCTTCAGGATGCTGCTGTTGCTGCCTCCACTGTGACCCTCGCCAGCACTGTTTCCGGCTCTGGGTTTGCGCAGGCTGCTGCGACGGCGGTGGATGCGCATATCGATATTTTGCCGGCCGAGCCGATTGGGACGATTGCGCCGGAGATCTATTCGCACTTTATCGAGCAACTGGGCGGTGTGGTGTATGACGGCGTTTGGGTGGGCGAGACGTCGAAGATAGCCAACCACAAGGGCATCCGGCAGGCGTTCATCGATGCGATGAAGGAGATTGAGGCTCCGGTGCTGCGCTGGCCGGGCGGGTGCTTTGCGGATACGTATGACTGGCGCGACGGGCTGGGTGCGGCGTCGAAGCGGCCGAACCGGACGGCCTTCTGGGATCAGCAGGAGTCGAACCGGTATGGGCTGCATGAGTTCATGGAGACGTGCCGTGCGATTGGCTGCCGGCCGTACCTGGCGGGGGATATCCGGTCGGCCCCGGCGAAGGATTTTTACCAGTTCATCGAGTACTGCAATGCTCCGGCGGGGGACGTGCCGTCGAACTCGGCCGCGCCTGCTGCGCCCGATTCGCTCGCGGTTGAGCGGGCGGCGAATGGCAGTCCTGAGCCCTTTAACGTGGAGTACTGGGGCGTGGGGAACGAGAGCTGGGGCTGCGGCGGGAATATGACTCCCGAGGAGTATGCGGCGGCGTTTCGGCGGTACACGGCTTGGCTGCCGAACTACAAGGGCGTCAAGTTGAAGCCGGTAGCGGTGGGGCCGAACGGCGATGACGTGGACTGGACGCGGCGGGTGTTCAAGTCGCTGGGGGAGAATCCGGAGAAGCGCGATCTTTGGGGGTTGTCGATTCACTACTACACGTCGGGCAGCCCGACGAAGTTTGCCGAGGGCGATGCGCTGAACTTTGACGAGGGGGCGCACTACGACCTTCTGGCGAGAGGGTCGATCATGGAGCGGGTGGTCAAGGACCATTTTGCGGCGATCCAGCAGTATGGCGGGCAGAACCAGGCCAGGCTGGTGGTGGATGAGTGGGGCGCGTGGTACGGCAAGGGCACGGAGATTGGCCCGACGTACCAGTTTTCGCAGCAGTCGACGATGCGGGATGCGCTGTTGTCTGGGATTACGCTGGATATCTTTCAGCGCCATGCGGAGAAGGTGGGCATGGCCAATGTGGCGCAGTCGATCAACTGCCTTCACTCGCTGATGCTGGCGAAGGAAGACAAGTTCACCGTGACCCCGACGTTTCATGTGTTCAAGATGTACATGCCACACAAGGGTGGGACGGCGGTGCGGGCGGAGTTTTCGGCGCAGGGGATTCGCAATCCGCTGGCGAACGGGCCGATTCCGGTGGGTGGCAACAGCTATACGGGTTCGCTGGAGCCGGAGCGGATGCTGGCGGGGCTGAGCGGGTCGGCTTCGATGAAGGGTAAGACGCTGACGCTTTCGGTGGTGAATCCGCATCTGACGCGGGCGCTGACGACGGAGATTGCTGTGGGAGGGGCGACGATCACTTCGGTCAAGGGGACGGTGCTGGTAAGCCGCAACGTGCATGACCACAATGATTTTGAGCATCCAAAGGCGGTGTATCCGGTGGCGGCGAGTGTTGGGCAGGCTTCGGGCGGGCGGCTGGTGCACACCTTTCCGGCGGCCAGTGTGACTACGTTGCAGTTTGAGTTGGCTTAGGGGATTGACACTTTTCTTGAAATTAGACTTGCCCTCTCCCACCCTAGCCGGAAACGCAAATGCCCGGCGAGGATGGGGCACACAGAATGGTGTTCTGAGTGATTTGGGAATTGTTGCAAGAGCCTAGACAGAGAGAGGTGGCTGGTAGCGGCGCTTGACCCATTCGTAGAGGGGTAGGCCGAGGAGGATGAGGCCGGAGCCGATGAGGGATCCTTGCAGGTTGCCGACGAAGCTGGAGTAAAGAACGACGGCTGCGCAGAGGACGAAGACGGCAGGGAGGATTGGGTATCCCCAGACCTTGTAGGGGCGGGCCATCTCTGGGTGCCGGTGGCGGTAGACGAAGACGGTGGTGGCGGTGAGCGCGTAGAAGAGCCACTCAGAGAAGACGGCCAACTCAAACAGTTGTTGAAAGCGGCCTAAAACAAGCAAAAGCACAGATGAAAGAAGGCCCTGAACTACGAGCGAGTAGGCGGGGCTTTTGAATTTGGGGTGGACTTCGCCGAAGCGGGGGAAGAAGAGGCGGTCGCGGGCTGCGGCGAAGGGGATGCGCGCGCCGGACATGATGGTGCCGTTGAGGGTGACGAAGATGCTGAGGGCCATGCCGGCGGCGACGAGGGCGGCACCGGCGGGGCCGGCGACGATGCGGAGAGCTTCAACGGCGGGGCGGGGCGAGGCGGCGATCTGCGCGGCGGGCAGGATGTACTGGATGGCAGCATTGGTGGCCATGAAGAGCGCGCCGACGACGAAGAGGCCTCCGATGAGGGCGAGGGGCAGGTTGCGGCCGGGCTGCTTTACTTCGCCGGCGACCATGGTGAGGTCGTTCCAGCCGTCGTATGCCCAGAGGGTGGCGATGAGGGCGATCATGAAACCGCCCGCGCCTCCAGTTATTTCGCCGCCAGTTGCGTGGGGAAGCGAGGTGCCGAAATTTGCCCAGCTTCCGAGCGCGGACGAGAAGCAGAAGCCAGCGACAACGAGAATGAGAATAGCTTTGAGGACGGTGAAGACAACCTGGAAATCGCCGGCTTTTTTGATGCCGAGATAGTTGAGGCCGGTGATGATCCAGGTGGCGGCGATGGCGAACAACTGCGACCACATGACGGGCAGGGGGCCGCCCAGGGCCTGGGTGTCAAGCCAGTGAAAGGCGGCGAAGATGCCGAGAGTGCGGGCGAGGCCGCTGGTGACGGAGGCGATGGAGGCGGGCTTGGCGACGGCGAACCAGGTCCACATGTAGAGGAAGCCGGTGCGGTCGCCGTAGGCTCCGCGGAGGTAGACGTACTCGCCGCCGGCGAAGGGCATCATGGCGCCGAGCTCGGCGTAGGTCATGGCTCCGAAGAGCGAGAGCAGGCCGCCGACTACCCAGGCGAGATAGACGAGACCTGAGGAGCCGACGGCGCGCATCATTTCAGAGGGAACGAGGAAGATGCCGCTGCCGATGATGGTGCCGACGACGATGGCCATGGCGTGGGTGCCGCCGAGGACGCGAGGCAGGCCGCCGGGGGAGTCGGAGATTTGCGAGGAAGGCGGCGTAGGCAGGCTCATTGTTGAACCGAGAGTAGCATGAGGGCCGAACTGATTGATGCAGATATTGCGGCGTTATGACCTGTCGAATTTGCAGAAGCCGTCGATTTCAACTTTCGAGGCGGATTCCAGACGCACTTTTGAGTCGTCTTTGGTGCCGGAATGTCGTCGCCTGGATTCTCGTTTCAGGGCCATTTTTGTGCACCATGCAAAACGCGAACGATGTGAATTGCATCCCCAGAAACGATGTAGACAAACAAGTATGGCAACGACGGAATTGCGAGTTCGCGGGTACCATCGAGACGCCCTGATCGACCTTGGAATGGGAATTGAACGAGACTTGCCGGAGAATCGTAAATCTTATTCACGATTCTCTGGGCGTGAAACGGAGTCTGTTCCCATAGATAGTCGGCGATTCGAATCAAGTCATCTGCGGCTTCTTCGGTCCAACGAAGCTGCATCAGGCGGGCGACAACTTTGCGGAAAGATGCTTTTGCAGACGGGCACCAACATCTTCATGGCTCAAGGTCTGGCCGGATTTTACCTGAGCAAGGCCTCTCTCGACTTCTGCAACAAACCAGGCATCGTAGGAGATGAGCTGTTCGACAGCCTCCAGGACGAGAGCAGCGCTTTCTCGACCTCTCGCAGAAGCGATGTGAGCGAGTTTCTTTTCGATTTCGAGCGGAAACGCAATCTCCATGGCAGAAGGATAGGAGTCTGTGTATCCAAAGTCAAACGAAACTGCAGCGGCGACTTAACTCGACTGCCTCTCACAGCTTGTCGAAGTGGCGGAAGCCGTCAGTTTCGACGAACATGACGAAAAACAGGGCGAAGTTATAGGTGGCGTGAACAAACGTGCTTGCCGCGAGCGAACGCGTCGTTAGCCGGACTGCGCAGAGAACCAGGCTGACGCAATAGAGCAGCATGACCGGTCCCCAGGCTGAGCCCACCTGCGCGGAGTGCATGAGCGCAAATGGAACGCTTACCGAGAGCGCAGCAAAGACCATGGCGGCGACGCTCCACTGTGGATTGCCCTGTGGGTCGAGTGGCCGCGGACTGCTGCCGGTGAGGCGCTCACCGCACCAATCCCACGCTGTGGCCATGGCGGGAATGAGAAAGCCGCGAAAGATCATCTCTTCAAAGAACGGAGCCACCAGAACGCCGAAAGAGGCCAGCATCCATGCATCACGCCCGTTGCTGAACATCTTGTCAATTGGCGCGTGTTGAGGAAAGGGGAGCACCGTGTTACCCAGAAAAGCAAGCAGGTTGCATGCGACTGCGGTCACGACCAGCCGCCACCGAAGCCGCAATGCCGTCGCTCCATGCCAGTGCAATCCCTCAAAGTATGGCTTGTACCAGACTTTTTGAAACAGAGGTACAGCACCGGCGATGGCAACGATGTAGATGAACAACTGCGTGCCAAGGGCGATTCGCGTATCGGTCGCCGCCGCCTGAAAGTCTTTGAGACCAAACCAGCGCTCAAGCCAGTGGAAATGAAGTGCGACGCCGAGTGCTCCGGTGGTGATGAGCAGGCCCATGATGATGAGGACAAGGAACAGGAGAGCGTCAATGAAATTTGGGGTGCGAACTACGGGGGGGGCCCAGATGACTTGCGGTTCGGGCTCAGGACCGGCGATGTGCATCACTTCCTGCGCGATTTCGGATTGGCTCACTTCGGACAGCGAGACGCGGACCGGCTCCCCTTGCTGGGGAGGAAATCTTTCGTTGCCGAGGGCTGGCTCGCCATCGTCTGAGGCCTGTTCGTGGGAAGGCATCGGCTGCAGAGTCATGTCATCAAAAGCCCGATCAGAGCTGCTCTCGTCTTCCGCCCCGAATTGTGTCGATTCACTCATGCGATGCCTGTCTTCTTTTTACGTGGACCTTTGGGACGTGCAGCGATCTCTGCTGCTTTTTTGGCGGAAACTTTCTTGGCGGCTCGCGGGGGCCGGGCAGAAACCGGCTCTGGCGCGGCGACTTCTTCAAACGGGCCCTCAGTCGGCATGCCGTGCTCGGCGTAGTATTTTGCGAGGAACTCGCCGGTGAAGGATCCAGGAACTGCTGCTACCTGGCCGGGACGCCCTTCGGCGATGATGCGGCCGCCGCCTTCGCCGCCCTCAGGGCCCATATCGATGAGCCAGTCGGCGTTGCGGATTACGTCGAGATTGTGCTCGATGATGACGACGGAGTTGCCGAGGTCGGCGAGACGATGGAGGACTTCGAGAAGCTTGCGGACGTCGTCGAAGTGGAGGCCGGTGGTGGGTTCGTCGAGCAGGTAGAGGGTGCGGCCGGTCTGGCGCTTGGAGAGCTCGCGGGCGAGCTTCATGCGCTGGGCTTCGCCGCCGGAGAGGGTGGTAGCGGATTGGCCGAGGTGGATGTAGCCGAGGCCGACATCGACCAGCGTTTGCAGCTTGACGCGGAGCAGAGGCACGTCGGAGAAGACGGTCAGAGCGTCTTCGATGGTGAGGTCGAGAATGCCGGCGATGGAGTAGCCCTTGAATTTGACGGCGAGCGTTTCCTGGTTATAGCGCTTGCCGTTGCAGACTTCGCATTGGACGTAGACATCGGGGAGGAAGTTCATCTCAATGCGGCGCTGGCCGTCGCCCTGGCAGGCTTCGCAGCGGCCGCCGGCAACGTTGAAGCTGAAGCGACCGGGTTTGTAGCCGCGTTCGCGGGATTCGGGAAGCATGGCGAAGAGGTCGCGCAACGGCGAAAAAAGCTGGGTGTAGGTGGCGGGATTTGACCGAGGCGTGCGCCCGATGGGCGACTGGTCGATCCGGATGACCTTATCGATGAGGTCTGCGCCGGTGAGGGTGTCGTGATTGCCGGGTTCTTCGCGGGAGCCGTAAAGGGTCTTGGCGAGTGAGCGATAGAGAATGTCGTTGATGAGGGTGCTTTTACCGCTGCCGCTCACGCCGGTAACGACGGTCATCACGCCGAGTGGAACGCGTGCCGTGACTTCCTGGAGGTTATGTTCGCGGGCTCCAGTGATTTCGAGCCATTTGCCGGTGAGTGCGCGGGGGCGGGCGCGGTGCATGATGCTGGTTTCGCCGGAGAGGTAGCGCCCGGTGAGGGAGTCGGGTGCAGCCATGATCTGCGCGGGAGTGCCCTCGGCAACGACGAATCCGCCGAGACGGCCGGCACCGGGACCAAGGTCGAGCACGTAGTCGGCAGCGCGGATGGTGTCTTCGTCATGCTCGACGACCAGGACGGTATTGCCGAGATCGCGGAGCTTGGTGAGGGCCTCGATGAGGCGCATGTTGTCGCGTTGATGAAGGCCGATGGAGGGCTCGTCGAGGACGTAGAGGACGCCGCGCAGGCGGGAACCGATCTGGGTGGCGAGGCGGATGCGCTGGCCTTCGCCGCCGGAGAGGGTGGCTGCGTTGCGATCGAGGGAGAGATAGCTGAGGCCGACTCCGGCGAGGAATTCGAGGCGCTCGACGACTTCGCGGCGGATGCGCTCGGCGACGAGTGCTTCGCGGGATGTGAAGGAGAGCTCGCGGGCGACTTTGAGAGCGCGGTTGAGCGAGAGCCCGGTGAAGTCGCTGATGGAGAGGCCGCCAACTTTGACGGCGAGTGACTCGGGGCGCAGCCGTTTTCCGCGGCACGTGGGGCACTGCGAGGCAGACATGAAGTTCATCATGTATTCCCGGTAGCCCTCGCTTTTGGCATCTTCGAGGCCGTCGCGGAGGTAGGAGAGGATGCCGTGGAAGCCGGTCTTGGGGGCCTCGGTGCGTGGAGGGCCGTAGACCAGGAGGTGCTGGTGCTTATTGGGCAGTTGTTCAAAGGGCAGCTTGAGATCGATGCCATATTTGGTGGCCGCGACCTGGATGAGTTTGAGCAGATATTGCGAGGCGGAACCGGGTCCGAGGCCGCCATCGAGCAGCGGCTTTGACCAGTCGGTGATGACCTTGGCGGGGTCAAAATCGTAGAGCGAGCCGAGGCCGTGGCACTCCGGGCATGCACCGAAGGCGGAGTTGAAGCTGAAGCTGCGGGGTTCGAGCTTGGGTACGTCGAGGCCGCAATCGGGGCAGGCCATGGAGGAGGAGAAGAGCTGTTCTTCCTTTTCTGAGCTGGCGGTAGTGGAGGCAGCGACGATGACGAGGCCGTTGGCCATCTGAAGAGCCTTCGTGACAGCGGCCTCAAGACGCTTTGCCGAGTTCGATTCGGGGCCGGTCTTGAGAACGATACGGTCGATGATGGCTTCAATGGTGTGATTTTTGCGGCGGTCGAGGACGACGGTTTCGGCTAGGTCGCGCAGTTCGCCATCGATGCGGGCGCGGAAACCCTGCTGCTCAAGCTGGTCGAGGAGTTCGCGAAACTCGCCCTTGCGCCCTCGAACGATGGGGGCCATGATGACGACTCTTTGGCCGTCTCCAAAGGACAGGATGCGCTGGACGATTTGTTCGCCGGTCTGGCGGGAGATTGGCTTGCCGCAGTTTGGGCAGTGGGGCGTGCCGACGGAGGCGTAGAGCAGGCGGAGGTAGTCGTAGATCTCAGTGATAGTGCCGACAGTGGAGCGAGGGCTGCGGCTGGTGGTCTTTTGTTCGATGGAGATGGCTGGGCTGAGGCCTTCGATTGAGTCAACATCGGGCCGCTCGATCTGATCGAGGAACTGGCGCGCGTAGGCTGACAGCGTTTCAACGTAACGGCGCTGCCCCTCGGCGTAAATGGTGTCAAAGGCGAGCGAACTCTTGCCTGAACCGGAGAGTCCGGTGACCACGGTGAGAGTGTTCCTGGGGATGCGGACGTTGATATCGCGCAGATTGTGCTGCCGTGCGCCACGGACCGAAATGTGTGTGATTGTCATATTTTGAATGGGGAAGGTGATTGACCAGGAAGACACTGAGGCTTGCAACAAGGCTCGACACCCAAGAGCAACCGGATTGTCACAATCGGCGGAACCCTCTGGGGGTATTCTAGTTGCCAACAACAGCAGGGTCAACGCGCTACAATTCTCTGAGAGAATCCATGTTCAGAGCAGCAAATGTGCACGCGGTTAGGTTCTGCGTGCGATCAATGTGAGATTCACCGTACCCCCGACGGAGCTTTATGCAGGACACATTCAATCTTGTGATGCTGGTATGCGCCGCCCTAGCCTCGATGGGCTTGGGTGTGCTGGCCGCTTATGGACTCTTCAAGGGCGGATTTGCGCTGATGCACTGGCATACCCGGCAGGCTGCGCCGGCGGGCAAGGCTCAGCCGCAGGTGGCGCGGGTTTCGTAGGCTGGCTAATTATTCTTTGGTCCGTTTAGACTTCGAATTGCGGATCTCTTCAACATCTGCCAGATCCCGCAACCTCCCAGCGGCGATCTTCGATGCAATTAGATCCTGCTTCGAAATAAAGAACACCTTGAGTCCACTCTCTTCGTCAATCGTTCCCTCGACCCTCCGAGACCAGGCTGTATCGAACTCCACTCCGTCGATTCTTGGAAGAATGTCAAACGCGACGGGCTCCCTTCCAAATCGGAAAAATTTCCTGGGATTCGCAAGGTCATCAACGCTGATTTCGCTTAGCGGAGCGCCAAAACTCTGGAGAGCCGCGTGAGTGGCGATTGCATTCCCTGGATCTGCTTTGATGAAGAGGTCCAGATCCTTAGTGGCGCGCGGCTGCGAGTGAAACGAAACCGCATAGCCGCCAACAACCAGATACTTAACGCTATGGGCGTTGAAGACAGACAACAACTCTTTCAAATCTCGGAACATCCAGCGCCTGTCCCTTCATGGCATAGGCTGCAAGCGTAATCTCAGAGACGGCGCTGATAAGCTCATGCACCGGCCGACTTTGCCAGTATCGATACTCGTCAGCCTTCATTTCCTCGAAGCTGTCGTATTGGCGAACGGTCATGTCCATATCTCTATTCTAGCGGAAATCTCCAGAGTCGAGAAATGGGCCGGCGATTTGCGAAGCACGCAACTGCTTGTAAAGGCGGCACAGAATAGGCGATCCACAGTAGAATCCCCGGTGTGGAAGAACACTGTGCAATCTGCGGATGCCAACATCAACATGTACGCGGCGCGTATGCTCGTCCCACCGTCGCTGCGAGAAGTGGTGCTTCGACACACTACACATCGCGGAGCGAATCTTTAGACGCTTTGCTGGCTGGCAATGCTAAGCCTCAAGTGGCGCGGGACTCGTAGTGATTTGACGGCAGTTTTTTTGAGTTGACCTTCGCCAATGCACTTTGGTAAACCCTTGATGCAAGTAAGCTGAGCGGCAATTTGCGTGTATCGACATTGACTGGGCAGCGAGCGAAATACTGCCTTCAGGGGCGGATCTCAAGGGTAAGATTCATGCGCAAATACACGTTCTTTGCAGCACTGGTCCTTGTTGCTCTCTTCACCCCAAATTCACGCGCTGTGGGCGGCAATGCCTACGGCAGCCGTGACCCAAAAACCTGCTCATCGACGCGCATCAGCGGAGCGCAGTCATCTGACCAGGCCCGCCAACTCTTTATCTGCTCGACTGAAGTGGACACGGGCAGCACGCTCTATCTGGTGGATAGTGTCAACATCCAGGTGGCGTCCAAGTCGCGGATGTACCAGCCGGGCGACTCCTATAACGATGTAGATCAGAGCGTGCCGGTTTATCCGATTCGTGGCAGCTTCAATTGGTATTCATGCCGCACGCAGTTCAATATTGACGCTTCGCATAGCAACGTCGGCAAGAACTGCAGCGTGCTCAGCCAGCCGCAGGCGATGGGTATCTGCTACAAGACCACGTTTGGCGATTGGAAGTGCAAGATGCGTGACCCATCGAACCATTGGGACGTGGCTAAGACGGGCGTTGCGCCCCCGCAGTAAGGCGTCGAGTCCAGAATTTCGCAGGCGGTTTTCATGAATTCGCGGCTTCCGGGGCTTCCTCCAGCCCCGGTGCGAATTGTGCGCCGAAGAAGAGCAGGACTCCGCTGAAAATCAGGGTAATTAGCGTTACGCCCAGGCCCACGCGCAGGCTGGAGTTTGCCATGCCGGAGATGTGGCCGATGATTTGCGGGGAAAAGGTGTCGCCGAGGAAGTGAATCAGGAAGAGATTGAGGGCGATGGCGCTGGAGCGGACCTGAGATGTGACTGAGTTGCAGATGGCTGCATTCAAAGGACCGGTATTGAGAAACAGGCAGAATTCGGCGGCGAAAAGGGCGGGAATGGACCAGGCCGGGGGGCCGAAGAACACCAGCGCGGCAAGGGGCAAGGTGCCGATCATGCTCCAGGCAGAGAGCAGGTAGAGAGCGCGGTGGTTGGAGCGCAGCCAGCGCTGTGCGAGCCAGCCGCCGAGAGCGGTGCCGGCGAGGCCGTCGACTACGGTGATTGCGCCCAGGATGGTGCCGGCCTTGCCGACGCTCATGCCGGAGAAGCGGTGGAGGAAGGTGGGCATCCAGGCGGAGATGCCGCCCATGGTGAAGACCATCATGGCCATGCCGAGGGTGGCGCAGAGATACGCGGGATTTTTGAATAGATTGATGAAGTTACGGAGCATTTGCTGGGTTGAGGGCCGGGGGACGGCGGAAGACTCGCTGTTGCCGCGGGTGGGTTCTGCGGCAAAGAGGGCGTAGAGGAGGGCGATGAGGAGGCCGGGGATGGCTCCGACGAAGAAGGGGGTGCGCCAGCCGTAGCGTGAGCCGAGTTGCCCGCCGACCAGGTAGCCGAGCGCGGACCCGACGGGGATAGCGAGGTAGAACCACGAAAGGATGCGGTTTCGGTCGCGGGCGGGGAAGAAATCGGAGAGTATGGCGGGTGCGAAGATGCCAAAAGTGGCCTCGCCGACGCCGACGAGGGCGTGACGGAAGTAGAGAGTCCAGTAGTCATGGACCCAAAAGGTGGCGAGGGTGGCAAGGCTCCAGAGGACGGCACCGGCGACGATGAGGGGTTTGCGGCGGAAGCGGTCGCCCAGCCAGCCGGTGCAGGGGGCGGTGAGCATATAGGTGATGAAGAGGGCGGTGGTGAGTGCGCCCATCTGCTCGTCGGTCGCGTGGAATTCGGCCTGGATGAGGGGTTGTGCGCCGGGGAGGATGTAGCGGTCGAGGTAGTTGAGGAGGTTGAGGCCAGTGAGCAGGAGGAGGGCGATGAGGGCTGGGCGAGCCATCTGGGTTCTGCTACCGGGGGTTGGCAACGGGCGGCCTCGCGGTGGATTTGGTTTTAAGAGTCGTGATGATGGTCTGACAATTTGCAATCGGAGTCAAACGCGGCGCATCGGGGGAAAAGCGGATTGCATTCGGTGAAGAATGATGTGCAATCCGCGTGCTGCAGGAAGCAATGCGTGCGTGGTGCGGCAGGAAGGAAATCTGAGGCCCCAGCCTGGCCTGGACCTATCGACGATTAGGCCGTGGGACGGGGCCAGCGGGCTTCGATGGTGGTGGAGATGCCGCCGCGGGGTCGGAAGTCACCCTTGATGACTGCCCAGACGGGGTCGCATGCCTTGACCAGATCGTTGAGGACCTGGTTGACGACGTTCTCCTGGAAGATGCCGAGGTTGCGGTAGCAGAAGAGGTATTCCTTGAGTGACTTGAGTTCGGCACAGCGCTCGCGGGGCATGTAGCGCAGGGTGAGGATGCCGAAGTCAGGGAGACCGGTCTTGGGGCAGACGGAGGTAAACTCCGGGTCGTCGATGAGGATTTCATAGCCTGGAAACTGGTTGGGCCAGGTTTCGATGGCGGGGAAGTTGAAGTCGAGGCCGGCTTTTGCGTGTTCGTCGGTGTAGCGTTGTTCGAGAGCCATGGAGGTATTGTAGACGGGGATTGGCGATGGCTGGAAGGCGGGGGCAGGGTGCGGGTGAAGCAGATGGGACGAGTACGCGGGTTTGGTGAGTCGAAAATCGGAGTCGTGAGTCTTATATACTGACCTTTGTGACCGTTGTCGTCATCAACCGCATTTCAGCACGCATTTCAGGAATCTTATAAAGCATGGCAGAGGCTAAACGGCAGGTAAGCAGAGTTTGGTTGTGGCTGGGCGCGGCCGTAGTCTTGGTTGCTGTCTTTTTTGTGGCGCGCGCCATGACTCGAGACCGCATGCCGGTGCGAGCAGCGGCAGCGGTTCGCGCTGAACTGGTGAGCACGGTGAGCACGAACGGTCTGGTGGAGCCGGTCAGGAATTTCTCTTTCTATAGTCCACTTGCAACGACTGTGCGGGCGATCAATGTGCAGCAGGGTGATCATGTGCATACCGGTCAGGTCCTGATGGAGCTGGACGATGTATCTGCAAGGGCACACGTGGCGACGGCGGAGAGCGGCCTGCGGGGGGCTGAGTTGAATCTGGAGGCTATCCGGGAGGGTGGGACCCTGGAAGAGCGCCAGTCGCTGAATTCGAATGTTACGCGTGCGCAACTGGACCTGGCGCAGGCCAACAAGGAACTCATTGCACTTGAAAAGCTGCAGTCTGCAGGGGCTGCCTCCGCGAGTGAGGTAGATGCCAGCCGACAGCGGGTTGCGATTGCGGAAGATGGATTGCGCACGCTCGAAGCCCGGCAGCATACGCGGTACTCGTCCTCTGAGCTACAGCGGGCGCAGGCGGCGGTAGCTGACGCGCAGGCCAACCTGACGGTAGCGCGGTCGGTTCTGGAAAAGACGACGGTGCGGTCGCCCATTGACGGGACGGTGTATTCGATTCCCGTCGGTCGAAGTGATTTTGTTGAAGAGGGCAAGCAGCTATTGCAGATTGCAGACCTGAAGAGCGTGCGGGTCCGTTCTTATTTTGATGAGCCGGAGATTGGCCGTCTGGCGGTTGGCCAGAAGATTCGTATTGTTTGGGATGCAAAGCCGGGGCATGAGTGGCATGGCCACATTATTCTGCTGCCTTCGACGATTGTGACGGCTGGCTCGCGGAACGTGGGCGAAGTGCTGGTGGCGATTGATCCGGATGCGTCGGACCCGGTGGACGGATTGCTGCCGGAGACGCATGTCACGGTTACGGTGACTACTTCGACTGCGCCGAACACGCTGACTGTACCGCGCGAGGCGTTGCATAGCGAAAACGGGAAGCCGTATGTTTTCCGCGTGGTGGGGGGCAGCCTGGAGCGGACAGCCGTAACGATTGGCACTCCCAATCTGACGCAGGTTCCGGTCTCATCCGGTCTGAGCGACGGCGACGTAGTGGCGACGGCGAGCACGAATGGACTGGCGCTGGAAGAGGGCGTTGCGGTGAAGGTCATCCGGTGAGCTTCAGGTCCCATTGTCGACGGAGTGCGGTTCTGGTCATTGCTGCTGCGGCGTTGTTGCCTGGAGTGAGCTCTGCGGGCGCAGCTCCGTTGACGCCGATCGCGACGGCCAACGCTGCACTGCAGGCGGGCAGGGCAGATGAGGCGATTGGTCTGCTTCGCGAAATATTGAAAGGCGACCCGGGCAGCGCAGAAGCAGAGAATCTGCTTTGCCGCGTCGAGTTCACTGTCGAGCGCTACGACCAGGCGGTAGAGGCTTGCGAGAGGGCAGTCAAGCTGGCTCCGCAGACTGCGCGCTACCATCTTTGGCTGGGCAGAGCACTTGGGGAAAAGGCGGATCATGCCGTATTCACGAGCGCTTTTTCGTTAGGAAAGCGGTCGAGGGAAGAGTTTGAAGCGGCGGTTGCGGCTGACCCGCGAGATGCCGAGGCGCTGGCCGACCTGGGGGAGTTTTACTACTCCGCGCCGGGAGTTGTGGGTGGCGGAATGGACAAGGCGCAGGGCGTGGTTTCTAAGTTGGACGGGGTTGACCCGGTGCGCGCGCACGAGATGCGGGCGCGAATGGCGAATGTGAAGAAAGACAGCGTGAGTGCGGAGCGGGAGTTCAAGGTGGCGTTGAAAGCATCTTCGCGCCCGGCATTTCAATGGATGACGCTGGCAAGTTTTTATGGACGGCATGATCGCCCTGCGGAGATGGTGGAGGCGGTGAAGAGCGGCCTGGCTGCGGCGGAGAAGGACAGGCATTCGGTAGTGGCCTTGTATAACGGCGCCTCGGTGCTGATCAGGGCGAACCGGGAGCAGGAACTAGCGGTGAAGATGCTGGAGACGTATGTGGCTTCGCCGGAGAAGACGGAAGAGGGGCCAGCATTTGAGGCGCTGACGAGGCTGGCGAAGCTGCGGAAGCAGATGGGCGATGGGTCTGGGGCGCAGCGCGACCGGGCAGCGGCGCTGGTGCTGGCGCATGAGTACAAGCCGGCGCTGGAGCTGAAGTTTTGAGTGAACGAGTGAGTGTGAAGCGCGAAGTACAACTGCAAGGGAAGAAGCAGATTCCCGTGGGGAATGACAACCAAAAAGGCAAGGGCAGAAGCTGATCCTTCGCTGCGCTCAGGATGACAACTTTTTTCAAAGGGATTATGAAGGGCGAGATTCTGAAGAATTCGAAGCAAGCGACGGTGAGGGCTGGTATTGCAGGGCACGGGGTGACTGTGTTGGTGCTGGCGTTGGCTGCGGTCACTGCTTCGGCGCAGGTATCGCTGACGACAGTGGTTGACCAGGCCCTGCGGAACAGCACGGCGGTGCGGATTGCGGATGCAGAGCTACAGAAGACGACGGCGCAGTTGACAGAGGTCAAGGATGCGTATGTGCCAACGGTGGTGCTGGGGTCCGCGGTGGGGTATTCGTATGGATTCCCGGTGGGTCAGCCTTCGATTTACAGCCTGACGTCGCAATCTCTGCTGGTGAGCCTGCCTTTGCGGCAATACACGCGAGCGGCGAAAATGGCGCTTGAGGCGAGCCGCAAGTCGCTGGACGATACGCGGGAGAAGGTGATTCTGGACGCTGCATTGGCGTATGTGGAACTGGATGCGGTGAACCAGGAACTGGCCGGTTGCGACGAGCAGATGAAGTTTGTGGGCCGTTTGCAGGAGATTGAGCAGGCGCGAGTGGATGCAGGCGTGGATGCGCGTTCAGACCTGTTGCAGGCTCGGCTGAACGCGGCGGAATTGAAACTACGCAGGCTGCACCTGGCAGCGCGGGCGGATGGGTTGCAGCAGCAGTTGGCGAGTCTGACGGGATTGCCGGCGGAGGGTATCCAGCCGGTCGGGAGTAGTATTCCTGCGATTCCCGAATTGCAGGGGGATGGGTTGCGGGGGCGTGCGCCGGGGATTGAGGCGGCGCGATTCCAGACTCTGGCGCAGCGGTTCCAGGCGCGGGGCGACAAGATGGGCAACTGGTTTCCGCAGATAGCGTATGCGGCGCAGTACAATCGCGACGCGAAGTTCAACAACTACGAGCAGTACTATAACCATTTTCAGCAGAACAACTTCAGTGTGGGGATTGATATTCAGTTTTCGCTGTTTGATGCGTCGAAGCGGGCCAAGGCTCGGGAGTCTGCGGCACAGGCTCTGCGGGCGACGGTTGAGGAAGAGCAGGCGCGGAATGACAGCAATGAGCAGGTGCACCGTATCAACAGCAGTCTGCGTGAGTTGAGCGCGCAGGCTGAGGTTGCGACCCTGAAGCAGCAGATTGCTTCGGAACAACTGACGGCGACGATGACGCAACTGGAAGCGGGCAATGGAAGCCCGGGAGCCCCGCAGCTATCGCCGAAGGCGGAGCAGTTAGCGCGGATCGATGAGCGGCAGAAATTTGTGGATGCGCTGGACTCGGCGCTGGATTTATCCAAGGCGCGGCTGAACCTGCTGCGAGTTTTGGGACATATGGAAGACTGGATTCGCAGCAAGCCCATCCAGTAGTGAAGTGGAGTGCCTTGCAAGGGGCAGCAACCGGCTCTTTCCCTATTCTCTGGTACATTGTTGGGCCTGAGAATCGAGCCAATGGTAGAATCAGGAGTGTCTATGACATTGAAAACTCTTCTCCTCAATCCTCCCTCTTTCGAGAATTTCGATGGAGGCGCCAGCTCCCGCTGGCCTGCGACGCGCGAAATCGAGTCTTACTGGTACCCGGTATGGCTGGCCTATCCGGCTGGACTGCTGGAAGGATCGCGGCTGCTTGATGCTCCGCCGCACCATGTGAGCGCGGCAGAGACGATCGAAATCTGCAAGGAATACGAATTCCTGGTGCTGTTTACGTCAACGGTGGGCTGGGAAGGCGACCAGCGGCTGGCGGAGGCGATCAAGGCGGCGAATCCGGCAATCAAGATTTGCTTTGTGGGGCCACCGGTGACAACTTCGCCGGACAAGGCGCTGAATGAGTGCCTTGCGCTGGACTTTATCTGCCGCCGCGAGTTTGACTACTCGGTGGTGGAGTTTGCGCAGGGCAAGCCGCTCAGCGAGATTCTGGGCATCAGCTACCGGGCGACGACGGCGAATGGTGGTTATACGATTTTGCATAACCCGGACCGTCCGCAGATTGAAGACCTGGATGCGATGCCGTGGGCGACGAAGATCTACAAGCGCGATATGGATGTGACGCGGTACAACGTGCCGTTTCTGATGCACCCGTATATCGCGCTGTACTCGACGCGCGGTTGCCCGGCGCAGTGCACGTTTTGCCTATGGCCGCAGACGCTGAGCGGGCATGCATGGCGCAAGCGGTCGACGGATGATGTGGCGGCGGAGCTGAAGTGGGCGAAGGAGAACTTCCCGGAAGTGAAGGAGTTCTTCTTTGACGACGATACGTTCAACATTCAGCGGGCGCGGACGATCGAGTTGTGCGAGAAGCTGAAGCCGCTCAATATTACGTGGAGCTGCACTTCGCGTGTGACGACCGAGTACGACACGCTGAAGGCGATGAAGGAAGCCGGCTGCCGGTTGCTGATTGTGGGCTTTGAGTCGGGCGATCCGCAGATTCTCAAGAACATCAAGAAGGGCGCCACAGTCGAGAAGGCTCGCCAGTTTGCAAAAGACTGCAACGATCTGGGTCTGACGATTCATGGCGACTTCATTCTGGGGCTGCCGGGCGAGACGAAGGAATCGATTCGAAACACGATCAACTTTGCCAAGTCGCTGGATGTGGAGACGATTCAGGTCTCGATTGCGCATGCCTATCCGGGTACGGAGTTCTTTGACTACGCTGAGAAGAATGGGTATATCACGAACGAAGGCGCGATGAGCGATGCGGGCGGCCACCAGATGGCGCACATCGAGTATCCGGGGTTGCCGAAGGAATACGTGCTGGAGATGGTGCATCGGTTCTATGACGAGTACTACTTCCGGCCGAAGGCAGCTTTCAGAGTGATCTGGAAGGCGGTCGTGAATCGCGACGTGCCCCGGCTTTATGTGGAGGCGAAGGCCTTTTTGAAGCTGCGCGCGGAGCGGAACAAGATGGTGAAGGACGCGAAGAAGCTGAACGCCGCGAATGCGGTGGAGGCTGGGGCGTAAAGCTGTTCGGTGTTATGAGGAACCCAGGTCTCAGAGTCGAGACCTGGGGCACCCGGCAATGCGATGGCGGCGGGACCGAAAGGTTGGCCGCCATTGCTGTTTGGGCGTTTGAGTCCCTCAGGGGCCAAAGCCCCGCTTGATAGCAAAGGTGATGTACGGGCTTAAGTCCGTACCCTTCATTCAGCGGAAATGTATTTAGAGGTTGTTCAATGGCGCAGCATCGACTTGAATTTGGGCAATATGTGATTCTGGCTCTGGTGGCTATCTGTGCGCCGCTGGGGGATAGTTGTCTGGCGCGAGGGATGAGCCAGTTGCCTCCAATTTCGCTGGAGCATCCGCTGCTGCTGGTGGGGGCGGTTTTTCATCCGTGGATTGCGGCGGGCATTCTGATGTTGATTGCGTTTTTTGCCTGCTATTTGACGGCGCTTTCGTGGGCCGACCTGACGTATGTGCTGCCAACGACAGCGTTTGGGTATGTGCTGATTGCGCTGTTGGGGCGGTTCTGGCTGCATGAGGAGATTTCACTGTACCGGTGGGCGGGGATACTGCTGATTACGCTGGGGGTGGGATTTGTGGCGCAGGGGCCTTCGCTGACTGAGAAGCTTGATGCGGAGGGGCAGCGATGATTGTGCCTGCTGCATTGCCAGTTGGGATGAGCCCGTGGGCGGCTGCCGGGATGATTGGGACGGTGGCGATTACCTCGACGATTGGCGAGGTGATGACGGCGGCTGCGATGAAGTCGATTGGTGATCTGGACGAGATTCGCGCGGTGTCGGGGCTGAAGGGCGCGATCCGGGCGGTGCTGACCTGCCCGCTGTTTTTTGGGGGAGTGAGCTTTTTGGCCCTGGCGTTTTTTGCGCTGCTGTTTGCGCTGAATCATCTGAATCTGAGCCTGGCTGCTCCGGCTTCCGCTTCGCTGACGCTGGTGACGAATGCGATTGCTGCGAAGCTTTTTCTGAAAGAAAATGTGGACCGGCGACGGTGGACGGCTGCTGTGCTGGTGTGCGTTGGGGTCTATCTGCTGGCGCACTAGAGGCAGTGTGGGTGTGAAGTGTGAGTGTGAAAAGCAGGTCCTTCGCTTTGACACCCCACGGATGAAGTCCTGTCTGCGGGGACCCCGTTTGCACAGGATGACAAGGGATAGTGAGTTAGAGATTGGCTTTCAGGGGTTTGGGTAAACTCTTTCCTTATTTTGATTGAACTAAAGGTACACTCCGAACATGGCGCTACGGCTCTTTATTGCTACAACCAGTGCTGGGAAGCTTGCTGACTTTCGCGAGGCTGCGGAAGAGTATCAGGTTGCGATTGAGCCGGTGCCGGGGCTGAAGACAATCCCTGCACCGCATGAGGATGGCGACAGCTTTGAGGCGAATGCGATTACCAAGGCGCTGTATTACAGCGGATTTGCGCCGGGGGAGATTGTGTTTGCAGATGACTCTGGGCTGGAAGTGGACGCGCTGGATGGTGCTCCGGGGGTAAGGTCGGCGCGGTTTGCGGCGGATACGGGGCTGGTGGATTCGCCGGATGCGAACGATAATACCGACGTCTGGAACAATATTGTGCTGTTGCAGAAGCTGGAAGGGGTGGCTCCGGCGCGCCGGACGGCAAGGTACCGGTGTGTACTGGCGGCCGCCCGGGATGGAGAAGTGCTGCTGACGGCGGAGGGCTCGATAGACGGGCAGATCCTTGAGGCTCCGCATGGGACGGGCGGGTTTGGGTATGATCCGCTGTTTTACCTGCCCAATCTGGACCAGACGATGGCGGACCTGGATGTTGGGGTGAAGTTTGCGATTAGTCACAGGGGGCTGGCTTTTGCGGCGCTGCTTTCGAGGCTGGCGGAGTGAGCGCTGGGGCGAGTGTGAGTGTGTAGTGTGAGTGTGAAGGGCAAGAGCAAAGGCATTAGAAGCAGATTCCCTTTGGGAATGACAACCAAAAAAGCAAAAGCAAGGGCATTAGAAACAGATTCCCTTTGGGAATGACAGACAGAACGGCAAGGGCAAATACAAAACCGGCAGGGAGATTTCTGCGCTGGGACTGGCTAAATAAGGTCATTGTTCGCAATGCGGCAAGGTGTTTGTTGGGTTCCTTGACTGTGCCAACATCGGACCCCAATAATGCTGATTAGATTCGACATTCACAGGACGATGCTGTTTGCTTGCGTTGCCTGTCTGTTTTGATCGATATAAGGAGTTTGAACTCATGGCTACCGCCACTCAACCTGCTGGGAGCGACCGCAAGCTTGCGGGCGGCGTAGAGCCGTTGCGCGCCGGCAAGGGATCTTCGTTTCTTTGGCGCAAGCTGCACTCGCTCTCGGGCGTGGTGCCAATTGGCGCGTTCTTGCTGGAGCACATTCTCTCGAACTTTGAGGCGCTGAAGGGGCCAGCGGCTTACGGGGCGCAGGTGAAGTTCCTCAATTCGCTGCCGCTGGTGCGGGTGCTGGAGATTGGGCTGATCTTCATTCCGCTGGCTTTTCACGCGCTGTACGGGGTGTACATCGCGATGCGCGGCAAGGGCAACGTGATTTATTACCCGTGGGCGGGGAACTGGATGTACATGACCCAGCGCTGGACGGGGTATGTTGCGTTTGCGTACATCATCCAGCACGTGATCCGGCAGCGGTTTATGGGCGTGAGTTTGCCGGAGCATCCGGGCGCGGCGTTTGCCAAGGTGCAGATGGAGCTTTCGAATCCGCTGATGCTGGCGGTGTATGCGGTGGCGATGCTGGCGGTGTGCTGGCACTTCTCATACGGCATCTGGCTGTTTGCCGCGAAGTGGGGCATTACGCCGGGTGAGCGGGCGCGGAAGCGGTTTGGGTATGTGTGCCTGGCGCTGGGAATTGGGCTGGCCGCGATGGGATTGGCGAGTCTTTACGCTTTCGTTGGACCGGACTACAAGAATGCTCCGGCAGATGTGGCACCGGCAACAAGCTCTCTGGCTGTTCCTTCGATCGAGACGTACGCTTACGTAGTGTGAAGTGTGCGTGTGAAGTGTGAAGGGCAAATGCAAAGCAGATCCCCTTTGGGAATGACAGCCAAATAGGCAAGGGCCAGGACAGAAATTTCCAAGTAGTAAGCACGGTTAGCATGGAAAGGATTCACCCCGATTATGGCAGCACCGAAGATCATCGTCGTTGGCGGAGGGCTGGCTGGACTGGCCTCTGTAATCAAGATTGCCGAAGCAGGCGGGACCGTGGACCTGTTTTCGATTGTGCCGGTAAAGCGGTCGCACTCGGTTTGCGCGCAGGGCGGCATCAATGCGGCAAAGGACCTCAAGGGTGAGGGCGACACGACCTGGAAACACTTTGACGACACCATTTATGGCGGGGACTTTCTGGCTAACCAGACGCCGGTGAAGGCGATGTGCGAGGCTGCGCCGGGGATTATCGACCTGCTGGACCGGATGGGTGTTCCATTTAACCGGACTGCGGAGGGGCTGCTGGATTTTCGCCGGTTTGGCGGGACGCTGTACCAGCGGACGGCTTTTGCAGGCGCGACGACGGGCCAGCAACTGCTGTACGCGCTGGATGAACAGGTGCGTCGGTATGAGGCTGAGGGCAAGGTAAAGAAGTACGAGGGCTGGGAATTTTTGTCGGCGGTGCTGGACTCGAACGGGGTTTCGCGAGGAATTTGTGCGATGAACCTGCGCTCGATGGAGCTGAAGACTTTTGCCTCGGACGCTGTAATTATCTGCACGGGCGGCAATGGGGCGATCTTTGGCAAGAGCACAAATTCGGTAGTCTGCACGGGAAGCGCGCAGTCGGCGCTGTATCAGCAGGGTGCGTTTTACGCGAATGGCGAGTTTATCCAGGTACACCCAACGTGCATTCCTGGCGAGGACAAGTTGCGGCTGATGTCGGAGTCGGCGCGTGGCGAGGGCGGGCGCGTGTGGGTTCCGCGGACGGCTGGCGACAAGCGTGTGGCAAAGTCGATTCCCGAGGCGGACCGCTGGTACTTCCTTGAAGAGTGGTATCCGAAGTACGGGAACCTGGTACCGCGCGATGTGGCGACGCGGGCGATTCACAAGGTGGTGTACGAGCATGGGCTGGGGATTGACGGCCAGCCGATGGTGTACCTGGACCTGACGCACATTGACAAGGCGACGCTGAACCGGAAGCTTGAGGGCATTCTCGAGATTTACGAGAAGTTTGTGGGCGACGACCCGCGTGAAGTGCCGATGAAGATTTTCCCCGGGATGCACTACACGATGGGCGGGCTCTGGGTGGATTACAACCAGATGACGAACATCCCGGGCATCTTTGCGGCGGGCGAGGCGGAGTACCAGTATCACGGGGCGAACCGGCTGGGCGCGAATTCGCTGATGAGCTGTATTTATGGCGGCTTCCAAGCGGGACCAAACGCGCTGGCGTATGCGAAGAGTCTGACGGCCGCTCCGGGCGACGGAGGCGCGGCTCACGAGCTGGCGCGACAGCACGAGATCAATGAACGGCTGATGAAGTCGAGCGGTACAGAGAATCCGTTCAAGATCTGGCGCGAGCTGGGCGAAGAGATGACCAAGAATGTGACGGTCATTCGCTACAACAACCGGATTGCGGAGACGGACAACAAGATTGTGGATCTGCTGGGGCGCTTCAAGAACATCAATTTGAGCGACAAGAGCCAGTGGGCGAATACGAGCTTTGCGTTTACGCGGCAGCTTTACAACATGCTGCAGATTTCGCGGGTGGTGGCGCAGGGCGCGGCGCTGCGAGATGAGAGCCGCGGGGCGCACTACAAGCCTGACTTTCCAGAGCGGAATGACGAAAAGTTTTTGAAGACGACGAAGGCGACGTTTGCGCCTGATGCGGATGAGCCGCGGTTTGAGTTTGAGGCGGTGGATACTTCGCTGATTACGCCTCGGCCGCGGAAGTACTGAAGAGCGAGTGTGAGTGTGAAGGGCAACTGCAAGGGCAAAAGCAGATTCCCTACGGGAATGACAACAAAAGGGCAAAGGGAAGAGCAAAAGCAAGGGCAACCGCAAGGGTGCTTGAATCCTGTGCCGGACGTGAGTGAGAGGCTAATTTATGGCTGAGAAGACGATTCAGATTGAGATCAAGCGGCAGAGCAGCCCGGATGCTGCGGCTACGTGGGAGAAGTTTGAGTTGCCCTGGAAGCCGGGCATGAATGTGATTTCCGCGATGATGGAAATCGCTTCGAACCCGGTGAATGCTGCGGGCAACGAGACGACGCCGGTGGCATATGACTCCAATTGCCTGGAGGAGATTTGCGGCTCGTGTGCGATGGTAATCAACGGCAAGGCGCGGATGGCGTGCTCGGCCCTGATTGACAAGCTGGAGCAACCGATCCGTGTGCAGCCGCTGACGAAATTCCCGGTGGTGCGTGATCTGGCGGTGGACCGGAGCGTATTGTTTGAAAATTTGAAGGCGGTGAAGGCCTGGGTTCCGGTGGACGGAACCTATGCTCTGGGCGCGGGCCCGAGGATTTTCCCGCAGCAGCAGGAAGTGGCGTATCCACTGTCGAATTGCATTTCGTGCACGATCTGCATGGAGGTATGTCCGCAGTTCAATGACGCGACGGGATTTGTGGGTGCGGCGACGATCGCGCAGGTGAAACTGTTCAATGCGCACCCGAGCGGCAAGGTGCTGAAGGAAGAGCGTCTGCGGGCGCTGGCTGGGGATGGCGGCGTGCAGGAGTGCGGGTTTGCGCAGAACTGCGTGCAGGCTTGCCCGAAGCAATTGCCATTGACTGAGGCGATCTCGGACGTGACGCGCGACGTGATCCTGCAGCAGGTGAAGGATTTTCTGACTGTATAAGGTTGCCGAGATTTTGGCGGCATCCGGGAACGAAGGCCTGGGTCTCCTGATGGAGACTTGGGCCTTTTCGTTTTCGATGTGCAGGTAGAGACTTTACGGCTAGACTGGTGCAACGGATGAAGAGCCTGATCCAGACATTGGGGAAGAGATGGCCGGTGGTGCACGGCTTTCGCGGTCTATGCGTGCTGTTTGCGCTGATTGCCTATGGCGTGTTGAGCACAGGAGCGTTGCAGGCTCGGCCGCCGGTGCTTCCGGTTCCGTCTGCAGGGGTTGCGAAGCCGCTGATCGCTCCTGTTCAGGCGCAGGGAATAGCCAGCTTGACCGGGCCGTGGCGTTTTCAAGTGGGGGATGATCCGCGTTGGGCGGAGCCGGGTTTTGACGATTCTGGCTGGCGGACTGTGGTCACGGGGAAGCCGCTGAGCGAGCAGGGGTTTGATGCGTATCAGGGGTATGCGTGGTACCGGCTGCGGGTGACTGAGGAGCAGAGGGCGCAGTTTGGCAACCAGCCGCTGGCACTGCAACTGAGCAGTTTTGGCATTGGGCAACTTGACGTGTACCTGAATGGAGTCGAGGGTGGGCACACACGCGGCTTGACGACTGGCGATGGGTTGACGACGAAGCCTCTGCCCTATCAGTCGTGGCCATTTTCAGTGCCTGTAACGGCTGGGGTCTTGCAGGCGGGGAGAGATGGCGGTCTGGTGATCGCGATACGGTCGTGGGCTGCCATTCCAGTGACGCACGGACCGCTCGCGGACGTCGTGCTGGGCAGCAAGGAATTGATTGCGGAGAAGCAGGAGCTTTCGACGGCGCAGCGATGGGCATCATCTCCGCTGGTAACGCTGATGCTCACGGGGCTTTTTTTGAGTGTGGCAGTGCTGGGAACGACGCTGTATCTGTCGCAGCGGAATCATTCGGAGTATCTGTGGCTGGCGATTCTTTGCACGACGGTTGCGACGACGGGGGTGAGTGAGTCGCTGTGGGGTTTGGAGGTGATTTCATACCCTGTTTTCATGATTTTCAGTTTATGGACTGGCCGGCTGTTTATGGCGGCGACGCTGGAGTTTGTGCGGCGGTTTACGGCGAGTTCGCAGCGAGAGTTTGTGCGTGGTTTCCAGGTTTTACTGCTGCTTTCGCCGTTTTTGCAATTGCTTCATCTGCAGGTGACGTATGAGTATGTGACGCTTGGTTCGCAGATTGTGTTTTGTGTTTATGTGAGCTATCTGCTGTTTCGTGGATGGCGGCGGGGTTTGCCGGAGGCGGGAGTGATGCTGCTTCCGTTCTTTTTGGCGGCGACGGCGGACTCGATTGATACGGTGCTGGATTATGCGGCTTCCAAGGATTGGATTGCAGCTCGCTTTGCGGCGCACCAGTTCCATCTGGGGCCGATGCAGGTGGCGGCATCGTCGCTGGCGTTTCTTTTGTTTCTGGCGAGCTTGCTGGCGGTGATTCTGTACCGGTTTGTGCATGTGAGCCAGGCGGAACAGAGGTCTGCGGCAGAGATTGAGGCGGCGCGGAGTGTGCAGGCATTGCTGATTCCGACGCAGTTGCCGTCGAGCCGAAGCTTTTCGCTGGACAGTGCGTATTTGCCAATGAACGGTGTGGGTGGGGATTTCTTTCAGGTGCTACCGCTGAAGGATGATTCGATGCTGGTGGTCGTGGGTGATGTGAGCGGCAAGGGGTTGCAGGCGGCGATGAATGCGAGTTCGCTGGTGGGGGCGCTGCGGAATGAGCCCTCGCACAATCCGGCGACGGTGCTGGAGCATTTGAACCAGGTGATGCTGGGGGCGACTTCGGGGGCGATTGCGGCGTTTGCGACGTGCCTGTGCGCGCGGATCTATCCCAATGGGGAGATGACCATTGCCAATGCGGGGCATCTGAGCCCTTATCGCGATGGGCGCGAGATGGAGTTGGCGGCCTGCCTGCCGCTGGGGATTGTGCCGGGGATGGAATATGAGCAGATGACGGTGCAGTTGAAGCAGGGGGACCGGCTGATTTTTCTTTCGGATGGGGTGGTGGAGGCGGCGAACGGCAAGGGCGAACTGTTTGGGTTTGAACGGACGCAGCAGGTGAGCCACGAGTCGGCGCGGTTCATTGCGCAGACGGCGCAGCGCTTTGGGCAGACGGATGATATTACGGTGGTGAGCGTTTACTTTGTGCCGGTGTAGGGGATAGAAGTTGACGACTGTATACTTTAGCTATACGCTCAAGGCATGATTCGGAGCTACCAGCACAAGGGGCTCAAACGCTTCGCGGAGACGGGATCAAAGGCGGGAATTCAGCCGGATCATGCGATTCGATTGCGGCGGCTATTGACTGCTTTGGATGTTGCTATGGGACCGAGCGACCTGGACGCGCCTGGATATTTTCTGCACCCTTTGCATGGAAGTTTAGAGGAGCATTGGTCGGTGCGGGTAAATGGGAACTGGCGACTGACTTTCAAGTTTGAATCGGAAGATGTAGTCCTGCTGGACTATCAGGACTATCACTGAGGAGGGTAAATGATTTTCGATCCAGCGCACCCTGGTGAAGTTTTGCGGGATTATCTCGGCGAGATGACAGTGAGTGAAGCAGCGACTCGGCTTAAGGTTACGCGGGCTCATTTGTCTCGTATTCTCAATGGACACTCGAGTGTGACGGCTGAGATGTCATTGCGTCTGGCTGCCGGTCTTGGTACTTCACCGGATTTTTGGCTGAAGATGCAGGGGCAGTTTGATCTTTGGCGAGCAAGGCAGGCTTCGACGGTGAAGGTAACGGCATTTCCGCGCGTTGCGGCTCGCCAGACATCGCTCTCGCATGGATGAGTGAGTCGGGCTAAGCGTCGCTGCTACAATCCGAGAATTAGCATGTTGGAATTCAACCTATGAAAATCACAATTTTGCTTGCAGCCCTGGTTTCTTTGCCCATCATGATTTCAGCCCAAACACCTGCTTCCAAGCCTGCCGCGCCAGTGGCAAAAGCTGTTCAAAGCGCCGCGAAACTTACGCCGGAGCAGGTGCATCGGGCAGCTCTTGTGGTGGACACGCATGAGGATACGCCGCAGCGGTTTGTGGACGAGCACTTTGATTTGAGTGACCCGCTGAACGATGGGCAGGTGAATCTGGAGAGCGCGCGGAAGGGGAACCTGGATGCGTCTTTCATGTCGATCTGGGTGGAGCCGGAGCTATACAAGGGGCAATATGCGCGGCGGACCCTGGAACTGATTGATGCGGTGCGGATGCAGGCGGCGAAGCATCCGGGTGAGGTGAAGCTGGCGACCTCGGCTGCGGATATATTGGCGGCGCGGCGGCAGCACAAATATGCGCTGCTCATGGGCATTGAGGGCGGGCACTCGATTGAAGATTCGCTCGCGGCTCTGCGGACGTATTACGACCTGGGCGTGCGGTACATGACGCTGACGTGGTCGAACTCGAATGGCTGGGCCGATTCTTCAGGGGACTATACGGATGCGACGGTGCCACATACGAAGGAGGGTCTGAGCGAGTTTGGCAAGGATGTTGTCTATGAGATGAACCGTCTGGGGATGATGGTGGACATTTCGCATGTGAGTGACAAGACGTTTTACCGGACGCTGGTGATTACGCGGGCTCCGGTGATTGCCTCGCACTCGGCGGCACGGGCGCTGTGTGATGCACCGCGGAATATGACGGATGACATGCTGCGGGCGGCGGCGAACTCGGGCGGGCCGGGGAGCAAGGGCGGCGTGATCATGGTGAACTTCTACTCGGGGTTCATTTCGCAGGCTTACCGGAATGCTCAACTGGCGCAGAAGGATGAAGTAAAGGCGGCGGAGCAGGCGCTGAAGGACAAGTTCAAAGCAGAGGGCAAGACGGTTACGTACTCGGATATCGAGAAGGTGGACCGGGCGCTGGCGGACCGGATTCCGCGGCCTCCGCTGAGCGCGCTGATTGACCACATCGACCACATTGCCAAGGTGGCGGGTGTGGACCATGTTGGGTTGGGCTCGGATTTTGATGGAGTGAGCGGGCAGTTGCCGGAGGGGATTGATTCGGCGGCGGATTTGCCAAAGATTACGGCGGCGCTGATGGCGAGGGGATACTCGGCGGAGGACTGCACGAAGATTCTGGGTGGGAATTTCATGCGGGTGTTCAGGGAAGTGGAGGCTGTGGCGAAGGAGTTGCAGGCTGAGAACAGGCCGCGCATTACTGAGAAGCAGCCGTTTGAGAAGGTGGCGAAGGAGTAGTCTTCGTATTGATTTTGGGAATTCCAACATTGAAATGGGTACAAGGAGAGTTTTGTGAGCGCTGCAATTTACGAGATTCCGGTGAAGAAGATTTCTGGCGATGCGTCGAGCCTGGGGGAGTTTGCGGGCAAGGTGGTTTTGGTGGTGAACGTGGCTTCAAAGTGCGGTCTGACGCCGCAGTATGAGGGCCTGGAGAAGCTGTACGCGCGGCTTAAGGACCAGGGATTTGTGATTGCGGGCTTTCCGGCGAATGATTTTGCCGGGCAGGAGCCGGGGACGGCAGAGGAGATTTTGTCGTTCTGCACGGGGACGTTTGGGGTGGATTTTCCGTTGTTTGAGAAGATTTCGGTGGTGGGCGAGGGGAAGCATCCGCTGTATGCGGAGTTGATTGCGGCCCAGCCAGTGGCGGAGTCGAGCGCGGCGGTGCCGTTTGCGGACAATCTGCGCAAGTATGGGATCAATCCGAACGAGGCGCCTGAGGTGCTGTGGAACTTTGAGAAGTTTCTCATCAGCCGTGATGGTGCGGTGGTGAAGCGGTTTTCGCCGGATACTACGGCGGACGATCCGATTTTGCTGGAGGCGATCGAGGCGGAACTGGCGAAGTAGCTGAGTGGTGAATCGCGAGCGAGATCTGTCGATAAACTAACTTTCGACAATTCGCAAAGTAGGGGTTCCTGCATGGATACGATTGAGGATGGCACAGGCGATTCTGGTCAAGAATCTGCAGAAACATCAACGGGTTCAGACGCTCAGCTGAATACGCTCGATGATCTTTGGGGTGCGATGAAAGGAGTTATGGTCATTGCGCCTGGGGTGGACATCATGGAACCCACTGGCGAGGTTTGGAAGGCGGAGGAGAATTTCCCAAACCCTTGCACTGGCATTTAGGTCCACCCATTCTAAGCACTTGGTGACTCTTTTCAGAGTCAGCTCACGCTATATATGAATGGACCTTTGCGTTGTGAGCACTTCACTAGATAAGATGGCTGCCATGGACATTCAGACACAGCTAGAGTTGAACAAGGCTCTGGTAATGCACCAGTGCATAGCTGATCAACTTGCGGGCAGTTATTCTAGCGATGACCGGCGAGCCCTATTTGCGGCTTTTCTTTCACTGGCTCAATCACATCACGAGGCAATCCTTCTTCTTGCCACCCGCGAGCGCCTTATTGGCTCTGCATTTGCGCTTTTTCGACCAATGGTCGAAGTGGCTTACCGCGGATTGTTCGCCGCGTTCCTAGCGACCGATAGAGAGGTGGAAGCAATCAAGATCGGCAAAGAACCTTATCCCCATTTCAATGAACTAGCGGCAGATTTGGATGAGGCGTTCAAGACGAATGGACTCTTCAAGCAGTTCGCGGGTCAATCATGGAAAATTCTCAACGGCTATACCCATGGTGGTCTCGAACAACTGACAAGACGGATCGACCAACACGGAGTGCTCGGCGACCACTTCGAATTGCAAGAAGTCCAGAACCTACTTACTAGTTCAACTTCACTTCTAACCCGAACTGCTATCCCATTCCTGAATGCCGTGAAGCATGACAACGGCGCCGATGTAATCAGCCTTAAATTTCTTGAGCTATATCCAATTGCAGTACAGAAGAAATAAACGTTAAGCCGTGTCGAGTACATACTTTCCAAAGTGCAAAAAGCAATACTTGCTAGGGGCCTACTGCTTCAGCACGACCAGAGGTAACGTACTTACGTCGCTGGGATGAAAGTGGTTCCAGATGGCCTGGGCGGTCTTTTTGGGGACTACAGAAGCTAGCGATTCTGCGGTGGCTTTTTGGACTTCTTTTAAGCTGCCGAAGTGGGTGAGGAGGCGCTGTCGGGTGCCCGCGCCTACGCCGGGGATTTCGAGGAGCTCGGAGTCGCGGTCGCGCATTTCGCGGCGTTTGCGGTGGTAGCCGATGGCGAAGCGATGGCTCTCGTCGCGAATCATCTGGACCAGATGCAGGACGGGGGAGCGGCGGTCGAGGACGACGGGTTCGTCTTCGTTGCCGTGGACGTAGATGACTTCTTCGCGCTTGGCGATCGAGGCTAAGGGTTGGCTGGTGAAGCCGAGTTCTTCGAGAACTGCGGCGGCGGAGCTGAGCTGGCCGAGGCCGCCGTCGATGAGGATGAGCGAGGGCATTTCGCCCTTCTCGTCGAGGACGCGCTTGTAGCGGCGGCCGACGATTTCGCGCATGGAGGCGAAGTCGTCTACGCCGGTGACCGTCTTGACCTGGAACTTGCGATAGGCGGATTTTTTCATGGCGCCGTCTTCCCAGACGACCATGGAGGCGACTGTTTCTGCGCCCTGGATGTGGGAGATGTCGAAGCACTCGATGCGTTTGGGCAGGTCGGGGAGCATGAGGGCGTCGGCGAGCGCCTCCTGGATGGCTTTGCGGGAGGGCTCGAGGACGCGGAAGCGCTGGGTGTAGGACTGCTTGGCGTTTTGCCCGGCGAGGTCGATGAGCGAGCGCTTGTCTCCGCGCTGGGGGGCGGCGAGCTCGACCCGGTGGCCGCTGCGCTCGGCGAGGAGATGGGCGAGGGTCTCGCGATCTTCAAAATCGACGGGGACGAGGATGGTGCGGGGAACGTACTGCTGGTCGATGTAGAGCTGCTTGAGCAGGGCGGAGAAAAACTGCCCCGCGTCAAAGACCTGCGCGGCGGGCGAATCGCCTTCGGCGGAGTCCATCTGGATGCTTTCGAGTTCTTCGTCGGATTCGGCATCTGTTGGAGTGGCCAGGAATTCGGGGAGGTCTTCCCAGAAGAATTCGCGGCGATCGACGATTTTGCCGTTGCGGATGTGGAAAAGGTTGGCGGCGATGGAGCCGGCTTCGTAGTGGTAGCCGAAGACGTCGGCGTCGTCCTGGTCTGCGGTGGCGATGCGCTGCTTTTCTTCGAGTTGGTGGACGGTCGAGATGAGGTCGCGGTAGCGGGCGGCGAGCTCGAACTGTTCTGCCTCGGCGGCGGCGGCCATGCGGGCGTAGAGGGATTTTTCGAGCTCGGCGTGGCGGCCCTCGAGGAAGAGCTGGGCATCTTTGACGGCTCCGGCGTAGATTTCGGGGGTGGTCAGTTCCTTGACGCAGGGGCCGAGGCAGCGGTGGATGTAGTACTGGAGGCAGGCGCGGGGGTGGTAGCGTGACAGATCGACCTTGCAGCTGGGGATGAGGAAGCTGCGGTGGATCAGTTCGACGACGCGGTAGGCGAGGTTGCCGGGGAAGTAGGGGCCGTAGTAGGCGGCGCCGTCTTTGCGCAGGCGGCGGGTGACGAAGACTTTGGGGTGGCGGTCGCCGAGGGTGAGCTTGACGTAGGGGTAGGTCTTGTCGTCGCGGAGGAGGATGTTGAAGCGCGGCTTCTTTTGCTTGATGAGGTTGTCTTCAAGGGCCAGGGCCTCCATCTCGTTGGCGACGAGGATGTATTCGAGGTCGACGGCCTCGCGCATGAGGGTGCCAGTTTTGGCGTTGGCCTGGGATGCGGCGAGCAGGTAGCTGCGCACGCGGGAGCGGAGGTTGCCCGCTTTACCGACGTAGATGACCGTGCCCTCGGCGTTTTTGTAGAGGTAGACGCCGGGCTGGGTGGGGTGGGTGCGGATTTTTTCGTAGAAGTCCATGAGGTGGTTTGAGAGGAGGCGGCCGTTTTGGAAATTATGATGCCAATCCTAGTCTACTGATTTCTAGGATTAAACCGCTCCTAACTGGACTATGGTGAAATCTGTCGCGGCTTAAATGCAACACCCGAAGCCAGAATTTCATGGCTTATGTCGGTTCTCAAAAGCGTTGACATCGAGGATGGCACGTCTGATCGCCCTGTAATCGTCATCTGGCACGAGTACTGACGCGGCCCCTTGGCTCTCGTCTTCTTCCGAGCCGAATAACAGATTCACTGGGGCAGATTTGGTCGCCAAAAGGTCTACATAACAGCCGTAATCAAGCTTATATGCGTCGTATCGCACACCTGCTTGCTCCTGTCCTGAAATGCTCTTTTTGACTATATGTAGTAGTCGAGCATCGAAGAGTGCGTCAATGAGAGAGTGTCTGGCGTTTGTCCTGAGAAGAAATGCCCTTGCTTTTCGATGAGCGATCACCTCATCTATGATCCAATTCAGTAAATCTTGGGCGTCCGAATTGGCTCGGATTGCGGCCTCTTTATCTCTTTGGAACCAGGTTCTGGCAGCGATTCGAACGGTCTGAACCGAAATTCTCTCATCCATCCCTCTTTGCGCAGCTATTGAGAGAACATTGAATGCGTCTCGCGGGACTCCTTCGGCGGACTTTACGAAATCGTCAAACGCATTGTGCTGCGTGAATGCGGCATGGGCTGATGCTCTGGGTGAAGTTGCAGAAGGTATCTGGAAATTATTGATTGAGAACTGGGAGCTATCCAACCAACATAGGGTAGGCGCTGATATTTAAGGCCACATTATTGTTACGGCGAAATTCAATAAATCTATTGAAGATCGTCCATGATCGAGTAGATATTTGCTCAGTAATGTTTCCCGGTATAAAGGTATTGTCTCCGTGGCGACCATGTTTCGAGTGATCCGTGATTAGGCTGACATATTTCCTGTCCATATTCAAATTGTTCCTAAATTTCTCCCATTCATGTTCCCTGGAATTGCCAGTCGGAGTCATGGCGTGCCTCAATCCTTCAATCGCTCTTGCGGCATTCACGATTAACAGATGGTGATGTGAGGCGGAAGTTACGAGATCATCGAGTGCAAGAAATAGTGCTGGCTCAGACATGATTATGTTTATGGATTCATTCAAGGCCGGGTTAGGCTGTGGCTGTGTAATTGAAAAAGCTGTACACAGGTTTCCTAGCGCGGGGTGGTGGATGATAAATGCTGATGGTTGCTCATTTTCATCTATCATTTTGTCGAAAAACACCGAAAATGAGAGCCCCGTAGAAAATACAACTAGGTTAATCGAGGCTCTCGCAAAGTCGTACGCTATTTTATGGAGGAGTTGAAAGCTGGAGTTTGTATAGGTGGCCATAGAGCAATTGACTTCTAGTTCGGAATTCTTCACCGTTATGGTTAGATCCACTTCGAGACCTCCATCACCCGCATGGAAATGGAGTGACGGCATATTCATCAGGGATGTTTGATAGTGGTTTGAAGGTACTACTTTCCCAAAGAACTTAACAACAGGCATAGGTTTCTCCAAGATCAGGTGCAGATGAAGCAAAAGCGGAAGAGCTATAGTTTATTACAGGAGCACAATTTGTCACATGAAAACTGCACGGGTGCCGGGTGCCCCAGGTCTTGTCTTTAAGACAAGGTCTTCCGCAGCGCCACATCTTGCGGTCTTAGCCGGGTGGCGGCTCCGCCAATCGTCCCGCAACTTACCCTTGGTTGGTCATTAGCGCCAGTCTTGCGCGCCGTGCCAGATGTGCAGGATTTCGACGATTTTCTCGGTGGAAATGTACCTAGACACGTCTTGGTGCTCTACAAACTCGCCCCGATTCGCTTGTTCAATACCTCCCTCAACTCCTGCAATGAAGCGGGCCTGATTTGCGGGCGTACGGGTAACCGTGTCCTTCACCAATTGTTCGGCATTCTTACCTTTGGCGGTCGCCACTTGCTGGAGCCGAGTTTCAACGTCGGCGGGAAATGTATTTCCATGTTGGTCAAGGTACGTGAAACGCGGCTCTCAGACAACACGGAAACACAATTTCGAGCCAACCTCGGCCCAATTACCCAGTTATGGGTGGTTCACGCTGATGCCCATCGACTCCGCGACTCTGCGCAAGCGCTTGTCCCGTGTCCACAACCGGGTAAACGGCGTGATCAGAGTAGAAGCCAGCAGATGCACATCCGTGAGCCCAATCCCTGAGTTGTAGAGAGAATGCGCCTCGATCATGCGCCGCACCTCGCCCAGTTGCGCCACTTGTACCTGGGGAATCCTCTCCAAAGTAGCCAGAGTTCTGATGCGGTCGCGCAGCGAACCGAGTGCCAACTCCGCGACAATGAATGGGTGCATCGTAATGCTGGTCTGCGCCAGGTACCTCTGCAACTCTGGCTCCGGCTTCCGAAAATGGTCGATCCAAATGCCCGTATCCGCCAAAATCACCGGTCAGCCGCCCGAAACCGAGGAATATATTCCAACTCAGGCATGGTCCCACCCATCGCCGCAAGCCTGCGCGAGGCCTCGCGCTCAATGAGCGCCTTCAACGCCTCGCGCACCAACGCCGTCTTCTCCAACACGCCGGTAAACTCCTGCGCCGCGAGCACCAAATCGTCGTCTAAAGCCAAAGTCGTCCGCATCGCTCAAACCTTCCGTGCCTGATCATAGCATCGTTCGATGCTAATTCTAGATGCCAAAATTGCAAAGATACCCTGAAGTCTTCCAGATGGTTCCATCAAACCACTCGAATTTCCAGGGTTTTGCCTCAGGCCATTGTGGCGTTCGCGATGCTGTCGATATTGGTGCCATGGTGCTGGCTAGGTTTTCGTAACGGCCTGGGCCTGGGCGGTGTCGGTGTATTGCTGGAAGCTGATGGCTTTGCCGTCGCGGAGTTGCCAGACGTGGGCGGCCTGGGCGTTGAGGATGCGGCCGGTGGCTTTGTAGGCGGCTTTGTAGCGGCCGGTCATGATGATGGTGTTGCCGGCGTCAATGAACTTTTCGGGGACGACGTGGAAGTAGTCCCATTCGGTGGCGAGGCGGTAGAAGACACCTTCGCCGACTGCGGCGGGGCCGTGGTAGGGGTTGCGGTCGGCGTAGGGGAAGCCTTCGGCTTCGTTCCAGATGAGGTCTGGCGCGAGGGTGGCCATGATGGTAGGGCCGTCGTTGGCGGCGAATGCAGCGTAGAGATTCTGGACGATTTCGAGATTGGACAGGGACATTGATCGCCTTTCGTGAGCGCCTAACGTTAGCGGGCGGTGGCAGTAGTGGTCAAGGCAAATGGTGGGAATTGGCAGATGTGCCGGGTAAGCATTACCGGGACCGTGTAAAAATTACCGGCGTTTCATTGAAAGGTGTTGAGGGACTTCCTGGCTATGTGTCGCTGAATCAGTGGTTTAAGGATGCAGGAGAGTTTGGCCTATTACGTGCAACTTAATGGGGCGAAAGTAGTTCGAATGAGCCTTGCCGGAGTGACCGCGCAGGGCCATCAAACCGAAAGGATTTCTCCCCATGATGATGCAACGAATGAATCTCTTGAATACTTCTGTTCTGGCGGTTGCGATTGCCGCTCTGTCCGGTTGCGCTACGAAGAACTATGTTCGCAACCAGACCGCTCCGCTTATTGAACACACCAATCAGCTCAATGACAAGGCGGCGGAGAACAATCGCGCCATTCACGATACGGACGACCGGGCGACGGCTGGCATTACCAAGGCGCAGGGCGCTGCGGATGCGGCCACCCAGAACGCCCAGGGTGCGCAAAAGGCTGCCGGCGACGCGGAGATGACGGCGAACAACGCGGTTCACCGGGCAGATTCTCTGGCGAGCGTGGTGGCTGGGTTGGACAACTACCAGGCGATTGGCAATCTTGCGGTGACATTTGGCTTTGACAAGGCCGTACTTACGCCTGACGACAAGGCGCAATTGGACAACTTTGCGACGACGATCGCATCGGCGAAGAGCTACATTGTCGAGGTTACGGGCGGAACGGATTCTGTGGGCAACGCGGATTACAACTACGCGCTGAGCCAGCGCAGGGCGGATGCTGTAGTGCAGTACCTGGCGGCGAAGTATGCGATCCCGGCGCACCGCTTTTACTTGATCGGAATCGGTAAGGACAAGGAAGTTGCGGATAACAAGACGAAGGAAGGCCGGGCAAAGAATCGCCGGGTCGAGATTCGACTGTTGTCAAACCAAGGCAAGACGGACACTGCATCTGCGGCAGGGGGCCGGTAACGGATGAATGACCAGGGCCTCGGTAACAAATGGAATGCGTTGAAGGAGCGAGCCGGTTTTCGGACCGGCCTGTTCTTCTTTCTTTGGCCGCTGCTGCTATCGCATGAGAATGCGGAAGCTACGTGGGTGATGGGCTCAGGCGAGCTGGTGGAATCGGACCGTGGCCTGGCTGGACGGCTCTGAACAGCGCTTGAAAGGGCTGCAATGCGGGAAGCGTAATATGCATTGCTAGTCATTAGTAAATTGATTTACTATGGGTCGCCGCGGCATGCTGGCGACCCATCGCTGTTTATGCCGCGCGGGAGAATTCTTGCTTATGCGACTGCGCTTGCTGCTGTTTCTGGTCCCCGTTGTGGTGGTACTGAGTTCGTGTTCTGGCGGCAGCGGAGGCGGCACAATTACGCCTCCACCGCCTCAGGGGAATCCGGCGACGGTTGATTTTGGGGCGACGAACCAGACGATTCGGGGCTTTGGCGGGTCGTCGGCGTGGATCAGCAATTTTTCGAGTGGGCAGGCGGATGCTCTTTTTGGGAGCGGGAGCGGCCAACTGGGGCTAAGCATTTTGCGGGTGAGGATTGACCCCTCCACGGACACAGGCGGCGCGGCAAACTGGGGAACGGAGCTGCACAACGCGCAGTTGGCCTCGACACGCGGGGCGAGCGTGATTGCAACGCCGTGGACTCCGCCGGCGGATATGAAGACCAATAACAACACCGTGGGCGGGGCGCTGAATTCGGCGAGCTATGGGGCCTATGCAAACTACCTGCAGAGCTTTGTGAGCTACATGGCGAGCGGCGGGGTGAATTTGTACGCGATCTCTATCCAAAACGAGCCCGATGCAAGCGTGACGTATGAATCTTGCGGGTGGACGGGGGAGCAGATGGATGCCTGGGTGGCGGGCAACGCGGCAACTCTGTCGACGAAGCTGATGATGCCGGAGTCAGAGAGCTTTACCGCGAACCTGTCTGATCCCGCGCTCAATGACGCGAGTGCGGTGGGGCATATTGCCATTGTGGCTGGCCATATTTATGGGACGAGCGCGGCTCCCTACGCGAATGCGGTGAGCAAGGGCAAGGAACTCTGGATGACGGAGCACTACCAGACCGGGACCGGGATCAGCGGAGCGCTGGCGCTGGCGCGTGAGGTGCACGATTCGCTGACTGTCGCGAACTATAACGCGTACCTGTGGTGGTGGATTGAGAACTATACGGGCGGGGGCTATACCAGCGGATTGATGGATGATTCACACACTCCCACGTTGAATGGATATGCGCTGGGGCAGTTCTCTAAATTTGTGCGGCCTGGATATGTGAGGGTGAATGCTACTGCCAATCCTCAAAGCGGCGTGTATGTGTCGGCGTACAAGGGCGGCGGCCACTTTGTGATTGTTGCTATCCATACAGGTACGGCTGCTGTGAGTCAGCCATTCAGCGTGCAGAATGGGGCGCTGACATCGGTGGCACCCTACCAGACGAGCGCAACGGCGAGTCTGGCGGCGCAGGGAGCGGTGGCTGTTTCAGGCAGTGGATTTACATACACGCTGCCGGGCCAGAGCATCACTACGTTTGTGCAGTAGGGAAATGGGCACTAGCGAACTTGTTGCTGGCGGATGTGTTCGGCGCGGACGTCATTGGCGGTGAAGAGGGCGAAGAAGGGAGCACCTGCGGCGGCGGCTTCGACGGCGGGTCGGCCGGCAGCTTCCTGACGTTCGACGAGGCAGACGACGGCGGCGACGATCATGCCTGATTCGCGGGCGGCGGCGATGGCGTTGATGGTCGATGCGCCGGTGGTGCAGACGTCATCGACGATGACGACGCGGGCGCCTTCTCGGCAGAAGCCCTCGATGCGGCGGCCAGTTCCATGGGCTTTTTCAGCCTTGCGGACGAGGAATCCGTGGAGCAGGGGGGATTCGGGATCGACCTGGGCGTGCCATGCGCTGGCAGTAGCGACGTTGCAGACGATGGGGTCAGCGCCCATGGTGAGGCCACCGACGGCTTCGGCCTCAATGTCGTGCTCGGCGAGCAGTTCGAGTACCGCGTGCCCGGTGAGACGGCCACCCTCGGCGTGGAGCGTGGTGGTGCGGCAGTCGATGTAGTAGTCGCTGGTGGCACCTGAGGAGAGGGTGAAGTTGCCGAGGCGGAAGCTGATTCGCGCGAGGAGGGCGAGAAGCTGCTGCTTGTAGGTGGCGTCAAGTTGGGGTGCGGCGGAGGCAGGCATGGGATTCAGTTTAACAAGGTCTGCGGTCGTGCAAACGGAAAGGCCGGCAGCAAATATCTGCTGTCGGCCTTTTGTCCCAGGGGAGGGATCTTGGATTGATTGCGACGACTAATTGGTCGCCATGAGGTTCATCGGCTCGGTGAGGGTAAACATGAGCATGGAGCCTGGTTCGAGGGTCGCCTGGGGATGATCGACCATGATGTGGGTAGTGACGAGGCCTGCGCCGATAAGGCCGCCGGTGAGCGCGCCGACCGGGCCGGCGACGACCGCGCCAGTGATGGCTCCGGTGCCAACGACTGCGCCGTACTCGATGCTGTCTTTTTTCACGCGCGAGCCGGGATTGATGCTCCCCTCGGCGCCGACGCGGGTTTTGGAGCCGGGTGTGCCGGTGGTTTCAGCGTGAAGCATGAAGCGGGAGCCGTCGGGAAGGATGACTGCCTCGGGCTTGAGGTGGAGGCTACCGTGGCCACCAAAGTGACCTGCGGAGGCAGAAGTGACCTGGCCCTCGATGCCGGAGCCTGCCGGGATGAGGACTTTACCGTCCTGGAGGACGTCGTAGGCGACCTGGCCGTGGAAGGCTTCGCCTTTTTCGCTGCTGGAACTGGAGAGGCGCTCGGTGAGCTTGACGCGGATCGTCGCGCCCTCAAGGAGCTCGCCGGGGCGGGCCGCGCGGGGTTGGACGATGTCTCCATCGGGGTCGGCGATGGTGGCTCGGGTGGCAAGGGTCGGTGTTGGTTCAACAGGAGCGGGAGGGGCTACAGGCCCCGCTGACGTGGGCTGCGGGTCTTGCGTGTCACTCTGGGGCTGAGTTGCAACGACCGCTGCCGAGGGCTTGGCGATGACGATGGGCGGCGGCTCTGGCGTTGCCTCAATGGCATCGGCGGGTGGCTTGGACACGCCCTGATATGCGCTGCTGCTTTGCTGAGCGATGGCGGCTGCAGCGAGAGTGAGCGTTGCCGCGGCCAGCATCCCCATCCTCATGGTTAGAAAAAGTCGTTGCGGATTCATGGCAGGGTTCTCCTCATTGGGTACGTTCTTATCTGTGTTCAGACACCGGACGAGCCAAAAAGTCGCTCGCGTCTGAAAATGGATCTCAAACCGGGTCAAGCCAACAGAATGCGAACCTGCGGCATTGATATCACCTTTAACGCTAGTCTTTTGAACGGCGCGGAGGGCTTGAAATGAGTTTGTCCTGCGAGGGTTGTACCCGGCTTGGCAAGAATCAGGTTAGGCAACCCGAGGGTTACAGTGTGCCGGTATGGGCCTGGCGGAATGGAAAATGAGGGGTATAGATGACTGCTTTCACCGGGAAGTGCAGGCCAATTTGTTAGAATGCCGAAGGTATATCTTTCACATTGTTATCGCAACTGAACACACCGATGGGGACAGATTGGGGACCAGGCAACGATGACCGAGCTTCTGACCACGATTCAGAGTATGACCGGTATCTCCGTTGCCGTCGACCGCCGCCCCAAACTCAATGACCGGCTGCATCACCGAATTCTGAGGAATAATATGACTGAGATCGTTGCAATTCGCGCCCGCGAAATCCTTGATTCGCGCGGTAATCCTACTGTTGAAGCTGACGTGATTCTTGAGAGCGGCGCACTTGGCCGCGCGGCTGTTCCTTCGGGAGCCTCGACCGGCGAGCATGAGGCTGTGGAGCTGCGTGACGGCGACAAGAGCCACTACATGGGCAAGGGCGTTTTGCAGGCCGTTGAAAACGTTGAATCGATCATTGCGCCCGAGTTGGAGGGCTTTGACGCCAGCAATCAGCGCCTGCTCGACTTCACGATGATTCAACTGGACGGTACTCCGAACAAGTCAAAGCTGGGCGCGAATGCGATTCTGGCTGTATCGATGGCGGCGAGCCGTGCGGTTGCACAGACGCTGGAGATTCCGCTCTACCGTTACCTGGGCGGATCCAATGCCTGCATTTTGCCGACCCCGATGATGAACATCATGAATGGCGGCGCGCATGCAGACAGCAATGTGGACTTTCAGGAATTCATGGTAATGCCGGTGGGCGCGGAACGTTTCTCTGATGCGTTGCGCTGGGGCGCTGAGGTCTTTCACACGCTGAAGGGTGTGTTGAAGAAGAAGGGTTACTCGACCGCGGTGGGCGATGAGGGCGGTTTTGCTCCTTCGCTGACCTCGAATACCGAAGCGGTTGAGCTGATTCTCGAAGCGATCACGCTGGCTGGCTACACTCCGGGCAAGGATATCTGCCTGGCGCTGGACCCTGCGGCGAGCGAGTTTTACGACAAGGAAAAGGGCAAGTACATCTTCAAGAAGAGCGACAAGCGCGAGTTATCGAGCGAAGAGATGGCCAGCTTCTGGGATAATTGGACGCGGCAGTATCCGATCATCTCAATCGAAGATGGCCTGGCGGAAGATGACTGGGAAGGCTGGCGCATGTTGACCGAGAAGGCAGGCAGCCGCATTCAGCTGGTCGGCGATGATCTTTTCGTGACCAACGTGCAGCGCCTGCAGCGTGGCATTGAAGAGGGAATTGCTAACTCGATCCTCATCAAGGTCAACCAGATTGGTACGGTTACCGAGACCTTTGAGGCGATCGAACTGGGCCGCCGTTATGGCTATACGAGCATCATTTCGCATCGCTCCGGTGAGACGGAAGATACCTTCATTGCCGACCTGGCGGTTGCCACGGGCGCGGGCCAGATCAAGACTGGTTCGGCGAGCCGCACTGATCGTATTGCCAAGTACAACCAACTGCTGCGCATCGAAGAAGAGCTGGGCCAGGGAGCAAACTTCCTGGGTATTGAGAGCATCAACTACAACGCTTAGCCTTTAGCAGCCAGGGAGCGGCGCGGCTTCGGCCGCGCCCTTCTTCCCAGCCTTATTTGTATCTTCTCGCAATATCCTGCTCACTTACTCATTTGTTGAACTTTGAGGGATATCATCATGTCCAGGCGTCCTTTAGTTCTTACTATTCTCGACGGGTGGGGTTATAGCCCGAAAGTCGATAACAATGCGATTGCATTGGCCCGCAAACCTACCTATGACAAGCTGCTCGCGGAGTATCCGAATACTCTGATTCGCGCTTCGGAGCACTTTGTCGGTTTGCCGGATGGGCAGATGGGCAACAGTGAAGTGGGGCATCTGAATATAGGTGCTGGCCGCGTTGTACAGATGGATATCACGCGCATCGATTTGTTGATTGCGAATGATGAGTTTACAAACTTCCCGGCGATTGCCAAAGCTATGCAGCGGGCGCGGGAAGGAGACAGGCAACTGCACCTGATCGGGTTGCTTTCCGATGGTGGCGTGCATGCTCACCAGGAGCATTTGTATGCGCTGCTGCGGGCTGCGAAAGCGCATGGTCTGACGCGCGTATTTGTGCATGCATTTCTTGATGGGCGTGACACGTTGCCGACCTCGGGTGCCGGGTATGTCGAAAAATTACAGCGGAAGATGGCCGAGTATGGCATTGGCAAACTGGCGAGCGTAAGTGGGCGGTACTATGCTATGGACCGCGACAAGAAGTGGGACCGCGAGCGCAAGGCTTTTGACGCGATGGTGGCAGGCAAGGCCGAGGGTGGTGCGACGGCGGATCCGGCGGCGCTTATCAGGGATCGCTATAACAACGGAATTACAGATGAGTTCACGATTCCTTTTGTCGTAACGGATGCTGCGGGCAAGCCGAATGGCGTTATTCGCGATGAAGATGTGGTGATTAACTTTAATTATCGCGCTGATCGCGCACGGCAGATTACCCGGGTGCTGACGCGTGAAAGTGGCATCAACCAGGCTGGCGGGCGCAACCTGGACGCGTGGGAAGCGCTGGATGAAGTTATTCCGCGCAGCGAATTGCCAAAGAAGCTGTATTACCTGTGCATGACCCAGTATGACAAGAGCTACAGTCTGCCGCTGGTAATTTTGCCTGAGTCGATGGATAATCTGCTGGCGAACGTGCTGGGTAATGCGCAGTTGCGCAATCTACGTGTGGCAGAGACGGAGAAATATGCCCATGTGACTTACTTCTTCAACGGCGGCATAGAAACTCCGTTTCCCGGAGAAGACCGGACGCTGATTCAGTCGAAGAAGGTTGCGACTTACGATTTGGCACCGGAGATGTCTGCCGAGGGCATTGGCGATACGATTGTGAGCGCGATTCACGATACGGTGTTTGACCTGATCATTGCCAACTTTGCCAATGCGGACATGGTGGGCCACAGCGGCCAGCTTTTGCCAACGATCAAGGCCGTTGAAACCGTGGACGCGCAGCTAACACGCATCTACAAGGCGCTGCGTGAAAAGGGTGGCAGCTGGTTGATTACGGCTGATCACGGCAATGCTGAGCAGATGGTTGACCCTGTTACGGGCGGTCCGCATACGGCTCATACTACCAATCCAGTGCCGATGATCTACGTGGGTGAAGACGCGCACAAGTACACGCTGCGCGCCGATGGTAGCCTGCGGGATATCAGCCCAACTCTACTCAATCTGCTCAACCTGCATTTGCCCAAAGAGATGACTGGCGGCGACTTGCGGGTGCCGATCGTAGGGTAGCAAAGCACACCCTGATACAGTAGAATTCCTCTCGACCGGCAGAGCCTTTTGCCGGCGTGAGGAATGTTTCTTGACCCGAGTCAATCGCCGCACATTTGTTCAGCTTTCTGCGGGGGCGCTGCTGACCGCGGCCTCTGCCCGGACTCTGCATGCCTCTGAATCGCCGTCGATCACCAGCCGAGAGGGAACGATTCGTGTCGTAGGCACGAACTATTCCTGGGAGTACAAACAGGCCGACGACCGCTTCACGCTCTTTGACAGCCGTCACCGGATCATGGTGAGTGGCAAGCTGCAGCCGGCAGTGGTTGCGGCGCCGGTTGTCGCGCCGACACAGCGTATCTGTAGCGCGGGCAAGGGAAGCGAGCCTCTCGTTGAGGCCGGTAAAATCACTTTCACCTATGGCGGCGTCAATGGCGATGCAAGGCTCACATGTGTGTGGCGCTTTGATCAGAGCGGCGTGTGGACTGATCCGGTGCGGTATGAGTGTACGGCAGATCATGATGTTGTCAGCCTGCATTACTTTGCGGACAGTGCCGATCATAAGCCGATGCCGACACTGCATCCGACCTATGCAGTTGTGCCCGGAGTGATTTCCGGGTCGACAGTTAGCCCGATTCTGCACAATGGCGCGGGTTTCAATCAAAATGTCTGGTTGGGCCGCGGGAGCTTCATTCCTGGATTGAGCCAGCAGTGGGCGCTGCCGGTGCACTACTTCTGCGGATTCAGCACGACCTCTTCAGGGCCAGAGCGCAATCTCTATACCGAGGGGCAGTCGGACGCATTTTGCTGCGGTTTGGCTGATTTGCCCCAGGGCGATTATTACCTGCAGTTGTATCAGGGCAGCGCGAGTCCGTGGATGGACTATCGCAGCGATCTGTGGAGCCATGTGCGCACGCCCGGAAGTGTCTCTCTGGGCGCGACAATGTATTGGGCGTTTGCGCCGGAATACCGCGAGGCGATCACTGCATACTATGACGGACTTCTTCAAGCCGGAGTAATCCTTCGCAAGCAGAACTCGGCGCATAAGACTGCTGTTGCCTTGACGCCGCAGTTTTGTACGTGGGGGGCACAACGGGAGCGCGAAAAGGCGAATGACAAGCTGGATGAAGCTTTTCTGACGGGGCTTTACGGTGAATTGAAGGCCAACGGAATGAAGGCGGGGCTCTACTCCATTGACGACAAATGGGAAGGGGCTTACGGGAACCTGGTGCATTCGGCAGAGCGATTGCCGCATTTTGAGCAGTTTCTCGAAAAGCTGCGCGCAGACGATATGAAGATCGGCATTTGGGCGGCGGTCATGCGGTGCGAGCGGCCTGCTGACCTGGGCCTCACCGCAGATCACATGCTCAAGCAGACGGACGGCACTCCATTCATGGCCAGCGGCGCAGGAGGCTCAAAGTACGCGATCCTCGACATTACGCAGCCTGAAGTGGCACGGGTGTTGACTGAGGTGGTGCGGCGGTTCATGCGGCGGTACAAGCCGGACCTGTTCAAGTTTGACTTTGGATATGAGCTGCCGACGGTGGCACAGGCTACTCCAAAAGATAAGCAGTGGACTGGTGAGAGGCTTTTGTGGAAGGGGCTTGATGTCGTTATCAAGGCGATGCGGGCTGAGAATCCTGACATTGTTGTGATGTATTACAACTTGTCGCCCTTATTCCTGGAGTTCATTGACCTGCATAGTCCGGATGATATGTGGATGGATATTGGCGATTATCAGGTGGAGGCCAACCGGCGACTTTACTTTAGTGGACTTATGGGGAAGTTAGGGGTTCCGACCTATGGATCGTCAGGATATGACTGGTCAAGTTCGCCGAGCATCTGGTTTGACTCGGCGGCGACGGGCAGTATTGGCTGCCTGAATGACTTTGGCGGGGATGAGCAGGGAGAAGTGAGTTCGCCGGAGCTGATTGCCAAATACAACGGGATTGCGCAGCTTCTGCGGCCGACTACGAACTTTGAGATATTGCCGTTGGACACGGTGCCAATTGCGCCAACAATGGGAGCGCATGCGCGTTCGTGGGCGCGGATTGAAGATGGACAGCTTGTGCTGCTGGCGCGGCGGCCGGATCAGCCGGGCGAAGAGGATTTGAATACGATTCGGCACAATGCAAAGATGAAGGGCACCGAGCGCATCAAAGGGCTGTTGCTGGCGAAGGTGCCGGTGATTGTTGCCTCGAAGACCAACGAAGACATCACACGCAGCAGCCACCTTGCCCTGGTGGCTTACGGCGGCGGGGAAGTTTGGCTGAAGCGCGAAGTAGGTAAGCAAGCGCTGGTCACAAGTCATTACTTTGGCGGGCAGAGTCACCAGAGCACAATTGCGATTGTGGGCGGGCAACTGAAACTTGATGTCCTGGCCAAGGGTTCCAAAGAGGAGCCGTTGGAGTGGGTGGATCTGAGTATCTCCTAGCAAACATCAAAGCCCCCGCCGGGATGGCGGAGGCTTTGATGATTCCCTGAGCATAGGTTGCGGTTAGTTGATAGCAATTGTTTTGGTTAGCGGGAGGTCCTGAGACGAACCGCCGACCATAAAGGAGTAACTTCCAGATACAAGCTTCCACTTATCCCCAGCCTCGTCGAAAATTGACAGATATTTGGGGTCGATTGACAGCGAGACGGTCTTGCTTTCCCCTGCGGCGAGAGTTACACGGCTGAATCCAACGAGGCGCTTTGGCGGCTCCTGCGCACTCGTGGGCAGGGCGGCGTAGACCTCGGCGATTTCAGTGCCTGGGCGGCTGCCGCTGTTGGTCACGGTGAAGCTGACGGTCGGACTTGCCCCTGGAGTTACGCTCAGCCCCGAGTACGTGTATGTGGTGTAGCTCAGGCCAAAGCCAAAGGGAAAGAGGACTGGCTTCTTTTCCGCGTCGTACCACTTATAGCCAACTTTGAGGCCTTCGTCATAGGTCACGCTGAAACTTGCCTTGGCATTTTCCTTGCGCATGACAGGAGAGGCGCTTTCGGAGTGGGGTGGTGGCTGAACTACGACTGGGTGGGGCAGGTCAGCTTCGCTGCGCGGAAAGGTCATGGGCAGTTTGGCGCTGGGGTTTACGTCGCCAAAGAGGACGTTGGCGACGGCGAGCGAGCCGCGGCTGCCTGCGTACCAGGCCTCTGCGACTGCGCCAACCTGATCGAGCCAGGGCATGGTGACAGCTGTGCCGGTTTCCAGAACTACGATGGTTTTGGGGTTGGCGGCGGCGACGGCGGCGATGAGAGCGTCCTGATTGTTGGGGAGCGAGAGATCCTTGAGGTCCATACCTTCGCTGGTCCATTGCTGCGCAAAGACGATAGCGACGTCACAGGTCTTTGCGAGCGCAGCAGCGGCTGCAGGATCAGCGCCGGAATCAAATTTGATGGGTGCCTCGTGGATCTTGTCGGCGATGGCCCATTGCGGCGACGGGGGGAACCAGACGTGCTCGAGCCATTGCGGCGCTGCGCTGCCGGGAGGATCGACCTGGGCTGAGCCGCCTCCGGAGATCATGCCGTAGTTGGCGTGGTCACCAATAACGGCGATGGAGTGGATGTTCGACTTGTCGAGCGGCAGGAGGTGGTTGGCGTTCTTGAGGAGAACGATGCTGCTCTCTTCGATGCGCTGCGCGGTTTCAAGGCCGCCCATGACGTCGACGACACTCTTTTTGATGGGGTTGTCGACCAGGCCGGCGGCGAATTCAGCGCGCAGGATGCGGTGGACGTGTTCGTCAAGTTCGGCCTTGGAGATTTTGCCTTCTGTGACGGCCTGCTTGTAGGCGTCGCCGAAGAAGTTTTCGCCGGGCTGCTCGTTATCGAGGCCCGCTGCGGAGGCTTTGAGAGTGGAGTGTGTGCCGCCCCAGTCGGAGAGCACAAAGCCCTTGAAGTGCCAGTCTTTGCGGAGGACGTCGGTGAGGGAGTACTTGTTTTCGCAGGCGTAGTCGCCGTTGATGGCGTTGTAGCTGCACATGACGGCGGCGGGGTCGCCGATGCTGATGCCGATTTCGAAGGCGAGCAGGTCTGTTTCGCGGAGGGCGCGGATGCCGATGATGGAGTCGACCTCGTTGCGGCCGCTCTCCTGGTCATTGACGGCGTAGTGCTTGATGTCGCCGAGGACGTGCTGGGCCTGTTCACACTTGATGCGGTTGCCTACAAGGGTGCCGGCGAGGATTGGGTCTTCGCCCTGGTACTCGAAGGTGCGACCGTTGCGGGGTTCGCGGGTGATGTTGACGCCGCCGCCGAGGGTCATGTTGTAGCCCTGGGCGCGGAGTTCGCTGCCGATGAGAGCGCCGTAGTCGCAGGCGGCCTGGGTGTCCCAGCTGGCGGCTGCGCCGACGTTGGAGGGCAGGGCGGTGGAGTAGCGGCCGTTCATTGCGCTGGAGCGGACGCCGTAGGCGGCGTCGCTCATTTGGATGAAGGGGATGCCGAGGCGTGGGATGCCGAGGACGAAGCCTGCGCCGCCGTTGCCGAGGTGGGCGTTGGCCTTGGGTGGTCCCCAGCCGGGCATGCCCTGGCCGTGGAGCAGGTCAATCTTCTCGTCGAGGGTGAGCTCTTTGAGGACGAGGTCGGCGCGCTCGTCGGCGGAGAGAGTGGTGTTCATCCAGGCGGCGTGAGTCCATTCAGGCTCAGCTGGTTTGCGGCGGGGCGATTGGGCTACGGCACTGGCTACGAACGCGGAAAGCAGAGCAAGGGAGATGAGGCTGCGGCAGGGTGTGCTGATTGTCATGGTATCCATCCCGGAGGCATTGTTACCGATGGCATCAACGTTGCGCAAGTGCTGAAGTAAATCGTGTGAGCAGGAGATTCAACCTCAGGGGCTCAAGCCCTGTTCAAGGTTGTGCCTGAATGCACGGGCTGAAGCCCGTACCCTTATTGTTGCTGCATTTGGAGGGGGCAGACGCAGCAACGGCCTGAGCATTTTGGGTGCGCAGGCCGTGGCTGGGTGAACTGTTGGGATTGGCAGTTTTGACTAAGGCACTCGCGCTTGGGCGATTGCCAGTGGCCCTGCGGGAGAATATCCGCCGGGACTTACGGCTGGGGGCTGGGGCGCGATGCCCTAGGCCTCAGTCACCTCACGTTGATTCGTGCAACTGTGGTACGAACAACTGTCAGAACTCATAGGCTGGATCATCCTCCTTTCCCGTGTAGGTAGAAGGTAACGCGGATTACGGGTTTGCGTCAAGAAGGGCGAAGAAGGGGCGAATATAGGGGGGGAGGGGGGGGGTAGTTTTTGGTGCAGAGTGGTGAAAATATTGCAATTTGCGATTTTCTGGCCATTTTTCAGGGTGGTTATGGTTCTCGCCTCGTCGCTTTGCTTTGCTTTTAGTGTGCGCCTCTTGGGGTTAATTCCATGCAATTTCGCGGGGAGTATTTTGTTTAGGCCGGGGGGCCGGGGGTACGATCAGGTATGCAGATGCTTGTCTCTGAGGATGGAAAGAGCCTGGTGGCTCTCGAACCATGGGACAAGCTTGGATTTGGGCCGGGAGAGATTGTGGATGTTACGGTGAAGCGCGGGGGTGTTCGTCACCGCGTGGGGCTGGCTCCGGTCCGAGGAACGAAGCATGAACTTGTCATCATCACTGACCCTGATACCGGGTGGCCGGCGTTGAGCGCTGGACCTGACGCTCCGGTGATGACAAGCGAGCATGTGGTGGCGCTGGATGCGCGAATTCCGGGGGCTTTTGTGATTCCGCAGGGTTAGTTTTGATGGGTGCGGGTTCGTGCTTTGTGCGAAGTTGGCCGACATCTCAGGGACGGGATGTCGGGCACCCGGCCGAAACCGCTTCTCAATCAAACATCACAACGAAAACTTCGGGGTTGATCAGACGTTCCTTAGTTATTTTCAACGTGACTGTAAAAGGGAAGAGCGTACCGCAGGGGATAAATCCCTCGTATATATCTGACTTGGTGATTGCCGGGATTGAAACCCCGGCTTATACGGTTTCAGAGATCCGTTCCGTTTTTGAGATGCGGTCTGGGAGATGCGCTCTGATATTCGGCTCGCTTCGATTGTGCTCTGGTTAGCGATTTTGATCGGTTTGCAGATATCCAGGCTTGGGGGCGAGTTTTTCTGGGAAGTTTGTGTGGACGTATGGGTGGTCTTGCAGGTGGCGTCGGGTTGGGTTGTTGGCTATGTAGGCGAGTTGATTCTGGAAGTCGGCGGTGTCGCGGATTCTGTGTTCGTGATAGCCGGAGTGCCAGACTTCTCCTTGAAACTGCATATGGAGTGCGTGGGAGTAGCCGCCTTTGATGCATTGGATGCAACGCTCGATGGTTTGGCCTTCCATGGGTGTTATGAGGACGTGTATGTGTTCGGGCATGATGGCGAAGCCGTGTAGTTGGTAGCGGGACTGTGTCTGGTAGTGGAAGAGGGTTTGCAGAAAGAGTTCGGCGTTCGCTTTGCGCACGAATAGAGGTTTGCGCTGGTGCGCAAGCAGAGTTATGGCGTAGGTGAAAATGCTTGGTTGCATGAAGAATTGCAACAGCATACCGCAGGGGATAAATCCCCGTCTAATGCCGCCTCGTGACTGCCGGGGATGAATCCCCGGCTTACCCGGTTTGGGACGAAAAGCAGGTCCTTCACTTCGTTCAGGATGACAAGCTCCTGGCAACCTCAGGAACGAAAGGTGGGTCTGGCGGAGTTACCAGGTGTGGAGCCAGTTTTGGTGGTGGCCGATTCTTACTTCTGTGCTGAAGAGTTTTGAGAGGACTGGTTCGGTTAGCAGAGTTTCTCGGGGGCCGTCGTGGGTGATGCGGCCGTCTTGCATGAGGATGACTCGTTCCATTTCTGGGGGGATGTCGGAGAGGTGGTGCGTTACGAGGATGAGGCCGGTGCCTTGCTGGATGAGGGTACGCATGGTCTCGCGGAGGGAGCGCTGGGCGGCGAGGTCGAGGGCGTTGGAGGGTTCGTCGAGGAGGAGCTGTTTGGGGCGGTGGACCAAGGCGCGGGCGATGAGGATGCGGCGTTTTTCTCCGGCGGACATTTCTCCGATGGGTTGATGGGCGAGGTGGGAGGCGCCAATACGGTCAAGTGCTTCAGCGGCGCGGTGGCGCATCTCGGCGGTGACGACGAGGTTGGGCCAGAGGGTGGAGGCGGAGAAGAATCCGGCGAGGACGGCGTCGGTGCCAGTGGTGCGGCCGGCGGTGCTGCCGGCGGAGTCGAGTGCGCGGTTGGCGAGGGACTGGAGGCCAGGGAGGTTGTCAGAGACGACGCCAAAGTGCTGGCGGAGCTGGGTGAGGTCCCAGCGGGGGCGGCCGAAGATGTTGACTTCCATTCCGGGGAGGACGAGGGGGTAGACTTCGCAGTTCATAGTGCGGATGAGGGTGGATTTGCCGCAGCCGTTGGGGCCGAGGATGGTGAGGTGTTCGCCGGCGTGGATGGTGAGGTTGATGTCATGGAGGACGACGCGGTCGCCGAGGGCGACGTTGACGTTGCGCATTCTGAGGAAGTGCTCGGCGGTGCTGGGGTGGGTGGTCATGTCATTTGTTAGAGTAAACGGGGTGGTGGGGGCTGTGTGAGTGTGAAGTGTGAGTGTGAAGTGTGAAGTGTGAGTGTGAAGTGTGAAGTGTGAGTGTGAAGTGCGAAGTGTGAGTGTGAAGTGCGAGTGTGAGTGTGAAGTGTGAAGTGTGAAGTGCAAGGGCAGCAGTAGATTCCCTTCGGGAATGACAACCAAAAAGACAAGGGCAACAGCAAAGGCTTGGCGCGATGAGTGATGTGAGTGGGTTTTTTCTGCCGTCGGGGTTTCGGTATGGGGCGGTCAGGGCTGGGTTGAAGGCGAGCGGGCGGCCGGATTTTGCGGTGATTGTGGCGGATGAAGCTGCGAGCGCGGCGGCGATGTTTACGGCGAACCGGGTTTCTGCTGCGCCTCTTCAAGTCGATAAGGAGCACCTGGCGGCGACGGGCGGGCGGGTGCGGGTGGTGGCGATCAACGCCGGAAACGCGAACTGCGCGGCGGGGCAGGCGGGGCTGGATGCTGCGTATGCGACCTGCCGGGCGGCGGCGGCGGTCTTTGGGTGTGCGGTAGAGGAGGTTTTTCCTTCTTCGACGGGGATCATCGGTGTGCCGCTGCCGTGGGAGAAGCTGGCGGCGGCGATGCCGGGGCTGGCGGCGGAGCTGGGCGCGGAGAGTGACCACTTTCAGCAGGTGGCGGAGGCGATTCTGACGACCGATTTGGTCGAGAAGACGGCGTTTGCGCGGGTCGTGATTGATGGCCGGGAGGTGCGGATTGCGGGAGTGGGGAAAGGCTCGGGGATGATTCACCCGCGGCTTGTAGCGCCCGCGGCACTGCACGCGACGATGCTGGTGTACATCATGACCGACGCACGGGTGGAGCCTGCTGTGTTGCAGGGGATGCTGGGCCGAGCGGTGGAGGTGAGCTTTAACCGGATCTCGGTGGATGGGGACACTTCGACGAATGACACGGTGCTGCTGCTGGCGAGTGGGGTGAGCGGGGCGGTAGTGGAGGCGGGGAACCAGGAATTTGAGGCGGCGCTTGGGCAGGTTGCCACTTCGCTGGCGCGGCAGGTGGTGGCCGATGGCGAAGGCGCGCAGCATGTGGTGGAGTTGCAGATCAACGGCGCGGTTTCGGATGCGGAGGCGGTACGAGTTGCGAAGGCGATTGCTCATTCACCGCTGGTAAAGACGGCCTGGGCTGGTTGCGATCCCAATTGGGGGCGGTTGATGGCGGCGATCGGGAATTCGGGTGCGGCGATTGACCCGGAGCGCATCGACATCTGGTTTGGGGAGCAGCGGATTTGCCGCGATGGCGGGCGGGCGGCGGAGTTTGCGGGCGAGGCCGTGACTGCCGCGCATGCTTATCTGCAGCAGCCGGAGTACTCGATTCGGATTGAGTTGAACCAGGGCGCGGGCAGTTGCGTTTTCTGGACGACGGATCTGACGGCCGAATATGTGAGCATCAACGCGGATTATTCAACATAAAAAGCCTCAGACCGTGATTCAGGCGGCGAGGGAGAGGTGGCTGGTGGGCTGGTTTTTGCTGGCCAGGGCGGAGCTTTGCCTCGTGGCGTGGAGGCGGAGCAGGAGGAAGAGGGCGAGCTGGAGGGTAAATGCGCCGGTGGTGTCGAGGAGGACGTCGGTGAGGGTGCCGGTGCGGTTGGGGAGGAATGTCTGGTGAAATTCATCGGCGCTTGCGACGAGTGCGGCGGCGGTGACGGCGAAGGTGTGGCAGGCGAGCGAGAATTGGAGGCTGCCCTTGAATTCTGCGAACTGGTTGCGGAAGGTGAACCAGAAGGCGCGGAAGCTGACAAGGGAGAATGCTCCGTAGCCGAGAAAGTGCCCGGTTTTGCGGAGGAAGTGGTGGAGGTCGCTCCAATTCTGGTCGAGGGCGGTGCCGAAAAGGGATTGGCAGAGGCTGTGGAGGGGAGCGGAGGTGCGGTCCGCGCCGAAGGCGGCGGTGGATTCAAGGGCGAAGATAGCGGCGCAAAGCAAGACGGGAAGCCAGGCGCGGAGGAGGGTGTGGCTGCGGCTGGTGGATGGCTGAGCGGAGTTGGGAAGGAAGCCGGGTGCTGAAGAGGTCATGTGATTCTCCTTGCAGGTTGGAGGAGCTAAGAGGACGTCAGAGGATAAGCAAGCGATGAATATTTTCCAACCCGGTAATGGGTATCTCGGATAGAGATGAGGCATTCTTTAGGCCAAAGCTTAAGTTGCAGTAAATATGGGCAATTAGTACCGAGAGCGGAATACGAGAGAGTGTAAAAAGTACATTATTGAGAGGCTTTTCGGGGGAAAGTACGTGGTGAGGATCTGCGTATATTGAATTCTTCCAATCCTTGGAATCCGTTTTCGGACCGTCTATTGCTCCTGAGTCTGGCAACGACCATGCCAACGACAGCGATGATTCAACCGGATTATGCAGGGCAGTTTCAGTGCATTGGCTCTGCCTGCGAAGACACTTGCTGCGCGCACTGGAATGTGTATTTTGATGAGGCGACCTGCCGGAAGTATGAGGGGCTGGAAGAGGGTCCGCTGAAAGCGCTGATTCAAATCAAGGTGGTGGCGGAGCCGCTGGAGGCGGACGGGCGCGCGGGGAAGCAGTTTGCGAAGTTGCGGATGGAAGGGGACGGATTTTGCCCCTTTCTGAGTGCGGAGAAGCTGTGCGCGATCCAGGGGGAGTTGGGGGCGGACTATTTATCGGTGACGTGTGCGACTTATCCGCGGATAGCGCACAGGATCGATGGATTGGCGGAGCAGGCGCTGTCGCTGTCGTGCCCGGAGGCAGCGCGGCTGGTGCTGTTGACGCCAGAGCTGCTGTCGCTGGGAGCGGAGCGAAAGTACACGTTTCAGTGGGAAGATTTGGAGCCTGGCGCGACGGGTTCGGTGCAGCTGATTGGCTACTTCTGGCCGATTCGGGCGTTTGTGCTGGCGTTGCTGAGCGACCGGGCGTATGCGCTGTGGCAGCGGGTATTCCTGTTGGGTGTATTTACGCGGCGGCTTGAGGCGCTGGCGCGGGGCGAATTGGGCAGTGGCTTTTCTGTGCTGATGCGGGAGTTTACGCAGGCCGTGGATTCAGGGCTGCTGCGGGAGAGCATGGAGGCGATGCCGGCGGATCTTGGGCTGCAACTGGACCTGGTGATGCGTCTTGCGGGGTTGCGGCTGCCGAGGACGCAGGTGATTCCGCGATTCATTGAACTGTTGGAGGTGTTTACGAAGGGCATCGGGAACGGCCCGGGGGCGACGATGGAGACGCTGATCGTGCGCTACCGGGAGGCGTATGAGCGTTATTACGAGCCTTTTTTTGCGAAGCGGCCGCATATTCTGGAGAACCTGCTGTTGAATACGGTGTTTCGCACGCTGTTTCCCTTTGCGCATCGGCCGGGGGAGACGGAGACGGCCCCGGAGATGGCGCGGGAGTTTGCGCTGCTGGCAACGCAGTTTGCGCTGATCAAGGGGCTGCTGATTGGGGTCGCTGGGTACTACGGGGAGGCGTTTGCCGAGGAGCATGTGGTGTGGGCGGTGCAGGCAACTTCAAAGCACTTTGAGCATCATCCCAGGTTCCTGGGGGAGACACACGCGCTGCTGTTGGCAAGCGGGCTCGACAATATGCGGGGGCTGACGATGCTGGTGAGGAATTAGGGGTCAGGGGTCAGGGTTTAAGGGTCAGGGGTCAGGGAATAGGGAATAGCCGGTGGGGGGGGACAGTTGAGTGAGTTAGGTTGGTCCTCTACAATCGCGGTGATTGGAGACAAGAAGCCAATGGGCGCGAAGGCGAAAGAAAAGACGGTCGAGCAGGTTGGGATGAAGAGTGCGGCAAAGAAGAAGAGCGCCGCTTCTGGTGGCCCAGCGGTGAGCGGAGTGATCAGCAACGAGAAGCTGCGACAGCTTTACGCCTTGATGTTGAAGTGCAGGGTGACTCTTTCGAAGGGCCATGCGAAGGACAGTTCTTTTGCGATGGGGCAGGAGGCGGTTGCGGCCGGAATGGGGATGGACTTGCGGGCGGAGGATGCAACCGGAGGCGCTCCCGAGATTGGGCACGCGGAGAAAGGGCCGGTCTTGATTGCGCCTGCATCGACGACGGCGACGCAGTTGATTGGCGCAGGCGTGGCGATGGCCAGCAGGTTGGCGAAGAGCAATTCTGTGGTGGTGACTTTTTGCAGGGGCGTGGGTTCGCAGGATGTATGCGCTGAGGCGGTGGCTTTTGCGGGGGTGAACGAGATTCCAATGGTGTTTGTTGTCATGGATGACTCGGGCCAGTGCGAGGGGTTGGGAGACGCGACTGGGATCTGCGCAATTGCGCAGGCGAGTGGAGTTCCTGCGATTACCGTGGATGGCAATGATGTGGTGGCGGTTTACCGGGTGGCTCAGGAGGCGATCGGGCGTGCGCGGCGCGGACAGGGCGCGACGGTGATTGACTGCAAGACGTACTGCTTGAATGCTCATGGGGGAGTTGAGGCGGAGAGGCAGTGGAAGGAGCGCGACCCGATCCTGAAGATGGAGAGTTATCTGACGGCCAAGGGGCTATTTTCGCTGGCGTGGAAGCGGGAGATGCTGGCGGGATTTCATTTGGGCTGCGGGCCGGGTTGTTGAGATTTTCATACAAGGACCCTGCCAGCAGATGAGCTGCGGAAATGAGCGCGGAAATGCGGTGAAAAGGTGGCAACGCTGTTTCGAATCGATGATTTGAACGGCTGTGGCGAGTGAGGCCGGCGGTGGTTTCGTTGACCCTGCTGGTTGGGGTTCAGTAGAGTTAGCGTATGAGTATATTCCCGGGTCGTTCGCCGATCTTTCTATTCCGCAGTGGTTTGTTGCTGGCGGGTTTGGCTTTAAGCCTGAGCGCGGAGCCGATGTGGGCAGAGAATCCGGGTGAGCCTGCGGCGGCTGGTGCCAGTTCAGTGGCTGGTGTGGCGCTTGGGGCAATGGGCGCGGGGCGGGACAAGGGGCCGGTGGCGCCTTGTGAGCGGGCGGAACTGGGCTCCCCCTACATTCCCCTGGACAGCTGGATGTACGAGTCGCTGACGCGGCTCTATTCGCTGGGGTATCTGGACCGGGCGTTTCTTGGGTTGCGGCCGTGGACGCGGTCAAGCGTGATTCGGATGCTGGAGGATACGGCCGCGCAGTTGGAAGACGCGCCGGAGGGACCGGCGACGGATGAAGCGCAGGATCTGTATGAAGCCTTGCAGAAGGAGCTGAACCGGGACGCAGAGGGGCCATGCATGGGGCATCGCGGCGGATTCAATCTGGAGTCGGCGTATTCAGTGGCGCGCGGGATGACGGGGACGCCGCTTCGTGACAGCTTTCATCTTGGCGAGACGGTGACGAACGATTATGGGCGACCTTATGCGGGCGGATTTGACAGCTATTCGGGTGTGAGCGGGTACGCTACGGCAGGGATTTTTACGCTCTATGCGAGGACGGAGTTTCAGTACGCGCCTTCGACGGCGGGGTATTCGCAGACGCTGTTTGCTGAGCTCTCGCAGTTGGACAATATTCCGTTGAAGACGAATCCGAAGCAGGCGACGATTCCGCTGGGACCGATTGGGGCGGCGACGAATGGACGCGTGATGGAGGCTTATCTTTCCGCGCATGTGCTGGGTCATGAGCTTTCGTTTGGCAAGCAGGATGAGTGGATGGGGACAGCGAAGGGTGGCGGGTTTGCCTATTCGAATAATGCGGAGAATATCTATTCGTTCCGCATCAATCGGGTGGAGGGGCTGCGGGTGCCGTTGCTGAGCCGGGTAACGGGGCCATTTCGTTACGACTTCATTGTGGGATCGCTGAAGGGGCACACGTTTTATAACGACCCGTGGGTGCATGCGGAGAAGATCAGTTTCAAGCCGACCAAGAATCTGGAATTTGGTTTTGAGCGGACGGTGATCTGGGGTGGGCATGGGCATGTGCCGATTACGATTCATTCGTTTTTGAAGAGCTTTTTCAGTTTTCAGAATGTAACGAATGCGGTGAAGACGTCGCGAAACGATCCTGGGGCGCGATTTGGCGCGTTTGATATGAGCTACCGGCTGCCGTTTTTGCGGAACTGGCTGACGTTCTATACGGATTCTGAGGCGCATGACGATGTTTCGCCGATTTCGGCACCGCGTCGGGCGGCGTGGCGGCCGGGGCTGTATCTATCGCATGTGCCGGGGCTGCCGAAGCTGGATGTGCGGGTGGAAGGGGCGATGACGGACCAGTCTACTTCGCGAAGCAATCAGGGTAAGTTTACGTACTACGAGGGCGAGCAGCCGCAGGGGTATACGAATGCGGGGCAGATCTTTGGCGACTGGATGGGGCGTGAGGCCAAGGGCGGTCAGGCGTGGATTACATGGCACCTGAGCGGGAATGAGTTTGTGCGGGCGAGCTGGCGGGGACAGAAGGCGGCGAAGGACTTCATTGTGGGCGGTACGACCCTGAACGATGTGAGCGCGCAGGTGGTGAAGCGGTTTGGGCATGACCTGGAGCTGAATGGTCAGTTCAGTTATGAGAGTTATCTTGCGCCGATTTATCTGAGTGGGAAGCAGTCGGTGACTACGACGAGCATTCAGCTGACTTGGTTTCCGACGCGGAAGGTTAGTTTTTGATGAGCGCGATCTTTGATCTGCGGGCGCTGGCGGCGGGATTTCCAGCTGAAGCGGAGAGGATGCTGCTGGACCGGCGGCTGACGGATGAGGCGGCAGCAAGCGCGCGAGTTTTCAGAATATACAAGGTGATTCCGCCTCACTTTCACACGACCTGTGACGAATATTTATTGGTGATTTCGGGTAGGGCGCGGGTGAAGGTCGAGGGCCTGCCGGAGGCGGTACTTGGACCGGGGGAGCTGCTGTTTTTCAAGCGGGGCGTAGTTCACAGCTTTCCAGAGATTCTGGAGGAGCCGCTGGTGGTGTTTTCGGTGGATACCCCGCGACGCGACCCGAGCGATGTGACATTTGTGGACGCTGGGTCGGGGACGGTGGACTCGTTTATCCGGACGATTTATTGAACGAGATGTCTTTTCCTCGCTATGCCATGGTGATGCCGGCGGAGCGGTAGATTTCACGCATGTAGGTCATGTCTTTGAGGCCCTCTTCGCCGGGGGCTGTGGGCGTCTTGTTTTCGAGGATGCACTGGGTGAAGTGGTTAGCCTCGTTGACGAACTGTTGCGGGATTTTTTCGGTATTGGGCTGGTTGAGCACGACGGTGCGTTCTGATTCTGTGACTCCGTCGCGGTTGTAGAAGGCCTTGAGGCTGAGGCCCTCGTAACTGAAGGCGGTATCGACCTGGAGCCACCCTTTGGACCCGTAGACGCGGTAGTAGCCGTCCATATTGGAGCCGTAACTGGTGCTGCAACTGGCTACGACGCCCGAGGGGAATTTAGTAATCCAGACGAGATTTTCTTCGACGTCGCGGAAGCGGGGATCGTTGGGGTTGGAGTAGGCATAGGCGGAGAAGCTGGCGGGCTCTTCTCCGGTGAGGTAACGGGTGGCATTGAGGCAGTAGATACCGACGTCGAAGAGGGGTCCGTGGCCACCGAGGGCCTTGGTGAGGCGCCACTCGTCGGCTCCGCAACTGAAGCCGAATGCGCTCTGGATGGACTGAATCTGACCGATGGCTCCTTCGCGTATGAGCTTGATGGCGGCGAGGTTGGTGGATTCGTAGTGGCAGCGGTAGCCGATCATGAGCTTGACATTGGCAGCTTTGCAGGCGTCGATCATTGCCTGGGCATCGGCGACGGTGGTGGCCATGGGCTTTTCGCAGAAGACGTGTTTGCCGAGTTTGGCGGCGCGAATGGTGTATTCGGCGTGCATGGAGTTGGGCAGGCAGATGTAGACGGCGTCGACGGCGGGGTTGTTGCGCAGTGCGTCCATGTTTTCGTAGGAGTAGATGGAAGAGGTGGGGACGCCGTATTGGGCTGCGTATTTTTCAGCCTTGTCTCTGTGGCCGCTGACGAGGGCGGTGATTTTCGCGTTTGGCGAGAGGTGAATGCCCTGCATGTGCAGGTCGGCGATCCGTCCCAGGCCGATGACGGCGTAGCCAATTTTGCGGCTTGAGGGCTGAGCGAGAAGCGGGCTGGTCAGGGAGGGAAGTAGTTCTGCCGCGAGGCCGAGGGCACCAAGGCGGGTGATGTTGCGGTTGAATTCGCGACGGGAAATGCTCATGGTTTCGGCTCCGGTGAATCGATTTGTCAGGGGCGCGTCGGGTTTGCGCGGGATTCGTAGCGAGTATAGGTGGTGATGGGGTGAGATGGGAAGGTGAGCGGGGGTGCTGAGAAATGGATGTCCAGTGGAAGTTGGATGGCAGGAAGTTTTTGCGGCTTGTGGGTTACACTCAGTCTGATTGCGGGGCGGCGGATGCGGGTATTTGGGATCGACTGCGGGACGGAAATTACGGGGTACGGAGTGGTGGAGACCGACGAAGTTAGCCGGAATCCGCGGCTGATTTGCCGGGCGTTTGGAGGCATTCGATTGTCGAAGCAGAAGACGATGGCGCAGAGGCTGAAGCAGGTGTACGACGAGTTGAGCGCGGCGATGGAGGAGTGGAAGCCTGAAGTGGTGGCAGTTGAAGAGGTTTTCTACTCGGTGAATGCAAAGTCGGCGTTGAAGCTGGGGCAGGTGCGCGGAGTGGCTCTGCTGGCGGCGGCGATGCAGGGTAAGCCGCTGGCTGAGTATGCTCCGCTGAAGATTAAATCTTCAGTGGTGGGGTATGGGATGGCGGGCAAGGAGCAGGTGCAGTTTATGGTGGCGCGGCTGCTGGAGTTGGCTGAGCCGCCGGAACCGCCTGATGCGGCGGATGCGCTGGCGGTTGCGATTTGTCATATTCATACGGCGCAGACGTTGGCAATGCAGGGGGAGCGGCGATGAGCCGGAGTTCGACAGTCGTTTATACATTGCTGGGGATATTGGCGCTGGCGGGCGGAGGCAGTCTGCTTGCGCAGCAGACGCCGGAGTTTCAGGTCGAATATACCAATGCTCAATTGGTGCCGGCGCACTGGGTGATCAAGCTGAATCCGGATGGAAGCGGGCAGTTTGATGCGGAAGGCGGCACGCCCCAGGAGCAGGACAAGGGGCAGATTGTGGTGGCGACAGTGCACCGGCCGATCCAGGTAAGTGCGGAATTTGCGTCGCGGGTGTTTTTGACGGCGCGGCGGCATAAGCTGTTTGCGATTGGTTGCGAGAGCCACATGAAGGTGGCTTTTCAGGGGACCAAGAGGCTGAGCTATGCGGGGCCCGAGGGGAATGGAAGCTGCGAGTACAACTATTCCAAGGACAAAGAGATTCAGATGCTGGGAACCGCATTGCTTGATTTGGAAGCGACGCTGCTCCACGGGGCGCGGTTGGAGAAGCTGTTGCAGCACGACCGGCTGGGGCTGGACAAGGAGTTGGAAGACCTGGCGACCGCAGCACACGAGGGAGAAGCGCTGGAGTTGGGTACAATTCGCGAGGTGCTCGCTCGAGTGGCAGATGATCCGCAGGTGATGGAGCGGGCGCGCCGCAAGGCACGAGGTTTGCTTGGATTGGCTGACACGAAGCAGGCTGGTTGGAGCCGGGATTAGGCGTAATTTTCAGTCGGGTCCAGTTTTGTTGCTGTTAGTCCCACGGCAACGAAATAAATGCAAAGCAGCAACGACTTTTGTGTGTTGGCCGGGTCTACTCTAAGGATGACTGTTCGCGCATCGTTTTGAGTTGCGATGAAGCGGCAGGCTCGGTGTTGGGAGTGTAAGTATGAGAGCCTCAGCGAAGAATTCCGCGAAGTTTCCCGTGAGAGCCTGTACGGCTTTGTTCCTTGGTGCAATGTGCATCCTTTCTACCTCTGCGGCCTGGTCTGCTGAGGAAGCGAGTGATGAAAACGCGCGCGCCCTGCGACTGAGCAATGCCGAGGGCCAGGTGCAGGTGGTGCAGGATGGGCAGGTCATTGCCGATTCTGCGACCAACAATCTGCCGATTTTTGAAGGTTCACAGATTGTGACGGGCAACGATGGACGGGCGGAGGTCCAACTGGAAGACGGTGGAGTGGCCCGGCTCTCACCAAATTCGACGCTGACATTTACGGTGCTGCAACGGTCGGGAACGGCGACGCGTACGGAGATGGTGCTGAATGCAGGGCTTGCATACTTTGAGTTGCAGCCGAGTTCGGCAGATCACAGCGTTCGCGTGAGTTATGGGCCGGCTTCGTTCACGGCGAGCAGCTTTTCAGTGGTGCGCGTGAACCTGGATTCAGCTCCGGGGAGCCTGGCGGTATTTTCGGGGGATATTCATCTGGAGCGCGGCAATGCGCTGCAGTTGGACATTCACGGTGGGGAGAGCCTGAGCCTGGATGCGGCGGATGCGAATCGTTACAACCTGGGTGAGACGATTGCAACGGATTCCTGGGATAGCTGGAATGCGGATCGGGATCAGGCGATGAGTCAGATTTCGAGCCAAAGGACGGCAGCGAGCGACAATTTTGTGAACAGCCAGGGGCCGGCCGGGATGAGCGATCTGGATGCAAACGGAAACTGGTACAACGTTCCTGGACAGGGATATGTGTGGACCCCGTTTGAGGCGCAGTTCCAGGGGGCAGGCTGGGATCCTTACGGGTATGGACAGTGGGTCTATTACCCGCGTTTCGGGTATGTTTGGGTTTCTGGCTACAACTGGGGTTATGCTCCTTACCAATGCGGAATGTGGAACTTCTACAGTTCAATTGGATGGGGGTGGGCTCCTGGGGGCGGCTGCAATCCGTGGTACGGGGGCGGCTGGGGCTATAACATTGGCTCGTATCCGGGTGGCTATCAACCACCGCGCAGGCCCAGCATTGGGGGTATTCATCCTCATGGTGGCCCGAAGCTTCCCACGGGGCCTCACTCCGGGGTGATTGTAGCGACGATTCCTGTAGACCGACGACCTTTGGGCGGGGGCGGTGTGAAGGCACCAGTAGTGATCAGCCATTCTCATTCAAACGAACCTATCGTCATCGCGGGCCATGTGGTGCAACCGTTGCGCCCGGTGGTTCCGCGGCAGGCTTATAACCAATCTCCGACGACATGGGTCAATCGCGGGTCGGGAGCGGTCGGTGGTGGCAATTCGACAGGGTTGCGACCGAACCCAGGCACTGGGTATCCCAATCCCGGCTATCCGGGAGCGACTGGTGGGCCGGTTCGTCAGCCACAGGGTTCAACGCCGCCGGTATATCGTCCGCAGCAGCCTTCGGGTTCGCCCGGTGGCCGACCTCAGCCGGCACCGCAACCGCGTCCTTCGTTTGGCGGTGGTGGTGGATTTGGTGGTGGATTCGGTGGCGGTAACAGCGGCGGCGGCAGCCATCCATCGGGTGGTGGGATGGGTGGCGGCGGAGGCATGGGCGGTGGTGGCAGTCATCCGTCCGGTGGCGGTAGCAGTCCGCACAAGTAGCTGATGTTGAGCTGTCCAGAGATGCTGGCTTCGGATACCCGGGGCCAGCATTTTTGCGTTTAGAGGAGTGCGCGATGAAGGGCGGCAAACTGCTCGATGGGGAGGGTTTCGGCGCGGGCCTGGGACGGAATGCTGGCGGTTTCGAGTGCCTGGCTGATTCGGTCGCTGGTGAGGCCGGCGGCGCGGAGATTGTTGGAGAGGGTCTTGCGCTTCTGGGCGAAACAGTGCTTGAGGAAGGTGATGAAGGGTGCCTCTTCGACGCCGAGCGCAGCAAAGCGGGGGGCGAAGTGCCAGCGGAAGACGGTGGAGTGGACCTCGGGCGGCGGGTTGAAGGCTTCAGGGGGCAGCGTAAAGAGGGATTCGGTGGTGCCGTAGAGCTGGAGGGTGACGGTGAGGAGGCCGTACTCGCGTGTGCCAGGGCGGGCGGTGACACGGTCGGCTACTTCGCGCTGGACCATGAGGACGGCATGCGAGAGGGATGGAGCGCACGCGGCGAGGCGCAGCAGGATGGGCGAAGTGATGTAGTAAGGCAGGTTGCCGACGACGACCAGCGGCTCGCCAACCTGTTGCGCGAGGGCAGCGAAGTCGTATTGGAGCACGTCCTGACGAGCGACGGAGACTGCGGGGAAGCCTTTTTCGGGGAGGAATCGCTCCTGGATGCCCCAGGCGAGTTCGCGGTCGAGTTCGATGGCGACGAGGCGCTGGGCCTTGGGGGCGATGCGCTCGGTGATGATGCCTTTGCCGGGGCCGATTTCGACGACGGTGCGGGCGGAGATGTCTCCCAGGGCGGCGACGATGCGCTGGACGGCAGCGGGGTCGCGGAGGAAGTTTTGCCCGAGTTTGGGTTTTGCGGCCATGGCGGTCCTTTGTGATTTTGGCGGGTGAGCCTTTGGCTATTGTATTTGGTGGTTTGGGGAGGGGTTCTACGGCTTTTACAACTAACTATTTGCAGATTCTCTGGCAAATTGCATGGCAGGGATGCCAACCAGGAGACGGGTCGCCGGAATCTCGCTAGAATGAGTGTAATGAAGCGAATTGACCGAGTGATGTATGCATTCTTCCTGCTGGCTCTGCTGGCGGACGTTGCTCGGGCGCATGCTTGCATGCCGGTAGGCGGCGACGTGAGCGACAGCGCGATGTTGAGCGCTGCGAGCCAGTTGCGGGTTAGCCCGGCAGGGGAAGCTGCCTTGCTGCCTCGCCGGACGAAAGCCGGGGCGAGGTCAGGGGCGAAAGCTGCGCTGCCTTCGATGGCGAAGTTCAGAAGCTACGCAGCGCGCATCTCTGGTTGGGCGCGCGTGCTGTCGAACGGGTCGAGTGCTTCTGACCTGGTTGCGTTGGCCGCTTCGGCCGCTGCTCCGAGTGCGGAGTTGGGCGTTTCGACTGGCCCGCCAGCTTATCCGGCTTCTGTCTCCTCTGGAATCTTTGAGCATTCGGGGCGTCCGGCTCCTTAATCGTCTGAACATACAGCTCGGACGTGAGCGCTTATTCTGCTGCCCTATCCTGCAGTTTCACTGTGGATGGCTGACGCGAGCGGATGCAATGCGCTTGAAGGCCCTGGATTCATGCTGCGCACATGTGCGGTATTTAGACTGACAAATGGAGAGTTCGCCGTGTTTGGTAAGGTGCTGACAAAGATTTTTGGAACGAATAACGAGCGCGTAGTAAAGCGCCTGTTGCCTGTAGTGGACCAGATCAACGCGTTTGAGGCCGGGATTGCGCCTTTGACGGATGAGCAGTTGCGGGCGAAGACGGTGGAGTTTCGCGGTCGGATTGCTGCCAGGCTTGAGGGCATCACGGATGCGGATGCGCGCAAGGCGGCAGAAAAGCTTGCGCTGGATGAGATTTTGCCAGAAGCCTTTGCTGTGGTGCGTGAGGCGGGCAAGCGCGCCGTGAAGATGCGCCACTTTGACGTGCAGATGATTGGCGGCATGGTGCTGCACCAGGGCAAGATCTCTGAAATGCGCACGGGTGAAGGCAAGACGCTTGTCGCGACGCTTTCATGCTATCTGAATGCGTTGGCCGGCCATGGGGTGCATGTGGTCACGGTCAATGATTACCTGGCCAAGCGCGATGCCGAGTGGATGGGAAAGATTTACGAGTTCCTGGGTCTGACGGTGGGCGTGATCGTGCACGACCTGAGCGATGCTCAGCGCCGAGAGGCATACGCGGCCGACATTACATACGGGACCAACAACGAATTTGGCTTTGACTACCTGCGCGACAATATGAAGTTTGAGCTGAAGGATTGCGTGCAGCGCGGCCACTATTACGCGATTGTGGACGAAGTTGACTCGATTTTGATTGATGAGGCGCGTACGCCGCTGATTATTTCTGGCCCGACGGACCAGACGACGGACAAGTATGCGCGGGTGCGGAAGATTATTCCTCAACTGGAGCTTGGAGAAGAGATTGAGGAGAACGAGACCAAGACTCTGACTGGCGACTACGTGGTGGATGAAAAGCACCGGACGATTGGTGTGACCGACGAGGGCTGGACCAAGATTGAAGGACTGCTGGGCATCGATAACATCGCAGAGCCAGAGAACTGGGACCTTAAGCACTATGTCGAAGTGGGCATCAAGGCCCATTCGCTGTACAAGCGGGACGTGGACTACGTGGTGAAGGATGGCGAAGTGATCATCGTGGATACCTTCACGGGCCGCCTGATGCCGGGCCGCCGCTGGTCTGACGGGCTGCACCAGTCGGTCGAGGCCAAGGAAGGCGTGAACATTCGCAAGGAAGACCAGACGCTGGCGACGATTACGTTCCAGAACTATTTCAGGCTGTATGACAAGCTATCGGGGATGACGGGTACGGCTGAGACGGAAGCGGCCGAGTTCGACAAGATTTACAAGCTGGAAATTGTGGTGATTCCGACCAACAAGCCGATGCTGCGTGCGGATAATTCGGACGTGGTGTACAGGACGATCAAGGAGAAGTACAAGGCTGTCGCGGACGACATTGCGATGGTGCATGAGACGAAGCAGCCGATCCTGGTGGGAACGACCTCGATTGAAAAGAGCGAGCTGCTCTCGCAGACCTTGCAGCGCAAAGGCGTGAAGCATGTGGTGCTGAATGCGAAGTTCCACGAGCGCGAGGCGGAGATTGTGGCGCAGGCCGGTCGGCTCGGGATGGTGACGATTGCCACCAACATGGCGGGGCGCGGCACGGATATTACGCTGGGCGGCAATCCTGATTTCATGACGCGTCAGGAGCTGGTGAAAAAGGGCCTTGCTCGCGCGATCAGCGTGGCAGAGGGCGCGATCAATCCGATGGCACCGGCGGGATTTTTGCGGTTCTACTACCAGGGGCAGGAGTTTGAAGTTCCCGAGCCGCAGTGGATGGAAGTAAACGCGGTTCATTCGGCGGCGGTGGCGGCAGAGCATGAGCAGGTGATCGAGGCCGGCGGCTTGTTCATTCTGGGTACAGAGCGGCATGAGTCGCGGCGTATTGACAACCAGCTACGTGGGCGCGCAGGGCGTCAGGGCGATCCTGGGGCTTCGCGGTTTTATCTTTCGCTGGAAGACGATCTGATGCGCATCTTTGCCAAGGCCTGGGTTTCGACGCTGCTGGAACGCCTGGGTATGGAAGAGGGCGTGCCGATTGAGTCGAAGATGATTTCCAAGCGCATCGAGGGCGCGCAGAAGGCGGTCGAGAGCCAGAATTTTGAAAGCCGCAAGCACGTGCTTGAGTATGACGACGTGATGAACAAGCAGCGCGAGGCGGTGTATGGTCTGCGTCGGCAACTTCTGCTGGAGGTTGAGCAGCGGGAGCTGATTCTCGAGGATTATGTGTCGAACATTCTGAGCATGCTGCTGGAGAAGTTTGCTCCGGAGGCAGTTCACGTTGAGCAGTGGGATGTGAAAGGTCTGAAGGAAAACCTGATTGGCCAGTTTGGCTTTGACATGGATGAGGAGGGCATCAGGCCGCTTGAAATTACGCGTCATGAGCTGGGCGAGGCCATTTTTGACAAGCTCAAGGCTGGTTACGCGGCCAAGGAAGCGATTCTGGGTGCGGAGGCAATGCGCTACCACGAGCGGATGGTGATGCTGTCGGTGCTGGATGGTCTGTGGAAAGACCACCTGCTCTCGATGGACCATCTGAAAGAAGGCATTGGCATGCGCGGGTATGCGCAGCAGGATCCGCTGGTGGCGTACAAGCGTGAGAGCTTTGACTTGTTTGAGGCGATGATGCTGCGGTTCCAGGAAGATACGGCGCGGTTCCTGTTCCGGATGCAGATTGTTGGGCCGGATGGGCAGCCATTTGTCGAGGCACCAGAGCTGAACCGGGAAGTGCCGGCGGCTCCGCCTGTTGATAGCGCTGCTTTGCCGGCGCCCAGTATGCCATCGCGACCGATGGAAATTGCGGTGCCGACTCGGACTCCGACGACGACGATTGATGCTCTGGAGAAGGAATTTGAGCGGAAGAAGCAGCGGGAGCTGGAGGCAGCACGATTCGCGGGCGCGTCTGGTACGACGGAGCCGACGCAGCGGCATGCGGGCAGTAAGGTGGGGCGGAACGACCCCTGCCCGTGCGGGTCAGGCAAGAAGTTCAAGAAGTGCCACGGGGCCGAGGCTTAGGGCTCCGGATTCACTGAAAAGAAGAAGTAGAAAGGGGTGGGGGTTGATTCCCACCCCTTTTTTGCAGCGCGCTTTGGGGGATGAAGCGACACTGCACATCGAAGAGACGATTGGGATTACTGGGCGAGAGCAAAGCTGACGTCAACTTCGACGGTGGACTCTGCGGATGCGGGTACAAATTTCCATCGGTGGACGGCCTCTTCGGCGGCGCCGGAGAGCATGTGATTACCGCTGACGGTCTTGGTGGAGGAAACGGAGCCATCGGGAGCGACGGTGGCGGAGACGCGGACGACGCCGCTGACCCGCATGCGCTTGGCGAGTTCAGGGTATGTAGGGCTGAAGCGCTGCTTGATAGGGCGCTCGTCGGATGCATGCAGGAGTGGGGTGGTGATGAAGGCAAGAGCCAGAGCTGCAACCGGCAGCAGTGCGGCGGCAATGCGCCGGGGCCCTGATTTGGAAAGCTGAGTGGTGCGCCTGGACATCTGAATCATGGTTTCCATCCGCGGCGAAGTGTCGCCTGCCTTCGATATCGGCATACGGTTGGAAACCATTAAGCGAAAACAAATCTTTTTTCTTGATGTCTTAGAAGTTGTCAATCCCACTGGCGAGGTACAGCTGATGATTCTTCAACGATTGAGTTCGGCGATGGCGGCAGCGATGGCCTTGAATGTGAGGTTCTGGGCGTTGGTGCCGGTGCTTGTGCGCCACTGATCAAAGAGGCGGCCATAGCTTGCGGTGAGCTGGTCAGCGGGGGCGATGCCGAGAAGACTGGCGATGCGGTCGATCCATTCGGGGGAGCCTTCGAGCTCGGCGAAGGTACCGATGGGGGTTTCGTCGACAACGCAATGGCCGTGGAGGTGACCTTGATCATTTGTCCACTCGGTGCGCCATTTTTCGTACTCGAAGACGGGGATGAGGCCTATCGACTTGAAGACTTCGGCGAGAGCTGGGCCGTCGGAGAGCTCGGTTTCAGTTTCAACGCGATGCTTGTGGCGGTCCTCACCGATGCCAGAATCGGGGATGCGCTTGTGGGTGAGGAGCCACTTTTCGTTGTAGTTGCGGATGCGGAGGATTTCGCGTTTGAGGCGCAGGGAGCGATCGGCGGTGTCGTAAAGGGTATTGCTCTCGAAGCTGCGCGGTGTGACGAGGCGGAAGCCAATGGCTACGAGCTGGGATTCCAACTGAGCCTGGTCGGCAACGCGGAATTTGATTTCGGTTTCGATGGCCATTGGTTGCCCGGAGAGATGTTTTCCTTTGCCCGGAGTATACGACACCGGGCGGGTTTTCCCATGGATTGAGGGGCAGGTTGATAATGGAGAGATGAAAACGCTGCGCCTGCGGGTGGATATTGACAAGTTGGGAGAGCCGGAATCCGAGCGCGGACTCGATACGGCGGCCTCGGTGCTGCGACGCGGAGGGCTGGTGGCGCTGCCGACGGAGACCGTCTACGGACTTGGGGCAAATGCGTTGGATGCGGTTGCAGTGGCGGGGATTTTTGCGGCCAAGGAGCGGCCGGGCTGGGATCCGCTGATTGTGCATGTGGCCGATGAGGCGATGCTGGCGCAGGTGGTGAGCGAGATTCCAGAGCGGGCGCGGAAGTTGATGAGGGCATTCTGGCCGGGGCCATTGACGCTGCTGCTGCCGCGGTCGGGTGCTGTTCCGGATGTAGTGACGGCGGGGCGGCGGCTGGTAGGGGTGCGGATGCCGGCACATGCGGTGGCGCTTGAGGTGATCCGGAGGGCCGGAGTACCGGTTGCAGCGCCGAGCGCGAACCGCTTTGGGCATACGAGCCCTACAACCGCGGAGCACGTGCTGGACGACCTGGATGGGCGGATCGATGCGGTAGTCGACGCAGGGCCGACGTCGTTTGGGGTGGAATCGACGGTTGTGGATGCCACGACTGTGCCAATGATGATTTACCGGCCCGGAGCGGTGACCGTGGAGCAGATTCGGGCCGTTGCCGGTGCAGCTGAGGTGTATGCCGAGCGGGCGGAACTGGCGCGGGAGCCGCGCGATGCGATGCCTTCGCCGGGCGTTGGGCTCAGGCATTATGCGCCCAAGGCACGGCTCATTCTGGTGGAGGATGGGGTTGGGAGTGGGCGGCTGGGTGACCTGGCGCTGGATTATTTGGGAGAACGCGTTGGCTTGATGCTGCCGACTGGTTGGGCCGGGCTATCAGGCGCGGGGTATGAAGTTTATGACTGGGGCCGCTGGCCGAGGGCGGGGGAAGAGCCGGAAGAGCTGGCGCAGCGCCTGTTTGGAGGGCTGCGCTGGCTGGATGCGCGGGGTTGTGCGGTAATTCTGTGCCCGGTGCCGCCGGGCGAGGGGATTGGCGCTGCGATTCGTGACCGGCTACGCAAGGCGGCCTGGTCCGGAGACGACCAGCAACACTAAAGCGCTTTTGGCGAGTCTGACGCGGAACCGGTTTCACCCGCCTTGTACAGGTATTTGATCGCGGATTTGTATATGAGTACTTTGCCCTTTCCGCGTACCTTGATGGAGTGGCGGTCGTACCACTCGATGACGCCGTTTACATGTTGGCCGTCTTCAAGGACGAAGACCATCGGGGTCTGCTGCTGAATCTGCTTTTGCAGATAGAAGAGTTCGGCCTGGCGGTTGGCGAGATGATCATCATGCTCGGCGGTGAAGAGTTGCCTTGCCTGCAGCGGCACCGACACGGGGCGCCGTTTGCGGGCTGACGGGGCAACGTGGTTGACGTGGTGGTTACCGTTATCGGCCACTGGGACTTCAAAGATGGCTGTCGCCGCAGAGGAGTTTGAGATTGGATTGGCGGAGGCTGATTGTTGACTCGCATTAAGAGAACGGGAGGATAGGTTGTTCATTTCAAAAGGCTCCGGGTACGAATGCAAGACGAGTGTTTTAGGCTAGCGTTCGGAATTGTCTGTCTTTCACTCGACGAACGATGAGACAGGCTCAACTTGGGAGAACGACCGAAGGCGACGTACTGGGGCCCAGCGAATTACTGATACTCGGCAAGAAAAAGTGAATGACTTGACATTAGAGATGCTGACGATGAGCGAAGGGTTGCATCTCATCGGCGGAATGAGTTGAGACATGCGGGAGCGTTAGCTGAGCGAGAGGGCCATGGCGTCAATGGATACGTTGCGCAGGAGGTTGCGGCGCATGCCTTTTTCCACTTCAGCGAGGGCGCTGGCGGCGCGGTCGATCCAGTCAAGGTTGACGCCTGAGCCGAGTTGGGTGAGTTCTGCCGCGATGTCCTGGTTGCGGACGAGCTGGGGCGTGCCGGCGACGAGCATGAGCATGTCTTCAATGAGGGCATTGGTGGCGCGGATGAGGTTGAGGGTCTTTTGCTGGCCGTCTGCGCCGCCTTTGTAGGTTTCGGTGGTGCGAAAGAGCGATGAAAAGTCTGGGTCGCGGAGAGCTGTTTTGAGGATGAGGAGAGCGTCCTGGCGGCTGGCTAGATAGGCCTCAACGTCGAAGCCGAGGGCGCGGCCGACGGCTCCGTGGGACATGCGGGCAACGAGGGACCGACGCGGGCCTTTGAGTTCGGGGCGGCGGGTGGCGAGCAGGGCCTCAAGGGTCTCAACGGGGACGGCTCCGAGGCGGTGGAGCATGGCGCGGGAGCGGATAGTTGGCAGCATCTCTGCGGGGTTTTCGCTGAGCAGGATGAGGGTGCAGTTGGGCGGCGGCTCTTCGAGGACTTTGAGGAGGCTGTTGGCGGCCTCTTTCATGAAGGCGGATGAAGTGAAGATGAAAAAGCTGCGGCGGCCCTCGATGGGAGGGCGGTAGTAGGCGTTGTGGATGACCTGGCGGACCTGGCCGATCTTGACCAGATTTTGCGGCGGGTCGGGCGGGATGATGAGGATGTCGGGGTGGGGCTGGAGGAGGATGCGCGTCTCTTTTTTGTCGGTTTCGCGCAGGTCATCGCGGGAGGCGACAGCTTCGGCGACGCGGGCATCGAGGTCGGTGGCCTCGGCGATGCGGGTGCAGTTGCGGCAGACGCCGCAGAAGTCGGGCAGGCCATTCGATTCGGTGGGGCTATGGCAGTTGACGAGGCGGGCGAACATGAGCGCGAGGGTGTATTTGCCTGCGCCTTTGGGGCCGGCGAGGATCAGCGCCTGCGGGATGCGCTGATGCAGGACGCTTTCGCGGAGGCGCTGGACGGTTTCTGCGTTGCCGAGGAATTCCTGAAAGCCCATGTTTGCTGTTCTCAGTGAACAGGCTAGCAGAAATGGGGCAGATCAACAGGGCGGTGGAATGTGGGAGGTCGGGGATGAATGGTGACGTTACCACTTTTGTCTGTTAAGTTTTCTGCTATGCGAATTTCTGTGGTCAGGTCTGCTGTTTTGTTTGCTCTCGGTGTGCTCGCTTTTGGGCATTTGTCTGAATTGTCGATGGATGGCCAGGTTCGAGCGGTTGCTTCGGTGGACGCGATGATTGGAACGGCAAATGACGGGAATACCTATCCGGGGGCGACGGTGCCGTTTGGGATGATCCAGTGGAGCCCGGATACGCAGGAGAATTTCTATTATTACGGCGACAAGACGATTCGCGGATTCAGCGTGACGCACCTGAGCGGCGCCGGCTGCACGGTATTTGGGGATATGCCAATCTTGCCGATGAGCGCGCGGCCCGGACAAAAGTTAGACCTGGGGCATCCGGCAACAGCGGCGTTTGATCATTCAAGGGAAACTGCGGAGGCGGGCTATTACTCCGTGGTGCTTGCAGACGGGGTGCGCGTGGAGCTGACGACGTGGGATCGCAGCGGGATGGCGCGGCTGACGTTTCCGCAGGGGCAGCGCGCGGGGCTGCTGGTGAATGGGGCGGGAAGCGCTTCGACGGATGTGCATATCGACTATTTGCCGCCGGTGGCACGTGAGAAAGATGGCGAGAGCCTGAGTTTTGGGCCGGATGGAGTGCTGACAGGAACGGTAACCTCGGGTGGGTTTTGCGGTTCGCCGACGCGCTACACGCTGCATGTGGCGTTTGCGTTTCAAAGCAAGCCGGTGGCGCGAGCGCTCTGGCAGAACGGTGCTTTGCAGGATGGCGCCCAGAAAGTAGCCGGCAAGCGGGCTGCGGCTTGGCTGGATCTGGGTGAAAATTCGACGCAAATCGTGAAGGTGGGCCTGTCGTACGTGAGCGAGGCAAAGGCCCGGGCGAACCTGGCGAGTGAGCTGCCGGGGTGGGATTTTGATGGGCTGCGGCACAGGGCGCAGGCGCGGTGGGAGAAGGCGCTGGGCTCGGTCAGCATTGAGGCCGCGAATGAAGGGGACCGGAAGATTTTCTATACCGGGCTATACCACGAGCTGATTGGGCAGACGCTTTTCAGCGATGTGGACGGAGAGTATATGGGCTTTGATGAGAAGCCGCACCGTCTGCATGCGGGGCAGAAGGGGCAGTACACGAATATTTCTGACTGGGATATCTATCGCAATACGGTGCAGTTGCAGGCGCTGCTGTTTCCGCAGGAGGCGAGCGATCTGGCGCAGTCGCTGGTCAATGATGCGGAGCAACTGGGGTCGTATCCGCGCTGGGTGAGCGCGAATGACGGAACGTTTGTAATGGGAGGGGATTCGCCGCCGATCATTCTGGCCTCAATTTATGGCTTTGGGGCGAGGAACTTTGATGCCAAAACCGCGCTCAGTTATGCGGTGAAAGCGGCGACGACGCCGGGGCTGGGGCAGCATGGAAAGACGGAGCGGGACAACCTGGCTGAGTATCTGAAACTGGGGTATATTCCGGCTTCGAACACGATCTCAGCCTCAGAGACGCTGGAGATTGCCAATGCAGATTTTGCGATTGCGCAACTGGCGGGGGCGTTGGGAGACAACGCCAATCGCGAACTGATGCTGAAACATGCGGGAAACTGGCGTAATCTGCTGGACCCGGAGACGCGATGGATACGGCCGAGGCTGGCGGATGGAAGCTGGCTGCCGCGATTTGATGCGGAGAAGTCGCTGCCGAAGCGGCCGGATGCGCCGGTGTCGACGGACCAGCATGGGTTTGAAGAGGGGAACACGTACCAGTACACATTCATGCTGCCGTTTGATTACCGCGGACTGTTTGACGCGATTGGCAGCGATGCGGTGGTGGAGAAGCGGCTGGATAAGTTCTTTGAGAAGCTGGTTTGCTGGGGCGAGCCCTGCTTCAACATGGCGAATGAGCCGGATTTTGTGACTCCTTACGCGTACACGTTTCTGGGCAAGCCGTGGAAGACGGCGGCGGTGATGACGCGGGTGGAGAATGAGACGTTCAACACGACACCGGGCGGGATTCCGGGGAATGACGACCTGGGTGCGACTTCGGGGGTGTATCTGTGGAATGCGCTGGGGATGTATCCGGCGATTCCGGGCGTCGGTGGAGTGGTGCTTGGCACTCCCAGGTATGAGCGGGCGGTGGTGCGGTTGGGGGATGGGCACACGCTGATGATCCGGCGGCATGGGACGGGGAACTACGTGCAGTCAGTGACCTTGAATGGGAAGCCGCATGCGAGTTCGTGGGTGCCGGTGGGTGAGTTGCTGGGGCGGGATGGGGTGATTGATTTTGCGATGAGCGAGGCGACGGGGAGTTCGTGGGGTACGGCGGTGGGGGACCGGCCGCCTTCGGCTTCGGATGGTGTTGGGGGAAAGTAATCGATGACGGAGGAAAGCATTTTGCAAGGAATGCTTTCCTGAAGATTGCGGTGCGTATAGGCCGGGGTTGACGCCCCGGCTTACACTTTTTGGGCTGGGTTGATGATTTGGATTGCAAAACGCTGCAACAGATCCTTCATTTTGCTCCTGTGTTTTGCTCCGGAAGACAACCGTTTTAGTGTGGCGCGATCGATCAGTGTTCAGGCCTGGTTGAAGATGTTGTGGTGGATGAACTGGTTGCGGAATTTACCTTTGGGGTCTTGCTGACGGAGCAGGGCTTGGAACTCTGCGAATTTGGGGTAGCGGGCTTTGAGGGTGGCTGGGGGGATGGTGAAGAGCTTGGCCCAGTGGGGGCGCGCGCCGAAGGGGGCGAGCTTGGCTTCGATTTTGGGCAGGAGGGCCATGACTTCAGGGGTTTCAGGCTTCCAGGTGAAGTGGATGGCGAGCGAATCCTGCTTGTAGGCCATTGAGAGCCAGAGGTCGTCGGCGGCGATGGAGCGGAGCTCGGTGATGAGCAGGTGTGGGGTGATCTGGTCGCGGAGGCTCTCGACGGCGCGGATGGCCTCATAGCCACGGCTGAGGGGGACGAAGTACTCGGTCTGGAGCTCGGCGCCGCTGGAGGGGGTGAAGTTCATCTTGAAGTGGGGCATGCGCTCGTACCAGGGGCCGGGGACGCCGAGCTGGTCGGTGCAGTTGATGGCGGAGATGCCGTCGATGGGGTGCATGTTTTCGGTGGCGGCTTTGGCACCGTGGAATTCGGGGTCGTGTTTGAGGCGTTCGCCGCGGAAGATACGGCTCTTGATCCAGACCTGGTTGATGTTCTGGTTTTGCCAGGTGGTGAAGAGGCTGGTGGAGTAGCCGGAGGCCATGATGGATTCGAGATTGTGTTCGAGCTCGGCCATGGGCATGTTGCGGTAGACGTTCTGGATCATTTCGAAGCGGGGCTGCACGTCGAGGGTGATGCGGGTGACGACGCCGAGTGCTCCGAGGCCGACGACGGCGGCGTGGAAGTGAGGGTCTTTGCGGGTGAGGTGAAGGATTTCGCCGGAGGCGGTGACGATTTCAAGGGCGGAGACGGCGGTAGCGAGGTTGCCGTTTTTGACTCCTGAGCCGTGGGTGGCGGTGTTGACCGCGCCGACGACGGTGATGTGGGGCAGGGAGGCGAGGTTGTGGACTGCGTAGCCCTTGGCGTCGAGCCAGGGGGCGAGGGTGCCGTAGCGAACTCCCGCGCCGACGGTGACGGTTTTTTCGGCCTCGTTGAACTCCATGGAGTCGAGCTTGGCGAGGGAGAGCTGGTTGGTGAGGGAGTCTGCGATGGTGTTGAAGCTGTGGCGGGAGCCGAGGGCGCGGAGGGTGGGGAGGCGCTTGACGGCTTGCTGGACCTCTTCGATGGAGGCGGGGGTTTCGCGATGCTTGGCGTGGTAGGTGAGGTTGCCGGCCCAGTTGGTGAGGGGGGCTTCTTCGGCGGAGGCGGATGGGGCGAGGTTGGGCAAGAGGGCTCCAGTAATGGTTCCGGCGACAAGGGCGCTGGACGTTTTGAGGAATTGGCGCTTGGACATTTTGGATATTTTAGACATAAATTTGTTGGCCCCTGGGGAATGGAATGGTCGCACTTTGCCCGATACGCGCGGGTTGCTCTGGTGGAGTGCTGGATGAGTGTATTGATTTTGGGGTGGCTGGGGCAAGAGGCGGAATGTTTGTCAGGAGCTTTCTAAGCTCGCCAACTTCAATAAAGGGATATACGAGAGCTCAAAACTGAAATCCAAAGGAAACAATCGCTAGTGCGCTTCAATTCCGTTAAAGGCAACAGAGATAGCAGTTCCCTTCGCGTCCGGAATATATTTCACCGGCACAGTAAAGGTCTTATCGCAGGTGCGTACATCCCATGATTCGTTCCATGAAGAGAGGAAACCATTGTCCAAAACCTTTGCCTCCGAACCGACAAGCCGAGTGTCGAGTACTTCAGCATGACATGACCTTTTAACACCTGGCATCATCGTCAGGTCCAATTCAATATTTCTCAAAGTGTCTCGCTGCAATTCCGGGTCCCCCTGTGCACTACCTGGATAGGTTGGAGTGAAATGCAATCCCTTCTTTGAGACATCGACCTGTACGTTGTACATCCTCTTTTCATTGCAGGCAGCGCCCGGTACCGACTCTTTCCAGCGACCGGAAATCGGAATGCCCTTTTGGTCCATTTCGATGGGGACCTGGATTCGAATCCGCACCGCAGCGGAGTCAAACTCTACATCTATAGTCTTGCAATGAGTGCTAAGACCTTTTTCATATTCAATTATGCTCTTTCGAATTGAGTCGCGAAATTCGGTCGCGGCCGCTTGCTTGATCACGAATTCTCTTGAAGCCATGATCTTAGCCCTGAGTGCGTCATCTTGCGCATGCAACGATGCGGAAAGAAAAAAAGCCAGAAGAAGCCCAGCACTTACGAACAATCCTTCACAGAGGCATTTCGAAGGATTTTTCATGCAGGAATTCCTCTTTCTTGATTGACTCAGAATCTCATTTTCGATTCCACGTCAGTGTATAGATTTCGGATTTAATTGCCAACGTATCCGAAAGAAGAAACAGGATTCACCGCGGCTTCTATCGCCAATGACTGGATGACTTGGGGATGATTGATATCAGAATCTCAGTTCAGTCGAGACATGAGTGCCGAGTTTTGGTTGGGAACTTTATTGGGCTGGTTCTTCGTCGTCGATCCAGCGGCTGCCGCAGTCCTGGCAGATCCAGGTCGCCTGGCCGAGGGGGAGCGGGAGGGCGAAGAGATAGAGGGATGTCAGAGCGGCTTTGCGCGAGGCACCGTCGAAGGTGATGTTGGGGGAGTGGCAGCGGGGGCAGTGGGGCTGCGTGAAGGGCGCGTTGCCAGCGCCATAATCGAAGGTTTCGGGAATGGGTGCGTCGAGGATTTCGATGGCGTCGGTGGCGTCTTCTTCCTCGACCTGGAGGCGGAGGCCTCCGATGGAGTTGGAGATCTGCCAGTCGAGGCGGATGAGGTTTTCGTCGCAGAGAAAGGCTTCGATGCCGGCAGACTGGAGCAGGCTGCGGGCTACGATGGCCTCTGATAAGTCGCGGTAGCTGCGAATTGTGACTGGGGGCATGGGGGATATGGTAACGCCTTGTATTTCTAAAGGCGGGGTTCGGGGGTGACCTGGATGCCGAATTTTGGGCGGAGGGTGATTTTTGGTTGAAGAGCGATGGTTTGGTTCTCGACTAATGTGAGGCGCCAGCGCTGGGCGAGGGTGGCGAGGGTGAGGATTGCTTCCATCCAGGCGAAGGATTCGCCGATGCATTGGCGTCCGCCGCCGCCGAAGGGGAAGTAGGCGAATTTTGGGCGCGATGCCTTAGCCTCGGGGGTGAAGCGCTCGGGGCGGAAGGCTTCAGGGTCGGGGAAGAAGCGGGGGTCGCGGTGGACGATGTACTGGCTGAAGAAGACGAAGCTGTTTTTGGGCAGGCGATAGGGGCCGATCTCGACGTCTTCAGTGGCCTGGCGGCCCATGGCCCAGGCGGGCGGGTAAAGGCGCATGGCTTCGGCGATGACCATCTCGGTGTAGGGCAGTTGGGGCAGATCTTCGAGGGTGGGGAGGCGAGGGTTTCCGGACTGATCCAGCAGCACTGAATCCAGTTCAGCGTGGAGGCGGGCTTCGGCGTGGGGGTTCTGGCCGAGGAGTAGCCAGGTCCAGGAGAGGGCGTTGGCGACTGTTTCGTAACCGGCGAGGAAGATGGTGAGGACTTCGTCGCGCAGTTCCTTACTGGACAAGCGCACTGCGGCGGAGTCTTTGCTGCTTGAGGGACTGTCGCGGTTTTCGTCACGGGCGGCGATGAGCATGGAGAGCAGATCGCCGCCGATGGGGCGGCCTTCGCGGAGTGCCTGCGCGATCTCGGCCTGTTTGGCAGCGATCATCTGGTCGACAACCTGGTCGAGGTGCTTTTTTGAACGGCGAAAACGGATGAGGACGGGGACGGGGATGTGCCAGCGGAGGAGGTCTTCGGCGCGGGGCAGGGAGACGAGGGAGTTGTACATGTCCATGACGGCGTTGGATTCGTCGTTGATGGCGTGAATCTCTGGGGTGACGGCGGTGTCGAAGAGGGTGCGGGCGGTGATCTGGAGGGCGAGGCGCATCATTTCTGCGGCTACATCGATCTGGCGGCCGGGTTGCCACTGGTCACGCTGGGCTGCGGCATATTCGACGATGGTGGAGGCGTAGGCCTGGATTCGCTGGCGATGGAAGGCGGGCGCGGCGATGCGGCGGTGGCGCTTGTGGGTTTCGCCGTCGGCGGTGATGAGGCCCTCGCCGAGGAGGATGCGCATGCGCTTTTGGGTGCGCTCTTTGATGAAGAGATGGGCTTTGTCGACGAGGACTTCGCGAATGTCAGCGGGGTCGGTGAGAAGGACGATGTGGTGCCAGAGGAGGCGGTAGTGGGCGGCGCGGCCAAATTTGGCGAGGTATTCGAAGAGGAGAATGGGATTGCGGGGATCAAAGAATTTGGAGAAAGAGTAGAAGGGGAGATTGAGCTTGAGGCCGGGGGGGAAGCGGAATTTGCCGCGGTGCAGGATGGGCGCGGGAGGGGTCACGGCCTGAGGTGTTGCGAGGTCCTGAACTGGTTGCGGGGCGAGGCTGGCCATGCTGTATTGTCGCAGTTTCGCTGGTGGCCGAGGGAGTGGGGTCAGGAATTCGATTTGATGAGATTGGCTTGTACCAGACGGGATGCAACGGCCTGGATGATTCTGGCCTCGACGACTTCGATGGAGTGGTCGCCCTCGATGGCCACGACGCGGAGGGGTTCGCGGGCGGCGATGGCGCGGTACTGGTCGTAGACGCGCTGGAAGAATGGATCGGTTTCAGCCTCGAATCGGTTCTCGTCGTTACCGGTTGAAGCGGTGTGCTTGTGATTGCGGCGGCGGGCGCGGGCGAGGGATGCCTGGAGATTGGGCAGGAGCAGGATGGTGAGGTCTGGCTGGAGGTTGCCGCAGATCAACCGGTGGAGGTCGAGGACGATTTCCGAGCCGAGTTGGCGGCCACCGCCCTGGTAAGCCTCGGTGGAGTCAGTGAAGCGGTCGCAGACGACGATTTTGCCGCTGTCGAGTGCAGGGGCGATGACTTCCTGGATGGATTGGGCACGGTCGGCGAACATCATGGCGAGCTCTGTGAGCGGCGAGAGGTTGGCAGATTTTGAATCGAGCAGAAGGGCGCGGATCTTGTCGCCGGTGAGGGTGCCGCCGGGTTGGCGGGTTTGGACGGGTTCGAGGCCCTGGGCGTGGAGCCAGGTGACGAGACGGAGGAGCTGGGTGGTTTTTCCAGAGCCGTCGAGACCCTCGAAGGTGAGGAAGAAACCGGGATGCTCTCTCGATGCCAGGGGGAGGGCCATAGAAGGAGTCTAGCACCGGTAAGTGTGCAATTATGGGACACTTTTGCTTGGAAAAGGGTACTGAAGAACATGGACTTCTGGGTGGATCTACCGGATTTAAGGGGTGCAGCTAGCTGTTCACATCTTCGCTGAGGGCAGAGGAGACCGCGACTGGGGTGATAAGGGCGGCGACGAGTGCGCCGTACATCCCTTTCATCCAGAGGAGGCTTGAGAAGATCAAGCCCTGCGGCCAGAGAGAAGGGATAAGAAACGCGCAGGAAGGGACGCCGACTAGCACCGCGACCAAGGCCAGGGTAAGGGCACGGAAGAAGGGGTTTCGGATGAAGAAGATGGCTGAAGGGAATCGGGGGATTTGGCCGGTTCGGAGCCTGGCGCGGGTGATGAGCCCCGGTACCAGAGAGCCCATGAAGGCGACCATGACGGTTTGTGGAATGGCGTCGCGGAGAATGGCCGGAGCTGGGACTGGATTGACAGCGTGGAAGATGAGCCATGCAAAGGCCTCGCTGAGGAGGACGTTGATGGCGACGCTGATGGCGGTTTCGGTAAGGATGTAGCGGAGTTTTGAGGTTTGCATTTGCCCTGGCTGGTGACGTGGGGATGAAGTGCGCGCTCAAGAAAGGTACTGTCGGGTACCAGATGGTTGTCAACGGAATTGTGCGGTGGGCCGGAACCGGGCAGGAATGATGAAGAGGGGGCGGCTTGTCGAATTGGCAATGCTTGGCGGACCCTTATGATGGAAGAGGCGGATTTTTTGGAATTGCTGCTTATCCTGCGCAGGGCGCGGGCATTTTGCTGGATGGTAAGGACGACTGATGGGATTTAAGTGTGGGATTGTTGGGTTGCCGAATGTGGGCAAGTCCACGTTGTTTAATGCGTTGACTGAGACGGCTGCGGCTGAGGCTGCGAATTATCCGTTTTGCACGATTGAGCCGAATGTGGGCCGGGTTGCGGTGCCGGATGCGCGGCTGGAGGTGCTGGCGAAGCTGGCTGGGTCGGCAAAGATCATTCCGACGCAACTGGAGTTTGTGGATATTGCCGGGCTGGTGCGTGGGGCTTCGCGAGGTGAGGGGCTGGGAAACAAGTTTCTGGCGCACATTCGCGAGGTGGATGCGATTGCGCATGTGCTGCGGTGCTTTGAAGACGGGAATGTGACGCACGTGGAGGCAACGATTGACCCGGTGCGCGATGCGGAGACGGTGGAGACGGAACTGATGCTTGCCGATCTGGATAGTCTCGAACGGCGAGTGCTTGCCGGCCAGAAAAAGGTGAAGAGCGGCGACGCGGAGCTGAAGGCGCAGTTGCCAGTGATGGAGATGGCGCTTGAGGCATTGCGGGCGGGCAAGAGTGCGCGGACGATTGCGCCGGAGCTGACGCATGAACAGCACAAGATTTTGCATGGGCTGGGCTTGATCACTTCAAAGCCGGTGCTGTATGTGTGCAATGTGGAGGAGACGGCTGCGGGGACGGGCAATGCGTTTTCAGCGAAGGTGGCGGAGTTTGCCAAGTCGCAGGGGACGGTTGCGGTGGTGATTTCTGCGGCGATCGAGGCGGAGGTTTCGCAGCTTGGGGATGCGGCGGAGAAGAAGGAATTTCTGGAGTCGCTGGGCCTTGCGGAGACCGGGCTGACGCGGGTGATTCGCGCGGGCTATGAGCTGCTGGGGCTGCTGACGTTCTTTACGATTGGGCCGAAGGAAGCGCATGCGTGGACGGTGGAGAAGGGAGCGAAGGCTCCGCAGGCTGCGGGAGTGATTCACTCGGATTTTGAGAAGGGATTCATCCGGGCTGAGACGATTGCGTATGAGGACTTTGTGACGTATGGCTCGGAGGCGGCGGTCAAGGATGCGGGCCGGATGCGGCTGGAGGGTTCAGAGTATTTGACGCAGGATGGGGATATCTTCCATTTCCGATTCAAGGCTTGAGGGCGAGGGAATGGGAACGAGTGGTTTACGGGCAGGCTGGCTGCGGTTTATCCGTATGCTGGCCTGTGCTTTTGTGGGCAGACAGATTGGGGCAAGAGAGGTTATAACGGTTGAGGCTTTGGAGAATTGCATCGGCTGAAGCAACTTTCTGTTTAGCTGTGGGTTTCTGCATACGTAAGCTGACCAGCCTGAGGGCGGTCGTAGTACTACAGAAGTTCTGGAGGATTGTCATGAAAGTATTTCGCTCAGCTCGGTTGCTCCTGCTCGCGTTTCTGATGTCTGTGATTCCGGCGTCATCTTTTGCAGGCGTGTTTATCAGTGTGAACTTTGCGCCTCCGCCGCTGCCGTATTATGAGCAGCCACCTTGCCCTGAAGAAGGGTTGATGTGGGTTCCGGGTTACTGGGCCTATGGGGATGATGGGTATTACTGGGTTCCTGGCGCGTGGGTGCCGGCACCGCAGCCCGGATATTTGTGGACTCCTGCCTATTGGGGCTGGGAAGGTGGGCAATACCGCTTCTTTGATGGCTACTGGGGCCCTCACGTTGGCTACTACGGTGGCGTGAACTATGGCTACGGCTATATGGGCATTGGTTTCTCGGGCGGCGAATGGCGCGGAGATCGTTTTGCGTATAACACCGCAGTGGTCAATGTGAACACGACGGTTATCCATAACACGTACATCAACAAGACGATCGTGAATAACACGACGATCATCAACAACAACCATGTAGCGTATGCGGGTGGGCCGAACGGTATTCGTCACCAGCCTACGTCAGAGGAACGGCGGGGCATGACGGAACATCATATTGCTCCGACGCCGGTGCAGAGGCAGCATTTTGAGGCTGCAGCGAAGGACCCTCAACAGCACTTCAACGTGAACCATGGAAAACCGGCACTGGTTGCAACGCCACGGCCGATTACGGTTCCGCAGCATGGGCAACAGATGCAAAATGGACGCCCAGAAGCACAGGGTGGGCAGGTGCCGATGCATGAAAACCGGCCTGGCCAGGTGAATCAGCCGGGAGCACGGCCAGAAAATCGACCGATGCCGAATCAGCCCAGTGCACGGCCTGAGAATCGACCGATGCCGAATCAGCCGAGTGCACGGCCTGAACCGAGGCCGATGCAGCAGCAGCGCCCAGAGCCACAGGCACGTCCTGAGCCCAGGCCGATGCCTCAGCCTCAGTCGCGTCCTGAACCGAGGCCGATGCCGCAACAGCGCCCAGAGCCCCAGGCTCGACCTGAACCGAGGCCGATGCCGCGGCCAGAGTCAAGGCCTGAACCGAGGCCGATGCCTCAGTCACGGCCTGAACCACGGCCCGCTCCGGCGGAGCGCCCAGCGCCCCAGCCGCGCCCTGAGCCGCATCCGAATAACGAAAAGCCGCAGCATCCGCAGGGACATGGGCGGTAATTGGCAGGCAGACTTCACCAACAATACGACAGCAGCCCACGGCAAGATTGTGGGCTGCTTTTTTTGAGCCAAAAATCGAGGGGTGAGGAGGACAAATGAGCAGATTAAAGGGGATTGCGATTGCGTTGGTGTTGTCGGGAGCGGCACTGGTCCCGGCTGGAGCGGCTGTGTTGAGCGCATCCGGTGCTGGTTTTGTGGCTGGCTCCTATGACCGGGACTATGACCGGGACGATCGGTATTGGGATGCGGCGCCGCAGGAGCTGGATGAGGTGGCGCGGCAGGGATTTCACGATGGAATTGAGGGGGCGCGGAAGGATTTTGGGAATCATCGACGGCCAGATGTATTCAACCGGGATGAGTACCGCAACCCGGATATGCCCCGCCGGTACAGGCAGGCTTATCGGGCGGGATTTGAGCGTGGGTACCGGGTTGGGGTAGAGCACTACTATAACTGGCGGTGAAGCGAATGCAGAGCCAGGAGCTGGCGGCGGTCTTCAGGGAAATCCTGAAGACCGCTGTTTTTTAGAGAGAATCTGCGAGTTCGAGGCCGGCGATTTCGATTTGGAGGCCGCCGTATTGGGGATGGTCGTTTTCGCGGATGCGGTAGGCGAGGTTGACCTGGCTGCCGGGCTTGAGGCCGAGTTGGGCAGCTCGGGCGGCGAGGTTCCAGCCGACAGCGTTGGTGGAGTTGACCCGGACAGCGGGATTGGATGGCGGTGCCTGGGTTGCTAATTCGAGGCGGATGTGGCGCTCCTTCATCAGGCGGACGGGGGCGGTGAGGCGTAGATTGCGGGCAACGAAGACTGGTTCAGGATTGCCGTGACCCCAGGGCTCAAGCTTTTTGAGCCACCCGACGAGGACCGGGGTTATCTGGTCAAGGGGCAGTTCGGCGTGGATGCGGAGGATTTGTTCGGCGGCGCGGCCTGCGAGTTTTTCCTGGGCGAAGGCGTAAAGGCGGCGCTCCATCTCTGGCAGGCGGTCGGCGGGAAGGGCGAAGCCGACGGCGAAGGCGTGGCCCCCGAAGCGGGTGTAGAGATCGGCGCAGGTTTCGATGGCTTCGAGGAGGGGGAAGCCGTCGATGGAGCGGCCGGAGCCATAGGCTATGCCTTCTTCAATGCTGACGACGATGGCGGGCTTGGCGGTGCGATCGACGATGCGCGAGGCGAGGATGCCGATAATGCCGCGGTGCCATCCTTCGCCAGCCATGACGACCATTTTTTCGGCGGCCAGGTTGGTGTCGGTGGCGAGGCGGGCCTCGACTTTACGGAGAACATCGGCTTCGGTTTCGCGGCGCTCGGTGTTGAGGCGCTCGAGTTTTTGCGCGAGGACGAGGGCGCGTGCGTGGTCGCGGGTGGTGAAGAGTTCGACGACCTCGGCGGCGATGTCCATGCGGCCTGCGGCGTTGATGCGGGGGGCGAGGCGGAAGCCGAGGTCAAAGCTGGTGAGTGGCTTGGTGGTGGGGTCGAGCGAGGCGACCTGAAAGAGCGCGCGAAGGCCGGCACCGGCGGGGTGGTGGAGTTCCTTGAGACCGACAGCGGCGAGGACGCGGTTTTCTCCCTTGAGAGGGACGGCGTCGGCGACGGTGGCGATGGCTACCATTTTGAGAAAGGAGGGCAGGATTTTTTCGCGGGCGCGGATGGGGTCTTTGCGTTCGAGAACGGCCTGGGCGAGCTTGAAGGCGATGGCAGCGCCGCAGAGGGATTTTTCAGGGTAGGGGCAGCCGGGCTGGTTGGGGTTTAGGATGGCGAGCGCGATGGGGACTTCGTCGGCAGCGTCGGGCAGGTGATGGTCGGTGATGATGAGGTCGAGGCCAAGCTCGCGGGCGCGGCGTGCTTCGGCGAAGGCGCGCATGCCGGTATCGACGCTGATGACGAGGCGGACGCCTTCGGCTGCGGCGGTCTCAAGGACGGAAGACTGGATGCCGTAGCCCTCGCGGAGGCGATGGGGGACGTGGAAACGGACCTCGGAGCCGTTGGGTCCGGCGAGGATTTCTATCGCAGTTTTGAGCAGGACAACGGCGGTGGTGCCGTCTACGTCGTAGTCGCCGTAGAGGAGGATGGTTTCGCGACGGGCGATAGCTGCTTCGAGGCGATCGGCTGCGGCAGTCATGCCGAGCATCTGAAAGGGGTCAGTGAGCTGGCTGATTTCAGGATTGAGGAAGCGGAAGGCGGTTTCAGCGGTGAGGATGTCGCGGGCGAGTAACAATTCTGCGACGGCTATTGGCAGGTGCGCAGCGGCTGCCAAGGCGGCTGCCTCAGTTGGATTGGGCGGGGTCAGTTGCCATCGCTGGGGCGGAGGGGCAAGAGCAGCAGGTGCTGCTGCTGCCCCGGACGCTACTGGCTCAGGACCCGCTGGCCCGGTTCTCACAGTTCTTCGTCTTCTCCATCGGCATCGTCGAGCATGATGTCGCCGAAGCTTTCGATGCCTTCGAGCAACTCCTGATAGCGCTCATACCACTCGGTGGTGGTTTCGTGGAGGAAGACGATGCCCTGGTGGACGAATCCAAGCTGCAGGTAGCCGACTTTGCCGGCGTATTTCTGCAGATATTGGGCTTCGACCAACTCGGCGGGCTCTTCGTCGGGGAAGTTGAGTTCGCTGGCCTCTTCCATGAGGGCATCGAGTTCTTCCTGCTCCAGCTTGACTTCGCTCATAGTGACGAAGAGGGCACCGGCGTACTTTGCCATTTCGACAAAGTCTTTCCATGAGTCAGGGTTCTCTTCGGGGTTTTCCGGGCTTTCCCAGAGGATTGCGGGGATCTCTTCGGTGACATATCCGGGCAGGCGGCGCATGCCGTGCCCTTCAATGAAGGCCACCATGTCGTCTTTGAGCGATACGAGGTTATCGGTTTCCATAGGTCAACCACAATTGTCGCAGATGAAAATGGGCCATTTTTCCGAGACAGCATGCAAGTTACGAAGACTCTTTGCAAGTGATTGATTTTTAGCGTCTTATTTGTTTATGAAAGACAAGATTTGGTGCCACCTCAGTTGTTTGCGGCATCGGCGCCGGTGGGGTTAAGAACCTGATACGTCTGAAGAGTGACACTCACCAGTCGATGGCGGAGGGTTTGGCGTGGAGTTGAGCTGCGCGATGCGGGAGGGATCAACTCGCGTTGATGAGGCGTTGAAGTCGCAGGGTGTACAGGCAGAGGGTGAGTGCGCTATCGTTAAGAGCAGTTCATGATTTTCTCCCGCGAATACATCGGATATCTAGCGCGTCGCACGGTCAAGCACCTGGTGGACGCCAAACTGATTCATACCGACCAAACGGCACTCGTCGAAGCGCGCGTGACGGAAGGCATGATCGAAGAGCTATCTCTCGAAGACCGGATCAATGACGAGGTTCGCATCATCCTGGAGGCTTATCAGCAGGAGATGTTGAAGTCTGGCGCGCAGTACGCTGAGATGTTCAAGAAGGTCAAGGGCGAGTTGGCGCGCAAGTATAAGGCGGTGCTATGAGAATCTCGCGCGACAAGCTGAACAAGTTGGCCCACACGGTGGCCGATACTCTTGCGGAAGTGGATGAAGTGGACTTTCTGGAGGATCGCAACACGATTCGCCAGGAGGCACGGAAGGCTCTGGAGCAGTTATTTGCTGAGGAGACGAAGATCGATCAGGCGGCACGCCTGAAGATCAGTTCGCAGCGGAAGATTATCCAGGAAGGCACGCCGGAGTGGGACATTCTGTACCGCAAGTACTACAACGATGAAGTGCGGCGGCTGGGGATTTAAGTGCTGGCTTGAAGCGGCTGTCTTTGGCACCCGGGCTGAATTTTGGTAGATTAAAGGAGTAGCCGGAACGGGGTGGAGTTTCACCCGGATGAGGCTGAATCAATTGAATGTGGCAAGTGTGGCGCTATCGTCTAGGGGTTAGGACGTGAGATTCTCAATCTTAAAACACGGGTTCGATTCCCGTTAGCGCTACCAGTTAAAATCCGCTAAAGCCCGTTCAATCAACGGGCTTTTTGTTTGCTCAGAAAATCTGTCAGCGATTGCTGGCCACAATCAAGGCTTGCCGGTCAACTCCAGCTCTGCCTGAAACTGTGTGGCCTTCGCGGAGTTTCGCAACCCTATATAAATCGCAGCCAGATCCTTGCGCGACGCACGCAGAAAGCCGTTGTCTGCCGGTACATGTTTCACCAGGTACTGATAAGCAGGCAGGGTCTGACTCTCTGCATCCTTGAAGCGACGCTCTCGCAGCAGCACACGTCCAAGTTTCAGATGCGCGATCACAGCATTCAAACTATCTTTCGACGAAGCATCAAGTCGCAGAACTGCCTCGCCATAATTTCTTTCCGCGCACCGATAGTCTTTCTGGTCCAGGCAAACGCTGCCCAGGTTGGAATACGCAATCGCAATGAAGGGATGTTGTTCACTCAGCGTCTTGCGCCACCGCTCCATGGCCTCAGTAAAGTAACCACGCGCCGCGTCGTATTGCTTCGCATCATAAGCCAGCAGCCCCAACTGGTTCAGCGTTGAAGCGACCGTCCCGCCCATGCCATCGTCGCCGCGCTTTTGAATCGTCAAGGCTCGCTCCAGCAAGGCCTTGGCTTCAGTGTCGCGCTTCTCATAACTCAACTGCTGGGCAATAGCCGTAAGATTGGCAGCTGTCTCAGGATGATCGGCGCCGTACCAAGCTTCGGTGATCATGAGCGCGTGCCGGTAGTAGCCCTCAGACGCAGCGTAGTTCCCGCGGCTGTTCTCAATGGCACCCAAATTATTCAGGATTTGCGCAACTGCCGGATGTTCTTCCCCGTACATTCGGATGTAAATCTGCAGAGCTTTCCGGTTGTAACTCTCAGAGGCGTCATAACTCCCCTTGTAGAAAGTCACGTTGCCCAGCTCGGCCAGATTCTCCGCTGTGTCAGTTGTTGCCCTGGCGTCTTGGGGCTGCAACGCGAGCGCCTTCTCGAGAACCCCCCGCGCCTCGTCGTACTTTCCGGCTGTTTCCAGCACCGCACCCAGGCCCAGCATTGCGCGGGCGTGCTCAACAGGCGAAGCCTTCCCATTACTCTGCAGCAGGCGCTGGCCTTCGCGCATCAGTTTCTCCGCATCCTCCAACTTGCCTTGTTCGCGCCGCAACATACCCATTGCCACCAGGCTGTCTGCAACCCTGGGATCGTTCTCACCAAACGCCTGCCTGCGCTCCTCGAGCGATGCAGTCAGCAAAGGATCAGCCAGCTCCAGTTTGCCCAGCTTCTGATAAATTTCACCCAGCGTGGCCTGCAAATCAGATTGCATTTCCGGGTCGCTGCGCAAACCCTCCGCTTCATGACGTCCGCGGTTGAGCAAGTCAACCGCCTTCAGATCCAAGGCAGGCCCAGCTTCCTTGTCACCGCCATCGAAAAGGCTCTCAGTGAACTGCTGAATTCGCCGCGTTCGCGCCGACTCGCGCAGCGCAGCATTGCGCGCCTCTGCCACCCGCAAGGTGTAAAAGGCCACGGTCCCCACTATCACCAGCACTGCCGCCGCCAGCGCCGACAGACTCCTCCTGTTGCGCTCCAGAAACTTGCTCGCTGTATATGTCCAGTCTGCCGGCCTCGCCTCCAGCGGCCTTCCTTCAAGGAGTGCATCCACGTCCCGCACCAGCGCATCCGCCGCGCCATAGCGATGATTCACCGCCGGCTCCACCGCCTTCATTACCAGGACATCCAGATCTGCCCACTCCGCCCGGCTCAACTGCGCGCTCCACTGCGGCTTCTCCCGGCGAACGACTGCCGACGGCTTCTCCGCCGCCCTATCCTGCGTCGCGAGTCCGCTTGAACCATAAGGCAATCGCCCCGTAAGCAGCTCATATAGCAGCACGCCCAGCGCATACACATCCGTATAAATGCCTACCGCGCCGCCCGCCATTTGCTCTGGTGCAGCGTATGCGAGGGTCATCATTCGCAGCCCGGTGATTGTCTGATGTGACTGCGCGTTCCCTGTGTCCAAATGCTTGGCGATGCCAAAGTCCAACAGCTTCACGTCCCCGTTTTCATTGGCAAGAATGTTTGACGGTTTCAGATCACGATGAATGACGGCATGGCTGTGCGCATACTGCACCGCCACACACACCCGACGGAACAACTGCAAGCACTCCCGCACCGAGCCGCCCCGATGCTGCCAGTGTTCCGTGAGAGGTTGCCCTTCGGCGTACTCCATCACGAACCAAGGCGTGCCATCCTCCAGAGTGTTCGAGTCATAGATTCGCGCAATTGACGGGTGACTCAGTTGGGCCAGCGTCATTTGTTCGACGCGAAACAACTGCCGCCTCATGGGCGAAAGCCAGGCATCCCGTAACAACTTAATCGCTACCTTGCCGCCAATGTCGGTGCGCTCGGCAAGATAGACCACACCCATGCCACCCTCGCCCAGCAGGCGCAACAGCTTATACGGCCCAATCTGTTTTTCAATGAGAGAAGGCAGCGGCCCAAATTCGAGCACTGCCCGCGCCGCCTGGTCAATGCTTGCGTCGAGCAGAGGTTGCCCCCGGCCATCTTCTTCGAGCAGATCCATCACTTCCGCGACCATGGCTTCATCGCCCTGGCAGAGCGCAACGACCACGGCGCGGTGCTCCTTCACCGGCAAATCGGCTGCCTTTGAAAAGACTTCCTGCACCGCCTGCCATCGCACTTCATCCATGCCGGCCTGCCTTATCTCGCTTGAACGTCAACCTGATTGTCGCTCGGCTCTTCATGTAACACCCGGCGAATCTCCACCGCCAGCCACGCTCTCGCCGACCTCCACTCTCTCGCCACTGTGGCCTCTGACACATCGAGCAGCACCGCGAGTTCGCTCACCTCAAGACCGCCAAAGAAGCGTCCTTCGACCAGCTTCGCCTGCCTCGCTGAAATTCGGCTCAGGCGGTCCAGCGCACCGTCCAGCGCGAGAATGTCTTTCGGATCGGAGAACGCCTTCATCCCCGGAACACACTCGTCAAAGGTCACCAGCGCTTCGCCGCTTCCCCGCCGCACAGCATTGCGTCTGCGAGCCGCTTCGACCAGCACCTGCCTCATCGCTCGCGCTGCAATTCGGCGAAAATGCAGAGGCGACGTTTCCGCCACCTTCGGCGAATGCGCCAGCTTCAGCCACGCCTCATGCACCAGAGTCGTCGGCGTGACTCGTCCATTCTGCTCGCTACGCAGTACACTGGCCGCCAGCCGTCGCAACTCCTCATACACCAGGCTGAACTGTTCATCGAAGGAATCCCGGCCCTCTGCCGAAATCATCTCTGTCCTCCGCTCACAATCAAGAGAATATTCCTGTTTGTCGTGACAGTTTTTACGAACTCCCTGCGCAATGACAAAGTGACGGGTTCTTCCTGCAGGTAGTTTCGAGGTGTGCGAAGGAATCTGTCGCTGGCTCATTCGACAAATTCTGCTTCTTGAACCTGGAGTGTAAAACAGTATCCCCTTCCCAACTCACTGGGAAGAACAAGGTCAAGTCGCGAAGCAGATTGTTCATTCCCCGACGCTTTTCATGAATGAGCCGGTAGTCGTCTCATCGCTCACCTCAAGACACTTTCGTAGAGAGGATCACCAATATGTCATTGACTTTTGCACTAGGCCACAGCCAGCAGCGCCATACCCCCAGAACCCGCTCATCTTTTTCAACCCTGCGCAGGCTCTCCGGTCCATGGCTCCTGCTCTGCCTTGCGTTGTTGGCGCTTGCCGTGCCGTCCGGGGCCTGGGCGCAGAAGTTGGAACCGATTCCCGCTCTCAGCTTCAGCACAACCTTCGGCCAGGATCTTCCCCTGTCGCAACTTATTACTGTGAGCAGCACCGCAGCCAGCTTCACCTTCACTGCGGCGGCCTCCACCACGACTGGCGGTGCATGGCTTACTATCACCCCCAGTGCTTACGGATACGGCGTCTCCACACCCTATGCCATCACCGTGAATGCCAAGCCTGCCGTAACGCTCGCTGCCGGAACTTATACGGGGCAGATTGTGGTCACACCCGTCACCAACACCATTCCAGCCATGACCATTCCCGTTACGCTGGTGGTCCACGCCGTGAGCGACACCTACTTTGACCAGGTTGCTGGCGGCCTCACCTTTACTGAACTGACTGGCGGCCTCAACCCGCCTGGCCAGGCCTTGCAAATTCGCAATGCTGGCGTCGGCAACCTCGCCTGGACTGCCACCACGAGTACCGCCGACGGCGGCGCATGGCTCACTCTCTCTGCGGCCAGCGGCACCGCGCCCTCGGTTCTCAAGGTTAGTGTCGTCTCAGCTAATCTTCCTGGCGCAGGACTTATCTCCGGCACCTTCACCGGACAGATTGTGCTTAAAACCACCGGTGACACTGAAACCATCCCCATCACCATGATCGTCGGGCCCAACGTTTTCCGCCAGATAAACCCCCTCAACTTCACCAAGACCTACGCCGGAGCCAACCCGCTTTCCCAGGTCATCACGATGGCGAGCACGGGCACGCAGTTTACCTTCACTGCCTCCACGCAGGCCTCGACCGGCGGCAGCTGGCTTACCATCACCCCGAGCGCCTATGGGTACGGCCTATCCACGCCGCAGACCATCACGATTGGCGTGAACCCGGCAATCACACTCGCCGCTGGCACTTACATGTCCGAAGTCATTGTGAACTCGGTTGATCACACAAAGGGCTTCAGCATTCCCGTTACCCTCACCGTCGAGCCGACCACCACAGACTACTTCGACGCCATCTCCGGTGCACTCGATTACTCCATGCTTACGGCCGGTGGAGCGCCGCCCGCCCAGGAGTTGCTCATCCGCAACGCTGGAACGGGTACTCTCGCATGGACCACCACCAGCAGCACTGCCGACGGCGGTGCATGGCTCACGCTTTCCGCCGCCGGCGGCACTGCCCCTGATTCTCTCTCGGTCAGCGTCAATCCTGCGAATCTCCCCGGAGCCGGACTTGTCGCGGGCACCTTCGTCGGCCAGGTCGTTCTTCAGAGCGCCACGGGCAACGTCACCGTCCCGGTCAGCTTTACCGTTGGCGCCGCCGCTTTTGCCCAACTCAATCCCCTCAGTTTTGTGAAGACCTATGGCGGGCCCAACCCGTTGCCTCAAGTCATCACCGTTGCCAGTACCGGCGCCAACTTCACCTTCAACGCCGTCACGGTCAACTCCACCGGCGGTAGCTGGCTTAGCATCTCACCCAGCGCCTATGGCTATGGCATCTCGACCCCGCAGGCCATCACCGTCAGTGTCAATCCCGACGTCACTTTGGCCGCCGGCACCTATTCAAGCGAGATCGTGATCACCTCGGAAACCGGCGCAGAGGTCATGACTGTGCCAGTCACCTTGTCTATTGAAGCTCCCACGGCGACCTACTTCGATAACTTGCCCGGAGGGCTGTCCTTTTCAATGCTCACCAAGGGCAATCCGCCTCCTGCGCAGGTACTGCCCATTCGCAACGCTGGAGCTGGTTCGCTCGCCTGGAGCGCCACTACCAATACCGCGGACGGCGGGGCTTGGCTGGACATTTCAACTGCCAGCGGCACAGCGCCCTCCTATCCGACCGTGAGCGTTGTTCCCGCGAACCTTCCCGGTAGCGGCCTTGTTGCCGGCACCTTCACAGGCCAGGTCATCCTGGTTGAGAACGGCAACCCCATCACCGTTCCGGTCACCATGACGGTCGGCGCCAACGTCTTCCGTCAGGTAAACCCGCTTATATTCACCATGGTTGCCGGCGGAGCCAATCCGCTGCCGCAGGTGATAACCGTCGCAAGCACTGGAACCAACCTTACCTTCCTCGCCTCGGCGGTTAGCTCCACCGGCGGCACCTGGCTCTCCGTCACGCCAAGCGCCTACGGCTACGGCATCAGTACACCTGAAGCAGTTGTAGTCACCGCAACTCCTGCGGCCACTCTTGCTGCCGGAACGTACTCCTCTGAAATTGTCATCAAATCCGCCGACGGTACTCAATCCATGACCGTCCCTGTGACGCTGAATGTCCTGGCCAGGACCGCGCCCTTCTTCGATGCGTTGCCTGGACAGCTTAGCTTTTCGATGGTTACGAGCGGAACCAAGCCACCGGCGATACCGATAGAAATACGCAATGCCGGCACAGGCTCGCTCGCCTGGACCGCCACGCGCAGCACCTCTGACGGCGGCGCATGGCTGACGATCAGCTCAGCCAGCGGCACAGCGCCCTCCGCCCCGCTCGTTAGCGTTGTCCCCACCAGCCTTCCCGGCGGCGGCCTCGTAGCCGGCACCTTCACGGGCCAGATCATCCTGACCGGTAGCACCGGCGACCGCGTCACCATCCCTGTCAGCATGGTGGTCGGAGCCTCAGTCTTTCGCCAGGTCAACCCGCTCGACTTCAACATGACCTACAGCGGAGCACATCCACTGCCCCAGGTCGTCAACATCACAAGCACGGGGACGGCCTTTACGTTCATCGCATCAGTGGCCAACTCCACCGGCGGCAACTGGCTGAATATCAGCCCCAGCGCCTACGGCTATGGCCTGTCCACGCCACAGCAGCTCATCGTAAGCGTTAACCCCGCCGCGACTCTGGCTGCCGGAACCTACACCGCACAGATCATCGCCACCGCCGCTGCCGGCAGCCCATCGATGGTAATCCCGGTTACGCTTACCGTGAACCCCGCCACCGCGAACTACTTTGACGACATGCCTGGCAGCGTCAGCTTTTTCCAGGCCACCGGGACTGCCAATCCGGCTCCGCAAATCATCCCCATCCGCAACGCCGGCTTGGGTACGCTGGATTGGACAGCCAAGGCCTCCACTTCGGACGGTGGAGCATGGCTCACCCTCTCGGCAGCGAGCGGAACCGCGCCTTCCAGCCTCACCGTCACACTCAATTCTGCCAACATGCCGGGCAAAGGTCTCGTTGCCGGCATCTACAACGGCCAGGTCGTCCTGCTCGCTGGCACCGGCCGCGAAACAGTCCCAGTGCAGGTTGTCGTCGGCGCCAGCGTCTTCACCCCGCTCGCACCTCTCAGCTTTGCCAAGGCCTACAGCGGCTCCAATCCTGCCTCGCAGACCCTTAGCCTGGCCAGCACCAGCGCCAATTTCACTGTCCTCGGTCTGGGCGCCAGCGCGAACGGAGGCAACTGGCTCACGATTTCTCCCAGTGCCTACGGTTACGGAATCTCCACGCCTACCACCGTGACCGTCTCAGTCAATCCGGCTACGACTCTGGCACCGGGCTTCTACGTGGCCGAAGTGATCTTCACCTCAACCGGAGGCGACCAGGGCATGGTGGTCCCCGTAACGCTCACCGTGGATTCAACCACCGCTACGGCGACTCCCACCTTCACTCCGCCCGGCGGCAGCTACACATCCACGCAAACCGTGACCATTGCCGACGGCACCCGAGGCGCAGCCATCTACTACACCACCGACGGCACTACGCCCACGACTGCCTCCAAGGTCTATAGCGCACCCATCTCGGTTACCACGACTGGAACTGTGCTCAAAGCCATCGCGATCGCTCCCGGCTACCCGCAGTCGGCGGTCGCGACAGCAACCTACACCATCACCTCTCCACCTGCGGCCACCCCGCTTCCCACCATGACGGTTGCCATCTCCGAAGCCACCACAGGTGCAACCGTCTACTACACCACCAATGGCACGACGCCAACCACCGCCTCCACCGTGTACACCGGCCCCATCATGTTCACCGTGAGCACGACGCTGAAATTCATCGCCGTGGCACCAAACTATGCCCAATCCTCGGTTCGCACCGTCATGGTCACGGTTCAATGACCACCTACTCACCAGTACAAAGAGCGGCTTCCTTGGGGAAGCCGCTCTTTGTGTTTGAGCGTGAATGCATTGAGCAGAAAATGAGAGAGTTGTCCGTGCAGTTTTTTGGCTGCAAGCGCACTGCGGTTATGCCTGGCGTCCGGGCAGATATTGTTCAAGAAAACGCCGCGCCAGGATGAATCCGTCTTTGCGCTGCTGGGGAAAACCTGCAAGATGCTCGGTGTCCGGCGCATCCCAGAATTCGTCTTCGTGTTCAACCGCGATGCCGCCGTTGAAGCGAGCCTGGAGCAGGACGGTGAGGAAAGCGGCCCAATTCACAATCCCTTGTCCGGGGATCCGGTAACGCCACCATCCCTCCCCGGCAATGCCCACTTGCTGCAGCACATGCTGGGTGATTTCGGTATCTTTGGCATGCACCGCGAGGATGCGGTCTTTGAACTGCCACGCCGCAGCAACCGGGTCAATATATTGCCGAACGAAGTGTGAGGGGTCGAATTCCAACCCCAGCCTTTTGCTCGGGACGCGGTCAAATACTGCCTGCATTGCAGCTGGAGTGGTCGCGAAATTGACTTCAGTAGGATAGTTCTCCCATCCCATCGAGACATTGAGCCTCTCGCAAACGGGCAGGTACTTTTCGTTGAAGACATCGGCGAAGGCCGCGGCCTGATCTTCCATCTTGGCGTTCGGCCGTCCGCCGCTGAAGGTGCCCACAAACTTGCAGCCGAGCCGATGGCAAAGTTCCAGTGCGCGAATAAAGTCGGCCTGCGCCGCCGCCCGCTTGCCTGCATCGGGATGGGTATGGTTCGGCTCGAAGTACTCAAAGCTGATAATGCGAATGCCTGCGCTGCGCGCCGTGGACAGAATCTGATCGATCGCGCTGTCGCTCAGCTTTGGGTTGAAATCAGGACCAGGCGTGATCACGACGCCTTCGTAACCGGCCTGCGCGGCAAAGGCAAGCTTTTGCGGCGAGTAAGGCGTGATGATCGAGAGCTTGGGATAGGGCGTATCTGGTGTACCTGTTTGCGCTGCAGGCGTCTGTGCTGCCTGAGTCGAGGAAGGTGCAGCTCCTGCTACTCCAAGAGCTGCAGCGGATGTGCCGCCTGCCTTCAAAAAATCTCGCCGGTTCCAAACTGACTTTTCGATTTCCATGTTTGTCATCCGATCTGGCCCGGTGCACTACAACCTGTTCAGGCGTATGCTCCTTGCCTTTCGCCATTTTGCTGTTCGGTGAACAGTCTCTCACACGAGCACTGATTCGCAAGGAACTGGTGACTCAAGCAGAAGGGACGTTTTCTCGATGTGTTCAAGCAAGGCGCGTATCTGCTCCAGGTTCTGAACTTCAAGATTCTTATGACGCTTGGCTGCTGGCGAAGAGAAAATACTGGATTCGTCCGCTGGCAGAGCCCACGGCAAAGCCAGTTGGAAAAGAGTGAGGATATGCGATTGCGAATTTTCGCTTCGTGATGGGTGGACGCAGATGACCCGGTCGGAGTGTGCCTGATGATTGCACCGCTATGGTATGATTCGCGAGTCAGACGCGGGGTCTGAAGCCTGCTGAAACCAGCACATAAGCGTGTATTCAAATTGAGGCTGAAGTCTCTGAAGCAAAGAGATTTTTGCCTGAAAGTGAATCCATCGGCTGAGCTTTCAGCGAACCAATTTCAATGTATCGAACCATATCAGCGCCCGCTCGGTTTTCCGCTTTGCAACCCTTTCCCATTTCCCCAGAGTTCAGTAGATTTCACGACCATCAAAAAGGAGTCGTCCCTTGAAGACCAGCATCTCCTCGTTGAAAGTATTCGTCGTATTGGTCGCTTTCACATTGACCGGCATCATTCAGGCACAAACGGTTACGCCTCGACCGTGGCAACGCAATCCTCCGGCCCATGCCCCTGGCATCAAGAGTTCCATCTCTCCTCAGGACGCGGCGCGACGGATCAATACGGCGAATTTCAACGGCCCTTCGGCTTCGACGTGGACTCCGCTTGGACCCTCGCCACTGAATACTGGATGGTCGGGGCGCCTCGCCGGTGTTGCAGTTGACCCTACCAACTCCAACATTATTTATGTGGCGGGTGCGGGTGGCGGCGTCTGGAAGACTACGGATGGCGGTTCGACTTATACTCCCTTGACCGATAACCAGGCGACTCTTGCAATGGGCGCGATTGCCCTGGCCCCCTCCAATCCATCGAGGATCTATGCCGGCACGGGCGAGGCCAACAATGCTGGCGACTCCAACTTTGGAAGGGGGATCCTGGTCTCGACAGATGGCGGTTCGACCTGGACGCTTTCCAATGGGCCGGGTGGCGTACTTGACCGGATGACGGTCAGCAAGATATCTGTGAACCCCACCAACGAACTAATCGCTTACGCGGCCATCGGCGATTTTGGCGAAAATGGCGCTTGCTGCTCCAACACCGGTATTTACAAGACAACCGATGGCGGGACTACCTGGACCAACGTGACTGCCGCCAATAGCAAAGACTCTTTCTATCCATGGTCTGACGTCGTGGTTGACCCGAACACGCCAACCACTGTCTATGCGGCATATGGCGCTTATTTTGGCTACTCAGCCAACGGCGTATATCGCTCAACCGACAGCGGAGTCACGTGGAATCTTCTCACCAACGCTCCGTCAGGCGCGGCAACCGGTCGATTTGCTTTGACAGTTGCTCCCTCAGCGAACTCGGCAGGCCACCATGTCCTTTATATAGCGATTTCGAATCCAGCCACCAGCGGTCTCTATGAGATGCTTCGCTCAGATAATGCGGATGCGGCAGTGCCGACATTCACCAACCTGACCACGACGCCTAATTTCCTCGGCGGACAGGGTTAGTATGACATTGCCATTGCCGTTGACCCTGCTAACTCGGCCAATATCTACGGTGCTGGTGTTGTCCCCAATATTGTCGTCAAATCCACAGACAGCGGTGCTACCTGGACTAATATTTCAACGGTGAACAATTTCACACCTCACACTGATTCCCATGCGCTTGTTTTCGATTCGTTGGGGCGTTTGATCCTGGGCAGCGATGGTGGCATCTATCGTTATGCACCGACAGTACCGAGCTGGACAAATCTCAACGGCAATTTGAACATGATTCAATTCACGGGCATCGGTTTGCACCCGACAAGTATCTCGACTGTGGTGGGCGGAAGCCAGGATAACGGTACCGAGCTTACGACCGGCAACCAGGTCTGGTCAGTAGTTGATGGGGGTGATGGCGGCTTCTCACAGATAAGCCAAAGCGATGGGAACGTATGTTACAGCAATCATCCCATTGGTAGCTTTGGTTCATCCTATTTTTTTAGAGTATCTTTGGACGGGTGTAACACCTGGACATCGAAAACGCCTGTCATAAGCAATCAAAACCTATTCAATTTCTACGCGCCAATTTTTGCCGACCCCAGCAATGGAAATCGCGTTTTCCTGGGTGGCGACGCGCTTTACGAATCCACGAACGCCGGCACAAATTGGACTACTCACGCTAGTCCAGATGCGAGTAATCCGATCGATACGATTGCAGTTCTTCCGGGACAAAATACGATCTACATCTCAACCGGCGGTACCTTCGCAAGCCAAAGCTTCATCTGGGTCTCAACTAATGATGGCGGCTCATGGATAAATCACAGCCTGCCCGTCAGCGGAAGAGTGAACGAACTGGACATTGACCCCAATGATTCAACTGGACAGACGGTAATTGCAGTCCTCAATACCTTCAATGGAGCCAACGGTCAGGTCTGGAAAACGACCAATGGCGGAGCAAACTGGAGCAACATCAGTGCTAACTTGCCACAAGTGCCAACGTGGTCGGCGAAGATTGACAAAGACGCGGCTCACACGATTTATGTATCCAATGAAACTGGCGTCTATTCATCACCCAGCGCTTCGATCTCATGGCAGCCTGTGGGAAGCGGACTACCGCATGTCCAAGCTGTTGATCTTGAACTGAACTCGACTCTGCACATATTGGCCGTTGCAACCCACGGTCGCGGAGCCTGGTACATCTCCACACAAAAGGCAACCCCAACGGTATCGATGGCTTCATCGCTCAACCCATCGACGCTCGGTGCAAGCGTCAACATCACGGCCACGGTCAGCACAGGGAGTTCCGCCATCGTTCCTACGGGCTCCGTTATATTCACTGTGAACGGTACTCCGATTGGCTCACCTGTGACGTTGGACGGTACTGGCGCGGCCACCCTTACGACATCCTCGCTGCCGCAGGGGACCGACTCGATCATTGGGCAATACTCAGGTGATGCTAACTACTCCTCCGCAAACTCCGACCCATATGCGCAGAGCGTAACTTCTACGAAAACCAATCCTGTGATTACATGGGCCGCACCATCGGCCATCACCTATGGCACAGCGCTGAGTTCGACACAGCTGAGTGCCACAGCCAATGTGGCTGGAACCTTTAGCTATTCTCCAGCGATTGGAACGTACCCCAAGGCTGGGATCCAGACGCTGACATCGACATTTACTCCTACCAACTCGACTCTCTACAACCCGGTCACGACGAATGTGTTACTTAAGGTGAATCTGGCGCAACTTACAGTTACTGCGAATGACCGCAGCAAGACCTATGGGGCGTCCCTGCCCAGTCTGCCTGTGACAATCACAGGCTTTGTCCACGGAGACCAGCAGGTGCATGTTGTGACGGGTGCGGCAAGTGTAACGACGACCGCGACCGCAAGCTCACCTTTTGGAACCTACCCGATAACACCAACAATGGGCACGCTGGCTGCTTCGAACTATTACTTCACGTTTGCGGCGGGCACTCTCACTGTGAACAAGGCAGTGCTGACTGTAACTGCCGCGGGCCGCAACAAAGTCTACGGAGCGGCTCTCCCCAGCCTTGGCTATACCATCTCTGGCCTGGTGAATGGAGATACCCTGGTTAATGCGATTAAAGGTCAACCCGCACTGTCTACAACGGCAACCGCAGCATCGCCCGTGGCAGGTTATCCAATTACGTCGGCAGTTGGCACGCTGGCATCAGCCAATTACAGCTTCTCGTTCGTGAGCGGAACGATGAACGTAACCAAGGCCCCGCTGTACCTGTCAGCGAGTAGCCGGACCAAGTACTACGGAGCGCCACTGCCTACATTCGTTTTCGCGGTACGCGGACTTGTTAATGGCGACACGATCTCCTCAGCGCTTAGCGGATCCCCGGCCTACTCGACGACGGCGACATCAGCATCCCCAGTCGGCACCTACCCAATCACAATTTCAATCGGCACATTGGTCTCACCCAACTACGTGCTCTCCTTCACGGGCGGGACGCTGACTGTTACCAAGACAGCGCTGACAGTCACCGCGAGTAACCTCAAGGTCGCGTACAACCAAGACATTCCAACGTTGACCTATGTCTTGACCGGCTTTGTGAATGGCGATACGGCGGCAGTTGTTAGTGGCGCACCTACCCTGTCAACGACAGCAGTCAAAGGGTCGGCGCCGGGAACCTATGCGATTACTTCAGGCATCGGCACGCTTCTGGCCAAAAACTACAACTTCACGCCCAAGAACGGGACACTGCAGGTCACCTATCTTGGCAGAACGGCTACGCCAAGCTTCAGCCCTGTTGCGGGAACTTACACCGGGGCCCATTCGGTGTCAATTTCCACTTCGACGGTTGGAGCCACCATCTACTACACGACAGACGGCACGGTACCAACGACGTCTTCGGCAACTTACACGGGGTCGATTTCTGTCTCCGTTTCAGAAACCATCAACGCTATCGCCGTCGCGCCCGGCTACACGCAGAGTGCGGTGGGAACTGCGGCCTACGTAATCCAGTAGGCAGTCCGCGGGGCTGGTAAAAATGGCGCGCACCATGTGCTGTAACGGTACAAGGGGTAGGGTGCGCGCCAGTCGAGAGCGCAATGGGATGGAGTCTGGGTCGGTAGTGACACTTGCCGGCCCGGATAACGCTGGAATTGCCGCGGAGGATTCCCGAAGAAAGACGGGAAAAGCCTTGCGAATCCCTGTGATTTCGGGATATACAGGGGTTGACGGCTGGGAAAGTGGCCGCGAAGGTTTGTGGAGAGAGACTGATGCGCGCTGCTGCGAAGACGAATTTGCTGGTGCCCGAGATCCGCGAAGTGATGGATATTCGGCAGGCTTCGGATTACCTGGGGATTTCGCCGGATACGCTTTATAAATATGCTTCGGAAGCGTTTGTACCTGCATTCAAGCTGGGGAACCGTTGGCGCTTCAAGCGTTCGCGGCTGGACGAGTGGATGGATCGCCAGTCGGATGCGGCGACTGCTGTGGCTGAGCCTGCGATCGGTGGGAAGAAGAAGCCGGTGCGTGGGGAGTATTAGAAGTACTCTTTTGATATTGCCCGTATATCTTCTGTTGAGGCGCAGCTCTGTGCGTAGGAGCTAATAGCTTTCGTAAAATCTGGTGATTTATTTTCTGCGGTCTGAATATACGTCAAGTGCAGTGGCAGTCCCGTCCATTCCCGCACCCATACTCGTCTGGATCATATTGGATCATGGCTGCACCTCAGAATCCACCCCAAGCGTGATATACCTATCCGGATGAATTGTTCGAAGCGAGTAGCGGGATTGCGGCGGCGGATGGGTTCTCTTGTCGCTGGTTTGGCAGGCGGTCAGGCGGTGGCTGGCCTTTTGGTGACGCATCTGCCGGATGTACGGTACCTGTGTGGATTCACGGGTTCGAGCGGGGCATTGGCGGTAACCAGGCGCGGCTTGCGGCTCTTCACCGACGGCCGGTATACGGGGCAGGCAGCAGAGGAAGTGGCAGCGGCTGGCTCTGGCGCTAAGGTGGAGATCGTGCCTGCGGCCGCGGCTGTGGCCGCCGTGCAGTGGCTTGCGGTGCAGGCTGGCGAAGGGGGAAGCGTCGCCTTTGATTCGGCGCATACGTCGGTGGCCGAGCTGGAGCGGTGGAAGCTGGCGCTGCCGGCGAAGCTGCGGCGCAAGCTGCTGGTGGGTGTTGCCGGGCCTGTGGAGCCGTTGCGGTGGATCAAGGATGAAGACGAGATTGCGGTGATGGCAGAGGCAGCGCGGCTGGGCTGCGATCTCTTCAACCACATGCTGGGTTTTATCGAGCCGGGCCTGACAGAGACCGCCGTGGCAGCAGAACTTGAGTACCGGGCGCGCTTAAAAGGTGCCGAGGGGATGTCGTTTGAGACGATCGTGGCGGCGGGGGTGCGGTCGGCATTGCCGCATGGGCGGGCGACCGGGGTGCGGCTGCCAAAGCGGGGGTTTGTGACGCTGGATTTCGGTGTTATTCTCAAGGGTTACTGCTCAGACATGACGAGGACTGTCTGCCTGGGCAAACCCACCGCGCGTGAGCGGCAGGTTTATGAAGCAGTGCTTGAGTCGCAGTTGGCAGGTGTGGCTGCGGTGGCTGCCGGCGTCGAAACGGGCGCGGTGGATGAGGCGGCGCGGGCAGTGTTGCGCCAGGTGGGGATGGCGGAGGCCTTTAGCCATTCGACAGGGCATGGGGTCGGGATTGAGATTCATGAGGGCCCGCGGATTGGGGCGGGGCAGAAGGAAAAGCTGGCGCCGGGCATGGTGATTACGATTGAGCCAGGGGTGTATTATGCCGGTGAGTTTGGCGTGCGGATTGAGGACATGGTTGTTGTAAGGCGCGGGGGCCGGGATGTGTTGACGGATTCGCCCAAGGCGCTGATTGAGCTTTGACAGGCGGGAGGCATCAATGGCTTTCGCAGGTCATTTGCTTGTCGAGGATGATAAGCTGCCACGGATATCAAAAATTGGTTGAGATAGTTTGGGAGAAGCGATCAAGATATGAAGCCAGATGGAATTGACGAGTTAAAAGAGCTGATTGCTTTTTTGAGAGAAAACGAGATTGCCGAGTTTGATCTGGATCGGGGCGATCTGAAGGTTCGGCTGAAGTTTGCTTCGGCAGTGGTGCAGGCTGCTCCGGCGGTATCGAGCGGGATGGATATGGTTGCGCTGGCCCGGCTGTTGAGTGCTGGTGGTGGGGCTGCTGCTGCGGTTGTGCCGGTTGCCGCACAGGTGCCTGCGATTGGTGCATCGGCTGGCGATCCTCCGGCGGCGGCTGAAGAAGTGCTGCATATTTTGAAGTCGCCGATTGTTGGCACTTTTTATGAGTCGCCCTCGCCGGGGTCTTCTGCCTTTGTGTCGACGGGTGACCGGATCGACAAGGGGCAGGTGGTGTGCATTGTGGAAGCGATGAAGCTGATGAATGAGATTGAGGCCGATATGTCGGGCGAGATCGTGAAGCGGCTTGTAACCAACGGCCAGGCTGTGGAATATGGCCAACCATTATTTGCGATTCGGGTTGCTTAATTGGCGATGCTACGGAAAGTATTGATTGCAAATCGCGGCGAAATTGCGCTGCGAGTGATTAGTGCCTGCAAGGAACTGGGCATTCAGACGGTGGCCGTGTATTCCGAGGCGGACCGGAACAGCCTGCATGTGCGGTTTGCAGATGAGGCAGTCTGTATTGGTCCGCCGCGTCCCGGGGATAGTTATCTGAATGTTCCGGCGGTTATCTCTGCTGCCGAAATCACCAATGTGGATGCTATTCATCCTGGGTACGGGCTGCTCAGCGAAAACGCGAACTTTGCCGAGGTTTGCCGCGTCTCGAATATCAAGTTCATAGGACCGCCGCCGGAAGTGACTCGCCTGATGGGTGAGAAGGAGAAGGCGCGGCAGGCGATGAAGAAGGCCAATGTGCCGATTTTGCCTGGCTCAGACGGAGTGGTCGCAGACGCCGAAGACGCGCTGAAATGGGCGGGTCAGGTCGGGTATCCGGTCATTCTCAAGGCCAAGGCTGGCGGCGGTGGGCGGGGCATGCGCATTGTGCGTACGGCTGAAGAGTTGCCAAATCTATATCATGCCGCTTCGAGCGAGGCGACGAATGCATTCGGTAACGGCGAGCTGTATATGGAGAAATTCATTGAGCGGCCGCGGCATATCGAGTTTCAAATTTTGGCTGATGAACACGGAAATGTTGAGGTGTTGTTTGAGCGTGAGTGCTCGATTCAGCGCCGCCATCAGAAGCTGATTGAGGAAGCGCCAAGTCTGCAGGTTACTCCTGAAATTCGGGCACATCTGAGTGCTACTTTGAAGCGCTGCCTGACCGAGATTGGCTACCAGAACGCTGGAACGATTGAGTTTCTGATGGATGAGGATGGGTCAATCTACTTTATCGAGATGAATACACGCATTCAGGTGGAGCACCCGGTTACGGAAGCGATCACGGGCGTTGACCTGGTCAAGGCGCAGTTGCGAATTGCTTCCGGGGAGCGGTTGGACGAGATACTGCCCAAAGATATCCAGATACGGGGTCATGCGATTGAATGCCGCATCAATGCGGAGCATCCTCATAGGTTCACTCCGAGCGCGGGCAAGATAACAGCGTTTAACGTCCCGGGCGGAAATGGCGTGAGGGTGGATACGGCGCAGTATGCTGAGGGCGTCGTGCCTCCCTATTATGACTCGCTGATTGCCAAACTGATCGTTCATGGCAAGGATCGCGAAGAAGCGATTGCGCGAATGGAGCGAGCTTTGGGCATGTTTGTTGTTGAGGGAATCGAGACATCGATTCCGCTGCACCAGGACATCTTCAAGGATGCCGAATTTCGCGTGGGGGACTTTGATACAAAGTTCATGGAGAGGTTTTTGGCACGGAGGGGATAAGTGCGGAGTGGTTGGCTAAGTTACTCTCAGATGGCGCTGGCGGTAGGTATGCTGGCGCCATTCCTATTTGTGGTCACAGCGGTTGGGCAGATTCCGCTGTCGGTAGCTCCCGGTTTTGCTTCGGTGCATACGGGGGCGAGCACGACTTTTGTTGCATCTTATTCTGGGAGCACAAGCGCAGCCCTTGTTTGGCAGGTGAATGGAGTTTCCGGCGGCAATGCCACTGTGGGGACTGTGAGTTCGGCGGGAGTCTATCGAGCGCCTGCTGCTGTTCCGGTAGGAACCGTTGTAACTCTGAGGGTGATAGCACCCGGGGCCGAGCCTGTGGATGTGCCAGTTGCGGTGACTGCCGGACTATCTTTTTATGTCTCTGCGAAGGGCAAGGACACGAATCCGGGGACTCTCGCGCTGCCCTGGCGGACTATCCAACATGCGGCAGATATGGCGATTGCCGGTGACACGATTTATGTGCGCGGCGGGACCTATCACGAGTCAGTGAACTTGAAGCGATCGGGTTCGACGACTGCCGGATCGATTGTGTTTCAGAGTTATCCGAAGGAGTTGGCAGTGGTCGATGGAACCGGGGTAGCTTGCTGCGGTGATTCGATTCAAGGATTGTTCAATCTGCAGGGGAACTTCAGCTACGTGATTCTTGAGGGGTTTGCGATCCAGAATTATACGAGCAGGAATATTACAAACGAGCCTGCCGGTATCTATGTGACGGGGTCTGGGAGCTATCTGAGATTTTTGAACAACATTGTGCACGGTATTACGGAGACCGCCGGACCACAGGGCAATGCGCATGGAATTGGTTTTTATGGAACGTCGACGGTGCCCTTGAGCAACCTGTATGTAAGCGGGAATGTGATCTACGGGTTGAAGACGGGCAATAGTGAAGTGGTAGTATTTGACGGCAATGTTAATGGATTTACAGTAACGGGGAATGTGATTCACGACAACGACAACATAGCCATTGACGCGACAGGGTTTTACCAAGTGGGGCCGAGCGGGCGGGACCAGGCGCATAATGGTCTGATCGCACTCAACACGGTCTATAACATCACGAGTTTGAAGAATCCGGCGTACAACAGCTATGGAGCGGATGGGATTTATTGCGATGGCTGCGCGCATGTGGTGATTGAACGGAACCTGGTGTTTAATTGCGATCTGAATATTGAGGCTGCCAGCGAGACGCGAGGGCATGATGCGAGTTATGTGACGATTCGAAATAATGTGGTTTATGGCGGAAATCTGGCGGGAATTTCGATTGGTGGGTATGCAGCCGACCGCGGAGGCAGCGATCACATCACGATCGTGAACAATACGATGTGGAATAACAATCGGGCCAGCCAAGGAGGGGATTTTCAGATACAGTTTCATGCTACAAGCAATGTATTTGAGAACAACATCGTATTTGCCGGGGCGCAGGGTGTGATGCTGAATGGTCTGACAAACTCAACGGCCGCGCCGGTACTGGCGGACTATAACATCTACTTCACGACATCGGCACCGCAGTGGTGGTATGAGGGTGTCGAGCATACGACGTTCGCCTCTTACCAAGCGGTCTCTGGTTTGGAGAAACATTCAAAATTCATCAATCCCGGATTGATCAGTGTGAAGGTGCCGTATAACTTTGACCTGACAGCAGGATCGCCAGCGCGGGGGGCGGGGAATTACGGACTAGGTTCGGTAGTTTATGGGACTCTGGACTTTGCGGGGAATATGCGGACGAACGGGAATTCAATTAACGCTGGAGCTTATCAAAAATAGGCAAGGAACGGTGGGCACTTAGCCCACGAAATGGAGTATCGGGCCAGCCTTGAGCGATGCTTGGGGCTGGCCTGTTTTTTGGGGGCTATTTTTCGGCCTTGAGGACAGGTGCGGAAACGGGAGTCGCTTTTGGGGCGTTGGGGCTGGCCTGTGCGTAGAGGTAGTCGCCGAGGGCTTCAATCTCTTCATTGGTGCCGGTGAGCGGCGGCATGAATTTGCGGTAGGCGAGGTCAGCTTTGTATTCGTGGAGCATCGTGAGGAGACTCCCGACGGACTGGCGGTCGCGGTTGGCGAGGAGCTTATTGAGCGCGCGGTAGCCGGTGAGCGTGTGACATGCGCCGCACTGGCCGCGGTACATGGCTTCGCCCTGGGCCCAGTGGGCGCTCGTGGTTTGGTTGAGCCAGAGGGAGTGCTCGAGGTAGCCGTTCTGGTTGCGGCCAGCGACCTCTGATACGCGTAGGCCATTTGAGTACATGTGGCGGCCGATGACGTAAGGCTTTCGCAGCATTTCGCGGGCTTGTTCGCCGGTGCCGGTGGCCATGAGCGCGAGGATGACGATGGCCGAGGCGTGGGCGAGGGTAAAGTCCTTTGGATTTTTGTAGGCCAGGTAGTAAGTGACTACGATGATGGTGGCCGAGGTGATGATCATGACCAGGGCGAGGCGGGTTACCTGCGAAAAGGTGCCGGAGCCGATGGTGGAGATGCCGAGGGTGAGCAGGGCACGCTGCGATGCGGGCACCATGAGCAGGTACCAGAGCAGTGACAGCGGCATGAGGACGAAGGATGGTACCAGCCAGCGCGTAGTCCAGCGCAGGTAGCTGGCTTTGAGAGCGGGCTGCTTGTCACTGTCGATGCGGCTGCCGGTGACGAGTGCCCAGACTCCGGCAAGTGAGATGCAGACCAGGGTGCGCATGAGCAGACTGGGCCAGTAAGTCGGGTTGAAGAAGGCGTTCCAAAACTTGCTCGCCTCAGCGCCGGTTCCCGCAACGCCGAGCCAGGTATCGCCGGGGGTGAGCATGAAGGTGAGGATGCCGTTGATGATGATGAGGGTAAAGAGAGAGGAGCCGGCGTAGAGCCAGCCAATGGCGAGGTGGAGCTTGGCCGGGATGCGATTCCAGGTGTAGTAGTAGACGGCGATGGTGGTGAGTTCGATGAGGAAGAAGACCCACTCCATGGCCCAGCCGAAGACGAAGTTGTGGATGAGGGTGCTGGTGGCTTCTGGTTGCGTGAGGCCGATGGCAAACCAGATGCCGACGCCGGAGACGGTGCCGAAGACTCCGGTGATGAGCAGAAAGAAGCGGGAGTGGGATTTGAGCTGGGCCATCCAATCGGTGCGGCCTTCCTTGAGGGCTTTGCGCTCGGCCATGGGGAGCCACAGGCCGCCGCCGACTGCAAACTGCGAGATCATCACGTGAAAGATCGCAATGATCGCGATAACTGAGCTACTGCCGAGGAAGGGTACTTCCCAAAAGGGATAATTCATTGCAATTCTCCAGAGTTAGCGGATGCCCCAGTAGCCGAGGGCGGTGGTGACGAGCAGGGCGGTAACGGCAAACAGACCGAAGTAGTGAGCGATGCGACCACGGGAGCCGGCCTTGTTTTCACCGTCATAGAGAGGAATGACAACCCAGAGGGCCAGGCCGACGGTGAACAGCAGGATGCCAACGACTTCGCCGGTGGCTCCAGGCAGCCAGTTGCCGAGAATCTTGAGCATGTGAAACGGCGCCATGAAGTACCACTCGGGATGGATGCCGGCCGGAGCGGGTGAAAGTGCGTCGGCCTGCTTGCCGAGGTCCCACGGGTAGACGGAGGCCAGCAGCGCGAGCACGTTCAATGAGATGAGCCACATGGCGAGATCTTTTTGGAAGAAGTTTGGGAAGAAGGGGATGCTCTTGCGCGCGGAGGCTGGCTTGGCGAGTTCGCTGGGTGGCAGCGCGTTGCCGTGCTTTTGAACCAGGTACAGGTGCAGGCCGAGCAGGGGCAGGAAAAGTAGCGGTAGGACGACGACGTGGAGGGCAAAGAAGCGCTGCACGGTGAATTCGCTGACGTCAGGGCCGCCGCGGAGGATGGTGGCGGTGAAGGGTCCGAGGAATGGGAGTGAGGCGGGGATTTGCAGACCTACCTTGGTAGCGAAGTAGCTGAGCTCGTCCATTGGAAGCAGGTAGCCGCTGAAGCCGAAGAGGGCACCGAGGAAGAGCAGGGCTATGCCTGTGAACCAGCCGATTTCGCGCGGCTTGCGGTAGGCCTTCATGAAGTAGACGGAAAACATGTGCACGATGATCGAAAAGATGAACAGGTTGGCCGACCATGAGTGCGCCGAGCGGATGAGCCAGCCGAAATGCATGACGTAGGTGATCTGGCGGACACTTTCAAAGGCTTCTGCGCCGGGGCGGTAGTAGACCAGGAGGAGAATGCCGGTGAATACCTGGATGAGGAAGAGAAAAAGTGAGATGCCGCCCCAGTAGTACCAGAAGGAGTGTTTGTGAGTGGGGACGGTCTTGTGCTGGGCAAAGGCGATGATTTCAGCGAGGCCGAGTCGTTCGTCGAGCCAGTTGTAGATGGATGCAACCATGACAGAATCCTTTCTGGTGAATCAGGCTCGGGAGACGGTGACGCCGTCGACGGCGACGTTGACTTTGAAGGCCCTCAGGGGTTGTGGAGGAGGACCGCTGACGTTTTTGCCGGTGTGGGGGTCGTAGACTCCGCCGTGGCAGGCGCAGTGGATGCGGTTCATCTGCGGCTCGAACTGGACTGTGCAACCGAGGTGGGTGCAGACGGCGCTGAATGCAACCCAGGTGTTGTCCGTGCCATGAATCAGCATGGCTGGCGAGCTGCCGAATTTGAACATCAGGGCCGATGCGGGGGGCAGCTTGTGCGCGTCTTTGAGTGTGACTTCGCTGACGGCGGTCTGGTTGGCGGCCATCTCTGCCGGCGAGGCAAGGTAGCGATAGATGGGGTAGCCCATCGCTCCCATATAGCAGAGGCCGGCGGCCGCAGCGACGCCCATAAAGGCGCGGCGGGTCGGGGTGTTCTCGGTTTCGGCGACGGTTGAGGGCAAAACTTCGTGCTGGGAGAGATTGGGCTGAAACGGGGTATCACTCATGGCTAAAGGGCGCTCCCTTGGGCGGCAATTGCGGAGGTCGGGGTTTCGGCGATAGGGGTGGCGCGGGCGACGACGGAGATTAGCCAGCCGACGACGCCGAGTCCAACGACGAAGAGAACAAGGAAGATGCTGACGACGCTCCAGTTGGTAACGACGTTGCGGGCCCAGACGTCGTAGCCCTTGCTCAGCAGGGTCAGGTCGCGAATGCCGTCCCGGTAGAGAGTCATGCAGGCGATCGAAAGGAAGGCCAGCGCCGGCGCAAGCCAGCTGATGAGCGTGCTGCTCGGCTTTGCGATGGCGGCAAAGCCTGCGTAGATGAGGATGACGGCGGTGAGGCCAAGCCAGCCGAATCCGGCAATTTTGTACAGAAGATTGCTGCCGAGGCCGGCCTGGACGATGGCGGGCTGAGCGCGGTAGACAGTGATCGCAGTGACGATCTGGAGGACGGCAGCGATGGCGGCGATGCGTCCGCCGAGGGCGCTGAGGAACCTGCCTTCAATGGCGGTGAAAGTCTTGCGGCCGGCGAGGTAAATGAGCCAGAGGCCGGCGGCTACGAAGCCTCCCGCGAGGAAGAAGAGAAAGCGCGGCGCGGTCGTTGGGTCGCCTGTAGGCAAGTGCGTACCGAGCGGCGAGACCGAATACATTTGCTGCCAGACCTCAGGGCGCAGCATGAGGGTCATGTTGGCCGTATAGATGTGAGCGATGCCGCCGACGCCGATCCATGCGCCCAGGCCCATCCACCAGACTTTGCGGCCCTGCTCAAGCCCTGCTGCGAATCGGTACAGCAGCCAGTACACAACGATGAGCACCGGAACGACCGCAATCCACCAGGCGCCCATGACCACACTGCTGGTGTAAATGGCGCGGCCGTAGAGTACCTGGGCAAAAAGCAACGGGGGCACGCCGAGGTTGATCACATAGGTCATGACCACGGTGAGCCTTCGAGCGACCGCGGTGGCTGCGGTTTTCGATGCCGGGGAGCGGCCCAGTAGGTTGAGCAGAACTGCGATAAGCAAGCCGCCGATGAGCATCTGCATGGCCACGAAGTGCAGTGAAAGGGTGACAATATGCAGCAGTTTGAAAAGCCAGATCGGGGCAGGCAAGGGGATTGGGTCTACGGCGGGAAAGCCATTCATCGGCAGGGTTCCTCTTCAGCAAGGGGCAATTTGTTCTGGTTAGCGAGAAATTTCTTAAACAGATGGTAGGGCGGCAGAGAGTTTTTGAACTGTGACGGTCGTCACGGCAGTGCTTTGGCATCCATTTGCAAATAATTCGGCAATACGGTGCAACGGGGTGGCAGGGCGGTGCACTACATCGATGGATGTTGCAACTGTTGAGGGTCTGAAAGAAGTCAAAGTATCCAAACGAATCGCGACGCTCTCCCCCAGAGCGGATGGGATTCGCTGAAGCCGGTGACGGCCATGGCGAATCCCGTCTGGAATTTTCGTTGGAGAGGATTTGGCTTGAGAGCCAACGCCAACGGGAGCGGCGACAGTGCAAATGGAGATTCAAATTTTGGAAGGGGACTGAAGATGTGCTGCGGTGAGAAAGAAAGGCCTTCGCCGACGAATATGCAGGCAGACGGCGAAGTGGTAAACAGCGCGGTGAAGCTGCTGTATTACGGTCATGCGCCAGTGCACATTCGCGGGCCTGTGACCGGGCAGCTGTATCAGTTTTCTCGGGAACAGATGACGCAGGCAGTGGATGCTCGCGACGCTGCATCGATGCTGCGGACGCGGCTCTTCAGGCAGGCCCGATGAGTACGAGCATAGGCTTGGCCATGCCAATCAAGCGAGGTCCGGGTGGGCTGAGGCGGGTAAGGCCGGCTGCCTGTGAGCACCGCGCCACAGTATCTGAATCACTGCTCGACCGCCAGTCAGAAACCCAGCTGGAGTCAGCACCCAAAATCGAACCCAGGACCGGAGAACCCAAGACCGAAGCGAAAGATGCTGCGATACTATACGTGCGTTCACGCAGGGCTTCGGAGCAAGGGTTGGACTTTCATTCATTTGACGCTGGTTATATTGAACGGCTGAGTGCCGGGCACGCAGGCACCCAGGATCATTTCGTGCGTTATTTCACGGCGCTGATCCGGCTCAAGCTGCGGTCAAAGCTGCGCTCGCCGCAAGCGATTGAAGACGTGTGCCAGGAGACTTTTGCCCGGGTCATCAAGGCGGTTCGCCAGCCAGGGGCAGTACGTCAGCCGGAGCGGTTTGGGGCTTTTGTGAACACCGTTTGCAACCATGTGCTCCACGAGCACTATAGGTTTTCGGCGCGCGGCGATTCACTGGATGACGAAGGACAGCCGGAGTTGCCCTCGAAAGCGCCGGATGCCCTGCACATGGTGGCTTCAAAAGAGATGAAAGACAAGGTTGGAGAGATCCTGCGGCAGATGCCGGAGCGGGATCGAAAGCTGCTGCACGGAGTTTTCTTTGAAGACCAGGACAGGGACGAACTGTGCGCTGAGCTAAGCGTCAACCGGGTATATCTGCGCACGCTGCTGCTGCGGGCGAAGCTTGAATTCAAAGCGGAGTACCTGAAAAGGTTTGGCGACCAGCGGCCGTTTGGCATGAAGGGGCAGGAAGTTTGAAACGATTCGAGCCGGTTGAGCACTATCAGGTAAAGCGCTTAAGTGCGCGGAGTGAAAGCGATGGAACACAGTGAAGCAGTAGAGGCGATGGCAGTCGAGCGATACTTGCTGGACGAACTGACGCCCGATGAACGCGAGACTTTTGAGGAGCACGTATTTGACTGCTCAGAGTGCGCGATGGACCTGCGAACGGCGGCGGCGTTTGTCGATGAGGCGCGGGTGCAGTTGCCGGCGATGGTGGCGGCGGAACTGAGAACGCCGGTACGGTCGGCGAAGGTAGCCAAGGCGCCGTGGTGGAAGACGCTGTTTGCGACGCCGATGGTGATGGGTCCGGTGTTTGCGGCGCTGCTGGTTATGGTGGGATATCAAAATCTTGTGGTGGTTCCGGCGTTGAAGACCGAAGCGCGTGAACCTCGCATGATGCCTCTTGTTGGTCTGCACGGCGGGGCGCGGGGTGCGGCACAGGTGATTGCGCTGGATCCCAAGGCTGGGGCAGCTTTGGCTGTGGATTTTCCTGAGCAGACGGGTTACTCTTCTTTCGCGTTCGATTTATTTGATCCCGCGGGCAAAGCGGCCTGGAGCCACAGCGTGCTGGCGGCGCGAGACGAGGCGAATAGCGGAACCAGTGATGCTTTGGGCGCAGGGCAGTTGATGTTGCAGATTCCAGCGGAAGGTTTGCGCGAGGGCGCATATACGCTGGCCGTCTCAGGGGTTGACGCGCAGGGCCAACGGACGCCTCTGGAGAAGTACGGGTTTGAAATTCAGCTCAAGAAGTAAGGGCTGAAGGATTTAGATTGGATGCATTGGTGCTGGCAGAAAAATCCAGTCGCCAGGCAAGGATTGGTCAATTGCCGTGAGTCTTTGGCGAGACAGCGCAGAGTCTTCGCATCGTCCACGGGCGCAAGAGTTCCCCCCCCCCACACGAATTGGAAAGTGAGTTGTGATGGCTGACGTTGTTGAGAGAACACATCATTTCCACGCGGAAGCATCGGTACTTTCAGGTGCTCTGCAGTTGCCGGTGAAGCAGGATATTCAGTTGCAGGCATTTGCGAAATTGCCAGAGACGGGCGGGTATCTGGCACAACAGGCGGGGCCGTACCGGCTGGAGAATGTGCTTTCATTCAAGTCGGCAAAGACGCAGGTGGCGGGTAATCGAGAGGTCAAGCCGGGCCATGGCTGGAGCACGCTTGTGACTTCAGTAGTTGAGGGGCTCAACGTGCTTGACGTGATTACCGCTGACCGGGTCGTGGGACAGATCAGCACGGAGCATCCGCTGGTGGGGCATATTCCCAAGGTGACTTTTCTGGGCACCCGATTTGAAAATCTGCGTATCAATGGGCATCTTGTGAAGCTGGATCTTGACCTGGAATTGTTTGGTGAGAAGCCGCAGGGCGAGGTTTCACATATGCAGAATCCTGCATTTATGGCGAAGCTTTCAAAGCAGCATGTTCTGCTGCAAGCCGATCCGGCAAGCACGGCTGAGGAGGCTGCGCGTTACAATCGACAGCAAACGGGTCTTGGGGATGCGGAGAAGGTGGAATGTTCGCTGGTCAATCACGTAGAGGGTGGGCATCCGGGCCGTTCGTTCGGGCATGTGGTGCGTATTCCCGACTTTGGCGTGGTGACGCTGGCACACCTGCAGTTGATCGAGTCGGATTTTCAAGACGGGGTACCGCACAAGACGATCTTCGACCTGACGATGGTGGACATTCAGATGGGGTGCATCGCTACGGGGACTGCGTCGGTTGCGAAAATGATTGCAAATGGCAAGACAAGACCCTAGCTAGAGTTAATAGCTAGGATTTCCTCTCGACTTTCACTTGTGCTATGTGTGTAGTGGCGAGTCAGGAGGAATCTTCATGCTCGGTTCGCTCGTCTCTCTTTTCGTGTTGCTGATTCACGGTAACTCGCCCAGCGTAAACACTCCAGTTCAGGGTCATAACAATGGCTCTGGTTCGAATCACTCGACTCACCTCGGAACTGCTCCGGTCGGCATGGATGGCGGAATCATAGTTGATGGCCGTACTAAGCCATAGGGTAGGTAGTTGGTTGTGAGTAGAGAGCGCCAACCTCCAGGAACTGCGGCAAAGCTTTGTTTGCGTCTCGATGACGTGGATGGTGCGAACGCAGTCCTAAAGGCTTGGTTCGCCGCACACGGGGATCGGGGAACTGATTTGGAATCCTAGTCCCTTCGTTTGGTTGAAGCAGATATTTTGAGACTTCGCCGAGGCGCTGAAGTCGCCCTAGATTACCTCGCCGAACAGGAGGTCTTGTATCCTCCTGACACTACTGACACTCAATTGAGCTGCATGATCAAGAAACATCGTGGATATTATCTTGGACTTGTTGGAAAGTACGCACACTCACATGGGCTGATGCGAGAGGCCGAGGGTTTAGCTGCAGCGATCAATTCAATTGAGCTGACCTGCGAGGTCTATCAGTGTCAGTCGATGATTTATTATCTTCAGCGGGACTATATCTCTTCGGATCGCATTTTCCGACAGATTCTTGATGCATCCCATCAATTAGACGGCTGGTACTTCAAGGCGAATGCGTTTTGGGGCATCGGCAAGAATCTGATGATTCAGTCTCAATACAATGCGGCGATCCCATGGCTCAACGAGGCTCTTGAGATCTTCGAATCCGTGAACGCCCGTCTCTCAGTCGCCACCACTTGGGGAGAGTTGGCGGTCTGCTATTCAGGCCTGGGCGATAACCGGAGGGCGCTGGCGCTCCTTGAAGATGCGCTAAAAATTGAAGCTGAAGCCGGAACCATTGGCAACTATCAAGTGGGATTAGCTAATATCGGAAATGTATATTTTCAGCGCGGGGACCATCTCACTGCGATCTCATATTACCGCCGCGCTCTGGAATTGGCCCGTGAAATTAAAGATCCAGTCTCAATCGAGAAATGGTCTCACAACATTCGCGTTGCATATGTCAAACTTTGCAATGCGGTGGACTTGCCGGACTCTCGAAGCGTCTGAAAGCGAGACTCGTCGTGCGGTCTAGCGGCCGCACTCTGCCCTGGCGTGGTGTTCTCGGCTTAGTCTTGCTGCTCATTTTCGTTCCGTTGGAGTGCATTCCGCCGTCTAATCCCTCTTCTCGTTTCGAGCGTACAAGGACGCTGTTCCTTCAAGGATACCTGGAGAAGAGTCAGGAAGAGGCGCATCGAGGATACTTGCGGTTTAGAGCCTCGAAGCCTCAGTGGGCGCTGAGGTTTCGTTTGCTCGAAGCAGAGGCCATGTCTTGGCGTGGCATGAATGAAGACGCTTATCGCATACTTTCAGTGCAGCCGACTGCAGGCCTTGGGCGAGAGTTGGCCATTCAGAGGCTGACATTGGAGGGCTTTGCCTACACCCGCCTGCATCAATACCCGCTAGCGAAGCGAGATTTTGACGAGGCTGAAGGGCTTTGCCTCGGGATGTCTTACCAGGGTTGTGGCGAGCTTTCACGTGCTCGGGGATTGTTTGCGATTGAATTGGGGCAACTCCCTTTGGCTAAGAGCTACTTTGATGAGTGTCTGCGTTTTGCGCAGCTGCACAGGTACCCTTGGCTCGAGGCTACTGCGCTGTTGAATCTGGGCGTGACCGCTCTTCAGGGTGAACAATACGACGAGGCAATCGATTGGTCGCTTGAGGCAGCACGAGTCTCTGAGGGTATTGGAGCTGAGGTTGTCCTTCTATCAACTCAAGGCAATTTGGGTTGGGCCTACTACAAACTTGGAGACTCTCAGAGGGCCCTGGAGATGTATCAGGAGGCTCAAAAAAGATCAATCGCTATTGGTGATATTGGTGGTGCAATTGTTTGGCTCACGGATCTTGGCTATGTCTATCAAGAGATGGGTGAGTTGCAGCAAGCCTTGCAGTCGCATCAAAAGGCCCTCGAACTGGCGAGGCAAATCAATAGCAAGGAAGACGTAATTACAGCATTGGAAGACTTGGCGCATGTCTCTCTTCAGCAGGAAAGACCGCCTGACGCGGAGGGGTATCTGGCGCAGGTGGAGCCATTGATTGTGGCGAATGGGAATCGGTTGGATGCGCTGGATGTGGCACTGGCGCGGGGGAAGATTGCTGCGGCGCGGACGGAGGTGGGTCGGGCGGAGGGGCTGTTTCGGGAGGTGGAGAATGACCCTGCGAGCCAGACATCAATGAAGCTGGGGGCGGAGCATGAGTTGGCCCGCCTGTATGAATCGGTAGGGCGCGCGGGCGAAGCGGAGAAGATGTACCGGGCCGCGCTGGGGACGTTTGAAGGGGCGCGGGAGCAATTGAAGGAAGAGGATTCGAAGCTTCCATTCCTAGCCAATGCGGCGGGAATTTATGACGACTATGTTGATTTTCTGATTGGGAAGGGGCGGGTCGGAGAGGCGCTGCTGGTAGCGGACGGAAGCCGGGCGCGGACTCTTGCCGGCACCTCAGGGGGAGCGGGCACGCCGGAATTTCGCGGCAAGCAAGTCGTCAATCCTCAGGCGGTAGCCCGCAAGGCTGGGGCGACGCTCTTGTTCTATTGGATGGGTGAACGGCGCTCATACCTTTGGGCGGTCACGGGCGAGAAGACCCGGCTTTTTGAGTTGCCCGCCCGGTCGGTGGTGGCACCGCTGGTGGAGCGCTACCGCAAGGCCCTGCTCCGCGAGGACGTGGACCCGCTTGAAGCAGTTGGCAGCGCCGGAAATGCCGCTGGCCGTGAGCTGTATGCGAAGCTCGTCGCCCCTGCGGAATCGGTGATTCAGTCAGGGCGTCCGGTGATGATTCTGGCGGATGGGGAACTGAGCCAGCTGAATTTTGAGACTCTGCTGGTTTCGGGGCCGGGTTCGACGACGCACTATTGGATTGAAGATGTGGCGCTGATGGCTGCGCCGTCCCTGGCGATGCTGGCTGGGGCGCGTCTGGAAGCAGGCAACGGCAGGAGCCGCGGAAAGCTGCTATTGATGGGGGATGCTGTCTCTGCAGGGCCAGAGTATCCTCGGCTTGACCAGGCGGCGGCAGAGATGGCGCTGGTCCAGAAGCATTTTGGGGCGAATGCTGTCGAGTTCAGCGGAGCGCGGGCAACCCCTCGCGCGTATCTGGGCAGCGAGCCCGGAAACTTCGCCTATATTCATTTTGTGACGCACGGCGTGGCCAGTCGGCGAGAGCCGCTGAACTCAGCGATTGTGCTTTCACCCGAAGGAGCAACGGGCGAGGAAGCCTTCAAGTTGTACGCGAAGGACGTCATGCAGCATCGGTTGAACGCCCGTCTGGTGACAATTTCAGCCTGCAACGGGAGCGGCACCGTAGCCTATCGCGGCGAAGGCCTGGTGGGGCTTTCGTGGGCGTTTCTGCGGGCTGGAGCGCACAACGCGATCGGCGCTCTGTGGGAAGTGAGTGACGAATCGACGCCAAAGCTCATGGACGCGCTCTATGCAGGGCTTGAGAGTGGGCTGGGTCCGGCAGAGGCGCTCCGACGAGCGAAGCTGGGCTTGGTGCATTCTGCGGGAAGGTTCAAACGAGCATATTATTGGGCACCCTTTCAGATCTATACACGGTTGTGAGCGCAGGCCGGATTGGTGCGGACCAGCATCCCGTATCAGTCAAAGAGACGGGTGCGCAGGGCTGGATGCAGGCAGCAGGTTGGGGTGGATGGGATTCAAGCTGGGATATACTCGGGTTTTCAGGGAACGAAATGGCCGCGAGTGACGTACTGGATTTGTAGCAGAAACGCGACTTTTGGATTTTTGCGGAACAGTCTGCGTGGATAGTGGCTCGGTTGGCGATGATTTTGCAGACTGTTGCCTACTTTTACGGTTATTGCCGATAAAAATGCGTCCAGAGGGTAGGGCGTAGCGTCTTGATGATTGGCACCCCACATGCCTTAACGAATAAGTGGAGAGGATTCATGCATTTGTCTTGGAATCGTATGCATAAGCGGGAGATGGGCGAAGAGATGGGTAACGGTGAATTGACAGGCAGCAACAACGGGCGAGGGATCAGCCACGCAGGGCGTCTGCGCGCTTTGGCCGTGGTCCTGTTGGGATTGACGACGGCAATGCCACCCGGATTTGCGCAACAGGCGGGGCAGACCGCCCCGCAGGCGGGCGATAAGGTGCTGACTGAGTTGCCGGCGGCTCCAGTGCCGAATGCAACCGAGCCTTTGTACCTGCGAAGCACGGCGGCGGATTACAGCAAGCCGCACGCCTTCTTCAAGAATCCGTTGAAGATTTTTACCGGGCCCGATGTGCCGAAGGCGAGCTTCATGAACTCGGTTCGCCTGACCGACCTGGTCAAGAACGGCAAGATTTACCTGAGCCTGAGTGACGCGCTCACGCTGGCACTCGAAAACAACTACGATCTCGCCATTGCGCGCTACAACCTGGATATTGCCGATACTGACCTGCTGCGGGCACGGGCCGGCGGCGGTTTGCGCGGCGTCAATTCTGGTCTGGTAACGAATACCCTTGGCGGCTCTTCGCAGACGCTGACGGTCGGTGGTGGCCCCGGTGGCACATCTTCTGGTGCAGCGACCGGTTCATCAGGACTGGTTGTATCAACGGACGGCTCGGGACCTCAGCCGACGAACCTGGACCCCTATGTGACCGGTGCGGTGCAGTTTGACCGCCAGCGCACGGCGAGTTCCAACTTCTTTACCGGCGGTACCAGCAGCACCAATACCTACGACTTCACCTACAATCAGGGCTTTGCGACTGGCACCAACGCAGTGATTGCGTTCAACAACAGCTACAACACGGTCACGAATTCAGTTTCGACCTTTAGCCCGCTGCTCAACTCCAGCTACAAGGCCACGGTCACCCAGCACCTGCTCCAGGGCGGCGGCTTGTGGGTCAATCGGCGCTTTGTGCAGGAGGCCATTTATGATCGGCGCATCACCGATTCCGCCTTCCGTCAGCAAATCCTCTACACCGTCAACCAGATTGAAAACATCTACTGGGCGCTGGTGAGTTCCTACGAAGATCTGCAGGCCAAGGAACGCGCACTCGAACAGAGCAGCAAAGTTGCCGCAGACGACCGCAAGCAGCTTGAAATCGGCACCATGGCTCCCCTTGATGTGGTCACTGCAGACTCGGCGGTAGCCGCTGACAAGCAGGCGCTGATCAGTTCGCAGAGCAATTTGAACTACCAGCAACTGATTGTGAAGCAGGCCATTGCGCGTAATCTGAGTGATCCCGCACTGATCGCCGCTCCAATCATTCCGACGGACCGGGTCAGCCTTGAGCCACTGCCGGAAGAGAAGCAGTCGGCTGAAGAACTGACGCAGATTGCGTTCCAACAGCGGCCCGAGCTTGAGCAGGCACTGCTCTCCATCAAGAAGGATGACATCACGCTGCGCGGCGCAAAAAATGCCCTGCTGCCGGTGTTTGACATTTATGGCTACCTCGGCGGTACGGGTCTGGCTGGTACGCACAACAAAAACTGTACGCAATTCTGCCAACCGCCTTATCCTCCTGCGACGGGTTACGGAACAGCTTTTGAAAATGCGTTCAACGACTCTTCGCCGGACAAAGGGATTGGGTTCAATCTGACGATTCCGTTGCGCAATCGGACGGCGCAGGCTGACCGGGCTCGCTCTCTGATCGAATACCGTCAGGCGCAGTTGCGGCTGGAGCAGCTCTACACCGAAATCAAGATGCAGGTTGTGAATGAGCAATACGCGCTCACCAACGACCGGGCAGCGGTGCTGGCTGCAGAGGCTTCGCAACGGTTCAACGCACAGAGCCTCGATTCGGAACAGAAGAAGCTGCACCTTGGGGCTTCGACAACCGCCCTGGTATTGCAGCAGTCTCGTAACCTGGCTACGGCAGAGAACAGCCTGACCGCTGCTCGCGCTGGCTATGCAAAGGACCGCGCCAGCCTGTACCAGCTTCTAGCGAGCACCTTGCAGCACTACGGCATCAATCTGAGCGATGCCGCTGCAGGCGAAGTGAAGCAGGTCCCGGTCATCCCTGGCCTGGAACCGGCAAAGGCTGGAAAAGAACCCAGCCTGGCTGCTCCCGCGCAGTAAGTAATTTCCATGCAAACAAAAGCCCGGCCCCATGAGGGTCGGGCTTTTTGTCGTTCGAAGAGGCTGAGAAGTGAAGGAGGACAATCTGCCTCCTTTGCTTTACCGCTCAGCAACGAAATCCAGCAGGCTGAAGAATTCAGGGAAGCTGATGTTCGCGGCCTCTGAACCCTGAATCAAGGTATCGCCCGAGGCCCGCAACGCCGCCACTGAGAACGCCATCGCAATGCGGTGGTCGCCGCCAGAGTCAATCGTGGCTCCGTGGAGTTGCTGGTTGCCGGGGACGTCCATGCCGTCTTCGTGCTCGGTGACTTCCGCGCCCATCGCGCGCAGGTTCTTCACGACCAAGGCAATGCGGTCTGACTCCTTGACGCGAAGTTCCTTTGCATCACGGATGCGGATGCCGCCGCGTGTGTATGGCGCGATGGCGGCGAGAACGGGCAACTCATCGATGAGCTGGGCTGCAAGCGCACCGGTAACCGAAGTGCTGCCGAGGCCAGCGGCGGGCGAAGTAACCTGCACCGTGCCGACGAGTTCAGCATGTTTGTCTTCAAGGTTGAGCACCGAGATCTGCAGGCCAAGCGAGGTCAGTACATCGAGCAGCGTGGCGCGTGTGGGATTGAGACCCAGGCCGTCGAGCAGCAGTTGCGAACCGGGAAAGATGGCCGCCGCGCAAAGGAAAAACGCAGCAGAGGAGATATCTCCGGGAACCGCAGCCTGGATGGCGCTGAGCGTTTGCGGTCCGTTGATGCTTACGGAATCGACGCTGCGATCGACCCTGGCGCCGAATGCGCGAAGGGCAAGTTCAGAGTGATCGCGTGTCCTGACAGATTCGCGAACTGTGGTTGTGCCTTCAGTTTGCAGGCCGGCGAGCAGGACGCAGGTCTTGACCTGTGCGCTAGGAACGGGCGTTGTGTAGTCGATGGCGTGGAGCTTGCTGCCCGTAATCATGACCGGGGCGTGACCCTCGGTGAGAGTGATCTTGGCTCCCATCTCGGCCAGTGGAGTCTGGATGCGCTTCATTGGACGGCGGGTAAGCGAGGCGTCGCCGATGAGGGTGAATTCTCCCTGCTGGGGGGCCAGGAGGCCTGAAATCATGCGCATCGTACTGCCCGAGTTGCCGCAATCGAGTGGGCCAGCGGGCTGGTTGACCTTGCCGCCGACTCCGGTCACTTCAATTACTCCGTCTTCGGGGCGCGCGACGCTGGCTCCGAGAGCTTCCATGCAGGCCAGAGTTGAGGCGCAGTCTGCTCCAGTAGAGAAGTTGGTAAAGCGCGAGGTTCCCTCGGCGAATGCGCCGAGCATGCCGTAGCGGTGGCTAATGGACTTGTCGCCAGGAAGGCGGAGGCTGCCATAGATGTTTTTGGCAGGGCGGATAAGACGTTCTTCAGTGGCGGTGTGCATGGGGCTCCGGGGATGAATGTCCTAGTCAGTTTACCGGAGACAGCTGGGTTTATTCGAAGCGGCAGACCTATCGCACCCGCAGGACGATGATGGTTTCGTCGTCGAATCGGTCTTTTCCGGCCTGGAATCTTGCTACATCGGCGAAAATCAAGTCGGCAATCTGGCCTGCGGGCAGGTGACGGGAACCGCAGAGGACGGCGGTGAGGCGGTCGGTGCCGTACATTTCGCCCTCTTTGTTTTCGGCGTCTGTGATGCCGTCTGAGACGAAAACAAAGGCGTCGCCGGGTTGTGTAGCTACTGAAAATTCTTCATATTGCGCGCCGGGGCCGTATTCACTGTCAGTAGACGGGAACATGCCGAGCGGAAAGCCCTCGGCTTCCATGGTTGTGACTTCGCCTCCGCGGCAGAAGATGGGTGGCACAGCGCCGGCGTTGGCCACCTGCAGGATGCGGCTGTCGTCATTCCACACGGCGTAGAGCATCGTGACGTACTGCGATTCGAGCTTGCGCTCCTGCAGCGCATCGTTGAGCTGGGTGAGCATTTTGGCAGGGCTGGGATGGTGGCTGGCGGCCGAGCGCATGATGCCGCTGACGAGCGCTGCAAAGAGCGCTGCCGGCGCGGCTTTTCCGCTGACGTCGCCAAGAATGATGGCGGAGCGATTGCTGTCGTACGCGACGAAGTCGTAAAGGTCGCCGCCAATGGAGCGCGCAGGCAAAAATCGCGCGGCAAAGTCGGCGTTTTCGTGGACCGGGCAGGCAGGGGGAAGCAGGCGGAGCTGGACCTGGCGGGCCATGGCGAGGTCGCGCTCAAGCTGCTGCTCGTGGCGGTGCACCTGCTGGTAGAGGCGCGCATTTTCGATGGCGATGGCGATCTGGGCGGCAAGCGTGGTAAGGGTGCGCTCGTGGCGCTCGTGGAAGTAGCCTGGTCGGATGTGTTCGAGATCGAGCACGCCGATGACGCGGTTCTTGTAGAAGAGCGGAACGACCATTTCGGAGTGGGTTTCGGGGTTGATCTCGTGGTAGCGGGGGTCGTTGCGCACCTCGGGAACGTTGATGAGCCGCCACTCGCGGACAGCCGCGCCGACCAGCCCTGTCTCGATGGGTAGCCATCGGGAGGGCACGCTGGCCTGGCCGAAGCGCCAGTTGTAGCGGGTCACGAGGCGGTCGCCTTTGGTGTTGACCAGCATGATCGAGAACATCTGGTAGTCAATCAGGCGGCGCAGCAACTGGCCGATGCGTTCAAAGAGCTGGTCGAGGTCGAGGATGGAGGTCAGCTCGACGGCAATTTCGTTGAGCACCTCAAGCGCCTGCGCCTGCCGGGTGACGCGGGAGTAGAGGCGCGCGTTCTGGATTGCCTGACCGATGCGCGATGCGGTCAGGGTGAGCAGGTGGAGGTGCTCGGGGCGGAAGTAGTTGGCCTCTTCACTCTCGATGTCGAGTACGCCGATGACCTTGTTTTTGTTGATCAGGGGGACTGCGAGTTCTGAGCGTACGAGGTCGTTGGCTGAAACGTAGATTTGGCTGAGCGGGTTGCTGGCGTCGGCAACGTCATTGAGGAGCACGGCCTGTCGGGTCTGCGCGACCTGGCCTACGATGCCGTGACCGAGCGGGACAGGCTGGCGCTCAATTTCGCGCGTGTGTCCAACCTGAAAGCGCATGCGCAGCTCCTGACCGCGATCATCGAGCAGGAGGATGGCGAGGATGCGGTAAGGAATTACGCGGCGGATCTGCTCAGCAGTGCGCTTGAGCAGGGTGCGAAGGTCAAGAGTGGTGTTGAGCGTTTCCGCGAGTTGCAGCAGGTAGCGGTAGTCGTCAGGCTCGATACGGGCGTTTACGGGGTCTAGATAGGTGGGTTCAGCAGGGCGGTAGTCGCCCTCGAGATCATGGGTCGGCGCGGGCTCAGGCAGGCGCGGGGGAAGGTTGTCTAGGTTCGGCATCGGGATTGATTGTAGCGGAAGGGGACGGAGTTTGGAGGGAGGGAAAGCTTCTGGAGCGGGGCAAATGAAGGAATTGAACTGTGTGGTTTCGAAAAGCCAGGCGCAGATCAAATGCGTGCCAATCGCGAAAAGGGGGGGGGGTGGGGTGTTTTCGCGGAAAATCTTGGCTAAGACTTTTATTGAGAGTGTTTTAGCGGGTGGTTACCATGCGTATTTGTGCGTTATTTTGCACCTTTGCGACCCGCTTTTCAAGCCGCTACAGCGACTTTCCGGCTGGTTCTGGGGTGAGGCGCGGGTCTGGGTGCCGAACTCTTCTCCAGTTTACGCAGACTGCTCGTAATTGTACGCAAGTCGTGCAATTCCCCTGAGCTTTCAGTGCTCCAGCAAGAAACCCGCGCACACCTCACAAGTGGGAAATGATGCGACCGATCTTTCGCATGCATTGAGCTCTTACTCAGCGCCAAGTTCGCGGACCATGGTGACGGAGGCCGATGCGCCGATGCGGTTGGCTCCCGCCTCAAGCATGGTGCGGGCGTCGGCGAGGGAGCGGATGCCGCCTGAGGCTTTGACGCCGCAGCGGGCTCCAGCGACGCCGCGAAGCAGGGCCACATCAACGGCTGTTGCGCCGTTGGAGGAGAAGCCAGTGGAGGTCTTGAGGAAGTCAGTGCCGGCCTGGATGGCGATTTCAGAGGCGCGGAGCTTTTCTTCGACCGAGAGCAGGCAGGTTTCGAGGATGACCTTGAGCAGCGCACCACGGCTGTGCACGACCTCAGCAACACTGCGGATGGTGCGTTCCACGGCGGCGTGGTTGCCGCTCTTGAGTTCACCAATGGAGATGACCATGTCGAGTTCTTTTGCGCCGAGTCTGGTGAGGGACTCTGCCTCATGGCGCAGGGTGGAGGCAAGGGTAGCGCCGAGCGGGAAGCCGATGACCACGCCGACCGGGATGCCGGAGCCGGCAAGCAGGCTGGCGGCGGTCGAGACCCATACGGGGTTCACCATGGCGCAGGCAAAGTTGTAGCGGACGGCTTCGTCGCAGAGGTTCTCGACCTGGGTGCGGGTGGCGTCGGGGTTGAGAAGGGTGTGGTCGATCACGGCGGCGAGCTTGCGCCAGTCAGAGAGCGTCTCAGCTGCAAATCCGTCGGCATCGAAGCTGCCATTGTCGATATCGCTGTCGATATCGTTGTTGAGATAGGGGCTGGCATGGAAGCCATGATTTGACCCGTTGCTGGAGGCCGGTAAAGAGGCGGCCTGAACTGGGGAAGCAGGGAAGTGCGTCTGAGTCGGCATTCTCCTGGGTACTCCTTTGCGATGATTTTAAGGATTGGGTCGGTGGCCCGGTGGTTCAAAAGGTGACAGTTCAAAAGGTGACAGTCAGTAAAAGCCTGGTGGAGGATAAGCAGCTATTGGGCATCCGGCGGCATGAGGCAGATGTCGGGCAGATTGCGGTAGCGCTCGGCGTAGTCCATGCCAAAGCCGATGACGAAGAGGTTGGGAATGGAAAAGCCGACGTAGTCTGCCTCGATCTTTTCAATGCGGCGTGAGGGCTTGTCGAGCAGGGCGGCGATGCGCAGGCTCTTGGGGTGGTGCTGGAGGAATATCTTGCGCAGGTAGGTGAGCGTGAGGCCGGTATCGAGGATGTCTTCGACAATGAGGACGTTTTTGCCTTCGATGGGCTCGTCGAGATCCTTGATGAGCTTGACTGCGCCTGAGGTGCGGTTGCTCTTGCCGTAGCTGGAGACGGCGACAAAGTCAAAGGTGGTGTCAACGGTGACGGCGCGGGCGAGGTCGGCGAGAAAGGGCGCAGCGCCCTTGAGGACGCCGATCATGACAAGCTTTTCGCCCTCGAGGTCGTGGGTGATCTGCTTGCCCATTTCCTTGATGCGCTCGGCGATCTGTTCGCGGGTAAAGAGGATTTCGAGGCCTTGGTAGGTAGACATGAGAGCTAGTATCCGCTATGGGGCGGCATGAGGGGAAGCGTGCCGGAGCCAATCATCTGTGGCGGATATACTTGGGGAGAGATGCTGCCTTTTATCCATATCGGGATTCATTTTGTACTGAACCTGTTTGGCCGGTTGATTCCGGTCGGGCCCTGGGATGTGCCGACTTTTGGGCTGATGCTTTGGGTGGCCACGGTGTCCGGCGCTGTGGTGATGCACTGGAGCTTTCGCCGGGCGCGGGTCGAGGCCGATGCGCTGGGCATTGTGGCCCTTACCGTCGTTGCGGGAATCGTGGGCGCGAAGCTATGGCACGTGCTCGACTCGCCGGCTGAGTTTCAGGCGGATGGTTGGTCTGTGCTGTGGTCGACGGGCGGGTTTGCGTGGTTTGGCGGGTTGGTGGCGGGCATCATTGCGCTGCTGGTGCAGGGCAGGCAGGCTGGCCTCAAGGGTCTGCGGATGCTGGATCTGGCGGCTCCCGCGGCGGCTGTGGGCTATGCGATTGGTCGGATTGGTTGCCTGACCTCTGGCGACGGAGACTACGGGATTCCGACGACGCTGCCCTGGGGCATGGGATTTCCTGATGGAATTGATCCGACGCCACCGGGAGTGCGGGTGCATCCGACACCGCTTTATGAGTTGATTGTCGGGCTGGGAATTGGCTGGTGGCTTTGGTGGCGCGGCGGAAAGAACCGCCCAACGGGGGCGATTGTTGGCGAATACTTGTTGCTGAGCGGCGTGGCGCGATTTCTGGTGGAGTTTATCCGGCGCAATCCGCACGTGATTCTGGGGCTGTCGAATGCGCAGTTGGCGAGCCTTGGGTCAATCGTTGCGGGGCTGGTGCTGATGTGGCTGGCGGCGCGCAGAGCGACTCCTGCGCCGAAAGAACCCGCTGAGATGGCCAAAGCGGCTTAGGGAGTCGGCTCAATCCCATTCAATTCAAGGTGCTGAAAATCCCGCATCCCTCCTGAGAGATGCGGGATTTTTTGCGTGTGCTCAGTTTGTCGGAGCGGTGGACCAGTCGCAGGGGATCTCCTGGCGGAGCTGGGAGCTTTCGTGTGCCCACTCGAGGATGCGGGCGACGAGCCATGCGTCGGTGAGCGGGACGGGGGGCGCAGCTTTGCCGAGGATGGCGTCGCGGACTGCCGCGTAGTAAAGGCGGTAGTCACTGGGGACTGGTTTGACAGGCTGGGTCACGATCGAGTCATCGACATCGATGGCGAGCGTGCCCCACGCGGAGGCTGGTTCGTCTGCCCAATGGGGGCCTTTGGTTTCGATGACGCGGGGATCTGCTTTGAGCAGGTTTTCCTGGGGGTCGAGGCCCCATTTGATGAAGCCGCCCCGGGTGCCGCGTACTGAGTAGCGGGGCCGGGGAAATGCCGAGAGGCAGTTTGCGCCGAGGGTGACGAGGTGCCCAGGGTAGCGGAGGCGGATGGTGAAGGCGTCGTTGATCACCGAGACTTCGCGCTCGGTGAGGACTTCAGCGCTGACGCCCTGGGGAGGCCCGAAGAGAACCAGGGCCTGATCGACGAGGTGAGTGCCGAGGTCGAGGAGGATGCCGGTGCTGGGGCCTGCTTCTTCGCGCCAGCTGCCGGCGCGGGGCTTGCGGCGCCAACGGTCAAAGGTGGAATCAAGAGAGACAACAGCGCCGAGTTTTTGTTCGTGCAAAAGTTTCAGAAGAGTCTGGAAGTCGCTGTCCCAGCGGCGGTTATGGAAAGGGATGAGGTAGCGCTGCTGCTGCTCGGAAAGGGCGATCAACTCGGCAATCTCTGCGGAGGCGGCGGCGATGGGCTTATCCACGATGACGTGGCGGCCCGCGAGCAGCACCTGCTTTGCCTGCGGAAAGTGCAATTCGTTGGGGGTGGCTAGGACTACGGCATCGATGGTGGGGTCATCGAGCATGGCTTCGAGTGAGGTGTGGGTGGTGATGCCGGGGTAGATTTTTTCGGCGTTACGGGTGCTGCGCTCAACGACTGCGGCCAGCGCTAGCCCCTCTACTGCGTCGATGATGGGCGCGTGAAAGACTTTACCCGCCAGACCGTAACCAACCAGACCAACTCGAATCATGTTTTGACCTCTTGATTGCTTCGCAATCGAGTTTAGCAGCGCAATCGGCGTTCAAACACGGAGCAATGTGCGTTGAACGCGGTGTAATTGGCATTCGACGTGACGCAATGGAGGTTGGGGAGGTGCGGGCGGGTTTCAGGCCGGCGGGAAATTCAGCGGCGGGGACGTTCCTGGCTCTTTTGGGCAGAGAGTTGCCAGGCTTGCCGGATGAGGGTGAGGAGGATGTCGTCCGGGATCTGGGTGAGTTCGACGCCGACCCAGCCTTTGACGCCGACGTAGGGAGGCTTGAAATAGACAGTGGGGGCTTCGGCGATCATCTCGGCCTGCGCGCCGGGGGGTGCAGGGATCCAGATGGCGGTGTGGCCGTCGCTGTGGTGGTTGTTGGCAAACATCACGAAGACAGTCTTTCGGACGAAGAAGGTGGGTTCGCCGTGGGAGAGCTTTTCAGTGGTGCGCGGAAGGGCAAGGGCTAGCTTGCGTACGCGGTCGATCTGGGCTTCGGCGGTCAGGTTCGTGGACATTTCTGTTAGCACGTTAGCACGCTTAGCTTTTAGCGGGTTGGGGCGATTTGAGTTTCTTTCTCAGGATGGCGGCTGAAATGAGGGTGATTGCGAGGCCGACAGGGAAGGGTTCGAGAAAGGTGATGGCGGAGTTGTAGAGGGGGTTCTCGTACATTTTTCGATATTGCTGCAACTGTTGAAGTTGAGCCATGAGTGCTTCATGGGAGGCTCCGGAGGCTTTGGCCTTTTCGATCATGTGGGCTGCGTATTTGTCCATGAAGTCGTGGAGGACGGTGAAGTAGAGTATCTCCCAGGTAGCGACGTAAAAGAGGCAAGTGATGACGGTGATGGCCAGGCCGACGGTGAAGGCTTTAGCAAAGGTGATGTGGCCCTGGCCGGCTGATTCACGGTAGGAGCGGATGCCGAAAAAGACAAAGAGGAATGAGAGGACGATGAGGGTGTAGCCGAGGTATTCGGCGCGGTCGAGGCCGATCTTATCTTCGAAGGGGACGGTGGCTACCATCATGAGGGCAGTAAAGATGCCGCCCATCAGTCCGAACTTGAGAATGCTCTTTTTCATGGTTGTCTCCTAAAGTGCGTGAAGACACGATAGCGCGAGTTCAGGGGTTTAAGTCGTCATTCTTTTGGGTGATTTTGGAGGTTGGAAGGAGAAATCATTCGTTGGAGTGAGGGTTTTACGACAGGAGGCCTAATTCCTTGCCGAGTTGGACGGCCTGGGTGCGGCGCTTTGCTCCCAGTTTGTCAAATGTGCGGCTGCAGTGGGTTTTGACGGTATTTTCGCTGACAAAGAGTCTGGTGGCGATTTCGCTGTTACTCAGGCCCTGCGCGACCAGTTGAAGGACTTCCAGTTCCCGAGGGGTGATGTTGAGAGCGTCGCGCTTTTGAGTGTTGGGGGCGAAGGCCGATGGCGTCGGTTGCCTGGGGTCGCCGGGCAGGCGGCTGGTGGCGAGTTTGCGGCCAAGCCAGATGCCGATGATGGCGAAGATGGCAGCAGTGAGCCCGCCGTAGATGGCGAATGAATGCTCGAGGACGAGGAAGCGGTACTCTGACCATTTGAGCAGAGTGATGAGTATTCCGCCGATGGCTCCGTAGATGAGGATTTGGCGCGTCATTCTCTTGGAAAAGTAAGACTTTACACGATCTTACTTCACACTCGACAGAAGAAGTCTGGATATTTCTTTGGAGGGTGATGGTAATTGCGTCGGATACGCTGAGTGCCGGCGGCAGTTTCAAAGCCAGATCAATTGTTGGACGGGGAGGACAGATTGACGGACGGATTGGTATTTCTGTGCAGGCGTCAGGGAATACGGAGTGAGCTCCAGGGTTTGTATGGAGACGTTTGGCAACGGCTGGATTGAGGGTGTCAGTTATGAAATAAAAATGAATTACTTTATTCTTGACACGCGCTTGCGGCGAAAGTCACAATCTCTTCGCAGGCAATCGTTCTCCCCCCCCTTCCGCATCAGAACCGCGTTTCCCGCAAATTCCGGAGGCAATGATGAAGTACCCTCGTTTCGGCGTTCGCCAGTGTGGCGATAGCAGCAGCTTTTTGTGTCAACTCAAGCGGGCGACCGCTTTAGGCGTTGCCGGCGTGGCGATGCTCAGCTTTGGCGTAGTACAGGCGCAGGCGCAGGCTGCGGATGAGCTTCAATCGCAGGTTGAGGCGCAGCATGGCCGCGGGCCTCTGCAGGGAATCGCAACGGGGACTGCATCGAACTTGAGGATTGTCCCACTCGTTCCGAAGCATGGACAGGACAAGGCGGGTCGTCCGTCACCTTTGTCAGCACCTGCCGGCGCGCACCTTACTTACTATGGTGGGCCTGTCATTTCGGCTGTACAGATTGTAATCGTGGTCTATGGTAGCGGGTCGTATGACTCTCACATCGCATCGACGACTGCCCCGAGTATGTCCAGCTTCCTTACCCAAGCCGTCACCGGCGGGCTCGTGGATTTCCTCAATACGGAATACCATACCAACGGGCTGAGCGGGACGACGAGTAATCAGGCGATCTCACACGGCTCAGTTTTGGGTATTTACACCATTGCGCCGAGTGCGGCTAACAACGGCGCAACGATTACAGACGCCCAGATCCAGAGCGAACTGCAGGCTCAGATCACGGCTGGTCATCTTCCGGCACCGACATACGATGCTGGCGGTAACGTGAATACGATCTACATGACGTATTTCCCTCACGGGAAGACGATCTCGCAGGGCGGTTCAAACAGCTGCCAGGCGGGTGGCTTCTGCGCGTATCACGGCACCTCGTCCAACACGGCTCACAACGCAGGCTTCTTGTACGGCGTAATGCCGGATATGCAGGCGGGCAGCGGATGCGACACGGGCTGCGGCAACTCGGGGTCTGTATTTGGCAACATGACGTCGGTGACAAGTCACGAGTTGACGGAAGCCATCACGGACGCTGACGTGGGCATTGCCACAGTGAACGCCCCCCCGCTGGCGTGGTACGACGCCACGAACGGCGAAATTGGCGATATCTGCAACGCCCAGCAGGGCACGTTTGTCGGGTCGGACGGGCAGACGTATACGATCCAGCTTGAGTTCTCGAATGCCCAGAATAACTGCATCAGCTATACCGGCGCTTCGGGCGGAACAACGCCTGATTTCACCATCAGCGCGTCGGCAACGAGTATTGCTGCAGGCGCATCCGGCTCAAGCAACGTGTCTACGACCCAGGTGACGGCGGCAGGAACGGTTACGCTTGCGCTCTCTGGAGCGCCGGCAGGAGTGACGGCGACGTTAGCTTCGGCCTCAGTGGCGGCTGGTTCCGGGACCTCAGTGAACATCTCTGTGGCGTCGACGGTGGCAGCGGGCAGCTATTCGATTATTGTGACCGGTACTGAAGGCACGAAGGTTCACTCTGCCACGGTGGCGCTGACGGTTACGGCCGCCGGCGGTGGTGGCGGTGGCGGCACGCTTACCAACGGCGGATTTGAGACCGGAAACCTGAGCCCCTGGACGACAGCGGGTGCGATCGAAACGGTTTCAACGACCGCGCATACCGGGGCCTACTCGAGTCAGATGGGGTCTACGGGCCCGACCAACGGCGATAGCTCAATCTCACAGACCTTTACGGCGCCCACTGGAGCCACGGCGGTCTCGTTCTGGTACAAGATGACCTGCCCGGATACGGTCACCTACGACTGGGCGACTGCTACCCTCAAGGACAATACCGCAGGCACGACGGCGACCCCGCTGGCGAAGACTTGCGCTACGTCTGCCTCGTGGATCAACGTAACCAGCCCACTTACAGCAGGTCACAGCTATACTTTGACTCTGACCAGCCATGACGACAACTATGCAGGCGACCCCTCCTACACGCTGTACGATGACGTGACGATTACGACTGGTGGCGGCGGTGGTGGTGGAACTGGCGTAACCAATGGTGGGTTCGAGAGCGGAACGACCGGCTGGACTCTTGCGGGCGCTTCGGAAACGATTGCTACCACTGGATGCCACACCGGAGTAGGATGCGCGAAGGACGGCCTGACAACGGCAACCAACGGCGACAGCACCTTTACGCAGACCTTTAGCGTGCCGACGGGTAAAACCACGGTAAGCTTCTGGTACAAGATGACCTGCCCGGATACGGTGACCTACGACTGGGCTACTGTGACGCTGAAGAACAACACGGCGAACACAACGGCAACACTGCTGCCCAAGACCTGCGCGACAAACGCTACGTGGGTGAATCTGACTGCGGCAGTTACGGCGGGTTCGAGCTATACGCTGACGCTGACGAGCCATGACGACAACTACGCAGGCGATCCGTCGTATACGCTCTACGACGACGTGGTGCTTCAATAGGCTTGCAGAGTCCTGTTGCACACTTCGATAACCTTCCAGGCCGCCAGTTATTTGGCGGCCTGGTTGCTTTTTGGGGCTGACTTAAATTGAGCGGGGCTTCAGTGCTGTTCGATCGAGAATCTCCCCAGGGCTAGATCATCGGCCGCCTGGGTGATGGATTCTGGACGGCCGAGGTCGCGCCAATAGGCGTCGTCGGCGCGAAAGGCGGCGATGTTTTCACCCAGGGCTGCGAGCCGCAGATATGTGTCAATGATTGAAAACGAGATTCGCTCGTCCATACTCTCGAAGATGCGGGGGGAGAGGACGTGGACGCCGGAGAAGGCCAGGGCCTGGATTTGGTGGGCAGTTTGCGATGGTTCCATCTGCTGCGCGATTGCTTCTTCCTCTGCCGATCCGATACGGCGACCGCAGAGACGGCCTTGCTCGTCGAAGAGCAGGTAGCGCGAGGTCTTGCGGTCCTGTGCGGCGAGGGTGGCGAGGGAGCGGTTTTCTGTGTGGAAGCGGATCATCCGGCGCAGGTCGATGGTGCTGACGATATCGACGTTGTGCACGAGAAAAGGAGCTTCGCGGTCGGCATGGAGGAAGAAGGGTGCGGCATGCTTGATGCCACCGCCGGTGTCGAGCAGGTCTTCTTCGCGGGAGACCTGGACGTTCATGCCAAAGTTGCGGTTGGCGTGGAGGTAATCGACGATCATGTCGGCGAAGTGATGGGCGTTGACGATGACGTCGTGGATTCCGATGGAGCGCAGGCGGGTGAGGGTGATTTCGAGCAAGGTATGGCCGGCGAGCTCGACCAGAGCTTTGGGGCGGTCGTTGGTGAGCGGGCGGAGGCGTGTGCCGAGGCCGGCGGCGAGGATCATTGCCTTCATTTGCCCATCTTTTCGAGCTCAATGTGGCGGAGTTCGACTTCGACGCCGCTGAGGCCGCGCAGGTGTTTTGCGAGTTTCTCTGCCATGAATACTGAGCGGTGCTGGCCCCCGGTGCAACCGAAGGAGACCATGAGGTGCTTGAAGCCGCGGCTTTGATAGCCGCTTACGCTTGAATCCACGAGCGAGCGGGCGCTTGAGTAGAACTGGTGCACGCTCTCCTGCTGATTGAGGTAGTCGATGACGGGCGCGTCTTTTCCGGTGAGCTGGCGAAACTGCTCTTCGCGGCCGGGATTGGGGAGGCTGCGTGCGTCGAAGACAAAGCCTCCGCCGTTGCCGGAGGGATCGATGGGGCTCTCGCGGTGGAAGGAAAAGCTGAAGATGCGAACTTTCAGCGATTCTGCCGAGGTGGAGAGGCTTTGGAGTTTCTGCGAATTGGTCATTGCTTCGAGCGCTTCCATCAGGGCCGGGAGAGCGATGGGGAGTTGGACGTTGGCGGCGAGCCAGCGCAGGTTTTTGAGCGCGAAGGGCACGGATTGGAGGAAGTGGGCTTTGCGCTCGTAGAAGCCGCGGAAGCCGTAGGCCCCCAGGGCCTGGAGGATGCGGATGTAGACGAAGGCGTAATAGTGCTGCATGAAGGCGGCGCGGTCGACGGGGATGCAGGCGGCGAGGCAGTCGAGGTAGTGGTCGAGGAGCTGCTGGCGGAGTTCGGGGGGCAGGTCGGCTTTGCCGTCGTAGAGCAGGGAGGCGATGTCGTACTGGAGCGCGCCTTTGCGGCCGCCCTGGTAGTCGAGGAAGAAGGGTTCGCCGTTCTGAAGCATGATGTTGCGGGATTGGAAGTCGCGATAGAGGAAGTAGTCGGCGGGGGCGGTAAGGAGGAAGTCGGAGAGGCGGGTGAAGTCGTCTTCGAGGGCCTGCTCGTTGAAGGGGATGCCGGAGAGGCGGAGGAAGTAGTACTTGAAGTAATTCAGGTCCCAGGCGATGGATTGGCGGTCAAAGCTGGGGCGGGGGTAGCAGACCTGGTAGTTGAGGTTGCGGCCGGCCTGGACCTGGAAGCGGGGCAGGATGGCGACGACTTTGCGGTAGGCTTCGATGGCTGATGGGGCAATGGAAGCGCCGTCGCGGTTGGCGTTCAAGAACTGGAAGAGGGTGGTGTCGCCCAAATCCTGCTGGAGGTAGGCGCCCTGGGTGAGGTTTTCAGCGTAGATTTCGGGGACGGGGAGGCTGTGGCGGCGGAAGTGGCGGGAGAATTCGAGGAAGGCGCGGTTCTCTTCATGGACGGAGTAGAGGACGCCGATGGCGGTGTGGTCGCCGCTGCTGAGGCGGACGATGGCGCGACCGGAGCCGCCGAGCTGGCCCTGGAGCGGGGTGACTTTTTCGGCGGGGCGGTGGAAGTGCTGCTGGAAGAGCTGCTGTAGGGGGTCCATGAACCGCTTTCTGGGTGCGACTCAAGGATACCGATGGTGGGTAGGGAGTGCAAAGTACGGGGACTGGGAATAGGGTTTGCGCTTTGCGCGGATTTTGGTTTGTGAAGGAGTGGAGCGGCGGTGGAGATTGCGGAACCCCGGTCTCAGAATCGAGACCGGGGGCACCCACGGTTACTCAGGGTCAGACGTGCGTCACCCGCCAATCGTGGGTGCCCCATCCTTTCTGAAAGAAAGGGTGGGAGTGCGGATGCCGCAATCTAACTGCTTCGTTGTCGCGTTGATGTCTGAGAGATAAAATCGTCAGACTTATGCCTTCAGGATTGGTGCGTTATCAAGGGTCAGGGGGACTGGCGGGTGGCCCCGATCTCATAACAAATCACTCCTTGGAGGGTGCCCCCGGTCCCTCGCATTTGGGGACCGGGGAGGTCGGGGAGGCGGGTGGTCGACTCTGCATCCACCGGGGCAATTGCCAGCCTCGTTGTGCTGCTGTCCAATCCGACTCGACTTCGACGGTTCCACGGACGCCACTCTGGTAATGGCAAAAGCTTGACCATTTCCACTCTTCCGGTTTCACCACGAGTCCTCGTCGGACGGGATTGCGATGGATGTAGCGCAGTTTCTCCACGAATTTTGCGTGGGAAGTGACGTTGAAATCGTAATAGTGCGCTTGCCAGAAGGGTCTTTGCTGGCTGCGCATGGAGACTGAAAGTTTCAGAGCTTGAACGGTGCGTGACAGCAGGCCGCGCATGGGTTCGTTGACCAGCAGATGTACATGTTCTGGCATGACGACATAGCCGCTTACCGCGAAGAGATAGCGGGTGCGCACGCGCTCCAGGGCGTCTTCGAATAAGTCCCTGGCTTCAACGGATGCCATATAGGGGAGGCGTCGATAGCAGCTGAAGGTGAGGAAGTGGAAGTCTCCGGTTTGTTGGAGGCGGAGACGTTGGCCTTTCATGCGGTGCTCCGGCAGGGAGATTTGATGGAGATAGTGTATCCCCGGTCCCCAGGTGCCAGGGACCGGGGGCACCCGTTCTGGTGTTTTGACCGCTTCTGGTGTCAGGGGTGGGGATTTATGTGATCCCCGTTCCCCATGCCAGGGACCGGGGGCACCCACGGGGGCACCCGCAACGGATGGTTAGGCGAGGAGTTTGTATTTGGTTTCGGCCAGGCGGTAGAGGCGGCGCCAGACTAAGCGGTTCATGCTGACTACGATTACTGAGATGAGGATGGTGGCGAGGAGGAGCATGGGGAAGCGGCCTGAGTCTGTGGCTTCCTGGATTTGAGCGCCGAGGCCGATGGTTTCGAGGGTGCGGTCCTGGAGGTGGGAGTATTCGGCGAAGACGGAGGCATTCCATGCGCCGCCTGAGGCGGTGACCATGCCGGTGATGAGGTAGGGGAAGATGCCGGGGAGGATGAGGGTGGTCCAGCGTTGCCAGCGGGTGAATTTGTAGAGGGAGGCGGCTTCTTTGAGGTCGGAGGGGATGGACATGGCTCCGGCGATGACGTTGAAGAGGACGTACCACTGGGTTCCGAGGAGCATGAGGGCGACGGAGCCGATGCCGAGGCCGCCGCCGATTTTGACCAATCCGATTAACAGGATGGGGAAGAAAGCGGTGGCGGGGACGCTGGCGAGGACCTGGGCGAGGGGTTGGACGATGCGGGCGAGCTTGGGGTTGAAGCCGATGGCGACGCCGACGGGGATGGTCCAGAGGGCAGAGATGAGCAGGGAGGCGTTGACGCGGAGGAATGTGGCTCCGGCGCCCATGAGGAGCAGGCGGACGTCGGGCCAGGTGACGCCGCGGAGCATGATGACGGCCTGGGACGCTCCCCAGACGACGGCGGCGATGGCGACGAAGGCGAGGGCCCAGAGGGCGGCGGAGTTCTTGCGGATGGGCTGATCGTCGTCAACGGGCTGGACGATGCGGCAGGCGCGGGTGCGGGCCATGCGGCGGTAGATGGGCTCTTCGAGGCTGGTCCAGACTTTGTGGGGGAGGTCGCCGAGGAGGGAGGAGCGCTGGAGGAATTCAAGAATGGGCGAGGTGACGCGGTCGGCGGACTCGACTTGTTCGAATTTGAATTTGTCGCTCCAGGAGATGAGGGGTCGCCAGAAGAGCTGGTCGGTGGCGACGACGATGAGGATGACGACGGCGATGCCGGCGAGGAGGGCTTTGACATCTCCTGAGGCGGTGGCGGTCTGGAGGTAGCTGCCGAGGCCGGGGAGCTGGAAGTTGCGGGAGCCCATGGTGAACATTTCGCAGGCGATGAGGGCGAACCAGCCGCCGGCGACGGAGACGATGGAGTTCCAGACGAGGCCGATGGTGGCGTTGGGCATTTCGAGCTGCCAGAAGCGCTGCCAGGGGGAGTAGCGGTAGATGCGGGAGGCCTCTAGCATCTCTTTGGGAATGGATTTGAGGGAGGAATAGAAACTAAAGGCCAGGTTCCATACTTGTCCGGTGAAGATGAGGAGGATGACGCCGAGTTCGATGCCGAGCTGGTGGCCGGGTACGAGGGCGACCATTGCGAGGACGACGGGCGGGAGGAAGCTGAGGACGGGGATGGACTGGAGGATGTCGAGGAGGCCGATCATCCATGCCTCGACGCGGGGATTGTAGGCGGCGATATAGCCGTAAGTGATGGCAAATACAAGCGAAAGCAGGTAGGCGATGCCGATGCGGACGACGGAGTAAAAGGCGTAAACGGGGAGCGCCGAGACGGAGTGGGAGATGGGGATGACGGGCATGGGCGTGCCCATCCAATAGGAGCCCATGTGGACGATGGCGAAGAAGAGCGCGAGGAGGCATGCGCCGATGCCGACGTCAATGACAAAGGGCCAGGAACGGACGGTGACGAGGGAGCGGGCGAAATAGTGCTGGGGGCGCTGCTGGTGAGGGCCGTGATGCTGGGGGCCTGAGATGTTCATTCGCCACCCTCGCGGAGGGGGGCATCTGCTTCGGAAACGTCGGCTTCGGTGGTTTCGGGTAGGATGAAGCGGCGGCGGGAGGCGTCGAAGTCAAAGAGTTCGGCGTAGCGGCCCCAGGTGACGGCGGTTTCGACCTGGCGCTGGGATTCATCGGCGGAGAACTGTTCGTCGAGCATGTCGAGGAAGAACTCTTCGGGGACGCTGTGGTCGGATTTGGTTTCGAGGGCGCGACGGATCTGGCGTAGGAGGAGGACGTTTTGGGTGGCGGCGGCGCGAAAGAGTTCCTTTTGGTGGAGGATCTCGGAGTTGGCGTATGCGGTGCCGGTATCGGTGATGGCGGCGTCGCCCTCTTCGATTTTGAGGAAGCCGAGGATCTGGGCGGCATCGACGATGGGGAGGAGGTCGTCGATTTCAAAGGCGAGGTCGTCGGCGAGGCGGTAGATGTCGTCTTTGCCGCCTTTGTCGAGGAGGAGTTCGAGGAGGCCGGCGACGCCGCCGGGGCGGGCGTGGGGCAGCATCTGGTAGTGCATCTGGCGCTGGTCGCGGACGGGCTTGCCGGTGGTCTGGTCGGGGGCTGCGGGGACGACTTCAGGACGTGTGAGGACCTTGTAGATGTAGTCGACGAGGTTGGTGAAGGGCTCAGATTTGCGGTCGCGGGGGTGAGCGAGCTGGACTTTGAAGTCCGTCCGGATGTGGCCGGGGTTGCGGCCGAGGACAATGATGCGGTCGGCGAGCAGGACGGCTTCTTCAATGTTGTGGGTGACGAGGAAGACGGCCTTGGTGGGCATGGTTTTGTTGGCCCAGAGCTCGAGGAGTTCGGAGCGGAGGTTTTCGGCGGTGAGGACGTCAAGTGCGCTGAAGGGCTCGTCCATGAAGAGGACTTCTGGCTCGACGACGAGGGCGCGGGCGAAGCCGACGCGCTGGCGCATGCCGCCGGAGAGTTCTTTGGGGAAGGCGGCCTGGAAGCCGTCGAGGCCGACGGTGTCGAGCATTTTGAGCGAGCGAGCGCGACGGGTTTCGGGGTCAACGCCGCGGGCCTGGAGGGGTGCTTCGACATTTTCAAGGACGGTGAGCCAGGGGAAGAGGGCGAAGGACTGGAAGACGATGGAGACGTTGATTTCGGCTTCGGCGATGGGTTTTTCGTGCCAGTAGACCTGGCCGGCCGAGGGCTTGGAGAGGCCGCTCAACATGCGAAGCATGGTTGATTTGCCGGAGCCGGAGGGGCCGAGGAGGGCGAGGATTTCGCCGGGAACGATGGAGAGATCGGTGGGCGAGATGACCTGGATGCGGTTCTGGCTGGGCTGGGCGTAGTACTTCTGGATCTGCTCGGCGCGGATGATGGGGCTGACCTGGCTGTCGGTAGCAGGGGTGATGCTTTCGGGGGCAGCTTGGGGCATCAGGGCTTCTCCAGAGGCAGAATGCCGGATTGGGAGTCCGGCGAAGTTAATCGTTCGAAAGAGTTTATCTCAGCGGGATTGCAGGACGATGAACGGGTGCAAGCGTCTGCCGAGTCCGAAGGGCCTGTATTCAGAATAGGGCATGTGGGTCTGACCTGGTACCGAGGGATGGTTGGGAAAAGGAGTATTGCATTGTGCATTTGCCAATACAATTCCTTTGCCAATCTCTTGCCAAAGCGTATCATCCTTCTAAAGCAATCAGATGACTTGTCTGTGAAGCGATGCGGATATGGCAGGTAGCCGCCCATATAATGAACGACGCTAGAGATTTGGGCCCAAAGTGAAAGAGCGTGGATAGAGGATTATGCCGGAGAATGCAAGGAAACCAAGGGTCCTGGTTGCCGATGACGAACGTGTAATTGCAGATACGTTGGCAATGATTCTCAATCAGAGCGGCTTTGAAGCGCGGGTCGCCTATACGGGCGAGAAGGCGCTTGAACTGGCGGGGACGTTTGCGCCGGAGATGCTGATTTCGGATGTGATCATGGCCGGGCTGAACGGGATAGACGCGGCGATCAAGATCCGGGAGATATTGCCTTCGATCAAGATTCTGCTGTTTTCAGGGCAGGCGGCTACTTCGGATCTGCTGGAGAAGGCTCGGGAGCGGGGGTATGAATTTGAGATTCTCGCGAAGCCGGTGCACCCGGGGGATTTGCTGGCGAAGCTGAGGGGCTAGGGACTGGGGACGAGGGAGCAGGGAATCGAGGCGCGGCCTTCTGTGCCGTAGTGGAGGCGTTGTGCGCAATGGATTGTGTTCGCGCGATTTGGTATGATTCGGGCCGTTTTCCCAAACGCAATGGAGGTGCGACCAATGCCAGTCAGTTTCAGCCAAATCGGTCAAGTCAACCAAACCCTTGTACTTGCTCTCAAAAATAAACAGCCGCTCGCCAGCGGTTACCCAATCTCAGACTATCTGCATGACAAGGCGTATAACTATGACCTTAGTTTTGGAGTCTACGGGATCGTGAACAAGAAGCCGCTTTCGGGGACCTATGTCGGGACTAAGTACTATTGCTACAAGGGGAATGAACGCGATATGGCGAAGCGGATCGTGCATATTCACGATCCGAAGAATCCAGGAAGTCCTGAGAGCTTCTACCGATTGATTCACACAGCAGCCGAACCGGGCCTGCAGGATAACTCGTACAGTTATTGCGACCTGATTACGGATATTCCTTAGGGGCCAGCGGGATTGGCCGGGTGCAGGTGTTACGCGGTTGCTTTTATGCCTTGTGCGCGTGCCGGGAGTGGGACCGAGTGCTGCGTTGGGAGTGATGGGCGCGATGGGCGTGCCGGTGGGCATGGGAGGCTGAATAGGTCCACTTTCTGACCGGGCCTACATCGACATGCACAAACTGGCTTTTGGGGTAGTAGCCGACTCCGCCGGCGTTGAGCGAGAGAGCTGCGTCTCTCAGCAGGGGGGCGGGGACACCGGGAACGCGGAGATCAACGGCTTTGGCGACGATGTGCTGGGAGTGTTCAGCGGCGTTTGTGGTTCCGCTGGCGCGTAGTTCGTCGTTAGTTTCCTGCGAGCGGTAACCTGACAGGACATCGATGGGGGCGTCAGGCTTGCCGAGCTTGGCGAGCATGGTATGCAGTACATCGAAGGTACGCGGGTCGTACTGATTGACTTCTTCGTTGTGGGAGTCACGCAGGAACTGATTGAGCTGGTCGAGCGCTTCGGGCACGTAGGTGTCGCCGATGCGATAGACGACGCTGACCATATCGCCGGTATGGCTGTGCATGAGCTTAATTTCGTATTTTTCGCCTTCTTCAGGCAGCGCATCATCTGCAGTAGGGACGATTCCGACGTCGGGCAGAGCCACGTCGAGGAGGGCGTGCGCGAGTATGTGAAGGCGGGAGTGCCCGTGGGCAAGCGGCTTGCGAGCCTGGGCTGCGGGGGCGACTACGCCAGTCAAGGCCACGAGGGCTGCGATCACGATGCCGCGCGTGAAGGAAGACGAAGGCTTCGAGATCGGGAGGCGCAAAGGCAAATTGATAGGTCCCCGGATTCAAGAGTGGCAAGGCAGACGGCCAGCGAAACCGAATTTCCATTGCGATCGCGGCTTTTGGATGCCGGTCAGCACATAGAAATACCTGGCTGTGATTTGCTTGACCCAGTGTAAATGAAGAGACCGTGAAAGCAGTAGCAGAAATATGGTTGAAGCCGGGCTGGGACTTGAGATTTTTCCGATTCAGACGTCTCTGCGGTTTTCGAGGGCTCGGGACATGGTGACTTCGTCGGCGTATTCGATGTCGCTGCCAGCGGGGACGCCGGTGGCGATGCGGGTGATTTTTACGTTGTGCTGACGGAGGGCGGTGGCGAGCCAGCTTGCAGTGGCCTCGCCCTCGAGGGTGGGGCTGGTGGCGAGGATCACTTCGTCGACTTCGTTGCGCTCGACGCGGGCGAGGAGGGTGAGGGAGCGGAGCTGGTCGGGTCCTACTCCGTGGAGGGGGGAGAGGGTGCCGTGGAGGACGTGGTAGACGCCGGAGTAGCCGCGGGTGCGCTCGATGGTGGCGATGCTGGTGGGTTCTTCGACGACGCAGACCTGTCGGTTGTTGCGGACTGGGCTAGTGCAGTAGGCGCAGGGGTCGATGTCGGTGACGTTGTTGCAGATGGAGCAGAGGCGGAGGCTGGCCTTGAGAGCGCGGACGGCGTCGGCGAGGGCGGCGGCGTCTTCGTCTGACGAGCGCAGGATATGGAAGGCGAAGCGCTGGGCGGATTTGGTGCCGACGCCGGGGAGTTTTTTGAGCTCTTCGATGAGGCGGGCCATGGGTTCGGCGTAGCGGTTCATGGTTCTAGAGTATAGGAGGGGAAAGAGGTTAATATACGGTTCGCCAGATCTTGAACGCGATCAGTTTATTGTTTGTCGCTACCGATTCCGACCCAGCGTGGCCCATCGCACCCAGCAAATGAGTCGGACAACAGCCTGGAGCGGCTATCCGAAGAGTTATCTTCGAACAATCGCACATCATCTACGACGAATTTGCCGTTCTCGGGGCTGGCGGCTACGGCGGATTTGCTGGCGAAGCTGAGAAGCCAGGGAGCAGGGAACCCGGCACCCGGATTCTAATTGGATTATTGGAGTGAATAGGTTGTTATTTTGCGCACTGCGAGTTGATCTACGTCGAGTGTGAAGAGGTTTCCGCTGAATGTTTCGTCGCCGTTGAGCCTGCGGCCTGGAATCGGTTGGCCCCGTTCGATCAGGATTTCGTCTACGGTGCCGATTTTGGCTTTTGACGAGCGGATGAGGATTCCTGAGCCTGCGATTATGAATTGATTGGGTTTGGTACGAATGACGATTGCGAATCCGCGGTCATCTTTCGCTGTTTGACCGAAGACGGGAGCCTGATCAGTGGCTGGGATTTTCTTCTCGTCAGATTTCTCGGCGGGCTTTTTGGCGCTGGGTGGGGCCATGACAGAAGCAACGTCGCCGAACTTCAGCGATAGTCCTGTTGCGTCTTCGAATTCTTTTACCGAGGCGTCATTACCCTGGAGGACTGCCATGACTTCGCCTTCCGACTGATGGCTGAGGATGAGCGGTGCAAGTGCGCCGAGGGTCTTATAGGCGGAACCGAGGGCTTCACTGGAGATGTTGTCGATTCCGAAGGGCGAATAGCCCAGTGCAGCATGGTGGCCGATGGCCCAGAAGAGGTTTGGAACCGACACGTAGGTTTCGGGGATGAAGAGGGGATTGTCGGGGCGCGCGTATTGGGCGCAGATTCCCTGGAAATCGGGTGAGTAGAGGTTTGGACTGAGCATATCCACTTTAGGAGCAGCGGCGCGCCAGATGTCTAACATGCCTGCGACGGGACCGCCGCTTGGATACTGGCCTGGCTCTATCATATTGGCGACTGGTCCCAGCCATCCGTTTGTGTACATGGGCAGAGCCAGTTCGGATTTGCCGGTCTCGGTGAGGAATTCGATGGCTCTTGCAAAATGCCATGCCATGAAGATTTCTCCGGCTGTAGCGTCCTTACCGAAGACATCCGCCCAGGTTCCCTTGGTTTGGAAGCCCTGGCTTCCCCATGCTCTGGAGAGTGCTGGGGTCAAATTGGCCTTGTGATCCGCCAGATAGCTCAGCAGTTCAGGAGGAACGGGTTTGGACCACGCCTCCTCGGCGAGCGGGGAGCGGTCGCGATTGTCGCCGAACATTCCCGTTTCATTTTCGACCTGCATGATGAGGACTGTGTGGTCTGTGTCCGTAGCGCGAATATGGCGCATCAGGGCGCGAAATGCTTTGGCATCGGAGGCGAGGATGTCCTTGCCAAAGACGCTGATGCCCTCGAAGGAGACGCCGAAGGGCATCTTCTGATGGCCTGAGGATGTCTGGACCATGGGGAACCGCGCGGGGTCGGTTTTGACCCACATGGGGGCGTAGCTGCCGGAGGTGCTCTTCCAGATTCCGAACCAGATGAGGACCAGTTTCAAGCCATGTTTGTGAGCTTCGGTGATTTGCATGTCTACCGAGGAGAAATCGAAGTGCCCCTCCTCGGGTTCAATCAGTTCCCAGGAGGCTGCGCCGATCACGGTATTGAGATTCATGTCGGCGAGCTTCTTCCAGATGGGGCGCATGTATTCGGCGTTCGATGGACTCGAGTTGTGCAGTTCACCGGAAAGCATGAGCCAGGGCTTTCCGGCGACGATGAGTTGTGTCGCCTGGCCTCTTTTTTCGAGGTGTGGGATGGAGGCTTTGGCTTGCGTTTGTGCTGAGGATGTTTGAGCGATGACGGCTGGACCGATGCAGGAGGCGATGCCGAGTATGCACCCAAGCAACAGCTTGTGATTTGACATGCGATGGCTCCCGATCGAGGCTTTTCTACGGTGGAATTTGTGGTTAATGAGGAACTTCGAAAAAGTACCAGTTTGTGGATGAGATGGCAAGGTTTGGGTAGTTTGGGACACCGGCATGGTGGGAAGTAGGGAATAGCCGGGTGTCCGCCTGGCAACGACCGCTGGAGAAGAGGTCCAGGGCTGAATCGAAGCGAAAAGCAGAAGCAGATTCCCTTGGGGGAATGACAACCAAAAAACAGCAGCGGAGGCGCGGGTTGGTTAGAGTTCGCGGCGGTTATTTAGGGCTCGGGACATGGTGAATTCGTCGGCGGATTTGGTGCCGACGCCGGGGAGTTTTTTGAGCTCTTCGATGAGGCGGGCCATGGGTTCAGCGTAGCGGGACATGGGGCTCCTTTGGAGCCAGGGAACAGGGAAAAGGGAACAGTGAATAGCCGAAAAGCGACGGTTTCTGTGTTCCCCTTTTCCATATCCCTGTTTTCTCAGATGGTGCGGTAGACGATGCCGACGAATTGGTCGGGGGTGAGGATGCCGTGGCCCCAGACGGAGTCGAATTCGGCGGTGGGCTTTTTGGCGGCGGCTTCCTTTTCGGTGAGTCCCTGAGCCTTGAGGGCGGCGACTTTGTCGCGGATGGCGGAGAGGACGTCGTGGAAGCGCTGCAGGTCTGCCTTGGAGCCGACGGGGCCGTGGCCGGGAATGATCTTGGTGGTGTCGCTGGCGATGTTGAGCGCGGTGACGTTGGCTGCGATCATGCCGCCGATGGAGCCGCCCGAGCTTTCATCGATGAAGGGATAAAAGCCGTTGAACCAGGTGTCGCCGACGTGTAGGACATCTGCCTTGTGGAAGTGGATGTAGATGTCGGAGTCAGTGTGGGCCGGGTCGAAGTGGACGAGGTCGAGGGAGTCGCCGTTTTTCCAGATGTGAAAGCTGGAGCCGAAGGTGGCGGTAGGGAGTGCTCCGGCGGGGGCGGCGGGAAGGGAGAGGCCGAAGGCCTTGATGGTTTGCGGGGAGGAGAGGCGGGCGCGGGTGTTTTCGTGGGCCAGGATGCGATAGCCGGCGGCGTGGATGGCTTCATTGCCGTCGGTGTGGTCAAAGTGCCAGTGGGTGTTGATGAGGGTGTATGCGGGGCCTTCGCCAGCCTTTTTGATGGCGTCGAGGATGCCGGGGACGGCGGTGGAGTAGCTGGAGTCGATGAGAATTTTGCCATCAGGGCCGGTCTGGAGGGCCATGTTGCCGCCGACTCCCTGGAGCAGGAAGAGGTTGTCGTAGAGCTTGGTGGTGGTGATGGGAGTTTTGGCGGCGGTGGCGCGGGACTGGGCGACCATGTCGGCGGCCTGAGCGGTGAGCCAGTGGGGGACGAGGGCGGCGGCGCTGGCGACTGCGCCGAGGCGGAGGAAGTGGCGGCGATTGAGGGTGTTGGCGGGCATCGGTGATTCCTTTCTGGAAACCTGGGGAAGTGAAGGATGACAAGAGCTTTGGGGCAGATTTGGGATCAGCTGAGGTCGGGCAGGTTGAGGCCGCCGAGGAGGCCTTTGAGCTGGCCCTGGAGGGCTTCTTCGGCTTTGCGGCCTGCGTCGTTGACGGCGGCGACGATGAGGTCTTCGAGCATTTCGAGGTCGGCTTTGTTGCTGCCGAGGGTGGTGACGGCGGCGGGGTCGATGCGGACCTTGAGGAGTTGTTTTTTGCCGTTGATGGTGGCGGTGACGGCGCCGCCGCCGCTGGAGCCCTCGAGGATGGTGCTGGCGAGGCGGCGCTGGACTTCCTCTTGCATCTGGCTGGCTTTGGAGAGCATTTCCTGCATTTTGAGTGGATTGAACATGGTCGCTTCGCTCCAGGGAGTAGGGACTAGGTACTGGCAGAACAAGTACAACAGCAGATTCCCTTTGGGAATGACAGCAAGAAAAGCGAATACAACAGCGGATTCCCATTGGGAATGAAAACCAAAAAGCAACGGCTACAGGTGGATCAGGTGCGGAGGTCGACTACGGAGACGATCTCGGCGTTGAAGAGGGACTGGGCGTGGAGGACGAGGGAGTTGGCGCGGGCTTCGGCCTCGATGCTGCCCTGGGGCGCGCTTGGTTTGGCTGCGCTGCCGGAGGAGGTGAGGCCCTCGCCGGGGACGATGAGGAAGCGGCTGGGTGCTCCGGCCTGGGTGATGGCGGCGCGGATGAGTTTTTCGGCGGCGGCGTTGAAGGTGAGGCGAATCATGGTGGGTTTGGCGTTGACCTCGATGCGGACGCTGGAGGGTTCGAGGAGCCAGCGGGCGTCTGCGAGGAGGGTGGCGGCGGTGGAGTGTGCGTTGGCAGCGAGAGATTCCGTGACGGCCTGGCGGATGTGGTCGGTGCTGGGTGCGGATGAGGCGGCGAGGGAGGGGACGATTTGAGGGGCGGATACAGCGGGGCTGGCGGATTCGATGGGTGCAATGGGTGCAATGGGTGAGATGGATTCGATGGGTGCGCCAAGGGTTTCATTGGGAACCTCATCGATTTCGAGGAGTCCGACGGCGGTGGAGGAGGCTGAGGGAGCTGCGGCCGCAGGGGACGAAGTTCCGGAGAAGGCCTGGGCCTTTGTGTCAGTGCTGAAGCCCGGACCTACCCGGATGGAAGAGGGAGCCGCGGATTCGATGGTGCGCTGGTTGCTGGCGGCGAAGGGGGAGAGCGATGGAGCTGCGGGCGCAGCCGGGCGAGTGGGCGCGGGAGCAGGCCTGGGCGCAGGAGACGTGGCTGGCGCGGGGCGGCGGGGGGCGTTTGCGAGAGTACCGGGATTGCCGGCGAGGCCACTGAGAATCTCTTCCATGGGCAGGAGGCGCTGGGCCTGGATGAGCTTGAGGAGGCCGAGTTCGAGGTGGAAGCGCTGTTCCTGACGGTAGTTGAGTTCGTCGAAGGTGCGGAGGGCGAGCTGGAGGTTGCGGGTGAGCTCGTCTTCGGTGAAGAGGAGAGCGGTGCGGTCGGCACGGCTGCGCTCGTCGTTGGCGATGGCGAGGAGCTGGGTGTGTTCGCCGCCGAGCTTGGCCATGAGGCAGTTGCGGAGGTAGCGGACGAGCTGGCGGGCGAGCGCGCTGGGGCTGTTGCCGGAGGTGATGAGGCGGTCGAGATCCTCCATGAGCGCGGCGGAAGACTGGGCGCTGACGTGCTCCATGAGGCGTTCAAAGACAGTGTTGGGAACGCTGCCCATGAGGTCGCGGATCTGGTCGTTCTGAAGAACGGCCTTGCCATCTTCGAAGGGGGCGGAGGCGATGGCCTGATCCATGATGGAGAGGGCGTCGCGCATGGAGCCGTCGCCGGCCTCGGCGAGGAGTGCGAGGGCTGCTTCGTCGGCGGTGACGCCCTCGGCGAGGGCGATGGCCTTGAGCTGGGCGAGGATGTCTTCAAACTTGACGGCGTGGAAGCTGAAGTGCTGGCAGCGGGAGCGGATGGTCTGGGGGATGGACTCGGGCTCAGTGGTGGCCATCATGAAGATGACCCAGTCGGGTGGCTCTTCGAGGGTCTTGAGGATGGCGTTGAAGGCTGCGTCGGTGATCTGGTGAGCTTCGTCGAGGAGGAAGATTTTGTACTTGTCGCGGGCGGGGCGGACTTCAGCCTGGCTGATGATGGAGCGGACGTCGTCAATGCCGCGGTTGGAGGCGGCGTCGATTTCGATGAAGTCGAAGGAGTGAGTGGCTTCGCCGGAGCCGCCGCCGGAGGAGATTTCGCGGCAGGAGACGCATTGGAGGCAGGGCTCGACTGTTGGGCGTTTGTCACTTCCAACTTCGGTGCGGCAGTCGAGGGCCATGGCGAGGATGCGGGCGATGGTGGTTTTGCCGATGCCGCGGTGGCCGGAGAAGATGTAGCCGTGAGCGATGCGGTTTTGGGTGAGGGCGTTGGTGAGGGTGCGGGTGACGTGGTCTTGCCCGTAGACGTCGGAGAAGCGCTGCGGACGATATTTGCGTGCGAGTACCTGATAGCCCATGCGCGTGGTTCCACCCCTGTGGGGATTGTACTGGTTTAGCGCTCGGGTGATTGCAGGATGCGCCGTGGAAAACTGAGGATTGCGAATGCTTTTGACGGGGGCGAACTGAGGTCCAAAAAAATAGTTAAAAGGACTTGCTTATGGTTTGGCTGCTTTGCGTTTGCCTTGTTTCTTTTTGGTGGCGGATTTCTTTTGGGCGGCTTTGCGGCGTTTGATTTCCTGGGGGGAGTACATGGAGCCGCGGCAGTTTTTTGCGCCGCAATTGCAGGTGCAGGGGTCGACTGAGCCGTCGTAGAGGCAGTAGTCGTAGGTGATTTCGTTGCCGGCGGGGATGTTGCGGAGGGCGGTTATCCAGATGTGGCCGTCATCTTCGGTGGTTTCGCAATTGCCGTTGCAACTGTGGTTGATGAACATGGCGGTGCAGAATCCGTCGATGACAACTGCGCCGTCGCCCAGTCCAAAGAGGTAGGTGACGGGGTAGTCTTCATAGAGGCGGTCGGCTTCATCTTTGCTGATGTGGCGGCCGGTGTATTCGGCGACGCGCGCGCCTTTGCGGATGGGCGTGGTGGTGTAGCATCCGGCGGCGTGAATGGATGAGGAGCGAACGATCAGAGACATGAGATCAATGCCATGCGTAGGTTGCCATGTTGGAATTGCCCTTATTCTGTAGAAGTGGGCACTGGGTTTGGGCCTGATGTGCTTCGAAAGGGATGGTATCACTGGCTGAGGCGGTGGTGAAGGATTTTGAAGACCTGAGAGAATGTGGCTTGATGTCGGGGCGAGAAGTGAAACGAAAATTGCCGATTCAGATGCTGTTGTGGATGCTGGCCCTGCCTGTGGGAATGGGACTGGGGCCAAGGGCGTGGCCGTGTGCGGCGGTGGCATTGGCTGGGCAGCAGCAGGGGGAGAATCCGTTTCCGGGACAGGCGGTGAAGGCACCTTCCCCGGCACCTTCCCAGGCACCTCAGGCGGCAAAGCCCTCGGACGGGCCATCGGGGGGAGCTGCAGCCAAGCCGGCGGAGGGTGGGGACAATCCGTTTCCGGGAGAGACGACCGATGCGCCGATTTTGCCTGTGGAACCGGAGGTGAAGCCCGCGCCCAAGGGGACATCGGAGTTTGCTGATGGTGGCCGGGCTTCGACCGACCAGGACGGGGACCCGGTCAAGTCGCCGGATTTGGCGGGAGGCGCAGAGGTCGATGATGGGTTCAGTTCGAGCCGGTCGGGGCTGGGGCGGCTACCGATGGAAGACACCACGGAAGCGTCGAATGGGAAGGCGGGGAAGCAGAAGACGCGCGAACAACTGTTGAAGGAGAATGTGGACGTTGGCAACTTCTACCTTGACCGGAAGAACTGGAGAGCCGCAGAGACGCGGTTTGAAGATGCATTCGCGCTGAACCAGGAATCGCCTGAGGCAGTGCTGGGGCTGGCTGTGGCTGAGCAGCATTTGCAGATGTATGAGAAGGCGCGGGAGCACTTTGCGCTGTTTCTTAACTACGATCCGGAGGGACCGCACAGTCGGGCTGCGCGCAAGGGGCTCGAACAGGTAGAGGCAGCACTGGCCATTTCCGGGGGGAAGCCGAAGGCCCTTGCCGGAGACGGAATGCCACCCAAGTAACCTAAAATGAGCTACCTAAGTTGTAGTAAAGCACGAACTTGGCGTCGTAATTTTTATTCTGAAAAGTTGAAAGTAACATATCCTAAAACCATCATCTCTTCGGTCTTCATTGTTTGCCAACCAGGAAAACGTTCATCAATGCCAGCCACGAAGGAACTCCTTCAGAAGGTTTTCATGCATCCAGTTTTGCGACATGCGCTTGAACCCCTAGCCGAGCAGATTTCTTCACTGGGCCTTGAAGAGGCGCAGATAGCGCCCTTGCCGGGGCAGGATCGCTGGTGTGCGCAGCAGATCATCGAGCACCTGATTTTGACTTTTCACCAGACCTCGGAGATTTTGGCCAAGCAGTTGAAGAGCGGCAGAGTTCCCAAGAATCGCAGGAACGCGCTGAAGTTTTTCCTGAGGGTACAGACGATTGGATTGGGCTACATGCCGTCGGGAGTGCCGGCGATGCGCGCGGTGCGTCCGTTTGAGTTCACTCCGCAATCGGGCGAAGAGATTGCGGGCCGCTTTTTGGCGGCGGCGGAAGCGATGGATGAGCTACTCTCGGCTGCGCGGAAGAAGTTTGGGATTCAGGCCTGCGGTGAGCACCCGTTTTATGGGGTGATGCGGGTGGATGAGTGGCGGCGGTATCATGCGATTCATGCGCAGCACCATATGGCGCAACTGAAAGGCGCGATTCGGTATGTGCGCACAGCCAAAGCGTCGGCCGAGGCAGTGAAAAGCTAGTCTCGATTCAGGGAAGAAAGACGCGGGCGTACCAGAGCCAGAGCCACTGCGGGTAGAAGACTTCAGACAAGGCAGCGAGGCAAAGAAATGTCCCTAACGGCAGGGGCATTTTTGCCCATTGGGCGGAGCTTGAGCCTCGGCGGGTGGCGGTAATTGCGAGCCAGATGAGGGCGGCGGCGCTGGCGGCGAAGATGGCGAGGACGAAGCTTTCGAGAGCGCCTACGAAGCCGAGCCATGCGCCGAGCATGGCCATGAGCTTGGCGTCACCGAGGCCCATGCCTTCTTTGCGGCGGACGAGCCAGTAGGCCAGGCGGATGATGAGGATGATGGCGGCTGCGGCGAGGGTGGCGACAAGGCAATTCCAGAACGCAGGTGCGACCGTTTCGGATGCCGGGAAGGACCAGTGAAACCAGACGCTGCTCATGGTGAAAGAGAAGCCCAGCGCAATTCCCGGAAACGTGAGGACGTCGGGAAGCCAGAAGTGCAGGGCGTCGAGGGTGGCGAGGGCGACCAGAAGCCAACTTAGGAGTGCTAATCCCGCGACCTGGATTAGGGTGTGCGCAATGGGCGCAGACAGCTCGTTTGGGCCGAATCTGAGCCAGATTGCGGCCCAGAGGGTGGCGATCGCCAGTTCGATGAGGGGGTAGCGGGGGCTGATTCTGGTGTGGCATTGGCGGCAGCGGCCGCGAAGGAGGAGCCAACTGAGGAGGGGAATATTTTCCCACCACGAGAGCACATGGTCGCAGTTGCGGCAGTGGGAGCCGGGGTGGACGATGCTCTCGTCGTTGGGGAGGCGGGTAAGGACGACGTTGAGGAAGCTGCCGAAGGCGAGGCCGAGGAGGAAAGTGAAGATGGCGCAGGCGATCTGGACTTCGGCGATGGCAGGCATGGTTGAATGGGCTCCATGAAGTAGACGAGGCCCGGATGCGATGCGTTCGCGGCCTTCGTTGACGGCATAGACGCAGGTTACAGTATTGGAATGGATTCTTCATTCGATGCGGCTTCTGGCGAGATAGAGCATACCTCAGGGGCTAAAGCCCCGATCAACTCTGCTAACTTGATGCCGGGGTTAAAACCCCGGCTTACCCAAAGCGTAGATACGCCTGTTGAGGCTGTGGCGGGTGTTCCGCAGATTAGCTTGGCTGGGCGGCGGTTTGCCGAGTCGGTGGCGATCATGGCGCGGTTGCGGGGGCCGGATGGGTGCCCTTGGGACCGGGAGCAGAGTTTTGACTCGATCAGGAAGTACACGCTGGAGGAGACCTACGAGGTTCTGGACGCGATTGAGCGGCGGGACTGGGAGCATCTGACGGAAGAGTTGGGGGATTTGCTGTTGCAGGTGCTGTTTTATGCGCAGATGGGGCGGGATGAAGGGAAGTTTTCGATTGAGGATGTGCTGGAGGGGCTGAACCGGAAGCTGATTCGGCGGCATCCGCATGTGTTTGGAGAGGCTGCTTCGGCGGAGGCAGGGAACCGGGCAGCGGTGGATGCTGCGGTGGAGGGTTCTGCGCAGAAGGTGCTGGCGAACTGGGAGCAGATCAAGAAGGCTGAAAAGGGTGATGCTGCCAAGGGGGCAGAATCGCTGCTGGATGGTGTGCAGCGCGCGCAACCGGCGCTGGCCGAGGCTGCGAAACTTGGTTCGAAGGCGGCGAAGGTTGGGTTTGACTGGCCGGAGTGGCGGAATCTGCTGGCAAAGGTGGAGGAAGAGACGGCCGAGCTGGTGGCAGCGGCGGAGGAACGGGAGAAGCAGATTTCCTTTGGGAATGACGGCCAAAAAGACAAAGGCCACGACTATGCGGCGGCGCAGGGTGAGGTGGAGTCGGAGCTGGGAGATTTGCTGTTTACGGTGGTGAACCTGGGACGGCACCTGGGCGTGGATGGCGAAATGGCGCTACGGGGGACGAATGCGCGGTTCCGGGCGCGATTCCGAGCGATGGAGACGGAGAGCGGCAGGCCGCTGGGTGAGCTGAGGGCAGAAGAGCTGGAGGCGCTTTGGGTTTCTGCGAAGCGCGGACTGGCGGGGGAGGAGGCGGGACGATGATCGTGATTCGGCCGTGCAAGGGATTTGATGAACTGCAGGCGTGCGTGGACTTGCAGGTGGAAGTCTGGGGTTATTGCGAGGGAGACGTGATTCCGCGGCGGGCGTTTCTGGTGGCGCAGAAGATTGGCGGGCAGGTGCTGGGGGCGTTTGACACGGAATCAGGGCCGGGAACGGCGGCGCAGATGATCGGATTTGCGCTTGCGCTGCCGGGGGTGAAGACGGGCAGTAAAAGCGAGACGGGCCTGCCGGAGAGCTATCTCCATTCGCATATGCTGGCGGTGAAGGAAGCGTATCGCAACCAGAGCATCGGGCGGCGCCTGAAACTGGCGCAGCGCGAAGAGGCGCTGGCGCGGGGAATCAATACGATTGAGTGGACTTTTGATCCGCTGGAGATCAAGAACGCCTTTCTGAACATTCACAAGCTGGGGGCGATTGTGCGCACGTATGAAGAGAATTTCTACGGAGCGTCATCTTCTCGGCTGCAGGGTGGGTTGCAGACAGACCGGCTGGTGGCGGAGTGGAGGCTTGATTCTGCAAGGGTTGTGGCTGCGATTGAGGGGGCGGGCGGAAAACAGACTGAAGAGTCTGGAAAAGAGTGGGTGACGTCGATTCGGGTTCCTGCGGAGATCTATGCGTGGAAAGCGGACGAGCAACTGCGACCCCTGGCGGCCAAAGTTCAGGCTGAGAACCGGCTGCTTTTTCAGAAAGCATTTGAATCAGGGCTCGTGGTTAAAGGTTTTACAAGGGACGAACGCGGCGACGGCATTTTTTATCTTGCATGAGAGGGCGCGCCTGCGATTTGCGCGAAATTAGATTTGCTGGTTGAGCTTCAATCTAAATGGGGTTGTGAGAAACTGAGAGGGCAGGGCAGCAATGCACTGCGATTTACGTGCACACGCCTCCCCACATGAACGGAAATTCAGGGCTAAGCCGACATGAAAATTGATGCGATCTATCTGCGTGAGCTGAACCTGCCGCTTTTGCGACCGTTTCAGACTAGCTTTGGAACGACCAAAGACCGTCGAGTGGTGCTTGCGGAGATCCATTCCGAGGGCTTGATTGGCTGGGGTGAATGCACGGCAGGCGAACACCCGAATTTCTCTGAAGAATCGGTGGATTCGTGCTGGCAGGTGATCACGGATGAGCTGGGGCCGACGCTGGCTGCCACTTCGCCGGAGAATGGCGGGCAGTGTCCGCGCATCTTTGGTGCGGTGCGTGGCAACCGGATGGCGAAGGCGACGCTGGAGAACGCGATCTGGGATCTAGAGGCGCAGCGGCAGGGAATTTCGCTGAGCCGGTTGCTGGGCGGTACGCGGAATGTGATTCCCTGCGGCGTTTCGATTGGCATTCAGTCATCGATCGGTGAATTGCTTGAACTGATTGAGCGGGAAGTTGCGGCGGGGTACCAGCGCATCAAGCTCAAGTGCAAGCCTGGCTGGGATGTCGAGGTTTTTGAGCGGGTGCGGCATCGGTTCCCGGGTATTACCCTGAGCTGCGATGCGAACTCGGCCTACCGGCTGAAGGATGCGGATCATCTGGCGACTTTTGACAGCTTTGATCTGCTAATGGTGGAGCAGCCGCTGTGGTATGACGACTTCTACTACCACTCGATGTTGCAGAAGCGGCTGGATACGCCGATTTGTCTGGACGAATCGATCCGGAACAGGCGGGATGCGCTGGCGGCGATTGAAATGGAATCGTGCCAGATCATCAACATCAAGCTGGGCCGGGTGGGCGGATTTTCAGAAGCGGTGGCAGTGCATAACGCGGCCTTTGAGCGGGGAATTCCGGTGTGGTGTGGCGGGATGCTGGAGTCTGGCATTGGCCGTTCGCATAACATTGCGCTGTCGTCGCTGGAGAATTTTTCATTGCCTGGCGATGTTTCAGCCTCAAAGCGGTATTGGGCTGAGGACATCATCGAGCCGGAAGTGACGGTTTCAGCCAAGGGCGAAATTGCGATATCAGACGCACCGGGGCGCGGGTTTGAGGTGCGGACGGATCTGGTGGAGCGGTTGACGGTGCGGAAGACTGAAATTCGTGCGCACGCTCTGGTGAGCTGAGTTTCCTGACGTCACACTGGGTCAGAACTTACCGGATCGGTTCCAAGTGCTGTATATTCGGTTCATTCGAATGAAGAGACCAACGCTTTTATCAATTCTGCTGCTTGCTTGCGTTGCGCCAGGTCTGGCGGGATGCAAGGACAATCAGCGGCAGGATACGGTGATTGCTTCAGTTGCGAACCCGAGCCATAAGTACCGGGCGAGCATTATTTTGCGTCAATATTATGTGGATGGAAAGTTCGATACCAGCCCGACGACGTATGTGCTTCTCGACAAGGATGCTGGAAGTGCGATGTACGAGAACGGGATGGAGTTCACCGACTCGCAGGTGATCATCAAGCCGACGCAATGTGGGCCTCTCAGCCTGAAATGGACGGATGAAAATGCCTTGCGGATTACGTGCGAGAAGTGCGGTTTGGCGCTTTCTGCAGTGGGGCCGCATCCCAGGGCGATGAACACGGTGCGGATTGATTATGAGGGGTTTCCTGAGATGTCATCGTGGGAGACGGCGCCGCGGGGCAACTGACAGAACGGGCGAACGGGTGAAGCGGGTAAGCCCGTGGAACATGCGTGAAGAGTTCAGCGTATTACTGGAGAGACGCAACTTTGCCTGCGGGCGTGCGTCTGAAGTGATTGTGCGGCGCGTGCGAACTGCAAGGGGCCGCCGCTGGAGGATTGACTCGTGACTTCTCAGGAAGAACAGATGATCAACTCGCTCGTGGAGCGGGTGAATTCGACACAATTGAATGAAAAGGATCCGGAAGCGGCAGCGTTGCTGGCGCGGGGTCTGAGTGGTAATCCGGACGCGATGTACATTCTGGCGCAGAGTGTGCTGGTGCAGAATATTGCCCTGGAGCAGGCGCATGGCCAGCTTGCCCAGGCGCAGGAGCAGATAGCGCAACTGCAGCAGCAGGCGCAACATCCGTCGGGGGCAACGAGTTTTCTGGGCAGTTTGCTGGGGCATCGGGAGGCGGCGCCTCCACCTCCACCACCGCTGCCGCCATCGCAGGCTTACCAGCCGGCGGTGCAGGGCGGGTACCAGCCGGTGTATTCGCCACAGGTTGCACCGGAGTATCAGGCACCATACCAGGCACCATATCAGGGTTCGAATCAGGGTTTGAATCAGGGCGGATACGCGGGGCAGCCGTATGTTTCGTCTCAGCCGAGCTTCCTGCGTTCTGCGGCACAGACGGCGGCGGGTGTGGCGGCGGGTGCGCTGGCATTTGAGGGGGTCGAAGCGCTGCTGCACGGTGGCTTTGGGCATCCGGGTATGGGCATGGGCATGGGCGGCTGGGGGATGCCGGGCGTCGGCTTTGGCATGGGGCCGGGCATGGGCGGCGGTTTTGGACGGCCCATCGAAGAAACGGTGGTGAACAACTACTACGAGGGGCAGGGTTCGGAGCGCTTTGAGCACGAGCGTGGTGGTGAACACCACTTCAGCGAGAGCGCCGGTGCTGGGAGTGCGCAGCTCTCGGATGCAGGCTGGGACGGGAATGCTGACAGTGGCAACGATACTGGTTCGGGTTGGGATGACTCCAGCGTGATTGGTGACGATGGCAGCTTTGATGGGGACGGCGGAGTGCTGTAAGTCCACCTTATCGAGCGGAACAGGAAAAATGGCCTGGGTCTTGTCGAAGAGACCCGGGCCTGTGTGCGTAAGGGGTTGGGAATTATCTGGCTAGATCTGCCTGCTTGAGGACCTGAATGGCTTGCTGGTAGTTCAGGTCGGTGGTGACGGGCGTGAAGTCAGAGAGTTCGAGGGTGGTATCGAGCTTGATGATTTTGAACAGGAAACGGGCGTTCATTACCAGCGCCATGTGAACGGTTCGCCACTGATGATTGCCGACCTCAGCCTGCTGCAAGAGCAGGGTTCCGCCCTGATCGAGCTTGCCAAGAATACCGAATCCATAGTCAACGTCTTTGAGACGCTTGCAATCGAGGCGTGTGACGCGCTGCTGGGCAACATCGATCCAGAGCTCGCCGGCCATTGCCTTGAGGACCTGGGATTCGAGGTCCTGGGGGTCAAAGCGTGGATTGGGAGTGAAGGTAAAGCGATAGCTGGGGCCCTGCTGGGTCTGCATGATGCCTGCGTACTGATAGCTAAAGGCTTCGGGCAGGGCGCGGATGATTTTTCGGACGCGCTCGGTATCGCCCTGTTCACGCTCCTGGCGATGGTGTTGCAGGCTGGGGTCATCGAGGAGAGATTGCAGGCGGGCATTCTCTTTCAGTTGAGCCTCGGGGTCGAGTGGGGCGTCATTGACGGCGACCAGGCGAGCTACGTCACCGTCTTTGGTCTCGACGATGAGCTTGGTGGTGACCAGGCGGGGGCTTGCCTTGCGTATTCGGTACTGCATGGGGTGAGTGAGGCTCTTGTTGAGGCTTTCTGTGGCTTCGAGCTCAGTGTGCAGGACGCGTTGGACGAGGCTTTGTGCCTCTTCGCTGGAGAGGCTGGATGGAGCGGGAGCGACTTTTTCGGCCTTTACCGGTTTAGGACCTGTATCCGCAGAGGCGAAAAGAGTGAGCGCTGCAAACTGAAGGAGCAGCAAGAAGCAAACCACACTGAGCCGATGCGCGGGGCGCTGACATGCTGCCGGATATTTCGCGATGGGATTGCGGGGGGCCGCAGGCGCTGGCTTGCTTGAGTAAAGCATTCCCCTGTTTAGACGCAATTGCGCGGTTGGCGTTGCAGGAGTTTTGTCAGGTCTGGCCGAGGTTGCTATAGTTCGGGCAGGGTCCTAAAAGCGGTCCCTCAGAGGAACTGACCAATGGCTGTGGAAAATACACCGGCACGGATCGGTAAATCCGTACTGATTCGTGGTGAAGTGAAGGGCAGTGAAGACCTGTTTGTGGATGGGCGGATTGAAGGAACGATCAGCCTGACGGAGAGCCGCCTGACGATCGGCCCGAACGCTGTTTTGGCCGCCGATCTGTCGGCGCGCGATGTGCTTGTGCTGGGCCAGGTGCAGGGGAACATTACGGCCAGCGGACGAGTGGAGTTGCGGGCAGGATGCCAGGTGACGGGCGACGTGCGCGCGCTGCGGCTGGCAATCGAGGATAACGCGATATTTCGCGGCAAGGTTGATTTGACCCAGGCGGCCGCAAAGGTTGCAGGAGAAGGCACTGCGGCTGAAGGCACAGTGGCAAACGGAGCAGTTTAGCTGCCGGGAAATCAAAGACTTGCTGATTGTTCAAGTGTGTATGCGGAATGATGCGGTACGGGACTCTGGATGCTTTGCCGGGATGCCTCGCGCATGAAGCAGTCTGAAGCTGCGCATGGGTAGAAACAGGAAACTTCAATGAAGACGTGCGAGTGCAGGAGGCGAGATCGATGCTAGGCAAGATGTTTGAGCGGCAGCCAGCGTCAGGTGCGGCTTCGGTGCACGGGAGCGCGGGCGGTCAGCGTATTCCGCGTCACTCGGGTGGATGGGGAACTCTGCGCAAGCGCCTGAGCGTGGAGCCGGGCTTGCGGGTGCTGGATATCGGCAGCACTTCACCGACCAATATCAACTTTTTGACCAGCATGGGCCACAGCGTCTATATGGCTGACCTGGTTGAAGATTCCGCGAGCGGGGAATGGATTACAGGAACGGATGAAGAGGGTAAGCCCGTTTGGGATATAGAAGGATTTACCCGGCAGAACCTGACTTTTTCCGGACGTACGTTTGACCTTGTTCTCTTGTGGACGGCTCTGGATTACTTGCCGGAGGCTTTGGTGGCTCCGGTGGTGAAGTCGCTTTATGATGCTCTGGTTCCGGGGGGACAGCTTCTTGCGCTGTTTCACACCAAGCTGCAGCCGGAGATTTCACCGCATCATCGTTTTCATGTAACAGGCAGCGACGAGGTGGAGTTGCAGTTGGCTAAGCCAGCGATACAGCAGCGCGCACTCACCAATCGAAATATTGAACGGCTATTCGCAGACTGGTCCGGGTTGAAGCAATTCCTGGCGAAGGATGGCGTGTCGGAAGCGATCCTGGTTCGGTGACGAAGACGGGGATGGAATCAAGTTAGGCGGGAGCAAAGAGGGCGTGAGCGTATTTGGCCCTCTCTCCCACTGAATTCTTAAAAAAAACCGATCGGTTACTTGGCCGAGGTCTTCTTCTGCAATGCCCAGCGACGACGCACAGCTTCAGCGATTCTCTGTCGGCCTTCGGGCGAAAGGTTGCGCTTCTTCTTGCGTTTGGTGGGTGCTTCTTCAGCTACTTCGGCCGACTTGGCCTTCCGTGTCTTCTTGACAGCCGGCGCGGCATCACCTGCAAGCAGCGTGCGAGCTTGTTCCAGCCGCGAAATCTCCAGGTCAATCTCAGCCAAAATTTTCGAGAGTTGCATACTTCCTCCTAATATCGCCTGCCTTCTCTGTCACTTGGGGCGATGAGCAGATGGCCGGTCGTATTTACTTTGTATGAAACATCACTAGTGTTTGTAAACCCAAAATTGCACTGTTTTTGTGCAGAATGGCAAAGAGTTACACAAAAAGTCATTTATTTGATGCTTTTTTGAAGAAATGAGCACTATTTGAAAAGGAAAATTTAATGCTGGCACGTTGCATGTCAGAAAATCGGGTTGACGATGGGCGCGACGTTCTCGCTGAGTTGGTGCGAAAAAGTACCTCGAATATCGATTTTGAACTTTGAGGCGGTCCGTTGGCGGAAACATGCGAGCATGGTGCGAAGTTCTTGCGTGATCTAACTTGGTAGAAGTTTCCCGGCTACAGGTGTACGGCTTTATACGAGTGTATTTATATTCCTGGTGCAATTGACAGATGCCAGGGAGCTGAGGAATCAAGCGCCGGTGAGATACGTGGATTGCAAAGATAGCCCGGTGTTCATTGGCGGGCTATCTCTGCTTGAGTTCGGGAGCGCCTATTCATTGCCCGACGTGTCGATGCCGCGGGGTTTTCCGAGAGTGGCTGCACCATTGCCGAGCGCGTGCTCGTTGCCGGTGAGGTTGATTGATGCGGTTGCCTCAGTAGACTTATAGCCCTTGAGATCGCGAATGATTTCCTGATTCTCACGGGCATACTGACTTGCCAGACGAGTCAAAGCGTACGTGATGATGTCGCTGTGGTGCAGGTCGCCCATGGAGGGGTCGCGACGCAGGTTGAGCCAGAGACGATGGACAAGTTGCACGTCGTCTGGGCCGAGCGACGGGGCGTGGGGTCCGAGATAGTAGACGCGCGAGTTGCCGGCTGGATCGATGACGTAGAAGTTGAGCTGGCGCTTGGGTTCGGGCAGCGATTCCCATGCCTGACCGATATGGAAGGCCTGATCTTCGGGGCTCATCTTGGTCGAGAGTCCAGATACAACGGAGTCGACTTCGAGTGAGTTGGCGGTTTGCATGAGTGCAGCGAAGATATCGCCGGCAGGGACGACGAGGAGTGAGACCCTTTTGCCGAAGCTTTCTGCAACGGAAATGGCTTTGGTGAAGACCATCTGTTCATGCTCTGAGAAGATTTGATCTTCGGGGCCGAGATACTCTGGCCCGCCCGCACCCATCATGCGCACGGTGAGAACAACGACATCCTGCTCGTCGGTGCTGGTGCGGGAGAGAGCCCATTTGAGGGCATAAGGATTGGCTGCGTCGCGCATGGTGACCATGACGGCACCGGGGCGGACAGCGACTGTTTCGCGACTCACTACGTCCTGATGGTCGAGTTGGAAGTGCTCCTTCATCTGACGCTTGTTGAGGGCGTGCTGCTTGGCGTTTCTCTTCTCAGAGATAGAGAAGATGATGAAGAAAGCTCCGGCAAAGATGATACCGCTGACGGTCGCGACCGATTTGGTGAACAAATTGACGATGGCTACGGTGAGGAGGACAAGAAAGACAGAGGCGAGACCGACAGGAATCTCGGTCTTTCCTATCTTGAAGTTGGGTGGAACTTTCCAGCCGCGCTCTCCGTGGTATTTCCAGCGGAGTACGAGCATGGCGAGGCTATTGAACGTGAATGACCAGATAACACCGAAGGCATAGGCCTCGCCGAGCATGATCACGTCGCCTCGCGTGATGATGATGGTAAACATCTGCATGAAAAAGACGAGGTTGATGATGCGGTGGCTGGTGCCAAAGCGCTTGTGCGGCTTGCGGAACCAGTCAGTAAGTACGCCGTCTTCTGCGACCCGCATCAAGACGCCGGTCGAACCGATCATGGATGTATTGATAGCTCCTGAAAGGATGAGGAAGCCGACGATAACAACGAAGATACGGAAGCCAATCTTGATCATGACGGGGCCAGTCATGAACATGGCGAGTCCGGCGATGAGATTGTCCTGATAGATGTGGGTGCGCTCAAAGTCAGGAATCAGCATCGAGGCGAGCAACGTGGCGCCGCCGGTGAAGATCAGGCTATAGATAGCGATGACGATGGCTGCGCGCTTGAGGTTCTTGAGCTTGGGGTGCTGGATTTCGCGATTGACCTGAGCGAGCGATTCTTCACCGCTCATGGCGAGGACGGAGTGGCCGAAGGCCATGAGGATGCCGAAGAGGCCAAGGACGGGAACGAATTTAGTGCCTTTGAGGAAGCCGAGTGCGTCCTGGCTGAAGTGCATATTTGCGGCAGTGGGGAGCGGCGGCAGGTGCGAGCCCTGCATGAAGACCGAGTAGACGCCCCAGACCAGCAGGATTACGACCATGATGGTGGTAATCTGCATGACCTTCATTGCCTTTTCGCTGGATTCTTCGATGCCCTTGATGTTTTCCCACCAGTAATAAATGGTGACCGCAGCGGCAAATACGGCCGAAGTATGGTCCATATTGAACTGGAAGAGAGGATGGTCAGGGGTAGGCGAAAGCGCGACAGGGAGCCAGCCCTTTGTTGCGCTGACGGTTAGTAGCTCGTTCATCAGGCCTGTAATGTATTGTCCGGCAGAAACGCCTGATATTGGCCCGGTGAGGATGTAGTCAAACATCAAGGCGGATACGCTCAGCTTGGCAAAGGTCCCGCCGAGGGCCTCTTTAACGACGCGATAAACGCCTCCACGGGTAAACATCGAACAACTCTCGACGTAGACCGCGCGGACCGCGAATGAGAAGAGCATGACGCCGAGGATGAACCACGGCGCAGCTTTGCCGACGGCCTCTTCTGCGATGCCGCCAGCGTAGAAGGCCGAGGAGCCCAAATCGCAGAGGACGATGGAGGCAGCGCGCCAGAAGGAGATAAACGTCAACATGACCGACGACGCAACTACCAGGCGTACACGATCAGGCATTGGGGCGTGGGAAGTCTTGGAAGTAGCCATGTGTATGAGGGCGGCCGACCAGGCCTTATTTCAGAGTTCAGAAGTAAAGATTCTTGTTCGCTGAGCGGGCTCGAAAACGCACACGCCCAGCGGTGAGTCTAAGCCGCATTTAACAGTACGTCAATCAAAAGTTGGAGTTGCTGAGGGGGGAACTCCACAAATTGAAAAGGGCGGGAAATGGCATGCGGCTTCAATTCGAAAATTGAGGCTGAGTTCTAGTCTTCGCCGAAGAGCTCTTGAGCGTCTTCAATGAAGCTGATTACAACGACGATGGAGGAGCCTGCCATGCCGACGAAGAACATGACTTCAAGAATGTGCATTGCTAAAAGGCCGAAGAACATAAGGAGTATTGTATTCCTGTTTCGAAGTGGTTTCCATATCGAAATGCGTTGGAATGCGTTGGATGCGGGGCTGAAGGGCAAATGCCGGGTGAGTTGAACCAGGGAAGTGGCGGAGGCAAGGGTAGGTTCGAGGCATTGAATGGGCTCTGCTAGACTCAGGCCCATGCGTGGGATTCCGTGGAAGTTGCTGGTGGCGGTTGGGTTGACGGCGGTGCTGCTGGATTTGCCGTTTCCGCTGGCAGGGCCTTTGCCGGCGTGGCGGGCGATGTTTGCTTGGTTTGCGCTGGTGCCGCTGCTGGCAGGGTTGCTGGGTCTGGCAGCGAAATATCCCGAGAAAAAGCTGCGGTGGCAGTTGGGGTGGTCATTCGGGGCTGGCTGGCTGACCGGGGCGCTGTGGTTTGGGGCGAACTGCTACTGGGTTTACAACACGATGCACACCTATGGAAATATGGGCGCGGCGATGGCGGCGGTTTGCCTGCTGCTGTTTAGCATTTATCTGGGGTTCTGGTTTGGGGTGTTTGCGCTGGCAGTGGCGCTGGTGCGGCGGGCGACACTTGGCCGGAGGTATGCGTGGCTGGGGTTTGCGGCGATTCCGGTGCTGTGGACGGCGATGGAGTTTGCGCTGGCGAGGATTCCGGAGTTTCCGTGGGATTTGCTGGGGTATTCGCAAATTGACAATCCGTTGCTGATGCGGATGGTGCCCTGGACTGGGGTTTATGGGGTCAGTTTTGCTATTGCGGCCATCAATGCGGTCTCTGCGCTATTCGTCATGAGTGGCAAGAAGCGAGGGTGGTTTCCGTCGAACCAGCCGCTCAGCAACATCGGTGCTTTACTGAGTTTGTGGATCGTATTACCGCTGACCTCCCATTCATTGGTGGGTATCGACTCGCCGAAAGCGACTGCGACGGCGGTGCTGATTCAGCCGAATCTGGATGTGATTGCGGACGATGTTTGGGTTGGAACGGAGTGGGACCGGCAGATTGCGCAGTTTCAGCGGCTGGGAGCCGAGGCATGCGGTAGCTTTGCAGCGGGGATGCCGGAGACGGGGGCTGCTGCAGCTGAGACCAAGTGTGAGGCGGGAGGCGCGGTGCCGAGCTTGATTGTCTGGCCGGAGTCGCCAGCGCCGTTTCGCGGGCTGGACCCGAAGTTTCAGTCGGCGATGGCGGGGATCGCGCAGGCGGATAAAGCGCCAATCATTGTCGGGAATATTGGCATGGATGTGGATGCTGAGCAGAATTATCAGATTTACAATTCGGCGTCGATTGTGGCGGCGGATGGGCGGTTTGTGGGCCGCTACGACAAGATGCACCTGGTGCCGTTTGGGGAGTATGTGCCGTTTCGGCGGCTGCTGTTTTTTGCGCACCAGTTGACGCAGGGGCTTTCGGACCTGGGAGTGGGGACGGAGCGGAAGACGTTCAGGATAGGCGGGCATCGGTATGGGGTGTTTATCTGCTACGAGTCGGTGTTTGGGGACGAGGTGAGGCAGTTTGCGCGGCTGGGGGCCGAGGTGCTGGTCAATATTTCAGACGACGGCTGGTATGGGGACACCAGCGCCCCGTGGCAGCACCTGAATATGGCGCGGATGCGGGCGATTGAGAACCGGCGCTGGATTTTGCGGGCGACGAACAACGGGGCGACGGTGGCGATTGACCCGTATGGCGTGGTGCGGCAGAGCATTTCGCGGCACCAGGTGGGGGCGCTGGCGGCGGGGTATGGGTTTAATTCGGAGATGACTTTCTATACGGAGCATGGGGACTGGCTGGCTGGGCTTTGCGGCCTGGCCTCGCTGGGGATGATTGTTTGGGCCTTCAGGACGCTGCTGCGAGGCTGACTATTGCGCCGGATCCGCATCCCGAGTTGTGAAAAAGGTCAAGGTGGCTTAGAACTTTCAGTGCTCCTTGCCTGCGTTGAGATGCTAACCTCGTGTTCAGTGAAAAAATGGATTTACAAAATTACTTTCCCGAATGGGAAGATTTATGTCGGAATGGACCTTACGGGAACATTCCGCTACTTCGGTTCGTGGTCAAGCCCGTTGGTATCAGCAGACTTCACTGAAGAGCAAAAGCAAGACTTTACGATCAGGCGGGAGATACTTTGGCAGTCCGAAAATGCCACTGACGCAGAAGTAAGGCAAAGAGAAATCGAATATATTCGTGCTTTCAGATCGAACGAGCCTGCTATCGGATACAACCGATCACCGAGGCGAAAGCCAGTCTTAAATCAGGGATCTAGCACCTAAGGGCGCGATTCTAGCTTTCGGGCTTCAACATAGGCCCGCAGAACGGCATTCATGCGGGTAAGGTGGCCTTTGCCGTGTGCGCGGAACCATTCGACTACATCGGTGTCCAAGCGCAGGTGGATAGAGGTCTTTCCGGCAGGCATTACGACCCGGGCGGATTTCCAAAACTCTGCGTCTAGCGACTCCGCCTCTTGCGCATCCGCGCTGGTCTGGTCCTGTCCCAGTTCGCGCAGGGCAATGATTTCGCTAAGCGAATGTCTCACGATGGTAGATTTCCCGTTCATCTTTGCTCGCTTTCTGTGCGCTGATTAGGCGGATTCGGTTTTCACCACGCCACGTGAAAACAACGCGATAGACCTCATTGTCGACGCGTCCCAGAGCGATCCAGCGCAGTTCGCCGTAGTCTTCGCGGTCGTCGATGCGCTCTAGTCGCCTATTCGAGAAAATCGCAGCCCCGGTCAGAAACGACACCTTGTGTTTTTTCAAATTGGCTTTGGCTTTGGCTTCGTCCCATTCGAACTCGAGTTCATCGCCGTCCATCTAGCGCCTCTTATTATGTACACAAATGTTGACACAAATCAAGCCATCCGGCAAATCACCCGGTCCTTGATTGGGGAGTTCATTGCGGAGTACTTTCACATATGGAAGCGATTCAGATCGTCATGGATAGCGAGCTTCGGATTGCTGCCGACGAAGCTGCGCGCCGCTGCGGGTTGAATCGCTCGCGACTGGTGACAGAGGCTTTGCGCGAGTATCTGTTGCGGCTGGAGACGAAGTCCCGCGAAGAACGGGACCGCGCAGGCTATCGAAAGACTCCCCCAGTGGTTGAAGAAAGGCAAGGTTGGGAGAGCGAGGCGGCGTGGCTGCTATAGCCTGCTAATCTGTGAACGTACGAAATGTCGGTAAATCCAATCCAAGTCAGGTCAAAAGGTTTAGAAGCGAATATGTCGTCATTGAACGATCTCGAGTTTGCCTTCGCTCCCCTCCGCGATACCGTGCGCGACCTGCGGGAGTATCTTTGACCCTGCCCGCCTGCACCGCGAACTAGAAGCCCTCAGCAAAAAACTGGAAGACCCGGCGCTGTGGTCGAATCCGGCTGCGAGTCAGCCGCTGATGCGTGATCGCAAGCGGGTGGAGTCGTTGATAGCCGACGACGAAGCGCTGGTGCGCCGGTTGGGCGACATTGAGGCTTATTTTGAACTGGCGAAGGAGGGTGCCGAAGAGGTGCTGCCGGAGCTGGAAAAAGAGATGGCTGCGCTGCGAGAGTTCTGCGAGGCGCTCGAAGCGAAGACCATGCTCTCCGGCGAAACCGATCCGCTGAATGCGATTGTGACTGTGCATCCCGGCGCGGGCGGGACCGAGAGCCAGGACTGGGCCGAGATGCTGATGCGGATGTACCTGCGCTGGGCGGAAAAAGAAGGCTACAAGACTGAAATGAACGACCTGCAGGACGGAGATGAGGCGGGCATCAAGTCGGCCACGTTTACCGTGACGGGCGAGAATGCGTTTGGGTTGCTGGCGGGTGAATCGGGCGTGCACCGGCTGGTGCGGATTTCGCCGTTTGATTCGGCAAAACGAAGGCACACTTCGTTTGCGAGCGTGTATGTTTCGCCGGAGATCGACGACACGATTGAGGTCAATATTCGCACTGAAGACCTGCGGATTGATACCTACCGCTCGGGCGGCAAGGGCGGGCAACATGTGAATACGACCGACTCAGCGGTGCGGATGACGCATTTGCCGACGAATATCGTGGTGACGTGCCAGAACGAGCGTTCGCAGATCAAGAATCGCGACAAGGCGATGAAGATGCTGCGTAGCCGTCTATATGAGTACGAGTTGGCGAAGAAGAAGGCCATCACGAAGGACATTGAAGATGCGAAGCTGGAGATCAACTTTGGGTCGCAGATTCGGTCGTATGTATTGCAGCCGTACCGGATTGCCAAGGACCACCGGACGAAGGTGGAGGTTGGGGATGTGGACAAGGTGCTGGACGGGTTTCTGGAGCCGTTTTTGCGGGGCTTCCTTTTAATGAAGCGCCGGGGGACGGCTGTTGCATCGGATAGTGGGGATGATCTGGATGTTTAGAAGCAAGTGTGAAGTGTGAGAAGCAAATGCAACAGCAGATTCCCTGGGGGAATGACAACAAAAATGGCAAGGACAACAGCAGATCCTTTGCTTTGCTCAGGATGACAATCAATTCAAGGGTGTTGGGAGCGGGTTATGACGGAACGGGCTGCTTTGATCGATGAGATGTTGCGTGAGGCTAAGACGATTGCTGTGGTGGGGATCAGCAACAAGACGGAGCGGGCGAGCTTTCATATTGCCAACTACCTGGGCAAGCATGGGTATCGCGTTGTGCCGGTGAATCCGGCGCTTAGCTCGGCGGTGGTGAATGGGCATGTGCTTACGTGCTATCCGACGCTGGAAGATGCGCAGGTGGCGTTGGCCGTGGAGGGTGGGAAGATCGACCTGGTGGATGTGTTTCGCGCTTCAGATGCGGTGCCGGGGATTGTGGAGGATGTGATCCGGCTGCATATTCCTTATCTTTGGCTGCAGGACGGGGTGCAGCATGAGGCTGTGGCCAAGGCTGAGGCGGCTGGGGTGAAGGCGATTCAGAATGACTGCATTTTTCGGGAGCATGCTGCGCGGCGATAGCTTTAGGGGGATTGATCGGGCCTTCAGCCCTTTGTTCCCGTACCTCCTTTCTACCCAGGCCGATGGCCTGGGCTGGTATTACGTCGCGCCGTTGGCGCTGAGCTTGTAACTAACCACCTGGAGGATGTATCTAAGTGGGAGATGGGTTGTCTATGATGAAGGGCTTTGGGTGGTCTGTGTTTAAGCTTGCGGCTGTTTACGCATTTGCTGTTTTTCTTGTATTCGGATCGGCGGCTTCTGCGGTTGGGCCTTCGGCGGATGCTGCGCATTTGCATGTGCAGTTGGTGATGCATGAGCATGTTTTCGTCGTCGGATATCCAACGCAGGCGGGCCTCTACTTCAAGCTGGAGCCCGGCTGGCATGTGTATTGGAAAAATGCCGGTGATTCTGGTGAGGCGCCTCGAGTTCGCTGGACATTACCTGATGGCATCAACGCCGGAGATATCAAGTTTCCTGCGCCAAAGCGTTTGCCGCTCGGGCCGTTGATGGATTTTGGTTACGAAGACGAAGTACTCTTTCCAATCGAATTGAGCGCAACCAAGGCGGCGTTAAAACCGACGAAGAACATTCAATCTCTCCCGATTCATGCGAAGGTAGACTGGCTTGTCTGTCGCGAAGTTTGCATACCCGGCAAAGCTGAGTTGGAAACAGAAGCCCTTATCATCCCCGTCTTGCTCAAGGATGTTCCCCAACCTGGGCCAGACACATTGCTTTTTGATCGCTTGATTGGGCGTTTGCCGGAGCAGTTGCCAACTTCGGCGAAGGCTGTATTTGCGCCGAGTGCCGATGGGTTTCGGTTGGGGCTGACTACGGGGCAGCGGGAGACGGAGGCGCAGTTTTTTCCGGCGGAGAAGGATCTGATCAGCAATCCTGCAGCGCAGACGTTGACGCCTACGGCGACCGGGCTGGTGCTGGAGTTGAAGAAGGACCCGAATATTTCGGGTGCTCCGAAGCAGTTGGCGGGGGTGATTGAGCTCTCAGGTGGGCGGAATTATGAGATTGTGGCGCTGCCGGGGGCGGTGGCTGCGGCGGCTGCGCCGACGAATGCCGCAGATGTGCTGAAGGCTGCAGGGCTGGCGTTCGTGGGTGGGCTGATTCTGAATTTGATGCCGTGTGTGTTTCCGGTGCTGTTCATCAAGGGGCTTTCGCTGGTGCAGTCTTCGGGGGAGGAAAAGGCGAAGCAGCGGGGGCATGGGCTGGTGTATACGGCTGGGATTGTGGCTTCGTTCTGGGTGCTGGTGGCGGCGCTGCTGGGGTTGCGGGCGGCGGGGGCGACGCTGGGTTGGGGATTTCAGTTTCAATCGCCGGTGTTTGTGGCTCTGATGGCTGGGTTGCTGTTCTTTCTGGGGCTGAGCCTGGCTGGGCAGTTTGAGATTGGGCTGACGCTGACTTCTGCGGGCGGCGAGCTTGCCGCAAAGAAGGGGTATGCGGGAAGCTTCTTTACGGGAGTGCTGGCGGTGGTGGTGGCGACTCCGTGTACGGCTCCGTTTATGGGTGCGGCGATTGGGTACGCGCTGGCGCAGAGTGTGCTCGTGACGTTTGCGATTTTTACGGCGCTCGCTCTTGGGTTGGCTGCTCCTTATCTTGCGCTGACTCTGCAACCGGCGTGGACGCGCCTGTTGCCGCGGCCTGGGATGTGGATGGAAGTGCTGAAGCAGGCGACGGCGGTGCCGATTTTTGCGACGGTGATCTGGCTGGCGTGGGTGCTGGCGCAGACGCGGGGGGCTACGGGCGTGGCGGCGCTGCTGGGGATGTTCCTGCTGCTGGCGATTGCTGGTTGGGTGCTGGGCCGGTGGCCTGCGAAGCGGGTGCCTGCGGTGGTGGCCGGCCTGGTAATTGCCGGGGCTGTGGCGGTGGGAGTTTATGGGGTGACGGTTCTGGCTGGGCCTGTTGCTGTGGCGGCTGAGGTTGGGAAGCCGGGAGCTGCTGGCAGCGCCTGGGAGCCCTGGTCGAAGGCGGCTGTGGAGAAGTACAGGGCTGAAGGGCGGCCGGTGTTTGTGGACTTTACGGCGAGCTGGTGCCTGAGCTGCCAGGTGAATGAGCGGGTAGCGCTGCGGACCGATGAGGTCGGCGTGGCGTTCAAAAAGGGGAATGTGGCGCTGCTGAAGGCGGACTGGACTTCGCATGATGATGCGATTTCGCAGGAGCTGACGGCGCTGGGTCGGAGCGGGGTTCCGGCGTATGCGCTGTATCCGGCGGGAACGGGTGAGCCGGTGCTGCTGCCGGAGGTGCTTACGCCGGGGATTGTGGTGGATGCGCTTTCGAAGCTGCCTGGAAAATAGTGTTCCTCCCAAACTTCGCGAATTACTGTTGGGACCCGTAGGGTGCTGGGTTTGAAAGCTCCTGCGGTCTTCCACTTTTGTCTGCGGAAGTAGCGAGCATCCTCAGGGCCAACGGCCCCAAACCATACCAGCCTGGGGCAACGCCCCAGGTCGATGTCGTACGCGCAAGACAAGGGCCAACGGCCCGATCTATGCTCTTTGCATGCCTGAATCCTACGCATTCGCCCTGATTCATGTCGTATTTTCTACCAGGAATCGAAAGGCTAGTCTCAACGCCGAAGTTCGACCGCGGCTCCACGCCTACCTTGCGACGGTTGCTCGAAACCTTGGCTGCGATTGCTATCGCGTCGGTGGCGTTGCGGATCATGTTCACCTCGCCATTCGGTTGTCGCGGACATCGACGATCGCTAATCTGGTGCAGGAGTTGAAGGCCTCGTCGTCGAAGTGGCTAAAGACTCAGTCGCCGTCGTTGGTTGATTTCGCGTGGCAGCGCGGCTATGGCGCATTTTCCGTCGGTCCTGCCGATCTCGGGGCGTTGCAAAGTTATATCGATAGTCAGGAAGATCACCATAGAACTCGTAGCTTTCAGGAGGAGTATTTGGCGTTTCTGAACAAATACGCCGTGGAATATGATGAGCGGTATATCTGGGACTAAGGGTTGGGTAGGGCCTTTGGCCCTCGGGTTTGTCGGTGGCCTTTCCTGGGGCGTCCCACCCCAGCGACGAAGTGCCGTCGCCGGGGACCCCGGTTGCCCCAGGCTGGTATGACGCGCGCCTTTGGCGCTGGAAAGGTTGCCCCAGGCTGGTATCGTGGCGCGCCTTTAGGGCTGGAAAGGTTGCCCAGGCAAAATCGATCGCGTTTGCGACAGTTGGTCTTGCGGTACGCGTTTGACGCTGGATGTGCGGTTGTCAGGGGACGTCAGCGTTTGCGGAGTTTTCTTAGTTCTTCTAAGCGCTGGGCGAGTTGTTTTTCGCGGCCTTCGTGCGTGGGTTGGAAGTATTGGCGGCCTAGGAGGGAGGCGGGGAGGCAATCCATGTTGGCTACTTTGTTTTCTTCGTCGTGGGAGTATTTGTAGCCTTTGCCGTAGTCGAGGTCCTTCATGAGCCGCGTGGGGGCGTTGAGGAGGTGGAGGGGGACTGGTTCCTGGCGGGTGGCTTCAATGTCGGCCTGGACGGCGGCGTAGGCGGTGTAGACCGAGTTGGATTTGGGGGCCATGGCGAGGTAGACGACGGCCTGGGCGAGGGCCAGGTCGCCTTCGGGGGAGCCGAGGAACTCCATGGTCTGGCGGGCGCTGAGGCAGAGGTTGAGGGCTTCGGGGGCGGCGAGGCCGATGTCTTCGACGGCCATGCGGATGACGCGGCGGGCGAGGTACATGGGGTCTTCGCCGGCCAAGAACATGCGGCCTAGCCAATAGAGGGCGGCGTCGGGGTCGGAGTTGCGGACGGATTTGTGGAGGGCGGAGACGAGGTTGTAGTGTTCTTCGCCGGATTTGTCGTAGATGAGGACGCGCTGCTGGAGGGCTTCGGTGGCGAGGGCGCGGGTGATGTGGGCGTGGCTTGGGTTTCCCTCAGGGGCTAAAGCCCCTCCGTTTGGAGCGGAGGAATGTACGGGCTGAAGCCCGTACCCTTCTGCCTGCTGGTCGTAACCGGTCTGCTGGGCGTAACCGGCCTGCTGGGCTTGATCGATATGTTGTGCGCGGTCGGAGGCTAGTTGGGCGGCGATTTCGAGGGCGTTGTAGGCGTTGCGGCAGTCTCCGCTGGAGTAGCTGGCGATGAGGGTGAGGGCGTCGGGGTCTGCGGTGAGGTGGAGGTGGCCGAGGCCCCGATCCGGATCCTCAAGCGCCCGGCTCAGGAGGTGGACGATTTCTTCTTCGGAGAGGGCTTTGAGGACATAGACGCGGCAGCGGGAAAGGAGCGCGCCGATGACTTCAAAGGAGGGATTCTCTGTGGTTGCGCCGATGAGGCGGATGGTGCCACGTTCGACGTAGGGGAGGAAGGCGTCTTGCTGGGCCTTGTTGAAGCGATGGATTTCGTCGACGAAGAGGATGGTGCGGGAGCCCATTTGGGAGGCCTGTTCGCTGGCCTGCATGACTTGCTTGATTTCTTTGATGCCGGAGAGGACGGCGGAGAATTCGAGGAAGGTGGCGCCGGTGGTGGCGGCGATGATTTTGGCGAGGGAGGTTTTGCCGACGCCGGGCGGTCCCCAGAAGATCATGGAGGAGGGGTCGTCGTGCTCGATTTGGACGCGGAGGGGTTTGCCGGGGGCGATGAGGTGCTCCTGACCGGCGTATTCGGCGAGGGTGCGGGGGCGCATGCGCTCGGCCAGGGGCGCGGAGCGGGCGCTGCGGGCGGTTGATTCGGGGGTGGGGGCGGTGTTGAAGAGGTCCATAGTTTTTTACGGTGAGGGGACAAGATTTGTGGTTTCCCATCGATTCCGCAAACTGCGCGGAATGGATGGGGTACCCGGATTTGTGGAATTGCCAGATGTGTGAATCCCATATCCCAGAGGCGGGAGATGGGGCATCCGGATTGGTTAAGTTTGTTGCAAAGTGCTCTGCTGCCGTTGCCTTGAGGCTTCGTAGAGGAGGACGCTGGCGGCGACGGCGGCGTTGAGGCTTTCGACGGGTCCGGGGCAGGGGATGGTGATGCGGGCGTCGCACAGGGCGGTGAGTTGGGCGGAGAGGCCGCTGCCTTCGGAGCCGATGAGGATGGCGACGGGTCCGGTGAGGTCGTGTTCGCCGAGGGGGCTGGCATCGTGGGAGGAGGTGGCGAGGATGCGTACGCCAGCCTGGCGGAGGTGCTGGAGGGCTTTGCTTTCGGAGGCGGCGAGGGTAGGGAGGCGGAAGACGCTGCCGGCGGAGGCGCGCATGGCTTTGGGATTCCAGCGATTGACGGTTCCGTGATTGGGGCCGGATAAGCAGATGGCTCCGGTGGCGCCGAAGGCCTCGGCGGAGCGGAGGATGGTGCCGAGGTTGCCGGGGTCCTGGATGCCGGAGAGCACGATTATCAGCGCCTGAGGAGTGAGGATTTCAGACCAGGGCCAGTTGCGGGGGTGGGCGAGGGCGGCGATGGGCTGGGGGGTTTCGGTGGTGACGGTTTCGTTGAGGAGCTCGTGGGGGAGGGCGAGGAGTTCAGTGGATTCGGGGAGATTGAGCTGGGCGAGGATATCTTCGTGACCCTGGGCGATGAAGATGGTTTGCAGGGTAATGCCGCTGCGGAGGGCCTCGGCGACGAGGTGGATGCCTTCGAGGGCGACGAGGTCTGACTCACCGCGGCCGGGGCGCTGGAGGGCAGCGCGGAGCTCTTTGAGGCGCGGATTCTGCTTGCTTTGTATGATGCGGGGTACAATGCGGATAGTCATTTGCTTGAGCCTCGGGCACCCATAGACGATTGTAGCCTTTTAGGTTAGGCGGATTTGAGCGGCGCAAACCGGGTATAGTACGGGGATAGCCCGAGGAAATCAGGGAATAGAGGTAGACCACTTGTCCGCGGAGATCTTGCGCGTCCATCCCGACGAACCACAGCCCGAACGCATTGAGTACATCGTTTCCTGCATTCGCAAGGGAGACGTTGTGGCTCTGCCGACGGACACTTTTTATGGCCTGGCAGTTGACCCGGTGAATCTGCATGCGGTGGAGCAGATTTACCAGATCAAGTCGAGGCAGAAGCACAAGCCGCTTTCGCTGCTGATTTCGTCGGTGGCGCAGGCATATGAGCTGGCGCGGGATATTGATGACCGATTTGACCGGCTGGCGGAGAAGTTCTGGCCAGGGCCGCTGACGATCATTGTGCGGGCGGGGAGCAAGTTGCCGCTGCGATCGACGGCGAACACGGGCAATGTGGCGCTTCGAGTTCCGGATGCGGCGATTGCGCGGGCGGTGGTGGAGTGCTTTGGGCTGCCGATTACGGCGACCTCAGCCAACCTGCATGGTGCGAGTGAGTGCAGCCATGCGGCGTGCGTGCGGGACCAGCTGGGCGACCGGATTCCGTTGATTGTGGATGGCGGGCCGTCGGGTCATGCGGTGCCGACGACGATTGTGGACCTGTCGGGAAACAATGGGCGGTGGGATATTCTGCGCGAAGGAGCCATCTCGACCCACGAGATTGTGCTTGCGTTGCAGAAATAGATGAGCGCATCGATGGAGCGATTGCGGGGCAATTGGTTCGCTTCGATGATGCGATTTATGGTGCTGTATCTGCTCGTGGTGGCGTTGCTCGGCGCTGCCAGCTGGAGTATCTGGGTTTATCTGCAGATTGAGCGATTTGCTTATGAGGATGAGGCTGCGGCGGCGGACGTGATTTGCGTCTTTGGTGCGGCGGAGTATGCGGGGCGACCTTCGCCGGTGTTGCGGGCGCGTCTGGACCATGCGCTGGCACTGTATGAGCATGGGATCGCTCCGGTGGTGCTGACGCTGGGGGGAAGCGCGCCGGGGGATCAATTTTCTGAGGGACAGGTCGGGCAGGCTTATCTGATGGCCAACGGTGTTCCCGAAAAAGCGATTATTGCCGAGACGCAGAGCCGCAATACAGAGGAGCAGGCGCGGCGGATTGTGGCGATTGCGCGGACGAATGGTTATAAGCGAATCGTGATTGTGAGCGACCCGGCACATCTCTTTAGGGTGCGGGAGATCTGCGCGCGCGCGGGGATGCAGGTGCTGACTTCGCCGCGGTCGCAGGTGAGTGCGGTGGGCAGTGGGAGCGAATGGCAGCAGATTGGGCATGAGATTGTGGCGTACACGCTTTGGCGGGCACATCTGCACTAGAGGCAGGAACGAGGGAGTAGGGAATCGAGAGTAGCCGAAGTGCCGGGTGCGGATTTGGATGGGTTTTTGGGCGTTTGAGGTGGTAGTCTTCGATGCTATGAAGACACTTCGCTTTGTTTGCATATTGTTCGCTGCGGCGCTGGCTCTCCCTGCGTTTTCCCAGACATTCTCCGTCAGTTTTCCGAAGGATCGATCGGCCAAGCCGCTGGATGGGCGGCTGATGTTGCTGCTTTCTACGGACGCTTCGGCGGAGCCACGGATGCAGATTGACGATACGCCGCGGTCGCAGATGGCCTTTGGGGTGACGGTGGATGGCTGGGCTCCGGAAGCCAAGGCGACAGTTGATGCGACGGCGACGGGGTATCCGGTTCGCAGCTTGAAGGATGTGCCACCGGGGGAGTACACGGTGCAGGCGCTGCTGAATGTGTACGAGACTTTTCACCGCGCGGATGGGTCAGTGGTGAAGCTGCACATGGACCAGGGCGAGGGACAGCACTGGAATCTTACGCCGGGGAATCTGTACAGCAAGCCGACGAAGATTCTGGTGAAGGCCGGAGCCGCGCCGATAGCGATTTCGCTCAGCGAAGTTATTCCGCCGATAGCCGACAAGGCGGATACGAAGTATGTGCGGCATATCAAGATACAGAGCGAGTTACTGACGAAGTTCTGGGGGCGGCCGATGTTCTTGTCGGCGGTGGTGCTGGTGCCGGAGGGATTTGACGAGCACCCCGAGGCGCGCTTTCCGCTGATGCTGTTTCACGACCATTTTGTGGATGGAATTGATGACTTCAGGACGACGCCGCCGGACCCGAATCTGAAGCCGGATTACAGCGAGCGTTTTCACCTGGCGGGATATAACAAGATTCAGCAGGAGGAGGGTTACGATTTTTACCAGAAATGGATAAGTGCGAAGTATCCGCGGTATCTGGTGGTGAAGGTGCAACATGCGAATCCATATTATGACGACTCGTATGCGGTGAACTCTGCGAATCTTGGTCCCTACGGAGATGCAATTGAGACGGAGCTGATGCCGGCGGTAGAGAAGAAGTTTCACGCAATCGGGCAGGGCTGGGCACGGTTTTTGTATGGCGGTTCGACGGGCGGATGGGAGTCACTGGCGGTGCAAATGTTTTATCCGACGCACTATAACGGGGCGTTTGTGGCTTGCCCGGACCCGGTGGACTTTCACTCGTATATGACGATCAACTTATACGACGACAAGAATGCGTTCTATCTTGAGGGGGCGCACAAGCGGGTGCCGCAGCCGGCGATGCGCGACTACCTGGGACATACTCTAATTACGACCGAAGATAACCTGGCCTACGAGGCGATGCTTGGCGATCATGGGCGATCAGGCGAGCAGTTTGATATATGGCAGGCGGTGTATTCGCCGGAGGGGCCGGATGGGTATCCGATGCCTATCTTTGACAAGTCAACGGGTGAGATTGACCACAAGGTGGCGGCTTACTGGCACGACCACTACGACCTGACAGCGATACTGGCGCGGGACTGGTCTACGCTGGGGCCTCAGTTGCAGGGCAAGCTGCATATCTATGTGGGCAGCGATGATACTTACTTTTTGAATGATGCCGTGTACCGGCTGGAGGATTTTCTGAAGAGCACGACGAATCCTCCTTATGACGGGGAAGTGGCTTACGGGCCGCGCGCAGAGCATTGCTGGAACGGCGACCCGACGCTGCCGAATGCCTATTCGCGATTGCACTACAACACGATGTACCTGCCGAAAATTCTGGATCGGATTGCGAAATCGGCACCGGCGGGAGCGGATCTGACGAGCTGGCGGTACTGAGATGCCAGTCTTGCCACCCTTGCCGCGATGTGACTGCGGCAAGGATGGGGCCCCCAGATTTGTTGATTGGTGATTGGGAAGACCTTTACGGCAGGAATTTGAGCGTGTAGGCGGTGGTGGGGTCGATGGCCTTGTGAATGACTTGCAGAGATGTGAGTTGTTCATTGGTGGCGGCCCAACGGGCGGCGGTCATCTTGCCGATTTCGGCGCCGCTTGCGTCTGGACCGGTGATGAAGCCGCCCTGCTTGAGGGCGTTGATGCTGAACTGCATCTGATCGGGATTTTGAGCGGGATTGAGCTTGAGGATGAGTGCGTTGGCTGGGGCTGGGTCGCGGAGATATTCCTGCCAGCCTTTGATGGTGGCGCGGACGAATTTAGCTACGATGTCGGGGTGCTGGTCGATGTAGTCGCGTCGGGTGAAGAGGACGCGGTAGGGGTCGTAGCCTGCGCTGCTGATGAGCATGGTGCGAAAATCGCCGCCGGCCTTGGTGACGAAGAACGGCTCACTGGTGACGAAGATCTGCTGAACGTAATTGGGGTCCTGGAGGAAGTTGGCGATGGAGTGGGTGGCGGGGATTTCGCGCACATCTTTCAGGTGATACTTGCTGACGATGTATTTGAACCAGGTAGCACCGACCTGGGCGGCGACTGCGTGTCCTTCGAGGCCGGGGAAGTCCTGGATGGGGGAATTCTTGTGGACCATGACGGCTTGGGGGTCGTGCTGCATGGTTGCGCTGACGGCGAGGACGGGCAGGCCATTGGAGACGGCCTCGAGAATCTGGTCGCTGGAGGCGAGGCCGAAGTCTGCGCCGCCGCTTGAGACAGTCTGCAAACCGCTTGTGTAGGTGCCGATGGGGAGGATCTGGACGTCGAGACCCTCGGCCTGGTAGTAGCCTTTGGCGATGGCGGTGTAGTAGCCGCCATGCTCGGGCTGAGGGTACCAGTCGGCCTGGAGGCGGACAGGGGTGAGCCCGTTTGTGCCGGTGAGTGCGGAGTCTTTGCGGCAGCCTGAGAGCAGGGTCAGCGATAAGATGGCGAGGATTGAGGCGACGGCAAGCGGGTACTTTCCAGTGAAAAAGACTCGATTCATGCGATCTATCTCCGACGGTTAGGGGTATTGAAGCAATTTGAATCAGGCTTGTTTCAAGACGTTAGCATGAGGGCGGCGCTGATTCATCCTGAGAATTGCGCAGGACTCCGACAATGGCGGCGAGGGCGAGCAGGCGTGCGTCGTCTTCGCGAGCGGCGACGAGTTGCATGCCGCCTGAGGGCTTGCCGTTGGCGAAGTACGGCAGCGTGACGGCGGGCATTCCTGAGAGGCTGATGGGGGTGGTGTAGCGAAGGAGGCGAGTGCGGGTCTGGCTGTGGTCTGCTCCGGCATGGAGACATGTGACGGGCGCTGCGGGGAGCAGGAGGAGTTCGTGGGTGGCGAGGAGGTCATCCATGCGGCGGAGGAATTCCTGATGGCGCTGGCGGAGGGCGGCGATGGCTGAACTGCTGAGAGATGCGCCCCACTCGAGGCGTTGGCGGATGGAGGTCTCGAATTCAGCGAAGTGGCCGGCGTGGATTTGGGCTGCTTCGTGAGCCTGGATGGGGGCGAATATTTCGAGCGAATCGGCCCACCAATCGACGGCAACGGTGGAGGCGGCGAGGCCGAGGGAGGCGAGTTCTGCCTGGGACTGCTGGTAGCTGGCGCGGACGGCGGCTTCGCAGTCATGGAGGAAGGCGTCTGGGATGACGGCGAATCGGTTCGACAGAGTCGAGCTTCTGGGATTGGTGGGGCCGAAGAGGGAGCCGAGCAGCGGGCCGTCGGTGAGGTCGCGGAAGAGCCAGCCGAAGGTGTCGAAGGATGGGGCAAGGTGGGCACCGCCTCGCCAGTCTCCTCGACCGTGTGAGGCGCGGTAGCCAGCGAGGCCGCAGAGGGCCGCGGGCACGCGAACCGAGCCGCCGGTATCGGTGCCGATGGCTGCAAGGGCTGATCCCTCTTGGACGCTGGCTGCAGCGCCGCTGGAGGAGCCGCCGGTGAGGGCCTGGGGGTTGTCGGGTTGCAGGCAGTCGCCGAATTCGGGATTTTCTCCGGTGATGCCGTAGGCGAGGGGATGCAGGTGGGTTTTGCCGGTGATGACGGCTCCAGCGGCGCGGAGCTGGGCGACGAGCCAGGAATCGTGCGCGGCGATGCCGTGGAGGTCGCGGTAGAAGCGGGTTCCGCAGGAAGTGGGCGAGCCGGCGAGGTCGAAGCAGTCTTTGACTGAGACGGGGACGCCGCATAGTTGGTTTGGGCTTGTGCCGGGCTCTTGCAGCAGGGCCGCTGCGCGTTGTGCTTCGGTGAGGGTCCAGGCCTCGTTGCGCCAGAGATATGTGTTGTGGCTTTGATTTGAATTTGCGTGGGATAGGGCAGATGCGGTGGCGTCGAGAATTTCGTTGGCGGGAGTTTTGGAGGCAACGAGCTTTGCTTTGAGTTCCTGAATGGAGTTGGGAGCGAAGGCCATACTCGAATTCTAATCAGTTCAAATCGATTTGAGATTTTGGCGAATTTTGCTGGAGTCGATTGCAGGTGTGCCGTGCTAAGTTCGAGTATGGGCGTCACTACTGCAACTTCTCGTAGCCGAAATGCTGCTACCGAGGCTGAACTTGACTTGATGCGCATGGCTGAATTGGCCGCCTTTACGAGTCGTTCGCTGAAGACTGAGCGGCCTGTGCCTTTTGGTTCTTCCATTGTTCATACGAAGACGGGTGAGTTACTGCTGCGCGCGCTGAATGCGGTGGCGCGGGAGTCTGACCCCAGTTCTCATGCTGAGGTGCGGGCGATACGTCTGGCGACGAAGCGATTGAAGAACACTTCGCTGGCGGGATACACGCTCTATACAACCTGCGAACCTTGCCCGATGTGTATGAGCACGGCGCTGTGGGCTGGAGTTGACCGGGTGGTGTATGGCGCGACGATCGAGGACGCGAACAAACACTGCCGGCAGATTCACATTCACGCGACAGAAGTGGCGGAGCGCAGCGATATGCCTTGCCGCGTGGATGGGCCGGTGATGCGGGATGAGTGTTATGCGCTGTTTACGCACCCGAATATGCTGAAGGCTTTCAAAGAGTGGTCTACGCGCAAGAAGTCTGTCGCAAAGCCGAAGGCCAGGTAAGTTCGCTTCTGTATCGCAGCAAATCGAGTTCATCGCTCTGAAGAGGTGTTGATTTATGTCTGAGTTGTTGGCAGTTGAGTTGTCGGCGCTGGTTGCTGATGCGGGGCGCGTGGTGACTGCGCCTGCTGTAGTGGAGCGGCTGTCGAAGGATTTTTATTGGTACTCGCCGGTGCTGAAGAAGCAGTTGGAGGCCAAGCGCGGCGATGTGGCTGTGCAGCCGGTTTCGGTGGATGAGATTATCGCGATCATGCGTTATGCGGGGCAGCGGGGAATTGCAGTTACGGTGCGCGGCGCGGGTACGGGGAACTACGGGCAGTGTATTCCGCTTGAGGGCGGCATTGTGCTGGATCTGGCGCTGATGGACAAGCTGGAAGCGATCACCGAAGAAGGCGTGGCGGTGTGTCAGCCGGGGCTGAAGCTTGGTGTGCTGGAAACAGAAGCGCGCAAGCAGGGATGGGAGTTGCGGATGTACCCGTCAACGCTGGCGAAAGCTTCTGTCGGTGGCTTTTTGGCGGGCGGATCGGGTGGGATTGGTTCGGTAGCGCACGGTGGATTGCGGGACTTTGATAACGTGCGGGCCATCGAAGTGGTCACGATGGAAGAAGAGCCGCGTGTGGTGCTGCACGAGGGTGCGGCGGTGCACGAGATTATGCATTCATGGGGCACCAATGGTGTGATTACGCGCATCTGGTTTGCGCTGACCCCGGCGGTTGAGTGGACGCAGTTTACCGCGGCGTTTGAGAGCTACGAAGAGGGGTTTTTATTCGGCAAGGCAATTGCTGAAAGCAGTGCATGGACGAAGCGGCTTGTGACTGTATTTGAATGGCCGATTCCTTCGTTTTTTACTCCGGTAAAGCAGGTTGTGGCCGCGGATAAGACGCTGGTGCTGATCATGATTGCGACGAGCGAGTTAGAGGCACTGCGGGTGGCTGCTGCTGAGGCAAAAGGTGAGGTCACTTTCGCTGGAGCTTTCGTTGGGCCACGCACGCAGCCACTGCTGAGCGACTACACGTGGAACCACACGACGCTGTGGGCGATGAAGGCCGATCCGACATGGACTTACATTCAGGCTGGGTTTTCGCCTGCGAATTGCATGGAGCAGTTTCGTCTACTGCGGGAAAAGTATGGCAAGGAGATTCTGTTCCACATCGAGTTCATGAAGAACGGTGAGGGTGTGGTGGTGCCGGGAGCGATTCCGCTGGTGTATTTCACTGGCGAAGAGCGGCTGAACGAATTGATTGCGTACTGTCGTGAAATTGGCGTGTTCATTGCGAATCCGCATGTGAATTATCTTGAGGACGGCGGCAGGTTTCGAGCCGATAACATACAACTACGGGCCAAGCAGAAGTATGATCCGCGCGGCCTGATGAACCCTGGCAAAATGTTGAGCTTTCAAATGGAGACACAGCCCAAGTGAAGACATGGATTCCGGACGCACGTAATTTTGCATATCTGACGTGGAAGCAGGTGGATGCGCTGCCGCGCGAAGAGACGCTGTTGATTTTGCCGACGGCTGCGATTGAGCAGCATGGGCATCATCTGCCACTGGCAACCGATACGTTGTGCAACAACCTGCTGCTGGGCAAGGCGCTGGAACTGGTTCCGGCGGAGTTGCCGATCTATGCACTGCCGCCGATTTGTTATGGCAAGAGCAATGAGCACATTGGCTATCCGGGGACGCTGTCGGTGTCTGCGAATACGTTCATGGCGGTGATTCGTGATCTGGGCGCGAGCATTGCTGCGGGCGGATTCAAGAAGGTGACGCTGTTTAATTCGCATGGCGGCAATACGTCGCTGGTGGATGTGATGGCCCGTGATCTGCGCGCGGAGTTTGGGCTGCGAACGTTTTCGCTGTTTGGCGCGCCGGGTGTGAATTTTGACGCGGTAAGCGCACAGGAGCGGACATACGGGTTTCACGCCGGGGAGATTGAGACATCTTTTCTGCTGTATGGCACGCCGGAGCTGGTGCATACGGACAAGTACACGTCGAACTACATTGCGCGGGTGGACAAGCCGGAGTTACTGAAGCCTGAGGGCTCGGCGGCGAACTTTGCCTGGCTTACGCGGGACATTGCGCCGAGTGGCGTGATGGGTGACCCGGCTGCTTCTTCGGCAGAGAATGGCGAGAAGTGGGTGAATGCGGCGGCGGCAAAGATTGCCGAGGTGCTGGTGGCGATGTACAACTTTGTTCCGCGCCATGATGCCTGAGCTGGCAAACGCACGGAGGAGGACAGCATCGGCTTGCTTGAGTTGATTGATTGTGGCAACGGTGTTCGGCTGGAGCGGGGCGTGCGATGCGTGCTGCGGGACGGCACTGTGCTGGTTTCAGATCACTACTATCCTGCGGTGACGAAAGAGGATGAAGGGCCGTGGCCGACTCTGCTGATGCGCCAGCCTTATGGCCGCGATATTGCATCGACTGTGGTGTATGCGCACCCGGTATGGTTTGCGCGGCATGGGTATCACGTGGTGATTCAGGACGTGCGTGGGCGGGGTGATTCGGAAGGCGAGTTTTATGCGTTTCGTCACGAGGGCAAGGATGGCGCAGAGACGATTGCGTGGCTGCGAGAACATCCCGCCTGCAACGGGCGCATCGGGATGTACGGCTTCTCGTATCAGGGTTCGACGCAACTGTTAGCTGCGGCTGAAAACCCCGCTGGATTGCAGTGCATTGCGCCGCATATGACGGCTGCGGATCTTTATCACGGATGGTTCTATCATCAAGGGGCTCTGCGGCTGGCTTCGACGCTGGGTTGGGGCATTCAAATGCTGCGCGAAGATGCGCGCCGGCGAGGCCTGGAGGGCGCGAGTGATCGGCTGGAGGCGGCCTGGGCCAATGTTCGCGCGCAGGGGGTGACTGTACCCTACGGAGAGCATCCTGCAGTGAGTGATCCTGAGCTTCCTGGGTATGCGTGCGACTGGATGGAGCATCGCGAGGCGGGCAGCTACTGGAGTGAATTGGATATCAGCACGCGGGTGCATCAAATCAATGTACCGGCGCTGCATATCTCGGGTTGGTTTGATACTTACCTGGAGGGTTCGATTGCTGGCTATTGCGCTTTGCGCGAGAGGGCTGGGAGTGCTTTGGCACGCGACAATCAATTCCTGCTGGCGGGGCCCTGGGTGCATATCCCCTGGGGCGATCGAGTTGGTGATTTGAATCTCGGGCCTGAAGCGAATTTGAATACAGATGCGATATTGCTGCGTTGGTTTAATCATTGGCTCAAGGACTCACGCGAGTTTGAAGGAGAGCCTCGGGTGAGGCACTTTGCTTTGGGGACAAACCAGTGGCATGCGGCTGACGAGTGGCCGGTGGATGCTGAATACACGCTCTACCTGCATAGCGCGGGGAACTCGAATTCGCGCAGGGGTGACGGCTTGATGAATGGGGCGAAGCCGGAAATCGAGGAGCCGCGCGATGTATTTGTCTACGACCCTGAGGTGCCTGTGCTTGCGCCGGGCGGACCCCAGTCGCTGAGTGGACCGCTCGATCAAGCAGCGTTGGAGATGGGAAACAATTTGCTGGTCTATACAGCGCCTGAATTCACTAAGGCGGTGCATATCTTTGGCCAGCCGCGCGTGACGATCTACGCAGCAACCTCGGCGGCGAGCGCTGATTTGACGGCGAAGCTGGTGCGCGTGATGGCCAATGGGCGAGTTGAATTTATCTCAATTGGAATAGCGCGTTCTTCATGGCTGTTTCAGGAATACGCGCCGGACGAGGTTCATTGCTGGCAGTTCACGCTGGAGCCAACATCGATTGTGATTGCGGCGGGAGAGCGGTTGCGGTTGGAGATTGCGAGTTCGGCGTTTCCGCTGTATGACCGCAATCCGTCAACCGATGTGGCGCCGCAGATGGCGGATAACTGGAACTGGAAGCGATCAACGCAGCAGATATTGCACACGGTGGAATTTCCTTCGGCACTGCATCTTCCCATCGCAGGAGCAAACGCATGATACCCCGCGATAAGCCTTCGGGATCAATCGAGAATTCGGCAGCACAGCAGGAAGTGGTACTTTCTGGGGTGAGCAAGAAGTTTCGCCGCGGTTCTCTCGCTCTCAAAGACATTTCAATGCACGTGGACAAGCGCGAATTTGTGTCATTGCTGGGACCCTCGGGTTGTGGCAAATCGACGCTGTTGCGACTGGTGTCTGGGTTGACAACGGCGACTGAGGGCACTGTTTCAGTGATGGGCAAATCGCCAGCGGAAGTGCGCGAGCAAGTGAGTTTCATCTTTCAGGATGCGACGTTGCTGCCGTGGCGCACGGTGGAGCAGAATGTAGGCCTGGGCCTTGAACTTGAGCACGAGAAGCAGGCGACTCGCAAAGAAAAGGTCGCGAAAATGCTGGAGCTTGTGGGGCTGACGGCGGTGGCTGAGCGCTATCCGCGACAGCTTTCGGGCGGCATGAAGATGCGGGTATCGATTGCACGCGCGCTGGCGAGTCGGCCCAGCATGCTGCTGCTGGACGAGCCTTTTGCAGCATTGGATGAAATGAGCCGCGACAGGCTGAATGAAGAGTTGCTGAGATTGTATTCAGAGCAGCAATGGACTGTGATGTTTGTTACGCATTCAGTTGCGGAGGCGGTTTTTCTATCGACGCGCATTGTCATTCTTGCGCCACACCCTGGGCGGATTGCTCATGTGGTGCCGATTGATTTGCCGTGGCCGCGGACTGCCGAAACGCGGTTGACGATGGCTTATGAAGAGCAGGTGGCGCGCGTGTCGCGAATGCTGCGCAGTGTGCAGAATGCCAGCCAAAATGATTTCGCAGGTGAAGCGGAACAAGGCGGTGGGGCATGAATCGAAAGCTATGGTTTGCGCTGAACAGTGTGTTTATCTTTGGATTGCTGTTGGCGGGGTGGCAGATTGGTGTTGTTGCACTGAAGGTGCCTGCGTATATTTTGCCGGGCCCTGACGTTGTGGCAAAGGCTGTAGTAACTCATCTTGCGGCGCTGGTGCAGTCATTGTTGCTTACTGCCGAGGCTGCGGCGATGGGACTGGCGGGAAGCATTGTGGTGGGGGTGCTGGTTTCGCTGATGTTTGCGCAGTGGCGCTGGTTGCGCAAGCTGCTATTTCCTTACACGATTCTCTTGCAGACGGTGCCGATTGTAGCGATTGCGCCGTTGATTATCATGTGGGCCGGAGCGGGCGTTTACTCGGTTGCATTGATCACATTCATCATTTGCCTTGCACCGATTATCGCGAATACGACACAGGGGCTGATCAGCGTCGATGAGAATCTGGTGCATTTGTTTGTGATGCACAACGCGAGTCCATTGCAGGTGCTCTTTAAGTTGAGACTGCCTCATGCGATGCCCAGCTTCTTTGTGGGCATTCGCATCTCGGCTGGAATTGCCGTGATTGGCGCAATTGTGGGCGAGCTTTTTGCCGGTTCAAATCGTGTGGGCGAAGGTGGTTTGGGGTACACGATTACGTATGCGAGTTCACAGCTGGAAACGGACTTCTTGTTTGCGCTGGTGTTTGCTGCGACGGTGCTTGGGTTTGTCTTCTTCTTTATAGGGATGTTTCTGGAATGGTATTTTTTGCATAACTGGCATGAGTCGAGCCGCTCTGATGTTGCAGAGTAGCAGCCTGCTGAATGGGGAGTGTTTTCAATGTTGCGCATGAAGTCTGAGAACGGTTGGTGGCTGATCACGCATCCTGATCATGCACGGCTTGCTGGGGAGTTTGCGAAGGCGTGGGGCAATGAGCAGTTTCGCCGGCCTGAACCTCGGGACAGGGTGCTGTATGGCATCGCTTCGCATGATGATGGATGGGCGGCGCGGGATGCTCACCCGAGCATTACGCGGGAGGGAAAGCCTTCAGCGTTTTCAACGGAGCTGGTGGGGAAGTATTCGGCGTTTGAAGAGATTGACCTTGCGGATTATCTGGCAGTGCGGGAACGAGCGGTGCGCATTATCGCGGAGAAGGATCCTTATGCGGGACTGCTGATTGCGTTGCATACTTACAATCTGCTGACGGAACATGCGGATCGGTCGACGATTGCTGCCGCACAGTTGCCGCTGCTTGATGCGTTTCTTGAAGATCAGCGAGCTTATCAGAGGCGGCTGCTGGAAGAGATTCAAGCGGACGAAACCCTATCGGAAGAGGAGAAGGATTGGGAGCGAATCGAGGAGCATTTTCGGCTGCTGCAGGCTTGCGACAATCTCTCGCTGCTGACGTGTGTGGCATTTGACCAGGAGGCCAATCTGCTGCATCCTTTGCCGCTGAATGATGGGCAGAATGCGGAAGTCACTGTTCATCCGATAGGTCCGCGGCATTTCCGGCTGACTCCGTGGCCGTTTGCTGAGGAATCAGTCACTGTTTCATTTCCAGGGCGGCACGTCGATGGAGAGACGTTTGCCACATCGACTGAACTGGAAGCAGGATTTCATCGGGCAGATGTGCAGACATTGCAGGTAACGATCACGCGATAGTTTCGATGAAAGCACCAACACGAAAGGCGGTCCCTGTGAGGACCGCCTTTCGCGTTGGGTGATGATTGTGGTTTAGAAGGACATGTGCAAGGTCATCTGGATCTGACGTGCGCTGCCGATAGCAGAGTGAACGTAGCCCAGAGTTGGCTGCTGCGGATACTGGTTCTTGAAGTTGGTGTCGAAGCTCGCATTCGCGTCGTAGCCAGGAGACTCGTTGTAGTAACCCTCGTTCGGCTCGTTGCTTGGAATGTCGAAACTGGGAGTATTGCTGATGTTGAAGACTTCCAACTGGTACTCGAAAGTGTATCGTTCGTGGAAGGAGACCTTCTTGACCAGTGAGACGTCTGCACGCTTCTGAAATGCCTGACGGAAGATGTTGCGCTGACCCGTGGTAAATCCAGTCTCATAGATGTCGCAAACTGTTGCGCCACTGTCGACTGCGGCACCGCATGGAGGGACGCCACTAGAACCTGCAGCGACCGCCGGAACGTAGAACTTTGATGCGTCAAGAGCGGATTTGAAGAACGCACCCGAGTGTCCTGTGAGCGCCTGCTTGGGCTTGATGCCCGGCTTGAGCGGCAGGATTGGGTTGGTGATGCCGTCAGAGGTGGAGTAGTAGAGGCTGCCTACGGAACCCGAGAAATCAACGATGCTGTAAGGTTGACCGCTTTGCAGGACGGTGATGCCTTCGAGCGTCCAGTCATTCAAAACCTTGCCAAGGAGCGAACTGGCCTTGGCGACAGCGGGAATGTGGTAGACGTAGTTGAAGTTGATGGCATGGGTTCGGTCGAAGTCGGCCGACGCATAGCTGTCTCGCACGTGGAGTGGGTTGTTGCCGTTGTAGAAGAGGCCCATGGCGCTCTGTTCATCGAGTGCATGGGAGTACGTGTAGGATGCACCGGCCTGCAGTCCATGGCTCAGGCGCTTTTCGATGTGTGCCTGCAGAGCGTGGTAGCTCGCAACACCCACGGTCGAGAAGCTTTCAGCTTCAGCCGAGTAGCCGATGAACGGAACGCGAAGATCGACGTTGCCGCCCTCGAACGTACCGCCCGAGAATCCGCCGAAGTTTTGGCAGACCTGATTGCCTGGAGTTGGCAGGGTTGCCATGTTGATCGGGTTGCCAGCTCCGTCATTGGCGCAGTAGCCATAGGTGTACTTTTCGCCGTGGATCGGATGGTCAACGCTGGCAATCTGCGACTGGTTGAAGGGCAGTGGAATGACCTGATGACGGGCGAGATTACCAACGTAGCCAAGTTCGATCAGCAGGTCAGGTCGAGGCTGGTACTGCATGTCGAGGGTGAAGTTCATGGTGTAGGGCAGCGTTGCCTTGCGGTCATACACGGCAAAGGTCGGCAGCAGGGCACCAAACGCGATGTCAGCTTTAGAGGGGATGACCAGGCTGTTCGGGGAACCAATTGGTTCCGCCGGCTTGGTTCCGCAATAGTTAGCCTGGCCAGTCGTGGCCATTGAGTCGCAGAAGGGATTGGAGAGCGAAGTGTTGTTGATTAGCGGGAAGCCGTTGGCGTCGTTGGGATAGAGGGTCTTAACGAACGGAGGCGACTGAGAAACGCCGTAAGGGCCACCGGTGACTACGCCGGAAGCGTAACCAGGAGAGAGATAGCTAAAGAGCTCGCCACGGTCATAGTACAAGCCGCCGCCGCCACGAACGACCAGCTTGGAATCCAGGAGATGGGGGTTCCATGCAAAGCCGACGCGGGGTGCAAAACCCCACTGCCGTCCGGTGAGTGTGGTTGCGCTGACGCCAGGGGTCTTGTACTTGTAGTTGCTGGGGAAGATGAATCCAGTGTGTGCGGGGTCAACGACGCCAGTTGTTTCGTCGTAGGAGTAGTCAGCGGCGTCGAAGTTATAGATGCGTCCCTGCTTTTCGCTGAATCCACCATTCCAGTCGTAGCGCAGTCCCGCTGTCAGGCTGATCGTAGGAGTGATCTGATACTTATCCTGAATATAGGTGCCTACCTGAGGAGCGCGGAAGTAGCGGTTTGCATCGCCCAACATATAGGAGCTGGTCGCGAAGGAGTAGTTGGCGTTGTAACCAAGCGGCGCACCAGCGAGGAACTGGCCAAAGTTGCCGACTGAAATCATCGCCTCGCCGGGGTTGTTGCCATGCTGGCTTCTGTTGTTGCGAGCAGTGAGTTGCGTGTAAGCATAGCTGCCGCCAAAGGTGACGGTGTGACGACCGAGAGTCCAGATCGCGTTTGCCGAGGGCATCAGACGATTCTGGAAGACGCCGGTGTAAGACCCCATCTGGAACCCACCCGAACCAATATTGAAACCCTTGTTCGAGAGGCCGGCTGGGTTGCTGCCGAGCGCATCGACGACAGAGATGCCGGGGAATACTGGCGAACCGAAGAGGCTCATGCCTGCCTGGTTCGGTGCGAAGGGTTGTTCGTTGGCTCCATATTCCTTTTCGCGGATGAAGCCGAGCGTCTGGGTTGTGCTCAGACTGGGCTTGATGATCCAGGTGTTATTGAGGGAGAGAACCTGGCTGCCAGCATCGAGTTTCTGAGCCCATCCGGCAACGCTCGAATACGCGTAAGGATTCTTGCCGGGGTCGGACTGATAGTAGTACTTGAACGCCAGGGTGTCCTTGGCACTTGCATTCCAGTCAACATCGGCAACGCCCTGCTTGGTGAAGAAGTACGACGTTCCGGGAACGGTGGCGTTGTAGGTGATGGAGCCGTCGGCAGGAAGTGTGATGGCGGCTGAGGGAATCATGTACTTGCCGTTGGGGAGCTTGTAGTTCATGAGGAAGCTCGCAACAGGATTGATTCCGCTTGAGGAAAGTTCAGCGCCGAATTCGTTGTTGGCAATGTCCGCCAGAGCTGAGTTGCTGCGGTCTTCCGTCAGCATCGTGGGAACATCGAGGTGCGAGATGCCCGTCTCCTGATCAGAGACATGCACCTGCTGATAGCTGATGAATCCGAAGAGCTTGTCCTTCAGGATCGGTCCACCTGCGGTGAATCCGGCAGACCAGCGATGCAGTTGCGGATTCTTCTGATCAGCGGCGATCGCAGGGTCCTGCTTGAAGAAGAAAGGAGCCGCGTTCAGGAAGTTGGTACCGCGATTGAACCACCCCGTACCATGAAGTTTGTTGGTGCCCGATGCGGTACTCATGTCGATGTGTGCGCCGGATGTTGAACCCTGCTGGGCATCGTACATGGACGCATTCACGCGCACTTCTGAGAGCGTGTCGGGTGCGGGAGTAGGAAGAGCCTGACCGATCGCGAGGTAGACCGAACCTGCGCTGCTGACTTCGCCACCTGCACCCGCGCTGAAACCACCGGTGTTGTTGATGATGCGGTTGGAGCCAACCGAGCTCGTGCTTTTGCCGTTAAAAAGGTTGCTCGCATCGACGCCATTGAGCATGAAGGTATTGGATGTGTCGCGTTGGCCGTTGGCCCAGATTGGCTGGTTGCCGAGACCGCTGGAAGCGCCCGTGCCGCCAAGCAACTCTGCGTTCACACCAGGGGTCAGGATCGCCAGGCCGGTGAAGCTGCCTGTGGCGAGCGGAATGGCTTCAATCTGTTCTTTCCCGAGGACGTAGCCGTTTGTCGTGTCGACGGCATTCAAGAGCGGCGACGCCTCAACCGTTACCGTGTCGCCTGTCGAACCAACCTTGAGCTTGGCGCCGACGGTCGCTGTGCGGTCTGCCTGTACTGCGATATGAGGCGTTTTCTGTGCATCAAAACCCTCGGCAGCGTAGGTGATCGTATATGTTCCGATGGGAAGATTGGCGAACAGATAATCACCAGTCTCGTTGGTTTTGACAACGCGGGTGAGACCAGTCTGTTCGCTCAAGATCGTGACGGTTGCGTTTGGAATCACGCTGCCGGAGGTATCAGTGACCTCACCGGTGATGCCGCCGAGCGTCTGCTGTGCCAGCAAGGGAGATACGCACAGCGCTGCGACTGCCACCAAACACAGCAGTCGGAAGAACGAAGAAAGACGAGTACGCATGGAAGATTTCAAGTGCAAGGCCTCACGAAGTAGGGATTTCCCTTGGGCCTTGAGCAGAGCTACAAGACCTTCGGGTCGTTCACCGATCTGCGGCGTGCGCAGATCAAAAAGAGGAAAGAGGGAAAGAAGCTTGTGGCCCGTTTGTTGAATCGTTAGTGAAAGTTCTGCGGGGTTACCAATACAATACCCCACTTAGCGTGAAATTCAATGAAAAATTTAACCATTTAAGTTGCCAACCGTATGTCTTTTGTGTCATTTTGACGCGGTCGAAAATGGCATTATTGATGAATTAGTACCGTATTATGACTAGCTTTTTTATGGCAGGAGTGATACGTGGGCAGATATAATTCGCCAGCCTTGTTCGAGACGAACCCAAACCTGGCTTTGGCGGCCTCGTACAGGACCTTTGGCTGTATCGCGTTCAAACTCCAGGGTGATGCTGGCGAAATCGCGGCCAAAGCTGACGATGTCGAGCCGTTTGACAGTGCGCACGAGATTGGTGGCGGGCCGACTTTGGCGGAAGGCCTCCAACTCATCTTCGCCATAAAGATTTTCCGTGACGCCGAAGCGCATGACGTGAGGCGAGGCCCAGAACATGGCGACGAGAGTTGCTACGTCGTTGGACACGAGAGCCTGCTCGTACTGCGGGTAGAGAAGATTGAGTTCTGCGATGACTTCAGGCAGGTTGATGACTTCGGCGAGAACCGTCATGGGTGTATATCCTCCTTGTTGTTAGTTGAGAGCAGGCCGAGAGCCGGACGGAGTTGGTTGAAGATCGGGGACTTGAGCTGGTTGTTATAGTCCCAGCTCGGTGAGTCCTGGGTGCAGTTCCGGGCGGGTACCTGGGGGCCAGTGAAACTTGCGCTCAACCGAAAGAATTGGAATGTCGTTGATGCTGGCATGCCGGGCGGTCATCAAGCCAAGCTCGTCGAATTCCCAATTTTCGTTTCCGTATGCGCGGAACCAATTCCCGACGTGGTCGTGGTACTCGTATGCGAACCGCACTGCGATACGTTTGTCGCCGAAGGCCCATAGTTCTTTGATGAGGCGGTAATCCAGCTCAACGCTCCATTTCCGGGTCAGTAAACTGACGATTTCCTGACGCCCGGTAATGAACTCAGACCTGTTTCTCCAGCGGGAATCGGGAGAATAGGCGAGAGATACGCGCTCTGGATCTTTGGAATTCCAGGCGTCCTCGGCCTTGCGCACCTTCAGAATGGCAGTATCGCGATTGAAAGGCGGGAGCGGGGGGCGCGCATCTGGGGCTGGTTCACTCATGGCGTTGGGAAGAGTTCTCGGTGGGGCAGGATTTGTTTGCTGATGGCGCCACTGACGGTGTAAACGGGTTCGTTGACCACCTGGCTCAGGCGCAGCTTGAGAGCGACGCTGCAGAGGATGTAGGCATGAACTTCGCTGAAGCCCCAGCGGCTCACCAACAGATCGATCATGCGATTGGTTGCGCCGCGGGCAGCTGCGACAACATCTTCAGCGGATTCGACGACGATCCACGAATCGCTGCTTGTATCGGGCGCAGCAGCCTCGCTGGATTCGACGAGCGGCCCTGCGAGTGGCTGGTGCTTGTGCAGATGAAAGCGGAGCGTGACGTCGAGGGGACATTCGATGCCGTTGATGCAGACCTCGCCGTCGCCCTGGGCGGCGTGGCCATCGCCGCAACTGAAGAGCGCACCGCTGTTGAAGACGGGAAGATAGAGTCTGGCTCCGGCGCACAATTCGCGGACATCGAGGTTGCCGCCAAAGCTGCCGGGGGGGCGGGTTCTGAATGATCCGTCGTCAGCGCGAGCTACTCCCATCACGCCCAGGAACGGGCGCACTGGAAGGACCGCCGGGGCGAGAGAGCGGGTTTCATTGCCATCGAGATGCCAGTGGAAAAGCGCTGGAGTGCGAAAGCGATCTTTGAGAAAGCCGAGGCCTTCGATGACGCTTGACCATCCCCAGCCGCGATGCTGCGTGGATAGCACGTCTACCTGGAGCACGTCGCCGGGTTCGGCTCCGTCAATCCATACGGGACCGGTGAGGGAGTGAATGCGGGTGCGGTCAATGTGCTGAAATTCGGCCGCCGTCATTGACGGATGTACCTGGCCGCCGCTGGCGTCGACGCATTCAAACTGCACTTCGTCGCCGGGCTGGATGGTGAGGCGGGGTGGCAGAGAACGATCCCAGACGGAATGGGTGGGTTCGGCGGAAAGGCGATGTTCACTCATGAGGCAATCACACTGTCTGTCACGCGCACGGTCATCTGGATTTCAACGATTGCGTTGCGTGGAAGGGCGCTTACACCGACCGCGGCGCGCACGTGTTTGCCGGCATCGCCAAAGACCTGCACGAGCAGATCGGAGGTGCCGTTGATGACGGCTGGTGACTCTTCGAAGCCTGAGACGGCGTTGACGTAGCCGTTGACTGAGACGATTTCAGCAACGTCTTCCAGTGTTCCGAGTTCCCGCTTGAGCACGGCGAGTTGAGTGAGGGCACAGGCGCGTGCAGCGCTATACCCATCTGCGACGGAGCGATCGAGGCCAACGGTTCCAGTCATGACTCCGGCGGTATTCGTGGAGATGACACCGGCCAAAAAGACGAGATTACCGACCTTTTTCGCGGACACGTAGTTGCCCCCCGGCGCCGGAAGCGCGGGCAGAGCAAGACCAAGATTGGAGAGCAGTTCTTCCCTCTTCATTTGAGTTGAATTTAGCATGCGGTTTCGTTTCGTAAAAGTCGCCGAGGATTTTTCTTTGGGCTGTGGCTTGCTTCACGCTAGGATGAGCCATGATTGCTCCCCGGCTGCTCATTTGGGTCACGTTGTTGATTCTCCCCGGCTTACTCGAATTTTCGTCGTCTGCACAACCTGTGAGCGCGGCTGCGGTGCATGAGACGCGCACCTCAGAAGGCGACCTTGAACTTGGTGGCGAGCTCGGTGGAGTTTCAGCCGGGCAGCGTCGGTATGTGCGGTATGTGCGGTATGAAGAACTGTTGGCGATGCCGCAGGAAACTTACACGGTCGCTGACGACAGCAATTTCAAGGGCACGACAGAAATCAGCGGTGTGCCATTGACGGCGCTGGCGAAGCTCTTTGGCCAGGCTGCGCACTCTGACCTGATCGTTGCCATCTGCTATGACAAGTACCGGGCCAACTATCCAAAGGAATACCTGGCCATCCATCATCCGATTCTGGTCCTGAAGATTAACGGGCAATTGCGGGATAAGTGGCCGGCGTCTGAATACAACACCTCGATGGGGCCGTACATGATCTCGCATCCAACGTTCAAGCCGAAATTTAATGTGCTTTCGCACAAGGACGAACCGCAGGTGCCGTTTGGCGTTACGCGGCTGGACTTTCGCACGCAGTCGGTAGTCTTTGGGACAATCAAGCCGGCGGGCAACTGGGCTGAGGATTCAGCAGTATGGCAGGGCTATCGCATCGCGCGCGAGGACTGTTATCGCTGCCACGGGCTGCATGGCGAGGGAGGGGAACTGGCTTCGCGGTCATGGCTTGTGCTGGCGGCCTGGGCGGCAACGGATGCAGGCCGTTTCAAGCAGTACATCCGCAACCCGCAGTCCATTCTCGCTTGCGCCAAGATGCCTGCCCATGTGGAATATGACGATGCAACGCTTGAGGTTATCAGTGCCTATTTCAAGACGTTTGCATTGCCACAGGGCGCTCAGTTGGCGCGTGATCAAGCGATGCGCGGCAAATCAAAAAACCTTCAACCAAAGAAAGCTCACTAGATGACACGCCTTGCCAAACTGCTTCTGCTTAGTGGAATTGCGCTCTTCTATTCGTTTGTCGTTCTGAATAACACGACCGATTTTGATTCGAACTATCAATTTGTGCGTCATGTGCTGATGATGGATTCGACTTTTCCCGGTAACCGGGGAATGTGGCGAGCCATCAACATTCCGTTTGTGCATCTGGGCTTTTATTTTTCGATCATTCTTTGGGAAATCGTGACGATGGTGCTTTGCTGGTGGGGAGCGTGGAATCTGCTGCGCGCCCTGGATAAGCCTGCCGCAGCATTCAATGCGGCGAAGCGAATTCCGGTGTTGGCGCTGACACTCAGCATGATGATGTGGCTGATCGCGTTTTTGACGGTGGGGGCGGAGTGGTTTTTGATGTGGCAATCGCACTCCTGGAATGGTCAGGAAGCGGCCTTCCGCATGTTCGCAGTGGTCGGCTTTGTGTTCATCATTCTTTTGCAGCCAGACCGGGATGGCCAGGCCTGAGATGCTTGGCTGAGCAAAAACTCAGGCAGTTTCGCGGCGTGCGTGGATAGTTTTGCGGCGCACCAGAAACCAGGCCATGCCCAGCGCCATGTAGCCGAGATAGATGTAGGGGAACCAGAGCGCTGGCGCTTCGGGCACGGGATAAATACTTCCGACGGCACCTGCGATCATCACCAGCACGGTAAACCAGCTGACTACCGCGACGACGTGAGAGTGCTGCCCCAGTGCTCTGCGTGCAAAGGGAAGAGATACAGCTACCAGGGCGTAGGCTGTCAGAAATCCAAACACCGAGATTGAGCCCAGCCAGCCGTACATATCTGTTCCGCCAACCCCGCGCAGGGCGAGCCCGGCGGTGGCCACAAACATTGCAATGCAGGTGAGGGCGACGCCAGAGACAGGCGTGCCGTATTTTTTATGAGTGCGGCCAAAGACGTCCGGGATCAGGCCGCTGTGGGCCATTCGCAGCAGGACGCGGGCGGCGGCGGTGGTGCAGGCCAGTACGCAGGCAAACATGCTGACGAAGGCGCCGATATCGATCGCGGTTCCGAGAGGGGAGACGCCGGCTTTGCGGGCCAGCACATGGAGCGGGCTGGTGGAGTCACTGAGTTTGCCGGTTTCGCCCTGGAAGCCGAGAACTTCAGAGTAGGCGCAGAGCATGAAGAAAACTCCGGCCAGAATGGCGCACTGAATGACGGCGCGGGGAATAGTTTTAAGGGGTTCGCGCGCCTCGCCGCCCAGGGTGGTTGCGCTCTCAAAGCCGACAAAGCTGAACATGGCGAGGACCAAAGCAGGACCCATACCGTTGAAAGCGACGCCCTTGAGGCGAAGCTGATCCATATCGAACCGGAAGCCGTAGCGGCCAAGCAAGAGGACGAGAACGATTGCGATGAGGCTGACGGAGATGATTTCTATCCAGAGCATCAGTTCGGCGGAGAGCTTTACATCCCGGAAGGCGATGGCGCCGCTGAGGACAAAGGTCAGAGCCAGGACGAGAAGTGCCGGGGGCGTGAAGGAAAAGAACTGGCCGCACAGCACGTCAGCGTAGTAGAGCGCCCCACCGGCGACTGAGGCTCCGGTGGCCACGTAAGCGATCAGCAGCGCCCAGGCTGCGACTGCTCCCAGAGAGGGGCGCAGGGTGTCGGCGGTGTAGGTGTAGAGCGAGCCGGGCGAGGCAGACATGCGCGCAAAGCGGCTTACGCAGAAGCCGACAAGGAGCATGGCGCAGGTTGTCAGCAGATAGACGAACCAGGTGCCGTTTCCGGCCAGAGCAAAAACCAGCGGGATGGTGAGCGAGGGAGAAGTAGACGGAGCCATGGTCGAAACGGACTGCGCCAGCGTCTCCAGGGGCGATAGCACGCCTTTGTGCAGGCCGTAGCCGCGGTCCAAAACGTCAACGCCGTTGGATTCCCGGGCTGCATACACGTCTGCTGCTGCGCTTTCTTTCGTCACGCACTCTCCTGTTGATTGCCTGTGCTCTGGAAACCTTAGTGTGTGTCCAGAGCGCCCGTGAGGTCAAGGGCAAACTCCTGCGAGGGGCGTCAGCTACACTCGGTGGCATGAGCATGCCTGCCATTATTCTCGCTGCCGGAGCCAGCCGGCGTCTGGGGCAACCGAAACAACTGGTGCGGATTCAGGGGGAAAGGCTGCTTGGCCGGACGATTCGCGTCGCGAAAGAGTCGGGGGTGGACCCGGTTTTTGTCGTCATCGGGGCGCAACAAGAAGTGATGGGGCCGGAGGTGGAGCGCGCTGGAGTTGTGGCGGTTATGAATCCGGCATGGGAGCAGGGAATTGCATCCTCTGTCCGCGCAGGGCTAGGCGCTCTTGCTGAGGCATTACCTGAGGCGAAGGGGGTGCTGCTGCTGGTGTGTGACCAGCCCAAGCTGACCGCGGAACACTTAAGAGCCCTGGAGGCAGCTTTTGACGCGGCCGCCGGCGCGGCAATCGTTGCGTCGGGATATGACGGAATTGCAGGGATTCCGGTCATATTTCCTGCAGGCCAGTTCGGCAGCCTTTTGGGTTTGCAGGGCGATACTGGTGCGCGGTCGTTGCTACGGAATCCGCCGGTCCCTCTGCTGACGGTAGACTTTGCGCTGGGCGCGATTGACATTGACACGCCAGAAGACCTGGCATCGCAAGGATTGTGAACTGGACAAACGCACAGTAGGATTTTGGAGTCAGGTCAGATTTTGCCAATTATCGCTTTTTGTTCGCCTTTCTCCTTCTCTTCGTTGTATGCTGGCCTGGCAACAAAATGGAGGTTGCCGATGGTTTTTCAACAGGAACTGATTGCTGAATTTGACCGTGAACTGGCGTTAACCCGCAAGATGCTGGATGCGATTCCGGCGGATGTGGATTAGGCGTGGAAGGCTCATCCCAAGTCGTTTACGCTGGGTCGTCTGGCGGGGCACGTGGCTGAGACTCCCTGCGAGTGGGCGCTGCATACTCTGACCCTGGACAAGGTGGAATTTGCGGCAGACCATAAGTTCGAGCCTTACGTTGCGGCGAGCAAGGCTGCGCTTCTTGAGCGTTTTGACAGGGAATCGACCGAGGCGCGGGCTGCGCTGGTGGCACTTGACCCAGCCAAATGGGACGACAACTGGAAGATGATCGGCATGGGGCAAACCTGGATCGACGACACGCGCTACCGGGTCTTTCGGAACTGGGTGCTCAACCATCAGATTCATCATCGCGCGCAGCTGGGCGTCAGTCTGCGGCTGCTGAATATACCGGTACCCGGTGTCTATGGGCCCTCAGCCGACCAGAGTTAAGCCTCAGTTAAGCATTGATCCGGTAATCTTCACGTATGCGCAGATGGCTACCGAAGGTTTACCCAATTCTTGATGCTTCGTTCATCCCGATGGCTGGCCGGGTTCAGTTTCTCGACCGGCTTGGGAGCATGATGCTTGATGCCGGCATTCGACTGCTTGAGTATCGCAACAAGACGGGCACGGATGCCGAAGTGTTGGCTGATGCGCGGGTGCTGCGAGCGGCCATGCTGTCTGGCGAAGTGAAACTCGTGCTCGACGACCGGGTGGATGTGGCTCTCGCAGCTGGCTTTGATGGTGTTCATGTGGATGCTGGAGACTTGCCCACTGCGGATGCACGGATACTGCTGGGCCCTGGACGCATCGTGGGTACCTCGGCCAGCAGCGAGGCTGTATTGCAGGCCGAGATGTCTGGTCCGGTGGATTACGTGGCGTTTGGTCCCATCTTTCCGACCATGACCAAACAGACTTCTGCGATGCCGATCGGAATTGAGGGCGTCAAGCGCTTTCGGTCAATTGCGGGGACTGAAACGATCCTGGTGGCAGCAGCGGGAATTACGCTCGCGACTGCTCCGGCAATTCTTGAAGCCGGTGCGGATGCGGTCGCCGTGGCTGCGGCAATCTTCAAAAAAGACGACCCGGCGGCGGAGTTGCAGGCCTGGTTGCGTGCTCTCAAATAGGTGCTGAAGAAAGCAGAAGACTTTTTGATTCAATTGGGATAAAACCTATCCAAGTGACGACCCCGACAGAATCTCAATCCCACCAGTCTTCAGCCGCCTCCAGCCCCCAGCTGGTGCAGTCTCTCGGACTCTTCAGTTCAACTGCGATTGTTGTTGGATCGATGATCGGCTCGGGGATTTTCCTTGTCGATGCTGAGATCGGCAGAACCACCGATTCGCCGGCGCTTTTTCTCGCTGCATGGGTCATTACGGCCGTCATGACCATCATCTGCGCCCTCAGCTATGGCGAATTGGCCGCCATGATGCCTAAAGCCGGTGGTCAGTATGTCTATCTGCGCGAGTCGCTCGGGTCACTTTGCGGTTTTCTGTATGGCTGGACCCTCTTTCTGGTGATTCAGACTGGGACTATCGCCGCAATCGCTGTCGGATTTGGCAAGTTCCTTGGCGTCTTCTTTCCCGTGATTTCGAGCAAACACTGGCTCTGGCACATTGCACATGTGCCTGAGGTTCACCTGGGGCCGATGGTGTTGGGCAACATGGAAATCGGTGTCAGTACCGCTAATCTGGTCGGAATCTGCGTTGTCTTCCTGCTTGCGTTCGTCAACATCTTCGGGGTTCGCCTTGGCTCGCTCATCCAGAACGTCTTCACCACCGCGAAGGGGTTTTCGCTTGCCGCGCTGATTCTGCTGGGCTTCACAATTGGGCGCAATCCGACCGCCTGGATCGCGAATTTTGGGGACGGCCTGAGCGCTTTCTGGAAGAACGCCGGCTGGTCCACGCTGCACCCGGTGCAAGTAGGCGCGGGCGGGCCCACGGTGCTGGTGAACCTGCTGGTGATTCTCGCAGTGGTGCAGGTGGGGTCGCTTTTCTCTGCCGATGCGTGGAACAACATCACCTTTACTGCCGGGGAAGTGAAGAATCCCAAACGGAATATCCCGCTCTCGCTGGTTCTCGGCACCGGCTTTGTGCTGACCGCTTTCCTGCTGGCTTCCGTGGCCTATCTTCTTGTTTTGCCGCTCCATGGCGACCCGCAGGGGACGTCGGTATTGGCGCGAGGGATTCAATTTGCGGCGGAAGATCGGGTGGGCACGGCTACGCTGGAGCAGATTTTTGGCTCGGCGGGGGCGTTTCTGATGGCCGGGGCGATTCTGGTTTCGACATTTGGGTGTGCCAACGGGATGACGATGGCCGGAGCGCGGGTTTACTACGCGATGAGCCAGGACGGGCTGTTCTTCAAGGCGGTGGGCAAGCTGCATCCCAGGTACAAGACGCCGGTGGCGGGGCTGATCGTACAGGCGATCTGGGCGTCACTTCTGTGCATTTCGGGGTCGTATGGGCAATTGCTGGACTACATTGTCTTTGCGGTGCTGCTGTTTTACATTCTGACGATTGTTGGCCTGTTTGTGCTGCGGGTGAAGCGGCCGCATGAGCCCCGGCCTTACAAGGCGCTAGGCTACCCGTTCCTTCCCGCCCTTTACATCGTGATGGCGGGTTGGATTTGTGTCGTATTATTGCGGTACAAGCCACAGTACACATGGCCGGGTTTGATTTTCGTTCTCATGGGTATCCCCGTATTTTTTCTCTGGTCGCGACGGTCCAGGGCAGCTTAGCTTGAGATTGATGAGTTGCCGGGCGGTTTGTCGCAGCTGTATTCAACATGAAATCAACCACTGAGGAGGAGTGCCCTCATCCATGTCCATGCCAAAGCTATTACGCATTAAACCGATGTCGATGCTGTCACAAGAAGCAGCTGAACAGGGCGAGCACACACTAAAGCGGTCGCTCAGCGCCTTGAACCTGATCACGCTCGGTATCGGTGCGGTCATCGGAGCAGGTATTTTTACGCTTACCGGCCAGGCGGCCGCACTTCACGCGGGCCCTGCCGTCGCTCTCAGCTTCGTGCTGGCGGGCTTCACCTGCGCGTTTGCAGGCCTCTGCTACGCTGAGTTCGCCTCGATCATTCCGATTGCCGGGTCAGCTTATACATACGGCTACGCGACCCTTGGTGAGCTTGTGGCGTGGATCATCGGCTGGGATCTTTGCCTTGAATACGCCTTTGGCGCGGCGACTGTGGCGTCGGGGTGGGCTGGCTACTTCAACAGCCTGATGCAGCAGATTGGGATTGTGATCCCGCCTGCGCTGACCACGACTACCGGTAACATTCTGGTGAAGTATCAAGGTATCTGGATTGAAAAGGCGTCACTACCACCGGGCGTCAGCGATGTGGGTCTGCAGCACATTACTGGCCTCTTCAACCTGGTTGCCGTGCTGATCGTGATGGTTGTGACGACTATTCTCGTGGTCGGAATCAAGGAATCGGCCAACTTCAACTCCGCGATCGTAATCGTCAAGCTTGGGATCGTTGGCGTCTTTCTGGTCCTTGGCGGCTATTTCCTGTTCACGCATCCTGCGGTGGCCCACGCGAATTGGCACCCCTTCATTCCGCCATCGGATGGGCACGGAAACTTCGGATTTGGCGGTATTCCAACTGCGGCCGCTTCGATCTTCTTTGCCTATATCGGATTCGATGCTGTTTCAACTGCAGCGCAGGAGGCCAAGAATCCGCAGCGGGATATGCCGATCGGCATTCTCGGATCGCTGGTGGTCTGCACGGTTCTCTACATTCTTGTTTCGCTTGTGCTTACCGGTTTGGTCAGCTACAAGACGCTGAATGTTTCAGCGCCGGTGGCGTTGGCGATTGATGCGACGGGTGTTGGCTGGGGCTCCATTCTGGTGAAGATCGGTGCTGTCTTTGGCCTCGCAACGGTCATGCTGGTGATGCTGCTTGGCCAGTCGCGGGTCTTTTATTCGATGTCCAAGGACGGGCTGCTTCCGAAGTGGGCTTCTGCAATCCATCCGAAATTCCGCACGCCGTGGATCACGACCATCGTCTTCGGTGCTTTTGCAGCCATTATGCCAGCGGTCTTCAATATTGACGTGCTGTCTCAACTGGTGAATATCGGCACGCTGCTGGCGTTTACTATCGTCTGCGCCGGTGTGTGGATTCTTCGGGTGCGCCATCCCAAGATGGAGCGCCCATTCAAAACGCCGTTGGTGCCGCTGGTGCCGATTCTTGGCATTGTGTCGGCACTGTATCTGATGTCGCGCCTCTCGCTCGTCACCTGGACGGTGATGATTGTTTGGCTGCTGGTCGGGCTGGTCATCTACTTTGGCTACTCGGTGAAGCACAGCAAGGTGCAGGCACTTCCGGCTGGTTCGGAAGGCGACTGAAAGCGCTTGAGCTGAAAGTGAAACGGCCTCCCCAATGGGGAGGCCGTTTTTGTTGTGTTTGAAGCGGAAATTCTAAGCAGTCGCCTTGGCGCAGAGTTCGTCGAAGGCGCGGGCGAGTTCGCCGGCGATCTGGGGGGCGGTGCTGGATTCGATGATGTAGCGCTGCATGAGATAGACGAGCTTGCCGTCGCGGAGGATGGCGATGGCCGGGGAGGTTGGTGGCTGCCCCTGGAAGTAGGAGCGGGCGCGCTCGGTGGCTTCGCGGTCCTGTCCGGCGAAGACCGTGATGCTCTGGTCGGGCAGGGTGGTGTGGGTGATGGCCATGCGCACGCCGGGACGCATCTTGCCTGCGGCGCAGCCACAGATGGAGTTGACGACGAGCATGGTGGTGCCTGGCTTGGCGAGGGCTGCGTCTACTTCTGCAGCATCGCGTGCTTCTTGAATGCCAGCGCGGGTCAGTTCTTCGCGCATCGGGATGACCATAATTTCTGGGTACACACGTGCCTCCGGCAGTTGAAAGTTGCCTGCTAGTTCATTCTATCGGGATTCTCTTCGGGCCGCATTTTTTCTGCTGAAATCTGACGGAGTAGTTGGGCAAATCGGGCTTGGCACCGCAAAAGGGGGGGTGGGTGTTTTTTGAAGAAATTCACGATAAATCATGTGTTTTGAATGGTTTATCAGGTGGTTACCTGGCTGAAAAGTGGTGTATTTTGTGCGTTTATCTGGTGCTTTCTTGCTGGATCGTCGTGGAACCGACGGGCTGAGGAAGTTGCCGAGGGCCAATTCTTTTCCAGTGTATGCCGCCGGGGCTTAATTGTACGCAAACGGCATTTTTGCGATGCCGGGGCAGGGTGGATGGAGTTGGACATGGCTGGCGGTTGATGTAAGTGAACTGGAATCAGGTGTTTTGCGGATCAATGGATTTGAAGCCGTAGGTTTCATAGCGCCAGTCGAGTTTGCCGTTGCGCAGGCTGACGACGGTGAAGCCCTCGGGGATGCCGAAGCGGGTGCCGTGCCACCAGTTGCCGCAGACGGCTCCGCCGGTGATGTAGGGGATGCCGCGGAAGCGGACGACCTCGTTGACGTGGGTGTGGCCCTGAAAGACGGCGAGGGTATTGTGCTTTTGCAGTTCGTCGATGACGATGTTGGCGTTGGCGACGATCATTTGTGGATGGCTGGGGGCCTCGACGGCGGCGGAGCGCGGATTTGACGGGCCGTAGGAAGCGATGCCGGATGCCAGCGGGACGTGGGCGGTGACGATGACGGGCGTACCTGCGGGGATTTTGGCGAGGTCGGTTTGCAGCCAGGCGAACTGGGTGTCGTCGATGCGAGCCTCCCAGGAGCGGTCGGGCGTGGGCTGGATGGTGTCGAGGACGACGAAGTGATAGCCCTTGTGGTCAAAAGAGTAGTAGGTGGGGCCGACGCGCTCCTGGAAGAGCTGCTTGCCGTAGCCGGGAGCCGAGGCTTCTATGCCGCTGCTGGTGAAGAGGCCGAAGTGGTCATGGTTGCCGATGGTGTGGTGGACTTTGAGGCCCAGGGCCTGTTCAGTATGGGCGTAGAGATCAAAGAGGCTGTCGGCGCGCTTGCGATTGACGGCGAGCGCGTCGAATACATGGTCGCCGCCCTGGATGGCGAAATCGACATGGAGGGATGCAGCCTTTTTGAAGGCCAGGGCACAGCCATCGGCTGCGGCCAGCTCGGGCTGAATGTGGGTGTCAGTGATGAAGAGGTAGTCGAAGGAGCCAGGTTGTTGCGTTGCGGGAGATGGTGGGGCAGCTTTGCCAGCGGAGGCGAAGGCGCTGCCCGGAAGCAGGGAAGCGGTAGCGGTGATGGCGCCGAGGGCGAGGAAATCTCTGCGGTTGATCGTACCGGGATGAATCGACGTGGGAGGGAGCTTGGGAGGGAACGGCGACATAGGGCGGATGATAGCACGGGTCCGGTTAAATTTGCGTGGGCGGCCGGCGAGCTGTGAAGGGCGATGTTGTAGGCTGACGGGAATGAAGATTCAGGAAAACGTGCCGCTGGCTCCGCTGACGACCTTTGGGATTGGGGGGCCGGCGCGGTGGTTTGTTGAAGCAGCCGACGAGACGGAAGTGCTGGAAGCAGTGCGGTGGGCGCGGGAGCGTTCGCTGCGCCTTTTCGTGCTGGGCGGCGGCAGCAATCTGCTGGTTGCTGATGCTGGCTTTGATGGATTGGTGTTGCGGGTTGCAATCAAAGGGATTGAGGTTGTGCCCGGGGTAAATGCGTGGGTGTACAGCGTGGGCGCCGGTGAGGAATGGGACGGCTTTGTGCAGCGGACGGTGATGGATTGCTGTGCGGGGATTGAATGCCTGGCGGGGATTCCGGGGACGGTTGGTGGGACGCCGGTGCAGAATGTCGGCGCTTATGGGCAGGAGGTTGCAGAGAGCATTGCACGGGTACGGGTTCTGGACCTGGAGACGCTTGGCTTCAGGGAAATGGAGGCGGCCGAGTGCGGCTTTACCTATCGGCAGAGCCTGTTTAACTCATCGGCGAAGGGGCGGTATCTGGTGTTGCGCGTTGACTACCGATTGAGGCCCGGCGGCGCTGCCAATCTGCGCTACGCGGATTTGCTGAGGGTGTTTCCGGCGGGTTCGCAGCCGAATCTGGCTGAGGTTGCGGCGGCAGTGCGGCGGATTCGGCAGTCGAAGGGGATGCTGCTGGTGGAGGGCGACGCGGATTGCCGGAGCGCGGGGAGCTTCTTCAAGAACCCGATTGTCGATGAGTCTATGTTGGATGAAATTACGGCTCGGGCTGGAGCGCGACCGCCGATTTATCCCGCAGCAGAAGGGCTGGTGAAGCTACCGGCAGCCTGGTTGATTGAGCGGGCGGGATTCGAAAAGGGCTTTCAGCTTGGGCGGGCCGGTATTTCTTCCCGACACACCCTGGCGCTGGTGAATCTGGGCGGGGCCACGGCGGGGGAGATTTTGGCGTTGCGTGACTTCATAGTGGAGCGTGTAGGAGCGCAGTTCAGAGTCTCTCTGACGATGGAGCCGGTCTTGCTGGGATTCTAGCGGGCTCGCAGTCGAGTGAGCAGGCGGATGCGTTCGGCGGCAAGGACATGGCTGGCGGGACCGAGCGCGGCGAGGGTGCCTTCTTGGAGTAGGGCGACCTCTGCCTCGGTGGCGAGGGCGTCAGCGGCGTCATGGGTGACGAGGATGGTTTGAATTTTCTGATCGGCGAGCCAGGTTTGAAGGCGGGTGAGAATCTGGTCGCGGGCACCGGCGTCGAGGGCGGAGAGGGGTTCGTCGAGGAGCAGGAGGCTGGGCATGGGCGCGAGGGCCCGGGCCAGGGAGACGCGCTGTGCTTCGCCGCCGGAGAGGGCGCGGGGACTGCGGTTGGCCAACTGCGCGGCGCCTACGAGTTCCAGCATGGCCGTGACACGCTGGCGGCGGGTTTGCTGGTCGAGCTGGGCGAGGTGAGCCAGGCCGTAGGCGACGTTGGCGCTCACGGTCTGGTGAGGGAAGAGAGCCGGTTGCTGGGCAACGAGGCCGACACCGCGTTGGCTGGAAAGTGGGCCGGGAAGCAGTTGGACGCGCCCGCGGGTGTCGGTGATGACTTTGCCATCGAGGACGATTCTCCCGGAGTCGGGTATTTCGAGGCCAGCGATCAAGCGAAGCAGGGTGCTTTTGCCCGCGCCGGATGGTCCGAAGATGACGGTCCAGGGGGCGGAGAGCGTGCAGTTGATCTGGAGATGGAAGCTGCCGCGCTGGGCGTTGAGTTGCAATTCAACCATTGCGGTCTCCCGTTGCTGCGGGAGAGGCATTGGTGCCGCCGAAGAGAGTTTGCGGGCGGGCGTAGACCGCGATGAGAGCGACGACGCAGAAGATCAGCAGCATGGCGGCGGTGCGATTGGCCGCGGTATAGTCAAAGCCCTCGACCTGGTTGAAGAGCACGATGGAGAGAGTGCGGGTGGAGCCGGGAATGTCGCCGCCGAGCATGAGGACTACGCCGAATTCGCCGAGTGTGTGGAGAAAACTGAGGATGGCTGCGGCGAGGATGGAACGGGCTGCGAGCGGGACGAGGATGGTGCGGGCGAGACGGAGTGGGCTGGCGCCGAGCAGGCGCGCGGCGTCGGTGAGCGATGAGTCAATGGCGGAGAACCCGGCGACGATGGGCTGGACGGCGAAGGGAAGGCTGTAGATGACTGAACCAACGACCAATCCTGCAAAGGAAAAAGCCAGCGGGTGGCCGAGAAGGCTGGCGATGATGCGTCCGATGGGGGTGAGCGGGCCTAAAAGGACAAGCAGATAAAAGCCGAGTACGGTGGGGGGCAGAACGAGCGGAAGGGAGGTGAGGGCCTGGATGGGAGCGCGGAGGCGGGAAGTGGTGAGGGCGAGCCAGGCAGCGAGGGGGATGGCGAGCAGGAGGAGGATCGCGGTGGTGATGGTGGCGAGTTTGAGGGTGAGGAGGAGTGCCTGCCAGTCCATGGGCTAATTTACCGGGGTCAGGCCGCTTGCGCCCAACTGCTTTTGGATGGCTGGGGAGAGGAGGAATGCGAGGAACTTCTGGGCGTTTTCGCGCTGGGGGGAATGGGAAATGATGACTGCTCCCTGTTCGATGGGCGGGTAGAGGTCTTTGGGGATGAGGAACCAGTTGCCGATGGCGAGCAGATGCGGTGATTTTGCGGAGGTGAGGGAGATGAGGCCGGCATCTGCGTTGCCGGTTTCGGCGAATTGGGCGGTCTGGGAGATGTTTTCGGCGGTGACGAGTTTGGGCTTGAGGCTGGCGGCGAGTTTGAGGCTGGTGAGCGCGGCGAGGGCAGCGCGGCCGTAGGGGGCGCGGTCGGGGTCGGCGATGGCGAGGCGCTGGAGTCTGGGGTCGGTGAGGGTGGCGAGGGAAGGCGAGGGAAATGGGCCTTCTTTGCGGGTCCAGAGGACGAGGGAGCCTCGGGCGTAGATGACGGGGGTTGACGGAGTGCTGGAGCCGTTGGCGGCAGGGATGCCTGCGGAATCAGCGAGGCCGGCGTCGATGAGTCTTCTCGGGTAGCTGAGGTCAGCCGCGAGGAAAACGTCAAACGGCGCGCCATTGAGAATCTGAGCGGTGAGCGCGGCGGAGGCCTGGTAGGTTGCTACTGCGGGAATGCCTGTGGCGCGCTGGAACTGGCCAAGGATGGGCGGCAGGACAGGCTGGAGGTCAGAGGCAGCGGCGATGCGGAGGGGTGGTTGCTGGGCGGAAAGCGTCTGAAAAAAGAGCAGAAACAGAGCAATCAGAATCGGAGGCACGATGTCGCGGAGGCGCATTGCTGGCTTCAAAGCAGGAATGCGGGCGTAGTACAGCATGACGATCTCTCCGGTCAGACAGGCGAAATGGGCGGCCTTGCTGGTAGGCTATCACTTGATATGAACGACAATCTGCATCAGTTACGTTGTTTCGGTTGTGGCACGCGGATCCGCGGGCACCAGGCTGGTTCGATCTTTCGTTGCAAAGAGTGCGGCGACCTTTTCGAAGTGGAGTACCCGGGCTGGTCGGCGGCGGGGGGTATGGACCGTCCGAACGCGGGCGCGTTGAAATGGCTGTGGCGGGAGCGGCGCTCTTCGTCTGAATTGCTGGACCGGTCGGGCGTGTGGCGATTTCGCGAGATGCTGCCGATTCTGGACAGTTTTGGAAGTGCGATCACGCTGCAAGAAGGTAACACGCCGCTCTATCATTTGCCGCGCGCCGCGAAGGCGCTGGGCGTGGACCAGATTTACGCCAAGCACCAGGGGATGAATCCGACTGGCTCATTCAAAGACACGGGTATGACGGCCGCCCTGAGCGTGGCCAAGGAGCGCGGATTTGAGTGGGTGGCGTGCGCCTCGACCGGAAACACCTCGGCAGCGATGGCGGCGTATGCGGCGCGGGCGGGATTGAAGAGCCTGGTATTGATTCCGCAGGGAAAGATTGCCTGGGGCAAACTGGCGCAGGCTATGGATTATGGCGCGGTGACGTGCCAGTTGAATACGGACTTTGACGGTTGCCTGCGGGTGCTGCTCTCGATTGTGCAGGAAGCGCCGATTTATCTGCTGAATTCGGTGAATCCATACCGGCTGGAGGGGCAGAAGACGCCTGCGCTGGAGATTGCGGAGTACTTCGACTGGAGTGTGCCGGAGCATATTCTGGTGCCGGGTGGGAATCTGGCGAACAGCTCGGCGCTGGGCAAGGGATTTCGGGAGATGAAGGCCCTGGGGCTGATTTCGCGGCTGCCGAAGATTTCTGTGATTCAGGCGGAGGAAGCGAATCCCCTGGTGCGGAGCTTCCGGGAGAACGATGGGGAGGCGATGGAGCCGGTGAAGGCAACGACGCGGGCTACGGCGATCCGGATTGGGAATCCGGCCTCGTGGCGGAAGGCGGCGCATGCGATTCACGAGACGGGTGGCTGGTGCCTGGATGTGAGTGAGGCAGAGATTGCGGTGGCGAAGGCGGAGATTGGCCGCGAGGGCATCGGGTCGGAGCCCGCTTCAGCGGTGACGCTGGCGGGGTTGAAGAAGCTGGTTGCTGATGGCAGGGTTGCTCCTTCTGACACGGTGGTGTTGCTGCTGACCGGACACACGCTGAAAGACGCTGAATATACGATTGACTTTCACAAAGGAACGCTGCTGCGGCCGGAAGAGGCAGAACCTTTGTTGCCGGAGATTGCAGCGCTGCGCCGGAATGCGGTGGAAGTGGATGCGACGCCGGGGGCTGTGCTGAAGGCTCTGGACGAAATTCAAAGCAGGTGGGTCTAGCAGTGGCTTCAGTTTTGAGACTTCGCTTGCCTGCTACCTCGGCCAATCTGGGCGCTGCATTTGATTCGGCGGCGGTGGCGCTGGATTTTCATCTGGAGATTGAGGCTGAGGCTGCTGATGCCTTCCATATTGATGCGGAGGGCCGCAATGCGGACCTGTGTGGGCGGCTGGACGACAACCTGATTCTCGAGACTTACCGCGCGCTCCTGGTGCGGGAAGGGCGGGAGGTTGTACCGCTCGCGATCCGGATGCAAAACGGGATTCCGCTGGGGATGGGCTGCGGTTCTTCGGCTGCGGGACGGTTGGCGGCGATTGCGCTGGCGGTGCATTTTGGCGGGCTTGGCTGGAGCGGGGAGCAGATTCTTGCGGAGGCATGCGCGCAAGAGGGCCACCCGGATAATGCAACTGCCTGCTGGCTGGGCGGGTTGGTGGTGGCTGCATGTGAAGGCCGGCAGGTCCATGCGGCGCGTGTGGAGCCACCGGCAGATTGGCGGGCGCTGATTGTGATGCCTGCTGACCCGCTGGCGACAAGCAAGGCGCGGGCGGTTTTGCCGGATCGGTACTCACGAGCGGATGCGGTGGCGAACATTCAGGCTGCGGCGCTGCTCGGTCTTGCCTTTGCGCAGGGGCGCGGGGATTTGCTGCGTCCGGCAATGGCGGACCGCATTCATCAGCCTTACCGGTCAGAGATTTGCTTGCTGCTGCCACGTTTGTTGCCCCTGGCGGGTCGTGACGGCATTTTGGGCGTGGCTCTGAGCGGGGCTGGACCTTCGATACTGCTGATTATTTCCGGAGACGACATGATGGAGCAGGCGAAGGCCGCGATTTGCCGGGCCATCGAGGCGGGCTGCCGGGCAGAGACGCTTGAGGCGCGATTTGAGAACAAGGGTGCGCAGGCGAGCTGGCAGGGTCGGCCTTTCGAGGGCGAATAGCTGGTATAGCTGCGGCGATTCGGCGATCGAGCACATTTGGAACAGGTAAGTGCCGCAGAATCTGGCATCCCCCATTGGTGATTACTTTGGCGGTTACCTAAGATTTCTTGCAATTCGGATTAGGAAAACCTAGATTCACGTGTGTGGGCAGTTCTGGGGGAGGGCTGCTCTAGCGCCCGTGGTTCCTGATGGAATCCGGGCGCTTTTTTATTTAGATCAAGTCCAATCGTGTATTCAAAACCCAAGCTATCATCGGAATCGGTTCGGGAAGCCGTGAATTTTGCGACTCCTGGGTGGAACCGCTTGCGACTTCTTGCATTCAAATGCATCTCATGAGATGTCAAATGCAGTTAAACTGACAGTAACAGGATCAAGAGTCAGACCCGCGAGGAGAAAAATGGCCGGAAGCGCAGTTTTAGAAGTGAGTGATGCAACGTTTGATCAGGATGTGCTGCAATCGGAGCAGCCGGTTCTGGTTGATTTCTGGGCAGTATGGTGTGGCCCGTGCAAGGCGATCGCGCCGATCGTCGATGATCTGGCAACGTCTTTTGCCGGCAAACTGAAGGTTGTGAAGGTCAACGTTGACCAGAATGGCGCTACTCCGTCGCGCTATGGGATTCGCGGGATTCCGGCGCTTCTTTTCTTCAAGGGCGGCAAGGTCGCCGATCAGATCGTGGGTTATGTGCCGCGTGAAGTGATTGAAGAAAAGGTTCATCGTGTGCTCGCCATGGCTCCGAGCAGCCTCGCTTAAGCAATTTCGGGCGGAACGAATCAAAGAAAGAGGGCGGCAGACCGGTTGGTCTGGCCGCCCTTTTTGCTGGCGCTTTGCTGATGTACTTCACTGGATTGCAGGATCGGGGCCAGGCTGAGCGACAGGGTCAGCGGTAGCGGCGCAAAACACCCAGGACGCGCCCCTGGATTGCCACCTGTGCGGCTGGAACGAAGATGGGGTCCATCTCCAGATTGGCGGGTTGCAGACGCACCTGATTGCCCTCGAGATAGAAGCGCTTGAGAGTGGTCTCAGAGCCGCGCACGAGGGCCACGACAATCTCACCCTGACGGGCGGTGCGGGTGCGCTCAACCAGCACATAGTCGCCGCTGATGATGTGTTCGTCGCGCATGGAGTCGCCCCTGACTTCAAGAGCGAAGACGTCCTTATTCCCCACGACATCGTGTAAAGAAATGCTCTCGGCATTTTCGCTGGCCTCGACGGGCAGGCCGGCGGCGATTCTGCCCATGAGGGGCAGGCGCTCGCTGGTGCGGGTTCGCGACCCTGCCGGCACCACGTCGATGGAGCGACTGCGGTTGTGGGTCCGGTCAAGCAGCCCTTTCTTCTCGAGATTGGTGATGTGCTTGTGAACGGTAGCCAGAGACTTCAGTTCGAGCCCCCGGGCGATTTCTTCGAAGGAAGGGGAATAACCGTTCCTGGTTACAAAGGACTCGAGGAAATCAAGAACTTCTTTTTGTCTACGCGTGACGGCCATGCGGGCATTCTAGCGAACGAAAAGCGAATTAGCCACTGTTATTTTCGCTGAATGTTCTCTAGTGGTACCGCAGGCCGGATGGAATATGTGGGCGGATTCCAATGGGGAGGTACTTAGAAGAGGAGCGAGTTGGGACACTTTTTTGGGAATCCTTGTGAGCTTCTCCCAATCTCGGAACCGCCACATCCTTCCTTCATGGATTTCTCTTGAGGTCCCTGAACCATTCGGGGGATGGTGGTGGAGACGGAACCAGTCGCAGAATCTGCAATCTGCCACAGGACGCGACAGAACGGGGAGAGGTGTGATGAGGCTTTTGATTGCCGAAGATGATCGGGCGCTTGCGATGTTTTTGACGCGCGGCATGGAATCGGACGGACACCGGGTGCGCTGTGCGTCGAATGGCGCAGAGGCCGTGGAGGCCTTTCGCGAGGATATGCCGGATCTGACGATTCTCGACCTCAACCTTCCAGTGATGGATGGTGAACAGGCACTGGCTGCGATGCGTCTGCTCGACCTGCAGTTGCCGGTGCTGGTGCTGACCGGCAGGCAGGAGGTGGAGACCCGCATCCGGTGCCTGGATCTGGGAGCGGACGACCTGATGGTGAAGCCCTTTAGCCTGCATGAGCTGCGTGCCCGTAGCCGCGCCCTGCTGCGCCGCAAACGGGAAGCCAAGCTGACGCTGCGGGTAGGGGATCTGGAACTCGACCGGCTGGACCATACGGCCCGGCGCGCGGGCGAACTGATTCCGCTGACCAACAAGGAATTTGCGCTGATCGAACATCTGATGCTGCATCGCGGCCAATGCATTTCGCGGGTGGAACTGCTGGACGCAGTCTGGAATATGGAGCCGGCCCAGACAACCAACATCGTCGATGTGTACGTGAACTATCTGCGGCGCAAGCTGAAAGATCCGCCACCGGGATTTCTGCTGCGCACGGTGCGAGGGCATGGCTACCTGGTGCCCTCCGAGGCGGAACTCCATCTGCCATTGCCACCGCAGGTCTTGGGTCAGGTGATCTCGGGCAGCGTACGGGACCGGACAGTTAATGGGACGCTTGAATCGATCTGAACTGCGCTCAGGTACCTTGCATCCGCCATTGCTGCGGGCCACAGATTTGAAAGACAAAGTCGTATTGCCAGGAGACGAAGCCATGTTGCCAGTTTCAATTGCAGTGCCCAATTCCGCTTCTGCGGTCATGCCGATTTCGGCTGCGCAGAGTCTGCCATTCCGGTCACGCGTGCGGAGTGTGCTGGTGGTCAGCTCCGACTCAAGTCTGCGCGAAAGGCTGCGCCATTCCTTGACGGGGCTGCGCTGGCAGGTGCTTGAGGCGCAGGGAGGAGCCGATGCCTGGGTGGCATCGCAGTCTACCCAGCTTGAAGCACTGCTGATCGATCCCTGGCTTCCAGATCTGGACGTGAATGAGTTTCTGCGTGATTTTCACCGTGACTATCCGCATGTGGATGTGATGCTGACCGATGGGGTTTCGGCTGAGAATAGCCCGCGCAGTCCCTACCACCAGGAGTTGCTGTATGCGCTGCGGCGAAGCCAGGAGGGAGACAGTGCTGCGTGGCAGTCGGCGGCAGATATGGATGAAGGGGGTGGACCGACACGGCTCAGTCAGCTCGCCCACCTGCCGGAGCCTCCCCTGACTTCGCGGTTGCCGCGCCCTGCCGAGCAAGTTGCGGCAGAGGGCAATGAATCTCAATTTCAATCTGGCAATTATCCTCCGGCAAACTCGATCCTGACCGCGGGAGCGACTGCAGCCGGGAGGGTTTCGGCCCCCCTGGCGCGCAAGGAGATTCCCGCATCAGAGCGTATTCCGACGCTGATCGGGACGAGTGCAGTGATGCTGGAGGTGAGCCGTCGCATTCGGCTGGTGGCGGAGAGAACCACTCCTGTGCTGATCGAGGGGCCGACTGGTACAGGCAAGGAACTGGTGGCCGAGGCGCTTCACCGGCTCTCCAATCGCTCACGCAAGCCGTTTGTAGCAATCAATTGCGCCGCGATTCCCGAAGCGCTGCTGGAGGCTGAACTGTTTGGCCATACCCGGGGAGCATTTACCGGAGCGGTGCAGGGCCGGACCGGACGAATTGAGTCTGCCGACGGCGGAACGCTCTTTCTCGATGAGATCGGAGAGATGCCGCTGGCACTGCAATCGAAGTTGCTCCGATTCTTTGAAAATGGCGAACTGCAGCGGATTGGCGACAACGAAACCGTGAAAGTGGATGTGCGCATTGTGGCGGCGACCCACCAGCCGCTTGCGATTGATGCCCAAAAGGGGATCTTTCGCGCCGACTTGTATTACCGCCTGGCGGTTTTCCTGATTCACACGCCCGGGCTGATTGAACACCTGGAAGACCTGCCCCAGCTTGTGAACCATTTCATGGAACAGATGGGGCGCAAGTCGCCGGTCAAACGCGTGGATGCCTCGGCGATGGCCAGACTGGGTCAGCATGGGTGGCCGGGCAATGTCAGGGAACTGGAACACGTGCTTGAAAGGGCGGCGATTCTGGCGGGGAACGAACCGGTAATTACCGCCGCGGAAATTGACTTTGGACTCTCGTTAATGAACTGAAACGGTTGCATGCAGCCGGAGTTTTAACAGCTCAAAGGTTGGTTCCGGCTGAGTGGGCGCGGGATTGCGCAGGCGCCCTGAATCGAATGTCGAGCGCGCAGGAGGTTGTGTGGAAATTGCGACAAGGCTCAGCAGTGAAATTGCTCACTACCTTGATCTGGACACGCGCCAGATTCAATTGACAGCGGCCAACATGGCCAACATTGACACGCCCGGGTATCGCGCCCTGGGCATGGACTTTGAAGCGGAGATGCAGCAGGCGATGGCGACGGCCGATGGTGGCCTCAGTCCGGAGCCCGGTGGGCCCGGTCTGAATCCAAGAGTTTTCCAGGAGGATGGGCTCATTGTGCGACCCGATGGCAACAACGTTTCGATGGACCGGGAAGGTCTGAATCTGGCAGAAGCTCAGTTGAAGTTCAAAACTGGCGTTGCCTTGCTGCGGCGGGAATACACGCGCATCTTTGATGCGATCCATGCCGACGCCAAGTAAGGCTCGATAGGGACTGGACGCAAAACAGCCTCAAGGCGTGTGCGTGGTACGGAGTCGACGGGAGGAGCAGGAATGAATCTTTTTGGCATGATTGACCAGTCAGGAGCCGCCATGCAGGCGGAGCGGATGAGGGCCGAGGTGGTGGCTGCAAATATGGCCAATGCGGAGACCACTCGGACTCCCAATGGCACGCCCTATCGGCGTCAGCATGTGATCTTCGCCACGGGTGGCGGGGATCAGGCCTTTGCCGGGCATTTGTCGGGCCTGATTCCGGGTCAGATCCCGGGTCAGCTGGCCGGTGCGGTACCCGGATCACTGTTGAACGGGGAAAGCGCAGCTCCGGGGGTGCGCATTGCAGGAGTGGTTGAGGATACGGCTCCTGCATTGAAGCGGTACGACCCCAGCCATCCGGATGCCGATGCCGAGGGATTTGTCTCCTATCCGGATATCAATCCGCTGACCGAGATGGTGGACCTGATGGGAGCAACGCGCGCCTACGGTCTGAACGGTTCAGCGGTGCAGGCGGAAAAGTCGATGATCGCTTCGGCTCTGGAAATCGCCAAATAGGGGCAGCTTCGGGCCACGACTCAACCAAGGGTGCATTTGAGGAGGAATTTTGATGGTACCAATCACTGCGGCTGCAGTTTCGCTGTTTGGAGCGCCGCTTGAGGCAATGCAGGCCTCCAGCATCAACGCAGTTCCTGGTGCTGCGACTTCAACGGCGAGTTCGATGGCTGTTGCGGGATTTTCGCCGTTGGACATCTCTGGAGGTGGGGTGGGGACGGTTTCGGCGTCCGCTCCATTTGCCGATCTGCTGACCGAAGCAGTTGGTCAGGCGGACCTGCTGGAGCGGCAGGCGCGCACAGCGGTGGAAGGACTGATGTCGGGCAAGGGCGTGGATGTGCATGAGGCCATGATTACGACTGAAAAGGCTGAGATGGGTTTCGAGCTGGTGCTGTCGGTGCGGAACAAGGCTCTGGCTGCGTACCAGCAAGTGATGGGGATGCAGTTTTAACCAAGAGGCACGAGATTTCGGGGAGCCATGGCAGCGGGAGCACAGTTGGATAAGACGACCACGAATCCCGCCGGGGAACGGCCGGGTAGTGCTGGTACTGCCTGGAATACGTGGCAACAGACGCGGGGCCGCTGGCAAATGCTCCAGCCTCGTCAGCGCATCTGGGCGATTACAACCGGCGCCCTGTTGGCGGCCGCGATCGGTGGCCTGGGGTGGTATGCGACTCGTCCGGACTGGCGGACGCTCTATGCCGGACTGGACCCGGAGGATTCGCGGCAGATGGCTCAGGTACTGACCCAGGCGCAAATCACGTTTGATCTTGAGGGCAATGGCACCGCGATCCGGGTTCCAGCGGGTCAGCTGGATAAGGCGCGGCTGGCGACGGCTGCCAAGGGCGGTCCGCATAGCGGTCGGATGGGCTTTGAGCTGTTTGACAAGCCGAACTGGGTGGGCTCGGAGTTTGACGAGCAGGTGAATTATCAGCGGGCGCTTGAAGGCGAGCTGGAGCACACAGTTGCCACTCTGGCAGATGTGCAGTCGGCCCGGGTGCATCTGGTGATGCCGCATGAATCACTTTTTCGCGAACAGGAGCGGCCGGCCAAGGCTTCGGTTGTACTGACGCTGCGGCATCGCGGACTGGCGGACGGCGAAGACGAAGCGATTCGCAACCTGGTGGCCTCGGCGGTGGACGGGCTGGCACCGGCGCAGGTTTCGCTGGTCGATGCGAGTGGTCACATGCCTCTTGGCCCCAAGAGCGGCGAAGCCTTGCGGCTGAGCACGGAACAGGCGCTTGAGGCCAAGTTGATTGAGACACTTGAGCCGGTGACTGGGGTGGGCAACGTGCGCGCTTCAGTGACGGTTGACTATGATCCGACGGCGACTGATACCACGGAAGAGACCTTTGACCCTGACCAGGTGGTGACGTTGTCAATGCAAAGGACCGAACAGGCGACCAGTGCGCAGCCAGTACCGGCCGGGGTGCCGGGTACGGCGACCAATGCGCCCAATGCCCAGGCTCTGCCGGTGTATCCGCAACAGAGTACCCCTCCTCAGAGCGCCAAGACCGAGAGTGGCACATACGGTGCTTCGCGCAAGGTGCGCCATACGACGGAAGCTCCGGGGCACATTCGCCGGCTGACGGCAGCCATCATCGTCAATGACCGGATGGCGGCTGCGGGCCAGAAGGGCAAGCAGGCGACCTGGCAGCCGCGCAGTGCTGAGGAGTTGCGAACGTTGACGGCACTGGCGCAGGCGGCGGTGGGTTTCGACGGAACGCGTGGCGACCTGGTGACCGTCGAAGATCTGAGCTTTGACCAGAATCACAACCCGATGACGGTTTCCCCTCTTGACCGGGTGCTGGCGATGATCGAGCATTCGCCGCTGCTGCTCAAGTACGGAACGCTGCTGGTGGGTCTGGTGTTGCTGATTGTGCTGGCGATCCGCCCGGCGCTGGGGAGAATGAGCAATTCTTCTCCTGCTGCGTTCAAGGGCAGGCCGGGCGAACTGGCTGCGTCTGCAGCGACGCCACCGATGTTGCCGGAACTTGAACATGCGGCACCGGATTTGGAGAGACAGCGGGCTCAGCAGGTCTTTGATCAGGTGACAGACACGTTGAAGCGCGATCCGGCGCAGAGTTCGCGCCTGCTGCAGAGCTGGATTCATTCTGACTAGCACGTCACCTGGGTAGAGAGGGGAGCAACGGTTGGCCGAGATGGGACAAGACGGAACGCAGGTCAGACGGCTTACGGCCAATATGAACGGAGTGCGGAAGGCGGCCATTCTGCTGGTTGCCGTTGGTGAAGAGATTGCCAAGGAGATTCTGCGCGCGCTGCCAGAGTCTGATGTGCAGCGCATCACGGAGGAACTGGCTGAACTGCGAGCGGTTCCGCCTGAGGTTTCAAGCGAGATATTGGAAGAGTTCTGGGAGCTGCTTGAAACTCAGCATGTGATGATGCACGGCGGGCTGGACTTTGCTTCGCGGCTGCTCAACGACACCTTTGGCAAACAGCGCGCAGATGATCTGCTGATGCTGGTGCGGCGATCGCAGGAGGCCAGTCAGGGGAATCTGGGCAAACTTCAGAAGACTGATCCGCAACAGCTGGGCAAGCTGCTGGACTCCGAACACCCGCAGACGATTGCGCTGGTGCTGGCTCATCTTGACCCGCGCCGGGCCTCGCAGGTACTGGACAACCTGAGTGAAGAACACAAGGTGGTCTCGATTCAGCGGCTGGCGGAGATGCGGCAGTTTTCTCCGGAGATGGCGCAGAAGGTGGCGCTGATTCTGCACCGGCGACTGGAGAATGTGGGCGACACCAAGCGCAAGAGCTACTCCGGCTTCAAGGCGGTGGCGGATCTGCTGAACCGGGTGAATGCGGAGGAAGCCAAACGGATTCTCGAATCGATTGAGGACGCGCAACCGGAGCTGGCGCTGAATATTCGCAATCTCATGTTTACCTTTGAGGACCTGGTGACGGTGCCGGCGCAGTCAATTCGCGAGATTGTTTCGGGTGTCGACAAGCGGCAACTGGCGTTGGCGCTGCGCGGTGCCAATGAGGAATTGCGGGCGCAGGTCTTCAAGGCGATGAGTTCCCGCGCGGTCGAGATGCTCAAAGAGGATATGGAGGTGATGGGTCCGGTGCGTTCGCGAGAAGTTGCGGCGGCCCAGCAGGAGATTCTGAACCTTGCGCGCCGCCTGGAGTCGGAGGGCAAGGTAATTCTGAAGATGGAAACGGGGGACGAAATGATGGCCTGAGCTTCCGTTGATCAAGTCTTTTAATTATGTGAGGTCAGAAGCGATGCCGCCATGGGCGCCAGAGAGCGATTCCGGACTTTGAAGACGGCAACGCAACCAGTATCAACGCAACCAGCATCAACGCAACCAGTATCAATACAACAAGCGGCAATTCGTAAAGGCGTGCAGGAAACAGCGATGAGGCAACGACAGCCATGAGCACCGATAGCGGCCTTCCGAAGTGCAGCGAAGGGTTGAGGGAGATCGAAGTGTTTATCTTTCCGGAAGTCCCGCATACCGCAACCGAAGGCTGGCTGGGGGGCCAGGGCGCGAGCGAAGCGGAGATGAGTCGTCGATTCGCTGAAATCTTCCCCACAGGCAGCAGTGTTCGCGGACTGAAGACTTCGGGGGAGCCGGTTTCTGCCGGCGAGGCTGGGGGTTGGGAAGCGCGCGCGTCTGCAGGCGGGTCGACTTTCGACATGCAGGGCGGCAGTGAAGACAAGGACCAAATTGAGCGTCTGGCTGCAGAGTGGCGCAATGCCGAAGAAAGAGGAATTGTGCAGGGGGTTGAACTGGGGCTGGCGCGGGGCAGAGAAGAGAGTTCCCAGCAGATCGAGGCAGCTCTGCGGAAGGCCCACGTCCAGGTGGGGGAGCTGCTGGCGAGTTTTTCAGAATCAAAACTGCATTATTTTCACCAGTTGGAGCAGGAAGCTGTGCGTTTGGCGCTGGCAATCGCAGCGAGAGTTCTACGCCGTGAAGCGCAGATGGACCCCTTGCTGCTGACGGGTGCGGTGCGGGTGGCGTTGGGGCAGCTTTCAGATTCAACGGCGGTACGATTGCGGGTTCCATTGCAGGAGCAGAGGATGTGGGAGCAGGCTCTGGCTTTGATTCCAGAACGGGCAATGCGACCGGAGGTCGTGGGCGAGCCGCAAATGAAGTCTGGCGAGTGCCGCATGGAGACCGCCCTGGGAACTGCGGATCTGAGCCTGTGGTCGCAGTTGAAGGAGATTGAACGGGGGTTCTTTGACCGGGTGGGCGAGCGGGGTCAGGAGTCTGCAGAATCTGAACATGGGAGCGCGGAATCTGGCGGAAAATCGGCGGCGGCCGGGAGCGGCCAATGAACTCGGCTGCCCCGGTTCTGCCGGGAAGGCTGGATGCCTATGTGCGTCAGTTACAGCGTGCGCAGCCGTGGCGCTGGCGCGGGCAGGTATTGCAGGCGGTCGGACCGATGATCGAGTCGACGGGTCCCAACTCTTCGGTGGGGGAGTGCTGCGCCATCATTGACCGCGAAGGCCATGCGCATCTGGCAGAGGTGATTGGCTTTCGGGGTTCAACGGTGCTTTCGATGCCGTTGAATGCGCCGGAGGGCATTCGTTACGGCGATACGGTTGAAGCGCTGGGATTCAGGCCGGAGATTGAAGTGGGCCCGGCATTGATGGGGCGTGTTTTGAATGCATTGGGGGAACCAATCGACGATGCCGAGGGGGGGCGCAGGCTGGTTACGACGTCTGCTCTGGCGCTCGATGGTTCGGTTCGCTTGCCGCTGGGGCGGGTGCCGATTCGAACTCCTCTGGGAACGGGAATCCGGGTCATCGACTCGTTGCTCACGGTGGGTCGGGGGCAGCGTGTCGGCATTTTTGGCGGTTCAGGTGTGGGCAAGAGCACGTTGATTGGCATGATGACCCGCAACACGGGCGCAGATGTGACGGTGGTCGGATTGGTAGGGGAGCGGGGCCGGGAGGTGGGGGAGTTTCTGGAGGATGCGCTTGGCGAGGAAGGCCGAAAGCGATCTGTGGTGCTGGTTTCGACTTCGGATCAGTCGCCCCTGATGCGCATGCGGGCGGCACTGGCCGCAACCACGGTGGCGGAGTATTTTGCGGCTGAGGGCAAGCACGTACTGCTGGTACTTGATTCTCTGACGCGCTTTGCCATGGCCGCGCGCGAAATTGGTCTTGCGGCTGGTGAGCCGACGACGGCCAAGGGCTATACCCCTTCGGTATTCGCCCGGCTTGCCAAACTGGTGGAGCGGGCGGGGAACTACAAGACCGGATCGATTACGGCTTTCTATACGGTGCTGATGGAGGGAGACGATCAGCAGGATCCACTGGTGGATGCGGTACGTTCACTGCTCGATGGACATATTGTGCTCTCCCGCTCGATGGCTGCCGAGGGCTGGTATCCGCCGGTGGAAGTGCTGGATTCGGTGAGCCGGTTGATGCCGTCGGTGGCCGGCGCGGAACATCGTGAGGCTGCGGGGACGGTGCGGCGTCTGCTGGCCGCGTATGCGCGCAGCGAGGACCTGGTGCGCATTGGCGCGTACAAGCCGGGTGCTGATGAAGATCTGGACAGGGCGTTGCGTGCGCGACCTGTGCTGCGCGAGTTTCTGGCGCAACGGGCGGAGGAAACGGTGAATTTCTCTGAAAGCGTGGACCGGCTGCTGGATCTGGAGCGGGAAATCTAGAGACTTTGCAGACCGGATGGGGGGCTGGATTCCAGAACTGTCGAACGAAAGCAGGAAGCGCGCAGGGCGCAATTGATTGGGAGAGAGACAGGGAATGGCTCCGAAGAAGATACTCCAACGGTTGTTGCGCCTGCGTGCGATCGAGGAAGAGCAAAGCCGCCTTGAACTGGAGGCAGCAATGCGGGAGCAGAGTCGAGCACAACAACAAGTAGCGTTGGCAGGGCAGGAACTGGCTCGGGGACAAGCTCATTTTGTCGAAGGGATTGCCATCGATCATGGAGCCACCCGCGCCGGTGGGTTGATGGAAACTGAGCAGGCGCGGCTGCGCCAGACAGCGCTCAAACCGCGCCTGGCAGCAGCCGCCGAAGAGGCGGAGCAGAAGCGGGCGATGTTCATGATGAACTGGACAAGACGGAGGCAGGTGGAGACATTGGTTCGTGAAAGCGAGCAAGCTGCGGCGCATGAAACCGGAAAGAGAGCGCAGCAGATGCTGGACGACTGGTACGGCAGGCGCGCTCGACGGGATACTGCCGCCAGGGAAGCAATGGTCAGTGCGCGGCTTGGTCCGTTGAAGACGCCAGAGGGTGGAGCAGAAGACGGTTCGTAAGGCGGATTTGCCGGTGAGTGAAAGACTCTCAATGAAATTCGCCTAACCCTTTTCGGGAACACTTTGGTCATTGAGCTGCTCTGTCATCGGCATGGCGCAAATTCCCAACTTCGATGCCGTTGGTTCAAGTCTCAATCCAGGAGTCCGCGGCAATACGGGTGGCGCTGCCTCTGGCGGACGCACTGCGGTTGGCGATTCCGGTTCGTTTCAGGGGCATGTCCTGCAAGGATTGGACGTTTCGGCTGTCGAGACAGCTGCCAGACTGCGGGCGCAGTGGAGCTCCGCACTGAATCTGCTCGCATCGCCGGTTGTGCACGGTGCAGGCCAGCAAGCGCAGGAAGCGCAGGACGGTGCGAGCCAATCGCATTTGAGCGCTTTGAAAGATGATCTGCCCGCTGAATCCGGGCCAGCCGATTCAATCGCTCGTCCCGGACGGGAGCGGTCAGGGGCAAGACCAGATCGGGCCGCACTCCCGCTTGCACCGCGCGACCTCAAGCTGGTTGCGAGAAGATTGCCTGAGCTGGCTTTGGCGCGGGCTGTTCAGTCTGATCAGGCTGATCAGGCTTTTCGATCAGGCAGCGGGTCTCTGGCGCAGGGAGTTCACCGTCAGGCCAAGCCGCAGGATGAGCATGCAGGTGATGCAGGGCAGGTGCTCGGATTGAATGCGCCCATTGCCCATGCAGCGGGATGGCTTCCGCCGGTGGATGGAGCAACGTTGCAGGCTCTGGTCGATGTGGCCGGGGAAGGACCGATCTTGCAGAGATCGACTACAAACAGTGACCCCGCGCAGAGCATTCAGACGACAAGGACTTCCGGTGTTCTGCGTGCGCAGGCAAAGGATGATGCTCAGGAAGTTGCGGAAGTTATCTCGAGGAATGGGCCGTTTGGCAGCGCGGCATCTTCACGGGCGAACGGCGCCGCAGTTGCTGCAAAGCCGACTGATGGAATTGGTATCTCGTTGCCCAACACGACTTCAGGCGGGGACTGGACCGGGCTGAGCGCAGCTTTTACGCAAGGAGCGAGCGACCGGCACGCTTCGACTTTGCAGAAGATCGATTTGCAGGTCAGCGACCCCCGCCGGGTTGATGCCCAGGGAAACGATGGCAGCGGGCCTGGGGCAAAGGCGATCAATCCATTTGCAACCCCGGGACGCTCAGGCCTGGACGCTTTGATGTTCGCGGGCAAGCAGGTCAACCCGTTGCCGGATAACTCGAAAGCGCCGGGAGCACGAGGAGAGATTGCCGCAATACCGACCTCTTCAACTAAATATCAACAGACCGGAGTGGCGGAAGGAGTGGCGGAGAACTCAATGGGGCAGGGAAGCGCTTCTTTGCCGCGTGACCCTGCCGTTGGGGCAGACGGGAATGCTGTCGCAGCGCGCCTCTGGCGAGGAGAGAGTGAGGTGCGGAGACAGATTCCAAATCTTACCAGCGATGCGTCCCTGGGCTTGTTTCATAAGCAGATGCCGGAGGAAACTGTCACGGGCATTGACCACCCCCAGGAAAATGAAGTCCTACCGCCGGTTATCTCTGCCGGAAGCTTGCCGGATAAATCCATGTCACCGCATTCGACGCGGGCGAATGATCGCCAGTCGGACGGCAAGCCGTTTGGCGACCGAGGTCCCGAAGGGATGCCTGGGGTTGCCGGGGCGGCGAAGACCGTCTCGCAGGAGTTGCGGGTTGCAGGGAAAGAGGCGCGGCTTGGATCGTCAACCACTCTAACCAGTTCGCCGCCTGATGCGACGCAATCGAAGGTGGATTCCAGTTCAACAGCTGTGCAGAGTGGCTCACGGGCAGCTACAGGCGTGGCCGAGCGCGGCGAGAACGTTGCACCGTCCCTGGTGCGCCGCTTGTTTCCAGAGGTTGGGCCGGGGCAACTCACGGAACGCGTTCCGAGTCGAACACACGATGAGCCGCAGCTGAGTTTTGACGAGCCTGGAGTCACGTCTGGTTTCGAGTCTGATGTCATGCCCGGTTTCAAGCCCGTTACCAAGCCCGGCACCAATCCAGATTTCACGCCCGGTAACAAGCCAGGAATCCAGCCCAGAGCAATTCAGACTGGCGAATCAAAAGTCGATGCGAACGAGGCTTTGTCGAAGTTGCCTGCGTTGCCGGCCAACCGGTGGATGAATTCCGGTCGCATCGCATCAATTGACGGCTCCGTCGCGAGCGACCCCTCAGTGGCATCTTTGGGAAAGCCGTCCCCTGAGCCCTTCGGCTCGACGAAGACATTGGCAGCAGATCTGAGTGCGGGCATGGTTGCAGGTGGTGTCACTGACAGTCCCGCACTGCAGACGAATCGAGCTGGACAGACCAGTGACGGGCACCAATCGCTTGCTGGGCAGACCGCTGGAAACGAGCTACAGGTTCATACCGTCCCAGGGGGGAGACCGGAAAGTGCTGGCGAGATAGCGCTGAGCGCTGAAAATACACGAACGAAGCAGAGCGCAGAAACAACGCTTATCGGCGCGGCGAAGAGCGTCACGCGATCAATTGCTTTCCGCCGTGGGGTAGAAACGACTTCAATTGGGTCGGAGATAAACGGTTCGAAGACAGTGGCTGAATCGGATGCGGGATTGGGGGTGCCTCGGTCTGGATTGGCTTCGATTCCATTCAGCGCTCATCTCGGGGAGTCTGGCTTGCCTGCCATGACGCGCAGCGCTGTTGCTTTGGCATCGGATGGCGAGCGGGGAAGCGATCCATTTCGCGCTATGGACATGGCAAATCCTGTGAAACCGATGAGTTTGGCAGAGCATGCGATTCCAGCAGACCTGAGGGATGGAGGGTCGCCCAATAACACCGCGGTGAATGGAATCGGGTTGAACGGGACTGGTCACGGCACAAGTACGCGGGGCCTCGAAGTCGGCTTTCAGGACCCGGCACTGGGCTACATCGAACTGCGGGTGCACGCGAATGGTGGCGGGGTGCACGCAGCGATTGAAGCGCAGTCACCTGCATCGGGTGCATTGTTGGCCGGACATCTGAGTTCGCTGGCGGGATGGATGCATGACCGTGAAACGCCAGTCGAGAGCCTGACCGTGACGACCCATCGATCCTCCGGGGAGATGAGGCTTGATTTGGGCACGGGGGCTGACCGCGAATCCAAATCTGATAGCGGGGGAAGCGGGCAGTCAGGTCGAGATCAGGCCGACGACCCAAGAAACGCGCTGTTGAGCCCGGTACCTGGGGCGGCTCCAATGTGGGGAGGACCCGCACAGACGGGTTCGTTCGGTGTAACCGGGACCGACCAACCCCGCGAAACGGCCCAGGGATGGACTGGAAACCGGATTTCCCTGATGGCATAGAAGTGACGGCAAGAGGACGAAAAAGTTCGCCGGAGAAACTCAGGGCGGAGAAATCTGAAGGGATGCAGAAAGGAGCAGGACAGATGAGCAGCATATGGAACAGTACGGCAGCGACGAGCGGCGAGACTCCATTTCCCACCAATGGAGCGGCTCCAACGCCTGGGGGGACCAAGGCGGCGCGGATGCAATCAGCCAGCGCGCAGGGTAAGACTGAGTCGGCGACACCGTTGGCGACACCGGCCGCAACCAAAGGTTCGGGCGCTGCAGCAGCTTCCGGGGGAGCGATTACCTCGAATGACTTTCTGACGCTGCTGGTCACGGAGATGCAGAATCAGGACCCGACGGCTCAGACCGACCCGAACGCATACGTGAATCAACTGGTGCAGATCAACAGTCTTGAGCAGTTGATTGCCATGAATCAAAATCTGGCGCTGGTCCTGGGAACGGTGACTTCGCCGACGGGCAGCGCGGTTCCAGGGGCTTCGGGAGCGGGAGGCGGGATGGCGACCGCACCGTCGGGCGTTGGGCCGGTGGCGGGGAAAGGACAGTCGCCGCAGGGAACCTCTGCACTGACTGGCTCAAACGCATCAGCGAAGGCGGATGCGAGTCCGCGGCAGGTGGTCCATGAAGTGGTCCATGAGGTGGCACATGGAAACCTGAGCGCGCCACCGGAGACGCCTGCGGCGCACGCAGTGGCGCACGCGATCGATCGTCATACCCCAAAGAGCAATCGCGGTCCGGCTTTCGGGGGTATTCCGCTTCATTAGCCTGAGCCAGAGGAAGGGGCTCAAGGGGGTTCAATTCTTCCGCAGCGCTTGCGCTGGCGGGCAACCGAGAACAGTCTCCGGCAGCAAGGTCAGATTCCGGGGCATCTACCGACATCATTTTTTGGAGGAGCACCGATGGCAAGCTTTTACATCCCACTTACGGGTCTGGAGTCCGATTCGACGGCGCTGAACACGATCGCCAACAATCTGGCCAACCTCAATACCACCGGCTACAAGTCGCAGGAAGTCCGGTTTGCGGACACGTTTTATCAGGAACTTGCCCAATCCGGATCCGGGAATCTGATTCAACTTGGTTCGGGCGTTTCCGTTGCGGGTATCGAGAACCAGTTCACGCAGGGCAGCCTCGCGGCGACGGGCAATTCGACGGATGTGGCGATCAACGGCAACGGATTTTTTGTGCTGAATAATGGCGGCACCAACCTCTACACCCGCGACGGGAACTTTGGCCTGGATTTCAACGGCAACCTCACGACCCAGGAGGGCCTGCACGTGATGGGTTACCCGGCCGTTGGCGGGATCGTCAACACGAATTCGCCGTTGACCAACATCACGATTCCGGTAGGACAGGTTGAGCCTCCCAATGCCTCGACGAAATTTGGAATGACCGCCAATTTGAATTCGGCTGCCGCCGTCGGCACAACAGTACCGGGTCAAATTACGCTGTATGACTCACTCGGGACCAGCCATGTGGCGACGGTTACGTACACCAAGACCGCGACGAATTCATGGACGTATTCCATTGCTCTGCCTGCGGGCGAATCGACCGCGGCGGTCAACAATACGGGGACGTTGACGTTTGATAGCAGCGGCAATTTGACCTCCCCGGCAGCCAACGTGGCCGGCATCGGCTTCACTGGAATGACGGATGGCGCGGCCAACATGAGCTTCACGTGGAATATTCTGGGAGCCTCAGGAAAGCCGACGCTGACCCAGGTGAGCGCGGCTTCGGCGGTCTCGGCGACGACGCAGGATGGCTATCCGAGCGGCCAGTACCAGGGCTTCAGCATCACGGCGGACGGCACGGTGAACGCAACTTTTGCCAACGGTCAGCAACTGGCCGTGGGCAAACTGGCACTGGCGAGCGTTGTGAATCTGGAGGGGCTGCACGCGCTGGGCAATGGGACCTATGCCACCACCCAGGCAAGCGGGACAGCTTCGATCGGAACGTCTGGCTCGGGAGGGCTTGGCGGCTTCCAGGATGCGGCTCTCGAACAGTCAAACGTCAACATTTCGGCCGAGTTCTCAAACCTCATCATCGCGCAGCGTGCTTTTGAGGCGAACTCGAAGGCGGTAACGACGTTCGACACCGTGGCCCAGGAAACGATCAATATGGTGCATTGATCCGGTCGGTTGACCCGGTCGGTTGATCCGGTCGGCTAATCCGGACCAGTTGGCACAGAAATAAAGGGGTTCCGGGTTTTCGGGCATTTTACCCTGGTGCCGCCGACATCCAAGGGAACCGACAATCACCCAGCATACGCAAGGCAGCCAGAGTGATGGCTGCCTTGCGTACTTTTGCTCTCCGAGCTAAACAGGTTGCGATTTGCCTCTCGTCGGCATCGCCATTCTTAAATTTCTCCAATTGGGTTGTCCCAACTTTGGGCATTGTTTTGCTCTTTGAACTGCAATCGAGGTTCGATGGCTACTCAATTTGCACCACAGGCAATTTCATCTCTTCCCGGCGTGGGGCAGCTTGGGGCCGGAGCTGCGAGTTTTGGCCTCGGAAACGGCGCTCTTGCTCATCCCGGCGGACTCTCTGGTGAAGGCAGTTTGCAGGCCGAGACTGGCTCGCTGCGAATTTCACCCGCATGCACGCGGCTTCCGGTTGGGCTGGCGGTAGCGGTGCCGGTGCGAGATTTTCGCGTACGAAGTCTGCTCGCCATGAAGCCTGGCGAGGTAATTGAAACGCAATGGGGCCACGGAGAAGACCTGCCGCTTGCGGCGGGCGATGTGCAGCTGGCCTGGAGCGAGTTTGAAGTGGTCGACACCAGGCTTGCGGTGAGGGTAACGCGGCTGGCGTGAAGGGAACGGTGAGGGGCGCGATGGAGTTTGTGGGGAACAGCCGGAACCAATGGGCCAGGAGAGGCGGCGGAGACTTGTCGACGATGACGATGATGCGCGCGAACTGGATTTCAGCAGCTGTGCGCGGGTTTCTGAGGCTCTGGAATCATGCTTCGGCGCCTCCCGCGCGGCTCGCCGTGATCGAGCGGGTTTCACTTGCGCCGCGCCAGTCTCTGGCCCTGGTTGAGGCAGACGGGATCCGCTTGCTTGTTGCGACATCGCCGGATGCGAGCATCACATTCTTTCCTCTGAGCCAACAGCGGTCTTCGTCGGATTCAGACGAGCCATTGCAGGCTAGAGCGGAAGCACCGGATGTTTCTTCAATGAGAGCGGTTGGTCCTGGAGTAAGACAAGCCACACACGGGAGTCTCAAGCTGGGCAGGGTGTCATGGTGAATCCTGAGGCGATTCTGGCTGGACTTCCGGTTGCGCCGCTGTTACCTGACCTGAATGCAAAGTTGCATCCGGGGGACTCGACGCCGTGGACAATTCTGTTTGTCCTCACCGTGATCACCTTGCTTCCGGCACTGGTGATGGCAGTGACACCGATGGTGCGGCTGATGGTTGTCTTCCATTTTCTGCGGCAGGCGCTCGGCACGCAGACTGCTCCTTCGAACCCCACTCTATTGGGACTGGGCCTGGTGATGACGTGGTTTCTGATGCAGCCGGTGCTGGTTGCCGTAGAGCAGCAGGCGGTGACTCCGTATCGTCAGGGGCAGGTCACGGGTTGGGAGGCGATTGATCGAGGATCCGTGCCCATCAAGAGTTTCCTTTTGCGGTATGCAAGGGAAAAGGATCTGGCCCTGTTTGCGGCAGCTGGCCAAGTGCCGCGGCCGGCTAAGCCGGAAGACTTGCCAATGCGAGCGGTGGTTCCGGCTTACATGCTCTCTGAACTGAAAGCGGGATTTGCCATTGGCGCGATGCTTTATCTGCCATTTTTGTTGATCGACATGGTGACCGCGGCGGTGACGACCTCGATTGGCATGTTCCAGTTGCCGCCGGTGGTGGTTTCGACGCCCCTGAAGATTCTGCTCTTTGTCATGGTTGACGGCTGGAATCTGGTCGCCGGTTCTCTGCTCAAGAGCTTCTGAAATGATGACGCAGAAATGCGGAAAGGAGGGAAAAGAATGTCTCCGGACCAGGTAGCCGAAATTCTTCGCCAGCTCCTGCGGGAGGCCATGATCGTGGGGGCGCCGATCTTGCTGGCCGCAGCTTTGCTCAGCTTTCTCCTCAGCCTGGTGCAGACGCTGACATCGCTGCAGGAACAGTCACTGACGGCTGTTCCGCGGCTGTTCGCCGTTGTCGCAATTCTGGCGGCGGGCATGCCCTGGTTTCTGCACCGGCTCACTGCCTACACACGGTTTTTGTTTACCGACCTGGGCCGGTACATCCACTAGAGCCTGCTCTTGAACGAGTTGCGAAAGCAGATGACGATGATTGCAGCCGTAGAGACGACCAATTGGGACGCAATGGCTGCGGGTATGGCGTATGCCCTGGTTCGAGTGAGCACCATGCTGGCGCTGGCACCCTTCTTTTCATCGCGGGCACTGGCGGCGCGGACGAAGGTCACGCTTTCGCTTGCAATCTGCTGGCTGCTGGTGCCCACGGTTGCGTTCACTTCCGCCTCTGGAACTGCCGGTATTCAGCAAATCTCTCTGAGCTTCGCCGGTCTGCTGGGCGAGGTCGCGGTGGGCGCTCTCTACGGGCTGACGTTGAATCTGTTCAATGAGATGCTGCTGCTGGCCGGGCAAATTGTAGGCATCCAGTTCAGCTTTTCGCTGGTTAATCTGCTCGACCCGGCGTCTGAAATTCAAACACCGCTGATGGGCGACCTGTTTCAGCTTCTCGGGACGCTGGTCGTGATTACGGCCGGCCTGGACCGCATCTTGCTTGCGTCGCTGGTGCGCAGTTTTCATGCAGTTCCACCGGGCAGTTTTCCTCTCAATGGTATTTCCGGCGCTGCGAAAGCATTGGTTCCGCTGCTCTCGGGGTCATTCTTTGCGGCGCTTGAACTGGCCGCCCCGGTGCTTGCCGCGACGGTGCTTGTGGAGATTTCAATTGCTCTCATGGGCAAGCTGTCTCCTCAACTGCCGGTCATCTCGTTGACCATTCCTTTGAAAACTCTGACCGGTTTTGCCTTGCTCATTGGCTCTCTGGCCCTCTGGCCGCGTTTCATCGAAGCCCGATTCACCAGCCTGCTGGACGTGACTGAAAGGCTGATTCTGCAAGGCGTGCAGGTGGCAGGGGGCGGCAATGGCGGGTGAACGCACAGAGCAGGCATCTCCGCAGCGTCGCGACAAGGCTCGACGGGATGGCGACCTGCTGCACAGCCGTGAACTGAGTTCGGCTGCCGGCACACTGGCCGGTGTTGTACTTCTAGGGATGATTGGACCCCGGTTTGTGACGTTGTGGACTGCGTCTCTGAGTGGATTTCTCGCGCTCGGAGCGACTGCGGACTGGGAACCGGGCCGGGTGGATGCAACGTTGCGGTCGTTGATGACGCTGGCCATGTCGGTGCTGAGTCCGGCAGGGATCGTCGGCATTGCTGTCGCGGGGGCGTCGCTCGGTGCGGGCATGCTGCAGACGGGCGGAATCCAGCTTCATCCCCAGGTGATCGGCGTCAAACTGGACCGCATCAATCCATTGAGCAACATCAAGAATCTTTTCTCGCTGCGCTCAGCAGCCCGCCTGGGAAAATCGATGATTCCTGCGGCATTTCTTGCGGTATTCGCGGTGCAAAGGCTGGCAAAGCAATGGGATATTCCGCCGTTTTCTTCAGCACGGCTCATGGGACTGGGGCGAGAGATTTATCAGCTTTTGCTGGTGGCAGCATGGCTGCTCTTTGCCTGGGCACTGATTGACTACATGGTTGAATGGCGCAGCCGGGAACAGCGCCTGAAGATGAGTCGCCAGGAAATGCGCGAGGAGTACAAGGAGTCGGAAGGCAATCCACAGATACGCGGCCGTATCCGCAATCTGCGCCGTCAGGCGCGCAGAAGGCGTCTGCAGGCGGACGTCTCGAAAGCGGCAGTGATTGTAACCAATCCCACGCATTATGCCGTGGCTCTCGACTTTGATTTCGAAACCATGGAGGCACCGAAGGTTCTGGCCAAAGGACGCAACCTGCTCGCTGAAGAGATCAAGGAGCAGGCCCGGTGGGCGGGTGTTCCGATCCTTGAAAATCCTCCGCTGGCCCGTTCTCTTTATCGTTTTGTTGAGCCGGGAGAGGCGATTCCGGTGGATCTATACGCAGCCGTGGCGTCGATCCTCGCGTTTCTGTATCGCCAGCGTGTCGAGGAGGAGATGCGGCAGCGGCGGGTGAAGGCGGCAAGTGAGCGACCTGCCAATCAGCCCTCGCGCGGGGATAAACATGATTCCGGGGGAGGCCGCGCCGGGTCAGGACCGGGGAGTCCCTCCACTGGTCAATCCGGAACAACGGGGGCGGTCATTCCCGGAACAGGCCTGCGCAGGGTCAGAATGGCCCGAAATCCAGTGACAGGCAGTACGGTGCCGGGGCTGAATGGGAAGCAGGGGACGCAGCCGGAGTTTTCATCTGAGTCGCCCGATGAGAGAGGAAAGCCATGAGTACCGCCGTCGTGATGAATGCCCCGGGAAGCGGTCTGGCGGGATTGTGGAGCCGGTTGCGCGCATACCTGCTGCCCATCGCGGCGATCAGCGTCATGTTTGTCATGCTGGTGCCCTTGCCGGGGGCCATCCTCGACATGCTGCTGGCCCTGTCGATGGCGGCATCGGTGATTGTCTTTCTCTCTGCGGTGCAGGTGCGCCGGGCGGTCGAGTTGAGCGTCTTCCCGACGTTGCTTCTGTTGCTGACCCTGTTCCGCCTGGCGTTGAATATTGCGTCCAGCCGCCGCATTCTGCTGCATGGCTCTGAGGGTACGGCAGCTGCGGGCAAGGTCATCGAGGCTTTTGGGCAGTTCGTTGTGGGCGGTAACTATGTCGTGGGATTTGTGCTTTTCCTGGCACTGATTGCGATTCAGTTTCTGGTGGTTTCGCATGGCGCCGTGCGCACCGCCGAGGTGACCGCCCGATTCACGCTCGATGCCTTACCGGGCAAGCAGATGGCCATCGATGCTGACATGAACGCCGGGCTGATTAACGAGCAAGAGGCGCGCCGTCGCCGGCAGGCAATTGCGCGCGAGGCTGAGTTCTATGGAGCCATGGACGGCGCAGCGCGGTTCAATCAGCGCGATTCGCTGGCGACAATTCTCATTACCGCGATTAATATTGTTGCCGGATTGCTGATTGGGACGTTGCAGCAAGGGGTTGAACTGGGCGAGGCAGTCCGCACGTACACGGTGCTTACGGTCGGCGATGGGCTGGTGACAATGATTCCATCGCTGCTGGTTTCGGTGGCCGGGGGAATCACGCTGACTCGCACCAATTCTGCGGTGACACTCTCCGGCGAGCTGCGCACGCAACTGTTTGAGAATCCGGCGACGCTCTATATGGCTGCAGGGGTCAGTGCCGCATTATGCCTGATTCCGGGACTGCCCAAGTTTGCGTTTCTGCTGGTTTCGGCGGGGCTCGTTTTTGCCGGGCGAAGTCTAGGCACATTGCAGATCGGACATGATGGGTTGGCGACGGCACAACCCCTCGGGCCCGGAAGCGGCCAGGCCCCGGGAAAGGCGGCCGAAGCAGTTGTGCCAGCAGATATGGCCAGTCTGCTCAAACTTGAGGAACTTACCCTGGAGATAGGCTTCCAGCTGATTCCTTTGGTGGATGAAAAACAGGGTGGCCAGTTGCTGGGCCGGGTGCGCACCTTGCGCAGGCATCTCTCGCAGGAACTGGGGTTCTTGGTTCCGCCGGTGCACATCTCGGACAACCTGAGGCTGGGCCCCCGCGAGTATCTGTTTTCATTGCGCGGAATTGAAATTGGCCGGTGGCAGACCGAGAGCGGGCAGCTACTGGCGGTTTCTGCTGAAAGTGTAAGGCGACCACTGCCAGGCAAAGAGACGCGTGAACCGGCTTTTGGCGTACCCGCGTTGTGGATTGCTTCAGCGCTCGAGGATCAGGCCATCGCCTCGGGGTACTCCGTGGTCGACCCGGTAACCGTGATCACCACGCATCTGGGTGAAATGATGCGCCAGCATGCCCATGAACTACTGGGCAGAGCGGAGACCAAGCGACTGCTCGATGGCCTCAATGAAACCCATCCGAGGCTCATGGAAGAGTTGGTCCCAAAGCTTCTCACCCTGGGAGAAGTGCAGCGTGTGCTTGAACAACTGCTGCGCGAGCGCGTCTCGATTCGGGATTTGGGATCGGTTCTGGAGGCATTGGTTGAAACGGCGCCGGTCTCAAAACAATTGGTAAGCCTGGTCGAAGCCGCGCGGCGTGCGCTGGGGCGCCGCTTGATTCAGTCTCTGCTTGACGGGGACGGACAACTGCCAGTTCTGTTGCTGGAACCGGCGCTTGAGGACGAAATTCTCTCCGTACTCGCGCAGGACGCCGGACAGCGCCAACTGACGGCCTCGTCGCAGTCATCCACGCCGCTGGTGCGCCGCCTCACGGATTCTTTGAAGCTCCTTATCGCTTCAGTGCCCTCAACGGCCATTCCCGTGCTTCTAGCACCGAGTCCGGCCCGCTATTACATCAAGCGCTGGATTGAACCCTGGGTGCCGCGCATGGCAGTGGTTGCTGCTGCGGACATTCCACCGGAGACCCGGCTTCGGCCCATGGGGACGGTCCGGTGAAAAGGGGTTGGAGAGGTGTGGGCTCACTCAATCCATTTCGATAGGTGGGACAAGGAGAAGTCGGTCAAGGTGCAGTGGAATACGGGGTTCGATCGGCCCTCAGGGCGATTCCACATTCTTCAGGTGCGCGGCGCGCACTGACAACCAATGAGATTTGGCTCCGTCGTTCGCGGAGGCCAGACGGAATGGGCAGTCGGCAGGTTTTTGCGAGGTAGGACAATGGCAGGAATGGATGGGCAGGGCAAGGCAGTCAGCGGTGAATTGCGCAAGAGTTCACCGGCCGTGCCCGGTTCCGGCGACTGCACAAACGCCATCACCGTCGATGCTTCAAGCGGATATGCGGAGTCTGCGCCGCGATCGATTGCGATCTCAATGAAAGGCAACTCGGGCGTTTCGCTGACTGCAGAAGGAACGGCGAGCGCCAAGGGCTACCCGCCGGGGCGTTTCAACCGGGTTGACCTGACAGCGGAAGAGGAACGTGTTCTGCTCGAACACCTGCCCATCGTTCGATTTCTGGCGCGTCGCATCCACGAGCGCTTACCGCAGCATGTGGAAATCGATGACCTCTTTTCGGCCGGTGTCGTGGGGCTGATGGATGCCTTCTCAAAATTCGATCCGGCGAAGAAGGTCCAGTTTCGCAGCTACGCGCAGTTTCGCATTCGCGGCGCAATTTTGGACAGCCTTCGTACTCTGGACTGGAGCCCCCGCGAACTTCGACGGAAGGGCCGCGCGGTCGAAGAGTCGATTCGCACGCTGACTGCAAGACTTGGACGCGCCCCATCGGAAAGTGAAGTGGCCCAGGAGATGGGAATAGCGCTGGATGCTTATCAGCAACTCCTTGGCGATCTGAAAGGTTTGGAGATTGGCACGCTGCATCTCGAGCGCAATGAAGACTCCGGAGAGGAAGAACTGGCATATATTCCCGGCCGTCCAGAAGAGGACCCCTTGTTTCACTGCCTCAGAGGGGAGATGGAAGAGCGGCTTTCAGGGGCGATTCAAGAGTTGCCGGAGCGCGAGCGATTAGTGATGACACTTTACTACTACGAAGAGATGACGATGCGGGAGATTGGCCTGGCGCTGGGTGTAGTAGAGTCACGAGTCTCTCAGATCCATGCTTCGGCCGTTCTTCACCTGCGGTCTGCGCTTGCAGATCTCTCCATGCGCTCCAGCTCTGACCGTCAGCGAGCGCGAAGGGGAGGTGGAAAGCCAGTTGACCGGGCCGGTGACCGAAGCCTGGGGAGGACAGCGACGCAGGGAATGCGCGCCAGCAACTGATGCACACCAAACCAGTTCTACCCGAGTCTTGGGAGCAGATTGGGAATTCCCATGAGTTTGACCTGAATCAGGAATTACGGTTCCCCAGGGGCTTCGATTCTTCTATACGTGAATCGCTAATTACGAAAGAGTTTGGGTATGGAAAAGACTCTTAAACAGGATGAGATTGACGCACTGTTCCAGGCTGCGCGCACTTCCTCTCCTGAGGCGAAGACGGAGATTCGAGCGCGGGTTGTGCCCTATAACTTTGGCTCAGCTGGTCAGATATCGACGGATCAGTTGCGCGCGATCAGCATGTTGAATGATTTGTTCGCCCGCAATCTGACGCACAATCTTTCGGCCTGGCTGCGGACCCGTTTGCAGGTCAACCTTGTATCTGCCGAGCAGATCACATTCAACGAATTCCTGTTACGAATCCCCGAAATTTCCTATGTATGCTCGGTGCGTCTGGAACCGCTCGGGGCGTTGTCGGTACTGCAGCTGGACCTGGGCATCGCGCCCTCAGTCATTGACTTGCTGCTGGGTGGCGAAGGGCAGGCGGGGCCTTTGCGTGAGCTTACCGATATCGAAGAGTCGATTATTGGCTCGGTGATTGAAATCGTCTGTCGCGAACTGACGACGGCATGGCAGCCGGTTGGCCTCAGTTTCAACTTTGAACGGCGCCAGATGCAGACGCAGACGGCGCGCATCATGCCGGTGACGGAGAAGACGCTTTGCCTGAGCTTTGAAGTCCGTATGCAGGAGTCTTCAGGCCTTTTGAATCTGGCATTTCCCGCGGTCGTTGCGAACACAATCCTGCGCCGCCTGACGGGAGAGTGGGGAGGCCGCAGGCGCCATGCCGTTGAATCCCGCATACGCATCGAACAGACGGCCCGCAATCTGGTCTTCGGCGCGGCACTTCAATTGCCTTCCGGGCGGATCGAAGCCAGAGAACTGGAAGACCTGGCTGTCGGCAAGGTAATCCGGCTCAACATGGCAGCCAATACCGGCGCCGAGCTGCGAGCCGGGGGCCAACTTCTATTTCATGCGCAGCCAGTGCGGCTGGGGCCTCACCGCGGAGCCCGGGTGGAGTCAGCTGCCGAAATCGAGTCAGGGGCCTAGGACGACGTCCGGGTATTCAATGCAGATGTGTAACTGCCAGGCGCTCAGCATTTGAGGGAAAAGTATGACCGAGAAGTTGAACTACTTCGACTGCTGGATAAGGGTTGCGACAAGCCTGTTTTCTCAGGCTTTGGCCGGAGAACCGATCTTGGCCGAGTCGCTGCCGAAGCCGATGTCGGTGGGAGCCTTTGGATTTGCAGCGACGATTGAAGGTGAGGAAGAGGGTCGGTTTTCAGTGCTGCTCGATGGCGCATTGGCCGAAGCACCCCTGTTTGGCGAGGGCGAAGACCAGAAGGCGGGCTGGTCAGAACTTCTGAAGGAAGTAGCCGACGCTGCGGTCGGTGAACTGTTTGCCAAAACCGGGCGTAAGTGCCAAGTCAAATCCTTTACGCCGATTGACGGAGAAACCAAGCTCTCGCGTGCCTTTCAATTGAAGGCCGGGGAACAATCGTGGTCCATCCAGGTGAATAACGGGGTCCGCCAGCCAAAGCCGGCTGTGGCTGAGTCTGCGAAGGAAAGCGCAGTCAGAGGGAGCAAGGCGACGGCAACGACGCAGGTTGGCGGCGCGACAAATACCGCGCCGTCGCCTGCGGGTCCCCCGTCACCAGGTGGCCCTCAATCCGCCAGCGACAGATTTGATGGGGCGGTGACCAGTCCTCTCTCACCCGGCTTGCAACTGCTGCTCGATGTGGAACTGGAAGCCTCGCTGCGCTTTGGAGCGCGCGAGATGCCGCTCGGCGAAATTCTTGATCTTGGGCCAGGGGACGTGGTTCAGCTGGACCGTCACATTACCGACCCAGTCGATTTGATTGTTGGAGACAAGATTGTTGCTCGTGGAGAGGTTGTTCTGGTCAACGGCAACTTTGGACTTCGAGTGACCGAGGTTGCTGAGCCGCAACGGCGGCTGGAGAGTATTCGATGCCTGTTCTAGGGGATGGACGCAAGGGGGAAGCGCGCAGGAGCTCGCTCAAGGCGACGGCCAGTGCGCAATCGCGCCGCTGGTTCAGGCACGACGAATCCGCCATGTCGAGCGCTGACGTTGAACGCGAGAAGCCTTTGGCTCGACCAGGGCTGGGATGGAAAAATGGAGCCGAGCAGTCAAAAGATGCGCAGGGAACGGGGATATTCTCTACGTGCAGCAATCCCAACTGTACGACCGGCTGGCTGCATCTTTGGCGGGGCCGATCAGCGCCGATCTTTGAGGGTGGGTGGAGTTGTTCGGCGAGCTGCACCGCTGCGCGGCTGGAATCCGCGATCCGGCGCGAGTTGGAAGGGCGTGGAGGAGACATTTCGAACCACCGCCATCGCGTGCCACTGGGTCTTGTCATGCTGGAACAGGGATGGATTACTTCAGAACAACTGCGCCAGGCTCTGGACGCCCAGCGCGAAGCCGGGCAGGGAAAACTGGGTCGGTGGCTGGTCCATCAGCACGGGGTTTCAGAACAGTTGGTCACACGCGCTCTGAGCCTGCAATGGAGTTGCCCGGTTCTCTCCCTTGATTTTCACGACCCCGATGCAATGGCTGCCGTCATGCCCAGGCTCTTTGTCGAAGCCTTTGGCGCTCTTCCGATGCGTGTCGCGGGTGGCCAGATACTGTATCTCGGTTTTGAGGAGAGGCTGGATCCGGTGGTGACTCTGGCAGTTGAACGGATGCTCGGTCTGCGTGTGGAGACAGGGCTGGTGCGCTCGTCGCTTTTCCGCGAGGCGCAGGAGCGCATGCTGAGCTCGACATATCCGCGCACTTCGCTGGTTGAGACATCTTCTGAGTTGCCCCTGACGAGAGTTCTCAGCAAGGCGATCGAACGCGCAAAGCCAGTTGAAGCGCGCCTGGTGCGGGTGCATGACTGCCTTTGGCTGCGCATGTGGCTCAAGCGGCAGACGGGTCCATTGGCAGAACCCGGCACGGTAGAGGATGTGGTCTGCTCACTCGCGCCAAGCTGACAGAGTTCCGAGTTCCATTGGCTGTCGCAGTGCGGAAGCGCAATGGAGTGAGACATCTGAGGATGTAAAACGAAGTTTTTGAGATTCCGGACTCAAAGGTGAGTGCGGCCCTCAAGATTGGGGCGGTACAGCCGATAACCGCAAAAGCTGAGGTAAGAACGAATGAGTGAATTGCGAATTTTGATAGTGGACGATTCTTCTGTCATGCGGAAGATTGTCGAGCGGTCTCTTCGCCAGGCGGGGTTGGATCCAATGGTGGTATTCGAGGCGGGCAGCGGTACAGACGGGCTTGAAGTGTTGAAGGGCCAGTCTGTCCACCTGATTCTCTCTGACATCAACATGCCTTCGATGGATGGGCTGGAGTTTCTGCGCCAGATTCGCGCACAAAATCTCGCCGAGGGCGTCCCGGTGGTGATGATTACCACCGAGTCCAGTGAGGAGCATGTGAAGCAGGCAATTCTATGCGGAGCTCAGGGCTATATCCGCAAGCCCTTTACCGCCGAGCAGGTGAAAGAGCGGGTCCTGCCACTGCTGGCAGCAGCACACGGCGCCTGAAGCCCCGGGGAGGGGAACCATGGTCTTGAATGGAATACGCACGGGTGCCGGGCTATGGCGTGGCGCCCCACAGGAAACGGAGAAACCGATGACGCAATCCCTGCGAGAAAACCTGCACCTGGTCTCTGACCCTCAGAACCTTGATTCGAGTGTTGAAGAAGTCTTCAACATGATGCTGGGGGCCTCCTGTCATCTCATCGACGAGGTGCCGAAGGATGAGGAAGAGACAATTACTGCTGTGGTGGGCTTTGGCGGCTTGCTCAGTGGTGCATGCGTCTTTCGTTCCGGAGGTACAGCTGCGCTGAACATTGCAGCAAAACTTACCGGCATGGAGTTTCCAGAGATCGACGATACCGTCAAGGATGCAATTGGCGAGGTCTGCAACATGCTTGCAGGAGCCTGGAAGGGGCGCGTTCCGGATCTCTCGGCCAACTGTGGTCTTTCGATCCCGGCCGTAATTACTGGCAGCGACTACAACATTCACGTGCAGGCGCCTGAGTTTCGATTGCATCACAACTACCGGTTTGACGATACCGTGTTTGCAGTCACGATTATCTGCGATGGATTGCAGTAACACTCCGCGCAGCGTGGCAAGCCTGAACTGACTGGTTCTGAAAAACTCCCGGGCATTGGAATGGGCTCAATCGAGAAGCTTTCCAATGCCTGCGCTTCCCCAGTAAATTTCCTCTAATCCTTAACTCCCCACTTTGGTCCCCATTTTGCTCTCATCCTACGCGTCGGGCCAACCGACAGCTCCAGATCGATGGGGGGGGAGAGCAACAATGGACAGCGGATACTACGCGGCCTTCGCCGGTTTAGTTGCGCGCACTCAGGCGCTCGATACGGCGGCTTCCAATCTGGCCAATACGCAGACCGCCGGTTACCGGGCGGAGCGGGAGTTCTTCCGGTCTGTCCTCCTGGATCCGCTGGCAGGCAACTCGCAGCTGGGCGGTACAGTCAATAATTTTGGCGTGCTGGGCGGCGATCATCTGGATCTTGGCCAGGGGGTGCTGACTCCCACAGGCAATCCCCTGGATCTGGCGATTGAGGGGCAGGGATTCTTTGCAGTTCAGTCGCGTGGTGGCCTTCGTTATACAAGAGACGGCAGCTTCCATCGTGCCCGGGACGGACAATTGGTAACGGCTGCAGGGGAGCCGGTACTCTCAAGCCAGAATCGCCCGATTCCTGTTCCGCCGGGAGAGATATCGATTGGCGTGGATGGTGCGCTGTCGGTTGGCGGCGGAGTGGTGGCTACGGTGGGTGTTTTCACTTTTCCGGCAGGAACTCAGTTGTCTCCCGAAGGCAAAAACCGCTACGTCGCGCCGCCCAAGGTGCAGGCTGGTTTAGCCACCGATGCAATCGTGCATCAGGGTTCAATCGAGGCGGCCAATGAGGACGTGATTCAAGGCAGCCTCGACCTGGTGGTAATGCAACGTCAGGCTGAAACGATGCAGCGGGCCTTGACCATCTTCCACACCGAATTCAACAAGTTAGCAACCGAAGATCTGCCGCGCGTTTGAACGAGCGCATCGGCACCGAGGAGAACTGAAAGTGATTCGAGCCCTTTACACAGCCGCCAGCGGCATGAGCGCAGAGCAGTTGAACCTGGATACGATTGCCAACAATCTCGCCAACTCCGGGACGACCGGATTCAGACAGTTGCGGCTCCAGTTTCAGGACCTGCTGTATCAAAACCTGGTAACGCCCGGTGCCGCACAGTCGCAATCGACGGTTTCAGCAGGCCTGCAGATTGGCCTGGGTACCAGATCGGCAGCCACGGAAGTCATCATGACGCAGGGCGAACTGAACCAGACCAACAACCCACTCGACGCAGCCATTGAAGGAGCCGGTTTCTTTCAAGTGCAGCGCCCTGACGGAACGATTGCGTATACCCGCGCCGGGCAGTTTCATCTGAACAATCAGGGAACCATCGTCACGACGGACGGCGATCCATTGCTGCCGACGATTACCATTCCGGCTAACGCTACTTCGGTCAGCATTACGCAGTACGGCCTGGTGAATGCGACACTGCCGGGGCAAACCAACCCGGCCCAGTTAGGGCAAATTCAACTAGCCACGTTTGCCAATCCCGGAGGCCTTGAGAGCCTTGGAAGCAATCTTTTGCGCCAGACGTTCAGTTCGGGCGATGCGGTCCTAGGCAATCCCGGAGGAACCGAAGGGCTGGGCAGGTTGCAGCAGGGGTATCTGGAGAATTCCAACGTGGATGTGGTGACAGAGTTTGTGCAGATGGTGCTGGCTCAGCGGGCTTATGAGTCAAATTCCAAGGTCATCAAAGCTGCTGACGACATGTATTCACAGGTCAACAATATGACGCGGTAGCGAGTTTCGCGTGGTGGACAAGGCGGAGCGCAGAGGGCAAGAAAGTCGAATTTCGAGTCGATGGGCCAGAACTTGGCGAGGGTGCAGATTGAGGATGGCAATGAAAAATCCGGAAAGATCGCGAATGGGTTGCAGAGCCGGAATCCGATTCTCCGCCGGTCGATGGATGGCATGGGCGTCTCTGCTGTCAGCCTTTTCGCTGTCCTGGGGCCACTACGCTGCCTGTGCGGCCACCCCTCGTGAGGTTCTCCGCAGTGAGTTGCGCTCGGCGATTACCGACCCATGTCTTGGGGACCAGTGGGAACTGGTTGTCAATGCGCAGAATCCCGAAGCTCCCGGCCGCCTGATACGAACCAATATCCATCAAACTCAACGACTCCAAACCGTGCAGCCAGCCGCGCCGCACCGGATGGTCATCCGGCCCGGAGACAGGGTTCTCGTGCACCAGACGTCGCCGGTCATGGACGCGCAGTTTCAAGCGGTTGCTCTTGAGTCGGCTCGGGCGGGCGATGTGTTCAGGGTTCAACTGAGGGCGGTCAGGAATCTGGAATCGACGGCGGCTTCGATCCTCACGGGGCCAGTACTCCAGGTTCGAGCCACGGGCCCGGGTTTGGCTCAATTGCAGGCGGCGCAGAGGGCAGACCAATGAAGCCTGCACACTCGCCCTGCGGGCGCTGGCATTTTCAATCGACGGCTCAGGCCTGTTTGTTGGCCATTTTGATTGGCGCCATGCCATCGGCACAGGCTGGCCTGTTCAGCAAAAAGGCAGCCAACGGCAAGACGGCAGAGAAGGCCAAGTTCACGCCACCGGAAGAGGCTCTGCGTGCGTACGTTGAGCGCGTCCGGGCACAAAAGGATGCCGAAGTGCGCTCCCCGGGATCGATCTGGACTGACCAGGGGCGGCTGGTACGTCTCTCGACCGATGCCAAGGCGGCGCGGCTGCATGATGTGATCTCAATTGTCGTTTCAGAAAGTCTGGCCGCATCAACGGATGGGCAAGTCAAGAATTCGCGGGCATCCAATGCAAATTCAGGTCTATCGGCGATTTTCGGTTCATTGAGCGCAACCAACAAGCTGCAGAACCTGGTTGGACAGACGTCCTCCTCCGGGCTGACGGCCCAGGGGCAGAGTGTGACGAATTCCAGCCTGGCGACAACCTTTGGCGGCGAAGTGGTCGAAGTGCTGCCGAACGGCATGCTGGTGATACAGGCCACGCGGCAACTGACGTTTTCACAACAGACGCAGGTGATCAAGCTGCGCGGTCTGGTCCGTCCCGAGGATGTGAGCGCACAAAATCAGGTGCAATCGACAGCGATGACCGATCTGGAACTCGAGGTTACGGGCAAGGGCATCATCAGCGACTCCACGTACCGACAGAACCCGGTGTGGCGCTTTTTGCAGAAGCTGCTGGTCTTTTAGCGATTTGGTTCAAATTTCTACCCAGCACGTTGCGGCTGAATCGGTTCCCGTCGAGGCTGGCATTGAGAGAGAAGTCGGGTGAGAGAGAAGTCGGGTGAGAGCGAAATGAGTTGGGTGTCGAAACAAGGTTTGGTGAGGTCGATGCGAGGCCTGGAGCGGACTTCAGCGGGGTGCTTGCGAGCCTTTGTCTGCGCCAGCGTCCTCTGCTGCGCACACGCTGAATCCCGGGCGGAACAAACAACGGCCAGCCCTGGCAATCCGGCGGCTCAACAGCTCGTTTCAGTTCCTGAAGAATCTGGGCGAGGAGCAGTTCCAGCCAATGCTCATGCGTCTTCGGCGCCTCCCTCCCAGCGGACACGGATCAAAGATGTCGCCTCGATTGAAGGCATTCGGGATAACCAGTTGATCGGCTACGGCCTTGTCGTTGGTCTGCGCGGTACGGGAGACACGCAGCAGACTGTTTACCCGGTGCAAAGCCTGCTTTCAACCCTCGAACGGCTGGGCATTACTGTTCCGTCGGCGGGTGGCAGCCTGCAGGTGAAAAACATGGCGGCGGTGTTTGTGGTTGCCACTTTGCCGCCCTTCAGCAGAACTGGATCGCGGCTTGATATTACGGTTTCCTCCTCGGGGGATGCGCGGTCACTTGAGGGCGGAGTGCTGCTCATGACGCCCTTGTATGGTCCGGATGGCCAAATCTACGCTCAGGCCCAGGGGCCCCTGGTGCTGGGGGGATATCAGGTGACTGGTGGCGGCAGTTCACGACAGGTGAATCATCCGACGACGGCGCGAATTCCATCCGGCGCACTGGTTGAGCGGATTGTGCCGTTTGATTTGAAACAGATGCACATGATCAATGTGGTGCTCAATGATGCTGATTTTCATACGGTTGAACGCATGGCAGGGGCAATCAATGCGGTTCTGAAGACGGCACGCGCACACGCCTCCGACAGCCGGCGGGTTGAGATTGCGGTCGAGCCGGAGGAAGACGTACCTGCCCTGCTGGATCGAATCGAAGCGGTGGAGATCGAGGTTTATCCCAAGGCGCGGGTCGTCGTGAACGAGCGGACGGGGACGGTTGTGATTGGCGGAAAGGTGCGACTGCAGCCGGTTTCCATTCTGCATGGAGGCCTGTCGATCAATGTGATTGTGGAGAATCAGGTTTCACAACCAAACGCTCTTGCCCAGGGGGCGACGCAGGTGGTCCAGCAGACAACGCTCCAGGCCCAGGACAAGCCGGTCAACCGCATCGAGCTGAAAGAAGGGGCGACAGTTGAAGACCTGGTGCAGGAGCTGCAGCAGATTGGTGCGACCGCCCGGGACGTGATTTCAATCTTGCAGGGCATGAAGGAAGCCGGAGCCCTTGAGGCCGATTTGGAGGTATTGTAATGAGCACTTTGTCTCTCAAAGCACCAGCGGAGAATGGACCGGCAGCCGCAACCAGGCCCGTGCCTCCCCAGCCGCGTCTGGTCAAGGCGGCGCATGAATTTGAAGCAGCCATGATGAAAGAGTTGATGACCCAATTGCAGCCTAAACCCGATGCCCTGGGTGGTGAAGATGAGGAGGGATCGGCGGATGCACTCCGGTCGTTTGCTTCAGATGCACTGGGTAAGGCGCTTTCGGAGCGTGGTGGTTTTGGAATTGCGTCGCGCATCATCGATCAGCTGGCGCCTCAAGGTAACCATTCTGGGAACTCTCCCGTACCGGTTCATTCGACAATGCGTACCGTGAACTCGACCTTCAAATGACTACAGTGATTAGAATGGCCGACGATATGTATTACAGGGAGAAACTGAAATGAACATTCGCAACGGAATTGATCCCCTGGCCCAGGTTCTGCAAACCCAGACATCCGCAACTGCGGCGGCGCCGAAGAGTGTCCCTGCAGCGGCCGAGCAGACGCTGGCAGGCGATAGCGCGCAGGTCAGCAACGCGGGAAGCCAGATCGCCCAGTCCAACTCTGCATCTGACGTGCGCATGGATAAGGTGGCCAGCATCCAGAGCGCGATTCAAGCGGGAACGTATCATGTGCCGTCGGCGGAAGTGGCGCAGAAGGTGATTGCTTCGATGATTTCGCAGGACAAGCAATAGTTCTGGCGAGAGTATCGGGAGTTTCGGACTAAGTTTCCTGAAGATGTCGCGCGTTGAAGGCGGGTTGGAAATGAAGAACGGTTGGCGAGAACAACTGCAACCCGGGCAAGCTCTGCGTGAAATCGTTCAACAGGCCACGTTGGCGCTGGTTGCGATGGATGCGGATCGTCTGGAGGAGTTAGCGCGATGCTGCGCTGACCTCAACCTGGATCTTCAGGATCCACATCTGCGTGCTGAGGCAGCGGAGGAACTGTGGTCTTCCCGAAGAGATTTGATGCTCCTGGACAGCATCCTGTTTGAGACCAGGGCAAATCTTTCGGTATTTACCGCGTTGCATCAGATTCGTCATCGAAAGACGGCCCAGCAGATCGAGATGCGTAGACTCCGCGAATCTGAGTCTTTGTTTTTTTCGAACCTGGCAGTGGAGAAGGTGGAATATGGGGACGATTAACGCTGCACTGAGTCTGATTGCCGAAGCGCTCAATGCCGATCAGGGTGCGCTCAACGTTGTTTCTAACAATGTGGCAAATGCCTCCAGCCAGTCATATACGAGGGAGGTTCCAAACTGGGCAGGGAATCAGCCTATCAATATCAATGGCCTGATGATCGGGACCGGGGTCACGATGACAGGCGGTGTTTCGCAGCGTGATCGAGTTCTGGAGCAGCGGCTGCAGCAACAGCAGCAATTGAGCGCTTCCTCTTCATCCCTGTTGACAGCTCTTTCAACGATTGAGAGCAGCTTCCGGCCTTCTGGCGGACCATCGACTTCGGGAGATATCGGCTCTGATATCACGAGTTTTTTCAATGCCTACACTCAACTTGAATCGAATCCTACAAGCAATCCGCTGCGACAGCAGGTGCTCGCCAGTGCGGCAACGCTTGCCGGCGATATTGCGGGTCGAGCTGCCAGTCTGAACGGGCAACAGTCTTCACTGGACCAATCTGCGACCACGATTGTTGCGCAGGTGAACGCTGTTACTGCTTCCCTGGCGGCGATCAATCAGAAGATTCAATCGCTCTCGCCCAATCAGGATGCAGGGCCGTTGGAGGACCAGCGCCAGGCGGAACTCAACCAGCTCTCACAATTGATTGGTGTGAACCAAATCAGTACAGAACAGAACGGACTGAGCATTACTACAACCGGCGGGCAACTGTTGGCCTCTGAAGGAAACTCGTTCCAGATAACAACCGGGGCAGTCAATGGCTTGACGCATTTCTTTCTTGGAGGTGCAGATATTACCAGCCAGATTGCTTCCGGCGGAGGAGAGTTAGGAGGCATTGTGACGGCGCGCGATCAGAATATTCCCAGCCTGCTCAGTTCCCTCGACCAACTGGCTTATGGAATTGCGACGAAGGTGAATACGGTCAACAACGCGGGAACTGATCTGGTAGGCGACAACGGCAATTCGGGAAATATCTTCAATGCTCCCACGGTAGTTTCTGGTGCTGCAATGTCGATGCAGGTGGTTATGACCGACCCAAACAAGATAGCAGCGGCGGGGCTGGGAGCAGGCACGGGCAACAATGCCAATGCAGTTGTGGCAGCGAGTCTGGCAACGCAGGGCTTTATCGGCGGTCAGACGCCTTCAGACTTCTATTCCAATCTGGTTGGAACGCTGGGTGCCACGATCTCTGAGACCACGATTCAGGGATCGGCATTGAATGCTTCGGTGACCCAGCTACAGAGCCAGCGTGACTCTCTCTCTGCGGTCAATCTGAATGAAGAAGCGAGTGCCTTGCAGGAATTTCAACGCTCATATCAGGCGGCTTCGCAGGTCTTTGGCATTCTGAACAGCATCATGGCAACGGCACTCAATCTTGGCACGCAAACAACGATGGCGTGAATGCCGCGAAAATTCATTGGGAAGCGCAGGAGAACAGGCTATGCGGGTAGATCCTTTCTTTGTTATGAACCTGAGTGGTCCGCTGGATCAGACTCAGGTGAATCAGCAGCAATTGACCGAGGAGCTTTCGAGCGGATTGCGCGTCACCTCGATTGCCCAGGATCCGGTGGCTTCAGCGCAGAATGTCCAGTTATTGAACCAGATTCAGAAGGATGATTCCTTTACGCAAACTTCAAGTCTGACCAATGGTCTGCTTCAAGTTACGGATTCAGCTCTGGGCAGTGTCGTGAAGCAATTGAATCAGGCCATTGGTCTGGCGACTCAAGGCAACAATGGAGTTTTGAACGCAAGCGATCTCAAGGCCATATCCAACCAGATCGCGGGTTTGCGCGATGAAGTATTGACCCTGGCCAATACCAGCTATCAGGGGCAGTATGTCTTTGGCGGGAGCCAGACCGGTACCACTCCTTTTACCTTGAACAACGCAACGACCCCCGCAACGGTCACGTATGCGGGTGATAGTGCGGTGAATTCGCTGGTGTCTCCGAATGGCCAAACGATTCAGTTGAATTTGCCGGGCAATCAGGTGTTTACCAGTCCGGGAGCCAGTGTGCTTGATGCGCTCAATAATCTCGTAGCTGACTACGCAACCGGGACGGCAGGTGGTGGGGTGGCTGACACGGCTTCTTTGAATACCGCTTTGAACTTTCTCAGCCAGCAGCGGGTGACGATTGATAACTCCATTACGCGGCTCAATGCGGCTTCGAGTTCGGCTTCTGCTGAGTCGACGCAGCTTACGGCCGTGCAGACCAATCTGATGCAGGCGGATTTGCCCGCAATTTCGACGCAATTGGCCCTTACGCAATCGCAGCAGACAGCATTGATCAGCGTCATTTCTTCGCTCGGAGCGCGAAGTCTGTTCGACAAGCTCTAGCGTTGTTGACAGCGAATCACTTTTGTTTTCAACGTGATTTGAGGTCTTTCGTATGCAGTTCAGAGATTAGAGCCCTATTGGGGCGTGCTGTAGCGTGTGCGTGCGGCACTCATGCTGGCGCGGGCTTCGTCAGTCCCGGGGGGATTTGCCGGAGGCTTCTATACTGGTGGAGAGGCAAACGCCATGTTCGCTCCCCTTCGATTCATCTGGAATGCAACTCGCGGTAACCGACTTACGCCCTGGAAAAGTGAGTACCTGAAGTGGCGGATCGAGACCTACTCCGGGATGAAGGCAGACACGCTCAAGTTCAAAGACATTGTCGGCTTTGTCTGGAAGTCACGCTGGGAGTTGATTGATTTTTTGGCCTGGACAGGACGACTGGAGCGCGACGTTCACCGGAAATCCTGAACGGCGGACAACATCCCGTTCCAAGCATGGGCCCAGATCTCTGCCAAGGGCGGTCATGTTGCACGGGATGAACACGCAACATCGGCCCGACTGCTGATGGTAGAGCAGATCCGGCGCATAGTTTGTGATTCTGATCTTCCTGCCTGGTCTGACTTTGAGCTTGCCATTGAAGACAATTTTGCCGCGGGTGGTTCTCGGAAGAAGGCATGCGTGCGCCAAGTCGACTACCCTTGAAAGGACGAGGGATGTTGAGAAGTTGAGCACTTCTGGAAACGGAGTCGAATGACAAGCGCGGGCATTGAGGGAGCTAGATTTGCTGGCACTCCAAAGGTAGTTCTAGCGGCGTTGATTTTTTTCGCTGCTGTATTTCTGCGGGCAGGGGCCCAGGAGTTGCCTCCGCCTGAACCGGCCCAACCATTGCCTGCAGCGCAGGGTGAGACCACTCTGCGGGTGACAACCAACGTGGTGCTGGTTCCAACGTTGGTTGAAAAGGACCACGGCGAAGTCATTTACGGGCTGAAACAGAGTGATTTTGAGTTGTTGGACAACGGAGTTCCGCAACAGCTCAAGGTGGAAGAGGAACTGGATACCGCTCCCGTGGCACTGGTGGTGGCGGTAGAGCAAGGAAGAAGCAGCGGGTTGGAGTTTGACAAGCTGGCCAAACTGGGGCCACTTCTGGATTTGTTTCTCGCAGGCGGCAAGGGCGAAGCGGCTCTTGTCGGCTTTGACAGCCAGCCACAACTCATCCGGGATTTCACACATTCGACGGAATTGATTTCAAAGGACCTGCAGCACTTGACTCCGGGAGACGGGGGAGGGGCTTTGCTGGATACGGTTGGGTATGCGGTGGATTTGCTGCAATCTCAGCCCAAGGAGTATCGGCGGGTTTTGCTGCTGATCAGCGAGGAGCGGGATCACGGCAGCAAGCACATCAGGCCGGAACGGCTGGTGGAGCGAATCGGGCTGACCGATGTACTGGTGCTGAGCCTTACCTTCTCCGCTTCCAGGGCAGAGCTGCTGCATGACGTGAAGGACAGCGGCGAAGGCCGGATGATCACCCCGATCAGTGCTCTTTTCATGGCGGTTCAAGGATTGAAGAAGAACGTGGCCAGGCAGATCGCTGTCATGAGTGGCGGCGAATATGCGCCGTTTACGCGGGACAAGGGCTTTGAAGACCGCGTGGCCGAAGTGGCCAAGCATGCGCACAACCGGTATTTGCTGAGCTTTTATCCGACTGATCGCACCCCCGGTCTGCATACGCTGCGGGTAAAGTTGACCGAGGATTATGGGGCGCGTGTCGTGGCGCGGGCTAATTATTGGGCCGTGGACGAGAGGTGAGCCGTTTCTAGGTCTGGACCTGTGGAGCAAAGCGGAATGACCCGCTTTAGTCCACCGCGTTCAGAACGGTTTTATAGTTGGGTTCCGCGGGCTGGTGGATTTCCTCGCGGGTGTGATTCGTGGTAATCTTCATGAAGACATTGAGATTGATTTACGGTCTGAATTCGAAGACTTAGGAGTAACAAGAACGCTGTGCTGGCATCTGCAACTAAAACCGACCTGATTGAACGCTTCCGCACCCACGATTCTGACACCGGTTCGCCGGAAGTCCAAATTGCGATCCTGAGTGTGCGCATTGGTGAGTTGACTGAGCATTTCAAGACCCACAAGAAGGATCATGCTTCACGGCGTGGACTTCTGATGCTCGTCAGCAAACGCCGTCGCCTGCTGGACTACCTGAAAACGCACGACACGGACCGCTACCGCGATGTCATCGCTAAGCTGGGCATCCGCAAGTAAGCGAACCTCAAATTGAACAGGAATCGCCGAGATCGGGATTTAGCCCGGGAAGTGCTCGAGACCGCCGCCAATACAGGGCTTTGCGGCTTGAGTGCAGCCGTCGATTGGCGATTTCAACGTACAAGTGCCTACAGACCCGCGCAGAGATATCAACTCTGTGCGGGTTTTCGGCGTGTTTCGGCGTTTGTGTGCATGCCGGGTGGCTCTTCAACTCGTCCTGTGACGACTGAGCCAACGGCAGTGGCGCCTGTTTCCGCAAGTTTCCCAAGTGAACATATACGTGCAGTACACCGAAAGAGGACTCTATGAAGCATGAAGTCGCAGTCGAGCTCACTGGCGGCAAGCGTCTGGTTTTTGAAACCGGCCGCATCGCCAAGCAAGCTTCTGGATCAGCATTTGTGACGCTCGGTGAGAGCGTTGTGCTGGCCACCGCCGTCGCCTCTCCCGATCCTAAAGAAGGCATTGATTTCTTCCCGTTGACCGTTGATTACCGTGAGTATTTTTACGCTGGTGGACGCATTCCCGGCGGATTCATCAAGCGTGAAGGGCGTCCCAGTGAGAAGGAAATTCTCACCTGCCGCCAGATCGACCGCCCCATTCGCCCGCTTTTCCCTGAAGGTTTTCGCAATGAGACCCAGGTAATCGCCCTGGTGATGTCAGCGGACAAAGAAAATGATCCTGATATCGTCGGCATCAACGCGGCCGGCTGCGCTCTGGCGCTTTCTGACATCCCCTTTGGCGCGACCGTTGGCGCGGTGCGTATCGGTCGCATCGATGGCGAGTTCGTCGTCAACCCGACCTACGCTGAGCGCAAGGAAAGCACGATGAACATCATCGTTGTCGGCCACAAGGACGGCATCACGATGATTGAGAGCGGCGCGAAGGAAGAGTCGGAAGAAAACATCCTCGCCGCCATCGAATTTGCCCACCAAGAGATCAAGAAAATCGCGGCGGCTATTGATCAGCTCGTTGCGGTTGCTGGAAAGCCCAAGCGGGCATTTACCGCTCCGGTCGAAGATACCGAATACTACAACGCACTCGTTGCCAAGGTTGGCGACCGTCTCAAGGACGCGCTCGACACCCACAAGTATTCAAAAACTGACAGCTACGCGCTCATCAAGAGCATCAAGTCTGAGCTGGCTGCCGAACTTCCCTCCGACGATTCTGCCGCGAAGAAGAAACTCAGCACCTATTACGAACTGGTTCGCGAGCGCATCTTCCGTGAGCAGGTCACGATCGACCGCATTCGCCCTGACCGTCGCGCTTTTGACCAGATTCGCGAGATCAGCATTGAAACCAGCGTTCTGCCCCGCACGCACGGTTCAGCTCTCTTCACCCGCGGCGAAACCCAGGCACTGGTCACTGCCACCCTGGGCACCACCGATGATGGACAGCGCCTCGAAGGCTACGAAGGCGAGCAGAAGAAGCCTTTCATGCTGCACTACAACTTCCCGCCCTTCTCGGTTGGCGAAGTAGGCCGCATGACTGGTACTGGCCGTCGTGAAGTCGGTCACGGAGCTTTGGCGGAACGCGCCATCGCGGCTGTGTTGCCGAGCGCCGATGAGTCGCCTTACACAATTCGTATCGTTTCCGACATCCTGGAGTCGAACGGTTCTTCTTCAATGGCCTCGGTTTGCGGAGCCAGCCTGGCGCTTTATGACAGCGGTATCAAGCTGAAGGGTGCGGTTGCCGGCGTAGCGATGGGCCTGGTGAAGGAAGGCGACAACTACGCCATCCTGACCGACATTGCCGGTGCTGAAGATCACTATGGCGACATGGACTTCAAGGTGGCAGGAACCCGCAAGGGCATCACGGCGCTGCAGATGGACATCAAGATTGGTGGCTTGACGCGTCAGATCCTGCAGGAAGCGATGGAGCAGGCCCGCGTGGGTCGTCTCTTCCTTCTCGACAAGATGGATGCTCATCTGGACGGACCGAAGACGGAGCGCTCCAAGTATGCGCCGCAGATTCGCACCGTGCATATTCCGACGGACAAGATTCGCGACCTGATCGGACCGGGCGGCAAGACGATTCGCGGCATTATTGAGCAAACCGGCGTCAAGATTGATGTTGACGATACGGGCCGCGTCAATGTGGCTTCGAGCGATGCAGAGGGTCTGGCCCAGGCTTTGGCGATCATCAATAATCTGACGGCAACTCCAGAGATCGGCAAAACGTACCTCGGCAAGGTGGTTCGTCTGGCAGAGTTTGGCGCGTTTGTTGAGCTCTTCCCCGGAACGGACGGCCTGCTGCACATTTCGGAGATTGCAGAGCATCGCGTCAAGGATGTTAAGGATGAGCTGAATGAAGGTGACCAGATTATGGTCAAGGTTCTGGCCATCGAAGGCAACCGCATCAAGCTCAGCCGCAAGGCGCTGATCAAGGAGCAGAAGGCGAAACTGGGCATTGCTGATGCCCCTGTGGCCCCTGCACCGATCGCCGTAGAAGCATCTGAAACTCCCGTACGCGAGTATCAGGCTCCTCCCGCCCGTCCTCGCCATGAATTTGACGAGCGCCAGCCTACCTCCAATGCCAGCACCATCCTGATTGAGGGTGGCGATGACTCAGAGGAGGAAGAAGGCGAGGAGTTCGACGAGGAGAATGAGCCAAACTTCAATCTGGCTGATGGCGTTGCGCCGCAGACGGTTCGCCCCGGCGGTCCTTCTGCTCCGGGTGGCCGTCCTCCAGCGGGACCGAACAGCAATCGTCGCCGACGTCGTCGCGGTCGTCCTGGTCCTGGTGGCCCCGGCGGTGGACAGGGTGGCGGACGCGGACCGGGATCGGGCAACTGAGACCGTAGCGCGCAAGCTGAATAAAATGAGAGGCCGTCCTGAAGTTCAGGGCGGCCTCTCTTATTGCTGGATGAATTTTCGTGAATTGTTCCGTTTAGACTGCAAGGGATTCATGGGCGGCATTGGTCCTGCCATGCTGGCCAAATGTCCGATTCTCCCTCTTGTGCTCTTCCTTTGCCTCATACATGCGAAGGTCAGCGACGATGCAGAGTGATTCTGCGTCGTGCGCATCATCAGGGTACAGGGCAATGCCGATGCTGGCATCAACTTGAATCTGGATGCCGCCTACTTCAAATGGTTCTCTGAGTCTGCGGCTTAACGACTCGGCGACCTGTTCAGCGTCTTCTCTGCGTGACGGCTCCTCAAGAATCAGAGAGAACTCATCCCCGCCTGTGCGGGCAACCGTATCAGAACGCCGAATGCGGGAACCCAGAAGCTGGGATACGTGTTGCAGGAGAAGATCGCCAACATGATGTCCGTTTGTGTCGTTGACCTCTTTGAATCCGTCGAGGTCGATCTGCAGCAGTGCCATGGAGGTTCCAGAGCGGCGCGTGCGTTCTAGGGCACCCGAGAGCCGATCCTTGAAAAGCCGCCGGTTAGCCAGCTCGGTCAGGTCGTCGTGAAGCGCCAGGTACTGGGTTCTTTCGATCTGCTCCTCCAGCAGGAGCAGCAGCATTCCGACTGCGACTATGTACTTGGGCAGGTTCCAGACTTCATTTTCAACACGCAGGCTGGTGAAATAGTGTTCGATGAAGGGGGCAATTGGGAAAACCATCGCCCAAGCGAGAAATCCACCGATGGTGATAAACGATCCCGTCGTGCCACCCTGATGCGAATACCAGAAGTAAACGCAGCATCCCATGTAAATGACGAACAGGATGGCGTTGATTCCGAGGGAAGGGTCGCTCGAGGCCTGGCGCCTGAGCACCATCAACTCGGCGCCGAGTGCGAACTGGAAACCAACCGTGAGCCAGCGAAGGGCGTGCTGGCTGTATCGCCGGTAAATAAGCCCGATTGTCAGAGGACCCAGTGCGATGAGAGATGCGGAAGAGTCGTATGCCCATCCCGGAACATTTGGCATGCACGCCAAAAGGATGTAGAGCGAAGTGGTCAGGAAAATGATCGCGGCCATGTGACGGGAGTTCACTTGCCTTTCAGTAGGGACGGTGGCCCACATGAAACAGATGCCTGCTCCAACGAGTGAGAACTGTCCAACCAGCGTGCCCAGTAACCCAGTCATTCCGGGAATCCTTGACACCATGAACCCAAGTAAATGGATCACGATGAATACCCAACCAAAAAGCCAGAGGTGGTGGACGGCGTTTCGATTGCGGCGGAGGATCGAGTAGAAGGCGCACGCAAGAGAGGTGATGGCCAAGATGTCTGGAACCTTTGAGTAATCCATGTTGGCCTCCTTCGTGCGAGATTGACGTCATCTTGGTGCACTCACAGCATCGCCGATGCGCACAGATTACCAAATAGCCCTATGGTGTTAGCCTGAGAACTTTTGAAGTAACTTCGGTAACGCGACTTTGGTTTCGGGTGATTCCCATCATGGCTATTTTGAGGCAGTCGCTCCAAAAGCATCTGAAATTGCCGCAAATTCAAGTAAACTCAAGCCGATGAGCGCGAGCATGTACATCGTGGTTGAGGGAGAGGACCCCGGCTTTGACATCTTTGTGAACGGGCAGGCGCTTGCGCGCAATGAGGATTCTCTGGAGCGATTGGCGGAAAAACTGAGTGTACCGCCACTATTGGAGTTCTTTTCTGCCGACCGGAACTCCATGGCCTTATTGCTTGAGCAGGGAGCCGGCAATCCTGAATGGAGCGACGTACTGCCGCAGCCACAGTGGTTTCCACCCGAAGATGGGTTGCGCACAATTCGGGCAATTTTGGATTTCCTGACGATGAGCCCGGTTGCGTTGGGTTCTGACACTGAAGCCGTGGCAAGGGAGCTGCGTGAATATGAGACAGTCTTGCGCAAGACCTCATTGCGCGGACTGCGGTGGCACTTGGCAGTGAGCTGGCGTTAGTCGGTAGCCCTAATCCGCGTTGCCAGGTTCCTCGCGCGGCGCGAAGACGTTACCCATGCGGCGAATCTGGGCACCAACGCCGCGGAGCTTTTCTTCGATGCGCTCGTAGCCGCGGTCCATGTGGTAGACACGGTCGAGGATTGATTCACCGTCGGCGACGAGGGCTGCGAGCACCAGCGACGCTGAAGCCCGCAGGTCAGAGCACATGACGGCTGCTGCGGAAAGATGCGAATGCCCGCGAACCGTGGCAGTGCGCCCCTCAACGGAGATGTTTGCACCCATGCGGTTGAGTTCCTGGACGTGCATGAAGCGGTTCTCGAAGATATTTTCGCGAACCTGGGAGACGCCCTCTGCCTGGGTGACGAGCGCCATGTACTGGGCCTGCATGTCGGTAGGGAAGCCGGGATACTCCTGTGTGGAGATGTCGGCGGCCTTCAGTGCACCATCAGCGCGAACCCGAATCGAATCGCTGCTGAGGATGTCGACGCGAGCCCCTACTTCTTCGAGCTTGGAGAGGATTGCGCCGAGGTGGGCGGGATTGCAGTTGGCAACGATCAGATCGCCGCGCGTGATGGCTCCTGCGACGAGAAATGTTCCTGCCTCGATGCGGTCTGGATTGATGCGATGGCGGACTCCGTGAAGCCTGGCGACGCCTCGGACCTTGATCGTGGGCGTGCCAGCGCCCTCAATGTGCGCGCCCATTGAGGTGAGCATCGCGGCGAGGTCGGTGACTTCCGGCTCGCGGGCGCAATTTTCAAACAATGTCTCACCTTCGGCTAGAACGGCGGCCATGAGGAGGTCTTCTGTGCCGGTGACTGTGATCTTGTCAAAAACAATGTGTGCGCCACGCAGGCGGGGAGTCTTTGCCTCGAGGTAGCCATGCTCCTGGGTAATGACGGCTCCCATTTTTTCGAGGCCTTTGAGATGCAGGTCGATGGGGCGTCCGCCAATTGCACATCCGCCGGGCATGGCGACGCGGGCTACGCCGCAACGGGCAAGCAGAGGGCCGAGGACCAGGGAACTGGCGCGCATGGTCTTGACGATTTCGTACTTGGCGACGGGGTCGGATAGGTTGCGGCAGCTGATGGTGGTGCGGTGCTGGGCGCGGCCGTAGCCGAGTTCAACCTCGGCACCCATGGAGGCGAGAAGCTTGCGCTCCGTCTCAATGTCGCGGACCTGGGGGATGTTTTCCAGGGTGACTTCGTCTTCAGTCAAAATGGCGGCTGCCATGCAGGGGAGGGCGGAGTTCTTGGCTCCGGAAACACGAATGGTGCCCAACAGCGGATTGCCGCCACGAACGACGAATTTGTCCATAGGGATTGCGAGACTCCTAAAGCACTAGTGTAAATCTGCGGTACCGTGGGCAGGGGCAGTCGCGATCTTGTCAGGTTGGAATGCCAATCAGACCGCTGATGGGTTGAGTCTGACAGCGGTTGAGGATGTTGTGTTGCGGGTGCGGATGAGGACGTTTTAAGTAGATTCGGAGGACTCTAAAGAGTATAGTTTAGCGAGATGGACTTGATGAGATGGGGCCATGTGTTAACGTTTTGGTGTGAGGTGCTTCATGAAAAATTTCCGCGATGACGAATGGGAAGGTCAGGTCGGCTAAGCAACTATTTCGATCTAGTTGGCTTTCCACCTGAGTCTCAATCTGATCCCTTTGCTAATGACCAAAGGCGGCACATCCTTACCTGTGTATAAGACTCCTGGCCAATCGAGTTGAGATTGTGAAGCCGCCAATACTTTGTTGGTGATCGGATGGCCACTCTCCTCCCAAGACAGCGTGCCTCCGGTTCCTGGTTCCAAATATAATTCCAGTGCAAATTCGGCCATATTGTCTGCAGTTGTCTGTCGCATCGTGAACTCTTCTTCACCCTCCACTTTGAGTGACCGAGCCATTCCGTTCCATCGGTACGAAAGCTCGATGGTGCGCGCCTCCCCCGGCTCGATTCTCGGCAGGAAGAAGATGCAGGCGGACTTATTTTTTGGTTCATTGACCATGGGGAGATAGACTACGCCATCGGGGTCGTTCAGATCGCGCACCTGGAATTCGATATCGATAAGGCTTTCCGTCGGGTCGGCGTGATCTCGAACACGAAATCCTCGCTCAAGGAAATAGACCGGACTGGTTCCGGCACGAATACGAAATGTTCGTCGCACCTGGGCGTTAAAGTTCTTATCGATTTGATAGACGAAGTGGACTTTCTCCATGGTTAAGTCAGACACATGGTTTTGTGGGAATAGCCTTCGGCAAATGTGCCCAGCCGCACGCATGACACCGCGCAGAGTACGGACGGTGTGATCGCTGTTGCCACGTAGTTCTGCTCGCATCCAGAGAAGGAAGAAGGTGCAGAGCAGAAATAAGCCGAGAGATATGGCGAGGAAAAGCCAGCCGCGCATTTCTACTTTAGTGGTTGTCGGGTCGAGGTCGAGTCCTAGGACGAGCGCCGATGTCATTAATTCCCTTGCATCTTTGAGATGCATCAGGAATTCAACGGCGGTTATCAAGATGGCGAAGGCTACGGCAAAAATTCCGATTCGGGAAGTACCCGACAGCTGGTTGAACCAGTTCCGAGTTGATTTCCAGTGATTGGCTAGCCAGTTTGGCATGCTTCCCCATGACCGTCGCGCGATTTTAGCAGCGTAGTACGATTTTGGGGATTATAGCTAAAATTCAGAGATTTAGCCTTCAGAGTTCCAGCACCGTGTCTTCGATGGCCAGGCGGACGTTGCCGTCAGACTTGGCGAGGCGTCGGACGGCTTCTGGCTTGTCGACTTTGGCTTTAAGCATGACGAGGGCAACGGGGACACTGCGTCCGGCGCTCTTGATGGTGGTCACGGCGGTTTCGCGGTCGATATGACAGGCGCGCATGAGAATGCCGATACCGCGCTCAACGAGCTTGGAGTTCTGCATGTGCACGTTGACCATCAGGTTTTCGTAGACATAGCCAAGCCGGGTCATGGTGCCGGTGGTGATCATGTTGAGCACCATTTTTTGGGCGGTGCCAGCTTTCATGCGGGTAGAACCGGAGATTACTTCAGGGCCCACTTCGGCGACGATTGCAATGTCGGCGGCAGCGGCGAGAGGGGTTTCGTAGTTGCAGGTGACGGCGGCGGTTTTGGCCCCGCGCGCTCGTGCGTACGCAACGGCAGCAACAACGTAAGGAGTGCGGCCGGAGGCGGACAGGCCGATGACGACATCTTTGCGTGTAGGGCGGCGGCGGGCAATGTCGCGCTGACCGAGCTCCTCGGAATCTTCGTTGACCTCAACGGCAGATGCAAGAGCCTTGGGGCCGCCTGCCATGATGTATTGCACTTGTCCGGGGACAGTGGAGTAGGTCGGGGGACATTCAGAAGAGTCGAGTGCGGCAATGCGACCGCTTGAACCAGCACCGACGTATATGAGGCGGCCACCGTCGCGGAGGCTGCGGGCTACCTGGTCGATGACTTGAGCAATCTCCGGGAGAGCTTTTTTAACGGCTGCGGCGACTTTGGCGTCTTCATGGTTGATGATGCGGGCGATTTCCAGTGCCGATTTGGTATCCAGACCCTGCGAGGCCTCGTTCTGGCTCTCGGTAGTGAGTTGTTGGAGCTGCGCCGCTGTGTCTTTCCTCGGCTTCGTAGCTGTGCTGGCTGTGTCGTTCGGCATCGCGCTGGTGAGCATCGTTGTGTTGTCCTTACACTCTGATTGTAGTCTTTCTATCGCACACTTGGAGGTGCGATTTATCACAGCCTCGAATGGGGGAAGTTTTCTTTATACCCCGGCAATATTCACCGTGGAAGGGGACTCAAATTCATCGTTCCAGTGCTCGCCTGAGAGCGTCATGAAAGGCAGGCCGGACGGACCGAATCAGCTGCGATTCGCGATTTGGCCAAGTCCGGTTGGTGAGGAGCACAATGCCGAGGTTCGCATCCCGGTCAATCCAGAGCGAACACCCGGAGTAGCCAAGATGACCAATCGAGTTCAAAGAAAAGCGACTGCCCGAGGAGGATTCAAACGAAGGGGTATCCCAGCCGAGGGCGCGCGATGACCCTGTTGGCGGCTGGCGTTCGGCAAAGACCTCGATAGTGGATGACTGAAACAGCACATTCTTTCCCGGGTCAAGGACTGCGGCGGCAAAGCGGAGCAGGTCGGGCACGTTTGAAAACAGGCCAGCGTGCCCGGCAGCGCCTTTAAGCAAATACGCGTGCTCGTCTTGCACTTCGCCTTGAATACGACGTTGACGAAAGAGTTCATCCTCTTCAGTAGGAGGGATTTGGGGTCTTGCCAGCGGTGAAGGGCAATACCCGCTAGCCTCCATCCCGAGAGGTTGGAAGATTTGGTTTCGCACAAAAGGAACCAAATCCTGGCGAAGGATGGTTTCAAGTGCTTTACCCAGGAGGATGAAACCGGGATCGGAGTACTCGGTGCGGGTGCCGGGTTCCGCCTCGATGGGCAACTGCAACAGGGCGCGGAGCAGTGCAAATGGAGAATTGGCCAGGTGAAAAAGCGGAACGTAACCGGGCAGGCCAGAGGTGTGGGCGAGCAGGTGGCGCAGCGTCACGCGGCGCGCGTGCTCACCGGCATCCCGGCCAATGATAAAGCCGGGCAGCAATTCGCCAAGGGGCATGTCGAGTTCGAGCATACCGCGCTGGTGCATCAACATTGCGGTCGCCGTAGTACTGACGACTTTGGTCAGGCTGGCGACATCGTAGCGAGTGGTTGGCAGCACAAAGGGAGAATCTGGCTCATAAGTGAACTGGCCCAGTGCGTCGTGAACCACGACCTGCCCTTTGGCGACCATGCCAAAGGCGCAGCCCGGAAAGGCACGGTCGGCAATTGCCTGACGCAGAACTGCGTAAGCCTCGGCAAATTGAGCCTGCGGGTCACTATCCACGGTGTCGAATTTGAGCTCGGGACTCACAGACGATAGCCCTCTTGATACGCATCGTAAACCGAATTGAGGTTCGAGACATGGGCGTACGTCACAATTAATTCGCGTTGATTCATAGCTGCGCTATCCTGTGACTCCGGGTTCACGTCTATGTAGTCATGGGATATTCCTGCGGAAATCTGTGGAGGCGATCGTGAGTCAATGGCGCGGAGTTGTGGTTGGAGCGGTGATTGCAGGACTTACATGCTCCGGATGGAGTCAGGCTCCTGTGGTTGAGCCTCCCACCGCCCAACAGAGCCAGGCAGATCCGACATCCGAGAGCGAAGCTGCTCCGGCGCGGAAGACATATACGGTACCCGCAGGGACCAAGGTGCTCTTGCAGTTGCGCAGTGCGGTCAATACCAAGAGCGCAAAACCAGGGGACGGTGTGTATCTGGCTTCAACATTCCCGGTGGTAGTCGGGACCCGTGTGCTGATCCCTTCAGGCGTTTATGTTCAAGGCGTGGTGGACCGGGTGGTGCGCGCTGGGCACGTCAAGGGCAAGGCTCAGCTGGACATGCATTTTTCGTCGATCATATTCCCAAACGGCACAGTGGTCGAGATTCCCGGCGTCGTGAACAGCCTGCCTGGGTCGAGGGAGCAGTCGGTCAAGAATGACGGCGAAGGGACGATTGAGCAGGCCAGCAACAAGGGGCGCCATGCCGGAGAGACGGCTAAAGTGGCTGTTCCCACGGGTGGAACGATCGGCGCAATCGGCGGACTAGGCGCGGGTCATCCGATCATCGGCGGTGTTGCAGGGATCGCGGCAGGGCTGGCGGCGACCGGCATCGTTGCGCTCTTCACACGCGGGGCAGATGTGGACATTGCCAGCGGGACGCAGGTCGAGATGGTTTTGCAGCGGCCGCTGCTGCTGGAAGAGCAGAATCTCTCCGCTACAGTTCCCGATGGGGGCATGGCGCCCGGGCCTGTTTATGTGCCGGCTGCCAGCCAGCCCAGGCCGATGGAAAAGCCGGGCAGACAGACGACCACGCCGCAGCCAGTGGTTTGCCCGCCGGGAACTTTGGGCTGCCAGTAAGGAATCAGGTAACCTAAATAGAGATGAACCAAGAAACTCAGTTGGAAATAGAGCAGAACCCGGTCGTTATCGCGACAGTTGAACCGGTTGCGATTGAAACGGCGGCGGTCGAGGCAGTCGGGATACAGCATCCTGAGCCCAAGCCTGCGCATTGGAAGCTATGGACGCGCGATCTGGTCTTTTCTGCTGCGGCCTCGATCCTGATTATCACTTTTCTCTACCAGCCGGTCAGGGTAGAGGGCACGAGCATGCTGCCTCGCCTGGTAGACCAGGATCGCCTCTTCATTAACAAATTTGTCTATCATTTTGCGGCGATTGAGCACGGGGATGTGGTGGTTTTCCGCTATCCCCGCGATGAGCGGAAAAGCTATATCAAGCGCATTATTGCTGTGCCGGGCGATCATCTGCGGATTGAGCGGGGCCGGGTTTACGTCAACGACAAGATGCTCGAAGAGCCTTACATTCCGGTGGAGTTTCGCGATGAGCGTTCGCTGGAATCAATGGTGGTGCCCGACGGGCAGTACTTCGTGATGGGCGACCACCGGTCCATTTCCTCTGACAGTCGCGAATTTGGCCCAGTGAAGCGCGACCTGATCTACGGGAAGGCGGCTTTTGTGTATTGGCCTTCGCAGGATGTGGGAGTGGTGCGCTAGTCGGCGATTCTTTCATCCTGGCAACCGGGAGCGGCAGGGTAAAACCTGTTAGAATCGATTGAATCCACTCCTTGGAGACGCGATGCAAGCGACTCTTGCGCTCGAAGACGGGCGCATTTTTGCGGGCGAAGGGTACGGCGCCCCGGGCGAATGTCTGGGCGAAGTGGTCTTTAATACTTCACTTACTGGTTATCAGGAAATTGCGACCGACCCCTCCTATGCGGGCCAAATCGTAGTCCTTACTAATCCTCAAATTGGAAATTACGGCACCAATCAGGCCGATAATGAGGCTTCGAAGCCTTATATCGAGGGTCTGATCGTGCGCGAATTTTCGCCGGTCAGCTCAAATTGGCGTTCAGAGCAGGTCACCGACGAGTACATGGAGCGCTACAGCGTTCCCGTGCTGGCGGAGATTGACACCCGCGCTCTGGTGCGGCATCTGCGCACCCATGGCGTAATGCGCGGCTGCATTTCGACGGTCGAGACTGACCCGGCAAAGCTGGTGGCGAAGGCGCGTTCAATCCAGAAGATGGATGGACGGGATCTGGCGCGGGTGGTTTCGACGAAGACGGTCTTTAGTTTTGACGAGCACGACAGTCGCAATCAGACCGGAGACTCATTGCTGGCCACCGCACTCCCTCAGGATCAAGATGTGCGGAGCACCCTGCATGTGGTGGCTTATGATTTCGGCATCAAGTTGAACATTCTACGCATGTTGACGCGTGAGGGCTGCCGGGTGACGGTGGTTCCGGCGGAGACGCGGGCGGAGGATGTGCTGGCGCTCAAGCCGGATGGGGTATTCCTGTCGAATGGGCCGGGTGATCCTGAGCCAGTGGATTATGCTGTGCGGGCGATTCGAGATCTGATGGGCCGGACGCCGATCTTTGGAATCTGTCTGGGGCATCAGTTGACTGGTCTGGCGCTGGGCGGCAAGACCTACAAGCTCAAGTTTGGGCATCATGGCGGGAATCATCCGGTCAAGAACATGACCAACGGCAAGGTGGAGATTACCGCGCACAACCACAATTTTGCGGTTGACCCGGAGTCGATCAACGCCAACGAAGTCGAGCTCACGCATGTGGACTTGAACGACAATACGCTCGAAGGGTTGCGGCACAAGACGCTGCCGCTATTCAGCGTGCAGTACCATCCGGAGGCTGCTCCGGGGCCGCATGATTCGCATTATCTGTTCCGCGACTTCCGGAATTTGATGGATGAGTGGAAGGGATGATGATTTTTAATTTGTGCTTTGAAAGGGCGCGGCTTTCGCCGCGCCGTTTCGTGTGAGGAAAGCTGGATTGAGTTGGAGGGTACGGGCTTCAGCCCGTACATCAAGATGGACACAGGAACGGGGCTTTAGCCCCTGAGGGAAAGCGATGCGGCCGAGTCGAGGAGAAATTCGAAGCAGTGAATATTCCTACTTCGTTTCGACTCAAACGTATGGTCGCAGAAGCTTTTTCCAGGTTGAGAAATGTGCAAAGTTGATGGTGGATGTGGTCAAGCATTATGACGGAACTGGTTACATGCTTCATGCCTATATCGTGATGCCGGATCATTTGCATGTTTTGCTGACTCCGGCTGAGGCGATTGAGAAATCGGTGCAACTGATCAAGGGCGGATTTTCGTTTCGCATCAAGCGAGAGCATGGAATGAATGGTGAGATTTGGCAGCCGGGGTTTACAGATCATCGGATTCGGGACAGTGAGGATTGGGAGAGGCACCTCAACTACATCCGGTTGAATCCTGTTGAGGCTCGACTGGTTGAGGATTCTCTCTTATACGAGTGGATGGGTTTCCCGAACAGTGAGTTCCCTCAGGGGCTAAAGCCCCGCGCTGTTGGGGATGGTGATGTACGGGCTGAAGCCCGTACCCTTCATCCACCTCAAGCAGTTGTTCATGAGATCAGCGGCGGGGCTAAAGCCGCGCCCTTTCAAAGCAATGACAAAGGGGTAGTGGTAGCTGAAGCCGGACCCTTTCAAAGCAATGACAAAGTGATAGCTGAAGTCCTACCCTTTCAAAGCAAAAGCAACGACCCGCGTGCGAAGCACGTGCAAACAGACAGAAGTGAGTGACGCGATAAATGCCACGCAGAAATGACATACAGAAGATTTTGGTGATCGGCTCGGGGCCGATTGTGATTGGGCAGTCAGCTGAGTTTGACTACTCCGGCACGCAGGCTTGCAAGGCGCTCAAGGCCGATGGGTATGAGGTTGTGCTGGTGAATTCAAACCCAGCCTCCATCATGACTGATCCGGAGTTCAGCGACCGCACTTACATTGAGCCGCTGACGCTCTCCTATGTTGAAGAGATCATCCGTGTAGAGTCGGCGATGCTTGGGCCGGGCTCGGGCAAATTTGCCCTGCTGCCCACTGTTGGCGGGCAGACGGCGCTGAATCTGGCGGTCGATCTCTCCGACGCGGGCATTCTCGACAAGTACGGCGTGGAGATGATTGGCGCCAAGCTGGAGGCCATCAAGAAGGCTGAGGACCGGCTGCTTTTCAAAGACGCGATGATTCGCATTGGGCTGGATGTATCGAAGTCCATGCTGGTCAACAACTTGCGTGACGGAATGGATTTTGCCCAGAAAATTGGCTTCCCGGTGCTCATCCGTCCTAGCTTTACTCTGGGTGGGTCGGGCGGCGGCATCGGCTACAACCGCGAAGAGCTGATTGAGATTCTGTCGAACGGCTTGAACCTTTCGCCAGTGCATGAGTGCCTCATCGAAGAGAGTGTACTCGGCTGGAAGGAATACGAGTTGGAGGTGATGCGCGATCTCGCAGATAACGTCATCATTATCTGTTCGATCGAAAATTTTGACCCGATGGGCGTGCACACCGGCGACTCAATCACCGTGGCTCCGGCGCAGACGCTCACTGACCGTGAATACCAGAAGATGCGCGACGCCGCCATTGCCGTGATGCGCGAAATTGGTGTCGAGACGGGCGGGTCTAACGTGCAGTTTGCCGTCAATCCGGCGAACGGGCGTATGACGGTGATCGAGATGAATCCGCGCGTTTCGCGGTCCTCGGCGCTCGCGTCAAAGGCGACCGGTTTCCCCATTGCCAAGATCGCGGCCAAGCTGGCGGTGGGTTACACGCTGGACGAGATTCCCAACGACATTACGCGCATGACGCCGGCCTGCTTTGAGCCAACGATCGACTACGTCGTCACCAAGATTCCCAAGTGGCAGTTTGAGAAGTTTCCCGGTTCAGACGAAACTTTGGGCCCACAGATGAAGTCGGTCGGCGAAGTGATGGCGATTGGCCGCACCTTCAAGGAATCGATGATGAAGGCCCTGCGATCTCTGGAGACGGGCAAAAAGACTGGCTCGGAAGAGCTGGAACCCCGGCGGCTGACACAGCGGCTGGTGACGCCTCAACCGGAGCGGTTGAACTACATCCGTTTTGCCTTTGAGCGCGGACTGACAGTTCGTGAAGTTGCGCGGTATACCGGGATGGACCCCTGGTTCCTCTACCAGATGAAGGAAATCTGTGATGCGCAGACCCTGGTTGGAACGCTCACGCCCGAGACCGTGACGCCAGCGGAGTTGCGCAAGTTCAAGAGGATTGGATTGAGCGATGAGCGGCTGGCCAACGAATGGCATTTGCCTGGACATGAGGGTATTCAGCAGGTGAGGGAACTGCGCTACCAGCACGACATCCGACCGATTTTCAAGCTGGTGGATACCTGCGCGGCAGAGTTTGAGTCGCATACGCCCTATTTCTATTCGAGCTATGACGAAGAGGATGAAGCGACTCCGACAGACAAGAGGAAGATCATCATCCTGGGCAGCGGGCCGAACCGGATTGGACAGGGAATCGAGTTTGACTATTGCTGCTGCCATGCCGCCTTTGCGCTGAAGGAAGACGGCTACGAAACGATCATGGTGAACTGCAATCCAGAGACGGTTTCGACGGATTACGACACTTCTGATCGGCTGTACTTTGAACCGTTGACGCTCGAAGACGTGCTGGCTATCTACGAGCACGAGGCGAAGTCAGGCGCTGAAATTGGCATGATCGTGCAGTTTGGCGGACAGACTCCGCTGAACCTGGCACAGCGGCTGAGGAAGGCTGGCGTCCCGATTATCGGCACTTCGCCGGAGTCGATTGACCTTGCCGAAGATCGCAAGCGGTTTGGCAAGCTGCTGGATGAGCTGGGAATTCCGCAGCCTGCCGGCGGTACGGCGACATCCGTCGAAGAAGCGCTGGCAGTTGGCGAGCGCATCGGCTACCCGGTGCTCGTGCGGCCCTCGTACGTGCTCGGCGGGCGGGCCATGGTGATCGCCTATGACGCGCAGGAAGTTGCACGTTATATGACCACTGCGGTCGAATATTCCTCAGATCGGCCTGTGCTCGTGGATCACTTCCTCGAGTCTGCGGTTGAGGTGGATGTCGATGCACTGTGCGATTCGGAAGAGGTGGTGATTGCGGCGATCATGCAGCATATCGAAGAAGCCGGAATTCACTCTGGCGACTCGTCGTGCGTGCTGCCGGCAGTTTCGATTCGTCCTGAGACGCTGAATACGATTCGCGCCTACACACGAAAGCTGGCACTGGCTCTGAAGGTTGTCGGGCTGGTGAATCTTCAGTTTGCCATCCAGCGCGACGCGAACGACAAAGACAGGGTGTACGTCATCGAAGTCAATCCTCGCGCTTCGCGGACGGTTCCCTATGTTTCGAAGGCGACGGGCGTGCCGCTGGCGAAGATTGCTTCTCGCTTGATGACAGGGCGCAAGCTTCGTGAGTTTCTACCAGAACAGCTCGAGACCGGCAAGGATCTGGATCCCGGTCCATACTTCTACGTGAAGTCGCCGGTCTTCCCGTGGAACAAGTTCCCCGGTGCCGATACAGTGCTGAGCCCTGAAATGAAGTCGACGGGCGAAGTGATGGGCGTGGCAGACAACTTTGGCGAGGCATTTGCAAAGGCGCAACTTGCGGCTGGGCAGGTATTGCCGAGCAAAGGCACGGTCTTCTTCAGCGTGAACGACCACGACAAAATCGCTGCAACCTCGCTGGCCAAGCGATACGTAGAGCTTGGATTCAAGCTGGTGGCAACCGAGGGTACAGCAAACGTTCTTGAAAAGGCTGGAATGACGGTGGAGCGAGTTTTCAAGGTGAAGGAAGGCCGCCCCAACGTCGTGGATTTGATCAAGGGCGATCGGATTCAGTTGATCATCAACACGCCGCGCGGGCAGGATACCTTCTTCGACGAAAAGGCGATTCGGCGCGCTGCGGTGCTGGCGCGAATTCCGACAATTACGACGATTGCTGCGGCCCAGGCAGCGGCTGAGGGAATCGCGGCCATGCAGAGGCGGCACACTTCAGTGATTAGCCTGCAGGAGTTGCACCCGGTCGGGGCATAAGCCGCGGCAGTTGAGCACTATTCGGGTCGTGGTTTCTTTTTCAGAGCAAACCGCGATCCGATTCCGTAGCCAATCCAGGCTGCGGCTGGCCATGTGCCGATGAGTCGGCCTTCGCCGTCAATCAGGCCACCCTCTTCAGTTGGGCTGAAAAACGTGAGGAAGATTTTTTGCGACGCATCGCAGTGGTAGCACTGGTTTGGCCCGGTGGGCATATCCAGAATCCACAGGCAGATGATCAGAAACCAGATGAGCCCGATGAGCCAGGTATAGGGTGCCATGTCGTTCTGCTTGATGCGGGTGAAGATGTTCCCGACGACAAATGGGATTCCGAACGAGAGCGCCAGCGTGATGAGCACTGGAATGCTTTCTGGCTTGAGCATGGTGATTACCAGCATCATCACGACCCAGGAACCGATGGCCACGACGGTGTGAATCAGCACCCAGATCGCTTGTTCGCCGAGGTTGGCGGCGTTGATCCGGTCTTCCAGAATCAGTTCTTCGTCGGCGTACGCCAAGTCGTTGTCATGGGGAATTTCGGTGGACATTCTCTGGGCTCCCGGCTTTCGAGTGCAGGTGGTGACTAAAGTGTACGCGAACGGCGGCATCGCAAAAAGCCCAAAGGCGGTGCGTGAGGTATTGAAATGGATGCGCCCGGGCCAGGCATGTCCGTCAGTCTGAGGCTCTAAAATAGACGTATGTTGCTCGAAGGCGTCTTTGCCCCCGTTACTACCCCCTTTTATCCCGACGAACGCGTTTACTTCAAAAAGCTGGAGTCTAACGTCGCTCGCCTTTCACTGACCGGGCTTGCCGGGCTGGTTGTGCTTGGTTCAACTGGTGAGGCCGTCGCTCTGGATGACGCTGAGTCCAGCGAGGTGTTGCGCGTTGCAGCGCTCTCGGCTGCGGACGACAAGGTGCTGATCGCAGGCATTGCGCGCGAAAGCGTAAAAGGCACCGTGGAATTGGCGGAAGTAGCGGCAAGCGCAGGATATGACGCAGTTCTGGTGCGCAACCCGAGCTATTACCGGCCGCAGTTGACTTCGGCAGCGCTGTTGCATTATTTCCGTTCGGTTGCAGACCGGTCTCCGTTACCGGTGCTTCTGTACTCCATTCCGCGGTTCACACAGGCTGAGATTCCCCTGGAAGTGGTTAGGGAGCTGGCGCAGCACCCGAATATCATCGGTTTGAAGGAATCGAGTGGGAGCGTGGAGCGAGTAAGGCAAGTCGTTCAGGCTACAAGACTTGCTCCACGGCGCACGGTGGTCGTGACCTCGATTTTCGAGGCAGTCACGGGCAGAATGCAGGCGTCGAAAAGTAGTGGCCCCGGCACGTTCATCTCCGCAGACAATCTGGGAGACGGGGGCATCGCATTGGCCGTGGCCGCGCCCGTTCCGGCTCGCAAAACGCGCACTCGCGAAGTGGGTTTCCAGGTGTTGACTGGCTCAGCTTCAACGCTCAAAGAATCGCTGGATGCAGGGGCGAGCGGTGCCGTGCTGGCTTTTGCAACCTGCGCACCGCAGGCCTGTCAGGAGATCTATATCGCGTGGAAAGAACATGATGATCAACTCTCTCTCGACAGGCAAAGGCATATTGCTGAAGCCAGCAACTTCATCGGCAGCCAACTGGGGATTGCCGGCATCAAGTATGCCTGCGATTTCAATGGATATTTTGGCGGCAAGCCGCGTTCTCCGCTGTTACCGCTCACTGCCGATACCAAGAATCAGATTGAGCGGTTGCTCGCGCAGATTAGAAATTGAACCGGCTTTCCGTTCCCGCGGATGACTCAAAACTGATGAAATTGGGCCAGTTTCAAAGGTTTTGCGCATAGTTTCGGTGGGACGGCCCACACATCGGGACCATTCCCGAAATTTCGTCTGTTGTGTTGCTTCTATCCAACTGAGCATTAACCACTTGGGTCCAGTTGGGGACATATCTATCTCTAAGTGGCTATAATCAATGGCTGAGAGAGAAAGATTCTTTCTGGAATTTCAAGTGAAGGGAATCCCGCCACATGGCGATTGGAGACCTTGCTCTGGGTCAAGAACAGAGCATTTCTGTAGTAGAAGACGCCCCCAAACGCGTCGTAAATGACTTCAGCATTCAAGTCGCAACGGTCAACGGGTCCGGTTCGCAATCGGCCAATAGCGTTCTGCTGAAGAGCATTTTTGGAATGGGAGTTCCGGTCTCCGGAAAGAACCTTTTCCCCTCAAACATTGCCGGACTCCCCACCTGGTACACCATTCGCGCCAGCAAAGACGGATACGTCGCCCGTAAGAAATACATCGACATCGTCATTGCAATGAACCCGGAAACGGCGCGTGAAGATATTCTCGCCCTGCCTGCCGGGGGCGTAGCGGTGTATGACGAAAGCCTCAACCTGAAGCAGTACCGCGATGACGTCGTCTGCTATCCGATTCCTTTTGACAAGATTACGGCTGCTGTCTGTCCTGAAGCGAAGCTGCGCAAGCTGGTTCGCAACATGGTGTATGTCGGAGTTGTGGCTCACCTGCTCGAAATCGACATGACCTGCGTCGAGGCAGCGCTGAAAAAGCAGTTTGCCAAGAAGCAGAAAGCGATGGATTTGAATTTCGGCGCAGTCAAGGCTGGTGCTGATTACTTCGTTCAGCAGCACACGAAGCAAGATCCGTTTTATATCGAGCGGATGAATGCGACTGCCGGAAAAATCATCATCGACGGCAACTCCGCATGTGGCCTCGGCGCGGTGTTTGCCGGCGTGACTGTTGTTGCCTGGTACCCGATCACGCCGTCTACTTCGGTTGTGGAAGCGACCATCGAGTACCTGAAGCGCTTCAGGGTTACCGAAGAGGGCAAGGCGACCTTTGCCGTAATTCAGGCAGAGGACGAGTTGGCCGCAATTGGTATGGTTCTGGGTGCAGGCTGGTCTGGTGCCCGTTCGATGACGGCTACGTCGGGCCCTGGCATTTCGCTGATGGCTGAGTTCTCAGGCCTCGGCTATTTTGCTGAAGTTCCTGGCGTGATTTTTGACGTGCAGCGCACCGGTCCTTCGACGGGTATGCCCACGCGTACTTCGCAGGCTGATTTGTTATCGACGGTCTTCCTGTCTCATGGCGACACCAAGCATGTAGTCCTGCTGCCTGGTTCGGTCAAGGAATGCTTTGATTTTGCCTATGCAGCGTTTGACCTGACTGAGCGATTGCAGACACCTGTTTTCGTGCTTTCAGATCTCGATCTGGGCATGAACAACTGGATGTCTGAACCGTTCGCTTATCCTGAAGGTCCTTTGGATCGCGGCAAGGTGCTGACTGCGGAGGATCTGGATCGTCTGGGTGGCTTTGCCCGCTATGCTGATGTCGATGGCGATGCCATTGGATATCGTACTTTGCCGGGTACTGATCATCCGAAGGCTGCATACTTCACGCGCGGCTCAGGGCACAACTCCAAGGCTGGCTATACCGAGAAGCCCGAGGATTACGTCGAGCTGATGGATCGTCTCACGCGCAAGTTCGAGACGGCCCGTCATCTGGTTCCCAGTCCAGTCGTTCACCAGAACGGCACTTCGCGGGTGGGTATCATCGCCTATGGTACATCGCACTTTGCGATTGCCGAGTCTGTCGACGAGTTGAAGAAAGGCTACGATTTCAGCGCAGATTACCTTCGTGTACGGGCGTATCCCTTCTCTGACGAAGTCTACGAATTCGTTGCCTCACATGACCGGATCTATGTGGTTGAACAGAATCGGGATGCGCAACTGGCAAGCCTGCTCAAACTGGATTTGCCTGCCGACCAGATCACGAAGCTGCGTAGCATTCTTCATTTCAACGGATTGCCAATGGATGCCGAATCCGTGACGACCGAAATTGTGACAAAGGAGGGCCTCTAAGCCATGGCCACTGCTACAGCAACACCCCCCACCGCGCCAGGCCCCAAGGTCAATCGGATCGGTCTTCCGGTACTGGAATATCGCGGCGGCAAGACGACCCTCTGCGCTGGATGCGGCCATAACGCGATTTCCGAGCGCATCATCGATGCCATGTTTGAAATGGGCGTGAAGCCCGAGCGTGTCATGAAGCTTTCCGGCATCGGCTGCTCTTCCAAGAGCCCTGCCTATTTCATGAGCCGTTCGCACAGCTTCAACAGTGTCCACGGGCGTATGCCGTCGGTTTCGACTGGTGCGATCCTGGGCAACCACACGATGACGGCTCTGGGTGTCTCCGGCGATGGCGATACTGCATCCATCGGCATGGGACAGTTCGTCCACCTGCTGCGCCGCAATCTTCCCATGATCTACATCATTGAAGACAATGGCGTTTACGGACTCACCAAGGGGCAGTTCTCTGCGACCGCCGATATTGGCTCCAAGCTGAAGACCGGCGTTATCAACGATCTGCCGCCTATCGATACGTGCTCGCTGGCCATTCAACTCGGCGCGACTTTTGTAGGCCGTTCCTTCTCGGGCGACAAGAAGCAGTTGCTGACGATGCTCAAGGCGGCCATTGCGCATAAAGGCACGGTCATGCTTGACGTCATCAGTCCGTGTGTCACATTCAACGATCACGAAGGCTCGACCAAGAGCTACAAGTTCATGCAGGAGCATGACGAGCCAATCAACGAGCTCGGCTTCGTTCCCAGCTTCGAGGATATCGAGGTCGACTATGACCACGGCACCACGCTCGATGTGCGCATGCACGATGGCTCAAGCCTGAGACTTCGCAAGATTCTTGAAGACTACGACCCAACCGACAAAGTCGGAGCCGTAAAGACGCTGATGGAAGCCCACGAAAACGGGGAAGTGCTTACGGGAATCTTCTACGTGAATACTGAGAAGCCGACATTCATCGACCTGCTCAACCTGGTGGACCAGCCTCTTGGAACTCTGCCCGAGTCGGTAACAAAGCCCTCAAAGGAAACTCTGGACAAGGTAATGGCGAGCCTGCAGTAGTTGTCAACCATTCAACGAAACATGAAAGCCCCGTCTAAAAGCGGGGCTTTTTTCTTTGGGTGAATGGATTTTCAAATCAACTGCTGGAATAGGTCGAGGTACCGTTTCGCCACGTTTTGAGGCGTGAAGTTTTCCAAATGCTTTGGCCCGGCAGCAGTCAGTTCGGCGCGGCATTGGTCGTCAGTCAGCACGCGTCTCAGTGCATTCGCGAGCGCAGTGGCGTCGCCATTGGGGAAGAGCAGACCGCAAGGCCCAACTGCATCTGGCAAGCCTCCTCCCGACGACACAACCATGGCGCATCCGGTTGCAATGCCTTCCAGAGCCACTATGCCAAATGGCTCCGCCCAACGTGAGGGAACAATCATCACCTTGTGTTCAGCGATAGCCTGCGCACGTTGAGCGCCAAGATTTCCCAGGAACTGGACCTGTTGGGTCAAGCCCAGTTCTCGAGTCATCTCTTCAAGCGGGCCGCGCTCGATTCCGTCGCCAATCACGTTGAAAGAGGGAGTCAGTCCCTCAGCCTTGAGCATTGACAGCGCCTTGAGTGCCAGGTGGCAGCCTTTATCGGAGACGAGACGCCCCAGAAAAACAATGTCCTTCGGTTTGGGCAAATTGTGAAACGGGGAGAATAATTCCGCTTCAAATGGGTTTGGAATGATGATTGACTTCTTTGGCAGGGTATCGGCAATCGCTTTGCTGATGGCCACATTGTGCACAAACAGCATCAGGAATCGCTTGAGGCGATCCTGCCAGGCAAGACTGCCGTCATTGCGGGCTACCCATGTCTGGGTTGTGACCACAATCGGCTTGCCGAGAGCAAGCAACGGTAACAGGGTCTTGGTGGAGATATTGTTCTGGAAAATAATGTCAGCTTGCTTACCCAGCGCGATCAACTGTTTTCGATGTGGCCGGCGCACCACCGCGTAGGGATATGTAACTGCGCCGGATGGATCGGGAGTCTCAGTAACAACGGTAACCGAAGCACCTGCTTTGGCAAACTCTTCAGCAAAGATGCGTGAGGCAATCTCGATTCCGCCGACGCTGGGCGGAAAGGGGTGCGAACAGAGCAAAATCTTCACTGAAGCCCTCGATTGTGCGGTCAATTGTTTTGCGGTCAATCGCTACCGCGGTGAAATTCTGACGCCCAGCGCATTCAGTTTGCTGCGAGCCTGCAGAGCTTCCGGTGTCTGCGGATAGCGTTGAATCAGCGAACGAAGCTCGTGCACACCGGACTCCTTTTGATTCAGCTGCAAAAGAGCATAGCCCTTGCGCAGTTGCGCTGCCGGGGCCTTGGGGTTGCCGCTGAAATCCTCCAGAACCTGGTTGTATGCCTTGATTGCTTCCTTGTACTTCTGCTGCTTGTAGGCGATTTCTCCCAGGTAGAACTGCGCATTGCCGGCAAGATCCTCCTGCGGATAGAAGTGCAGGACGTCGCTGAATTCAGACGAAGCCAGATCGTAGTGGGCCGCGTTGTAGTCCCTCAGCCCGCTTTGGTAGGTATCCTGCAAGGGAGGAGCCTGCTGTGCCGCCGGGCCAGCTGCACCGGCCCCTTGAGGAGGAGCGCCAGCTCCAGCATCTCCGGGGGCTACCTGCCCTGGCTGGCTGCCCGCCGCAGCCGCGCCCGCAGCCGACTGTGCCTGCACGTTCTGAAGCTGCGACTGAATGTCCTGAAGCTGCTTATCGAGCTTGCCGATGCGCGATTTCAGTTCGTCAAGGGAATCGTTGAGCGATTGCACTTGGCCCGAGACCGCGTCGAGCTTGCCTGAGCTGGATTCGCTCTGGGCATCGAGCTTCTTCTGCATGGCCGTGACGGCTGCGTTCATCTGATTTACTGAGTCGGTACTCTGCTCAACCAGATGCTGCACCACTCCAAAGCGTGAATCCACGGTCGATTGCAGCCTTTGCACCATGTCTAGAAGCTGCTGCACCTGCGTTTGCAACTCAACCATCTCCTTTGAGACCGCGTGGGCGGGGAGAGAAGTCATGAGCAAAACAGCGAATAAGAGGGCAGCGAAGCGAAAGCGAATATTCAGTTTCATTGAGTTCTCACAGTCTTTTCAATTACTTCGATGTTGCAGCGGGGGAACTGACCCCGCTGCAACACATATTACGTAGTTTGACCTGTCTAGCGGTCGATCGTGAATCCAGCGCGGCGATTCTGTTGCCAGCATTCCTCGGTTGATTCCGTGCAGAACGGCTTTTCTTTGCCGTAGCTGACGACGCGCAGGCGATTCTCTGCAATCCCAGCCTGGACGAGCGCCTGTTTGACTGAGTTGGCGCGGCTTTGGCCAAGGGTGAGGTTGTATTCGTTTGAGCCGCGTTCATCGCAATAGCCGCCGATCAGAACCTTCACGGTCGAATTGCTAGCCAGGTAGGCAGCAGCCTTTGATAATGCCGCCGCAGCGTCAGGGCGCACTTCGTAGGCGTCGTAATCAAAGAAGATGTCCTGCACATTGGCGCGGAACACTTCGTCGGCTGTCATGCTTGATGCCGAGGTATCCTGGGGGACCGCCACGGCTACCTGCACGGGATTCACAGTGACGCGGGTGGTTGCATCGGCTGAGCCGCCTTCGCCACGGGCAACCAGGTGATAGCTGGTGGATGTGGTCGGGGTCACAGTTTTCACGCCAGAGCTCGGAACATCGCCAATGCCGTCGATGGAGATATTGGTGGCGTCGGAAGTGTGCCAGGTCAACACAACCTGGTCACCCGCGGTGATGGTCGTGGGGGTCGCAGTGAGCTGTGCGATTGGCGCGGGAGCTGAGATCGGGGGTGCGCTATCGGTAAGTGGAGCAACCTTCTTTTTGCCGCAACCTGCAAATCCGGCAACTGCAGCGAGAAGTACCAGGCACGTAAGTACGCGATTTCTGGGGGTCAAGTCTTTTCTCCTTAAAACGAAATGGGCAGATCCTGTTGCAAGGCATTTGTAAATCAACGGAAATCCGAGGGAAAAATTATTTCCAACTCCAGTTTGGCATAAAGTTCTTGCCTGAGTGCGTTAACTCGTGTTGTTCTGTGCCGTCTGCGAGCATTGTCCAAATCTCCGTGTGCCCGCCGACTGTCCGTTCGAAGACCAAGTGCCGTCCGTCCGGCGACCAGCTGGGGAAATCGTTGCTGCCCGCGTCGTGGGTAAGCTGTATCCACTTGAGCGAGGCAATATCCATTACGTAGATGTCTTGCCCGCCCGGTGCGCCCGGTCCGTACTTGCGATTCCAGCTGAAGGCAAGGAATTGACCGCTCGGCGACCACGACGGCGAGATGGCATAGCCGCCGTCGGTCATGCGAACAATGTTGCCGCCATCCTGATCCATAACGTAAATCTGTGGCAAACCGGTACGGCCGCTGACCCAGGCAATCTGTGAATTGGTGCGAGGATTCCAGGTAGGCGAAACGTCTGGCCCGTGGAAGGCCGTAAGCTTCCGCAGATTGCCTCCGCTGGCGTCAGCCACCCAAATTTCAGGGTCGCCGGATCGCGACGAGGAGAAGGCGACCTTGGTGCCATCGCCAGACCACGCTGGAGAAAGGTTGCTTCCTCCGGCAATGCCCGCAGGGAAGTTCACCGGGCGGCCGAGTTCAAGCGAAAACATGCGGATAGTCCAGCCCTCTTTGCCGATGGAAGAGAAGGCCAGACGAGAATTGTCGGGCGAGACACGCGGCGAAAGCGAGATACTGCCCAGTTTCGTAACGATGTGCTGGTTCTGGCCGTCGTAGTCCATCACCCAGATTTCTTTGGAGCCCGTGCGGGAACTGACGAAATACAGTTTCGTCTCGCAGATGCCGTTTACACCGCCGCCAAGGCGCGCGATGATTTCATCGGCAAACTTGTGGGCAACCATGCGCGCGTTGTCCTGGTTGGCAATCTCGTTGTATTGCTTGCCAAGGACCTGCGGGCTGCCGGGATTTTTGGCGTCGAAGACCCATCCGTAGACGCTGAGGCGTCCGTTGCTGGCCGAAAGCGCACCAAAGGCGACCATTGACGCATTGGCCGGAGTTGCGGCCCAGGTGGCGAGGTTGATTTCTCCCGGTGCGCCCGGCGTAGCCGTGGGAAGCAGGCTCTTGGAGACCATGTCAAAGATGCCGGCATTGGCCAGATCGCTCATGAGCGTCGCGTCAAAGCTGGCCTTGAGCAGAGGCGTTTGTGGGTCTCCGCCAACCGGCTTGAAGTCGGCTGCTGCCAGACGGATGCGCTGATCAGCGAGGTTGCTGCCGGTGCGGACCCAGTCCTGCTGTGCCTTCAGTATGGGAGTTCCTATTGTGAGCAGGAGCAAAGATACGTTCAACAATCGGGGAAGGGTACGAAGTAAAGCAGTCATCCAGAGTTCTGTCTTTCTCCTGGATTGATCCAGGGGTAGAGACCATGATCCTACAAACGAATCGATGAAATCGGTTCCGAACCGACCACTATTGATAATCACAATAATAAGAGACGGTGAGGGTGCCATCGCTCGAGGGCGAGGGCAAAGGCCCAAAAGTGTCAACACGCTGCGCGGCTCTCAGGCAGGCACGGTCGAGCGTTGGACTACCGCTGGATTTATCCAGCTTGATGTCGGTCGCCGTGCCGTCACGGCGGATTGTGAAGAGAATATTTGCCTGCGTTCCCTTGGGGGTGCGCGGGTCCACCTCGCCCATAAAAGTGTTCTGGTGAACCTTGCGCTGAATCGTTTCAACGTAATACGGGTAGTTGAAGCCCTTGCTGCCTGCCGTTACCGCGACCTCGCCATTGGTAGAGGTTGCGCTCACCTGAGTCGCTCGCTGCATTCGAGAGGAGGATTGTTCGCCAAACTGTGCCTTGTTATCGGGCTTGGTCGGCTGCGTATGCGGCGAGGCCTTGGTCGCGACTGGCGGAGGGACCAGCGGTGTCTTGGTCGGCTTGGCTGCTTCCTGCTTTTTGTCTGCGACTTTTTTTGCCGTGACCTTATCTGCAATTGGGATTGCTGACTGATCGACTGTGGCCTGGGCTTTGGGCGCAGGTTGGGCTGCGGCTTCGCTGGGGGTGTCTGTCGCCAGCACATTTTCGTTGGGTTTCTGGTCTGCGGGCAGCGGGAGCGCGTTGCTTACAAGCTGCACAGAAATGGCGCTGCCTTCATTGGCTCCGCCCCAGGTATTGTGCGGCAACAGGCCCGCCAGCAGGGTATAGCTCACCGCGACCGCCGCCACCAGCGCATGCAGAACGAGCGCGAAAACCATAGGCTTGCCAATCGGCTCCTTCTGGAAATCCTGCTCTACGTGTTCGAATTGGCTGCTGGCTGGCATCAGATTGCTCAAGGGTTAGACTGCTTCAGGCAAGAGAAGAACTGTCATCCTGAACGAAATAGGGTACTTGGCCCGGTCAATGAGCCTGCCCGGTTTACTTTTCCGGCTTCGCTTCCAAAGGCTGAGTCACGATGCTGATGTTGGTAATTCCTGCTTGCTTCACCGCGTCCATGACGCTGGCAAAAGCGCCAAAGGGTACACGTTCATCGGCGCGGAGATAGATGATCTGATGCGTCGGATCGGCCCCTCCCTTGCGAAGCTGGTAGGGCAGCTCGTGGATGTTCACTGGATTGTCACCGAGAAACACCTGTTGGTCTTTGGCAATCGTGACTACGAGCCGCTGTTCGCTGATTTCCTTGACGGTGCGGGTCTTTGGAACAGCGACTTCAATGCCCGACTGCAATACCGGCGCGGCCAGCATGAAGATCACCAGCAGCACCAGCACCACGTCCACCAGGGGAGTGATGTTGATCTCTGCCAAAGAAGTCTGGGTGCGTCCGTTACTTCCGGTAAAGGCCATCGCTAAAGCTCCCGCCCAATCGATTCGACAGGGGAACGGGGGCCAGGTGGTACACCGACTGAGCCGGTCCCTGGGGCTCGCGTCGGAATCTCTTCGAGAGAATTGAGAAGTTCCCGCGAAAAATCATCGATGCCCGCGGCATAATTCCTCAGCCGCGCGGTGAACTGGTTATAAGCCACGCCTGCTGGCACGGCGACAAAAATACCTGCCGCAGTTGTGATAAGTGCTTCAGAAATGCCAGGAGCAACCGCACGCAGAGTTGCCGAGCCAGCTGTGCCGAGCCCGTGAAATGCGTCCACAATGCCCATGACGGTGCCGAAAAGCCCAACGAACGTGCTGGTTGAAGCGATCGTCGCGAGCCAGGTAAGGCGCTGTTCCATGCGGGTTACAGCTTCGCTGCTGGCTGTCTGGGCCGAGCGCTCCAGCGGTGCCAGATTGCGCGGAGGGCCATAGCCACCCGTTTGCCGCTTATAGGCTTCGTACACCTCTTCAAAAACCAGCGCCAGAGGGCTGGGCTGGTAGTCGGCAGTAATCGAGGCTATGTCCTGCAGGCGCGTGGCTTTGCGGAAAGTTCGAATAAAACGACGGCTCTGCTTGGTTGCTTTGGAAAAGCTGCTTATCTTTCCAAAGATGATGGTCCACGAGTAGACGCTGGCAATTGCCAGCACCACAAGCACGGCCAGGGCGACCGGGCCGCTGTTGGAGAGCATCTCCACCAGGGCCCCTTGACCGGCGGCGGGCGGTGGGGCAGGTGCGTCAGACTGAAGAAAAATGGCAAGGGAAGCGGCGAAAATCGGCGTATACCTCAACTACGAAGCTAGCAGATGGGATGCCCGTATCCAAGTTGTTAACCAGGTTCACACTGGGCGCACTGTAGTTCGGAGATAATGGTGCCACGATGCTGGTAGAACTTCGCGCCGAAAACTACGCTGTCATCGACCACGCCATCGCCGTATTCGGCCCTGGTTTGAACCTGCTTACCGGCGAAACCGGTGCAGGCAAGTCGATTTTAGTAGACGCTCTGGCCCTGCTGATGGGCGGTAAGGCATCGGCTGAAGTGGTGCGCCACGGAGCGGATCGAGCCGTCGTCTCCTGCGTTTTTGAATCGACATCCATTGCCGACACAATTCTTGAAGAAAACGGAATCGACTCGACCGGTACTGAAATTATTCTTCGCCGCGAGATTCTGGCAACTGGCAAGGGCCGTGTTTTTGTAAATAACCAGCCAGCAACTGTCACAGTTCTCAAGCTGCTGGCTCCGGAGCTCGCGCTCGTGCACGCGCAGACTGAAACGCTTTCAAGCTTTGATCAGGCGCAACAGCGGATATTGTTGGACCGCTTCGCTGGCCTCGAGTCTGCGGTTGTGTCTGCTGCTTACGCTGAGTGGCGCGCTGCGGCCGACAAGCTCAATGACTTGGAAGAGGGCGAGCAGGATCGCCTGCGGATGGTCGACCTGTGGAGCTACCAGCGCAAGGAAATTGAGCAGGCGCAGCTGACAGTTGGCGAAGATGAAGCGCTGGAAAACGAAAAGCGTGTGCTCGCCAATGCGGAAAAGCTATTCACTGCGGCGTCGAGCGCGTTTGACCAGCTCTATGAGGGCGGCAACTCTGCTGAAGGCGCTCTGCGCGCGGCTCAGCGCAACCTCGAAGAGCTGGCGCATTACGACAATAAATTTGCTGAGGCCGTCCAGCAGTTGGGCAGTGCGCGTGCGATTGTCGGCGATCTGAGCGCAACCCTGCGCGACTACGCCGAAAATATCGGCGGCAGCGCCAGCCCTGAGCGCCTCGCCGAAATTGAAGACCGCCTCGTTGCGCTTGACCGCCTCAAGCGAAAGTACGGTAGCAGCCTGGCCGAGGTCATCGCATTTGGAGCGTCAGTGGCTGAAAAGCTGAGCGAAGTGGAAGACCGCGATGCCCTCCTTAACCAGTTGCGCACGGACGTTGCAAAAGCGCGCGCGGCTTACGTCGCGGCTGCGCAGTCGCTCAGCCTGGCGCGTTCTGCGGCTGCCGACAAGCTGGCCCGCCTCGCCGAGCGGCAGATCAACGATTTGGCGATGAAAGTCCGCTTTGAAGTCAGTGTAAGCGCGCAGCAATCTGAGTCCGCTTGGGCGGCACACGGTTGGGACGCGGTGGAATACCGCATCGCGACCAACCCCGGCGAGCCACTGAAGCCTCTGGATGAGATTGCATCCGGCGGCGAAATGAGCCGCGTCATGTTGGCCCTCAAAGTCAGCGTGGAAGAGGGTACTGGCAAGCCCCGCACCAAGACTGCCGCGCCGCGGACGCTGGTCTTCGACGAAATCGACATCGGCATTGGTGGCCGCGCCGCTGAGGCAGTTGGCCACAAGCTCAAGGTACTCAGCCGCGTCCAGCAGGTGCTCTGCGTAACTCACTTGCCGCAGATTGCCGCGTTCGCCGATCAGCACTTCCTGATCGAAAAGCGCGAAGACCGCGGCCGGACGAAAGTTCAGGTTCGCTTGCTTGACGACCGCACCCGCGTCGAAGAAGTTGCCCGCATGTTGAGTGGCGCAGTTGTCACGGAAGCCAGCCAGCACCACGCCAGCGAAATGATCGCCGCCAGCCGATAGTGATTTCAATATTCGATACGCAACTTAGCCTGAAATTGCATCCATTAGCTGCGTGAATTCCCCACTGGCGAATCCTCCATGCGCGCAGGGCTTACTCATTGGTATACTGGCTCTGTGACATTACTTGCCGCTGAAACCGTCTCCAGCCTTGGCCACGTGAACGCCCCCGTGAGCCAGAAGCGTGTCTTGCTGCTCAAACCCCGTGGATTCTGCGCCGGTGTAGTCCGTGCAATTGACATCGTCAAGATCGCGCTCGACACCTTTGGTGCTCCAATCTATGTGCGCCGCGAAATTGTCCACAACCGCTTTGTGGTCAACGAACTGGCCGAAAAGGGCGCAATTTTTGTCAACGAGATTGAGGAAGTGCCCTCTGGCCAGCGCGTCATTTATTCGGCACACGGCGTTTCGCCGGCCGTTCGTGAGGCCAGCAAGGCCCGCGGCCTCAAAGTCATTGACGCGACCTGCCCGCTGGTGACCAAGGTTCACGTGGAGGCGATCAAGTTCGCCAAGGATGGCTACTCGCTGGTCCTCGTTGGCCATCGCGACCACGATGAAATCGAAGGCACCCTCGGCGAAGCTCCCGAGGCGACTCAGGTGGTTTCGAATGTAGCCGAAGTTGAGGCCTTGATTGTGCCCAATCCAGATCGCGTCGCTTATCTCACCCAGACGACTCTTTCGCTTGACGAAGCCCGCGACATCATCCACGCGCTCAAGGTCAAGTTCCCAAACATTGTTGGCCCCCACACTCAGGACATTTGCTACGCAACGGAGAATCGTCAGGTAGCTGTTCGCAATGTTGCTCCCGGAGCCAATCTGGTGCTCGTCGTCGGCTCGACCAACAGTTCAAATTCAAACCGTCTCGTCGAAGTTTCAAACAACCTGGGAACCAAGGCCTACCTCATCGACAACTCTGCGGCGATTGACCCCAAGTGGCTGGAGGGTGTTGACTCCGTTGCAGTTACCGCCGGCGCCTCCGCCCCTGAAGTGCTGGTTGAAGACGTGATCAATTATTTGCAACAAAATGGCTATGCCAGCGTCGAAGAAGTAGAAGTCATGCCCGAGAATGTGCGCTTTGGCCTGCCGCCAGAGATCATTCAGGCAATCGGTGGCGCAGGTGGTGCCCAGCAGATTCCCGTTCGCTAATTCCGTGAGCTTCAGGCTCACAGTAGTACAACCAACGAACTGAGACGCATGAGCACAACCGAGATCAAGACAAAACCCGCACTTAAGGAAATACCGGCAAAGGGCTACGTCGCACCGCGATTTGGCAGGATAGACGCCGATATTTCTGAGGTAGAGGCGGCGATTAACAGGTCTTGCGATTACATCCTCTCCCAGCAGCATCCGGATGGCTATTGGTCGGCAGAACTCGAAGCAGATTCAATGCTTGAGGCGGACTACATCTTCCTCCATGTCCTGCTTGAAAGCGGTGATCCGGGCAAGATGCAGCGGGCTTTCACCGAAATCCTGCGGTACCAGAACGAAGACGGCAGTTGGAGCATTTATCCCGGCGGACCGGGCAATATTTCGCTGGCTGTCAAATGCTACTTCGCCTGCAAGTTGATGGGTATGTCCCCTGACAATCCCATCCTGGTGAGCGCGCGTGCGTGGATTCTGGCTCACGGCGGCGTCGTTGCCTGCAACACATTCACCAAGATCTATCTGTGTGCGCTGGGGCAGTACGACTACGACGCGGTACCGGCAATTCCGCCGGAGATTGTGCTGGCGCCAAACTGGTTCTACTTCAACATCTACGAGATTTCTTCCTGGTCGCGCGCGATTCTGGTGCCCCTTTCGATTATTTACGCGAAAAAGCCATTCAAAAAGATTCCTGCCGAGCAGGGAATTGACGAGCTGTTCGTCGGAGGTCGTGAGAACGCCAACCTTCGTCTTCGCATGGATCGAAAGAACCTGGTGAGCTGGCGCAACTTCTTCCTGCTGGCTGACCGTGCCTTCCACATCGTTGAGGCCGTCTACATTCGTCCGCTGCGTAAGCTGGCCCTCAAGAAGGCCGAAAAGTGGATGCTCGAACGTCTGGAAATGTCGGACGGCCTCGGGGCTATCTATCCTGCCATGCTCAACGCCATCGTAGCTCTGCGCTGTCTTGGATATTCCGATGACGATCCGCAGGTGATTCGCGCTCGCGACGAGTTTGAAAAGCTGGGCATCGAAGATGCAGGTTCACTTGAGTTCCCCGAGCCCACATTCCGGATGCAGCCCTGTATGTCGCCCGTCTGGGATACTGCGCTTTCTGTATTTGCCCTCGGTGAGGCAGGAATTCCTGCTAACGATCCGCGACTGCTTAAGGCTGTTGACTGGATGCTCACCAAGGAAGTTCGCCACAAGGGCGATTGGGCTGTGAAGGTCCGCAATGCAGAGCCAGGCGGCTGGTATTTCGAATTCAATAATGAGTTTTACCCGGATACCGACGATACTGCGCAGGTGCTTCTGGCACTGAACAAGGTCAATAATCCCCGTGAAAAGCTGCAATATGACATCGCTCAGCGTGCGATTCAGTGGCTCTTTGCGATGCAGTGCAAAAACGGTGGCTGGGCCAGCTTTGACAAAGACAACACCAAGATGATCTTCCAGTACATCCCGTTTGCCGATCACAACGCGATGCTGGACCCGCCGACAGTCGATATCACCGGGCGCATCCTTGAGATGTTAGCGAACTATGGCTACGACCGCTCTGACAAGCGCGTCGAAAAGGCAATTCAATTCATCTTCCGCGAACAGGAGCCTGACGGCAGTTGGTTTGGCCGCTGGGGCGTGAACTATCTCTACGGCACCTTCCTCGTGTTGCGCGGTCTCGAAGCGATTGGCATTGATCACCTTGAGCCGCAGGTGCAGCAGGCGGCTGAGTGGATTCGCATGGTGCAGAATTCAGACGGAGGCTGGGGCGAAAGCTGCCACAGCTACGATGAACCTGACACGCGCGGCATAGGCCCCAGCACTCCTTCGCAGACGGCCTGGGCTCTTCTCGGGCTCCTTGCTGCCGGAGACAATCGCAGCGACTCGGTCGCAAAGGGTGTTCGTTGGCTGCTCGAGCGACAGAAATCTACCGGTGCGTGGGATGAGTCAACTGGCGAGGGCATGACGCGTCAGGCTCTTTACACCGGCACTGGTTTCCCCCGGGTGTTTTACTTGGCCTACCACATGTACCGAAACTATTTCCCGCTGCTGGCACTGACGACGTACAAGCGCGCAATGGATTCAGCCGCTTAATCAGCTGCCCAGGCAAGAAGTCAAAACGCGCCACCCCAGGCGCAGGAGGTTTGAATCATGGCCGTACCCATCTCACAGATGTGGACCGTTGCAACCTACGTGATCAGGAAGAAACTCAGCGGCGAGAAGAAATACCCGCTGGTGCTTATGCTTGAGCCGCTGTTCCGTTGCAATCTGGCCTGCGCCGGCTGCGGAAAAGTTCAGTATCCGCCGCACATTCTCAAGAAAGAACTAAGCCCTGAGGAATGCTTCGCTGCGGTTGAAGAGTGCGGCGTACCGATGGTTTCGATTCCTGGTGGAGAGCCTCTGCTGCACAAGCAGATTGTCGAGATTGTCAACGGCCTCATCGCGCGCAAAAAGTACATTTATCTCTGCACCAATGCTCTTCTGCTCAAGGAGCGCATCCACGAGTTCACGCCATCGAAGTACCTCACCTTCTCTGTTCACCTCGACGGCCAGCGCGAGCATCACGACATGTCGGTCTGTCGCGAGGGTGGCTGGGATCTCGCAGTTGAGGGCATCAAGGAAGCCGTGAAACGCGGATTCCGCGTCACCCCCAACTCGACCTTCTTCGACGGCACTGACCCCAACATGGTTCGCGCCTATTTTGACGAAGTGATGGCCCTGGGCGTCGAGGGCATCGTGCTTTCGCCCGGTTACAGCTACGACAAGGCCCCCGACCAACAGCACTTCCTCGGTCGCGCCAAGTCACGCCGCCTCTTCCGCGCGATTTTGTCGAACCGCAAGAAGTCGTGGAAGTTCAACATGTCGCCCTTGTTTCTCGAATTTCTAATGGGCAAGCGCAACTACGAATGTACTGCCTGGGGTTCGCCCGCCTACAGCATCTTTGGCTGGCAAAAGCCCTGCTACCTGCTGCAGGATGGCTATACGGAAACGTACAAGGAACTCGTTGAGACTACCAACTGGGATGAGTACGGCACTGGAAGCGGCAACCCCAAGTGTGCCAACTGCATGGTCAGTTGCGGGTACGAGCCAAGCGCTGTCCAGCACGGATTCGGCAGCCTGAGCGGATTTATCGGGATGGCGAAGGCGTTTCTCTTCTCGACTTACAAAGACAAGGGCGCACTCGACCTGTTGAATAACCACTCTACATTCGCTGCACAGCATGATCACTTCGTCAAAGTCGAAAGCATTACGCCGGCGACGACGGCCCAGCTAGAGGAGACCCGCGCATGAGCCAGCCCGCACCCGTTGTGAACGTAGATGAATTGGAAGTGATGGATGGCTTTGCCCACGAAAACCTCGAAGGCTGGATTCCTGAGCTAGCCAGCGACGAAGACCTGCGGGTTGCGCTTGAAAAAGCCTTTGACTACCGCGGCGATATTACCCTGACCCTCAAGAACGGCCAGCGTGTCGATGCCTACATCTTCAACCGGATCTCGGGTAAGTCGCTTGCCGACTCTTACGTGCAGTACTTTGCAGCCAATGCTCCCGACAAGCGCAAGGTCAGCTATGCCGATATTGCGCTTATTGAGTTCACCGGCAAAGACCGCGCTGCCGGCAAACACTGGGAAGCCTGGATGAAGAAATACGCCGAAAAGAAGGCGGCCGGTGAGAAGAACATTGCGCTCATGCCTGAGGCGCTTGACTAGAGTCAGGCGTCAGTGGAACTCGACTTAACAAGCCGCGACTGTCCAATCACCACTCTCCATTCAATATGAAAATCTTTCTCACAGGCGCGACCGGCTTCGTAGGCCACCACGTAGCCCGCGAACTGGCGGAGCAGGGAGCGCATCTGCGCCTCCTCGTCCGCAAGACGAGCAATCTCGCCAATCTCCAGGGCATCGCAGGCGAAACCCACACAGGTGACCTCAGCGATCCGGAGAGCATTGCCCCAGCGCTCGCGGGTTGTGATGCCGTCTTCCATGTAGCCGCCGACTATCGCCTCTGGATCCCCGACCCGGCTGCCATGTATCGCGCCAACGTCGATGGCACCCGCGAGCTGCTCCGCCTCGCACGTGAGGCCGGCATCCGGCGTGTCGTTTACACCTCAAGCGTCGCCACCATGGGCTTTCGCAAAGACGGCATCATCGTCAACGAAGACACCCCTGTAGCCCTCGAAAACATGGTTGGCCACTACAAGCGCTCCAAGTTCCTCGCCGAACAGGAAGCTCTCACCGCTGCCAAACTCGGTCAGCAGGTGATGATCCTCAATCCGACCACACCCATCGGTTCTCACGACGCCAAGCCTACCCCCACTGGCCGCATCTTCGTCGACTTTCTCAATCGCAAGTTTCCTGCCTATGTCGATACCGGGCTCAACCTCGTTGACGTCTCTGAGGTTGCCCGCACCCACGCTGCCGCTCTCGAAAAAGGCACACCCGGCAGGCGCTACATCCTTGGTGGAGAAAATCTCTCCCTCAAGCAAATCCTCGACAAGATGTCGGCCATCACCTGCATCCCTTCGCCAACCGTCAAGATTCCCTTTGCCGTCGCAGCAGCCTACGCTTTTTTCGAAGAAAACATCACCGGCCGCCTGCGCGGCAAAGAGCCGCGCGCCACTCTTGAAGAGGTGCGGATGGGGCGCAAGAAAATGTATGCCTCGTCTGCCCACGCCCAACAGGAACTTGGCTTTCGTATCGCTCCGGTCTACCCGGCCATGCGGTCAGCCATTGAATGGTTCCGCGACAACGGCTACGCGCCAAGATCATGACCACTCAGCCCAAAGCTCGCCCTGTCTACATCGCCGCCCTGCAGCGCGAAATCGCTTCGCTCGTCCACGGCTGGCGGGCTGACGAAACACTCCCGGTGCGCCAAATCCATCTCTATTGGAACGATCATGCCATCGTGGCTTGCGCAGGCATGGGGGCAGACCGAGCCCGGCTCGCCGTTCAGGCCGCAATGGCTCTCGGGCCAGTCTCAGAATTAGTCTCCGTGGGCTGGGCAGGCGCCTGCATTCACCGCCTGCATGTAGGCGACATCGTTCACGCGGACATTGTGATTGATGCACAAACCGGCGAACGATTTTTCCCATTCCGGCATCGGTCGCCGACAGAGGGCCTTGAAATCCTCGTCACCGCGGCCGCGCCCGCAGGTGTTGCCGAAAAGGAACGCCTCGGCGTCAGCTACTACGCCTCGGCGGTCGATATGGAAGCGGCTGCAGTCGCACGTCTTGCGCTCGCGCATGGACTTCCATTCCAGGCAATCAAAGCGATCTCTGATGATGCCTCTTTTGAGATGCCCGATATGGCCGGCTTCTCAACTTCCGATGGTCAGTTTCGCGAAGCGGCCTTTGGTCTCTACGTAGCTCTTCGTCCGCGGCTTTGGAGCCCGGTTGCTTCCATGGCGCGAGGCAGTAAACTGGCTGCACAGCGTCTGCAATCTGAAATTAAAGCCCACATCGAGCAGCATCGGAAGTCAAAGCCATGAGCACCGTGACAACTCCAGTGACCATTCCAGAAGCCATGCACGCCGCCGTTTATCGGGGAATCAACGACGTTCGCGTGCAAACCGTTCCCGTACCTGAGATTGGTCCCGGCGAATTGTTGATTCAGGTCGCTTCGTGCGGCATCTGCGGCACTGACTTGAAAAAGATTCACTCCGGCTCGCACTCCGCTCCACGCATCTTTGGGCATGAGACCGCGGGTACTGTCGTCGCTGTCGGCGAAGGAGTCAGCACTTTTGCCGTAGGCGACCGCGTTATGGTCTTTCACCACATCCCTTGCCGCACCTGCTACTACTGCCGCAAAAAGACCTTTGCCCAGTGCCCGGTCTACAAGAAGGTAGGTGTCACAGCCGGTTTTGAGCCCTCTGGAGGCGGCTTTGCCGACTTTGCGCGCGTGATGGATTGGATCGTTCGCGACGGGGGTGTCGTTCGTATTCCAGACGGCGTTCCATTTGAACAGGCTGCATTCGTCGAGCCGGTGAACACATGTCTCAAGGGTGTAAAGATGCTCAACCTGGAGCCAGACGAGACCGTACTCGTCATTGGCCAGGGCCCCATCGGAATTCTGCTGGCATCTCTCGCTCTGAGAACCGGCGCAACCGTCCTAACATCTGACCTCTATCCCGAGCGCCATGCCGTCGCGGCGACCTTTGGCTTGAATCACCCCATCCACGCTGGCACCGAAAACGTCGCCGCCCGCGCCAAGTCCGCCACCGAGGGCAGGGGAGTCGATGCCGTGCTGCTCGCTGTCGGCCACGACGCTCTTATCAAGACAGCAATGGAGGCCGTTCGCCCTGGTGGAAAAGTAATGCTGTTTGCCCAGACCCAGCACGGCGAGGCGACTTTTGACCCCGGCGCAGTTTGCATGGATGAAAAGGCTCTGCTCGGCTCCTACTCTGCCGCAGTGGATATTCAGGACGAAGGCGCAAAACTCGTGTTTGACGGCTATCTGGACGGCACTTTTGACCTGACGCGGCTCATTTCGCACCGTTTTTCGCTTGAACAGGCCGTAGAAGCCATCGACATTGCCTCCCATCCTACTGCCAGTTCAATGAAAATCATGATCGAGCCGGGGTTATCGCAGTGAGCGATCAATCGACCGCCGCGAATACGATGACCGCCGCCGTTCTCTATGGCAAAGAAGACGTGCGCATCGAGCAAGTCCCTATTCCCCGCGCCGCGCCCGGCGAAATCATCATCCACGTCGCCGCTGCGCTCACCTGCGGTACTGATTTGAAGGTCTTCCGCCGCGGCTACCATGCGCGCATGATTCAGCCACCCGCACTCTTCGGCCACGAACTTGCCGGATTCATTTCAGAAATCGGTGCTGGTGTAACGGATTTTGAGTTGGGCGATCGCGTTGTCGCCCTCAATTCTGCCCCGTGCAGCGAGTGCTACTGGTGCCAGCGCGATCAGGAAAACCTTTGCGCTGACCTGCTCTTCAACAACGGAGCCTATGCCGAGTACATCCGCATCCCTGCCCGCATCGCCGCCAAAAACACGCTTCACATCCCGGCCCATGTCCCTCTGGAACACGCCGCCCTCACCGAGCCACTGGCCTGCGCGTTGCACGGTTTCGAAGATTCAAATCCCAGCTCCGGCGATACGGTCGCGGTCATCGGCGGTGGGCCGCTGGGGCTCATGATCCTGCACGTCGCGGCGCTGGCCGGATGCCAGGTCATCGCCATCGTCAAACACGATGCCCAGGTTGAGGCAGCCAAGGCTCTGGGCGCAGCGCACGTCATTCAAACGACGCACACCGAAGACGTCGTAACCGCTGTCCGCAGCCTCACTCCAGACAGCCGCGGCGTCGATATCGCCATTGAGGCTGTCGCCCTCCCCGAAACCTGGCAGCAGGCAGTTGCGATGGTGCGCAATGGTGGGACTGTCAATTTCTTCGGAGGCCCCGCAGCCGGCACCGAGGTGCGCCTCGATACCAACCGCCTGCACTATGGCGACCTCACTCTCAAGGCCACCTTCCACCACACCCCGGCCATTTGCCGCCGCGCCTTTGCAATGATCGCTGGCGGCCAGTTTCAAGCCAGCCGCTTCATCACTGGCCACGCCCCGCTCGCTGAACTCAACAAGGCATTTGCGCAGTTGCTTGACAGAGGTAATCAGGTTCACGAAGATCAAGTTCACGGAAATCAAGGCAACCTGATCAAGACCGCCATCCTGCCACCCGGCCCGAACGCAGAAGCATTACCATGGATTCTGTGAACGCACCCGCCATCTCGTCGCCCGAGCGCGCCACCCTTCTGGAAAAGGGCTGGGCCGCCATGCCGGAAACCTACCGTATGCCAGTCATCGCCCCGTCACTCGCTGAAGCACGTGCCTGGTGCAAGCAATTGGCAGAGAGCCACTACGAAAACTTCCACGTAGCAAGCTGGTTTCTGCCGCAAAAGCTGCGGCCGCATTTTCATGCGGTCTACGCCTACTGCCGGGTTTCGGACGATCTCGGCGACGAAACCGGCAATCGCGAACAGTCTCTTGCATTGCTCGACCAATGGTCCGACGAACTGGACGCCTGCTATGCCGGACAGGCGCGCCACCCCGTCTTTGTAGCGCTCGCTGAGACCATCCGGCTTTGCAACATCCCCAAAGCACCCTTCGCCGACCTGCTCACCGCCTTCAAGCAGGACCAGACCAAGACCCGCTTTCACGACATGGACGAGGTTCTCGACTACTGCCGTTACTCAGCCAATCCCGTTGGCCGTCTGGTGCTGTACATGTGCGGCTACTCCGATGAGGAGCGTTTTCGCCTCTCCGACTTCACCTGCACCGCGCTGCAACTCGCCAATTTCTGGCAGGATGTCGCCAGCGACTACCTGGAACGCGACCGGATCTACCTGCCTCAGGACGCAATGGCCCGCTTCGGAGTGTCTGAACTCACAATCGCTGAAGGCAAATCCACGCCTGAATTTCGCGCCTTGCTCGCTGACCAGGTGGCGTATGCTCGCGAGCTTTTTGAAGCGGGCATTCCGCTCATCGGCATGGTTGACAGCGAGTTGGCGGTTGATCTGGATCTCTTCAGCCGCGGCGGGCTTGAAATACTGCGTGCCATCGAGAAGCGTGACTACGACGTTCTCTCGGCACGCCCGGCCATTTCCAAGGTGACCAAGCTCAGCCTCGCCTTACGCGCGGTCACGGGGAAGCTGCTACCCGGCCTGCGCCTCAAGACTCGCTCAGGGGCCAGCGCTGCATGAGCACTCAGGCCCAATCCGTGGTCGCGACTCCCGCGCTCGATGATTCCTACGCCATTTGCCGAGGCATCGCCAAACGCGAGGCAAAGAACTTCTATTACGCCTTTGTCGCCCTGCCCCCTGAGCGGCGCAACGCCATCTGTGCCATCTACGCCTTCATGCGCAAGGCAGACGACCTCTCCGATGATGAGAGCTTTTCGCGCGAAGAGCGTCGCCACCAGTTGGATTCCTGGCTCGCAGACTGGCATGCGGCGCAGACAGGTGCCACTACTTCGGACCCCGTATTCGTAGCAGTGCGCGACGCCTCGGCCCGCTTCAACATCCCCTTCAGCCTGCTCGACGAGCTGGTAGCCGGCACCACCATGGATCTTGAAGCGCCAACCTCTGACGCGCCCGACACCTATGCCACATTCGACGAACTCTACCGCTACTGCTACCTCGTCGCCTCAGTCGTAGGGCTGGTCTGCATTCGCATCTTCGGCTACTCTGACCCACGTGCCGAGCTCCTCGCGGAAGAGACCGGCATCGCTTTTCAGCTCACCAACATCCTGCGCGACGTCCGAGAAGATGCCGAGCGCAATCGCATCTATCTCCCCATTGACGCACTTGCGCAAAGCGATGTTTCGGTTGAGCAGCTTCTGCACCGCCCCCCCGCTGGCACTATCCCACCCATCACAGCCGAGGAGCGCCAACTTTTGCGCTCCATCGCTCTCCGCGCCGAGGGGTATTATCAGTCAGCCCAGGAGTTGTTGCCGCTTATCGACCCCGAGAGCCGCCCAGCCCTGTGGGTACTCGTAAACATCTATCACCAGCTGCTCAAGCGCATTGAAAAGGCCAACTACGATGTCTTTTCAAAGCGAATAAGCGTCCCTAAATTTCACAAGCTGGCAATCCTCTTCATAGGCCTGGGCAAGATGGGCGTCATGCGGCTATTCAAACCGCTATCCTCAAAATAAGTGCTTATGCCAATCGCTCCCGGTCAGCAGCCTACTTCCGAAATGTCCAGCCAGCAACAGGCCAGCCGGCAGACGGTCACCGTTGTCGGCGGTGGCGTAGCTGGACTTTCCGCTGCCTGCGCCCTGGCAGACCTGGGCTTTGAGGTCACAGTGCTCGAGAGTCGCGGCTACCTCGGCGGTCGCGCATCATCTTACCTGCATCCTGGCACAGGCGAAGTCATTGACAACTGCCAGCACGTCCTCTTTGGCTGCTGCACCAACCTGATTGGCTTTTACGAGCGCATCGGCGTCGCCCAAAAAATCTTCTGGGACAGCCGCATGACCCTGATCGAGCCGGGCGGCCGCCGTTCAACTCTGGCCCCATCGCGCCTTCCCGCGCCCTTGCACGGGCTCCCCGCGATTCTCGCGTCGCGATGCTTCTCAATAGCCGACAAGCTGTCACTCATCTTTGCATTTACCTCGATGATGTTCAGTCGTAAGCCCGATCCTGCCCGTTCGCTCGCCCAGTGGCTTGAGTCACATCTCCAATCCACGGGCGCATTGGAGCGATTTTGGCGCCTGGTCATCGCCAGCGCCCTCAATGCCGACCTCGATCAAATCAGCCTTCCTTACGCCGCCAAGGTCATCCGTGAGCTCTTTTTGAATTCCCCGACCGCTGGCAGCATGGGCATGAGCACCGTTCCCCTCAGCGATCTCTATCAGAGTGCTCAGGCTTACCTTCAGGACCACAAAAGCAGCATTCACTTCAACGCCAACGTCGAAGCAGCTGCCTGGAACACGGAATTGCGCAAGTGGACAATCCAAACCCGAAGCGGCCCCCACGAATCCGATCTGCTCGTACTCGCCCTACCCTTTGAAGCGACCGCGAAGCTGATGCCCAACCTGCCCGCGAACGCAGCCGCGAGCGCACTTGCCGAGAGCATCGGCAAACTGGAGCATTGGCCTATCTGTAGCGTTCACCTCTGGTACGACCGCGAAATAACTGAACTCGGCCACGCGGTCCTGCTCGACCGAGACATTCACTGGATGTATCACAAGTCCCGCTGGCAGCCGTGCCGTGACTCAAACGCAAGCTATATTGAACTCGTCATCAGTGCTTCCCGCGAGTTTGCCGCACTCAGCCGCGAAGACGCCCTGAAGCGCGCCACCGATCAGTTGGCCGAGTTTTTCCCTGAAGTGATAAACGCCAAGCTGCTCAAGTCCGCGCTCATCAAAGAGGTTCGCGCCACCTTCGGCGTACCGCCCGGCATCGATTCAGCCCGCGCTACTGCGGTTTCCCCCTGGCCCAACTGCTTCCTTGCTGGTGATTGGACTGATACCGGTTGGCCCTCCACCATGGAGTCAGCCGCGCGAAGTGGCCATCTCGCGGCAGAAGCTCTGCTTCGCAGCCTGGGCGATCGACGGGCGCTGCTCGTCCCCGACCTCAAGCCGACGGGCCTGATGAAGCTGCTCAGCTAGGTTCTTGTACTGCGTTCACTTTGGCGGCGGAGCATCCTTGAGCAAATCGTCATTGCGCTCCTGATCTTTCTCGTCTTTATGGGCGGCAAAGTACTCTTCCTGCTCCCGCAAAAGCCGCGAAGCCTGATCCGCCAGTTCTTCGCCACTTTCGATTGCCTCTTTGCGCGCCAGGTCAAAGCCTGACTCGCCCGGCAACATGCGCAGGATGTTTACCCAGCGCGGGGTCGCATCGGCCAGAATTTTCAACGACTTCCGAATGTCCGAGTGGCGATCTGAATACATATCCAGATTGCTGCCTGTCTCGTCCATCAGAGAGGTGAAATCCTGCAGCGCGTCATCCAGCTTCTGGGTGCGCTGGGCTGTTTTGGGCCGCCCCGTGAGGTCCTTGATGCGAATAGCGCGCTCTTCGAGAAATTTGGTATACAGCCTAATCCGCTCAAGAGGTAAAACCGCACTCTCGCGCACCGCTTCAATCTCCGTTGGGGACAAATCTGCGGTCCGCGCGTGTTGCGCAGTCAGCGGACTCGCAAGCAAAATCGCGGAAAGCACAATGAAAGTCAGTGAAACGAAATGTGGATTTCGGGTCATACGCAGGTCGCACCGCGATGAGCGGCTCACCCTATTCAATCATGCTTAGACGATCCCGTGCCCAGGTTTTAAAGATATGCTTTTGGGATTTAGTTCCGCGTTCGGAGCTTACTTGCGAAACACCTGCATCATTGTTTCGGTCTGAATCTGGTTGACCTGTGCCAGCGTCTGCTCTACCAGAGGGCGATCCTCAATAGAACTGGCATGCAGCAGCTCGTTTAATCGAAACGCAGTGTGCCGCAGCAGAATCTGGGCATTTTTCAGGCGCTTCTCATCATTCGCCATGATCATGTGGATTTTCAAGGCAAAACTGTTTACATGCTTGAGCGTTTCCGCAGCTTTTTCAATCTCTCCCGCGGCGTATTGAGCGGAGGAAAACTCAATCATCTCGTGCACCAGTTCGGCATACAGGAAGCATTGCTCTTTCGGTTGCGCCTGGTTTGCCTTGGTCTCCAGAGCCGCAATACTCTGCGCATCCGGCAACTTGTCGTCCATGGCCGCAAAAGCCTGGCGCGAGCAAGGAACCAGAATCATGAGTGACAGGAGTGCAACTGGAACCACGGAACGCATAGTGCTACCTCCATTGGTTTCCGACCCGATGTCCGTAGTATCGACCAACTACGGAGCTTTATCCAGCAATCCCAACCGTTGCCGTGCCTGCCATTCCTGATCTGGAAACTTCCCACCCGATGAATCCAGAAAACGGTGATAGTACGCAACGGCCTGCTTCTTGTCGTGAAGCGTATCGTATGCAGTCGCCCAAAGGAAGTATATTGTTGCGCTTTCTGGTAAATATTTTGACCGCACTGTAAGAGCATGCAGCGTGATAGCGGGCTGGTGGGTTTCGAAGGCCGCAAACGCCAGCCCATTCCATGCTTCCCCGTTGGTTTCGTCAATCGCTGTCGCGCTCTCAAATACCTTCAGCGCCTCAGGATAACGATGCAGCCGAATCAGATTCTGTCCATGACCGGCAAGCAGATCCGCGTCTTTAGGATTGGCAGCGAGCAGACTCACATACAGCTGATCGGAATCAGCATATTCGCCGGAATCTGCCAGCACCTCTGCCAGCATGCGCGCCATCGCCGCGTCCTGCGGATGTTGCTCATGGAATTCCTTCAGCAATGGCACCGCTTCGGCCTTGTCCTCTGCAACAAGAACCGCGGCAAGTTGCGCGGTAAGCGCGGTATCGTTCGGAGCCTTGGTGTGGGCCGACTGCAGCAATTCCTCGGCCTCAGGATACTTCTTCTGCGCGATCAGCAGATGCGCAAGCCCCGATATGGCCGTTGCTGAATCCGGATCTTTTTTAAGCAGTCGTCGGTATGCCGCTTCTGCCGATGCGGGAACATGGTTGGCTTCAGCAATTGTGGCCGCAAGCAAGGTATCTTCGGTCGTTTCCGGGGACAGTTTCAGCGCCTCCAACAGGTCAATCGAGGCTTGTGCCGCGTCTGGCTTTCCAGAGATGCCCTTGAGATCAATGTGCGCCAGAGCCCGCCACGCCTTGGCCTTAGCCGCCTGACCCGCGGCTCCCGCATCCAGCCGTGTAGCCGCTTCAAGAGCAACTCGAGCTTCGGCAGGCTTGCCAAGGCGGGCTTGTAGCAATCCGAGCGAAATCTGCGCTTCAAAGCTCTTGGAGTCTGCCGCGACTGCCTTGCTATACAGCGCTACTGCGTCATCCGAGCGTCCAGTTGCGTCTGCCAGGTATCCTGCATCAAAGAGGGCCCGCGCGTCGGTGGGATGCGCCGCCAGCCACGAATCAAGCAGCGGCTCGGCAGCCTTCCAGTCACTCTTGACGATGGCGGCCTCGGCATTGGCTACTTCCTGCGAAACGGATTCAGGATCACCCTGAACAGCCTTTTTCTTATCCTGCTGAGTTTCCTGAACAGAAGTCGAAACCTGCGCAGACGCAGGACTGCAAGTGCACCCAGCGAGGGCCAAAATCATCAGAAGCGTCAACCGAGACGATGCCATCCATCCATCCAAGCGAACCACCCAATACCTCAATTTCCAGTCAACCAGCGTTCCCTATATGCCTTTGACGCAATCGCAAACGTTGCGCATCCGGGTTTACAGCTGTTACAGAACTTCCTTAAGCCACCTACCCGTGTGCGAATGAAGGTTTGCCGCAATCTCCTCCGGCGTTCCGACCGCCACAATCTGGCCACCGCCTGAACCACCCTCAGGGCCCAGATCAATGACCCAATCGGCCGACTTGATGATGTCCAGATTGTGCTCAATCACTACCAGCGATCCCCCGCCATCAATCAGTTTGCGCAATGCTGTCAATAACTTGGAGACATCATCGAAGTGCAGGCCAGTAGTCGGTTCATCGAGAATGTAAAGCACCCTGCTTGAGCCAGCCAGACGAATATTTGCGTTCGCCGCTCGCACCTGCGCCAGATGCGAAGCCAGCTTGACACGCTGCGCTTCACCGCCAGAGAGCGTGGTAGCCGATTGGCCCAGCCGCAGATAGCCAAGACCGACCTCCTCAAGCACTGCGAGCTTTTCGAGCAGACGGGGCAGACCTACGAAAAACTTCAGCGCCTCCTTGACGGTCAGATTCAGCACTTCATGGATGTTCTTGCCCTTGTACAAAACACCCAAGATTTTGGCTTGAAAGCGGGTACCGTTGCAGTCTTCGCAGGGCAGTTCCACGTCCGCCAGGAACTGCATTTCCACCGTCACAGTACCGTCACCTTCGCAGGTCTTGCATCGTCCACCGGGAATGTTGAAGGAGAAGTGTCCGGGAGTCAGAGACAATTTGTTTGAGTCCGGCTGTGCGGCAAACAGTTCGCGTATCAGGTCAAATGCCTTGATGTAAGTAACTGGATTTGAACGAGGTGTCCGTCCAATAGGAGTCTGATCGACCAGTACAACATCGTTCAGCCGCTCAGCTCCCCTGAGGTCGCGAAAGAGTCCGCTCGGGTCTGCACCTTCTGTTTGGCCCAGAGCGCGAGCAACTGCCCGGTACAAAACCTGGTGCACCAGCGACGATTTTCCCGAACCCGATACCCCCGTGATCGCGACCAGCATTCCGAGGGGAATTTCGACGTCGACGTTCTTTAGATTGTTGGCGCGCGCTCCCCGCAATAGCAGCCGTTCCTTGCCCGGTTCGCGGCGGCGAGTCGGGACGGGAATCGACAACTGCCCCGATAAGTAGCGCCCCGTCAATGAGTTTGGGTTGGCCAGGATCTCTTCGACCGTACCTTCCGCCAGCAATTTCCCGCCAAATTCTCCGGCTCCCGGCCCCAGATCAAGCAGATGGTCAGCAGCTCGCAGCACGTCCGGGTCATGCTCTACGACCAGGATTGTGTTGCCCAAATCCCGTAGATTCTTGAGGATACGAATCAGCCGGTCAGTGTCGCGGGTATGAAGACCAATGGAGGGCTCATCCAGTACATACAGCGCGCCCACCAGCCGCGAGCCCAGCGAGGTGGCTAGCTGGATGCGCTGTGCTTCGCCGCCAGAGAGCGTGCTGGCCAGCCGGTCCAGGGTCAGATAATCCAACCCCACGGCATCGAGGAAGCTGATACGCTCCCGAACTTCGTCGAGAATTGGTCCGGCAATCTCCTGGTGCATCGGAGTGAGTTCGAGCGCCTTAAAGAAGTTAAAGGCAGCCGAAATCGTATGCGCAGAAACCTCGCAGATGTTCTTTCCATTGATGCGAACGGAGCGTGCCTCAGCCCGCAAACGCTGGCCGCGGCAATCGGGGCAGACTGCGTAACCTCTGTACTTTGAAAGCATTACGCGTACATGCAGCTTGTATTTCTTGCGCTCCATCTCAGCAAAAAAGCCGTAAATCCCGAGAAATCCGGCTTTATCTCCGTAGAGCAGGACGTCGTGTTGCGCTGGCTCAAGATCCTGCCACGCTACGTCCATTGGAATGCTGAGCGCCTTTGACTGGCGTTTGAGGTCGGTGAACCAGGTGCGGTATTTGGGGCGGTTCCACGGGTCGATTGCGCCGTTGTTGAGGCTGAGAGTTTTGTCTGGAACGATCAGATTCAGGTCAAAATCGATGGTGTTGCCAAAGCCCTGGCAGCGGGGGCATGCGCCGAACGGATTGTTGAAGCTGAACAGGCGCGGCTCTGGCTCGCTGCCCGGACGATGGCAGCTACGGCACTCGTAAGCTGTTGAAAAACGGTGCCTTGCGCGGTCGGCTCCGGTGTCTTCGCGAGGTACGATTTCAAAAATGATTTCGCTGGATTCGCGGTAAGCGATCTCGATAGCGTCAACGATGCGGGCGCGGTTTTCTGGTGAAACGACAATACGGTCGATCAGGACGAAAACGGGCAATGAGAAATCTAGGTCGAGCAGCGACTCAGGGCTGGAGAACTCGAAGATCTGCGCATGTTGATATAACCTGTTGAATCCATTGGACCTTAGCTCGACGAGCCGAGTCTTGAGCGCCTCAGTCAACGGCGAGGGTGCTGCCGGCTCTTCAAGGACTTTGGTGGATTGTTTGCGGCCGCGCGGTACTGCCTTTTTGGCTGTATCTTCTTTCGCCTCAATAGCTTGCGTCTTGACTGGGAAGATGGCGTGCAGCCGCGTGCCTTCGCCAAGGGCGAGGATCGATTGCGCAACCTCGTCGACGGAGTCGCGACCTACGAGTCCGTCACAGTGAATGCAATGGACGGTGCCACACCGGGCGTACAGAAGTCTCATGTAATCATAGATTTCCGTCGCAGTCGCTACGGTTGAGCGAGGGTTGCGGGTGGTATTTTTCTGCTTGATTGCGATGGCCGGAGCGAGGCCGTCGATCAGGTCAACGTCTGGTTTTTCAATACGTTCCAGGAATTGTCGTGCGTAGGCGCTCAGCGACTCAACGTACCGGCGCTGGCCCTCGGCGTATACCGTGTCAAAGGCGAGGGAACTCTTGCCGGAGCCCGAGACGCCGGAGACGACGGTGAGCTTCCCGTGGGGGATATCGCAGCTTATGTTCTTTAGATTGTGTGTCCGCGCACCGCGGATGAGGATAGCGTCATTCAATTTTGAGTATCCGGTGGTCGGAGTTGTCGAGAATTTTGAGGTTGCTGGCCAGGATGAAAGCAGGTTTACTCGCCGAAAGAGCCAATCCTGATTATAGGCTTGCAAAGGCCGAAAGGTCAGCGGTGGCCTGAGTCGGCGCGCAATCCGTGGGCAATCTGTGTTTGACGGTGCGCAATCGCAGCGAAACGCGGCCAGTGGCTGAAAAACAATGTTGAATGAGAAGGAATCGAGAGCCACGATGGCCGCAGTGGCCAAAGTCACCGACCTTAGGAGCCGACCCAATCGATAACGGATTCACGGAAGTGCACGACGGGCATATACTTGGATTCCTCATTCCCAGGAGGTCCATATGCGCTTCCGCATGTTTGTTTTCGCACTGCTGCTGGCCGTTCCGATGGGCAGGTTTTCCATGGCGCAGCCGCAAGCTGCACCGTCAGCCAATCCAGCGGTAATTTTCGAGGGCGTGGGCAACCTGCATCATCCCACCTCGACCACCTCTGCAGAGGCGCAGAAGTTCTTTGACCAGGGCCTGCGGCTGATCTACGCCTTTAATCATGACGAGGCCAATCGCTCCTTCCAGCGCGCGCTCCAACTCGATCCTAAGTTTGCAATGGCATGGTGGGGAATCGCCGTCGCCGTGGGGCCAAACTACAATCTCCCCGTTGATGCCGATCACGAAAAGATCGCGGTCGATGCGGTCAACCATGCCCTCGAACTAAGCCTCGCAGCCCCGCCGATTGAGCAGGATTACATCAAGGCGATTGCCACGCGCTTTACCTCCGCGGCGAACCCCGACTACAGCCAGCTGAACATCAATTTCTCCATGGCGATGCGCGAACTGGCAAAGAAGTATCCCGACGACCTGGATGCCGCCACTCTCTTTGCCGACAGCCTGATGAATCTGCGTCCGTGGCGCCTCTGGAATCTCGATGGCACTCCAGCGGAAGGCACACCGGAGATCATCGCCACCCTTGAATCGGTTCTGCGGCGCGACCCAAACCATGTTGGCGCGATGCATCTCTACATCCATGCGGTCGAGGCATCGCCCAATCCTGAACGCGCGCTGCACTACGCCGACCATATAGCCGCTCTCGCCCCAGCGGCCGGACACCTGGTGCACATGCCTTCACACATTTACATGCGGACGGGCGACTACGATGGTGCGCGCGCCAGGAACGTGGATGCGGCTCGCGTTGACGAGCAGTACATTGCCAAGACGGGCGCGCAGGGCATGTATCCGCTGATGTACTACTCGCATAATCTGCATTTTTTGGCGGTGGCGGCCGGCACGCAGGGTCGCTGTTCTGAGGCGGTCGACGCTGCACAGCGCCTTACCGGCAACGTGCAGCCGGCGCTGAGCGAAATGCCGATGCTTGAGCCGTTCATGGGAATTCGCTTTGCGGTCGACGTTCGCTGCCGCCATTGGGACGAACTGCTTGCGGCGCCGCAGCCGAGCGTCAAGACCCCGATTCTGCGCGCCTTCTGGCTCTACGCTCACGGCAGCGCACTGGCCGCCCGCAGCAAGCCGGCAGAGGCCGAGGCGGACGAAAGGGAACTCGCCTCCATTGAAAAGGCGACGCCGCGCGACGACATCTTCATGCCGCCAATCGAGAACCATACCTGGGAGATCCTGCACGTGGCACATGACCTGCTCGCGGCGCGCATTGCTGCACTCAAAGACAAGGCAGCTGCCGTTACACTGCTGCGCGACGCTGTGGCTCATCAGGACAAGCTGCTCTACAACGAGCCGCCGGATTGGTATTTTGACACGCGGGAGACTCTCGGTGGCATGTTGCTGCAAACGGGCGATAACAAGGGTGCCGAGGAAGTTTTTCGGGAGAGCCTCGCCAGGGGGCCGCGCAATCCGCGATCGCTTTTGGGATTGGCAGAGTCGCTCAAGCGACAAGGTCGCGACTACGACGCCGCATGGGTGCAAAAGCAGTTTGAGACCGCCTGGCATGGGGCTGACATCTCCTTGACGGTTGGAGACCTTTAGGCATAACAAATTTTGTTTTGGCCCTTTCAAGTAAACTGCCACCATGAAGAGCCTTTACGAAGCCGATGCAGTTGAAGAAATCAAGCAGCGCCTCGCCTCATTGACCGCCGACAGTCCCCGTCAATGGGGCAAAATGGACGCTGCGCAAATGGTAGCCCACTGCGCTGCTGCCATGGAGATGGCGCTCGGTGACCGCATCATCCCCATGGTTTGGATTGGGCGACTGATTGGCCCTCTCTTTAAGTCGATCTATAGCAATGACAAGCCCTGGCGTCACGATAACCCAACTGCGCCAGCCCTGGTCATGAGCAGCGCGTGCGACCTGGAAGAAGGTCGCAGCCATCTGATCGCACTGATTGACCGCTTTCATCGTGGAGGCCCAAAAGCCTGTACGCACGAGCCACACTGCTTCTTTGGCAAGCTCACCCCTGAAGAGTGGGGCAAGGGCATGTACAAGCATCTCGACCACCACCTGCGCCAGTTCAACGCGTAGAGATCAATCCCTGCTTATCCCGGATCAGTTTGCCTTGATGCCGTAAACCTCAAGCTCCCCCGGAACAGTGGTCGAACTGACAACATCGCCCGCGCTATTGCCGCGTGTGCCAACGTAGACGTGCCCATTGGCTATGGTTGGCACGGTGAACTTTACCGCGAATCCAGCGGCATCGCCCGCGGTGATCGAACTGTTCCATAACTCAGTCGCCACAGACGGTGCGCTGTAAGCGTGCAATACGGCCGGCCCGCAACCCGGCGACTGTGGCGTGCAGTAAAGAGAGTTATCCAACGCCCAGACGATGCCATTGGAATTACCCGCCGCCGAGACGGACGGAGTAGCACCGGGGAAACCATAACTTCCTGGAGACTGCGACTGAAACGCGGTATTGAAAAGATTAGTCGCCGGATCATAGGAATACGCCTTCAATGGCGCCCCGACCGGAGCAATGTAAAAAGAGTTGTTCCAGAAGGCGCCAGTGGCAAAGAGACTGTTGCCGATATTGAAAGCCTGACGGGCATTCGAGTCTCCTGCGCCGCCCAGCTTGTCGCCGTCGAGCACATACAGCGTGCCATCTTTGCCACCGCCAATCAGCAGGTGCCGCACTGTTCCTGTGGCAAGATTCAACACGACAGACGAACCGCCTGAACCGAAATCCGCGTCGTTGGTAGCATCACTCTGCTGGTCTGAAGGAGTGAAGTAGGAGGAAACGGCCAGATCTGTCGATAGCTTAAGAAAGGAATCGCCATAGTCATTGTTCGGTGCGGTTGGACTGGTCGCATCAAATGTTGCGTTCCCCGTAATCACGTAGAGGTTGTTATCGGAATCCACGGAAGGGGCGCCGCCTCCCATCCAAATACCGCCAAACTGCACATTGGGCGAAACGTTGACAACACTCTTCACCGACAAGTCAGAAGCCTTAAATCCAACTACCCAGCCATAGTAGGGCAGAGTATCTTCATGCGAAGCCCAGGCTACATAGACCACCCCATTCACCAGCGCCAGGCCTGCGCGTTGGTGCTGCTGCTGCGGATTGAAAAGAACCGTCGTGCCTCCGTCGCCGGTGCCCGGATAAGTAATGCCAGCGCCAATGTTGGCCGGGCCGCCGAGCTTTTCGCTACCGGTCGCAATGTCAATGGCGTGCAGCCGCTGATAAATGGTACTCGCGGTAGAATCGGCCGATTTTGAAACCACATATAGTGTCCCGGTGGCTGGATCAATCACAGGAGTTCCCGTCACGCCGACCTCGGGGGCGATATCGCCATAGCCGCTGCCCACCAGGCGGTTTGCGCCTGCCGAGGGCACTGGAGTTTCGCCTGCAGTCGCCCCATGATCGGTTGCAATCAGGCTCACCTTCCATAGCTGAAGACAGGGGCTGGCGTCCGCGTCAAACGCGTACAGGCTATCGTGCTGCGTCGCGACAAAGACGACATTGTGCTTTGCCGACGTTCCAGAAACCGTCATCGGCAACTGCGCTACCCAAAGCGGCTGGGCGTAGATGACTCCATCGACTGGGCACGAAAATAGCCTTCCGAAACTTGCTGCATTGATGGTCGAAGGACTCAACGCAACCTCTTTGCTATTGACGCCATCTCGCGCAAGGTCGTTGTGATACGTGTACACGCCCGCAAGGTCTGTCACGAACACCGTCGTTGCTGCTGATGTTGAGGCGCTTGAAACGCTCGTCGCGGTCACAGTGTAACTTCCCGCTGTGGCAGGCGCTGTGTAGGTAATGCCCACCCCTGACAAACTGCTTGTGGCAGATAAGGTACCGCCCGTCGCAGTCCAGGTGACGCCGCCGCTGTCGTTGGTCGTGGCGCTCAGGGATGCGCTCTGCTGCGCCGCCAGAGCCAATCGTTTGGCCGCAACCGTTACCGTCGTTTGCACCGGTGGCGGCGGTGTCTTGGTTCCTGATCCACAACCAAAAAGTGACAAGGCAACAAACAAAAGGATAGAAGACTTCAGAGCGAGCATTTTCAAGCGAACTTTCCTCAGTTGCCTAGCATTTCACAAAAGCCTCGCTTTGTGCCCGAGATTCAAATCAGTTGTTCACGAAGTCGCATGGGATGCGTGAAATTTGGAACGGGAGTTCCGTATGATTTCCCATCATCGCGCATCTTTACGGGACTGCAGGCAGTAAGGCTCGGGATTTAGAATCACATCCATCCCGAAACAGGAGCCTGAAATGCGCCGCTTCCTTATTGCCTTAGCCGTAGTACTCTTTGCCACCACGCTGACTGAGCCAGCCCACGCCCAGGGTGCACCGCAGCAGGCAGCCGCAAACGCACCCTACACCATCGAGTACTACTACAAGGTGCAGTGGGGCCACCAGCAGGAGTTTCTTCAGCTCTTCCTTAAAAATCACTACCCACTGCTCAAGAAAATGGTCGAATCCGGGCGCATGACTGCGGTCAAGATTGAAACGCCTGCCTATCACACCACTGAAGACGGCCGTTGGGATTATCGCGTCACTATTACCTTTAAGAACTCAACCGTTGCCACCACGGCCAACCCAGACGAAGACGCACTCATCCACCAGCTCTACCCCGACCAGGAAACCTACAAAAAGGAAGAGCAGCGACGGTTCGAAATTCTCGTCTCACACTGGGATCTGCCAGTCACCAACATTACTCCGACCAAGTGATTCTGAGGCGAGTTTAGTAGCCGCGCAACATACGCCTGCGGCGCTGCGAACGAAGCTCGCTTACCACGAAGGTTATTCCCAGCACGATCACCAGCAGTGGTCCCCAGAAGACCCAGCCTGGCTGCACGACGCGGTCACCACTTATAGTCGCTGAAGAATTCGCATGTAGCGAGCCAAACATCACCACCAGGTCTTTGCCCACCGACACCCGCTCGCCCAGCCGCACGCTACCGAGAAAGTTCACCAGGTCCTGGCCGACGTTTGCGTCATCGCCAACCCTTACATTGCCAAAAAAATCCACAACGTCGTGATTGGCGTGCCCGTCGATGCGCACGTTTCCAAAGAAAACCACCACATCGCCGTTGACTGTGCCCTCGACATTGACGCTGCAAAAGAAGCAGACGGCGTCGTGAAAAGTCGCGTTGGGGCCAACGTCAATCGTGTTGCCAAACTGCACGGTATCCTCTTCAGCATGCGCTGCTTGGACAAACATCCCGGCGAAGACAAGCAGTGCAGCGAGGCCCAGACTCCAGGCCGTCCTCCAGCCAGTCCTCCAGCCAGTCCTCCAGCCCGTATTCAAGTCCGGAACAGTTCGGGTCACACGCGTTGTTTGGGTCAAATTGGACATAGCTTGGCTCCTGATCAAGTGTACGCAGCAGGGTGAGTGGAAGTTCCAAAAGATTGCGGACTTACGGCGCTCACAACAGCTGTTCCAAGCATTAGAAATCCTCAATGTCACCAACGCGGACTTTGGCTCTGAATGTGCCAAAGGAATTGTCATCGGACCGATGCTCGAACAGTCGTTCGGCAGGTCACGGGTCAAGTTATTCGGAAGGTTGCGTTAAGAGAAGCATCAGATATTTCAATCAAGGCGGCGCGGCGTGCATATTCCTACCGGCCCCATCAATATACGTGACAGCGCTCTCTCTGGCGCGCAGGCAGTTGAAGAATCAGCTGCCATCCTCCGCGCCCGCCAACTCCGCGCCACCGCATCAAAGCTCAGCACGAGCGAGCTTGACATGACGCCCGACATCGCGACCGACGAAGAGACGAGCGCGGTCCTCAGTGCATGGTCGAGTCAAGCTGAGACTGCGGGCCGGGAGGCCCAGTCAACCCCCGACCATGATTCGCCCCGCGAAGAAGGCTTGCCGCCACAAAAAGAATTGCAGGCTACGATCGACAACGGGTCGGATGAGGTCCCAAATAGGGCAATCAGTTTCTGGGCTTAGATGAGCTCCGGTACTGGTGTAGCTTCGGGTGCAGCAGACCTTAGAACTCAAACCGCATTGCCAGCTGTATCCGTCGTGGAGGCGCAACGGAAGTCACTTCGCCAAACGCAGCCGAGCTCTGCACCGGGTCCACGCCAGTTCCGTTCTCATGGTTGAGCACATTAAATGCACCCGCTGAAAAGCCGAGCTTGGGTGACTCCTCTTCCTTGCTCGAAGTCAGATGAAAATCATGGCCCCACCGCACATCCAGGTCTACATAGGCGGGCAGGTTTTCGGTATTGCGCGCCACACCTTGAGGTCGTGCGTTGAAGAAGTTATCTCCATACGGGTCCGCGCCGGAAAGCACGGTCCACGGCGCACCCGAATTTGCAAATATACCCACGGCCAGATTGGCGATGCTCTCGTGGTTGAAAATGGCATACATGCTCAGTCGATTGCGACGGTCCCAACTGGAATTCGCCCACTCGTCGCTGGGATGCATCTGGTCCTGTGGAAACCACCCAATTCCTTCCTGATTCGATTCAAAATGCGACCAGGTGTAGCGTCCAAAGCCAGTGAAGTAGCGGTTCAATTCACCGCGAAAGGAGACATCCAGCCCGTTGCCCCAGAAGGTTCCTTCTGGCTGCATCTCACGAATGCGCCCGAATTGCGGATCGGGCCGCTCGGTGTAATCAGGGCCAAGCGGTGCATTGACGTCGATTGACCGAAACCGATCAATGCCGCGAATCGAATAGGCACTCACAATGCCTGTCGCACTCTTCCCAAAGGCCCGCTCAATCGACAGGCCATACTGTACCTGGTAGGGAACCTTTGCCCCAGCTTTCAGCCGTGTGAGTGAGGCCGGTTCCTCGGCCAAAACAACGCACTCCGTGACTGGCACGCACCCGGTCTCGGGCTGGGTCGCCGGGTTCAGCGAAACACTGATCGATCGCCGCGCTCCGTGCTCAAACCGCGCCAGGTCTGCGAGCGGTCCGCCGCCAAAGCGATCGAAGTAAACGCCCCCGCCGCCCCGGACGACCGTCTTTGATTCCTTGCTGAGAAGCCAGGCGAACGAGATTCGCGGCGAGAATGTCAACCGGTCTTCAGCGAGGAAATTCTGCCAGTCATAGCGCAGTCCGGGGGTTACAGAAAGCGATTCCGTCAGCTTGAACTGATCCTGTGCAAATGCCCCCATCTCCTGCTGATGATAGACAAACCGCACCTTACCGGAGTTTTGAGAAAATGCCGAAGGATGATTCGTCGCGTAGTTATCAAGCGCCGAAGTGATTACTGTCTTCCCATCCGCAGCAATGGTCGGTGCAAAAGTATAAGTTCCCAGAGCGTTGCCGTTATCGTCCAGCACCCGCCGGCTCATATGCGGCACGCCTGCGCCTAACTTGACCGTGTGCCTTCCATAAGTCCAGCTGACAGTATCATTCAGGCGCAAGTTATACTCTGTCGAAACTGAATCTGCCTGCGCCGACCCGCCGCTGAAGTAGCCGGCTACGTTCACCTTGGGTGCTTCCACGGCATTCTTGTTCTGGTTGCGCCAATGCTCCATCACCATCGAAAACTGATTGAGCAGAATCGGCGAGAGTGTTGAATCCGCATGCAGAATCACATTGTCTTCGTGATAACGGCTAGCGAAACCAGCCCCTGCCAGCGCCTGCCCACCGACGCCCTGATTCTGCGCATTCCAGTCTTCGTAGGCGTATTGGGCATAGACTGAGTGGCGCTGCCCAAACTGATGCGAGGCCCGCGTACTCCACTCCGTATTGCGCGTCGGTGCCGCCACATTCGCGTGAATCTGCCCGCTCGGATTCGCTGCAGTTGGGGCCAGAGTAGCTACGACAATGGCGTCCTGGTCCTCCTCGGCGCGGTTGAAGGAGAACAGAAATCCGCTCGCTTTCGCCCGCCAGATTGGCCCGGTCACGTTTCCCTCATAGATACGCCGCTGCTCAAACGGCTTGATTGCCGCCAGGGCATTCTTCGCATTGAGCGCAGAATCTCGAAACATGAAGTTGAACTGCCCGTGGTAGTGATCGGTGGCCGACTTGGTGATGATCTCCATTTGGCCGCGTCCCGGCCAGTAATACTGCGCCGAGTAGGGGTCCTGATTGATGTGCACTTCCTGCACTGCGCTTGCTGACACAGTCGCGTGATTTGCCTCGACGCCATCGACCAGCAGCCCCGACCCACCCGTTCCTGCCGCGCCAGAATCCATAAAGGCGCTCATCGCCGAGCTGTAGTCATTGTCAAAAATCGGCAGCGACTTCAGTTCGGTCGCGCTCATCACCGCTGTATCGCCGTTGTTTTCTGAGGAGGTGAGATCGACATTGCTGCCGCTATTGACGTTGATTGTCGTCGACAGCGCCGAAATCGGCAGCACGATATGGAGCATCGGCCCGGCCATTGCAGCGTTTCCGGCCACCGGCGCTGCCAGTTTCACAGCTGTCCGCACGGTTTCAAACCCAGCCTCTGAAACGACCAGCGTGTAGTCGCCGACGGCCGGTAGTTTCAGTTGAAAATTGCCTTCTTCGTCGGAATGCAGCGTCGCCGTAACGGCTCCAGTTGCGTCCAGCAAGTCCACTTCGGCGTTGGGCACAATTGCGCCACTAGGGTCTGCCACGACACCTCGCACCATTGGCGCAGGCGTACTTCCTGGGGTGGTCTCAGCGTGTATCATGCTGAGGCTGGCGTCTGAATGCGCCGCAGGCATGGCGGCAGCGTTGGATGGATGAGGAAAGGCAGCTGATACCACAACGAGCAGGGCAACAAGCGAAGCAGACGGCAGAGATGCAGGGTGATTCAAGGTCAACTCCTGCCAAAATCATATACGAGCACTAAATTGGTTTACCAATTTTGCAGGAACAATTTCCTTGCAGAAACCCTCATGCCAACCGGCCTATGCCTGCACCTCGGCCCCACCCAGCGCCAGAGCCCAGGCAGACGCATGCGCTACAACCACATCCGGCTCCGCTGCCTCAAGCGTCTCAGGAGCCAGCCCGAAGCTGCACCCAAGCGCCCATGTTCCCGCATTTCGCGCCGTTCGCACGTCCACATCTGAGTCGCCCACCATTAAAGTCTCCTCAGGGGTCGCGCCTGCCTCGGCCATCAGCGTCAGCAGCCCCAGCGGGTCGGGCTTTTTGGTCTCAAAACTGTCTCCGCCATACACGCTGAAGAAGTATTGTGAAAGTCCCAGCCCTTCGCAGATCGCCCTCGCCGGGCCTACGGGCTTGTTCGTGAGCACCGCCATTGGTCGTGCGCTTCCGTCCGGCAGCGTCTTCAAAGCCTCAAGCGAATCGATTACGCCGGGGTAAACCGTCGTATAGTCCAGCTTGTGTGCCCGGTAATACGTCAGAAAATACTCAAAAGCTGCCTCAAACAGCCGCTTATCCAGCGCCTGTCCGAGCGGCAATTCACCGGGGATAGTCTCGGGGCCGCCAACGACAGGTCCTGGTCGTTGGGGTGGGGTCAGAGCGCGCCGAATCAGCATCGCCGCGCCGTCGCCAATGTAGCTGGCGATCACCGCGTCAGGCAGCGGCTTCAGCCCAAAATTGAGCAGGGTCGCGTTGACTGAATTGCACAAATCCTGACGCGAATCAATCAGCGTCCCATCCAGGTCAAACACCAGCAGTTTCAGCGACTCCACAGGCAGAGAACGAAAAATACGAAGCATGCAATTAGTTTACGGGAAACTCAACTCACTGCGGCTGATACCGCGGCATCTGCCGCCAATCCCCCGTCGAACCAACATTGGGGTTAGCCGTTGCATCATTGCTCCCCACCACATTCCCCTGCCGGTCTACCCAGAAGTATTTGTACGTCTGCGGCAACTCCAGCGGCACCCGGTCATCATAAGGATTGGTAAATGTCTGCACCCCGCCCAAATTCTCGCGCACCGCAAAGTTCTGTCGGTCCTGTGAAGCGGCCCTGGCATCCGTAACGCCCTGCCAGTTCTTTTGCGACCAGTCGCGGTACTGCCGCGCCGCCTCTGCATACGCCGTCGAATTCTGCAGATTCTGCGCCATCACGCCGCGCCGCCCAAATGCCGCGCCATTCGTCGCCGAGATCTGATCCGCCACTGCCGGCAGCCAACTCGCATAGCTGCCCCACTGGCTCGCTTCAGCTACAGCCGCAGTCATCACCATGGTTGCGGAATCATATGCTCCGGCTACGCTGCACTTGGCCACGCCGCGCCATGGCACACCATTTGAGTAGTACGCCACCTCAAACTGATACGCAGCCGGGAAGCCAGCAACCGGCTGCGCCCCCATGCCCTGCCCAATCTGTAGATTCTGCGGCCTCATCCCCATCAGCTTCTCATACACAAATTGCCCCGGCGGATAGTTCGGCTGCATCCCCGCATTGCCCACCATGACCGTAATCGCCTTGTTATCAGCAGCCACCAGGCTCAGCGCAAATTGCCCTTCTTCGCCCACCCGCCACCCCTGCGGCAGCGCATACGCAAAAAACTGCCCACGCGCCAGGCGCAACTCCGCCTCCGGTTGGTTATTCCGCCGAGTCGCAGGAACAGGTTTTACCGGAAAGAACTTCTTCGCCGTCACCTGTCCGACTGCCAAAGTACCGGTAAGTACGGTCGCCGCCAAAAGCGCGAAGATTGCACTGAATCGTAAAGCTGTCCGTTCGTTCACGCCCAAAAATTACCAGCAAATAGATATACACGCAAGCAAAGAGAGCATCCAAGCCCCACAACACTCGCAGGGGGTCTCGTTCACTTCACCCAGTTCGGCCCAATCATCTCTCGCAAAAACTCCGGCGTCGCCCACGGAGCGCTCCCGGCAAACCGCTTCACCCACGCCGCACCTTCGCCAATCCGCACCCGGTCCGGCGTAAATTCCGGCGAAAGCGCATTGGCCATCAGCGCATACTTCGCGCCCTTGTGCAGGCGCAGCGCCTTCCAACAGCCGCCCGGCACCGCCACAATGGGCCGTTCGCCGTGAGCCACATCCATCCCCAGCGTCACCACCTCGGCCCGCCCATCGGGATGAAAAATGTAGTAGTCCACAGGCCCGCCCTCGATGAGAATGTGTGTATCGTCCGGAACGAGCCAGTGAAGGTAGTTGATCGGCAACTCTTCAGTCAGCATGTAGTAGTTCTGGCTCTGCACCGCCAGTTCTCGCCCATCGACTTTGACCCGCTGCGCTGAAACTCCCACAATCCCCAGGTACCCCGACTCCTTCGGCAGCACGCTCAGGTGCAGCGACTGAATCAACTCCCGCGCCCGCGCTTCAGATCCTGTCGGCTCAACCGGCGCAGCACCGTGCAGGGCGAGCGCCCCGGCCAGACCTGCAATTGCAATCAGCGGCAAAATTCTCCTGAAAAAATTGGCGAGATTCATGCCGCCCAGATTATCAGACCGGAGTTGGTTAAAAGGGAAGCACGCGTTGCAGGTCGCCCATATATATCCGACCGAAAAATGGCGAGGCCACACCAAAAGAGCAAGTGAGACCCCGCCGAGGAACGCTCGTATAAATTTCGCGATTCAACTGTCTAGCGAATTCGAATATCCCCGGACCCCGTCTCCACGCGCACCATCGGCCCGCCCCCATGAACCTTTGCGTTCAGGCTGTGCTTGTCCTCGTGGGTCCTGTCGAGTCCGTCCTCATCGACGTGAATTGACCCCGACCCGGTCGAGGCCTCAATCGTCATCGCTGCGTGCTCCGTCGAGAGTTCAACGCCACCAGACCCCGTCGTCAACCGCCAACCGGTCTTCGGCTGCCCGCTGACCCTGATATCACCCGAGCCTGTTTCTGCCCTCAGTCCGCCTGAAAGACTCTTCAACTCAATGTTCCCTGAGCCGGTATTGGCCTTGACGTCGCCCGTGCCGGTCTGCTCAGCGTAAATGTTGCCTGACCCAGTCTCGACGGTAAAGCTCTGCGCCAGCCCATGCGCAGTGATGTTGCCTGACCCCGTATTGAGCCGCGCATTCATGCCAACCCCGTCATCGTCCACATTTCCCGAACCAGTCGTCGCCTCAAGAAATGCCTTCGCCGGAGCCTGAATCTCGTAGTCGATCGATATGTGCTGGAAACCATCCATGTGAGCCCCGACCCGCACAATGCTGCCCGTCTGCTCAATCGGCGGATGAGCAGCAACTTCCTTCACGCGCTCTTCGCCGCCGCCACCCCAGCCTGACTTCACCCGGCCAAAAATGTGTATCTTGTCGTCCGACCCCTGCCGGATGTGAATGTTACCCGAGCCCGTCGACACATGGAGCGTCACCGCGCCCGATACTGACAGTGTCCGTTCAAAAGTCGCTTCTGACGCCAGCGCAGGCAGTGCGCCAAGCGCCAATCCGAGTGCAATTGCAGATATCCAGGGTTTCATCGCGTTCCTCACAGACTTGCGGTTCTATGGTCAACATCCATTTGATGATATGCATCTGCGCTACCAAACACTCCGCGCGGCAAGACATTCATTGCATGGCAGTTGCGAGTTCTTCGCAGCGATTTGATTATCAACATTTGTCCAATTTTGCAACGCCATTGTCCAGATTTGGACAGTGCATTACTGCAAGACGACCTGATCGCCTTCCTTGAGACCGCTCAGCACTTCCGTGATTGACCCGTTCGAGAGCCCAATCTTTACCGGTACCTTGCGTTTGCCTTCCTTCTTGCTCTTGTCGGGAATCTCGACCGAAGCATTCTTTTGACCGTCATACATTACTGCATTCTCCGGTACCGTCAGCACGCCCTTGTGCTCATCCAGCAGGATTTCAGCGTTCGCCGTCATCTGCGCCTTTAGCTCGCCGCCCGGATTGTTGATCGAAACGCGCACTTCAAACGTCGTCACATTGTCCTTCTCCACGCCCATCGGAGAAATCTTCGTCACCTTGCCCTGGAAGTAGCGGTCCCGGAAGCTTTCTACCTTGATGCGCGCAGGCTGGCCCATGTACACATGCGCAATGTCCGCCTCATCCACCTTGCCTTTGACGTAGACTTCGGTGGTATCGCCCACCGTCATCACCAGTGTTGCCGTCGAACCAAGCACCAGGATTGAGCTCACCGCGTCGCCAATTTCCACATCGCGGCTCAGCACAACGCCATCCATTGGAGCAAGAATCGTCGTATAGCCAAGCTGCTCCTGTAGCTGATTCAGCGTCGCCGTGCTCTGCGCCACCTGGGCCTTGGCCTGTTTCAGCCGCGCCCCATCAACGCCAATCTGCGCCTTCGCGGCATCGCGCTTGTTCAGCGCTGCCAGGTAGTCGCGGTTCGCATTGTCGAGCGACTGCTGGGGCACCAGACCCTGCTTCACCATCTCGGTGTTGCGGTCCAGCGTCACCTTGTACATCGGCAGGTCAGGCGCCGAGGCGTTCACCTTGTCCTGCTCCAGATTGGCCTCGTAAGTGGATACATTGGCTTCAGCTGCGCTCAACTGCGCACGCTGCGCTGCCACCTGGGCGGCAATTTCCACCTGGTCAAGCTGCGCCAGCGGCTCACCTTTGCGCACAACCTTATTGATATCGACGTAGAGTTTTTCTACGATACCCGAGGCCTTTGACTTTACTTCGACCTGCGTAATCGGGGTGATTTTGCCTGTTGCCACGACGCTGCGCGCCACGTCACCGCGTGTAACCTTGCCCAGCTTGTTTGGATCGATACTCGTACCACCGACAAGTTTGGCGACTGCAAAACCGCCCGCAGCCAACACCACTACCGCGCTCAAACCAATCCAAAGCCAAAGCCGACCTTTTTTCCGTGCCGCCACAACTGCCTCCACCCCGTCACCAGGAATCGTTCGTATGATTGCGCAGCTTCATCGGTCTCCCGGGTTCCGCCACTGACAACCCTTACGTACACAGCCCCGCTTTGGTTCCACCACCAGGCAGTGAATCGAAGCCCTTGCCTATGGATTCCTGTTCTTGATGGCGACCGGTTCACCCGCTGCGCTTTGGATTACCTTGATCTGCCCGGTCAAGAACCAAAATGGTAGACTCAGCCTTGCAACGCGAGCGAAGCATGAGTCATGCACGGACTACCACTTCTCCAAATCGTCGCTGTCGCCATCCTCATCCTGGCCAACGCGTTTTTTGTGGCCGCTGAATTCGCTCTTGTTTCGATCCGCGATACTCGTATCGACCAAATGATTGCCGCCGGAGTTCCCGGCGCAAGCTCCGTCCGCCGCCTCCAGCAGGATATCGACGGATTCCTGCCAGCCGTCCAGTTGGGCGTCACCCTCTGCTCCCTCGCCCTCGGCTGGATCGGGGAACCCGTCGCTGCCGAAATTTTTGAAGGCTGGTTCCTGCTACTCCCTCTGACCATGCCCCACGCCCTTTTCTACGCGCACCTTGCCGCGGTTGCTCTCGGCTTCTCGCTCATCACCTATCTGCACGTCCTCCTCGGTGAACTCGTCCCCAAATCCCTCGCCCTCCGACGCGCCGAATATCTCGCCATCGCCGTTGCCGGCCCCATGCTCCTCTTCATGGCTCTCACCCGACCGGCGGTCAAACTCCTCCAGCGCTCGGCACGCGTCGTGCTCCATCTGTTCCAGGTCCCCATGGCGCACGAAGCTTCAGTGCATTCACCAGAGGAGTTGAAGCTGATTGCCACGGCGGCCAGGCGCATGGGCGTCCTGCCGCCCTTCCAGGAACGTCTCATTCACCGCGCTCTTGAAATGGACGAGGTCCCCGTTCGTGAAATCATGACCCCGCGGCAGAAAATCATCGCTCTCCCCGGCGACACACTCATCGAGGCCGCCAGCGCCTCGGTCATTGACCATCAGCATTCCCGCGTGCCTGTCTACGACGAAACCCGCGGTCCCGAGCACATCGTCGGTGTCGTCTACGCCAAAGACCTCGCCCGCCTCATGCACTTTCGCCGCACCGCGGGTACCCGCTCCGCCGCTGCTCCCATCGCTGAACTCAAACTGAGCCAGATCATGCGCGACGTGCTCATGGTCCCTGAAACCAAGACCGTACTCGATCTCATTCGCGAATTTCAGCAGCGTCGCCGCCAGATGGCCATCGTCGTCGACGAGTACGGTTCCACCGTCGGCCTTGTCACCGTCGAAGACGCAATCGAACAGCTCACTGGTGAGCTTGACGACGAGTTCGACGACCCCGCCCGCCCCGTTCTCACTACCGCATCAGGAGCGCTTTTGCTTGAGGGTTCGGTCAATCTGCGCGATCTTGAAACCCAGATGCAGTGGAGCCTGCCCCGGGATGGCGGCGTTGAGACCCTCGCCGGATTCCTGCTCATGCGCCTGGGCAAGATCCCTCGTGGTGGTGAATCCATCACCTACGAGAATCGCCGCATGACGGTCACAGACATGGACGGCCGCCGCATCAAGCAAATCCGCATCGAACCACTCGAAGAAGTCCAAAGTCCTGACTAAGGCCTGGTTTCTGCGAGTACCGGTCTGACCGCGTCGATCAGGTTCCGCGTCACCTGGGGCACTGAAGGGCCCAGCGGATGAAGCACCACTGCATCGGGGCTGAACATCTCAGCAGGCAGCACCTTTGGCGGAGCAGCCGGCAGATCGTCGAACGACCGGTTTGCCACCAGCGCAACATTGCGGCAATTTGGAACGGGAGCCAAAAAGTAGAGGGTCTTCGTTTCCGGAGTATGGTAGCGCGCACCCAGATCCCGGGCGGATGCATCTCTCGTGTCGTTCACCAGAACATCAGGAAACGCGCAGTCCGAATCCAGCATCGTCAGCTTTGGATTTGTCATATGGCCGCGGGTTCTTAAAACCTCTTCGCCAATCTCAGGGTAGGGACGCTGAAAGAAATGAGAAGTCCGCGCATTGATGAAATAGAACTGAAAAGGGAATTGCATGCTCTGAGCCGGGTGAGCTCGCATGTAAGCGAAGATCTCAGCCATTGTGCCCTGATGCGCCAGCAACTCTCGCGCATCGTAGGTCCCAATCGGATAGGTTGAGTGCCCGTAGTCCAGGTCCCAAGCTGCAAAGTAGAAAACGATCAGCCGCGGTGGCCGATTCGTCTTAAGATACTGGCGCAGGGTCAAATCATCCAGCACGCGCAGCGTCGCAGCGACATTGGGCAGGGTGATCACCTTGACCCCCAGCGCAGCAGACATCTGAGTCGGGTCTACACCGTGCAGCAGCGTGGAATCGCCAAACAGCACCACATCCGCGTTCTCCCCCGCTGCCTTGAATGTGTAGTTCAATGGCTGAGAGTAAGGAGACTCGCTCCACTGATCAAAATTTGGCAGCCTCACCAGGAAGAGTGGCAAACAATACAATATCGCCAGCAAAGCCAGCATCGTCAGCAGGTAGCCGCGAAAGTCCGGCGGTACCCAGCCCCCCCAGCATCCTGCTGCGGCGTCAATTCTCGCGAGTTGTGCCCACTCGACTGCATTTCTTCCTACCCGCCTAGAACTGGAAATACAAAAACGTTGAAAGAGCCCTCAGGTATACCAGACACACAAAGAGAAGTCCGCCAACGCCAATAGCCCAGGCCGTCGTCGGAGCCCAGCGGAAAATTGTCGGCACGTCGCTCTGATTCCAGGCCCCACGCTCAAGTGACGGACGAAACCGCGTCAAAATCTGCTGCGTATTCGGTAGCGCCCACACGATGAATAACCCCGCCAGGACCTGCTTCACGGCATCGGCAACAACTGGAACCCCGATGGCGCCTGCGTTCAAGAACGCACCGTGCGGCGCAGTTCCGTTCAGTCCAACCATGGCACCCAGCATCTCCAGCGCCCTCATCAAACTGTCTGACCTGAAAAATACCAGCGAAACGACGTTGCACAGAAAGGTCACCCCAATTGCAGCGACATGACGCACCCCCGGACGCAATAACCGCAAGAACCGGTCAACCGCCGCCGCACCTGGGGTCGTGGTTCTTCGAAACTGCCGCCACCCATGGTTCACCGAAAGATAAAAGCCATGCAGCAGTCCAAAAATCATAAAGTGCAGTCCCGCGCCATGCCACACTCCCGCGAGAAACATCGTGAACATCAGCGGTAGCGCCACGACCGACAGAAATACCACCGGCTTGGTTCTCTCCTGTCTGGCCATCGCCCAGCCGAGCCGCTGATATCGGCGGTGCAGCACTCTTTTCTGCACGGGACTGTAGACATACGTAAAGATGTAGTGGCCGAGCGTCATGTGCCATCGCTGCCAAACTTCAATCATGCTGGCTGCCTTGGATGGCGAATTGAAATTCAGGGGCAAATCAATCGAAAACATCCGCGCCAGCCCAAGTGCCATGTCGGAGTATCCTGAAAAATCAAAATAAAGCTGCAATGTAAACGCCAGCGCACCCAGCCACGCCATGCCGATCGGCAAGCGCGTAGACGCCTGAAAGATGGGATTCGCCGTCATCGCCAGCGTATCGGCGATCAGCACCTTCTTGCCTAGTCCCATCACAAACCAGGTCAAGCCAACGGCAAAATCTTCCTGGTTGACGCCAAACCGCTCCTTTTGAAACTGCGGCATCATCTCGCGGTGGTGCAGAATCGGCCCGGCGATCAGGTGGGGGAAAAAGGTGACAAACAGGACATAGCTCGAAAGGCCCTGTTGCTCTGCACTGCCCTTGTACAAGTCAATCAGAAAAGCCACTTGCGTCAGGGTAAAGAATGAAATTCCTAGCGGAAGGACAATATCTCCCCAATGCTGGTGCAGGCCTGCCATCTGGCTGACTGCATTCAGCGAGGGAACAAGATACTTGTAATATCCCAGTAACAGCAGGTTGCACGCGATCGCCACATACAGCCATCGCCGCGCCACTGCCCGGTTTGCTCCGTATCTGACAATCAGCTCAGCGGCCAGGTAATTCAGCGTGATCGACCCAACTAAAATGAGCAGAAGTGATGGCTGCCACCAGGCATAAAACGCCAGTGAGCAGAGTCCAAGCCAGACGACAACTGCTTTTCGATTTACCTTGCTCACCAACTCATAGCCCACAAGAGCCACTGGCAAAAAGGCAAAAAGAAACAGATAAGAGTTGAACAGCACGAGTTTAAGTCAACCCCTCATGTTTTCGTTCTCGGTGTAAATCCTGCCACAATGATCTATACCGGAGATTGCTTTCGCAATGGCACAAAAGTTCGTAAATGCCTGAAAGTTCCCGGAATGTGAATCCATTTCGGCGGCAACGGCCCTAGAACCCAAGCACGGTGAACTTCGCCAGCCTATCAGGAGCAAGCCGACCTCGCCACTGCAATCACAAATTGAAGTAAATGACCGGAGCGGCCGCCACCAGCGCGGCACCAGCCTGCATCGCCAGTACCGCCAGTGACTGTCGGGGAGCTTTCGGCAGCCACTTCACCGCAAAAAATGCCAGCACTGGAATCTGCCCAGCCATCAGCAGTTGCCAAAGATGCGCGGCGGCGCCTTCATCCGCCTCACGCGCCACACCGTAAATCGCCAGATGCCCCAGCAGCAGCGCCAATCCGGCCAGCGACATTGCCACCGGCAAAAACGCACTCGGCTTGCGCAGCATCAAGCCCAGAGTTACAGGAGTCTTGTCCACAGTCCCGCCTCCAACGCAAACAGTATGCGCCGAATATCCTCGTTAGTCATTAGCTGCCACTCACGCCGTGCTGAGGCTTTATCGTTGTAAAGACCCATGAAATCCATCCTCACCCGCGTAGCTCTCACTCTCCCCGTCGTCTGGGTCGTGGTTTCGCTCGTCTTCTTCCTCATCCACCTCGTCCCCGGTGACCCCATCCAGCAGATGCTCGGTGAGGGTGCCACCGCCGCCGACCTCGACAAGTTGCGCCACGATATCGGCCTCGACCAGCCCCTGCACATCCAGTATCTCCACTATTGGCGCGACGTGCTCCACGGCGACCTCGGCCGCTCCATCCGCCTCAACGATTCGGTCGTCCACCTCATCTCGACCCGCTACCCCTACACTATCCAGCTCACGCTGGCCGCCCTGTTGATTGGCCTCGCGCTCTCTGTTCCGGCCGGGGTCTTGGCCGCTGTCAAACGCAGCCGCTGGCAAGACCACACCATTGGTCTGGTCAGCCTCCTCGGCCTCTCCATCCCATCGTTTGCGCTGGCACCGATTCTCGTGCTGATGTTTTCGATTGGTCTCGGCTGGCTGCCTGTCTCAGGTGCCGGCCCAGGAGGATTGTTTGCCCCCGGAGGCTGGCGTTATCTGGTCCTGCCAGCGATGGCCATGGGAGTTTCGCTTGCCGCCATCCTCACCCGCATGGTCCGCACCGCAATGCTCGAAGAACTCAACCAGGACTACATCCGCACCGCTCGCGCCAAGGGTTTATCTGAAACCGCCGTCGTATACCGCCACGCGCTGCCCAACGCACTCGTGCCCATCGTCACGGTCGTAGGCCTGCAGTTTGGCGCGCTGCTTGCCGGGGCCATTGTGACTGAAACGATTTTCAGTTGGCCGGGCCTGGGGCGTCTTGTCGTCTCCGCCATCTCCAGCCGCGATTACGCCCTCGTCCAGGGCAGTCTGCTCGCCATCGGCCTCACCTACGTTCTGGTGAACCTGCTCACAGACCTCGCTTATCGCCTCGTGAACCCGAAGATGCGCGGTTAAGGCGCTGAAGAATCCGGGGGAGTGAATCCGCCGGGCTGGTCTGAGCCGCCGATCGCGCTGCATAGACCGCAGGATTGCGCATTGTCTGTCATGGATTGCCAATTGAGCGGGCTGCAAATGGAACTGCTACCGGCTTCCCGCCCACTCCAGCATGGCCAGCGTCAGCAGCAAAACCCGCCGCAAACCCAGTTCCCGGTTCACCCCGGAGTACCACTCGGCCCGTGTGTGCGCTCCGCCGCCGTCTCCGCCAGCCCCCAAAGAGACTGCGGGAACCCCCAGAGAAAGCGGAATATTTGCGTCCGTGGACCCCAGGCGCAGGTCTGTTCGCAAGCCCAAATGCCGGTCTACTGCCCTCAAGGCATCAAGCAAGGGCGAATCTTGCGGAAGTTCCGCGGCAGGCCTATCCCCAATCGTTTCAATTGAATAGCGCACCGGCTTCGGTGCCTTTCCGCCCTCAGAAGCAGCATTCGCCCGGTCTACTGCATCCTCGACGGCTCGATGGAGCGCCACTTCCAGCTGCACCAGTCCACGCACATCCGTCGATCGGAAATCGACTGCAGCCGTCGCGCTCTCGGGAATCGTATTCACTGACGTTCCACCGGAGATCGTCCCGACATTCAAGGTCGTTCGCGCACCCTCATTCCACGCATCCAGCGAAATCTCAGCCAGCTTGGTCAGTGCTAAGCTCAACACAAGAATGGGGTTAGGACGGCCTGCGTCAGTAAAGCTATGCCCACCCGGCCCAGTTACCGTCACCTGAAACCGCCGGCTCCCAAGCGCCTGTGTTACCGCCGTCTCTGCTCCTGCCCCATCGAGAACGATATGTGCGGCAATCCGCCCGGCGTAAGTCGACGACTTGTAAATCTCCCGAACCCCGCGCAGATCGCCCTCGCCTTCTTCGCCGACGTTGCCAACGAAAACCAGCTTTGCGCCAAGCGGCATTTTAGATTCCGCCAATGCATGCGCCAAGCCCAGCATACCGATGACCCCCGCAGCATTGTCGCAAGCCCCGGGGGCCTCCAGACGGTCCCCATCGAGCATGGGATTGAGCGGAGTGTCGGCAGGAAAAACAGTATCAAGATGCGCCGAAAGCAGGACGACGGGCGCAAATTCCTCAGAATCAGTGGGCGATCCGCCCAGTTCTCCATAGACATTGCCTATCGAATCGAGACAGACAGCGTTGAGGCCGGCTTCGCGAAACCGTTCTGCCATCCAAGAGGAACGCCGCTCCTCGCCAAACGGAGGGCCGGGAATGGTCACAAGGTCGGTCTGCCAGCGCATCATTTGCTGCCCGTGAAGATGCAACCAGCGAAATGCCTCATGCAAAGGTCGCTGACTGGCCAAAGCAGTCACGCGCGAGAAGGCGGAACTGCGGTCTAATTTGGATTTGGAAGAGAACATCGGCTGCCTGTAAGCGTATCAGGCCAAGTGATTTGGCCATATACGATCGCTCCGCTTACAGCGTGGCTTCCGACGGATATTCGACTGAATGCAGAAAGAGTCCCCGCGCCGGAGCGGTTGGCCCGGCGGCGGATCTGGCGCGGGCAGCAAGGATATGAGCCATGGAACCGGCAGGGAACTGACCCCGGCCAATCTCCAGCATGGTCCCAACAAGGTTGCGCACCATATGGTGCAGAAACCCGTTGCCGCGCACGCGATAGACCAGAAGTTCACCCGGATGCTCTTCCCATTGCGAGGAGTAAATGGTTCTTATTGTGGACTTTACAGGAGCATCGCCGGAGTCTTCAGAGCGCGTTGCGAGATCCGCATCGGTGGCCGCCAGGCTGACAAAATCCTGCTCGCCGAGCACTTGCTGGGCCGCTTCATGTAGCGCACCCGCGTCCAGTTTCCACCGGCAGGCGTGAACATAGCGGGCAAGGAAAGGAGAGCAGGACTCACCCTGAAAGATGCGGTATTCGTACGTCTTGGCGATTGCTGAGTGGCGGGCATGAAAAGTCTCCGCGATGGGTAGCGCATCCAGAACACGAATTGCCGCCGGGAGTGTGCGGTTGAGTGCTCGTTTCAGGTTTTCAGGCGGAATTGGTGCAGAGAGAGCGAAGCTGGCAACCTGGCCCAGGGCGTGAACTCCAGTATCAGTTCGTCCGGAACCCTGCGGCAGGGGCACTTCTTCCTGGCTACGGCCCACGATGCGACGCAAAGCGGATTGCAGTTCACCCTGGATGGTGACCAGACCCGGCTGTACCTGCCAGCCATGGTACGCGGTGCCATCGTAGGTGAGGGTCAGTTTCCAGTTCTGCATTGGTCGCGGGTGGAAGACATGCCTCTTCCAAGCTTCAAGGATACCCTTACCCTGCAAAATGCCCAAAAGCTTGTGCCGCGAGTACGGTATTGTCGGATTCCATTATTAGGAATTAGACAGGTTTCCATGAATTGTTGGAACAGGATTTGCCAGCGGGGTATAGTTGCCTGAGTCGGGGTTGGTTCAAATTGCTCATCGTGGTCTCGTTTGGTCAGGCCATACTCCTTCTACCTCCCCGTATTGCGGAATGAGTTGATTCAGCAATGGCAAAACACAGTGTCCTGGTTTGACTTGGTGATAGCCGACACAGTTGATTTTCTCTGCGTCCGGTAGTATCCACCTAGCAAACAGCACGGAGACAGCAAGCTTGCGAACGTCGTGAAGCCTGGTTTTCGCAAAAAAATGGAGTGTTCAAGAGGTTGCAAATGCGGCGCTTTTCCGTTGGTAATTTGATGCTTGCCGTACTCTTTTTTGTAGGCGCTTTTGCGGGCACAGTTGCAGTTGGCGAAAGCAAGCCAAACTCCGGCGCACCCCATAAGCCGGCAGTGAATCCGGCCGACCTGGTCGGTGCAGAGACGTGCGCTACATGCCACGCTGAGATTGCCACCAAATTCGCTTCCAACGCGCATTCCAAGCTGGCTCTGGAGCATGGAGGCAAGGGCGTTACCTGTGAAGGCTGCCATGGTCCGGGCCGGGAGCATGTGGAGTCTGGCGGCGACGCAACCAAGCTGTTTCAGTTCAGCAAGGAATCGGCAAAGGAAATCGATGGCCGATGCCTGAGCTGCCATGCCGGTAACCATGCCAACTTTGAGAGGTCAACGCATGGGTCTGCTGGGGTGAGTTGCACCAGTTGTCATAGTACCCATGCCGCAAAGAGCGAAGAGCACATGCTCAAAGTGGCGGAACCGGAGCTTTGTTACGGCTGTCACACGGATGCCAAGGCCTCGTTTGCGCAGCCCTCGCATCATCGGGTGAATGAAGGCCTGATGAAGTGCAGCGATTGTCATGATCCGCATGGAACGTTTGAAGACAAGAACCTCAAGGCTGCCATTGATGAGAACGCGGTTTGTACCAAGTGCCACGCAGAAACTGCTGGTCCGTTTGTGTATGAGCATCCGCCGATCAAAACAGAGGGGTGCACCTCATGCCACTTTGCGCATGGGTCGCCGAACCCGCGGCTGCTGACGCGCAACAATGTGAATTCGCTTTGCCTGCAGTGTCATTCAGCTTCGGCCAACTTCACAGCGCCGGGTACGCCTTCATTTCATAACATGGGTAATCAGTACCAGGCATGTACGACGTGCCATGTGCAGATTCATGGTTCCAACGCCAGCAATGTCTTCTTCAAATAAGGGATGGCCCGCATGATCACCGCATACTCGTTCCCAAAGCTCATGCAAAGATTTCGCCGGGGTTATCTGATTCTTATGGTCATTGCGCTTGCATTGCCGTTCGGTAATGGCATTGCCGCTGCCCAGGACACAACTCCCCCGACACCCACCGACAATGTCCGTTTTGGATATACGATTCACCAGGCGGTCGACATGGGCGGTCATATTGCCGACCATTCAGGCAGCAGTGCCGTCTATGCCACCATGGTCAACCAGCATTCAGGACCGCGTGTTCTGGATTTTTCGCTCGATATGCGCTCAGTCAAACCGACGAATACATTTCTGTTTGACCGCCTGACGGCGAATGGATTCGGATACGGTGGCGACCCGAACAGCGTATCTTTGCTGAACGCATCCAAGGGACGCATCTATGATTTTAGGGGCAGTTTTCGCCGCGACCGTCAGTACTTCGACTACGACCTGCTCTCCAATCCGCTGATACCGCCGGCATCCCAGCCGTTCGCTCCTGTGATGGATTCGCCTCATCTTTACAACACAGTGCGGCGCATGACCGACCTGAAGCTTACGATGGCCCCGCTGTCGAGGGTGAGCGCGCGCTTAGGGTATGAGCGCAACGTGAGCGAGGGGCCCTCTTACAGCACTCTTCACTACGGTCTAGATGCTCTTCTATTGCAGAACTGGCATAACACGACGAATAACTGGTCCTTTGGTCTTGATTGGAAGCCCCTGCCGCAAACTACGGTCAGTTATGACCAGTTTGTTGTGGACTTTCATGGCAAGACGAGCTATGAAGCAGCGGGGCTCAATTACAAGCTTTCAGACGGAACGCCAGTCGCTTTAGGGGTTGACCTTTCGTCCGTCTGGAAGGCGCCTTGCGCCGCTCCTTTCGTGCAGGAAGGAACAGTCAATCCTCGGTGCAGCGGGATGCTTTCCTATAGCCGCAGCGCGCCTACAGGAACTCTTTCGCCTGTTGAACAATTGCGCTTTCAGACTTCATCGATTCCTAAACTCGCGATCAACGGCCGCTTGTTGTATAGCAATACCAAAAGTAATCTTGATAACTACCACGAGTACTTCAATGGACTGAATGCCCGTGCGGGTCTGCGCGAATCAGACACGAATGGGTCGGCCCGCGTACGACGCACTGACGTCAACGGTGATTTGGCAGTGATGTGGAAGATCTCATCGAAGCTTACGGCGTCCAACCTAGTGGATTACTGGAACTTTCATGTGCCGGGGACGAACACTTTCAGCGAGGTCGACTCGGCGGGGACTTCGATGCTCGCGCCTCCTGGAGCGAAGATGCCGCTTGATCCCGCGACGGACGCTCGCTTTCTGAACCAGAAGTCGAGGACCGACACGATCGTGCTTGCCTGGGATGTACTGCCACAGGCCCGTGTGTCACTCGGCTATCGCTATCGCACGCGCCTTATAACCAACGATGCCGGGGATACAATACCGATACACGAAAACTGGGGAATCTTTGGAGGCACATTTCGGCCTAAACCGGAATGGCGTGTCAACCTGAATGTAGATGCGATGTATGCGGATAATTCATTTACACGCATAAGTCCGCGACAGATGCAGCACTACCGATTGCGCAGCACCTACAATCCACAAAAATGGCTCATGATTTCGGGAAGCGTCAACGTGCATGAGGCGAGGAACAATGTCGATACCGTGAATCATCTGGAGCATGCGCGGGACTTCTCGTTTGGAACTGCGATCACGCCGAGTGATAAGTGGTCGATTGATATGAATTACGCTTATGACGACGTGTTTTCAAGTACCGTCGAGTGCTACACATCTTCGTCGGCACCGCCAAATGCAGGGGTAGCTCCTCAGGTGTGCATCGACGCAGGAACACCGCTGAAGAGCACCGGTTATTACAACGCTCCTACACAATTTGGTTCGCTGGGATTCTCGTTTGTGCCCGAGAAGCGTGTTCATTTCAGCGGCGGCTATCGTATGAGCGCAGTAGATGGCCATGCTGATTTAATGAACCTCCGCCAAGTCCCAGGCGGATTGCAATCGCAATATCAGTCTCCGTACGGCAGTGTGGCCGTGGATATCGCCGCTAATTGGATGTGGAAGGCGAATTACAACTACTATGGCTACGGCGAGGGTTCACCTGTCGGGCCAACCGCTCCACGCAGCTTCAGAGGCAATGTCTATACGCTCGGAGTGCATTATGCATTTTAGCCTTCGAATCGCGAGGTATGAAAAGGTTTTTAGCAATAGAAAGGAGATCGAATGATGTTAAGGCAAGTAACTCGCACGTTAGTCGTGTCATTCGTTGCAATCTCAGCAACTGGTGTTGGATTTGCGCAAGGAAACGGCGCTACAGTCTTCGAAGTGAAATGCCAGATGTGCCACGGTGCTGATGGACTGGGCCAAACTCCGGTGGGTAAGTCAATGGGTCTGAAGTCGTTGACAGATGACGATACTGTAAAGAAGTCTGATGCCGATTTGATTGCCCTGACCAAGACTGGCAAAGATAAGATGGCTGGTTTCGCAAACAAGCTTTCTGATGAGGAAATTAAAGATGTCGTCGCGTATATCCGGACGCTGCAAAAGAAGTAGATGATGATTTATTGCCACCCAGGTGGTGCGGACTGAAATTCAAAGACGGTTTTGAAATAAAAAACGCACTCCGTCCGCCCACTCTGGCAGCGTTAATTCCAGTGAACTTGCGTATTGAATGAAGTGGGAAAGAGGCAGACATGAGTATGTTCGACAGGCTAAACAGAACATGGCTAAGGCCAGCGCTCTATTACGGTAACAATCCGATCAGCATTATCGGCGGCGCAATTACCAGCGCTTCTGCGATGACTCTGGTAGGCTTCTGGGTCGTCGAGTTTTTCGGTCATGGCGGCTCAACGAATCCTTATCTCGGCATCATTTTTGATCTTTGCCTGCCGGCATTGTTTGTCCTCGGATTGATCATGATTCCGATCGGAGTCTGGCAACGGAGGCATCGATTGATGGTTGAGGGGCATATCCCAACTGTCATTCCGAACATTGATTTTGCCGATCCTGTTTTCCGACGCGGAATTGACTTCGTGGTCGTTGCCACATTTATTAACTTCATTATCTTTGGCACGGCAAGCTATCGCGGGGTGGCTTATATGGATACTCCCAACTTTTGCGGCCAGGCTTGCCACGTCATGGCGCCCGAGTGGAGCGCCTATCATGTTTCCTCTCATGCAGGGCTGGCGTGCACTGAGTGTCATATCGCTCCTGGAATTCCAGGCTATGTGAACGCAAAAGTGAATGGCACGAAGCAATTGGCAATGGTATTAGTTAACCACTACCCAACGCCGATCATGGCCGGCGACAAGGTTCCTCCAGCGAGGACGACCTGTGTCAAATGCCACAATCCAGAGAATTCCTTCGGGGACAAACTAGTCGTCAAGAGTAGTTACGCCGATGACGAGAAAAACTCTCTCACGCACACCGTAGTGATGGTGCACGTAGGGGGGAAAGATCAGTTTGGCAAGCTTAGCGGCATTCATGGCGCACACATGGGGCACATCGAGTACATTGCTACGGACTCAACCCGCCAGACCATCACTTCGGTGAGCAAGACCAATGATGACGGTTCGGTGACCGAGTTTGTTTCGGCGGATGCAAAGGGACCGGTCACCGGCACCAAGCGGGAGATGGACTGCATCGATTGCCACAACCGTGCAGCCCACTCATTTGTGACGCCGGAAGCTGCATTGAACAAGGACATGGCTTCTGGAACTCCCAGCGCTGGTCTGCCGTTCATGCACAAGCAGGGGTTAGCTCTGCTCAAGGCTGAGTATGCATCCGAAGAAGATGCAGAGACAAAGATCACCGCTGGCTTGAACAGCTTTTATCAGGCGAAATATCCAGCGATCTACAGCGCGCAGAAGGCGCAGATTGACCAGGCGGCCAAGACACTCGTCACCATCTACAGCCGCAATATCTTTCCTTTTATGAAGGTGTCCTGGGGCACTCATCCGAATAACATTGGCCATAATGACTATCCCGGATGCTTCCGTTGCCACGATGGCAGCCACAACACCAAGGCTGGCGCCAGCATCTCCAACGATTGCGCCAAATGTCATAACCTGCTCGCAGTGGATGAAGCGAATCCAAAACTGATGGCAGACTTGGGCATTCAATAGTTGATTTTGCAGGGCTGGCTCACGTTAGGTGGACGGTTTGAAGCGACGGATGTGCGGTAGATTGAACAGTCATCGCCGGTATACTCTGGGGACACAGAGTGTACCGGTGAATTGAATGCTCCCACCCTCGCCTTCCAGTTCGGGAAATCCATCTGGCCATGCAGTACCCGATTCGATCGGTCCCTTTCGACTGCTCCGTTGCCTGGGAGTGGGAGGCATGGGGGCGGTCTATCTGGGCGAGCGCATGGAGCAGTTTTCGCAATTTGTTGCAATCAAAGTTCTGCATCCGCAGCTTCTCGACGACGCTGCTGAGTCTGCAATCGAGCGTGAGGCGCAGGTGCTGGCTGTGCTTGATCATCCGGGCATCGTGCGTGTGCTCGATCTGGGCGTAACTGCGAGCGGACTGCGCTATATCGTAATGGAATATGTCGACGGCTCTCCGCTGGACATATTTTGCGATCAGCATCGGCTCAGCCTGGGGCGCCGCATGGCGATCCTTGATGAGATATTCAACGCAGTAGAGTATGCCCACCAGCACCTGGTGGTGCACGCTGATCTCAAGCCTGAAAATATTCTTGTGACGGCTGATGAGAAGCCGAGACTACTCGATTTTGGAGTTGCGACAATCCTCTCTGAACTTGGAGCCTCGGGTATCGATTCAAGCAGCTATACCACTCTTTATGCGAGTCCGGAGCAACGCCTGGGAGAGCGCCTCACGGTGGCCAGCGATGTCTATTCGCTGGGCCTGATCGCGCAAAGAATATTGGCGGGGGTTTCGCCTGAAGCCCCGTCAATGGAGCCTGTGGGCGATGATGCACCGAGCATAGCGCGTGCTGACTCGATAAAGCCGCTGATGCAACGGCTCATGCAACTTGACCGTGCGGCTCTGCAGGAGATTGCTGACCGCCGTTCAATGACATCGGAAGCGCTTCTGCATGCGATGCGCGGTGACGTGGCGGCAATCCTTGCGAAGGCTTTGCGAGAACGGCCGGGAGAGCGATTTCAGGGCGTCCAGGAGATGAGGGATGAATTTAACCGTCACTTCTCCGGGTATCCGATCTTTACCCGTCCTACTGGCTGGATCAATCAAAGCCTGAAATGGGTATTGAGGAACCGGATGGTGGCGGCGCTTGCGGGCGTTTTCGCTCTGGTGCTGTTTCTGAGCGCTTTTGGGGTTGTTTTTCAGGCAAGAGAGGCTGCGCGCAAGCGAGAACTAGCTCAGACTCGCCTGCATGACCTCGTGCGCCTGACCGACCTGCTGGCCGGAGATCTCTACGAATCAATCCGTGGCCTGCAAGGTTCAGAAGCAGCTCAGGCTGCGCTTCTGACCAGCGCCCATGAAACGGTCCGCAAACTCTCTGCCGAAGTGGATCACGATTCCCAGTTGCAGTTGGAACTGGCCCAGGCGTATGAAAAGCTGGCGCGGTTGGAGTTGAGCCTTACTCCAATGACGCCTGAGGCTGTGCAGCAAGCCGGCCAGGACCTGACCGCGGAGGCGGCGATGCTGTCGCAGCTCTCTGGCAAAGACCCGCAAGTGAAACAACTGCTGCGTGGAATCCCCGAAGTACAGCGATTAGAGGCAGAAGCGGCTGCGCGGTTGAAACACTGATGCTTTCCTCTCGCGAGTGACCGCCCTAGTGATCGACCAGCTTGCGTGCTTCGGCTATTTCTTCAGCGACGATACGGCTCTTGACTGGGCCGCTCAAGGCTGCAAGAGCAAGTTGCGCAGTGCGGTTTGCGTCGTTAGCCTTGCCCACAGCTAATTGAGCCTTTGCCAGCGTGATGAGCATGGAGGGTTGCGGCCTGGCAAAGGTACTTGCCGCTCTTTGTATGAAGGAGAGGGCGAGGGCTGCATCGGCTGGGTGAAGGTGCATTTCCAGCAGATCGTCTGCTGCGTCGCTGAGGACTTCTGGCGAAGCGTCGGGGCTTTGCGCGAGCCGAACTGCCTCCTCCAATCCTTTGCGCCGGGCTGCGGCTGCTGCCTGTTGATGGCCCAGTTTGATTTCAATCCGCCCGTAGGTCATCAGGTTCTGAGCCTGAATCATCTGCCAACGCAGGTTATTGGGGCTTCGGCTGAGGAGCGTGGTCAAGAGCTCCTGATCTTCGAGGGCGGCTGCTTCGGCTTCCTGTTCCTGGCCGTACTGGTCCAGTGCAACGGCCAGATCTGTGTCATAGGCTACTAAGTCAAAACGTGCGCGGTTGTTCAGATCATCTTTTGCGATGATTTTCATGAAGGCTTCACGCACTTGCTTTGCGCGAGCGATGCCGTCGGCTATGTGTCCTGTTTTGATTTCCATCAGTGACATGCGGCTGCCGAGGTAGTTGTGCAGCCGGATGACGCGGGTGGTCTTTTGTTCATCCGTGGGGAAGCTGTCGGCACTTACCATGCCCTGCTGATAGTGGGACGCGGCGAGTGCTGGATCTGTATCTTCGACGAGCATGCCAAATTTGTACTGGCCGACAGGCAGTCCAAAACGGCAGAGTGCATTGGCGGGCTCGATCTTCTGGCACTGCTCATCGTATTGGTCAGAGAGCAGGTAGCTCTCCATTGCCTTGTTCATGTCGGCGGTGGCAAATCCGCGGCCGGGGTCATATACGTCGCCCAGATTTTCCAGAACTGTCGCGGTCAATTCAAGATACTTGCCCTTGACCTGTGGGTCGCTCGCAATTCTCTGGCTAATCTCCTTGCCCTCAAGCAAAGCCTTTTCGGCGCGAAGGGCGTCGCCGTTGCCCAGGTAAAGGCCACCGAGTGCTAGATCTGCCTCGTTAAGGGCGTTCAGCGCGTCAAGGTTATGCGGGTCGCTTTGAACGCTAACCCGTGCGACGGCGAGCCCCTTGTTCAGCGTTTGAAGGGCGGCTGGCACATTTCCCAGATTTTGCTGATAGGGATTTCCGAGCAGGTTACCCATGTCGGTGTATCCGCGCGCGGTATCGATTTCAAGAGAAGATCCAGGGGCGATGAGAGCCAGCTTGTCTAGGTAGTCAAGGGCCTGACTGACTGCCCTGCGTTGCGCATCGATCGAGCCGGGAATTAGCGCCAGCTGTTCAAAGTAGTCAAAGAGCAGCATGTGAGTGAGCTGGCGTTCATCTTCGACGCCTTTTTCGGCGCGAAGCTGCTCAATGTGGGCGATGTGGCTCTGCCATGCCATTGCGATCAAACCGATGGTCGAGACCAGAAGGACCGCAGCAATGGCCCGCATTGCCCAGCGGTTGCGCCGATAGAACTTCGCCGCGGAGTAGGCCAGACTCCCACTTCGCGCAGTGACGGGGCGATGTGCAAGCAGGTTTACGAGATCCGCGGCAAGGGCGCTGGCCGTGGGGTAGCGCGACTCTGGCTCAGCGCGGAGTGCCTTGGCAACAATGGCATCCAGGTCGCGGGCTACCTGGGGCTCCATTCGGCGGGGTGAACCTGCTGCCGCAGCCACTTGCGATGGAGGTTTGAAGCCACCTCCCTTCAATCGTTCAACGTAGCGGCCCAGCTGAAGCCCATCCAACTCTTCCGGCAGGCGCCCAGCGACAAGCCTGTACAGGATCATTCCCAAAGAAAATACATCAGAAGCGGTCGAGGCCTGGCTCCCCTGTATGTGTTCCGGGCTGGCATAGCGAATGGTTACCGGTCTCATGCCGGCACGGGTCATCGCGGAGTCTGCCTCTGCGCCTGAATCGATGCGCTTGAGGGTTCCGAAGTCCAGCAGCTTGACGACACCAGCCGATTGCCTGGCCTGGCTTGATTCACCGTCAGTCACCATCACGTTGCCTGGCTTCAGGTCGCGGTGCAGAATCAGGTTTCGGTGAACATACGTCACGGCTGCGCACAGTTGCAGCATCCATTGAATCAGTTGTTCCACGCTGGTCGCGGGATCGTCGCAGGCCGCGTCCAGGCGCCGCCCCTCGATGTACTCCATCACGACATAAGGAAAGCCCTCGTCTGTGAGACCGCCGTCAATCAGTCGGGCGATGTTGGGGTGCTCGAGCTTGGCGAGAGTTTCGCGCTCCAGCAGAAACTGCGCTACAGCGGGCGACGATTGCAGATGCCAGCCGACCAGTTTGATTGCAACAGATTGGGCAAATCCCCCAGAAATGCGCTGGCCCAGGTAGACAACACCCATGCCGCCGCGACCCAGCAATCGATCCAATCGAAACGGGCCGAGAATGCGGCCCAGCCAGGGGTCTGGTCGTTCGCCTGATTCAGGCTTCTCCGCTGCGTCTCCGGTGTCTTCACGCTCAAGAAAGTTTCCTTGCTCAACTTCAGGAGCAGCGGATATCAGCTCTTCCACGCACAGGTCGGCGCCAGAAGTTCAAGCAGCGCGGCTCGCATTGCCGGGTCCTCATTGGTCCATTCGGCAATTTTCTGCGTGCGCTCGTCGGGAGCACATTCCATCGCTCGATGAAAGAGTTCTTCGGTCAACCGCCAGCGTTGAGCCAAGTCTGACGGCTCTAACCCTGGATCGGACTCGGCGTCAGGGTTCAGTGCCATTAAATGGCCTTCACTTTCGCTTCGGCATTCAACTCGTTGAAGAGCCAACTGCGAGAAAACTTGAGGTCGCGCTCAGCCGTTGCGAGTGAAATCGAGAGCACTTCTGCCGATTCCTCCATCGTAAGTGCGAGGAAGAATCGAAGTTCGACAAGATGGGCCTTGCGCTGGTCAAGTTGCTCCAGGCGGTCAAGAGCTCGATTCAAATCGAGAATCTCTTCAGAGGAAGAGCCTATCCAGGCGACTTCGTCTGACAGCGGCAGCCGAATCGCGTTGGGGCCACCGCGCCGATCTGCAAGGTGTGCGCGCGCGTGGTCCTTGAGGATATTGCGCATCATCCGCGCAGCGAATGTGAAGAAGTGACCGCGATCATGCCAGGTAATTTTTCGCTGATTCAGCAGTCGCATGTAGACTTCGTTGACGAGAGCGGTTGGCTGCAGGGTATGGTCTTCGCGCTCACGGCGCATGTATCCGCGGGCGATGCGATGCAGGTGTCCGTAGACCAGCGGAATGAGGCTTTCCAAAACATCTGGGTCCCCTCCGCGCCAGCGCTCGAGCAATCGCGTCACTTCGCCGTCTGCATCCACCATTGGTTCACCGCTTCACGACTTAATCAGTTGAAAATCAACGTTTACCACATGCAGCGCAAGATGTGCAGTCCACAAAAGAAACGGTTATTTTAGTAACCGCGTAATCGGGGCACAAAACCCGTCACAAACTGCAGACATCCGGTGCTTTCCACGTCGATTTATCTGACTTAGGATTTCAATGAATGTGAGCCACTGGATTGCGATCTGGATGCGCGGGGTCCTTGATGATCTGCCCGCCCTTCATGACGAACGGAACCTGGTACATCACGGTGATGTCGGAAAGGGGATCGCCGTTCACAGCGATGATATCGGCGAATCGGCCGGGTTCGACAGAGCCAAACTGCTTGTCTTTGCCGAGCATGGTCGCGGCATTGATCGTCGCGGCCTGAATTGCGCCGAGGTTGCTCATGCCGCCGGCGACGAGCGCGCCAAACTCTCGCGAGACAGATTCGTCCACGTCGTCATCATCGACGCCGTAGGCAATCTTCAGATGATGGGCCAACGCCAGCTTGAACGCCGGACCCTGCGCGGCGATGATCTCTACCCCTTTGGCGTAGGAATCGGCATCTCGGCCCTTGCTGAGCCCCGTTTCCATGTCGTGCTGGAAGCAGTAGAGGGTTGGTACGAGCCAGGTGCCGCGCTCCTCCATCAGCTTTGCGCCCTCTTCGTCGAGCATGGTGCCGTGCTCGATGGAATCAACCCCGGCGCGCACTGCGGCCTTGATGCCGACGGCTCCCTCGGCATGAGCCATGACTTTCTTGCCGGCGCGGTGGGCGACCTCGACAGCCTTGGCCATCTGCTCTTCGCTGAGCTCTTGCACGTGGTAATCGGAGATAGGGTCCATGACGCCGCCGGTAGCCATCAGCTTGATCCAGTCAGCGCCATACTTGATGTCGCGGCGAACGACGCGGGCGATCTCATCGACGGTGTCGGCGATGTTTGTTTTGTCTGCTGATGGAAAGTCTGGCGAAAAGGGAAACCCATCGCCGTGTCCACCCGTTAGAGAAATGCAGCTGCCCGCCGCCGAAATCCTTGGCCCCTGGATCAGGCCTCGATTCACGGAGTAGCGGAGTGCAAATTGCGGATAATCGCTCGGCCCTTCGCAGGCATCGCGCACCGCGGTGAAGCCGTGATCCAGCCAGAGCCGCAGGTTGTAAGCCCCCCAAAGTGTCGCCTGAGGATTGGAGGTCTTGAGTCCATTGGCCGCCGACTGGCTCGTCGGGTCAGAAAGTACGTGGCCGTGAGCGTCGATCAGGCCGGGAAGAACGGTGTAGGAGGAAAGATCCGTCACAGGAACACCCGCAGGGGCGGAGTCTCCGATGCTGAGGATTTTGTCGCCGGTCAGCAAGATGTAGGCGTGGGTTCGGACTGCGCCTGTGCGCACGTCGATCAGCTTGCCGGCGAGCAGAGCTGCGGTGGGTTTTGACTCCTGTGCTGTTGAGAACGACGCACAAAGGACGAATAGAAAGAGGCTGGAAACGAGGCGGGAAAGCTTCATGGTTGAAGGGAAGGTAACACGCGCCCGGTTTCAGAGCAAGCCCCTGCCACGCCAACACAGTAATGTGCTTTGTCCTTCACTGCATCAACTTTTCAATTTCGATGGGTGGTGGCGGAGTTGGTCTCGGCATGAGGGCATCCAGCATCAGAAGGCATGCCCCGATGACAATGGCGGAATCGGCAACATTAAAGTCGGGCCAGTGGTAATTGATGATGTGGACTTCAAGAAAATCGACGACTGAAGCATAACGGATGCGGTCGTAGTCGTTGCCGATGGCGCCACCCATGACCAGCGCCAGCGCCACGCTGGTCAAGGTGAGGCTCTTGCTGAGCTTCACCAGAGCCACCAGAACCGCCACCACGGCGAGCGTGCTGAAGCCGATGAGCCCCCAGCGCACATGTTCTGGCGAGCCCGAGTCGGCAAATAGCGAAAAAGCCGCGCCGTCATTGAGCACGTGGGTGATGCGGAAGACGCCGGGGATGACCGGAATCGCGCCGCCGAGCTCAAGATGCTGCGTGATCCAGCGCTTGCTCAGCCGGTCAAGGATGACGACGACGGCTGAGAGCAGCAGCAGCCAGAACAGGCGGTTGGGCTTGGTCTCACTCACGCGGTTACCTCGTCGGCTGCAGGGGGTTCGACTCCCATGGTGGTGAGCGCCTCGTGGCAACGGGTGCAGACGCTCTCCCAGACGCCGTAGTTGGAGACTTCGGGCATGAAGTTCCAGCAGCGGTTGCATTTGTGGCCGGAGGCAGAGCTTACGCGGAAGCGAAAGTCGCCGACGACATCTCCAAATGCGTCCATAGTTGCGCCGTTTCTACCATCCGAATGTTGATCTTGGAGGATGCTAGCAATTTCGGTAGTCTCAATAATTTTGACGTTAGAGACATTGAAAAATTCCTTGAGCGAGACTTCATACCGTCTGAGATACGCTAGAGGTTCACCCCAAGCGACAATTTCTAGGTCTGCTTCGATGCTCTTGCCTATCTGTTTTGCTTGGCGTGCATGTTCAAGGGCCAATTGGGCCCCGTCTCTAATTGAATGCAAAGTTCTCCATTGCTCTAAGATGGTCGGCCCCGGAATCAACTCCGTGGAAATGTTGGGGAATATCTCCTCGGGTTTTGGGAAGAGCGCGAGGTGGACGCTGGCCTCGCGGCCGGCGACTTCGGGCAGATACTCCCAAACCTCGTCGGCGGTAAAGCTGAGGATGGGCGCAAGCAGCCGGGTCAGCGCCTCGGTGATCGTCCACAACACGGTTTGCGCCGAACGGCGGGCGCTGGATGCGGGCGCGAAGGTGTACATGCGGTCTTTGAGCACGTCGAGGTAGAAGGCGCTCAGGTCGGCGATGGCAAACTCGTTGACGGCATGGTAGATGCGGTGGAATTCAAAGCCCTCGTACCAGCGCAGCACCTGCTCGGTGAGTTCGCGGGTACGGGCCAGCATGTAGCGATCAAGAGGTTCGAGGTCTGCGAAGGGAACGGCCTGTGTGGCCGGGTCAAAGCCCGCGAGGTTGCCGAGCAGGAAGCGGAAGGTGTTGCGCAGTTTGCGGTAGATTTCGGCGCAGCGCTTCATTAAGTTGTCGCTGGCGGCCATGTCTTCGCGGAAGTCGATGGAGGCGACCCAGAGGCGAACGATTTCGCCGCCGAGTTCGTTGGCAACCTTGACTGGGTCAACGCCGTTGCCGAGCGACTTGCTCATCGCGCGGCCGAGTTCGTCCAGAGTCCAGCCAGCGGTAGCAACGTTAGTGTAGGGAGCTTTGCCGCGCAGCGCCACCGACGTGAGCAGCGACGAATGGAACCACCCGCGATGCTGGTCGCCGCCCTCAAGATACAAGACGGTTCGGTCGGCACTGGCGTAGATATCGCGCAGGTCGGCGTCGGTTTCGGCCACGGCATGCCAGCTTGAGCCGGAGTCAAACCAGACATCCAGGATGTCCATCTCCTTGCGAAAGCCTTGGTCAGGCCACTGCAAAGATTCGCAGTGACTGCATTTAATTCCCGTCGGCAGGAGATTTTCGACTGAAGTCGTATGCCAGGCTTCGGCGCCGTGATCTTCAAACAGCTTGACGATACTTGCGTTGATTTCGGGGTCTTCGAGATGCTTGCCGCAAGTGTTGCAGAGGAAGACGGCGATGGGTACGCCCCAGATGCGCTGGCGGCTGATGCACCAGTCGGGGCGGGTGGCGATCATGTTGGTGATGCGCTCCTGGCCCCAGGCGGGGTCCCAGGTGACGTCGGCGATTTTTTCGATGGTGAGCTGGCGAAAGGTGGTTTCAGTACCATCGTCGCGCTTGACCGGCGTTTCGAGGCCGATGAACCACTGCTCGGTGGCGCGGAAGATGACTGGCTTGTGGCAGCGCCAGCAGTGCGGGTAACTGTGATGGATGTCGGCGTGGCCGAGAAGCGCACCACGTTCGCGGAGCAATTCGATGATGAGTGGGTTGGCAGCGAAGACTTTTTTGCCATCAAAAGCGGGCAGAATCTCTTCGTGCCACGCTGAGGTATCTAGATGGATAACACCGCTGTTGTCGACCCGGGTAGTGGGGTCAAGGCCGTAGCGGACGCCGGTGTAGAAGTCGTCTGCGCCATGTGAGGGAGCGGTATGAACCGCGCCGGTACCCTGGTCGGCGGTGACGTATTCAGCATTGACGCCGAGGATGCTGCGGTCGAGGAAAGGATGCTGGAAGGTGACGCGGTCTAGCTTGCTGCCGGCAAAGCGGGCGAGGACGGTGGGTTCGCCGAGCTTGCAGGCGGTGGCGACCTGCGCGGCCAGCTCTGCCGCGACGATGTAGACGGGCGCGTCCGGTTCCTGGCCGGCGGTGATGGCGACGTACTCAAAGCTGGGATGGAAGGCGACAGCGAGTGAGGCTGGAAGGGTCCACGGCGTGGTTGTCCAGATGATGGTGAAGACCTGGCGGCCCGCGAGCGCGTGGTCGATTGCGGCTGCGTCGCTGGAGAGGGCGTAGCGCACATAGACCGACGGACTGGTGTGCATGTCGTATTCAATCTCAGCGTCGGCCAGCGCAGTGCGATCGTGGATGCACCAGTAAACCGGCTTCAAACCTCTGTAAACAAAGCCCTTTTCGAGAAAGCCGTAAAACGTTTCGAGGGTCTTTGCCTCATAGGCGCGCGACATAGTCTTGTACGGGTCGTCCCAGCGGCCAAAGCAGCCGAGGCGCACAAACTGTGAAGTTTGCAGATCAACGTACTTTTGCGCGTAGACGCGGCAGGCCTCCAGCACGTCAGGCGCGGGCATTTCGAGCTTTTTGCGGCCGAGTTGCTCGTCTACCTTGATCTCGATCGGCAGGCCGTGGCAGTCGTAGCCCGGCACGTAGGGCGAATCAAAGCCGGCCATGGTCTTTGACTTGACGACAAAATCCTTGAGCCCCTTGTTGAGCGCATGGCCCAGGTGCAGGGGGCCGTTGGCGTAGGGAGGGCCGTCGTGCAGCAGGTAGGTGGGGCGAGCTTTGCCTGCTGCGCGGTCGGAGGCGGCGGCCTGGCGCAGTTGGCCGTAAATGTCCTGCGACGCCCACTTTTGCAAGCGCACGGGTTCGTTCTGGGGCAGGTTGGCCTTCATTGGAAAATCGGTTTTGGGCAAGGTCAGGGTTGCCTTGAGCTCCGGTACTGCGGACATGCGTACTCCCATATGCGATTGTGCCCAATTTCGAATTGATTGGGTCGCAACTTTCAGTGTAAACAACCAAAGAAAGAAAATCCGGTAACCACCGGCGCTGCGTACCGTCTATTGTGAAAGAGAAGGCTTCATGGCAACTGATTGTTTGCGCCCGGGTGATTTGGTAAACCGAAATTTGACGGGTGCACGAGCGAACGAGCGCGGACCGACACGCGACAGCGGGGCACAGACTCCAGCATAATAAAGGGATGGGTTTTCCGCCGATGAGCAACCTGACCTCCCCGCAGGCGCTCAGACACAAACGCGCATTTGGAATGCCCCATCCGGAGAGATGAGAACCGGCAGAAACTATGGCAAACGACCTTTTGAATCCGCCTGAAGCCGAAACCGCCAGACCCGCTTCGCCTGATGGGCATGTGCCGGGCACAGGCACGACTGTCTCATCCGGCGCGCCCGTTGAAACCGGCCATGAGCTCGACGCTTTTCTCGGTAAAGCTTTTGAAGAGAAGCCGATCTGGGCCGACCTGTTTGAGAACGTCCATGATCTCTTCTTTCCTACCAAGCTGCCGCCGCTTGAGCTGACGAGTACGCCGATCCCGGTCCCTGACCGGATGGCGGTGAAGCGCAGCCCCCTGGCGATTGCCATCTCGGCTGTCGTGAATCTTGGAGTTCTCGCGCTGCTGCTGTTTGCGTTTCGCAACCAGATCAATAGTGTGTTGCCGCCCAAGCTACAGTTGAGCCTGTTGGATACTGACATCAAGCCGTACGTTCCCAAGACGCCTAAGTCAGGCAAAATGGGTGGTGGCGGTGGCGGCGGCTCCAACGACATTGCGCCGCCGATCAAGGGTAGACTGCCGGAGATCAAGAAGAATCCGCTGCTGCAGCCGCAGGTTCCGATTCTCGACAAGCCGAAACTGGCGATTGCCCCGGCGATCGACATTCAGCAAAACATCAAGCTGCCTGATAATCCGAACCTGCCTACCATCGGCGTGACCAACTCGCCCAACGTGACGCTGGCATCGAACGGGCAAGGCTCGAACAGCGGCATGGGCACGGGCAAGAACGGTGGCCTGGGCAGCGGCAACGGCAATGGCTACGGCCCGGGAACTGGCGGCAACGTCGGCGGCGGCCTCTATCGCGTCGGTAACGGTGTCAGCGAGCCCAAGGTTGTCTACTCGGTTGAGGCGGAGTTCTCTGACGAAGCGCGTCGCGCCAAGTATGAGGGCACGGTGGTGATCAGCCTCATCGTCGATGCACAGGGCAATCCACAAAACGTGCATGTGAGCCGTTCGCTGGGCATGGGCCTGGACGAAAAGGCGATTGAAGCGGTTCGCCAGTACAAGTTCAAGCCGGCCGTCGAGCAGAAGTCTGGCAAGTCTGTGCCGGTTCCAATCAGCGTTGAGGTTCGATTCCGGCTTTACTAGTGTTGGCCGGGCCTCATCCCATAACGACGATGGGCTGGAAGAGTGTTCCGGCCACGCGTTTGCCGATGGCGACCAGTTCGCGCTGACTGGCGAAGACTCGGACACACTCAGCATCTGAAAATTCAGGCAGATTGATCTGTGCTCCATTGCGCAGGCGGCCGAGTGCGTGTTCATCGGCGGAGACGGCGGGCATCTCAGGCAGCAGTGTGCGTGGATGCAGGAGAGCCTGTTCTATGCCAGCGCCCAGCTCGGCTAGAGCTTCGAGAGACCAGGCTTGATCGAGGGTAAAGACTCCGGCCTGGGTGCGGCGGAGGCTGCTCAGGTGACCGCCGCAGCCGAGTGACTGGCCGAGTTCATGAGCCACCGAGCGGACGTAGCCGCCTGCGCTCACCTTGATGGTAAAGCTTGCAGTATCGCCCTCAAATGTATCAATCGAAAAGAGATGGACGTTGATGAGTTTCGGCTGAAGTTCAACTGGCTTGCCTTCGCGGGCCAGCTTGTAGGCGGGTACGCCACCGATTTTCTTGGCCGAAAAGGCGGGAGGCATCTGCGCCAATTCGCCGAAGAAGGGTCGTGCTACTGCCTGTATCTGCTGGAGGGTTAGCTCAGGGTGGGTTACTGGTCCGACGGGCTGGCCCTCGGCGTCGTAGGTGTCGGTGGCAAAGCCGAAGCGGATGTGGCCGGTGTAGGTCTTGTCGGCGGTGGAGAAGAACTGCGCGAGGCGGGTATACTTGCCGAGCAGCAGGGGCAGCACGCCGGTGGCCATGGGATCGAGGGTGCCGAGGTGGCCTACGGACTTTTCACCGGTGAGACGTCGGATGCGGCTGACTACGTCATGGGAAGTCATTCCGCCGGGTTTGTCGACTACGAGGAGACCATTCACTTCTTTAAGTTTAGTTGATTGGTTTCAATCCGATTTCAAGGAGAATTCAGGGCGAATGTAGGCGAAGAAAAGAAGAACAGGATATTGCGAGGGGGTGGGGGTAGTGAGTTTCTCGCCTATATTATTGATTCAGTTAGGGTTAACGGAATTTAGAGGGCTCCAGGATGCATTTAGGGCGGCATTAGAGAGCACTTTTTGATGGGAATTGTGAGCGGGGCCCGGTGTTTGACGGGCAAAATCTCATCCTTAAGGGAAACCTGAAAGCGCACCAGTGTGTGCTTGTGCTTTCGTGATTCCTATCCTTTCCAACGATGTTGGAAGGTCAGAATCACGAAAGCTGATTCCATGATGCGTTTTCAGTGTGAAATTCCAGGCAAGTTTGTACCCAAGCTTTTCGAATTAAAAGTTGGTGTTTCCAGACGGTCGGACGAGCGAAAGGAATTCGGTGCGCGTCGGTTGCTCACGGAAACAACCGACCATGGCTGAGGTGACGGTGGTGGATTGCTGCTTTTCCACGCCGCGCATCATCATGCACATGTGCCGCGCCTCGATGACAACGCCCACTCCCCGAGGCTCGATTGCTTCCTGGATGGCGTCGGCGATCTGCCGGGTGACTCGTTCCTGGACTTGGAGCCGTCTCGAAAATACTTCAATAAGGCGCGGTATCTTGCTGAGGCCAATGACTTTGCCGTTAGGAATGTAGGCCACGTGGACACGTCCCCAGAAGGGGAGCATGTGGTGTTCGCAGAGGGAGTACATCTCGATGTCTTTGACGATAACCATCTCATCGTAGTCCACATCAAAGAGTGCGCCGCGCAGGATCTGTGTCGGATTCTGCGTATATCCCTTGGTCAGGAAGGCCATGGATTTTTCAACGCGACTGGGCGTCGACAGCAATCCGTCGCGGGTCGGGTCCTCATTGAAGCGGCCAATCAGTTCGCGGTAGAGATCCTGGGTTGAGTAGCCGCCGAGACCGGGTTCGGTTTCGTGCAGTGTCGTGACGGACTTCGTGGACAACTTTGAAGACTGCGGTACCACCATTGGGTGCGCCATTGATTCATCCTTGGCCCAGGGTCGTTAGACCGGGCAAAATTCCTGAGATGTGTAGTTCTCTTGCGGTTTACAACGCATTTGAAGATGTGCTGAGTGTGTCAGTGTGATCCGGAGTACTCAAAAAAATTGTTCTCAGTCTCTTCAATGCGAATCTTTTCGAGAATCGCCGGAGCGAGAGCCGACGCCAGAAGGTCAAAGACCGTAATACTTAGATTCTCTGTGGTGGACACACGATGCGTGAAGAGTGGGTCCAGGTTGAGATTCATGTGGTCGAAGCGGCGGATCACCACGTCGTTGACGACCTGGTCGAGTGTCGCCATGTTGATGACCATGCCGGTGGCAGGGTCAACCGGGCCACCGACTGTGACCTCGATACGGTAGTTGTGTCCGTGGCCGTGAGGATTGTTGCACTTGCCAAAGGTGGTGCGGTTATCCTCGGCAGACAGCGCCTCTGTGTGCAGGCGGTGGCTGGCGGAGAGTGTGTAGGCGCGAGTGAAGTAGGCTTTCACTTACTCTCCCCTGAATTCGGCGAAGATGTCGGCTGTCTCGTAGACGCGCACGCTGCTAAGAGCGGCACCGCCCGCTGCTTTCACCGGAGCTTCGAGGCGCCGCCAGACGGCGATGGCGATATTCTCGGTGGTGGGAATGACGGTGGCAAATTCCGGGACTTCCAGGTTGAGGTGGCGATGGTCGTAGACGTCGAGAACCTCGTGTTCAATGACGTCTTTAAGCCATTTCAAGTCGACGACGAAGCCGCTCACCGCGTCTACACGGCCGGTGACCGTGACCTCAAGTGTGTAGTTGTGTCCGTGGCCGTTGCGGTTGGCGCAGCGTCCAAAGACCTGTTCGTTCTGCTCCTGCGACCATGCGGGATTCCAATAGTAGTGAGCCGCTGAGAAGGTCGCCCGTCGTGTGAGCAAAATCATGCTAGAAATTTCCTCAAGTATAGGATGCAACTGTTTGGTTAGAGTTTCGGCATTTCAACACAAAAATTGACTATATGAACAAAACGGGACGTATCCCGTTTCAGGTCGGGCAAGTTTCAAGTCGGATAGGTGCGCCCTCTCCACGAAACCCGGTGCAAGACGTTGTTTTGAAACCAACTGCGATAGAGCAAAACTGCAAACAGCGGCAGGCCGAGTGGGGAGAGGATGCAATCGAGCGCGGGGAAATGGGACTTGGCAACGCGAGCGTAAAAGCGCCAAAGGTTGCGCAGCCAAACCAGGGTGAGCAGGCCTCCGGCAGAGAACCAGGGGACCTGGCGAACGCCGTAGCTCCAATATTGCCAGGCGAGCAGCGGCAAACCGACGAGCAGGAAGATGTCGAGGACTCGCCACGCGGCAAGAATCAGACAGTTGCCAAAGAGCAGCGCGAGGTTCTTGGTCCAGCCCTCAATCATGGCCGTGGTCGACCGGTACATGCGGGTTGAGAGAGCATCGGCGGCGTAGCGAAAGCGCAGGCCGACTTTGCGCTTCTTGGCGAGAAATGCAAGTTCCACGTCTTCGAGAATTTCGCCTTTGACCGAGGCGTGGCCGCCCAGCTCTCGATAAGCGTCTTGGCTGACAAGTAGAAATTGCCCATTGGCGGCGGCAATGCGGAGCTCAGGATTGGAGACTTTTTCGGTTGGATAGGCGAGGGCGAGTTCGCTGAAGACGAGCGGCATGAGCGACCGCTGCCAAAGCCCGGTGACGAGCTGCTTTGGGGAATAGGAGAGGACGCCGACGCGATATTTCTCTGCCTCATGGATGGCCCGGCGCAGGTTGCCTGCTTCGTGGACGGTGTCGGCGTCAGTAAAGAGGAGCCAGCGGCCTCGGGCGCGTTGGGCTGCTGACCAGCATGCGTTGGCTTTGCCGGTCCAGCCTTTTTCGAGCGGATCGGGGGCCATCACGGTAACGCCAGAGAAGCTCTCGGCAATGGCGCGGGTGCCGTCGGTCGATTCATCATCGACGACGATCAGCTCCCAATCGCGGCCGAGAAGGAAGAATTCGTCTGACTGCGCGACGAGGGATTGCAGGCAGAGCCCGAGGCAGCTTTCTTCGTTGCGCGCGGGCACGATGACGGTCAGTTCCAGATCTTCGACTCTAACGCCAGGCGTTGGCGCGGCTGGGGCGTCTAATGAAGTATGTTTGAGGGTCTCTGGTGATGAATCTGGATCTGACTCAGGCATCTGATTGACAGAAGGTGGCATGCTTGGCCTCTGCTCCGTATTATAGGTATGTGGGAAAGATGAACAGTATGCGGCATAAACTCGCTTTAGTTGCGATGGCGCTGGGGCTGTTTGCGACCGCCTGCGATCGTGGCAGCCACCCCTCGCAGACGGGTAAACTGGCACCCGATTTCAACGTTGCCGACGGTACGAGCGCGGTACACCTGGCCAGCTATCGCGGGCAGGTGGTACTGCTCAACTTCTGGGCAACCTGGTGCGAGCCCTGCATTCTGGAGCTGCCGTCGCTGCTGCAATTTCACCATGAGCATCCAGAGTACCCGGTGCTGGCGGTGAGCATTGATGAAGACCCGGATGCGTATCGGAGCTTTCTGCAGCGGCGTCATGTGGACTTGATTACAGTGCGGGACCCTCAGCAGACGGCAGCCAGCAAGTTTGGCACCGAGCAGTGGCCGGAGACGTACATTATTGATCGCGAGGGCCGCATCCGCCGACGCTTCATTGGTGCGCAGGACTGGAGCAGCCCGGAGATTCTTCGCTTTCTCAAGACTCTTTGACCTGAGGAAGGGTCAGGTGAGTATGGCGAGAGCAGGGTGAGACTGCTCTTTTTCGCTTTGAGAGAGCTCTACAGATCCGAGGGCGATGCCGCACTCTTTGAGGAAGTTGGTCGGTGAAGTACCCCCGGCAAAGATCCACACCACGTCATTGGCGAGTTCGCGCGTCTCTCCTTCCACGTCGAGCAAGACGCTGCCTTCGCGAAATTCAGAGGGCACGGAATTGAAGATTACTTCGAGCTTGTTGGCACGGATGTGCTCTTCGATTCGCTTTGCGTTGCGGTCCTTGAGGCGGCTGAAAGCTGCGCTGCGGTAAGAGATGGTGACGCGGTTGCCTGGCTGATGCGCAAGGCCCATGGCTGCTTCGACGGCACTGTCACCTCCACCGACAATGAGGATATTTTTGTGTGTGTAGTGGTCAGCCTCGATAAGACGGTAGAGCACGTGGGGCAATTCTTCGCCTTTGACGCCGAGTTTGCGGGGTGTGCCGGCTCGCCCAAGCGCCAGGATAATCGTGCGAGCGCGGTATTCTCCAAGACTGGTGCGGACACTGAAGATGCCGTTTGATTCGCGCGTTACAGAGGCGATGCCTTCGTTGGTATGAATGTTGAGGTCAGTGCGCCGCATGACTTCTTCCCAAAATGCGAGCAGCTCTTCTTTACTGAGCTGCGTCTTGCGAAACTTGCCGTGCAGCGGGAACTCGACGGGGCTGGTCATGACGAGCTTTTGCCTTGGGTATTTGGAGACCGTGCCTCCAACGGTTTCGCGCTCCAGCGTCAGAGTTGAAATGCTTAGCTCGGCAGCGCGCAGGGAAGCAGCGATGCCGGCGGGTCCGGCGCCGGCGATGATGATGTCGTAGACATTTTCTGTGTGTGTGCCACTGCGCAGGTCTTCGAGGCGGTTTGCGATTTCATTCACGCAGGAGACGCCTTGATTGACAGCGTTCTTTATCAGCGCAAGGCCACCCAATTCGCCCGCAATGAAGAGATTCGGCACGGTTGTTTCGAGCGATTCGCTAAGAGCCGGCAGGTCAGCACTGGCGCTGGCTTTTGCCATGACCATGGTGATTGCGCCGACTGGGCACTCTTCTGCACAGAGGCCGTGGCCAATGCATTTGTGGCCATTGACGATCGCTGCCTTGCCTCCCACAAGAGCGAGCACATCGCCCTCAGGGCACGCGGTTACACATGCTCCGCAGCCGATGCAAGAGTCGGCATGAATATGTGGATGCTGTGCCTTTGGTCCATCAGAGAAGTTAGCTCCGCGAGCCGCAGCAGCATGAGCAAGCGCCTCACTGCGCTTGTTGGCGCGCCAATAGCGAATCACAAAGAAGCCGAGAACGATCGCGGCAATGAGCCAGGTGAATAGTGTGTCCATTGTTTAGAGAAACCCCAGGCCCATGACAACCGCAATATGCATGATCGCAAGGGCGGCGAACGCATAGCTGAAAGGACGATGAATGACATGCCAGAGGTTGAACACGCGACGAGTCTTGTCGAGGAAAATGATACGTTTTGAGAGGGATGCCTTCTGGCGTACGAGCGTGACGATGCGCTCAACTTCTGGGTTTGCGGAGTGCAGAATCCCTCCGATTGAACGCAGATTGCCCACAAAGTCAGAGGATGAGCGACGGAGCGCTGCAATCTGAAATGGACGCCGCATATCGAGCATGAGCATCTCGACGATGGCCGCGAGCGCCCATTCGTTGCGGATGTGCTCAGCTGATGGCGTATCGAGAATGCGTGCCAGTCGCTTCGCTGAAAAGACCGATTGTTCAAGCAAGGCTGCGGATAGTTCTTCTTCGTTGGATTGCAGATCGCTGAGTGAAAGTTCTGCTGCGGTAAGTGATCGCGGGATTTGTGAATAGAGATAGCGGCCAACGATGCCGCTGAGCGCGACGGCAACCATAATCCAATAGGCGATGCCGGCGATTCCCTGAAATTTGAACGAAGCGTGGAGGGCAATAACAATGGGTGCGGATACACCGCAGATGACGTGAAAATCCATCCAATGCCGCGCGGTACCGATGCGACCCAGCCAGGGGATCACCTTACGCAATGCGTAGAGAAAAATGATGACGAAGAGAGCGGTGCCCAGGATGCCTAGCTTGAGGCCAATTGTACCGCTGGGCCGCAGCAGCATATGTTTGTCAGAGAATGGCCGCTCATCAAGCGGCAAACGATAGTAGCTCGCTCCGTAAATGAGCAGCCCTGTGAGAAACAAGAATGAGGTGAGCGCGGCCAGGCGCACGCGGAAGCGATGCCCGCGCTCTGCGTCATTGCGGAACATCGCTTTGCCGGGCATCGTCTTGTTTGGAACAGCGCTTTGCAGCGTTGACATGGCTACGGATTCTCCCTTGGCTGAGGTGGCGTGGATAATTTGGATGGATTGGTGATTTCCTCCGTGGGCGCCGCGTCCTTTTCTGATGTCTCAACAGCAGCATGAATCTTTACATTGGGGTCCTGTTCGACCTCAGTAGAGAAGGATCGATAATTGCTGAACGAATGAGTATTGCGCCAGTGTTGGCGGGGCGTTTCAACATCGATGACAGCCGTTGAAGGCAGTAGCATTGAGCCTGCTTCTTTGCCTAAATCAACTGTCTTGTAGTCCACGCGAATGCTCAGTGAGTGAAGGCCCACATCACTCATGTCGCGCATCAGATTGGCTTCAATTTTCACAACATCGCCGGTGGAGGGATCTAGCCAGGCAATGCCTTCGAGGTCAAGCGCATACTCACGTCCTCGCAGCGCCAGAGCTGCCAGAGTGCGCGTGCCTGACAGATGTGCGAAGTGCAGGGGCAATAGCAGACGGCCATCCACATCGCGAATCGCTCCTGATTCAAAGCGGAAACTGTCGCGATAGTAGGGATGAAAAATGAGCATCAGGGTCGAAAATCCATTTGTCACGAGGAGTGGGAGCGGCTTGTGTTTGGCTGCAGTGCTTTCAATGCGCGATTCATTCATCTGAAAGCCATTGCCATCGCCCTGCATCATGATCAGATAGTCGAACTTGCTGCGGTCTGTTGCTTCAACATGGCCACTCCTGGTTAGCTTCTCCTGCACTACAGACTCGGCGCAATGCAGGTCAGCCAACTTTGCTACGTATGCAAGAACCTGACGTTGTGCACGCTCACTGTGTTCATTGACGAGTGAAGATTGTGCACCACACTTTATTCCGATAACAAGCAAAATGAATGCCGAGATGAAGCTGACAAAGTTACGGTAGAGGCGCATGCGCAGCCTTCCTTTGAGAACCACGATTATCAAAGCGATATCCAAAAGTCGTGGTCCATTGGTTATATTCCTGTGTGCCGCCTCGCTGGGTGGTGAAGCCACTCTCGATGAAGTAGCGCGAACCAAGATTGGCGTCAAACATGCTGTTGATGAAGTAGGAGCCAGTGTTCTTTGACAAAGGTGAATTGAACATTTGTTTTCCACCTTGCAGATTCAGGCGAAAGCGCTCACCCAGATCGCGAGAAATTGTAAGGTTGCTATAGGTGCCAGCTGCAAATGCGCTGTTGAATTTGGAGTAGCGTGCATCCACCATCAAGCCAGTCTTCCAGATGTCGGCCATGCTGATCCCAAGGAGGGTGTTGAGCGAGCCTTTGGCATCGGATGAATTACTGCTGCGCCCAAGACTGAAGTAGGGCGTAATATGCAGAGGTAAAGAAATGCGGGCGCCGGCATTTACGCCCTGGTACAAATATTTGTCTAGAAGGCCCGTTCCGACCAACGCTGGATCATAGGTTGGAACATCACGGAAGTAGGTATGGGTCAGATCCATTGACATCCTGGGATGGACCTGGACACGCAATGACAACAGGCTCTGACCAATGCCGACACTGACCGCCGGCATGGATGGGTTCGCGGTCGGACGATCAATCTGCATCGAGTGATAGAGCGAGAAGATGCGCTTATAAGAAAAGTCATTTTCTGTGAAGAGAAATGGCCGGTCGACATTCCAGTTGAGTAGGCTCACTCCAAATCCGGCTGTGCTGGTGTACCAGAGGTTTTCGTAGTTTCCGCCATGAGAATTTAGGAAGATGCCGCCAATTTTGCGTGTGGGGTTATAGTTCCATGCCGTCGGATCAGGAGTTGATCCAGCAAACAGCCCGACGAGCGAGTTGGTTGAGATGTGCCGGTCAACATATCCACCATCAATTGCCTCAAGGCTACTCGCCCAGGGAAGGTATAGGCGACCTACGCCGGCGGACCAGTTTGACTGAGGGTTTATGTAGCTCAAACTCATCTGGTAAGTGCGATTCATCAGGTCTTGCAGCGAAGGCTGTGAAGGTCTCGAAGATGTCTGCAAGCGCCCGCGCCAATAGCCGTTGAGATTCCAGTGAGTTCCGTAGATCCGAGTGATGTCAGCGCGCAGTACCATGCCTACAACTGTTGAAGACATATTGCTTTGTCCGAGGCCTTTGATAGTGCTCAAGTCAAAGCCGATGCGGCCACGCGCCTGATTGATTTCAGTCAGCGGAGGATGTGGTTGCGCTTCGCGCACTTCCTCATCGAGAGGATCGCCTTCGGTGAAGCTGATAATCATTGGATACTGCCGCGTATTTCCAAGTGCGTGACTCTCAACGAGTTTCTCTACTTCTTTCTGCGGCATCCAGAGCGTGTCTCCGACGACAATCTCGCGCGTAGTTTCAGCTACTTCGCAGACCGCAGAAGTCGATGCAACTGAGACGATTTTCAGGCGTGCTACGACACCGGGCTCAATCACTTTGTCCTGGTCTGGCTGGGTTGATTGTGATTGGGTTTGCTTCAGGACGAGGATTGTACCCTCGGCAAGGCCATCGCCTCTGCCGCCATCGATATAGACCGATGTCCCGGTTACATAGCGAACGTGAAACTCGGTACGAACTTGAATAGCTGGAGAGGTTTGCGCAGCCTGTGGTGCCGGTGTCTCCTGTGCATGTGCCGCGAACAGAGGAATGCATATAGCACTCAGCGGAAGAAGAAAGAATGGCAGATGCGAGCCTCTCATCTAGTTACCCCCGCCGCTTGCATTCTTGTGGCAAGCGTAGCAGTTTACGCTGTTGTAGACGTAGCCCTGTACGCCACTGTGCTTTTGATCGGTGCTGCTTTTGCCGTGGCAATTGGTGCAGGTAAAGACAGCGTAGTTTGAGGAATTTGTGTGACAGGTGGCGCAGACTCCGTTGGCACCGCCATGCGAAGTGTTGAACCATGTGTGGTTGAATGTTGCGCCCAGCCATGTAGCTGTCGTGTGGCAAGCGGCGCAGGTGGTCGGGAATCCTGCGGAGATGTGATTGGGATTGGTTGTAGTTGTGTACTGAATCTTGTGACAGGCATAACAGTCCGTTGGCGTGCCCACATATACGTTGTTGATGTGGCACTTGGCACAGAGCACAGTGGTATGCGCACCAGTCAAAGGAAATGGTGTCTTGTTGTGATCAAACACGGCACCTGCCCAAGTCGATGTTGTGTGACAGATGGCGCAGGTAGTGGGGAAGCCAGCGCTGATGTGATTGGGATTTGAAGTTGCCGTATATTTGTCTTTGTGACAGGCGTAGCAATCAGTCGGCACTGTCGTGTAGTTGCCATTGATGTGGCACTGTGCGCAGACGACGGATGTATGTGCACCAGTGAGCGGAAATACAGTCTTCGCGTGATCAAAGGAAGACGGACTCCACGCGGCAGTGGAATGACAGAAGGAGCAGTCAGTTGGGAAGCCTGCCTTCGCGTGATTCGGGTTGGTTGTGCTCGTGTAGTTCTGCTTGTGGCAGGAGTAGCAATCTGAAGGTGTACCGGCATATTTGCCGTTGATGTGGCACTGCAGACAGGCCACCTTTGCATGTGCTCCGCTCAACGGATAGTGGGCAAAGACTGCGTGATCAAAGGATGCATTGAACCAGTCCACCGTGGTGTGGCAGGTGGCGCAGGTATGGGGAAGGCCTAGGGTAAGATGGCTCGGATTGGTTGTGCTCACAAAAGCTGGTTGATGGCAGCCATAACAATCTGTGGGGAGGGACGTGTAATTCGCATTCACGTGGCACTTTGCACAGAGAACGGTCTGATGCGCACCGGTGAGTGGAAAGGTTCCTATGGCATGGTTAAAGGACGATGGAACCCAGGCAACAGTGGTATGGCAAAGTGTGCAAGTTGTTGGGAAGCCGGCAGCCACGTGATTTGGATTTGCTGCTCCGGTGAACTTGGTGAGATGGCATGAGTAGCAATCTGTCGGTGTGCCTTTGTAAATGTTATTTACATGGCACTGAGCGCACTGCACTGTAGTGTGCGCGCCGGTAAGGGGGAAGGCTGTCTTTGCATGGTCGAAAGAAGTTGGACTCCACGCCGATGTGGTGTGGCAAAATGTGCAGTCAGTTGGGAAGCCAGCCTGAACATGGTTGGGTTTCGTTGTTCCAGCAAAATTGGCTTTGTGACATGAGTAGCAATCCTGTGGAGTGCCCTTGTACACGTTGTTGATGTGGCATTGCGCACATTGCACGCTAGTATGCGCACCGGTGAGCGGGAAGGCTGTTTTTGCATGATTGAATGACGAGGGTATCCACGCAATGGTCGTATGGCAGAAGGAACAGTCAGTTGGGAAGCCTGCGGCAATGTGGTTGGGCTTGGTCGTTCCGGTGAAGTTGGCCTTGTGGCATGAGTAGCAATCGGTTGGTGTGCCAGTGTATTTGCCGTTGATGTGGCACTGTGCGCAGGCAACTGTGGCATGGAATCCAGTCAGAGGGAAATGCCCGTAAGCGGAGTGATCAAACTTGGCATTGAGCCAGTTGACAGTTGTGTGACATGTACCACAATCATGCGGCAGGCCGAGCTGTGGGTGGCTCGGATTGGTCGTCTTCTGGAAGGCATCTTTATGGCATGCATAGCAGTCTGCTGGAGTGCCTTTGTATTTGTTGTTGATGTGGCATGACGCACAATCGAGTGTGGCATGCATGCCGGTGAGTGCAAAGCCAGTGAACTTAAAGTGATCGAACTTCGCTCCGAGAAAACTGTCCATTGTGTGGCACGACTCGCAGGTAGTCGGAAAGCCCATCGCGATGTGATCAAAGTTAGGTGTGCGGAAGTCTGCGGTATGGCAGCTATAGCAAGTGGTTGAGAGACCTTTGTATTGTCCGGTCGCAGCACCTTTGTGGCAACCTTGGCAGTCTACGAGAGCGTGCGCGCCGACCAGCGGAAAGCGGTTCTGGTGGTTGCGGATGACATCGAGCGAGACTTGCCAGCCCTTGACTGAATGGCAGCTCTCACAGTTGGATCCAAACTTGCGGCGATGAATATCTGCATGACAATCGGCGCAATGAGTGCTCGTATTTGTGAATACTAGTTTGGTGTGGCATTGAGCGCAACTTACAGTCTGATGCATGCCACGCAATGGATAGCGCGTGTGATCGTGATTGAATTCAGGGATGGCACGAATTGGCTTCCAACTCGTATAGGTATGGCAGTTCTGGCAAGGGATGGCAAGTGTTCCATGCGGATTTGTTACCTTGGCATGGGGACTGGCTGATTGGTGTGGAGCGGACTGCGTCGAAGACTGTGCTGACGTCTGCGCAGGCTGTAGAGCAGCCGTGACCGCGAGCACAGTGAGTAGCAGAAATCCACCAACAATGAACCTGCGAAAGCGGCCCATATACCTCTCCATCCAATGCGTCTTCACGCGACCGGCGGCCTTGAAAGCACTTCCGGTTCTTTTAAGCCGTAGTTATTCGCTACCCCTGAACCGTAGTTATCGGCGGAGTATTAGAAAAGTCAAATGTGCTGAAAGGTGAACTGCTGATTGCAGATTCACGAGTGCTCTGCACACGTTGTCTTTTAGCGGAACGTTGTAGCTGGCTGGAGGCATTCTTGCGCAGCGGGCGTATAGGCTGCATTGCCGATGACTCGTTAGAGCCGGCTCTCCCGAAGGAAGCCGCGATTCCAGTAGCAGTGTTTCCTGATGGCAATGAAATAGATACAAACAACTTCGAGGGTTTTGACGATGGCATAATCGTTTGGTGAGCGAAGCAATTGTGGTTGACGGTTGCAGGTGAAGCAACGCGGAATGCAACTGTCTTTTGCTGCCAATCAGGGTTGCGATTTGGAATCCGAAGCAGTGATTGTTTACCGGGTGCTGGTATGTTGGTGCCATGACAATCCGCACAGGCACTTGGCGTGGGCTTGTAGAGCAACACCATCGTGTCTTCAACCGATTTCTTGTTTGTGTGGCAGGCTGCGCAGCGTACGTCCTGATGCCCACCTTTAAGTGAAAACGATGTCTTCTCGTGATCAAAGAGTGACGGCCGCCACTTGTTGCTGTTATGGCAGGAAGAGCAATTCAGTTCGCGCTCTTTGAACTGGCCACCGTGCGGGCTTTGATGGCAATCGACGCACTTTGAAGATGCTTGTGAAAACTGAACATGGATCAGATTTTGTTCGAGGTTGGGCGGTTTGTGGCAATCAATGCAAGCCACAGCTCGATGTGAACCCTCAAGCGGAAAGTGTGTGCTTGCATGATCAAAGCGTGCGATATCTTTCCAGTCCTTGTTCGAGTGGCAGGCTTCGCAACCGAGCGGTTTGCCCGCGTTGGAGAGCACAGACATGCGCGCTGCGAATTCGCCATGATGAATGTCTTCGTGGCAAGTGGTGCAGGTCAGATTGGCAAAGTGGAATACGGCTGTAGTCGAGCCCGGCACAGGCTTATGGCAGTCGATGCAGGCCACGGCAACGTGCCCGCCGGTGAGCGGGAAGCGTGTCTTCTGGTGCTCGAGGAGAGTCATATTTTGTTTCTTGAACGTGAGGCCAGAGTGGCATTTCTGACATTGGTTCTGCCAGGGATCGCCAGCAAACTGACCTTTGTGCGGGTCCTGGTGGCAGTCGATGCAGAGTGCAAACTTGATCTTGAAGCGGGTCTGCGGTCCAGCAGGAGTGTGGCAGTCGGCACACTTAACCAGCGCATGGGGTGAGTTCAGAGGAAAGCCTGTCCGGGCATGGTCGGCTGTGGCAAAGGTAGAGGGCTTGAAGCCGCTGACCGTGTGGCAGCTCTCGCACTTGCCGCCATCGGCGCGTTTGGCAAACTGACCGCTGTGCGGGTCCTGCTTGTGGCAGTCGGCACATTGATTGTGCGGGATAGGCGTCTTGAAGTCGCCGCCCTTGTGGCAGGTCAGGCAGGCGACATCCAGGTGCTTACCTGCCAGTGGGTAGGCAGTTTTTGAATGGTCAAAGGTCGAGACGAAGGAGGATTTTTTCCATGTAAGGGTAGTGTGGCAGCTTTCGCAACCCTGCTTGAACGCTCCCTTGTGCGGATCACTGTGGCAGACTGCGCAGGTGGCAAACTGGATGCCAGCGAATCGCGGCTGCCCGTCTGATCCGGGAGTGTGACATTTTTCGCAGGCTACCTTCTGGTGCATCCCGGTCAGCGCAAAGTGCGTTTTGGAGTGGTCAAATCCATGCGCGTCCACTCTGGCGTCTTTCCAACCTGCAGTTGAGTGGCACTGGGCGCAGTTCACGCCAAAGCGTCCCTGATGCTTGTCTTCATGACAGCTCAGGCAGTTGGTTGCCATGCCCAGCCACGTTTTGCCGAGATCTACCTGGGGCAGTTGAGCCCTTGCTGCCGGCGTAATATGTTGCGGTGCATGACAAGACCGGCAGGCGACGCCGCTGTGCTTGCCGTCGAGCGTGAATCCCGTCTTTGAATGATCAAAGCCTCTTGGGGTCGGGTCCCAGTGCAACAGAGAGAAATTGGCTCCATTGTGGTCAGAGTGGCACTTGACGCATGCCGCGCCAGGGGGGCCTGCCTGTGGAAACGTAGCGTGGAGCCCCTTGTGCTGATTCAGTTCAGCGGCAATCGGCTGGTGGCAATCAAGGCAGCGAAAGGTGGGAGAACTGGTGGAGACAGAGTGGCATTTGGTGCAGTTGGAAGCTCCGTTCAAGCTTTGGTGAGCCTGCGAAAGTGGACCGGGTGAGATCTGAGCTTTGGCCGAAATCAACAAAATCGGTGCAAAGACGGCAAGGAAAACCCATGTGAGCCAGGAAGATCGAAACTTCCGAGGAAGCAAGGATGAACCCATGAGGGCTGGACGGCGAGAGTTCGTTGATGCCAGGCCGTCGCACTGAGTTTGGACCCGGTCGGTCATCGCCGCGTGGTAGGCCAGTTCACCCCTTATCGGCTCGGAACTGCGGCATCCAATTCCGGAGCATCGATTCTGGATAAACGCCATTCCCATAAAGACATAGGGGTGTGGACGGGGAGAGAAAAATATAGCTTCGCGTGAATAAAGGGGATAAAGGCCTGGACCGGACCGGCAGATTCAAGCTGGCTGAGGGAGGAAATTTGTACAGACGAAGGCTCGCTGGAGAGGCTCGCATCCAGCAAACGGCGATGCGCACGAACCTCAGTAGAACAGGGAGATTTGAGGTTCGTGCGCGTCTGGTCGCTGCCTTAAGGGCAGGGAACTGTAGTTTGCTGTTGGATTCCGAGGCCGTCAATGCCGAGGCGCATCACATTGCCGGCGCGCAAGTAGACAGGCGGCTTTTGGCCTAGACCTACGCCCGGAGGCGTGCCGGTGGAGATGATGTCGCCTGCTTGGAGGCTCATGTAGCGGCTCAGATAGCTGACCAGGTGGGCCACGCCAAAGACCATTGTCGCGGTGTTTCCACTCTGGTAGCGGTGCCCGTCGACTTCAAGCCACATGCCGAGATTTTGCGGGTCTGGCACTTCGTCAGCAGTGACCAGCCAGGGGCCGATGGGGCCAAAAGTGTCGGCGCTCTTGCCCTTGACCCACTGGCCGGTTCCCTCCAGTTGAAAGGCTCGCTCAGAGAGGTCATTGACCACGCAGTAGCCGGCAACGTAGCTCAATGCATCTTCGATCGGAACGTACTTCGCTTCCTTGCCGATGACTACGCCAAGCTCCACCTCCCAGTCGGTCTTCAGCGAGTTGCGGGGGATGATGACGTTATCGTTTGGCCCGCAGATGGCCGAGGTGGCCTTCATAAAGACAACTGGCTCGGCGGGGACGGCCATGCCCGACTCTGCCGCGTGGTCAGAGTAGTTGAGGCCAATGCAGATGAACTTGCCGACGCTGCCAACGCAAGGACCAATCCGTGGCGTACCCGAAACGAGTGGCAGCGCCGCTGGATCGAGTTGACGGAGGTTTTCCAGGGATTCCGGGTCGAGCGCCGCGCCGGTGATGTCATTCAGGATGCCCGAAAGATCGCGCAGCTTGCCCTCGGCATCCAGTAGCCCAGGGCGTTCGCAACCAGCTTTTCCATAGCGAAGCAGTTTCATTGATTTCCCTTTCAATCGGTTCAAAAGTCAGATTTTTGGTGGAATTCAGTCTTTGGATACCGTAGTGGCATCGGTGTGTTGTTTGAAAGAAACGCGCGAGACAAACTCCGGCACACCTTTTGCGATGCCCCGCAGGCGAAACAGCCCTCCGGCCAGCGCCCCCTCTGTGGCTTTGTCGTTGCCGCCAGCGGTCGTGATGTACATGTCTCCGTAGCCAGCGCCGCCAAAGGTGAGGCTTGAAACCTTGCCGACTGGCAGCGGAATCTGCTGCTGAACCGTGCCATCATTATCGAGCCGCACCACGGCGGAGCCATCCCAGAGCGCACACCAAAGCCGGCCCTGGGCATCAAGGGTTGCCCCGTCTGGAAAGCCGTCATCGGGGGCAAACCGTTTGAAAACACGCTGGTTGCTGATCGAGCCGTCTGCGATGTCGTAGTCGAAGAGGTAGATCTCGTGCGCAAATGAATCCGTGTAGTAGAAACCCTTGCCGTCGGGCGAAAAGGCCATGCCATTGGAGCAGCCGATTCCCTCAAGAACTACGTGGAGCGAGCCATCACAGTCGAGGCGGTAGAGGCGGCCCTTCTCTGTCGGCGTTGACATGGTTCCGCAAAAAACGCGCCCCGCCGGGTCAGCAATCACGTCGTTGAAGCGCGACTCCCGTTCGGCTGGAATCTCAGCAATCATCTCGGTCAGCACGCCGCCACGCCAGAGAGCCACAGTGCCGTGGTCCATGAAAAGCAGTAACGAACCATCCGCCTGCACGGTAAATCCGCCAACTGGCCGCGCCTGATAAATCTGCTGGTGCAGGCCGGTTACCGGGTCGTAGCGGAAGAGCCTTCCCCGGGGAATGTCGGTCCAGTAGAGCCGCTGCTCCTGGGCGTGCCACAGTGGATTTTCGCCCGTTTCACAGGCGTAATCGGCGATAAGTTCAGGCTGCAGCGTCATCGCTCCTCTGCTTTCGAATTGCACCGACCGGCCAGCACTTCGGCGAGATGTACGGCGCGCCGGGGTGTGTTTTGCGCAATCTGCTCGCGGCAACTGAATCCATTGCTCACCAAAATCGTGTCCGGCTGCGCTGCTCTCACGGCGGGCAGCAGCACCCGCTCGCCAATCGCCTGCGAAACCTCGTACTTGTCCTTTTCAAAGCCAAATGGCCCCGCCATGCCGCAGCAGCCGGAGTCGAGCATCTCGACATCGGCTCCGGTTGACCGCAGAAGGGTCAACTCATCTTTCATGGTGAACATCGACTTCTGGTGGCAATGCCCGTGGAGCAGGATGCGTCTGCCTGCCAGGTCGGGGGGTGCCCAGTTGGCAGCATTTTTGGCGACGATTTCGCTGAAAAGCATGGTTTGGCCGGCGAGGCGGATGGCCCGCTCGTCGTTCGGAAAAAAGTTCAGGAGCTCATCGCGAAAGACGCTGGCGCAGCTTGGCTCCAGCATGACTACGGGGATGCCCGCGTCGATTTGGGGGGCCAGACGCTCCAGAATCCGCAGGAGATAGTTGCGAGCTTCATCGAGAAAGCCGAAGTCGTAAAGCGGCCGCCCGCAGCAGATGTGCTCTTTAGGCACCTGCACGGCCTGCCCGGTCTGTGTCAGCACAGCGGCGGCGGCCGTCAGAGCCTCGGGATGGAAGTAGTTGTTCCACGTATCCGGCCAGAGCAGCACAGCATTTGCTGTGGCAGCACTGCCGCTATAATTCGCGCGAAAATTCCTTGCGGCGAACTGCGGCAGTTCGCGCTGCAGCGCAATTCCGAGCGCCGCTTTGACCAGCGAATTGACTCCAGGCAGCTTCATCGGCAGATTTGCCAGCCACGGAGCCGCAGATGCCATGCTGGCCCAGCGGTCCATGTATCCAAAGGCATAGTGCTGCAAGGGATGCACACGCCCCTCATAATGGTGGGCAAGAAACTCCGACTTCCAGGTCGCAATATCGACATTCACCGGGCACTCGGTCTTGCAGGCCTTGCAGGCGAGGCAGAGGTCGAGGGCTTCCTTGACCTGTTTGTTGCGCCAGCCGCCCTGGAGTACTTTGCCCTCAAGCATCTCCCACAGCAGATGGGCGCGGCCGCGGGTTGAGTGCTTTTCCTCCCGGGTGGCCATGTAGCTGGGGCACATGGTGCCGTGGTCAACTTTGCGGCAGGCGCCGACGCCGACGCAGCGTTCTGTGGCCTCGCTGAAGGAGCCGCCATCGTTTGGGTAGGTAAACCAGGTCTTCTCGTGGCGAGGTTCAAATCCAGCACCAAAGCGCAGATTTTCTGCTGCTCCGTAGACTGCGACCGGGTCAATGAGCTTGCCGGGATTCATCCGGTTGAGGGGGTCCCAGAGCGCCTTGAACTCGGCAAAAGCTCCCATCAGCTCAGGGCCAAACATCTTTGGAAGAAGAGCGGCGCGGGCCTGTCCGTCGCCGTGTTCGCCGGAAAAGGAGCCGCCATATTTCAGGACGATGTCTGCGGCAAGGTCGATGAATCGCTCAAATTTCGCAATTCCCTCGGCCGTCTTCATCTCAAAGGTGATGCGCAAATGTACGCAGCCCTGGCCGAAATGCCCATACATCGGGGTGCGGTAGCCGAATTGCTCGATGAGGGTGAAGAGTTCGCGCAGGTAGGCACCCAGGTGCTCCGGTGGCACGGCGGAGTCTTCCCAGCCTTCCCAGCCGCTTTTTTCACCGGGCACAAAGACCGTCGCGCCGAGGGCGGATTCGCGCACCTTCCAAACGCGCGCTGCCTCTTCTGCTGAATAGCGGGCGATGACGGGGAGTTGGGGAAAGGAAGGCGTCGCGGCGAGCAGGCCCTCCACCATCTGCTCAACTGCTGCGTCAGAATCGGCCCCAAATTCGCACAGCAGAAAGCCGCGCCCCGCCGGAAGCAGCCGCACGTCGTCCGGAACAAGGTTCTTGCGCAGCATGAAGTCTACGAGCAGGCCGTCGAAACCCTCCAGGCCGATCGGTTGATGTCGCAGGACCGCCGGAACGTGGTCGGCCGCGATAAAGGCATCGGCAAAGCCGAGCGCGACGAGGCGGCGATGCTGGGGGCTGGGTTTCAGCTCGCAATGCGCCTCAAGAATCGTGACGCAGGTGCCTTCAGTGCCGACGAGCGCCCGTGCCACGTTGAATCCATTTTCCGGCAGCAGTTGGTCGAGGTTGTAGCCGGAGACGCGCCGGGGAATGTCGGGGAACCGCTGCCGCACCAGTTCAGAATACGTATCGCGCAGCCGCCGCAGCCCGGCGTAAATCTCGCCCCGGCGGCCACCACTGGCGATGATCGATTCCAACTCTTCTTCGGTCGTACGCCCGACGCGCATCCGTGTGCCGTCGTAGAGCAGAATGTCCAGTGCCTCGATGTTATCGACCGTTTTGCCGCCCATCAGCGCATGTACGCCGCAGGAATTGTTCCCAATCATGCCTCCCAGCGTGCAGCGGCTGTGCGTGGCAGGGTCGGGGGCAAAGGTGAGCTCGTGGCGCTCGGCCTCAAAGCGCAGAGCATCTAGCACGATTCCCGGCTGCACTCGCGCAAGACGCGTCGCGGGGTCGAGCTCGATGATCGAGCGCATGTATTTCGAGAAATCCAGAATCACGGCCACGTTGCAGCATTGGCCAGAGAGGCTCGTGCCGCCGCCACGCGAGAGTACCGGCGCGCCGTGTTCGCGGCAGGCGGCGATGGTCGCGACCACGTCGTCGATGTCGCGAGGAATCACCAGACCGATCGGCACCTGGCGATAATTTGAGGCGTCTGCTGCATAGAGCGCGCGCGAACTCTCGTCAAAGCGCACTTCGCCTTTGACCGTGGCGCGTAGCTGTGCTTCAAGAGCCCGCACCGCCGCCGCGTTCTCTGCAAAGCGCTCATGCGGATGCCGATGCGTGTGTTCCGAAATTTGGCTCAGGATTGGAAACGGCGTGGTGGCGCTCATGGATTTACTTTCAGCTTCGGTTGCCAAAGAGAATCAATTTCCTCTAAGGAAGTATAGGCGGCGAGAGCGGCCGTTGTATGCTGATTCACGTGCGGGCAATCTGCCAAGGCACTGTATTTGAATATCGAGGAAATCGCCCGTGGAAACTTCGTCTCAGCATTCTGTCTATCCCAGCCTGCGCAATCGTGTGGTGGTCGTGACGGGCGGAGCCAGCGGAATCGGTGAAGCCATTGTCGCAGCGTTTGCGCAGCAGCACGCCCAGGTCGCCTTCCTCGATATTCAGGATGCAGCCGCCTCATCGCTTGCCAGCCGCCTCGCTGCACAAGGCTTTCCCATGCCCGCTTTCTTCCACTGCGACCTGACGGATGTTGATGCTATCCAGGCGGTGTGTCGAGAGATTCTCAGCCGTTTTGGAACGGTGGACGTGCTGGTGAACAATGCAGGCAACGACACCCGCCATACGATTGAATCGGTGACTGCTGCCTTCTGGGACCGCACCATGGCGACGAATCTGCGGCATCAGTTTTTCATGGCGCAGGCGGTGATACCGGCCATGAAGCAGGCAGCGCGTGGGTCAATTATTAACATGAGTTCTATTTGCTGGACGATTCCATCGACGGGGCTGCCGGTCTACGTAACTGCCAAAGCTGCGGTTGTGGGACTTACACGAACGCTCGCCCACGAGCTTGGTCCGGATAACATCCGCGTCAACTGCGTCATGCCCGGAGCTATCCTGACCGAGCGGCAAAAGCAGCTTTGGTTTACGCCGGAATATGAAGCTGTCATTCTGGCCGGGCAGGCAATCAAGCGCATGATCATGCCCGAGGAAGTAGCCCGCCTTGTGCTCTTTCTGGCATCCGATGACAGCTCGGCCATTACCAACCAGAGTTATGTCATCGATGGCGGCTGGGTCTAGATCGAGTAATCTTCAACGAACCTGCGCAAGTTACTGGGAGATACGTAGACTTCATCGCCCTGCTTGAGTTCAAGCTCGACAAACTGCGTGCGTTCAATCTCCGCCTCAATCATGGCTTCTGTCTCGATGTCCTGTAGCTCGAGCTTAACCTTGGGGCCGACGCCATAGATATGTACCAGGCGCGCATGCACGGTAGCAGCGCCGCCACTTTCGCGGCTGATGTTGATTTCGTAGGGGCGCGCATAGCCGAGCGTGGAGCGGTCGAGCGCGGGGCTGGCTTCCTGTGACTCGCTATCCATGGTGCTGATACGAACCCGGCCGCGGTCTACACGGCCATGAAATAAATTCACATTGCCCAGGAAGTTATACACAAAGGCATTTGCTGGATTGTCGTAGACCTCCTGCGGCGTGCCAATTTGCTCCAGTTTGCCTTGGTTCATAACTGCGACGCGGTCGGCGACTTCGAGCGCTTCTTCCTGGTCGTGGGTTACAAACACGCTGGCGATGTGAATTTCGTCATGGAGCCTGCGCAGCCAGCGCCGCAGCTCTTTGCGCACCTTTGCATCGAGGGCACCAAAGGGCTCGTCCAGCAACAGCAGCGTCGGCTCGACAGCCAATGCGCGTGCGAGGGCGATGCGCTGCCGCTGCCCGCCTGAGAGCTGGTTGGGGAAGTGCTTTTCGTGCTTTTCCAACTGGACCAGTGCGAGCAACTGCATGACCTTGTCTCGAATGTCGTTCTTTGAGAGCCGCAGATTGCGGGGCCGGACACGGAGTCCAAAAGCTACATTTTCAAAGATGGTCATGTGTCGGAAGAGCGCATAGTGCTGAAAGACGAAGCCCACCCGCCGCCGCGCCGCGTCGTGTTTGGTCGCGTCTTCCTGATTGAGAAGAATCGAGCCGCTGTCGGGAAATTCAAGCCCCGCTATCATGCGCAGCAGCGTCGTCTTGCCTGACCCTGAAGGCCCCAGCAAAGCCAGCAATTCGCCGCCGCCCACCTGCAGGCTCACGTCATCGACCGCGGTAAAGGCACCAAATCGCTTTGTAATGTTCCGAACCTCGATGCTCATGCTTTTTCTCCGCGTATGCCGGTCTTGTCTTCAATGATCTTTTTCACAGCGAGGGTCACCACGGCCACCAGGCTCAACAGTGAAGCTACGGCAAAGGCCGCGGCAAAGTTGTATTCGTTGTAGAGAATCTCCACATGCAGGGGCAATGTGTTTGTTTCACCGCGAATATGCCCCGAAACTACGGAGACCGCTCCAAACTCGCCCATGGCGCGCGCACTGCACAGGATCACGCCGTAGAGCAGGCTCCAGCGAATGTTGGGCAGGGTAATTGAAAAGAACATGCGCCACGGACTCGCGCCGAGCACGAGGGCGGCCTCTTCTTCTTCGGTGCCCTGGGCCTGCATGAAGGGGATCAATTCGCGCGCGACAAAGGGAAAGGTAACAAAGATTGTCGCGAGCACAATGCCCGGCACCGCGAAGAGAATTCGGACACTGTGATCGTCCAGCCAGGGGCCAAACCACCCGTGCAATCCAAAAAGAAGCACGAAAATCAGGCCAGCAACCACTGGCGAGACCGCCAGCGGCAGGTCGATGAGGCTGATGAGCAGGTTTTTGCCCCTGAAAGAGAACCGCGAAATGGCCCACGCGGCTGCAAGGCCAAAGAGCAGATTCATCGTCAGGGCAATGCCTGAGGCCAGCAGGGTGAGACGAATCGCCGACAGCGCATCGGGGTCGCGAATTGAAGCCAGGTAGACCTGCCAGCCCTTGGCAAACGCCTCGACGAAGACGCTCGCCAGCGGCAGCACCAGCGCCACCAGCATGAACGCAAGCGCGACGATAATCAGCGTCCACTTGACCAGAGGCGCGTCGCCTGCCCTGACTTTGCCTTTGCTGGTTGCAGCGCTCATACTTTTTCTCCCGTCCTGCGCATCCGGGCCTGCAGGCCGTTGATGACCAGCAGCAGCGTGAATGAACTTACCAGCATTACCGATGCGATTGCCGTGGCGCCGGGAATATCAAACTGCTCAAGCTTGCTGACGATGAGCAGCGAAGTGATTTCTGTTCGCATCGGCATGTTGCCAGAGATAAAGACGACTGAACCGTATTCGCCAAGTGCGCGCGCAAACGCCAGCGTAAAGCCGGTGAGCAGGGCAGGGAAGACGGCAGGAAAAATGATGCGTGTGAAGGTCTGCCAGCCATTGGCACCGAGGCTTGCTGCGGCCTCTTCGACGTCGCCGCCGAGGTCTTCAATGACTGGCTGCACACTGCGCACCACAAACGGCAGCCCGATAAAAGTGAGCGCAATGATGATGCCGAGCGGCGTAAATACGGCGTGGATGCCGATGGGTTCGAGGTACCGGCCCAGCCAGCCGTTGGGCGCATAGAGCGATGTGAGCGCGATACCTGCGACCGCTGTAGGAAGAGCGAATGGCAGGTCAACAAGGGCGTCGGCAATCCGTTTGCCGGGAAAGTCGTACCGCGCCAGCACCCACGCAATGATGAATCCAAAGATGGCGTCAATGGCTGCGCCCGCAAACGAAACCCCATAGGTCAGCTTGTACGACGCCACGACGCGCGGCGCAGCGATGATGGACCAGAATTGTGCCCAGTTGAGCGTCGCTGCCTTTAAGAACACAGCACTGAGCGGAATGAGCACGATCAAGCTCAAATAGGTGACGGTGAAGCCCAGCGAAAGCCCGAAGCCGGGCAGAATCCCCGGCTTCTTCGCGCGCCCCCGCAGCAGAGTCGCGATGCCTCTGGTCTTCTGCGGCTCGACCTGGTTTTGAAGCGTCGCCATCAGCGTTTACTTCCCGTAGATCTGGTCAAAGACGCCCCCATCGGCAAAGTGCGTCTTCTGCGCATTTTGCCAGCCGCCAAATACATCCTGAATGGTAAACAAGGTCAGTTCATGGAACTGCGAAGCGTACTTCGCTGCAATCGCCTGCGACCGCGGCCGGTAGTAGTTGCGCGCGGCGATCTCCTGCCCTTCGTCGGAGTAGAGATATTCGAGATAGGCCTTGGCGACCTCGGTTGTGCCGCGCTTCTCGTCAACTTTATCCACTACTGAAACCGGTGGCTCCGCCAGGATGCTGCGCGAGGGAATCACAATCTCAAGCTTGTCTTTTCCAAGCTCCTTCACAGCCAGATAGGCTTCGTTTTCCCACGCAATCAGCACGTCGCCAATGCCCCGCTGGGCAAAGGTGGTTGTCGCCCCGCGCGCTCCGGAATCAAGCACCGGCACGTTCTTGTATAACTGTGCCACAAACTGCCGCGCTTTGCCCTGGTCACCGTGGTTCTGGCTCAGCGCGTAGCCCCACGCGGCCAGGTAGTTCCAACGCGCCCCGCCGCTGGTCTTGGGACTGGGTGTGATGACGGCAACTCCCGGCTTGACCAGGTCATTCCAATCCTTGATGTGTTTTGGATTGCCCGCGCGCACCAGAAAGACAATGGTCGATGTGTAGGGAGTGCTGTTGTTTGGCAACCTCGATTGCCAGTTGGCGGGAATCTGCCCGCTCTTGCTGATCGCATCAATATCGTAAGCCAGCGCGAGGGTGACGACGTCTGCCGGCAGGCCATCAATCACTGATCGCGCCTGCTTGCCCGAGCCGCCATGCGACTGGTTGATGGTCACGTCCTGCCCGGTTTTCGCCTTCCAGTAGCGGGCAAAGGCGATGTTGTAATCCTGGTAGAGTTCGCGGGTAGGGTCATAGGAAACATTGAGCAGCGTGACACTTTTTTGTGAAACGGCACCTGGCTTGCACCCAATCAACGGAAGCAAAATCAATGCGATAGCGGCCAAAGCAAAGCGAAATCCGTAGGTCTTCATAACTCTCCTGCGCGTGCCTGATCAACGCGCTGCAATCGTGGCAATCTGCCGTGGATGGAATCGGCAGGGACCTCCGGATTTGCCCTTGAATGCTTCTCGCTCAAGCCATCGCATTCCAAGAAAAAACCCACCTGCCAGGGGAACTTCTGGCGGTGGGTTTCGATCAGGATGCCAGCTTTCGCTAGCCTCGCTTGTTCATTTCCTCACGCCCAAAAGACCCGTGCATGAAACACATACACAGCCGACAACACATCGTGGTCTTTTGAACGTTGGCAATCATTTCGTAGATAAGAATACCACCTGGCGCTTGAACGAGAAAAGTTGGGACCCGGTCCGGTTTGGGCACGACTGAATCAAACGACCTCGACCAGTTCCTCACTCTTGGCACCCTGCCCGTAATGCGAAGTTACGTAGCGATCCAGAATTCCCTGAAACTCCTGCACGATGTTATCGCCGCGCAGGGTGGTGAAAAGCTTGCCATCGACATAAACCGGCGCGACGGGGTCTTCGAAGGTGCCGGGCAGGCTGATGCCCAGGTTGGCGTGCTTTGACTCGCCGGGGCCGTTGACGATGCAGCCCATCACGGCAAGCTTCAGCTCCTCCACGCCCGGATACTGCCGGCGCCAATCAGGCATCGATGCGCGCAGATAGTTTTGAATCTGCTCCGCAAGCTCCTGGAAGTAGGTGCTCGTTGTACGTCCACATCCGGGGCAGCTTGTCACCTGGGGCATAAAGCTGCGAATCGACAGCGACTGCAAAATCTGCTGCGCGACATGCACTTCTTCGGTCCGGTCGCCACCTGGTGCAGGGGTAAGGCTCACGCGAATCGTGTCGCCAATCCCAGCCAGCAGCAGCGGAGCCAGCCCGGCCGCCGAGGCCACAATGCCCTTTGCGCCCATGCCGGCTTCGGTCAAGCCGAGATGCAGTGCATGATCGCAGCGGGAAGCGAGCGCGGTGTAGACGTCGATGAGGTCACGCACGCCTGAAACCTTTGCAGAAAGGATAATCTGGTCCCTTCGCAGTCCGTAGCGCTCAGCGGCGGCCGCATTGTCCAGCGCAGAGACCACCATCGCCTCCATCATCACGTCGCGCGCAGGCTCGGGGTTGAGTTTCTTGCTGTTGGCGTCCATCATCTTGGTGAGGAGGGCCTGATCAAGAGAACCCCAGTTCACGCCGATGCGCACCGGCTTCTGGTGCTGAACCGCGACCTCGACCATGGTGCGGAAGTTGTCGTCATCCTTGCGGCCAATCGAAACGTTGCCCGGATTGATGCGATATTTCGCCAGCGCTTCGGCGCAGGCCGGGAACTTTCGCAGCAGCAGGTGCCCGTTGTAGTGAAAATCACCCACAATCGGCACATGAATCCCGCGCTTTGCCAGTCCCTCGACAATGTGCGGCACTGCCGCAGCGGCATCGTCGTTATTCACCGTAACCCGCACCAGCTCAGAACCAGCCAGCGCCAGCGCCTGCACTTGTTCAATGGTCGAGGCTACGTCTGCCGTATCCGTGTTGGTCATCGACTGCACGACGACTGGAGCTTCCCAACCCACCCGCACCGGGCTTGGGCCAGAGCCCACCTTTACCGTCACTGACTTCCTGCGATTGATATCCGCCATGCCCTCGATTTTAATCGCAACCCCGCTCTGGATGAAACGCCAGCTTTGAGCGGAGGCGAAGTTCTGCTTGCCAATCTGCTCCACCTCGGCGAGACTTATCCAAATTTGCTATTCGCTGAATCGTGCCGGGGAGATCAATGTCGAGAATTCGCAGCATTGCTTTGAGCACAACCCTATTGGTTGGGACGCTGGTGAGCCATGGTCAGGCGGTCAAGATTGCAAATGCGGGCGCCGCAAAGTCAACTCCGGTTGCGACTGCCCCGGCTACTGCCACCAATCCCGGATCCGGCCATTCCTTGGAGCCAGCCGATCTCGAAGCTTTCTTCGACGGTATTCTGCCCCTTCAACTCGAACGCAGCGACATCGCCGGGGCCTCTGTCCTGGTCATGCAAAATGACAAGGTCCTGCTGCAAAAGGGCTACGGCCTCGCCGACATCAAGTCAAAACGGCCGGTCGATCCGGAGACGACCATCTTCCGCCTCGCCTCCATCTCCAAGCTGTTTACGTGGATCTCAGTGATGCAGCTTGAAGAGCAGGGCAAGCTCGATCTTGATACGGACATCAATCATTACCTGGATTTTCAGATACGCCCTGCGCCGCACTCGATTTCAGACAAGCCGGTTACCCTCCGCAATCTGATGACCCACACCGGCGGCTTTGAAGAGTCGGTGACCAACATCATCCTCACCGACCCGCGAAAAGCCATCTCCCTCCGCGATGTTCTGATCCAAAACCAGCCCAACCGCATCTTCCCTCCCGGCCAGGTGCCGGCCTACTCCAACTATGGTGTCGGCCTCGCCAGCTACATCGTGCAGCGCATGAGCGGCCAGCCATTTGAGCAATATGTCGCGGACCACATCTTCACCCCGCTCGGCATGACGCATTCGACCTTTGCCCAGCCGCCGTCCAAGGCGCTCGCCAGTCTGCCCTCTGAGGGCTACCGCAGTAGTACTGCCAAACCGTCCGTTGGCTTTGAAATCTTTAATCCCGTTGGCGCTGGCGGCATCTCATCAACCGCAACTGACATGGGCCGCTTCGGTCAGGCGCTGCTCCACGGCGGAGAACTGGAAGGCAAGCGCATCCTCCGCGCAGAAACCCTCACCCGCATGTGGACCCCGCAGTTCCAGGCCAGCGACAAGCTGCCACCCATGTGCATGGGTTTCTACGAAACCTGGTGGAACGGCCTTCGCTGGATCGGCCACCAGGGCGATCTCATCGCCTTTCACAGCCTCTTTTACGTCGAACCAAAGCAGAATCTCGTTCTCTTTGTCTCCTACAATTCCGCAGGCGGCAGCGACCAGCCACGGTCAGAAATCATCCACTTCTTCACCGACCGCTATTTTCCCGGCGCGCCAAAGGTTGAGTTCCTCAAAACTGTTCCGGACGAAATGAAAGGCATCGCTGGCACATACCAGACGACCCGCCGCGCAGACAGCACCAAACTTGCCCCCGGCAACCTGTTTGGCCAGCGTGCTGTCTCCGTGGACAAAGACGGCGTCCTTCACCTCGGTGAAGCCAAAGACATGCGCGGCCACCCCATCAAGTGGAAAGCGATTGGCAAAGATCTCTGGCAGGATCAGGATGGGCAGGCCCGCCTCTTTGCCATTCGCGACACGCACAACAAAGTGGTACGACTCGCGGTCAACTTTCCCGGAGTCCAGTTTCAGCGCGTCGTCTGGTATGAGAACGGCACCTACGTCCTCTCTGCCGCTGCTGCCAGCCTCCTCATTCTCTTTGCCGTCGTCGCCGCATCCATGGCTCGTGCCGGGCATCGCTTCTTTCTGCGCAGGCGCACGCCCCCCACCCCTCAGCCTGGAACGATCTGGCTCGGCCTCGGTTCACGTCTCGCTGCCTGCTGGTGGTTCCTGCTGCTCGTCAACGTGGGAGGCTATTTTGCCATGCAAGGGGACGACATACCGCCGCCAACGCCAGAGTGGTTCTTCTGGTTTGACATGCTCAATATCGCCGTCGGGCTTGCCCTCTTCTTAAGCCTGCTGGCGGTCATTTCAGCTTTTCGTATTTGGTTTCAAAAGCCCTTGCGCGCCATTACAAAGGTTAAATTCACCCTCGTTGGTGTGGCCTGCACACTGCTTAGCTGGATTGCCATTCACTGGAACCTGATTGGCCCCTCGCACCGCATTTAGGAGAGCGCTTTTTCGAAATAGCGGACTGTCTTTGCGCCCCCGTGGATGGACGCCTGGCCAATTTCGGCAAAACCCATGCTGGCGTGAAAGGCGTCGGAAGCGGGGTTGGGCGGGGCCAGGTTGATTTCGCAAACCACCCTGTCGTGACCGCATTGCACCGCATATGCGAACAGGTCCTGATACATCCTCCGCGCAAGCCCTTGGCCACGCGTCGCCTCTGAAACGATCACCCGGTCAATGTAGACAAATCGCCCGCGCCGCTGCTTGAACCAGTTGAAATTTGGATTATCGTAAGCCGCATTCTGGTCCATGGCAATCAGCAGCGCGCCCGCGCCGCCATCAAAACCTCGCGCGTAAAAGGCCATTGCGACCAGCGCGGAAAGGCTTGCGATATCGAGCAGGGAAGTCTCTTTGGCGTGCGCGTTGTTGAGATTCAAAGTAGGAAGTAGGTTTTGAGATCTGAGGTTCTGAATTTCGTCCACGGGGAACTCCGGCTGATTTCTCTACATTCAGCCTATCTTCTGCTGGCATGATGTTTGAGTTAAACTCTAGTGATAGTGCGAAGCACCATAGTTGGCCCTGTAGCTCAGCTGGCCACTGCCCTGGGAAGGGCAGCAACGAGAGAGCCCAGCGGTTTTCTGAAACCGCTGCGACGCACCCAACGATGGCCCTGTAGCTCAGCTGGCCACTGCCCTGGGAAGGGCAGCAACGAGAGAGCCCAGCGGTTTCCTGAAACCGCTGCGACGCACCCAACGATGGCCCTGTAGCTCAGCTGGCCACTGCCCTGGG
>CAILAC010000009.1 GCA_903832055.1 uncultured Acidobacteriota bacterium | reverse complement strand
CTGGCTTCGGCGCGGGTGAAGCGGGGCCAAAGTTGCTGCCCGGCTTGGGAGCGGGCGACGCAGGACCGGCGACTACCGAATTGATCGTGACAAAGTTGCTTCCTGGCTTCGGCGCAGGCGAAGCGGGGCCAAAGTTGCTGCCCGGCTTGGGAGCGGGCGACGCAGGACCGGTAATGGCAACGTTTGCAGAAACGATCAAAACAATGGCAGAAATAATTCGCAGGGGGAGACGAGCAACAATGGTTTTCAATGGATTTCTCCTTTTTTTGAAACGAAACCTATGCAAAGACTACCTCAAAAGTTTTATCGGTGATACTACGAAAGACGTAAATTTTGAAAAAAGTCACGTTTTGCACTTTTCATTTGCCCCAAAAGATGGTAATGAACTTTAGTCTGTGCAAAACCGGTTACCCTGGGCATTACGGAGATTACCGAATGATCGATGAATTGCGGCGAATTTATAACGAAAGTTACCAGGCAGAGAAGTACCGCGAATTGCTGGATTTATTGGAGCTTCGATGCTGTACGCGCGTTGAATTTCGGGTCGCGGAAACTCCTGTCTTTCTTCCCAAGTCGATGCTGGATAGCATGGCGGCCGCCGGAGCGGCGTTGACGCAGCGTCTGCTGGCGTGGCCGGAGTACCTCGCCGGAGCTCAGGAATCAATCCCTGCGAACTTTCGGGTAGCGGGCAAGTCAGACCATCCGCATTTTCTGACCGCTGATTTTGCGCTCGTGCATGGAGCGAACGGAACACTTAAGCCTAGACTGGTCGAGATTCAAGCCTTCCCGTCGGTCTATGGCTACCAGTCTGTCTTGAACGAAGCCTATACAGATGTCTTCGGAATTCCGAAGTCGCTCGGCTCTTACCTTGGTGGATTGGACCGGGATGAATTTTGGGCGATGGTGCGGAGAACCGTCCTGGGAACACATGCACCAGAGAACGTAGTCCTTATAGAGGTGGACCCGCTGCACCAAAAGACACTCCCGGATTTTCTGGTGACGGCACGGGAGTTGGGGATCCGGGTAGTGGACATAGCCCACCTGGTTGCAATTGAAAACAAGCTGCATTATCAGAATGACTTCGGTGCAATGGTTCCCATTCATCGCATCTATAACCGTGCGATCGCCGACGAGATGATCGCGCGGGGAATCAAGTTGCCATTCGATCTGACGGCAGAATGGGATGTGGAGTGGGCTGGCCACCCAAACTGGTACTTCCTGATCAGTAAATATGCCTTGCCGTGGCTTTCACTTCCCTCACTTGGCGAGGGAAAGCAGCAAGCGATGTGGGAGGCCACCAGATCCGTGGTGCCGCCGGCGGCTTTCCTCGGGGACTTTCTGAGAGGAGAAGGTTTTGATCAACTGCGATCGGCGGGCGTGGATCTTCCTGATGGTGACACCGCCGAGACTGTTTATGAGGATTTGCTCCTGAAGCCCCTGTTTTCGTTTGCAGGCAAAGGAATCCAGTTTGCTCCGACTCGCGGTGAGCTTGAGGCAATTCCTGAGAATGAGCGGGGAAACTACCTTTTGCAACAGCGCATGAGCTTTGTGCCGACAATCCAGACGCCCCATGGGCTCACGCAGGCTGAGATTCGCATCCTCTATCTATGGCCTGACGGGGGCGAGTTGACGCCGGTCATCTCGCTGGTGCGCCTTGGCAGGGGAAAAATGATGGGTGTCGATCACAACAGGAATCAGGAGTGGGTAGGTTCGTCAGCCGCCTTCTGGCAGTAATACTGCCTCTTTGACCGACAGATGAAGAATAGGGTACCTTTTTCGACAACAGGCAGAAAGAGGGTCGGCGCGTCGAGCGCGAGGCCTATCGGTAACCACATTTTTAGGCCAATTGCAGCAGTCTGCGAGTCCCGGAGCTGAAAATACTCACCGATATGCCCCAAAGGGGGGATTTTCGAGCTTACGGCAATCACGTTACAGTTGCGCCAAGTGAAAGAAACTTTGGTACTTTCATGGACGTACCCAATTTGAGGTATTGTATTGGTAACGTTCACGAAAGGGATTTAGCTGCATGAATCCAACAATCCCAGGGTTAACTGTTTCACCAACGAGTGTCGGTGGTGCATCTCGTCAAGAGGTTCGCTGCGCGGTACGGTTTCCTCTGAGCCTCCCTGTGCTTCTTTCGACGGATCTTGAAGAATTTGCTGCGGTTACACAGAATGTCTCCGCCAGCGGAGTGTTATTCGTCACGGACCGGACAATGTTGATGGGGACGCCGATTGGATTCTCATTGCGTATGCCAGGGGAGATCCTGGGAACGCCGAGAGATGTGCTGGTCCATTGTCGCGGACGTGTGGTACGCTGTAACGCAAACCAGACAGGGTACTCCACCGCCGCTACCATTGATGAGTACAGATTTGCAGATCAGTAACTCCATGGGCATATATGGCAGTCATTAAGATGGACCTCCTGGATGAAGTTCCAGAGAGCGACGTTCAAGAATCCGCCGCAAAGCCAGGTGCTATCCGCGTAATCCTCGCGGACTCGCAGGCCATCTACCGTGTCGGCATCCGCAAGGTGTTTGCACTGGAGGATGACGTTCGCGTTGTGGCGCAGGCTGATTCAATCGAAAACCTGCACGCAGCCGTGCAACGCTACCCCTCGGATGTTGTACTGCTCGAGGGCGGAATGCTCACCGGGACGGCCAATGCCATTCCTGAGCTTTTGCGGCTCGCGCCCAACGTCAAGATTATTGTCCAGGCATCGAATAATGACGAGAGCCACACGGTGGAACTGTACCGGCGCGGCGTACGCGGCATTATCTCGCGTGCAATTTCGCCGGATTTGTTGGTGAAGTGTATCCGCAAGATTGCCGGCGGCGAAACCTGGATCGACAACCAGAGCGTCAATCTGGTCATTGAGGCCTATCGCTCACAGGCTGCGGCGCTGGTAAGCCCTCGAACTCAGCCCCGGCTCTCGCCGAAAGAGATGGCCATCATCACCTGCATCACCCAGGGCAAACGAAACAAGGAAATTGCGTATCAACTGGGAACAACCGAGCAGGTCATCAAGAACTATCTACGCAAGATCTACGACAAGCTCGGCGTGTCAGATCGCCTGGAGCTGGCCCTCTACTGCCTTCACCACAAGATTATTCAGGGGGATGGCGAAGAGGAGTCGATTGTCGCAAACGTGGCAAAGACGGCTTCCCGGTAAATGCAGGCTTCCCAGACTGGGAAGCCTGTTCTGCTTCAGGGCAACTTTCGTCAACACTCCTAGCCTTCTTCAAGAGTCGGCTCAATTCCTTCAGTTCATCGCCTGAGAGCCGGTTCAGTAGTTCCCTCGGGGCCCGATCAACCACGTCATCCAGCCCAGCCAATACATCAAGTCCTGCACGGGTGATGTGGGTCCAGACCACGCGCCGATCATGCGTGTCCCGCTCTTGGATCAGGAACTTCTGTGCTTTGAGGCGATTGAGCAGCCGGGTAATGTCGGGCTCACGCGTAATCATGCTTCTGCCGATTGCTGCGCACGTCAGCCCTTCAGGCCGCGCGGAGCGCAGGATTCTGAGTACGTTGTATTGCGTCGGGGTCAGGCCAGAGGGTTTGAGGCGCAGCTGAAAAGCGCGATGCAGATGATCGGCGGTGCGAATGATGTTCAGCAGCGTCTCTTCTTGAGGACTGGAGAAGCGCGGTGCTTGCTCGGGACCGGAAGAAGACACTGCCATCACATGCTCCTCGCTTGCACAACTGCGGCAGACTGGGGGCAAAACCCGGGTCTGGACCTGATGAGATCGAGGCCCGGGCGCCCATTCAGGATGAATCCGGGAGTTACTGCTTGGCTGCGTCCAGATCAATGCTGATCTTCACATCTTCTGAAAGCACGGCAGCCGGGAAACCAGCGCCAATACCAAAATCGGTGCGATGGATCGTGGTGGTGGCCGAGAAACCAACGTGCGGCTTCTTGTCCATACCGGTAACGGCGGCCGAGGGACCCTCTACGTCAAGCACAACCGGCTTGGTGACACCCTTGATGGTCAGGTTGCCGGAGACCAACAGACCCGATCCGCCCTTGGCAACGCTGGTGCTGACAAAGGTGGCCGAGGTGAACTTGGCAACGTCAAAAAAGCTGTCAGTCTTGAGGTGGTTGTCGCGCGGAGCTTCACCTGTGTTGACGCCGGCAACGTCGATGGTGGCGTTGACGGTGGACTTGGTAATGTCCTTTTCGTCGTAAACGATGGTGGCGTCAACATGGCCAAAGCGGCCGTGAACATTGGAGACGGCGAGATGCTTGATGGTGAAGTCGACTTCGCTATGGGCGGCGTCCGACTTCCAGGTGGAGGTCTGAGCCATTGCGAAGGGGGCGGCGAGGGCCAGAAGTGCTGCGGAGAGTTTCAGAATCTTCATTCAAAAAATCCTTTCAGTGAGTTGCTTCATGTTGGGACGGTTCGCATACGCGCATGGTTTCAGCGAGTTGCCGATTCAAGGTCGAAAGAACGTTGGGTGCCAGTTCAGCACGACGAGGACTTTTTTATTGACAGAATGACGATCTGACCGGTGGTTGCCTCGTCCGGATGGCGTTATCCAGCCAATTTTGTAAAACTTCACCAGCATCAGTCTAACGATGCCATTCACGCATGAGCCGGGTTGGGCTTCACTTAATACGATGCGCCAACAAGATAGTCGTTGCAACAAATATTATTTGTTTTGCACATTTATTTTTGGGCTTAGTGTTCATTCGGCGAGTTCAGGACACGTCTGATATGCTCCGGGGAATGAACGTGGGAGAGCACTTTCGCCGCTTGACACCGCCGCAGCGCAACGCATTTCTAGCCGCCTTTCTGAGCTGGTCGCTGGACGCGCTGGATTTCTTTCTGCTGGTCTTCTGCATTCCCGCTATCGCAGGGGAGTTTCACACCCAGGTATCGAGTGTTGCCGAGGCCGTGTTTCTTACGCTGGCCTTCCGCCCCGTAGGGGCACTTCTGTTTGGTGCGCTGGCTGACAGGTTTGGCCGCAAGCCCACACTCATGGTCAATATCCTCTGCTACTCAGCGGTGGAGTTGAGTTGCGCCTTCGCGCCCAGCCTGCACTCTCTGCTTGTGTTGCGAGCCCTTTTTGGCGTGGCGATGGGGGGCGTCTGGGGCATTGGTGCCGCGCTCACCTTTGAAACGCTCCCCAAAGAGGGCCGGGGCGTCTTCTCTGGCATTTTGCAGGAAGGCTACGCCATCGGGTACCTGCTCGCTGCCGGCGCTTTCGGGCTGCTGTTTCACTGGATTGGCTGGCGCGGCCTGTTCATGATTGGCGCAGCACCGGCGCTGCTCGTCTTCTTCATCAAATCCGGCGTTGAAGAGTCCCCTGTTTGGCTGGCGGCACGGCAGCAGCACCACGCAGGTGTGCGGCCAGCGCCGCTGCTGGGTCGCATGTGGACGTATGCGCCGACCTTCCTCTTCCTCATCCTGCTCATGACGGCATTCACCAGCTTTTCGCACGGCACGCAGGATATGTACCCGACTTTTCTGCTCAAGGGGCGGGCATTCTCTCCGGGCACTGTCGGAATTCTGGGCGTGATCTACAACGTTGGCTCACTCGCCGGCGGATTTGTCTTTGGCACGCTGTCTGACCGCTGGGGACGCAAACGCGCCATCATCACGGCAGCCTTGCTGGCCATTCCAATTGCGCCCCTTTTTGCCTACGGAACGACCCCGGTCATTCTCGGACTGGGCGCATTCATGATGCAGTTCATGGTGCAGGGAGCCTGGGGTGTGGTTCCGGCCTACCTGACTGAGCTTTCGCCGGGGCCGGTGCGGGCCATCTTCCCCGGCCTGGCATACCAGTTGGGCAACCTGATTACTTCCCGCAATCTGGTCATCCAGACCACGCTGGCCGAGCGGATAGGCAGCTATTCACCCGTATTGGCGGGGACGGTGGTGCTGGTCGCCGTGGTCCTGGCGACAGTAACCGCTCTCGGCAAGGAGAGCCGCGGCGTGGAGCTGGCGGCCGGTTGAACGAATCAGATACTGGCAGCGGCTATTTAGGCCGCTCCAGTTCAAACCGCTCGCGGGTGTGAACCCAGGTGTTGCCAGCCATGCGGCCTACCGCGTCGAGTTTGGCTTGATCGATGCGGAAGTTGCTTTCCAGATCGGCCCGGACATGAAAGCGGACAATCTCACCGAGCACCACCACCCCGGCTCCGTTGCCATGCCCGGTAAAGATGATCTGCAACAGCTTGCATTCAAATTGCGCGGGCGACTCGGCGACTCGCGGCGGTCGCACCGCCTCGCTAGGGATTGCGGTCAGACCGGCAAGCACGAATTCGTCCACTTCTGGCCCGACGTCGGCTGCTGTGGCATTTGAAGCTGCTGCAAGCGCATCCGAAACAATGTTGATGACGAATTCCCCGGTTTGCTCGACGTTGCGCAGGGTATCTTTGCGATCGTCGGGGCGGTCATTGCCCGCAGAGCGCAGCGAAGGGCAAAAGAGTACCGTCGGCGGGTTTGATCCAACACCGGAGAAGAAGCTGAACGGAGCCACATTGGGCACACCATTCTGATCAATGGTCGAAACCAGGGCAACCGGCCGAGGAACGATCAAACCGGTCATCAGTTTGTAGAGCTCAAGCACTGAATGGTTGGCCGGATTGATGCTCAGCATGTTGTGAGCAGAAGCTGCGGCTGGTTGCTGGGGCAGGGGCGATGAGGTAGCCATGCCTCAAGCTTAATCGCAAACAGACAGGCAGGAGAAGCAGCAGACGAGAGAGGCCCGACCAGTACTTGGTGCACGGCCTTTCTCGTCTGCTGAAAAACAGTATTTCCAGCTACTGCACGTGAAGATTTGCCATCGTCCGGCGAACATCATTGAGTGCATTTTGGATGTGTGCGATGGAACGAGCCTTTACATCGCGCGTCCGGGGATCATCCTCTTCCTGATTGACGTCGCGGAGAGCCGCAGTCAAGGCCTCCTGAGCTTTCCTGAAGCGGGGGCCGGGCGCGATGTGCGCGTCGATGGGCGCCTGCTCTCTCAGTCCCTTATGGTCATCGAGGGCCGCGCGCTCGACGGTGGATATGGCTTCATTGATCTCCTGAATCGCGTGGGCCTGAGCCTCATCAAGCCGCTCATTTGGAGTCAGCTTATCCAGAAAAGTGCGGGCAGCGCGCAGATCTGACAGCGCGTGGAGGTAGGCAGGATGTCGTCCAGGCTCCTGGGCCTCAGCTCGTTGAGAGGTGAGAGGGGTCAGCATCAAAGCGGCGGCGGCAATTGCAAAAGCGGTGCGAGAAGCATTTTTGGTCAACAATCAGTTATCTCCATTTCAGACACCCTGACGGGGTCAAATTGTGTGGACACAATTTCTCTTTCAAAGTTGCGCTCAAAAACGAGATTCATTCACAGGAATCTTTGGCTGTTCAGTAATCCCGAAGACCCTTCATAACCCTTTTGATGCGCCCCAAATGGAATGCTGCGGAATATTCGCGTTACGGTAACACTCCCTGGCGCACAATCATACTTACAATTGAGATTGGGCAATTTCTTTCCGGGAGACTCAGCCGTGCCGCGTATTCATTTTCAACTCCAGCTGGCCGAATTAAAAGACAAGATTCTGGCGATGGCGGCTTTGGCCCAACAAGCCGTTGAAGCTTCAGTCGATGCGTATCTGCAGCGCGACGCCGGGCTGTGTCAATATGTGCGCGAAAACGAAACCGCCATCAACTCGGCTCAGCGCGCGCTCGACGAAATGGCCTACGAACTCCTGGCCAAGGAGCAGCCCATGGCCATCGACCTGCGCTTCATCCTCGCGGTGATCAAAATGAACGGCGATCTGGAGCGCATTGGCGACCAGTCGATGAGCATCGCCATCCGGACCCGTGACGTGCTGGAGCTGCCGGAAGTGGATCTGCCTGTGGACATTGGAGCCATGGGCGAGTACGCCAGTCGGATGATTCGAACGGCCCTGCAGGCGCTTCTGGAGGGTGATGCCCAGGTGGCCGATTCAGTCAGGTTGATGGATGACGAAATTGACCGAATGAATCGTATGGCACAGAAAAGCCTGCTCGAGTTGATTCAGCGTCACCCGGAAAACACACCGCAGGCACTCAACGGAATCCTGATTTCACGCAACCTGGAGCGCATCGCAGACCACGCAACCAATATTGCGACGGATGTAATTTTCTGGATTCGCGGTGCGGACGTACGTCACGCGCTCAGCCTGGCCTCGGACTAAGGGACGAGCCACGGAACGAGTTGGCGATGGCGGGGAAGACTACGCCGGTTTTCTGCCCTGCGCAAAGGAATTTCCCCATCAAGTCTTTCGCTGCTCTCAATGTGACAATCTGCTCGGGAGCGTCTTCGTACAATGAGGGGATGCGCTTGAGGCAGATCGTTCGCGTTGATTGAATGCTGAGCTGCCCGGAAACTGAGAAACAGAATTTTGAGAATTGTTGCGACCACAATGGCATTCCCGCCCTACTACTTCAGCCAGGATGAAGTATTGGCGGCGCTGAAGACTTACTGGGACAAGGGCATGGAAAACGCTGCAGTCCTTGAGCGCTTACACTCCCGCACCGGCGTCGAGGGGAGATTTTTTTCTCGGCCTCTCGCGGAGTATTACACCCTCGACACCTGGGGTAAGACCAATGACGTCTGGATTGAGACAGCGGAAAAGCTTGGCGCCGAAGCAATTGGTGCTCTGCTCCGGGAGACAGGTCTGGACCCTGCAAAAATTGGGACGATCATTTCAGTTTCGGTCACTGGGATTGCATGCCCCTCCATTGAAGCGCGGCTCATCAATGCGCTCAAGCTGCCGCCGCACATCAAGCGAACGCCCATCTTTGGGCTCGGTTGCGTGGCGGGAGCCTCGGGCCTGGCGCGTGCCGCCGACTATGTCAGGGCCTACCCCGACCAGGCAGCCATCCTGCTGAGCGTGGAGCTATGCTCGCTTACCTGGCAGCGCGACAACATTTCAGTGCCCAACCTGATCTCTTCCGGTCTCTTTGGCGATGGATGCGCAGCAGTGCTGGTGGTTGGCGACAGGCTTGCAGAAGAAATGAAGATAGCGGGCCCCTCCATCGTAGCCAGCCAGGCCACCTTCTACCCGGATTCGCAGGAAGTCATGGGCTGGGAGATTTCCGAGAAGGGATTTCGCATAGTGCTCTCAGCCGACGTTCCAACCGTCGTTCGGCAGCACCTGGCACACAATGTTGACGACTTTCTTGCTGGGCAGGGTCTAACCCGCAGCGACATCGGCACGTGGATCATGCACACCGGCGGGCCAAAGGTACTTGAAGCCAACGCTGAGGCGCTGGGGCTGACCCGCGAAGACTTTGCGCTCAGCTGGGATGCGCTGCGGCGCGCCGGGAATCTCTCCTCTGCGTCCGTCCTCATGGTGCTCGATGACGTGATGCGCAAGCATCGGCCAGCCAAGGGTACGCGCAGTGTGCTGGTGGCAATGGGGCCGGGATTCTGTTCCGAAATGCTGCTGCTGGAGTGGTGACTTTGTTGAAGCAATCGGCCAGGGCGACGGACGTTTTGATCGTAGGTGGCGGTCCAGCAGGGCTGGCGGCCGCGATCGCTCTGCGTCAACGTGGGGCTGCGGTGACCGTCGCCGATTCGCTGCGGCCACCCATCGACAAGGCTTGCGGAGAAGGGCTGATGCCGGATTCTCTCCACGAGCTTTCAAAGCTGGGAGTTCATTTGCAACCACGGGATGGTGCGGCCTTTCGCGGAATTCGATTCGTAAATGATGGCAATGAAGCGAACGCGCAATTTCCTTCCGCAGGTGTCCCGGGAATTGGCTTGCGGCGGCAAACCCTTCATCAGCATCTGGTCGAGCGTGCCGAGGCAGCTGGCGTCTGTTTGCGCTGGGGCAGCACTGTGCAGTTGATGGAAGATCGCCGCGTCTTCGTTGCCGGCAAAGCGATGGCTTACGGCTGGCTGGTCGGTGCCGACGGCATGAATTCGCGGGTAAGACGCTGGGCTGGCCTCGAAATCGGGTCAACCATGAGCAGGCGATTTGGATTTAGACGGCATTTTCACGTCAAACCGTGGAGCGACTTCGTCGAGGTGCATTGGGGCCAGAGTGGACAAGCTTATGTCACTCCAACCGGCCCAGATGAAGTTTGCGTGGCAACCGTCGCGCGTGACCCTCATTGCCGCCTGGAAAATCTGCTCGCGGAGCTGCCCCACCTGCAGCAGAAACTGGGGCGGGTTGCGCTCGATACTGAGCGAGGAGCCTTGACCACAACGCGGCGGCTGAGACGCGTCGTATCTGGAAATATCGCGCTGGTGGGCGATGCCTCCGGTTCAGCAGATGCAATTACCGGCGAAGGGCTGGGACTCGGCTTTCGCCAGGCGCTGATGCTGGCAGAGTGCATCGAAAGCAACGATTTGGCCCGCTATCACCGCGAGCATGCGAAAACCCTGCAACTACCACAAACCATGGCCCGGGTAATGCTGCTGATGGACCGGTCACCCACATTCCGCGCCCGTGCCCTGGGTCTGCTTGCGTCCGAACCAGCCCTCTTTACACGTCTGCTGGGTGTGCACCTGGGAGCAGAATCAATCACCCGCTTCGTTGCGGCAAAAGGGCTTGACGTGGCGCGGGGACTGATCTGGCCGGCTCATTCAAATGCAAGCACGCTCGCGACCGGAAGCTGAAATCGAGCTCCGGTCGCTTTCCTTGCTTTAGCGCAGCGTGGCCAGGGCCGGATACAGCTTGCGCCACTGAGCGTAGCCCGAATCATAAGCCGACACCCAGGCAGGATCAGCCGGGACAGTCTCAGCGACTGTAATACCGGCAGCACAGGCTGAATCCAGATCAGACCATGCTCCGGCGCCCACCCCTGCCATCAGGGCAGCGCCAAAAGCTCCGCCTTCTTCAGCCGTGAGAATCTCGACCACATGACCGTATACCGCCGCCTGAATTTGCCGCCAAAGCGGGCCGCGCGCACCGCCCCCGCCCAGGCGAATACCGCTTACCGGAATGCCAAGCTCTGCAAAAAGCGAGAAGGTATCTTCCAGCGAGTACGCCACGCCCTCGAGAACTGCACGAACGAAGTGCGCTGCCGTATGGGTTGTCGATATGCCTGTAAAGGCCGCGCGGACAATCGGATCCAGGTGCGGCGTGCGTTCGCCAAGCAGGTAAGGTGCCCACTCCAGACCTTCACTGCCCGGTGCAATCCTACGAGCCGCAGCAGTGAGCGCATCGTAATTTTCTCCGGCAAAAAACGTCTCTTTGAGCCAGCGAAAGCTCAGACCCGCCGACTGCGTCACGCCCATGACGTGCCAGCGACCCGGTACTGCATGGCAAAAGGTATGCAGGCGGCCTTTGGGATCCTTGATTGGAGCGGCTGTCGCGGCGAATACCACGCCCGATGTGCCAATCGTCGCCGAGACTGAGCCCGGTTGCAGAATGCCCATGCCCACCGCTCCCGCGCCCTGGTCACCGGCCCCGGCCACTACAGGAGTTCCGGCAGAGAGCCCGGTCAGGCCTGCCGCTTCAGCAGAAATCGTGGCGCAGACCTCCGGCGATTCGTAGACCTCGGGCAGCCAGCTCAGCGGAATTCCCGAAGCGGCAGCCACCTCTGCCGACCAGCGACGGTTGGTCACGTCCAGCAACAACGTGCCGCTGGCCTCCTGCACATCGATGGCATAAGCCCCGGTGAGCCGAAAGCGGACGTAATCCTTGGGGCAGAGAATGTGGGCGGTGCGCGCAAAAATTTCGGGCTCGTGCTCCTTGACCCACAACAGCTTGGTGAGCGTGAAGTTGGGCAGGGCTGGATTGCAGGTCAGCTCGATCAGCCGTTCATAGCCAATCTGGTCATGCAGCCAGTCACATTGGGGCTGGGTGCGCGTATCGCACCAGATCAGCGAAGGGCGCAGCACCGTGCCATTTTTATCGAGCAGTACCGCCCCGTGCATCTGGCCGGTAAGGCCGACTCCAGCGATGGGTTGGTGCGGTGCAGGCGCGGCTGCAATGGCACCACGAATGGCGATCAGAGCTGCCCGCCACCAGTCTTCCGGGTCCTGCTCTGCCCAGCCCGGGTGCGGGGTGCGAAAGGCTGCGTGCTCTTCAGATGCGGAGCTGACAATCTGCCCCTGCTCATCGACCAGCACCGCTCGGGTGCCACTTGTTCCAACATCCATTCCCAGGAACCACATGATCGGACCTTCCTTCTCAATCAGCTTTCGTAAATCGCTTTTCTTGTCTATTTTGACAGACATACTTCCGCTGCGCAGGCCAGCATAGCAGCTTTGGCACTCGGAGGAAAGAACGTATACGAAAACCCTCAGAGTTCCAGCGCCCCATGCTGAGACCTTTGGTCGAAGACAGGGCCGCATGGTATACAACGAATAGCCAGAAGGAGCCTCGACTGCTGAATCGCCACAAAGCACGAACTCTGGAGTGGAGCAAGCTGATTGGGATCACGGGCGGTGCCCAGGTCATTGTTCAGGCGCTCGGCTTCCTGAGCGGCATTCTGATTGTTCGCAAGCTCCCTACCAACGAATACGCGTATTACACAATCGCAACAGCGATGCTGAGTACCATGACCGCATTGGCCGATGGCGGCATCGGTTCCGGAGTCATCTCTCAGGGTGGCAAGGTCTGGCAGGACCCGGTCCAGTTGGGCAAAGTAATGGCCACGGGCCTGGCCTTGCGCAAGCGTTTTGCCCTGCTTAGTGCGCTTGCCGCTCCGGTGCTGATCTACCTGATGCGCAAGCACGACGCCAGTTGGCTTGTGTCGATTGCGGTGCTTGCCTGCCTGGTTCCAACCTTCCTCGCTTCCCTGTCTGACTCCCTCCTTGAGGTTGCGCCCAAGTTGCGCCAGCGGGTCGTACCGCTCCAGCAGAATCTGATTGCCGCTGCCGCCTCCCGCGCGGTACTCACGGTGCTGATGGCGTTTACAGTACCCCTGTGCGCGACTGCCGTTCTGGCCACAGGCATCTCGCGCACCTGGGCCAACATCCGTCTGCGCAGGATCGCAAGTGAATTCGCCGACTGGCACCAGCAGCCCGACCCGGAGATTCGCAAGAATATCCTCGACGTGGTCTGGCGCATTCTGCCCTCTTCCATCTACTACTGCATCTCCGGCCAGGTTACGATCTGGGTGATCTCCATCTTTGGTTCGACTGCAGCAGTCGGGCAATTGGGCGGACTGACCGGGCTTTCGCAGGCCATGACCCTCTTCAGCGTGCTCTTTACCACGCTGATCGTTCCTCGATTCGCGCGGCTGCCAGACGTGAAAGCTCTGCTCGTGAAGCGCTTTGTTGTTGTGCAGATCGGTCTGGTGATCCTGAGCTTTTTGATCATATTCGCAGCCAGTCTCTTCTCTCGCGAAATTCTCTGGCTTCTCGGAAGACAGTTCCGAGGACTCAGCAAGGAACTGACAATCGCTTTTGCATCGAGCTGTGCGTACCTGCTGAGCGGAAGCACCAGCCAGTTGCTCTCGGCTCGCGGCATCGTCGTGCCGCCGCTGGTTTTCATCCCTTTCGCAATCGCCGCACAGATTGGCCTCGCGTTCGTCCTGCCCCTGCACGAAGTTACCGGGGCCTTGCTTTACGGTCTATATACCGCGCTGGCAATTTACGTATTGCGGCTGACTTATTTCGCATTTAACATGAACTAATATGGGCATTATCAGCACGTTGGGAACATACTATAAGGAAGCGTACCGTCTCGGTCATTTCCCTTCCCTTTCCAGAATGCTTTCAGGCGAGAAGATTTTTGCCTATTACGGATTTTTGGGCGATCGCAATTACGGCGATGAATTGGTATTTGAATCGGCCCGGCATCTATTCGCTCCTGGTATTGTCCTGCCCGTCAGGCGCAGGATGCCCATACATCTTGCATATCTTGCAAAGGCACATAAGGATCGCTTCGCCGGCGTTATTATTGGCGGCGGAACATTGATAGGTCCCAGCTTTTACAACCAGCATTTCTTTGAAGATATGCGCAAGTTAGGCAAACCAATTTATATGCATGGAACCGGCATTCAGAAACAGCCGGCCTGGAACAACGCCTGGAAGACCTATCTTAGTGGCAAGATATTCGGCGGTGTTCGAGGGCCACTGTCGGTTGGTAACATGTCGGGCTTCCGCGAAGATGTCAACATCACTGGCGACGCAGCCTTTGCCATGTTTGAAATGGCGACCGCAGTATGTGCCAACAAAGAGAGCAGAACCGTCCTCGTCAATTGCGGAGCACACGATCCGTTCCCGTACATGGACCAAAGCCGGCAGGCGATCGAAGAGTTCGTTGGATCGCTGCTGCAGTCCGGTTACCAGGTGCAATTCATGCCCTGCCATTCTGTCGACGTCGAACTAGGTGAGGCGCTCAGGCGTCGGCATCCCGCTGTGGTCCTATTGGAGATTCCAAAAGTGTACGACGAAGCGCTTGAGCACTTTCGCAAGGCAGCTTTTGCAGTGGGCGAGCGGCTGCACTTTACGGCAATGGGAATCCTCACCGGCTGCCCCTTTCTTTCAGTGAACTATTCGGCAAAACATGACGACCTGCTGGCGAGCGTGGAATTGGCCAAAGCCGGAGCTGCACCCGCCGATGTGACACTCAGGAAGATTCAATCGGCATTTGAACAGCGACAGGAGTTTGACTGGGTTAATGTCTTTCGGCTGATCGACAAGTACAAGAAGTTTCAGCTTTCAGAGAGAGCGGCATTCATTTCCGCCGGATCGTAGTAGTCAGCGAGCCTCGCCTCTCAAGTTCTAAACATTTTCATGTCGCGCATGCCCCTTGCATTGCTCGCTTTCAGTTGTGTGACGTATGCCCTATCGTGCGTCATCAAAGGAGATGAGAATGTAGGTAGAGGCGGGTTGAGCCTGCCTGGAGAGATATGAATGAGCGATCTTGCAACTCTGGCAGAGTCGGTAGCAATTGACCCCCTGGTAGGGCACCCTGCTGATTTTCACGTCTTCCATCAGTTTCTTGACCGGTGCAAAGAGCTTCCGGCGATTACTACCTCCGTTTGTTGGCCGCTCTCTGAAGTAGCCCTGCGCGGAGCCGCCGAGGCTGCTGAAGCTGGCATCATCAAGCCAACCCTGGTCGGTCCTGAAGCTGCAATGAAAGCATTGGCCCGCAAAACCGGCATCGATATTTCCGACTTTCCCATTGTCGATGCGGCTACTGAAGAGCAGGCGGCACAGTTAAGCGTAGCCATGTGCCGCAACGGCCAGGCCCAGGCCATGATGAAGGGCAGTCTGCACACCGATGAGCTGATGCGCGTCGCCATGGCCCGTGACACCGGTCTGCGCACCTCGCGCCGCATCTCGCATGTATTCGTCATGGACACGCCGGCCTACGCCCGCACACTGCTGATTACTGACGCGGCCATCAACATCGAGCCCGAGCTTGAAGACAAAGTCCATATCGTACAAAACGCTATCGACCTGGCCCATGCGCTTGGAATTCCAGAGCCCAAGGTAGCACTGCTTTCGGCAGTCGAAACGGTGAACCCCAAGATCAAATCCACCCTGGACGCTGCGGCCCTGTGCAAGATGGCAGACCGCGGCCAGATCACCGGCGGTGTACTCGACGGCCCCCTAGCCTTTGATACAGCGGTAAGCGCCAAAGCCGCGCAGATCAAGGGCCTTGTCTCCCGCGTCACCGGCCAGGCAGACATCCTGGTGGTTCCCGACCTCGAATCGGGCAATATGCTCGCGAAACAGCTCGAATACCTGGGCGGGGCGCAACTAGCCGGCATCGTCCTCGGCACGCGTGTTCCGGTCATCCTCACCAGCCGGGCAGATTCGGCTGAAACCCGTCTCACCTCTTGCGCCGTTGCCGTTCTGCTGCACTACGCAGCCAACCCTTTGACATAGCCCCCGGGGTTGCAACGTCCGACGCACAAAAGAAGGCCCGCCGCGATTCCACGGTGGGCCTTTTGATTGTGCTGTTTTAGCCTTCAGTTCAACTGAGGTCAAAGTGGCTTCCTGCGGCGTGGACTCTTACGAATTGCCAACGTGAACTACAGACTTACCCGCTGCAGACTGGGCAAACAGACCAGACTTTCGCTCGCAACAACCGCGAAACAGATGCCGGTTGATTCATCGTTCACGAGCCAAATCGTGAAATCTTCAAAGTTGAAAAGCGGCTAACCTCAATATCCTTAAAGAACTCCCACAAAGTCCCGATACATAAGGTAGAGCTAATTCCATTGCGCCAAAGGCCAGACGGCTCAGGCCCCCGCTGATGCGCAATGGTCAATTACGAGTTCAAGATGAGTGCTCTCAGGCTGCGAACCGTATCTCGAATAGGAGTGCTGCCATGCACATTGCAGTGACAGAGGAAAGTATCCAAAAAGCCAATGCACTCTTTTGGGAGCAAATGCTGGCCATGCGCCTTGAACCGATCCCGCCTGACGGCCCCACCGAACATCGCTGTATCGGTGCCGCACACATCGTTGGCAGTTGCGCGCTTTCCGGCGTCTGGAATGGCCGTATCGAGGTGCGCCTGTCGCAGGGGCTGGCCCTGGCCGCTACATCTGCCATGCTCATGCAACCACTCGACACAGTGCAGGCCAACGATACCCTCGACGCAACCAAAGAGATTGCCAACATGATCGCCGGAACCCTTAAATCTGCCCTGCCCCGGCCCTGCTCCATGTCTGTACCCAGTGCCGGGATGGAGCCTGCCGATTTCTGTGCGCTGTCGCGAACCGGCGACTCTGTCACCGTCTTTTTTGGTCATCCGGCCGGGGAACTGATGGTTCGCGTCTGGGAAGAGCACCCCCAGTTAGCCTCATCTAAGCTCCCCAACCGGGAGGCAGAAGGAGATTCCATCCGCCTGAATGAGCTCATCTCCATGCCTCTTTTCATATCCGCCTGCCCCGCCTGAGTTATGCGCATTTCAGCCAATGTATAGACAAATGGTGAGTCTGGAGTTGCTTGTTCGCGATTACGCTGCATCTGAAAAGTAGCGCTGCGCTTATTTTTATGTTGCAAATTTAACCTGACTGTCACTATGTTTAAGAATGGATTCCTACACCACGTATTTCCGTCCTTGTTGTTGTCCACACCCAGAAAAATACTAATCCCTGCCGCCTGCGCGCTTGCGCAGCGGTGATTTCGCATCCGTTTCCATACTTTTCCGGAACGCGAACAGGACATCTCTACCCAGAACGACCTTTTTGGAGGACTCACGCATGAAGTTTCGCAGTCTCCGTAGTTTTCTGAGTGCAGCAGCTTTTCTGCTGACGCTCGCATTGACCCTGACGAACGCAACTTTGGCGCAGCACACCTTCCGCGGCGGCATCAACGGCACTGTGACGGATGCGTCAGGCGCCGTAGTTCCCAATGCCGCAGTTGAGGCAACCAACGAAGCCACAAACGTGACGCAGAAGACGATCTCGTCCTCCGGCGGCGAATACGCCTTCCCCGAGTTGAACCTCGGCAAGTACAGCATTTCCGTTTCGGCCTCCGGATTCAAGACCACCAAGGTCACGGGTGTGACCGTCTCGGCCGGTGTCATCTTTACCCAGGTCGTGAAACTCGACGTAGCCTCATCGGCTGAAACCGTCGAAGTGGCCGCAGACGCCTACACGCTCGACACCACCACCACCACCCAGACCACCATCATCGACGCGGCAGCCGTCGACAATGCGCCCCTCAATGGCCGCGACTTTACCCAGCTCGCCACGCTCACCCCCGGCTTTGCCAACTCCGGCGCAGGCGGCTACGGTTCGCTCAACGGCACCCGCGCCAACCAGATCAACTGGCAGATTGACGGCGTCGACAACAATGACATCTGGCACAACATTCCCGCAGTGAACCAGGGCGGCGTCTCTGGCATCGCAGGCGTCATCCTGCCGCTCGATGCAGTTGACCAGTTCTCGGTGCAGACCAACGCGTCGGCAGACTCCGGCCGCAACCCTGGTGGTACGGCAACCCTCGGCCTCAAGGGCGGCACCAACAAGCTCCACGGCTCGGCCTACTACTTCAACCGCAATGAAGCCTTCGGCGCGATCTCACCCATCGTCCAGGCTGCCGGCGGCAAAAAGCAGAAGGTGCGCGACTACAACGCCGGCTTCTCATTGGGTGGCCCCGTTCTCAAGGATCACCTCTTCTACTTCCTCAACTATGAGCAGCAGCGCTTTGTCATTGGTGTTCCCTCAACAACGACTGAGCCGACGGCCATCTGGCAGCAGAAGGCCACCGACCTGATCAACGCCAATGGGGGCACGGTCAGCCCTATTTCTACCGGCTTGCTCAATCTCCTGTGGCCCGCCAAAGCTCTGGCAAACTCCGCCTCGGAAACCTCGAAGAATGCTCCCCAGGTTAACAACTACATCAGTAACGACCCGGAATTCGGCTACAGCTACAACGGCGTCGGCAAGGTTGACTACACCTTCAATGACAAGAACAGCATCTCAGCCCACTACTTTGGTGGACAAGGAAACCAGGTAGCTCCGGTTGGCTCTTCTCTGTTGGCGTATTACGAAGTGGCCCCGATTCATGTCTTCAACTATCAGTTGACCTACAATCACACCTTCACGCCTTCGCTCACCAATCAGATCGTCGCGGGTGTCAACTACTTCAACCAGGTCTTCTTCGACAACAAGACTGGATTCGATGTCGCCAGTGTTGGCCTGGTCGATGGATCTCAGTTCAAGACGGCTCCAAAACTCCAGATTTCCGGATTCGACTCAACCGGTCGCACGCCGCCCGAGGGCCGAAACGACATCACCGGCCAAATCTCTGACAACGTCTCATGGGTCAAGGGCAAGCATCAGATGAAGATCGGCGGCGAGTTCCGCAAGATTCAGCTGAACGAGTTCTACCATCGCAATGCCCAGGGCAACTTCAAGTTCAATGGAGCCCAGGGCGGCTGGAACATCCCTGAAGGCGGCTTCGAGGGCATCACGGACGGTCCAAGCCTCTCGCGCCTCGCGTCACTCGCCGACTACCTCTCGGGGCAGTTCTCTTCGGCTGCCATCACCATCGGCAACCCTGAGCGTTTGGTCTACGTGAACACGCTCGCAGGCTTTGCCCAGGATTCATACCAGGTAACCCCCAAGCTCAACCTCAACCTCGGCGTCCGCTGGGACTACGAAGGTCCGCTGCATGACAGCAAAAAGGATCTGTCTGTCTTCCGGCCTTCGGTTACAAACGGCATCGCCTTTCAGGGTGACCAGATCTCGTCGGTCTACAACGCAACCTACACCGATTTCAGCCCTCGCATTGGCGTCTCCTATCAGGCCACACCGCACACTGTGGTTCGCTTCGGTGCAGGCATCTACTACGACACCCCGAACATCAACCCGTTCCTCGATAACCGTCCCGGCAACAACGCCCCCAACGGACTCGAGAGCAACCCTGCCGGTGCCAGCCCAGTATTCGCCCTTGGCAAGAGCCCGGCTACCGGTACTCCGGCTGCGCCAGCCTATTCCTGGCAAACTGGCGTAGATCCCTTCGGTTCGGCTACCGCTCCGACCTGCACGGCAAGTGCTACATGCGGTGTATTCTCCGTCGCCAAGGGATTCCAGCCTTCCAACAACATCAACTACAACTTCCAGTTGGAGCAGTCAGTCGGCTCGAACATCATCGCCCAGCTCGGCTACGTCGGTAGCCAGGGTCGCCATCTGCTTTCAATCGTTGACTTGAATCAGAGCATGCCCAACGCGGTTGGCGTCGATCAGACCACCCGCCCCTTCTACAGCGCGTTTCCTGGATACGGAAACATCAACGAGATCCAGAGCATTGGCAACTCGAACTATAACTCCCTGCAGGCTACTCTGCGGGCTTCTAACTACCACCACATGACTGCCCAGGCCGCCTACACCTGGTCGCACTCCTTTGACGACGTCACCGCCTATCGCGGCGCGCTGCCTCAGGACAGCACCAACTTCAAGGGCGACTACGGCCAGAGCGATTTTGACACCCGTCAGACCTTCGTAGGCGAAGTTTCTTACGAAGTTCCCAATGCCAGCATGCTCAAACCCATCACCAACGGCTGGCAGTTGAACTCGGTCTTTGCCCTCCACTCTGGTCTGCCGTTCACCGTCCTCACCGACGCTCAGAGCGACAACACCGGGGAAGGCAATCAGCGCGCCAACCAGGTCGGAAATCCGTATTCTGGATTCAAGAAGCAGTCACTGACGGCCAATGGCGGCAATTGGCTCAATCCCGCCGCCTTCGCCACTCCGGACCCCGGCAAGTGGGGTACCACCAAGCGCAATGCCTACGTGGCCCCCGGGTTCAGCGATGTCGACTTCTCGATCTTCAAGAACACCAAGATCGGCGAGCGCATCAACACCCAGCTTCGTGTCGAGTTCTACAACCTCTTCAACCGCACCAACTTTGCTCCCCCGCTGCAGGTCAACTTTGACCCCAATCAGACCACCCTCAGTGGCCTGGCACTCTTTGACACCATCGGCGACTACAACGGTGCCCCTGGTATCGGAGCCGGCGAACCCTTCAACACTCAGCTTGCTTTCAAGGTCACCTTCTAAGCAGGCTTCATGCACAAAACCAGCGGCGTCCGGAGTAATCCGGGCGCCGTTTTTCCTTGCCCAGCCCCTGTCCATTCGTTCCCCAAAATCACAAAAGCCCCGGCGACGTGCCCGGGGCTTTTGCTATCTTCAGATTGATTCGTGTGACTACGACAGGTAGCTGAACGGCGTCTCTCGGATCCGCTCATGCAGCGGCTCTGGTACCAGCCCCGCCGTCGAGCTGCTCATCACTTCCTTGAACGCCTTGCGGAATGCAGCCATCTCATCCTTCGTACCCACCGTGATGCGCACATGCGTCGGCCACGCCGGCCAGATGCGGCCAATGTAGATATCCTTCTTGGCCATCGCCGCCAGCACTTCTCCGCCCGGCCGCTTCACATCCAGCATGAAGCAGTTCGTCTGCGAAGGAGTCGCTTCCCAGCCCTCGGACTTGAGCCAAGCCAGATTTTCTGTGCGGATGTCGCCAATGATCTTCTTGCGCGTCGGCACCAGGTCCGCATCCAGCAGGCTGGCCTTGGCTGCAGCAAGCGCGGTAATCGCCAGCGAGTTCTGGCCTCCCAGCGGAACCAGCTTGTCGATCAGATCGGGGCGGCCAATCGCATATCCCATGCGAATACCAGCCATCCCGTAGAGCTTCGAGAAGGTGCGCAGAACAATCACGTCCTTGCCTTCCTTCACGTAGTGCAGCGAAGATGGCGCGTCCGACAGATGGATATATGCCTCGTCGATCAGCACAATCGTTCCCTTGGGCGCGTTCTGGACGACGTAATCAATATCTGCAGGGCTGGTTACCGTACCGGTCGGGTTATTCGGGTTGCAGATGTAGATCACACCGGGCGTCGCCGACGCAGCCAGCATCGCCTTCACATCATGCGACGCTGCGCCCTTCGGGTCCTTGAGCGGAACCTTGATTACCGGCGCGCCTACCGCCTTCGCGGCATACATGGGAGCCTCGTAGCCAGGATCGGCGACCACCAGCGGCTTGTCTTTGGATGTATAGGCCAGCACGGTGTAGTGCAACGGCTCGCTCGACCCGGCATAGGCGCATACGCTGTTTGGATCAAGTCCCTCGATCTTGGCAAACGTATCGTTGATCTCAAACTGCGCATCCATCAGGTACCGGCCGCCTTTGGGAATCATGGCCGCAATCGCATCCCGCGCCGCCTGCGAAGGCCCCAGCGGATTCTCGTTCGCATCGATGTGAATTCCGCGATTTGAGGCGGCAAACTTGGGGCGCTGAGCAAACGCCATGTGCGCTTCAGTCAAAACCGGAATCGAAGCAAGGGCAGAGGTGGCGGCAGCAATGCGCATGAAGTTGCGCCGGGAAAGGCCGCTACAGGCAGAAGGATCGAAATTGGAATTCGACATCGTTGAGACTCCTGAATGACAGATTCGTTGAGAACTGGGTGAGCAGAACCGAGCGCCTGACAGACGCTTAAGTCGTGTATTGGAGAGAGGCCGGAACGAGAAAAACGTATTCCATACTTCAAAGTAGCGTCTGGCGGCGAGGATGACAAGAAAGAAATCACAAACCATTCACAAGCGACCGAAAGTCGTGCTAGTCTTTCTTCGGTAAACGATTTCTCAACTCGGCGCTTTCTTTCAGTTCGTAACGATTTCACCAGACATAGCATCACATGGCTGCTTTTTGATAAGCTTCTTTCGCTTTTGCCTGCAGACCGGTCAGTGAATTCTAAATATCGCGCATTTTGCTTGACAGATGCTCAGGTAAAGCCATTTACTAAGGGTCGCGTCTTTCCTTTGCAACAAACAGTACTCGAACGGAATGCTCCTCATCAGGTGGTCGAATGCTTGAACTTGCTCTAGCCTCAAACTTCGCTGGCGGCTTCTTGCCGCACGCCATGACCATGCTCGCCGCCGGTGCTCCCTCGCTGGCCCATCTTGGTCCACTCGATATCGCTGTCATCGCCATCTATTTCGTCATGGTGATCTGGATTGGCTTCTATTTGAAGAAGCGCTCAAACACCAGCGAAGAGTTCTTCATGGCTGGCCGCGAAATGACCGCCTGGATCGCCGGCCTCAGCTTCGTCTCAGCCAACCTGGGCTCGCTCGAACTCATGGGCTGGGCGGGTTCCGCCTACCAATACGGCATCCTCGCCGCGCATTGGTACTGGATCGGCGCCATTCCCGCCATGCTCTTCCTCGGCATGGTCATGATGCCCTTCTACTACGTCTGCAAAACCCACTCCGTCCCCGGCTACCTCAAGCTGCGCTTCGGTCAGGGGTCAAGCATCGTGGCGGCATTCTCTTTCGCCTTCATGACCGTGCTGATGAGCGGCGTGAACATGTTCTCCATGGCCAAGGTCATGCAGATCGTACTCGGATGGGACCTCAATTTTTCCATCGTCGTCTCCTCGGTCGCAGTGGCGGCGTACGTCGCACTCGGGGGCCTGCGCTCGGCCATCTTCAATGAAGTCCTGCAGTTCGTCCTTATCTGGGGCGGCGCGCTCCTCGTGCCCATTCTCGGCATGATCGAGGCAGGCGGCTGGAACGGCCTCAAACTCAAGATCGCTCAGAACATCGCCAACGGCGCAATCCCCATGGGCGACTACACCCACATGTGGCGCAGCATGGGACACTTCCAGGACAACCCGATGGGCGTCCATTGGACCGGCATCGTCTTTGGCCTCGGTTTCGCCATCAGCTTCGGCTACTGGACCACCGACTTCCTGGTCGTCCAACGCGTACTCGCCGCCAACAGCCTGCGCTCAGCGCGCATGGCCCCGGTCATCGGCTCTTTCTTCAAGATGGCTGTGCCCTTCATCGTCATTCTTCCTGGCCTGCTCGGCCTCGTCGTACTGCAGAACTCTGACGGCAGCCTGATGAAACTGGTCGGCGAAAACGTCGCCGCAGCTCACCCCGAACTTCACCTGCACACGTACAACGACGTGCTGCCCCTCATGCTCGTCCGCTATTGCAGCCCCGGTCTGCTCGGACTCGGCATCACCGCCCTCATCGCCGGCTTCATGAGCGGCATGGCTGGTAACGTCAGCGCCTTCTCGGCCGTCTGGACCTACGACATCTACCAGCCTCTCATTAACAAAAAGGCTTCAGACGAGCACTACGTCACGGTCGGTCGCTGGGCTACTATCCTTGGAGTCGTCATCTCCATCGGTGCAGCCTACCTGGTCATGGGTGCAGCCGGCATCATGGATTACGTGCAGGCGCTCTTCAGTTTCTTCATCGCGCCTCTGCTCGGAGCCGTGCTGATGGGCATGTTCTGGAAGCGCGCCACCTCGGCCGGCGGCTTCTGGGGATTGCTCCTTGGCACGCTTACTTCGATCGGCCTCTTCGCATGGGTCAAGGTCGATCCCTCGGCCCTGCGCTACGTTGCCCTCTCGCCCTACGCCAAAGACATGGCCGAGAACATGTACCGAGCACTCTGGTCCATCAGCGTCACCTTCATCGTCATCTTCGTCGTGAGCCTCTTTGGCAAGGCGCGACCGGTTGCCGAGTTGGATGGACTCGTCTACGGCGCTACCAAGCTGCCTGAGGAAGAGCCCGTTCCTTTCTACAAGAACGAGTGGTTCTGGACAGTCATCGCGCTCGTAATCTTCATCGCCCTGAACGTCATTTTCTGGTAAGGAGTTTCCAATGGAATCGAAAGAAATATCAATCTGGTTCTTTATCGGCGTGCTGCTGACCATCTACGGCGTGATGATTCTCGGCTACGGCATCTGGGAACTGGTCACGGGCAACTTCGCAAACGTTATCCTGAAGGAGCTTCATGCACCCGTCTGGTGGGGTGCCCTCATGCTCATACTGGGGCTCTTCTACGCGCTCCGCTTTCGCCCCGGCAAAGCCTAGAACTTATCGCTCGGGCATTGACCTCGCGCCAAATTGATCCGCGAATTCAATGCCCGAAAAATACCTAACTATGCAGTTATAACCATCATCCGGGCCCATGCACCGGTACAGTAAGGAGCATCACATGGCAGCGCTACGAACCATGACCTACGGCGTCGTTGTAGGCAATCGCGGTTTCTTTCCAGATCATCTGGCCAAGACCGGTCGCGAAGAAATGATTGCGGCAATTGAAGCCGCCGGCGGCAAAGCAATCGTCCTCACCGCCCAGGACTCAAAATTTGGCGCGGTTGAAACCTACGCCGAAGCTCAGCGCTGCGCCGATCTCTTCAAGCAGCACGCCGCCGACATCGACGGCATCATCATCACCCTGCCCAACTTTGGCGATGAACGCGGCGTTGCCGACGCCATTCGCCTCTCTGGCCTCAAGGTCCCCGTTCTCGTCCAGGCCACCCCAGACAAGAGCGACGCCATGACCATCGCCACCCGCCGTGACAGCTTCTGCGGCAAAATGAGCGCCTGCAACAACCTGATGCAGTATGGCATCCCTTACTCTCTCACCACGCTCCACACCGAAGCTCCCGCGTCTGCGGAATTCAAAGCCGACCTCGAGTGGTTCGGCGCCGTCTGCCGCATCGTCAAGGGCCTCAAGAACCTCCGCATCGGTGCCATCGGCGCTCGCCCCACCGCCTTCAACACCGTCCGCTACTCCGAGCGCATTCTTGAGACGAACGGTATCTCGATCGAAACCCTCGACCTCTCCGAAGTCCTCGGCCGTATCCACAAGATGAGCGACAACGACGATGCGGCCCAGGCCAAACTCGCCGCCATCAAGGCCTACGTCACCCACTCCGGCATTCCCGAAGATGCCCTGCTCAAGATGGCCAAGCTCGGCGCAGTCATCGATGGCTGGATGAAGCAAACCCACGTCACCATCTCCGCCGTACAGTGCTGGACCTCGCTCGAAGAGTTCTTCGGTGTCGTCCCCTGCACCATCATGAGCATGATGTCCAACGACCTCATCCCCTCCGCCTGCGAAGTAGACGTGCCCGGCACGCTCAGCATGTACATGCTCGCCCTCGCCTCCGGCACGCCCTCGGCCCTGCTCGATTGGAACAACAACTACGGCAGCCACCCCGATAAGTGCGTCTGCTTCCACTGCTCCAACCTGCCCAAGCACTTCTTCAACGAAGTCAAAATGGACTTCCAGGAGATCATCGCCGGCACGGTCGGCAAGGCCAACACCTTCGGCACCTGTGTCGGTCGCGTCAAGTCTGGAGCCATGAGCTTCGCCCGCTACTCCACCGACGACCGTCGCGGCATCGTGCGCGGCTACGTCGGCCCCGGCCGCTTCACCGATGACCCGCTCACCACCTTCGGCGGCGCAGGCGTCGCTGAAATTCCCAAGCTGCAAAAGCTGCTCAAGTACATCTGCCGCGAAGGCTTCGAACACCACGTCGCCGCCAACTTCAGCGACAGCTCCAAAGCTGTCCACGAAGCCGCCAGCCGCTACCTCGGCTGGGAAAGCTACTACCACGGCGAAAGCGAAGATTAACTCTTTTGGACTGGTCTCCCGGGGCGCTGACCAACCGTGTCAGCGCCCCGTTTTCTTTGGGTCTATACTGAATAATCGATTTAATTGAATTTGAGAACCTTCTCTTTAATAATGCCCAATGAAGGGTATGGGCTTTAGCCCGTACATAAATCCAATGAATTCGAAGGGCTTTAGCCCCTGAGGGAAGCAGTCCAGACTTCTTCAAATTGTCCTTAGACCAACTCTTGGAAGGTAAATCTCGATGAGCGTGCGAATCCGCAAAAGCCTGGTCGTAAATGGCACCACCGTAGTTACAGAAGCAGCCTGGAATGCCGAGCTCGAAGCCAAGCATGAACGCGTCATCCAGTGGCTACGCTCAAATGAGTTGGACGGCGTCCTCCTTCGACGCAATGAAAACATCGCCTGGCTTACCGGCGGCGCGGTTGAGTTGCGCGTACTCACTCCCAACGAAACCGGCGTAGCTGCCTTGCTCGTCACCGCCGAGGGCGCGCGCTACTACCTCACCACCGCCAACGAGGCCCCGCGCCTGCACGACGAGGAATTCGGCGCGCTCGACTTCGAACCCAGGATCTTTCCCTGGTGCGCCAACACTACCGACGAAACCGCCCTCGAAATCACGCACGGCCGCCTCGCCTCTGATACGCCGGTCCCCGGCTGCAGCCATGCCAATCTCTACCCGCTCCGCGCCGCACTCCAGGAAACAGAAATCGCACGCTTCCGCTGGCTCGGTGCCCACACCGCCGCCGCCGTCACTGAAGTCCTCAAGAGCCTCCAGCCCGGCATCACCGAGTACGAAATCGAAGGCCGCGTCGCCGACGCTCTGCTCCAGCGAGGCATTCTGCCGTCCGTCTATCTCATGGCCACCGACGAGCGCATCTTCAAGTACAAACACGCGGTCGCACGCGGCAACAAGCTCGAAAAGTACGGCATGATTAACCTCTGCGCACGCAAATGGGGCCTCACTGTCTCCATCACCCGCTTCGCCCATGTCGGCCCCATTGCCGCAGAACTCGCCCAGCGCTTCCACGCGGCTGCCCAGGTCAATGCCGCCCTGCTCGACGCCACCCGCGACGGTGCGACTTCGGGCCATCTCTTCAAGACCGCTGCCGACGCCTATGCCGCCAATGGCTTTCCCGGCGACGAACAGTTCCACCATCAGGGCGGAGCCACCGGCTACTGGGAACGTGAATGGGTTGCCACCCCCGGCGGCAAGGAAGAAGTCGTCAACAACCAGGTCTTTGCCTGGAACCCCAGCATCCGCGGCGGCAAAGTCGAAGACACCGTCCTGCTCCAGGACGGCAAAATCGAAGTCCTCACCCCGACGCCGGAGCTGCCAGACCTCGCCTCCAGCGCCAACGGCAACAGCTACCCTGCCACCGGCGTTTTGATCCTTTAGACTGCTCCGCGGCACTTGTCATTCTGAGCGAAGCAAGGAATCTGCGGCCTGAACTTGAATCAAGGTGCCTCACATCTCGATTTTTGAGATGTGGGAACCACAACTCTACCCCTTCGGGGCAATCGGCAGCAGTGTCAGCCGCGCCGTCAGCACCACCAGCGCCGACCACAGCAGATCCGCCCCCAGCAAGTGCACCACCTGCATCCACACCGGCGCAAGCAGCCAGACATCCAGCCCGCCCAGCAAATACTGCACCGCCAGCAGACCTACCACCAGCCCGGACAGCGCACGATTATCCCAGGGGCCACTCCGCCGAGCGGCGCGGATCAGCAGCCAGATCAGAAAGATACTCGCGAATATCGCCACCGTGGGATGGGTCCACCGCCAGCGCAGCAGCCACCCCGCCTCGCCCGTCACATGCCCCGCCACACTTGAGGCAAAATCCTGATCGATTGAAGCCGAAAGCGAACTGGCCGGGAACAAGGTATCCCCCAGCGCCGCCATTGACCCCGTCACGCCCACAATCATCACGGAAATCATGCCGATCGTCGTCCCAACCGGCGCGCTGATATGCACATCGCGCCAGCGATACCCAATGCGGCGGCCGAGAAAATGCGCCGCCATCGCCAGCGCCGCCACCAGCAAAAGCGTGTTTGAAAGATGCAGCGCCAGCATCGGCGCGCGCAGCGGCGACTGGCTCTGCGCCGTCAGCCCCAGCTTCACCAGCAGCGCACCCAGCGCGCCCTCAGTCAGCGTGAGAAAGACCGCAGCCCCCGCAGCCCAGCGCGCCAGATGACCAGAAACCGTCCGCCGCCACGTCCACACCAGCAGGCCGAGCACGCAGAACATATCGAGTGCCGCCGTAATCCGGTGGGCAAACTCGATCATTGTCTGCAAGGTTGGCGACTGCTGCAACACGGTCCCATTGCAAAGCGGCCAGTGGTCGCCGCAACCCGCGCCCGAGCCGGTTGCCCGCACCACGGTTCCCCACAAAATCGTCGCAATAAAATACCCCAGCACCCCCCACGCAAACCAGCGCAGAGCAGCCGAAGGAGTCTTGTCAGAAATACGAATGGCAGCAGTCGTCATGACGCCTCAAAGAAGAACAGTTCAGTGTAGTTCATCTCCGCAGCAGCGCACGCTTGTCGGGATGAACGCGAATTGAACCCGTCTCAGAAACTCGGCTCTCGAAGTAATCGGCCGACATGCCCCACAATCATCAAATCCTCTGCCGGCGGAATCACCCGCACCGTAACCGGTGACCCCTCAGCGGAAATCGTCGCCTCACCGCGCACAGCATTCCGCGCCAGGTCGAGAATAATTCCCATGTCTTCGAGCCCGGCGCAGGTCTCGGCCCGTGTCGCGGCGTCGTTTTCGCCGATGCCGCCGGTAAACACCAGCATGTCCAGGCCGCCCAGCACCGCCATATACGCCCCGATAAACTTCCGCAGCACATAGCAGAACTCATCCACTGCCAGCCTCGCTGCCGCATTCCCTTCGCCAATCGCCACCCGCAGCGCGCGCATGTCGTTCGTCAGCCCGCTCACCCCGAGCAGTCCAGACTGTTTGCTGACAATTTTCTCCAGCTGGTCTGCTGCCTCCACCGTTCCCGGCAGGCGTTCCGCAAGTCCTCTCAGGATGAATAACAGCACTCCCGGATCGATGTCCCCGGTGCGAGAACCCGAAATCAGCCCACCCGTCGGCGTCAGCCCCATTGAAGTATCCACGCATACTCCGTCGCGAATCGCCGAAATCGAAGCACCATTCCCCAAATGCGCCACAATCAGCCGCGACGGAAAGCGCTCGGGATTTTCCCTTTGGATGTGCGCCACAATCGACTCGTACGAAAGCCCATGCGCCCCAAATCGCCGCACCCCCATCGCCGCATACTCAGGCGGAATCGGCAAATGGCGCGTCACTTCCGGCAGATCGCGGTGAAAGTAGCTATCCAGGCAAACGAAATTAGGCACACCGGGGAAAAGCTCCGCCGCGCGCCGCATGATGAAGATCGCCGTTGGCGTATGCAGCGGCGCAAAGGCTGTGTACCGCTCCATCTCGTCGATCAACTCCGGCGTAATCCGCTGGTTCTCCGTCACTGTCGGCCCGCCGCAGACCATCCGGTGGCCAATCGCTGTCGGCTGCGGAAATGGCGGCCTCTTAAGCGCCCCAGCCACCAGCGCAAATCCCGTTGCAAGGTCAGGGATCGCTGGCGTCTCGTCCACCAGCTTTGCCCCGTCAGCCCCTTGAATCCAGAACTTGCCAAGAGCAGGAGAACCGATACCGTCCACGGCCCCTTCGAGCAACTTGGCAAGTTCCCCGTTACCAGCTTCATATACCGAAAACTTGATCGAAGAAGAACCGCTATTCAACACCAGTACAGGCAGGGTCACGAATGAAAACCTCAACATTCAAAATGATTGGACGGGCCTAGCCCCGCCCCTTCCACTTCCAGTTGCGAATCTCCGGCAGATCCTGCCCGTTCTCCGCCACATACAGCCGATGCCGCTGAATCTGCTCTGAATACCGCTGGCGTGCATCCTCGTGCACCGGCTTCAATCGCGGTACCCGGAGAATCGCATCCAGCGCCAGCTGGTACCGGTCGATGTTGTTCAGCACGCACATATCAAACGGCGTTGTCGTCGTGCCCTCTTCCTTGTACCCGCGCACATGCAGGTTGTCATGATTGGTGCGTCGGTAGGTGAGCCGGTGAATGCACCACGGATACCCGTGGAACGCAAAAATTACCGGCTTATCGCAGGTGAAGGCCGCGTCAAACTCCTCATCCGCCAGCCCATGCGGATGCTCTGAACTGGGCTGCAAGGTCATCAGATCGACCACATTGACCACGCGAATCTTGATATCCGGCACCTGCTCGCGCAGCAGCATCACCGCCGCCAGCGTCTCGAGCGTCGGCACGTCTCCGGCGCAGGCCATGACCACATCCGGCTCACCGGCATCCGAAGCCCACGCCCATACCCCCAGCCCCGTCATGCAGTGCTGCACCGCCTCGTCCATCGTCAGCCACTGCGGAGCAGGCTGCTTGCCGGCTACGATGAGATTGATGTAGTTGCGGCTGCGCAGGCAGTGGTCCGCCACCGACAGCAGCGTGTTCGCATCCGGCGGCAGGTAGATGCGCACCACGTCAGCCTTCTTGTTCAGCAGGTGGTCGATAAATCCCGGGTCCTGGTGCGAAAATCCATTGTGATCCTGACGCCACACATGCGAGGTCAGCAGATAGTTCAGCGACGCGATCGGCTTGCGCCAGGGAATCTCCCGCGTCACCTTGAGCCACTTGGCATGCTGATTCACCATCGCATCCACGATGTGAATGAACGCCTCATAGCAGGAGAAGAATCCATGCCGCCCGGTCAGCAGATACCCCTCAAGCCAGCCCTGGCAGAGATGCTCGCTCAGCACCTCCATCACCCGGCCCGTCTCAGACAGATTCTCGTCGACCGGCAGCACTTCCGCCATCCACGCCTTGCCCGTACCCGTAATTACATCGCCAATGCGGTTTGAAGCCGTTTCATCCGGCCCCACCACGCGAAAATTCTTTGATTCAAGATTGGCCTGCATCACCGCATGCAGCAGTTGGCCCAGCACCCGCGTCGACTCCACATCCTTTTGCCCGCGCTCGGCATCTGAGCCAATCTTCACCGCAAAGTTGCGAAAATTCGGCACCACCAGCGGCTTCAGCAGCAGCCCGCCATTGGCATGGGGATTCATCCCCATCCGCCGCCGTCCCTTGGGAGCGAGATCGGCCAGTTCAGGCAAGAAGCGCCCCTTGGCATCAAACAGTTCTTCCGGCTTGTACGAACGCATCCACTCATCCAACAGCCGTAGATGGTCCGGCTTCTCAAAAATCTCGCTGAATGGCACCTGATGGGCCCGCCACGTGCCCTCGACCGGCTTGCCGTCCACAAATTTCGGCCCCGTCCACCCCTTCGGCGTCTTCAGAATCAGCATCGGCCACGCCGGCCTCTCCGTGTTCCCCTCCCGCGCGCTTTTCTGAATGGCCGCGATCCGGTCCAACATCACATCCAGCAGCGCCGCCATCCCCTGGTGCATGGTTGCGGGGTCGCTGCCTTCCAAAGTGAAGGGCTCATACCCATACCCGCGCATCAGTTCTTCCAACTCCGCATGCGGTATCCGCGCCAGCAGCGTGGGGTTGGCGATCTTGTACCCATTCAAGTGCAGAATCGGCAGCACCGCCCCATCCGTCGCCGGATTGAGAAACTTGTTTGAGTGCCAGCTCGCCGCCAGCGGTCCCGTCTCCGCCTCGCCATCGCCCACCACGCAGGCCACCACCAGGTCAGGATTATCAAACGCCGCGCCAAACGCATGCACCAGCGAATAACCCAGCTCCCCGCCCTCGTGAATCGACCCCGGCGTCTCCGGCGCAACATGACTCGGTATCCCGAGCGGCCAGCTGAACTGCCGGAACAACCGCTTGATCCCGTCCGAATTCTGCTCGACGGCCGGGTAAAGCTCCGTGTACGAGCCTTCGAGATACGTGTTCGCCACCAGCCCCGGCCCGCCATGGCCCGGCCCGATGATGTAAATCATGTTCAGGTCGCGCTCGTTGATCGCCCTGTTCAGGTGAACATAAAGAAAATTAAGCCCCGGCGTCGTGCCCCAGTGGCCCAGCAAACGCGGCTTCACATCCTCCAGCGTCAGCGGAGCCCGCAACAGTGGATTGTCCTTGAGATAAATCTGCCCGACAGAAAGATAATTCGCCGCCCGCCAATAGGCATCCATTTGGGCGAGCAAGTCTGGGTTCAACGGCTCTCGTGTGGCGATTTCGCCAGCTTTCTCGGTCTGCAACGGATCCTGCGACATGAACACCCTCCATCGAGGGAATCAGCCAATTGGGAAAGTATGCCAATACCCCGAAAGCAGATACTAACAGCCGCAGATAACGATGCGGTGTGACTTACCGCACACATTTTCACACAGTAATCATGCGCAATTCGCCCAATGAACCTGGAGAAGAAGTCTCCCGGATTGTTACAGCAGAATGAAAAGAAGCCTGATTTGACTTACAGTTGGTAATTCGCCGCTTCGAGCCGCTGCTGCCACTTCCATGCCGACGTCAGTATTTCGTCCAGATCACGCTTCGCCGTCCAGCCCAGCACTTCTTTAGCCTTCGTGGCATTCGCAAACAACGCCGGCGGGTCCCCTGCCCTGGGCGGCGCCAACTCGTGCGGCACCGGAATTCCAGTCAGCCGCTCAAAGCTGTCCATGATCTCTTTGACCGACGTGCCCTTGCCGGTGCCCAAATTCAGGCTCACCGATTCGCCGCCATTGGCCAGGTATTCGAGCGCCTTCACGTGAGCTTCCCCAAGGTCTGAAACATGAATATAGTCGCGAATACACGTCCCATCGGGCGTAGGCAGATCATGCCCAAAAACCTTGAGCGGCGGAATCTTGCCCAGCACCGCCTTGAACACCAGCGGAATCAAATGCGTCTCCGGATCATGCACCTCGCCAATCAATCCGCTCGCATGTGCCCCCGCCGCATTGAAGTAGCGCAGCGCCGCATACCGCAGCCCATGGGAGGCAGAATACGCCTGCAGCACATGCTCAAAAAACAGCTTCGTCGCGCCATAGGGATTGATCGGGTCCTTGGGAGAATCCTCGGTAATCGGCAGCACCTGGGGGATGCCGTAAATCGAGTTCGTCGAGGAGAAGATGAACTTGCGCACCTTTGACTTGAGCACCGCGTCCATCAGCTTCAGTGCCGACTCCACGTTATTTTTGAAGTACTTACGCGGATTAGCCACCGACTCGCCTACGTAGGCGCAGGCGGCAAAGTGCATCACCGCATCCACGCGATCCAGTGCTGGGGCCAGCTTTTCGCCGTCGGCAATGTCGCCCTCAATCAGCTCAAAGCCATCGGAAAGCTTGCGATTGCCCGTGCTCAGGTTGTCGTAGATGATGACTTCGTGACCGGCCGCCACCAGCTCCCGCACCGCATGAGAACCCACATAGCCGCTACCGCCCGTGACCAGAACGCGCATTGAAACTCCTTCAGTGAAAAACCCTGCATTTGAAGTGTTGAAGCAGGCGTTTGGACCTCATCCTATGTGCTGCCACCTGGCTTCGCCAATGCACCGGACGGGCCATCAGCTCGAACGAACGTTGCGCTTTTCCCAAATCTTGGCATCAATCAAAAACCGGAACCAGAAGGTCTGCAACATCCAGAAAATAAACCCCTCGGTCCCATCCAGAAAGCCCAGTTTGAAGAAATAGCGATAGCCAAACAGCAGAAACGGTCTTACAAACAGGGGCAGATTGTTGTACTTCTCCCGAAGGGCCCGCTTCCTCTGCGCCGGATTTCCCCTGGCGTCGGCCACCAGCCGTCCGCCCTCATCCTTCGCGTCCATCTCGGCCACTTCGCCGTCGGCCCACCGATTGTGCCGCGCCGTCCACTCCGACAGGCTCATGGCGATGTCGTCAATCATCACACCCGGCAGTTGTCCCGTCGTTTTGTCGCCATCGCCAGCCAGCAAAAAGTGCTGGTCGTACTTGCGATCTTCGCAGCGCCCCACGCCTGAGCGAAACAGCCGCAGATGCCACGTCGGGCTCATGCCACCATGGCGCATCACCCGGCCCAGAAACTTCACATAGCGCGGCACAAAATACCCGGCCACCGCCGGCTCTTCAGGCAGCGCCTGAATGGCCGCCACCAGCGCGTCGTCCATTACCTCGTCCGCATCCAGATGCAGTTGCCACTTCCGCGTAATCGCCAGATGGTCAATGGCCCAGTTCCGCTGTGCGCCGTAGTTCTCAAACGCGTGCTGGACAACCTGAGCGCCGTATGACTCAGCCAACGCAACCGTGCCGTCTTTACTGAACGAATCCACGACGAAAATCTCGTCTGAAACCTGGCGCGCACGCTCCAGCGTCGCACCTAATGTGTCTTCGGAATTGAAAGCAAGCAGGATAACTGAAGGCCGCATATACCTCGATGGTAGTCGATGGTCGGTTACAACCCAAGAAAAAATGCCGCCCAGAGTCGGTCCGAACCGCTAGAAGAACCGTTTCAACTTCAGAATCTGAGACTCAAACCCATACCAGAGCACCGTCGCAACCGCCGTAGAAGACCCCAGCCGCAGCGCCACAATCGCCAGATTGTTCAACACCTGCACCGCGTTGCCGTCGCTCAGCCGCGCATCAAAGTTGCCAAAGTACACAAACACCAGAATGTGCACCATGTACAGCCCATAACTGATCTTGCCGTAATATGCCAGCGGCCCACGCCGAAGCGGCCAGCCCATCCGGTTCCCCGTCCCCGCCACCGCCGCCATCACCACCCCGGCAAAGGCAAACGCCAGCGCCGAATCCAGAAACGAGGTTCCCCCCGCCCATGTCGCGGCCAGCGCAAATCCCACGACAGCCAAGCTCAGCCCCATCCCCAGCCAGACTCGCCGCGCCAGATTGAGCGAATACAGCCCCAGCGCCAGCAGGCTCCCCAGCGCAATCCCGTCCAGGTGAATGAGCGTATGCGTGCTCGTAATCCAGTGCGGATGCAGAAACCGCACCAGCGGCGACGTCACAACCATCGACACCAGCAATCCCGGCAGCACCCACCGCCAGCGAACTCCCCAAAAGCGCAGCGAGCTCAAAAAGATCACCGGTGCCCAGACCAGGTAATACTGCTCTTCAATCGCCAGCGACCACGTGGGGCCCAGCGTGCCCGGTAGCGCAGTATGGCGCAGATTCTGCAAGAAAAGTGCATAAGCCACCAGCGTCTTCCAGTGCGTCTGGTTGGCCAGCGTGTCGCCCAGAAACCACTCCGGCACCGCATAGCAGACGGCCAGCAGTAGAAAATAAACCGGCCAGATGCGCAGCGCCCGCCGCGCGTAAAAATTGCGAAAATAATGCGGCTTGCCCCGCGCCTCAATCAGGATCGACGTAATCAGGAATCCCGACAGCACAAAGAAGAGGTTCACTCCCGCCCATCCCCACAGCGAGGCGTAGTAAATCCACGTTCCCTCAAGGCGCGCATGGCAGTGGTAGATGACCACCGCCAGCACAGCAAGCCCGCGCAACCCCTGCAACTCAGGGATGTACGCGGGCAGCCACTCCGGTCGCTTTGTCGGAAGTGACGAGGCAGTCGCCAAGGATTACCCCGCAGCCAGCTCTTTAGCCCGCTGCGTGGCCCGCATTACAGCCTTGATCAGGGTCACGCGCAGGCCGCCCTCTTCAAGCTCCAGAATGCCGTCAATCGTGCAGCCTGCCGGAGTCGTCACCGCATCCTTGAGCAGCGCCGGATGGTAGCCGGTATCGAGCACCATCTTGGCCGCGCCAAAGGTAGTCTGAGCCGCCAGCAGCGTCGCCGTATCGCGCGGCAGGCCGACCTTGACGCCCGCCTCGGCCAGCGACTCCAGGATGATGTAGATGAACGCTGGACCGGATGCCGAAAGCCCAGTCACCGCGTCCATGTGCTTCTCGTCGACGGTGACCGTGCGGCCGACTGTCTCGAAGATGCGCCGCGCCAGCTCCATCTGCGTGTCAGAAACATACCGCCCGCGGCACAGCCCGGCGATGCCCGCGCCCAGCGCCGAAGGGGTATTGGGCATGGCGCGGATGACCGCAATCTCCATGCCTGCGGCCTCTTCAATCGCCGAGGTCTTGACTGACGCGGCGAAGGAGACGATGGTCTTCTGCGGCGTCAGCGCTGGGCGAATCTGCGCTACCAGCTCAGGCACCTGGAACGGCTTCACGCCGAGCAGGATCAAGTCAGCCTGCTCGGCCGCTGCAAGGTTGTCCGTCGAAACGTCCACGCCCCACTGCGTCGAAAGCGCAATCGCCTTTTCGGCATGCGCTACGGTCGCGTGAATCTGGTCTGGCGAGAACAGGTTCTGCTTCAAAAAAGCCTGCAGAAGGATTCCGCCCATCTTGCCTGTGCCAAGCACGGCGATGCGGACGTTAGGCAACTGCGCGGGGACTTCTGCAACGGGGACGGGAATTTCTGACACGATACGTTCCTTTTCTTGCGGTTCTGCGTGGAATCGGCGCGCAGGCTCAACAATTGCTCGATTGCGCTCTTTCCAGAATACCCCGTTCCTGAGTCGATCGATGGCGATTCGCGCCCCGACATGCGCGTCAGCAGAGGAAAGGATAAAAAGCGTCCGTAACAACAAAAAAAGGGGGGGTGGGGTGTTTTCGTCGAAATTATGCTGCAAGTTGTTTATTTACATTTATTTACGAGGTGGTTACCATGTGTATTTTGTGCACATTTATGCCACTTTCAGCACTGTTTTGAGGCTTTGAGCGGTCGAACTGGTGCATCAAAGGGAATGCTCTGAGAGCGCCTGATTCATTGTATGCAAGCTGGAGATAATTCCACGCAAATGAAAAGGTAGAAAAATGAGACGGCCCAGTGCCTGAGGTCGCTTCCAGTTCAGCGCGACAGAAACGGCCATTCCCTGCGGCTGCGTGCGCGCAGCATGTAAATCACAGTCCCGGTAGCAGCAATTCCCCCCGCCACACCCAGCTCCAGCAGCGGTTTGGGCCGGTAGGCCAGCACAAACACAAACCCCGCCATCGCCAGCAACGGCGGCAGCGGAAAGAGCGGCATCCGAAACGGCCGCTTCAGCTCCGGCTGACTGAACCGAAGCCAGATCACCCCAATCTGCTGCAACAGGAACTGCAGCAATATCCGAATCACCACCAGCAGCGTAATTACTTCCTTGAGCGAAAAGAAGCAGAAGGCAGTGGCCACCAGCCCCAGCGCCACCAGCGAACGGTGGGGAATCCCATGGCGTGCGTGCACAGCACCGAGCGCGGAAAAGTAGTTCCCATCCCGCGCCGCCGCATACGGCACCCGCGAGTACCCCAGCAGCAGCGAAAAGACCGACGAAAACGCGCTCCACAAGATGAGCGTCGCCAGTGCCTGCCCGGCAAAGTGCCCAAAGGCCGACTGCGCAATATCGGCGACCAGCGCCAGCCGCCCTGGAGCGACCGCCGCCGCAGCCTGCGTCGAGACGGGGCCAATTGCCGGCAGCACCGCCAGGTTCATCGCAATATAAAACCCCGCCACCACCAGAATGGAAATGAGAATTGCGCGGGGAATCGTCTTCTCTGGCTTGCGCACTTCAGCGCCGAGGAAGCAGATGTTGTAGTAGCCCCAGAAGCAGTAGCAGGTAAACACCGTCGCCTCGGCAAGGGGACGCGCAAAGGCGATGGTCGGCCAGCCGATCAGCTCCTGAAGATTCCAACCGCCGCCGCCCGCGATCTGGTTCCCGGTGACCACTCCAGAGACGATCACTGCCGCCAGCGTAATCAACACTCCCCCAAAAAGCAGCCATGCCAGCCGGGTGATTGAGCTGAGATTGCGATACAGCAGCGCCGTCACCAGCAGACAAGCCGCTGCTGCTACCAGATTGGTCCCATGTAACCAGGGCAGCGCGGCAAGGGGAGCCAACTGCAGCGGCTTCCAGATGTAGGCCAGAAAAGTTGCCAAGCCGATGCAGCCCGAGGCAATGGAAAGCGGCGCAGAAAAGCTCAGCTGCCACACGTAGAGGAACGAAACCCAGCGCCCGGCTCCTGAAGCCCCATAAATCTGGCGCAGGAAGGCATACGACCCGCCCGCCTCTGGAAACGCAGCGCCCAGTTCCGCGCAGACCAGCCCGTCGCAGATCGCAATTGCCGCGCCGAGCACCCACGCCCAGATTGCAAACCGGCTGCCGGCCGCGGCGATTACCAAAGGCAGCGTCAGGAACGGACCCACGCCGATCATGTCCATCATGTTGAGCGCGATGGCTGAGGGCAGCCCGATGCGCCGCGCCAGACCGTGTTGCGCCTTACTCGTGATGGAGGTGGAAGTCATGAGAAAAATGCCTTTAGGCTGCACGGATTGTACACTGACGCTAGTGATGAACCGCGCCCATACGATTAAACAGACTGCCGCGTGGCTGGCATTTTTCAGCCTGCTCTCCTCCAGCGCCCTCGCCCAGCAGATTCCCGCAGCGTCCCAGACCGAGGCGCGCGAAGTAGCCCTGCCCCTGCCCGAAGATCGCGGCGCGGCGGCTCTGGCGCAAGCTCTGAAGCGGCTGAACACCTGGGCGAGCCTGATGATTGTGATCGCCCACCCCGACGATGAAGACGGCGGCATGCTCACCTACGAAACCCGCGGCAACGGAGTCCGCGCGTCGCAGCTTACCCTCACCCGCGGCGAGGGCGGCCAGAACGCGATCGGTTCTGACTCCTACGACGCGCTCGGCCTCATCCGTACCAGCGAACTGCTGCGCGCTGGCCAGTTCTACGGCGTGAAGCAATATTGGGGCACGGAGGCCGATTTTGGCTTCTCGAAGACCAAGGAAGAGGCCTTTACCCAGTGGGGCCATGACCGCGTACTCTACGACGCCGTGCTCGCCATCCGCCGCGAACGCCCGCTGGTGATCGTCTCTACCTTTGTCGGCGGCATTACCGACGGCCACGGCCAGCACCAGGTTTCGGCCGCTATCGCCCAGGAAGCCTACAAGGCCGCCGGCGACCCCAAAGTCTTCCCTGAACAGTTTGCCCTCGGCCTGCGCCCGTGGTCCCCGCGCGCCGTCTTCTCGCGCATGCCCTTTGCGCCGGTTACGGCAAAAGGCATGTTTGACTACGCCACCGGCAAGTGGGCCCCGGTCCGCTTTTACAACTACGTCACCGAGACGTGGACAGATCACGCGCTCTCGGCCGATGTTCAAATCCCGACTGGCTCCTACGACCCAATCCTCGGCCGGACGTACACCCAGATTGCCCGCGAAGGCTGGGGCGAGCAGAAATCCCAGAACGGCGGCGGCAACCCGTCTCTCTCTGGCTCAAGCGAATCGGAATATCACCGCTGGGCAACCAGTGTCGGCGGACTCACGGGTTTGCAGGACAGCTTCTTCGCCGGCATTCCCACCGGCATTGAAGGCATCGCTTCGCTTGTCTCTGGCCCCGCTCCTGAATGGCTCAAGACCGGCCTCGCTGCCATCGCTGCCCCCGTCGCCACCGCGCAGCGGCAATACAGCATCGCCCATCCCGAAGCGATCGCGCCCCTGCTCAAGACCGGCTACCAGGCCGCTCTGGCGCTTCAAGAGCGGGTAGCCGCCAGCGACCTCTCCGCTGACGACAAGGCCAATCTCAAGGCTGAACTCGGCCTCAAAATCGAGCAGTTCCAGCAGACCCTGGCCCTCGCCCTCGGACTCGACCTGCAGGCCTACACTGTCCAGGCCAAGGTCGCTGCTCCCAGCGGCCCTTTTGGCGGCGGCATCGACGAAACCTCGCGCAGCGTCTCGCCCGGTGATGCGCTGTTTGTCCGCATGCACAGCGGCAACCCAACCAGTCTGGCGAAATTACAACGCGTCTGGCTCCGAAGCACCGACGGCGGAACTTGGTCCTCCGAAAGCAAGCAGGCTCCCGGTGCCGACACGACAATTGAGGCGCGGGTTCCCGAAACAGCGGCCCCGACCGAGCCATACTTTACTCGTCCCGATATCGCCCAGCCCTTCTACGACGTTTCAAATCCCACGCTGCGCGGCCGCTCCTTTGAGCCCTACCCACTCGCTGCCTGGGTTGAATTCACCTACCAGGGCCTCCCCATCCGGCTTGGCGAAGTTGTGCAGACGATGCAGCGCCAGCCCGGGATTGGCGGCATCTTTGAGCCGCTCATCGTCACGCCAAAGATCGGCGTCCGCGTCTCGCCGGAGTCGCAGATACTCCCTCTCAACGGCAGCCCGCTCCCGGTGAACGTCACCGTGCACAGCGAGGGCGCGGCCGACGGCAAAGTTCACTTGATCGTCCCTGCCGGATGGACAGTGACTCCGGCCGAGGCCGAGTTCCATCGCAAGGCCTTTGGCGAGACTGCCGCACTGCCCTTTGAAGTGACTCCCCCGGCCGGCTTGGGCGATTCAGTCTTTGCGATCCAGGCACAGGCCGAAGCCGAGGGCCACACCTACACCAGTGGCTGGCAGCGCATTGGCTACCTCGGCCTGCGCCCCTATAACCAGTACCGCGCCGCGGAAATCAAGACCCGCATCGTCGATGTCAAGGTCGCACCGGGCCTGAAAATCGGCTACGTCATGGGCACCGGCGACACCGTTCCCGAGGCCATTCGCCAGCTTACCGGCCAGGCACCTCACCTGCTTACGACCGCCGAACTGCTTTCAGGAGACCTCTCGGCCTATGACACCGTCGTACTCGGCATTCGCGCCTACTCTGCCCGACCGGAACTCGGCATGATTCAGCCGCGACTCGACGCCTTCGTGCAAAACGGCGGCACGCTCCTGGTTCAGTACCAGTCCGGAAGTTTTCCTGCCCCTTATCCCCTCAAGCTGGGTAACGCTGAGAAAGTCGTCGACGAAACCGCGCCGGTCAAACTGCTGGCTGCCGGCGACCCCATCCTCACCACGCCCAACTTGATTACGGCACACGATTTTGACGGCTGGGTCGAGGAGCGCGGCCATTCATTCCTTGATTCCTGGGATGCTGCCTACACCGCCCTCACTGAAACCGCCGACCCCGGACAAGACCCCCAGCGCGGCGGCCTGCTGGTCGCTCATTCCGGCAAGGGCACCTATATTTATGACGCCTACGCACTTCACCGCCAGCTTCCTGAACTCGTTCCGGGTGCCTACCGCCTGCTCGCCAACCTTCTCAGTGCAAAAAGCGCGGCAAGATGATTCAATGCGGACCGCCTCATCCGCTTTAAAGAACGAACAAATTTCTGTGAATTCTCAAATTAATCAAATTGAAATATTAGAGGCCGATTCGTTAGTCAAATATTCACACAACTCTGGAAGCATAACTACAGAGAGACAGGCTTTGGGTTCGCGCAGTGCGCTCTCAAATCGATAAGTCTCGTAACGCACCCGGCCAATGATCGCATCCACCCCCGGATCGATCTTCACTCCTCTAGAGAGTCACAGGAGTCCGCTCGGCGCAGGAAGAGGAAGGACCTGGCAACACACCTATAGAACGAGCGGCCAGGTACACCGCCATTTTCAAGATGAATGCAACTCAGAGAGGCTCAATGAATATCAAGATGAAAGCAGTCGCTGCCGCAGTGCTTGCAGCGGGACTTTTCTCCGCGCAGACGTTTGCCGCAGACGCGACACCTCCGGTCAAGCATGCCAAGCATGTTGCCGCCAAGGCCAAGCCCGCTCCTGTCACCGCCGACCAACTGCAGGACCTCAAGCGGGACATGGAAAACCAGATCAACTCCCTCAAAAACGAGTTGAACGACCGCGACGCCAAGCTGAAGCAGGCTCAGGAAGCGGCAGCAGCGGCGCAGGCCGCAGCCGCCCGCGCTGAGGCTGCCGCCGGCGCCCAGCAGCAGGCCGTCACAGACAATGCCTCTGCCGTCTCCACGCTGCAGTCCACCGTCACTGACCTCAAGGCCAACCAGGCCATGGTCGTCGGCACCATCCAGGACGATCAGACCAAGGTCAAGAAGGCCATCGAGAGCCCTGACGTTCTGCACTACAAGGGTGTCACGATCACTCCCGGCGGCTACTTCGCTGGTGAAACCATCTATCGCACCCATGCAACCGGTGCCGATGAGCCGACCCCTTTCAATGCGATCCCCTACGAACACGCTGATGCCTATCACCTCAGTGAGTTCTACGCCGGTGCGCGCCACTCGCGTCTCTCCATGCTCGTTCAGGGCAAGAGCGATCTCGGTACCCTGCGCGGCTACGTCGAGGCTGACTTCCTCGGCACCGGAACCACCTCCAACCCCAACCAATCCAACAGCTACGTGATGCGTCAACGCGTTGTCTGGGGTCAGTTGGAAACCGCCAGCCACTGGGCCATCACCACCGGTCAGCTCTGGTCCCTCGCGGCTGAAACCAAGAAGGCCATCTCCAATGTCTCTGGAGACATTGCCACGCCTCAGGTCATTGATCCCAACTACGTTCCCGGTTTCGTCTGGACCCGCCAGTGGGGTTTCCGCGTCACCAAGACATACCCCAAGTCGGCTTTCGGTATCGCTCTTGAAAATCCACAACTGCTCTACTCTGCAACCCTGGCCGGCAACACACCCTACGCGGTTCTGGGCAGCGCGGGTGCCAACGGTGGCAACTACAACGCGGCTGTCAGCGGCTGCTCCAACGCCAGCTACACGGCCTACAGCGAGTCAAAGGGCTCTGTCGCCGCCGCCACCAAGTTCCTGAATATCTGCTCGAACCTGGCCAACGTCACCTTCAACCAGGCCCCGGACATCATCGTCAAGGCTGCCTTCGATCCCGGCTACGGACACTGGGAAATCCTCGGCATTGCCCGTTTCGCCCACGAAACCATCTTCCCCAATGTCACCAACAACGCCTTCCTCTACGGCGGCGTAACCGACACCAACGGCGTCAAGGTGGCCAAGCTCTCCTCCGCCGGTGCCTATAACAATGCAGTCGTCCTCGGCGGCATCGGCGCCAGCGGCCGCATCTCCACCCTGCACCACAAGCTTGACCTCGGCGCCAAGGGACTCTACGGCGAGGGCGTTGGCCGCTACGGCAACTCAACCCTCTCTGACCTCACCGACAAGCCCAATGGTGAATTCGCCGCATTGCGCAACACCTCGGTCATCACCACCGCCGAGTGGACCATCAATCCCCGCCTCGTCGCCTACTTCAACTGGGGCGGTGACTTCGTCGGACGCGCAGGCTACACCACCACCACCATCACCGGCGTCAAGAACTTCACCGCCTCCACAACCACCATCGATGCCAATGGCAATCCTGTTACCGTACCCGGCACCATCACCTTCAACGTCGGCGACGCTGCCGTTGGCTACGGTTCCAAGACGAGCAGCAATGCAGGCTGCAAAACCGACGGCAACCCCGCTTATACCGGCGTCGGCTTCTACCCGGCAGGCTCCTGCGGTGCGGCAACCCAATACGTTCAGGAATTTACCGGTGGATACTGGTATGACCTGTACCGCGGACCCGCTGGCCGTCTCCGTCAGGGCATCCAGTACGGCTACGCCGTGCGTGATGGAATCTCTGACAAGGCGGGCATCACCGGCAGGGGCGTAGAAAACATGGTCTGGACCAGCTTCCGCTACTTCCTGCCGTAAACTCGCTTCATGCCAAAACCAGAGAGGCGTTCCCCACCGGGAGCGCCTCTTTTCTTGTTCAGATCTTGCCTTTTGAGCAGAGTTCAACCAACCAGGCTCGCCAGCATCGCCATTGCCACAAACCATCGCAAAACCAGTTCGAAATCAGTTTCAATCGCCCTCATCGTCCACCTCCTCACGAGGGAGCCCATGCTCAGTGCGTTCCCGCCGACACCGGGCAGGGGCCAAAGTCCTTTGAAACCTTCTCTACAAGAAACGGCCACGCATCCCCGCTGCCCTTCTTCTGCTTTTTGCCTGAAACGCGCACCCGGTCTCCCGCCTTGATCGACGCCTGATCTCCCAGCAGCGCATAGAGTCGGTGGTCGCCTTCGTTCGTCAATTCAAGCCCATTTGCGCCGGGAGCAACGCAGCCCGTGAGGCTGTGATTGTGCCGGACCGCGTAGTAGACCCCAACTCCGATCGCCGCTCCAACAGCCGCAATGCCCACCGCCACACCGACGACCTGCCCCTTGCTGGGCCCGATATCAAAGTTTGGAAACGTCGGAACGCTCTGGTAAGCACCCGCCGTTTGTGAAAAGGAAAGCAGCAGTGCGCATGCGGTGAGCGCAGCCGTTATGGCGCGCAGGCGGGAAGCAGGTACTGGAGTCATGATTGTGTCCTCACTCTCAACGTGTTTGTTTTGCCCAGCGATTCGACCAATCGTCACGACCTCTGGGTTACACTCACAACTTTGTTCCAATACCCCTCTGCACTCAATCGTCTGCATGTCATCTCTGTGTTACTTCGATGTGATTATGCAAGTGATTGCAATCAAGGAAGGGAGTACGATGAGGAACATTCCCTTCACGGGCAGCTCAACATCCGTGGACTTTCGACCTATGCCAAAGACTGCAAGCATTGTTCGTTTCGGAGGCTTCGAACTCGATCTCGAGACCGCCGACCTGCGCCGCGATGGCTCCGTGGTCCGCCTCCGCGAGCAGCAGTTCCAGATACTCAAGGCCCTGCTGCTCCGCAAAGGTGGCGTCGTCACCCGAGAAGAACTTCGCACACAGCTCTGGCCAAGCGGCATCGTCGTCGAGTTTGACCGCAGCATCAACACCGCCGTCATGAAACTCCGGGACGCACTCGAAGACACCGCCGACAAGCCAAAGTACGTTGAGACCCTGCCCCGTCGCGGCTACCGCATCGTCGTGCCGGTCCACTTTGAAGAAGACCGGCCCGCCCCGCCTCCGGCACTGATTCTGCCCTCCATCGCCGTGCTGCCCTTTGAAGACCTCAGCCCCGACCGCAGCCAGCAACCCTTCTGCGAAGGTATGGCCGCGGAAATCATCAACGCCCTCGGCGGCGTCGCAGGGCTGCGGGTCATTTCCCGTACTTCCGCCGTTCTCTGCCGTGAAAAAGGCATGGAACTGGGCGAAATCGGCCAGCATCTCGGCGTCCAATCGGTGCTTGAGGGTACAGTCCGCAAATCCGGCGCGCGCCTTCGCGTCACCGCCCACCTTGTCAGCACCCACGACGGCTCTCAGACCTGGTCAAAGCGCTACGACCGCGACGAAGGGGACGTCTTTGAAATTCAGGACGAAATCACCGAGGGCATCGTCCAAAGCCTCAAGGGCAAGCTCTTCCACTCCGCCCCCGGCATCCGCCGCTCCACTGAAAGCCTCGAAGCCTACAAGCTCTACCTCAAAGGCCGCTACTACTGGGAGCGCCGCAACCGCGCCTACCTGCAGGCCGCCATGCTCCACTTTGACCAGGCCATCGCCGCCGACAGCGAATACGCCCTGCCCCACTCCGGCCTCGCCGACTGCTTCCTCATCATGGCCGTCTACTCCTTCCGCGCCCACCACGAGGCGTACCCCAAAGCCCTCGCGCTCGCCCGGCGCGCTCTCCAACTCGACCCCGACCTCGCCGAGGCGCACCTCTCCCTCGGTGCCATCCAGGTGCTGCTCGAGCACGACTGGGTCCACGGCGAAGCCTCGCTTAGCCGCGCACTCGCACTCGACCCCCGCCTCGCCGTCGCCCGCGCCTACCGCGCACTGCTCTATGCCGTCACTGGCAGAGCCGAACTGGCCAAAGCTGAAGCGCTCCTCTGCATTCCCGATGACCCGGATTCCGGCCTTATCTGCTACGTAACCGCCGCCACCCACTTCTGCGCCGGTGACCTCGAGGCCTCGGCCGAACTGATCGAGCGCGCTCTCGACCTCGAACCCAAGGCCATCCTCATCCACTGGATTCGCAGCTGGATCTACTCCCTCAGCGGCCGCGCCGAGGCCGCCATCACCGAAAGCCTCAAAGCTGCCATCGCCAGCGACCACCACCAGATGCTCGTCGCCGGGCTCGGCGTCGCCTACGCTCGCGCCGGGCGCACCGCCGAAGCAGAAGAACTCATCGCCGAACTCCAGGAACGCTCCGCCCACGAGTGCATCGCCTCCCAGTGGATTGGCGAAATCTACCTCGCCCTCAATCGCTACACTGACGCCCTCGACTACTTCGAACGCGCCTTCACCGAAAAGAACTCCTTCCTCCTCGCCCTCGCTTCAGCCCCCCAGTACTTCCCCCTCAAGCACGAACCCCGCTACAAGACCCTCCTCCAAAAGATGAACCTCGTGCCCAGCGCCGCCCAGTCATTCTGAACGAAGTTCCCGGTCTGGGTATCGGGATTGTGGCTGATGCCAGCCCCGCCAGAGTTTCGGTGCAAATGTGGCCCAGGCAGGCTGGCTCTCGCACGCGCTGAGGGGCTTTGGGCTAGGACGCTCAATATCCAGGCAAGGACCACCCTGAAAAGGCCGCGAAAAAAACCTGCATCCATAGGATTATTATCATCATCCTATGAGGCATGCGATACAGACCGACCCACAAACAAGAGATCCGTCAGAGAATCCTCGAGGTCGCGGCCAGTCAGTTCCGCTCAAACGGCAGTGAAGCGGTTCGCGTTGCAGATGTGATGCAGGCGGCGGGTCTGACCCATGGCGGCTTTTACAAACACTTTGAAGACAAGGATCAACTGCTGCGGGAGGCCGTTTCGACGGCTCTTGATCAGGTGGCGACGCGCCTGAGAGACATGGTTCGCAATCTGTCGAGACGCGAAGCCCTCCGGAAGGTCATCGCCACCTATCTGAGCGAAGAACATATGCTGCGTCCGGACCTCGGGTGTGCGCTTGCGGCGATGGGAACCGAGCTGGCCAGGATGCCTCTGGCGATGAAGAGCGCAGTCGGCGAAGCCCTGGACGCGTATGCCGACCGCCTCGACTTCCTCATGCCGGGGGCGACGGCCTCGCAACGCCGCTCTGCTTTCCTGGTGCTTTTCTCCTCCATGGCCGGGTGCATCATGTCCGCGCGTGCCCACCCGAACCAAGAGACACGGATACAGATGCTGGCGGCCGGACGAGCATTCTTTGAGCAAGCCTTTTGCAGCGAACAACCACCGGCGTTTTTGGAGACAGTGAATTGAACAGGCAGACTTTTCTGAGCAAGTACGGCCCATGGGCGGTCGTAACAGGCGCGTCCGATGGCATCGGCTACGCATTCGCCGAACAACTGGCGTCACGCGGCATGAACCTGATGATCGTGGCCCGGCGTGCGGACCGCCTGAACGAATTGGCGCTTGAGCTTCGCACCCGGTACGGCGTTGAGGTGCAGATGCTGGCTGTAGACCTCAGCACCCCTGAGGGATTGGCCGAACTGGCCAGCGCGACGGAGCCGATCAACGTCGGGCTGCTGGTTGCCTCTGCCGGCTATGGCACCTCGGGTCCGCTGCTCAGGGCCAATCTGCGCCAGGAGCGCAACATGCTTGATCTGAACTGCTATGCAGTCCTCGAGCAATGCGTCGTCTTTGGCAACCGCTTTGCGCTGCGGGGCAAGGGAGGCATCATCCTGCTCAGTTCTCTGGTGGGCTGGCAGGGCGTTCCGCAGTCGGCGCACTACGCAGCAACCAAGGCATACGTGCAGTCGCTTGCTGAAGGGCTGCGGCTGGAGCTGAAGCCGAACCAGATCGATGTATTGGCCTGCGCTCCGGGGCCGGTTCAGAGTGGCTTTGCTTCCCGAGCCGATATGGTGATGGGCGCGGCCGTGCTGCCACAGACGGTTGCGGAAGAGGCTTTGCGTGCGCTTGGCCGGCAGGGGACGGTCATCCCCGGCGGCTTGAGCAAGCTGCTCTCGTATTCGCTGGTGCCGCTTCCGCGATCGATTCGCAGCCTCATTCTTGGCCAGGTCATGGGCGGAATGACGAAGCACCAGCGTTCTGGAGCCGGTGCGTGACTCCATCACTCCTGAAAACCGAAACAAGCCTGCCCGCCTACTGCCGCAAGTCTCTGCAACAACTGGAGCGACGCAAGGCAGGCATGCTGGCCGTTGTCGAAGCTTGGCCGCAAGACTGGCTGGACTACGCGCCGAAGCCACAGGGCTGGTCAACGCTTCAGCTCTTGACGCATCTGGTGCTGACTGAGCGTGCAGTGAGGCTCTCATGTGAGCGAAACCTCACCGAACAAATGAGCCCGACATCCGCCGAGCGATGGCGAGCTGAACTCCTGCTTCTTGCCTTTCGTTTCCCAATTCGCGTGCGCATTCCAGGAGCGGTCGCCTTTCTGGAGCCCGTGGCACCACCCCCACTGCGGGAGCTGATCGAAGAGTGGGACTTAGAACGCCGCTCGCTCCTTGACCTGCTGCGCAGTCAAGGCAATCGCTGCCGTTATTGGATTGCCATGCAGCATCCGGCAACCGGCGCACTGAGCCTGGAGACAGCGATGCGATTCCTCGCTGTTCACATCTGGCACCATGAATATCAGCTCGTTCGCCTGCGCCGGACCGTCGCGCGAGGATTGCCCCATTGAGGCCCGGCGAAGCGCGCAACGTCAACCCCTGGATCGTCGCTCTCACCGTAACCCTTGCGACCTTCATGGAACTGCTCGACACCTCCATCGCAAACGTGTCGCTGCCCAACATCGCGGGAGGACTGGGGCGATCGTTCAATGAAGTGACCTGGATTCTGACCACCTACCTTGTAGCAAATGCCGTCATTCTTCCTCTTTCGGCGTGGCTCTCCAGGGTCTTCGGTCGCAAGGTCTACTACATGACCTGCGTCGCGCTCTTCACGGCCACGTCGTTTTTGTGCGGAATTGCGCCAACGCTCCCCTTCATATTGATTGCGCGCACGCTGCAGGGCATCGGGGGAGGTGGGCTGGCGCCCGTTGAGCAGGCCATTCTTGTCGACACGTTCCCACCAGCGAAGCGGGCGACGGCATTCGCTCTCTACACGATTGCAATCGTCACCGCGCCGGCAATCGGCCCGGTGCTGGGCGGTTGGATTACCGACAACTTCAGCTGGCGATGGATCTTCTTCATCAACATCCCCATTGGCCTGCTCTCGCTGTACCTGACCAGCCGCTTCGTGCACGATCCCCCGGCTTTTCAAGAGGAGCGAAAGAGTGTCCGCTCCGCCACAGGCACACTGCAGGTCGATGCGATCGGCATTGCGCTCATCGGCATCGGCTCGGCGGCGCTCGAGGTCATGCTCGATCGAGGCCAGATTGAAGACTGGTTCGGCTCGCGATTCATTGTGTGGATGTTTGCCATCGCACTCGTCTGCCTTGTTTCTGCGATCTTCTGGGAGGTACAGCATCCTGATCCGGTCATCGATTTCCGGCTCCTCAGAATCAGGAACTTTGCCATCGCCAACCTGTTTTACTTTCTTTTCGGCTTTGGCCTCTTCGCATCGACCACAATCATCCCGCAGATGCTGCAGTCGCTGTATGGGTATCGCGCAGTCGATGCAGGACTGGTGCTGGGGCCGGGTGCGTTTGCCATTACGCTGCTCGCGCCGGTTGGTGCAGTGCTGGTCCAGCGAGGCGTTGTGAAACCACGGCTGCTGCTCTTCTGCTCGATCACCGGCATCGGCCTTTCGTTTCTCTATGCCGGCCGCTGCAATCTTGATACCGACTTCGGGCACTTTTCGATGGCGCGCGTGGCGACCGGAGTCGGCTATGCGTTCTTCTTTGTACCGCTGTCGGTCATCAGCTATTCGCAGCTGACCCCGGAGCAGAACAACCGCGCTTCTTCCTTCACCAACTTCTTTCGAAACTGGGGCGGCAGCTTCGGTATCGCGTTTGCCACGACGATCAGTGAGCGCCGACAAAGCTTTCACCAGGCTCGTCTGGGCAATTCCCTGGGGCCGGGTTCACCCGTATATCAATCTGCACTGCGGCAGATGGCGACATACTTTGAACAGCACGGCCTGGCGCGCGAATCCGCAATGCAAGCCGCGGCCGCGCGCATCTACGCAGGCTTGATTGCGCAGAGCTCGCTGCTCGGTTTCATGGATTGCTTCTTTGCCGTCGGCATCATCACGCTGGTAGCTGCGCCCATCGTCCTGCTGGCGACGAATGTGCGGGGCGATGGCGTTGAAACCGGAGGCCATTGACGAGAACGCCCCGGACTCGATCCAAGGAGACATGTCGCTGTCGGACCGCGGTCATTCATCACTGGGAAACGCCCCTTGCCTCGGCACCAGCAGAATCCTGACCGAAACGGCAGTTTGACCGCTCGAATATCGGTATTGCCGCACCGGGCAGCACATGGCAGAAATCGAAGCTGCAATCTGATAGACTTCCGGCGAGAGTAGATGACTGAACCATTGACATTCCAGATCGGGAGTAAACGATGAGTATCCAATTGAAGGTCAACAACGTGGCAACCACGGTGGACGCGCCTCCGGAAATGCCCCTCTTGTGGGTGCTGCGCGACCTGTTGCATCTGAAAGGCTCAAAGTACGGCTGCGGCCTGGGGCTTTGCGGCGCCTGCACGGTGATGGTGGGCGGCCATGCGGTGCGCTCGTGCATCACGCCCGTCGGGACCATCGGCACGGACCCCGTCACCACGATTGAAGGCCTTTCTCCCGAGGGACTGCACCCTGTTCAGGTGGCCTGGGAAGCACTCGACGTGCCGCAGTGTGGATACTGCCAGGCTGGGCAGATAATGTCTGCCGCCGCTCTGCTGCAGCACACAGCCCACCCCTCCGACTCAGAAATCGATGACGCCATGAGCGGCAACCTCTGCCGATGCGGAACCTATACGCGCATCCGCCAGGCAATCCACGAAGCAGCTCAAAACGCCACGCCAAACCCCACCAAGTAAAAGAGGCCGAGTCATGCAGATTAATCGACGATCTTTCCTGCGGATAAGCGCCCTGGCGGGCGGTGGTCTTGCGCTGAATCTTCGCACCTCGAAGTTTGCCTTGGCGCAGGCGCCGGGTGCGCCACCTGACCTGACGCCACAGGCCTTCATTCACATCGCCAAGGATGGCATTGTGACCATCATGGCCCGCGCTTCAGAGTCTGGCCAGGGCATGCGCATCATGCTGCCGATGCTGATAGCGGAGGAACTGGACGTTGACTGGAAGGATGTCCGCATCCAGCAGGCCGACCTGAACGAAAAGATCTATGGCCGTCAATTTTCAGGTGGATCAGCGAACACGCCGATGGGCTGGGAGCCGATGCGGCGCGTTGGCGCTGCCGGACGCCAGTTGCTCATCACCGCCGCTGCCCAGACCTGGGGCCTGCCGGCCGATCAAATGGATCAATGTACGACGAAGGCCGGCCGGGTGCTTCACTCGGCTTCAGGGCGGTCACTGGGATACGGGGAGTTGGCCGCCAAAGCGGCTGCCCTGCCTGCCCCCGCCCTCAGCAGCGTCAAGCTCAAAGACCCCAAGGATTACCGCATTATCGGCCACTCGCAGCCCGGCGTTGATACCCGCGCCATCGTTACCGGCAAGCCGCTCTTTGGCATCGATGTAGAGCTGCCGGGAATGCTGTATGCCTCCATTGAAAAGGCACCCGTGTTTGCCGGCAAAGTGAAAACCGCAAACATCGACCAGATCAAGGCTTTGCCAGGCGTGCGCCACGTAATCGTGATCGATGGCGGCATTACCCCGGCAGCGTTTACGCCGTGGGAACCGGGCATGGAACCGGGCATCGCCATCGTCGCCGACACCTGGTGGCACGCGCAGCAGGCCCGCAAAAAGCTCAAAGTTGACTGGGACCTGGGCCCCGCAGCCACCCAGAGCACCGACGGATTTGCAGCCAAAGCGGCTGAGTTGCTCAAGGCGACGCCCGAACGAGCGGTACGCAAATACGGCGATATCGATGCGGCACTCGGTGCTTCGGCAAAGACGGTCGAGGCCACCTACCAGTTCCCGTTCATCGCCCACGTCACCATGGAGCCACAGGGCTCCACTGCGCACTGGAAAGATGGCAAGCTGGAGATGTGGTCAACCAGCACGCTGCCCGCCGATGGCCTGGCGCTCGTTGCCAAAACACTTGGCATTGAGCAGAGCGATATCACCACCCACATGGTGCGCTCGGGAGGCAGCTTCGGCCGTCGGCTCCAGAACGACTACCTCGTTGAGGCTGCCTGGATCGCAAAGCACATTGACGCACCGGTCAAGCTGCTCTGGTCCCGCGAAGACGACGTCGCGCATGACCCATTTCGCCCCGGCGCAACCGTCGGGCTCAAAGGCGGCGTGGATGCCCAGGGCAAGATGACTGCCTGGCGGCATCACTTTGTCACCTTTGGCGATGGCAAGCAGGCCACCTCCGGCGGCGGCATGGGGCAAGACAGTTTTCCCGCGGGCTTTGCGCCTGCGTATGCTCTGCACATTTCAATGCAGCCGCTGATGCTGCGCACGGGAGCATTGCGCGCCCCGGGCGACAACGCCTACTGCTGGGTCGCGCAGTCCTTTATCGACGAGTTGGCGCATGCTGCGGGACGCGATCCGCTGGAGTTCCAGCTCGAACTTCTCAGCAACAAGAAAATGCCGTGGTCGTCTGGTGAGCACGATGCCGTGGGAGACCACGAACCAACCGGGCCGTCGGTTCTCATCCCTGAGCGCTTCAAAGGGGTGCTTGAGTTGGTCGCCGAAAAATCAGGCTGGGCAAAGCGCACAAAAGAACCGGGCCGCGGCATGGGCATCGCCGCATGGTTTTGCCATTTGGGCTACTTTGCCGAAGTAGCCGACGTCAGCGTCGACGCGGATAACAGGGTCACCGTGCACCGGGTCTGGGCTGCCGGAGACGTGGGCAGCCAGATCATCAATCCCAATGCCGCCGAGAGCATGGGGCATGGCGGCATCATGGAAGGCATGGGCCACCTTGCGCAGGAAATCACCCTGGTCGACGGCGTGATCCAGCAGTCAAACTTCCACAACCACCCCCTGATGCGCATGCGGCAGGCGCCCAAGATGGAAGTCTACTGGCGCAAGACCGACTACGCACCAACGGGTCTCGGCGAACCGACGCTTCCGCCCATTCTGCCGGCAGTCACGAATGCCATCTTTGCCGCCACCGGCAAGAGAATTCGCACCCTGCCGCTGCAGCGCAGCGGATTCAGCTGGGCCTGATATTGGCTTGGCGACCTGGTCAATGGACGCTTGTCCTAGGTGTGCTGATCCAATCCTCAGTTTCGCCAGAAATCCTGAAGCCACCCTTTCCCTGCTCATTGCGGAGAGGGTGGCTTCCGGTCGCACTGTTGCTCAGTGTCTCAATCACAGTACAATTCAGAGAACGATGCGCGGTCCGCATCCGGCACCCAAGCACCCGGTTGGCAGTGGACAAGCTGGCGCTTGCGTGAGTGCTGCGGGTGACTCTCGCGGGGACTGACCGAGGGATCAGCTTCGATAGAGTGACAGGTTGTCGAAAGTAAAACTGCGGAAGTGGCGAAATTGGCAGACGCACCAGACTTAGGATCTGGCGGAGCGATCCATAGGGGTTCAAGTCCCCTCTTCCGCACCAAACCCTCCTAAACGCCTCATTCCTACATATTTTTATTTCCCCGGGGAACTTTCCTCCCACTCAAGCCATTACCGCTAGTATGGAGTCCAATCGGCTGCAAGTGCAGCAGGTATCGACGCGCCGATGGCCTTTCCACACGCGGAGGCGGCAAAGCCATACCCATATGCCTGAAGCTTATGAATGAATCATCCGGAAATTCGCAGACAAGCGGACCCGCTTACTCCAGTGCTGATGCCAGACCTGACGCCAGAACTGACGAACAGCTCATGGTTGCCTTCGCCTGTGGTCAGGCCGACGCTTTTGCCTTGCTCTTCGAGCGCTACAATCAGCCGCTCTTTGGCTTTTTTGCGCGCCGCGTTGCCGAACCAGCCGTCGCCGAAGAGCTCGCCCAGGAGACATTTCTAGCGTTACTGCGAGCCGCATCCCGCTATCAGCCCACGGCTCTTTTCCGCACCTATATTTACGCAGTAGCGTTCAAAATCCTGAGCGCTCATCGCCGCAAAGTCGCCTTTCGCTCGCTCTTCCTGGGAAAACCGGATGCCGAGAACCAACCAGATGCTGGCCCCTCAGAACACAGCTCCGTGCTGGCCAATCTACTCGTCCGCCAGGCCATTGCGCGGCTCGACAATCTCGACCGTGAAGTACTCCTCCTCCGCGAATTCGAGCAGCTCAGCTACACCGAGATTGCTGAAGTGCTCCGCCTGCCATTGAATACCGTGCGCTCGCGGATTTTTCGTGCCCGGTCTGCCCTCCAGGAAATCCTCTCTGCCCCGGCTCACACAACCTTTGCCGCCCCGCAAATGGGGTTCGAGGAACAGGTATGAACACCACCATGCACCCCATCGCTCCTGAAGAAATCATGGCCCACTTCGACGGCCAGCTATCTCCTCACGAGAGCGCTGCCATCGCGCAGCACATCGACCAATGCGCCGAGTGCGCCGACCTGGCGGCCGGCTTCCGCAGCCTCTCCCAGACCCTTTCCTCGTGGGAAGTGCCCACTGCACCAGTCGCCTTGGAATCCCCGATTATGCATCGGGCTGAAATCTCCGCGGAGAAACTGGCCGCCACTGCACCCTCGCGATCCGGCCACGGCCGGTTTGGTAAACCGCATTGGCTGGCCCTGCTCGGGGCAGGTGGTTTTGCGGTTGTTATCACTTTCCTCGCAGCGTCCAGATTACAGATGCACCTGAAGGCCGATAGTGATCCGATGGATCGGATGGATCGGAATTCCGGGGCTGCGCCACGGAGAAGTTATGCAGACCCAGACACCACCAATCAATACGCCGCCCCGCCCCCGACAGCAACGCGCGCCCAGGAAAGGTCAGTTCCAGGCGCTCTGGCGCGCAGCGCGCTCGCATCCACCGCGATGATGGCCCCAGCCCCTGGTTTCGAACGCAATACCGGGCCGATGATCGCCCGCACCGTCACGCTCAGCCTCGTCGTTCGCGACTACGCCGCGGCCCGCGCAGCGTTGGAAACCGTGCTCACCCGCTATCACGGATACGCCGCCAACCTCACCGCATCCACCCCCGAGGGCGCGTCGCGCAGCCTGCGCGATTCCCTGCGCATCCCCACCGACCAGCTCGCGCCAGCACTCAGCGAAATCAAAGCCCTCGGCCGCGTTGAAAATGAAACCCAGTCTGGCGAAGAAGTCACCCAGCAGCATTCAGACTTCTCTGCCCGCCTCAAAAACTCCCGCGACACAGAAGATCGCCTTCGCGCCATCCTGCAACAGCGCACCGGCAAAATCGAAGAAGTTCTCACAGTCGAGCAGGAAATCGCCAGCGTCCGTGGCGACATTGAATCCATGGAGGCGCAGCAAAAAGCTCTCGAACATCGCGTCGACTTTGCCACCATTGACCTGCAGCTTACCGAGGAGTACAAGGCCCAGCCCGAACTGCCCGCTCCGTCTTTCGGCAATCGACTGCACAAGGCTCTCGTCGTCGGCTTCCGCAACTTCGCGGCAGTCATCGGCGGCATCGTGCTCTTTATTGCCGAATACGGACCAACCCTGCTTTTTCTGGCAGCACTTTTGGGCCTGCCCGTATGGCTTATCAGGCGTTTCCGCAAACGACACTAGGCCGGTTGGCGTCGTCGCGGCGTCATTCTGCGCTCTCAGTCGCCGCCGGGCCCTCTGCCGGAGTAATCTGAAGACATCATGAGCCAGAAACCCGCCCAGCCCCGCGTCAACCTCGTCCAGGCCCCCGAATACCGTGACACCTACGCCAACAGCGTCCAGATTCGCGTCAGCGTATGGGACTTCCACCTCGTCTTTGGCCAGGCCAACTCCGAAAGCCCCGACCAGCTCAGCATTCAGAACATGCACGGCATCTTCCTCAGCCCCCAGCAGGCCAAGGCTCTCTGGAACGTCCTCGGCCAGAACCTCGCCCAATATGAGCAGGCCTTTGGCGAACTGAACCTGGAGCCGCAGAACCCCAACTTTCCGCCCAGCGTCGTGAACTAACGAGGAATGGCACAACCGTCGCAGCCGCAGTCATCCGAGCCCCTACCCCCCGCCCGCTCCGGCTGGCGAAAGCTGCTGCATCCGCGCTTTGCTCTTGATCCGGACGCGCCCCTCCCGCTGTGGATGATCTTTCCCGTCCTCTTCGCCGCGCTCTACCTGACCCATTTCACGCTTCTCCGCCTGCCGTACTACTGGGACGAAGCGGGATACTACATCCCCGCTGCATGGGATTTCTTCCGCACCGGCTCGCTGATTCCCATTACGACGCTCTCGAACGCCCACCCGCCCCTGCCCTCGGTGTATCTCGCCCTCTGGTGGTTGGTCTCCGGCTTTCACCCCGCCGTCACCCGCGAAGCCATCCTGATCGTCGCCGCCTTTGCCCTGCTCGCCGTCTGGCGGCTCGCCATGCGCCTCAATGGCACGCCGCTGGTCGCCTTCTGGACCGTCGTCCTCACCGGCCTCTACCCCATCTGGTTTGCCCAGAGTACCCTCGCTCACGCTGACATCTTTGCCGCCGCCGCAACCCTCTGGGCCCTCACCTACGCCCTGCCCGATGCGCGGCGCGAGAACACATTGAGGAGCCTGTGGCCCGCAGCAGTCTGGTTTTCGCTGGCGGTGCTGGCAAAGGAAACCGCCATCATCACGCCGCTGGCCCTGGCCGCCTTTGAACTCGGCGCGGCCTGGCGCAAGCCCAAAGCCATTCGCCGCCGCAGTTACGCTCTTGCCGCCACCTACAGCGTCTGCATATTGCCGCTGGCCGCCTGGTACGCGTTTCACCTGACCAAAACCGGCTTCCTCTTTGGCAATCCGGAGTTCCTCCGCTACAACGCCACCTCGACCCTCACTCCCCTGCGCATCGCCGCCGCCTTTGGCCACCGCCTGCTACACCTCTTTGCCCACATGAACATGTTTGTGCCGGTGCTGTGTACATGCGCCGCCATGGTGCTCGACCCGGTGGTGACGCGCTCTGGCAACACGCGCCCCCGCGTCAGCTTCCACGCCCAGGCCCGCATTTATTTCCTGTTGCTGGCAAATGCGCTCGCGTTTTCCGTCCTTGGGGGAGCGCTGCTGACCCGGTATCTGCTGCCCATGTTTCCACTCATCCTGCTGGTGGCCGTTTCTACCTTTCATCGCCGCGTGCGGTACTGGCACCTGCTCACTGCCTTCTCCGCCGCTGCCTTTGTCGCCGCACTGTTCGTCAATCCCCCCTATGGATTTGCCCCGGAAGACAACCTCAGCTACGCGCACGTCATCCGCTTGCACCAGCAGGCGATACACCAACTCACCGTCCGCTACCCCGGTGCCACAGTCCTCACCGCCTGGCCGGTGACCGACGAGCTCACCCGCCCGGAGCTCGGCTACGTCAAAGCTCCCTGGGAGGTCTCCCGCATCGAAGACTTCACCGCCCCGCAGATAGCCCACGCCGCCCAGCAGCCCTCGGAATACTCCGCCGCCCTCGTCTTTTCGACCAAAGAAGAGCCCGCCTCCCTGCCCTTCCACATCAACACCCCCGCCGTGGAAGAACAGTACTTTGGCCTGCACCATGACCTCTCCGCCACAGAGATCGCCCGCCAGCTCAACGGCGACATCGTCTGGCAGCAATCCGACAACCTCCAGTGGGCCGCCGTCATCCGCTTCCACCGCGCCGTAGAGGCCCGCGCCGAATCGCCGCTCCCCTGAATCCTGAACACGCGCCCCACCCCACCTATAATCAACAAGACGTGCATTCCCTGCTGAAATCCCGAATTCTCCTCCTGGTGGCTCTCTGCCTGCTTGCCCCCACGCTCCTGCGCGCCCAGGCCAGCGGCGACTCAGAAGCCGAAGCCCCCGGCCGCATCCTCCTCGTCCTCCCCTTTGACAACCTTACGGAAACGACGACCTCCGCCAACCTCGACTGGCTCCGCGAAGCAGCCCCCGAAATCCTCAATAGCCGCTTCACCTCTGCCGGCTTCTTTCCACTCACCCGCGAAGACCGCCTCTACGCCCTCGACCATCTCGGCCTGCCCGAGGGGTTCCTGCCCAGCCGTGCCACCGCCCTGCGCATCGCCCAAACCCTCGACGCCGACTCCATCCTCATCGGCAGCTACAGCGCCACTGGCTCCAAGCTCACTCTCAAGGCCCGCATCGTCGACGTCGCCCGCCTGCGCATCTCTGACGAAGTGACCGAAACCGGCGAGATCGCCCAGCTCATCCCCCTGCTCAACTCCCTCGCATGGCAACTCACCCGCAAGCTCGACCCGCGCTTCTCCGTCGCCGAAGAGACATTTCGCGCCGCCGGTGCCAGGCTCCGCCTCGACGCCTTTGAACAGTACATCCGCGGCATCACCGAGCCGACCCCCGACGAGCGCCTGCGTCATCTCAAAAAAGCAGCGGAACTCAGCCCTGACTTCATCGCCGGATGGCTGGCAATCGGCAAGCTCCAGTTTTCGACGCAGCAGTATGAACAGGCCGCCGTCTCCTTTGCCAAAGTCCCGGCCACTGACCCCGCCGAGTTGGAAGCAGGCTTCTACCGCGGCCTCGCCCTCATGTTCACCGGCAACTACACCCACGCTGAAGAGGCCTTTGCCACAGTCGCCCGCATGCTGCCGCTCCCTGAGGTGGTCAACAACCAGGCCGTCGCCATCAGCCGCCGTGGCAAAGACGCGATCGCCCTCTTTCGCCAGGCCCAGGCCGCCGACCCCACCGAGCCCGACTACCGCTTCAATCTCGCCGTCAATCTCTACCACCACGGCGACCGCGCCGAAGCCCTTAAAGAGCTCGCCGCTTACCTCGAACTTCGCCCCAACGACAGCGAAGCCAAAGCCGCCCAGGAATCCTGGAAAGAAGCCTCGAAGTCGGCGCCGGATGCCGCCCCGTCAACCGCCACCAGCTCCGCAGGCACCGCTAACCCCGCCAGCTCCGCTTCGTCTACTTCGTCCGCTCCATCCGGACCTTTGGAACGCCTCAAGCGCTCTTACAACGGCGCAGCCTTCCGCCAGGCCGCCCTCATGCTCGAGCAGGTTGAGGCTGCCCGCCTCGCCGCCCTTCCTGCCGCAGAACGCGCCGCCCGACTCAGCCGGTCAGCACATGAAAAGCTGGACCGGGGCCTACTCCTCGAAGCAGAACGCGGCTTCCAGGAAGCTCTCAACGCCAGCGACCGCAGCGCCGAGGCCCACGCCGGCCTCGCCCAGGTCCGCGAACGCTCGGGCGACCTCGCCTCAGCCCGCACTGAAGCCCGCGCCGCCCTCGACCGCCAGCCCACCAACCAAGTCGGACTAGACGCCTACCTCGTCCTCGCCCGCCTCGACCTCGCCGCCAACCAGGTCCCCCAGGCCCTTGAAGAAGTCACCGCCGCCCTCAAGCTCGACCCCGCCAGCCGCCCCGCCAAGGACCTGAAAAAATCCATCGAATCCCTCCAGCAATCTCTCCAGCAATCCGTGGCCGCGCCCAAGCCATAGCCGCGCCCGCCCTCGAATCCCCAAGCACATTCCGTCATTTTTCAAATAAGATGGCCACGTCTCGATTTCACGCCCGACGGAGCCGCCTGTGTCCCCTTACCACCCCCAGAACCGCCGCGCATTCCTCAAGCAAATTGGCTCTGTCGGCCTCCTGAGCACCCTGCCCGCCGTTGGGCTCCCGACCTCCCCAAATCTCGCAAGTGCAGTCAAAAATCGCGCGCCCCTCGCCCCCAACTCCTTTTACCCGCTCCCCCTCGCCCACATCAGGCCCACAGGCTGGCTGCGCGATCAGCTCACCCTCCAGGCCAACAGCCTCAGCGGCCACCTCGACGAAACCTGGCCCGACGTCGGCCCCGACAGCGGCTGGCTCGGCGGCTCCGGCGAATCCTGGGAGCGTGGCCCCTACTACCTCGACGGCCTCATCCCCCTCGCCTGGCAGCTCGACGACGCCCGCCTCAAGGCAAAAGCACAAAAATTCATCGACTGGACTCTCAACTCCCAGGCCCCCAGCGGCCTCTTTGGCCCCGCCACCAACGACGACTGGTGGCCCCGCATGGTCATGCTCAAGGCCCTCACCCAGTACTACGAGCACACCCTGCCCACCCGCGAAGACCAGCGCGTCCTGCCGCTGATGGCCCGCTACTTCGCCTACCAGCTCGCAGAACTCCCCAAACGCCCCCTACGCGACTGGGGCAAATTCCGCTGGCAAGACAACGCCCTCTCCGTCCTCTGGCTCTATAACCGCACTGGCGACGCCCGCCTGCTCGACCTCGTCCGCCTCCTCCACACCCAGGGCTACGACTGGGTCGCCGAATTCACCGCATTTCCCTATAAAGACCGCATCACCGCCGAATACCTCAAGCTCGATCAGGATCAGGGCCTCAAAGACCTCGCCCTCGCCACCCACGGCGTCAACAACGGCCAGGCCCTCAAAACCGGCCCCGTATGGGCGCTCCTCTCCGGCTCTGCTGCCGACCGCCTCGGCACCGAACACATGCTCGCCGAGCTCGACCGCTACCACGGCCTCCCCAATGGCATGTTCTCCTGCGACGAACACCTCGCCGGACCCAACCCCTCGCAGGGCTCAGAGCTCTGCACCGTCGTCGAGGCCATGTTCTCGCTCGAACAAGCCCTCGCCATCACCGGCTCCCCCGCCCTCGGCGACCGCCTCGAACAGCTCGCTTTCAACGCCCTTCCCGGCACTCTCGCCGACGACATGTGGTCCCACCAGTACAACCAGCAGCCCAACCAGGTCGAGTGCAGCCTCCACCACAAACCCTGGACCACGGACGGCCCCGAATCCAACCTCTTCGGCCTCGAACCAAACTTCGGCTGCTGCACCGCAAACTTCCACCAGGGCTGGCCCAAATTCTCCGCCAGCCTCTTCATGACATCCGCTGAGGACGGCCTGGCCGCCGTCGCCTACGCCCCCTGCGAGCTCCACACCACCCTCCGCGACACCCCCATTCACCTCGTCCAGCAGACCAACTACCCCTTCAGCGGCGCCATCCGGATCACCGTCAGCCCCACCGCCCCGTTGAGCTTCCCGCTTTCCCTGCGTATCCCCGCGTGGGCCGCCGGTGCCACCCTGAGCGTCAACGGCCAGCCCCAGCCGGCTCCCGCCCCCGGCACCTTCGCCAAAATCACCCGCCTCTGGAAATCCGGTGACCGCGTCGAACTCACCCTCCCCATGGAGCCCCGCCTCGTCCCCGGTTTCCACGGCTCCGTCTCCGTCCACCGCGGCCCCCTGCTCTTCTCCTTCCCCATCGGCGAAAGCTGGGTCAAGCTCCGAGACCGAGGCCTCACCGCCGACTGGCAGATCTTCCCCACCCAACCCTGGAACTACGCCCTCGCCGCCGCCACCCCCAGCGAAATCACCGCCCACGAGAGCGAGCCCGGCCCCCTCCCCTTCAGCGCCCAACATGCCCCGGTCCATCTCCAGCTCCAGGCCCGCAAACTCCCCGCATGGCGCGCCGAAGATGGCGTCGCCAACCCCCTCCCGCAAAGCCCCGTCACCTCCACCGAGCCCCTCGAAACCATCACCCTCATCCCCTACGCCGCCGCCAAACTCCGCATCTCCGCCTTCCCCCAACTCCCACCAACCGCCTGACCCCGCCGCGCGATTGCCTTTGCCTTTCACACTCACACTTCACACTTCACACTCACACTCACACTCACACTCACACTTCACACTCACACTCGGCCCTTGACACCCGGAGAAAATCCACTACCATAAGGTTGTGGATAAATTGGACACAACATTCGCGGCCCTATCCGACCCAACCCGCCGCGCAATGATTGAACGGCTCTCCCACGGCCCCGCCTCCGTGCATGGATTGATGGAGCCCTTTGCACTCTCGCAGCAGATGATTTCAAAGCACATTGCCTATCTGGTGAGGGCGCGCATTGTCATCAAGACCAAGCGCGGACGAGAGAGTGTCTGCACCCTCAGGCCTGAGGCCATCAAGACCGTCAGCGACTGGGCGTTCAACTATCGCCGCTTCTGGGAAGAAAGCTTCGACAGGCTGGAAGTAGTCGTCAACGAAATGAAAAAACAGCAAATGAAACAAGCCGAAATCAGAGAGGAAAAAGAGAATGAATGAGTTAGAGCGCATGACCATCACACGAGTTTTTGACGCCCCACGTGAACTGGTTTGGAAGGCGTGGACCGACCCGCAATACGTAATGCAATGGTGGGGGCCCACGGGCTTTACCGCGCCCATTTGCAAGATGGATTTTCGCGTGGGAGGAAAGTTTCTCATCTGCATGCGCATGCCCGACGGCCAGGAGTTCTGGAACGGCGGCGAATACCACGAGATCGTTCCCTACGAAAAAATCGTCTCCTCCATGTACTTCTCCGACGCCGAGGGCAACAGGATTGAGGCTGAGGAACTTGGCATTGATCACGAGGCCATCGACGGCGCCTACGACGTAACCCTATTTGAAGACCTGGGAAACGGCCAGACCAGACTCACCTTCATCGGCAACGAACCCATGGAAAGCGCCAAGAACAGCGGCCAACTCGAAGGCTGGAACCAGATCCTCGAGAAACTCGCCGAAGTCATTGCAGCGCTGGCGCAGGCGAAATAGCCGGGTGCCGGGTGCCCCAGGTCTCGATTCCAGGTCTCGATTCTGAGACCTGGGACCGCATGCGCCATGAATTAGTACTGAGTTCATCGCTTTCCTTCTGTTGACATCTCCTCCAGTTCCCTGCGATGCTCCTGCGAACAGCAAAATCACATAGAGGTCCACTGTGGAGAACGTTGCACGCTGGAAGTGGCATGTCCGCGGAAATTGGAATCCGCGCGAAGACAGAATCCCATCATTAGTCTGGCTCGGAATTCTTTGGGTCGGAATGATTCTCGGCTTCGGCCTCGATGCAAAGAGCTTCCTGGCGCAGAACCCACCCCTGCTTCTGCATCTGCACGCCGCGGTCTTCACCATCTGGATGTTCCTGCTCACAGCGCAACTGCTGCTTGTGGCGCGCAACCGCGTCGACCTGCATCGCAGGCTGGGATGGTTTCTGGTCGCCTGGGCCTGCCTGATGGGTATGATGGGGCCAGTCGGAGCCTACTCGGCATTCATGATGAACGTCAAAGCGCATGGCCTCTCGGCCTATCCATTCATTGCTGTTCACTTCGTCGATATTGGCGGCTTCCTCGTTCTGCTCGCCATTGGCATTCGGTTGCGCAAGAACCCCGCAGCCCACAAGCGGATGATGATTCTCTCTACCGTCGCCCTCGCCGACCCCGGTTTCTCCCGCTTCATTGGCTACGCCATTCCATCCTGGGATCCGCACACGGTCTTCCCCTATTTCATCCAAATCTTCTATGGCAATGTACTCATCGTCACGTTGATGCTTGGCTGGGACCTCTATCGCGGCCGCCTCATCCGTTCCCACGTCGTCGCTTCAATCACGCTCCTGGCCGCAATGTACGTAGCCTCATTCCTCTACTTGTGGCCACCCTGGCAAAACCTGACCCTCCGCTGGGTAACGACCTGGGTATAGCAGTCAGCTCAGTTTCCGCTTGGGGACCGGCGGGTGGCCCCCATCTGAATAAATAACCACTGAGGCCTGGGCCACCCGCCTTTCAAAATAGGTGACCATGAAAAACGGAGCAGAAATCCCGAAGCAGCAGACGGTCATTGAGGACATCAAGGGCAAGCAACGAAATTTTGTTTTCCCCGATACCCTTAGAAATAGCCGGGGCGTTGATGAGTTTTTGTGGAAGGGTTCCCCCAATGCTCCTCTTGTCCAACGAATGGCCGCCTGGATGTTCGGCCTTTTCTTTATCTTGGCGGGCGTGGCCTTTATAGATGTCGCGTATGAAAAGCATTATTTGATTTTCGGAGTGCTTTCAATCGCTTGGTTCCTGGTTGGGGGAAAGGTGTTCCTAAACGGGTTTCGAAGGGCGGGTGGCCCCGATCTGAACAAATGACCATTTAGTGTGCCCTAGATCTCGCTTTTGAGATGTGGGTCTCTCCAAGCCAGATACCGTTGGTCACGAAAGACAACACTTCCCTTTCCGAGTTACAAACCCGGTCATGGTCGGATGCCCCAGGTCTCGTCTCTGAGACCTGGGCTCAGTATTCGCGCGAGGTCACAATCCCCGGCTGCGGCACCGGGTAGCGGCCGTTGGCATCAGCAACGAGTGGCGCTGCGGAATCCATGGTGAACTTGTCCGTGTTTGGCGACATTTCAAAGTCAGAGTTGAGGATCTGCTCATAGGTCACCTCCCGGCCAGTGTGGGCGGCCATGCGGCCCATGTTCGAAACCAGGCTGGCTTCTACCCCGCGTTGCACCTCGTTGTAGGGTTTATCGTCTCGAATGGCGTCAACCAAATCATTCCATTCGTTTTGATAGGGGTCCTGCTCCTCCAGCTTCACCTTGGATTCCCACAATATCTTTGAGCTCAGGTCCTGGCTTGCATACAGGCTTGACGGCTGCCCGCAATCGCCTTCCTTCGAGGCTACTCCCGACCCTTTGGTGCCCTGCAGGAAACTGGAATAGATTGGTTCGCATCCGGCGATCGTGCGCCCGTCGAAGAAGAACTTGGTGCCATCGGAATAGGTGTATTCCACTGAGTATGTGTCGAAATTCTGATCTACATACACGATTCCTTCAGGACTGGTGCGGTAATGCCGGCCGCCGAGCGCCTGCGCCTTCACCGGCCACTGGTTCTTCATCCACCCCAACTGATCGATCAGGTGGATGTAGAAGTCGTTGAAGCAGCCGCCGCTGGCCCAGATGAAGCTGTGGAAGCGCTGGATCTGGTAAAGCAGGTCGGTGATTCCGGCCGGCTTTGGCAACGAGTTGAAATATCCGCCCGGCCCGTGCATCCGGTAACCGCGCTGCAGAATGATCTCGCCAATCTCGCCATCGTGAACACGCCTGGCCAGTTCCTCCATCGCCCGGTTGTGACGCGACATCAGCCCCACACCGACCTTCAGGTTCCGGGCCTGGGCCTCTTGCCCCAGCTTGAACATGCGCTTGCTCGTGGGCCCGTCCACCGTAAGCGGCTTCTCCATAAAGACATGCAGACCCTTTTGAATGGCGTAAGAGAAATGCACCCATCGAAACGCCGGCGGCGTCGCGAAAATGACGATGTCGCCCGGCCTCAGGCAATCCATGGCCTTCTGATAAGCGTCGAAGCCGATGAACTGTCGATCGCGCGGCACATCTACTTTGCCGGCAAACTCAGTCTGTAACCGGGTCAGGTCCTTCTGCAGGCGATCGGGAAAGATGTCGGCCATGGCAACCAGCTTGACAGGGCCGCGCCTGACCGACAGTGCGTTGGCTGCTGCGCCACCGCCACGCCCACCACAGCCGACCAGGGCGATCTGAATCACGTCGCTGCCGGATGCGTGGACCGCGGGAATGGCCACATTGGCCAAAGCCGAAACCGCGGCAAATTTGCCCGTGTTTTTAATGAATTCACGGCGAGACTCCGAGACTTGCATGGACGTCTTCATGGCTGTGCGATCCCCCTGTAAAGTTGGTTGCCTCTTCAATGGCAAACTAAAAGCATCGAAAATGTGGTGCCACTTTCGAGCCCGAGTTCCCAGTAGTCAAGCATCATCTCATGCCCCAGGGATGGCGGTCGAATGACAAACGAGGTCTCGCCAGGCGGTGACGCGGCCGCAATCGTGCAGAGCACTTCCGGCAGAACCAGAGTCGAGTCTGCCGGGATACTCCGCTCATCACCCTGACCAGAATGAGGCAGGAAATCAGGTACTTTGCCGCTGTTCCCAAACGAATCACTTCCGGACTGCAGACATTTCGGTGCGAATCCGGCGTCGATGAGTTTCTCAACGATTTTCCGCCAATTAGAGGTTGTTCGTGCACTGCGAATGCGGCTGCGTCACCGTGCAGGCCGCGTAACAACGCAGGGTGCCCGGGAGTTAACCCGACTAAAAGGGGCAGCGATTTGGCTCTATTGCGTGGCGCCGGGCCCCTCAGCGAGAATTTGCGCCGGTTGCCAACCGGGGGTTTCGCTGCTGTAACCAGTTGAGAATCTCTTTCTCGAGCGCAATCCGATGATCCGAAAAGGGGTGATCCGTATCCATCGATATTGTGGTGAGATCCGCTGCGTGCAAATGACCCAGCGCGTCGGCCAGCTCGGTGCCTTCGTCGTCGGCGGTGTCATGTTTCGCGCTTACGATGAGGATCGGCAATTTCTTGATGCTTTCCGCGCTGGTTTCGAGACGCCAGTCGTACCCCGGCGTCAGAATTTCCCTGGCCATATCTACATCGGTGTAACCACCCATCCTGCCCTCATCATCGTCGAAAATGCTGTGAGCCGCGGCAGCGAATTTTTCCCGAGGTACGGTAAAAAGCGGAATATCCAGCGCCGGATTCCATGGCGCGAGAAGCACGAGCGCGGCAATATCTGGGTGTGCTGAGGCAAGGCGCACAGCTGCGAAGCCTCCATAACTGTGGCCAATCACGATGATGCGCTTCGTATCAATGTGAAACTTGGCTGCGATGGTGGGATCCTGCAGGAAGGCAAGCGCTGCGACAGCATCGTCGACGCCGCCGGCTTGCGTGAATTTTCCTGGGCTACCCCAGGAACCTCGGTAATGAAATGAGAGCACGTTGTATCCCACGCGGCGCAGCGCTTGCGCGATGTCCATGTTTTGTTCGTTGCCCGGGGTACCGTGCAGATTCAGAACGGTGGGGTGGTTTCCGGTCCCTGCTGAAGCGTACATTACGCCGTTCATCAGCACGCCGCCGCTCGGAATCCATACGGCTTCATTGCGCGTTGGGTTCGCGGCATCGCGCGGCGGATCGACGAAGATGGCGCTCGGAAGATTGCTGGGCTGCTTCTGAGCTGCGATGGGCAGTTGGCAAGATGGCAGCGCACTCACCATCGCGCAGCAAATCGTCAGAATTCGTTTCTTCATCGCAATCCTGAGTAAGGCAGGTGGAATGTGGTTCGCCTGCCTCGGTGGCAAATAGAGCTTCGAAGTCCAGCGTGATAACAGACTCTACCACGAACACTGATGAAAGTTGCCAACAGGTCAACGCGCGCATTGAGCTTCCACATTTCATGCCTGCAGGGTTTGTAGCGGAAAACGCCCTTTTTGCCAGCCCGGCTTCTTTGTGCACGCGGACGCTTCGAAAAAGCGGATCAGAACAGGAATTCTGTAACCGCCTCATCCCTCCCAAATACTTCAATGACTGCCGTTGCACACAATTAACTCCGGAAAGCGCACAATAGAAGTGCAGAGGGGAAATGCCCGTGAACTGGTCAAATTGCCCAAACATCCCCCCCCCACCCCCCCTCCTTTTCCCCTTCTCTTCGACCAAAAGACTGCTCAGATATCGCAATCTGCAATATTTCCTCCTGATTCTCCTTCTGGCCCTGGCCAAGGCAGCCTCGGCCCAACCTGCGCCCCAGTCTGCCCCACTCGTCTACCGCCTCGAAATCCGGGACACCATCCAGCCCATCTCCGCCGCCCGGCTTGACCGCGCCCTCGCTCAGGCCAGCCGCGACCACGCCGCCGCCCTGCTCGTCGAGCTCGACACCCCCGGCGGCCTCCTCGACTCCACCCGCCACATGGTGGGCGCCATCCTCACGTCCCCGGTGCCGGTCATCGTCTCCATCGCCCCCGCCGGGGCCCGTGCCGGGTCCGCCGGATTCTTCATTCTGGAGGCCGCCGACATCGCCGCCATGGCCCCCGGCACCAACGCCGGAGCAGCCCACCCCGTCCTCGCCTCTGGCAGCGTGCCCGACGAAACGATGAAGATGAAAATGGAGAATGACGCAGCCGCCTTCCTGCGCTCCTACTCCAGCAGCCGCGGCCGCAACGCCACCCTCGCCGAAGAAGCTGTCCGCAACTCCAAATCCTTCTCCGCCGACGAAGCCCTCGCCCAGCACCTCATCGACCTCACTGCCGCCAGCGAATCCCAGCTCTTGGCCGCCATCGACGGCAAAACCATCACCCGCACCGACAAATCCACCCTGACCATGCGTCTGGCGAACGCCCAGCTTGTCACTATCGAGCCCACGGTCCGCGAGCGCCTGCTCAGCCTGCTCGCTGACCCCAATCTCGCCCTCCTCCTCCTTGTCGCCGGTGCCCTGCTCGTCTATCTGGAGTTCAATACGCCCGGCACCATCGTCCCCGGCGCACTCGGCACCGTTCTCGTCCTGCTCGGCGTCTTCTCGCTCAACCTGCTCCCCATCCGCCACACCGCCATCCTGCTGCTCATCGCTGCCGCGGTCCTCATCATCCTTGAGGTCAAGTTCACCAGCCACGGAGCGCTCGCCCTGGCCGGCATCACCTGCCTCGTCTTTGGCACGCTCACCCTGGTCGACGCGCCCATCCCGGAGATGGCCGTCCACCCCTGGCTCGCCGTCTCTCTTGCGCTTGCCTTCGGCGGCATTAGCGTCGTCCTGCTGCGGCTTGCGATCCGCGCCAAGCGCAACAAGTCGCTCATCGGCCCCGCAGCCCTGGTCGGCTCCGCCGCCGTCGCCATGGAGGATATCTCCGCCCTGCCCACCGGGCACGTTCTGGGGCACATTCTCGTCCAGGGCGAAATCTGGCAAGCCACCTCCCCGGTTCCCCTCCCCGCTCAAGCGAAAGTCAAAGTCACCGGCCACCAGGGCGACACCTTGCAAGTGGAACTACTTCCCGCGAATCACTCGGAACTCAAGTACAATCCGTCCTGAGCAGGAGCACTGAAAAATCATGCCATTCACCGGATTTCCCTTCCTCGTCTTCGCCGTCATCGTCGCCCTCTACCTGTTGAATTCCATCAAGATCCTCCGCGAATATGAGCGCGGCGTTATCTTTCGCCTTGGCCGCGCGCTGCCCGAGCCCAAAGGCCCCGGCATCATCCTGGTCTTTCGCCCGCTCGACCAGATCGTCCGCATCTCGCTCCGCCAGCAGGTCATGGAGATTCCCCCGCAGGACGTCATCACCCGTGACAACGTCACCATCAAGGTCAATGCTGTTGCCACCCTGCGCGTCCTCGACCCCACACTGGCCGTCGTCAAAGTAGAGAACTACGCCTACCAGACATCGCAGTTTGCACAGACCACGCTGCGCTCCGTCCTCGGCGAGGTTGAACTCGACGAACTGCTCAGCCACCGCGACAAGCTCAACCTCCGCATCCAGGGCATCATCGATCAGCGCACCGAGCCCTTTGGCGTCAAAGTGCTCTCCGTTGAGGTCAAGCAGGTCGATCTGCCCGAGCAGATGCTCCGCGCCATGGCCAAGCAGGCCGAGGCGGAGCGCGAAAAGCGGTCGAAGATCATTCATGCAGGCGGCGAATTCGACGCTGCGCAAAAGCTCGTCGAGGCAGCCCACCTGCTGGCCACCGAGCCGCTGACCATGCAACTGCGCTACCTGCAGACCCTGACCGAGATCGGCGTGGAGAAGAACACCACCATCATCTTCCCCCTGCCGGTCGATCTGCTTTCGCTGGTGCGCGACGCCATACCAAAAGGAGCAACACCCCACGCTCACATCGACGCGCAACAGTCGTAAACTAAAAGCAGGAATCTCTGAATGAGTGCTGCTTTTGAAGAAGAAGAGGAAGAGGGGCTCGACTACCATCCCCGGCGGTCGGCGTCCTCGCGCCCAGGCCGTCAAGACCGGGAGCTGACCCTCGGCTCCGGCACCCTGCTCGCCATCTTCTTTGGCCTGGTGCTGGTATGCGGACTCTTCTTTGCCCTTGGCTATACTCTCGGCCGCCGCGCTCCCGCCGACTCCGCGCAAACCGCCAGCAATCCCGCCGCGCCAGCCGGCTCGCTCTTCAGCAGTAACGGACAGGCAAAGCCCTCCGCCGGCCAGAGTGGTAAGGCGGCATCAACCGCCCCTGCCACCCCTGCCGAGTCGACAGATGCAACCCTCTCCGACACTTCCACTGCCGCATCGACTGAACAGGCTGCGGCCCCGGTCGAAGAGAAAGCCGCTGCGCACACGCCTCCACCACCGGTTGCGACCCCACAGCAGGCCAAGACTGTACCAAACCCGACTCCGTCTAAATTGACGCCAAATACGGTTGCGTCGGTCCAGAATGGCTACATGGTCCAGATCGCCGCCGTCTCTAACCCCGCCGACGCCGACGTACTTGTGGGCGCGCTCCGCAAACGTGGCTACTCCGTCACCGTCCGTCATGACACCGGCGACCCGCTCATGCACGTCCAGGTTGGACCCTTCGCCGCGCGCGCTGATGCTGCGGCCATGCGTCAGAAGCTGCTCTCGGACGGCTATAACGCCATCCTCAAATAGAGTCCCCTTGAGTTGAGAGTGACCCTGGCAGTTGTGGACCACGCAGCGTACTGCCGCGAATCACGACTTCAGGGGTCGCCTAGACCGAGGCGCCGCGCATCCACTCCGGGAGCCCTGAGGCAATCGCGGCTCTCACCAACTTGAGCAGCTCATCCCGGTCTGCGACGCTGGCCGGATAGACTGCCGGGTGAAAGACCACACGCGCCACCCCCGGCTGCACCAGCTGGCTACCCCGGCCCATCATCGTCTCAGTTCCAGAAATCGAAACCGGAATGCACGGCGCGCCCGACTGCATGCCCAGGAAAAACGGCCCCTTCTTGAAGGGCAGTAAACGCCCGTCCCGTGAGCGTGTCCCCTCGACGAAGGTGGTGATATGAATGCCTTTAGCCAGCACAGCCTGCGCCTGGCGCGTACTTTCCTGGGCCGCAATGAGACTTCCGTTGCGAGTCACCGGCACAAACTCCGCCAGACGCATCGCGTAACCCAACAGCGGAAGCTTTCCCAGCGACTTCTTGTAAAAGACTGAAGTCCGACCGGGAATGCACGCCGTTAGGACCGGCGGGTCAAGATTCGAAACATGATTGGCCATGAAAATACAGGCCTGACCCGCAGGAATGTTCTCCAACCCCTCCACCTGCAGCCGAATCCCTGCCAGTTTGAATCCCAGGCGAACAATGAAAAAGCTGGCCCGGTAGAGCGGCATCACGTCGCCGGTGATGAGACACCACGGAAAAAAGATCGCCGCAGTGGGCAGCGCTAGACCCGCAACTACCAGCAATAACAACAAGTTACGAATCATGCTTTGGCCCGTTTCTCCCATTTTGCTTTAACAGTTCCACCGGCAGCTTTTCATAGATTCCATCAAAGCCGCCGTTCGACAAAATGGCTACAACATCCCCCGGCTTGACCTGCCGGGTGAGCGAATCGACAATTGCGGCCACGTCAGCGCAGAGCTCGGCTGGCGTGCCACCGGCGTTCAGCGCGGCGATTACCTGCTCCGGATGCAGCCGCTCTCCATCTGGAATGCGCACCTGCTGGTAGACGGCGGCCATGATGACGCGGTCTGCAAGCCCAAGGCTGTCAACAAGTTCCGTCTGAAATACGTTGCGCCGCAGGGTGTTTGAGCGCGGCTCCAGCACTGCCCATAGCCGCGCATCTGGGTACGACTGGCGCAGGGCCCGCAGCGTCTCTCGAATCGCCGTCGGGTGATGCGCGAAGTCGTCAATGATCGTCACGCCATCGATGACCGCCCGCACCTCAAGCCGCCGCTTCACACTGCGAAAGCTGGCCAGCGCCGCCTGAATCGCCTCTGTCGGCACACCCTGGCTTGCCGCCAGAGCGGCAGCGGCAGTTGCGTTGAGCGCGTTGTGCTCGCCCGCCAGCGACATTTCGAGCGCCGCCCAGACCTTACCGTCATGGTGAACATTCCAAAGGCTTTTTCCACCTTTGTGACGGAGATTCTCGATGCGCCAGTCGGCCCCCGGCGTGAATCCGTACCGCTCGACGGGGCAGAAGGCGTGGCTAGCGCACTCGGTCACATTGGCGCTACCGTCGTAGGCGATGATGATTCCACGGCGCGGCACCAGATTCACCAGGCGCTTGAAGGCCGTCTTGACCTGCTCAAGATCGGCGTAGATATCGGCGTGGTCAAACTCGACGCTGGTGAGAATCAGCCCATCGGGAAAGTAGTGCAGAAACTTGGGCCCTTTATCGAAAAACGCTGTGTCGTACTCATCGCCCTCGAGTAGAAAGGGGCGGGTCGGGCGCAGTTGATAGCTGGTGCCAAAATTTTCAGCGACGCCGCCAATGAGAAATGACGGCTCAAATTGAGGATTCCATCGCGCCGCCGTCTGGTATATCCAGGCGAGCATGCTGGTGGTCGTGGTCTTGCCATGGGTTCCCGCGACTACCAGTGACTGGCGCCCGGCAAGGAACTCTTCCTTCAAGACTGCGGCCATTGAGGTGAAGGGGATACGCTCGTCGAGAATGCGCTCGACCTCTGGGTTGCCGCGCGAAAGGGCGTTGCCGATGACGACCATATCCGGTCTGGAATCAAGGTTTTCGGCCGCATAAGGCTGGGCGACGTCGATGCCCATCGCGCGGAGCTGGTCCGACATCGGGGGGTAAGCAGCAGCATCGGAGCCGGTGACGCGGACACCTTTTTCGCGCAGCAACCCGGCCAGCGAAGCCATGGCCGTGCCGCAGATGCCGCTCAGGTGAATGTGTTTTTGCAGTTTGCTTGAATCGTTCGAATCGGGCACAGATTTCATTATCGCCCGAGTCAACGGTCAACCGCTGATTCAAGGAGGCGCAGTTCCGGGTCAATGGTAGCGACCAGCTCTGCCTCGACGCCAAAAGTCAGCGTGACGTTGGCGCGGGAGACGTGGCCGCTGCGCAGGCCGATGACGATGGGTCCGTCGAAATCTTCAAGGGCGCTGAGGATCACTTCCTCAAGCAGCTCGGGACGGGCCCCGGGTGAGTTGCAATCGAGCATTTCGCCAAAGATGATGCCTTTGACGCCGTCGAGCTTCTCTGCCTGCTTGAGCTGCCAGAGCATGCGGTCAATCTGGTAGGGCTTGGCGGATACATCCTCAAGAAAGAGGAGCTTGCCCTCGGTCTGCGGCTCGTACGCCGTACCCAGAAGAGCCACGAGAATGCTGAGGCATCCGCCGTAGAGCGTGCCGCGCACGGGCATCGCATCGGTGCTGGGGCGGAGGAGTCGAAGACCCTCGCCCTTGCCTACCTTGTATGGTTCACCCGATAGCGCGGCGAGCAGGCTGGGCAGGTGGACACCGTCTTCGCGGCCAAAATCGGGCGAGACCATCGGGCCGTGGAAGGCGGGCAGATTGAGCGTATCGAGGAGGGTAACCTGAAGCGCGGTCAGGTCGCTGTAGCCGAAAAGCGGCTTGGGATGGTCGCCGATTACGTCCATGTCGAGCCCATCGAGCAGGTAATTGGAGCCGTACCCGCCGCGGGTTGAAAACATCAGCCGCACGGTGTCGTCGGCAAAAGCGCCGTGCAAGTCCAGCAGGCGCTGCTCGACGGTTCCGGCAAAGTAGAGCGGGCCGCGGGTAAGCATGTGCGGCGCTTCTGTGGGCAGAAAGCCGAGTTGGCGGAGGGCGGCAAGCCCGCGCCCGACTTTGGCAGCATCAGGTGTTGAGGCAGGCGAAAGTACGGCCGCCTTGACGCCAACGGCGGCTGCGCGCGGTCGAAGAAGTTCAGCCATCTACCAGGCCTCGCCCTTGGCAATCAGTGTGGCCGGGCCAGTGAGAAAGAGCTTTTCGCCGGGGCCAGCCCACTCCACGGTCTGGATGCCGCCAGGGGCCGCCACTTCAATGGGAGATTGCGCGCCGTAGACGCCGATCATGGCAGTGGCGGTTGCCGAAGTGCCGGTGCCCGAGGAAGTCGTCGGCCCAACGCCGCGCTCGAAGATGCGCAGGCCTACCTGGTTGAGCGAGCCCGACGAGCGCGCCAGAATGCGCACAAATTCGACGTTCGTCTGTTCGGGAAAGTCGGGATGAAAGCAGATTTCTTCGCCGATTTCGTCCCAGGTTCGGTCTCCGATCGCAAAATCTCTGGTTTCCTCGTCGGTACCAGAAAGCAGGATCACAAAATGGGGATTGCCCATATCGACGTAGACGCCTTCAATTTCAGTGCCATCGGCCAGTTCAACGGTGCGCTCTTCAAACTCCGGCACATCCATGTCGGTGGTGACCAGAACGGTCGGGCCGCCGCTGTCAGAATCGCGAAAGTCGCGGATGGTGCAGACGCGCACGCCGGCGTCGGTTTCCACAGCGAGTTCGTCGCCGATTTGTGAATTCAGCTCTTCAGCCATCCACGCGGCGACGCAGCGGGTACCGTTGCCGCTGATTTCGGCGATGGAGCCGTCGGCGTTGTAGAGCGTAATGCGCCCTGTGGCTTCGCCGGTCGACTGGAAAAACTCAATGCCGTCCGCGCCAATGCCGGTGTTTCGTTCGCAGAGGCGGCGCGCGAGGTCAGCTTTGTCGTAGTCAGCTGCGTCTTCTTCGCTGATGATCAGGAAGTCATTGCCGCAGGCGTGTGCTTTGGTGAAAGGGATCAATGGATTAATCTTCCTCCGGGTCGCGGAAAGTTTTGAGGAGGTGAATGGCCGATTCTGCTCTGAGGCGTCGTCCGAGTTGTTCGTGCCTGCGCCGGGTAGCAGAATGTGCGAAGCTGACGCGCTGGATTTCGCCGATTGCGTCGCGTTCGACCGGGCCGAGGCGCAGTTGCTCCTTGTCCATGGCATCGAGAATGGAGGTCAGCATCCCGGTTTCGTCTGAACCGCGTGCCTCGTAGATGAGGGAGTAACTTTTGAGACTGACCTTCCACTCCACAAAGCCGACGAGCGCCATGGCGACCAGCACGATGATCGTGGCGATGACGGCGGGCAGGAACAATCCAGCGCCGCAGGCCATGCCGATGGAGGCAACGACAAAGATGCTGGCTGCGCTGGCCAATCCGCTGATGCGGCTCTTGTTATGCAGGATGAGCCCTGCGCCGAGGAAGCCGATGCCCTGCACGATATTGGCGGCGACCTGGCCCTTGTTCGAGCCCGTATCCCCGGCCAGGATGGGGGACATGAGAGTGAAGAACGCGCAGGCGAGGCAGATGAGCAGATTGGTGCGCACTCCGGCGGACTGGCCTTTCCACTCACGCTCGATTCCAACGAGGGCACCGAGGGCGCAGGCTACAAGCAGCCGCTGGACGGCGTCATTGGAAACGATATCCTGCTGCAGCGCGCCGAAGTGGAACGACGGAGTCAACAGGGTGGCGGCTTGGATGGTGAAAGCGAACATGATGAAGGGTATTCCCTGGAACGCAACCTCTGCCCGATGCTATCACCGGGCTGGTGTGGCTGGCAGGATTGGGTGGGAGGCGACAGCAGTAAAGGTATCTGAAACATATAGGGTGGTGTCGAGCTGGTCCCAGCCCTTGTTGGGCGAATGAAAGGATTGGTATATGTGGAGATGTTCCGGGTGAGTGCGGACGGCCTTGTCAATGTCGCTGCCAGCAAAGGCCAGGACGATATCGGCGTGGGCGGCAGGTGCGCCGAGGGCGGCCCAGTAGAACTCCTTGTCGGACTCGTTGATGGTCTGGCGGTAGGTCAGTCCGGCGTGGGGTACGAGGCTTGGGTAGTTTGAAGTGTCCATGAGGACAATGCCCATTGGGTCGAGGGCATGAACTGAGCGCAGCGCGTCGGTGAGCACGCGGTTGTAGTAGCCGCGTGATTCGGCGTTCTTGAGGGCCTCGACAAAGACCAGCGGTCCCTGACTCACCATCACAGCGAAGTTGATGGCCAGCGCGGTCCACAGTGCCGCGATCACGCCAAAGCGCCATTTGAGAAGCTGCGGCAGGCGGAGGAGCAGAAATTCGACGGCGAAGGCAAAGAAGAAAGCCAGCGCAGGCAGCAGTTCCATGCCGTAGCGCGTGTTGTAGTACGAAAATGGCTTCAAGACCGGCAGGAAGATTGGCACTGAACCATAGCTGACCGAGTAGGCGTAAAAAGGCAGCGGCAGCCAGAGCAGCAGAATCCAGAGCCAGGTCTGATTTGCCGCCCCGGGTGTGGATTCCGGCTTCCCGGTCTTGCGCTCCAAGCGAAATCTGAACCATCCCCAACCTGTGCCGAGCAGGGAAATTACAAAGACGCCGGTCCCCCAGCCAAAAGCAGCCGTATCCATCTCAGCCGCCTTGAGGAAGTAGCTCGTCGCCACCCAGGGATTGTGCCAGCCGGGGTGGGGATCGACGGCCGAGCTTGAGGTGCGCAGTTCGATGGCTTTAGCTGAATATGGCCCGCGCATGAAATCGAGCCAGTCGCCAAAGACAACCGCGTTGTAGGCCATCCAAGTGAGGGGGGCCGCAAGCAGAATGACCGAAGCAAGGATGAAATTGAGGCTGAGAAGGCGTCCCCGGCGGAGCAGGCAGATAGCCATCCCTGTCCATGCGAGGAAGGCAAGAATCCATCCATCGTAGCGGGTAAACACCGCTGCTACCAGGATTGCAATGACGGCCCAGAGTAGCTTGCGCTCGCGGGTGAGGTCGCCTGAGAGGCTCTGGTGCCATTCAACAAGGAACAAAACCGACCAGATCAGCTCACAGAGGAAAAGCGGCTCAGTCATCGCCGTCGTTTGCAGGTAGAGCAGGTTGGGATTGGCGGCGAAAAGCGCCAGACCCACGCAGGACGACGCAGGCGAGAGCCAGAAGCGCGCCAGACGGTAGAGTCCGAGACAAGCCAGAAGATAGCATGTGGCGGAAGGAATCACCGGCGCAAAGCCGCTGCGCCACCAGGGGTCAATGAGCAGAAAGGGTGCCAGCAGCAGGTGCGGCAGCGGCAGCCAGACGGAGCCGAGTTGCGTGATGCCGGGGCGATGCGAATCAAAAAGACGGCGGGCGATGTGAATGTGGGCCTCAGCGTCGCCATAGAGCAGGAAGGCCGCGTGAGTCCAGCTCCAGGCGACTGCGCATGCCGAGGCAACAAAGGCCGCAGCCAGCACCATGAGCTGTTCCCTGGAGCTGTTGCGAATTGGCGCGGAGCCTCTCATATATAGGTCAGTTCATACCGTGTAGCCGGGCTCAAGCCGACGAGCCTCAGTCAAGGTGGGTGAGCTCGCGGAAGAGGGCGAAGCGATCTTCAATCTCGGCTCGAGTCAGCGATTGCAGCCGTTCTGTGCCGAAGCGCTCAACGGCAAAGGAACCCATGACGCCGCCGTAGAACATCGCCCGGCGGTAAACGGCTGGGGTCAGCTCAGGTTGCGAGGCGAGGTAGCCGAAAAATCCACCGGCAAAGCTGTCGCCGGCTCCGGTGGGGTCCATCACTTCGACAAGCGGCAGGGCGGGTGCGCGGAAGGGGCGCGCTGCGCTGGTGAAAGCCTGGGCGCCGAAGAATGCGGTTGCTCCGTATTCGCCATGCTTGACGACAAGCGATTTTGGCCCCAGATCGAGCACTGCATGCGCAGCCTTGATCGGATTGGGATTCTGCGCCAGAAGTTTGGTCTCGGTGTCGTTGATGAGCAGAATGTCCAGGGTCTCAAGCACTCGCAGCAGATTTTCGCGGTGGTCATTGATCCAGTAGTTCATGGTGTCGCCGCCGACCAGCTTGACCCGGGGCATGGCGTCGCGCACGCGCCGCTGGAGTACGGGGTCGATATTGGCGAGGAAGAGAAATTCCGAGTTCTGATAAGCCTCGGGAATCTTCGGCGCAAAGTCGGCGAAGACATTCAGATCGGTCTGCAGGGTCTTGGCTTCGTTCAGGTTGGTCAAGTAGGAGCCGGCCCAGAAGAAGCTCTTGCCCGCGGCGCGTTCTACCCCCTGCGTGTCGATATTGCGGGCGTCGAAAACCGCCTGGTGCTCTGGCGCGAAATCTTCACCGACGACCGCGACCACGCGCACATCAGTGAAGTAGCTGGCGGCCAGCGAGAAATAGGTAGCTGCCCCGGCAAGCTGGCGGTCATAGCTGCCCGAGGGGGTCTGGACGGAATCGAATGCGACACTGCCGACGACGGTGATGGACATGATTAGACGAAGTACTTTCCAAACAGCAGCTTGAGCCGTTCTTTTGCCTCGGCTGGGATGGCCGAGGGCTGGGTGAGGATTGCGAATTTTGCAGCATCAACGCAACCGCAGCTACGCTGCGACGGCAGTGCTCCTACTGTGGCACGGACCACTTTTGCGGCGTTTTCTGCGTTCTGGTGCAGCACGGCGACGATCTGCTCAATGGTCACAGAATCATGATGCGGGTGCCAGCAGTCGTAGTCGGTGACCATGGCGACGGTGGCGTAGCAGATCTCAGCTTCGCGGGCCAGCTTGGCCTCCTGCAGGTTGGTCATGCCCACAACGTCGGCACCCCAGCTGCGGTAGAGGTTTGATTCAGCCTTGGTCGAGAACTGCGGACCCTCCATGCAGACATAGGTGCCGCCCAGCTTGCCGACCACGCCGACTTCGTTGCAGGCCTTTGCCGCTGATGCTGCAACCGTCCCACATACCGGGTCACCAAAAGCAACGTGCCCAACTATCCCATTGCCGAAAAAGGTACTTGTGCGCAGGTAGGTTCGGTCAATGAACTGGTCGGGAATGACGAAGTCGGTCGGCTTGTGCTCTTCCTTGAGCGAGCCTACGGCTGAGACAGAAAGGATGCGCTCCACGCCCAGCATCTTCATGGCGTAGATATTGGCGCGAAAGTTCAGTTCTGACGGCAACAGGCGGTGGCCGCGGCCATGGCGGGCGAGGAAAGCAACTTTGCGCCCCTCAAGATTGCCCAGAATGAAGTCGTCAGAAGGCTCGCCAAAAGGCGTTTCAAGCTTTACTTCCCGTACCTCTGACAGACCAGGCATGGAGTAAAGCCCGCTGCCCCCGATAATCCCAATCTCCGCTTGCTGCAAGCAATACCTCCGATACGCGGGCTGACCGGCCTGACGCCGCCATTGCACACGCAGTGTCCGGCTAAACTCGTCATCCCGCCCAAAACACCTAGTATACCGTTCCGCCAAAAGAGAGATTGCGATCGGCCCGATGGACTCAGAACTTGTCTTGAATCCTGACATTCGGATGCAATAAGACCGGAATTCCTGCAAGAAATTGTTGCAAATGCGATACACTCGGGCAAACGCATGCACGGGGAAGCTCGGGTAGGACCATAAGGCCGTGCTGTCTTTCGAGGGCTTGAACACGGTTCATTGAATGGGGCTATCAGAGATAAAATTGTCGCGGAGTGGACGTTCGGGACCATCACCGTTCAACGCTGAAGACGATTGGACACAGGAACAACTGGCCCGGCTTGAGGATAAAATCCAAGCGATACGAGGATTGAATTTGGGGCTTCTGACGCAAGTCTTCCGGGGGAGAGGGAATCGGTGATTGTCCGCAATCGATATCGCCTCGGGCGAGTCGGGCTCAGTATATTGGCAATTCTGATCGGTGCATTCGCTGGATTCCTAGTTGGACGCCAGTCAATTCTCGGTGAGACCATCTCGCGCCTCGAAGAGTACTCCGGCCAGCTTTTGCAACACGATGAAGAGATTTCTGCCGAGGTTGTATCCACCCTGGAACAGGCCAATGCTTCAGCAAACCCTCCCTGCTCAGAGGCCGATGTCGCAATATTGCGCCGCCTGACGTTCTCTGCTCGATTTTTGAAGGATGTGGGCCGGGTCGGTGGACATTCAATCCTCTGCTCCGCGACGCTCGGCAAACTCCCCGCGCCGGAACTGCTGTCACATCCTGACTTCACATTCCCCACTGGTTCGCAGCTTTTTCGGAATTACCCAATTCATCCGGCGTTAAACGACAGGGCAGAGGTCATTGCCCGACAGAATGCGGTGGTCGTGATCAGCCCTGATACTTTCGCTGAATTCCCGCAGTCTCCCATTCAATATTTTGCTGGCTCGTTTGACCAGACCCGAGGAATCATTCACTCACGCGACCTGGGTCCGTTTGCTGTGCCGGCAGGCATGCTGAGTGCAGCAAAAGTAGTTCGGTTTCAAGATACCTTGTACCGGGGCCAATGTTCGCGTAAGTTTGCGGTCTGCGTCGTTACCCGGATCAGCGTTGCCGCGATGTGGCAGAGCAACCGCAGACTGTTGCGGGTCTACGTTGCAACAGGAACGATCGCGGGCATCGCATGCGCTGCAGCGCTGCTGCTTGGCGCACCCAAAGGACGCAGTCAGACCAGTCAGCTTAAACGAGCAATCATGCTGGGCAAACTCGCAGTTGCCTATCAGCCAATCGTCGAACTCGGAAGCCACCACATTGTCGGCGTTGAAGCCCTTGCCCGCTGGACGGATGAAGATGGCGAGAGTATCCGTCCCGAGACCATCATTGCACTGGCTGAGGCCGAGGGTTTTGTCAGCGAAATCACCCGGTTTGTGGTGACTCGAGCCTTGGCTGAGCTTGGACCGATCTTTGAGGTCGATGACAACTTCCGCGTGAATATCAATCTGGCGCCCTCCGATCTCGCCGATCCGAGGCTATTGCTGCTGCTCGACGAAAAACTCCACGAAACCTCGGTGAGCGCCGCCCACATTACGTTTGAACTCACTGAGCGCGCGACCAGCGAACGTGATGTCGCGGTCGCTGCAATTCGGCGGCTGCGTAAGCGGGGTCACCAGGTCTTTATCGACGACTTTGGCACCGGATACTCCAACCTCGCATATCTCAACGAACTCAACGTCAATGGCATTAAGATCAATCGATCCTTCATCGCAACGATTGGGACCGATTCTGTGACGGCTTCGATTGTGCCCCAGATCCTAGCTGTGGCCAAAGCCCTGGGCCTAAGCGTTGTTGTGCAGGGCATTGAACGGGCCGAACAAGCGAGCTACTTTGCAGAAGAGAATCCAGAAATGCTGGGACAGGGATGGTATTTCGGACTCCCCATTTCAGCCCGAACTCTGATCTACCTGTGCGCGGAGAAGAGCGAGTGACACTCTCGAACCCTGGGAAAACCCCGTTCCGTTTGCTGCGCATGGTGGGAGTCATTCTGCTGTCCACACTGCTTGGCCTGGCAATCGGCATCGGCGTCTCCATTCGATCTACTGATGTCAAGGTAACCAAGTATGCCCTGCATCTGGTGGACTACGCCGACCGGTTCACCGACGAAATCAACTCCACGCTCGATGCGATCAACGCTTCGCCCTTTGCGCTTTGTTCTGACGAAGACATCGCCCGTCTGCGCGACATCGTTTTTCATGGCCATCTGGTCAAGGAAATCGGAAGGGTTCGAAAGGGGGTTCTTTACTGCACATCTGTCACGGGCAGGCTTGATAAACCCCTGGTCAATGAGAAACCTGACATTGTGACCCCGAGCGGAAAGTCGATAAGGCTGAATTCACCCCTGGTCTCAGCTCCGGGCATGTTTGGCGACATTACGGAATCCGGCGAGGCGGATTTTGTCGCGTCCAGGGAAACTTTTGCGCACCTCAACGAAGCTCCCATGATGTACACGACAACGCTGACAAACCGTGTTCAGAATCAGGTCCTGCGCACCGCAGGGGAGCCCTTGATGCTGTCGAATACCGAGGTATTTGAGGAGCGAAAGCTGGTCCGCGGCGGCGTTTACTACGTGGCTCGATGCTCTGAACGCTACGCGCCATGCATGGTCGCCGGCATTAAGCTGCGCGACGCCTGGGAACTGAATAATTCCAATATTCGCGGATTTGGCCTGATTGGAGCGCTCACGGGAATCGTCCTCGCCTCCACAATTGCCATCCCACGCAAACGGAACCTGGCCACCCAGTTGCACCGCGCGCTGCGCCGCAACCTGCTTACCGTTGTCTACCAGCCGATCGTCGATGTCAAAACCGGCCGCATCGTGGGCGCAGAAGCACTGGCACGCTGGACCAATGAAGATGGGCAGTACATTCCGCCTGACGTATTTGTTGCCGCAGCCGAAGAATTGGGGTTCATCGGCAGGCTGACCAGAGTTGTGCTCAAACTGATCGTTGCCGAGATGGGCGACTATATGCGCAGCCACCCCTCCTTCCGCCTCAACGTCAACATTTCAGCCACCGATCTGGCGGATTCGGACTTTCTGCCGATGCTGGAGAAAACGCTGTCGCAAAACAAGATCGCATCCTCAAGCGTGAACCTGGAATTAACCGAGCGCTCCACAGCCGACCATCATCTCGCAATTTCAGCCATCAGCAAACTCCGCGAGCGAGGCCACGCGTTTTATATCGACGATTTCGGCACCGGATATTCCAGCCTGTCCTACCTGAATGAGCTGGCAGTGGACGCAATCAAAATCGACCGCGCATTTACTGATGCAATTGGCACAGGATCATTGACCGCCGCCATCGTCCCGCAAATCCTGGCAATGGCTGAGGCGCTGCATATCAAAGTAGTCGTCGAAGGGGTTGAGCGGGCCGAGCAGTCAGACTATTTTGCCAAACTCGACCAGGAAATTCTGGCCCAGGGCTGGCACTTCGGCGAGGCGATTCCGGCAAAGGAATTCCTGATCCTGCTTGAGGCCAAGGCTGCCGAAGCAACCGGCTAGGGCGATCTGCTCAGTACTCAAAAAAGTCAGTTCTGCAAAGTCAGTTCAGCGAAGCAGCGCCGCCTTCATCAGGCCGCAGGAATGCATGAAGCGCACCCAGCTCTGCGCCAGAGTTGTGCCGGGAGCAGCTTTGGCTGCGGTGCGAATCTCGCCGCTTCCCTGCCCGTCAATCACCAGTTCAGCGAGGCTTCGGGCGGTCTCCAAATCAAAGCTTTCAGAGACAAACACCATCTTGCCGCGAATCGTAATCACTACCGGCCCCTCATTGGTGGCGTAAATCACTTCGTCTCCCATCGCATTGGCGGGTGCCGGATTGGCCGTGTCCAGCTTGACGCCGGAGTACTTGCGCCCGAGCTCATCCGCATACATGCGCGCGAATACATGCGCTGAGGCCGCGCTCTTCCATGCCGACAAGTAGAGCAATGCGATGGAACTGGTCGCGGACTGTTCGGCCGCTGACTTTGCGCTGATTTTCTGTCCTGCCCAGTAGATGCCGCCGTCCCAGGCCGGAGTCAGCTCGCGTGCGGCGGCCTCGCCTCCAAAAATCTGCGCCAGGATGCGCAGGTCGAGCTGCCCAACCTGGCCAATGTCATAGGGTCGGTATCGCTGGCTCAGCAACGGATGGATATCGGGCAACATCAGCACCGGCGATTGCTGGCCCTGCTCGTACGACCGCGGATTGATAACTTCCCAACTCGACGACGGCGGTCGATCAAGCACTCCGGCAAAAGCAGCCGCCCTGCCCTTGTCCATCCAGATGTCCTGCTCAAAGCTCAGCCCGTCTTTATACGGAAAAAGCAACGACTCACTCAGCAGTAATGGAGCCCGCGCCAGTACCGGCGAGTCGTCGGAACCCTGCATCTGGCTTTGCAACTGCTCGAGCAACTCCGGATCTTTGATGATGCTGCGGCCACTGGGCTTGAGCGAGTAATCCAGGAAAACGGCCATTGCCTGCCCCTCGAGAGCGGCAGTGCGGGCGGTGTCAAGCTCGTCTTTGGCGAGATGATCGTTGTCTTCACTTGCGTTGCGCGGCAGGCCAGAGGGCGTCTGGTCGTTCCACTTCTCAAGATCGGTGTGCTGGTCCTGCAGCGCATGGGTAAGTTCGTGAACCAGCACCGGCTTCTGGGTCTCAGCGTCGATCCAGTCGAGCATGTAAACCATTTTGGTCTTGGAATCGTAGTAGCCGGCGATCTGTTCCTTGAGCAGGGAGAGCATGAAAGGCTTCAGGTTAAAGTCGCGGTCGAGCATCCCAAACTTTTTCAGAACGATTTCGCCGCGCTGCATGCGTTTGGCATCTTCGTCTTCGTCGAATTTTTCGGTCAGGTATTTTTCTACGGCCGCGCGAGTGGTAAGGGTCCGCTTCACTTCATGGTGAATCGGCAGACCCGTCTCTTCTGATGCAAACCTGGTGAGCTCATCCACACTGCGAAAGAGCTCCTTGGCCTGCTCTGGCGTAATGCGGGCTTCTGTAGCAGGTTTGGCTGACTTGCCTTCTGCTGGCGGCGTCTGCGCGTTGCTGCCCAGGGGGCACAGCAGCGCCAGCGCCATCAGGGTCGAGCTGTACAGGCAAACGTTCATCCAACGGTAAATGCACTTTGCATTCACCCGGTTCAAACCGTCCAAGCCGCTGATCTGCCTTTGCGTCATTCGCTCTCCGTCATTTCCTGATTCCTGCACAGCACCTCGGCGCATTGCGGCCTTCATCGCCTTAACTCGGAATATACCCCAAGGCTATAATCGAGTCAGGTTTGGTGCGCAGCAATTTTCCTTGCTGCGATGGATTCACACCGCTGAGACTCCCCATGACAGAACTCGCAGTGAGCACGGAAGCTACCTTGGCAACGCCGCTGGCGGTGCATCTGTCTGCCCAGGGAGCTGAGCTTGCGGCCTATCGCGGTGTGCTGACGCCTCAACATTTTGACGCGGCAACTGCGGAAACTGAAGCACTGCTCACTTCAGCTGCCGTGCACGACCTTGGTTGGCTGCGCCGCGTGGCCGTCGGAGGGGAAGACCGCTTCCGCTGGCTGAGCGGCATGGTTACCAACGCAGTAGAAGCTCTCCCCGACCAGAGCGGAGCCTACAACCTGGTGCTCAATGCGCAGGGACGCATCCAGGGCGACGTGGTTGTCTGGCGCCGCGGCGATACTCTGGCCCTTCAAATCGAGGCCGGGCAAGCCGATGCGCTGCTCACTCACCTCGACCACTACATCATCATGGATGACGTGGAACTGGTGCCGGTCACTGGAGAGTCCACGCTCGGACTTACCGGGCCCGAAGCTGAACGAATTCTAACCACCCTGGGCTTGCCGGCTCCATCAACTGAATGGACCGTTGCCGACGGCGCGGTTGGCCCGATTGCGGTGAAAGTCGAGCGGTGCCACGGTTCTCTCGTACCCCACTTCGCTCTGAATCTGGCAGCGGAGCAAGTCCCAACGCTCTGGCAGACGCTGCTGACAGCAGGCGCGAAGCCGGTTGGCTCGGCTGCGCTTGAAACACTGCGCGTCGTCGAGGGCATTCCAGCCTACGGAGTCGACATTCAAAGCCGCGACCTCGCGCAGGAAACCAGCCAGATGCGCGCGCTGAACTTCACCAAGGGCTGCTATCTGGGCCAGGAGATCGTCGAGCGCATTCGTTCGCGCGGTCAGGTGCACCGCCATCTGCGTTCGCTTGAGCTTTTTCCCGACAACCCCGGCGCATTGCCCGGTCAGCTTCCCGAACCCGGCGCCGAAATCCGGCTGACCGGCGGTGCAGCTGACGCCAAGGCAGCTGCCACGCTCACCAGCGTGGCAGCTTTGCAACTCAAAGGCGGTGATCGCGTCTTTGCCATTGGCATGATCCGCGCCGAAGCAGAGATCGGCGACGCGCAGCTTAGCTATGCGGGCGGCACAGCCCGAATTTTGTATTCAAACCCAAGTTTGACGACGGCCTAGTGCCGGAGAAGAGAGTTCATGACTGACACGCCGAAGTTCACCGTAGTAGACCGCCGCAAGTTGCGCGAATCTGAGGAATCCACACCCGAAACAGCAGCCCCTGAAGCCCCCGCGAAACCCACCGCTGCGCCGCGGCTGACGCTGGTTGAGCCAATTCAGCAGCATGCAGCGCCTGAACCGGTAGCGATTGCCGACGAGCCTGCTGAAAGTCTCGGCCTTGAGAGCGAGGATGACTTCACTGACTCCCAACTGCCTCCCGTGCCGACGGCCGAGGAAATGAGCTTTCAGTTTGCCGCCTATGAACAGGCCGCCCAACGGATCGATGACCTGGTGCGCGCCCAGAATCCCGGAGCTCCGGCAGCTGAGAAGATTGGCTTTGAACATCTTGTCCAGCAGCTGTACCTTTCGGCGATGATGCAGATGGGCGCTGGAACTCCCGAAGGACAGCGGCCTCGCATCGACATCCTCGGCGCACGCCAGACCATTGACCTGCTCGGAGTTGTGCTGGAGCGTTCGAAGGGAAACATCTCGCAGATGGAAGAGCGAACGCTGCTGACCGTCTTGTTCGAGGTTCGCATGAACTTCCTGGAGTTGACCCGGATGATCTCCATGCAGGCCCAGGCGCCGATGCCGCCGCCACCTGGTTCGCCGACGGGGCCCAGGCGCTAACGGATGCAGGGAACCCTTACATTTCTCGGCACGGGTACGTCAATGGGCGTGCCGACGCTGGGCTGTGAGTGCAGGGTATGCACTTCGACTGACCCACGCGATGTGCGGCTGCGGCCGTCGATCCTGCTGCGCTGGCCGGGGCATGACGCCGCCGAGCGCACCGTGCTGATCGATACCGGTCCCGACTTCCGCGAACAGGCCATGCGGGCCGGGCTGAAGCGCGTGGATGCAGTGCTCTACACCCATTCACATGCGGACCACATCCTTGGCCTGGACGATCTGCGCCCGCTGAGCTTTGTGACCTTTCGCCAGTCGGGACCGATTCCGCTGTATGCCACGACGGAGACAAGAGCCGTTCTGGAGCGCATCTACTCCTACACGTTTTCGCCCGATGCGAAGTACCCGACGCGGGCCAAGGTGGCGCTGCACAATGTCGAGGGCGGGGCGCGAGTGCACGAGGTCAGTTTCACGCCGGTTCCGGTCTTCCATGGTGAAATGCAGATTACCGGCTACCGCTTTGGCAGCGTGGCCTATCTCACGGACGTAAGCAGCATTCCAGAGTCGAGCTTTGAGCTGCTGGAGGGGCTGGATGTGCTGGTGATCGCAGCGCTGCGCCATCAGCCGCATCCCAGTCATGCGACGGTCGATCAGGCGGTGCGCTGGGCCAACCGGATCGGCGCGCGGCAGACCTGGTTTACGCATATTTCGCACGATCTGGGCCACGCGGAGACCAACGCCAATCTGCCTGAAGATATTCAGCTGGCCCATGACGGATTGGTTGTGCCCATTCAGCTCTTGCCGGTTCAGCTTGAGGAGACGCGCGGATGACGCAGGTGTTTCATTCGCTGGATGCGATTCCTCTGGGGTTTGGGCCGTCAGTAGCCATCATGGGCAACTTTGACGGCGTACATCTGGGCCACCAGCAGGTGCTGGGCGAGGTCATTGCCGAGGCGCGGGCCAGTGGATACAAGTCGGTGGCGATTACGTTTGACCCGCATCCTGACCAGTTTCTTCGCCCGGAGAGGGCGGAAAGCTTGTTGACGCTCATTCCCGAGCGGCTGCGGCTGCTGGCTGCGACCGGGATTGACGCAGTGCTGGTGTTGCCCTTCAACGAAGCGCTGGCCTGCCTGACGGCGCGTGCGTGCGTCGAAACGATTCTCGTGGACAAGCTCAGCGTCCGGTCGATTCATGAGGGGGCGAATTTTCGCTTTGGCCATCGGGCGCAAGCGGGCGTCAACGAGCTGGCCGAGTTTGGCCGGGAGTTTGGGTTTACGGTGACGATTCACGAGCCGGTGCATACGCATGGGCTGGCGGTTTCGAGCACAGCGACCAGGCAGTATGTCGCGGCGGGCGATATGCGGCGGGCGCGGTGGATGCTGGGGCGGCCGTTTGCCGTGCGGTCGACGCAGGCGCGGGGGCGCGGAATCGGGACGCGGCTGCTGGTGCCCACGGTAAATCTGGCGTCGTACGCGGGGCTGATGCCGGCGTTTGGGGTTTATGTGACGCGGCTGACGACTGGCGCTTCTGGCATTGGCAGGTGCTTTCAGGCGATCACCAATGTTGGCAACCGGCCGACGTTTGGCGAGGCTTCGTTTGCGGTGGAGTCGCATATTCTCGACTTCGAGCCGGTTGAGTTGACGGATGAAACGCCGCTGGAGCTGGAGTTTCTGCTGCGACTGCGACCGGAGATGACCTGGCCCTCACCGGAGGCGCTCAAAAGCCAGATCATGAAGGACATTGCGCGGGCGAAGCGGTTTCACCGGCTGGCCGCAAAGCCTGTTCTTTCGCAGGAAATGCAGTAGGACTTGCCGACAATTTTGCGGCTTTCCGCCCGGAAATGAAAAATGGTCATCCAAAGGGGTGGGGGGGTCTGCAATTTCCCCGTAGGCCATAGATGAATAACATGTTACGCGAAATTCAGGTACGCATAGGGGCAGTTAAGGCTGCATTTTGAGACACTTTTCGCAGATACTTTCCCTTTGCATTGGCCGCTTTCAGGCGGACCTGTGGCTGCAACTATCCTGCATGATTTTGCGGTAATTATCGGCAAGACTTCATAAATTAATTGGACAAGGGCGGACTACTTCCCTGCGCTCAGCATGTGAGACAGGTTTGGGGTGGAATGGCTGCTACTGCCGGAGTGCGGGTTTGGGTTGCGGTCTTGCAGGTTTGGTGGATTCGGGTTGGGGGAGCTGTGCGGGTTTAACAGTGGGTGTGAGTGCGGTCTTGACGGAGGCTTGAGGTGTGACAGGTTTCGCGGGCGTGGCCGGCAGCCTGGGGGCTGGCGAAGGCGCAGCATTGGATCTCGCCGGGGCAGCGGGCGGATTGAAAGCGGCTGATTTTGGCTTCGGCGTGGTCCCGGCAGCGGCTGACTGGGAGGCTGGTTTCGCCGACGTCTGACTTGCTGCGGTGGTGGCGGGTTTCGCGAGCGCTTTGGCGGCGGAGGCTTCCGCAGGCTTGGTGGGGGCGGACGGCTTGGGGTTTGCGGTGGACGGCGCGGAGGCATTGGCGGTCAGTGTGTCAGGCTTGGCTGCCGGGGCTGCATCGCCCGAGAAACGCTCATCATCCTTGCCCTGGATGGCGGCTTTCATCAAGGTCATCCAGATGGGCAGGGCGGCTTTTGCTCCCGTTTCCTTTTCGCCCAGAGACTGGCGGCTGTCAAAGCCGACCCAGACGCCGCAGGTGACCGAGGGGGAAAAGCCAAGAAACCAGGCGTCGGTGTAGTCAGAGGTGGTACCGGTCTTGCCGCCGAGAGGGTGCTTGAGCTGGGCTGCGGCGGCTCCGGTGCCAGAGCGGGTCACTTCTTTGAGCAGGCGCATCATGGTGCGGGCGGTGTCCTGGCTGGTGACTTCCTTGACGGCAGGGGGCTGCTCCCAGAGGGTGATGCCGTCGGCGTTTGAAACCTTGCGCAGCAGGCGCGGGGTGACGCGAACGCCGTCGTTGGGGAAGACAGAGTAGCTGGCGACCTGTTCGTCGAGGGTGATTTCGACGGCCCCGAGAGCGACGGGCAGGTAGGCGGGCATGTTGGTGGTGACGCCGAAGCGATGGGCGGTCTCAATGACCTTGTGAATGCCGACGCGGGCGGCGAGCTTGAGCGCGGGAATGTTGCGCGACTCGGCGAAGGCGTTGAGCAGGGTCATGGAGCCTTTGTAGTCGCCCTCATAGTTGTGGGGGGTGTAGCTGCCAAAGCTGACCGGGCCATCGACGATGATGTCTTCTGGCTTGGCGCCGGCCTCGATGGCGGCGGTATAGACGTAGGGCTTGAAGCTGGAGCCGGTCTGGCGCTGGGACTGGGTGGCGCGGTTGAACTGGGAGAGAGCATAGTCGCGTCCGCCGACCATGGCGAGGACGTCGCCGGAGGTGTTGTCGATGGCCATGAGCGAGCCCTGCGCGCCGGAATCCTGCTCGAGGGTGGCGCGGCGGGCGGTGCCCTCCATCGCATATTTGCCGTTATCGGCAGCGAATTGGATGAAGATGATGTCGCCGGGTTTGACGAGATCGTCGCCGTGGGCCTGGCCGGTCCACTTCCAGTCTTCAGGCGTGATGACGAAGGGCTGGTTGCCGACGCGGCCCCGAATTTCGAGCGGGAGTGCGGAGGTGACGAGGGCGTGGACGTAGGCGCCGGGCTGGGCGCGCATGGTCCAGTCGGGGTGGCGGTACTGCGCCAGTTCATAGCCCTGCGTGAGGACATTGACGGCTGCGCCCTGCCAGCCGCGGCGGCGCTCGTAGGTGGCCAGGCCATCGGCAACGGCGTGGTTGGCGACCTGCTGCAGATCGAGGTCGAGAGTGGTTTCGACGCGGAGACCGGCTTCGTGAACTTCTTCAGTGCCGAATTGCTTTTCGAGCTCGCGCCGGACTTCTTCGACAAACCAGGGGGCGACGGGGATTTCAGGCTGGGGAATATTGAGGCCGAGCGGAGCATTGCGGGCGGCATCGGCCTGCTCGCGGGTGATGGCGTGGTCCTGCTCCATTTCAGAGAGCACCAGGTTGCGGCGGCGGAGAGCTTTTTCAGGATTGAGCAGGGGCGAGTAGGCGACGGGGCCTTTGGGCAGGCCGGCGAGGAGAGCTGCTTCCTGGAGGTTCAGTTCAGTTGCGTGCTTTGAGAAGTAAAACTGCGAGGCGGCCTCAAAGCCGTACATTCCGTGGCCGAGGTAGATCTGGTTGCCGTAAAGGGTGAAGATCTGCTCTTTGGTGAATGAGCGCTCGATCTGAATGGACAGGTAGGCTTCCTGAACCTTGCGGGCGGTGGTGCGTTCGGCGGAGAGGAAGAGGTTGCGGGCCAGCTGCATGGTGAGCGTGGATGCGCCCTGGGCGCGGCCGTGGCTGGCGACGTCGTGCCAGAGTGCTCCGGCGACGCGGAAGACGTTGATGCCCCAGTGGGATTCGAAGTTCTTGTCTTCAATGGAGATGACGGCCTGGCGGAGGATGGGGGAGAAGTCTTCGTAGTTGACGATGATGCGGCGTTCGAGGGCAAAGGAGCCGAAGGCGCGGCCCTTCTGGTCGTAAAGCTCGGTGGTGGTGGAGGGGCGGTAGCGCTCGAGGTCGTGAATCTGGGGCAGATCGACGGAGTAGACGAGGGTGAGGCCGGCGAGTGAGCCGGCGATGGCGGCAAGCGAGAAGAGGACGATGAAGGTGAAGCGGCCAGCAAGCTTGCGGCGGCGGCGTTCGGGGGCATTGTCTGGCCGGAGGCGCGGCGGCCTGAAGCCCCCCTGCGTTGAACCGGGGGACGAAACTGGGGCTGTCAGCCTGGGGGGGGTGGAAGCCAAGTTCAGTATGCCTCAGCCTGAGGCTACCACGCGGTGAGGTGCTTACGGACGGGGATCAGGGGTCGGCGTACCCGCCTGAGCAAAGGTCAGGCGGTCTGTACGCACGCACGATGAGACAGGTTCGGCCGTATTCAGGCTGCCTTGGCCTTGAGCAACTCGAGGGCTTTGTTCAAGGGAGCATCGGTTTTGGCCGGAGCGGCTTCTTCCTCTGCGTCCTGGGCTTCCTGCTCGGGCGTGGGGCCGACGAGAGTGGCCGGGGTGACGGCTTCTTCGAGGAGCTTTTTGCCGCCGGGGCTGGAGTAGGTGGCGACGGTGAGGAGGAGAGCTGCGCCGTCGGGAAGCTCGATGGTCTTTTGGACCGAGCCTTGCCCGAAGGTGCGTTCGCCGACGAGGTCAGCGCGCTTGTTGTCGGCGAGAGCGGCGGCGGCGAGTTCTGCTGCCCCGGCGGTGCCGCGGTTGACGAGGACTGCGAGGGGCGCATCGCTTACGAATTTAGCGGCGTCTGCGGAGAACGTCTGGGTGGGAAACTTTTGCCCACTGAGGGTGGCCAGGGTGCCCTGCTTGAGGAAGAGATTGGCGAGGCGCAGGCCCTGATCTTCGTCACTGGTGGTGACGTCGCGCAGGTCAAGGAGGACCTTCTTGTTGCCGTTCTTGGCCATTTCCTTGAGGTGGGCTGATATTTCATCGATGCGGGCGGCGGTCAGGACGCCGGGCTTGAGATAGAGGATGGAGGAGTTTTCATACTGCTGTTCACTGAGCACTGGAACCGAGGTCACGGCGCGGGTGAGGGTGACCTTTTCGGGGTCCTGCTTGCGGGGGCGAATGACGGAGAGGGTGACCTGGGAGCCGGGCTTGCCCTCAAGCAGCGCGCGGATGATGGCAAGGGAGAGCTCGCGGGTGGACTGGCTGCCGATTGATTCGATGGCGTCGCCGTCGGAGAAGTGTTCTTTTTCAGCGGGGGAACCGGGGGCGACGCTGACGACGACTGCGTAGCCGTAGCGCTTGGAGACGGTAAGGCCGACCTGGGCTTCGTTGCCGAGGGGGTGGTCCTTGTAGATTTTGTACTCGGTCGGGGTCAGGTAGCTGGAGTCGGCGTCGAGGGTTTCGAGCAGGCCGTGGAGAGCGCCGGTGGTGACGTCGTTGATATTGGGCTCGGTCACATACTCGCCCTGGACCTTTTTCAGCACTTCAGCATAGACGCGCATCTGCTTGTAGGCGCCGTCTTCGCTGGAGCCGGCACGGACGGCGCGCAGGCCGAATTCACCGGCAATGAGGGCTACGAGCAGGCCCAGTGAAAGAACAAAGACACTTCGCTGAAAGAAACGGTTCATCGCCACCCCAAAGACAGGCCTCCCCGGACGGGGAAATCCTCATGCCTTATAGACGAATGATACCGCAAAGAGTTTTGGGAACCGGAAATTGGAGGTTTGGGCTGTCGATTTTTGCTTGAGAGGGCGGGCGGCTACTCGCTTTTACGAAAGAACTCAATGTGCTGCATGGGCAGGGTCTCGATCACTTTTGCGGGGACAAGGCCGACGACGGCCATCTCTTTTTGGAGCTGCTTGACGGTGGTTTTGTGAACTTCCTTGATGGGGACGCTGGGGTCTTCCTTGCGGTATTCGACAAAGACGACCTGGCCGCCGGGTTTGAGTGCCTGGCGGATTTTGGACATGACTTCGTAGGGGAAGGAAAGCTCGTGGTACACGTCTACGAAGAGGACAAGGTCGATCGAATTGGGTGGGAGATTGGGGTCGGTCTCGGTGCTTTTGATGAGTTCGACGTTGGAGACGTTGAGCTTTTGAGCGCGCTGCTGGATGGTCGCGAGCATTTCGTTCTGAATGTCGACGGCCAGCACTTTGCCACCTTTGTTGAGCCTGGGGGCCATGAGGAAGGTGAAGTAGCCGGAACCTGCGCCGAAATCAACCACAACTTCATTGCCCTTGAGATTGAGGGCATCGAGGACGACGTTGGGCATTTCTTCTGTTTTGCGCTCAGGGCGGTCGAGCCAGGGAATGCCGCCGGGGCCCATGACCTGGGCGATTTCACGGCCCATGTAGAACTTGCCGGTACCGCTTGGGTCATGAATTGAGTGGGTTACGTAGGGGGGTTGGGGCTGCTGGGCGCGGGAGGTTGCGGCGGTGGAAACCAGAACGAGCGAGGCGAGCAGGATGGAGCGGAGAGCTTTGCTGGCATGCATGGTTGCGACCTTCCCCAGGGACGCTGAAGTAGGCATCCCACTGGAGTATACGGCGGGCATGGGCAGGGCTGGGGAAGTGGTTTTGGTGTTGCGGAAATGGAGCCCCCGGTGCTGGCGAAGGGGGAGTCACGGCGGATTGGGAAGGCTGGGCAGGTTCGCCCAGCGGTTTCCCAATCCCACTGATCTTCACTAACCGAAATTAGCCGAGGCTAGCGTAGGAACAGCGGCGCCATGACAAACGTGACGGTGCAAAACAGCTTGATTAAAACGTGCAGCGAAGGGCCGGCGGTGTCTTTGAAGGGATCGCCGACGGTGTCGCCAACGACGGCCGCCTTGTGCGGGTCAGAGTGTTTGCCGCCGAATGCGCCGGTTTCGATGAGCTTTTTGGCGTTATCCCATGCGCCGCCGCTGTTGTTCATGAAAGTGGCAAAGAGGATGCCGGTGATGGTGCCGACCATGAGCAGGCCTGCGACTGCTTCTGCGCCCAGGGTTGGGTCGTCAACGGTCGAGAAGTAGCGGAAGACGAAGCCGACCAGCACCGGCACGCAGACGGCCAGAAGGCCGGGAACGATCATCTGCTTGAGGGCAGCCTTGGTGACGATGTCTACGCAGAGGCGGTAGTCGGGTTTTGAGGTGCCAAGCATGATGCCGGGGTCGGCTTTGAACTGGCGGCGGACCTCGGCGATGATGGTCTGCGCGGCGGCTCCGACGGCCTGGATGGCGAAGGAGCTGAAGACGAGCACAAGAGCCGCGCCGATGAGCGAGGCGACAAAGACAGCTGGTTTGCTGATGTCGACCCGCTCAAAGACGAAGGCAAGATTGCCGGTTTTCTGGCGGACGAGTTCGCCGATTTCTTCAAGATATGCAGAGAACAGCAGGAACGCGGCGAGGGCTGCCGAGCCGATGGCGTATCCCTTGGTGAGGGCCTTGGTGGTGTTGCCGACTGCATCGAGACGGTCGGTGCGGTCGCGGATATTGTCGGGCGCGCCGGACATTTCAAGGATGCCGCCGGCGTTGTCGGTGATGGGGCCAAAGGTGTCCATGGCCAGGATGTAGGCGGCGGTTGAAAGCATGCCCATGGTGGCGATGGCAGTGCCGTAGAGGCCCGCGCCGCGCTGGCCGGGCAGGGCGTGGAGGCCGCAGTAATACGAGCCAAGAATCGCGGCAGAGATGGCGATGACTGGCATGGCAGTTGATTCCATGCCGACGGCGAGGCCGGTGATGATGTTGGTGGCGCTGCCGGTGAGCGAGGCCTTGGCGATGGAGAGCACGGGCCGGTAGCGATATTCAGTGTAGTACTGGGTAACCCAGACAAAGATGTAGCAGTTCAACATGCCGATGAGCCCCGCGGCAAAGAACCAGAGATTGTCGTGGAGCAGAAAGCGGACGGCGACGTAGAAGCCCGCAGCGGCGCAGATGGCAGTGATCAGGTAGCCACGATTGAGGGCCTGCATGGGGTCTTCGTCTTCATTCCTGAGGCGCACGGTGGCGATGCCGATGATGGAGGCAAGCAGGCCAAAGGCGCGGGCGACGAATGGGAAGAAGATGCCGAGAATGCCGAATTTTCCGAAGAGCACGATCGAAAGGATCATGGCGCCGATGTTTTCAGCGGCGGTGGATTCAAAGAGGTCAGCGCCACGGCCAGCGCAGTCGCCGACGTTGTCACCGACGAGGTCGGCGATGACGGCGGGGTTGCGCGGGTCGTCTTCGGGGATGCCGGCCTCAACTTTGCCTACCAGGTCAGCGCCTACGTCTGCGGCCTTGGTGTAGATGCCGCCGCCGAGTTGGGCAAAAAGCGCCACAAAGCTCGCGCCAAAGCCGAAACCGACGATCTGGTACGGAACCTGGGTGGGATTTTGCAGGCCGCCAAAGGCGATAAATATGAGGCCGACACCAAGCAGCGAGAGCGCCACGACAGAGAGTCCGGTGACCGCGCCGCCACGCAGGGCAAGCTGCAAGGCGCGGTTGAGGCTGTGGTGGGCGGCGGCGGCGACGCGCACATTGGCTCGGACGGAGACGAACATGCCCGAGAAGCCAGCCAGACCGGAACAGATGGCACCGGCAAAGAAGGAGATAACTGTCTTCACTGCAAGATCAGTGCTCTTGGTAAATGAATAGAAGACAAAGAGAAGGATGCCCAGCAGGATGCTGAAGCCAAAAATAGTGAGGTATTGGCGACGAAGAAAGGCCTGCGCGCCCTCGCGAATGGCGGCGGAAATCTCCTGCATGGCGGGGGTTCCATTGTCGGAACTCAAGACGCTTCGTGCAAACAGGAATGCTATTCCAAGCGATAAGACACTTACTACCATCACGAACCAGATCCAGCCCTGGTTTCCGTCATTCGACAAGTCGGAAGTCGATCCAGCAAAGAGGCCAACATAATATGCAGCAGACGGCATCATAACTCCTCTCGATGTTCAGGTCTGATCAGGAGCTGATAACTTGACCTGAACTCGTCAAACTGATCCATGCCGAAGTTAGCATGAAACCTGCAAGTGGGAATGTGACCGCGCTCACGCCTGACAGAAACAAGATATCGAATGCCTTTGATCGAATTCATGAGTTTGCAATTAGCTATCCGCTATCGGCGCAATAAAAACGGGCCAGCACTGGCAGGCATACTGAACGTTTGCCTGCCACTGCTGACCCGGTGGCTAACCCGCATCATGGGCGCCTAAGAGTAACGGGTGAACTTATCGCGTCCCCTCCTGACTTGAGTTGCCTTGAGCTATCAATTTGTCTTCAAGAGCTGCCTGGGCTGCTGCGAGTCTTGCGGTAAGCAGGCGGAATGGCGAGCAGGAGACATAGTCCATATTGAGGCGATGGCAGAACTTGACTGACTCTGGCTCGCCGCCATGTTCGCCGCAGATACCGACCTTGAGATTGGGTCGGGTGCTGATGCCGCGCTCGGTGGCTATCTTCATGATCTGACCTACGCCTTCCTGATCGAGAACTGCGAATGGATCCTGCTTGAAGATGCCCTGTTTGAGATAGGTCGGCAGGAACTGGTTGCCATCGTCGCGCGAAATGCCGTAGACGGTCTGGGTAAGGTCGTTGGTGCCAAAGCTGAAGAACTCGGCCTCTCTGGCGATCTGGTCGGCGAGCAGGGCTGCGCGGGGCAGTTCGATCATGGTGCCGACGAGGTAATCGACGGTCTCATGTTCGCGGTCAAAGACTTCCTTGGCCACGCGGCGAATGATGGCGGCCTGATTCTTCATTTCTTCAATGCCTGAGGTCAGGGGAACCATGATTTCAAGGTGAGGACGCGCCCCGGTCTTCTTCACTTGAACGGCGGCTTCGAGAATGGCGTGGACCTGCATTTCGGTGATTTCGGGGTACGCGATGCCGAGGCGGCAGCCGCGCAGGCCGAGCATGGGGTTCATTTCATGGAGCTGCTCGACGCGCTCGAGCGTGGTGCGCAGAGACGCCAGTTCGGGAGCCTGCGCATCGGTGATTTCGAGGCGGGCGATTTCAACCATCAGTTCTTCGCGCTTAGGCAGGAACTCATGCAGGGGCGGGTCGAGCAGGCGTATATTCACCGGCAGATCGCCCATGGCCTTGAAGAGGCCGATGAAGTCTTCGCGCTGCATGGGCAGCAGGTTTTCGAGAGCGGCGCGGCGGTCATGTTCGTTGCGGGCCATGATCATGGCCTGCATGAAGGGCAGGCGATCTTCGTCAAAGAACATGTGCTCGGTGCGGCAAAGGCCGATGCCCTCTGCGCCAAAGCGAATCGCCTGCACGGCATCACGAGGAATATCGGCATTGGCGCGGATGTGGAGGCGGCGGCGGCTGTCAACCCAGGTCATGAACTTGACCAGGTCGGGGTCGTCGGGCATCGCCGGAATCAGTGGAAGCTGGCCGGCAATGACGCGGCCGGTGGTGCCATCGAGCGAGAGCCAGTCGCCCTCGTGATAGATGTGGCCGGCAACGCGCATTTCGCCTTTTTCTTCTTCCACCTGGATTGCTCCGGCACCGGCGACGCAGCACTTGCCCATGCCGCGGGTGACGACGGCAGCGTGCGAAGTCATGCCGCCGCGCGAGGTGAGGATGCCGGCGGCTACTTCCATGCCGGAAATGTCTTCAGGCGTGGTTTCGCGACGCACCAGGATGATGGAGCGCATGATGCCTTTTTCGCGGAAGCGGACCGCGTCTTCAGCGGAGAAGGCGATCTGCCCGACGGCAGCGCCGGGGGAGGCAGGGAGGCCGGTGGCGAGTACTTCCACTTCGCCCTGGGTTTCGTCGAGCCTGGGCACGAGGAAGTCGTAAAGCTGGTTGGGCTCGACGCGGAAGATGGCTTCGTCGATGGTGATGAGGCCCTCGGCGACCATGTCCATGGCGATGCGGACGGCGGCGCGGCCGGTGCGCTTGCCGTTGCGGGTCTGCAGCATGTAGAGGACGCCATCCTGGATGGTGAACTCGAAATCCTGCATCTCGCGGTAGTGCTGCTCCATGTTCTGGGTGAGGGTGCGCAGTTGCTCGTAGACCTTTGGCATCAGGTCGCGCAACTGGGTAATCGGCACGGGGGTGCGGCTGCCGGAGACGACGTCTTCGCCCTGGGCATTGAGCAGAAATTCGCCGTAGAACTCGCGCTTGCCGGTGGCGGGGTCGCGGGTAAAGCCAACGCCGGTGCCGCTTTGTTCGCTGAGATTGCCAAAGACCATGGCCTGTACGTTGACAGCGGTGCCCAGCCAGTCGTCGATGTGATTGATGCGGCGATAGGCCTTGGCGCGCTCGTTCTCCCATGAATGGAAGACGGCATCGCGGGCCATGAAGAGCTGTTTGTAGGGGTCTTGCGGGAATTCGATGCCCGTCTCGTTGAGGATGAGCTTGCGGTACTCGGCGATGACGCCGCGCAGTGCATCGACGTCGAGGTCGGTATCCTGCTGGGTGCCGATCTGCTGCTTGGCTGCGTCGAAGATATGTTCAAACTTGATCTTGGGAACATTGAGAACGACGTCGCCAAACATCTGGATGAGGCGGCGGTAAGAATCGTAGGCAAAGCGGGGCTTGCCGGTCTTGCGGGCAAGGGATTCAACAGAAGTATCATTGAGGCCGAGATTAAGAATCGTATCCATCATGCCGGGCATGGAAAACTTTGCGCCGGAGCGTACTGAAACCAGCAGCGGGTTTTCGCCGGTGCCGAATTTCTGGCCTTGCAGCTCTTCAAGACGATGCAGGGCGATGAGCATCTGATCGGTGACGGCGTCAGAAATCTCGCCGCGTATGAACTCCCGGCAGGCCTCGGTCTGAAGCGTGAATCCCGGAGGCACGGGGAGGCCAACGCGGGTCATCTCATGCAGCCCGGAACCTTTACCCCCCAGAATGTCCTTCATCTTTCCATTGCCGTCGGCCACGCCGCCGCCAAAGAAATAGACATATTGAACAGGAGTTTTCGGGGTGGATTCGGTGGGCTTATCTATCACTGCGAGAGCACTGTTGGGCATAATCTTCCTCCGTTTACGACGCGAAGTGAAGATCAGTTCAAGTCGGGGCCCGGAGGCCGCAGGACGCTTGCGATGAGGCAGATGACCTGAGTCTACGGGGACAGGCTCACAGGAGTTCTTGCTCCGCCGCCGTCAAATTTCGCAATGATTGTGCATCCGGGCTCCGGGGTGCGTATGTGTCGAGCGTCACAGGCGCGAAATTCTGATGCTGGCCATTTGAATACGGTGCTGTGCACCTGTCCCAGCCTTGGTCTGATTCACCTGCTTGAATTTCAATGGGGCGCGATGGGGCATTTGAATCGGGGTGGCGGTATCATAGGGGGTTGGACTTTTACTTTATTGAGAACCATACGCCGGTTTCGGCGCTTACGGTCGGGAGCTGGGCGTTTTGAACGAAATGAAATTGAGCCAGGCCGCGAGCCCGGTGGTCAGAGCGGTTGAGCTCATCGAGCTGTTTGATACCAGCCTCCGCGATGGTCTGCAGCAGCCAAACATCCAGATCTCGGTTCCCAACGCCATCGGCCTGCTGCAGCGCATGGCCTCCTTTGGCGTGCAATATGCCGAGATCGGCTTTGCAGGCGCGAACCACTTTGTCTCTGACCTGACGGAAGCCCTGGCGAGTGTGGATACAGGCGCGATGAAGCTGGCGCTCTTTGGCCGGACGCGCGGACGGGGTTCGCGGGTGGAGGACTGGCCCGACGTGCAGTTCATGCTGCGTCACAAGCATCGGGTGCCGGTTGCGGTCATCGTGGTGAAATCGCGGCTGCTTGATGTGACCAAGTCTCTGGAGACCACCCCCGCAGAGCATCTGCTGATGGCCTCTGAAACTATCGACTACCTGCAGCGCAACGGCCTTGAAGTGATCGTCGACCTGGAGCATGCGATGGATGCAGCCTGCGGCCGGCGGGAAAGCGGGGTGACCTGCGAGCCGGATTTTCGTGCGGAAAGCCTCGCCTACTTCCGCGATATCGTCGCGCAATGTGTGCGGCAGGGCGTGAGCCGGATTGTCGTTTGCGACACGACGGGCGGGGCCAGCCCGGAAGAAGTCGCACGCGTGATCAGCGATCTGCGGGGCGACCACCCCGGTGCGAGCTTTGGCTTTCACGGTCACACCGATCGGGGATTGGGCGTTGCCAACACGCGGGCAGCGATTCTCGCCGGGGCGGTGCAGGTGCAAGGCACGCTGCTTGGAACCGGCGAACGCTGCGGCAATGTGAATCTCACCACTGTGGTCGGCGGCATGCAATTGCGCGGTGAGGCTCGATTCGTGCAGCCCGCGCAGCTTACCAGGCTCACCAGCCTTGCCTACTCGGCGTATTCGTCATTCGGGCTTGAAGTGCCACATGGCGCGCCAATTGTCGGGCCGGGGGCGTTTGGCACCTGGGCAGGCATGCACGGCAGCAGCGAACGCAAGAATCCGGGGGCCTATCTCTGGTGCGATCCGGCGCTGGTAGGCGCGAACCCGACGATTGGCGTCAACAGCCTTTCCGGGCGGGCCAACGTGATTCTGCTCTCTGAGGCGCTCGGGGTTTCGCTCAATGCCAGCCAGGCACAAAGCCTGATGGATACCAACCTGGCGATGATTGAGGGCGGCGGCTTTACGGTGAGCGAAGTCTCCTTCCGGCTGGCCTGCATGCGGGTGCTGGGAACTCTGCCCAACCGGTTCAGCGTGAAGACGTGGCGCGTGATTGATGAATCGGACGAAGCGGGGGCGCGATATGTGCAGGCCTCGATGAGCCTCTCCATTGCCGGTTCGCAGATTGCTACTTCCCGAGCCGAGGGCACCGGCCCGGTAGATGCGCTCACCAGGGCAATGCGTCAGGAACTGGAGAAGTGGTATCCGGCCATCCGCCAGATGCGTCTTGGAACCTTCAGCGTGACGGCGATCGACGTTTCGGCGCATGACTCCGCGGCGCATGTGCGCGTCACACTGAGCTTTCACGCGGACGGTCATGAACCGTGGATTACGGCCGGCGTCAGCAGTGACATGAACCAGGCCTCGTTGATGGCCATTCTCGACGGCTTTCACTACTGGCTGCTGAGACAGGACAGCGCGCTGCCCGCGCAGTAGAGCCGGGCATCCGGGCGACGCTCACGCGAGCGCTGCGGGAATCCGCCGCTCAGGCGTGGGCGGGGCAGGGCTGAAGCAGTCGAGGCGTAAGTCAAGCACCGTGCCAGCCAGATGATTCAATTGAGCCGTCGCGATGCGTTGCACCAGGGCAGGGTCACCCTTAGCGCGCAGATTGACCAGCACCTCGTGCCGGCCGGCAGGCGAAGCGTCGAGATTCCCCTCGACCTGGGGCTCCTGGCCGGGCGCGCAGATCGCAGCCTTGATCCATCCGCTGGCTGACGTGGCGAAGACCTTCAGATGAACGATCTCAATTCCTTCGGCTGTGAGCGACTGGTCGAGGCCGTCCATGAATGGGCCCACGACCATGGCTGACGTGATGGCCGGGGCCGATTCCAGGGCAAAACTCAGGTTGAGCCAGGCAAGCGAGGCCTCGGCCTGCGCGTAACGGCCGTAGTCAATGTCCAGAGTCGTTCTGCCAGCAACGACGGTGCCGAGCAGAATTTCATCGAGCCAATGCTGGACTCCCTGGCCGGTGGTCGCGCTCAAGCGCCGCGCATGCATTCCGGGAATGCCCGGGACATTAGGATTTTGGGCTTCTGGATAGAGATCGGCTTTGGTGAGACAGACGAGGTCTGCCTCCTGCAGCTGCTTTTGAAAGAGGAAGCCGAGGTCGGGGTCTGCATCTTCACGCAGCAGTGTGGCCGCCCGGGCCGGGTCGACGAGCACGGTGAAGGGTGCCAGCCGGTAGCGGTCAAACTCTTCAAGCAATGGACCGAAGACCGTGGCTGAAATGTCGGTGCAACTGCCCACCGGCTCTGCGAAAATCACGTCCGGTGCCCAATGCCGCAGGTCTTCAATGACTGAAACGAGGCTGGAGAGGCGGCAGCAGAAGCATCCTCCGGCAACCTCGCCGACCGGCATCCCGCCGCTGGCTGCCAGCCGGGTGTCGACCAGCTCGTTTCCCTGATCGTTGAGAATTGCTGCACAGCGCAGGCCGCGCTGCTCAAGCTGCCGTGCCGCAGCCAGAATCAGCGACGTCTTTCCTGCTCCGAGAAATCCGCCGACAATGACAATCCAGGGCCTGTCCGGCGCTTCCCGGCTGGCTCCGCCTTTCACCCATGCACCTCGATGTGAATTTCATCCTGCGCGGTCAGGTTTGCAGTTGCTGCAAGGGTCACAACCGCATGAGAGTCGCGCCTTGTGACCTTGCTCTCGATGGCCTTTCCGGCAATCGTCACAGAGGCAGTACCGCCCGGTGCCGCGAATTCGCAACTGCGGCAAGCCAGCGTTCCGGCCAGCACGGTGACTGTAAGGCGAGTGCCGTTTGCAGTCCGGCTCAGGGCAAAGGTGCCCCATCCTGTGCCGCTCGACCAGAAGCATTTGAAATGAGCGCCCGCCCGCAGCGGTACCGCAACCACCGAAGCCTCCGCGCCGTGATAGCTGAACCCGCTCAGAGCGACGACCGCCGACCATGAGGCCATGGCCCGCGCATAATGGTGGCCGCACTCCGCCTCGTCCCAGGGATTGCGCTTTTCGCCGTCGTAGCGCAGGCGCGTATTGCGCACGCACTCCAGCCCCTCATCGACCATGCCCCACGACATCATCAGCACCGCCGCCGTGTATTCAAAGCCGGTCATGGTTTCGGCGAAATAAGGAAACGGAACGTAAGGCCTTTCAGCCTTGCCGTAGTCGCAGATCACGACTGAGGCTTCGTCGTTCAGGGCAAAGGTGCGCTCGGTGTTGTTGTGTTGCGTCAGATTGCGCTTGTAGTTATAGCGGTAGATTGACCGCAGCGTGGCGCGAATCTTTTCCGGCGAAACCAGTGGTCCCAGACCGCAGATATCCGCCAGGTACTGGCCGACGAGTTGGTCAACCAGGCACCCCGCGCCCACCTGGTATTCGGGAGTCTCCGTGTTTTCTGAACCCATGTCGCTGCGCAGATTGTTCGCAATCTCTTCCTTGCGAAAGCCGCGCGGCTTTTGAATGTAGTATTCGTCGTTAAACAGGTTGGCGTCGGTCCAGCGGCTTCCCTGTTCAAAAAGGCTGCGGTAGGTCTGCGCGGAGGCGGCGTCGCCCACGGCCAGCGCCATCTCTTCCCCGGCACGCAACGCGCCCAGGTAATAGATGCCGCACATCGGGTTGGGCCCGTAAAACTCAACATCGTAGGTATTGTGCTGCACACCTTCCATGACGCCATCGCGATTTGCATCCCACCCGCCCGGCACCCAGGCAAACTCCAGCGCCTTCTTCATCGAGGGCCAGGTTGCGCGCAGCAGTTCCCTGTCGCCACTGATCTTCCAGTCAAGCCAGGCATGCATGATCTGGCCCATCTGGCCATCGGCTGCGGCAAAGCCCGAACGCCCATTGCCCGCAGGCAGCAACTGCCTGAAGTGGATCGCCCCGGCATCATCCATCGAATAGCCAAAGGCACTGCGGCGCAGCGACCGCGCAAACGATGGAAACAAAAACGGCGTCACCGACTCGTAATTCCACACATGCGTGCAGTTGCCAAAGCAGCAGCCGCGCGTATCGTCACTGCCCTCAAAGCCGTGAAACTCGCCATCAGCGGTGCGGAAGCAGGTTGTCGTCGCCAGCGTGGAAAGATTGGCGCTCGCTGCCTCCTTCACCTCGGCAGGCAGCGTACTCTCCCGCAGGGCCTGCGCGAACATGCGCGTCTTCGTCTCCAGCGGCTTGAGGTTTTGCGCGGCGTAGGCGACAGCCTCCCATGCGCTCTTGAACCGCGCCGCATACGCGTTGCCGATGATGGTCTTGCCCTCACCCTTGGGAGCCTCCCACCCGCACCAGTCGGGTGTGCGGTTGGGAAAGCGCCAGCCGAGCAGAAATTCAAAGCTCGCCGTCTCGCCCGCCGGGATAGTGCGCTTGAGGCAAAGCACGCCCACGGTGTTGCGCGCCCCTGACTCCGGCGGCAGGTCGCCGGTCTTGGAGAACTGATCCCAGAAATGCAGCGGCGCATTCCACCACCGGCCCATCGGCCAGCCGGTCCAATGCGAAACCTCAGCAGAGCCGTCAACCGTCGCCGCAATCACAATTTCGCCCGCCATGGCTGCATCCGAAGCCAGCGCGGGATTCCCCAGCACCAGCCCGGCGATTCCGTTTTCCCGGCGAAACTCATTGCGCCGCCCCTGATCGGCCTTCTGCTCTGCCGCGCCGCCGTCGTCTTCCCGCGTGGTCACCGGGTTTTCGATGGAGAAGGCAATGCTTACATGCGCGGCCACTGCGCCGGGATTCCTGACCCGGTAGCGCAAAATCGCCACCGGTAGCCCCGAATCATCCGCGTCATGAGGAATGAACGGAGAAAAAGCCTCAAGCTCCACCTGTACCGGCAGCGAACCGTCTGCAAACGCGATATGCGCCAGCGGATATTCGCCCGTAAACGTCGCCGACTCCAGCCGACTCAGGCCGGGAGCATTGCTCGAACCCAGACCATCCTGCCCCTCATACGGCGGCTGAATGCGCGACTCCAGCACCCGCGTCACCGGCTTTGCCTCCCCGGCCTGCGCCCAGATCGAAGGGAAGGCATAGGTGGGCCGGTAGCCCTTGTTGGGGCGGTTGAATATCTCCCAGTTGGTGAGCTGCCCACGCCCGCCCAGGCCAATGCTGCCCGCCGCCACGCCGCCCAGGGGAAAGGAAATCATGCGCAGTTGCCGCCCGCTGAAGCGGCGTGGATAACCAACCTCGTCACCCGCATGCGCCGCCTGTGCATGGCCCTGAGATTCAGGCTCGACAGCTGCGGGGGCCGCAGTGGTATTACGCTCCGCGAACGTCGTAGCGCCAATTGCGCCCGCCGCCTGCTTGAGAAAATCCCGGCGATCGAGGGTCAGCTTACGTGTCATAGCAAATTTTCCTTCAGTCAGGCATTCGCACGAATTGTAATGCCTGCCCCACTACCCGCGATGCCGGGTGCCCCCGGTCCTTCGCCTTTGGACGCCGGGGTTGAGAGTTCGCCCGGTAGCCCATATCTGATAAATAACGAATCTGGGTGCCCCACATCTCGCTTTTGAAATGTGGGCTTCTCAACGCCCAACACTCTCAGGAATAAAGACCCTCCACGACCTTTACAAGTTACAATCTGGCCATGGTCAAGCTTTCGCCATTCCATCACGGGTTAAAGAGGCACGGTTGAGATTGAGTCATGGTAGACGCATGCGGGAAGAGAGTCAGGCTTGGCCGAAACCCCATATATCTCGGCCTCCAGGCCAACCTGGCTGGTCCTCCCCGCAGCCTGTGGAACATCACAAATTTATGATGGGCAAAAACCGTCAGTTACGGATGCACAAAACCACGAAATTCCGCGCAAACCCAACCCCCACAAACCAAACAGCTTCCAACAAATCCGCTTGACACTTTTTTGCCCCGCCACCAAGCCCCAAATTGTTCCACGCATAACACTCACGAAGCGCAGGCCGCCTGCCCCCAGGCGAATCCGGGAATGCTAACCTTACCTCGAAGTATTGGAGGGTTCCGGATGTCGCCACAATCTCCCAGCCGCCGGAGCTTTTTGCTCGGCGCAGCTGCTCTCTCGCTCAAGCCCACCGGCATCGCCGCCGTGGCGGAATCCCTGCTGCCCTCCCCATCCGCATCCCCCGTCACATCGCTGCCGCCGGCCCGCCCGGCTCTGGCTCAACGCCGCTTCCAGAGCTCAGCCGTCGAAGCCCTCATCGCCAGCCTCAAGCCCAAAATCGCCGACCCCGCGATCGCGATCCTCTTTGAGAACTGCTTCCCCAACACCCTCGACACCACCGTCACCACCGGTTCCTGGGAAGGCAAGGCCGACACCTACGTGGTCACCGGAGACATCGACGCCATGTGGCTGCGTGACTCATCGGCGCAGGTTGTGCCCTATCTGCCACTGGTCAAAAGCGACCCCAGACTCCGCACCCTTGTCGAAGGGCTCATCCGCCGACAGGGGCGCATGATCCTCACTGACCCCTACGCCAACGCCTTTCTTCACAGCCCGACCGACAAGCCGCTCAGCTGGGCAGTCTCTGACCAGACCACACACATCCCCGGCGTGGGCGAACGCAAATGGGAGATCGACTCACTCTGCTACCCGATTCGCCTGGCGCACGGCTACTGGAGTGCGGCAAAATCGCTGCCCGCCACGGCCGACAATCCCTTTGACGACCAGTGGAAAGCGACCGCGTGGAAGATCGTCCAGACCTTTCGCGAGCAACAGCGCAAGCACTCCCCCGGCCCCTACTCCTTCCAGCGCGAATCCCCCATTTCGACCGAGATGATGCCGCTGAGCGGCTTTGGAAACCCGGCTCGCCCGGTCGGGCTCATCTTTTCAGGCTTTCGCCCATCGGACGACGCCTGCATCTTTCCGCTCTTCATCCCGGCCAACCTCTTTGCTGTCAACAGCCTGCGCCAGCTCAGCGAACTCGCCACGCACGCGCTCAACGACGAGAAGCTCGCCACTGAGTGCCTTGCGCTCGCCGCAGAGGTCGAAGGGGCCCTCCGCCAGTACGGCACAGTCCATCACCCCGAGCACGGCGTCATCTGGGCCTATGAAGTGGATGGCTACGGCGGCACGGTGCTCATGGATGACGCCAACGCTCCCGGACTGCTGAGCCTGGCGTATCTGGGCTGCTGCAAAATCGACGACCCGCTCTACCAGCGCACCCGCAACTTTGCCCTGAGCATGTCCAACCCCTACTTCTTTCGCGGCAAATATGCTGAAGGCATCGGCGGCCCGCATCAGGGAATGAACAACGTCTGGCCCATGTCAATCATGATGCGCGCCTTCACGTCCACGCAGGATGCCGAGATTCGCCAGTGCCTCCGCTGGCTGCGCGATACCACCGCGGGCACTGGATTGATGCACGAGACATTTCATCCGGACAATCCAGCGGAATTTACCCGGCCCTGGTTTGCCTGGGCGAATACACTCTTCGGTGAACTGATCGTCAAGCTGATGAACGAGCGTCCGCATCTGCTGACGGGGACACTTTGACTCTGCGCGAGACCCGGGGAATGCAGTCAATCTGAGTGGAAGTTGGGTGAGAACTGTTAGGCAAAGGGCCGTAAATCTAATGGATATATGGTAGGCACGAGGAGACTCGAACTCCTGACCTCTACCGTGTCAATCGGCCCGCATTCGGTATCAAACGACTTATAACACCGTGGGGACTGCCTAAACACACGGAAGTCGCGCAAGAACACAGCATTTGTGGGTTGGAATGTGGGTTGGAAAACCGTCCAAACCTCTACTCTTCCTGGGTAAAGGTCTAAAATATGACGGTAGATCTTATTTGTTCATGTCGCTTTATTGCCTCATATACCAGGTAAAATGATGGACTTTCCTATAAATACCTCATATATTGGGTAAATGTTGACCCTGTCCTCGATAGGCGAGCAGATCGCCGCCAGACGCAAAGCACTCGGCCTCTCTCAGGCGATGCTGGCCAAGAAGGCCTCTGTCGGGCATTCAACTCTGGACGCGCTGGAAAACAGCCGCATCGGAGAACTGGGGTTTTCCAAGATCAGCAAAATACTCTCGGCCCTTGGCATGGAGCTGAAGCTCCAGGACACAGCGTCGCACCGGCCAACGCTTGACGAACTCATGAATGAGGAGCGCGATGATCAAAGTCTGGACCGACGCGGCTGAAGCCGGATTGCTGGGTCGCTCCCAGGAGCGTGGCAGCACCTTTCTCTACCTGCCGGATGCCCTCCCCGCGCGCGCGATCTCGGTTACCATGCCCGTGCGTCTCGCGTCATGGGACATGCGCTATGGCATCGCTCCCATCTTTGAGATGAACCTGCCCGAAGGCGCATTGCGCGAGCGCCTGCGTCTGGCATTTGCCAAGGCCACCGGCACTTTTGATGATTTTGACCTCCTGGGAATCGTCGGGCGCTCCCAGGTTGGCCGCACACGCTACACCGGCCAGCAAGAACGACTGGATGAGGATGTACCCTTTCAGTCGGTCGATGAGATCCTCGCGCGGCGGCGCGGCGGAGACCTGTTCCGCTACCTCATCGACAAGTTTGCCACCTTCTCCGGCATCAGCGGCGTGCAGCCCAAGTTTCTGATCCGTGATGAAAAGGCGTTCGCCGCCACGCATACGACGGGCGCGCGTCTCTCCGAAAGCTACCGGGGCGCAACGCACATCATCAAATTCTGGGAAGCAAACGAATATCCGCAGCTCGCGGCTAATGAATACTTCTGCCTCAAGGTCGCCGAAAAGTGTGGGCTAGAGGTGCCGCACTACCAGCTCACCGAGGACGCCGGGGCGCTCGTCGTTGACCGCTTTGATCTCAGAATCGATGGCACCTATCGCGGGTTCGAGGACTTCTGCGTCCTTAACGCCAAACGCACCGATCAAAAATACAGCGGCAGTTACGAAACGTCGATTCTCAAGCGATTCACGCAGTTTGCGAATTCCCCAAGCCTCAGCGAGGATCTGGAGAAACTCTTCACCCTCATTGTGCTCAATTGCGTTCTGCGCAACGGTGACGCACACCTGAAGAATTTCGGGATTGTCTACGACGACGTTCTGGGCGAAGCCAGGCTCGCCCCCGTTTATGACCTCGTGACGACCTCTGTTTACCTGCCCAAGGATCGTATGGCGCTCACGCTCAATGGCAGCACGAACTGGCCGAGTGCGAAGGAGCTGCAACGGCTCGGGGAAACCCGCGCGGGTTGCGCGCCAGCACGGGTACGTCAGATTCTGGACCGTATCGGCGAAGCCGTGTTGACCATCTCCACGGAAATTCGCGCATACATCAAAGGCAATCCGGACTTTGCGGAAATCGGAGAGCGGATGCTCCATGAGTGGGAGATCGGGTTAGCGCAATCTTTGCGCGCGAGTTGATTGGAAGTCGTCGATATGTTCCCGATACCCCGACGATCATGGGTTCGGATTGCGCTGGTAACGTGATTTGCAGAAGCCGACAAAGGCTTTGCCGGGGAAACCAAGCTCCGGCATACCGCTTTCCACCCACCAATTGCGCCACTCTTGCTCCAGGTAATAAACGTCGTAGCCAGGTGCGACCTGTTTTGCGTGCAGATATGCTTCCGGATCAAGAACGGGATAGCTTACGGCAGCCTTGGGTTGGAAGCTCATGCGATTTCGGAAAATAACCATCTCGTCGTCTAGTTCCACCCGATAGTCCGGCAGGTGGTCATTCTCCACCAGTTCCCGGATCATGGACTTGAATTCGCGGTAATGGCTGCTTGCGCCTGACTTCTTCTGCAGCAGTTCGAGCGAGATCTTCCATTCGTCCTGTTCCCCGCAATGCTTCCGGGCCAGTTCATAAATGCGGCGGTCGGTTGGTTTCCGAAGCCGAAAGTAATCGCGGCTCAGTGTCAGCACTTCCGAACCCTGAATGATTTTGTATACCCAATCCGAGAGGCGCACCTGTAATTCGCTCATTGTCCTCATCGATCTTGCGAACGAGCCCGTCTCCATCGTCAGCATCGACCGTGTCATTAAATCACTTCCAACCAACCCGACCGAATACAAGGATGAGGCATGGCAGGAAGGTTCCTACTGCGCTCAGCTCGCCAACAAAGTCGAGGCCCGCCAGGAATCGTTATCGCCCGAACAATGGGGCGATCTCAAGATGGCGACTCAGTACATGTTCGGCTCCTGGCCAGCCCTGGATGAGCGTCCCCGCACATCCATTGCCATGACCTGGGCAGGCATGGCGGATCGCTTCCTCTTCTCGCCCTACAACGAACTCTTCTGCAGCGGTAAATGCACATTCACACCGGAGATGACGACGCACGAAGGCAAGATCATCATCTGCGATTTTCCATTGCTGGAATGTGGCCATGAAACCGGACGTACCGTGAACGTCCTGATGAAGCTGGCGTTTCAGCGGGCGTGGCTTCGCCGCAATCTGAATGACTCTCCCAATCTTTGCTTTCTGTGGCAGGACGAGGCTCAATACTTCCTCACGCGCAGGGATAACTTCTTCCAGCAGACTTGCAGGGGATCACGCATCGCGAATGTCCTGCTCACCCAGAACATCCTCAACATTTCCGAAGAGCTAGGAGAAATGCAGCCGGGCTCACGCACGAAGAGCCTGCTTGGCAATCTTGGCACCAAGATTTTTCACCAGCAGAATGACACCGAAACGAACCAGTATGCAAGCGACCAGATAGGTAGGGAATATCGCTATCTCGACAACTATAGCGGCGGCGGAAGTACCGACAGCAACCAATCACACTTTAGTTCGGGCGGCTCGCGTCAGCTCGCTCACATCCTTGAGCCCATCGAATTTACCCGGCTATTGAAACCCGACGCGGTCAATCCGCTGGCTGCAGCGATTGTCTATCAGTCGGGCAAGACGTTTAACGGCACAAAAACCAAACAACGCCCGGAAGGTAAGAACTACCTCACGGTTCACTTTACACGCGAATAGGAGGCACCATGCTTGGCAATGACTCACGCGAAAGCGGCGAACTGAATCTGCGGCACATGGAAGACAGTGCCCTCAACGGAATGGAAGTGGTCTGCAGCGTAATCTCGCAGCCCGTGGAGATCCTGCTTAGGCCGTGGTACGGGACACGGTACTTCCCGGTGCCGGTGACGGCGCTGTCAGCAGTGCTGATGATCTTTCTTCCGCTCATCGGCGGCATGCTGATGTGGCTCAGTCACCTGATTCCCTTCGTCAGCATCCCGCCAGCAAGAGGCATGGTGGACTTTGCGACTTTTGCGGAGGTGTATTTCGCGATAATGGCCGTCCATTCTTTCCGGCTGTGGAAGCGAATGATTCACATGGAGCGCGAATCTCAATCGCAGCACGAGGGTGCCGCGCTGCCGATTTTCGGCGTTATTCCATGGTTCGGCACGTTCTGGAAAATCCGCATCCTTGCTGAACCGCTGCTGGTATTTATCGCTGCGATCGTGCTCCGGGATTTCCTGATCATTCAGTCGCCCCTCGCCTTCTACTTCCAGATCGCCGCCCTCGCCCTTATGGGCAAGAGCTTCGTGGCGTGGTTCCGTAACTGGCAGTTTGTCCGCATCCGCCTCGATATTCGCAACGCCGCCCCGATTATCGCCAGGCTGATCGAGGACCAGGCGACGGAGGAAGAACTCAACCAGATCCACCTTGCGAGCTTCCCTAAGAACATCGATCCCGAGATACGCAAGGCCACCGCAATTCACATCGCCCGCACCTTCAACGAACAGGACTAAGCGCTTCATCAACCCTTTACAAAGGAGCAGCTCATGCAACTGACCGACAAGCAGAAAAAAGCGGCATGGATCGTAGGTGCCGTCATCCTCATCGTTCACTTCCTGCCGAATATCCTCGGCGCGGTTGAACGGACGTATTTCTCCTTTGTCCACCCCGTCCCCGCCGTGGTTCAAAAACCGAGCCCGGTGCATGTGACCCCGGTAGCGCCGCCCCCTGCCCCTCCGCCATCACCGGAGGCGGCAGCGGCGAGCAAGTACGGCGGCATCTGGGGCGGTAACGCCCTGATGCCGGATCAGAACCGGTGCACCATCAAGCTCGAAATCCGGCTCAGTGATGATCTGCCGAAGAAGCTGAAGGGTTATGAGTCGAAGAGTTGCTTTCCGGTGCAGCCCTTTGCCGGAGGCAAAGGTGTTCGCGGCCAGACGATAGAGAAAATTGTGCGCGACACCGCCCCCGTCTCCGCCGTCATGACCGGGTCTCCCGTTGAGGGAGGCATGAAGTTCACCGTCGATTCGCTCATCGGCACGCCCTATGACGGATGCAGGCTGGTTGGTATGACGTTGACCGACTTTGGAAAAGGTCAATTGCAGGCGGAGTGGGAATCCCAGTCTGCGCCGCAGACCCCCTGCCCGGCTGGAAACATGCTGCTGCAAAAGGCAAGGGGGTAGTCATGGCGGACGCAGATGCGATCAAGGCCCCGGAGCCATTCGTATCCGCAGGTGAAGCCGCAAAGTTTCTGTCCATCGAACGGCGCTTCCTGCTCGCCCTTGCCCGTAAAGGCCTCCCCGGTGCCTATCCCATCGGCACCGGGGAGGTACGCAAGCTATGGGTGTTCCGGCTGTCCGAGTTGTCATCGGCAATTGCACCAACAAAACCTTCAGCGGCCCTGATCCAAAATTCCGCGAAACGCGGTACGATCCGATCAGGCAGTCCCCGCTGAAACGAGGCTCATCATGGCTTATCAGCGAGGATCATTGAAACAAGTGCCGCGCAAGGACGGAGATACCTGGGTGCTGAGATACAGGGTTACGAATGCGGAAGGCCGGAGGGTGGAGAACATCCTGCCCATCGGCCTCGTGCGGGATTTCCCGAACGAGAAAGCCGCATGGCGTGAGGTGGATAAGCGAGGTTTGCTTATCCGCGTGAACGAAGCCCCTGCCCTTCATCGCATCCGGTTCGACGCGCTTGCCGAGCATTATCTTCGGGCCGACTTTGGAGCAGACGCCGTCAGGCCGAAGTCCGAAGGCACGGAACTCAACATGAACCATATCGTCCGCGATTACCTGATCCCGAGGTTCGGGACCGAGATCGCGGAGGATATCAAACCGCTCGATATCCAGCGCTGGCTGAAGTCGCTGCATACGGACAAGGGGCTCGCCTGGACGACCGTAAGCAAGATACGGAGCGTCATGATGCGGGCCTTTAAGACCGGTATCCTGCACGGACTGATTACGAAGAATCCGTGTGAACCCGTTGAGACGCGCACCACGACTGACTACAGGGCTATCATGCTCACCCCGGACCAGACGCACGCGATCTTAAGAGCCCTTTCCGGCCCTCTGCACCGCATGCTGGTGCTCACCTGTGCCGCGACCGCTCTGAGGGCCTCAGAGCTGGTAGCAATTCGCTGGGCGGATCTTAAGTGGGATGAAGGGCGCATCCGGATTTCCAAGCGCTGGGCAAGAGGCAAGGATGGGCCGACCAAGACAGAAGGTTCGGATGGCTATGTTCCGCTCCATCCTCGCCTTGCGCGCCACCTGGCGGCCTGGCACCACCGGACACCTTATGGGAAGGAAACCGATTTTGTGTTTCCGTCCTACAAGATGAATGGGAAAGTGCCAGTCTCAACCGGGGTCTTCGTTGCGGATCATCTGAGGACGGCGGCAAAAAGCGCAGGTGTGCCAATTCCTGACGGAAGTCGCTTTGGACTTCATAACCTCCGCCATTCGCTATCGAACTGGATGGTGAACAAGGCGAAGGTCGAACCCAAGACGGTGCAAGGCATCTTACGTCACAGCCGGATACAGACGACGCTCGATTTGTATACACAGGGCGACTCGGATGAAACACGGGCGGCGCAAGGATCGTATCTCAGGGCTCTAGGAACGCTGCGAAAGAAGGCGTCATGAACTGTGGGTTCAGTTGTGGGTTGGGCTTTTAGGGCCGATTGCCCGTAAGTCTAAGAAAAATATGGTAGGCACGAGGAGACTCGAACTCCTGACCTCTACCGTGTCAAGGTAGCGCTCTAACCAACTGAGCTACGCGCCTGTAAGAAAACGACTTTTTCAGTCTATCAGCAAGGTGGCTGCCAAGCCAACTATGGCTGTGCCCTCCGCGGCTCTTCCACCAAGATTCAGTTGCAGCTGGCCCGCGCGATTCCGCTGCCGGTGGCGAAATGCCTTGGCCAACGGGACGGATGAATGAACGAAATGATGTGGGCAGGCCTGTTACGAGTGGGTTAACATGCTTGGTGATGAGTACGAGCCCAGACGCATCCAGTCTGAATCTTCGCACCGTCGCTCCTAAGCGGCGTTTGAATCCGCTGCTTGCCGTGCCCAACCTGCTGACACTGATGCGGATGGTGCTGCTGCCGTTTCTGGTCGTAGCGGTGGTGCACAGGAAGTTTGGCCTGGCTTTTGGCATGTTCATCGTGGCTGCGGTGACCGATGCGATCGATGGCCTGCTCGCCCGGTGGCTTCGCCAGAGCACCATGCTGGGCCAGTATCTTGACCCCATCGCCGATAAATTGCTGCTGAGTTCACTGTTCATCGTGTTCACGCGCATGGGCATTCTGGATCTGAAGATTGCTGTCCTGGTCTTTGGGCGAGACCTGGGCATGCTGCTGACCGCTCTCATGCTTTATTTGCTGGTGGGCTTGCGCGACTTCCACCCGACACTGCTGGGCAAGGCCAATAGTGTGAGCCAGGTGCTGGCAATCGGCATGGTCCTGCTGAGCCTGATCTACCCTGAATCGTGGGTGAATCTGGGGCGCGCGGTGATGCTCGATGTCACGATTCTGGTGACGATCGCGTCCGGTTTTCACTATGCGCTGGTCGCATCAAAGCGGATCGGCGAAATCACGGATACCGCTCCGGCCAGACTGGACCCTGCCACGCATCTGTAAAAGTGCAGCGCAGGCTCGGAATAGGGCTTGTGCCCTGGATTCAGTCGTCTGAATCTGCATCTTCGCCGACTGCCTGTTCTTCAATCTCCATGTCGCGAAATTCTTCAGAATCAAAAACTTCGCCACACTCTACGCATTCGACATACTCCGCGTCTTCAGTGCGGGAAACGATGCGGACTTTGGGGTGCTTGCAGGGGCTCGCCATTGTGGGTTTAGGGTCGTTGTTTTGCGGAGACCTTTCCGCCAGATTGTACCGAGCCTTTCGGAATTTCCCAAGAGGGAATTGAGAAAGTTTTTATCGGAGGCTTTCTGCCCTTGAAAATCAAGCCCAGTTCAACCCAATCAAACAACTCTGCCAGAAACTTGTTCGCCCATTGAAATAGCGACAGAAACGGTCGTATACTAAATTCAGACCGAAGGGGTCGCAATTCCAAATGCTCAGGCTGACCAAAAAAGCGGATTACGGACTCATGGCGCTCAAGTACCTTGCAGAGCACCCGGAGACGCCGTCGGTGAGCGCTAAAGACATTGCTGACACGTATGGAATTCCCGCGCAGTTGCTGGCCAAGGTGCTGCAGCGGCTGGCCAAGGTTGGCCTGCTCCGGTCCCATGCCGGGATGAATGGCGGCTACGGGTTGACCAAGAGCGCGAAGGCAATCACCGCGTTTGAGGTGATTCACGCGATTGATGGGCCGCTGTTCATTACTTCCTGCGTCAAGGGTACGAAATCCTGCGATCTGGAGCCCAACTGCACCGTCAAGGAGCCGCTGGCGCGAGTGAATGAAAGCATCGCGGCGGTTTTGAAAAGCATCACTGTATATGACCTGGTCGATCACGAAACAGCCGTGGCACGCGCCGGGCAACTGCAACAACTGGTATCGCTTTCCTTGCCCAATTAGTGAAACCAATTTTTCTCGGCCGCGTGGCACGCTTCACCGGCAGAAGCAAGTTCATAGCAAGTTTTGAAGTGGAGATGATGATGAGCACCCTCACCAATACCGTTGAAACACAAGCAGGCGTAACCCTGCCCATTTATATGGACAACCACGCCACCAGCCCGATGGACCCGCGCGTGCTGGAAGCGATGATTCCCTTCTTCATTGAAAAGTTTGGCAACGCGGCGAGCCGCAACCACTCCTTTGGCTGGGAAGCAGAGCAGGCCGTTGAAAACGCCCGCGAGCAGATTGCCAAGCTGATTGGCGCGACCGCAAAGGAAATCATCTTTACCTCTGGCGCGACCGAGAGCAACAATCTGGCCATCAAGGGCATTGCCGAGATGTACAAGGAGCGCGGCAACCACATCATCACCCAGGTTACTGAGCACAAGGCTGTGCTCGATACCTGCAAGCGCCTCGAAAAGCATGGCTATCGCGTGACCTATCTGCCGGTGAAGGCAGACGGTCTCATCGACATTGAAGACCTGCGCCGGGCCATGGACGACAAGACGATCCTCGTCTCCATCATGTTTGCCAACAATGAGATCGGCGTCATCCAGCCGGTGGCTGAAATCGGCAAGCTGTGCCATGAGAAGGGCGTGATCTTCCACACAGATGCTGTTCAGGCCGTGGGCAAGATTCCGGTTGACGTGCAGGCGATGAATATTGATGTGCTGTCGCTGACCGCGCACAAGATTTACGGGCCCAAGGGCGTTGGCGCGCTGTATGTTCGCCGTCGCAACCCCCGCGTTCAGATTTCTGCGCAGATTGACGGCGGCGGCCACGAGCGCGGCATGCGTTCCGGCACGCTCAATGTGCCCTCGATTGTCGGACTCGGCAAGGCCTGCGAGATTGCCCGCCTTGAAATGGGTACAGAAGCCGCCCGGCTGACCGCAATGCGCGATCGCCTGCGCGCGAAGCTTGAGTCTGCGCTTGACTACGTCGAGGTTAACGGAAACATGGAGCACCATCTGCCCGGCAACCTCAACATGAGCTTTGTCTACGTCGAGGGCGAGAGCCTGCTGATGGGCATCAACGATGTGGCCGTCTCTTCCGGCTCGGCCTGCACCTCGGCGACGCTTGAACCGAGCTATGTGCTCAAGGCGCTTGGTCTGGGCGACGATGTGGCCCACAGCTCCATCCGCTTTGGCCTGGGCCGCTACAACACCGAGGCTGAAGTCGATTACGTGGCCGACAAGGTCATCGGCGTGGTCAGCAAACTGCGCGAGCTGTCTCCGCTTTACGAAATGGTCAAGGAAGGCATTGACCTGAGCAAGATTGAATGGGCTGCGCACTAGGAATCTTCGGGTGCCCCATTTCTCGATTTTGAGAAGTGGGATTCACGGATGGTCCAGAACAGCATCCAGTCACGAAATTGGGAATCAAACGAATACCGACCTGAGGAGGTCATCATCATGGCATACAGCGATAAGGTAATCGACCACTACAACAATCCCCGCAACGTCGGCCAGATGGACAAGAGCTCGGACGAGGTCGGCACTGGCCTGGTCGGCGCTCCTGAGTGCGGCGATGTAATGCGTCTTCAGATCCGCGTCAACCCTGAAACCCAGGTCATCGAAGAGGCCAAGTTCAAGACCTTTGGCTGCGGCTCGGCTATCGCCAGCTCTTCGCTTGCCACCGAGTGGGTCAAGGGCAAGACAGTAGCCGAAGCGCTCGAGATCAAGAACACCGACATTGTGAAGGAACTGGCTCTTCCCCCGGTCAAGATTCACTGCTCGGTGCTTGCCGAGGACGCGATTCGCGCTGCCATTGGCGACTGGAAAAAGAAGAACAACGTGGCTGAGACCGCTGAAGTCGCCGTCGCCGCCCACTAGACCCATCCACCTGAGGTCCCATCCTTGACAGTTTTTCGTCGAGGGTGGGGCCGCAGATGTTTCAAACTGACGGGAAAAGAAACCTATGCAGGATTTCGTCACAATTCAAAGCTCTGCCGCGGCCAACGCTCCGGTCGCAATCACGGCACCGCCCTCGGCGGCGAAGCCCCCGGCGACCGGCATTGTCGTCACGCCCCGCGCGCTGGACAAGATTCGCTCCGGCATGGTCAAGGAAGGCGTTTCGCCTGAAGAGGGCGGTCTGCGCCTCGGAATTCTCGGTGGGGGTTGCTCGGGCCTCTCCTACAGCATTCGCTTTGATACCCGGCCTCGCGAGCGCGACCGCGTGTACGAGTTTGACGGCGTGCGCATCTTCGTTGATCCCAAGAGCTTCATCTACATCCATGGCATGACGCTGGACTACGAACAGACGCTGATGCACCAGGGCTTCAAGTTCATCAACCCCAACTCGACCCGGTCGTGCGGCTGCGGCTCCTCATTCTCCTAACAAGAATCGCGCTCAAGATGACATCTGTGGTCACAACTTCCGCTCCAGCAGCCTGTTGGGCATGCAGTGTTGCGCTCGATGCCTCTCCGCTGCTCTGTGCAGCGTGTGGCAAGGTGCAACCTGCCGCTGAAATCGACTATTTCAGGGCCTTTGGCCTGCCGCGCCGTCTGACTTTGGATCTGGCCGCACTGGAGCGTGAGTTTCACCGCCTCAGCCGACGCCTGCATCCCGACCGGTTTGCGCGTGCAACGGCCGAGGAACAGCAGTGGAGCCTGGCCGCGACTGCCCTGCTCAATGATGCCTACCGCACCCTCCGCGATCCGATCCAGCGCACTGAATACCTGCTCAAGCTGGAGGGCTTTGAGATTGGCGAGGAGTTTGCCGGCAAGAACAAGTCGGCCAAGCGCCAGCCCCCGGCCGACCTGCTCGAAGAGGTCTTTGAACTCAACATGCAGCTCGAGGAGATGCGCATGAACAGGAAGATGGGCGAAAGCGACCCGGCGCTCCACTCTGAACTGACCGCGGTGAGCCTACGCTTTGAGTCGGAGTTGGCCAAACTCGACAGCGGCCTGGCCGAAAAGGGCGCTGCATGGGATGCCAGTTCAGCCGCGGGTGACGACGCAGCCCGCGCCGCTGCCGCCAAAGACATGGCCGCCCAACTTGACCGCCGCCGCTACCTGCGCAACCTCGTCCGCGACGTCAATGAAGCACTCACAACCGACAAGGAATCCTAAGCAATGCCTGAAGACCGCGCCACAGAACGAGTGATCGGAATCGACCTCGGAACGACAAATTCGCTGGTTGCCTATATGGAAGGCGACAAACCGGTGGTCATTCCCGGCGTGGACGGCTCAAATCTCGTCCCCTCGATCGTTGCGCTCGATGTCGCGCCTCCTGACGCAGCCGCCTCAGGCCGCACCGTCACGGTCGGCAACTCTGCCCGCCGCGCGCTCATCGAAACCCCGGAGCGGGCCGTTTACTCGGTCAAGCGGCTCATGGGCCGGGGCCTTGAAGACGTGCAGGACGAGCTCAAGCTCTTCCCGTTTCACCTTGCTGACGACATCCAGCCCGGCGAAGTGCTGAGGATTCGCCTGGGCGAAATGCAGTTTACGCCATCGGAGATTTCGGCCTACATTCTGCGCCAGCTCAAGCGGAATGCGGAGCGCTACTTTGGCGCGGCGGTTACCAAGGCGGTGATCACAGTCCCTGCCTACTTCAACGATTCACAGCGGCAGGCGACGCGCGACGCGGGGCGGATGGCTGGCCTCGACGTTCTGCGCCTGGTCAATGAACCCACCGCAGCAGCCCTGGCCTACGGTCTGGACCGCGCCAAAGAGGGAATCATCGCGGTCTACGACTTTGGCGGCGGGACGTTTGATGTTTCGATTCTCAAGCTGAATGACGGCATTTTTGAGGTAGTTGCGACCAACGGCGACACCCATCTGGGCGGAGACGATATCGATAACCTGCTGCTTGCCGTGGCGCTCGACGAAATTCGCAACGAGCATGGCGTCGACCTGCGATTGCAGCCGGATGCCATTCAGGCCCTGCGAAAAGCGGTTATCGAAGCAAAGATAGCTCTCTCCACTGAACCGAGCGCAAAGTTCGACATCGAGCTGCCGGACGGGGACCGCTATCAGCGCGAGATTCCGCGCGAAGTGTACGAGCAGCTCATCGCCCCCGTCCTCGCGCGCACGGCAGCCCCATGCAGGCAGGCGATGGCAGACGCTGGGGTCACTCCCGGGCAGATTGAAGAGCTTGTCCTCGTCGGCGGCTCGACGCGCATTCCAGCTGTCCGCGCCCTGGTAGACGAAATCTTCCAGCTCTCGGCACGCGGCAAGCAGCCTCACACCGAGCTCAATCCCGACGAAGTGGTCGCACTCGGAGCGGCAGTCCAGGCCAGCATTCTCGCTGGCAGTTCGACTACCACTGACGAGCTGCTGCTGCTTGACGTGACCCCGCTCTCTCTTGGGATCGAGGCGCTGGGAGGGGTAGTTGCGCGCATCATCCAGCGCAATTCGACCATCCCGGCCTCGGCCACCGAGCACTTTACCACCGGCGTCGACGGCCAGACCAATGTCGCTATCCACGTCCTCCAGGGTGAGCGCGAACTCGCCACAGACTGCCGCTCGCTGGCCCGCTTTGACTTGAAGGGCATCCCGCCGATGCAGGCTGGATTGCCGCGCATCGAAGTCAAATTCCTCATCGACGCGAATGGGATTCTGCAGGTCTCGGCCCGTGAACAGCGGAGCGGCATCGAAGCTCAGATTGAAGTGAAACCCACCTATGGCCTGACGGACGAGCAGGTCGAAACCATGATTCTCGACTCCTTTGACCACGCCGAGACTGATTTTGAAGCCCGCCAGCTCATCGAGGCCCGACAGGAAGCTGAAACCATCCTGATCGCAGTCAACAAGGCCCCCTCCCACTCCGCCTGGCAGCTCATTTCAGAGACTGAAAAGGCCGCCATCCACGTTGCCCGCCTGCACCTTGAAAAGGTGAAGTGCGAGAGTGACCTCAAGGCCATCCGCGACGCCGTCACCTCGCTCGATCACGCCACCCGCAACTTTGCCGAAAAGATGATGGACGCAGCTGTTTCCGGAGCCATGCGCGGCAAGACGATGCAATCTGCCAGCGACGATATGGCCGCCGCCAACCCTGCGGAAATTCACGCACCGCATGCCTTTGCCCGGGCAGAATTCGAATAACGCAGCTTTCAGCCCCTGGCTTTGAGCGAAAAGCTGAGAAACGAGACCGACCATGACCAATACGCAGAATATCCCCGCCGACAAACTCGTCCGCGTCACCTTTCAGCCCGAGGGCAAGACCGTTGAATTCGAGTACGGCACCATGCCCTACGACCACCACGGCAAGCCCATGAGCTTCCTCGACGTGGCTGAAAACTTTGATGTCTTTCTCGATCACGCATGCGGTGGCTCCTGCGCCTGCACCACCTGCCACCTCTGGATCAAAGAGGGTGATGCGGGCATCAGCGAGGCCGACGACGACGAAATCGACCGCCTCGACATGGCCGCAGACCAGCAGCTCAACTCGCGCCTTGGCTGCCAGGCCGTCATCACCCGCCCAGGAACCTACGTCGTCGAAATCCCCAAGTGGAACCGCAACTACGTCTCGGAAGGCAAGCCACTCACCCTTGCCGAAGGCAAGTAACCCAGTTCTCCACTTTTCAACGAATGTAGAACCGTCCAACTCCCCAGCACCGCTACACCAGGAGGCCACATGCCGCGCGAAATCCTCTGGACCGACTCGGAAGAGATCGGCATTCAACTCCAGGAAAAGTTCCCCGACCTTGATCCGCTCACGGTTCGCTTCACTGACCTGCACAAGCTGGTCACAGAGCTGCCTGGCTTTGCCGACGATCCGCTCAAGTCCAACGAGAGCCGTCTCGAAGCCATCCAGATGGCCTGGTACGAAGAGTTTCAAGATGCTCAGGGGTGATTGCGATCCCCTTTTGCAGTAATCCGTTGATTGGACCGGGATTCCAAATCAGGACGCGCTGAAACAATTCAGGAATCATCTCGACGGAAATACATGAATCCGTCATTGACTTGTGCTCAAACTCCCTTGCCGACCCGAAACTGGATATGTCTGCAAGGGAGAATCACACTTATGCTACAAGGTATCTTCAGCGGTAAATTAGCTCAACGCAATGCGGTCCTGCCTGTTCCCAGCTCAGCTTTGACTGAGCATAACGAGTCACCAGCAGAGACACCCGCGACTCACTGGTCTCACCGGGCGCTTGAAGCTCTGCCCTACAACGTCATGTTCGCTGACCGCGACCTGATCTTGCAGTATCTCAACAAGTCCTCGCGTAAAACTCTGCGGGCGCTTCAGCAATTTCTGCCGTTTCCGGTTGACCAGCTGGTGGGCAAGTCGATTCATATCTTTCACAAGCACCCCGACAATGTAGAACGCATCCTGGGCGGCACAGCTCATCATCCCCAGGGCGCGCACAAGCTGCCCCATCACGCTGTCATCCAGCTTGGGCCGGAGAAGCTTGATCTCGAAGTGGAAGCAGTGACGGATGAGGGCGGCAATTACATCGGCAATATCGTGCTGTGGGGCGTGACGACAAAAGCAGTCGATGCGGCTAAACGGGCTGAAGAAACACTTCGCTCGCACGTATCTGAAGTGAACCGCCAGTTGCAGATGGTCTCGACGGCAACCCATGAAATTGAATCCAGCATTGGGGAGATCGCGCGTAACGCGATGGATGTCGAGCGTTCGACGCATCAATTCCGGGATGCCGGCCAGAAGGGGCTCACCGCAATTGACCACCTGCAAACCTCAAGCAACGGCGTAGCCAAGGTGGCGGAGCTGATCGCCTCCATTGCGACCCAGACCAGCGTACTGGCCCTGAACGCGACCATCGAGGCCGCCCGAGCCGGCGTGCACGGCAAGGGTTTCAGTGTGGTCGCAGGCGAAGTAAAGAAGCTGGCCGAGCAGACGGCGGCGGCGACTGCTGACATCCAGAGCAAAGTATCGGCAATTCGGGGTGACATTGCGACTGCTCTTAGTTCAATGAGCAGTATCTCTGCACAAACCGACGAAATGTCTGGCCTTTCGCATCAACTGGCTTCAGCGGCTGAGGAGCAGAGGCTCGCAACCCAGGAGATGGCACAAAGCCTTGAATCTGCCGCGCACCGCACCGGCCAGATTTCGACGACATGAGACTTACTCGCTGGATTTGATTCTTACTCGCTTTCAGTCCAGCTGAAAGCCCCTGGGATGATTTGGATCTCTGGCTGCTGGCCGGGCAATTCGTAAACAGTGACGATGTCAAATCGAACTGCCGGAGATTCACTGCCCGGCAATTGTCGCAGATATTGCCGTGCCAGCCGGCGCAGAATCTGACGTTTGTTGCGGTCTACCGATGCCGAAGCTGTCGCCACCTGGCGACTGGTACGCGTCTTGACCTCGATAAAGCACAGGGTTTCGCCCTGCCAGGCAATCAAATCCAGATCACCGGGTAACGGACCGTCATTCCAGCGCCGTGCAACCACGGTAAACCCGTTTTGGCGCAGATGAAGGTAAGTCAGCCATTCGCCTCGCTCGCCGGTCGCCAGATGTGCTGGCTGCTCAGAGACGCGACCTCGCCTGCGGGCCAGCCAGTCAAGCGCACGGATGCTGCGCTCCAATGCCCCCAGACGCACGTTGGTGAGTGCCTGCATATCGGGTTGATTCTCTGTCTTTTTTGACGTACGCGCAACAGAAACACGTTTCTGCTGCTCAACAGACTGGCCGACGCCATGAGCGCCGGCCAGAAAGGGAGCCTGCCAACATGGAGACTACGCGTTTACAGCGGCGATTTCTTTCGCCTGCGCATGCTCTTTTTCTACCTGGGTGAGCGCCTCTTCCAGAATGTCGAGGGCAACGGTCGCTTCCTGCTCGGTGAGGATCAGGGGCGGACACAGGCGAATCGACGTTTCACCGCAACCCAGAATCAGAAGCCCCTTTTCAAAACACAGGGTTTCAACGCGGTTGCGCAGCGCTGTTGCCGGTTCGCGGGTAACCTTGTCCAGCACCAGTTCGACACCGATCATCAGGCCGCGGCCGCGCACGTCGCCAACCAGCGGATGGATCTGCTTCCAGCCATGAAGGCGATCAAGTATCTTGCCGCCGACCACGCCAGCGTTGGCAATCCCCTCGCGCTCCAGAATGTCCATTGTGGCCAGAGCTGAAGCGATGGCGATTGGGTTTCCGCCAAAAGTTGATGCGTGCGAGCCCGGCACCCAATCCATGATCTCGGCGCGCGTCATGCAGACGCCCAGCGGCATGCCCGAAGCGATGCCTTTGGCCATGCAGACGATGTCCGGCTGCACGCCTGAGTGTTCAATTGCCCACCACTTGCCTGTGCGTCCAGCGCCTGACTGCACTTCGTCGGCCACCAGCAGGATGCCGTGCCGGTCGCAGATGTTGCGAATCTCGCGCAGAAAGTTGTCTGGAGCGACAACGTAGCCACCCTCGCCCTGAATCGGTTCGAGGAAGATGGCGGCAACTTCTTCAGGAGCGACGATGGTCTTGAAGAGCTTCTCTTCAATGAATCGCGCGCATCCGAGGCTGAAGGCCTCCTCTGCTTGCGGGCCGCCCGAGCAGCCGCGATACGCATACGGATATCGGATGTGGGTAACGCCCGGCAACATCGGCGAAAAACGCCGCTTCTGCTGCGGTTTTGAGCCTGTCAGCGACAAGGCACCCATCGTTCGCCCGTGGAATGCGCCAAAGAAGCTGATAATGTGCTGGCGCTTGGTATGGTAGCGGGCAATCTTCATCGCGCACTCGACAGCCTCAGCGCCTGAGTTGCCGTAGTAGAAGCGATGCGGCCCGGGCATGGGCGCGACGGCTGAAAGGCGATCTGCAAGCACTGCCATCGACTCGTAATAAAAATCCGTTCCCGAGATGTGAATCAGCTCTGCCGCCTGCTTCTGAATGGCCGCGACAACCTCAGGATGGCAATGGCCGGTTGAATTCACGGCGATGCCGGCAGCGAAGTCGAGGAACTCGTTCCCGTCTACGTCAGTGACGCGAATGCCGCGGCCGCTTTTGGCCACTAAGGGATACGAGCGGGTGTAGCTGGGTGAGATCACCCGGTCATCATGTTCGACGGCGGCCTTGGCCTTCGGTCCGGGCAGGCTACAGTGGATTTTCGGTCCGAACTCGGCGTACAAAGCGGAATGCTTCATGGAAGAATCTCCTTGATTCAACAAACTGGGTATGCGTCTCTATCCCACCCCGCATGGACTCAAGAACTGGCTGCTCCAGCAATCGCCTCAGGATGGGAATTCAATTGTGAAAACGGAATTGCGGTGCTCGAACGAGCGACGGATTAGTCGCCGGAGTAGAGGCTGGGGCGAGTGCGGCTGGGCAAAACGCGCAGGTGCCGCCGCAGACCGATCACATGACCAAAAACACGAGGCCGCTCCCGATTCCAGCGTTTGCTGGCGGTTGCGGTGGTTCGATCAAGTGAAAGTCGGGTGTGCAAGAGGGTCTCGTCCACAGTGCAGATGGCCCGAGCATAGCACGGCGCGTATACGAAGGGGGAACAATTCTCGCCACGCTGACCGTAGCCATGACGGTCCTACGATTAAACCCCGGCTTCCGAGCCAACGGGTGAGGCAACTGACATTTCTGCAGTCCCCGATTCTGGGCTCCGGACATCGTCTGGATGTCCCAGCTTTGGGGGCCGGGCAAACCGATGCCCAAGCCGGACAGTTGGCCGCTCGACCAGGTAGTAGCTGAAGCAGGCCGCAGCAAAGATAAACACCAGGTTGAGTGGGAACTGCTGGAACCAGCGTGGCGCCTGAGCGCCGTGAAAGAAAAGCTGCTGCCACAGGTACAGGCTGTACGAGAGCCTGCCGATGAAGCGCAGCGGCGACCACTCCAGAATTCTTCCCAGCAATCCGCCCGGATCAGTCACCGTGCAGCCCACCAGCATTGCCATGAACAGGTTTACGAAGTTTCTGCTGTGCGGGAAATAGGGCGTGAAAAATGCCACGTAAATGAAGCCCAGCAAGCCCCAGCAAACGACGGTCGACGTGCCCTTGGGCAGTACAAGCTTCCAGGGCCTGCGCCCGAGCCAGATGGCCAAAGTGCATCCCCACAGCAAGACGTCGGCCAGATAGTCAGTCCTGCCCCAATTATCCGAGAGGTAAGGGGCGTGAAAGGTGCGGGCGACGAACTCGAAGTGCTCATCCAGACCGCGCCATACAATCGTGGCCGTCGCCAACGCCGGCGCAACCCAGCGCGCCCGCTTCATGCCCGCCAGAACCAGGACAGTTGGCCAGATGAGGTAGAAGTGCTCCTCCACCGACAGCGACCAGAAATGCGCAGAGAACCAGGTCGAGTGGTCTGCGTAATCCAGATATGTATAGTTGCGCACGAAAAAGAGCGCCTTGGCGATGTTGAGGATATTGAACGGGATCACGCCCAGCAAGCCCAGCACGGTACTGACCAGCAGGAAAAAGAGGGCAGGCGGCAGAATGCGAAAGGCACGGCGGAGGTAGAACTTGCCGAGATTCAGAGTGCCGGTCAACTCGTGCTCATCCAGCATCCGGCTGGTGATCAGAAAGCCGCTGATCGCGAAAAAGAGAAGCACCCCGGCATAGCCCAAGGGGCCTGCATAGGGATTCTGCTCATCCAATCCGTGACAAGTCATGACCGCAACAATTGCGATCGCGCGCCAACCGTCCAGCGTTGGAATATAGGATGTGCCCGAGGGCCGGGGCTTTGGGGGAGCCGTGGTAGTTGTATCGTAGCACTGCAACGATTCCGCAATTGTCACACTTTGGTCAGCAACCGCATGCTACTTCAGCAGCAGTACCGACGCTGACGAAAGTATCCCGATGAGCCCAAAGCCGAGTCCGAGCAGCCAATACATGCGGTTCTTGGTGAGCAGGGTGATTGATGAGACGACGAGCGCAATCTCCAGCAGGGCCTCGCCCAGGTCAAACCGGTCAGCGCGAGCCTCTGCCTGCTCCACCTTGGTCTGCAAACCTTCGGCCTTTTCCTGCTCTTCTTTCAGGTCGTCAGCCCACTTGTCCTGGTGGTCCTTATAGCCCTTGGCAATCTTTTCCGCCGCTTTGGGGTCAGAAATCGTGACCACCGTCAGCAGATCCTGCATCAGGGCGGTATCGCTCGAGCGAATCTTCTTTGCCTGATACAAATTCCACTTGTCGGTTGCCCGGTTCTGTGTCAGCACCGCCTCAGTGTGGGTCCGATGGCCCAGCACAGTCGTGATTGCCACCAGCACCGCCAGCACGCTCATGGTAAAGGCTACCGGACGCATCGACGCCTCATGCGCCCCATGCTCGGCATGTTCCTGCAATTCGCCTGCTTCGTTGGCTTCCATATGAACTTCTCCGAATCCGTATCAACTCTGATTCAAATGGCCTGATTCAACAGAACCCGCTCAGCCAATTCGCTTACCTCAGCTTGCGCCTCTTCGCGGGTGTGCCCGTAAACCATCACTCCGGGCAGCTTCTCTATCGAAGCAATCCAGCGGCCATCTTCCTCTTGTTCATGGTCGATGTCAAATTCCATCCACGCAGCTCCAGCGAGCTCTATTTCCGCTTCCACCGGACTCCGTCTTTCGAGTCCTCAATGACTATACCCCTGGCCGCCAATTCATCGCGAATTTCATCCGAGCGCCGAAAATTCCGCTGCTTGCGCGCTGTATTCCGCTCCGCGATCAACGCATCAATCGCCTCGTCAGAAAGTCCCTGCGCGGCCAGCAGTTCCGGAGCGACCTTGTCCATCAGCCCTTGCTCTTCCGCCCAGGCCAGCGCCGCGCGGGTCGGCTCGGCATCGTGGTCGGCAATCACGGCAAAGACCGCGTCGAACTTTGCCAGCACGGCAAGCACCCGCTCCCGGTCCCCTGCCAGAATGGTTCCCTGGTCCAAAGCCGAATTCGTTGCTCTTACCAGATCAAAAATAGGCGCTCGCGCCTCGGCCGTATTCAGGTCGTTTTCAAGTGCGGCGATGTACTCAGCCTCGGCCTTATCCGCCGACGCCTGCATCGCATCGGTTGTGCCATCGGCCAGGGTTGCTGCCTTCAAACGGGTCACCAGGGTCCGCAGCCGGTCAATCGCGGCGGTGGCCTCAACCAGCCCTTCAAAAGTGAAGTTCAATTGATGCCGGTAGGGTACGGAAATCAGCGCGAGCCGAATCGCTGAAGCCTTGTACCCCTTGAGCAGCAAGTCTCTCGGCGTGAAGAAATTGCCCTCGGACTTGGACATCTTGCGACCATCCACCAGCAAGAACCGCACATGAAACCAGTGCCGGGCCAGCGGCTTCTGCGTCACTGCCTCAGACTGGGCAATCTCATTTTCGTGGTGCGGAAACATCAGATCTTCGCCACCGGCATGCAGATCAAAGCTCTCGCCCAGATACTCCATCGCCATCGCAGAGCACTCCAGGTGCCACCCTGGCCGCCCGGTTCCAATTGCCGTATCCCACGAAGTTTCGCCGGGCTTGGTCGCCTTCCACAAGGCAAAGTCACGCGCAGAATCCTTCTCGTATTCATCCACATCGACCCGCGCGCCATCGGTCATGCCTTCGAGATCCTTCTTGCTCAGCTTGCCGTACTCAGGAAAGGCAGCCAGCCTGAAGTACCACGAGCCATCTTCAGTCTTGTAGGCTGCGCCCACCGCCGCCAGCCGCTGTACCAGCTCGACCATCTGCGCAATGTGTTCGGTCGCCCGTGTCAGAATCTCAGGCCGCTCAATCTGCAGCGAATCCAGGTCATCCAGAAAAGCCTGCGTATACCTGGGCGTGTACTCCCCAATCGGCACACCGGCCGCCGCCGCATTGCGAATGATCTTGTCGTCCACGTCGGTAATGTTCATCACGTGGCGGACCTTGACGCCCTCCAAATGCAGAAAACGCCGCAGAATATCCACCTGCAAAAACGTGCGGAAGTTGCCGATGTGGCCGTAGTCATACACGGTTGGTCCGCAGGCATACATCCGCAGCGTGTCGCCGTCAGCAGGCTCCACAGGGTCCGTTTGTCCAGAAAGGGTGTTGTACAGGCGAAGGGTCATCGGGGGTTGGAGTAAGAAACTCGCACTTTGCTCGGAAATTTGACGAAATCGGGCACTTATCCGCCTCCCCGATTGTACCAGCGGGTCTTGATGGCCACTCAGCCGAGCGTTAGCCGCGGTGACGCTTCGAGCCCCAGCCCGGAAAATTCTCTGGCAAGAAAGCGTGGCCACGCTGCCGCCGCAATCATCGCCGCATTGTCGGTGGAGAGAGCCAGCGTCGGAAAAGCAACGGGTATGCCCCGCGTTGCAGCCTCTGCTGTAAACCGCAGTCGCAGTTCGCGATTGGCTGCGACGCCGCCGGTCACCAGAACACTTGCCGCGCCAACAGCCTCAGCCGCTGCAAAGGTTTTACGCAACAGGTCGCCCACCACCGCATGCTGAAAGCTGGCAATCAAATCCAGCGTCTGCTGGTCGCAAAGCTGCTGAGCGTCGCGCCAGGTTGGAGTATGCCCGGAGGCCTCAATCGCTGCAAGCGCCTGCTGCCGTGCCTCGCAACTGGCCCGCAGCCCGTGCACCTCGACATAGCGCAGCACCGCCGTCTTGATTCCCGAGAAAGAAAACAGAAAATGGCGGTCCAGAGCTGAAATCGGAGCGGTCAGCGCACCCTTCGTACGCGGGGCTTTCCCTTCAAGATGCGCCTTGTTCTTGATCTGCGCAAAGCCAAATGGCACCGCTTTGGGATTGCCAAACTGGGCCAACTGGTCAATCCAGGGGCCACCGGGATACCCGAGGCCGAGCAGCTTTGCCACCTTGTCAAAAGCCTCACCGGCTGCGTCGTCCAGAGTGCGGCCGACCAGCTCATACTTCCAGACGCCTTCAAGTGGCCGCGCCAGGAACAAATGCGTATGCCCGCCTGAAACCACCAGCGCCAGGGCCGGCATGGGCAGCGTCACATCCGCATCCAAAGACGTGATCCCAGACGCCCGATCCTTGTTCCCTGCCTTCAACAGAACCGCGTGGATGTGCCCCTCCAGATGATTGACCGCAATGAGCGGCTTACCCAGGGCAAAAGCAAGAGCCTTGGCATAGGTAATGCCGACCAGCAGTGCCCCGGCCAGACCCGGCCCGCTGGTCACTGCAATTGCATCCAGATCGGCCAGGGAGCAACCAGCCTCAGCCAATGCTGCGCGAGTGATGGGCACAATATTTCGGAGGTGCTCGCGGCTCGCCAGTTCAGGCACGACCCCGCCATATAGAGCATGCGTCGCAATCTGCGAACCGACGATGGACGAGCGCGTCCACGCCCCACGCTCTACGACCGCCGCCGCCGTCTCATCGCACGACGACTCAATACCCAGGATCAGTCCGCTGCCCATAAGTTCAAGTTTACCTTTGGCCGATTCCCTGAAGTCTAAAACACACCCAGCAAGTAGGCGATCAAGACAATCAGCAGAATCGTTCCCAGCCCAATGCCAGCGCCGCCGCCATAGCCCCAGCGGCTATGCCCGTAGTATCCACCACCGCCGCCCAGCAGCAGTATCAAAACAATAATGATCACAATGGTCATGGAATTTGTCCTTTCACCGACCTTCAAACACTAGCGTTTCAATCGGTTGAAGCCTGAGCAACCTTGGTCACAGCAACGGAAAAGAGCGGCAAATTCCTCACAAGGCAGCCTGCGCGCGACAATAGAGATGTCATGATTCCCGCTAGCCCCCAGTTCGCCGCCGCGCTTGGCATTGTTCGCAGGCTGCGGGAGTGCGGCTACCAGGCCTTTCTTGCAGGGGGCTGCGTCCGGGATATGTTGCTGGAGCGCGAGCCGAAGGATTTTGACGTTGCTACCTCTGCCGAGCCGGAAATTGTCCTCGACCTTTTCCCGCGCACGTTTGCTGTTGGAGCGCACTTTGGCGTGGTGCTTGTTTCTGAGGAAGTGGACGGGCAGCCAACCATTACCGAGGTTGCGACTTTTCGGTCAGACGGGGCCTACTCAGACGGGCGCCACCCCGACCAGGTGCGCTACACCGAGAGCGCCGAGGAAGACGTACAGCGGCGCGACTTCACCATCAACGGCCTGCTGCTGGACCCAGAGCAAGCTGCGGCGCAGGGAGATTTCCGCGGCGCTGTGCTGGATTTTGTGGGTGGAATTGCCGATCTTGAGGCGGGCATTCTGCGCGCTATCGGCTCGCCCGTTCGGCGTTTTGAAGAGGACCATTTGAGGATGCTGCGGGCAGTTCGCTTTGCCGCGCGGTTCGGCTTTGAAATTCAACTGGATACTGCTGCGGCAATTCGTGCACTCGCGCCAAAAATACAGGCAGTCAGCCGTGAGCGCGTGCGGGATGAGCTGACGAGGATGCTCACTGAAGGGCAGGCGCGCCGCGCCTTCGAGCTTCTCGACGAGACCGGGCTGCTGGTCGAGGTATTGCCTGAAGTTGCGGAGCTCAAGGGCGTTCAGCAACCGCAGCAGTATCACCCTGAGGGCGACGTTTGGACGCACACTTTGCTGCTGCTCAGCCAGCTCGCGCCCGGCTGCTCGATGACGCTTGCCTGGGGCGCGCTGCTGCATGACATTGGCAAGCCGGCCACATTTCAGGCACCGGCCACTCCCGAAGACCGAATCCGGTTCAATGGCCATGTTGAGGTCGGCGTGGCGATTGGGGCTGAAATCTGCCGCCCCCTGCGATTCTCTGGCGATGAAACCGGCCAGATCCTGGGGCTGATTCAAAACCACATGCGCTTTGCCGACACGCCACGCATGAAGACATCAACCCTGAAGCGGTTTTTCAGGCTTGATCGCTTTGAAGAGCACCTCGCCCTGCACAAGATGGATTGCATGGCCTCAAGCGGCAACCTCGACCACTATCATTACGCCCGTTCGCGTTACGAAACCATGCCGCCCGATGAGGTGCGCCCCGCGCCGCTGCTGACCGGCCGCGAACTGATTGCACTGGGCTATCGCCCTGGAGCGACCTTCAAAGCCATGCTCCACGCAGCTGAAGAAGCACAGCTGGAAGGCTTGATTCACACCGAGGAAGAGGCCGTGACGCTGATTCGAGCCCAGTTTCCGCCGCCGGCCAGCTCGAACTCTGAGGCGGCAAAAGAATGAGCGAAATCAGAAGATTTGACGTAATCGTGCTCGGCGCGGGGGCGGCCGGGCTGATGTGCGCCGCCACCGCCGGCCAGCGAGGCCGCCGCGTTGCGCTGCTCGACCATGGTCCGCTGCCGGGGCGGAAGATACTCATCTCCGGCGGAGGCCGCTGCAACTTCACTAACCTGCACTGCGCGCCTGACCGGTTTCTATCGGCCAACCCGCACTTTGCCAAGTCGGCGCTGGCACTTTACACCCAGCAGCACTTCATCGAGCTCGTCAAAAAATACAACATTCCCTTTCACGAGAAGACTCTGGGCCAGCTCTTCTGCGACCACTCCGCCCACGCAATTCTGAATCTGCTGCTCGCCGAATGCGAAAAAGGAAACGTCGAACAGATCTACGACGCGCACAGCATTCAGGTGGAGAAAGATGCGAGCGGCTTTCGGATTCAATGCGCCAAGGGCGAGTTTCGTTGTGAGTCGCTGGTGGTTGCAACGGGCGGGCTGTCGATTCCGAAGCTTGGGGCAAGCGGGTTTGGCTACGAGCTGGCGCGCCAGTTTGGCCTGGGGATTGTGGAGCCGCGCCCGGCGCTGGTGCCGCTGCTGCTGGGCGGCAAGGAAGCGAGCTGGACGCAACTGGCGGGGGTTTCGACGCTGGTGCGCGCGACAACCGCAGCGACAAAAACCAGTTTTGTGGAGAAGCTGCTGGTGACGCACCGGGGCCTGAGTGGGCCGGCAGTCTTGCAGATTTCGTCGTATTGGAAGCCGGGCCAGCCTGTCGAATTCGATCTGGCACCGGGGGCCGACGTGCTGGGGCCGGTGCTGGACGGCCGTCGCGACGCTGCAGCTTTGCTGAAGGCGCTGCGCGACCATTTTCCGCAACGGCTGGCGGAACACTTGTCAAAAGTGGCAGCGCCTGCGCGATGGACCAATGCGGCGATTGATGCGTGCGAACAGACACTGCACCGTTATCCGCTGCACCCGACCGGGACGGAGGGCTATGCAAAAGCCGAGGTTACTGCTGGCGGGGTGAATACGGCTGATTTGCAGGCGCGGACGATGGAGGCGCGGAAGGTTTCCGGGCTGTTCTTCATTGGTGAAGTGGTGGATGTTACGGGGCACCTGGGGGGATTCAATTTCCAGTGGGCGTGGGCCTCGGCGGTGGCAGCGGGGAGGGCAGTCTGAGACTGCCTGGACAGCCAGAGCCGTGCGAGAACTAGTTTTGAGGCTGGTTTGGGGTGGACGCGCCGGGATAGGGCTGACCTGCTGGAGAGGTGATGGGCAGGTGGCGGCCGGGTTCAGCTTTAGGGATAGCGGGCGGCGGGGGCGGGGTGTTTCGGGGGCGGGCCGAGGGCGAAAGCTTGAATCCCTGACGAACGAGCGCGAAGCCTTCATCGGTCCAATCGGCCTGGAGCAGTTCGTTGGCCGGGCCTGAGAAGACTTCAGCGCCGCCCGTGTCAAAGCTGACGGTGAGGTGATGCACGGTGACTGGCTGCCCGTTCACGGTGCCCTGCTCGTCGGCGTTGGTCACGATTTTGAGCGGAACTATTGAGCCGGTCTGCTTGGGGATGATTGCCCAGAGGTCGCGATTGTTGTGGGCTGCGCCGAGGTTGACCATGATCTGCAACGCGCCGGGGTCAAAGTCCGGCCAGAAGACGGCGTAAGGGTGCATCGCAAGCGGCGTGTCGGAGCCCTTTCCGTTGCCGCTCATTTTGACCTGGATGTTCTGTCCCTGCTGGGCTGCGCTGACCGTCGCTGCGGTGCCATTGACCAGCCCATTCAATTGGATATTCCTGAGGCGATAGGCAGAATCGAGCGATTGCGTCGCGGAGAAGCTGTAGTTCAGATCCGTCATGGCGATCTTTGTGCTGGAGGTGATGCGGAGGCCATCTGCTGCCGCATTGACCGAGAGAGTGGCGCTGCCGACGGTTTTGCCGTTCTGGCTGATGGTGTAGGTCTGGGCGTGCAGGCTGGAGGCGAGGCTGGATGCGATCAGGCCCGCAGCCATGAGCCCGGCGGTGACCATCAACATTGCCCGTCCGATCTGGTTTATCCGTTTATGCACACACATGCGCGATTACTCCTGTTCATTGAGACACGAGTTGACGGCAATGGTTGTGCGAAAAGCAAAAAGGGGATGAGCCTCTGCCCATCCCCCTTGGTCGAATTTTCAAACTCTCCGCTGAAACTAGCCTTTGGCAGTGGCGAAGCGCTTGTTGACTTCGGTCCAGTTGACGACGTTCCACCAGTTTTCAAGGTACTTGGGGCGGAGGTTCTGGTACTTGAGGTAGTAGGCGTGCTCCCATACGTCGTTGCCGAGGATGGGGTAGAGGCCCTGGGAGAGGGGTGAATCCTGGTTGGCGGTGCTGATGACTTTGAGTTTGCCATCTGCAAAGACGAGCCAGGCCCAGCCGGAGCCGAAGCGCTTGACGCCGGCGTCGTTGAAGGCCTTTTTGAAGCTTTCGAAATCGCCGAAGTCGGCGGTGATCTGGGCCGCGATGGCTCCGGTGGGTTCGCCACCGACGCCGGCAGTGCCGACAGGGCCCATGATGCTCCAGAAGATGGTGTGGTTGGAGTGTCCGCCGCCGTTGTTCTGGACGGCACCGCGAATGGCCTCGGGGACTGCGGCGAGACCTGCCACCAGGTCGTCGATTGGCTTGGCTGCCAGTTCGGGGTGGGCGGCGAGAGCGGCGTTTACATTGTTGACGTAGGCCTGATGATGCTTGTCGTGGTGAATCTTCATCGTTTCCGTGTCGATGAAAGGTTCGAGCGCGGCGTAATCATACGGCAGGGGTGCAAGTTCGTAAGCCATTGGGGTCAGTCTCCTCCACTAGGATTGTACTGGTACGGTGCTGTCGGCTGCCCGGTACAGGTCGCAAATTGGGTGTGTGCAAGGGGGAATGACCATTGCCATTCCCGCCCTTGCACGCTCAAAGCAAAGTCTTTGGCGATTCTGTTTCAAAATCGGGCACAAAAGGTGCTATTCGATAGATGCACCATTTTCCCTGAAGGGTACTTGAAAACTGGAGTAACTTTTGCGAAGCGCGGTTCATCAGAGATAAAGCATTGGCGGAATTGACACTCTGTTAGACAATCAGGCATAGACGCAACCCAACACGAAGTGACCGTGAGGACCCGACTTGATCCAGGACTTGTTGCTGGCAACGCCGCAGGATTCGCTGTACCGATGGCTCGATCAGCAGGGCGAAGCGTTTGGCGCGCCCGGTGTGGAGCCGCGCTGGACCTCGAGCGTGAAGGACGCGGTAGGGACTGCCTACTCCGCATCGAGCCGCATCTGGTTTACCGTTTCGCACGGCATTCTCAACGAAATCTATCATCCGACGATCGATCATCCGCAGACGCGCGACATGGAACTGCTGATCTCCGACGGGATGAGTTTTGTCCACGAAGAGAAGCGCGACCTGATTCCCAGTTTTGAATACATTCATTCCGAAGCGCTCGGCATTCGCTACACCAATAGCGACAAGGAGGGCCGCTACCGGCTGGTGAAAGAGATCATCTGCGATCCACACCACTCGGTGGTGCTGATGCATGTGCGACTGGAGGCAGGTCCCAATGGGACCGAGGAGTTTCTCAACGAGCTGAAGATCTACGCGCTGCTAGCCCCGCACATGGATGGCGGCGGGTCAGGCAATTCGGCGCGGGTGGTGGACGTGGCCGGGCAAAAGGTGCTGTTGGCGTGGAAGAACCGCTGGACGCTGACGATGTCTGCCGATTGCGGATTTTTGCGCGCGAGTTGCGGTTTCGTGGGTTCCAGTGACGGATGGCGCGACCTGACCGACGACTTTACGATGGATTGGGAGTTTGGCTCGGCACTCAATGGAAATCTGGCGTTGACCGGGCAGCTGGACCTGCGGGGACGGCGCGAGTTCACGATTGGCGTGGGCATTGGCGACAGCCATCACTCGGCGCTTTCAAAGACCATGGGGGCGCTGTCGCAATCCTTCTCGGCAAACCTGGCGCGTTTTCTTGAGCAGTGGCAGCGGGCGGCGAGCCCATACCGGCTGGCAATCAAGGCCGGTGACCGGGGTCTGCTGATGCAGACGAGCCACAATATTCTGCTGGCGCACGAGGACAAGACGTATTCGGGCGCGTTTGTGGCTTCGGCATCGATTCCCTGGGGTCAGGCCAAGGGCGACGACGACCTGGGCGGCTACCACCTGGTGTGGACGCGCGACATGGTGCAGACGGCAACGGCTCTGCTGGCCTGTGGCCGGGTGGATACGGCGCGGCGGGCGCTGGTGTACCTGGCGTGCACGCAGCGGCCTGACGGCAGCTTTGCGCAGAACTTCTGGATTGACGGCCGGCCCTACTGGACCGGGGTACAGCTGGACGAGGTTGCATTTCCGCTGATCTTGACCTGGCGCATCTGGAAGGCGGGCGGGCTGGGCAACTGGGACGTCTTCCCTTTTGTGGAGCGGGCGGCGGGTTTTCTGGTGCAAAATGCGCCGATCACGCACCAGGAGCGTTGGGAGGAGAATTCGGGGTATTCGCCCTCGACGCTGGCGGTGGTGATCAGCGGGCTGATCTGCGCGGCTGAAATTGTGCGGGCGCATGAGTCGCTGGAGCTGGCTGAGTTTCTGGAGCAGTTTGCCGACTGGATTGAGCTGCATCTGGAGGACTGGACGGTCACCAACGACGGCGTTCTGCATCCTGAGGTCAAGCGGCACTACATGCGGGTCAGGCCGCCGGAGAAGGGTGATGCGGTGCAGCGCGAGGGTGCGGGAACGGAGCGCATCACGATCAACAATCGGCCACCGGGCACTCCCTATGAGTTTGAGGCGCGCGAGATTATTGACGGCGGATTTCTGGAGTTGGTTCGGTATGGAATTCGGCGGGCAGATGATCCGCTGATGGTGGATTCGCTGAAGGTGGTGGACGCGGTGCTGAAGCGGGACCTGCCGCAGGGACCGGGATGGATTCGCTACAACTGGGATGGTTATGGGCAGGGAGCCGATGGCGGGCCATTTCACACCTACGGCCAGGGCAGGGTGTGGCCGCTGCTGACGGGCGAACGCGCGCATTACGAGATTGCGGTGGGCAACGACGTCAGCAATCTCATCCTGACCTACGAGGCGTATGCGACGGCGGGTAATATGCTGCCAGAGCAGATCTGGGATGAGGCTGACAGGCCCGAGCTGCATTTGAAGTTTGGCGGCCCGGCGGGCTCGGCCTGTCCGCTGGTGTGGGCGCATGCGGAGTATCTGAAGCTGCTGCGTTCGGCCCTCGATGGACAGGTGTTTGACCGCATTGAGCCGGTTTTTCACCGCTATGGGCGGTTCAAGTCAGAGCACAATCATGCGCGCTCTTCGCATCACGGACGGGCGCACGAGCACATCATCGAGATTTTCAGCCAGCGGCGGCCGATTCAGACCATGACGCAGAACGCTACGTTGCGGGTCATCTCTGACAAGCGGTTTATGCTGGTCTGGACTGACAATCAGTGGCAAACCACCAACCGTTTCCAGAGCCGTAGTATGGGCAGTGCCGGCTTCTCCGCCGACATTCAACCGAACCATCGGCAGGCGCGCTCTGGGCTGTCATTCACCTTTTTCTGGCCAGAAGAGAACCGCTGGCTTGGTCACAATTACGAAATTCGCGTCGAAGACTAGACGGAATCAGGCAACCTGCGTGGGTTGCCCTTGAATGAATTAGCAGCACGAGAAGCCTGAAAGGATTCACAGGATTATGCCCGATATCGCAACGAATGTAGACCAACTCAGCATCGACACCCTGCGTTTGCTGGCCGTAGACACCGTAGAAAAAGCCAAGAGCGGTCATCCCGGCGCGCCGATTGCCTGTTCGCCGATTGCTTATGTGCTGTTTAACAAGCTGATGAAGCACAATCCGGGGAACTCGAAGTGGGCTGACCGCGACCGATTCGTGCTCTCCAATGGCCACGCATCGGCGCTGATTTATGGCACGCTTTTTCTGTCTGGCTACAAGGTGACGCTGGATGATTTGAAGAGCTTCAGGCAATGGGGATCGAAGACGCCGGGGCACCCGGAGTACCACCATACGGACGGTGTTGAAGTGACGACCGGGCCGCTTGGCCAGGGCTTTGCGATGTCAGTGGGTCTGGCGATTGCCGAGGCGCACCTGGGCGCAATCTACAACAAGCCGGGCTATGAGATTGTGAACCACCACACCTACGGAATCATGGGCGACGGCGATTTGATGGAAGGCGTTTCGCATGAAGCCGCTTCGCTGGCCGGGACGCTGGGCCTGGGCAAGCTGATCTTCCTGTATGACGACAACCTGATTTCGCTGGACGGGCCGACCAGCCTGAGCTTTACCGAGAACGCTTATGCCCGTTTCGAAGCCTATGGCTGGCAGGTGCTGCGGGTGGCGGACGGCAACGACACGGACGCGATTGAAGCAGCTATCAAGGCTGGCCAGGCTGAGACGTCGAAGCCGACGCTGATCGGCGTTCGCACAGTGATTGGCTATGGCAGCCCCAAGGCGGGCAGCAACAAAGTGCATGGCGAGGCGCTGGGCGCGGACGCGACGGCGGCGACGAAGAGGTTTTTTGGCTTCCCCGAGGACCAGAGCTTCTATTTGCCGGAAGCTGCTCTTGCCCAGTGGCGCACCGCTGTTGAGAAGGGCGCGGCGGCCGAGGCGGAGTGGAGCAAGCTGTTTGCCGCTTACAAGGCGGAGTATCCGGAGCTGGCGGCGGAGTTTGAACGGACCCAGAAGGGCGAGCGCAAGGCTGAATTTGCGGCTGCGTTCCCGAGCTACCCGGCGGGCAAGCCGCAGGCGACGCGCAATGCGGGCGGGGCGGTAATGAATGCCATCGCAGGCGTGGTGCCGGAGTTGTTTGGCGGGGCGGCTGACCTGACTTCGTCGACCAAGACGATCTTCAAGGACAGCCCCAGCTTCCATGCGGACCCGGCGGGACGCAATGTGTTCTGGGGGGTACGCGAGTTTGCCATGTCGGCGGCGGTAAACGGCATTGCGGCGCATGGCGGCCTGGTGCCGTTTGGCTCGACGTTCTTTGTGTTTTCGGATTACTGCAAGCCGGCGATTCGGCTTTCGGCGATTATGGGTGTGCATGCGCTGTTTGTGTTTACGCATGACTCGGTGGCGGTGGGTGAAGATGGCCCGACGCACGAGCCGATCGAGCACCTGCTGGCGCTGCGCGCGGTCCCCGGGCTGACGGACTTCCGCCCGGCAGACGCGAATGAGACTTCAGCGGCGTGGCGTGTGGCGCTCGAGATGACGGGGCCGAGCTTCATGGCGCTGTCGCGGCAGGATTTGCCGATTCTGGACCCGGCGACGATTGACGCATATGCAGGCGTCAGCAAGGGCGGCTATGTCATTGTGGACGCGGCCAGCCCGGAGATTGTGCTGATCGGCACCGGCGCCGAGGTTTGGAACGCCGTGGACGGAGCCAAGTTGCTGGCTGAGGCAGGGATTGCCGCCCGGGTTGTTTCCATGCCGAGCACCAAACTTTTTGACAAGCAGGATGCGGCGTATCGCGACTCGGTGCTGCTGCCGGGCGTGCCGAAACTGGTGGTTGAGGCAGGGGCGACTCTCGGCTGGTGGAAGTATCTCGCGGGGAGCAAGGGAGACGTGATTGGCCTGGACCGCTTTGGCGCTTCGGCACCCGGCGGTACGGTGCTGCGCGAACTCGGCTTCAGCGGCGACAACGTAGCTGCCCGGGCCAAAACGCTGTTGGGCAAGTAAACCAAAGCCAGTGTGAGTGTGCCGTGTGAGTGTGAAAGACCACCTTTGAGCTTCACAATCACACGGCACACTGCACACTCTCACTTTAGGAATTCGCATGAAACTGGTAATTGGTTCTGATCACGCGGGCTTTCTCCTCAAAGAGGATGTCCGCGCTTATCTCACCGGCAAAGGCCACGAGGTTGTTGATCTGGGTGTGCACTCGACTGCGCCTTCTGACTACCCGGATGCGGCTGAGGCAGTGGGCAACGCCATCAAGTCGGGGGTGGCTTCACGCGGCATTCTCATCTGCGGTTCGGGAGTGGGTGTGTGCGTGGCGGCGAACAAGATTCCCGGCATTCGCGCCGGCATGTGCCACGACCACTACTCTGCGCACCAGGGTGTGGAACACGACGAAATGAACGTGTTGGTGATGGGCGCGCGCATCATTGGCGTTGAAACTGCACATGACGTTGCGGATAGCTTTCTCGCCGCCAACTTTATTGCCACCGAAGAACGCTTTGTTCGCCGCTACAAGAAGCTGCTGGCTCTTGAAGCGAAGTACGCAAAAACCGGGCCTGAGTGAGTCTCAATTTGGGCCGGGACTGAATGACTTCCCCGTTAATTTCGTGTAACTCGGCTGAATCTGTTCACTTCAATGCTTCATCTGCTGTTGTACCCGGTTAGTCTCAAAGTTGCTTCCCCCCGGAAAGGTACACAAACCCATGACGGCGCGCGCGCAAAACCATGCCAGTCGATTCGACGTCATCCTTTTTGACGTGGGCGGCGTTCTGCTCACGAACGGGTGGGACCATATTGAGCGAGCCGCGGTGCTGGAGCAGTTCAAGCTGGACGCGGCGGCGTTTGAAGCGCGCCACGCCGGGCCATACGACCTGTGGGAACGCGACGACACGGCGGCTGAAGACTATTTGGGCGAGACGGTTTTTTATGAGCCGCGCAATTTTACGCCGCAGGAGTTCATGGCGGCGATGAAGTTGCAGTCAGTACCGCTGGCGGATAACGGGATCGGGGTGCTCACAGAGATACACGCCTCCGGGAACTGGCTGGTGGGCGTGCTGAACAACGAGTCGCGGCTGCTGCATGAGTACCGGATGGAGCGTTACGGATTGGGATCGCTGCTGGATCTGCAACTGAGTTCCTGCTACCTGGGCCTGCGCAAGCCGGAAGCTGCTATTTATCGCAGGGCGCTCGACATTCTGGGGGTACCGGGTGAGCGAGTGATTTTCATCGACGACCGCAAGATCAACACGGATGCCGCCGCTACCTTCGGCATTCATGCAATTCAGTTTCTTGGCGAGGAGCAACTTCGCCGCGACCTCAGAGAGCTTGGCATTCTTTCCTGATAACCGACAACGAATTCAACACGTCAACGAACGCGAAAAAGGAGAAGCAGATGCAACTTGGATTGATTGGCCTCGGCAAGATGGGCGGCAACATGGCGGAACGGATTCGGCTGGGCGGCCATCAGGTCGTGGGCTTTGATTTCAGTGCGGAAGCGGTTGCCAGACTCACGGCATCGGGCAACGTCGGTGTTTCAACGCTTGAAGAGCTGGTGGAGAAGCTTGAAACGCCGCGGGCCATTTGGATCATGGTTCCTGCGGGCGACCCGGTGGACGAGACGATTGCCAAGCTGGAGCCTTTTCTCGCGTCTGGCGACATTTTGATTGACGGCGGCAACTCGAACTACAAGGACTCCATGCGGCGCCATGCGGAGGCGACCGCCAAAGGCTTCAACTTTGTGGATGTGGGTACGTCTGGGGGCGTCTGGGGTCTGAAGGAGGGCTACAGCCTGATGATTGGCGGCGACAAGGCTCCGGTGGAGCAACTGCGGCCAATCTTTGAGGCGCTGGCCCCGGCTGCTGACAAGGGTTGGGGGCATGTGGGCCCGGCGGGCGCTGGCCACTTTACCAAGATGGTGCATAACGGAATTGAATACGGCATGATGCAGGCCTATGCGGAGGGCTTCACCATCCTTGAAAAGAAGGAGGTGCTGGATCTGAACCTGCCTCAGATTGCGGAGATCTGGCGTCATGGGTCGGTGGTGCGTTCCTGGCTGCTTGACCTGACCGCCGAGGCTCTGGCCAAGAACCCAACGCTGGACGGCCTGGAGGCGTACGTGGCGGACTCGGGCGAAGGCCGTTGGACGGTATTTGAAGCCATTGACCTGAATGTATCGGCTCCGGTGATTACGGAGTCTCTTATCCGACGCATCCGTTCGCGTGAAGAGAACAACTTCACAGACCGGATGGTGGCAATTCAACGCAACGCCTTTGGCGGACATGCGGTCAAGAAAGACTGAAAGACAGCTTGAGGCTGCGAGCTCTCCGCTCCTGGCCAAAGGCTGAAAAGCCGGTCACCTGATGCTGGAATGCCACCGTGGCATGCTCTGAACGCTCCAGAATTGCGCATCAGAATCAGGTGGCCGAAAACGATGATCGCTTCAAGCCAGTGGGGCGCGAAGCGGGTAGCTGGCAGCCAAGAGCTGCTTTATGAGGCAAACGCCATGGCCACAATGCAGATGAAGGTCAGCCCCGATGATCTCTCCAAGGTCCCGAGCAGTAGTGACCGTGTCCCCGAACCAACCATCATCGTGATCTTTGGCGCGTCGGGTGATCTGACCAAACGAAAGCTTCTTCCTGCGCTTTTCCATTTGGAGCAGCATGGTTTGCTGCCGAAGGAGTTTGCGATTGTCGGCGTTGCGCGGCGTCCGCTAGGCGGTGAATTTGCAGCAGACATGCGCGCGGGCATATTGGAGTTTGGCGGAGTGAGCGAGGGCGAGCCGCATCTCGATGCATTCATCAACAAGGTGCACTACTACGCCATGAATTTTGACGACGCAGAAGGCTATATGGGCCTGAAGGCGGAGTTGGACAGGATTGCCGGTGAGCATGGCATTGGCGGGAACCGGCTCTTCTACATGGCGACGGCTCCGGAGTATTTCACTGCAATCATCGAGAACCTGGGCGCTCACGGGCTGAACAAGCCGGCCCAGGGTACGGTGCGGGCCGTGATTGAAAAGCCATTTGGGCACGATCTGGAGTCTGCGAAGGAACTGAATCGCCAGGTGAATGCAGTGTTTGCCGAGCGGCAGGTGTTTCGTATTGACCACTATCTGGGCAAGGAGACGGTGCAGAATATTCTTGTTTTCCGCTTTGCCAACGGGATTTTTGAGCCGGTGTGGAACCGCAACTACATTGACAACGTGCAGATTACGGCGGCCGAGACACTGGGTGTCGAGGGCCGGGGGCCGTTCTATGAAAAGGCGGGGGCGCTGCGCGATGTGGTACAGAACCACGTGATGGAATTGTTGTCGTTTGTGGCAATGGAGCCGCCGGTCTCGTTTGAGTCACAGAGTGTGCGTCTGGAAAAACTGAAGGTATGGCAGGCGATTCCTCCAATTCCGATCACCAATGCGGTGCGCGGCCAGTATGGGCCAGGCGTCATTGATGATGGAGAGGTGGTTGGTTATCGAGAAGAGGAGCGGGTCAGCGAGACCTCTGGCACAGAGACCTATGCTGCAGTCAAGCTTGAGATCGACAACTGGCGCTGGGCGGGCGTGCCTTTTTACCTGCGGGCAGGCAAGCGGTTGAAGGGACGGGCGACGGAGATCGCGATTACGTTCAAGCAGCCGCCGCTGATGATTTTTAATCGCAACAATATGCAGGGTGATTGCGCTGAGATTCAGCCCAACGTCATCACCATTCGCATCCAACCGGATGAAGGTATTTCACTTCGCTTTGGGGCGAAGGTTCCTTCAACGCAGAGCGTGAATGTGTGCCCGGTGACGATGGACTTTGACTATGCCTCGGCGTTTGGCAAGTCTTCTGCCAATGGCTACGAGCGGCTGCTGCTGGACGCGATGTTTGGCGACCAGACGCTGTTTGCTCACCGCGACGGGGTGGAGACGACCTGGGCGCTGTATACGCCGATTCTTGAGGCCTGGGCGGCCAAGACGCCGCTCAAGTTTCCCAACTATTCTGCCGGATCGTGGGGTCCGGATTGCGCAGACGAACTGCTGGCGCGCGATGGACACACCTGGCGGAAGCTTTAATCAATGGCAAGGGTGTGCGGTGTGACAAGTAAAAGCACCGCACGCTCCAGACTTTAACTCTCAAACTCGCATCTTACTTATTCTTACGGATCCTACATGCCATCAAAATTGAACGTTACCTACGTCGTGGAACAGAACCCGGCAGCGCTGGCCTGGCGTGCGGCTCTGCATCTGGTTGAGCTTGCGGAGGGGGCGTTTGCTGCTCGCGGACGAGTGCGCATGGCAATCTCTGGCGGCAACACGCCCCGAGAGACTCTGGCCCTGCTTGCGGACCCGGCGCACCCTTTTCTGAATCGCATGCCGTGGCACGCAGTGGAACTGTTCTTCGTGGATGAGCGCCCGGTTCCTCCGGATCATCCGGAGAGTAATTATCGGATGGTCCGCGAGACCCTGCTTGACCATATCAATCTGAGTCCGGAACAGGTTTTCCGTATTGAAGGGGAGCTGGAGCCGGAGATTGCCGCGGCGCACTATGAGTTTGAACTGCGGCGCACCTTCCGGCTGGAGGGGGCGGAGGCTCCGCGGTTTGACATCATCACCCTCGGCATGGGGGATGACGCGCATACGGCTTCGCTGTTTCCGCATACCGAGGGCATCCATGAAATGGGCCGGCTGGTCTATGCCAACCATGTTCCGCAAAAGGACACCTGGCGCATTACGCTCACCTGGCCGGTGATCAACCACGCGCGCGAAGTCTTTTTCCTGATCGCCGGGGAGGACAAGGCGCAGCCGCTGCATGACGTCTTTCTGGGTCCAAAAGATGTGGAAAGCCTGCCATCTCAACTAATCTGGCCCGCAAGCGGTATACTCACTGTTATTTTGGATAAGGCCGCCGCAGCCGCGCTACCACCGCCCGACGCAGACGGCACAGGCCATTTGGAGAGAGCACGATGATTCTTGCAGGCGATGTAGGCGGCACCAAAGTTCACCTGGCGCTGTATGACTTTATCAACGGAAAGCTGAGCTATAGCCGGGATGCGCGGTATCCGGCCAAGGATTTTTCCGGTCTCGAAGAGATCGTCCGCCTCTTCCTCGGCAGCGACACGGTGACTTCGGCTTGTTTTGGTGTGCCGGGCCCGGTGCGCGATGGCCGCCTGCGCCTGACCAACCTCCCCTGGACGCTGGATAGCCGCGAGCTGTCATTCATGCTCAAGATCGATCATGTCTTCCTGATCAATGACCTTGAGGCCAACGGCTACGGTGTTGCAGAACTGACTCCGGATCAGATCTTCACGCTGTCAGAGGGAGACGCGAGCCAGATCGGTAATCGTGCGCTGATCGCGGCCGGCACGGGGCTGGGCGAGGGAATCCTTGCGTGGAATGGAAAGCTGCATATCCCGATGCCATCAGAGGGCGGGCACTCTGACTACGCGCCGCGCAACGAAGACGAGATTGACCTGCTGCGCTATCTCAAGCAGAAGTACAACGGGCGCATCAGCTTTGAGCGGGTGGTGAGCGGTATGGGCTTCACCAATATCTACGACTTTTTGCGGGATGTGCGCGGCATGGAAGAGCCGGAGTGGCTGCGTGCACGCATGGAATCCGAGGACCCCAACGCCGTGATTACCGAGCTTGCGCTGGCGGCGAAAAGCGAGATCTGCGAAAAGACGCTGGATATGTTTGTGAGCGCTTACGGCGCGGAAGCTGGCAACCTGGCGCTGAAGGTGCTCTCGATTGGCGGACTGTACATTGGTGGCGGCATTGGGCCGCGCATCCTTGAGAAGCTGAAGGATGGGACGTTCATGAAGGCCTTCACTGACAAGGGACGCCTGAGCCAGCTGCTGATCAACATGCCGGTGCGGGTGATTCTGGAAAGCCGCGCGGCGCTGCTGGGGGCGGCGGCATACGCTGAGGCGCGCGCTGCTGAGCTTTCAGGCGTGAGCCCGCGGGCTGCTTCGGCTGCTGTCTAGACAAACCAAATCCAAATGCCCCGGGACTCGCATTGAGCCCCGGGGTTTTCATTGAGGGCATGAAAATCATCATCAAACCTGCGTAGAAATCAAAGATTTGAGGGTGCTTCTCTGAACCATCGCATCGAACCGCAGCTTTCAGGCGACTGAAGATTGCGGAATGCCGTATTCTTTCCCCATGCAACTTGAAGCGATCCAGGCCGCGCTGCGCGACGCCTCTTCACAGGGTGCCCCGATTGACGGCTGGCTGTTTTACGACCATCACCACCGTGACCCGATTGGCGAGCGCATTCTGGGCCTTGACCCACAGGCGCATGTGACGCGGCGCTGGTACTACTTCATCCCGACCAACGGTGAGCCGCGCAAGCTGGTGCATCGCATTGAGGCGGGGCGGCTTGATGCACTGCCGGGGACGCGTGGAACGTATTCAAGCTGGCAGGAGCTTGCCTCGGCGCTGGACACGATGCTGGTGGGCACGCGAACGATTGCGATGCAGTACTCACCGAACAACGCAATCATGTATGTCTCCATGGTGGATGCGGGGACGGTTGAGTTTCTGCGATCGCTGGGCAAGCAGGTTGTGAGCTCTGCCGACCTGGTGAGCCAGTTTGAGGCGGTGCTGACGGAAGAGCAAAAGGCCAGCCACCAGACGGCACAGTACAAGATTGACGCGATTCTGGCGCAGGCCTTCCGCGAGATTGGCCGGGTGCTGCGTCCAGCGAGTGGAAATCCTGGACGGATCAACGAGTTTGACCTGGTGCAGTGGTTCAGTGACGCAATGCGCCGCGAGGGCCTGACGTGGGAAAACGGCCCCAATGTGAGCGTCGGCCCGAACAGTGCGGACTCGCATTACGAACCCACAGCGGCAAGTGCGCGGCCAATTCGCAATGGGGATTTTTTGCTGATCGATATCTGGGCCAAGACGCAGGCGCTGGCCGGAGGGCTGCCCAGCATTCACTACGACATTACCTGGACGGGGGTAATTGGGCGTGAACCAACCTCGCTGGAGCAGCAGATTTTCACGACCGTGAGGGATGCGCGCGACGCGGCGATTGGCTGCGTGGAGCAGGCTTTTGCGGCAAAGCGGCCGCTGCATGGGTATGAGCCGGACGATGCGGCGCGGGCGGTGATTCGCAATGCCGGCTTTGGGCAGTACATTACCCATCGCACGGGACACAACATCGCCGTGGAACTGCATGGGTCGGGCGCGCATCTTGACAATCTTGAGACGCATGATGAGCGGCTGATTTTGCCGAATACGTGCTTTTCGGTCGAGCCGGGAATTTATCTGCCGGCAAGCTCAGCCAACCAGTTTGGCGTGAGGAGCGAGGTCAACATGCTTACCTCCCCGGGCAAAGCGTGGGTGACGGGTCCGCGCCAGCAGGAACTGGTGCGCATCTAACGTGAGCGAGTCTGAAGGCATTTCCAAGGTGGCGCGAGGCAGTCGCCGCTCCAAGTCGCTGCGCAATGCGCTGATTTTGCTGACGGTTTTTGTTTTTCCGGTGCTTTTTCTCTTTGCGCTGTATCTGTTCCAGGGCAGCGGGCTTCGGCGGGCGATTGCAGGTCCGGCGATCTTTGCGGCGCAGTCTTCGCCGGAAGTGGCGGCGCAGATCGGGCTGCCGATTGAGCCGGGCTGGCCGATCCGCGGCACGGTTACACAAAAAGGGCCAGACGGGAACGCTGACTTGTCCATTCCGCTGAAGGGCAGTCATGGGCGCGGCGTGCTGGTGGAGTGGGCGCAGAAGAGCAACGGCAAGTGGCACGCCTGCACGGTGGAGTTTCGCTCGGCTGACGGTAAGAGTGTTGGCCTTGCAGTTTCATCGCATACTGCATGTGAGCCTGAGTAGTTTGGCAGGGCTGGATTCTGGTGCCACCTGCTCGGACTGGCCCTGTTTTCTGGTGCTTTTCTGGTAGCTGCCGTGCTATCAATCGAGTATTCAGATGAACAAAACCTTGAGGCAACGTACCCTTTTTTTCTCTCTTCTTGCCTGCGCTACTGTTGTTTCAGCGCAACAAGCCGGTCGATTTGAGGTGAGTGAGACCAGCATTGCCGAGACACAGGCGGCGATCAGTGCGGGGCGCACGACCTGCCGCGCAGTGGTGGAAAGCTACCTGGCACGGATCAAGGCATACGATCAGTCGGCAATTGGCCCGGAAGGGCTGCGTCTGAACGCGATTGTGCTGTTGAATCCCAAGGCCCTCGATGAGGCGGATGCCTGCGACCGCAACTTTGCCGCGACACATCGGCTACCGGCTCTGGGCGGCATCGCGCTGTTGATCAAAGACAACTACGATACGGCAGGGTTGCAGACGACCGGGGGCTCGCTGGCGATGAAGGGCTTTGTTCCGGAGCAGGACGCGACAATGGTCGCGAAGCTGCGCGCCGCCGGAGCGATCATCCTGGGCAAGACCAATATGGCCGAGTGGGCCTTCAGCCCCTATCTGACGGCCAGTTCCATTGCCGGGATCACGCGCAATCCCTATGACCTGACGCGGGTGCCTGCCGGGTCGAGCGGAGGGACGGCAGCAGGAGTGGCGGCAAGCCTGGGTGAGGCGGGTCTGGGAACGGATACGGGAAACTCGATTCGTGGACCTTCCTCGCACAATGGGCTGGTGGGGATTCGCCCGACGCTGGGGCTGACGAGCCGCCATGGGATTATTCCTTTGTTTGCCCATAATGATGTGGGTGGGCCGATGGCGCGCACTGTTGCAGACGCTGCGGCGCTGCTGACCGTGATTGCCGGGCCTGATGCAGCCGACCCACTGACTGCGCGAGCCGCAGAACACCCCAGGCAGGACTACACGCAATCGCTCGACCGGCACGGATTGAAGGGAGCGCGGATTGGGGTTTTCCGGCAATACTTCAATCCGCCGGAGACTGACCCGGAGGTAAAGGCGGTGATGGAGCAGGCTCTGAAGACCCTGCAGCAGGAGGGGGCGGTGCTGGTGGATTCGTTTACGATTCCCGACGAAGCGACGCTCGAAAAGGACCTGTGGTGCGGCGACTTCGAGGCGGACCTGAATGCGTATCTGGCCCAGCATCCGAATGCGCCCTACCATGATTTGAAATCGATCGTAGCCTCGGGGCTCTATTTGCCGTACATCGCTGAAGATATGAAAGGCTCCATTGCCGCTCCGCAGAAGGATGACCGGCGTGCTCCGTGCCCGGATGTTTATCACGACACGCCGAAGATCGCCTTTCGCAATGCGCTGACTGCTGCAATGGCCAGGGAACACCTGGATGCGCTTGTTTACCCTACGTGGAGCAATGCTCCCCGCAAGGTCGGTGACGTGACGAGCCCGGCTGGAGACAACAGCCAGGTGCTGTCGCCTCAGACCGGCTTCCCTGCGATTACGGTGCCGATGGGAGTGACGCATGGCGTTCTGCCAGCAGGGCTCACGATTTTGGGTCCAGCGTTCAGCGAGGCGACTCTTATCCGCTATGCCTACGACTTTGAACAGAGTACGCACGCACGCCATGCGCCGCCACTCTTCCCTGCTCTTCCCTGATCCAGACAGTTTTCACCAGGATTCCTTGGAGAAATTGCTTCGTATGAAATTCTTCGTTCTTGCCCTCTTCGCCGCCGCTCTTGCCTGCCCTGCTCAGGACGCACCCGTGACGCCAGCCCCGGACAAGCCGGTGCTGACGGAACACAGTTTTATCCTGCACAACTTTCGCACGGAAAGCGGCGTGGTGCTGCCCGAGGCGAAGATTGTTTATGGGACCTATGGTCATCTCAACGCTGCCGGCGACAACGCAGTTCTGCTGCCCTCGCACTACATGGCAGACATGCACGGCTATGAGTGGCTGGTCGGCAACGGACCTCAATCAGGGAAGGCGCTCGATGCTTCGCGGCAGTTTCTGATTGCGACGGAGCTTTTTGGCAATGGGCGGTCATCGTCGCCAAGCAATACGCCGGAGCCATTTCATGGGCCGCGATTTCCGGTGACGACGATTCGCGACAATGTTGAAGCTGTGCACCAGTTGCTCACTGCCGACCTCGGTGTGAAGCACTTGCAGGCGGTTATCGGGTTTTCCATGGGTGCCCAGCAGGCATTCCAGTGGGGCGTTTCGTATCCGGATTTCATGGATCACATCGTTGCGACCTCTGGTACAGCCAAGACCTATGGCCATGGGATTGTACGGCTGGAAAGCGAAATCACCGCAATCAGCGCTGATGCTGCCTTTATGGGTGGCGATTACAAGACAGAGCCGGAGAAGGGCATTCAGGCCTTTGGTCTGGTGTGGACGGCGTGGCTCTACTCGCAGGAGTGGTGGCGTCGCGAACTCTGGAGAACTGATGCCCCTGCGGGGGCAACGCTGGCGACGGTGATTGACAGCTACCGCAAGGATTTCATTCCGCATGCGGACGCGAATGACCTGATTTTGCAGATGCGAACCTGGGAGCAGCATGATGTGAGCGCCACACCTGGCGTTACCCCGAGTTCGACGACTGACCCGGAAAAGGCTCTGGCCAGCGCCCTGGGCAGGATCAAGGCACCCCTGCTTTACATGCCGTCGGCGACTGACCTGTACTTTCCGGTGGGTGACGCGCAGTACGAATCTCCGTTGATACCGCACTGCACGCTGCTCCCGATTCCATCGCTGTGGGGGCATCCGGCTGGCGCGGGAGCCAGCCCGGCGGATGAAAAATTCCTCAATGAGCACATTGCGTCGTTCCTCGCGGGACAGCGCTAGTCAGCCGAGCCACTTTTTTGCGCAGCTTTTCTCGCTCACAGAGGATTTCCGCCGATAGTCACGGTACGGGAGTTTTCACCTTGAGCAAAATTGCTGGCAATACTGGAACTTTGACTCCACAATCGCTGATGGACCGCATGCATCATGAGGCAGACCAGATCATGGTTGCCGTTCTCTGGATGCTGTGGCTTGTGTCCTTTGGATTTTCATTCCTTTATGGAACATGGCTGGTGTGGGGGATCCTTGCGACGGCCATCTCTGCAGGTGGAACGCTGGTCTGCCGGGTGGCTGGCTCAACGCTCGCCGCGCGGCTGGCGATTGCCACTAGTTTCATGCTCTACGCGGCGCTGCTGATTCACCAGGCACATGGGCTTGTGGAGACTCACTTTGGGATTTTTGCTTTGCTCGCGTTTCTGCTGTATTACCGGGATTGGCGCCCGATCGTAGTGGCGGCGGCGGTGATTGCCGTGCACCATGTGGGGTTCTATTACCTGCAGAGCAGCGGTGTCCCGGTCTACGTCTTCCAGCACACGCATATGCCGATCATGGTGGTGGTGCATGCCAGCTATGTCGTCGCGGAAACACTGATTCTCGTACTGATGTCGGTAAAGCTGCACCAGGAGACCCTGGAGGCGACGACACTGGCGACACTCGGAGAAATGGATTTGAATCAACAGGGATCCGTGAGCGACATTGACCTTGACCCGCTGCGGGTCGAGAACGCGGGTGCTGCGGGTCATGGGGTTGCCATGTTCCTCGAAAGCATCAGCCATGCAATTCGTGAAGCCTCAGTGGTTGCGATCGCAATTTGCAATGCATCTACGGAACTCCGCTCGACCAGCAATGGCATGGTTGCCATCCGGGACCGTCAACAGACAGATATCGATCAGGTAGTCGGATTGGTGCGGGAGATGGAAGCGGTCGCCAGCCAGGTAGCACAGGAGAGCCAGCGCATTGCCTCTGAAGCCGACCAATGCGCACAAACCGCGCAGCAGACCGGCAGCAGCCTGTCAGAGACGACTCGCTCGATTGAAGACCTCGTAAAGGCCGTGCAGCATACAGCCGAACAAATGTCTGAACTGGACGAAGCAACGGGGCGCATTGAAACCATCGTGACGATGATCAATGACATTGCGGGCCAGACGAATCTGCTTGCGCTGAACGCCTCAATCGAAGCTGCGCGGGCGGGGGACGCCGGCCGGGGCTTTGCAGTGGTTGCTGGAGAAGTGCGCCGGCTGAGCGAAAGCACACAAAGCTCGGCCAAGCAGATCCAGGAGGTGGTGGGGAGCCTGCGCACAGCAGCGCAAGCCGCCAAGGGAGGTGCCGAGCAAAGCCGGGTGGAGGCTGAACTTGGGGGCGAACGGATGCATACGGCTGGCCGGGATTTCCAATCGATTGTCTCGCGCTTTCCGGTCTTCGCCACAAGCATGAACCAGTTGAGCGAGGCAATGGGCCGTCAGCAATCGCTGATGCACGAAACGACCGGGCACATGTCAGAGATTTCGACGTTCCTTCAGGATTCCTCAGGGCGGGTCGAGAACATCAGTCATAGCGGAGAGTCACTGGCAGCGATGTCAGAGCGGCTCTATGACAGTGTGCGACGCTTCCGCAAGGGCAATGAGCGCTTCGTCTCGTGACCGCTGCAGATGATCTGCGGGGGAAGGAACCATTGCCGCAGGCCCCTCATGTAAAATCAGAGAGAAATGGCAACCTCACCCTCAAAGCCCGCAGTGATTCAGAAGTCCCAGTCTTCAGGGTTTCAATACGGGCCCCTGCTGGTTGGCTGGCTCATTCCAGGAGCTGGTCACCTGGTTCAGCGGAAATGGGTGCGCGGAGGCTTGCTGCTCGCCTCGATTGGCGGCATGTTCTTTCTGGGTCTGGCGATGCAGGGCAAGCTTTATACCGGTGCGCATGACATTCTGGACATGCTTGGTCTTGCCGGAGATCTGGGTACCGGGCTGTTTTACATCATCAGCCGCCAGATTGGCCTGGGCGCCGATTCCGTTCAGGTGACGACGGCGGACTACGGCACGCGGTTCATGGTGGTTGCCGGGTTGCTCAACGTGATTGCAGCCGTGGATGCACACAATCTCTCGACCGGCAGGAAACGCTAATGTTCAGCCCATCCCACTTCACCGCCGTGTTGCTGTTTGCGCTTTTCTCTTCGGTGGTCTTCGCCATTACACAGCGCAGCACCCCAAAGACGATGCTTCGGTATGGGGCTTGGTGCTTTGCGCTGTTCACTGGCTCTGCGGTGGTTTTGAGCTGGGTGATGTTTCTTCTGGCGCGCTAATCCAGAAAAATAGCCCTTAAGGTCGTGTCCAGACAGCGGCGTTAAAGCTGTGGGCAAGCTTGTAGCCTTCTTCGGCGTACAGGGTTACGGCGTGTGTGTTGGCCTCGGTTACGGTCAGCGTGACGTCGGTCATGCCCTGGCGCTGAAAGTGCACAGCCGCGACCCTCAGAAGCATGCGAGCGAGACCGAGACGACGATACGCTGGATGAACACAGATCTGCGTGATATGGCCACAATGGGCACTTACGCGGGAGCCGAGGATCAAAGCCACCAACTCGCGGCTCCGGCGGTCTACGACGACGTGCGAAGCTTGCGGAACAAAGACTCCGCAGCCTGGGAAGCGCACAATGTTATGCAGAAATCGTTGTGAGCCGTGAATGGAGCGGTACTGGTCGTTGATGTAGCTGTCGGGATGGTGGTGATAGGCCTCTGAGATCAGCCGGCCGGCCGCATTCAGGTCCTGATCCTGCCAGGGGCGCAATTCCAGGTTTGGCTCAAGAGTGATGTCTGCGGACAGAGACGGCCCCACCAGGTTGCGGTTGAGGTAGAGTCGCCGATAGACAACAAAGCCTGCTTTTTGAAATATGTCGGAATGAACCCCATCGCGATGCAGCAGCAGTTGCGATTCGATTCGGTCAACGCCGGGGGAGTGAAGCAGGAGTTCCAGAAGGCGTCGCAGCAGGCTATCTTCTACTTCGCGACCGGTATCTGACCCGCCGCCAACCCCTTCAGGAAATGCGAATACATCCCCGATAACGGCCTTTGTATCCTCGTAAACGCAAAAGATATAGCCAGTAACGCGCCCTGCATCAACCGCGACGTAACCCGGCAGTGAACGAGAATCCAGATACTGCAGCAGCAGCTTGGCCGAGGAGAGATAGTCCCAGTTGAGCCGATCGCGCCACAGGACGCTCTCCGCCTCAAGCACCGGCCGCAACATGGGTGCCGCGAAGTGCCGAAGGTCCAGAATCTCGAGTGAAAGACCGGATGCCATGCCAATCCTCAGTTTCTGTGGCTCTATTGCTGGTTATATTTGCGCCCGGCCAGGTTCAACGAGACGCTCTGCTGCAAAACATTCTGGCTCTATCGCCCAAGTCCCTTTTCGAATCCGATATTTGAGCATTTTGCGGATTGTGAAGAAGCATACAGCAGTTTCTGCGAATTGCCGCCTGTAGATTGTCAGATTCATCTTGAGGCGGGACAACTTGTGCTTGAATTTAGACTCACCGGCACGCGATTGGGGTTGATCAAACCTGCAAAGAGGGACATACTCAGGTGGTCAACCTAAGCGTTTGGCGGATGCGGCGTTTAGCGGCTGCCGACATGGTAGACAACCAGGTCCTGCTCAGGCCAACTGAAGATCGGTTCGTAGCGCCTGCCCTCAAGATATTCATTGAGCGCGGCCTGTGAACCCAGGTTGACGCCCCCCTTGCCGGTTACGCGCACGACGAGAATGTGATCCTCGGCAGGGACACCCACTTCGTCATAATTGGCGACCTCGTGGTTGCGATAAAAGGCCAGCCCGTACTCCATGTCACGCCGGACGCGAAAGACCGCAATCGTCTCATTGGCAGGGACCAGGGTGTTGAGCCGCTCTGCCAGCGGCCGCGCAGAGTAGGAGCGGTCGAGCAGTTGGATTGTATGTTTGCTCGCCGCGACCTCAGGGATGGCAAAGAATGGGCCGACTCCATAGAGGAAGAGCAGCAATACCACCATGACGCAGCAGGTGGCCAGACGCAGGCGCCGCACGCCGTATCTCTGGACGACGAGGAGAATGAGGGCCGCTGCCGAGAGGGCTGAAACCGCCGCCGCCAGCATCGACTGTGCCGGGGGGAGCATTTTGGCTCCGTGGGCAACAAACCAGGGCAACAGCAGAACTGCGGCTGTAACGATACCGACGAGCAGCGCGTGGCCGGCCAGCACCCAGCGCTGCAATCCGCGGCGGGAGCGATACAGATAGTCGCCAGTGAGAATCGTGATGGGCGGAATGGAGGGCAGGATGTAGCCCGGAAGTTTGGACTGCGACAGCGAGAAGAACAGAATCGGGATCAGCGCCCAGAGAACGAGAAACTCTGGAAACGCATCTCCCGGCTGGATCTCGGCAGTCTTGCCGGTATCGATCTTGCCGATACGCGCGTGGCGAATGCGCCATTCAACGACCGACTTACCGATACCGTCAACCAATGCGCGCATCGCGATAACCGTCCACGGCATGGTGGCGAGCAGGACAACGACGAGGTAGTACCAGATGGGCTGCTGATGCTGGTAGCGATTGGTGGCGAAGCGCTCAAGATTGTGCTGCAGGAAGAATTCCTGAAAGAACGTGGGGTTCTGGTGCTGAACGGCGATGAACCACGGCAGCACGATGGCGAAGTAGAGAGCAAATCCGGGCCACCAGAGTGACTTCCAGAAGATCCACCACTCTCGCCGGAGGGCCGCAAAGGCTCCGACAATCACCAGCACCAGGAATGGCGCGACCGGCCCTTTGGCGAGCGTGGCGACGGCGGTGAAGAAGTAGATGTCGAAGAGCCAGAACTTTGACTTGGTTTCATACCACGCATACCAGCCGAGCAGACCGATGGAAAGGGGTGCGGCCAGCTGCATGTCAGTGGAAGCGCCGCGCGAGAAACCCAGAATCCCGACGCAGGCCGCAGTCATCAGGGCCGCGTCAAGGTGCCCACCGCAGCGAAACCTGCGCATGTGCAGATAAATCAGCCCTACGAGCCAGAATCCAAAACTGACGGAGGGCAACCGCGCCGCCCAGTCTGAGACGCCAAAGTCGCGGAAGACGTACATGGCGCGCCAGTAATAGAGAGCGGGCTTTTCAAGCCAGGGGCGGCCGTAGAGATAGGGCGTGACGCAGGCGCTCAGTTGCTCGCGAAGAGAGTGGGCGCCGTTGAGCTTCTGCAGCATTTCGTGGGCGATCTGGGCATAACGAGGCTCGTCGGCTCCGACCAGGCCCATGCCCGCACCGCCCAGAAGCGGCGTGACCCCGTAGAGCAGGAAGAAGACCATGAAGACGACCAGACTGGCCAATTCCAAAGACGTCTGGACGGATGGAATTTTCCAGCGGTGCTTCACGGTAATCGGGGTTGGGTCGGGCAGAGTCTTCTCCACGGGCGTCAATCTCAACTCGCTGGTCTTGCTTGAACTCTTGCTCGAATCTCGGTCGAGCAGACTTTCTCGGCCCCGCAGGGAGAATCAGGCCCACCCCAAATCTACCAGATTTGGGGCAAAGGGCTCGCCTGGGCCTTGTACGAGTGCAGCTTCTCAATGCGCAGGTGGAGAAAGTTGCTTGATGGAAGCCAAACCGGGCTAAGCTACGTGAGTGAATTCACCGCGTAATTCGCTTTCGTTTTTCCTGCCGGTGCTGGTGCTGATGTACTGGGCAGCGTCGCTGCTTGTTCCGACGGGTCTCATGTATCTCAGGCTGCTGCAGAGGGCGAATCATACCGGCGGGGCAGACCATTCGTACGGTGATCTGTATCTGAATATTCCGAGAGAACAGTACCTTTCGTTTGTGTTTGAACATGTCACCGAGACAAAAGCGCAAAGCATAACGGCGGTCAATATGCCGGGGATACTCGTCGAACTCCTTGTCTCGCTGCCGACTACATTTCCAGATTCCTGGCATCCGAAGCAGTTTGAGTTGTTTAACTGGAGGTCGATCGCTTTTCCCTTTTACTGTCTGCCCTTCTGGTGGCTGATTGGACGAGGGCTGGACGGTGTGCTGGGGTGGCGGCGGCTCTGGCTGGTGACGATTCTCTCGGGGGCTCTGTTGCAGATCGCTTGCCTGGTGGGCACTTTGGGGATATTTTTTGGAACCACTGCTGCGGATCGGAGCGAAGACAATTTCTGGATTTTTGCAGGCTTGGTTTTTTGGACTTTTCTCTTTGGCCTGCTGCCAGCGGCGTGGGTGAGGCAGCGGCTCTTCCCGGCGGCCGTTCAAATCAAGCCGCAAAAGCTTGCCTCAGAGAGAAGCAGCCCTGTCTAGACCACACGACGTCCAGAAAAGGAAAGAGCGCTGAAGGATTTCTCCCGCAGCGCTCTCCGTTTCCAGACTGCTTTCAACTTACTTTGGCTCGACCAGGCTCTCGGTCTTGGTTGACGTGGATTCCTCTTCGTCCTCAGGTTCGAGGGATTGGGTTTCCACTTCCGGTTCGGGTTCGGCTGCCAGTGTGGGGTCTTCGTCGCCGCGCAGAACGTCCACGCGGTAGCCGGCCTCTACCAGAGCCGTGACGCTGGCCGCAACAGATGTGGCAACCGCCGCTATCTCTGCTTTGGCTGGCGCGGTCGTCCCGGCCAGCTTGAGCAGCGCCGGCATCTGGAGCCACCAGAGCAGCTCTTCGTACTGCTCGCGAACGATGTAGTCATGCCCTTGCGCGGTGTGAACGCCGGTAAGCCAGCGCACATCGGGGTCGAGCCAAAGTGCCGGAGGAATTGCTGGAGATTCCGCTGGTTCCGCAGCGACAACGGGCGCCTCTGCCTCCTGGGTGGCCTTGGGAAGCGCGGAGCTGGCAGCCTTTGTTGGTTCAAGCTCAGCCGCTGGCGTGGCGACGGGTTCTCCAACATGAGAATCGACGAGCAGCAGAGCCTTGATGCGGGCGGCGACACGCCAGCCTTCTTCGCCCTCAAAACCGAGAGCGCCAAAGGCATTTCCCAAAGGCTCACGCAGGCGCAGCCGGTCAAAGAGATCGAGCGCTGTGGCTGCTACGTTTTCAGAATCAATCGCTTCTGCAAGAAGTGTCAGAGCTATCCAGCCGAGGATGGGGCCCCACATCGCGGTGGCAGTCACCTGCGGACTTGGGTTGGGCAGGACGCGGCGAGCGGCGGCCGGCCAGGGGGTGGCAAAGCGCGCCTCAAGGGTGGGTATCCGCATCGCTGCGCGGACCCGCTGGCGGAATTCGAGAGCCAGCAGACCGGCGCGAATGATCTCATCTTCGCCGGCGGGATGTTTGCCACCGCCACTGCGGGAGCGGTAAATCCATTGCCCCGTACGGAGGAAGCTCAGGACCTTGACCCAGGCGATATCGAGGAGTTCGCGACGCTCCAGTTCAGTTTTCTTGTCGCTGCTTGCTCCGGCACTGCGGGGATGTTCAGCTACATCGGCCAGAAGGCGAACGATGGAGCCGTCAAGAACAGCGCGGAGGGTGTCATGCACCGGACGCAGTTCCAGATCAAGTAGAGCCTCGTGAAGGCTTGGAACACCGCGGCCATTGAGCTGGTCGCAGAGCTTGTCCCAGGGGTGCTCGGCGGAGGCATACAGTTCACGCCAATCCAGATAGACGTGGCACTGGTAGGCGCTGAGCGAAAAGGTGAGGCCGCGGTCAATGACTTCATGGGCGCGTTGCAGGTATTCGAGACCGGTGAGCGAGTCGCGCCAGCCGAGGATTGCGCCGCGGTCCGCTGAGAGGCCGAGGCCATCGCTCAGGCTCTTCTGGCGGAGCTGGCCTGCACCCTTGTCTGCGTAGGCGGCCGACCAGTGAATTGTGCCGTGTGAGCTACCGTAGCGGTTGTTGTAGACGACGAGTGCGCGCTCACCTCCGCTGCGGTTGGAGTACGCAAAGACGTTTTCATCGACCGACCCGCCGCCGGTGAACATGTCGTAGAGCAGGAAGTTGCTGCTCTCGGCAAAGAGCCAGCGCTTCTTGAGCAGCGGTGCGATCTCGCGCTCGTGCCGCTCGACCAGCCAGTGATCGGCATTCTCTTCGTAGCGCGGGCGGTAGTACTCCATGCCGTATTTTTCGGTGAAGCCTTCGATCTGGCCGTGGCCAAACATGGGCAGGCCAGGCAGCGTGGACATCATCACGGCGACGCCAAAGCACTTGTCGCCCTTGCCGAACTGGTCAATCGCCGTGCGCTCGTCGGGGTTGCTCATGAAGTTCACATAGCGCTTCATGATGTCGGGGTCGAATTCGAGAGTGTTTTTGATGACGGAGCGGTACTTGGCGTTATCTTCGTCGCGCGTCATCACCATGAAGGCGGAGTTGTAGACGCGATGCATGCCGAGGGTGCGAACGAAATAGCCCTCCATGAGCCAGAAGGCCTCGGCGAGCAGCAGCGTACCGGGCACCTCGACGGCGATGCGATCAACGACCTCACGCCAGAATTCATCGGGCATGATGCGGTTGAATTCGGCGTCGCTCATGCCGTATTCGGCGCGGGATGGAATGGCGCCGCTTGCGCCTGGCCCGGGGAACCAGAGGCGATGGAAGTGCCGCTTGGCCAGGGTCATGGCTGCATCAAAGCGGATGATTGGAAAGAGCCGAGCGACATGCAGGATGGTCTGGATGACCTGTTCGCGGACGGCTGGGTTGAGGTAGTCGAGCTGCGCGGTGTCGTTCCAGGGGAAGCTGGTGCCGTCGTTGCCGTGGTAAATGTACTTCGTCTCGCCTGACTGGCGGTCGCGGCGGCGGAAGACCACGGCGGCGTCAGTCTGTTCAAAGTAGTGGTCGTCAATCTTGATTTCCACGCGGCCATCGCAGGAAAGATCGGGGCCATTGAAGGAGTAGGCCGGATAGGGTGACTCGTTCCGGGAGATGAACCACTCAGGATGCTCCACCACCCAGGGCGAATCGATGCCCATGTGGTTGGGCACCATGTCGCTGGCGAGGCGAATGCCGTGCGCGTAGGCGCGGTTGCGCAGATGAGTGTAAGCAGCGTCGCCGCCGAGGTCGTCAGCGATGCGGTAGTCAAAGAGAGAATAGGCCGAGGCTACGGCATCGGTGTTTCCGCAGAGCTGCTTGATAGTTTTGGAAGCGCGGCTGCGCTCCCAGATGCCGATCAGCCAAAGGGAGTTCATGCCGCGATGGGCCATCTCGGCCAGAACTTCGTCAGGAATTTCGTCAAGCCGGTGAATGCCACGCCCATAGCGGCGGCTCAATTGCGCCAGCCATACGTAGGTGCTCTTGGCGATCAGGACGGTGTTGGGCATCCAGGCGGTGTCTTCGCTGAACTTTTCGTATTCCTGCGCCTGGTCGCCAAATGTGGGCACATCCGCCGTGCTGACCATGTCGGCCCACTCGCGGATGCCTGCTTCGCGCCGCTTGCGCGCAGCGGCCTCATGGTCTGGCGGATTGAACTGCATCCAGATCGCCAGCTCTTCCTCATGCAGGATTTCGGCGGCAATCTCCAGCAGCCTGTCGAGCGTGTCGCCGAGCAGCGGCTTCCAAAAGAGGCGAATCTGCGCCAGCTGGTCACTGAGTGAGCGCGGCGAAGTCAACGCTGGCAGGCGCAGCAGTTCAAGAAGCGTGACGGGCTTCAGGTTTTCAAGCTTGATCAGGGGACGGGTGGCGAAGTAGGCCGGGAGCTTTTCCGTTACGGTCTTGTACACCGTCTTCTCAGCGAGAGTCTTGTCGGCAAAGAGCTCTTCAAAGGGCTGGAAGGCCTCGTTGACGTTTGCCGTCCATAGCAACAGCATTTCTTCCAGAGCAATTGCCCGGTTGGGTGTGCCGGCATCGTCCGGGTTCAATTGGGTTGACTTCGCGAGCCATTCTGACGCGGACTCTTCGCCGCGCATCACGGTGGCGCCCGGAAAGTGCTCGACAAATGTGAGCAGTAGGGTATCCAGCGGCTTGGCGCCGACCTGCCCGGAAAACCAGCGCAGTGCTGAAGTCATGACGGCAGGGTCGAGCCGCTCACGGTAGGCTTCAATGAGAATATGGCTGGCCTCGTCGATCAGGCCCATTGCATAAAGCGACCCGGCATGTACCGCCAGATCGGGGTGCTTTTCCACGTCCCGGACCAGGTTCATCCGGTGAGCGAACTCCCGGCAAGCTGCAATATTGGCAAATACAACGTTGCCTGAATAGGAAAACAGCGTTTCCGTGAACTGATAACGTTCACGCACGCTGCGCGAAATATGAAATTCCATCATATGCAACCCGTCTCCCTGAAACGTGCCCAGAAACTTCAGCTCGGCAATCCTGCGATTGCAGAGCCAAAAGGTAAATTAACACCATTGAGTCGGTACATGACGAGTTGAAAATTTTTCGTCAGGTTTCAACAAAATCCCACCAGGAATCGGCAAGTTCTGCACCCAGTTCGCGAATCATCCGGGATGCCGCCCGCTCGACTTCTTCCATCTGACCACGCAGGTAATCCCGCGAGTTGGAGATGGCCACCACGCCAACAGTTGCGCTTTGCCAGGTAACGGCCTCGTCCAGCTCGGCAACGGAGATGTTGAAGCCCTGGCGCAACTGGTCTTTAAGTGAGCGAACAACCTGCCGGCGGTCTTTGAGGGACTGGGCGTGCTCGATGCGAATTTCGAGTTGGAGCTGGGCGATGGGCATGGCAGGTTCCGTGGGGTTGGCGGATTAGCTGAACTCCGCCAGTTGCTTGGCGGAGGGGCCGGGGGTCACCAGACTCACGAGAATCATGGCTGCGACAGCGGCAAACAGTGCCGGAAAAATGGCATCGCGGTCGGCAAGGATGGCCGGAAAGACCCCCTTGACGCCGGGAATGTCCCAGGCCAGCGTCACCACCGTACCGGTAGCAATGGCGGCCACCGCGCCCCACGGCGTCACGCGCTTCAAATAGAAGGCAGCCAAAACCACCGGCGTCAGAGCTGCGGAATAAATCGTGTAGGCGTAGAGCATCTTTTGCAGAATGCTCTGTGCATAGACGGCCTGGTAGAGGGCCCAGGAGCCTAGCAGTACCACCGCGAGACGAGAGATGATGAGCACCCGTTTGTTCGAGGCTCCCGGAGCGATATACCGGACAAAGACATCGTTCACCAGGTTGGTTGCAGGAGAAAACAGGTAGTTCGAGGCCGTCGAAATTACCTTGGCGAAGACCGCGCTTAAGAGAAGCGCGCCCATCAGCGCAGGGAGTCCATGCCGGGCCGTGTAAGGGATGATTTCGTAAGGGTGCTGTGAAACCTCTCCAGTGGGATAAAGTGCCGAGCCGAAGACCGCGATAGCGACGATTACCGTCTCCAGCAGCAGAGTACCGAGAATCCAGCCAATCACCGAGATACGCGCATCCTTCTCTGATTTCGCCGAGAAAAACTTCTGGTACATCACCTGGTTGCCCAGCATCAGCAGCATGGTGGGAACAAGAAACTCCAGGGCGCGCACCAGTGAGAGATCACCGAGAACCTGAAAGTGCGAGGGTGGCAACACCGCGTGCAGGCCAGCCCAGCCGCCCGCTTTAAGAAACAACATTGGCGTGGAGATCAGGCAGATGACGGTGACCAGCGAACCGATGGCCACATCCATATACGCAACTGAAGACATGCCTGCCAGCGCCGTCGAAATGATGACAAATGCGGCAATGATAAAGGTGCCCAGTTCTGGCGTGATCGCGTCGGGAAAAATCAGGTGCAGCACATTGCCCCCGCCCTTGAACTGGTAGCTGGTGATGCCGACGTAGGCGAAGAGTATGGCGATGGTTCCCAGCACCCGCGCCGTCTGGTTATAGCGGGCTTCGAGCAGATCGGGCAGGGTAAATTGCGCAAACTTCCGTGCGCGGGGCGCAATGAAATAGATCAGCAGCAGGCCCAGCCAGCCCCCGGCAGGTTGCCACAGAGCGGCAAAGCCATTCCGGTAGGCATTCTCTGCCCCGGCAAAGAGGCTGCCGGCACCAATCCACGAGGTGAGCAGCGTCAGCACCAGTACGATGGCCGGCAAGGAGCGCCCGGCAACCAGATAGTCGGCCTTGGTCTTGACCAGCGATGCGCGAAACAGTGAAACGCCCATCAGCACAACTGCAATCACGACCAGCAAAATCACGTAGAGCGAAGACAAGGGCAACTCCCCGGCAAATCCTGAAGTAATGCGAGTGTACCGGATGCTACCGCCTCAGTTCACTTTGCGATGAGCCCGCCACGCAATTACTCAAATACCGTGCAGTTGCAACGGTATGCGAAAAGATTGTTAAAAAATCTGTTGACAGAGTGCGCTTCATATTCGAACCTCAGACAACACATCTTCAACCGCTGTAAACGGCGGAACTGCCTTCTCCCCCCATAACCGTTGGAAGGAAAACTGAACGATGAGAAAGACTCTGCTCCTGGCATTTGCCTGTCTTCCCGTATTCGCCTTCGCGCAGGCCGATTCACAGAATCAATCGACTGCTCCCAAGCCGGTAGTTGGTCACGATGGTACGGAGTACCTGTCAGTTCCACATGGTCCGCCGATGCTCGGCATCAGCTGGGCGCGCGGCTTTGAGCCAAATGCGAGCTCCAACCGACCCTCACCACTGGCGCGGCGCAGCGCCAACATGACCTACCATGGCGGCAAGATCATGCCGTACACCGTGTCCAAGACGATTTTCTGGGGTACCAGCTGGGGCAGCTACACAGGTGACAAGATAACGGGTATGGATACCTGGTACACAGGATTCAACAACTCGAATTACGCCGGAACTACCGACGAGTACACCGGAACCAATGGCCAGGTGACCAAGACCCTGACCCATCAGGGCCACGTGATCGACACAACGGCTGCAGCCGGGGGTGGCAACACCGCCGCTATCCTCGCGGAAGTTTGCAAAGTCATCACCACTCCTGATGCGAGCGGCAATGGCTACTACGCTGTCTATACCGACTTGCCACGTGGTAGTGCCGGATATTGCGCATGGCACAGCGCCGGCTCTTGCGGCGGCAAGGCTGTTCAGTTTGCCTTCTTCTGGAAACTCGACGGCGATGCTGGCTGCGACCCGGCTGATACTTCCGGGCTGCATTCCCAGGGACTTGCGGCAATCGCCAATGTAAGCGGACACGAGCTCTCTGAAGCGCGCTCTGACCCCGCCACCCCCGGCGCATGGTACGACGCATCGGGCGCAGAAAATGGCGACAAGTGCGCCTGGACTTTTGGCGCACCGCTGGTCACATTCAGCAACGGTAGCCAGTGGAAGATTCAGGGCGAGTGGTCCAATGCGGCCTTCACCGCAGGCACCGGCTACGCCAACAGTTCCGGCCAGAAGGGCTGCCTCTCTGGCTTGTAATCAACCTCAACTCAAAAATGCCCCCGCGCGAACGGGGGCATTTTTGTTTACAGTGACAATCGAATCAGCGCATCGGTCTTTTTGACGCCGGCAAGCAGTACAAGTTTTGAACGCCCGGTTTCTCCGTGGGCAATCGTAACCGCGGAGCGGGTGAGCCCGAAGAACTCTGCAAGGAACGCGATCAATGCTTCATTCGCACGGCCTTCGATGGGCGGGGCCTTGAGGGCGATCTTCAACTGAGGCTGCTGGCCGTCATCGTAGAACCCGGTAATCGCAGTGCGCCTGGCTCCCGGCTGCACCCGCACGGCAAGCGAACAGCCGTCAGCCCGTTCGCGAACCAGCCCTTCCGCAGCAGTCACTTGCCGTATCCCGGCCGCACGCCAAAGAGCGCTGTTCCGACGCGAATGCGGGTCGCGCCCTCGGCGATGGCCAGTGCGAAATCTCCGCTCATCCCCATCGAAAGCACCGGCAAGTGCAAAAGCGGGCGCGCCTGGGCGAGCTTATCCCGCAGCAGCCGAAGTGCTCGAAAGCAAGCCCTGGTCTCTGCCTCAGGTACGTCAAGCGGGGCAATCGTCATGAGCCCCTGCGCCTCAAGGTGACTGAGATGGGGCAGTCGCTCCAGCAGTTCAGCCAGTTCAGGCGAGTCGGGGGCCAGGCCGGCCTTGGTTTCTTCCGCGCTCAATTTGATCTCGATCAGGACGGGCAGCCGCTTTGCCTTCCATAATGGAGACTCAGCCACCGCCGCGTTCAGTCGCTCTGCGAGCTTCAGCGAGTCAAGCGAGTCAACGGCATCGAAGACTTCGACCGCTTTTGCTGCCTTGTTTGACTGCAGATGCCCGATCAGGTGCACCCGCATATGGCTGCGTACCGTCGCAGCCGCACCCGGCAACCGGCTCAGGGACAATTCTGCGGACTTGGCAGCAAACTCCTGGACGCGATTTTCGCCGAAAACGTGCAGCCCAAGACTGACTGCCTCGCGAAGAACGGGCGCGGGATGGGTCTTTGAAACCGCCACGAGCTCAACCTCTGCCCGGGGGCGACCAGCCTGGTTGCAAGCCGCCGTGATCTGCTGCTCAAGGCGGGCCAGGTTGTCGGCCAGCCGCGCCCGGATCTCTGCGCTGGTCTCTTCCGCGCTGGTTTCTTCGGGCAGTTCTGCGCGTTCATTCATGGCTGCAACTCCAGACGATCAATCCACATCCAACACACCCATGTGGACTGTCATCCTGCTCATCCTCTCGAACATCTTCATGACCATTGCCTGGTACGGCCACCTGAAATATCGCCAGGACACGCTCTGGAAAGTGATCCTCGTCAGTTGGGGCATCGCTTTCTTTGAATACTGCCTGCAGGTACCAGCTAATCGCATCGGGGCAGACCGCTTCAGTCCCGTTCAGCTCAAAGTGATGCAGGAAATCATCACTTTAACCGTATTTGCGGTCTTTACGGTGCTCTACTTTGGCACTCAGCTTCGATGGAACCATGCTGCCGCCGCTGTTTGTCTGGTGGCCGCGGCGTTTTTCGTCTTCAAGCCCTGGTAAGTGTCGGAATCAAAGCTCCCTCCGGGACGAATTAACCGTAGCCTGGAGGGAGTTCGATGTTTCCTGCGATTAGTGACCGTGGTTCTCCAGGTACTTTTCTGCCTCGAGAGCCGCCATGCAGCCGGTTCCGGCGGCGGTAATCGCCTGGCGGTAGCGGCGGTCCTGCACATCTCCGCAGGCAAAAACGCCGGGGACCCTGGTCAGCACATTGTCGGTAGTCCGGATGTACCCGTCTTCATCAAGATCAATTTGACCGGCAAACATTTTTGCGTTCGGTTCGTGACCAATGCCGAGGAAGAATCCGGTGACAGGAAGGACCGACTTGTCTCCAGTCTTCACATTGCGAATATGCAGGCCGCGGACCGACTTCTCCTCGATGCCAAGCACTTCTTCGACGACCGTATTGGTCATGATTTCAATCTTTGGGTGGGCCACGACACGCTCCATCATGACCTTGGAAGCCCGGAAGCTTTCGCGCCGGTGCAGCAGATAGACCTTGGTGGCGAAGCGGGTGAGAAACAAAGCCTCTTCCATGGCCGTATCTCCGCCGCCGACCACGGCAATGTCATGGCCATTGAAGAAGAATCCATCGCAGGTGGCGCAGCTTGAAACGCCGTGGCCGATAAGCGCCTGCTCACTGGGCAGACCCAGCCAGCGCGCGCTGGCACCGGAGGCGATGATCAGAGTCCTTGTGCAGATTTCACCAAGCGAAGTCTTCAGCTTGAAGGGATGGACGCTCAGGTCTACTGACACGAGGTGGCCCATCTTGAATTCTGCTCCAAAGCGGGAGGCCTGCTTCTTCATGTTTTCAATCAGTTCCGGGCCCTGGATGCCTTCCGGCCAGCCGGGAAAGTTCTCAACCAGGGTGGTAATCGAGAGCTGCCCTCCGGGTTCGTGACCCTCCAGAACAAGCGGCTTGAGGTTGGCGCGGGCCGTGTAAATCGCCGCCGTCAGGCCAGCGCATCCCGAACCCAGAATGACCGTATCGCGAATTTCAGACATTATTGTTTCTTTCCCAATCATTTTCGACTGACTACCTGATTGTACGGGAGCCGACGCTCGGTCGGCCGCCTCAGGCCGGCAGGAATCAGCTGGTTGAGGATAAGATGAAGCTTATGGCAAATCTGACTCTCATCTACGGCCTGCGCCTGTTACCCGAAGGCGAAATTGCCCAGGTACCCGGCGCGATTCAAGACGCAACCCTCAAGCTGGCAAACGGCCACGAGGCTCACGTAACCATGCACGTACTGGAAGGTTCACGGGAAGAAATTGAAGGCCAGCTGCGCATGAGCATCGACGCGTTTTTTGATTTCTATCCCGAAATCTAGCGCTCGGGGAGAACTGTACTGCATCTGCAAAAGGAACCTCCTTTGGAACCAATTCATTGGAAATTCCTATTACTTAATGATTTTTAGTCTTCAGGACCAGCGCCGATGAATCCTTTGTGGAATCTAAGGCGCACATTGGCAAAAACCGCTCACCTCAGTACCTGTTTGCGATTGGGCTCCTGGTTGCCTGGTTGCTCGCATTCTTTGGTAACGCCGCCTTCGCCGGGGGGCCAAAATATGTGGCCGGAGTCAGCTACTTCAACCCCGGCGTGAAGGGCCAGCCGGTGCACTGGGCGGCGGGTCAGCTCACCTACTTTGTAGACCAGGGACCGCTCAATGCGGCGGTTTCAAACGCAAAGGCAGTCGCCATGGTTGATTCCGCAGCTGCCCTTTGGAGCGCGGTGCCAACCGCCGCCGTGAGCCTCACCGATGCCGGAGCACTCGCCGAGGACGTCAACGGTGCGAATGTGCTGGCCGGCAGTGGCGCTCTTGGGCAGCCGGGCGATGTTGCTCCCACGGCCACCTCTGCGCCGGTCGCAGTGATCTTTGACGCCGACGGAGCAGTCATCGACGCGCTTGAAGGCACCGGTGCGAGCCAGCCCGACAACTGTTCGCAAAACGGAGTTCTGGTCTGGATTGACAACATCAACCCGGACGCGACATTTGCGCATGGGGTGATCGTACTCAACGGCCTGTGCGCGACCAGCGCTAACCTGCTGGCAATGATGAATTACCAACTGGAACGCGCCTTTGGCCGTCTGCTTGGCCTGGATTTTTCGCAGGTGAATGATGGCGCGCAGGGCTCCGGTTCGACCATGCCAAACGGCCTGCTGGGCTGGCCGGTCATGCTGCCGGAAAACGGCACCTGTGGCGCAGGCGGCGGAACCTGCATTCCGAACCCCGCGCAATTGCGCCTGGACGATATCGCGGCGTTGAACAGGATCTATCCCGTTACCAGCGCAAATCAGAGCAGTTTTCCCGGCAAGTTGCTGACCGCTGCCAATACGATCGCGATTCAGGGCACGATCAGCTTTCGTGGTGGAGTGGGAATGCAGGGCGTCAATGTTGTCGTCCGGCCTCTTGATGTTAACGGCAACCCACTCTACGCGTACACGGTGACTTCGGTCTCCGGGGCATATTTCGGCGGCAATCACGGCAACCCCGTCACCGGCTGGAATGATTTGCTGGGCAACCGCCTGGACCGATTTGGCAGCGATGATCTGAGTTTGCAGGGCTATTTTGATCTGAGCGGCATTCCCCTGCCCCCCGGCGTTACGGTCGCCAACTATCGGGTGAGCTTTGAATCAATGAACCCCTTGTACATCCTCGCGTCCTCAGTTGGACCATACATTCTCGGTTCGCCGCAACCGTCGGGGGCAATTCAGTCCGTCTCTGTTCCCGGAATGCAGGCCGGCAGTTCGCAGACCCTGTCGGTTGTTGCAAGCAGTTCTGCAGCGGGTCAGCCGTTGCCGGTGAATCCGTGCAGGATGTGCCAGACGAACGATCAGCGTCAGGCGAGACCGGGCCGGGTTGGCGCCTATCCGGTGCCGCGACCAGCTGGCGGCCGGACACCCTATCGGGTATTTCTTCAGCGCCGCAATCTCGGCCAGCCTCGGTCAGGCGTGGTCAAAGTCCGCCGCCCGAACAGCGCCGGAACGGAGTCTGACCCGCGCCTTTTGCCCGCAAATGGCTTCTGGAACAGTCGCATCGCGCAGGTTGGCCAAACGGACTGGTTCAATGTGCCGGTGCGCGGGAATCGACTTTTTACCATTGTCACCCAGGCCCTTGACGAGACTGGCACGCCCAGTATGGCGAAAGCCATGCCTGCCATTGGAGTTTGGGATGGATTTGACCAGGTGGGTACCACTTCGGTGGGCTGGGCACCGGCACAAAACGGCTTTGCGACGGGTGAAACCTGGCTGCAGGTGGCGACAGCGGGAAGTGAGATTGTCCGCATGGCGGTAGCCGATCAGCGCGGCGACGGCCGTCCTGACTATGTCTACCGCGGCTGGGTACTCTACGCTGACACAGTTTCTCCGGCGCGGCTGCCTGCCTCCGGGGGAACCATCGTCATCCGCGGCACGGGCTTTCGCGCCGGAGACTCGGTGGAAGTTGGCGGAGTTGCAGCGCAGGTTGTCAGCATTCTGCCAACGGAAATTACGGCCGTTGTCCCCGCCGCCACGGGCACAATGACCGGCTCGCAGGATGTGGAAGTGGACGACTCACCGCTTTTCAATGCGATGGCGGTGATACCGGGCGGAGTCAGCTTTGACGCGGGCACAGGCGACGCATTGAGCCTGCTTGTGGCGCCTGCGAACCAGGTGCCCGTGAATGTCGCTCAACCGTTTACGGTGCTGGCCGAGGGGGCGGACGGCGCGCCAGCCGGTGGCGTGACCGTTCTCTATTCCGTCACCAGCGGATCGGCGACGCTTGCATGCGGCCAGAAGGTATGCCCGGTGACAGCTTCAGGCGATGGTTTGGCTACGATTTCAGTAAGAGCCATCGATTCCACGCCGTCGGTCGTGACTGCTTCGCTCACCAACGGATCGAGTGTTCAGGCCCACTTCTATGGTGGCGCGGCGGCGGCTCTCAGCGCAATCACTCCTACGCTTTACCTCGCGGCTGGAGCCTCGGTAAAGTGGCCAGTCCAGGCTCTTGCCCAAAGCGGAGGATCACCGCTGGCGAACCAGCCTGTCGTCTGGCAGAGTGCTTCGGGCATTCTCGCGCCGACCAGTGCTGCGATGACCGATGCCATGGGTACGGCAGTTGCCACCCTGACTGTTGGACCGCTGGCAAAGGGACAAACCGCCACTTCAAATGCCTGTCTCAATGGCAACGTTGCCTGCGTGGCCTTTGGCGTCTTTGGTGCGCGGCCAGAATTTGCGGCGTTGGCAGCAGTCTCGGGCACGAGCCAGAGCCTGGGCGACGTGACCAAGCCAGCCCCCGTCACCCTGCGCGTACTCGATATGAATGGACACCCGATGGCGGGCGGTACGGTCACAATCAACCAGGCGCTCTACGCCTGGGCACCTGCCTGCCCTGCGCACGGGCGCTGCCCGCAGGCGCAACTGCTTGGTACTCAGGCAGTGACGCTGACTTCTGCTCTGGACGGAACTGTCACGCTCACACCGTTGTCGATGCCTGGAGCTGCCACCAACCTCATCGGACTGGCCGCCACGGGCAACGCGGGAACGCTTACATTTACCGTCGAGCAACATCCATAGGCTCGAAGGCTGTTTCCTTTCTGCTGCCTCAGGCATCTCATGGCCATGAGCCAGTTTGTTGCCCCTGCTTCCCTGTCCGCCAATCGTCGTCCTCGCGTCGCCATCGTCGGAGGCGGATTTGCCGGCATCAACGCGGCCCTTGCCCTGGGTAAGATGCCAGTCGACGTGACGGTGATTGACCGCCGCAATCACCACACGTTTCAGCCGCTGCTCTACCAGGTGGCACTGGCCGTGCTTTCCCCGGCGCAGATTGCGCAGCCTATTCGTACCATCGTCCGCAGGAACGCGAACACCGAAGTGCTGATGGACGAGGTCACGGCGATCGACGCTGCCGCACATCGGCTGATTTTGGCGAGCGGAACCGACTTTGCGTACGACTACCTGATTCTGGCGACAGGAGCCACACACTCTTATTTTGGCCACGATACATGGGCCAAATTTGCGCCCGGGCTGAAGACGGTTGAAGACGCCACCGAGATTCGCCGCCGCGTGCTGCTGGCGTTTGAACTGGCCGAACGCCATATGCTTGAGCACGGCTGGCATCCGCCGCTGAACTTTGTCATCATCGGTGGCGGACCGACTGGCGTGGAGCTTGCAGGTGCGGTTTCAGATATCGCCCGCTTGTACATGAAGAGCGACTTCCGCCACATTGATCCTTCTATGGCGCACGTGTTGCTCATTGAAGGCTCGCCGCGGGTGCTTGCGGCCTTTCCCGAGGACCTGAGCGCCAAGGCGCAAACGCAGTTGGAAGCGATTGGGGTTGAGGTCTGGACGAGCAAGCACGTCACGGACGTGGGAGCGGGCTATGTGATGGTGGGCGATCAGCGGATTGATGCGGTTGTGACGCTGTGGGCCGCTGGCGTAGCCGCTTCTCCCCTGGGCAAAATGCTCGACGTTGCACCGTTTACCAGGATTGACAAGCGCGGTGCGGTGATTGTGGACCAGCAGTTGAATCCTGCGGGGATGCCGGAGGTCTTTGTCTGCGGCGATCTGGCGCATTTTGAACAGGATGGGCGCCCGGTGCCGGGGGTTGCGCAGCCGGCGATGCAGATGGGCCGGCACGCCGCCAAGGTGATTGCAGCCGACCTTGCCGGTAAGCAGCGCCCCAGCTTCCGCTACTGGGACAAGGGCGACATGGCGACTATCGGACGCCTGGCGGCGGTGGCGAAGATTGAATGGCCATTCAAGGCGCATTGGGGCGGATTCATGGCCTGGGTGACGTGGCTGGTGGTGCATATCTACTTCCTGATTGGCTTTCGCAACCGGATTACCATTTTCGCGACGTGGGCTTGGACTTATTTCACGTTTACCGATGGGGCGCGGCTCATTACCGGCGACCAGCACCTGGCAGGCTGGGATGAGGCGACTCAGGATCAGGCCCAAAACAGGGTCGAAGAAGTGAGCCGGACGAAAATTTGATTTGGTAACTTACCTCGCAAGGGGGGGGTGGGGTGTTTTTTGCCAAATTCCATGACAAGTCTCTTTTTATGAACCTTTTAGATGGTGGTTACCTGGCGATATTTGAGTGTCTTTTTACCGCTTTTGCGTGGTTCCTCGGGCTGGATTGTGGTGGGAGCTGGGTCTCCTCATCCCTAGACTACGCCGGGAGAGTGTAATTATCGGCAACGGTTGGATCGGAACTTCAGCCCTCGGTCTGTTGTTCGCACCTTGAACCAAGGCCGATTGTCCGGGCTGGTATTAGCCGCGCCTTTGGCGCTGATTTCATACCAAGAGGGCGGGCAACATTGATTGCGAGCGCGGGACGGGAAGCGGCCATAGTAATCTGGTTAGGCTATGTTGGACCTTTCTTTTGTACGCAACAACCTGTCGCTGGTCGAAGATAAGCTGCGCGCGCGCAATGCTGACCCCGCCGCCCTGCTGGCTGGTTTTGTCTCTCTCGATGGACGTCGCCGCGAAGCAATCACCCAGGCAGAGCTCTTGAAGGCTCGCCGGAATGAGTTGAGCCAGCAGGTCGGCACCCTCAAGAAGGCTGGTCAGGATGCGACGGCGCTGGTGGAAGAAACCAAGGCGCTCAAAGAGCAGCTGGACACACTAGACACCCTTGCGGCGGCGCTCGACGTGGAGATGCGCCAATCGCTGGCGCGAATCCCAAATCTAACCCGCGACGAAGTGCCGGCAGGTAAATCCGAGGCGGACAACGTCGTCGTGAAGAGCTGGGGTACGATCCCGACGCTGGACTTTACGCCGAAGCCGCACTGGGAGCTGGGCGAATCGCTTGGAATTCTCGACCTGGAACGCGCTGCAAAGTTGAGCGGCGCACGTTTTGCTGTCTACAAGGGCGCTGGGGCGCGGCTGGAGCGGGCGCTGATCAATTTCATGCTCAACCAGCATACGGAAGCTCATGGCTACACCGAGGTGTTGCCTCCCTTCATGGTCAACAGCAAGAGCCTGTTTGGGACGGGGCAGTTGCCCAAGTTTGCCGAAGACCTTTTCCGCTGCGGCGATGGTGCCGAGGACGCTGGATTTGTCGAAGGCGAGTACCGCGACAATGATCACTGGCTCATTCCGACGGCTGAAGTGCCGGTGACGAATCTCTTTCGGGACGAGATCCTGGATGATGCCAGCCTGCCGATCTGCTTTGCTGCGTATACGCCGTGTTTCCGCGCGGAGGCCGGGGCGGCGGGGCGCGATACGCGGGGAATTATCCGGCAGCACCAGTTTCAGAAGGTTGAGCTGGTCAAGTTTGCGCGGCCTGAAGAGTCAGATACTGAGCACGAAAAGCTGACGCACGACGCTGAAACCATTCTCGAATTGCTCGGCCTGCCCTACCGCCGTATGCTGCTTTGTGCGGGGGACACGGGGTTCTCTGCGGCGAAGACGTACGATTTGGAAGTGTGGCTGCCGGGACAAGGGCTGTACCGGGAGATTTCTTCCTGCTCAAACTTTGAGGCATTTCAGGCTCGGCGCGCCAACATTCGCTACAAGCCGGGTGGCAAGGGCAAGACGGAATTTGTGCATACGCTCAACGGCAGCGGATTGGCGGTGGGGCGCACGTGGCTGGCGGTGCTGGAGAACTACCAGCAGGCGGACGGATCGGTAAAGGTACCAGAGGTTTTACGGCCCTATATGGGCGGGCTGGAGCAGATTTCAGCAAAAGGCTAGCTATCCGAAGGGGCCGGGGGCGACTTTTTCAGTTTCGGCTCATCAGATACACAGAAGGATTCATGCAAAAGACGTTCAAGAGCTATTTTTTCTGGACTCATCCGCGCGGCAGCTTCCATTACGACGTGATGGTGACGCTGATTCTGGCGTTCATCTTCATTACGCCGCATTTGTGGAATTACGGCGACAAGCCGCGGCGCGAAGCGGATGTTTCAAGCCTGATTCAGGTCACGGGCGACGGCGATCACGGGCTGATTGTGACGGTGCAGGCAAAAGATGTCTGGGTGGACCCGAACGCGAGCGAGTGGGCGGTGCGCCGCGCGTTGCACCAGGCCATTGAACCGGTGACCGGGGATGCGGTCGCGGTTGTTCGCTGGGAGACTGTCTCTGACGCGAATGGCAAACCCGCGGCCTGGAAGGTCTGGGCTCATCGCTAAACTGTTTGCGGTCGCGCCGCGGTATGCGCGAGGCGTGAATCGAGTAACTCAGGAATCGAGCACCGAGATGAAAGTCTACTTCACGTCAATTCGCCTCAGGTTGTTCATTCTGATGGCGTTGATTGCTTTATCCGGCGCGGCGCGGCCGGCTGTGGCTGCGGATGATCTGGCCAAAGTGCTGGCCAAGCTGGATGCTGCTTCAGGTAAGTTCAAGTCTGCGCAGGCTGAAATTACGTGGGAGAACGTGCAGACTGAGCCGATTCCCGACTCGGACATGCAGGTAGGGAATGTGCTGTTTGAGCGCAAGTCCGGGCAACTGCGCATGGCGCTGCACTTGCGGACGGAGAACGGTAAGCCAATCCAGAAAGACATGGTCTACGCGGAGGGGCTGTTCAAGCTTTACGAACCCAAGATCAAGCAGATGCAGGTTTTCAAGGCGGGGACAAACCGAGCGGAAGCCGACACGATTTTGACGCTTGGATTTGGTGGAAGCGGCAAGGACCTGGAGAAATCGTGGCAGGTCAGCCTGGTCGGTACAGAGGCGGTGGATGGGGACGAGACCTGGAAGCTGCAACTGATTCCGCGCGAGGAGAGCGTGCGCAAGACCTTTCCCAAAGTTCTGCTCTGGATCGATACAGACACGGGTATTGCGCTGAAACAGCAGTCTTTTGACCCGACGGGCAACTACCGGGTGGTGCACTATACAAAGATGCGGATGAACGCTTCAGTGCCGCCGGGTGCGTTTGAGATCAAGACGGCATCGGACACGCGGATTATCAATCACTAGAGGGAAGCTGCCTGGGGAAGTCTGGCGTTGATGCGATGATTGGCGGGCGTTTTATCTGCTTTGCCGCAAGCGCATGGATTCGCTGCATCGCTATGCCTGCCAAGGCGAAGACGAACGGGAAGAACTCCAGGGTATAGCGGGTTTCCGGCGCCTCAATTGTCATGAGGAGCAAGCTGCGCATGACCAGGTAGGCGGCCATATACGGCCACAGGCGTGGACGGTGGATGACTCCCACGAGCCCCAATACAAGCAGAATTAAATTGAGTGCTGCGTAGGCCCAGCTGAATCTTGTCTCAGCGCGGTGCTGGTTGTATTCCCACCAGCGGAGGTCGATGGTGAGATTTTCGACGCGTGGGCGCAGGGCCATGTCAGCGAGACGCCCCAAGGGCAGCAGCAGATGGGTGCGCAGAGGGTGAGATTGGGCGCGTTCCTGCGCGAGCGCTTCGAAATCGGCGTCAAGATCGGGCGAGATATCGAGGCTCTTGTTGTAGCGGGCGAAGAGCGCGAGGGTGCGTACCTGCTGGTCTGGCGAATCAAAAGCCTGAGAAGGGAGTGAGGCGGGGTCCAGTTTCTCGTCCGGGACGCTCCAGTAAATGTCGTAGGTGCAGGTGAAATCGAGGCACCAGGTTTTGACCCAGTGCTGCCATCCGAGGTGGGGGTCTTCGCCGGGGTCGTTGGCGTAGCGGGGGGCGAGGGGTTCGAAGACGTGGAAGGCCTGCCAGTTGCGTTGTGTCCAGATGGCGAAGGGCACCAGCGAGAGCAGTGCGCACAGAAGCGCCGGCCGGAGGCGAACGGCAAAGGAAAGAGTCGCTGGACGAGAGAAGATCAGGGCCGGCCACAGGGCAAAGGAGAGAATGGCTCCGTCGGGGCGCAGCAAAGCTGCCGCGCTGAGGGCCACGGTCAGCAGGACGAGAGCACCCCGTCTGCGCAGAATGTGCGCAGCGCTGCTGAGCTCCGGGGGTTCCTCGGCCTTAGGCGGTTGTTCTGAAGAGCCCATCGAGCCGAGTGAATTCTGATCGGCAAAGAGGCTCAGGTGCCGTTCGAGAGACCAGAGGGACAGGCAGATCGCGTCAAAGGTGAGGGATTCGGTGAGGGGTGCTGCGGAAAAGACGGCGGTGAAGGGGCACAGGGTGGCCAGCCACAAGGCATTGAGGCCGGCGCGGGGGGTGCCGATGCGGCGGACGAAGTCAGCGAGGAGCAAGCAGGCGGCGAGTTCGAGGGCTATTTGCAGCCATGCGACAGCGTTGTAGTTGTCGATTCCGAATATACGAAAACACGCTGCGAGGAAGAAGGGGTAGCCGGGGACGCGGATCAGGGTCAGATGGGTTATGCCGCTGCCATCAGATAAAGCGTACTGTCCGCGCAACAAAAGATTCTTTGCGATGTTTCCATAGATGAGGGTATCGCCACCAGTTTGTGGAAAAGCACCCATCATCCAAAGCCGGAGGAGCAGGCCTCCGAGGAGGGCAAACGGAAACCGCCACAGCAGTTGGCGAGGCCAGCTTACACTGGAGACAGAGGTGGAGTGGATTGGCAGGCTCCGCCCAGCCGCAGATTGGTTTCCTTTCGATTGACGCGCATTTTTGCCTTCCATAGGATTCGAGTGTAACCGCGCTGAGAAATTGGTGCGCAATACCAACTGCGGACAGATACCGCCAGACCAGGTTCGAGAGCACATTCCTCATACTCCCCATGACGCCAGACAAGCAAATCTTCTTCGATCCGCAACTCAAGCGCTGGAAGCGACTGCGGCGCATTCTTGATATTTCAGCCCTGCTGTTTACGATCGTGGTCGCCGTTTTCATTTTCAACGTGCTGCGACAGCAACAGTTGCCGGAGCTGCTGCTGCCGGCGCCGAAGCACAACTACCGGGCGCTCAAGGACAAGCAGTCTGACCTGATGCGTGCGCGAGAGGCGAAAGAACGCCCTGCCCGGCGCAAGACCAACCGCAAGGCGTCGGAGATCCCATTCAATACGGGGGAGGGCTTGCGTGCGGCGTACTATATGCAGGACGACGCGGCGAGCTATGCATCGTTCAAAGAGCACGTACACCAGTTAGACATGCTCTTTCCGGAGTGGCTGCACGTTTCAGAACCGGATGGCAACCTGATGGCTCTGACCTCTGACAACCAGGAATATGCGGTTGTGGACAAGCGGGGGGTGCATGATCCGGATGAGCAGAACAAGATCAAGCACGTCATTCAGGATGCGAAGGAAGATACGGAAATCTTTCCGCACCTGACGAGCTTTAACACGCACACGCAGAGCTTTGATCCGGCCATCGGAGCGGTGCTGCTGGACCCCGCCAAACGCGAAAATCTCAAGAATCAGATTGTGACGTTCTTGGTGGCGATTCCGACGTATCGGGGGCTTTCGCTGGATATTGAGAACCTGCCGGACAGCGCGGATGATGCGTATGTGCAGTTCATTGAAGAGCTGTACTCGGACATGCACGCGCACAATCTGCGGCTCTATGTGAATACGGCGGCGTCAACGGATGATGAGGACCTGAAGAACATTGCCGCCAGCTCTGACGGCATGATGATCATGAACTACGACGAGCACGAGGTGGAAAGCCAGCCGGGCCCGATCGCTTCGCAGACGTGGTTTGTGGACAACCTGAAGCGCGTGATGAAGGTGGTGCCAAAGGAAAAGATCATCTGCGCGGTGGGGAACTACGGGTACGACTGGACGATGTCGATCCCGGACTCCAAGGACAAGAAGTCGAAGTCTACCGTGTTGAACACGGACGTGTTGAGCGTGCAGGAAGCATGGCAGCGAGCTGCGGATGCGGACGCGGATCTTGATCTGGATTACAACTCGCTCAATCCGCACTACTCGTTTATCGACGAAGACAAGCATGTACGGCACGTGGTGTGGTTTCTCGACGCTGTTTCGCTGCTGAATGAAATGCGCGCGGCGCGCGGGATGGGTCTGCAGACGTTTGCGCTGTGGCGGCTGGGTCAGGAGGATCGTTCGTTGTGGTCGGTCTGGGACAAGCCGACGAACGCTGATTCTCTCTCAGAGCTTGGGACGGTGTTGCCGGGACACGATCTCGATATCGAGGGTGCCGGCGACATCATGCGCGTGACAGGGACTCCAAAGCCGGGGCACCGAACGGTGCAGGTGGATACGGATGAAACCGACCCGCGGCGGCAACTGATTATCGACGAACACATGGATGAATATCCGCTGACCTACAAGGTGGAGTACTACGGGTACCATCCGGGGGAAGTGGCGCTTACCTTTGATGACGGGCCAGACCCGCAGTGGACGCCGAAGATTCTGAACATCTTGAAGGCCAAGGACGTGAAAGCGGCCTTTATGCTGATCGGCTCGCAGGCCCAGGAGAATGTGGGAATCATGCAGCGGATGGTGCGGGAGGGCCACGAGATTGGCAACCACACCTATTCGCATCCAGACATCAGTGAAGTTTCGACGCGGCAGTTGCAGCTTGAGATGAACCTGACGGAGCGGCTTTTTGCGAGCAAGCTGGGGCTTGATCCGTTGTACTTCAGGCCGCCGTACTCGATTGACCAGGAGCCGGATACCGATGACCAGGCGGAGCCGGCGTACCGGATTCAGCAGATGGGGTACACGGTCATCGGGGACAAGATTGATACCGATGACTGGAACGAGCATCCGAGAAAAACGCCGCAGCAGATAACCGATACCGTGCTGAGTTACCTGAACCGGATGCAGGGCCGACAGGATCTGCTGGGCAGCGTGATTTTGCTGCATGATGGCGGCGGTAACCGGTCGGCTACGGTGGCGGCGCTGCCGGTGTTGATCGATGCACTGCGGGCACATGGATACAAGATTGTGCCGGTGAGCGCGTTGATGGGCAAGACGACGGCCGAGGTGATGCCCAAGATTACGACCTGGCAATACTGGCGGGCGCGGGCTGACTCGGTTGCGTTCACGATTCTGGCCTTTTTTGGGCACTTCATTGTGTGGGTCTTTTTCGTTGGCGACGTGCTGATGTCGTCGCGACTGATCCTGGTGGGCGTGCTGGCGATTATCGACCGGTTACGCAGGCACAAGGATCCGACGCCGGGCTTTACGCCGAGAGTGGCGGTGCTGGTGCCGGCTTACAACGAAGAGACGGTGATTGCGCGCACGGTGCGTTCGGTGCTGAACTCCGACTATCCGAATCTGCACGTGATTGTGATCGATGACGGGTCGAGCGACAAGACGTTTGAAGTGGCAAAGGCGGCTTATGCGGCGGAGATTGCCGAGGGCAAGGTGGCAGTGATCACCAAGGCCAATGGCGGCAAGGCAGCGGCTTTGAACTTTGCCGTGGAGCAGCTTACCGAGGAGTACTACGTCGGCATTGATGCGGATACGGTGATTGCGCCGGATGCGATTTCAAAGCTGATGCCACACTTTGAAGACCCTCTGGTCGGTGCGGTGGCGGGCAATGCCAAGGTGGGCAACCGGGTGAATCTCTGGACGCGGTGGCAGGCTCTCGAATACATCACGAGCCAGAATTTTGAGCGGCGGGCGCTGAACCTGTTCAATGTGGTGACGGTGGTGCCGGGGGCGATTGGGGCATGGCGGACGGGGCCGGTGAAGCTGGCCGGGGGGTACCCGATCAACACGGTGGCCGAGGATGCCGACCTGACGATGAGCCTGCTGGAGCAGGGGCTGAAGGTGGTGTACGAGGATCGTTCGCTGGCGTTTACCGAGGCGCCGATTGACGCCAAGGGGCTGATGCGGCAGCGCTTCCGGTGGTCATTTGGAACGCTGCAGGCGGTGTGGAAGCATCGCGCGGCGTTTGTGCGGAACAAGGCGATGGGGCTGTTTGCGCTGCCGAACATTGTGATTTTCCAGATGCTGCTGCCGCTGGTTTCGCCGTTCATTGACTTGATGTTCCTGATCGGCGTTGGGCAATTTTTTGTGGACCGCTACTACCATCCTGAGGCGGCGAGTACGGCGAGCTTTGAAAAGCTGCTGGCGTACTTCCTGAGCTTCATGGTGATTGATTTTGTGACGTCGGCGGTGGCTTTCAGCCTGGAGCGGAAACATGCGGCGAACAAGGGCGACGGCTGGCTGCTGTTTCACATCTGGCTGCAGCGGTTTGCTTACCGGCAGGTGTTTTCTGTGGTGCTTTTCAAGACGGTGAAACGTGCGATCGATGGGCGGCCCTTTAACTGGGACAAGATTGCGCGGACGGCGAAGATGAGCAAGGAGACGGAGAAGCTGATGGAGGGGGCGTAGGACGAGTGTGAGTGTGAGTGTGAGTGTGAAAAGCATCGTGAGCCAAGCGGAGGGTGAAAAGCGGTGCTTCGCTTGGCTCATGAGAAGAAAACGTCAGTACGTCGTAACGCTACGCTATACAAGAAGCTACTTTGCCGGGGGCAGGGTGCGGAGGAAGGCAATGACCTGCCAGCGCTGTTGCTCCGGCAGAGAGCTCCAGGAGGGCATGCCCTTGTAGGGATTGCCGTTGCGCAGCAGCCAGGCGATGTCACCATCGGTGGCATGGCGGACTCGTTCGCTGCGGAGGCTGGGGCGGGCCGGCGGGGTGGAGCGGCCATTGGCTTCGGCACCGTGGCACTTGGCGCAGTTTTCGGCAAAGATGAGCTTGCCGGCGGCGGCGGCCTGGGGCTGCCCGGCGAAAGGGCTATGACGGGCGTGATCTTCGTCTGTTACGCGGCGAAGCCATTTGCCGTCGAACTTGCTGGCGTCTGGACTGCCAGTCTGGGCGTAGCCAACATAGGATAGTACAGCGAGGCCGCTTATGAGCAGGAGAATGGGGAGACGGTTCTTCATCGAACTTCCTTTGTGTGCGTGAGATTTGCGTGAAAGAGATCGCGGAGCTGTTGCACTTCATAGGCAACTTCGAAGCGCCAGAGTGTGCCAACACTATTGTCGCTTAGACCGAACTGCGGCGAAAAGCTCACGGTGGGTCCGCTGGGGATGCGGAAGTTGACGGTGGGGCCGGCGTAGTGGGAAGTGTCTCTGAAGCCGAATGCGTAACGGGTGCCGAGGCCGCCGTAGATTTCGGCGCCGAGGGCGAAGTTTTGACGGCAAAAGATGCAGCGCGTGACGCCGCCTGCGAGGGCGAGGGGACGCGAGGCGGCGACGGCGTAACCGAACTCCCAGGGATTGTTGTTCATGTTTTTCTCAGCGATGAAGTTTTCTGAGATGTTCCAGCCGCGCAGGTTGCTGGAGAGCAGAAGCTTGCCCTCGAGGGTGTGGGCGATGGATTTGCGGCTCTCGGCGTTGGTATCGCGGAATTTGTCGATGCCGTCGTTACCGGTGACCTCGAGGATGCTCTTGTCGGCGTCGGAGACCTGCTCGTATTCGATGTAAATGGCCGGGGTGACCCAATATTCGCGGGGGAGTGGGCGGAAGCGATTTTCGATGCGGAATCCGGTGAAGACGGTTGAATCGTTCGCGGTTGACTGTGCCTGGGCGTAGAACTCGGCGGTCCACCAGGCGGTGGCTCCATACTCGAGCTCAAGGGTGTGATTCGAAAAAGCGTTTGAGCCTTTGGGGGCTGCTGCGAGGCCGTTGAAGGCGATTTCGAGGTTGCCGGGCTCTTCGAGATCAGCGGAGTAGGTAACGAAGTAGGGCTTTTCCTGAGCGTGGAGCAGCGGTGCCAGGAAGAAAACTGCGACCAACGTGAGTAATTTTGGTTGGCCGAAAAAGCGGAAAGGCATGAAAGAGTCTCCGAGATGAAAGTGTTTGTGACAAAGCTAGAAACATGCGCTCGTATTCGGACTAATTTAGTCGTATATTGCGCTCAATGGAGACTAAATTGGTCGGATATTCGTGTCAAGCTCGGTTTTGAGATTTCTGCAAGGAAAACGTGCTGTTCAAAGCAGTCATCGATTCCCTTCCTCGGCTAGACTGGAGGGGCTATGACATTTGCTGCGGTTTCCGGAATCCAGATGCGCTCGCCTGAGGGCGGGTTTGTGAATGAGCCTTTTGTGAACTTTGCCGAGCCCGAGAACAAGCGGGCGATGCAGGCTGCGCTGGCTGACGTTGCGACGCGGCTGGGTCGGGAGTATGACCTGGTGATTGGCGGGCACCGGGAGCGGACGGCGGGCAAGATTGTGTCGACGAACCCGGCGCGACCTGCGCAGGTGGTGGGCGTGCACCAGAAAGCCGGCGCGGAGCATGCGCAGGAGGCGATGGACGCGGCGCTCAGAGCGTTTCACTCGTGGAGCCGGGTACCTGTGGAGGTTCGGGCTTCGCTGCTGCTGAATGCGGCGGCGGTGATTCGCGAGCGGAAGCTGGAGTTTTCGGCGTGGCTCACGTATGAGGTGGGCAAGAACTGGGCCGAGGCGGACGCGGACACGGCAGAGACAATTGATTTTCTGGAATTTTATGCGCGTGAGGCGTTGCGGCTGGCGCAGGCGACGACGCCGATTCAGTTGCCGGGGGAGAAGAACCGGCTGCTGTATATTCCGCTGGGGGTGGGCGCGGTGATTCCGCCGTGGAATTTTCCGTTTGCGATCATGGCGGGCATGACGGCGGCGGCGATTGTGACCGGGAACACGGTGATTTTGAAGCCTTCCAGCGACTCGCCGACGATTGCGGCGCTGTTGATGGAGGTGCTGGAAGAGGTTGGGCTGCCGGCCGGGGTGGTGAATTTTTGTCCCGGTTCGGGGGCGAGCTTTGGCAATGCGATTGTGGAGCATCCGAAGACGCGGTTCATTGCGTTTACGGGGTCAAAGGCTGTGGGCCTGGACATTCACGAGAAGGCAGCCAAGACGCAGGCGGGTCAGATCTGGATCAAGCGCACGGTGCTGGAGATGGGCGGCAAGGACTCCATGCTGATCTGCGCGGATGCGGACGTGGACGCGGCAGCGGATGGGGTGGTTGCGGCGGCGTTTGGCTTCAGCGGGCAGAAGTGCTCGGCGTGTTCGCGGGCGATTATCGAGGCTCCGATTTACGACAGTTTTGTCGAAAAAGTGCGGGAGCGCGTGGCCAAGCTGACGGTCGGCGACCCCACAGAAAACCCGAATATGGGGCCGGTGGTGAACAAGGCAGCGTTTGACAGCATTCTGGGGTATATCGAGACGGGCAAGGCTGAGGGCCGGCTGATTGCGGGCGGTGCGCCGGTTGAGACAGAAGCAGGCGGCTATTTCATCGAACCGACGGTATTTGCGGATATTGATGCGGAGGCGGTGATTGCGCAGGAAGAGATTTTTGGGCCGGTACTGGCGCTGATCAAGGTGGAGAGCTACGAAGAGGGCCTGGCGGTGGCGAATAACACGGAGTATGGGCTGACCGGGGCAATCTATACGGCGGACCGGGCTCGGCTGGACTATGCTGCGGCGGAGTTCCACGTGGGGAACCTTTACCTGAACCGGAAGTGCACGGGGGCGATGGTGGGGGCGCATCCCTTTGGGGGATTCAATATGAGCGGGACAGATTCGAAGGCAGGTGGGCCGGATTATCTGCTGCTGTTTACGCAGGCGAAGAGCGTAGCAGAGAAAATTTAGGGGAGTTGCGGATCCCACCCTTGAATCAAAAAGCGATTCAAGGATGGGGCACATAGTTATTCAATTTGGTAGGAGGAGGCCTCAGCCGGGGATTTGGCTGAGGCTTTTTCTTTTGCGGTAAAAGGCGATGGCGGCGAGGTTGCTGATGAGGGTGGTGCCGATGATTTTAGCGGCGAAGGCAGGGGCATTGACGACTTCGACGAAGGGGTAGGCGGAGACGATCAGGCTGAAGACTGTAGCGGCGAGGCCGACGGCGGAGGTCCATTTGAGCCAGGTGGGGAGCGTTTGTCGCAGGCGGTGCAAGCCCCAGAGCGGAATGGCGAACATGACCATGTAGGCGAGGGCATAGTGGGCGGTGCCGGCGTTGATGAGGACCTGAAAAGCCTCCTGCGCGTGGACTCCGGTGGAGGCGATGAGGAGGGCGGCAACGATGAGCAGGGCGGTGAAGAGGATGGAGTTGATGGGAGTGCGGCGGGTGGGGTGGAGGCGCGCAAACCAGGCCGGGAGCAGGTGATCCCAGCCGGCGGTGAGGGCGAGGCGAGTGGCACCGGTGAAGACGAGGCTGGCGGTGCCGATGAGGCGGATTTGAAGGAAGGCGATGGCGGTGATGGCAAGCCAACTGCCGAGGCCACTGTTTGCCAGGGCGATGCGGAAGGTCTGGGGAATGGGGGCGATGAGATCGATTTTGCCGTGATTGAGGGCGAGGACGGAGCTGGTGCCAAGGATGAACATGAGGCAGATCATGGGTGACGCGATCTGAACGGAGCGGCCTATGGTGCGGGCGGGGGAACGGGTTTCCCCGGCGAGGATGGCGATGTATTCCAGGCCAGCGAGGCCGCCAATCATCATTTGGCCGAGACGGGCGAGGGCGACGGGGTCGCGGCGGGGCAGGGCGAGTGGGAGCGGCTCCCAGTGGATGGAGTGATGACGGAGCAGGAGCGCGGCGGGAAGAAGGATGAGGGCGAGGAAGACTGTGAGCATGGCCGCGCCGCCGAGATTCTGAAGCCATTTGCCGACCTGAAGGCCGCGCTGGGCGCCGAAGGTGATGGCGAGCAGCAAGGTGAGGATGATGGCGAGCGAGACGAGGTGATTTTCCGGGAGCCAGTAAGCGGAAGGGCCGAGGATGTAGGAGATTTCCGTCGGCATGGAGTAGAGGATGACGGCGGCGACTGCAATGGAGTATACCCAGATGTTCCAGGCGACGAGGAAGCCGATGAAGTCGCCGAAGGCGGAGCGGGCCCAGGCGTAGAGGCCACCTTCGAGGGGCATCTGGCGGTTGAGGCAGAGGACGGAGCAGGCCATGGGCAGGTAGAAGACGAGCATGGCGGCAATCCAGGTGACGGCCTGGGAGCGGCCGAGGCCAGCGGCGGTGCCGACCCAGCCGCTGCCAACGACAAAGAGGACCTGGGTAAGGATGAGGTCTCCGAGGCGCATGGAACGGCGCAAACCGGGGTGGACTTCGGTTGGGTCATCTTGAGGCTGGAGTACCGGATCGGCGGGCATGTTCGTCGATGATTGCACGGCCGGGGGTTCAGTTCCATGAGGATTTTAAGGGAATTTGGTGTGTTGAAACTGGGCGTATCGGTGCGGTAAGGCTGCGATACTTGAGTTCGAGGAATGATGATGGCCGAGGAAGCTTTGGAAAATCGATTGCTGGTGGCCTGCGCAGTGGCGCGGGAGGCGGGGGCGCTGCAGAAGCGGCGCTTTCTGGATCGCGAAAACATGATCTACAAGTTCAAAGGGCCACAGGACTACCTGACGGCGACCGATGGCGAAGTGGAGAGACTGGTGCGGGAGCGGCTGCTGGGGGCGTTTCCCGGGGATACGTTTCTGGGCGAGGAAGACGGCGGGCAGGTGAGCGACCGGACGTGGGTGGTGGACCCGATTGACGGGACCTCGAATTTTGCGCGGGGCATCCCGTATTTTTGCGTTTCGATTGCGTTTGTTCTGAAGGGCGTGGCTTCAATTGGAGTGATCTATGCGCCGATGTCAGACGAACTCTATGCAGGAGCTGCGGGCGGAGGCGCGACGCTGAACGGCGAGGCGATCAAGGCTTCGTCGACGACGAGTCTGTCGCGGTCGATGCTGGAGGTAGGGCGTGCTTCGCGGCAGCCGCAGGCGACGTATCTGGCGATGCTGGATACGGTGATGGCGACGGGTGCGGGGATTCGCGGGGCGGGGTCAGGCGCGCTGGCGGTGGCCAATGTGGCCTGCGGACGTGTTGACGGATGCTATGAAACCCACATGTATTCGTGGGATTGCCTGGCCGGGCTGGTGCTGGTGAAGGAAGCGGGCGGCCGGGTGAATGATTTTCTGGCGGGGGATGGACTGCTGAAGGGGAACGTAATTTTTGCTTCAGCGCCGGGTATCGCAACGGAGTTTGCGGCATTGGTCGGCGTACCGCTGGTTGAATAGGATGCGCGACTGCGGGAGATATCTCAAGAGGCCGATCTTGAGGTAATCAGGGGATCAATCCCACCCGATCTTGCATGTTGAATCTGCAAGGTTGTCTCAATCGATAACCTTGCAGAATCAGAGGTTGGCTAGGTTCCAGTGCGGGGTAATTGTTGAACGATGTTTGCGACCGCCGCAGGGTTATTGGACTGCTCTTCGGCGTCGATGCGGTCTCCGACATCTGCGGCAGCCTCTGCCAGGACCCGGTGATGCAGTGTGAAGAGAGCAAGTTCGAGGCGATCGCCAACGCCGGTCTTGTCATAGATGGATCGCAGATAGTTTTTGATGACCTGCTCGGTGGTCTTGAGGCGGGTGGCGATCTCGCGATTTTTGCAGCCCTGGACGATCAATGCAACGATACGCATTTCCTTTGGCGTGAGCCGATCGCGTACGCGTGTGCCGACCATATCCTCATCAATGGGATGCGGGGCGGCTGAGTGCAGAGGTTGCCAGGTTTCTCCGGCAGCTACTTTGCGGACGCATTCAGCAAGCGCTGAGCCTGAGGTATTGCGAAAGATGACGCCGCGAAAACCATGCTGGAGGAACGGCGCTGCGGACTCACCGTTCTCGACGATGACAATGCCCCGGCTGCCCATGGTGTCAAGCAGGGTTCGCAGGCGATTCAGCTCTGGTTTAAGCGCGGACGCGAAGATTACGACTGCGTTGGGAAAGGTCGTGACGGCATGCATCATGCGTTCGGTGTCAGAACACTGGGCGATGATGCGGAGGTCGTCATTCAAAGCCAGGACCTTGGCCGCACCCGCACGAAAAATAGCCTCTGAATCAGCCAAAATAATTTTGTTCATGTTGAATCTTTCCCTCGCTGTCTTCTGATCCGGACGAAGTTACAGGTTTGAGCCTGACTTTCTGATCATGTGCAGTTCCCAAACGGGGCACTCAATTGAAATATCGGCAGCACACTGAACTACTTCGATTTGATCTGTTTCGCGACAGCTGAGGCAGTAAGACTATGTTTTGCTACTCATAAGCGCGGATCTCATGCCCGCTGGTAATCTAAATTCTGCCGATAATACTATCGTGTCTTTGCAACAAATGAAATGGATATGAATAATTTTTCTATTGAAATGAAAACGTTGCAAGATAGCGTTGGTACCCTTTCCCCGTCAAGACTGGACGGGTGCAACCAGTGGCAAGGTGCGAAATTGAGCGGGATGCAGTGTAGCGAAGGTTACGTTGGATTGGCCTGTTTCTGAGATGGCCGGGACGTTCTACACTGAGAGGCAGGTATGAGCCGCCCTATTCTATTTGCAATTGACGACGACATCAGCGTGCTTGAGGCCGTAGTGCAGGATCTGCGCCGCAAGTATGGCGCCACGTATCGGGTTCTGCGAGCGGGCAGCGGGCAAGCGGCGCTGGACACCCTGCGGCAATTAAAGGTGCGCGAAGAGGCCGTGGCGCTGCTGCTGAGCGACCAGCGGATGCCGGGGATGACGGGCGTCGAGTTTCTGGAGGCGGCGCAGGCGATTTACCCGGAAGCGCGGCGCGTGCTGCTGACAGCGTATGCCGATACCGAAGCGGCTATCCGGGCAATCAACACGGCGCGCATTCACTACTATCTGACCAAGCCATGGGATCCGCCAGAGGAAAAGCTGTATCCGGTGCTGGACGACCTGCTGGCCGATTGGAATTCAGGGTATCAGCCACGGTTTGAAGGGCTGCGGGTCATCGGGCACCGCTGGTCGCTCAGGGACCATCAGTTGCGGAGTTTTCTGTCGCGGAATCACGTGCCGTACCGGTGGCTTGACGCGGCGGCGAGCGACGATGCGCGGACGCTGCTGCAGGAGCGTTCGCTGGACCCGGAAGTGCTGCCGGTGGTGCTGTTTGCCGACGGCAGCGCGCTGGTGAATCCTGAAACCGATGTGCTGGCGGCGCGTGTTGGGCTGCGAACCCAGGCGGCGCAGGACTTTTATGACATGGTGGTGATCGGCGCAGGTCCAGCGGGGCTGGCGGCGGCGGTTTACGGCGCTTCAGAGGGGTTGAAGACGCTGGTAATCGAGCCCATGGCCCCAGGCGGGCAGGCCGGATCGTCATCGCTCATTGAGAATTACCTGGGTTTTCCGGCGGGCATTACCGGGGCCGATCTGGGACGCCGGGCACACATGCAGGGCGTGCGTTTTGGCGCGGAGTTCCTGGTGCAGCGGGCGGTAGGGCTGCGGATCGACGGGCAGTACAGGTTTGTGGTGCTGGCGGATGGGCGCGAGGTTTCAAGCCACGTGCTGTTGCTGGCAACGGGTGTGCAGTACCGGCGGCTTGAGATTCCGGGGGCCGACAAGCTGACCGGGCGCGGCATCTACTACGGCGCAGCGCTGGTAGAGGCAGCGGCGTGCAGGGACGAGGAAGTCTACATTGTCGGCGGGGCAAATTCCGCCGGACAGGCGGCTCTGCACTTTGCCAAATTTGCCTGCAAGGTAACCATGCTGGTCCGGGCGAGCGGTTTAGAGGCCAGCATGTCGAAATACTTAATCGATGAGATAGAACGCACATCCAATATAGTGGTTGAGCCCAACACGCAGGTTTTGGAAGCGATGGGCGAGGAACATCTGGAAGCTTTGCGGATTGGTGGACCTGCGGGCGAATCAGTGCGCGAGGCAGCTTCGCTGTTTGTATTCATCGGAGCTGTACCGAGGACAGAGTGGTTGCCGGATGCGGTATTGCGGGATGAGAAGGGATTCATCCTGGCCGGGCCGGAGCTGAAGGCGTCGGCAAAGTTTGCGGGCATATGGAAGCAGGCGCGCGACCCTTTTCTGCTGGAGACCAGTATTCCCGGGGTTTTTGTGGCGGGAGACGTGCGGCACGGATCAGTGAAGCGGGCGGCTTCTGCGGTAGGGGAAGGTTCAATTGCGGTGCAGTTTGCTCACCAGTATCTGGCGAGCTTCTGAGTTGAATCGAGATTGACGGCGAGGTAGAACGGTCGAATGGCAATGGGCGAAGTGCAGGAAACCAGCATCGAAACGGTCTCGCTCGGCAACTATGCCGAGGCGTTGAGCAAGGTGGCCGTCTTTGCCGGGGTGACGCCCGACCAGTTCTGCGGATTGGACGAGGTGGAGCTGATCCATTTGCCTGCCGACGGAATTGTGCTCGATCCGGCGAATCCTGTACGGGCGTACTGGGTGATGCTGGAGGGCGAGGTTTTAGCCAACCGCGTCGAGAAGGATGGTTCGCTGACGCGCATCGGCATGGCACATCAGGGCGAAACCTTTGGCGAGGTCGTTTTACTTGCGGGCAAATCACCGAGCATGCTGGTGAAATCGACGATGCCCTCTGTGCTGCTGCGATTTTCTGAAGAGAACTTCTGGAATTTGATGTCCTGCTGCCCCAGCGTGCGCAAGGCGGTGCTCTCGCACATGGCGCAGCGTCTACAGACTTACCAGGCAGAAGCTGCGCACCGTGAGAAGCTGATTTCGCTTGGCACCCTGGCAGCGGGGCTGATGCACGAGTTGCATAATCCGGGCTCGGCGGCAAAGCGGGCTGCGTCTCAGTTGCGGGCAAATCTGCTGCGGTTGCAGGATTTGAGCCTGCGCTTCTGCGATCGCGAGAATACACCGGAGCAAATTGCCTGCATGCGCGACCTGCAAAAGGACGCCATTACCCACGCGCGGACAGCGGCGATGGGCTCGCTGGAGCAAGCGGACGCAGAAGAAGCGATGGCCGAGTGGCTGGAGTCCTCCGGCGTTGAGAACGCATACCAAATTGCGCCTACCCTGGTGGGAATCGGGCTGGACACGCGCGAACTGGAGTGCACGCGTGCGGCGTTTGGCGGCAGCGGACTGTCGGATGCGCTGAACTGGCTGGAATCGCTGGTTTCGAGCGTGAGCCTGGTGGACGCGATCGAACAGAGCATCGCGCGGGTCTCTGACCTGGTGATGGCGGTGAAAAAGTTTGCTTACGACGACCGCTGCACGATGCGCGAAGTGGATGTGCATGACAGCATTCAAAGCACGCTGACGATAATGGGGCACAAGCTGAGGCAGCGGCAGATTCAGGTGGTGAAGCACTTTGACGCTGCGCAGCCCAACCTTCGCACCACGGGCGTGGCCGTCAGCCAGGTGTGGACGAACCTGATTGACAACGCCATTGACGCGTCGCCTGAGGGCGGTGAAATTGAGGTTCGCACGTGGAGCGAGCCCGGCTTCTTGGCGGTGAGCGTGTCGGATCAGGGCAGCGGAATTCCTGAAGAGCTCAAGTCGAAGATCTTTGATCCGTTCTTCACGACCAAGCCGGTTGGCCAGGGGACGGGGCTGGGGCTGGAGATTGTGCAGCGCCTGGTGACGCAGGGCTTTGGCGGGCAGATCGATGTTGATTCGAAGCCGGGTTCGACGCGCTTTGTGGTGCGGCTGCCGCAGGCGTCGGCCTGATATCGGCTAGGCTGCAGACCTGTATTTTCTTCCAGTTGATGCCGCATCGCCAGTTGCGCCTCCTCTGGACTGTGGAAGCGCAATGCGCCTTGCGTGTCAATGAGCTCGTCGCGCAGCAATTATCAAATCGGGCGCTTGTCACTCCCTCTGCACTGCTGCCGTAACCACGCTGATAGCGAATTCCCTTTTCGCTCACGGATTGCCTCAATACATGAGGCGACCGGGTGAAGTTGCGCCTCAGGTTGCCGATACATGCCTCAGTTGAGCTTGATGGGGCGATGAGTACATGGCGGAGCCTGAGGGCGTTGTCGATCATTACGCGGAAATTCTGGAGGCTGCTTTTGAGGCCTTTGACGAAGGCATCGTCGTGGTCGACGTTGACGCGCATGTGCTGCTTTGGAACCATGCGGCGACCGAGATTACCGGTTACCTGGGCGCGGAGATGCTTTCGCGCAGCCTGCCCCCGGAGCTGTATCAGGTGGATCCGCATCCTGTCTCATCACACAATCTGAGAGCGGCGTCGAGGCCGGTTCCGGTGCACCTGCTGCACCAGCGGGGGCATACTCTGCCGGCGATGCTGCGGCGCACGCCGCTGCGGGATGCGATTGGGAAGCGGTTTGGCACATTGCTGCGCTTTCACATCATCGATGAATTAGATGCGCTGCCGCACGGCGAAAACAGCGAAGACAGCGAGCTGGACAACCAGCTGGAACATAGCCAGGCCGATATGGAAGACCGGCTGGATGAGGCCTTTCAGGAGTGGAATCAGGATGGTGTGCCGTTTGGGTTGCTCTGGATCACCGTGGATCAGGCGGCGCATCTGCGCCGGACTCATGGGCGGGACGCGGCTGAGGCGATGATGCAGATCGTGGAACGGACACTGGTGCATGCGCTACGGCCGACGGAGATTCTGGGGCGGTGGGGGAGCAACGAGTTTCTGGTGCTGTGCCATGAGCGCACGCTGGAGATGATGGATGCGCATGCGCAGCGGGTTGGCGCGCTGGCGCGGACGGCTGATTTTCGCTGGTGGGGCGACCGGACGAGCCTGACGGTAAGCGTAGGTGCTGCCCAGGCAGAAGCGAACGAGAAGCTTGGCTGCCTGCTCAAGCGCGCCCAGAAGTTGATGGAAACGAGCCGGTATGCAGGCGGCAACCAGGCGACAACGAGAGAAATTCCAGGAACCAGGGGGCAGGAATGTTCGCAATTATAGGCATCGTCGTGGTTTTCGGCGCGATTGTAGCTGGATACCTGATGGAAAAGGGCAACTTGCTGGTGCTGGTGCAGCCGGCGGAGCTGATTATCATCGGCGGCGCAGCGCTGGGCACGCTCTTCATCGCCAACCCGATGCACATTATCAAAGCGATGGTAGGGGGAGTGCTGGGGGTGCTGAAACCCTCGCCATTCAGCAAGGCGCGGTATCTTGACACGCTGAAAATGATGTTCGAATTCCTGAACAAGGTGCGTAAAGAGGGGCTTCTTTCGGTTGAAAACGATGTGGAGAAGCCGAAGGAGAGCGCTATTTTCAAGAAATATCCAGCGTTTCTGAAAGACCATCACGTGATGGACTTTGTCTGCGACACGCTGCGCATGGCGATTACCGGCGGCGTGGATCCCTTTGACATGGACCAAATGATGGAACGGGACATGGAGGTGCACCATCACGGGGTCGGCGCACCGATTTCGGCCCTATCAACGGTGGCAGATGCCTTGCCGGGGCTGGGCATTGTGGCGGCGGTGCTGGGCGTGGTGATTACGATGGGCGCGATTGGCGGCCCTCCTGAAGAGGTAGGGCACAAGGTGGCGGCGGCGCTGGTGGGAACGTTTCTGGGGATTCTGCTGTGCTACGGACTGGTGGGTCCGCTGGCGGCCAACATGACCAAAGGCGCCGATGAGCAGAATGAATACCTGGGGGTGTTGCGGGTACTCATGCTGAGCTTTTTGAAGGGGAATGCCCCGCTGATTGCAATCGAGATTGGGCGGCGGGCGATTCCGGCGCACGTTCGGCCTTCGTTCAGCGAAATGGAAAAGGCATGCAAGGGCGGCGGTGCCCCTGCCGCTGCTGCCTGACGCCGCAAAATCCTGAGGAGACAAAGCCATGGCCGCAGGCAAGCCAATCATTGTTATCAAGAAGAAGAGCGGACACGGCGGGCACCACGGCGGCGCGTGGAAGGTGGCCTATGCCGACTTTGTGACGGCGATGATGGCGCTTTTCATTGTGTTGTGGCTGCTTAGTTCGAGTACCAAGGTGAAGAAAGCGGTAGCTGGCTACTTCAACGACCCGCACAGTTCGCAAAAGGAGACTGGCTCCGACAAGATGGGAGACGACGACAGCATCCCGATTGACAAGCAGAATGTGCAGAAACTGAAGGAGCAAATCCAGAAGGCGATCAAGGAGCAGAAGGACCTGGAGAAGCTGGCCAAGCAGATCGAAATAACGATTACGCCCGAGGGCCTGCGCATTGAGCTGATCGAAGACAAGCAGGGCACGTTTTTCCAGAGCGGCAGTGCAAAGCTGAGTGACAGCGGGCAGCAGTTGATCAACATGCTGGCTGGCCAGCTGAAGCCATTGCCCAATCACCTGCTGCTTGAGGGGCACACCGACGCGCAGCCTTACTCGACCGACAACGGCTATTCAAACTGGGAGCTTTCGGCAGACCGGGCCAATGCGGCGCGACGGCTGCTGCAGCAGAATGGTGTGGGGCAACAGCAGATTTCGCAAGTGAGGGGCTATGCCGACCAACTTCTGCGCGTCAAGAATGACCCAATGGATGCATCGAACCGGCGGATTTCACTGATTGTGCAGTGGGTGACGGTGCCTGTGCCGCCGGGTGGAAGCGCGAAGGGGGAAGGCGGCGAAGGCAAGGTTGGCGAAGGCAAAAAAGAAGGCGAGGCCAAACCTGGGGCGGGCGGCGAAGCCAAACCGGCGGCTCCCGCACCAGGAGTTGCTGCGCCTGCCAAGCCAGGTGCGGGAACCCCGGCCGCAGCGCCGGCCATCAAACCCAGCATGATGGACCAGCTGAAGGGCATGATTCCAGGGGGCAAGCCGAAGAAGTAGAGCTGCCCCTCATTTTCTAGCAGCAGCGATAGGGCGCGGCCGGTTCAAGCTCTACTTTGCCGGGTTCGGTGGTGAGGGTTTCGGCTGACGGTGGGGGAACGCCGCGTAGAGTTCGAACGCATCGGACGGCGGCCGAGCCGACGATGACGATCGCTCCGACGATGAAAGTAGCCATGAGTCCGGTTTCAATCCAGCCCTGGAGTTCACTTCCCTGTCGCCAGGCCATCGGCCAGAAGACATTCTGAATGGACAAAACTCCGGCGGAGACCGTAGTCACCAGCACAAAAAGTGCGGGGACAAGGGTGCACCATGCGAAGGCGGCCTTCTTGTGGTTCACCAGCCAGGTGGTCATGGTGGCGAGAGCGATGGAGGCGAGCAACTGGTTGGCGGTGCCAAAGAGCGGCCAGATGGTGGCAATCGTCCCGCCCCAGATGAGGTAGCCCCAGCTGAGAACGATGATTCCCGTGGCCAGCATGTTTGAGGGCAGCCAGTTGGCGCGACCCAGCGGCTTGTAGAGTTTGCCCATCAGGTCTTGCATGACGTAGCGGGCGACGCGGGTGCCGGCATCGATGGTGGTGAGGATGAAAAGCGCCTCAAACATGATGGCGTAGTGATACCAGTAGCCGGTGAGAGCCCGCATGCCGGGGATGTTGCGGAATATCTGGGCAATGCCGATGGCGAGGGAGACGGCACCACCGGTGCGCCCGGCGAGTTGTTCGCCTACTTCGCGGGAGAACTCTGGCAGATTCACGACATGGAGGCCCAGCTTGGCGTAGAGCGCCGGGGGCACGTTGATGGCGAAGTAGTCGCCAGGGGCCATGGAACAGGCGGCGATAAGCGCGAGCACGCCGACGAGCGACTCGGCCAGCATGGCTCCATAGCCGATGAAGCGGGCGTCTGTCTCCCGGCTGATGAGCTTGGGAGTGGTGCCGGTGGCGACAAGGGAGTGAAAGCCGGAGATGGCCCCGCAGGCGATGGTGACGAAGAGGAACGGGAAGAGCTTGCCGGGAATGACCGGGCCGCCGCCATGGATGTAGGGGGTAAATGCCGGGAACTGGAGGTTCGGGTGGACGACGAGGACGCCGATGATGAGCGCCGCCAGGGTGCCGAGCTTGACATAGGTCGAGAGGTAGTCGCGTGGCTCAAGCAGCAGCCAGATGGGTAGCACCGAGGCGAGGAATCCGTAGACGCAGAGGATGATGACGATCTGGTGGGCGTCGAAGAGGAGCAGGTGCGCGTAGGTGGAGTTGGCCACCCAGTGGCCGCCGATGAGCGCGGCAAAGATGGCGATAACGCCAAAGATGGACGGGCCGAGCACGGTGACCTTGCTCGGATTGCTCTTGAACATCCAGACACCCATCACCATGGCAATGGGGATGGTCATGCCGATGGTGAAGATGCCCCAGGGGCTCTGCGAAAGCGCGTTGACGACGATAATGGCGAGGCCGGCCATGGCCACGATGAGGATGAGCAGGACGGCGATCATGGCGAGCAGGCCGGTGACCGGGCCTACTTCGCGGCTGACGATGTAGGAGAGCGATTTGCCGTTGTGACGGAGGGAGCCGGCGAGGGTGGTGAAATCCTGCACGGCACCGGCGAGCACCGCGCCTGCGACGAGCCAGAGCAGGCCGGGCGCAAAGCCGAACTGGGCGGCGAGGGTTGGGCCGACCAGCGGGCCTGCCCCCGCGATGGCCGCGAAGTGATGGCCGAAGACCACCCACTTGGGCGAGGGCACGTAGTTATGGCCGTCTTTAAAGCGATGCGCCGGGGTGATGTTGCGATCGTCAAGCATGAAAGCGCGGGTGGCGAGCATCGCGCTGTAGTAGCGGTAGGCCACCGTGTAGATGCCGATGACGATCAGGAGCAGGGGGAGTGTGTTCACGGTTGGATTGGGGCCTCAGAGACGGGGAAGTCGGATGAGGGAAGTATATCAATGGCCAGATTTAGTGTCTTCGCATGAAACAGATTCACGACAGGGATGTCTCAAGGTTGCGGAGCGGGTTTGGGCTCGACCGAGCTGATGATTGTGGAATCTGAGTGAGTCTTTTCGAAGTTTGAGTTCCTGGAATCGATCAGGATTTCGCGGTGATAAAGGAAAAGGACTTTGATCTTGAATTCTGTGCTGAAACTTACAGGAAACCAGGTGCCGTCTGGCTGGGGAGCGCAGATGACGGTGAATCCCAGACCGGGAAAGCTGGTGCCGAGTAACGTGCGGACTGCAAAAGGCAACTTGCGGGACATGGATGTGCTGACCATGACGGGCTGGTAAGCAGTTGTATCGATATAAGCGTCACCCTTCCAGTCGAATTCGTTTTTATCTTTTGGGCGAAATTCGATGTGAAAGACTTCATGGTTGTTGAGGTGTTCGGTGCCGATGAGGTGAAAGGCGTAGTCGCCCTGGTTTTTTGATGTCAGCGGGAAGAGATGGGAACCGATGCCGTCTTTGGTTTTGGAGTTTGAGAGATTTGCGCTCATCGATTCGACGAGGCTGCGATCGTCATCGCCGATGCTCAGTGAAAATCCATCGTCATCCGTACTTTCCTTGTTGGCGTTCCCTGGGAGCGGTTCTTTATACAGAATGTATTTTCCGTTTTTCAGGTAGCGGCCTTCGAGCTTGAGCAGTTGCTGATTCGACTGGCCAGCAGAGGGGGTAATTCGGCTATCTGTGATCTCTTCACACTGGATGGTCTTGCCTTTGCGCGAGGTGATTTTGGCGTGTCGAAGGTAGACGTAGTGAACACGCTCAGATTCGGCCTGGTCCTGATTGCTGGCGACGCGGGCCATGATGTCCGCAGCAGTCGGAGCCGAGGCATCCGTGGAAGGCTGTTGCGCCGATAGAAGCGCGCTGCACAGGGAGAGGGCGGAAATGAGGAGGAAGACAGATCGGGGTGCGGTCATGATTCCTTTGTATACGAAGGAGGCACAGCAGCAGTTCAGCTGGCGAATTGATTCGCTGATAAGAAACTTGGCTGACGAGTGTTTGTGTTGCATCAAGTGTCGGGTGAATCGCATCTGTATGGTCTATGACGAAATACTCGAATCTTCTCTCCCCTCTTCAGGTGGGTGAGCTGCAGTTGGCTCACCGTGTGGTGATGGCTCCTTTGACGCGGATGCGCTCGACGCAGCCGGGTGACGTGCCGAATGCTCTGAACGCCGAGTACTACCATCAGCGCGCAACGCGGGGCGGGCTGCTGATCTCAGAGGCGACGCAGATTTCGCTCCAGGGCAAGGGATATCCGGCGGCGCCGGGCATCCATTCAGACGCGCAGGTGGAGGGTTGGAAGCTGGTGACCGAGGCTGTGCATGCCAAGGGCGGCTTCATCTTCTTGCAGCTCTGGCACGTGGGGCGCATCAGCCACTCTTCGCTGCATCCTGAGGCGGGTCTGCCGGTTTCTTCGTCGGCGATTGCGCCCTCGGATGGCAGCAAGACCTTTACGGCGGAATTCCGGCAGGTGCCCTATGAGACGCCGCGTGCGCTTGAAACGGCTGAACTGCCGGGCATTGTGGCGGATTATGTACGTGCGGCAGAGCATGCCAAGGCAGCTGGATTTGATGGCGTCGAAATCCACTCGGCCAATGGCTACCTGCTGGATCAGTTCCTCGAGGACGGCGTGAACCAGCGGACGGACGCGTATGGCGGTTCAATTGAGAACCGGGCGCGGCTGCTGCTTGAGGTTACAGATGCCGTGGTGGGCGTGTGGGGCAAGGGACGCGTCGGCGTGCGGCTTTCTCCGTTTGGCACGTTTGCCGGTATCAGCGATTCTGACCCGGTGGCGCTTTTCACCTACGTGCTGGCGCAGCTTTCAGAGCGCGGCGTTGCCTATGCGCACGTCATCGAGCCGCGGTCGAGCGGTGCGGGGGCTGGGAAAGAGGGCTACGATGGTGCGCCACGGACTTCGCATCTATTCCGCAAAGCGTTCTCGGGCGTGCTGATCTCGGCGGGCGGCTACACCGCTGAAGGCGCGGAGGAGACCATCTCCAATCACGACGCCGATGCAGTTGCGTTTGGACGCCTCTTCATTGCCAATCCGGACCTGGTGGAGCGATTCCGCGAAGATGCAGCGCTGAATGTGCCGGACCGGCGCACCTTCTACGGCGGGACAGCAAAGGGCTATACGGATTACCCAACGTTGGCGGAAGTGAGTGCGATCGCGCAGTAGGATCTGTTCAATCAAAAGCAGAGAGGCCCGGTGGCGATTGCTGCCGGGCCTTTTTGTTTCGTGGAACTAGGCGCGAATGACGGGGATGCGGAGCTTTTCAAAAGGCTCGGTCAGCGCGGGGTCTGTGGAGGATTCGGTGATGATGCCGCTGATTTCTGCAAGTGGCACAACGGAGTAGGGCGATGCCGCATTCAGTTTTTCTGACGAGGCGAGAACGAATGTCTCGGCGGCAGCGTGGCTGAGGGCGCGCTTGATGGCGGCCTCTTCAAAGTCGCCGGTGGTGAGGCCGGCCCTGGGGTGAACTCCGGTGACGCCCATAAAGAACGTGTCAGCGCGGATGTTGGCGATCGATTCGAGCGCGGCCGCGCCCATGGCTACGACTGAATGCTTGAAGAGGCGGCCACCGATGAGGATGACTTCAATCTCGGGGTGATGGATCAGCTCGATTGCAATGGTCGGGCTATGGGTGACGATGGTCGCGCGGAGGTCGGCGGGCAGGTGCCGCGCGAGCTGGCGGGCGGTCGTGCCTCCGTCAAGGATGACGACCTGGCCGGGCTGGACCATGAGAGCGGCGGCGCGGCCGATGGCGGATTTGCCGTCGGGAGTGAGGCGCTCGCGGCCGGCAAAATCGGCGATGGCGGGGGAGGACGGCAGAGCGCCGCCGTGGACGCGCTGGAGCAGGCCCTCCTGGGCCAGTTCGCGGAGGTCACGGCGGATGGTGTCTTCAGAGACACCCATTTGACGGCTCACATCTTTGGCGACGACCTGGCCCTGGCTTTTGAGGAGTGCGAGAATTTGCTGTTTTCGATGCGTGGTGAGCATATTATCTTTTACAACAATACTTGACATTGCACGAAATTGCACGATAAATTGCAGACTGCAAGCAAATTTACTTCAAAACAGGAGAAAATGCGCATGAGTGTGCAGTCTTTGATGATTCTGATTGCCGGGCCTTACCGGTCTGGAACGGGCGACGACCCGGCGTTGATGGACAAAAACTTGCGAGCGCTGGAGTCAGTCGCACTGCCGCTGTACCGGGCGGGGCATATTCCGCTGATCGGCGAATGGCTGGCGCTACCGCTTTTGCGCGAAGCGGGTTCAAAGAAGCCGGGCGACGCAATCTACGACGAGATCCTTTACCCGATTGCGAATCGGTTGATTCGTCGTTGCGATGCGGTGCTGCGGCTGCCGGGTGCTTCAAATGGAGCCGACGAGGATGTGCGCCTGGCGAGGGAGCAGGGGTTGCTGGTTTTTGAGCAGCTTGCGGATGTTCCGGGCTGCGGTTGATGCGGCGATTTGAGACGTCTTGGGAAGGACGATGCGTCTGCTGAACGGGCGCTTTGCAAAGGGGTGTCACATGCTCGCCGTAGATGGTAGGATGACAGCGACTGGAGAACCTTCCCTTGATGAACGTGCGTATGAAAACCTTTCCACTCTTGAAACCAGCTCTGTTGTCCGTTTCGGCGGGTCTGGCCTTTGCCGTGCTGCTGGGTGCGACCAGCGAAGCTTTTGCGCAGACGACTGCCGAGCAGACGGCAGCCCAGCGCGCTGCCTACCAGCCCGTCTTTCGCCTGGATGGCGGCAACATGACTTACGCCTTTGGCGTGAATGAGCGCGGCGAATTGCAGCAGATCTACTGGGGCGGCAAACTGGGTGCAGGCGATGCCATCCCGACGCCCAAGGCTGCCATGGAGTTGGCATCGTTTGATAACTCCTACAACAACACACCCCAGGAATATGCTGGCTGGGGCCAGGGGCTCTACATGGAGCCGGCGCTGAAGGTGACGTTTGCCGATGGCAATCGCGACCTGGTGCTCCACTATGTTTCGAGCAACAAGCCGGACGAGAATTCGCTGAATATCGTGCTGAAGGACATCAGCCGCGCGATTACGGTAACGCTGCACTACACGATGGACCCGGATTCAGGCATTTTGGCGCGGGCCGCGACCATTGAGAACGCTGAGCCGAAGGCGGTCGTGGTGGAGCAGGCTGCGGCTGCCGCCTATTCCCTGCCCCCGGCGCACTACACGCTGAACTATCTGAGCGGGCGCTGGGCTGGGGAGTGGACGCTGAATCGCGAGACGATCAAGCAGGGGCAGCGCGTGCTGGAGAGCCGCCGCGGCTCGACCGGGCACCAGAACAATCCCTGGTTTGCGATTGGCAAGGGCGATGCGGGCGAGGAGAATGGCGAGGTTTGGTACGGTGCGCTCGCCTGGTCGGGCTCTTGGCGCATCACGGTTGAGCAGGACGCGCTGGACAAGGTGCGCGTGACGGGCGGATTCAATCCATTTGACTTTGGCTATACGCTCAAGCCGGGCGAGCGGCTGGAGACGCCGATTTTCTATTCGGGATACACCCATCATGGATACGGCGGGGCCTCCAGATCACTGCATCGGTTTATCCGTGGACATGTGCTGCCCCAGGCACCCAATCCAAAAACACGGCCGGTGATCTACAACAGTTGGGAAGCGACCGAAATGAACGTGACCGAGCCGGGGCAGGAGGCTCTGGCAGAGAAGGCTGCGGCGCTCGGTATTGACCGATTCATCATGGATGACGGCTGGTTTGGCCAGCGCAAGACGGATCATGCGGGCCTGGGCGACTGGTACGTGAACAAGGAGAAGTTCCCCAACGGATTGAAGCCGCTGATCGACAAGGTGAAGTCGCTGGGCATGGATTTTGGCCTGTGGGTCGAGCCGGAGATGGTCAATCCTGACTCTGACCTTTACCGCAAGCACCCTGACTGGGTGCTGAATTTTCCCGGCCGCCCACGCACCGAGCAGCGGACGCAACTGGTGCTGAACCTGGCAAGGCCGGATGTGCGGGCCTATGTTTTCGGCTTTCTGGATAAATTGCTGAGCGAGAACCAGATCTCGTTTCTGAAGTGGGATTACAACCGCAACTGGAGCGAACCGGGCTGGGACCAGTTGCCCGGCGACCAGCAAAAGCGGGTCTATGTCGAATTCACACGCAATTTGTACTCGATCCTGGCGGAGCTGCGGGCCAAGCATCCGGGCGTGGAAATTGAAAGCTGCTCGGGGGGCGGCGGGCGTGTGGATCTTGGCATTCTGCGCTACACCGACGAGGTCTGGCCATCGGATAACACCGATCCGCTCGACCGGTTGACGCAGCAGGATGGATTTTCTCGGGCGTATCCGGTGCAGGTGATGATGGCCTGGGTTACGGATTCGCCGCACTGGCTCAACAACCGCGCCACCTCGGTGACGTACCGGATGCTGGTTTCAATGCAGGGATCACTTGGCATTGGGGCGAATCTCAACAACTGGAATGCGGAGGAAATGGCGACGGCGAAGCGGCTGATCGCGGCCTACCACAAGGTGCAAAAGACCGTGCAGCAGGGTGACCTGTACCGGCTGATTTCGCCGACGGATGGCAGCGAATTTTCTGCTACCGAGTCGGTCTCAGCAGATAAATCGCAGGCTGCCTTCTTTGCCTTTGTGCATTCGACGCAGGAGGGGCGCAGCTTTCCCCGACTGCAGCTGATGGGCCTCGATCCGGCGGCGACGTATGCGCTGACCTCGATTGAAGGGAAGGCGGCACCGGATACTCCGGCAGAAGCAACCGGGGCATGGTGGATGAATCACGGGATCGACCTGATGTTGCGGGGAGACTTTCAGGGAGCAGCCTTCTCGCTGGACAAGAAATAAAGTCCGCAAACAAGCAGCCCGGCCGCCTCTACTGTCAACGAGGCGGCCGGGCTTTTTTTCGTGCGTACCGAGTTACTTCTTGACTGGGAAAGCGCTGCGAATCACCTGTGGATTTTGTGCAGCCAGCATGACCGAAGGCGTCGTGACAAAGGTAAGTTGCAGTGCCGAGCGCACGCTCTCAACAACACCGGCACGATTGACACCCGCCAGAATTGTCGGAAGGCTGGATGCGGACTTCGTATTCAGGGCCGCCTGTACCGGCTTTGCGCTGCTGTCTGAGGCGACCGAAGCCACCTTGGCTGCCAGGGCCTGACGCACAGGTTTAGCGCTTCCGGTCGAGCTCACCTCGCTGCGGCTGAAGCTCGCAACACTCTTGACGTCAGCCGCCAGCAGGGGGCTTGCATTTGCCTTTGAAGCGCGGACGTCGACGGCTGTTTTGACCAGGTCGTTGGCGCCGTTGCGGCTGCCCGCGGTGATGATTGTCGGCGAGGGAACGAATGCTACCTGGTTCGACAGGGCGCGGCGTACTTCATTGGGGTTCTGATTGATTGCGGCGAAACGGGGATCGGATGCTTCGTCCCCGGTACCATCGTGGCGAGATGATGCCCGGTCGCCGACGAGGACAAGTGTGCCGAAGCCGGCAACGAACTCGTAATTGGGCGCGGTGAGCGAACCGACGCCGCCTTTGATGGCATAGTTTGCATCCGGGCTGTGTTCAGTAGCCGAAGTCGAAAGGACCGGAGCGCCGGTAACTTTGGCCGTCTCGAGCGATTCGCCGTTGACGAAGCCCTTGATGACGTAGTCGGTGATGGCAGGAATCTCTCCGACGTGCGATGCCAGATCGGCGGGTACAACTGTCAACAGCGCCTTCTGGACGACGAGGCCCTCGAAAGTGGCGCTGACTGTCGGATACTCCACCAGAGCGGCTTCTACAGAATCGCTGCCGACGATAAGTCCCTTGGCTGATACCGCGGCGAGGCCGTGGTGATCTGTCTTTGCCGTCGAAGCACTCAGGGCGATGCCTTCACTGGCAGTAAAGCGCACTGCGACGCCGGGAATCACGGCGTGCGTTACTGAATCGGTAACGCGGACTACCAGCGGTGCAGCGAAAGGCGAGGTATACCGGGTCATCTGATTAGCTCCAGAGACAACATGGAGGGTCGGAGCGCCGGCAGCATGAGCGGCAAGGGGAGCAGCCACGCAGGCTGCAGTCAGGATGAGAGCGCCAAGGCGATTCGTTACTTTGGGCAGTGCTGCAAAGTTGGCCTTCATGAGATTCTCCAAATTACCCTGGGCTCGATTTTTCGGGCTCCAGTTCTCTTCAATTTCGGAATCATTTAAGTGCCTGGAAATGTGACACCCTGATCCGTGTTTTGAACTCGTCCTGAGTATGCGCGGGCCTGAATCGAGAGACAATGCACCTTCAGTCTTTACGGGATGACGCAACGGGCATCATGAGGCCTCCCTTCGGTAACAGTTACCACGCGATTGGGTGACCCCTAGCTCCATTGGGTTAGGCGGAGATAGACGACGATTTGCAAGTTGGGCGCGGGCAGCAGGTGAGCAAAAACTAAATTCGATGACAGTTTTGGGCTGAATGGGATAGACTTCCGAGAGTCTCGGTAATCGTTTACTGGAGTGTGTTCAATGCCCCTTGTCGCCGGCGTCGATTTTGGTACCCTGAGTGTCCGCGTAACCCTTGTTCACAGTCAGAAGGGGCCGATTGGCACCGCTTCAGCGGAGTATCCTCTGCATCGCAAGCGGGAAGATCCAGACTTTGCCACCCAGTCGCACTATGACCAGATGCAGGCGCTGGTGCGAGCCATGCGCGCGGTGCTTGAAGAGACGGGCGTTGCCGGTGCCGGCATTGTCGCCCTGGCGCTCGATACCACCGGATCAAGCGTGATTCCGGTTGGCGAAAATCTGGAGCCGCTCGACGAGTATTACCTATGGTGTGACCATCGCGCCAAGTCAGAGGCCGAGGAGATCACTGCCCGTGCCCATGCGGTCGGTCTTGAAGCAATTGACTGGTGCGGGGGGGTCTATTCGCATGAATGGGGATGGGCGAAACTGCTGCACTGGCTCCGTCACAATCCTGAAAAGCGCGGCCAGTTCGTGACGGCGCTTGAACACTGCGACATGGTGGCCGCAACTCTGGCCGGAGTCACGTCGGTTGCCGACCTGAAGCGCAGCGTCTGTGCCATGGGGCACAAGTGGCTTTGGAACCCCAAATGGGGCGGCTTTCCTTCGGAAGAATTCCTGGTTTCACTCGACCCGCTGCTGGCTGGTGTGCGCGAAAAGATGGGTGGCGAATTCCTCACTTCAAATCATATCGCCGGGCATCTTTCGCCTGAATGGGCTGCGGAGCTCGGGCTGCATGCGGGTATTCCTATCCCGGTTGGCGCCTTTGACGCGCACTGGGACGCGATTGGGTCAAACTGCCGCGAGGGCGATGTGGTCAACGTGGTCGGCACCTCTACCTGCATCATTGCGATGGCCAAGGAGACGGAGCTCGTCCCGGGCGTATGCGGCGTCGTTCCAGGCAGCGTGCATCCTGACTACACAGGCATCGAGGCTGGGCTGTCGGCAACTGGAGACATCTTTGAAGCAATCGCGCGCCGGGCAGGCACCAGCGTGGCCGAGCTTTCACGGGGACTGGATGAGTACCGCGCCGGGCAAACTGGCCTGCTGCGCCTCTCATGGGATAACGGCGACCGCACTGTATTGGTCAATCCTGAACTGGGCGGCGTCACCCTTGGCTGGAATCTGCTGCACACGGCGCAGGATGAGCTCTTTGCGGCAATCGAGGGCACAGCCTTTCACACGCGCATTATTCTTGAGCGCATGGCCGAGCACGGGGTGCCGGTAGACCGGGTCATCAATGCCGGGGGTATTCCGCAAAAGAACGAAGTGCTCAACCAGGTCTACGCCAACGTACTGAACAAGCCGGTGCTGGTGCCGGCGGGCGTGCCAACGAGCCTGGGCTCAGGCATCTTTGCGCTGATTGCGGCCGGAGTGTACAAGACCATCGAGGCGGCGCAGGAAGCGGTGTGCCTGGGTCTGCGCACGGTGGAACCAGACGCGTCGGCGGCAGCGGTATACGAGGAGCTCTACCAGCATTACCGCGCAGTCTACTTTGCGCTGGGTACGCGCGATGCCGCTCCTGTGGCGCTGGGCACTGTGCTGCCTGCGCTGCGCAGCATCGCAGCGAGAGCCCAGCGCGGATAAGACCTAGTCGTCGCCGTCTTTCAAAGACTTTTTGCGATGAACGATGAGAGCGGCAGGCATCGGCTTGTCGCCCATTGCATCGCGCCACAGAATTGCGTTCAGCTTTTGTGCGTCGGCCTGGTCGGCGTGGCGAAAGTCCATCTTCTGGCTTTCGCGCGCTCCGGCAGCTGTCCTGGCGTTGGCGGTGTAGATAAGGCCGTTATCGCGGTTGGCGGTGTCAGCGGTATAGGCTGGCTGGTCGCCGGGTCCGGTGAAAAGCGTCGAAATCATCGAACTGAAGGCGTCGTTGTTGTTCATTGGCGGCAGGCCAAGCAGCGTTTCCATGGTGCGAATCACGCTGACCGTGGTGTAGAAGCGGCTATCGACAAAGGGCGCGCCATCGGCGGAGTGCGGCGCATATTTGCTGACGACCAGCGCAACGCTGCGATGGGCGTCAACGTGATCGCCGCCATCCTGCGCATCGTCCTCGAGAATGAAGAACGCGGTATCGTCCCAGTAAGGTGAATGCGAAATAGCCTCGACCGCACGCCCGACTGCCAGATCATTGTCGGCAATTGAGGCCTTTGGTGTGGGGTCGCCAGGCGTGGTGCCGGCGGTATGGTCATTGCCGAGGCGGAGCAGAATGAAGCTGGGCATCGTATCTTTGCCCAGCGCTCGATCTGCAACCCACTGTTTGAGATGCCGTTCAAAGATATTGACGCGCAACTGGTCGGGGAATCGGAGTTCAAAGTCAGGCGCCTCGGTGGCGAAGTGGCCGACAAGTTCAGGCTTGGTGGCGATGTTCGAGGCCATCATTGGAATGCCCCAGGGCCACTTGTTCTCGCCCCCGCCCCACTCGGACGGCAATTGTTCTCCGGGAGCAACCGCTTTCCGTTTGCAATCCTGCCCGGGAAGAACGGGCCCCTGCTGCGGATTGGCCGTCTTGACCTCGTTGCAGAAGGTGGTAGCGATGAATTCGCCAAAGTGGTAGTAGCTCTTGCCGTGCGAAGCGAGATTGCCCCAGAGATAGCCGCTCATGGGTTCATTGACGTCGGGAATCTTCTGGAGCAGCGGATAGCCCTCAGCAACCACACCCTCGTAATCGTAGGTTCGTTCGCCGCCGCGGTACGACTGCTGCCAGGTCTTTTCGAGATAGTCGGTGCCGATGGCGGCCGTCGACCAGACGTGGCCGTCGCCGGAGACTTCGCCCGAGTCAAAGAAGTTATCAAGCACACCAAACTGCAAGGCCAGCTTGTGCTCGTTGGGGGTAATGGACTGGCCGTACATTGTCAGGCTCGGGTCGCCATTGCCGACAGGTTTGCCATTGACGTTAAGGTCGCCGAGAACCTGGTCATAGGTGCGGTTCTCCTTGATGATGTAAATGACGTGCTTGATGCGGTCGCGCGCGCCGTTGGCAAAGATGACCTTTTCCTCGGCCGCCTTGAGCCGGTTGGATTCGACAACGTTGGCAGTGAAGCCGGGCAGGTTCTTCTCAATCTCTGCGGTGTCGAGCGTGGCCAGCGAACCGTACAGAAGAGTCCCGATGTAGGTATAGCCGCGCTTCCCTCCCTTGCCTTTGGTAGAGGGCGTTTCACGCTGCAGCATGCCGTTGGGTGTTGTTCCCTTGCCCTTGGCTGTGGCTACATACAACTTGCCCCCCGGCTGTGAACCGAGGAAGGCTATCGACATGGGCATCCACTCGGTGGGCACAAACCCAAGCGGCTCGACCATGCCTTTTTTCGCTGCCGCTGCGGTGAGCTTGCGGGGATCAATGACGGCGAGCGAGTTGGTGGTGGCGTTGGCGACGTAGAGGCGGCTTCCATCTGCGTTGACGGCCAGGGCTTCGGGCTCCGCGCCAAAGTAGCTCTGACCCGGGAGGCGGGTGTCAAAGTATCCCCTCACCGAGAATTGACCTGCGCCGACACTGACTGCCGCCAAGGCATCGCGATTGGCGAGGGCGACGTACAGCATGCGTCCGTCAGGCGAAAATTGAAGCGCGCAGGGATGCGTACCCGCTGCGATGGGGCTGCTGGGCTTGAGCAGGGCCAGCTTGCGGCCGACTTTGCCGGACTTCAGGTCGAGGTCGACGATTTCAGAGGCGTTCCAGAGAGCGACATAGGCGTGCACGCCATCCTTTGCGACCGCCAGGGCGATGGGATACGTCGAGGGGACGGCGTTGCTTTCAGACAAGTCAAAGCGCTGCTCGATGCCATTGTTTGCAGCTCCTGGAGCGGGGTTGAGCAGCAGCACATCGTCGGAGAGATTGTCGGCTACCAGCAGACGCTCGGTTACGCCTGAACCGACAATCGCCAGGGCTGCTGGAAAAGGCACGCCCTTATCGCCTTCAACGCTGCCAATCAGCTTTGTTTTGCGGCCAGCAGCAAGCGATTGCAGGGGCAACGAAATGATCCGTTCCGGAGTAATCCTGCCCTCGTGAAATGCGAACACCACAATGCCGCTGCCGGTGCTGTCTTTGCCTTCGCCTTTGGGGTCGGTCACCGAGCCCATGCTGGCGTAGAGATGGCTGCCGTCGCCGCTGAAGGCGAGGCCTGAATAGAGCGTCTGATGCGCTCCCACCTGGGTGCGCACATCCGGAAAATCGGCAAGCGCACCGGTTTGAGAATCGAGCACTGCGATCGATTGACTGTAATCGGACTCGAAAGTCCCGAATCCTGCATTGACGGTGACAACATAGCGATGGTCGGGAGAAACGGCCATCGTCATGGGCAGGCTATTGAGCCGTTCGGGCCGACCAGGGATCTCGCCGATAAGCTGCTTGCTGGTGGCCAGGTTGACTGTCTGAGCCAAACCTTTGCCCGTACCCAACAGGCCCAACCCCAGAACAACAGACAGCCGGGCCGTTTCGATCAACGTCGTTTGCAATCGAATCTTCATCCCGCAACGGTATCAAATACGGGGTGTCCCTGGCGTTACAAGAGAGTTACATCGGCCGCACAGTACAGTGAGAGTACCCGGCAAACTCAGCCTTGCCCTGGCCTGGACGGCGCCGCTGCCGGCCACCATCGCCGCAAGCACAGGGCGATATTCTCGCCCAAAGACTAAGGCCTGGAGCCTGTATGGGAGTCAGCAATCGCTACGCCGACCAGTGAATCTGCGCAGCCGTAGTAGAGAAACCATTTCCCCCTGAACAGCACCAGACCCTCGACGAAAGTTGTTCCAGCTGCATACTGCCCGGTTTTCTCGTAAGCCTCACTCGGAAAGAAGAACGGCTTGTCCTCCCGAGCCAATATCTTTTGCGGATCATCGGCTGCGAACAAAACCTGCCCGGCGGCGTATGCGTTCGCCCCCAGGCCGGGGTCGCCATGCTCCGGGGAATTCTTCCCGTTGTAGATCATCACGATCCCATGCGATGTCAGCACGGGCGGTGGGCCAGTCTCAGGAAAGCCGCTGTCAAAGCGGCCTTCGCGGGCGTTCAGCACCTCCAGCGGATCGCCATTTGCGCCCTCAACCGGCGTCCAGTGCACCAGGTCGTCTGAAGTCGCAAGGTGCACGTGAATTTCACCCCAATACATCCAATACTTGCCGCGAATCTTTGTCGCCACCAGCTTGCCGTGCTTCACCGTCGTCACGATGCCCGCCGATTTATACATAAGCCGGGCGTACTTGCCCGACGCGCCAAAGGCTGGGCCGTGCTTCTGCCAGTGGTGCAGATCGCGCGATGTGGCGATACCGACAGAGTAGGTCTCTCGATTCCACTGCGTGTAGGTCAGGACATACGTTCCGTCTTCTGACTCAACGAGGCGCGGGTCTTCGACGCCGCCGGGCCATTCGCGCGCCTGCTGATCATCTTTTGCGGGATAAAAGACCGGTGCCGCTTCGCGCTCAAAATGGACACCGTCTTTGCTGACTCCGAGGCCCAGTCGCGAGGTGTGCATGCCAATCTGCATGGTGCCGCTGTCATCCTCAGCGCGATACAGCACAAAGACCTTACCGCCACGCACGACAGCTGCGGGATTGAAGGTATGCAGGGCCTCCCAGTGCGCTGGCGCATTCAGAATGGGGTCAGTGAACGCGGCAGCCTTGTCCGGCGTGATGACCGGATTGCCGGTTAGTGGACGCACAAAGGGCCCAAGCTGCCAGCCTTGCTGAGCTATCGCAGTTACACCGCTGAACACGGCAACGGCTGCAAAAAAACAGGACGGCAAGCGGCTACGAAATTTGCGATCCCAACGGAAAAGTGCTCGGCTCTTGAACACAGTCACCTGTCTCTCAATCAAAACGGTTATGGCGCATCCTGTACGCATCGGAAGCCGACAGTTCCGGAGCGATCATACCCCGGCCCCATCAGCAGCAGCTTGCCATGCTGGTCGTTCCGGTACGCCTGCGGAAAGTACCAGATCGACCCCTGCGGCACATAATAGCTGCCCCCGCGCAGGATTGCCGTGCGCGTATGCTCATCGCGATACTCATCTGTCCACTGCCAGACGTTGCCCACCATGTCGATCACGCCAAAGGGGCTGGCACCGGCAGTGTGAGCATCCACCGCATCCGGCGCGCTGAGGACGCGGGTCTGGTTGGCTGCCGGCAGTACATTCACAACCGTCTGATTGCCCCACGGGTACAGACGCTCGTCTGTTCCCTGCGCGGCATACTGCCACTCCCACTCATGAGGAAGCCGCTTCCCTGCCCATTTCGCATACGCACGGGCATCTTCAATCGAAACCCAGGTAACCGGTTTGTTTGCCCAGCCCTCAGGAAAGTTGTCGCCTTTCCAATCGCGCAGAAAGTTGCCATCGTCTCTGGGGTGGTAGTGCGTTGCATCCATAAAAGCCTTGAACTGGGCGTTGGTCACCGGATACTTGTCGATGTAGAACGGCCGCATCGTCATCTCGTGCTCGTGAAAGCGGCGGGGCATGTCTTCCCACGGATATTGCACGTCCACGCCAATATCGTCGCGCCCCTCAATCTCAATCCCTTCAACTTTGAAGAGAAATGCGCCGCCTGGAATCCGAATCATCCCCTCTGGCACCGCATTGGCCAGCTTGGTGGGCGCAATGGGCACCTGCGCCTGGGGCAGCGTCTTCCAGTCATTGGAAAAGCTGTCGAGCGTCTTCGCCGTTACTGTGTGCATCTGAGCCATCAGCTTTTCGATGGCAGGGCTGGGTGCTCCTGCAGTTGCCAGTACCGCGCCAAAGCCCTTGGCCTCAAGATCAAACGAGAGCACATCGTTGTCGCCCTCATGCTCCGGCGTCAGCTCTTCACCGTGGTAAAGGTCAAAGTAGCGCATGCCGCTCTGCGCAGGCACTGAGATCTGACGACCGCCAAGGTCGTATTCATTGCGATTGACGATGGTCCAAACCGTCTGCCCCTGCAGAGGCCAGCGGCTGGCGAAGACGCCGTAGCGATGCATGGGATAGAGCGGCTCCCACTCCGGGCTGATGAGGAAGGGAGCAATCCCGCGCTCGATCGTCCCCACGCGGCGGGTGGCCTCGGCGTCGCGCTCGGTGATTCCGTTCCAGATGCCCCAGATGTTTTCCCAACTCTCCCAGCCCACGCCATTGAAGAAGGCGAACTGCAGATCATCGGTCTTGACGCGATTCCAACGGTCAGAGAGGTTGACCATGTGGCGCGGTTCCAGCCATTTGAAGCGGTCAACCATGGGCACAAACGGAAAGCGGTACTGCCCCCAGGTCATTACGTTCCACGCCAGACCTTCGTCATGCGGGCTTGCCTCGGGTTGAAAGGCCAGCGGGTGGCCGATCTTTTCCGCAGCCACGGTAAAGGCCAGCGGCACACCGTCCTGGGTGTCGCCATTGATGCCGTCTGCTCCAATCTCCTTCATCAGCTCGGCGATAGCATCCTGCCACGGCTTGCCGGGGTCGTGCGTGCCCTGATCCCACATCATCATGGGAAACAGCACCTTGACCCCGCGCCGGTGAAAATCCGCGACCATCTGCCGCACACCTGCCACGCCGCCCGGCATGGAGCGCACCATGTCCAGCTGGTTGCGATCATCAATACCCATATTTGGATAAGTCGCCCAGACCAGCACGGCATCGATGCCGCCGTAGCGCTTGGTCAGGTCGTCGAGATAGCGGTCGACGGTGTACCTGCCTTGTTCAGGGTCGTAGAAGTAACGGTCGTGCACCATCAGTTGCGGCTGCATGAAGCTGGATTGCGTCCACGCCAGCTCAGGCATCGCATATCGCTCACCACTGTAACCAATGCGAATCTGGCGCTCAGCACGCCAGTGACGAATGTCCTTGAGCCAAAGCTGATGGGTCAGGCTGGTGCATGGCAACTGCGGCCCCTGCCACGCTTCTGTCTTCTCAAGACAGCTGGGCCCGGGAATCTGCTGACCCGTCGGGTTGAATTGGGTGTCTTGCGCGTGCAACCTCGCAACGGCGGCAATCATGGTTAGAAAACAGATAGATATTGCCCAGCGAAGAGGCAGATTTCGAGATGTCATGCGCAAAATTCTCATCCTTTTGAGTTGGTAGGCCGGGGGGTGCTGTGGAGCAACGCTTCAGTATCTGCAAGATTGGGCATCGAAGACTGCGCGCCTGAACGTGTGACTGAGACGCCAGCGGCGGCGGCGGCGAATCGCGCGCTTTCAAGCGTGCTCATTCCGTTCATGAGTCCAACCGCAAAGGCACCGTTGAAACAGTCTCCGGCACCCGTGGTGTCGATCGCTTTCACAGGAAAGGCCGCCACATGCTGGTCGAATCCGGAGTGATCTCCGACTTGAACGCCATTGCCACCCAGCTTGAGCACGACTCCCTGCGGCCCAGCGTCCAGCAGCGTTCGCATCAAGTTCGATGAGTCTTCCCCGGCACTCGCACCGAGACTCTTTGCGTAAAAGGCGGCTTCAGTTTCGTTGGGAGTCATCCAGCCCACACGACGTAACAGCTGCGGCGACAAGGCCGCTGCTGGTGCCGGGTCGAGCATCAGCGGCACCCCCTCGCGCTCGCAAATCACTGCCAGATGTTCAATCGTTTCCATCGGAATCTCAAGCTGCGCCAGCACCATCCCGGCACCGCGAATCATTTCGATCTGAACATCCAGGTCCTCCGGAGTCACCAGCGTGTTGGCCCCCGAAACGACCACAATACTGTTTTCACCGCTTGCTGCGACCACAATCAGCGCTACACCTGAGCTGCCCGGTGTCGTTGTGACGGCCTGCGTATTCACCCCGGCGTCTTCAAGCGAACGGCGCAACTGCTCGCCAAATCCATCTGCGCCAAGCCGGCCAATCATGCTCACCGGATGGCCAAGCCGGCCCACAGCAACAGCCTGATTGGCCCCTTTGCCTCCGGGAAAAGTCTGAAAATGGCTGCCAAAAATCGTCTCTCCCGGCAGCGGGATGTGGCCCGCTTTGACCACCAGATCCATATTGATGCTGCCGACTACGACGATTGGCTTACTCGCTTTATCGTTCATCTCACTCAGCCCTCAATACAACGGCGCAAGCGCCACCAGCCCAAGTCCCACCAGAAACAGCAGAAACATCCATACCAGGTACTGTTTTGCCTTTGCCGGAGCGGTGGCAAACTCGCGCCATATAAAAACTCCCCACGCCGCTGAAATCATCGTCGCTCCCTGGCCAATCGAATAAGAGACTGCAGGCCCGACAATGTGCGCCCGCGAGGCCACAAAGTTCAACACCGCGCCAGTACACCAGATCATGCCGCCCAGAATTCCCCAAACATGCCAGGCTGGTTGCGCCTTTCCATAGCCGCTCATCGCGACTGCGGCTTTGCCATCGAGCGGCTTGCGCATCAGCAGCAGATTCACTGGAACAGCGCAGATGGCGACGCCAAGCGCAAAGTAGAATGCCGCTGCATACGGCCCCGGTGCATGACTGCCCGTCATCGACCGCGAAACAAAAGGATAAAAGCTACCCATCAGCAAGCCTGAGATGAGACTGATAATCACGCCTCGGCGGCTGGTGGCGGCCCGTTCACTCTCGCGCAGCCCGTAGGCGACGGCGTCGCAGACAATCGCTGCAACCACCAGGACGATGCCGCCAAACAGCATCCAGGGGTTACCGGCCGGGGCCAGCAAATAGCTGCTCACCGCGCCAACAACAAGCGCCAGGCCGATGCCGACTGGAAACGCCACCGCAAGACCGGCAATGTCGATAGCCGCCACCAGCAGCAGATTGGCCACGTTGAAGATGGCTCCGCCCAGCATCGCCCAGGCAATATGCGCCCCATCCGCTGCCGAAAGATCCGGCAGAAAAGCCAGCCCGGTCGCGCCCATGCTGCCCAGCGAAAGACCCCAGACCAGCGCGCCCACAATCAGGCCGACAACATAATCCCAGTAGAAAAGCTGGAAGCGGTAGCCGGGGCAGAGCTTGACCGTGTTGGCCCACGAACCCCAGCACAACATGGTCACGAACATGAAACTCAACGCGATGACATACGTTTCAGGCTGATACACAAGGCAGCTCCCGGCGCTCAAATTCCGCAACAAATCCCTGGGGAAGGTTCAACATGGGAGATGCACGATCACGGCGATAATAGGGCCAACAGCCTGCTTTGGGCAAGGGCGCGGGAAGCTATGCTGATTCGACAACATGCTTGCCCGCCGCAAGTTCGATTCTCAGGAAAGCGCCCTCCACAGTTGCCTCTCGCCGCAGTCCATCGACGCGCACGAATCGACTTTCTTTCACCCTGTAGAACCGCAACTGGGTCGTGGTGCCTGCGGGCGTCTCGCACTCGACCCGCATTGCCCCATCACCAGACTTTGTCCACTTCACGGGAACCGGGCCAAACTCGGTCACCGCGATGCCCTCGGCCGCATCGAGGCCGCCGCAGCGCGGTTCGATGCGAATCGCCCTGTCGCCTATCGGCCCCACCCGGCGCACTCCCAGAACATGCGTGGTCAGATAGCAGCCCGGCACAAGCCCGTACATGTGAATCTTTGACCCGCCCTCGTCCGGCAGATCTTCCCAGCAGCTCTGCCACGGCGAATCGACCTGCGCCTTCCAGCCGGTGCGCATGCGCGCCAGCACAAGGCTGTCGTGTTGCGGGTCTTCCATTTCGTATAGCGCACGGAAGAGATAGTAGTGCGACATCGGCCCCTTCACGCCGTCCAGATGCGCCAGCAGCCACGTTCGCACAGGAGCTACTCTCTCTGCCGGGACAATACCGCCATACAGCGCAAAGAGTGCTGCCTGGGACGTAGGCTGGTAGCGGCCATCCGTCCATGTGCCGGTGATGGGCCCGTCAAAGAGCTTCCCATTCAACTGCTCAGCGCGCTTTGAATCAGGGCCAAACAACGCCCCGTCATAGCTGCCTTCGGTATGGTTCCACAGCAGTTCATTGAAGCTCCGTTGAAGTTCCGCAGCCGCGCCCGCGTAAGCCTTGCCCTCTGCAATTCTGCCAATGGCTTTGCCCAGATATGCCGCATCGACAAGGGCCCGGTAGACGAATGCATTGAGCCCGGCACCCTCGCAGACCTGGTAGCGCAGAGGATTGTCCCAGACCTCCCATTCGCGGGCCAGCACCAGGCCTCGGTGCGTTCTGCGATCGAGGAACCACTTCAAAAGCCGGGTCAGTGTTGGCCAAAGCTCGCGCACCAGTTCCAAATCGCCGGAGCTCTCAAGGTATTCGCGCAGCAGCACCACCCAGTCGCAGGAACGGTCCTCCATGATGGCGTGAATATCGAATCGTTCTGAGCAACTGTGCGCCTTGAGTTGCCCGTCTGATTGCTGACTCAGCGCAATGCGCCGCAGCAGTGATTTGAGCAACCGGTTGTCGCCCCAATAGGTTTTGCCGCCACTGTCTGGACCGCGCATCATCACGCGGGTGCAGTCAAAAGCGGGCGGACTGTCGTCTGTCCACTCCACGCGCTCGCGGTCAGCGCAATCCACATACGAGTCCTCGCTCAGCACCTCAAGGGAACGGGCGCAGATGGTCCAGAGCTGGTTGAGATATGGGTCGCTGGAGTGAAAGGAAGCCACGCGTTCAAAGGGATAGCGCACTTCAATCGCCTGCGCCCGCAGCAGCTTAACCTGCCCCGACTTGAGTTTCACTGAAATCTTGTTGCAGGCAAACGTGTCGCCGCCCATCCAGAGCTGCCGGCCCGCGCGAGTAATGTAGGTGCTGACACCGTTGTTCGTGCCCTCGGGAAGCAGGTAACTCACTTCCAGTTCGCTACCGGGCTCCGCTTCGAAATCAAGAAGGTGGTAGCCCTGCACGATCTGCGTGAGACCAAAGATCATTTCCTTTCCCGCAGCAAGATCTACCGGCGTTGTCGGAGCACTGGCACTCCAAGGGACAGCAGTCTCGCCCTGCAGGGGCGTCGTACGCGGCCAGATGGGAGCCGTTTCTGTGTTTTTCACGAGTACTGCGGGCGCCCAACCAGTGAACTGATACTCCGGGCTGCTCCAGCCCTCACCTAACCGAGCATCGATATTCTCCTGGATCGAAGCCCAGGCCTCTTCCCTTGGCCTGAAACTGCGGTCAGGACGCGCAAGCCATGTAGCATCCGTCATGAAGTCATGCGCTTTACCAGCGTGGACCAGCCGAACAGCCGCCGCAAAGCCAGGCTCATGGCGCATGATGCGGCCCGTTGGCGCGTCTCGGTGCACCAGTACGGCGACGCGGTTTACGCCAGGATGCAGCGCCGCGAGAATGTCGCGCGTGTCGTACTCCGGATGCTGGATCTGGTAGCGGCTTGGTCCACGGCCCTGGTAGACACCATTCACATAGAGCCGGTATCGGGTGTGTGCAAACAGGCGAATCTCCGCCTTGGACGGCAGCGCCTCCAGCGAAAATTCCTTTACGAATACCGTGTGCAGGTCTGGCGTCGCCTCCGGCAGCTTGCCATCTGCAGACGAGGCGATGCCGACAGCCCGACCCTCGCGCCTTAAATCCACTGGCGCAGACTCGGCGCACCAGATCAGGTGCGCGGCAAGCATCTCATCCGACTGCCCTGCTGCTTGTGCCCGGTCAATGAAAAAGGTAACCCGGCTTCCGCTGAGCGCGGCCCCGGCGACCAAACCAGTCTTTAGAAATTTCCTTCGATTGAGTTGCGCTGTCATCATCTTCCTGTCTCGTCAATTCCGCTGCTATTTTGCCATTGCAGCGAAGCGGTAATGGCCAGAGCCGACCACCACGCTGCTCTCACTGCCCAGTTCTGCAGGCTGCTGCTTCAGGCCTGAGAGCGAAATCGGCCTTCCGCCCCCCATTGTGGCGCCCACGGGCAGATACACTGTCGCCGTCGCGCCCACCGGGATATCCACGTCGAGCGACCAACCCGATCCAGCCTTGTCATATGCCCACGCGCTGCGAATCGTCCCAAGCACGGTATCGATGCTTGCCGTAGCGCCTTTGGCTTCTTTCAAGAACGCCGGCCGAATCACGATCTGGCGTGAGGCAGGGCGGTTCAGATCGAGGTCAATGCCTGCCAGACCGCGGAAAAACCACTCCTCCGCATGCCCCAGCATGAAATGGTTTTGTGAGCTGTGCGGGTTTGCATCCCACGCCTCGGTCAGCGTTGTCGCACCTGCCGCCAACTGCGATCCATAACTCGGCGTATCTGTTCGCGACAGCATGTCCATCAGCACATCCGAGCGGCCCGCATCCGTCAGCGCACGAACGACATAATGGAAGCCGATATCCCCCGCCGTCACATGATTGGTATGTTTGCGAATATCCCCGATCAGGTTCTCGAGCACTGCCGCCTGATGCCCGTCCGGCACCAGCCCCGTCACCAGCGGCATTGCCTGCGCCGTCTGACTGCCCCGGTCATACACGTTTGTCTCTGCGTGAAAATAATGCCGGTTAAAGGCATCCTTAACCGTGGCAGCCTCGGCCACAAGAGCCGGAACATCCTCCGGTTTGCCGATGATCCCGGCGATTTGAATCATCGCCTGCAGATCCTGGTAGTAGATGGCCGTCGCCGTGATCCCTTTCACCGTCAACTGAGATTCACCCGGATCGTTTGGCCCAATGTCGTACCAGTCGCCCAGGCCATACTCCAGCACATGGTCGAGGGTCTTGTTCCGCAGAAATTCCACGTAGTGCGTCATTGCCGGATACGCATCTGCCAGCAGCTTCTGGTCCCCATAAATCTGATAGGCCGTCCAAGGGCTCAGAACAATTGCACTGCCCCACTCGGGCGAATCGCGAAACGCGGTGTCGTGCCCGTTCTGGTCAAGAAATGCCACATACTCCGGCGCAATCGCAGGCACCAGCCCGCTCGCCAACTGCGAGTCCGCCATGTCGCGTGCCATTTTCTTATACAGCCCCAGCACGCCGTAGTTGGCCATGATCGAGTTGCCCATCAGGTGGGTCTGCTCCAGCCAGCCCAGCTTTTCGCGCGTCGGGCAATCCGTAAGCACACTCGCCATATTGCTCTGTATCGCATTGTCGATGAGCTTGTGAATGCGATTGAAGAGCGGCAGCGCGGCCGTGAAGGTGCCCGATTGTTCGACAGCGTCATGAATGACCTGGTGCTCAATCGATAGCAGCACGGGCTTGGTGGCAGGTTCCGCTACGGCCGAGGCCGTCTCAACCTGCACGTACCTGAAGCCGTAATACATGAAGCGCGGGTGCCAGGCCTCTGGCTGCCCGGTGCCCCTGAGCGTGTATTGCATCAGTACCGGGTCAGCGGGATAAGCATTCGCGCTGGCCTGGGAAACGATGCCGCTGGGATCCAGCAACTCCGCGGGCGTCAGCTTGACCAAGTCGCCGGCATGGCCACGTACGCGAATGCTGGGCCACCCGGAGAAGTTTTCGCCGAAGTCATACACCCTTACTCCGGGCTTTGGCTCAGTCACTTTGACCGGTTTCAGGGAACTCACCACCTTCATCGGTGGAAAGATATGGCCCGCCAGCTGCCCGCCAGCGTCCGCTCCTGGCTCCCTGGGCGCTGCCACTTCCAGCGCGCTCGCCCAGGCCGCATCGTTGAATCCGGGCTCTTTCCAGCCCTGCGGCTCGCGGCGGGCGTCGTAATCCTCACCACCGTAGGTCGACGAAAACACGACCGGACCCGCAGTCGTCTTCCAGCTCTTGTCGCTGACCACGGTATCCGTGGAGCCGTCGGCGTATGACACATGCATCTGCAGGATCAGCTTGGACTGCCCCATGCTGCCCACAAATTTTGTATACCGGCCCTTGACGCCCGGCACGTCATACATGCCCCCGCCCAGCATCACCGCAAAGCTGTTGGCGCCCTGACGCAGTGCTGAAGTTACGTCATACGTCTGATACAGGATTGTTTTGCGGTACGCCGACCACCCCGGATTGAGCACTGCGTCGCCAACTGTGTTGCCGTTGAGGCTCAACTCATACTGGCCCAGCCCGCTCACATAGACCACTGCCTGCTTCACCGGCTTGCCCAGCGCAAACTCGTGGCGAAAGATCGGCTTGGGCTGCACCGTCTCCGTCGTCTGGTTATCGTCTCCCTGCGCCTGTCGCGCGGCAGCGGTATCCGGCTCAGCCGCAATCCACTTTGCCTGCCACTCCGCCGGGTCAAGCAGCGCCGTGGTCCACTCAGCAGCGTGCGTCCACCGCGAAGCCGCACCCTTCTGGTCCCACACCTTCACTTTCCAGAAGTAGCGCGTGTGCGAGTAGAGCGGCTGCCCGGCGTAGGCCACACCCCAATGAGCAGACGCTGCAATCCGGCCCGAATCCCACATATCACCTTTGCCCGCCGCCAGCGCCTCAGGCGAACTCGCCACCAGCACCTGATAAGCCGCCTGCGAAAGATTGCGCGCGCTGGGGTCAACGGCGCTGAGGGTCCATGCGAACTCAGGATGGCGATCATCTACGCCGACTGGATTTTCAAGTCCGGCAATTCGCAGACCCGTCGCCCTGATAGCGGCGGGGGATGGAATAGCGCAATGCCCAGACACGGAAAAAGACAAGCAAGTGCAAACCGCGAATGCGGCAACGATATGACGATAGCGACGAGCAATCATTCGAAACATGGGATGGTCTGTCCTTGGGAAAATCGTACGCAGAAATCGATTGCGGCAAATGCACTGCGATTCTACGAGGTCAAAGCCACAAAAGGACAGACCAATTCAGAAACTTTTTCTATGCCGAACTTTCAGGCATCTGCTTCGTGCATTGAAATCCGATGCCCTTCAGGACGATTGCAGCAGGCCTTGCAAATACTTCGCCCCTCGAAAAGCCACATCTTCGGGAGTGACGTTCAAATCACCCCAACGCGCGCCAAGCGAGTTCGGCTCATCCGGCGAATAACCAAAGCCCTCGATCATCAGGCAACCGTCGTATTCCACTGCCTTCAATGTCGAGACAATTCCGGGAAAATCCACATGGCCCGAACCCAGGAGCCCGCGGTCGTTTTCGCTCATGTGCATATGCTTCAGGTGCTTTCCCGCAAGCAGAACTGCTTCTGTCAGGCTCTTTTCCTCGATATTCGCGTGGAAGGTATCGATCGTGACGCCGACACGCGGATGACCAATCGCACGGCAAAACTCCACCGCCTCTGCAGCTGAATTGAGAAGAAACGTCTCAGACCTGTTCACCGGCTCCACCGCCAGCGTCATGCCGTGTGCCTCAAGCGCATCGCCCAGCCCCTGCATGCACTCCACCGCCCAGGCCCATTCGTCAGAATTGCGCCGCCGGCCCGGTAGGTAGCCGATTGGCGCATAAACCGGCCCGCAGATCAGCCGCGCTCCAAACTCCGCCGCTGCTTCAATGCACCGCCTCAGGTGCTCCTGAGCCTTCTTCCGCGCCGATACGCTCGCCTCAATCGGGTTGATACCCGATGGCAGGATTGCGCAGACCGAAGCCTCAAGGCCGCTCTCGTCAAAGGCTCGGCGCAGTCCCGCCAAAGGCAAGCTTGCCGGATCGAACATCGCAATCTCAAAGCAACTGATTCCATGTTCCCGCATGCCTGCCAACAGACCCAAATGGCGGTCGGTGAACGTGGTTGTCCAGGCAAAGGCGCTTACCCCAATCTTCATCTTCTCTCCGTCATCAGCCTCCTGATTCTATCGATTGCAGCTTGTGGTCCGCCAATATGGCCGGAATATTCGCAATGAAAAAGGCTGCGAGCGTTTAGCCTGCAGCCTTCATCAAGTAATCCGTGCTGCAATTACTTCCAGTTACTGGATTGTTAGTGTGAGATTCAGAGTGTTGGTGACTCCACCAGAACTCGCCGTAACAGTGACAGTGCTCGAACCAGTCGGCGTAGTCGGCTTGGCTGCTTTGCTACCACCGCAGGCCACGAAGGCAGAAGCAATCATCAGCGTGCAGCCCACCACCATAAACCGCCGCAACACTGCACGCCTTTGCTTGCGGCCGAACAGCAGCGCAGCAAAGCCGAACGGGATAATCGCCGCGTACAGCGGTGTCATTCCGTTGCTACCCTTGTTCGCAGCCGTCGCCTTACCCGTTGTATTCACCGTCATCACGACCGCCGCCGGCGTTGAGCCGTTGAGCGTCACCTGCTGAGGACTGAACGAGCATGTTGCCAGCGCGGGCAGTCCGTTGCACGTGAGGTAAAGCAGTTGGTTGAATCCACCTTGCGGTGCGATTGACAGATTAAACGTTGCAGATTGGCCGGCCGAAATCGTAGCGCTTGTCGGCGTAGAGGTAATGGCAAAGTTAGGCTGAACAGCAGTGACAGTAACCGTCTGCGATGCCGAAGCACTCATCGCGTAGGTCGCATCTCCGCTGTAGTTAGCAGTGATCGGGTGTTGACCAATACTAAGGTTGTTCGCCGTGTAGGTCGCCTGGCCCGCAACCACTGCTACGGACTGCAGAGTGGTGCCACCATCCATGAAGGTGATAGTTCCCGTCGCCGCAACAGGCGAGACGGTCGCAGTCAGCATTTCAGGCGTTCCAGCATTGATCGCGGCGGCAGACAGAGTGAGTGCCGTCGTGGTCGTCAACAGCGGCGGTGCCGGAGTCGTAACGGTAATCTGTGCTGCAGCGGTTGTTCCCGTGTTATTAGTGGCTGCCACGACATAGTAGTACGTCGTTGAAGGCGTCACACTCATGTCAGCATAAGTTGTACCGCTGACATTGGTAAGCAGATTAGCGGTCCCCGGCGTAAATCCTGAGGTAGTGCTGCGATACACGTTGTAGGTTACGCCCGAGGTCGTGCTGGCCGTCCATGAAAGATCCACTTCTGTATCTGAAGCAGCATTTCCCATCACGCTTGTTGGTGCGGCAGGGCCAGCTGCCGATTGAGTGACCGAGTTATACGGAATCACCAACTTGCTGAGCGCATTTACATTGTTACCCACACTCAACTGGATTGGCGCAGCGTTCGGACCCGGAAGCGCATCCCATACCTTGATGACGACCGTGCCGTTGGTCATGTCGCTCAAAGTACCAGTTGCAGTTTCAAGTCCTCCGCGAGACGTCTCTGTATAGTTCTCGTAGCCTACGACTGGATCGGTTGCGAAGAAGTGATAGAGCTCAGTCCGATCAAATGTTCCGCTGCCAGTAAGGTCGTACAGAACCTCAACCTGTGCACCTTCACCGACATTCAAACCGGCATCGATGTACATGTTAAAGGCAGTGGTCGCCAGCGTGCTGTCGTACTTCGCATTCAAGCCAGTGATCGTGTACACCAGCGGATTCATTGGTGTATCCGGTGACTGCGGATTATTCGCGGGAACGTTGTCAACGCCAGACTGGCCGCCTACAAAAGACAGTTTGCTTGGCGTTGTGACCGTAGCGCCCGCAACCAGATAGAGCGTGTTGCTGCCCGGCGTACCACCCTGCGAGGCCTGCGTCGTCGCGGTAGCTTGAGCGGAGGGTGCTGAGTTACCCAATCCATTCACAGCCTCTACAACGTAGTAGTAGGCAGTCGATGCATCGAGATTCAGATCAGTGTATGAGGTTCCACTCAAAAGACTCGATACCATGTTGGACGATGAGGGAGTAAAGCCGCTCGTCGTGCTGCGATAAAGGCTGTAAGTCACGCCAGGAGTTGTGCTTGCAGTCCAGGCCAGGTTAATTGCTGAGCTGCTCACAGCAACTGCCTGCAAACTTGCCGGAGCAACCGCAGGAGTCAACGAAAGAGTTACGCTCGTGAACGGAATTACGAGATTCGATGTTGCGCCGGGATTGTTGCCAACACTCAGTGTGATCGGCGCAGCGTTCGGACCAGGCAGCGCGTTCCATACCTTGATCACGATCGTGCCTTTGTTCATGTTGCCCAAAGTACCCGTCGCTGTCTGCAGACCACCGCGAGCGTTCTGGTTGTAGTCCTCGTAGTCAATTGCAGCATTGGTCGCAAACAAGCTGTAAAGCTCGGTGCGATCAAAGGTACCTGTACCATTGAGGTCATACAACACTTCAACCTGCGCCGCTTCGCCCACGTTCGTTTGAGCGTCCACAAATAAGTCAAATGCAGTGGACATGGCACTGTTGTAGCTTCCGCTTACACCGGTGATGGTGTAGACGAGAGGATTCTCTGGAGTGCCAGGCGATTGCGGCACATTGGCAGGGATACTGTCGGTCCCAGAGGGGCCATTGGTAAATGTCAGCAAGCTTGGCGAAGTTGCAGTCGCTCCACCGAGCAGGTACAGCGTGTTCGATTCATTGACTGTTCCACCGCCGCCACCGCCCGAGGCGCTGGTCGTTGCAGACGCCTCCGTCGAAGGTGCTGAATTGCCGCCGGAATTCACCGCTTCAACGACGTAATGATAGGTCGTCGATGCCGTGAGCCCCATGTCAGCGTATGCTGCCGCGCTCAAGCCGCTCGCAACCAGATTGCTGCCATCAGGAGTAAAGGCACTGACCGTGCTGCGGTATACGTTGTAGGTAACTGCACTCGCAAGTGTCCAGCTCAGGTCAATTTCACTCGCGGACTTAGCCGTCGCAGTCAAACCCACAGGCGCGGCCGGAGGAGCGGGAGGCGTCGTCCCCGAGCCAATGGTCACGCTTGTAACCAGAGCCGAGTCAGACGACATCGTTCCAGCAGGCACCGACACCATCGCTCCATCTGAAAAGGTCACATTCAGTGTCGCGCTCGTCGGGTTAAATGCAACGTGTGCCTTTGTGCCTCCCTTGTTGAAGACAGCATAGAACGGAGTATTCGCGGTGACGGTTGAATCCACGTGGCCCAAATCCCGCAGCGACATCAGCCAGGCATACTCATGGGCGAGCGTCTCACCACTCGTCGCAGCAGTAACACTTTGCCATTGAGTCCAGGCAGTTTCAGGATCAGACAGAGCTTCATACATCTCCATCAAGTCCGGCCAATCCTTCGGAACATTTCCGTTCGCAGTATTGTCCTCGTTGTAATTTGCCTGCACATAGTTGGGGTCTAGTCCGAGATGCATTGATCCGCCCGTAAATGGCAGAAACTCGATGCCGTGTTCATAGTCCGGGTTATTTCCAAAGAAGGTTCCCGTATCACCCTTGTCATCAAATACATTGGCTACCCGCAACGGAGCAAACCAGGATGGGAAGGTGCTGGCCGCAGTTGTGCTGATAAAGCTGGGCTTCTCATTGAACCAGTAATACGCAACGGATTTTGTCTCCTGCGTATAGAGCCAAATGCCCGTGTCTCTGAGTTTGGTATCACCCGTGGCCGCACCTACCTGCGCAAACCCGAGGTATCAGACCGGATTTACGCTCAATTTACGGTAAGAAGGGGGTGTAAATTGGCCTCTCTCACGCACAAGCACGCCAATTCGACCGATAATGTCCGCTTCACGATGCATCGTGCCTCACTCGAAAACAGTCGGCTTAAAATGCCTGCATAAGAGAACAAGACGAATTCAATCAGCCGCGCAGGTGCGTTCTCAGATTGCCTTTTTGAAACCGAGGAAATCAGACAACTCGAGCATTCTCAGCCCGGGCACTCGACAGACTCCGACGGTATCGGCAACGATGGTTATTCTTCGGAAGGGCGTGCCGTGTGCGTCCCAAAGATTCTGAACTGGCAGACGCAGGGAGGCGCATGAGAATACGGCGGAGAAAATTCCTTCAAGTGCTGGGAGCTTCGGTGGCATCACTTTCTTCTTTGGGTCTTCGGCAAGCGAGGGGTGAGAACGCCGAACGCGGGTTGAACGCGAAAGATTCGCAGCTGGGGGCCGCGCTGGCCGGCGAATCGCTGGCCCTGAGAGCCGGACAGGCCGAGTTCACCATCAATTCGACGGGAGTATTCAGCGCAATCAGTTTCAACGGACGCAACAAGCTTGCGCCAGGACAACCAGCGCCGCTGATGAGCGTAAGCGTGGATGGCGAGCTGTATGCCCCGAATCATGCGGCCTGGGACACGGTCGGAAATCGCTTGACGCTCGATTACCAAGACATCGGGGCAACAGCGGTACTGAAGGTGCGCTCGCAGCCGACACATGTAACGTTTGAATTGACGGAGTTGCGCACCGCAAAGCACGTTGATCTGGTGCTATGGGGGCCATATCCGCTCGCGATTGGCGATCTGGTTGGCGAGGTGGTTGGCGTTGTGCGCAACTCTGAACTGGCCATTGGCATTCAGGCGCTGAACGTCAAGACGCTGGGCGGCTATCCCTTACAGGAGAGCGATGTCGAGCCGGATGAACTGGTGGCAGACGACCCCGGCCATTATCCCGGCTTGCCGGTGGAACTGAATAAAGAGCAGCGCTGGCGCGGCGATACCGCCCGGCACACCCCGTATGGCAGCAGCTTGCAGGCATATTGCCGGAACCGGGACCGCAAGCGCGTCATCAGCAATTGGGGACAAGAAAGGTTCGAAGCTCTTCCATTTGCCGATGGAGGCGTAATCGGCAGCAGGATCGCGTTGTTTGCTTGCCCGGCGACAGAGGCTCTGGCAACTCTGGGAGAGATTGAAGTCGCGGAGAGTTTGCCGCATCCAGTGCTGGACGGCACATGGGCAAAGATTGCGCCAGCTGCGACCGCATCCTATCTCATCGCGGACTTTAGCGAAGCCACAATCGACCAGGTCATCGAAATGACGCAGCAGGCTGGACTGAAGGTGCTCTATCACAGTTCGCCATTCGAAACCTGGGGCCATTTCCAGCTGAAGCCAGATGCATTCCCGCGCGGCTGGGATGGCTTCAGCGAATGCGTGAAGAAGGCCGGCAAGGCAGGCCTTGGCGTGGGATTCCACACACTCTCCAACTTCATCACGCCCAACGATCCGTATGTGACCCCGAAACCAGACCCGCGATTGGCACGCATTGGCGCCAGCGAACTGACCACCGAAATCGATGCGGCTGAGACAGAAATCTCAGTCGCTTCGCCCGCTTATTTTCAGAAAAAGACAGCCATGAGCACCGTCATGATTGGAGAAGAACTGGTCAGGTACGACGGCATCTCCGCTGAAGCTCCCTGGCGGCTGCTCAAATGTCAGCGCGGCTCATGGGGCACGAAAGCCGCTGCGCACCCGAAGGGCGACGCCGTCAGCAAGTTAATGGATCACGATTACAAGGTATTTCTGACCGACGCTGCGCTCTGCCAGGAGGTCGCACGCAAGATTGCCGAGTTCTGCAACGACACGGGTGCTGTCCAGCTCTCACTCGATGGACTGGAGGGCAACTGGTCCACAGGCATGGGGCAATACGGTTGCTCGCTTTTCACCAGCACCTGGTACGAAGCGCTCGCGCCGCAATTGCGCGGACACGTGATCAACGACGCCAGCATGCCCAAGCATTTCAACTGGCACATCGCCACCCGCTATAACTGGGGCGAACCGTGGTACGCCGGCTTCCGCCAGAGTCAGACACTCTATCGGCTCAAGAATCAGCTATTCTTCCGGCGCAACCTGATACCGCCCATGCTCGGCTGGTTTGCAGTACGCGACGAGACGACGGTGGAAGATGTCGAATGGCTTTGCGCGCGGGCGGCAGGGTTCGATGCCGGCTTTGCGCTGGCGACCAGTTTTGACAGCAAGGCAACCCAGAGCAGCAGCAGCGTTGCAGGCCTGGACAAGAAAAAAGCAGCGGTTCTCAATGTGATTCGGCAATGGGAGACTGCCCGGCAAGCCTGCGCTTTCCCCGAGCACATCAAGGCTCAGCTGCAAGATGTGAACCGCGAATTTCGTCTCTCCGCCGTAAAGCCGGACGAATGGGAACTGCAGCCAGTCAAACCGCCTGGGCCTGCCGTGCGCATCCAGGCGCACAGGTTGCCTGTCGCAATAGCAAATTGAGGGGGGAAGCAACTCGTTTGGCGTGTGGCTGCCGCCCCCGCTCCTTGTTTCGAATCCACTGGGTAGAAATAAAAAATCCCCTCGCGAGGAGCCAGAGGCTCAGACTCAAACAAGGGGCGTCTTTGATTGGTTGCGGGGGTAGGATTTGAACCTACGACCTTTGGGTTATGAGCGACCCCCGGAACGCGTATGTTGTTGAATTTGCGGTACGAATGGCGACTTAAAAGTATCGAAAAGTACGCATTGGACAGCCTCATGGGAGCCGGTTGGGAGCGCGTTTCGACCGTTGGGTTTCCCCGTAAACAGGTCGTAGGATTCTCCGTCGCGAAGGGCTACACACGGAGCTTTCTGTTCGGCGAACCTTTAATAGCGCGTCGAGCTATTAAAGGTTGGGACGGCCACCCAGGGCCACACATCGGCCACAACATCGGCCAATCCGAGTTTCACTTTGGCAGTTCTTCCTTTCGGAGCGTGGCATTGAGCGGAGTGAAGATCGGCCAGATTCAAGGCGAGTAGCCCCGGAAATCTTGGGAATCGGATCTGCCAACCCAAAGTGGTTCCTGTTCATAGTGTCAGAAATAGGCATATACTTCTAACAGTAGGTGAATCATGGAACGCCTCACAGAAGCCATTCTCCAAAGGACGAGCGCACTCCCCGAGGGAGCGCCGGTTAGCGCCAAGATGCTGCTGCATCTCGGCACGCGCCCCGCTGTGGATCAGTCGCTCTCCCGGCTTGCGCGGCGCGGCAAGCTCCTGAGAGCTGGCCGGGGCATGTACCTCTCGCCTGTGAGAAGCCGGTTTGGGACTCATGCGCCCTCGGCCCACCGGTTGATCGAGGAACTCTCCGCGCAGCGCGGTGAAGACATTGTGCCCTCGGGTGCTACGTCCGCGAACGCGCTTGGACTCACCACCCAGGTTCCCACCCAGATGATCTATTGGACATCGGGCCGGAGTCGCAAGCTGAATCTCGGGAAGCTGGTGATCCAGCTGGTGCATGTCCCGTCCTGGCAACTCGCCTTTGCCAAGGAACGCGCCGGAGAGATCGTCCGTGCGCTGGCATGGGCCGGCCCGGAGAGAGTTCATGCGGTTCTGAAGGAGATCGAGGAGAAAGTTCCCCGGACCGAGATACAGAAGGTCGCGCAGCAAGTCTCCCGGTTTCCGAGTTGGATGGCGAGCGCCTTGAGCCGGAGTGCCGTCGATGCCTGATAGCTACTTCCAACTGAGCGTCAAGAATCAGGCCAGTGCCATTGATGCGGCTTCGGAAGCATCTGGCCGCGCGCCCCACTTGCTGGAGAAGGACATCTGGGTCGTCTGGGCGCTTTCCGCCCTCTTTCAGTCCGAGTTGGGAGCCCATCTCGTCTTCAAGGGGGGCACGGCTTTGTCCAAGGCCCATAAGGTAATCAGCCGCTTTTCTGAAGACGTTGACCTCACCTACGACATTCGAGCACTCGCTCCTGAACTGGTTCGCAGCGCTCCTGGCGGTATCGACGCTATTCCGCCAAGTCGCAGTCAGGAGAAGAAATGGTCCGACGAAATCCGCCGGGAACTCCTTCCAGCTTGGCTTCGCGATCACGCTCATCCGCGCACTCTCCAACGCATGGTGCTTCGAGGGCAAATCGCTGGTGTTCAAGTGGGCAAGCTGTGGCGATTCCGGGCCTCCGCAATCGATCAATGGATCGACCGCAAGCAGGCTGGCTGAAGACAAAAAAAGCTATGTTTTCCGCAGATCAATCGGCCCGCACTCGGCTACCCTTAATGCAGCCATTCGTGCCGTGAATCAAGGAGGAATCTTGATACCACGAGCATGTTACCAATTCGGAAGCCTCACCCGAAAGAAGCGGGAGAAGGGGCCTGATACATGGGAGTTTCGGTACTACGAACCGACCGAGCAGGGCGGCAGGAGACGTAAGTCCTGCATCGTCGGCACAGTCGAAAAGTTGCCAACCAAAGCTCACGCGCAGAAGGCAGTGGAAGCCCTTCTTCTAACCCTCAACTCTGAAACTCCGCAGCAGCGCATGGCCGCGGTGACATTCGGTGCTATCTGCGACCGATACATGCAGGAAGAGATGCCGGAACGGTACTCCACTGCGAAGTCGTATCGGGCCAACATCGTTAATCACCTGAAGCCACGCTGGGGCGAGTATCTACTCGAAAAAATTCGACCGATGGCGGTCGAGGATTGGTTGAAGAATCTCCCTATGGCCCCGAAGTCCAAGGCACATTTGAAGAGCGTGATGCACCTGATGTATCAGTGTGCCGCGCGCTGGGAAGTCTTTAACGAGCAGAGAAACCCAATAGCACTGGTTCGCGTCAAGGGCGGCAGCAAGCGCCGGCAACGTCCGACCACTCTGACTGTTGAGGAGTTCGAACTCATCGTTGCGACTCTGCAAGAGCCGTGGCGCTTGATGGTACAGATCGCCCAATGCCTCGGTCT
>CAILAC010000008.1 GCA_903832055.1 uncultured Acidobacteriota bacterium | reverse complement strand
CAGCAACTTTGGCCCCGCTTCACCCGCGCCGAAGCCAGGCAGCAACTTTGTCACGATCGATTCGGTAGTCGCCGGTCCTGCGTCGCCTGCTCCCAAGCCGGGCAGCAACTTTGGCCCCGCCTCACCTGCGCCCAAGCCAGGCAGCAACTTTGTCACGATCGATTCGGTAGTCGCCGGTCCTGCGTCGCCCGCTCCCAAGCCGGGCAGCAACTTTGGCCCCGCTTCACCTGCGCCGAAGCCAGGCAGCAACTTTGTCACGATCAATTCAGTGGTCGCCGGTCCTGCGTCGCCCGCTCCCAAGCCGGGCAGCAACTTTGGCCCCGCTTCACCTGCGCCCAAGCCAGGCAGCAATTTCACAAATCCAGTGAGCCTGTCGTAGGCCCTCACGACCTTTGGTCATTCGAACGCCATCTTCGTGCATCCGTTCCGATTCATAAGTTGTATATTGACAGATTCCTTCCGCTGCTAGACTCTTAATTGGAAAGAGTGCTTCCCACTCGGTCCAGGAGGCAGCAAGGTGTCATTCGAGACGGCAGTTTCGTTAGCGGGAGCGGTAGGCGAATGCTTTGTCATCGTCCTCCTGTTTTATCGCAACGTGCGGCGTCTCCTCCCTATCTTTACTGTCTTCGTCGCTTGGACACTGGTCACTGATCTCTCATCTTCATGTATTCTGTCCGTCCATCCCACGCTATATTTCCGCTACTACCTTTATCAGGTCTCGATTGATTCGCTGCTGATTTTTGCCGTTTTGGTGGAGTTGGCCTGGTCAGTGTTGCGGCCAATGCGCGCATCGCTTCCCAAGGCAACCATTTATGTGATTGCTGGGCTTGTGGCAATTGCTGCCGTTATCATATGGCCGCTGGCCAGCCATACCGTTCCCTCAGGTTTCGGCCCGGAAAGCACGATTTTGTATCACGTTCAAGGAACCGCAGCAATTCTGCGCGTTGGCTGCTTCCTGGTCATGGCGAGCTTGAGCCAACTTCTTTCCCTGGGATGGAAAGATCGCGAACTGCAGGTTGCCACTGGATTCGGGGTTTACTCGATTGTCAGTCTGATTGTCGCAGTCCTCCATTCTCACCCTTCTACAGGGGAGCAGTACCACTGGTTGGACATCGCAACATCGGTCAGTTACCTGGGTACACTGTCCTATTGGGAACTCAGCTTTAGCGCAAAAGAGCAGGAACGCAAACAATTCAGTCCACAAATGCAGGAACTTCTGCTACAAATAGGTGGAGGCGGACGTAATCGCAGGTCCGGCCCCCAATGATCCTTTCCTAAAACGCACCTGGAAAAAGGACTAAGTAATGTTCACGGTACTTCAGATCGTAATCGTCACTGCCTTGCTGGCCTACTTCAGCAAGTGGTGTAAGGACGTGCGCCGCCGTAACAGCCAGAGTTGGGACAGTCTACTGGGCCAGCTTCGCACCGATTGGAGCGCACGCGACCTCAGCGCGCAATTCCTTTGGAAAGAGGGCCTTACCGCGACTACCGAGGACATTTGGCAGCGTCTCGACGGACCCCGCGGTCTCTGGGCCATGTTCCAGAATGCACGCGTCATGCTCGAAATGGCGGACTATGCCACCCGGAATTGTGCTCCCGGTGCCGATCCAATCGACCCAATGGTTTTGGAGGCTCTGCGCAGCGATGCGATGCAGATTCGGCTCTGCGTACTGATGGCGCTTGGGCAATACGCACTCAGCCAAGCTACCGCAGGCGTCAAGGTCAATGCATTTCGCGCGGCCGATCTTTACAGCAGCATGTCGGCTCGCATGACAAACCTGCTCCAGAATCACGCAGCGGTCATCCTGCCTGACTTCGTCGCTGCCATGTAACTGGATTCATTCGCTTGAATTGAAGCCCCGATCCTCACTGAGGACCGGGGCTTTTCGCTGCTTGCATCGGCGTTCTAAGCGACCGGATTGGCCGCCAGGAATGCCCCAATTTCCGCGTACTCATTATCGCTGAGCCGGAACCTGAGCGCAGGGGCGAGGCCTTTGACTTGCTCGGCGCTTCGTCCGCCAACAATCGCGGCCGTCACTGCGGGATGGTGCAGAGTCCAGGCCACCGCGACGACGCCTGGCTCCACGTGATGGGCGGCTCCAATCGTACGCAGCAACTCAACCAGACGCAGGTTCCGGCTCAGGCGAGGCTCATTGAACTCGACTGCCCGGCGTCGCCAGTCGTCTGTGGGCATCGCAGCCACGCGTTCTGCGCTCATGCGGCCGGTGAGCAGGCCACTCACCATCGGTGAATAGTTGATGACGCCGATGCCGTTCTGTTGGCAATATGGCAAAATCTCCGCCTCAATCGCCGGCCGGAGCATCGAGTAAGGCGGCTGCAGGCTGGTAATTGGTGCAATTGCCTGGGCCCGCTTCATCTGCGCCACATTGAAGTTGGAAACCCCAATCCAGCGAATCTTGCCCAGCTTCTGCTGCCGTGCCAACTCCTCCCAGCCCTCTTCGATTTCTTCCTCGGGGTTCGGCCAATGGATCTGGTACAGATCAATCGTCTCGACTCCAAGCCGCCGCAGTGATCCTTCCAATTCCTCAATAACTGAGGCGGCATTGAGTGAGCGGTAGATCTTCCGGTCGGCATCCCAGCGCATGGAGCACTTGGTAAAGACCAGCGGATTGCTCGCGCTGCTTTTCACCGCCCGCCCGACGATTTCCTCGGAGTGGCCAAGGCCGTAAATCGCGGCTGTATCGATCCAGTTGATGCCTTCGTCAAGAGCCTGGTGAATGGCTCGGATTGACTCCGCATCGTCCTGCGGGCCCCACGCAAAGTCCCAGTTGCCGCCCCCAATGGCCCATGCGCCAAAGCCAATCGGGGTGAGGTTAAGGTCTGAGTTGCCAAGTTTCTTGAGAGGAAGGGATGTGGTCGTAGTCATAACAACAGAGTAGATGCCGATACCCCACATGAGGCTGCACAAAACAATCCAGGTTGATGGATCTAGGCAGCGATCAGAAACCGTCCATCGCGCATGATCTGCTCCTGCCCAGCCTCAGACTCGATCCAGATATTGAATCCGAGCCCAACCACATCGATGTGCGTTCCAGAGCGCCACGGAGCCCCTGTGTGCTCGCCGTACGGGTTCCCAAACGCAATGTGAATCCCCGGGAACTTCTCATCCTGCAGGATGTTGCCAATCACGCGCTCAACGCCAAGGTTGGTGCCAATAGCAAACTCGCCTACCCGGTCAGAGTTTTCATCGGTGTGCGTATACGCCCAGAAATCCGATTCCAGTGCCTTGTTTTCGCTGGCACAGCTCACGATGCGGTTGCCGGCAATTTCGATCGTGAGCGGCGTCTCGTGCAGCAATCCATAGCGTGCGCATAGCCAGTCGCCGACAACGCCATCCACGACAAAACGGCCATTCACTTCGCCGGGTGAAGTGAAGCATTCGCCACCCGGCAGGTTGCCCCATTTTTCCGGGCTGATAATGCCGCTCGTCTTGAACCACTTGTAACCCGGGTTCATTTCCGCCGTTATGTCGGTGCCCGCTGCGGTCGTTGCGCGAATCCGTGTTGCCTTGCGCACCCGTTCCAGTACCTGCTGCGAAAGCCGGTCGACCAGGTCAAAGTCCGCACGCATGCCCTGGCACATAATCTCCGCAGTGATGTTCACCATGTGTGCATGGCGCATCCGCCGGCGGTTCACAACATCAGTCATCTGCATGCGCGAGAGCAACTCATTCTTCTGTACCTGGACCGCAAAAATCGAGACCTGCGACGTCTCCATATCTGCCAGCACCGCTTCGGGCATATGCACCAGCGGCCGGGGAGCCAGGTCTTCCAGCAGAAAGACACTCCATGCGCATCCCAGCAATTCAAGCTGCGCCCCGATCGAGGCGGCAATCTGTTCTGTTGCCCGATCCGTGATCAGCGTGACCTTCTCCGAGGGAGAAATGCGCAAGCAGGTGGTCACGGCCGAACGGGCACCCATCGCAAACTCGGTGGGGTAGGGCATCTGCAGCAAATCAGAAACAGTCATTGTCAAGGTCGAACTCCAATACAATTGCGGGGGAAGGCGGCGAAATCGGGCCGATTCATTGAGCCTAACTGAAAATTGACCCAATTGAAATGCCCGATAGCTTCAGCCATTTGACAATTACGTCGGCTGACATTCCCCGGCGCGCCGGCTCACTCGCATATACAGTAATTGAAACGACTTGCACGAGGAGAACCGCGTAATGAACAATCATCGCCTGCTATTGACTGCCGCCCTGGCACTCCTCGTCCTAGAAGCATCGGCTCAGCCTCCCGCCGCTCCGGCTCCGGCAATTGCCGACCTGATCCTGATCCACGGCCATGTCCTAACCGTTGACGCAAAGGACTCGATCGCCCAGGCCGTCGCAATCCGCAACGGCATCATCGTCAAAGCCGGTACAGACGCCGAAATTCGCGCCCTTGCCGCGCCCAATGCCAAGGTCGTTGACCTCCACGGTCTCACCGTCACCCCTGGTCTCATCGACACCCACGCCCACATTGCTGATGGCGGTGTCGAAGAACTCTACGGCGTCAAGCTAACTGACGCTACCTCAGTAGCCGAGATCGTTGCCCGCGTCGGTGCCAAAGTCGCTCTTGTAAAGCCGGGAGACTGGATCACCGGATCCGGGTGGGATGAGGGCAAGCTTTCCGAGCGTCGATACCCCACGGCTGCTGACCTTGATCGGGTCTCGCCCAATAACCCTGTCTGGCTGATGCATACGACCGGCCACTATGGCGTGGCTAATTCGCTCGCGCTCAAGCTTGCCGGCATTACTGCAGATACCCCTGATCCCAGCGCCGGAACCATCGATCGCGACCCTGGCACCCATCAGCCGACCGGCGTGCTCAAGGAAGAAACCGCCATGGCGCCCGTCGACCGGCTCATCCCGCCAGTCACCCCTGAGCAGGAACGCCAGGGAGTGCTGTATATCCAAAAGATTCTGCTCAGCGAGGGCATGACCGCCGTCAAAGACCCCGACATCACCCAACTTACCTGGAACGCCTACAAATCAGTTCTCGACGCGGGTGAGCTCAAGATGCGCGTGTGCGTCTTGTGGCATGCCGGCAGCACGCTCGAATCCGCCAAAAAGGCCCTGGTTCAATTTGATTCAGTGCCGCGCCTGCCTGCCACGCTCGGCGACAGCCGCCTGCTCTCCTGCGGAGCCAAAATCTATATGGATGGCTCCGGTGGCGCCCGCACTGCCTGGGCCTATGACGACTGGTTTCGCAACAACACGAACCCTGACACCGGCAATCACGGCTATCCCCAGACCGACCCTGCTGAATATCAGAAGATGGTCCGGCTCTTTCATAATGCCGGCGTTCCCGTCGGAACCCACGCAGTCGGCGACCGCGCCATTGACTGGGTCGTCGATACCTATGCCATGGTCGAAAAGGAAAATCCCCGCCCCGGCCTGCGCCACAGCATCATTCACGCCAACCAGCCCACCGCCCACGCAATGGACGTGATGGCCTGGCTGCAAAGGAACTTCGATGCAGGCTACCCTGAGTTGCAGGCGGAGTTTCTTTGGTGGATCGGCGACATCTATGCCGCAAGCTACGGCAAGGTGCGCGGCGAACAAGTGGTTCCGCTGAAGACGCTCAAGAGCCGGGGGATTCTCTGGAGCAGCGGCTCGGATTATTCCGTGACTCCGATTGCCGCCCGCTATGGACTCTGGGCTTCAATTGCCCGCCAGACCGCCAGGGGTACCTACGGCCTTCAGCCCTTCGGCACCTTCGAATCGACTGACATCCACACAGCACTGCGCAGCTACACAGCCTGGAGCGCCCGCCAGCTCTTCCTCGAAAGCAAAATCGGCACCATCGAACCCGGCAAGCGAGCCGACCTCGCCGTCTGGGACCGCGACATCTACTCTGTTCCTACCGCCGATATCAAAGACATGAAGTGCCTGATGACCCTGCTTGACGGTGAGGTCGTCTTTCAATCTCCGGATTTCAAATAGCTCCCGGCAGGATCGGAAAGCAGAAACCTGGCTACTTCACCGGCCCATCGAGAATTGGCTTGGCCAACCCCGCCACCGAAGGGGCCTTGGTGCTGTTCAGATCGAGCGCCACAATCGAATTGACGCCCGCTTTGAGCCAGCTTCCCGGCAGGTAAAGCGTTCGCTGCGGACCAACGCTCCACGCCCGCCCCAGCGGATGTCCGTTGACCCAGACAAACCCCTTGCTGAGTTCTTTAGTGTCCAGGAATGTATCGCCGACGGCTTCACCAGCACTGGCCGCGGCGAAGCTGCTGCGATAAAAGCATGGCGCCGCTTTGCAGCCGCCCTCGGAGTAGCGAAGCTCGGCTGTATCGTTCATCGGCAAGGGATAAATCTCCCAGTCATGCAGCGGCGTTTCGCCCGCCTTCACTGAGCCCACAATCCCCTTGCGTTCGCCGCGAAGCTCCAGGCTGAAATTGATGCGACCTGAGTTTTCAACCAGCAAATCAAGACGGTCGCCCTTGCCCAGCTTCAGAGGCATGGATTTCTGCTTGAGCCGACGGTCAAGAGTGCCCACCATCTTGCCGTTGACATAAACCTGCGCATAATCGTGCAGGCCGTCGAGCGTCAATGGTCCTTTCAGGTCTGCGGACGCAGTAGTCCGGTAGAGAATGTAGCCAAACGACTGGTCCAGGTCTTCCATGGTCTTCAACTCACGGGAAATCACCGGTTTGGGCAGGTTATCCCACAGCGACGCAGACTCAGTAAGAATGAAAGATGAGATGGATTGAGTGCCCGGCGTCGTCGGCACCGCATTGGGCGTCTGTCCTGTTGCCTTTGCGATCACATCGCGAAATGCGAAGTACTTCGGCGTAGGCCGCCCGCTCTCGTCGAGAGCTGCATCGTAGTCGTAGCTGTTCACATCCGGCTGATACTCACCGCCAGAGTAGTTCGCGCCGTTCAACCACCCAAAACTCGTGCCGCCGTGAAACATGTACAGGCTCACTGAGTATCCCTGGCTCAGCATCCAGGTCAGTTCCGCTGCTTGCTTAACGCCGTCCCGCGTTTCGTGCTTTTCACCCCAATGATCAAACCAGCCAGCCCAGTATTCCCCGGTCATGAACGGGCCGTCGGGCCTGAGCTTGTGGAGCAACGCAAAGCCGTCCTTTGCCTCGCCCTGGCCAAAGTTGATGACTGCGGGCAACTCAGGCAATGAGCCTTTGGGAAGCTGTTCAGGACCGTCCGCTGTGTACAGGACGGATTTCGTGAACCCGCTGTCCAACAGCACCTGGTGAATCTGCTCCATATAAGCATGGTCCTCGCCAAAGGATCCGTACTCGTTCTCAACCTGAACGGTCAGTATCGGACCCCCATTTGCCAGTTGAAGTGGAGCCAGCTCCTGGCCAAGTCGGTGCAGCCAGCGGGTCGCCGGCTCCATGAACCGCGGGTCGGAGCTGCGCACAACGATTGCATGATCCTTCAACAGCCACGACGGGTATCCGCCAAAATCCCATTCCGCGCAGACATACGGTCCCGGCCGCAACAGCACAAACAGCCCCTCCTCCTGCGCCTCACGAATGAACTCCGCCACGTCGTTTTGCCCGCTGAAGTCATAGACCCCGGGCTGCGGCTCGTGGACATTCCAGAAGACGTAGGTGGTGATCGTATTCAGGCCCATCGCCTTGGCCATCTTCAACCGCGAACGCCAATAGGCGCGGGGGATACGCGGATAGTGCATCTCACCGGAGATGATCTGAAACGGCTTGCCGTCCAGCATGAAATGTCCACTTTGGACAGCGAAGTTGTGGGGATTTGTAGCTGCCGCCTCTGCGGAAGCGCAACCTGCAGTCAAAGCGATGAGACAACCCAGCAATCCAACTCTTGCAGCAAACGTCATAGCTTTCCCCCGGTAATCAAGAAACAGATATCAGAGAAGACTTTCCTCAATACAATCCGGCGGCTGTCTCCTGCGCCATGTAATCCACCACTGCTTTGAGGTCGCCGCCAGAGCTTTCAAAGACAGCTAGCTGCCGGTCTGCTCCGGTTCCGGTTTCGAGTATCTCTCGAATGCCGTTGATGGCCTCGCGGCTACCTAACTCGTCTACGACTGGATCGACCAGGTCAAGATACTCCCGGATAAGATCGCGCTCCGGCACTTCCTGCTGCTTGCCAAAGTCAATGAGGCTTCCATCCAGCCCGTAGCGCACCGCGCGAAACTTGTTTTCCATCAGCAGCGGCCTCGCATACTGTCTGAAATCCTGGTTGCGCTCATGCAACCGGTATAGATACGCGGCCGTAGCCTGAATAAGTGCAGCGACTGCAATTGACTCAGAGGCGCGCATGGGTATGTCGCAGGCTCGCACTTCTACCGTGTCAAAGTAGGGATGCGGACGGATATCCCACCAAATCTTTTTCCCGTCATCGATGCAATGCGTCTTGATAAGCAAATTGACGTAGTTCTCGTACTCCGAGTAACTCGCAAACGCGTCGGGAATGCCGGTTCGCGGAAAGTTTTCAAATACCTTGGCGCGGTATCCCTTGTAACCGGTGTTCAATCCCAGCCAGAAGGGTGAGTTGGTGGTGAGAGCCATGATGTGCGGCAGAAAGTAGCGCATCGAATTCATGATGCGGATTGCCGCTTCCCGGTCTTCAATGCCGACATGTACGTGCAGGCCAAAGATGAGGTTGGAGCGGGCCACTAGCTGCAGATCCTTGACCACCTGGCGGTAGCGCGGATCAGGGTAAATCTCCTGCTTGCGCCAATCTGCAAAGGGATGCGTCGCGCCTGCGACCAAAGTCAGGTTGTTTTCCTTGGCCAGGCGAATCATCTGCCGCCGCAGGTCGTACAGGTCTTCGCGTGCCTCTTCGATGTTGCGGCAGATGCGCGTTCCCACTTCGACGACCGACTGGTGCATTTCGGCTTTCACGCGCTCTTCAAGGCGCATCTTGCCCTGCGAAAGCATCTCAGTGGCAATGTGCGAGCGCAGATCCCGCGTCACCGGGTCAATGGTCTGGTACTCCTCTTCAATGCCGAGAGTAAACGATGGGCGCATACAAGACTCCCTGAAACCAAGAATCGAAGCGAAGTGCGAACAGCTTTGCGTAATTGTAGAGGCTGCGCCCTGGTTACTTTGCGGACTTCTTTACAGCGGGCTTGGTCTTGGCCGGCTTTGCGACCGCAGGCGCGCCGAGGAAGGCAGACCAGCGCAATTCAGGATGGCTGGGAGCCTGCTTTGCCTTGGCAATCGCGAGCGCGGCCACTTCCGAGACGATCCACTCAAAGTTAGCCGCGCCGACCGAGTGCAGGTCAGCGTCCGGCGCAGGATTCATGAAGTCGATGGCGTAGGGAATTCCATTCTCCACCGCAAACTCCACGGTATTCAGGTCGTAGCCCAGGGCCTGGCAGAGTTTGAGCGCATCCTGCTCGACGCGCTTGAGCAGGGCCTTGTCGTACTTTGGCGGATCTTGCACGTAGCGCTCTGCGTGCGGACGGCGCGGGTCGTACGGCATGATGTGGACCTTCTTTTGCCCGACGACATAGCAGCGGAAATACTCTTTGAAATCAACAGCTTTCTGATAAATCATGCACAGGTCGCGCGACTGGTCGTAGGCCTCAAAGAATTCGCGCCGGTTGGTGATGTGGTAGACATCGCGCCATCCGCCGCCGTCCACGGGCTTCATGAAACCATGCTCGCCAACGTAGCTGAAGACAGACTCCCAGTCGAGCGGAAACTCCATGTTGCGCATGGAGCGGTCTGTGGTGCCCTCGGGATGCTTCTTGTGAGGCAGAATCACGGTAGGCGGGATGGCGACGCCCATTTTTTCAGCGAGGGTGTAGTTGAAGAACTTGTCGTCGGCCGACCACCAGAAAGGGTTGTTGATGATGATCGTGCCGTTGATGGCGGCGTGCTTGAGATAGGCGCGATAGAAGGGAATGTCGTGGGAGATACGGTCAACGATGACGGCGTAGGGCGGAGCCTTGTCGAGGTGGACCGCGCCGGTTTCGACGAACTCGGCGGTGATGCCATCGACGTGCAGGGAGTTGATGCGCTCCACAAGCGCGCTGGGAAAGCTGTTCTCCATGCCAAATAAAACACCGATCTTCTTCATTGCTACCGTCCTCCGATGCATCACCAGTTTACGGCAGGAAGGTGAATTTGGCGTGGAACACAAAACTGTTACACGAGTAACTTTATGAAAAACCGTATCAAATTGATTCGATTAGGCTTGCCGATTGCATCTGATTAGGTGGTTTTATGGCTAATTGCAGAAGTACAAGCGGCTCACCCCTCGAAAACGAGAGACGAGCCGCCCTTTTGAGCCTACTGGATGATGTAAGAATTGGTAACGACGGGGCTGCTGGTGTAGCCGGTGGCGATTGCGACTACCTTAAGGGTCTCAGACGCCCCGACAGTGATTGGGCCGGTGTACAAGGTTGAGTTGGCAGTCGGCTTGCTTCCGTTGATGGTGTAGTAGATGCGGGCTGCAGTCGAGGCGCAACTGATGTTTGCGGTTTGCGCACCCGTGTATGTGCCGCTCGCCAAGTCGACAACTGGTGTGGCGGCAGTAAGGTTGTAAGTTGCTGTAGCGACGCTTGTGGGCCCGTAACCGGGTGCAACTGCTATCGCTTTCACCGTGAATGAGTTGCGAATTGCAAATGGGACAGTGTACTTGGTCGATGATGTCGTCGGCGTCGTCCCGTTGATGGTGTAGTAGATGGTTGCACCGGGCACCGATTCACTGATCGTGACAGATTGGGCATTGTTGTAGGTGCCGCTGGCAGGCGAAATGGTCGGAGTGGCAGGCTGGGCCTGAATGATGTAGCTGGCCGACGCAATGCCGCTGTTGGTGTAGCCGGTTGCCACCGCGATAGCCTTGAGCGTCAGGTTGCTGTTCACCGTAATAGGTGCGGTGTAGAGGGTTGAATGGATGTTCGGCGTGGTGCCGTTGGTGGTGTAGTAAATGTTAGCAGTTGTCGAATCTGTGGAGAGTGAAACGCTCTGCTGGGTTGCGTAGAGACCACCAGCCACGCTGAAAACGGGCGTCGAAGCGGCCAAGGTGTAAGTGGCAGAGACCACCGAGCTAAAGCTCTTGCCCGGAGAAGCGGCAATCGCCTTCAGCGTATACGTGTTTCGAATTGCCACAGGACCAGCGTAGAGCCTTGACGAGGCTGTTGGCGTCGAGCCGTTGATGGTGTAGTAGATGATCGTACCCGGATCTGTATCCGAAATGGTGATCGACTGCGCATTGTTGTAGGTGCCACCAGGGGTCGAGAAGGTTGGGGCGGGACTCACGCCAATGCCGAGTTCTTTTCCGCTCACAGCGACGTTCTGCAAGGGGGCCGCAAGGTTATCAGTTGTAACGGCCACATTCTCACTGAGCACCGCGTTGGGTCCAACGCCCACATTCGATACGGGAGAGAAGTCGATGGTGAGTGAGCAACTACTGCTGACGATCAGCGGGCTGCTGGTAGAGCAATCAGCGGTTCCGGAGCCGTCTTCAGGGAAGTCGGTGGGGTAGCTGATCGAAACGAAGTTGAGGGCGGCATTGCCAGTGTTTTGAACTTGCACCGTGCGCGGGCTATCGCTGCTCGTGGCCGAATATGCTGTATCGGCAAAAGCCAATGAAGGGGGCGTTGCGCGGGCAATCTGGAATGCCTTGCTTGAGCCGCTGTCGGTAAAGAACAGATTCCCGCCGTCATCCAGGGTGATGCCGAACGGATTGGAGCCGCCGCTTGCAAGTACAACGGGTGAGTTGCCTGGGACGATTTCGACAATCTGTCCATTGCCGAACTCAGCGATGTAGAAGGTACCAGATGCATCAATCGCCACTCCCGCAGGCACATTCAGACCAGTCAAGAAGTTGGAGCGAACGCCAGCTGGAGTAATCCTGACGACTGAGCCTTGTCCGGCATCGGTGATGTAGAGGTTGCCCGCGGAATCCTCGGCAATGCCGGCAGCGAAGGTGAATCCGCTTGCGATCGTAGTTTGTACGCCAAGCGGGCTGACATTGAAAATCTGGTTCAGATTCGGGTCGCAGATGATCAGATTGCCGGCGGCATCAAAGAGAAGGCCGTAGGGCTCATTCAGTCCTGATACCACGGTTGTCTGCACGCCTGCCGGGGTGATCTTGGCGACCGAGCCAGTTCCGACTTCGCCGACAAATACATTGCCTTCTCCATCAACAGCGACGGAATGAGGCTGGTGGTGACTGCTGCCAAGGTTTGTCTGAGTTCCAGCGGGAGTGATCTTGACCACGTGTGCGTTGCCGCTGTCTGCAATGTAGACATTCCCCGCAGCGTCTGTCGCCATGGCAAAAACCGTTCCAAGACTGGAGCCCAGAGGTTTCGCGGATGAAGGACCGTACACCGCCTGCGAACCAGTACCAAAGCCGGATAGCGAAACACTAGCCAGGACATGGTTGCTTCCATCCTTGATGACCACTGCGCCGTGACGCAGGCCGGGAGCAAGCGGGGTGAACTTCACATTGACGACGCAGGCGGTGTCAGAACCGTAAGCGGCGGCAGTGCAGGTGCTGGACCCGGCGTCGGCATAATCTTTGCCTGCGAGGCCGGTTGTCAGCACAGAAATACTACCGATTGTCGTACCCGAAGTTACGGTGAAGGGAAGGGCGATAGTGCTGCTGGCCACGCCAACTGCCTGCGAACCAAAGGGGACACTGGTGAGGTTCAACTTGAGAAAGTTCAGAGGTCCGCCGTTATTGGCCACGTAGAGGTTGCCATTGCTATCCGCTGTGAGCCCCTGCGGGTTGCTGAAAGAGCTGCTCACGACAGATTCTGTGTATCCGCTGCCGGTAAAGGTCTCCTTCAGAATGCGGTTGTTCCCGGAATCGCTGATATAGACATTGCCGGCTGCGTCCACTGCGACGCCTTTGGGGCCGGAGAGGCCGCTGCTCAACGTCGTCTGCGTATAGCTGAGCTGCCTCCGCCTGCAGGCGTTTCCATGAGCACCTGGTTGTTGCCTGTATCTGCGATGAAAACATTGCCGTTGGCATCGACGGCGACACCGAACGGCCCACCACTGCCCAGCCCGGATGCAACTGTGGACATGTTATAAGTTGATCCGCCGGCAGGGGTCTCCAGGTAGACTGCGTTCTCGCTTGGATTAGCAACATACAGGTTGCCGCTTCTGTCAACGGCGATTCCGAGCGGTCCGCCGCCAGCATTCAGCGTGAGCGTGGTTTGCGTGTATCCGCCACCCGAGGGGCTCAACTCAACAACGGTGTTGTGATACGTGTCGGGGATGAAGAGATTGCCGTTGGCGTCAATCGCAACACTTGAAGGAAACCCAAGGCCGCTGCCTATCGATGATTGAGCATAGGTGCCGTCTGCCTGCAGCGAAAACTTGAGCTGCTGGTTGCCGCCAAGGACAATTCCATAGACATTGCCGCCGGGGTCGACCGCAACACCTGTCGGCTGATTGAAACCGCCCGCGATGGACGTTTGTACGCCGTTGAAGACTACCTGAGCGCTCGCAGCCGAGGCCATGAGTCCGATGAAGGCAAACATAAGTGGAACGACAATCCGCAAAGAACGCCGTGAGAGGGCGGTTCGTTCAACAGCAGGCGGGCAGACAGTGTAAGCAGTCAATTGGGGGATCACGGGAACCTCGCAGATTGTGAATTGAATAGTACGAAAGCTTGAACCGGAATACGTTCAAGTGTCAAACGCCGGCAACTTCATGCATGTTTAAACGCACTTCTTGAAAATTGGGTGGGCATCCTGGTCCGCTTTCAGCAGCAGCGCAAGTCTTTACTGGAGCGCCCCAAGTGTACTTTGCGCTCACGATAAAGATGTTGTCTATCACACGAAAATGTGATTAAAGGAACCCAACCATTCACCCATTCCAGCCACAAATGCGCGCAATGAGATTTGCGCAACGAGTGTCCAGATTGATTTGTATCGGAATTCACGAGTTTCAGGAGTCAGCCCGGGGATTTCGGCTGAGGTTGGCCTTGTTTGCGTTCTATGCCTGATGTCAAGAATAGGCTGAGTTCCTTGTGTGTTCGAGGGTAGTGAGCCTTTGCCGCAGAGTATCGATTGCTGCTTTCCTCGTGTCATCGAGGGTTCCAATCTGCAGGCGTTCCAGTTATTTTCCGATCCTTCGCAGAGAACTTCCAGCGGACCTGCCAGTTGAAGATGTTCTGGCGAGGAGTTCTCAGTAGCGAATGCCGATTTCGCAGAGGATGATCTGCGGAATCGGGAGTTAGTGGATGATGTAGGCGTTTGTCACTACCGGACTGCTGGTGTAGCCCGTGGCGGCTGCGATGACCTTGAGAGTTTCAGAGGCGCTGATGGTAATCGGGCCGATGTATTTGATGGAACTGGCACTTGGGGCTGTGCCATTGGTGGTGTAAAACAGCGTAGCTGAGGTTGATGCGGAGGTGATGGTCACGGTCTGTGCGCCAGTATAGGTGCCGCCGGCAGGGGAGACGACGGGGGCCGTTGCTGCCAATGAATACGTAGCCGAGGTCGGGGCGCTTGGCGGGTAACCGGAGGAGACGGCAATTGCCTTGAGAGTGGCCGTGTTCCGGATGGCAACTGGTGCTGTGTATTTGAGCGATGCTGTCGTGGGAGTTGTTCCGTTCAATGTGTAGTAAAAAGTGGCTCCCGGCACAGAGTCCGTGATGGTGACGTACTGAGTATTGTTGTACGTTCCGGCGGCAACGGAGAAGGTTGGCGGCGCGGGTTGGGGCAGGATGACGTAGGCGGCAGAGGTGACTGGAGCGCTGGTGTAACCGGTGGCAATGGCCAGGACCTTGAGTGTTTCTGAGGCGCTTACGGGGATGGGGACGGTGTATTGGGTGGAGCTTCCAGTCGGGTTGGAGCCGTTGGTCGTATAGAAGAGGTGCGCGGCTGCGGTGGGGTCGGTGATGGTCACGGTTTGTGTGCCTGAGTAGGTGCCGGCAGGGGGAGTGAAGACAGGTTTGGCAACGGCCAGAGTGTAGGTCGCAGAGGAGATGGTGCTGGCGAAGTAGTCCGGCAGCCCTGCGCTGATCGCCTTGAGCGTGCGGGTGTTCTGGTTGGTGATTGGACCGGTGTATTTCGCTGAGGCCGTGGTGGGTGTGGTGCCGTTGATGGTGAAGTAAATGGTGGTGCCGGGCGACGAACTGGTGATGGTGGTTGTCACCGGATTTGAGTAAGTGCCTGTCGGCATGGAGAAGACCGGTGCGGCTGCCTGCTGCTGAATGAGATAGTGCGCCGAAGTGACGGGGCTGTCGTAGTTGCCTGCAAGAACTGCGATGGCAGAGACGGTTTCGGTGGCTGCGACGGCCAACGTGGCTGTGTATTTCGTCGACGCGGTGGTGGGGGCAGTTCCATCGAGGGTGTAGTAGATGGTCGCGCCGGGGGTTGCGTCGGTGATGGTGAGTGTCTGGGCAGCGGGGTAGATGCCTGCTGCGAGTGAAAGCGCTGGAGCCGCCGTGGTACTGGCGATTTCAGTACCCGTAGCCTGGATCGTCTGCAGACTTCTCTTGAAGGAATCAGAGGTGAGGGTGATGGTTTCGTTGAAGGGAATTGCAAGGGTGCCGTTGAGCGGCGTCGTGGCCTGAAAGGCGAACGAGACGTTGCAGCTTGCGCCGGGGGCAAGCGGAGTGCCGACTGCGCAGTCTCCTGCGGCGGGGCTGGCACTGGGATAGTGGGCAGGGAAGGTGATGGCGGAGAAGTTGAGCGGCGCATTGCCGTAGTTGGTGAAGGCGACGGTCTGCGGACTTGTGGTGCTGCCGTGCAGGACAGAGCCGAAGGCGACGCTTGGCGGGGTGGCTGAATCGATCTGAGTCTTATACAACTGGCCCGATTGACTGAAGCAGTCTGAGAAGCTGTCGACGACGTACATGTTTCCGACGGTATCGAAACCGACCACGTCAGGGGAGGGGTACCTGACATTCAGGGTCGAGAGATAAGTACCTCCGGGCTGGAGTGTTTCGGTGACCAGAGCTGAGGGGCCCTGTCGGTCCACCTCGCACCGCCGGTTGTTGAATACCTGAACGAATACCGATGAATCGGCAGCGAGGATGTCTCCATTCCAATCAAGGGCGAGGCTGACCGGGTCAAAGAGAGAAGCATCGAGGATCGTTTCAATGTAGCTACTGCCGGACGGAACTTCTTTGAGGATGAGGCCGATGCCGTTGGAGACGTAGACGGTTCCGGCGATATCGACGGTCACCGCCCCTGCGCCGCCGAGATTGGTGGTGATGGTCGTTTGGAGGTAGCTTCCATCCGGCTGGAGCGATTCTTTTACCAGGATGCCGCTCCCGAATGCCGGAGTATCGACGACATAGAGATTTCCGGCACCATCGACGGCGAGACCGAAAATGGCCGTAAATCCGGAGGCGATGGTGGAAAGCGCATAGCCACCAGCGGGGGAGGGTGTTTCTTTACAGATGGCCGTGCCGCTGGCAATGTAGAGATTTCCGCTACCGTCGATGGCGATGCCAGGACCGCTGGCGGCGCTGGCTCCGACGTTCAGGCTGCTAACGCTATACGAGCCGTTGGGCTTGGGAGTCCACTTGGCGGCGCCATTGGTCTGCGTGGCAACATAGATGCTGCCGCTGGGGTCAAAGGCCAGTCCACCGTATGACGTGTAGGTGTTGAAATAAGCGTCCTCTGAGTAGGGATAGATGGGGACGTAACCGAGATTGATGACGGGCGGGTTGGCGAGGCCGATTTGCGGTGCCTGGCCGGTGCCCTGAAGATAGACGGTTGCGAAGAGGTTTGCAGCTGGGGAGGCGTCTTTGAGCACGACTGCACCGCTGTGGAATCCGGGACTGGTCGGTGAGAAGCGAACCAGGACGGTGCAGGCGGCGCCTGCAGGGAAAAAGGTTCCGGGAGCGCAGCTTCCCCCGTCGACGACGGTGAAGTCTAGATTTGGATACCCCAGAGTGAGTGCGGTGATGCTGCCCAGGACGGTTGGGGTGGGGATGGAGACAGAAACCGGGGCGGTTGCACCCGGACTAAGGGTGGCGGCTCCCGCACTGAGGGCGAGAGTAACCGCCTCGCCGACCACGTTGGAGGAGGTGGCCGGGAGGTAGTTAGGATCGCCGGAGTAGTAGGCCGTGAGGTTTCGTGTGCCCGCTACCGAAAAGACAAAGTTGAGGGTTGCGACGCCTCCGCTGAGCGGGGCTGAGCCGAGGGTCGTGGCTCCGTCGAAAAAGGTGATTGTTCCTATCGGCAGTGGGTTGTTGGTTCCGCCGGCGACTGTCGCGGTGAGTGTGGCGGAGGTACCGACGAAAATTGCAGCGGGCGTGGTCGCCAGTGTCACGGTCGGGATCAGGAGTCCAACTATTTCTGAAACCGGGTTGGAAGTGGCAGGGGTGTATCCCGCGTCTCCCGAATACGTGGCGGTGAGGATATGAATGCCCTTGGGCAGGGTGCTGATATTCAGGATGGCTTGACCGTTCGTGAGACCGACAGTGCCGAGAGTGGTGTTTCCCGAATAGTACGTGACTGTGCCAGTCGGCAGTGGACTGCTGGCGGCAGGAGCTACACCTGCGATGAGTCGCAAGGTGGAGCCGACCCGCACCGGGTTTGCATTTGTGACCAGGTACATCGAATTTGTGGCGCGAATTTCCTGGCCTTTGAGGGTCGCGGTCTGATTGCTGCCGGGAATGTTGAATGAATTCGTCGTGAGGGAGAGGGTCTCGCTCAGGGTGACCGTTCGACCGTCGTTGCTTGGAATTCGATTGGGAAGGAATTGAACAGAGAGCGTGCAGCTCTCGTCCGGTGCCAGCGAAGCATTCTGGGTGCAGTCGTTGACGGCGTATGGACTCTCGGGAAAGTCAAGTGGAAAGCTGCGGGCGGAAAACTGGAGGGGCAGGCTGCCTAGATTGGCCACGGTGATGGCTTTGGGGCTATCAGCGCTGAGGGTACCCATCTGGGTGGGAGCGAAGATGAGATTTCCGGGGTGTGACACATCCTCTTTCAAGTACCGATGGTTGTTGGTGTCGGCGATATAGAGATTGCCGCTACCATCGAGGGCAATATTCGCGGGCCCGCTGACAGGGCTGCCGGTGGTTACGGTGCCCTGAAGGTAGGTGCCACCGGAGGAAGCGAGCTTGACGATCTGGTTGTGGCCGGTATCGGCGACGTAAAGGTTATCGCCTTTGTCGACCGCCACCCATGAGGGTCCGGAGAAGCCTCCTTCGATGATGCTGGTGCCGTAGGTTCCCCCGGAGGGGGTGAGTTTCACCAGGGAACTATCTTTGGGGTCGGATCCAAAGACGTTGCCCGCACTATCGACAGCTACGGAGAAAGCGCAGTTTCTGTCGGAATTGGCGCTGCAGTAGTAGATGGGAGTTTGGACATAAGTGTTGCCGAACGGCGTGACTTTGAAAATGACGCCGGTAGGCCCCGTGGGCACATAGACGTTGCCATCCGCATCGATCGCTACACTGGCAAACCCGACCGGGCCATTCGATGTAATCTGTGTCTCTACGTACCCACCAGTGGCTGTGACTGTTTCCTTGTAGAGCCAATTGCTATCGACAAAGTAGAAATTGCCAGCCGGATCCATGGCAACCGGGCCTGAGCGGCCATTGATAGAGACAACGCTCTCGGTGTAGATATTGCCCGCCAGGGTCTCCTTTAGAAATTGCCCATGGGCGCTGACGTAGATGTTCCCGGCGCCGTCGACCAGCAGACAGCAGGAGCCTGCACTGTTGCCGGTCGGGCCGAAGGCAGTTTCGTATCCCGGCAGGAATGTTGCCTGAGGGGCCAGGCCTGTGCCCTTGAGGAATGCAGTTGCGATCACGTTTCCTGCGTTGTCGTTGAGCACCACGGCTCCAGCACGAAGCCCTGCTGTCCTGGGGGCGAAGTTCACTGAAACAGTGCAAGTCGCGTTGATCGCGTAGGAAGTGCCAACCGTACAAGTGCCTCCGCCATTGTTGCTAAAGTCAAGATTCTCCACGCCTTGGGTGCGGACCGAGATGCCGCCGAGGGTGCCCGCCGTGGTGACAGCCACGGTGACAGTCGCTGAAGTGCTGCCGGGCAGGCTGACTGATCCGAGGTTGACTGCAGCAGCGGAGGCAACCGAGAGGGCTGAGGCGAGCAGGGATGCTGTTAAAAAATCTATGACTAAACGGCACTTATACATCGAATTATCCCCGCTGGTACGGATTTCTGACGCGACGTTGCAACTGGATTGCGCGGCCCCGCAGATGACGGGTTGATTCTATACCCCTTTGCAACTAAATGAAGTGAACTAACTCCCTTAAACCATGGAGTTAGTCTGCTTATCTGGACTGCATTTCTAGTTAATCCAAGGAACCCTGGTACCCAATTACGGGAGAGGGGCCTTCGTTTTTGGGGGATGCCGGGCGGCAACGAGACTATGACGCCGGGGCAGCCGAATTCCAGCTTAATTCGAGTGTGAGCAGGGTCTGGCGCAGGGCGTCGATGGCTGCCTTGCGTTTCTCGTTGAGGAGAGTGGTTTGCTGGTGGTTGGCTTCGAGGGCGTCTTCGTTCCGGTTGAGTTGGTCGGCAAAGCGTTTTGAGCCTTCAGTACCCTTGAGCGCGGTGAGGTTTTCGCGGGCGCGGGCTTCGTCGGCGGTGAGGTCGATAGTTTTCTGTTCAAGGCCGGCGAGCAGGAACTTCATCTCGGAGATGGATTGCTGAGCCGAGATGATGGGCTTGAGTTTTTCGGCGATGGCCGGAGCTTCTTCCGAGAGCCGTTGCAGGGCGAGCACCTGGTCGTCGGCTTCATTGATCTTCCAGTTTTCGATCTCGTGACCTTCATCGGCGACGAGCAGTGCGGCGGATTTATGTGCGGCAACCGGGAGACGGAAGCGGTACAGGGTCGCCGCAGATTCGGCGGGCTTGGTCTCAGGAGCGAGCTTGCGATTCGGGTTGCGGGGAACTTCGAGGACGACGACGCGATCGGCTTCAGCAGAGTTGGAGACGCGGTATTCAGTTCTCGACTGGGCAGCGTACTCCTTTTGGACGAAGCCATGCGCGGTGATCTTGACGCTGCGCAGTTGGCGGGCGCGGGCGGCGGTTTCGCCGAGGGTCTCAGTCTCCACGCGGACGCGGATGGCCTGATCGGCTGCGTAGGAGAGCAAGCGCTTTTCGCCGGGATGGATGGGGTCAAGAAGGCCCTGGCCGGCGAAGACTCCGCTCTCGAAGATGGAGAAGCTGCCGCGGTCAAAGGTGAGCCTGGACGAGTTTTCGAGCCAGATGGCGCGGAACGGGGTCGATTCGCTTGCGCTCCAGAGAGTGACACGCTCGGCGGGCAGGCTCTCCTGGAGGATGGGAACCATGGCTGATTCGTTCTTGTGGATGGTGACAGGCTGGGCGAGGCGGTATTCAAAGAAGTCGTCGAAGTTGGTGGTCGAGACGTCGCCTTCCTGGATTGCGTTGGAGGTGCGGTAGACGCCGCCGCCCATATTGCCGCCTGAGCCGGTTCCATAGACGCTGCCCATCGCACCGCCAGCAGAGCCGATCATCTCCGTTCCGGCAACACCAAACGAGGTTGGAGCCGCCTCCTTTTCGGCGACCATTTTGATGTCGCGCGGAACCATTCTTGGGGCTACGAGCGGTGAGTTCATGATCTGCTGAGAGTTGATCATCAAGTTGTTCGACGCCATCTCCGCTGCCTCATGGGTTTGCGGCGTGGTTTGCGCGGTCGTGGAAATGGGGATTTCTGGTCGGCGCAGGTAGAGCGGGTCAGAGAGCGGCTGGATGAAACTCTGCGGAGCTCCGGCGACGAGCGAGAGTTGGACGTTGTCCCAGTCGGAGCCGATGGTGTTATCGACGACGGCCCAGCCCTGCAGGATGGCGTGGTCGGTGGCATCTTTCGGGAAGACGATCCGATAGGTGGACTTCCAGACCGGCACTTCGCTGATGTAGCTTACGTGGAGCTGGCGCGGACCCTGCCCCAGCGCGTCCAGCGTCAAGTGGCGCAGGCCGGTGGTGTGGGTGCTGCTGAGCAGCTGCAGATAGCGGTCGAGCTGGCCCTGGAGCGCAGTGTCGAGCGGGCGAACGCTGAGGGAGGGTATGAGTTCGATCACCCGAACGGCCCCGCTGCTGGCGACAACCGTCAAGTAGAAACGCGACTGGGTGGGACGAGGCGCAGATTCAGTTGTATCCGCTTCGCTGGTGGCGGTTGGACTGCTGGATGCGCGGCTCTCAATTGACATGAGGCGGCCGGTGATTGCGCCGCCGGGGGCACCGGTGATTTCGACGCGCTGGCCGCGCAGGGCCTGGAAGAGTTCAGTCGAAGTAGGGTCATCGCTCATGGCGAGGGAGAGCGACTTCAACTGCTCTGCAAGCGGCGTGGTGGAGTTGTAGTTGACGCCGCCAATGCGGCCGCCATTGTCGTCAAGGATGGTGAGCGACTGCAGCACGTCGTTGAGCTGCGACGAAGTGAAGTCGATGGCCACGCGCTGGTTGCCGGTCACTGAGCCGAGGTGTTCAAAGTAGCCAATGCCGTTCTTGTAGAGCACCACCTGGTGCACGGGAAGCTGGCGTAGAGCTTCGTCTGAGTTCGCCGCTGCTTTGGAGGCTGGCGCTGCTGCTTTTGGCGATGCCGCTGCAGGCTGGCCCAGAAGAGTTGGGCTGAGCGGAGCGAGGGCCAGGATAGCTAATGACAATAAGCCAAGTGAGGAGAGGAACGAGCGCATGGTGCCTCCTGCGAGTGCCAAATCGGTGTAACGTTTCGGGTGCTACTTCTTTGGACACCGGCACCAGAAAAATGGCGTCGACAAGGTTCGACTACACAAGCTTCTTCAATTGGGTGATGTGGTTCAGGTCGTGGCCAGCCATCGTCTCAACAAGCGTTAGAAAGGTCATCGAGCCGCGTTCCGGGTGGGTGACAGGTTTGGCAGCGGCAGTCGACAGCGCCTGACGGATAAGGATCAGGTTCCACTCGCGCATGGCGGTAAAAGCGGCAAGGGCCTGATTTGCCGGAATCTTGTCGTAGTGTGTGGCCCATCGGTCCTGGTCAAAGGGCTGCAGGACATGATGCTCTTCGGCGAGGGTCTGGCGGAGGCGGAAGGCGAAGGCCAGTTCGCAATCGGCAAGGTGGCAGAGCACCTGTGCGGGGCTCCACTTGCCGGGGGCCGGGGAGACGGAGATGCGGTCCGGGCCCAAAGCTTCGACAATCTCAGCAAGCGCGGACGGAGAGGCGGCGAGCACTGTTTCAAGCGAAGCCGCATCGGGCGCGAGGAAACGGGCGTAGGGATTAAGTGCAGCGGCGGGAGTCGGTTGGCTCATGATGCTTTCGACGTTAATGAAAGCACCATGAGCGGGTCAATACCGGGCCTGGCGATTGTTCTCTGCCGGTCTATTTGCTCAGGCGCAGGGCAAACTGGACCACGCGCTCTTCCGTGGTCGTGGCCGTAATGCTGCCAAAGGCGGCCGAGCCAAAGCTGCCGTTGGGCTGCGCAAATGCGGGCGTATTGGTGAGGTTGAATATCTCCCCGCGAAAGGTCGCTTCAGTTTCCCCAGGCAGGCGGATGTGCTTGACCAGCGCAATATCCATGTCGCGGTAAGCCGGCCCGCGTACGGGATTCCGCGAAGCGTTGCCAATGGCAAATTGCGGCGTCATCGAAAAAGCATCGGTGTTGAAGAATCGCTCTGGCTTGCGGTCGCCTGCCGAGAGCGCCGGCTTGGCAATCAGGTTGGGCCGCTGCAAGGCAAATCCAGCGAAGGCGTTGTTGTTGGTTGCCTGAGTAACGGTGACCGGCATGCCGGATTGCAGCGAAACAACCGTGTTGAGCGACCAGCCGCCAAACACGCTTTCGGCCAGACCGCTCGAAGCGAAGGCGTGTCCGCGCCCGGCTGGCAGGTCATAAATGCCGCTCAGCGAAAAGACATTGGGCATGTCGCCCGTCGAGGAGTCGCGCTCCAGGAGCGGACGATAGCTGTCGGCAGCCACCAGGCTGCTTGAGTTTGGCGAGGAAAGCACGGTCGAAGAGAAGACCGACGACGCATCGTCGATCAGCTTTGAATGGGTGTAGGCGGCGAGCAGGTATATGCCATGATTCATGCGCTGCTCAAGCTTGGCCTCAAAGGCGTTGTAGTTGGCCGTGCCGCTGTTGTTGCGATAGGTCGCAATGTTGAGAAAGCGCGGATATGGCTTGAGCAACTGCGCCGCGGTTACGGTCTTGCCACCGATGGAGCTGGATTTCGGCAGTTCGCCGTAGTAGGGGTTGGGGACCTTTTTCAAGAGGTCAGCGCCCTCGGCAAGCTGTCCGGCCGTGAGCTGATTCAGATTAGAGTCGGGAATGCCAACGTGGACAATATGCGAGCCGACATAGGCCAGTTCCAGCGAGAGGTTGTTGGTCAGGGCTCGTTCGACTGCGAGATTCCACTGCTCCACGTAGCCTGAGCCGGCGGTGCGTTTGACGGTGTAGACGCTCTGACCAAGGCCCGCATTCGGGGTCAACGGAATAGGCGCGACCGTCGGGCCGTGCGACAACTTGAATGCTGCAGTCACCCCATCTGTCGAGCGCTGCTGCACATTCTGAATGAACGGAAACTGCGGCGTCGTAAACGGCGTGGTGATGCCAGACTGGTCGATGAAGACGATGCCAAATCCGCTGCGAACCACCGTCCTGGGCGTGGCAAGATAGGTCACACCAAAGCGCGGCGCGACGTTGGTGTAGTGCAGCTCGCGGGCGCTGTGGGAATAGCCGTTCTGGCCAAGATAGTCGAGCTGCTGCGTGCCAAGGTTGAACACTGCGCCCTGGTTGTTTTTTTCCGTAGACGGAAAGTGCAGCGTGTAGCGTGCGCCGAGGTTGAGCGTCAGCCGGTCTGTGGCGCGCCAGTCATCCTGCACAAAGTACTCCATAATCCTGTCGCGAGGACGCAGCTTGCTCACCTGCAGGTCAATCGAAAATGTGTCAACCTGGCCGAGGAGGAAGCTGGCAATCGAGTTTCCGGTACCCGTAACTCCTTGCTGATCAGTGCCGGTTGTCGTAAACGCGAAGGAGCCCTGCGGATTGGGCGGAGCAATCGTATCAAGCTGATAAAAGCGCAGGTCCAGCCCAGCCTTGATTGCGTGGCGGCCATGGGTAAACACAGCGGTATCGACAGCCTGACCTACCCCGGTCTGATAGTTGGAAAAAGTACCCGCCGAGGGGCCGAGCTGCTGAAAGCCGGTAAAAGTAAAGAGCGGCAGTGCGTTGTTAAAGGCCGCGTTGTTGGGTATGCCCGGAATCCCCAAAGCAGCTGAGGCGCTGTTGCTCAGCGTCGATCCCGTCAGCCCGTTGCTGCGCCGCGTGTAGCCGAGGCGCAGGTCGTTGATCAGATGGGGGCTGAAAACGTGGGTTTCGTTCAAGACCCCCTGCTGCCCGCGAATGTGGGCCAGGCCGATGACTCCGCCCGTCCCGATGACCGGGTTGGAAACAACACCGCTTCCGTCGAGAAACGGCGTCACCGGCTGCTCGACTTCGTTGTAAAACGTGTAGCGGCCAAAGGCGCGATCCTTCGCACGGAAAGCACCGTCGAGGCGCACATCAAACTGGTTCTGGTGGTCAGCATCGTTGGCCGTTCGCGAATAGTTGTTGGCGGCCTTGGAATTTGTCGGATTGGGAAAGCGCGCCAGCAACGCGACGGCCACCGGGTCAAGCGGAACATCGATCACATCGTTGGGAAATTCAGGGCGAACCAGTTTGCCGTTCACGGTCTGGGTCTTGGTTGGGTCGTAGATGCCAGCCACTCCGGTAAAGATTCCCTGGCGCTCGTTCAACGTTGGGATCGTCGAAATAACCGTCTTGCCGATCAACTGCTTGATGCCCTGGTAATCCCCAAAGAAGAAAAGACGATCGCGTATGATCGGCCCACCCAGCGAGGCACCAAACAGGTTGCGGCGGTACTCCGGCTTGTGGCCAGTCGTGGAGAAATAGTTGCGCGCATTCAGGTCTTCGTTGCGCAGAAACTCAAAGAGACTGCCGTGCAGCGCATTCGAACCTGCCCTGGTGGCGACATTGACCACGCCACCATTGAACCGGCCAAATTCCGCCGAAACATTATTCGCCTCAACCGAGAATTCCTGAATGTCGTCAAGGTTGGGGAAGAAAGCAACCTGGCCCGGCTCGGGCTGCAAGGCAGAGATGCCGTCATACAGATATTCATTCGTCCGTGGGCGACCGCCGTTGATGCGCGGCAGCAGTGTGCCGGGGGGCAGCGCGACGCCCGGAGCAAGGGTCGCCAACTGGATGAAGTTGCGCGCATTCAGCGGCATCGCAACGACGGTCGAGCCGGGGATGTTCGTCATGATGTCGCTGGTTTCGGCCTGGAGTACAGGCAGATCGCCATCGACCGTCTCGACCTGCTTTTCGGTCCCAACAGTCAGCGTCACGTCCACCTGAGCTGTTTGACCGATGCCCACTGTAATCGAGCTGATGGCTTTTGGTTGGAAGCCCGTAGCCTTCGCTTCAAGGCGATAAGCCCCTGGATTGAGCTGCGTGAACCGGTAATCGCCTGAACCCGATGTCACCGCCTCCTGGCGAATGTTGGTGCTGGATTCCGTCAGCACCACTGCCGCATGCGCAATGACTGCGCCCGTGGGATCAAAAACGCGCCCCTGGACGTCAGCTGCAATCTGGGCCGAAGCGGGAATAACCGCAAATAAAGCGATAACAGACAAAAAGAGGGCGCGTGCATTCACGGGATAGGCTCCTGACAACAAGGCCGCTGCATTCAGCGTGGATGTTGGGAATTGAATGAAAATGTGGGGATTTGGCAAAAAAGGAACACTGCTCAGCACGTATATTTCGTGCGATGCTTCGAATTTATATGATTAAGGTCGTATGGTCAATCAGTTGTAAGCTATGGAGTCAAGACTGCCAGAACCCGCCGTCGAGGTTACCACTCTCAAGCAGGCTCATCCAGACGCTCGATCATCACGTCGGTTGACTTGATGAGAGCCGCCGCAGTGTCGCCCTTCTTGAGCTGCAACTCGCGCACCGCGCTGGCGGTGATGATGGCCGTGACGTGTGTGTTTTGAATCGAGAGTACGACTTCAGCAAGCAGCCCCTCCACCCGAATGCTGACCACCTTGCCGACTAGCTGGTTACGGCCACTCACTCTTCGGTAGCGCTCGCGGGATTCAGCGGGCGGCTTGGAACTGTCCTTGCTCAGGAAGGGCTTGAGGCTCGATTCCGTAATACGATGGTGCCCGCCGGGGGTCTTCACCGTTGCCAGGCTCCCCGTCAATATCCACTGCTTGATGGTGGGATAGCTGATGCCCAACAGGCGGGCCGCTTCGCGGGGTGTCAGCATCGCGTCAGAATTGGGCATGCAGATAGGTTTAGCAGCTTTTTCCAGAATTCGCACCTGCCTCCCGTACGCGCGCCCTCAGAGGGCAATTCCCCTATCGATTCAACGCCATGGCGGCTAGTTTGGCCACGGTATTCATGTTGCGGGCAGTGCCTGCCCTGGCGGCGGGAATCTTGAGCTTCGAATCTCCCATTCCGTCGCCATAGTGGACATAAATCTCGCGCACGCCAAGCTGCAGGACTTCAGTCGTCTGGTTTGACACCAGTTCCAGAGCGTTCTCCGGCGGCGGTTCATCCAGAAAAATGGCTACGGTTCGATTCCCGGCCTTGTCGGGAAACGGATTGGCGGCCAGCACCGCATTCATTTCTGATGCTGTGCGAATGATCACATCGATAGCCTTTCCGGTAAAGTCGAAGAGTCCGTCCTGCAAGGCCTCCTTCACCTGCGCCGCAGACTTGCCGGAGTGAAAGATCACGTTCCCGCTCGCGATGTACGTGCGTACCTGGGCAAAACCTGCCTGTTCGCATACTGCCTTGAGGTCGGTCATGGCCAGTTTGCCTGTGCCTCCTACGTTGACCGCGCGAAGCAGAGCGATGTAGACCGTCATTTTCTTCTCCACTACAGGTATTCGAGAACCATCTTTTGCCAGGTCGGCCAGTCGTGCGAGTTGTAGCTATCCCAGATGTAGAGTTTGTGCGGAATGTGTTTCTCTGACAGGATTCGGTCGATGTGCTGATTCGACCCCAGGCACTGGTCGTCCCAGCCCGTCGCGAAAATGTAAGTATTGCGCCGGTAGTGGTCAAAGAACCAGGGGTCTGACAGGTTCGCGAGGTAGTGCGTCGGGGTGTTGTAGTACACGTCGTCGTCGTAATGCCCGCGCAGAAAGTTGGACATGTCAAAGGCGCCCGACATCGAGAGCAGCCCGGTGAAGACGTCCGGGTGGCGAAAGGCGACGTTGGCGGCGTGGCATCCGCCGAAGCTGCAACCGAGAGCCACCAGGTGCGAGTCCCAATTCTTCTGGCGAATCAGTGGCACGACTTCGTGGATCAGGTAATCGTCATACTGCACGTGGCGGGCAATGCGCCAGCGCGGGCCAACATTCTTGTTGTACCAGGACTCCATATCCACCGAATCGACGCAGAAAAGCTGAATCTCCCCGTTGTCGATCTTGCCGCTGAGCGTCCCGACCATGTGCCGGTCTTCAAACTCGTAAAAGCGGCCGCCGGAAGTAGGGAAGACAAGAACGGGGACGCCGGCGTGGCCGTGGATGAGCATTTCCATGTCTCGGCCGAGGCGGGGGGAATACCACTTGTGATATTCGCGATTCATAGGGCTTTCACCTCAGGGGATACGTTTGGGCCATATCGGGCTGCGCGCCATTTTTGATACTGTAACAGTCTCAGGGCGAAAACTTGTGAACAGGGCGACGGCGTCGGGGGCTCAGTGCCGATGACCAAAAAGAGGCGGAGGACGACGCGGTTGGATCCGGAAGCTCGCGGTGAAGCAAAGGCAGGTCATGATTGGCTGGCATTCCACGCTGCATCTGAAGCGTTGGCCGCCAGGACTCCGCATGAGCGGCTGCGGGTACATCACGGTTTTCGCAGCCGCATATTGCCCGACCGCCGCGACCTGATCGTCTATGTTCCACCCGGCTATGACGATTCACCCGAGCGCAGCTATCCGGTTTTGTATCTGCAAGATGGACAAAACCTCTTCGATCCTGAAACCTCCTACATCAAGGGCCGCACCTGGCGGGTGCAGGAGACTGCCGATGCGGCAATTGCTGCAGGCACGGTTGAGCCACTGATCATCGTTGGCATCTACAACACCGGCGAACGCCGTCTCGCCGAGTACACCCACGAGCGCGACTGGCAGATGGGCGGCGGCGAAGCAGACAGCTACGGCAGCCTGCTGACGCGCGAGCTGCTGCCGTGGATTGCCCGGCACTACCGGGTCAAGCCGGGCCGGGAACACACGGGGCTAGGTGGCTCTTCGCTCGGCGGGCTCGTTTCGCTCTACCTCGGCCTGCGCCATGCCGATGTTTTTGGCAGGTTGGCAGTCATGTCGCCCAGCGTCTGGTGGAATCACAAAAGCATTCTCGGCGTATTAGACGAGCTTGCGCCGCAAATCAAAGCCAGGCCACGCATCTGGCTCGACGTCGGCGACCACGAGGGACGGATGACCCTGGCCGACACCGTGCATCTCGACAAGCAACTCACTGCCAATGGCTGGGACCAGGATCAGGTTCACTTCGAACGCGTCGTAGGCGGCACACACGACGAAGGAAGCTGGGCAGGGCGCGTCGGTCCAATGCTGGAATTCCTCTTTCCAGGGAAGTAAGGGAAGCGACGGCCTCCTGAGTTCTACCGGTCTACGGTTTCTTGCCGTCAATTTTTTCCAAAATGGAGTAGTCAACCAGGTCTGCCGGCGCGATCTTTGCGTCTTTGGCCTGGTACTTCTGGAACATCGCGAAAGACTTCTGCCAGGTAGCCGGCTGCATCTGTCCAAAGCGGTGGTCGTGGGTCTCTGCGTTGAGCAGGGGAATTGTCAGGGCCAGCGACTGGGATTGCTCTTCGAAAGAACTGGTGGGCAGATACTTCGCCACAATCATGGTGGCGGTTTCAGCCTGATGAGCGGCTGCATATTCCCAGCCTTTGCGGGTTGCGCGCAAAAACCGTACCAGCGTTTCAGGATGCTGATGAACAAGCGCGGAGGAGGCGAAAAGAACCTCGGCATAGGACACATAGCCGTTATCTGCCATGGAAATTGTGTTCACCGGATGATGCTGCATCTTCAAGCGCACCCCTTCGTCGATGGTGTATCCCTGCATCGCGTCTACCTGCCCCGTGATGAGCGGGTCGAGCGAAAACGGTATGTCGGCGAGAGTCACGTCGTTATTGGCCATGTGGTTGAAGTTGATCAACTCGTCGATCGCGCGTCGGCCGTCGCCGTAGAGTCCGATGCGCTTGCCCTTGAGGCTCTTGAAAGTCGTCAGCCCGCTCTCCTTCAAGGTGAAGAGGGAGAAGGGCGTGGTCTGCATCATGGTGGCAAAGGCGCGGATATCGACGCCTTTGGCGCGTTCCGAGAGCAGAGAGTCCGCCTCCGAGATCCCAATCGTGTTGGTGGTGTGCGCAATCAAGGCAAATGGGTCCATCGCCTCGTCAGCGGGGGTAATGGTGATGTCGAGGCCTTCAGCCCGATAATAGCCATTCTGAAAAGCGGTGAGGAATCCGGCAAACTGCGCGCAGGGGTGCCAATCGAGATAGAGAGTGATTGCCGCGGTCGGGTGAACTTCTGGCGCACTCTGGGCCGCTTCGCTTGAGCAACTTGTGGTAGCCAACAGACTTGCGGCGGCGAATACGAGGGCGGTGAGAAATGGCTTGCGCATCATGGCTTTCGGTATTCCTTTTCCGGGTTCAGGGATGAAGTAGTTTCAGGATAAAGGGCTTGGCGCGTGCTGGGAATTCAAGTTTGTTGCTCCCTGGTCGATGAGAGAGTGAGGCTCAGCCTGTCTGAATTGCTTGCAATTCACTTCAGCGAGCCGGGCGGACTCTCTTGGCAGGCGGATCGCAGATGAATTCACACATTCCGGAGACTTCATCAGGTGCGGTATCGGCTGCAGCAGAGGCAGGGTTGCTGGCTTGTCCGCCGTTTGTTTGCGTGAGCGCACCTCTGCGGCGGTTGCTGCTCCAGGCCGAAATTACCGCTTCGCGACTCCAGTTTGCCACGCTCGAGGGCGAGGCCGGGGCAGGGAAGCACCTTTTCGCGCAGACTCTGCACAGCCGCGGGTCGCTGGCCAACCTGCCATTCAAGCGTCGCGACGCCCGGGAGTGGCTTGCAACTGAGGCGGATACAGCCGTGCTCTCCGGTACGCTCTATCTTGACCGGGTGGATTTGCTCGCGCCTGCAGGCCAGGGGCTGCTGCTCAATATCGTCAAAATCCTTCAGGATGCGCCGCCGTCAAAGTTTCTCCTCCTGGTATCTGCGCACGTTTCGCTGCGGCACCTGGCCAGTCAAGGCCATTTCTTACCGGATCTGGCCTTCCGGCTCTCAGCGGTGCGTTTTCCCCTGCCGCCCCTGCGTGAGCATCGTGAAGACATTGCGCCTATCACCCAGGTACTTGTTGACCAGATCTGTCGCCGTTACCAGCAGCCGACAGCCGCGCTGGCAAATGGCACGCTGCAGCGGCTGCTTCAACATTCCTGGCCGGGAAATGTACGAGAGCTGGCTTCTGTGCTGGAGTCGGCCATCCTGGATTCGACAACCGGCGTGATTCGCCCGGCTGATCTGGTGCTGCTCCCAGTCCGCGAAACTCTGCCTGCCCCAGGTGAACGGCAAGTCGGTGGCGTTGCAGTTCCGGGCGATCTAACGTTGGATGGTGTCATCCGTCGCCATATTCAGCTCGTGCTGGAGCTGAATCGCGGAAACAAGCTGCGGGCTGCGAAACAGTTGGGCATCAGCCGGTCCACACTGTACAGAATCATCGCTGGAGAAACGATGGTGAGCGTTGGTTCGGTCGAGGATGCGGAAATCGCCCCCTGAACTCAAAAAAGCCAGCCACATTTCGCTCGACAAAAAGCACTGGACATTCAATGGGATCAATCCGATTTGGGAATTGTTGCGTTCTCTGTAACGTGAGAGCGCGCGGCGTAGTCTAATGGTCGTTGCTGGTCCTTTCCCGTTTCGTTGAATTTCAATTTGCCGAGGTCACTTCCCATGCTGATTCGCAAACCAGACGCTTTGTACGGTACAAATATCCCCTCCTCTGAGATCACACCCAAAGACAAGTGGCTCAATCGGCGCAGCCTGCTCACCGGTGCCGCTGCTGCGGGAGCTCTTGCGCTCGGAGCGGACCGCCTGGCAGATGTGCTTTCGCCGACGCGTACCGCCCTCGCAGCCGGGAAACTCACCACCGTCAAGAGCCAGCTTTCCACCACCGGCGAAGAACTCACCCAGCTCCAAGACGTCACCAGCTACAACAATTTCTACGAATTTGGCACCGACAAGGCCGATCCCGGCCACAATGCTGGAATCCTGCCCACACGCCCCTGGAGTGTGAAGATTTCCGGCCTCGTCAAGGCACCTAAAGTGCTGGATATTGACAGCCTGCTCAAGCTCAAGCCGCTCGAAGAGCGCGTCTACCGCTTCCGCTGCGTCGAGGGCTGGAGCATGGTCATTCCCTGGGTCGGCTACTCGCTCTCTGAGCTGATCAAAGTCTGCGACCCTCTGCCCTCTGCCAAATTTGTCCAATTCACCAGCTACTTTGACCGCAAGGTCGAGAAGTGGACCTCGGAGAGCAACATCGCCTGGCCCTACTCCGAAGGCCTGCGCATGGACGAGGCCATGAATCCCCTCACCCTGCTGACGCTCGGCCTCTACGGCGACGTGCTGCCGGGGCAGAATGGCGCCCCCGTCCGCGTCATCGTACCGTGGAAGTACGGCTTCAAGTCGGCCAAGTCGATTGTCGGCATCAAGTTCGTTGACAAGATGCCTGCGACCACCTGGAACGACCTCGCGGCCAACGAGTACGGCTTCTATTCCAACGTGAACCCCAACGTGGACCATCCCCGCTGGAGCCAGAAGTCAGAGCGGCGCATTGGCCAGCCCTTTTACGCGCAGCGCCATCCCACGCTCATGTTCAACGGCTACGGCGACCAGGTCGCTTCGCTCTACAACGGCATGGACCTGAAGAAGTTCTACTAACCATGAAGAAATCGACGCTCATCCTCATCAAGGTACTCGTGTGGATTGCCTGCCTCTATCCGCAGGCAACGCTCATGTATGGCGCGCTCACCAACAACCTCGGGCCTGACCCAACCAAGACCATTACGTTTACTACCGGGTCAACGGCGCTCAACCTGCTGGTGATTTCGCTGGGCATCACGCCGCTGCGCAAGCTGTGGTCCAAACTGAGCTGGCTCATCAAGTTCCGCCGCCTGCTGGGCCTGTTTGCCTTCTTCTATGCCTCGGTACATCTGATGGCCTATGTCGGTCTCTACTCAAGCTTTGACCCCAACACGATGGTGCAGGACATCTTGAAGCGAAAGTTCATCACCGTCGGCGTGCTGGCCTGGTTGCTGCTGGTTCCCCTGGCAGTGACCTCGACCACCGGCATGATCAAGCGGCTCGGCGGCAAAAACTGGAACCGGCTGCACAAGCTCGTCTATCTCTCGGTGAGCCTGGGCATCGTGCACTACTGGTGGCAGGTGAAGCAGGGTGTGCTCGCGCCCCTGCCCATGACTCTTATCCTGACCGCGCTATTTGTCGCCCGGCCGCTGCTCGATTGGTGGAAGGCGCGAAAGACTGCGCGGCTGCAGGCGGCTAAGGCGTAGCAAATTGCACCACCCCGCGAAAGCTGCGGCGGTGCAAAGCTGTTGCCCCCAGCCGAACCAGCGCCTCGCGGTGTTTCGCCGAACCATAGCCCTTGTTCTGCGCCAGCCCATAGCCGGGGAATTCGCGATCAAGCTCAACCAGCAATCGGTCGCGATGCACCTTTGCCACCACGCTGGCAGCAGCAATCGACAGGCTGCGTGCGTCGCCCTGAACGATGGTCGTCTGCGGGCACGTTGAATCGATGCGCTGATTGCCGTCAATCAGCAGATGGCAAGGCGACTGGCTGAGGCGCTCAACGGCCAGCCGCATGGCCAGCCGCGAAGCCTGCAGGATGTTGATGCGGTCGATGGTTTCAGAGTCAACCTCGGCAATCGCCCAAGCAATCGCCACGGCACGCACCTGCACATTGAAAGCCTCGCGCTGGGCCTCTGTCAGTTTCTTTGAGTCCGTCAGTCCCGGCAGCTCTGCATGCGCGGGCAAAATGACCGCAGCCGCAACAACAGGGCCAAAGAGCGGGCCGCGTCCAACTTCATCCACTCCGGCGATGTGCTGTGCGCCGGTTGAGCGGGCAAGCGACTCGAAGTGCCAGTCACAGGTCCACTTGGGCTTTGGCCTGGGCTTTGAACTCGCCTTCGGGTTCGGGCGTGGCGGCATCCAGTTCAGTATAGAGAGCCGAGTGTGAAGTGTGAGTGTGAAGTGCAATGGCAAGCGGAAGCAGACGCGAAAAAGCCCCGATCTTAGTCGGGGCTTTTTCTAGATGCGGGGTACGTAAGGTTTAGGCCTTGTCGCGAGCGACTTCCTTCATGCGGGCAGCCTTGCCACGGAGGGCGCGGATGTAGAAGAGCTTGGCACGGCGTACGCGGTAGCTGCGAACCTTCTCAACCTTATCCACAACCTTGGAGTTGAAGGGGAAGATACGCTCAACGCCCTGTCCAAAGCTCATCTTGCGCACGGTGAAGCTGCCTTCGGGGCCGTTCTTGATGGCGATGACGAGGCCTTCGAATGCCTGGAGGCGTTCTTTATCGCCTTCCTTGATCTTGACCTGGACACGAATCTGGTCGCCTGCTTTGAATGCGGGCAAATCGGTGCGCTTGAGTTTATCGGCCAAGCGCTGCATGACTGGATGGATGGACATAAGCTGCTTTCCTGCTCTTGAATTCAGAATTCTTAGTTTAACAGAAAATCAGCTTTCAGTGTTAGCCCAGGGCGTCGTTTCCGGAGATTGCTTCATTGCGCAGCCGGTGCAGGATCTTCTGGTCTTCAGGGCTGAGGGTCGCACGTTCCAGCAGGTCCGGGCGATTCCTGAGCGTCTTGCGCAACTGCTGCTCGCGCCGCCAGAGGCGCACGGCATGATGATCGCCGCCCATCAGAATCTCGGGCACCGGATGCCCGCGAAAATCCGCTGGCCGCGTGTAGTGCGGGTAGTCGAGCAAACCGCCCGAGCCGTGCTGCGAACGAGGTACGCCGTCAACGTCCGTCGAAATCGCCGCATCCATCACGCCAAAGCTTTCAAATTCGCTGGAGGCCTGGTTGCCCAGCACGCCTGGAATCAGCCGCATCGTCGCGTCCAGCAGTACTGCCGCCGCCAGTTCGCCCCCCGAGAGAATGTAGTCGCCAATCGAGATTTCGCGGTCACAGTAGAGCTCATTGATGCGCTCGTCCACGCCCTCGTAGCGGCCACAGACAAAGGTGACGCGGTCAAGCTGGGCAAGTTCGCGGGCGATGGCCTGGGTAAAGGGCTGGCCCTGCGCCGAGAGCAGAACGACGGATTCCCTGGCGGTGGTTTCGGGGCTGCGTTCGGTGATTGGGGCAATGCTTAGAGATTCAAGGGCTTCAGCCAAAGGCTCGGCTTTGAGCACCATGCCTTCGCCGCCGCCAAAGGGCCGGTCATCGACGGTGCGGTGGCGATCATGGGTAAAGGCGCGCAGGTCGTGGACAGCGATCTCAATCAGGCCGTTCTTTTGCGCGCGGCTGACGACACCATGCTCAAAGAAGCTGGCGAAGATCTCCGGGAAGATGGTGAGGATTTCAAAACGCATGGTTAGACTTTTCCGGGGTTCAGCGAATAACGCGATTCGCGCTTGTGCTCACTGGCATTTTTATTCCGCTACTTGATGTTCGCATGATTTACTTATGGCCAACTGTTATGGCTGATCTTGAGGCATATCTAAATCGCTGGCTGGCGGCGGGAGTCATCGAAGAGCCGGTATCGGCTCGCATCCGCGCCTTTGAGTATGACCAGAGGAAGCCGACCGGTCTTCGCTGGCAGGGGCTGGTGGCGCTGATTCTGGGCGCGATCTTGCTGGCCTGCGGAGTGGTCCTCTTTGTCTCCGCACACTGGGATGAGCTGGGCCCTTTGCCGCGCTTCCTGCTGGTACTTGGGATGGTCACTGTCTTTCACGTGGGCGGCGCCCTCACGCGCGGTGGCTTCAAGGGTCTCTCGACCACGCTGCATGCGGTAGGCACGGTCGCCGTGGGCGCTGCAATTGCCCTTGTAGGCCAGATCTTCAACATTCAGGAGCACTGGCCGGCAGCGATCCTGATGTGGGCCATTGCCGCAGCGGTTGGCTGGGCGTTGCTGCGCGATGAGGCGCAGCAGATGCTGGCCATGCTGCTTTTCCCCGCGTGGATGATTTGCGAGTGGTGGTATCAGGCGCAGAACTACATTGGCGACAACGTCTATATCGGGCGGATTCTTTTCACCTGGGGTGCGCTGTACCTGACGCTTTTCCTCGGCTCCCGGCGCAACGCGGTGCATGGTATTTCGGTGGCAGTCGGTGCTATCGCCGCGCTGGTCGGCACCGAAATGATGTTGTCGAGCTGGCGCTCCTGGTTCACGATGGCCACCTTCCTGCCGCTCGACATCCGTGTCTGGGGCTGGGTGATCATCGCGGTTGTGCCGGTGGCCTCGGCGCTCTTTAAAATGCGCGCGAGCCTGGTGCCGGTGTGCGTCTCATTGTGTCTGGGGTTGGCTCTGCCGTGGTGCAACCGGTCTTTGTGGGTGCCCAGAAATGTACAGGTCTTCCGAACGTACTCGGATGAACCAACTCTACTGGGCTACATATTGGTTGCGGCGTTCACCATCTTCATCATCTGGTGGGGCGTCGGCCATGCCTCTCGGGCGCTGGTGAACCTTGGCATTCTCGGGTTTGCCATCGATGTGGGCTTCTTCTATTCAAACGACATCTTCAATAAAGTCGGCCGGTCGCTTGGGCTGATGGGGCTTGGCGTACTCTTTCTGGCCGGAGGCTGGCTGCTTGAGAAGACGCGGCGGCGCTTGATTGCCGGCATGCATAACGCGACAACGGCACCCGCTGCCGCTTCCGGGGAGGCGCTATGAAGCTCGCTCGTACGTCGCTGCTGGTCCTGGGGATTCAGCTGGCTTTGGTCTCCTCAATTGCCGCGAAGTATCTGTACCAGCGCAATACCTGCCCCCGCGTCTGGACGCGGGCAGTTGCCTATGACCCGGAGATGCTGATGCGTGGCCGGTATCTGAGTATGCAGTTGAAAATTGATGCCTGCGGGATTACGCTGCCGATTGCCAAAGAACAGTCGAAGGACTCATTCGAGCACCGAGTCATATTTGAATTTGATGGCAGCGGAACCTATGAGACTCAACTGCCCATTATTGTCGCAGCGAAAAATGGCAAGCTGGTGGCGGAGCGAATCGCGCCCTCTCCGCATGAGCATCGCAGCCAGGACCTGATATTGAACCAAAATGCTGCATGCAGTGAAGCGGCTCTCCAGGTACCCGTGGACTTTTACCTCTCAGAAACCGCAAAGTCGCCCTTCCCGCTCGCCAAGGGAACAGAGCTCTGGGTTGAGGTGACTGTACCGCCTGCCGGGCCTCCACGGCCCATCGGACTGGCTATCAAGAGCAGCGATGGCACCTGGCAGCCGCTCAATTATCGCTAGCCCTGGGTACTGGGGTCGTCAGGCACCGGCTTTGAAGGCGATGTCTGCACCTCGACCAGTCCTTCCGGAAGGGCCATCTCGACCCGTTTCGCATCGAGGTCAATGGTGCGCAGGTAGGCCTTGGCAAAGGGCACGAGAATCTCTTCCTTGCTCTGGGGCGACTTGATGGCCAGCAGCGCGACGGGGCCAGATTCGCGGTCAACGCCGGTAATCTGGCCGACGGGCTGGGGCGGCTGGGGGGTGGTATCGATGAGCGTGCAGCCGATGAGATCGCCAATATAGACTTCGTCTTCGCCAAGGGGGGTGCGCTCGGATTTGGGAATGGCGACGATCTGGTCGCGAAGGGCGTCTGCTTCCGGAATGCTGGTGACCCCGGCAAAGTGCAGCACAATCATGCCTTTGTGGAGGAAATGCGATTCCAGTTGAACTTCGCGCGCGGATTCTTTGGGGGTTTCAGGATGGGCGAGCAGCCAGAGCTGCTTGCGTTCGGCGAATTTATCAGGGAAATCGGTGAGGATTTCGGCGATCACTTCGCCTTTGCGGCCCTGGGCTTTGCGCACACGTGCCAGCCACACCCATCCGGCTGGGGGGATGGGTGGAATCGCGGGGGGAGGTGCTTCTGCGCTCACGGCTGCATCACAGGGCTACTGGTCGTCCTCTTCAAGGATGTCGAGCGTGTAGCGATGATGCAGTTTCATGCTGACGGCACCCAGAATCGTTCGGACCGAACGCGCAGTCCGCCCCTGTTTGCCGATCACCTTGCCCACATCCTGCGGGGCAACTTTGAGCCGAAGGACGGTGTTTTCGTCGTGGTTATCGGACTGCACTTGAACAGACTCCGGTTCATCGACGAGCGCACGCGCGATCTCGCGCACCAGATCATCTACTGCCAGCATATCCATTTGGGTCATGCACGTACTCCATCCCCAAAGCAATCGGCATCTTCAGACGACGTTTTCAGCTCCAAACAATCGTCTTGCGAATCCGAGCTTTGTACTTCCGCGCCATAGTATCAGCAGATTGGGGTAGCCGTCTGTGACGGTTGCCGCAACTGTTATCGCGGGAGGGGTTGCTTACGCCGCGACGGGCGCAGCAACGGTCGCCGGGAACTTGGCGACGAGCTTGGCTACCCGGTCAGACATCTGCGCGCCGACGCTGATCCAGTACTGGATGCGGTCGTGCTGGAGGTTGACGGTGGCGGGGTTGGTGCGGGGATTGTAGGTGCCAACGATTTCGATGGAGCGGCCGTTGCGGGCGCGGTCCTTTTCAATGACAACAACACGGTAGTACGGCTTCTTGGTGGTGCCTACGCGGGCCAAACGGATCATAACCACGGGAGTGTGTTTCCTTTCGATGCTGCTGAACTTGATGAGTTTTGAACTTGCTTTTGGCGGAGCTTGATTTTGCTTTGGCGGAGATAGTTCACGCCTGTAGCCCTTAGGCCTGGAAGGAGGAACATCAACTGCACAGAACACAACATCTAAGTATCGCTGAAAAGTGAGGTTTTGGGCAAGTATTGGGCCGAAGGCGACTCTGGCTTGCCTGCCAGAAGAGCGCCCGCCGGGGGAGTGCTAACGATTCGAGCCCAAGTCCCGGGGTGGGGCTTTGGGCTCGAAACTTCCTGCTTACCCTGAACAGCAACGCTTACCGGAAGCGCTTGGAGGGCTCGTCGGATGCGATTTCGCCATCGCGGATGTGAACGACGCGGTGAGCGTATTCTGCGATGTCAGGTTCATGGGTGACGAGGACGATGGTGTTCCCCTTGGCCTGGAGTTCGTCAAAGAGCGCCATGATCTCAACGCCGGTCTTGGAATCGAGGTTGCCCGTCGGTTCGTCGGCGAGGATGATGCTGGGCCGATTGACCAGTGCCCGTGCAATAGCCACGCGCTGGCGCTGACCACCGGAGAGCTCATTGGGCCTGTGGTGCATGCGTCCGTCGAGGTTGACGTTGTGCAGCGCCTCTTTCGCCCGTTCGAGGCGCTCAGCCGCAGGGGTGCCGTTGTAGATCAGCGGCAACTCCACATTGTGCAGCGCAGAGGCACGGGCCAGCAGATTGAACGTCTGGAAGACGAAGCCGATTTCCTTGTTGCGGATGCGGGCCAGTTCGTCGTCATCGAGTGCGCTGACCAACTGGTTGTTGAGCCAGTAGTTGCCTTTGGAGGGCGAGTCGAGGCAGCCGATCAGGTTCATGAACGTTGACTTGCCCGAGCCAGAAGGTCCCATGATGGCGACGTATTCGTTGTCTTTGATGGTGAGCGAGATGCCGCGCAGAGCGCTGACCTGCTGCTCTGAGCCCATGTCATAGGTCTTCCACAGGTCTTCGACGACAATCATGTCGCGCTTGGGCTGGCTGTTGGCGGCGGTCTCGGGTACGGCGACTGTGTTTGAAGCCATTGTTTGGTTCCTTCGGGTGGTACGCGGTTCGAGTCAGCTGTAGCAGGTCTTCGACGATGATTCTGTGTCGATGTAAGCCAACAGGAGCAGGCTCAGCATGGTTCAGTTCTCGCTTCGATTTCCGATTCAAGACTTGATACGGCTGAGCGCTCCTGTTTGTTCCAGGTTCAAATGCTCGACTAGTTGCCGGCAGCTGGCGGTGTTGCTCCGGGCTTGATTGTGTCTCGCTTGAGCAGGGCACCGCCCTTGAGTGCACGCAGGGTCTTGAACGGTCCAGTGACGATTTCCTGCCCCTCGTTGACGCCTGAGAGAACCTCGATGTCGGTGGCGCCGGTGATGCCGGTAGTGACGGGGACGAAGACGGCGCGCAGCTTGCCGGCAATTGTCTGAACCGTAAAGACACCCTGCACGGAGGCAGGTGGCTTGGCACCGGAAGCAGGGGCTTCGGTGGAGACAACCGGCTTTCCGCTGGCGTCGAGAGTTTCAGGCACGTGGTTGGTAAGCGCCTGAATCGGCAGCGTCAACACACCGGGCTTGTGCGCGGTTGTGATCTTGGCCGTGGTGGAGAGACCGGGACGCAACGCGGGGTCGGGCGAGTCAAGAGTGATGACTACCTTGAAGTCCTTGGCCTCTTCGGTGCCGGTCGTCGATTGCGACGTCGCGATGCCGGTTGAGCGCAGGATGGCCTGGTCGCCGACCAGGGTCACGTGTCCTTTGAAGACGCGGCCCGGGAGCGCGTCGACGGAAATGTCGGCGGCCTGGCCCATCTGGATGTTGACGATGTCGGTTTCGTCGACCTTTACCTCAGCCGTAATCACGCTCATATCGGCCAGGGTCATCAGGGTCGAGCCCTCGGCATTTTGAATACCGGTGACGACGGTTTCACCTTCGCGTACCGGAAGGTTGGTCACGATGCCGTCAAAAGGGGCCGATGAGACGGTCTTGTCGAGCGCATCCAGGTTGGAGCGCAGCACGGCCTGATTATTGGCCACCTTGGCGCGCGCCGAGGCGGTCTGGGCCTTGGATTGGATCACCGCGGCATCCGACTGAGCGAGGGTTGCAACGGCGAGGTCATAGGCTGCCTTTTTGCCGTCAAAATCCTGCTTGGAGATCAGTTCCTGCTGGTAAAGGCTCTTGGCGCGGTCAAAGTCCAGCTGCTTCTGCTCCAGGTCGGCCTTGGCATGCTGAACGTTTGCTTCCGCTGTTTTTTCAGCGGCGACAAACGAAGCCACGTCGGTGGTAGCCGACGAGATTGAGGCCTTCTGCGCGTCCACGTTCGCTTCGGACTGGACGTGCTCGAGCTGAGCAACGATCTGGCCCTTCTTGACCGTGTCACCTTCTTTCACAAAAAGGTGGGTGATGCGTCCAAAAGAGGTAGCGCCGAGGTTCACGTACGTTTTGGGCTTGATCTGGCCTGTGCCGCTGACGACGGTGGATAAATCCTGCCGCACAACTTTGCCGGTGAGGACGCTGGTGTATCCCGATTGCGCTTTGTAAATCATGAACGCAACGACGCCGGCGAGCACAAGGACACCGAGAATGATGAAAATGACTTTTTTCATAGGTTCGAAAAGGTGAGAATGTCTCCGCTCACAGTGTACGCAATTGCTGAGCAGTGGGTTCCCGTAAAAGCGGGGAAAATGGGATTGCAAGATTGGCGGGCAGGGAAGAGCTGCAGCTCGCCGGGTTCAGACAAGTAACCTTTTTTACTCAATGGGGTCCATTAGACACTCCTCTTTCTTGCTCCGGCCATCGCGCGACCGTAGAATAGGGGATTGCAGGAGTTGGAAAAGACAAATGAAACAGAGCGCAGGTAAGACGCAACGCAGTTGGGCAGTGTTCGCAGTTGGCATCGGCATGTTGGCGATGGTTTCCCTCATGACGCCGGTCAAGGCCCTGGCGGGCGCAGCAGCAGGATCGCAGGAGCCGGCAGTGCCGCAGGCGGGAACTGGCGCAGGAGCCGATGCGGCGCAGGACTCGCGCAAAAAGCTCGACAAGCCGGATGAAGTCGATCCGCTCAAGCGGCCCCTCACCGACAAGCAGAAGATCAGCCGCCAGCGCGAAGTTCACAAGGAGCTTTCGACCGCTTACAAGACCTGGCTCAGCCAGGACGTCTCCTGGATCATCTCTGACGAAGAGACCCGCGCCTTTAAGAACCTCAGCAACGATGAAGAGCGCGACGCCTTCATTGAGCAGTTCTGGCTGCGCCGTAACCCCAATCCCGATTCGCCTGACAATGAATTCCGCGAAGAGCACTATCGCCGAATCGCCTATGCCAACGAGCACTTCGCCGCGGGCAAGCCCGGCTGGAAGACTGACCGTGGCCATATCTACATTTCATTTGGCAAGCCAGACTCAATTGAAGCGCACCCATCGGGCGGCAGCTATCAGCGGCCTATTGACGAGGGTGGCGGCGAGACTTCGACCTTCCCGTTTGAGACCTGGCACTACAGGTACCTTGAGGGTGTAGGCGACAACATCGATATTGAGTTCGTCGATACCTGCCAGTGCGGAGACTACCACTTCACGATTGACCGTTCTGAAAAAGATGCCCTGCTGCATGTTCCGGGCGGCGGCGAGACCATGTACGAGCAGATGGGCCAATCCAAAAAGGCAGACCGCTTCAAAGGTGGAATCGAAAATCTTGGGAACGGACCCCTGGCTGCTGGAACGCAGGGCAAGCAGTTTGACCGGATCGAGTTGGCCAGCAAGCTGTTTGCTCCGCCACCGGTCAAGTTCAAGGACCTGGAAAGCTTTATCTCAGAGCACAAGCTGCTCTCGGGGCCGATTTTTCCCTTTGACGTGCGCACGGATTTTGTAAAAGTGACCGAAGATACGGTGCTGGTGCCGCTCACCCTGCAGATCAAGAACAAGGACGTGACGTTTACCACCAAGGACGGCATCTCCAAGGGCGTCGTCAACATTCTGGGCAAGGTTTCAACGATTACGCACAAGACGGTGCAGACGTTTGAAGATACCGTTGAAATCACCCAACCGTCCGAATTGCTCGCCAAAACGCTCGAAAAGCAATCGGTCTACTGGAAGGCCCTGCCGCTGAGGCCAGGCGCATACCGCGTCGATATCGCCATCAAGGATGTCAACAATCCGGATCACATGGGTATTTACGGGCAGAGCATCAGCGTTCCCAAGTACGACGATGAAAAGCTCTCCACCTCTTCGCTGATCCTGGCGGACCGAATGGAGAGAGTACCGAGCCAGACCATTGGCACGGGCAACTTCATCATCGGGAACACCTACATTCGCCCGCGGGTAAGCCCGAATCTGGCCACGCCGGTCAAGTTCACACGCGACCAGCACCTGAATTGCTGGATGCAGGTCTACAACCTTGGCATTGATGACAAGACCAAGAGCAATTCAGCGACCGTGACGTACGAAATTCGCGACACGACGACTGACAAACTGCTGCTTGAGACCCATGAAGAGTCAAAGAACCTGAGCGCACACAGTGACCAGATGACCATGGAGCGCAGTGTCGCCCTCGCGGGTCTGCAACCGGGCAAATACCGGATGACGATTCGAATTAATGACGCAATTACGAAACAAGAGGTTGCACAATCAGCCCCTTTTGTCGTCGAATAGGGAATATCCCCACGCACCGAACAGTATGACCGGACACAGTATCCCGTTGACTGGAATGTAGCAAAGTTTTGAGGAGTGCTCCGCGAGGAGAAGTCCAGGGCGCAGATCGATCACAGAAAAAACGTGAAGCGTAAAGTCTGCCAATTCGTCGTGGGGTTCTCAGCCCTTGTCTCTCTGGGTTGCCTGGTAGATTGCGAAACCGCGTTTGCCAAAGGCAACGCATCGCGATCCCAGGCCTCGGTTGCGGGCGTGGTGCGTGACGCTGCAGGCACTCCACAGATCGGCATTATCGTTGAGCTGTTGCGCGGCGATTCAACGCTGGCGGCGCGAGTCTTCACTGATCGCAAAGGGAGCTACAGCATCGCATCGGTGCTGCCCGGCCAGTATGCGCTCAAGGCGATGGGGTCGAGCTTTATCCCCACCTTGAAACAGAATCTACGTATTCGCTCCAACACCGTTGTCGACCTAACCCTGAACAGTTTGTATGACCTGATGCAATGGGTTCCTCAGCCGCAACGGCCCCGGAACCAAACTGAGGATGACTGGGCTTGGACTCTGCGTTCCGCCCAGTCACGTCCTTTGCTGCGATGGCTAGAGGATGGATCGCCAGTCATGGTTTGGGATGGCGAGGCTGAAACGCGCCGGGGTCATAGCAGTTCACATCGGGCGCAGGTTGTCGCATCCTCTGGAAACGCCCGGTTTGGCGCTGCCAGGCAGAATCTTTCTCTGGCGATGGTGCAGGATGAGTCCTCTCTGCGCCGCGTGGCAATGGGTGCGAACATATCTCCCCAGGAAGCCGGGATGGCGGACCTGATGCTTGGTTTCCGTCAGGAGATGGCAGGCTCCGGGCTGGGATCGAGCTCGGTGCAAACTCTGGCTGCCGTCATGATGAACCCGGCATTGAACGCCGGTAGTCAGCAAGGGCTGGAATCGGCGACTTTGCGGACCTGGGAGAGGTTGCAGCTGCTCAATACGCTGGAGGCCGAGGCGGGGTCAGACCAGGTGCTGGCGCGAGCTGGCAGCGGTAGAGAAATTATGGCGGCGTTGCCTTTCGCCAGCCTTACACTTCACCGGGGACCGAACGCTCTCGAATATCGGGTAGCGTCGTCGCGACCGGCGGAGTCAGACGCAAGTGAATCCATGGCAGAGGCCTGGCTGCCCATGCTGAGCGTGCGCAATGGAGAGCTGCAGTTGGAGCACGGGCTGCATCAGGAAGTTGGCTGGTCAACCGATGCCGGGCCGGCGGAACTGCAGCTGGTGATCTACGGAGACACGATTGAAAATCCGGTCATCGAGGGCGCGGGGCGCTTGAGCTCCAGTGAAGAATCAGGCGGATGGATGCTCGTGGACCGGAGCAATGGTCTGCTGCGAGCAGCGGGCCCAGGCTATTCCACTGCCGGCATGCTGGCCTCATTTGAGAGCCGCCTCCCAGGGCATAACCGGGTCAAGCTGAGCTATGCCAGCGGCGACGCCCTGGTCATGGATGCCAGCCAAAAACCCGAATCAGTAGCAGTCATCTTGAAGCGCGTGCGGTCGCATCGGGCGCAGATGTATTCAATCGCCCTCTCTGGAACGGCGGAGGGCATCGGAACCCGATGGCGGGCGAGCTATCGTTCGCAGCCTGCAGGCACCGTGACCGAGGTAGCTTCGTTTGCCGTCGATGCCAGCGAACCTTACTTGAACGTCTATATTCGGCAGCCGATTCGCCTGAACCGGCAAGGTCCTGGCGGATTGGAGGGGCAGATCGATGTGCGCAATCTGCTGGCCGAGGGCTATCAGCCCTTCATTACCAGCGACGGGTCGCGGCTCTATTTTGCCCAGGCACAGCGATGCGTTCGAGGCGGGCTGGCGTTTACGTTCTAAACCAGCTCCTCCTGTCCCGCTTTATCCAAAGCTCAGAGCTATCTTCCACAGTTGAGGCCAGGGCAACCGCGGTGGTCCGCATACAAAAATGCGCGAGTTGAACTTCGCTTCTTCGTTATTTTGATCGCTGGGATAGGGAATCTGCGCAGCCAAGCGGCAGCCGGTGAACTGCTGTTCGCGGTCTTCATCTGACACGCCGAGGATAATCAGCGTCGTCGGCTCTGGGTGCGGATAGCTGTTGAGCCAGCCGGAGTTCGTGCCCGAGATGGCTGGGGGTAGGTGATGGGCGGGGCCAAAGAGATCGACCGCGCCGCGTTCACCATAGTTTCCAACCACGATGCCGAGGTGGGCCTGCTGGTCGGCAGGCAGCGCGTCGCGCACCTGGGCTACGGTCTGCACCAGCGTTTCCCACCCGAACTCTTCGCGGAGGTCGCCATTGTGGGCCAGCGCAAAGTCGCGTAGCCCGCCACTCGGGGCCAGCGGCACGATGATGGCGCAGGCGTACAGCCCAACTGCTGTCACTCCAGTGAAAAAGATGGCCGCCACGGCGCTTCTCCAAATCCCGGAGAGTCGCGAAACCCATTGTTCGCCGGCCACCGCACCCATCGCAAACAGCATCGGGTAGGCGGCGGCCAGGTAGTAGGCGCGACCCTTGCCGACAAAGAAAAGCGCCAGGGGAATCAGGTACATCCACGCCAACATGCGATAGCGGGCGCTGCGGAAGGACGCAATCAGGCCGGCAATCCACAGCGGAGCGGCAAACAGGTTCGCGCAGATGAGGAACTGGCCGCGAAGGAACCCATCAGCCCGGCCCTGCCCCACATCGCGCGCGTGAATGTGCTGCAGGAAGTCGTATGAAATGAAGTGGTGCCGCACCAGCCAGAGGAGATTCGGCAGAAAAATGAGCATCGCCAGCGCCACACCCATCCAGAACCAGCGATTGAGAAAGTAGCGGCGTGCACTGGTCAACAGCAACGCGCCAATTATGCCTGCAATGTAGAAGACGATGGAGTACTTGGTCAGCAGACCCAACCCCAGAGCGGCGCCCACAGCCAGCCACCAGCGCGGGTTTTCAGTGCGCAGCAGCCGGACGAGAAACCACGCGGCCAGCACCCACCAAACGTAGTCAAACGAAGAGTACTGAAATTCTGTGCCTTGAAAGAGCGGCAGCGGCGAAAGCGCAACCGCCAGCGCGGCAGTCGCCTGGGCCAGTTGGCGGCCGCCAAGGTCGCGCGCAATCAGGCCGGTCACCACAATCGCAGCAGCCTGAAAGAGAACAGAAAAGAGCCGCAAGCCGACCAGCGAGAGCCCAAAGAGGCCAAGACTGATGTGCTCCACAAAGGCCGTGAGTGGCGGGTAAGCCACGAAACCCCAGTCGAGGTGCTGCGCGTCTGAGAGGAACTGCAACTCGTCGCGATGAAAGCCGTAGCGGCCGTTGGTGACCAGATGCAGCAGCAGGATCGCAGCAGCGATGGCGAAGACAATCCGGCTGAGTGGAGCAACGGGCGCTGAAGCGGGCGTGGTTGTCATACTACGGGCTTTTCTCCAGACATTTTTTCTGGGTGATTCTCTGGGCTTCTGCATTCTAGCGGAGAGGAATGAATGAAGGTACGAGCGGATGCTGCAAGATGTTCCAACCCTGGGTATGGTCGAGTGTGTCGTGCTGAGGGTTGGAGGGAAATCCCAGATGTGGTAAACTCTTCGAGTGGACAGTGTTTTGCCCTGCCCATTTTTAGTGATGTGAATTGTTGTTGAGGTGGCCGCCAGGCGACCGGACAACGATCACCAGAGATGGACCTGTAGCTCAACTGGCAGAGCATTCGACTCTTAATCGACAGGTTGTGGGTTCGATTCCCACCGGGTCCACCAAAACTTATCCACTTACAATCAATTACGTACAAGTCGTTGCAGCCCAAGTGCGTTTTTTTAACCGCCACAACTGAGCCGTTCTCATCATCATGCATGCTTCAGGCTTCGATTTTGTTGACCAGGAGTTATCTTGCGCCCAACCCGCCCCAGGCATACAATCCGGGGTTGTGGGCCACCCAGGTCTTCAGGCAATGTAATTAAACTTCTTCATCGCCCCTTTTAGTTGGGAGATTAAAATGAAGCACCTTCTTCGGATCTCATGTTCATTCCTATTTGTCTCTAGCCTCACGCTTCCTCTCTCTGCCCAGGTCAGCTTTGGCTCTGTCGGCCTCGGCGTCACCGCCACCGCTACCGCCACATTTACCCTGCCTAATCCCGCCACTCTCGGCAGCATCCAGGTACTGACGCAGGGCGCTCCTGATCTCGACTACACTCTCGCCAGCGGCGGTTCGTGCACAGTCGGTAACTCCTACGCCGCCGGCAGCACTTGCACCGTCGAGGCAGAGTTTACTCCCAGGTCTCCCGGCGCCCGCTCCGGCGCGGTAGTTCTCGTGGATAACTCAGGCAATGTGCTGGCCACGGCCTATCTCGCGGGAATCGGTTCCGGTCCGCAGACAACTTTCAGCGGCGGGTCCGACAGAACGATCGCAAACAACTTTCTATTCCTGCCTTTTATCCTGATCGATCAAAATGCCAACATATACATTGCACAGGCAAATGGCACCACAATCACCAAAGAGACTCCTTCCGGTTCGGGATTTATCGAGAGCACTATTTCGCTCAATGGCAGAAGCGGTCCTCTGGCCATCGACGGAGCTGGAAATTTTTATGTGCAGGCTGGAGGCGTCCTTTACAAGGAGACGAAGTCCGCTGCCGGCTATGTTGAAACCGCAATTTCCGCAGGTTTAAGTCAACAATCGGTGAGCGATGTCGCCATTGATGGGAGCGGAAATCTCTATCTCGTGACCTATACGGGCCCGCACGGAATCGAGATCGTGATGGAAGCACCGGGACCGGGCGGCTACACGGCCTCCGTTCTGTTCAGCGGCACGGTGAACTGCAATGCTCAAAACGGCAGCGGACTTGATAGCTGCTCCTCCTGGCTCACAGTGGACTCTGGCGGCAACGTCTATGTGACACTCAACAACCAGGTCCTGGAATTGTCGCCGGCTCAGGGCAGTTATACCCCAACATGGATCGTCAGCGGGTTGTTGTTTCCTGCCGGCATCGCTGTCGATGCGACCGGAAACATCTTCATCGCCGATACAGGCAATAACAGGGTGGTGAAGGAAAAACCGTGGAATGGAAGCTATTTCCAGACCATCGTACCCAGCAAGACTTTGTCCTATCCAACCCAGGTCGCGCTCGATCCGGCAGGGAATGTCTACATTGTCGACAATTACCCGAATCCGTATCACAATCTCCTTTACCAAAAGCTCACTGAGGAAAGATATTCCACACCTTCATCCGTGAACTTTGCCGCCACCGCCCCAGGAGTCATCAGCAGCGACAGCCCGCGCACTCTTGTCGTTACCAATAACGGCACCGCTCCACTGAACTTCTCCTCGGTGCGCTATTCCAACGATTTTCCGCCATCCACGCAGCTCCTGGGGGCCTGTACCTCTTCCACATCTCTCTCACCTGGCGCGAACTGTCTCCTCACCATCAACTTCCAGCCCCGGTCATTACCCGCAAACGACGCCAATCCTTACTCGGTGGGAGGCAGCGTTTCCTTCGTCACCAACAACCTCAACTCTGCGGCTGCCACGCAAAGCATTGCGCTGTTTGGGACAGAAACCAGGCCAGCCAATTCCCTCTATATCAATGCCTCGCCCAACCCAAGCAAGGTAGGGGCTTCGGTCAAGATTACCGCCGCAGTGGCGGCCTCAACTGCCGGCCCAATGCCCACAGGCTCCGTCACCTTCTCGTCCGGCGCAACCGCGCTCGCCACTCTCCCCCTTGCCAGTGGAGTCGCCACCTTCACCACCAGCGCCCTGCCCAAAGGAACCGACATTCTTTCCGCGACCTATACCGGGGATTCCGTTTACACCGCCGCGAACTCAAATACCGTTGCTCAGATCGTGGGATTGAGTACTCCGACCCTTACGCTGGCTTCCCCGGTCAGTTCCGGCTATGTTGGTACGCCCATCCCGTTCATCGCCACGGTCGCTGGAGTCCCCAATAATCCCAGCCCCACTGGTCTCGTCACATTCTGGAGCGCAACCACGAATCTCGGTGTGGCCCCGCTTGTTTCCGGCACAGCTACTCTTCCCATCAGCTTCCCAGCTGCCGGCATACAGACGGTCACCGCAAGCTACTCCGGCGACTCGAACTACGTCTCCGCAGTCTCTCTGAATAGTGTTGACACGACGCTCACTCTGGCCCAGGTCTTCGGCTCGGCTCCCTCGCTCATCGCCGGTTCAACTGCACCGGTTACGGTGACCATTCCCAGTGTTGCCACCCTTACCGGCATCTCGGTACTCACTCTTGGCATAGCAGATCGAGACTTCACCCTGGCCGACGGAGGCACCTGCAGCGTAGGCGCGGTCTATGCGCAGGGTGCTACCTGCACCGTGATGGTGGCCTTCAACCCAACCCACGCCGGAACCCACTCCGGCGCGCTTACCATCATGGATTCGACCAGTTCCACTTCCGTAGTCGGTACCGTCTATCTGCAAGGCAAGCTCGATGGCCCCCAACTGGCCTTTGCTTCCAACCCCTTCAACAACCTCGGCTCCGTCGCCATCTTCCCTGAAACACCGTTTGAAAGTCGCATTCCGGGTGGCGTTGCGGTTGACGCCGGCGGCAATCTATTCGTCTCTGATGGCTCGGGCGTTACCAAATGGATCCCGGCCGGTGGCACCTATCAAATGACCAGACTCACGACTTCTGGCGGACCGGGCATCGCCATTGATGGCGGAGGAAATCTCTTCGTGGCGTGCAGCTCTGCCCTCTGCAAGCTCTCGCCCCAATCCGATGGAAGCTACAGTCAAACCATTGCCGCCAGTGGATTCAGCTCTCTCTTTGGCGTTGCGGCCGATGGTGCCGGGAACCTCTATCTCACCGATTCGGCGGCCAATGCCGTATACAAAATGACCCTGCAGCCCGACGGCACATACCGTCAATCTGCCATCGGCACAGGCTGGCAATCCCCCAACGGACTCGCGCTCGACGGCAGTGGCAACATCGCGGTCGCCAGTCCCAATTACCTTCCCGTCGTCGAAGAAACCCCCACAGCCGATGGATACTCCCAGTCCATCGTCTCCAGCAGCATCGCCAACCCCGTCAGCGTCACTTTTGATCCCAGTGGAACCCTCTTCGTTGCCGGCAAGACGTACTGGATGAATCTCGGCGATGGCTGTTCCTCTTCCTCCATTGCCTCCGCCGGTGGACAAGGCCTGTGGAAAGAGACGCCGCAATCCGGCAATACATGGCTCGAAAGCATGGTTCTCACCGGATCCTCTGAGGAGGTCATCTTCAACGATTCCGCAACCGGAAATCTCTACCTCGTCGATACCGGACTCACCCCCAACACCTGCACCGGCACCTGGGGTCAGTTGTACTCGCAGTCCGCAAACCCGGCCTCTCCGCTCAGCTTTGGCCCGGTTCTCTTCGGTGCGGCGACCCCTTCGCAGACAGTCTCCGTTTACAACCAGGGCAACCAGCCTCTCAATTTCTCCTCTATCCATTTCCCAACCGACTTCCCAGAAACCCCCGGCGTAGCCACTGAATGCAGTGTTGGCGTCCCGCTTCCACCAGCAGCCTCATGCACCCTGACCGCCGCCTTCCGGCTTGCAGACCGCCTGCACAGCGGCGCTCTCTCCCTGCCTCTCAATGAATCCATCACCCTTGCGAGCAACTCTCTGGCTGTGCCATCGCAGAGCATCAGTCTCTCTGGCACTGAAATAGCTCCCACCGTAGCCCGGCCCGTTTTCTCGCTCGCCAGCGGAACCTACCCTTCGGCGCAGACCCTTGTCCTGACAGACGTTACGCCCTATGCGACTATCTACTACACCACCAACGGCACTGTGCCCACCACCGCCTCCAAACGGTATGTCGGCCCCATTCCAGTAGCAAATACCGGCTCCATTTCCGCTTTCGCCGTGGCCAGCGGTGACTACCCCAGCCCCGTGGTAACGGCGAGCTATCTGATTCAAAAGCCAGCCGCCACACCGACCTTCTCCTACCCCTCGGGCAATCACTTCCAGCAGTTCGTCGTTACCATCAGTGATAAAACCCCCAATGCCGCCATCTACTACACGTTCAACGGCACCACCCCCATCCCCGGCAAGTCCGCGCTCTACTCAGGCCCCGTCACTATCCGCCAAACTGAAACGGTCAAAGCCGTCGCCATAGCGTTACCCAACTTCACCGTCAGCGCCACCGGCTCGGCCACCTACACGCTCACCGCTGTGGCCCCCGTTTTCAATCCCCCGGCAGGCACCTATACAGGCACCCATACGGTGCAGATCACCTCCGCAACCCCGACAGCAACCATCTTCTACACCACCAACGGCACCCTGCCCACGGCCAACTCCCCCAAATACACTGCGCCGATCGCAGTTGCAAAATCCATGCAGATTCGCGCCATTGCCCTCCAAACCGGATTCACTCCCAGCCCCGTCGTGTCGGCCAACTACACGATCAAGTAAGAAATTCCAAACCCAGCTACCCTGTATTTGAATAGCCCCAGACCCTTGCCCCCTGCAAAGCTCCCGAGCAAAGCAAAAGGCAGCAGGAGATAATCTCCCACTGCCTTCGCCGTCGTTTGAGTATCAGCTATTTTGTTGAAGTCGCGTACAGCCGCACCGGCCCCAGAAGCCCCGATGACAGCAGCTTGGACTTGGCGTTGTATGGCTTCACGTCCGCAAAGGTGAACTTCTCTTTGGCATCCGGCTGCTCGTCCCCGATAAGGCGGTTCACCCACGCATTGACCACCTTGATCGTCACCTGGTTTTCGCCGGCCTTGAGAGCGCCGGTCGCGTCCACCCGGTAAGGAGCGTGCCACACCGTGCCGAGGGACTTGCCATTGACGGTCACTTCAGCAAGGTTGCTCACCTGACCCAGGTCCAGCCAAATGCGCCCACCCTTGGCCAGCGAAGCCGCCGGGACAGTGATCGTCTTGGAGTAAGTGCCCGCCCCAGAGAAATACTTGACCCCGGCGTCGGAGCTGTCGCTCCACGAGATGAGCTTGTCGAGAGTGATCGAAGCGGGAGCGCCGCGGCCAGCCTCAAAGCTCACTTTCCACGGAGCGCCCGTCGATTCGTCCAGCGTCGCAATGGCCGCTTCTTTCACCACAGGCAGCGTCAGAGTAGTTGCCTTGGCTGCCTTGCGGAAGACCACAAAGACCGTGCCCCACGGTTCGAGCTGCAAGGGAACGGTGGTTTTGCCGTCAGCAATCTTGTATGAGACGGGTTCGGATTTACCAGTTTCGGCATACCAGAGCTCGGGAGCATGGCCGCTGACGCGGAAAGTTGCATCGACCGCGGCTGGCTTTTCGCTGCGGTTGTCCACAAAATAGACGTCCGCATCGGTCAGCTTGCGGTGAACAAACAGCAGGCGCGTGCTGCTGTCTGGCTTCGAATAGTCAAAGTCGGGCGCGACCTTCAACGCTTCAAATACCTCGCCCAGTGGCTTGCCGGCGTAGACCGTGCCCTTGCCCACAGTGTGCGTGCCGGTGCCATCGCCAAAGAGTTGCTCATTCAGTTTGGTGAATTCCGCATGGTCATCCGCGAGGCTCGGGTCATCCATCGGCTTCGGTCCGGCAACTGTCGCGCCCTCGGTAACCAACTTGTGCAGCGCCTTCAATACAGGCAGGGACATGTGTTGGCTGTAGGGGTCCAGACCGAGTACCCGATAGCTCATGCCACTCGGGGTCGTGACGCGACCGTCTTTCACTGAGAGTTGATGGATGAGGCCATCGGCATTGATGTAGTCAAAGCCAAACCCGGCCGGAATGTTCGGAGCCTTCTGGTCAAAGATCGCCGTCAGGTTCGAGTCTTCGCCGTAGAAGTAGACAAGGTCCGCGCCAAAGTGCCCCTGTTGCAGCAGGTAGCTGGTGCGCGCGAGATAGTCGATCCAGGGTCCGGCCTGCTCCGCCCAGGTTTCGTTGCGGTTAAACCACTGGCCAAAGGGTCCAAGCGTCAGGCCGGGAGCCTTGTTCACCAGCGGCTGATGCGCCGACTCGTGAATGACAAAGCGGTTAATGCCGTTCAAAAATTCCTGATCGGCGGTGGGCTTGAGGGTCGCTGGCGACCACGCCCACGGAGCGGCCGCAGCCGTCATCGATTCTGCGGCGGCGATATTTTGTCCGTAAATGTGAGCAACTGAGGCGGATTCACGGTCGTCCGCGTTGTAGCCGAACTGCTCGTTGTTGAGGGCCGGCGTCTGGGTCCACATGGCAGACATCGGTATGTCGTCCAGCTTCTTCACTTCCATGCCGTCCGCCACAAACGCGCGGCCACTCTCGTGCGATTCGCCATAGTGGCCGATGCCGCGGGCCTTGAGAGACGCCTGCACCTGGCCATAGTGTTCGTCGGCAATCAGGTCTCCGATCGTCTTGCGGAAGTCCCAGAGGAACTCGTCGCTCGCTGCCGCAGATTCAACCACTTGCCCCGTCAGCACTGGCAAAAAGGGCGTAGGGTCGTAGCCGCGATGCTTTTTGAACTGGGCAATCATGTCGTCGGTCCAGTTCTGCGACCCGGCTTCCCAGCTATCCGTGATCACATACCGAATGCCGCGCTTGCCCATCCAGTCCGCGCCGACGGTCTGTTTGTAGCTGTCGAGATAGCCGTCCATATACTTCTTGACGTAGCTGCCGTTGAGCTTGTCCACTTCAAGGCCGGTAGCCTCCTTGGTGGCCGGGTGGTTGGTAATGCCCAGCAGAGAATAGCCAATGCGCAGCACAACCCAGTCGCCCGCAGGAGGAGTCCAGTCCAGCGTGCCATCGGGATGCATCTTGCTGGTAAGGTCGATCACCGAGGATTTGTCGACGGCCGCAGCAGCATCCGCCGGCGGCGTCGAGAAGCCATAAAGATCGGCGACGGGTACGAAGGCTGCCTTGTCTTCAAAATGGTTGACCCGCGCGCCGGGATGAAGAACCAACTCGGCAACTTCATAGTCCGTTGGCGGCGGCGGCATCTTCATGCCCATCGAGGAGAAGTCGAGGCCCTCAGCCCACGCCGGGATCGGCGGCGGCGGCGTTCGCTTGAAGACCACGCGGAAGTACTTTGCCGTCACTGCGGGAAAGGAAAGGGTATGCTGCGGTGCGCTGCTTGCGACGCCCGCGCCCGTCTTGCCGCCCAGCGAAGCCACTTCGCGGAAGCTGATACCGTCGTCGCTTGCCTCAAGCGATTTCTCCGGATTGAGTCCCATGAACGAAGCAATCATGCCCAGATCAGGAGTGACCATCGTGACCGCGCGGATCGCCTGCGGTTCAGGAAACTCCCACTGAATCCATGCGTTTTCACTGGCCGATTTGGGGATGGGGACTTTCGTGGCTTTCTGCAGGTCGCCGTCCGACAGCATGGCAGCGTCAGGTGAGCCGCCGCTGGCCGTCATCTTGGGGTGCAGAGATTCGATGGAGACGTCAGTTGCCGCCTTTTTATAGGCGACCACCACCGAGTCGGCGTAAAACTGCGGAATGGGAGCCGAACCTTCAGGGGCTTCAAGCAGGTCGTGGACTCCCAGGTTCTGGAAAGCTCCGGTGACGCTGGGCGGGTGGGCAAGGGTGCCGGTAAAGGGCTTGCCGCCCTCGACAACTGTTTCGCTCCAGACGTATTTCTTCATGCCCTGCGATGCCGGCACCCACGGACCGCCGGTTTCGCTCCAGCCCGGCGAACCGGCAATCGCCTCTTCCATGCCCAACTGGTCGGCAAGCGTCGTAGCGTATCTGAATGCGTCCTTCCACTCCGGGGTCATATAGGCAAGACGCTTGTCAACCACCTGAGGTGTGGCAAGCGCGGCGTCAAAGTTCTGAAAGCCTGCGATGCCGACACGGTGCATCCATTCCAGGTCGAGCTTGATGCCCTCTTTGGTGATGTTGCCGTTCATCCAATGCCACCAGACGCGCGGACGGGCAGACGCTGGGGGGTTCCCAAAGCCAGCCTTGAGCGCGTCGGCCTGAGTTTGGGCCGGAGCCTGGGCCTGAACAAACTGAACATTCATCATCAAGGCCAGTGACGCGCAGACGAGCTTGGCAGACCAGTGGTGACCGGTGGCAGAAGATTTCCTGGGCATGAACGACATAAGTGTGGGTCTCCCGGTTTCAAAGTGTGGACAGCTGGCCGCCCGTTTGGAGCAAGAGAAGTGGCGTTTAGGTCAGCGAAGCGGATAATAGCAGGCGGAAAATTCGAAAGGCAAACACTTTTCTATTTGAAGTATGAATCATTCTCTCAAGTATGTGGGTTGATTGGGCAGTCTACTGTGCCACCGGTACGCGGCGACCGAATTCATGTAGAAGTACTTTTCTCGCGCCTTCGGAGATTTTGTCGCAATGAAGTTGTTCACAATGCGCAGAGTCTGGTCAAAAGATGCCGTGGTGTCGCTGTTCGGCCAGTCGCTGCCAAAGAGCACCCGATCTTCGCCAAAAAGGCCCCAGAGATGGTCGAGTTTGGACTTGTAAAAAGCAGGGTCGGTGATGATCTTTCCGTTGGCGACCACCGGGATTTCGGAGAGTTTGATGAAGACGCCGGGATGTTGGGCAAGTGCCTGCAGGTTCGATTCGTAAGCATCCAAGGCGCTGGCTTCGGTGGGAAGTACTGCATGGGGCAGGTGGTCGATGACCATGCGCAGATCCGGAACCTTCTCGGCGACGCGCAGCAGCGCCCGGATAAGCGCAGGATTTGGATTGGCGCTCTCAAAGACCAGGCCAGCCTGTGCCAGTGCGCGGAGACCGTCGAAGAAGCCCGGTTTGTCGAGGTCTGTTGCGAGGTCGCGGTCCCACAGATTGCCGTAGCGAAAACCGAGGAACAGCGGATTGGCGTGGAGACGGTCAAGGTCCGTGCGGTAATCGGCGGCGGTCGGGACCAGGTCTCCGATCACGCCAACGATCATCGGACTTTTGGCCGCAATGTCGAGCAGCCACTGGTTGTCGGTAGCGAGCGGGCTGGCTTCCACTGCGATAGCGCCGACGATGCCTCGTTGGGTGGCCATCTTCCGGTAGCGGTCGGGTAGGGCTGGCCTGTACAGCACGGTGTCTGCCGGCGTCGGCCAGGGAATACCGCCGGGCCGCGTTGGGTCAAAGAGATGGATGTGGGCGTCAAGAATCGGCGTGCGGACTGCAGAGAGCAGTTCTCCGGGGGCAAACAGGGTTGCCGTGCTGCCGAGTGCCGTCAGTTTCAATAGGTCACGCCGATGCATGAGTGTCTCCCGGATATGCGCCACAGCTTTGAAATTGGGGCGCGTTCTTCACTGTACAGAGCGGAAGCGGGGCCTTCAAGCGGGAAACGGTCTTTCTATTGAATCTTGCTCTTGAATGGGTCACGGAAATCGAATCGCAGAAAGTGGTCGGCTTCGTGGTGAATCGCCATTAAGCACGAGGCTCGGGCGGGGCGGCTTGGGCTGGAAGCGGAGGGTTCAAGGCGGTATATTGGGTTGTATCTACCTCCGCTTGTTGAACATGCTGGAATTTGGTTGAATGCGGACCTGGAATGCAGACCTGGCCCAACGAGCGCACGGGCGCCGAATCGTCACCAGTCGAGAATTGAAGCGGATTCTGGAGAAATATAGATGTTAAATATCGAGTTTGCCGAGATCTCTGACACCGGCCGGGTTCGGGATCACAACGAAGACTTTCTCGGGCACGTCGTGCCAGAGACGCCGGCCAAAGTTCAGTCGCAGGGATGGCTGTTTGCTCTCGCTGACGGTTTGGGTGGGCAGGATCGCGGCGAGGTTGCTTCAAAGCTCGCAATCGACACCGTTGTGAACGGGTTCAAAAAAATCCCCAAGGGCGTAATGCATGTATCGCTGCTGCCGAAGCTGGTGCAGGAAGCGAACATGGCAGTCTACGACGGCGGCCAGGGTCGAGGCGGCATCGGCGCGCCAGTTAGCGGCGGCCGCATGGCAACGACCCTCGTGGCCTGCGCGCTGCGTTTCGATTCAGCAGTAATTTCGCATGTGGGAGACTCGCGCTGCTACCTCTACAGGCACGGTTCCGGGGCGCAACTCACGCGAGATCATACAGTGGTAGCAGAGCAGATGCGGCTCGGAATCCTCTCCCAGGCCGAGGCCGATGTGGCTGAGAATCGCCACATTCTCACTCGCAGCCTGGGCAATGAAATGTTTGTAGCCGCCGACACGATTACGGTGAATATCATGCCCGGCGATTTGCTGCTGCTTTGTTCAGACGGCCTGCATGGATTTGTGCCAGAGCAGCGGATCGCGGCTCTGCTGCACTCGACCAGCGACCTGGCCACTGCGGCCGCGCGCCTGGTCGAAGCAGCAAACGACGCCGGCGGTCACGACAACATCAGCGCACAGGTCATTCGTGTGAAGGGTGTGGAGAGGATGGGGCTGTACCGCGGACGCCCTTATCGCCTTCTGTGACGCTGACTTCAAATTTGCACATTGAACCGGGAGACAAACTCGATCACTTTGAGATCGAAAGCATTGCTGCGACCAGCGGTATGGCGACGGTGCTGCGCGCGCGCGACCTGAACACCGGCCAGCGGGTGGCCATCAAGCTGCCGCATCCTGAGATCGAGAGCGACCCGGCGCTGGTGGAGCGGTTTGAGCGCGAAGAAGAGATTGGCCGCACGATCGACCATCCGGGAGTGATGAAGGTGTATCCCAACCCTGACCGGTCACGTGTGTACATGGTGATGGAGTGGATTGACGGGCGGCTGCTACGGACAATTCTGAATGAAGAGAAGAAGCTGCCGGTGGCGCTGGCGGTGAAATTGACGGGGGCAATCTGCGAGGCGCTGGAGCATTTGCACGCACACGGTGTGGTGCATCGCGATCTGAAGCCTGAAAACATCATGGTGGATGAGCAGGACCATATTCGGCTGATTGATTTTGGGATTGCAGCCAACGCCGGTTCGCGAAGGCTTACGTTTGCGAAGTTTTCCCCAAGCATGGGGACGCCGGACTATATTTCGCCGGAGCAGGTGCGGGGCAAGCGCGGGGACGCGCGGAGCGATATTTATTCAACCGGCGTGATGCTGTACGAGATGCTGACGGGACGGGTGCCGTTTTCCGGGCCAAATCCGTTTGCGGTGATGAATGAGCGGCTGATGAATGCGCCGCCCGCACCGCGGAGCCTGGAGAAGTCGATTTCAAAGCAACTGCAAGAGGTGATTTACCGGGCGCTGGAGAGGGAGCCGAAGAACCGCTATCCGCATGCGCGGGAGTTTGCGCACGATCTGGAGCATCTGGCTGAAGTGGGTGTGATGGAGCGCGGTTTGGGGGATAGCGAGGAATCCGAGGAGGGGCCGGGGCGGCGGCGGCTGGTTTTGTATGGGGTTTTGGCGCTGCTGCCGATTTTGATTTTTGGGCTTTTGTACCTGGTAGCACGGGGGCGGTAGCGGATTGTTGCACGTGGAACACTTTTGGGTTTGATTGCGGGGCGGGATTTGTCAAGGGAATTTGTTGGAACTGCTTTGGATTGACGGAGATGGGTTTGCGGGGAATTTAGGGGCTTTGTGCATTCGCAACAGGTGGATTTTGCCCATAGCCAAAATGCTATATTTCACGGGCTTTGTTCCACGGTGGAGATGGGATCCCAGGTCCCAAGGGCGGGACCTGGGACCGCGAGTCTCCGACTATTTCGTTTTGAAACTGAGGACTGAGCCTGACACTGTGCCGCCTTGGGTCTGTGCTACTGCCTGGTAGTAGTAGGTGGTCTGGGATTTGAGTCCGGTCAGCGGGACCGCAAAAATCTGGTTGGTGAGGCTGGCGGGCAGTTGAGTAATGGCTGTTTGCTTGGTAAGGGCTGTCTGGCTGGTGCCATAGACGAACCAGGCCTTGCTAGTCTGATTTTTGCCGTTGATCGAGCTGTTCAAGTTGGCTTGTGTGGTCTGAATTGCGGTTGCTGATTGGGTCGTTACAACCGGCGGGAAGTGAACAGTGTAGGTGGCCGAGGTCACACTGCTGGTACTGAAACCATTGGCGATAGCAATCGCTTTGAAGGTAACTGACTTTGTGATGCGAGTTGCTCCCAAGTACCTCGGGGAACTTGTAGTTGGGGTCGTGCCGTCGGTCGTGTAGTAGATGGTCGCCTTGGGGGTCGCATCCGAGATGCTAACAGTCGGCGCTACGTGATAGATGCCCGGGGCCGGCGTAAATGTGGGCGCAGCAGTACGAATGACAACGATGCTGTAGGTGCCGGATACGAAGATACTGTTCGTGTAGCCGGGTGCGATGGCGAATGCTTTGATGGTGGTGGTGGAATTTACTGGAATGGCTCCGGTATATTGGGTGACTGTTGTGACGGGTAGTGTTAAATCGGTTGTGTAGTAGATTACTGCCCCTTTGGTGCTGTCTGTCAGGGTAACTCTCTGGGGCAATGAGTAGTTGCCAACAGCGGGCGAGAAGGTCGGCGCTGCAACTTGGGGTCGGAGAATTGTCTCTAAAAGCGGCGCGCTCTCCGACGGTGCTAGCGATACGTCTCCCTGGTACGAGGCGGTTACTGTGTGGCTCCCTGCTGCCAATGCAGAAGTGACGTAGTCAGCGATGCCGGAATTCGAGAGTGTAGTCGTGCTGACAGTTTGACCGTCGACGATGAACGTGACAGTTCCGGATGGCGTAACTGAGGCGGCCTTGACAGTCGCGGAGAAGATGATGCTAGAGCCAGTTGTCGCGGGGTTGGCGCTTGAGGTGATCGTTGTGGTGGTTGAAGCGGAGTTTGGATCGAATTTCGTAATGAAGGCCGTATTCGTTCCGCCTACATTCTTGTTTGTAGGTTGAAGTACACCAGATGTTATTGGGAAGTCTGAGGATGCTGTAGAGCCAGCGAGGTATATATTCCCAAAGCTATCAAGCTCGATTGCGTTGCCGACTTCGTAATCAGAGCCGCCTAAAAACGTGGAGTAGATTAGCGCGGAGCCCGTCGGATTGAGTTCGGTGAGAAATGCTGTTCCGTAATGAGCGTTCTCATTATTTACCATTTGGAATGCGTTGCTCGTTACGGGGAAATCCAGTGACTTCGTAATGCCCGTGATAAAGGCATTCCCGGAAGTGTCTATAACGATTGAGTTGGCTCGGTCACCTGTTCCAAGCGATCCACCGAGATACGTGGAGTAGACGAGGTCTGTCCCCGCCGGATTTAGCTTGGCTACAAAGGCAACACCATCCCCGCCTACCTTATTGGTAGTCATAAATGCACCTTGGGTGACGGGGAAATCTGAAGAAAGTGTGTAGCCCGTAATATATGCGCTTCCAGAGCTGTCTATGGCAATTGAGTTACCTTGGTCGAAAGTAGTTCCGCCGAAGAATGTTGAAAAAACTAATCCGGTTCCTGTGGGGTTGATCTCTGCGACTCCGACCCCGCCGCCTTTGGTGTTGGATACACCGCTGGCCAAGGGGAAGGCCCCATGTCCGGTGACGTAAGCATTGCCCGAGTTGTCGACTGCGATGGATCGTCCTTCGCTTGCTTTAATTCCTCCGAGCAGAGTTGAGTAAACGAGTCCTGTTCCCTCAGGGTTTAGTTTGGTTAGGAAGGCAGTACCCCCCAAACCATCAACATTCTTGGACTGGATTGCGCCGATTGTTACTGGAAATTTCGGTGACTCTGTGGCCCCGATGATGTATGCGTTCCCCAATGAATCAATGGCTATAGCATTGCTATAGTCGTAATAATTTCCACCTAAATATGTGGAGTAGACTAGTGAGGATCCAGTGGGGTTAAGTTTAGTCACAAAAGCTGTCTCGCCCAGACCCGCATTGTTTGTACTTTGGAAGGCGTTACTTGTGACTGGGAATTGTAATGACGTTGTAGGGCCTGTAATATAGGCATTTCCGGAGATGTCGATGGCGATGGACTTACCGTCGACGCCACCATCGGAACCCAAGTAGGTGGAGTATATGAGAGCCGTGCCCGTGGGATTGAGTTTTGTTATAAAGGCAAGACCGGATCCGAGATTTTGATTTGTCGTCTTATACGCCCCGCTTGTCACTGGGAAATCTATCGATTGTGTTTGCCCGGTTATATAGGCGTGTCCGCTGGCGTCAACGGCAATTGCATTGGCCTCGTCGTTCGTGGAGCCGCCGAGGTAAGTTGAATAACCAAGGACGGGGTCAATGGTGAGGGGTTGGGTGTGGTCGTAGGTGCCGATTTGGAAGGCGATGGAATTATTGGCGGCGAGGGTGAACCTACCGGAGATTGGGACGTGGTGGCCGTCTTTGGTTTGGTAGATTTCTGGTTTGTGGAAGGCGATTTGGCCGCTTTTTGCGATCACTTCGAGGTCGCCTGAGCGGGTTAGGTGGAGTTTGGTTGCGCCGTCAAATTTCAGGGCGATCTGGTTGGGGTTGGCTTGGGGGGCGACGACGAAGTCATATTCAAGTTGGCGCTGGTTGCCGTAGTAGACGAGGTCGATGCCTTTGTAGACCTGGCTATAGCGGACCTTGGCGTACGTGGGGATGTCGGTGTGCCATTTTGCAGGGTCGTTGCCGAGGAAGTAGTTGGACTTACCGGGGAGGGGGTCGGTACCCTCGACGAGGGCGTCGGGGTTGGAGTGGGCGAGAGACATGCGCAGAGTGTCTGGTGATTGTTGGGCAGAGCATGGTTGAAATGGGTGGTGAGGGTTAGAAGCAGGTCCTTCGCTCTGCTCAGGATGACAACCAGATTTGAATGGAGTCTTGGAGAGGGAGAGGACTGCGGCGGAGTTGGTGAGGAATAGAGAGTAGCCCTGGCCGCGAGAGGTGAATTTAACCTGGGGGTCGGTCTGGCCCTGATTGGCTCCGAAACTTTGGGGGAGTTTGCCGTAGTTTTGATCGAGATGGGCGGGTGGGGTGGCGGCGAAGGAGGAAATGGACAGGAATGCGGCGAGGACAAGAGTAAGTCTAGACACGGGCTGATTATCCTGAAACTGTGCGGTGAGCGTTTGGAGTGGCGAGGGAAGTCGATAACAGTCTACATGCGGATGTCTTGGGGAGTTACGAAACCTTTGTAAGAAAATGAGTCACAATGCTCGCGAGCGGTAGTTTGGTGGGCGGAACGGGTGGGTTGCGCGTCTTGAGTCAGTGCGCCGGAGCCTAAGTGTAGTTTTGCTCTTGTAGCCTGAAGGGTGATGCTTGCTCCAGTGGGACGGTTCGGTGTTGTGGGGATTTGAGAAACCCAGGTCCCAGAGGCGGGACCTGGAGCACCCGGCTGGAATACGCAAAAGCCAGCAAATCTACATTCACCGGGCACCCCTTTGGCAGAGCAACGGCTGTCTGCAGGGCAGTAAGGCAGCTCAAGACTGCGGTCTTCCATTCCCTACGAAATAATATCGTGTTACGATATATCTATAGCGAAACCTTTATCCATGACTACTGAACGCGATGACATTCAACATCTGGCTAAATTCCGCCGTGAGATTCGGCGTTTCCTGCAGTTCAGCGAGCAAGCCGCGGCTGCGACGGGTCTGCAACCACAGCAGCACCAGCTTCTATTGCAGATTGCCGGCGCTCCGAATGGCACTCAGGTGACGATCGGTTATATAGCCGAGGTTATGGTTCTTCGGCACCATACCGTTGTTGAGCTGAGTAAACGGTGTGAAGCAGCGGACCTGGTGCGCAGAACTCATGATCCTGACGATCGCCGATGCGTAGTGCTGGAGCTGACGGCGCAAGGTCAGCGCGCACTCCATCAGCTCTCTGACGTCCACTCACAACAGTTGCGCGAGTTGGCCCCGAGCCTGATTTTGGCACTCACGCAGATACGCAATTCAAAACCATAACGGCAGCGGGATGTTACACCGCGCGGATGAAAGAAGGCGATTTTGCAGTCAGAGCCCTCCATTCTCAGGGATTTTACGGTTGATAGTCGGGTCTGGTTACTTTCCAGCGTTTCGATTGGCATTGGCATCCTGGCGACAATCCTGGCCTTGCTGCTTCTGCGCTGTATTGCAGTCTCAACCAACATCTTTTACTACCATCGCCTGAGCCTAAGTTCTGTCTCTCCTGCGGAGAGCCCTCTGGGGCACTGGATGGTTGTGGTTCCTGTGATTGGCGGTTTGATCGTCGGCTTGATGGCCCGGTTTGGTTCTGACAAGATACGAGGCCACGGAATCCCAGAGGCGATTGAAGCGATCCTCATCCACAGAGCCAAGGTCGATCCGAAGATCGCAATTCTGAAACCCGTCTCGGCCGCGATTGCCATTGGTTCGGGTGGCCCGTTTGGCGCGGAAGGACCGATCATCATGACGGGGGGAGCCGTTGGTTCGCTGATTGGCCAATGGATGCATGTAACGGATGCGGAAAGGACCACGCTATTGGTTGCGGGAGCGGCAGCGGGTATGTCAGCGACTTTTGATACGCCGATGGCTGCGATTCTGCTGGCGGTGGAACTTTTGCTCTTCGAATGGCGTCCCCGGAGCCTGGTACCGGTAGCAATTGCCAGTGCTACGGCGGCGCTTTTGCGTGTGTATTGGCTGGGTGCGGGGCCACTGTTTCAAATGCCGCTCATCGCGGACGCTGCAAATGTTTCGTTTGTCCTTGGGTCGCTCTTCCTGGGAGCTTTCCTGGGCCTTGTCTCTGCGGGAGTGAGCCGCATGATGTATGCGTTTGAAGATCTCTTTGAGCATCTTCATCTCCACTGGATGTGGTGGCCTGCAATTGGCGGTGTCGGCATTGGAGTAGGAGGCTACTTCTTTCCGCGCGGCCTCGGAGTGGGGTACGACAATATCGCAGAGTTGCTCAGAGGGAGCGCACCTATCGGGCTCATTGTCGGAATTCTGGTCGCAAAATCGCTGATGTGGGCATTTTCGCTGGGATCAGGAACCTCTGGGGGCGTGCTTGCGCCGCTGCTGATGATTGGTGGAGCCGTGGGTGCAATTGCGGGGCATCTGGCTCATGTACCGGCTGAGATGCAGGCATTCTGGGCTTTGATCGGTATGGGGTCAATGCTTGCAGGGTCGCTTGGAGTGCCGCTTACTGCGATTCTGTTCAGCCTGGAGATTACTCACTGCCTGCCTGCCCTGCTGCCTCTTGCGGTGGCCTGCATTGCGTCGTACCTTGTGACAGCTCTGTTGATGCCCCGTTCAATTCTGACAGAAAAGCTTAGCCGGCGAGGTTACCATCTGACTCGCGAATATGGCGTCGATCCACTTGAACTTGTCCTCGTACGAGAGGTTATGTCGTCGATTACGGCAGGAGCTTCCTTGGCAGCGATCTCAAGAACTTTCGTTTACGCTGATTCAACAACGCGCGGCGCCGCAGAGATCATGGCTACTGAAGGCTTAGAAACAATACCAGTCGTGGATCGAACGACAGGGCAAGCATGTGGCGAGCTATCGCTCAAGGATTTGCTTCGAGGGAGAGGACGATCCCTCGACCGTGAAAGTGAGCGGCTCAGGCTCTTCGGTTACGTTCCGCCTGAACTTGGTGGTCACAACTGAAGGAGAGTATTGTCTCTCCTTTGTCCTGTAAGCACGGCAGAAAGTACAGAGAGGTCGGGGCCGATTGCTAGCGGACTATTTCTTTCGACAATTTGGGTCAAGTTGAGGGCCTCGTCTGCTGGTTGATGGGGTGGGAGCCTTTGCGGATAGAATTGCGGCGGTGCTGAGGCGGGGTTGCTACGGCATCGGAATTCTTGCCTTGAGGGAGTGCGCGTGAAATTTGGAGTGAACCTGCTGATCTGGACGGCGAACTTTGATGCTTCGCATCTGCCGCTTTTTCCACGACTGCGAGCGGCGGGCTTTGACGGGGTAGAGGTGCTGATGTATGCGGGGCGGGATTTTGCGGTGAAGGCGCTGCGTCAGGGGCTGGCGGATACGGGCATGGAGTGCACGATTTGTTCGGTGATGCCGGATGGGCTGAGCATGATTGCCGGGGATGCGGCGGGGCGGGCGCGGGCTGTGGAGCAGCTTCGCGAGAATATTGCGGTGACGGCGGAGGCGGGGGCGAAGGTGATTGCGGGGCCGATGTATGCTCCCGTGGGGTATCTGCCGGGGCGGCGCAGGACGGCGGATGAGTGGAAATGGGCGGTGGAGGGGTGGCAACAACTGGGGCCGTGGCTGGCGCAGCATGGTGTGGAGGCTGCGGTCGAGCCGCTGAACCGGTTTGAGACGTTCTTTTTGAACACGGCAGAGGATGCGGCACGGTTTTGCGATGAGGTGGGGCACGCGAGTGTGGGAGTGTTGTTTGATACGTTTCACGCCAATATTGAAGAGAAGAACATTGCGGATGGATTGCGAACGGTGGCGCGGCATTTGAAGCATGTGCATACGTGCGAGAACGACCGCGGGACGCCGGGAAGCGGGCATGTGGAGTGGGGGCCGGTGTTTGCGGCGATTCGCGAGACTGGGTACGACGGCTGGCTGACGATAGAGAGCTTTGGCGCGAATGTGCCGGAGATTGCGGCGGCAGCAGCGATCTGGCGGGATCTTGCGGCGACTCCGGAGACAGTGGCGTTTGAGGGGATTGGATTTCTGCGGGCGATGGCGGCGGGCGATTTGCGTGACTGAGCGCGGCCGCGTTGACAGAGCCGGGCTGAGCGTTTATTCGTTGTGGGCTTGAGTCTGAGTGAATTCTGAGCCGCGGGCTTTGGCGGGTACTTGGGCGTGTGTTTCTGGAGGGTTGCTATGCGTTGGACGTGGGTGCTGAGGGTGTTGGTGGTGGGTATGGCGGTGGTTGGTGGGATGGGGTTGGCTACGAAGGCGAAGGCTTTGAAGGCAGCTTCGGATTGCGCGCAGGCTTCGGCAGCATTGCGCGTGGACAGGCTTGACGCTGCGCTGGACCGGATTGTGCCGGCGGGTGGGGTGCTGGAGTGCATTGCGACGGGATACACGTGGACTGAGGGGCCGGTGTGGGCGGATGGCGGGTTGTTTTTTGCCGATATTCCGGCGAACCGCATTTTGAAGTGGACGCCGGGGAAGGGCGCGGCGACGTTCCTGCAGCCGAGCGGGTACAAGGGGGCTGCGGCATATGGCGGGCCGGAGCCTGGTTCGAATGGAATGACGCTTGATGCGCGGGGGCGGTTGACGGTGGCGGGGCATGCGCAGCGAAATGTGTACCGGTTTGAGGGAATGGCGTCGGGTGGGCCGATTACGGTGCTGGCGGACTCATACAAGGGCAAGAAGTTGAACAGTCCGAATGACCTGGTTTACCGGTCGGATGGGTCACTGTATTTCACTGATCCGCCGTATGGGTTTCGCACGCAGAAGGACAATGACCCGGAAAAGGAGCTGGCGGTGAATGGGGTGTACCGGGCGGCGCATGCGCTGCGGCAGAAGGCTGGCGCGGAGCCGGCGCGGGCGGAGCTGCAATTGCTGGTGGGGGACCTGCCGCGGCCGAATGGGTTGGCGTTTTCTCCGGACGAGAAGACGATGTATGTCTCGAATTCAGAGCCGAAGAAATTCTGGATGAAGTACCGGGTACAGGCGGATGGAAGCCTGACGGATGGGAAGTTGTTCTATGACGCTTCGGCTGACCCGCGGCCGGGGAATCCGGATGGTGTGAAGGTGGATGTTGAGGGCAATGTGTATGGCGCGGGGCCGGGAGGGGTTTGGATCTTTACGGCGGAGGGCAAGCCGCTGGGGACGATTCTGATCGGGGAAAAGGTGGCCAACCTGACCTGGGCGGGGGCGGATCGCAAGACGCTGTACATTACGGCGAGCACGAGCGTTTATCGGGTAAAGCTGAAGATTGCGGGCTTGCCGCTGGTGCTGGGGCATTGAGCCAGACGCTGGATGAGCCGTTGATGCAGGGGCCGCAGAAGAGAGAGAAGCCGCGGCGGATTGCGCGTATTCAGGTGATTGCTGTCGCGATTCTGGCGGTGAGCGGGGTGATCAACTATGTAGACCGGGGTTCGCTGGCGATTGCGAATACGACTATTCGCGGCGAGCTGGGGATGTCTGCGACGCGGATGGGTGTGCTGCTGTCAGTGTTTTCGATGGCGTATGCGGTTTCGCAACTGCCGGTGGGTATTCTGCTGGATAAATTTGGTGAGCGCCTGGTGATGGGCGCGGGGATGCTGCTGTGGTCTGTGACGCAGGTGCTGACGGGTTCGGTGCGGGGATTTGCTTCGTTTTTTGCGGCGCGGGTGGGGCTGGCGGTGGGCGAGGCACCGTTTGTGATTTCGTCGGTGAAGGTGGTGCACGACTGGTTTGATGTGCGGGAGCGGGCGACGCCGATGGCGGTGATCAACGCTTCGACGACCCTGGGGCAGGCGGTGGCGCCGCCGATTTTGACGGGGATCATGCTGGCGTTTGGGTGGCGGGGCATGTTCATGGCGATTGGGGTGCCGGGGGTGGTGCTGGCACTGGTGTGGTTTGGGTGCTACCGGGATCGCAAGGTTGCGGTGGTGAGCGAGGTGGAGCGGGCGTACCTGGCGGGGTCGGACCGGGAAGGGTCGAGTGAGAGCCGAAAGGGGCCGGGTGTTTCGCTGAGGCAGTGGCTGGGACTGTTCCGGCAGCGGACGATGTGGGGGATGATGCTGGGCTTTGGCGGGATCAACTACACGGTGTGGCTGTACATGTCGTGGATGCCGAATTACCTGCAGGCGGAGCATCATCTGACCCTGGCGGCGACGGGGATGTTTGCGGTGATTCCCTTTAGCTGCGGGGCGGTGGGGATGATGGCGAGCGGGGTGATTGCGGATTGGCTGGTGCGGCGGGGGGTGGATCCGGTGCGGAGCTACCGCACGCTGCTGGTGATGGGGCTGACGTGTTCGGGGCTGTGTACGCTGCTGGTGCAGCATCTTACAGGGGCGACGGGGGCGGCGCTGGGGATGGGTATGGCGCTGTTTTTCACGTACCTGGCGGGGAACGCGGGGTGGTGCCTGGTGCAGGCGCTGGCTCCGGCGGGGGTGGTGGGTTCGGTGGCGGCGATTCAGAACTTTGGTAGCTTTGTGTGCGCTTCGTTTGCGCCGGTGGTGACAGGTTGGCTGCTGGACCGGACGCACTCGTTTCATCTGGCGCTGGTAATCTGCGCGATGGTTTCCGTGCTGGGGGCGGCTTCGTATCTGGTGGTGGTGCGTGAGCCGATTCGGGTGGGGTGAGGCTGGTGCCTCATCTCACCAGGTCACAACGGTTACGGCGAAGGGTTGCAGGGTGATGCTGCCGTCGATTGGACTAACGCTGCGGGCGGGTCCTTCTCCAGATTCTGGATCGACCGTGGTGGCGGTGGCGTTTGCCGCATCTGGTATGGGGAGGTTGATGGCCCTGTTTCGCTTGTTTATCAGCAGTAGCTTGTGACCGGAGGGGGTGACGAAAGCCTGCGCCTCCAGATCAACGGCGTTGGGAATGAGCAGGTCGGTTTCCACGAGCTGGTCGCCTGGATGGAAATTGTCCTTGAGCAGTTTGAGGACCCAGAAACGGGCGTTGGGTTGATTGTTCTGCCAGTCCATCATGCTCACGCTGGGAAACTGCGATGGGAAGCCGACGAGTTGCGATTCGCCGACCACATCAATCTGCATTTTTGCCAGTTCCACATACATGTAGGCGAACATTGCGCCGGAGAGATTCCAATAAGCGGCCGGTGGTGGCACAGAGTCCGTCGAGGTGTTATCGGTCGGCAAAATGGTTCCCAGCTCATCGATATCAGTTTTGGTCTGCGGAGACAGGCCTTTGCGAATTGTCTCGATGGAACTAACTGAATTCAAAAACGACTCAGCCTGCGAGAAGAAGGTGTATTGCCAGTTGTCGACTGTTTCGGTGGAGGCTGGGATTGCGTAGAAGTGGTACGAGATGTAGTCGATCGGAATTCCCGGTTTGTGATTGGCGGGATTGAGGAAGTATTGGATGAAGTCCAGATGGCTGGAGGGCGACGCGAGGGCCATTCCCATGAATTTGGTGTCAGGGCTTGCGCTGCGAACGCCCTCTACGACGGCATCGTAGCGGGTCGTGTAGTCCTCTTTTGAGGTGCTGTGTTCAAAATCGACCTCGTTGAATACCTCCCAGATGGGGAGGTGGTAGTGGTGTCCTGAGGTATGCCACACGCCGTTTTCATCGGAGAAGCCGCCGTCCACATACCAGCTTGCCACCCGGTGGTAGTAGTCGCCGAGTTCCTGGCAGGTTGGGTCGCGTAATACGGTCCCCTGCTCGTAGTTCCACGCGACCTGACTTGGGTCGTCGGGATAGGTGACGGGCGCATCGGTGACAAACATCCATTGCGGGATGGTGCTCAAACTCATCACCGTTGGGTGCCCCTGGGTGGCGGTCAGGAACTCTTTCACCATGGGATCGATGAGGGTGAAGTCCCATGAAGTGCCGAGCGAGGTTGGCGGTTGCAATTCGGCCACAGACAGCCTGGGGTAGGGGAACCAACCTGCATAGCGCATGTAGTCGGGGCCGAGCTGGCTCACGAACTTATAGGCGCTGTCGCCTAGGGGTTTGCCGGGCTGCAGGGGCGGGTTCACGACCACCTGCAGTGTGGGAGTGGTCTTTGAGGTAACGGTGACCTTGTTCCAGTTGATGACTAATGACTGCTGGGCGGAAGTGGCGCTTTGACTGCCACCGCAGCCGGCAAGCCCCAGAATGCAGCCGATGCCAGCAACGGCTATCAGGTGACTGCTGCGATGCTTCCAAGGCCACGATGTTGAAACAGAAGACGAATTCACAAGTCCACCCCAAGACGGCAAATCGTTGAGAGCGCGCTCTCCAAGCAACATTTGCGGTTCATGCGGAGTATACGACGAGAGCCCTGGCTTGCCGTCTCAGAGTCTGATGGGGACGCGGGTAACCCGGCCAGCCCACATCTCAGAAGCGAGATGTGGGGCACCCGCGGTGGTGATTGATTCAGATGGGGGAGGGGTTAGCGGGGGATGAATTCGTCGGCGTGGATTACGAATTCTGGGTAGGCTCCTGCGCCGAGTTCGCGGATGTCCATGCCTTGCCAGTCTCCGTCGCGGTCGACGCGATAGGGGAGGAAGCGGTTGAGGAAGAGGTTGCAGACGTGAATGAAGGGAAGCATGAGTCCGAGGAGGGTGGCGATGCCGATGCACTGAGCGAGCATGTGGCTGCCGAAGGCGCCGGGGTGCTGGCCAAAGAGGCCTACGGCGACCAAACCCCAGAGGCCTGCGCCGGCGTGGACCGAGATGGCGCCGCCGGGGTCGTCGACGAGCAGGTGGAGCTCGAACATTTCAACCATATAGGTAACGAGAAGTCCGGCGACTGCCCCTGTGAAAGTGGCTGCGAGGGGCGAGACGAATCCACCCGCGGCTGATCCGGCGACGAGTCCGGCGATCCATCCGTTGGCACTGAGGGAGGCGTCGGGCTTGCGGTAGCGGACCTGGGTGGTGATGACAGCGGCGAGCAGGCCGGCGGAGGCGGAGAGGACGCAGTTGAGGATGACGCCGACGATCTGCTCGGGCTGCACGTGGAAGAAGAGGAGCGAGGCGGCGGAGTTGAGGCCGATCCAGCCGACGAGGGCGAGGATGCATCCGAAGAGGACGAGCACGATGTTGTGTCCGGGGATGGCGGTGGCCATTTTGTCTTCAGAGTATTTGCCGCGGCGGGGTCCAAGTATCCAGGCGACGGAGAGCGCCATGAGGCCGCCCACGACGTGGATGAGGCTTGCGCCGCCGGAGTCAAAGAAGGGGGCGATGGCGCTGATGCCGCCGAAGTTCTGGGAGAGCTGGGAGAGCCATCCGCCGGCCCAGACCCAGTGGGCGAAGAAGGGGTAGGTGAAGGCGGAATAGAGAGCGGTGGCGACGCAGATGGGAGCCAGGCGCCAGCGGTCGGTGCCAGCGCTCAAGGGAATCATGGCAGCGATGCCGACGGCGAACATGTGCAGGCAGATTTCGAGGGCGGCGTGCAGCTGAGCGGGGTTGTCAAAGTGGATGTTCTGGGCGAAGAGCGTTTCGCGGCCGAGCCAGTCCCAGGTGGCTCCGGCGGCGTGAATCGATTGGGAAGCACCGCCGGCAAAGCCTGTCCATGCTGAGCCGACGAGGACGAAGACGATGGCGGCGATGGCGAGAACGCAGAGGGTGGCCAGCATGGCCTGTGCGGCGCTGCGGGAGCGTCCAAGACCCTGGTGGATGAGGGCGAGGCCGGCGGCGGCGAGGGGAGTAAGGAGGATGCAGACGATGCAGAGGACGAGATTGGCGGGGGTGAGGGTGGCGGGGTTCATTTTGCCCTCCGCTGCTCGGCTGTGTAGTTCTGCGTGAGGAGGACGAGGCCGAGGATTTCCAGACCGATGCCGGCGGTGACGAAGGCGGCGCGCTGCGTAAACGTGGTCAACATGACCAGCGCGGCGATGACGATGAGCCAGCCTGAGAGGAGCAGCAAGCATCCAATCAACTTCAAAGAAACTCCTTGAGTGCATGCGCGAGGGCTGCGAATGCGTAGCAACGATGAATGTTAATAAAAGACTAGTCTATCGGGAATACGGGGTTTTTAGGTTTGAAAATTGCGGGATTGAGGCTTTGGTAGGATCAGGCTAAGCAGTCGAACACAATTTCTTCCCTGAGGTCTAATTTGAAGAGTCTTTTGAATCAAGTTGTCGCCAATCCGATTGGCGCGTATGTGGTGCTGTCCTTTGCAGCGTTCCTTGAGGTATCCGGAGATGCGTGTTTTCAGTCGGGGCTGTACCAATCGACAGGAATTACGCGGGCGCTCTGGCTGCTGGGAGGGACGGCGGTGCTGGCTTCCTATGGATTTTTTGTGAATCTTCCGCAATGGGATTTTGGCAAGCTGCTGGGCGTGTACGTGGTGCTGTTTTTTGTGGTGGCGCAGATTGTGGCAAAGGTGCGCTTTCAGCAGACGCCGACGCTGCCGATCCTGGCGGGCGGGACGCTGATTGTGGCTGGTGGCCTGGTGATGACGTTCTGGAAGGGATAGGTCGGGACGGAGGTTTGGAGAAAAGGCGACCTGCGGGTCGCCTTTTGTTGTTTATGGCGCGTGTTCAAGCAGCTCTACTCCTAAAAGCGGTTCTGCGAAATCCCGATCTGGTGCTATTTTTGTTGCACTAAAGTACTACCGTGCAATACCCCGTTGGTGCTTTGGGTCGGGTTACTCGGCGGTATTCTTAAAACATTCTCATGAATAAAAAGCCATTTGAATTGGCATTTATGAGAACGGGAGCGATTGCGATCGAGCAGGCAAGCGCTTTTCCCAGCACATGAGCAGTGTAGAGAGATGCCGGGCGGTCATCGTTTTGCGATGACGCACAGGCATTTGGCAGCGAGGGGCTGCCGGAGATGAAGGGGTCGGTTGGATCCATATGAGCGATGCCTTAAGAATTGTCACTCCCGAAGATGCAGCTCTGGCGAAGAAGCCGCCGGTGCGTGTGACTGAAGCTGAGGAGTGGAAGGACGCTGATTCGACGAAACTGGTTGATTTGCTGGAGGAGATTGACGGTCTCAAGTACGAAATTCACGAGCGGATGCGACGGATTGAAGCGGTCAAGCAGGCGCGGTCGGTGCTGCTCGAGGATGCGGTCCGAACGGAAGCGCTGAACCGGAAGCTGCATGAATTAGGCCGAGCGATGGGGGGAGTTCAGGCTGGACACCCGGAGGAGAAGACTCCTTACAGGGAGCCTGAGCCGATGCATGTATTGCAGAGAGACGTGGTTCGAGAGAGTGAACCGCAGGTTGGCGGGAGGGTGCCTTTGGCTGAGGGCCAGGTTCCCGAGCCGCTCAAGACTACCTATAAAGATTTGAGTGTGAATCCGGAGCTGACGGAGCGAGTTGCGGCGCGAGCTGAAAGCGCGCGGGAAGATGGCGCATTGGCTGAGGAAGCGGAGGGGATGGTTGGGGTTCACCCAGGCCACGTGGGGCTGACGCCCTGGAATCCGAATGAGGATATTGCTGCATCGACCGGGAGCGGAGGAGTGGATTTGGCACAGAGTGCGGCTGCATTGGAGATTGCGCAGGAAGCATTTACAGCGGCCAGCGAAGCTGCTCGCGAGCGCGTGGAAGAAGCGGAGCGGTGCTGGAAGCTGGCTGAAGAATCAGCTCAGGAAGCGCGGCGGCTCTATGAGGAGTCGACGGCGCAGCTAAATCTGGCGATCAGTAAAGAGGAACGTTACAGCGCGGATTTTGAATATGCGCAGCAGGCGTTGACGGCGGGCTACAAGACGGCGGCAGTTCGCCTGGAAGAGGCGGAGCGACTTGGAAAGCAGGTTGATGAAGCGGTCCAGGATTCGCGCAAGTTGCTGGACCAATCTTTGTTTGAGCTGGCTCAGGCCCGGGGCAAGGAAGAGTCGGCGACGACGGATCTGCTGTCGGCGAGGCAGGAATTGACGACTGCGTACCAGTTTGCAGCGGTGGCGGCGCAGCGTCGTCTGGATGCAGAGAAACTCTTTCTGAAGACGGTGCGGTGGGCGATCGTTGCGACGGCTGTTTCGTGGATCGCGATGGTGTGGGCTTGCTGGTTTTCGCTGCGGCAATGGGTACCGATCTGGGGACCGGGCATCGGCATGTTGGTGGTGCTGCTGGTGGCCGTGTTTGTGGCGAGGCGCCCTTCTTCTGAGTCCTGAGGCGAGTCTCCTTGAGGGGTTCCCCTACTGATTCCGGAGCGTCTGACTTGGGTCGAGCATGGCGGCGCGAGCGGCCGGAATAAGGCTTGCGGCGCATGAGACCGCAAGGAGAATCAGCGTTACGCAGGTGAAGGTGAGTGCATCGAAGGGCTTGATGCCAAAGAGCAGCGTGCCGACGAAGCGCGTGAGCAGTGCCGAGGCGGCGAGTCCCACACCCAATCCAATCAGAGACAGGCGAAGTCCGTGGAACATCATGAGCCGGAGGACGTTGCTGCGCTGTGCGCCGAGGGCGATGCGGAGGCCTAGCTCAGCGGTTCGCTGGGTGACCATGTAGCTGAGGATGGAGTAAAGGCCGAGGCCCGCCAGAAGCAGCGCAATGACAGCAAAGGATGTGAGCAGGAGTGCCTGAAAGCGCTGCTGCCCTGTGGTGCGTTTGAGGTCATCGGCGTAAGTTTGGAAGCGGTAAAGGGGCAGGGCGCCGTCGATCTTTGAGAGCTCAGATTGGGCGAGGGCGGCAAAGCTGGCGGGATCGCCGCTGACGCGAAGGGCGACGGCGGGTGTAGCGATCGGGCCCTGTTCGTAAGGAATGTAGTACTGCGGTCGGTCTGCTTCGGTGAGGGTTTGGCGCTTGACGTTGCCGACGACGCCGACGATTTCGCGCATGGGCGGGGTATCGCCGATGCCGATGCCGGAGCGCATGTGTTGTCCGAGGGCGGCAGCGACGGGGTTTGCACCGGGGAAGAAGCGGCGGGCGAAGGCTTCGTTGACGATGACGACGGGGGGGCCTTTTTCGTTTTGCTCGGTGGGGAGGAAAAAGCGGCCTTGTTTGAGTGGGATGTGGAGGGTTTCAAAGTAGCCGCTGGTGATGAGGCTGACGGGAGCGCTGGGTTCATCTGCGGGCCTGGTTGGCTGGCCGGCGATGAAAAAGGAGATGTTGATATCCGCCCCGGTCATGGGCAGGGGGTAGGCGGCGGTGGCGGACTGGACACCGGGGAGAGCCTGAAGGGCGGGGAGGAGCTGGTGGTAGAGCTGGACTTGCTGCTGCTCAGAATAGCGAGCGTCTGGGACTCCGATGCGGAACGTGACGACTTTTTGTGGGTCAAAGCCGGGATCAACCTTGAGGATGCGGTCAAAGCTGCGGATGAGCAGACCTGCGGCGACCAGCAGGACGAGGCTGATGGCAGTTTGACTGACGACGAGGGTGCTTTGCAGGCGGTAGTGGCGACGCCCGGTGGAGGCGCTGCGGGTGGATTCAGCAAGGGCGCGGGCGGGGTCTTGTTTGGAGGCGAGCCAGGAGGGGAGGACGCCGAAGAGGAAGCCGGTGAGCAGGGAGAGGGCGAGTGCAAAGGCGAGCACAGGGGTGTTGAGGGCAACCTCGTGGACACGGGGCAGGTCTGCGGGAAGAAAGCCGGGCAGGATACGGAGGATGAGGCTGGTGGCAGCGATACCGATGAGTCCGCCGCCGAGGGAGAGCAGGGTGGATTCAAGGAGCAGATGGCGGAGGAGCTGTAGCCGGGTGGCGCCGAGTGCGGAACGGAGAGCGAGCTCACCGCGGCGGCGGCTGGCGCGGGTGAGCAAAAGTCCGGCGACGTTGGCGCAGACGATGAGCAGCAGGCAGCAGACGGCTGCGAAGAGGATGCGGAGGGGGGTCTCTTCTTCAGAGACGAGGTTCTGCAGGACGGGAACGGCGCTGACGTTGGTCTCGTTTTTGTCTTCGTCGGGGAAGCGGGCGGCGAGGCTTTGCTGGAGGGTATCCATCTCAGCCTTGGCCTGAGCAAGGGAGACGCCGGGGCGGAGGCGCGCGACGACGGAGAGCTGGTTCCAGCCGCGCTGCTGGGTAGAGGGACTTTTGCCCTCCGCTTCTGTGGCGAAGGTAGTCCACAGGGCGATGTCGTTGTTGACGATGGGGAAGGCGAAGCCTGGGGGCATGACGCCAATGATGGCGTAGGTGCTGTCGCTGAGGGTAATCGTTTTGCCGACGATGTTTGGGTCGGCGGCGAATTCTGTTTGCCAGATGGAGTGGCTGAGGACAACGGAGCGGGAGCCGGGGAGCTCTTCAGAACGGATGAAACCGCGGCCGAGGGCAGGGGCGACGCCGAGGGTGGAGAAGAAGTCTGAGGAGACTTCGGCACCGTTGATGCGCCGCGCGGGGGTGCCGCGCTGGCCGCCGAGGGTGAGGCCGTTGGTGGTGTAGGAGGCCATGGAGGAGAAGCTTTTGTTTTCGCTGCGCCAATCAAAGAAGTTGGGGTAAGAGGTTTCGTTGGGCGAAGTGGAGGGGCCGGTGCTGCCATGGACGCGCTCGAGGGTGTCGAGGGCGATGAGGCGGTCTGGTTCGGGGAGAGGTAGGGGGCGGAGGAGAACCGCGTCAACGACACTGAAGAGGACGGTGGCGGCGGTGATGCCGAGGGCGAGCGTGCCGACAACGGTAGCAGCGAAGCCGGGGGACTTGCGCAGCTGGCGCAGGGCGAAGCGGAGTTCGAAGGCGAGTTCGTTGACGATCGGGAGCATGCGGATTTCCTCTTGAAGAGAAGAGAGCAATTTGGATGCCGAAGGGAAGTTGTTTGTTTTGAGTGGTGAGGCGGGTGGCGATTGGGGAAAGTGTCCGAAAATGAACGGAGCTTGTCTGGGAATGGACAGACTGGGAAAGACGGGGCCGGTGGTGGTTGACAGCGGTGCAAGGGATTACGCTTTGGAGTTCAATAGTTGGATGGGGAGCCCGAGCTGCGCGAGTTGGGCGAGGGACTCGCGAGCGGAGGTGTGGTGGACGAAGATGCCTCCGGCCTGTTCCCAGAGGCGGCGGTACTTGAGGTAGTCGTCGACGAGAATGTCGCCTGGTTGCATGTGGAGGCGCTTGTCTTTGGACATGCAGGTGATCATGTCGAGGTAGGGGAAGTGGTGGGCTGCCCAAGCGACTTTTTGCGCTTCGGCCCAGCCGCCCTGGGGACATCCGGTGAGGATGATGGGGTTTAAGTGGGTGACTGCGCGCACGAGCTGCTGGGCGTCTGGGAGCAGGGGGAGATCGCGGTAAAAGGAGCCGTGGCTGCGGAGCTGGTTCCAGAACTCATCTGTGCCCAGGGCAGCCTCGGCGGCTCGTGGATGCTGGCCGAAGATTTCGATGGCGAGCGAGTCAAAGTCGGCCAGCACGCCATCGCAGTCGAGGAAAAGTTGTGTCATGTTGAGCTGGACCGAATCAGCGCCCGAGTGCGGCTTCGATGGCGGCGGTGACTTCAGGGGAGTCGGGGGTGACGTTTGGTTCGAAGCGGGCTACGGGGTTGCCGTTGCGGTCAAAGAGGAACTTGGTGAAGTTCCACTGGATTTCGCCGCCGAATTTGGGGTTGGCGGATTTGCTGGTGAGGAATTCGTAGAGCGGGGTCTTGTCGTCGCCTTTGACGGAGAGCTTGGACATGAGGGGGAAGGTGACGCTGTATTTTTTGGAGCAGAAGGTCTTGATTTCCTCGTTGGTGCCTGGCTCCTGGCCCATGAAGTTGTTGGCGGGGACGCCGACGATGACGAGGCCGCGGGACTTGTATTTGTCGTAGGCGGCCTGGAGGGCGGTGTACTGGGGGGTGAATCCGCAGCGGCTGGCCACATTGACGAGGAGGACGACTTTGCCTTTGTACTCGGCGAGCGGGGTGGGCTGGCCGTCAATGGATTTAAGGGTGAAGTCGTAGATGGACTTGGCGTCGGCGGCGGGCGGGGTGGCGGCGGTGGCGGTGAGGGCTGCGGTGAGGGAAAACAGGGCGAGCAGGGCGAATTTGCGCATGGGACCTCCGGGGTTTGGTGCAACGGTGAGCAGAGACTGACACAAGAATGATAGGCGATTGAGGGACCGGGTGTGGGAAAGATGCCCAGTTTAGATTCGATGGGACCGAAGTGGTGCATGCCGGGCTGTATCGGTGGGGTGGTTTGGGTTAGGATTCTGGGGTATGCCGGGAATTGCGGTGATTACGATTTCGGATCGGTGCGCGGCGGGGCAGCAGGAGGATACGGCTGGTCCGGCGGTGGCGCGCCTTTTGGCGGAGACCTGGCCGGGGGAGACGATTGGGCGGGGGCTGGTGCCGGATAATGCGGACGCGATTGCGACGCTGCTGCATGAGCTTTGCCACCAGGAGTATGAACTGATTGTGACGGCGGGCGGGACCGGGCTTGGTCCCAGGGATGTGACGCCGGAGGCGACGCGTAGGGTAATTGACCGCGAAGTGCCGGGACTGGCGGAGGCGATGCGGGCGGGATGTGCGGAGAAGTTTGCGCATGCGTGGCTGAGCCGGGCGGTGGTGGGGATGCGCGGGGCGACGCTGATTGTGAATGTGCCCGGGAGTGAGCGGGGAGCGGTGGAGAATCTGGCGGTGATTTTGCCTCTGTTGCCTCATGCGCTGGAGATTGCGGCGGGGGGACGGATTCATCCTAAGGGATAGGTTGGTGGGGGTATGAGAGACCCCGGTCTTAAGATCCAGACCTGGGGCACCCGAAGTGGGGCACCCGGGATTGGTTTTGGTGGGTGTTGCTATGACCCGAAAGAATAATGGTGGATTGGTGTGAGTGCCTCTATTCTTGGTTTGTGACCGGATTGGTGTTCGGGGGAGGATCAATCTGGTGCACGATTCGGATGCCCGGTCTCCACAGCGGGGCCGGGGCACCGAATGTTGAGGATGGTTTTGCATAGAGTTTATTTCCAGTCTTGATGAACCATTTCCAAACAAGCGTAGTGGAGAGATTGAGGAAGCGATGAAGGGTATTCTTTTGGCCGGAGGATCGGCGACGCGGTTGTATCCGGTGACGCAGGTGGTTTCAAAGCAGTTGCTGCCGGTGTATGACAAGCCGATGATCTATTACCCCCTGTCGGCGCTGATGCTGGCCGGCATTCAGGAAGTGCTGATTATTTCGACGCCGCGGGATACGCCGAGCTTTCAGGCGTTGCTGGGCGACGGCAGCCAGTGGGGCATGAAGCTGAGCTATGCGGTGCAGCCGAAGCCGGAGGGACTGGCGCAGGCCTTCATCATCGGGCGGGAGTTTATTGGCGGCGAGAGCTGCGCGCTGGTGCTGGGCGACAACATTTTCTATGGACAGACGCTGAGCAAGTTGCTGGCTTCGGCGGCGGAGCGGAAGTCGGGTGCGACGGTTTTTGCGTATCCGGTGCAGGATCCGGAGCGGTACGGTGTGGTGGAGTTTGGCCCGGACGGCCGCGCGATCAGCATTGAAGAGAAGCCGAAGAAGCCGAAGTCGCGGTATGCGGTGACGGGGATTTATTTCTATGACGCGTCGGTGGTGGAGGTGGCTGCGAATCTGAAGCCCTCGCCTCGCGGGGAATTAGAAATTACCGATGTGAACCGGCATTATCTGGAAGCGGGAACGCTCCAGGTAGAAGTGATGGGCCGGGGCATGGCGTGGCTGGATACGGGAACGCACGATTCGCTGTTTGAGGCGGGGTTATTTATCAAGACGATTGAGCAGCGGCAGGGGTTGAAGGTGGCGAGCCCGGAGGAGATTTCTTTCCGCAAGGGATGGATTGACCGAGAGCAACTGAAGGCAGAGGCGGTGAAGGCGGCGAAGAGCGGCTACGGCGAATATCTGCTGGGGTTGCTGGATGAGCCGTTTGTTCTTTCGGCGCAGGAGGGGTTGCTGTGAACGTGATTGAGACTTCTCTGCCCGGGGTACTGGTAATTGAGCCGCGGGTGTTTCGCGATGACCGGGGATTCTTTTTTGAGACTTTTAACCTGGCTCGTATGGCCGAAATGGGTTTGCCGACGGAGTGGAAGCAGGACAATTTTTCGCTCTCGAAGAAGGACGTGGTGCGCGGGTTGCACTATCAGATAGGTCAGCCGCAGGGAAAGCTGGTGCGGGTGGTGACGGGCGCGGCGCTGGATGTGGTGGTGGATCTGCGGCGGAGTTCGCCGACGTTTGGGCAGCATACGACGATTGATCTTTGCGGTGAAAGTTCTCGGATGGTTTGGATTCCTGCGGGATTTGGGCATGGGTTTGCGGCGCTGACGGAGACGGTGGCTCTGAGTTACAAGGTGACGGACTATTACTCGCCGAAGGCGGAGCGGACGGTGCTGTGGAACGATCCGGCGCTGGGGATTGACTGGAAGGTTTCGTCGGAAGGGGCGATTTTGTCGGCGAAGGATGCGGTGGGTTTGCCGCTGGCCCTGGCTGAGGTATTTGACTAATGGCGCGGGTGCTGCTGCTGGGGGCTGGCGGTCAACTTGGCATGCAGTTGCGGCGGGCGCTTGGCGCGGCGCACGAGCTGACGGCGCTGACGCGGGCGGATGTGGATTTTTCTGACGTTGAGGCGGTGAGAGCGGCAGTACGTTCTGCTGCTGCTGAAATCGTGATCAATGCGGCGGCGTATACGGCTGTGGACCGGGCGGAGAGCGAACCTGAGCTGGCGCGGCTGGTGAATGCCGTTGCCCCTGGGGCGATAGCTGAGGAAGTTGCGCGGGCCGGCGGATGGCTGATTCACTACTCGACGGACTATGTATTTGATGGTTCAGGTGCGAAGCCGTGGGTTGAAACGGACGCGACTGGACCGCTGAGCGTGTATGGGCAGACGAAGCTGGACGGGGAGTTGGCGATTGCTGCTGCGGGTTGCAGGCACGTGATTCTGCGGACGAGCTGGGTGTATGCGGCCGAGGGGAAGAACTTTTTGCACACGATGCTGCGGCTTGGCCGGGAGCGGGATGTGCTGAAGGTGGTCGATGACCAGATTGGCGCTCCGACGACGGCTGAGGCGCTGACCAGGGCTACGCTGGCGGTGGTGGAGAAGCTGAGTGAGACTGGGACGGATGCCACAGCGAGCGGGGTGTACCACCTGACCTGCGCAGGAGAGACGAGCTGGTGCGGGTTTGCGCGGGCGATCTTTGCGGCATTTGCTGCGCGGCAGAAGGCTCCGGAGGTGGTGGGGATACCGACTGAGGCGTATCCGACGCCGGCAAAAAGGCCGAGGAACAGCCGGATGAATTGCGGGAAGTTTGCGGGGACTTTTGGCTTTGAGATGCCGCGGTGGGAAGATGCACTGGGGGATGTGGCGGCGGGGATGCTAAGGGACTAGCGGATTTGTTGCATTCCACGTGAGTTTTATTGATTTGAAGGAAAAGGCCCGAACTCTTTGTGAGATTCGGGCCTTTTTGCGTCAGGCGGATGTTTTTCGGCGTGGGTTTTGACTGCCGCGCCAGCCGGGGTGGCCTTTTGAGGCGCGCTGGTAGCCAACTTCTACCTCGACCTCGGTGTCGTTGGATGACCAGATGGTCATGCCGCCGATGACGAGGAGGAGGGGCAGGATGACTGCCGAATTGAGCAAGCTGTCAATGGCTGAGATGAGAACGGCTGCCGACAGGGTGTGGCGCATGTTGGTGTAGCCGATGTCAGACCGGGCGAGGGGAAACCAGACGGCGCGGAGGGCGGGAATGAGGAGGAGTCCTTCGAGAGCAACGAGCCCGACGTAGCCGTACAAGCCGAAGACGAGCAGCCACAGACTCCAGGGACGTTCCACGCCTTCATTCCACCAGTCCCATTTGCCAAAGCCGAGGATGGGTTCGTTGAGCGCGGTGGTGATGTGGCGTTCGTCCTGGGAGAGACGCCACCCGAGAGAGCCTTTGCCGATGCTTTTTAGGTAGCTGGCGACGGCGTGGGCGGTTGGGTTCTGCTTGACGACGTCGCGTAACTGGACGACGTTGGCGATGCGGAAGGCGGCGAAGGCGAGGATGCCCAGAACAAGGAGCACGCTTACCGTGCGGGAGAGGTAGCGGGGGTCAAGAAAGACAAAGGGCGTGAGCGCAAGCAGCAGGACGATGGCTCCTGTGGACTGGCACAGGATGGTCACAATAAAGAGCGCAATTGCGACCAGCAGGATGGGAATGCCGAGAATGGAAGAGGCCGTTTTGCGCCACCAGAGCCAGATGGCGATGAGGGATGCGGTAGCCATCCAGATGCCGAGTTGGTTGCCGTTCTCGAGGAGTCCAATGGGCCGAAAGCCGATGAATCTTTGCGCGCCCGTCATCTGGAAAGGCTGATATCCGTACAGGCGGACATAGATCTGCGGCCCTTTAATCATTTCAAAGATGCAAAAAGGGATGTAGGCGAGGCCGCCGATGACGAAGGCTTTTGCCGCAAGGCGCAGGGAATGGGTGTCGACAAAGTAGAGACGGCCGATCAAATAGGGGCTGCCCCAGGCAAGGAGTTGATAGATCTCCCCGCGCATGCCTTCATTGATGTTGTCGGGATTGGCGATGGCGGAGAGGAGTGGAGCGATGAGCCACATGCCCATGGCGAGATCCCAGACGGTGAGTCGAAATCTCTTGAAGCTGGCGCGGTCAAAGAGAAAGACGCCGAGTATCCCAGTAAAGCCGATGATGGTGGCCTTGGTGATGAAATATTCCGATTCGAGGCTGGTGCCGAGTATCCAAAAGGGAAACGCTTTACCCTGATCGACATAATTTGCGGCAGGCAGGACCGCCCATCCCCCAACGAAGTTGATGAGCAGGGCTACTCTAACTGGAAATCGGCGAAAGAGCAGCAGGCCTATCGGAATCCAGGCGAAGAGCGCGAGCAATGGGGATACGATCATGCGGCGTACCGACTGGAGAATGGCATGATGAGAGGATAAATTATGACTTGGAGTAATGGTTATTTTTCGCTAACACGTATTTTGGGGATTGCTAGCTTTGTGGCTTCTCTTGCGCTTTGCGGCTGGCGCTGGCGGCGTTGCGCCGAGGGCGATGTTTTCAAAACACTGTTTGCGGCGCTGGCTAGTGTGCAGGCTGTTCTGTTGCTGGACATGGTTTTTGATTGGCGCTGGCGCTTGCACAGCTTCTGGATGATGGAGGCGATGCAGGGCGGGTGGTACGGGCAGCGACGGGGGCCCCAGCTGCTGGTGCTTTTGGCGCTGGGTGCAGTCGCGGGGCTTAGTGTTGCGCTTATCGTGAGGAGATTGGGGAATCGACCGGGCGCAGCACTGGCGCTGCTCGGCACTGTGCTGTCTGCGGGATTGTGGTGTATCGAGGCGATCTCGCTTCACGCGGTGGATGGGGTCCTGTATACCCGGGTGGGGGGCGCGATGGTGGTGAGCTTTTTATGGATATTGCTGGCGGTCGTGACCTGCACCGGGATCTGGATGGATGGGGCCGGAAGGGCTTAGAGCGCTTTAGTCAAAGTTCCAGGGGCGGGGCGGGGAGATGCGACCGCCGTTGGTGTCTTGCCATGCCTGGTGCATGAGCCGAGCGAGGTTGCGATTGCGGCTGGCGCGTTCGCGACGCGCGGGGTCAGTGCTGAAGCTGTTGCGGATTTCGGAGAGCCGATATAGTGCAAGCTCGAGCATCTTGGCGAGCCAGGCAGCAGAGCCGTGGTGTTTGCGGTAGTACAGCAGGGTGCTGCGCATGCGCCAGCGGATGAGTTGCGCGCCGGTCGAGGACATCTCCAGCGTCTTGATCTGGCGGGAAGACTCGCCGCCAATATGGATTACGACAATATCCGGCCAGTAGAGAATCCTGTACCCAGCTTGCTGGATGCGGCGGCAGAGATCGACTTCTTCTGAGTAAAGGAAGAACTCAGGGTCGAAGAAGCCGACTTTGCGCAGCGCCTCGGCGCGAATGATGGAGTAGGCGCCAGGCACCCAATCGACCTCTGCGGGCTGCATGGGGTCAGCCCAGGTGCGGTCAAAGCGACCGAAGAAGCGGGATCTGGGGAACTTGCCAGCGAGGCCGGTGAGCACGAGGAAGTCAGAGAAGATCGTTGGGAACATGCGGGCGGAAGGCTGAAGGGAAAAGTCGCGTCCGACGAGGCGACCGCCGGCGAGGCCTACGTGCGGCTCCGCATCCATACGCCCAACGGAGAGGCGCAGTGAATCGGGGCAGAGGAAGGCGTCTGAATTGAGGAGAACGATGTAGCGCCCGGTAGCGCGCTCGAGAGCTACGTTGTTTGCTGCGCCGAAGCCGAGGTTTACCTGACTGCGTATGACCGAGACATGAGGGAACTCGGCCTCGACCATTTCGACCGAGCCGTCGCGGGAATTGTTGTCGACGACGAAGATTTCGAGGCGGAGGCTGCCTTTTTCGCGTTCAACGGACTGGAGAGATTCGCGCAGGACCTCTCGGGTGTTGAAGGAAACGATGATGAGCGAGACGTCAGCACCCGGTGGGGGAGGGGGGAGCAACTCATTTTGTGTCATCAAATCAGGCACTTTCACTGCAGAGTTGGAACTGCCTCAAATTGACCGGGTCGGCAGGTGGTTGGTGTGTGACGAGCCCTTATTTTAGCGAATGAGCAGAATGAAGGATAGCGGAAACGCTGTGGCGGGGATTCGAGTGCGGGGTTTCACGCGCGGTTCATCCAAAATGAGGTTCCAAAGGTGAAAATGGAGTTGATGGCCAGTTGAGTTCCTTGAAGGGATGCCAGGATGAATGTCGGGTAAATACCCGATTGAGGCTGTGCAAAAGGTTGACTGCGACTAAAGAGGTACTTCGTTTTCCGCTAATACGTGCTATTCTGACGGCAGCAGCCAACTAAGCGTTGCACCCGGCAGAGAACCGATTCCCCCGGACGCTCTCTGTATGTCTGAATTTCAGACATGTTGTACTACTTAATTACCCTAGCCTTGGCCACAACAACTGCTAACCCGCGATGCGGACTGCTATCCCTTTTCTGAGAAGGGCGCAGGCTTCTTGCCCCCCAGGGACCGTATTCCGGCGATGTAATTCCCCATTAATTTGGCTTAATTCTGCGCTTGCGCGCTTGCGCAGGAGTGTATGTGTCTTAGGGTTTCCTAAGTAATCTACCGCGAAGGCAACTGGATGGCGATGAAACCATTAGCGAATTCTTACGGACAAAATAGACCGGAAGTAATTTGCATGAGTAACTTGAGTTTCCTGGTATCCCCATCCCAGATTTTTTAGGAGTTTGCTATGCAGTTACGTCGTATGAAGCTGATGTCCGGAATGCAATCGTTTTCTTTTTTTATGGTCATCGTGGCGGTGCTTTTGAGTGCACCTGCGAGTTTTTCTCAATCAACCTCGACGAATATTCAGATCAGCGGCAATGTGTTGCAGACGGCAGTTCATCGGCTTGGCGTGAATCTTGGGGATCAGACGTACTGGGATTCAGGTCAGATGATGAAGAACCTGGTGTTTCAGAACCCTGGATTTGAGGGATTGAAGTACCGAAGCATCATGAAGTGTGCGATTGTGACGGCCAATACCTGCACGGACGACAACAATTTCAGTTCACAGCCGACCGGTTTCTGGACCGGAGGCAGTTTTGAGATTCTTTCGGGAGCCTCTACAGGGTTGACTGGAAAAGTGATCGCGAGCACCAAGAATCCGAGCAGCTGCTCGGGTTGCGGACAGATTGTGCAGTTTGACCAGGCTACGAATATGGCATCTGGCGACTATTTTGTTGTGACCAACTACTTTCCGGGTGCCGGTGATACGGGTTGGTGGGACAACGTTTCGGGTGGTGGAACAATTTCGACGGAGACAACGGATCTGTCTCCGAATACTCCGGGCAAGCAGGCGTTGCTGTTGAGTGCGTCGAAGGCGGGGACATCGGCGTCTGTTGCGCAGTACTTTGATTCATTCAAGGGACTGAGCTTTATTCAGCTGAATGGCAATTTTCAGGTGAGTTTTCGCGCCAAGGGCGTGGGAGGCAGCAATCAGTTGAGCGTGAGTGTGCAGCGGTTGATGGGGACCAACGCGCCTTATCTTAGCCAGACGCTGACGTTGACGAACGCCTGGCAGGACTACACGTTGACCTTTTCGGCTAATGAGACAGGTTCGGCGGTAGGCACAGTGCAACTGGTATTGGGGGCAGCGGGTTCGAGCGTCGAATTGGACGACGTTGCGCTGCAGCAGACGAACTCTGATCCGACGAATACGACGGCATTTAGAGATGACGTGGTGAATACGCTGAAGCAGTTGAATCCGGGGACGATTCGGATGATGGCAGCGGGCGCGGCGTTGGGTTCGGATATCCCGAATCAGCTTGCTCCGACATTTGGCCGTTATCGCGAGGGCTTCAATACGGATGCGACGATCACCTACAACATTCCTTATGGGATTCATGAGTTTATGCAGTTGTGTGCGGCGGTAGGGGCTGATCCGTGGATTACGATTCCGACGGCGACGACACCGCAGGAAATGACGGTCCTGATGCAGTATCTGACCGGCAATGGGTCAGACAGTTACTCGGCGTCGCGAATCGCGCGCGGCCAGAGCCAGCCATGGACTTCTGTGTTCAACAAGATTCACATTGAATTGGGGAACGAGACGTGGAACGGGGTGTTCAAGGGCGAATCTATGGCCTATCCGGGATATCCTCAGTGGGCAAACCTGGTATTTGGAACGGCTCGGCAGAGCAGCGGTTTTGTGGCGAGCAAGTTTGACCTGGTGCTGGATGGTTGGGGTGACGTGCCGGCGTACAACGCGCAGACACTGAGCTACAGCACGCAGCATGACTCGATCGATATTGCGCCTTATCTGCTGTACAGCGCCAACAATGAATCGCAATCGACGATGTTTGGCGCGCTATTTGCTGAGCCGGAGATGTGGGAAATGCCGGGCGGCAAGGTGAATTCGACGGTGCAGTCTGCTGCTGCGGCGGCGCGACCGGCGAATGTGAGCGTGTATGAGACGAATCTGGGTACGATGATTGGCAATATTACCCAGGCACAACTGGACCAGTTGACACCTTCGGTCGGCGCAGGGGTTGCGACAACCGTGCACATGTTGGAAATGATGCGGATCGGTGTTCGGTATCAAAATGCCTTTGCCCTGCAGCAGTACCAGTACAAGCGCGGTGATCAGAGTCTGGTGCGCCTTTGGGGCATCGTAATTGACATGGGGACGACGAACCGAAGGCGACCGCAGTTCCTGACGCAGGCGCTGGCCAATACGGTGATCGGCGGGAACATGCTGCAGACATCGCATAGCGGGGCAAATCCTACATGGAATCAGCCTCTGAGCAGCGACAATGTGCAGCTGAACGGGGCACACTATCTGCAATCGTTCGCGTTCTTGAACGGGAAGGCTGCTTCGGCGGTGTTGTTCAATCTGAGTCAGACGACGGCTTTACCGGTGATTTTTTCAGGTGAGAATGCGCCAACCGGAACGGTGCAGATGACCCAGATCACATCAGCCAACATCACTGATAACAACGAAACGGCCAGCGTTGTGCAGCCCAAGAGCCAGACTTTAAGTGGGTTTAACTCAGCCGCTGGTCTGTCCTTGCCGCCATTTTCGATGACGGTATTGACCTGGACATCGACGGCTACGCAGTCTCCTGTGTTTTCGGTACCGGCTGGTACTTTCAGCGCATCGCAGACGGTTGCGCTTTCGGATACGACGGCTGGGGCGACGATCTACTACACGACGGACGGCAGCACGCCGACGACGGCTTCTGCGATTTACAGCAGCCCGATTCTGGTGAGCAAAACGACTACCTTGAAGGCGATTGCAACAGCTCCTAACTTCACGATCAGCCCGGTGACGACAGCGCTTTACACGATTCAACCGGTAGCGCCGACGCCTGTACTTTCTGTACCGACAGGCACCTATACATCGGGGCAGGCGGTCACGATTACGGATTCACTGGCGGGAATGACGATTTACTACACGTTGGATGGTTCCACGCCGACGACATCTTCCTTGGTGTACACGGGCCCGATCGCGGTGAACTCGAATGAGACGCTGACAGCGATGGCTGGAGGGCCGAATTATACGAACAGCGGCACGGTTTCGGCGACCTACACGATTGCGCCTCCGACGACGGCACCGGTCATTTCAGTGCCCGCAGGCGTATATACGGTGGCGCAGATCACTCAGATTTCGGATGCAATGCCGGGGGCGGTGATTTACTACACCACCAACGGAACGACGCCGACGACATCTTCGACGCAGTACAACGGATCTGTAACGGTGAGTACGACGTCGCTGTTGCAGGCGATTGCTGTGGCCTCGGGATTTTCGAGCAGTCCAGTTTCGTCAGCACTTTACACGATTTCGCCACGAGCTGCTATTCCGACTTTGAGTGTGGCTGGAGGGGTTTACAACAACACGCAAACGGTGAGCATCTCGGATACGACGCCTGGAAGCATTATTTACTACACGATCAATGGCGGAACACCGACGACCTCTTCGCCGGTGTATACGGGACCTCTGACGGTGAGTTCGTCAGAGTATCTGCAGGCGAACGCGATTGCACCCGGGTTGACGGTAAGCTTTACGGCAACGGCGAACTACGCGTTGACGGTGGGCACGCCGACGTTGAGCGTGGCTGGAGGTACTTATGGCGGCCCGCAAACTGTGGTGGTATCCGGCGTGACGCAGGGAGCGTCCTACTTCTATACGACCAACGGAACGACGCCAACGACGGGATCGAATCCGTATGTGGGGCCGATTACCGTCAGCACTTCAGAGAAGTTGCTTGTGATGGGCAACAAGCCAGGGTATGTGAACAGCGCAAACGCTTCGGCGTCTTACGTGATTGGCACTGCTGCGGCAAACCCGGTGTTTTCTCTTGCGGCTGGTACGTATCTGAGTGCGCAGTCGGTAGCGATCAGTGACTCGACAACTGGCGCAACCATTTACTACACGACCAACGGGGCAACGCCGACGACTGCATCGAGTGTGTATTCCGGGCCGATCACGATAAGCGCAACGGAAACGCTGAAGGCAATTGCGATCGCGACGGGATTCACATCGAGCTCAGTGACGACGGCAACCTACACGATTGCGTCGCCAGCAGCGACCCCTGTACTGTCTCTGGCAGCAGGGAGCTATGCTGGCACGCAAACCTTGACTATCTCTGATGCGGTCGCTGGTGCCACCATTTACTACACGACAAATGGAACGGTGCCGACAACCGCTTCGAACGTATACTCAGGCGCGATTACGGTGAGCACTTCTGAAACGATTGAGGCAATTGCGGTAGCCCCTAACTATACGCAGAGTCTGGTGGCCTCAGCGGTTTATACGATTGTGCCACCGGCGTCTGCGCCAGTATTTTCACTGGCGGCGGGGGGATACACAGGCACACAGACCTTGACTATTTCGGATGCTACGGCTGGTGCCATAATTTACTACACGACCAACGGAACGGTGCCTACGACATCCTCAACCGTCTATGCAGGTGCAATTTCAGTGGGCTCTTCAGAGACAGTGGAGGCGATTGCGGTTGCACCCAACTACTCTGCGAGTTCTGTGGTGAGTGCGATCTACACGATCTCGCAGCCGGTCAACGTTGTTTCGCTGGGGAATGGGTTTGGCGGCAAGCCACTGGCGATGAACGGTTCCACGGCAGTTGTGGGCACGGCATTGCAGTTGACCAGCGGAGGAAGCGGTCAGGCTGGTACGGCGTGGTATCCGAACAAGCTTTCGGTTACCAGCTTCACCACGGACTTTGATTTCCAATTGCCGACGTCGGATGCGGATGGATTTACCTTCACTCTTCAGAATGCCTCGAAGGGGCCGTATGCGCTGGGCGGGAATGGTGGCGGACTGGGGTATCAGTTCATCACGAACAGTGTGACTGTGGCCTTTAATCTTTATCAGTCTGGGGTGACGAATGCCGAGACGATCGGTGTCTATACAAACGGAGTCAGCCCCTCCGGCAATGCTGTAGACATATCCGGGACAGGAATCAATTTGCATGGTGGAAATCCATTCCATGTCCATATGACTTACAGCGGCAGTACGCTGACGGTTGTTCTCACTGACAAACTGACGGCTGCGACAACGACTCAGACGTTTACTGTGAATATTGGCTCTGCTGTAGGTGGAACGACGGCTTACGCTGGATTCACTGGAAGCACAGGCGGACTTGTGGCGGTACAGAACATCCTGGGCTGGACCTACACCAACTAACGGCTGTGGACCCAATCCAGATAAGAGCAAGGCGAGGGGGAAGCGATGGAAAATCGCTTCCCCCTATTTTTGTGAAGATGACAATTGGGCTGGGGCTGGTAGAGTGACTCTTCAGGGCGTGACTCATTGGGGAGATGCATTTTGGGAAGCGAATCTTCAGAACTTCTGTCTCGAAATTCGATTCATGTCTGGCGGATTCCATTGCGCAGCGAGACTGCGGTTTCTGCTGCTGCGCGGGTGGCTCGATGGCAGATCCTTTCAGCCGAGGAGCAGGCGAAGGCCGAATCATTTCGCGCTGAAGAGCACCGCGCCGCTTATGTGGATTCGCATGCGGCACTGCGATCTATTCTGGGCTGCTACCTCAGAGTGGAAGCTGCGGATGTGCCTCTGTTGATGGGGAGTGGAGATGGTGCTGGAACCAGCAAGCCCAGCCTGGCGCCGCAGACGAATCCGAACGATCTTCGATTTAACCTGAGCCACACGCATGGGGCGGCGCTGGTCGGGGTGACGCTGGGCCGGGAGCTGGGAGTCGATATTGAATTTCGCCGGCCAATCGAGGACCTGGAGGAGATGGCAAGGAGCGTGATGTCGAGTGAGGAACTTGGGCATTGGCTGGCGCTTGGAGATGGAGAGCGAGTTTCAGCTTTCTATCATTTATGGACGCGCAAGGAGTCGTATTTGAAAGCTACTGGCGTGGGGCTCTATGGAATTCTCAAAGAAATTACTGTGCCCGTTTCTGTTTCGATTCTTGATGGGGTGGGGGGCGAAGCTTGCCGGGTCAGGGATGATGCGGGGGGTGGTTTGTGGATGGTAACGGATATTGTGGCCGGCGAAGATATTTCGGCGTCTGTTTGCTTTGAGGGGCCATCGGAGCCGGATATAGCGGTATTCGATCTGGATTGGGCAGCAAAGGATGGAGTAGGAGCGGGACTTTAGATTTGGCTTGGACTGTGAAAGGGTGCGATGCCCCCCCCTCCAATGTGGGATAGCGGCGGTGGCGTGTGTTTGTGCTAAGGTGAGGGAAGAATTCGCCGCACGGCGGATATCCGGGCTTTCACTGCCGATTCGCTGACTTTGACCTCTTGCGGGAAATCTGCAGAGGCTTGACGGAAACCGCTTATTACACAGGGGACAGACATTGGAACTTCTTTTCATCCTGCCATTTCTGATCTCTGTGTACTACATTCAGCGCAAGCAGATTGAAAAGGCATTTCTGAATGTCTATCTGCCCTGCACGTTTCTGGTTCCCTATTACTATCACTTTCGATTACCGCATTTGCCGACGCTTTCTGCGGGCACTGCGGCGCTGATACCGATTGCGATTGCGCTGCTGATCCAACCCAAGCACAAGTGGAAATTTCGCCGGATGGACCTCTGGGTCTTGATCTTTATGGTGAGTATTGCGCTGAGTGAGTTGCTGCGCGAGTATTCACCCAAAGATGGAATGATTTTGTGGCTGACGAACTTCACCGAGATGTTTTTTGGGTATGTGGTGGGACGGCAGATTATCGAGCCGGAACTGCGGCTGGAGACGGTGAAGCGGATCATCTTTCTCTTCATTGCGCAGACGCCACTTGCGTTCTTTGAGTTTCGATTTGGGCAGAATCTCTGGCTTAATTTTGGGCGGAGTATTTTTGGGCTGTATGACGTGGGCTGGTTCGTTCAACTGCGAGGAGGAACTGCCCGCATTGCAACCTGCTTTGGAGACACGATTCTGGCGGGAATGCTCTACCTGATTGCGATGGCCCTGAATTACTATCTGGTGCAGATTTACAAGCGGGACAAGACGCGCCTTGGGCCGCGCATGAATTGGTTGCAAAAGTACCGATTGCCCTTCTTTCTGCTGCCCATGTTTGTTTTCATGACGAACTCGCGCATGCCGATGGCCTGCACTGTGGTGTGCTTTCTGCTGATGCAGATTCCGCGATTCAAAAGCATGCGAACTGGGACGATTCTGGTGCTTCTGGTTTTGGGGACGGGGGGCGGGATTGGGTTTGTTGCATTTCAGAAATACACAAGCGTTTCGGAGGACAAGATCACGGACGAGGCGCAGAGCAGCGCGATCTACCGAAAGCAATTACTGGAAGCTTACGCTCCGGTTTTGGATGCAGGTGGGCTGCTGGGCTGGGGCCAGTTGAGCCATCCGGTGATGCCGGGGCTTGGTTCGGTTGACAACAACTACATGCTGGTCCAGCTGTCGCAGGGAACGCTGGGCAAGTACACGTTTCTTGTCATAGCAGCGGAATCGATCTTTGGGCTGATCATGTGCGCTTATCGATTCAAGTCTCGGGAGAGCTTGTTCCTGGTCTTTAGTCTGATGGGAGCTCTGGTAGCGACATTCCTGGCTTTGACGACAGTTTATCTGGGTGAACAAGTCGCGCAGGTACTGTTTATGTTGCTTGGATGGGCGCAGTCGCTGGAAGATATCAGTTATTCAAGGCTGGGAGCCAGAACTGAAGCCAGTCTGCCGGATGCGAAGTTCAACTTCAAACGGGTCATTGCCTAAAGCACTCTATCAATCAGGGTTTTGAATGGGGCGCTCGGTCCGCTGTGATGGGGTGCATGGGGAGAGATTTGCTCGCGGGAGGTCTTGGGGCGGCCCCTTTATTGAGGTGAAGATTTTGGGCATCCCAAGTGAGAACTGTCATTGAAAACGGCGGCAAAGAGTACGGCGACGCTGGGTTGAAGGGTTCCTGTTTTGGGTGAGTGATGGCGACCGTCGGGGAAGTTTCGTTGGAGTCAGTGATATTGGCTGAGGTGAGGCGACTGACTTCTACGTTACCCTGGGGTTTGACCTCGCCGGAAAATGTGACGGGCTGGGAATCAGTGCGGCTGAGGTTAAAGAGCACGAGGCTGCAACGCGCACCGTCTGTGAAGGCGAATGACTGGATGAAATGCGCACCATCGAGCTTGATTTTGGCGTTGGGGCTTTCGGGCTGATTCCAGGTGGGGTTTGCGCCGGATTGTGCAGTTTCGAGCATCTTGTCGCGAATGGCGTTGTTGGCCAGTTGCTCGGCGAGGAAGGCGGGGCGCACGCGATTGGTTTGCCCGCCCATGTCGACGACGGTTCCCCAGAGCTTGACGAGTTCTTTTTGGTTTGGAGACGCAGCGTTGATGAAGCCGTTAGCGAACTCTGGCAGAGAGAAGAGAGCCTGGGCGGCGACGCCATCGTCCCTGAGCATGAGCAGCATGTGGTCGGCGACGGAGAGGCCTGCGCCGAGCGAGGGAATGGTTGATTCGAGGGCTGCCTGGGAGACTTTGCCCTCGGTGGTGCCGAGATTGACCTCGTAGACCGAAAGCTTGACGCCGTATTTTTCGGCAAGCTGGGCGTCGAGGGCAACCATGCCGGTAGGGCGGCTGTCGAGGGCCTCGGGCTCGGCAAACATGGGGCCAAAGATAGCTTCAGCGCTGGATGCGTCGTTGAAGGGGTTGAAGGTATAGGGCGCGATGTCGATGGTGTCGGCATGGGACTTGACGAGCAGCTCCTGCTCAGTCCACCAGGGAACGGCGTACCAGCCATTCATGATGAGGTCGAATTTGGAGGAATCGTAGAGCGGCGAGGCCTTGGCAGCGGCGAAGATCTCTGAGACGCGGGTGGCGTACGCCTTGGGCTCGGGGATGCCTTCTCCGGCAAAGGAACCCCAGTTCCAGGTCTCGTTGCCCAGTTCAAGATGGATGGCGGGAAAGACCTGTGTCCATGGGGCGGTTTGACCGAGGGCGGCGCGCTTTGCTCCGTAGGGCTTTACGGGGGAGCCGGCAAGGTATTCGATGAGATTGCGTATCTCTAACTGGGAAATGCCGACGGGCAGGCTGACCCACGGCTCTGCGTTGACAGTCTGGCATAGGACGAGGAATTCATGGAGGCCGATGGGGATCTCCGCCTGCTCGCGGTTGCCTTCGCTGTACCCGGCGCGTTGGCGGGCAAAGGGAGGGGCCAGCAGGTTATCGAGACTGCTGCCGAAGCTGGTGCCGTTATCCATGTAGCGCAGGATGCCGGGGTGCAGCTCGCGAAGCCGGTCAACAACGGCGTTGCGGAAGGCGCTGGGGTTATCAGGGTGGGGCGATTCGGTGAAAGAAACGTCGTCAAGCAGGGCGGCGCCTGAATGAATGCTCAGATTTACGAGAATGGGACCGATGAAGGAACCCTCCTCGTGGCAATTGAAGCTGAATTTGAAGTCCTGCCAGGCGTTGGTGAGTTGGACCTGGTGGGTGAGGTAGGTAAGATTGCCGTACTTGTTTGAGAGGCGAGCGACGGATGCGGCAATGGTGTTGGTGCCCCCCAATCCTTTGGCGCGAAAGCTGAGGGTGTAGGTGCCGTTGAGCTGGACGAAGGAGCGATCGGCCCAGGTATCAACGTCAGAGCTAATGCTGGCGGATTGGTAGGGGCCCAGAGCGTCCAACCGGAGGGCCTGTTTGCCGGGAGAGAGCGGCGAGAGGTCTTTGAATTCGGTGGAGACTGTTGCATCTTTGCTGGTCGAGACTCTCCAACCCAGAGGCGCGCCGCCTGGGATGGACATGCGCACGATGTAAAAATCGCCGACCTGGGGATGAACGGCGAGTTTGCCAAAGCTGACCCAGATACCCTGATGCGCGGCGCTGGCGGCGACAGAGCTGGCCGAGACGGTGCCGGTCTGTCCTTTGGCGGCACCATAGAAAAATTCAAAGCTGCCGCCTTTTGCAAAGTCCTGCGGCCAGCCGCTCCACTCGTCATTGTCGGCGCAGGAGTCGTCTTTGACGAACTTGCACTGCAGCACCGTCTGCCAGGTTTCGCCCTCGAAGCCGGGATTGCGGAAGGTGAGGTCGCGGAGCATGATGCCGGAGTCGTAATAAGACTGGCCGCTCAGGTTCATTCCAAAGCGCTTGACGTTGGAGCGGATAACCTTTGCGCCGATGGCGATGTTTGTGACTCCGGGGAGTGTGTCAGAGGGGGCATTGGTGGCGCTGGGGCTTTGGCATCCGGCGGTGGCGGTGAGCACGGGGACGAGGAGAATCAGGGAAGCCAGGCGCAGGAGAGACCGAGCCATTTTTTGCCGAGTGTCTAGTTGCTCAGCGCTCATGGAGGCTCTGCCGGTAAATGTGGAGGATTTGATCGACTTTCTGATTCCAGTCAAAAAGTAATTCGACTCGCTTTCTTCCGGCTGTTCCCAACGAAAGTCGCATTTCGGGATCAGCGATCAGCGTGCGCATGGCATCGGCAAATCCCTGGGTGATGCTTTCAGGGTTTGAGGGATTGACGAGAATGCCGCAGGTGGGGTCGAGGTAGTCGGCGGGGCCACCCCAGGCGGTGGTGATGACGGGGATGCCGCAGGCCATGGCCTCGAGGACTACGGCACCACCGCACTCATAAATGCTGGGGAGGACGAGGGCCTGGGCTCCGTGCAAAAGCTGGGCGCACTGGGGTTGGGGGAGCCAGCCGATCCAGCGGACGCGGTCGGCGATGCCGAGGCTCGCTGCGAGGGCGGTCCAGGGGGCGCGCATGGGGCCATCGCCGATGACCTCGAGATGGGCACCTGGAATGGCTGCGATGGCGTGGAGGACGAAGTCGAGGCGCTTCCAATCGACGAGACGGCCGACGAAGATGAAGCGCGGCAATTCAGAGGCTGAAACGGGTGTTGCGGGAAGTTGCCAGATGCCCGGATCAACGCCGTTTTCGGGAATTTCGATGACTATGCCGCGGGCGCAGGTGGGGAGGGCGAGGCGGGTGCGCTGGTTGGCGACGAGCAGGAGATCGGCGTTCTTTTTGCCCGGGATGAGGCTGTTGACGAGATTGGCGCTGGCACGGCCGAGGGCCACCGTGATGCGTGTGAAGACGGATTCTGCACCGCGAAAGGCGGCAGGGTAGTCCATGCCGCCGTTCATGGGGCCGATGATGACGGGAACGCCCAATCCAAAGATGAACGACGGAGCTTTGGGACTGACGGGGATGGGCTGATGAACAACGTTGATGCCGTTGCTGCGTATGAGCTGCAGAACCATGCCGCGCTGAATGAGCTGGTTGATGAGCACCATCAGGGTTCCAAAGGTGGCCTCGGCAACGCGGCGCGGGAGGGGCAGGCTGAGCTTCCAGATGAGTTTGTGGTACCAGCGGTCAGGTATGTACTGGATGCGGTCCTGGTCGGCAGGGAAGAGGGCTTCCAGCTCGGATCGTGTGCGTCCGTGAACGATCAGCCAGGTCTCGATGCCACGGGCGCGGAGGCGAGAAAAGTAGTGCAGTGGGAGCGAGGCTTCGCCGCCAAAACGGAAAGAGGCATTTTCCGCGACGATGCAGATACGAAGAGGGCTGGCTTGTGATGGATGCTGGGAGGGAGGAGCCTGACTGTGGGGCATGGTTGTGCTGAATCTCCTTCGTCTCCAAGTAGCAAGGCCTTATTTTCTCACGAAGGCGTTTTGCAATGCGGAGTTATGAGTTGAGGCTGGGCTGGAAAGACAGACCTACCCCGGGGGCGGGAGAAGCTCAAGGATGGAGCGCTTCCACCTTCATGGTCTCAGCAGTCTCTATTTCGGCCGCAGCCTCTTCGTGGGGATTGCCGGATGCAGAGATATTGAATTTCTGACCCGGATCCGGCGGCGTGATTGTGATGCCGAGAACACGCTCAAAGACGGAGCGCATGGAGCGTCCCCAGGCATCCCAGTTGAGCCTGGTTTCGAATTCGTCGCGGCTTGAGACGACGAGTTTGTTATAGCAGGCAGGGTCGCCAATCACGCTGAGAATCGTATCCGCGTAGGCTCTGCCTCGGGCATCGAAGGGCAGGAGGAAGCCGTTGATGCCCTCGGTGATGGAACCGCGCAGGCCTCCGGTGTCCGTCGCGAGCAGTGGCAGTCCAAAGGAGCTGGCTTCGCTGATGACGATGGGAGTAGCGTCTGCGCGAGTAGGCAGCAACATGAAATGTGCGTTGAGGAAGAGCTGGGTAATCTGCCTGCGCTGCTCAGGGTCGTGCTTGCTGAGGAAGGGAATGACCGTCATTTTGGGATGTTCGACGCCAAGCGGCGGCCGACATCCGAGGATGGTCAAATGGGCATCGACTCCGCTTTCCAGCAGACTCGTGAGGCACTCGAGGGCGATGCCGCCACCCTTCCGAATCCAATCCACACCGACCAGCAACAACTCGATCTGGTCACCCAGGGACCGGTTGAGGGCGTCAGCGCGGGACGGTGGTTCGTTGAGGTTGGCGCCGAAGCTCACCTTGTATGTGGTTTCGCGCGAAGCACCATAGTGATTGCAGGCGCTGTCCACGGCCCATTCTGATGGGTAAACGGAGGCTGCTGCGCGGGTGATGGCAGCGGCTTCGATTCGCTCTCCCTCTGCCTGGCCAAAGGCGCATATGGACGAGTAGTCCGGATAATATTCGACGATCTGAGCCCAGGTGAGGTCAGAGTAGTAAACGATGGGAAGGTTGGTGCGGAGACTGGCGATCTCAACGGAACCAACGGGGGCGAAGAGGATGTCGCAGGGAGACTCCTGAATTCGCTTTTCAAAGAAGCGGCCAAGTCGGTTGGAGAGTAACCGATTGTGGTCTGTTGCAAACGACTTTCCAGTGAGCCACCGCCAGACACGATTGAAGCGAGCGACATTGTCGACGATGAAACGAGTTCCGGGAGAATTGTCAGGGCCCAGATAAACCACTTCGCCGACGTTTGCGTTCAGTGACTGCGACATGAAGTAAAAAATGCCCGACCAGGAACGAATATTGCGTGCGTCAAAGCGATGCACAAACCCGATGCGCAGTCTCTTTTGTTGTCTCGGCGACTGCGCATTCGGCATTGCTTTGTAACCTCTTCTCGGGGGTAAACATTACTTCTACAGGTACGGGCAAATCAAGGTTATTCAACCCGTAGCGAGCGGTGACGAAAAGACTTCAGATTGATTGCCTTGAGCATGAAAATATCACGACTGAGGCCTCGATCGCAGACCCGATTAAGCCGAATGATACTAAAGTTGCACTCTGGTTTCTCGGCGGGAAGTTGTCACTGGTGCAATGGAAGACTTAGTATATCCGGCGGGCTGGCGATTTTGAAAAAGGAAATTGATGCCTTGTTGCGTTGAGTGCCCAAAATCACGCGATTCTTTTCAGGTGCTTCCACTGTTGATGGTTAACTATGCGGAGTTTACAGAAAGCTGCGATGATTTCGTTTGGATTTTCTGCGCGTTACGCGGGGAATCGGCTTGCGGTTAAAGGTTCTTGATGAAGAAATCGGTCATGCGTGCGAAAAGGACTAGACGTGCTGGCGGATCGTCGATGGAATGGCCACGCTCCGGCATCAGTAGGATGTCGGCTGACTTTCCGTTGTCGAGCAGGTGATCCTGCAGTGTTAACAAGTTTTCCATGTGGACAAATTCGTCATCGGTTCCCTGGGCGAGCAGCAGGCTTCCCTTGAAATAGCGAGCATTGTCAAGAGCTGTCGAGGCTTGCCAGCCATCGGCGAAAGCGACGGGGTCGTCGAGATAACGTTCAGCAAAGGGGGCATCGTACAAGTGCCAGTCGACGATGGGTGCCCCGGCAAAACCAGCACGAAAGGCAACAGGACGGTCAAGAAGAGCATGTACGACGAGAAATCCGCCATATCCCCAGCCGCACGCGCCCAGGCGGGTCTGGTCGATGTAGGGCTTGGTCATGAGATATGCCAGCGCGTCGCGCAAGTCAGTTAACTCCTGTGCTCCGAGACGCAGGTGCAATGGTTCTTCAAAGTAGTGACCGCGCGCCGCTGTGCCTTGATTGTCGAGCGCAAAGATGACATATCCCTTTTGTGCCATGAGTTGCATCCAGAGGCTAGTTGCTCCGCCCCATGCGTCGCGAACTAACTGTTCTCCCGGGCCACCGGCCAGGTAGACAATGACGGGATATTTTCGGCTGGCGTCGAAAGCCGGAGGTTTGATCATGAACGCATTGACTTCTGCACCCATGTGCATTTTGAGCGTGAGAAACTCAACGGGTTGGAGAGCCGGCAGCTTCGCTTCGTGGGATTGGGTCAGCACGGCCAGTGTTTCTCTGGATTGACTGAGATCAATCAGGCCGACTTGCGGCGGTGATGACTGCGTTGAGAAGATGTCAGCGACATTTGATGCGTCGGGGGCAAAATACACCTCGTGGGTTCCGGGCAATTGCGTGATCCGAGTCAGGGCTTTTCCATCGAGACTGACAGAATAGAGCTGTCGCTGCAGTGGACTTGCTTCAGTGGCCGTGAAGTAAACACGATGATGGGCCTCGTCGATGGCGTCGAGGCTGGTGATTGCCCAGCGGCCGCTGGTAAGCTGAGCGAGCTGCTTTCCTTGCGTGTCATAGAGGTAAAGACGCCGAAAATCATCGCGTTCGCTGGACCAGATGAAGTGCTTGCTATCTTTCAAAAATTTAAGATCGTCGCTGAGGTTGATCCAATACTTGTCCTTTTCAGTCAGAACAAGCTGGGCCCTGCCGGTGAACGAATCTGCGATGAAGAGGTCGAGTATCTGTTGACGCCGATTGAGGCGTTGAATGGCCAGATGCCGCCCATCCGGCAGCCAGGTGAAGCGGGGAATATAGTAGCCCTTCGTTGAACCGAGACTGATGTCCACGGGAGCGCTTTCGCCCTTGCTTCCTGTGCGTTTGACCAGCACGCGGACCATGGGTAATTCGCCGCCCGGTTTGGGATAGGCAATCTGGCGCGTACTGCCGTCGCTGGCACGCAGGGTGTATTTCGTGACGGCACGGTCGTCAATTTCAAGCCATGCAATACGCGAAGAGTCGGGCGACCAGGCGTAAGCGCTGGCTAGATGAAGCTCGTTTCTGTAGGGCCAGTCGAGTTCGCCCTCAATGACATCCGGCTGGGGAGATTTTGCAAAACGCTGCGGGGGCCCAAATGCTGCGCCGGCCTTGAGTTTGAGGAGCCACAGGCTGTGGTCGCGGATGAAGCTGATTGTATTACCGTCCGGAGCCAGGGCCGCGCTGGAGAGCGGCTGGTCGCCCGCGAGCAGAAGATGAGATTCGCCGGTGCTAAGACTGAGCCAGGCGAGGGATCGTGCACCGATGAGCAGGAGGGAGTCGCGATCTCCTGACCAGGCAAAATCTTGCAGGAAATTGGGATTGTCCTTGGCATCGTCATCCAGAACCGGCGTGGGGCGTTCTGAGCCGCGCAGGCATGAGGTTGCCTTTTCGACTGAAACCAGCAGCCTGGGAACGTTGAGGGTAGAAGGTATTGACTCGGTGCCCGGCGTTGCGTCGAGAGTCCAGATCTCCTGCTGCGGGGCTTTTTCGCGCGACTTGATGCCGGGGACCACTTTCTTCAGCCAGGCGACACGGCTGCCGTCATTGCTCCAGTGCAGAGTGGCAGTTCGGGAAGCTGTAGCGAGAGGTGAGTCGGGTTCGGAACTGACGCGCTCGAGCGTCAGAGCGTCGGATTGCTGATTTGGAGGAATCTTGTCTTCGAAAGATAGACCAGTACGGGGAGCTGTCATCACACAGGCAAGCACGCCAATTGCAGAGACCAGCAGCGAGTTGAGTCTGGACATACCGCAGTCCTCGAAGATTCCTGAGAAAGGCTCAGGGTTTGGGCGAAGGATCGCATTGACCTTCGGCTCACTCGATTAGAGGCTACATCAAAAATGCAAAGGAACACAGGCCACAAACGTTTCAGTCAACCGGCCTGGGAAAATTCTGATGCTTGTGCCGAATGGGAAGGGCTGAGGAAGGAGGATGAGCGTCGAAATGAGCGGGATTGGTAACCATTTGCAGGTAACCGAAGATTACTAAAGTGATGTGAAATTCCTGACACAGTGCCTATTATGGTGATTCTGGATCCGTTCGCGCGGGAATGGCATTTCTGAACGTCACCGTGAGGCGCAATTTTATCATTAAATGTGGATATTAGTGCTTTATTTTCAATCATCTATTTTTTCTCTATTTCCTGTTCCATGTCGAATTTCAAGGGGTTTAGGTTCGCCGCTGAAAGTTCATATGTCCGATAAATCGCCTGTTATCAGACGTTGCTGACGCTAAATGGCCATGCGGAATCAGCAGAGGGTGTAGGCCCCCAGAACTTTCTGGGGACGCAGGGTAACCAAAGTGGTAAAACCGTGGTAATCTTTTTTCACGTTACCTGTTCTCTTCGAGGTCCGGGTTCATCGTTGCAGTTCGATGGTGCCCAGACAAACTTAAGAACCATGTGCAGTGCAGTCATCACTATATCCCTGCCTGAGTTTCATAAAGGAGTTCTGCTCTCATGACATTTGGAATGCACAGAATCGGAATTAAGCGAGTGGGCCGGGCTGTCTTTGCGGCGGTTCTTCTGGCAAGCGGTCTTTTAGGTTTTGCTCAGACGCCTACCAACATTGAAATCACCAGTACGGTGCAGCAGGCTTCCGTCCATCGGCTGGGCGTGAATCTGGGTGACCAGGGGTATTGGGATTCAGGTCAGATGTTGAAGAATCTGGTTTTTCAGAACCCCGGCTTTGAGGGATTGAAATACCGCAGCATTCTTAAATGTGCAATCGTGACGGCAAATACCTGCACGGATGATAACCAGTACAGTTCGCAGCCGACTGGTTTTTGGAGCGGTGGCAGCTACCAGATACTTTCCGGAGCCTCTTCAGGCGTGACCGGGAAGGTGGTATCAAGCACGAAGAACCCGAACACGTGCTCGGGGTGCGGTCAGATCATCCAGTTTGACAAGAACATCAACGCGGCAGTGGGCGACTACTTTGTGATGACCAACTCATTTCCAGGAGCTGGAGATACGGGTTGGTGGGATACAGTCACCGGTGGCGGCACGGTTTCGACCGAAATGAATGACCTCTCGCCGAATACGCCTGGCAAGCAGGCGATTCTGCTGAGCGCGAGCGGAGCGGGGCAGGCTGTCAAAGTGACTCAATACTTTGATTCCTTCAAGAATTTGAGCTTCATCCAGCTCAACGGCAATTTCCAGGTTACGTTCCGCGCAAAGGGCGTTGGAGGAAGCAACAAACTGAATGTGAGCTTGCAACGACTGATGGGGTCCAATGCTCCTTATCTGAATCAGATGCTGACGCTTACAAATTCCTGGCAAGACTACACGCTGAATTTCTCTGCAAATGAGACAGGCTCAGCGGTAGGCACGGTACAGCTGGTTTTTGGAGTTGCAGGCGCCAATGTGGAGTTGGACGACGTATCTCTGCAACAGACAAACTCTGATCCAACGAATACGACGGCCTTTCGCGACGAAGTGGTGAAAGCCTTGCGGGAGTTGAACCCCGGAACGATTCGTATGATGGCTGCTGGCGCTGCTCTGGGCTCTGATATTCCTAACCAGCTTGCGGTGCCCTTTGCCCGCTATCGTGAAGGATTCAACTCGAGCGCAACGATTTCCTACGCGATTCCGTACGGAATTCATGAATTCCTTGAGCTGTGCGCTGCGGTCGGATCCGATCCATGGATCACGATTCCTACGGCGACGACTCCACAGGAAATGACAGATTTCATTAATTATCTGACGGGCAACGGTTCAGACAGCTTCTCGGCATCGCGTATTGCGCGTGGTCAGAGCCAGCCTTGGACCTCCGTATTCAACAAGATTCACATTGAATTGGGCAATGAGACCTGGAATGGAGTCTTCAAGGGCGAATCGATGTCCTATCCTGGCTATCCTCAATGGGCTAACCAGGTTTTTGGCGCGGCACGGCAGAACAGCGGATTTCAATCCGCCAAGTTTGACCTGGTTCTTGATGGATGGGCTGCAGTTCCCGGCTACAACGCTGGACTGCTGAGCTACAGTACACAGCATGATTCGATCGACATTGCTCCGTACCTTCTCTACAGTGCGAATAATGAGGCACAGTCGACTTTGTTCGGGGCACTGTTTGCTGAGCCGGAGCTGTTCAACAATGCAACTGGAGAAGTGACGCGTACCTTGCAGGCCGCAGCAATCGCGAGTACTCCGGCTAAAGTGAGTGTGTATGAAACCAATCTTGGCACCATGATTGGCAACATCACGCAGCCTCAGCTAGATGCACTTGCGCCCTCTGTGGCAGCCGGCATCGCCCATACAGAAAATATGCTTTTAATGATGCGAAACGGGGTTCAGTACCAGAACGCGTTTGCGTTGCAGCAGTACGAATTTCTGCGCGGTGACCAGAAGCTGGTAAAGATGTGGGGCATTGTGGTGGACATGGGAACGACGAATCGTCGTCGCCCTCAGTTCCTGACTCAGGAATTGGCGAATAGCGTGATCGGTGGCAGCATGTTGCAGACAGTGCATACGGGCGCGAATCCAACGTGGGACCAGCCAATGAGCAGCGACGGCGTGCAGTTAGCAGGAGCGCATTACCTGCAGTCATTCTCCTTTCTCAATCAAGGCAAGGTATCGACGATTTTGTTCAATCTGAACCAGACGTCTGCTCTACCTGTGACGCTTTCGGGGACGAATGCGCCGTCTGGTTCAGTACAGATGAGCCAGATTACTTCTGCCAACATTACTGACAACAATGAGACCGCCAACAACGTGAAGGTCGCCACCAAGACGCTGAGCGCATTCAATTCGACAACAACGCTCATGTTGCCGCCGTTTTCGATGACCTTGTTGACAGCGGCCACCAGTGTGACGCAGCCACCGAGCATTTCCCTTGCATCGGGAACATACGGAACGGCGCAGACCGCGACAATTTCGGACGCGACGGTGGGAGCGACCATTTATTACACAACCGATGGCACTGTCCCCTCTGCATACTCTACGGCGTATACCGGTGCGATTGCAGTCAGCAAGAGCGAGACCCTCCAGGCGATTGCGATCGGCAAGGGACTCTTACCCAGCGCAGTCACGAGTGCGACGTATGTCATCGGATTTCCGTCTGCGGCTACACCGACATTCTCGGTTGCGCCCGGAACCTACACCACGGCCCAGACCGTGTCGATTGCAGAGGCCACCGCGGGTGCAGCGGTGCACTATACGGTTGACGGCAGCACGCCGACAGCAGCATCGACAGTGTATTCTGGCCCGATCACCATCAAGGCGAACACAACAATCAAGGCCATTGCAACGGCGACGAACTACACCGCGAGTTCAGTTGCAACTGCTGAGTATGTGATTTGCCCACCCACCGATTCGCCATCCTTCTCGGTGCCTGCAGCAACCTATGCAAGCATTCAGGCGGTATCGATTCTGGATTCGACAGCAGGCGCGGTGATCTACTACACCCTGGACGGTACAACACCTACAACTGCTTCAACGAAATTCACGTTGCCGGTTTCAGTCAGTAAGACTGTAACGATCAAAGCGGTCGCGATTGCGCCCAACTTTTCTGTGAGCCCGGTATCCTCTGCCACTTACGTTATCTCGACGGGGGTGATAGGCCCTACGAATGGATTCTCTCCTGGGGAGATGGTACTGGACGGAACTTCGAAGTTAGTCGGAAACATTTTGCAGTTGACGGACGGAGGCAATGGAGAAATCGCTGCTGCCTGGAACGCCAAGAGAGTCCCGACGGGTTCATTCACTACAGATTTCACGTTCCAACTGCCGAAGTCAGTCGCAGATGGGTTTACCTTTACGCTGCAGAATGCGTCAAAGGGGCCTTATGCAACGGGCGGTAACGGCGATGCACTCGGCTATGCAGGTATTGCAAAGAGTGTCGCAATCAAATTTAACCTGTTTAACGGTGCGACGAAGACTCTGGTTTCTCAAACCGGCCTGCTAACGAACGGTGTCAATCTGTCAACAAACAAGGTTGATATGTCGACCGCCAAAATATCACTGCATAGTGGCCATATCTTCCGCGTTCACCTTGCTTATAACGGCACAACACTGGGTGAAACCGTGACGGATACAACAACGGGAGCGGTATTCACACATAGCTACACCATCGACATCCCTGCCGTGATCGGCGGTACGAGCGCTTACGTAGGGTTCACGGCAAGCACGGGTGCCCGCACCGCGATACAGGACATTCTGACGTGGTCGTACGCTGGTCAGGCAAGTGTTTTCAGGACCAAATAGCGGCTGCAACGTGGTGCAACAAGCAAATGGGCCACCTTCTTCAGGAAGGTGGCCCATTTGTTTGCGGCTGATGTTCACAGCAGACGCGCGTTACGAGTCGATGCCCTTGAGCTCTCTGCGCGCGACGGCCAAAGCGCCAGCGATGACCTGGTGCATATCGTAGTACTTGTAGCGGGCGAGTCTGCCGCCAAAGATTACATTTGGCCGCTGGGTCTGGAGTTCCGCGTATTTTTCATACATGGCGCGATCAGAGGCGAAGTTGACCGGATAGTAAGGCTGATCCGGATCAATGAACGAAAACTCTTTGACGATAACTGTGGTGTTCTTGTTCCAGGGGCGTTCGAGATGGAAGTGCTTGGGCTCGTGGATGCGCGTGAAGGGAGTATCTTCGTCGGCGTAGTTCATCACGGAGACGCCTTGATAGTCAGAGGACGCGACTTTTTCGATTTCGAAGCGGACAGAGCGCCAATTCAGTTGACCGTAGCAATAGTCGAAGTACCGATCAATGGGCCCGGTGTAGACAACCTTGCGCGCTTTCTTTTCCCAGATCTCGCGGTCAGCAAAGAAGTCAACGCCAAGTTCGACGTGTACACCCTCGAGCATTCGCTCGAAGATGGGCGTGTAGCCTTCAAGCGGGATACCTTGATAGCGATCATTGAAGTAGGCGTCGTGATAGGACTGCCGCACCGGCAAACGGGTAATGATGCTGGCTGGAAGATCCTTTGGATCACAACCCCACTGCTTGCGCGTATAGCCTCGAATGAATGCTTCGTATAGGGGTTGACCGATGAGGCTGATGGCTTGCTCTTCAAGATTACTGGGCTTGCCTGCAAAGGTGCGTTGGGTATCGAGGAATGCAGCGACATCGTCAGGGCGAAGATTGGTGCCAAAGAATGAGTTGATTGTGCCCAGATTGATCGGCATCGAAAAGACCTTGCCTTTGTGCGTAGTCAGCACGCGATGCTGGTGACGATTAAAGGCGGTGAAGCGATTGATGTAGTTCCATGTTTCATCGTCAGAGCAGTGGAAGATGTGGCTGCCGTACTTGTGAATGGAGATGCCAGTGTCTTCATACTCGTAGCTGTAACAGTTGCCGCCAATATGCGGACGCCGCTCAACCATGCAGACGCTCTTGCCATTTTCACGAGCTTGCTGGGCGAAGACGGATCCAAAAAAGCCCGAGCCGACCACCAGGTAGTCATACATCATCGTTCAGTTCCTCGCTTCCGGAAGGGTGGCTGTATGTTCAGAAGGAATTGAATCGAAAGAATCAACGCCAGCACGCGCCAGAATTTCCCGAAGACTCTTGAGAAAGCCACGGTTTGCGTAGTAGTCAGAGAGAACCTGGTACGCGCGCTGGGTGATTGCGATTCTGGCGTCGTCATCCGCGAGATACCTGGCGCAGACCTCGGCGAGATCGCTGAAATCCCATTTAACCGGGACGTAAGTAACGCCGGGAATGAAAATGTTTGGCTCGGTGCGGATGTGGCTCATGTCGGGCTTGACCAGAAGGCAGCCCATGAGAACGGTCTCGAAATCGCGCCAGCAGAGTTCTCCATAACCGAAGGGGCTGATGCAGATGCGACTGCTGCGCATCTCCTGGTAGTAGCCCGCCTGATCGACACGTTGATTGGGAACGAGCACGTTGTATCCCTGGGTTGTCAGCGGTGCGAGTGCCTGGTTGATGGGGCCACGCAGGGGATAGATCCAGAGGTCCGGCTTGCATGCGGCGCGGCACATCACGTCTACGGTCTTTTCCGATGGCAACGCAGGGCGAGTTTCGTTGAAGAGCTGGGTGATTTTGTCATCGAGCCCGATGTTGTAACCGAGCACGATCTTGTTCAGCAAAGATTCAGGTACAGGATTCGAATGGGGAATGAAATTTTGGGCAAAAGAGATGCCGTGTTCGCGCGAGACATAGTCGGTGAGATTGTTTTTGCCGACGAACTGCTTTTGATACCAGCTGATGTCTGCGAACATATGCTTCTTGACATAGAGATCGACCAACGCAAGCAAGTCGCCGCCCCATTGAATGCAGGAATCGTCATCTCCATCGAAGTAAATCAGTTTGACTGGATGAGGGAAGAGATGCCGGAGGCGGGTGATCTTTTCGATTGCCAACTGCGCAGGTGTGACAAAACTCAGCTTGGCAAAGACTGCGGAATAACTGGATGTATCAACCCTTGTGGAAGTGAGGACTTCATCGACCTGGCGCTGATCGAAGATGATTCCAAGTTCCTCGCGGATGTAGTCGCGATCAGCGAAAAGGGGTGCGAATTGCTCGTCACTTGTAACCGCGAGGTTATCACTCGCGATCAGGATGCGCGTCGGCGTGACGCCTTTCCTGTTCAGCGAGAGGCGCACGTTGTCCGCCGCGTACCGCAGCGGATATTGCACCCGATACCGAATTTTTTCCTTAAGCGCAGTCAAAAGCGATGTCCGATTCATAGCAAGAAATTTCCGAATTCGCAGACATTGAAATCCCTGAAATCAAGGAGAAGAGCGGGATCAATTTAAGTCTAGCAAAGGATTGGATTCTGCCCGTTCTCTCCTGACCATCAAGCGGGGAAGTGGAAGTTGAATCATGTTCTAAAAACAGAGTAGTAACCGAGCCTGGCGAGCGTCGATTTGACCCGCTGTTCCCGGTAGTACGTTGCCGGCATCAGTTGCTCATATGGAATGATGGGTCCCGGCTGGGTTAGGTCCTTTTGCTGGTCGAGCCAGCCCTTTTGTTTAGCCTCGGCGAGCCACCATTTTGCCTCACCGCCGGCATGGAAGCACTTGATTGCAGCAAAGTCTTCAACGCGCAGCAGGTGAATGCCCGGCAATCCCAATTTGCGAAGGATCCGCTTTGGCTGATTGCGGTGCCAGCAGTGCCACAACCGCGGATCAAGGTATCCACCGCCGATGTGCATGGCGAGTGCAGCCCAAACGATCGCTTCTATATGCATCACACGCGGAACCGTACCGACGTCAAGCCGGGTGAGAAGCCACTCCAGCCAGTCAAGGTCAACGGGAGCGCGCCAACCGCCAACGCCGATGTCAACGTGGTGCGCGAACTGAATACCCTGTTCCATCGCTTTGCGAACAATCTGCGGAGGTACGAGGCAACTTGGCTTCTGCCACATGAGCAGGACGCCTTTTGAGGGAGTTGGCTCAAAGCTGAACTTGTTAGGGAAGTAAAGATCTGGGTCGAGCAGGACCATCTCTTCTGTTCCCTGCGTGAGTAGCAGCGGGTCAGTGATTTTGCGCCAGCAGGGGTGACCGTGCCGGAAGAGGCGCAGGCTGGGGTAGGGACCGAAGAGGGATGCTTCCTGATCAGCGAGCTCGTCTTCTGCGTAGACCGACCATTGATGTATGCCGGGATTCTGCCGCTCGGTTACTTCATCGATCAGCTTTTGCTTGTCAGACAGAGAATCGGTGACGAGATGGAGATGGAGGGGCTCGTTGGAATTGCGAAACAGGCTCTCAAGCGCGAAGCGGGCATAGCCCAGTGAGACCGGAGAGATCACCATGAAAACGCGGCGGGGAGTTGTCGATGAAGAGCTTGTCGCGGCGTTACTCATGAGTGCTGTGTCCTTTTGAATGTTTGGCAAAAACAAGAATCACTGAATGCGGAGTGGAAGAACTCATTGGCGCTGACGTCATGGATTGATGGCATACGCTTCTCCTTCCGCGTGGCTGGTCACATCTTTTTGATCTGCAAGGATTCCGTCGCTGCGAGAGTGAATTTGTTTGCCGTCCTTCGATGCATCGGCGTGGAGCGAAGATTCAAGAGGTCTGTTGGCAGGCGACGATTCAGTCGGGGATGGAAGCAACCCCTCATGTTTGAGCTGAGACGAGGGCTTGAGGAAGTGACGCTCAATCAGGTGCCATGAGAGAGCGCCGGCGATCAGAGTAAGAGGCGTTGCTTCTGCGAAAAGCAGCCACGGTGAAATATGGCCATGAACACGCAGCACGAGGAGCTGCTGGATGGGGAAAGCGTAAAGATAAGTGCCGTATGAGAAGTCACCAAACCGGCCGAGATTCAACGGATGAAGGCTGGGCAGGTAGGCAAGAGCCATAAGCAGGTATGCGCCGCAAATAGGCATGGTCACGACCAGGCCCTCTGGGATGAAGTTCGATGCAATCAGCGCTACCGCGGCGAGGATGATGAATGGCCGGCGCAGAAGTTTGTCGCCACCGAAGATCTGGAATATCGTACCCGCCAGGTAAAACGGCAGAACTGTCGCCCAGAACGGTGGATAGCCGAATATCTGACCAAGCATCGCTCCGCTGGGCGTCCAGCCCTTGATGTCCATGTAGAGGTGGAGTGCCAGGACCATGAAGAAAAGTGCAACAATCAGCCAGCGACGGCGAAGGAGGCCAGTGAGCCCGAGAGCGAGTACGCCGAGGTAGCACCAGAATTCGTAGGGAACAGACCATAATGAGCCATTGAGGGTGAATGGCAGTGGGCTGTGAATGAACACCGGAGTCGTATCGAAAATCTGCAGGCGTAGCGTGCTGAGCACAAAGCTTTGCAGCGAAACGGGCACGTAGGATGCGGGATCTGCCGCGATAGGTACGACGATAAGTGCCGTAAGCAGGGCAGCGACCGCGTAACCCGGATAGATACGCGCGATTCTGCGTTTCAAAAACTTGATGATCCTGGGGGAGCGTTGCCAGCTTTGTGTAATGAGAAAGCCGCTGATGACGAAGAAGGCCCAGACGCTGATATTGCCAAAGGTCACCTGACCATGCGTCAGGACTGACAACGGCTCATGGGTGTTGTAGGTCTGGGTGAGAGGGAAGCTGTGGGAAAGGATGACCAGAACGGCGAAAATCAGGCGCAGAGAATCAAAGTTGTTCGCACGGCTCGTCTTCGCGCCAAACTGATGGCCCGTAATCTGGCCATGGTTCTGTGAGGGCATCCTCATCACTCCATGTTGCCGGGTGCGTTTACTGAAGACAACTCCACAAGAGTTGCAACTGCTTAACCGAAAGTACACGGTAGGGGGCTTGCATCTGCGATTGATGTGTGAGCGGGGACCGCATTAGCCCGGAACCTGCTCAATTCGCTCAATCGATGCGCTTCGCGAAACGACGCTATTCGCGGAGGATGATTGCGCGTAGGCCTCTGCCAGACCCTGGCGCAAAAGCACGCCAACGGTGTCCAGATGCGGCTCGAGGAACATGGATTCGTGGTCTCCCGGCGCCCACAGAACCTTGACGCCGCCTTTGACGATTGCGTCCCAGCCACAGTGCTCTTTAGCTCCGGGGATGTAAGGAGCCTGTTCGGCGCGAATGAGGGTAAGCGAGCCCAAATACGGTTCAACACCCCGGTATTCCTTGAGGGAATTGAGAGTAGTCAGGCTGACATTGTGCATGAAGTGGGGAAGTGGCAAGCCAAAGCGGCGGCAGAACCACTCCGCAATTGCCCAGTTTTTCAGATAAATGCGGTTGCGCACAGACTCAATCTTGGCGCCAACAGCTGCCGCGACATACTTCACCTTCTGCGTGGCGGTCAACGTTCGCCAGCGATTGCGGTGGAAGCGGTACTTGCGGCCGAGCTTCGCTTTCAGAGACATCTCAGCGGTGCCTGCCTGCTCACGCGCCAATTCGGCAGAATATCCTGGTCGCCATGAATCGAAGAGAACAAGGAAGCCGACTTCTTCGCCGCTGGCTGCAATCTGGCGCGCTGTTTCTACGGCAAGCGGCCCGGCCGCGCACCAGCCACCAATGAAGTACGGTCCTCGCGGCTGGATGGAGCGCATGGCATCGAGATAGGCGGCTGCGCGCTGAACCACGGTCATGTCTTCGGCATCTGTATCCAGTTCACGAAGGCCATAGAAGGGAATATCGGGGCCAAGCACGTGGGGGATTCCCTGGTAAAGGAGGTACGAGTGAATCATGAAGAAGGGTGGCCGTGCGCCCTCGGTATGAACCGGTACCAGCGAGGAGTAATAGGATCGTCCGCGAACGATACCCGCCAACTGCTCAACTGTGGGGGCGTTGAAAATCGTAGTGATGGGCAGAGCTGTGCCGAGCGTCTTGTTGATTCGCGCGAAGAGTCGCACGATCATCAGCGAGTATCCGCCCAATTTGAAGAACGGAGTGCGCACGCCAATCGGGCGTTTACCGAGGACTTCTTCCCAGATTGCGACCAGACTGGCTTCCAGTTCATCACGAGGCGCGAGGTACTCGCTGTCTGCTTCGGGCGCAGACTTTGCTGCGCCGGGAAGCGGGAGACGGGAGAAGTCCGCCAAACCATCGGCGCTGCGTGGGATTGCGTTCACCGCAATCAGCTCGGCGGATGCAAGGTGCCCTGGAGCAACAGACTTGAAGCGGTCACGAACAGCGCGATCCGCCTCTGCTGTCACACTAAAAGAGCGGTAGTAGACGACGAGCGTGCTGACATTTTCAACTGGCAAAATGGTTGCAACCGCATCAGCAACCGATGGATTTTGCCAGAGGACTTCCTCCGCCTCGCCGAGGCGCATTCGATACCCGTGCAAACGTACCTGACGGTTGGAGTAATCGATGACCTGAACGAGTGTGTTCTTGCTTTCATCAAGACCTGCGGCATAGGTTGAGCGGGCAAGGTACCCAGTGCGACGCATCTGGGTGCCAGCGCTGAGTGCCAGTTCCCCCGACACGCCGGGGGGCACGGGCAAATCATTGTCAGCAAGGATGTCCAGACGCTGCCCCGGCAGTGGGGCGTAGGTTGGTTCAATGGTGCCTGTAACCTTGGCGATCGCAAGAGGACCGGCCGTGGATGCAGAGGAAATCAGAGCCCAAAGGCGGAGAGGCGTCGCAGAAAGCCGTCCTGATTGGGCGGCATTCAAGATGCCTCCACGCAGGACAACATTCAGACGCCGATCCCCCGCCCAGCGTTCATGCACAGCTTGGAGGAGCGCCGTCGAAGAAGTGATGACGAAGGATGGCTGGTACTGGGTGATCAAGGCCGTTGGCAACGTTTCGTGACTGACGGTGGGCGCACTTGCAGCGCCGGTCTCAGCATCCGCGACCAGCAGCGATGCACCGGCCGCCAGAGGTAAAAGCAGGTCAATCAAGGCATCTGTTGCGGATTCGGCCCGAGTGGCAAGTACGAGATCGCCAGCACGAAGATCCAGGGCTGCCGCAGCTGCGCGCAACTGTTGCAGGGTTGCCTGATGGGATGCGGTTACGATACCGGATGAGCTGAGCGCCGACCACGCCGCGCTGGAGGAATCGGGGTAGTCCGGCAGTGGATAAGTTTCCTGTGCGGTTCCGGGCCGTTCAGTGAGGAGCGATTCATAAGAGCGAATGCCGGATACCCGAGCGGCAAAGCCGGACGAAGACAGGGCCATGTCTGGGCTGTGAGTTGCAAGAATCCCGGACCACTCTTCCGGACTTGCCGATGTCGACAAGGGGATAGTTACCGCCCCCAACCGCATGAGAGCCCATACTGTCGCCGCGACATGCGCGCCCGGTTCGAGCCGCAATGCGACGGTTTTACCGCTGGCGACGCCGAGTGACGACAACGATGCTGCAATGGTTCGGCTGCTTTGCTGCAGGGTCTTCCAGCTGATCTGCTGATTGTCTTCGAGAATCGCTAAGGCATTGCCAAGCAGTTCCGCCTGGGAGTCGAGCCATTCAGCTATCGAGGGGCCCGAGGCATCAGCGCTCTGATTTTCGAGTGTGGGGCTAGCGCCCCCAGCAACGATATGGGACTCAGGAAGCGAAAGAAGTGGCAGCGCCGACACGGCCACGGAGTCATCGTTCATCACCGCTTCGAGCGTTCGCACGTACATCTCAATCAGGCTGAGGATGCGCTCTTTGCGGAAGAGAACGGTGTTGTACTCCATCTGAAGGCGAGGGCCTTCGGCTCGCTCGACGATGCTGACGAGCAAATCGAAGTTCACGCCACCAGAAACGGACGGTCGCGGAGTGACACTGAGCCCCTGGGCCTGCTGGGGCTGCATGAACGCTTTTTGATAGACGAAGTAGACCTGAAGGAACTGCGATGTCGCCCCGGCCTGATCGAGTTGGAACTCTTCCATGAGGCGGGAGAAGGGCAGGTCCTGATGCGCGTAAGATTCGGTGCTCCACTCGGTGACGCGGCGCAGCAGTTGGTTGTACGAGGGGTCGCCGCTGACATCAGCCAGGATGACCTGTGGGTTGGCAAACCGGCCAACGACATTTTCCATCCCCGGCTGCGTACGGTTGGCGATTGTGGAGCCAAGCAGGAACTCGCTTTGGTTGGTGTAGCGCGCGATGAGTGCTTCAAAAGCTGCCAGCAGCACCTGATGCATGGTGGCATTGTGAGTCCTGCAATAGGCTTTGAGCCGGGCGGTCAGAGCATCGGGCAGCAGTGTTGACTCGATATGTCCCGGATAGCTTTTCTTTGATTGGCGCGGCCAGTCTGTGGGCAGATCAACCGCGGGCAGCTCGCGCTGGATGTGCGAGCGCCAATAACTTATCGCCGCCTTGGCTGCGGAACTCTCAAGCCAGTTCTGCTGCCATACCGTGAAATCGGCAAACTGGAAGGGAAGCGCAGGAAGACCTGGCACACGATTTTGAGCGAATGCGCTGTAGAAGTCAGTAAAGTCACGAATCAGAATGCCGTTTGACCAGCCGTCGCAGGCAATGTGGTGCATGGTGAAAGCGAGGATGTGCTGCTGCTCAGTGACATGAATGAGGCGGGCAAAAAAGACGGGGCCAGCGGAAAGATCGGAGCGCGCATGGCTGTGTTCTTCAACAGCTGCTTCGGCTGCCTCTGACCTCTGCTCATCGGGCAGGTGGCGCAGGTCGGTGATTGAAAAGCTGTAGCGCGGCTCTTCCTGAATTATCTGGCACAGCTGGCCGTCGACCAGTCGAAATGTTGTTCGAAGTGCTTCGTGCCGTTCGACGAGGGCGTGGATTGATCGCTCGACAACGGCGTCGTTGACCACCCCTTCGAGGCGTGCGGCGATTGCCATGTTGGACGCAGTCGACGCGCCGTCCAACTGATCGAGTGTCCAGTAGCGGATTTGTTCCAGACTGGCGGGGAAGACATAGACGCTTTCTTCCTGCCCGGCAAGGTGCTGCGAAGACTCGGCGTTGGACGCGTCTTCGAGCCCGGTCTGGCTCATCACTTCTACCGGTACATGCTCGACGTCACATGCAGAAGTTGGTCTCATTTGACTCCAGGGCATAAGCGCAGAAAGCAAAACTACTTCAGGGTTGTTTGTGGGCGACGGTGAAGTGAACGCGGAATAGCCTGTATCGCGCCCACGCTGCTTTGTGCCACTTGATTATTCGAATCCATTTCAAGTTGTTCACAAATAGCCGCAACGGTCTTAAACTGAAATACATGACGAGCTGTCAACTTCAGGCCCGCCTGATTTGCGAGCGTAATTATCCTAAAGATTAACAGCGAATCGCCGCCAAGCTCAAAAATTGTGTCGTCAATGCTTACCTCTTTTAAGCCCAGGACCTTGGACCATATATTGGCCAGGATTTCCTGTTGAGGAGTGCGAGGATAGACGATGGAGCGGGCTCGGAGCAACTGTTCAGGAACTGGTGCAGGAAGGGCGCGGCGGTCAACTTTGCCGTTGATGGTGCGCGGCAGACTTGTCAGCAGCATGATCGCTGCCGGCTGCATGTAGTCAGGCAACTGATCCTGCAGATGTTTACGTAATTCCGGTATCAGTTGCGCGGCCAGCGTCGCGGGGTCTCCCGGCAGAGTGGGAATGACATAGGCCGCAAGTCGCTTGTCTCCCGGAGCGTCAAAGGCAGAAACCCAATCAGTCCGCACGGCGACGATGGCCGAGCGCACCAGCGGGGAGCGCTCCAGCACATTTTCGATTTCTGACAGCTCAATGCGGTAGCCGCGAATCTTGACCTGGGTATCGCCGCGTCCAAGGAACTCAATGGTTCCATCCGCTTCAACGGAACGGAAGCGCGCGAGATCTCCGGTACGGTAGAGGCGCTCGGTGCGTCCGGTTTCCAGCGTGAGTTCGATGAACTTCTCCGCGGTCAGGTCAGGCGCATTGAGGTAACCCTGAGCCAGTCCGTCTCCGGCAGCATAGAGTTCGCCGGTAACGCCCGGCGGAACAGGTTTGCGGTTTGCGTCCAGAATATAGACGCGGGTATTGGCAATAGGCTTGCCGATTGGGACGGCTCCTGCGGCCAGGCTGTCCAAGGTGATGGTGTGGCAGCAGGTAAAGGTGGTGTTCTCGGTAGGTCCGTATCCGTTGATGAGCTTCAGGTGAGGCAGGGATTCACAGACCTTGCGGGTGTGCGCCACCGACAGGACATCTCCCCCGGCAAGCAGCTGGCGCAGTGGGCGAAGAATCTCAAGATGCTCGGTCGCGATGAGGTGAAAGAGCGCCGCCGTGAGCCAGATCGTTGTGACTTCATGGGCTGCGATGAGCCGCCCGATTTCTTCCGGAGTGACACGGTCTACTGGTCCCAGGATGAGCTTGCCGCCGTTGAGCAGCGCTCCCCAAATCTCAAATGTGGCGGCATCAAAGGAGATGGGCGCAAGTTGCAGGAAGACTTCGTCGGCAGAGAAACTGGCGAAGGTGTTGTTTTTGACCAGCCGGAGAACGGCCTGATGTGGCACCAGAACGCCCTTTGGATTGCCAGTAGAGCCGGAGGTGTACATGACATACGCCAGTTGGTTGGGCTCATGGTGATGGCTTGGATCAATTTCCAGATTGCGAGTCGATTCCAGGGCTACGACCGGCCAGTCCTGATCGAGGATGAGGATGTTTGTGTTCAGCGACGGCAGTTCAGCGGCGATGGAGCGCTGGGTGAGCAGTGCCTTCGCTGCCGAATCCTGAATTAGAAATGAGAGTCGCGAAGCTGGATAGCTGGGGTCAACCGGGACATAGGCTGCGCTCACTTTGAGGATTGCAATCAGGCTGACAATGACTTCGAGGGAGCGGTTGAGGCAGACGGCAACGCGGTCTCCCTGGCCGACGCCGGATTTTTGAAGGAAGTAGGCAAGCTGATTGGCCTTTTCATTCAGTTCAGCGTAGGTGAATGTAGCATTTGCTCCGACCAGGGCGACGGCCGTTGGCGTTCGCTCGACCTGCTGCTCGAATACGCGGTGAATCGGGAACTCACGAGGGTAGCTGCGTTCGGTCGCATTCCAGGTGACAAGCATTTGCTCTAACTGGTCTGGTGTCAGCAGAGAGACCTGGTCTGCCGGCTGCTCAGCGTCGGCGACAAATCCCTCGAGAATTGCGCTCAGGTGGCCGAACCAGCGCTCGATTGTTTCTTCTTCAAAGAGTCCGGTGTTGTAGTCGCAATCGAGCCAGAGTTCTGTGCCGCGGTCGATGAAGTTGAAGAAGAGATCCATGTTGACATGGGTTTTGGCGTTGGCGCTGAGGTCAACGGTGAGGGCATCGAATTTGAGTCCGGCACCGACCTGCTCCACATTGAACTGAACCTCGACCAACTGGAGTCGGGCGGGGTCGCTGGGAATCTTGAGTTTTCGCAGCAGGGTGCCGTACGTGTAGTCCTGATGATCCTGGGCGTCGAGCAGCGTTTTGCGGGTCTGTTTCACGAATTGCGAAAACGTTTGGTTTGGCGTGAGATGGCTGCGGATTGGCAGGAAGTTGACCCCGTGACCGACCAGCGAGCCGCCATTTTCAAGCTGCGCCTGGCCGGCAACCGGGATGCCAATGACCACATCTTCCTGCTGCGCGAGGCGATGGATGAGCAACGAGAAGCCGGAAAGCAGCGTCGCGAAGAGGGTGCTGCCTTGTTTGGCGCCTGCCTTACGCACTGCTTTGAGCACCTCAGGCGGGAAGACGAACCGCTTGGTCGCGCCCGCATTTTCGCGAAGGGCAGGACGGGGGTGGTCGGTAGGCAACTGGAGGGGGTTGGGCAGACTCTTGAATTGTTCCAGCCAGAACGCCTCAACGGTGGCGCGGTCAGCGGAGTTCAACTCTCGGTGCTGATTGGCGGCATATTCGCTGAAAGCGGCAGGCGCGCCAAGCGCGGCAGATTTGCCTGCAACGGCAGCGTTGTACAGTTCGCTCAGTTCGCTGTAGAGAACGTTGGTAGACCAGCCGTCAAAGATGATGTGATGAGCGGTGAGAACAAGTATGTGTTCCTGGCGGCCAAGTCTGAGCAGGCGGGCTCGGAAGAGCGGGCCGGTGGTCAGATGGAAGGGCGTCGAGCCTTCCTGGAGCAGAATTTCGCTGCGGCGGGCCTGCTTTTCCGCTTCAGGGAAGGCGCTGAGGTCGTCAATCTGCAGCCCGAGTGCAGCGGTGGCCGCAACGTGGACTGTCTCGCCGTCAGCGTCGATGGTCGAGCGCAGTGCTTCATGGCGGCGGACGAGTTTTTCGAGGCTTAGCTCCAGGGCGCGCTGGTTCAACTCGCCCTTGAGGATGAGAGACGTTGACTCGTTGAAAGCGCAATTGGCTTCGTCGCCGAGCTGGGTACCGAGGAAGATTTCGCGCTGCTGCTCGGTAATCGGATAGTCGAGGGCTACCGGCTCAAGCTCCGCTTCGACTACGGGCTGGGCTGCGGCAACTGCGCTGGGGGAAGCCTCAAGGACAGGCGATGCGGAGGGAAGCACCTGCCCGGCGCGCATCTTTTCGAGTCCATTGCGGAACGCTGTGCGGACTTCGTCAAGGTCGGCCTCAGTGTGCGCCGTGGTCAGGAAGCAGGGGAAGCCCTCCTGAATATGGATGCCCTGTTCGCGCAGGTGGAAGTGCAGCATGCGCGCCAGTTTGGGGTCGGTGGGAACGGCTAGGTAGAACCACGAAGAGAAGGTTTCAGCCTGCGACGGGTAGTTGAATTCAGTGAAGAGGTCGTTGAGATCCTTGACCAGCGTGGCGGTCTTTGTCGCTAGGTTGATTTGCAGGTCGTGGCCCGACTCTTTGAGGTGCAGCAGGCTGGCACGAACCGCAGCCATCGCAAGCGGGTGGCGCATGAAGGTGCCGGCGTAGAAAGTAACGCCGACCTGTGGGAATGAGTCGTCGCCAAACTTCCACTGGCCACCGTCGAGCGCATCCATATAAGTCGGCGTTCCGGCGAGAATGCCCATTGGCATGCCTCCGGCCACGACTTTGCCGTAGGTCGCGAGGTCAGCCTTGATTCCGTAAAGCGCCTGCATGCCGCCGATGTGGGTGCGGAAGCCGGTGACTACCTCATCAAAGATGAGGGCGGAGCCGGATTTTTCGGTGATGGAGCGAACTTCGCGCAGGAACTCAACTGGACGGAGCTCCGGGTGTCGGCTCTGGACTGGCTCAACCAGGACGGCAGCGATTTCGTCGGCGCGCTGGCGGATGATTTCGAGAGCCTCTGGGGTGCCGAAGTCGAGCACGAGGATGTTGGCGACGCTCTCGCGCGGTATTCCAGGGGCTACGGGCATGGAGCGCTGGTTGCCGACCGACTTGACCAGAACCTCATCAAAGCTGCCGTGGTAGTCCCCTGAGAAGAGCACCACGAGATTGCGGCCGGTTACGGTGCGGGCCAGACGCATGGCGCCCATCACGGCTTCTGAACCTGTGTTGCAGAACGTGACGCGATCCATGCCGGTAAATTCGCGGATCAATTCAGAACACTCGCCAACCAGGTCAGTCTGCGGCCCGATGGGAAAGCCGAGTTCAAGCTGGGCGCGCAGGGCATCGACGATGAAATCCGGGGAGTGGCCGTAGAGGATGGCACCGTAGCCGTTGAGGATGTCGATGTAGCGGTTGCCGTCCTTGTCCCAGAGGTAGGCACCTTTGGCGCGCTCAACGACGATGGGATAGACCAGCTCTTTCAGTTGCGCGTTGAATCCGGAGACGACACGGCCATCGGCAAAGACCGAGCGGTGCTGCTGTGTAAAGCTCTTGGAGCTTGCTGTTTTTTCGTTGTAAATGGTGATAAAGGACTGAAGGTAGGCTTCCTGGACCGGATTGAGGCCACCGGATTCCCCACGTACGAGCGGCTTGAAGGGTGTGAATGCTGCCTTTGCGGGCTTGGTTTCAGTAGAGGCCGAGGCGACCTGTGGCGCTGAAACGGCTGTTGCTGCCGCCGGAACTGCCGCCTGCACAGGGACTGCCTGAGCAACAGGAGCTAGCGGGGTGCCCAACTGCTGGCCGCGCAGGATGTCCAGTTGCTGCTGGATCAGGCCGGTCACGGCCTGGAGCTGGCTGGCGAAGAGTCCTTCGTAGGATCCGGAAAGCGCTGTTGAAGACGCAAATGAAGCCAGGGGCGCAGTCGAGGCAAAGTTGGCAGGCACAGAGGCGGCTACTGTCGTCACCGGTGCTGGAGCGTAAACAGGCGCAGAGACAGGCGCGGCTGCCTTGGCCGGCTGTAGATTGGGCGCGACCGTGGATTCAAGATGGGCTGCGAGCGAGGTCAGAGTTGGATAGGACTCCATGATCTGGCGGAAGGTCAACTTGACGCGGTATTTGCTCTGGATTCCCTGGGTGAGCTGGGTCAGGAAGAGCGAGTCAAAGCCAAGCTCCAGAAAGGAGGCGTCGCCCTCGGCGTCGGCCAGGTCGGTGCCGGAGAGGTCTGTAATCAGAGCCTTGAGATCGTTTAACATCGCAGCGTCTTCGGCGGGAAGAGGGGAAGAAGTGGCCATGATCGTGTCCTCGACTGGTACTGGGGAATGGATGGTCGCCGCGGACACTGAAGGGGTTTGCGGGACATTTGGTACGGGAAGTTGCAGCATGGAATTGCTGGGGGCCGCCGCTTGCAATGGTTCAATCCAGTGGCGTTTGCGGTCAAAGGGATAGGTGGGCAGCAGGATACGTCTGCGTCGCGAGGCACCGTGAAACCTTTGCCAATCAGGCTTGACTCCAGAGGTCCAAAGCTTGCCTAGAGCGGTCAGAATTGCGGTGTCTTCAGCGATGGCGTCTTTAGCCGAGGCCAGTGAGGCAAGGATGAGCGGGCCGTTGGCGCTGCTGCCGGCCTTTTCCATGAACGTCTGCCGCATCATCTGCACCAGCGTTTCAGAGGGGCCCACTTCGAGCAGGATGGTTTCAGGCCCTGAGGCGACGGTCTGGAGCGCGTCGGCAAAGCGGACGGTTCGGCGAAGATGGCGGGTCCAGTATTCCGGCTTTGCGACTTCTTCGGCGGTAACCCATGTGCCGGTGAGCGACGAGGAATACGGGGTAGAAGGAGCGTGGAAAGTCACCTTGCTTGCATGCCCGGCAAACTCGTCGAGCATGGGGTCGAGCATGCGGCTATGGAAGGCATGAGACGTTGCCAGCCTACGATGTAGGATCTTTTGCGCGTCCAGTTGCTCAATGAAGAGGTCAATCGCCGGGTCAGCTCCTGAAACGACGCAGAGTTTTGGACTGTTGACTGCGGCAATATCAAGTGCTGCGCCAGTGGATTGGAGCAGAGCAGAGACGGTTTCTTCAGGAGCCCGAACGGCCAACATTGAGCCTGTGGGCAGAGACTGCATGAGGCGGCAGCGGGCCGCGATGAGCGTCAGTGCGTCTTCGAGTGAGAGAACGCCGGACAGGCAGGCCGCGACATATTCGCCCACGCTGTGGCCAACCATCGCGACCGGGGTAATGCCCCATGAAAGCCAGAGTTGTGCCATCGCGTACTCGATTGCAAAGATGGCGGGCTGGGCGTAGATGGTTTGGTTGAGAGTCTCTGTCGCCTGGAGGGTCGCTTCGGGCGTGATCTCATTTGGAAATACGACGCTGAGCAAGCTTTTCCCAAGCAAGGGCAGCAACAGTCTGTCGCATGCATCAAAATGTTTACGGAAAACCGGCTGTGTTTCGTACAGCCGCCGTCCCATCCCAATTGTCTGGACCCCTTGCCCTGGAAAGCAGAAGACCAGGCGCGGGTTTTCGAAAGGTTTGTCGTTCTGAATCAGGCTTCGGGAAGTAAGCTTTGCCGCTTCTGCACTGTTGGCGACAACGGTTGCCCGGCGCAGCCGGTGAGCACTGCGGCCAATCTGAAGGGTGTAGGCCGCATCGGCCAGGTTGGTTTCAGGATTCTCAGTGAAGTGCTGGCCAAGCGCCTCAGCGATGCCAGCGATTGCGGTTGTTGTCTTTGCTGACCAAACCATCAATTGCGCGCCGTTGTTCGCTTCTGAAGGAGCGGTGACAGGCGGCTCTTCAACGATTACATGAGCATTGGTTCCACCCACGCCAAAGGCACTGACCCCGGCGCGCAGAGGTTGGCCTGGCGTTTGCCAGGGCCGCAGCTTCTGATCCACAAAGAACGGAGAGTCGTCCAGTTCGAGATGGGGGTTGGGCTGATTGAAATGCAGCAGGCCAGGAATGGTCCGATTCTGGATTTGCAAGACCGTCTTGATCAGACCGGTTGCACCAGCTGCGACATCGAGATGGCCGACGTTTGCCTTGGCTGTTCCAAGTGAACAGAATTGTTTTGCGTTTGTCGTTGACCGGAAGGCGCGCGTAAGTGCGGCCACTTCAATGGGGTCGCCAAGCGGTGTTCCGGTTCCGTGGGCCTCAAGATAGCTGATGGATTCGGCAGAAACTCCGGCCATCTGCTGCGCCCGGGCGATGACCTGGGCCTGGCCTTCGACGCTTGGAGCGGTGTAGCCGATCTTCATTGCGCCATCGTTATTGACGGCAAAGCCGCGAATGACAGCGAGAACCTGGTCGCCGTCTGCCATCGCTTCATCAAGGCGCTTCAGCAGAAGAATCGCCGAACCGTGGCCAAAGACTGTGCCGCTGGCTTTCTCGTCAAAGGGGCGGCAGTGACCGTCGAGCGATGCAAGGCCACCTTCCTGCGCCACATAGCCGCGCTGCAAGGGAAAGGTAATCGAGACTGCTCCAGCCAGCGCCATGTCGCAGCCCTGAGTGAGCAGGCTTTGGCAGGCCTGTGCCACCGCCACCAGCGAGGTAGAGCAGGCCGATTGAACCGACATGCTGGGGCCGCGCAGATTGAGCTTGTAACTGATCCGCGTCGGCAGAAAGTCTTTGTCGTTGCCCATCATCGCTGCGTAATTGCCCACCTGGTAGCTGCCGGTGAACTCCTCGACGAAGCTGCGTGGGCCATTGTTTTGCTCGCGGGATACATTGCGCATGAAGTATGTATTCATGCTGCATCCGGCAAAAACGCCTACCGATTCATGCACATGATTTGGATCGTAGCCAGCACGCTCCAGCACTTCCCATGCGCATTCGAGAAAGACCCTGTGTTGTGGGTCCATCAGAGCGGCTTCACGCGGGTAAACGCCAAAGAATTCCGCGTCAAAGAGGTCGGGGCTTTTGAGCAATGGCCGGGCAGCCACGTAGCCTTCGTTCTGCTCCGCCAGCGCTTGCTCACTCAGCTCCAGCTCGCTGCGGTTGAAGAAGGTGATGGACTCAAAGCCATTGCACAGGTTCTTCCAGAAGTCTTCGACTGATTCGGCACCAGGAAAGCGCCCCGTCATCCCAATAATCGCCACTGCAGAAGATGAAGAATGAATCCCGGCAGCCGCTGTTGGCGTATTTTCACTCTGCCCTTGAAGCGATTGGACTACTGCAGTGTTTTCCGGGGTCGCAGCGGCTCTTAAAAGATTGGCCTGCGAGCGAATCGTCGTGTGCTCAAAGACAGAAGCGATCGAGAGGTTGCGCCCAAAGGTCTTGTTGATCCGGGCCAGCAGGATTGTGGCGAGCAGCGAAGTCCCGCCTACTTCGAAGAAGTTTTCATCAATGCTGATGGAAGGGCCAGCCTGAGGAAAGCCCAGCAGATCTTTCCATATCTTGCCGATAGCGGCTTCAATGCCGCTGTCTTCGATGATGGATGAGGGCGCGGCACCAGGTTCAGCGCCAGCGCTGGTCTGAACCTTTGGTTCGGGACCGAGTTGCTTCGAATTGGCATTGCCTTCGCGATTCATCTGTTGACTCATCCCATTCGACGCCATGTCCAGGCGTCAAATTCTGCCAATTGCCCTTAAAAAGGTGGTCGTTCGTCTATCGCTTGTGCGCAAAAACCACGTTGTCATCGTCGGCGTGGCTTGTTTCCTTGGCTCCGGATGGGGAAGATGGCGCCTTTGGGTTCTTGTTGCCCGGCTTCCACCACTCCTGAAGATTAACCCGATCACTGCGCAATTCAAACTCGCGCATGTCGTGTTTGAGTGCTTCTTCTGCGCGTGCCGGGTGAACCTTGTTCACCACAGCTGCTGCTCCTGCAACGCCGAGGCGCTCCAGCAGTCGGGCGGCGCGCGTCAACCATGCTTTCTTGGTCTTTCCCGCTTCCGATACCAGCACAGTCACGTCTGACATCCGGGCCAGGTATTCGGTCTCTGCGGAGATCAGCAGCGGCGCTGCATCGATCAGAATAATGTCGTATTCGGCAGACATGCTATTGAAGCTGTCAAAAACAAGGCCTTTATTCGGGGCGACCTTAACCGGAAGCGACCCAATATTGGACTTTGCTATCTGCATATCGGTCGAAGGGACAGCAGGTATTCCCGGTTCTTTGATGTTGATGGGGCGGCGCTGCAACTCCGTTCCGAACGTCACGAAGGCAACCGGCTCAGAGTTGCCCGATGGATCAATGACCAGCGTCTTACGGCCCAGTTTGGCCAGCATGCTGCCGAGGCTCTCAATAATTGAGGTCGTCCCAGCGCCGGAGTTTACGGCCGTAATCACAAAGGTGCGCGCACCGGCGAGCCGGGCCGCATGGTCTACACCGGCTGCCAGGCGCAGAGCGCACTCGTCAAAGACCAACTGAGGCACTTCGCGGTCATCAAACAACATGCCGATTGGAGCAAATCCCAGGACAGCCTCAACGTCGCTGCCGGTATAAATATGGGGGTCGAGCAGATCCAGAATGATGGCAGAGACAATACCCATGATGATCGAAAGCGGAAAAATAGCGATCAGCAGAGCTGTAATCTTGCTTTTTTCAGGACCAAGAGGCGTCATGGCTGGTGAAAAAAGATGCACTGAGCCGGGCGAACTGCTTTCCAGTTCCAAATTACTGATGCGGTCGTCTACCAGGGCATAGCGGGTTTGCAGGCGATCCAACTCCGCCTGGATTTCGCCGGCACGCTGTATCTTGGGCGAAGCCACGTTAGCCTGCCGCGTACCTTGCATCAGGTCGCTCTGCAGTCTGGACTCGATCATGGATGCCGAATTGAGCTGGGTGCGCAGTTTCTGCTCCAGACGAGCCGCGGCTTTCTTGCGCAAATCAGACTGCATATCCTGAAGCGCCTTATCAATCTGAGCAAGCTGCTCTTCAGTCTGTCGGCGGACCGGGTTGCTCGGCGTAAGTCCAGAAAGCTGGTCAAGGAGAACAGCTCTCTTCTGGCTGAGCGATGTCTTGAGCGCGTTCAGGCCCGGGTCGCTCGCGATAGCTTCATCGGCGGCCGCATTCAATGCTGAGGTCGGAGCGGACGAATCACCATTCTTGAGCGCTTCCAGCTGGGCCTCAGCTTGAATCTTCTGTTCGTGGGCGGCAATCAGGTCAGACTGCACCTTGGCATTCTGATCGTCGAACAGGTTGTTTCCCTTGCCATTGAAGGCCGCAACCCCTAGAGCCTTGCTGATCTGCGACTGCTCCTGGAGCAGTGTATCCATCTGATTCTGAACCCGGGTGCGTTCTTCCTTCAGCGAAGCAAGACGGTCGTCACGGCCGTAAAATTCCTCGGAACGAGCCTTTTCCAGATAGACCGAAGTGACCATGTTTACGATGTCTGCCAGGTGTTCCGGGCGAGCCCCATTCAGTGAAATCTGCACCTGATAGGTGGTGCCGATACGTCCGATATCGAGATTTTGCTGCAATCGTAGAACGCCGGAGTGCTCAGTTTCGCCAGGATAGAGCCAAATTCCAGGAGGCATCTTGCGGATTGCCTCAGCAAGCACGTCGTAGCGATTGATGGCATGCACGGTCTGTTGTACGTAGGATTCGTAAGGGCGGTCGAGCTCCCGGTCCTCCGTGAGTGTCTTGATGGGCGTGGGCGAGACGTAGATGGAACTCGCAGCGACATAATTGGCCTTGTGGCGCGCCACAAAGGCTAACCCGAGCCCGAGTACCAACAGGGCGACCATGATCGCAGTAACCCTGTGGAGGCGCAAACTCTTCAGTACATTAATCCGAATGGGACTGGTCCGCGAAGCAGGACGAAGCGGATATTGGGAGGCAATCGGGTTCTGCGGTTCCGGATTGTTGCTCGGCGTGATGTACATAAGCTCTGTTCCTCGGGGAAGGTTAAGTATGAGTGACTCAATGAGATGTTAGAAGCCACCAGGGTGAGGGTTGATCCTCTTCTGCAATTTGATTACCGATGAGAAAAACTCATGATCAACCAGCGCCCACAAGGGCCGCCAGACTGACGATTGTCGCTATGGGGCTGATCTTCTGCAGCACATAGGTGAAGTTTTCGAAACCGCTCTTGGGGATAATGATCACATCCCCCGAATGGATGGTGAATTCCTGCTGTCCTGCGAGAGTCATCAGCTTCTTGTACGAAACTTTGAAGTCTTTGCCGGTCGAGGGCTGGATAATGCGAATGTTGGGGGAAGAGCCTGCGCCATCCGTCAACCCACCAGCCATCGCCAGAATCGAAGAGAGCGTTGATTCCGGCGTCAAAGGCACGTTTCCAGGTTTGGTAACCGCCCCCAGAACCGATACAAACAGCTCCTTTGGCTGAGGAACGTAAACAATATCGTTGCGGCGCAACCGCATGTCAGCCAGCGAGTTGCCGCTCATGAGCAATGTGCGCAACTGCACCTGGACAGCGGTATCGTTGCCGCGGAAGATGGTGCACATTTCCGGGATGCCTGTGCCAACGTTGGTAGCGACTCCGTCTTTGCTCACAGTTGGAGAAATCAGGCCAGCGCGGCCGATAGCATCGAGCAATGTCGGTGTTTCTTCAAAGAGAATCTCCCCGGGGTGCTGGACATAGCCAAGAACGCGAACCCGGTTTGAACTGTACTTGTCGATCTTCACCGTGACCGAAAGATCGGTGTAGTACTTTGACAGAGCATCGGCAATCGCCTTGCCGGAATCAGTGCGGGAGAGTTCGGCGACATGGATGGGGCCGACGAGCGGGAGTGTGATGCGGCCATCCGGGCCGACCGTACTCTTGCTGGCTAATTCAGGGCGACCAGGGAAATCAAGTGAAATCTCGTCGCCAGGCCCGAGCGTGTATTCTTCGTTGGCCGCTGGCTCAAAGCTCTCCAGCGCCTTCTGATTCCTGATCGTGAGAGCTGGATCATTGGATGTCGGGCTAATTCCTGCAGGCGCATCCGGCTGCTGGGCTCCAAGTGAAGCGCAGCCAAAAGCCAGCGTCCAACTCATACAGGTAGCGACAACAGGTAAAAATCCAGCCTTCATTTCAAATCCTCCAATGGCGTGTACAGCTTTGACACTTGCGCTTTGACGGCGTTATCTCGCCAGGGCTCTGAACTTCAAAATGCACCCGATCGCACCGTACCTGCCTGTGAGCATGCCATCTAACTCGTAAGTATCGACTCGGCGCGGGTGAACATCAATCCCTACAAGGTGTTATTCCGCTCGGTTCTTACCCAGGCAGCCTTGGCGCTTGATCCGCGCAGTACGCCAGGAATCATCCATAGCTTGCGCAGCACATACAAGGGTGCAAGAGCGAGAAGTTGCAAAGTCTTAAGGAAGTCAGGCCCGGCCCACGCGGCAGTCAGCACATGTACAAACACAATTCCCAGCGACACGCCGGCGTAGAGGCGCAGCCAGTGGAGGGGAATACAGGCGGCCACCACCAGGGCAAACACTCCAAAAGCCAGCGGCAATCCAGTCAAATCACACAACGGCTCAATCAAGCGAAGACGCCCACGAAGCACCTGCCCCATCAGCGGCAATGCCCAGGTGCGAGCAGTAAGCAGGCGGCCACCCTCCCACCGAGAACGCTGCACGGCTTCTCCAGCGCGAGACTCAGGAAAGTCAGCTGAGATGACGGCCTCGTCTATATACCGAACACGTTCCCCGGCCATCACCAGATGCAAGTGATACTCGAGATCTTCGACGACTGAAAATGCGTCGTAGGGAATCGCTTCCAGCACTTCGCGCACAATCGCAAAACCATTGCCGAGAATTCCGGCGGAAAGTCCCAGGCGCTCACGCCCACGAGGACGCACAACGTTGAATCCGCGGAAAGCCAGCGCAGCCAGTCTGGTACTGGATCGTTCAGTGGTGCTCTCCATCTCGTAGCGGCATTGCAGCACGCGTGCCCCGGAGACCAGTGCCCTCTGCACCGCCGCAACTGTATTTGCCGAGACGATCGAGTCTGCATCGACGACCATCACCGCCGTGCAGCCTTCACTGAGAGCATGCTGAAAGCCATGGCGCAAGGCAAAGCCCTTTCCAACCGCGGCCGAATCGTTATAGACCAGCACTTCCGCGCCGGCTGCTGCTGCTCGGTCGGCAGTTGCGTCAATGCAGTTGTGCGCCACGACGAAGATCCGTTGCATCGGCCCGCCCGAGGCGCGCAGGCTTGTGACGGACCTGCCCACCAGCAAATCCTCATTGTGGGCAGGAACGATAATCGCCAGCTTGCTGTCAGGCGTGAGGGCGGATCCAGGTTCTTTCGAGACAGACCTGCCGCTTGGGAGCAGCAAATTTGCCAGGGTGACGAGAGCAAGTTCAAGAACCAACGGCAGCGTCGCGGCCAACAGCAGGGCCCCGGGGAGGGTCAAGAGGAGGTGTGTCATAGCAACAAAAGCCGTTCCTTACTGCCGATCCACATTGGGACTCGCACTTGGGATGCCGGTTCAGTGCGCCACGACCCAGAGACGCATTACCTGCCAGCACTCGCGAACGCCGCTGGTACGAGGGTCGATTCCTCGGTTTCTTCTACCGCGATGATTCGCCTGCAGACATCTTGCAGCAGCTCCATGCGGACATCCACGTACCCGGCTTCTTCCCGGAGACTGCCCCACGGTGGCGTAAAGTTGGCCAGCAGCCGTTGTTCGGCCTTGGCCGTTCGATAAAGGGCGTCACTTACCATCGTAGTCGTCATGAAATAGTTATGCAATTGCCCAGTGCGCAAAATCCGGCCTAAATGCGACGGAAGGCCTGTCAGCCACAACTGTTCACGACGCCGGCGCATGCGGCTTTCAAGGTGAATCAGCGAACCCAGGGACTCGGGACTCACATATGCGGTCTTTGACATATCGAGAACGATGTTCATGCCCTCGCGGCACGCGTCTCCGCTGCAAGAGTTGAATTCATCCAGAGCTGCGCCCGTCAGATCGCCGATCATCGAAATGAGCTTGGTATTGCCCACTTGTTGCACAACGATGCTGTGGTTTGCTGCTTTCTTGGGCTGAACAGCCGTCGCGGCCAGGTACCCAGGCAAATGGCGCAGCAGGCAAAGAGCATCCGCAAGATAGCGCGCTGCCAGGCGGCGTGGCTCCTGCAAGGTACGGTGCAGCCACTCAAGGCCGAAATTCTGCATCCAGCGCGGCGCCCTCGGAATGCTTCCAGAGAGCGAATCCAGGGTCCCACCGACACCAATGCAAACCGGAACCTTCAGCCGGTCGCGATGCATGGCAAGCCACCGCTCCTGCTTTGGATTGCCAAAGGCCACCAGAAGTATGTCAGGACTGGCCTCTTCAATGCGCTGAAGTATCTCTTCATGGTCCATCTGATCAAGCGGCAGCGGTGCCGGAGAGTAGCGACCCACGATGCGAATTCCGGGGAAACGCTGCTTGAGGACCTTTGCCGCCCGCTGCGAATGAGCTTCGCTTGCCCCGAGAAAAAAGATGCCGTAGCCGCGCCGGGCAGAGAGGTCCGCCAGACGCTCTACCAGATCAATGCCGCTGACACGTTCCTTGAGAGGCATTCCGAGCAGGCGAGACATCCATACGATCGGCATCCCGTCGGGGACGACCATATCGCATGAGCAGAGGATGTCTCGCAATCCTTTGTCCTCCATGGCGTTCTTCAGAAAGTCGACATTCGCTGTCGCAACCTGGTGAAAGCCACCTTCTCGGATTTGCTCTTCAATTAGCGAGACTGTCTCGTCCATCGTGACGTTGTTAAACGGAACACCAAGGACAGCTAAAGTCGCGCAGGAAGCGTTCAACATGTGCAGCTCCATCGCCAATGCGGCGTTTGAGGGTGGTACTGAGTCCGGTTCGGCGGCAGTCGAAATCCTGCACTTTTCTGCCGGACACACAGGTACGACGGTCGTCATCGGTGCGAAGCAGGCCGCCAAACCTGACTAATTACTGGTGAGCAACCAGATGGTTGTCGCCAAAAGCCATGTCGTCGCTGATCTGCATCTTGTAGAAAAGCCAGTCGGGGTCGCTCTGCAGAATTTCGGCCAGGTGGACACGAATGTCGCCGGTGGGTTCCCGAAACCCATTCATGATCCTGCTCAGTGAAGCTTCGTGGATGCCCAGCATGCGCGCCAGACGGTTTTGACGGATGCCCGTTGTGTACATACGCAGCTTAAGGTTGGGATAAATGTCTCTATTCAAGGTCACGGCGTTTTCTCGATTTCTTTGGCGATGCAGCTTCTCTTGGGGAAAAGGAGAGGCTGTTACTGATTCGGGTATTAGCAATCGCTCTGCCAAACGCTAGAGGCCTTATTTGTCAACATATTGTTGTACGCGGTTACTCCGATGGTTCCCACTAAATTTCCATAGTTCCCCAACTGTCTAAACATGTGAATATCTAAATTGGGAATAATTAATCAAAAGTAAGCATATTCGGAAAACACAAGTTATCTTGCAAGGCAAGCCCTGGTAACATTAAGACTGCAGATTAGTTATTAAAGTAATTATTCAGTGGGAAATAAGTAACCGCTTTCGTGCTGGAAGCCCTGCCAGCCGGATCAAAAGTCCACCGTAGTCGCTGCGCCAATCGCATTTCCGATTGCGCTTGAAGGGAAGCCAACGTATACTTGGGTCAACCTGAAATCAGTGCCTTCGCTTCCTGCTCAAGAGTTGGAAGAGGAGGCTGTTTTCGTCTCTCGATGCGCAATAAATTGTTTCTGTCGCGAAGGCACGCGGAAGCCCCTTTGAATGGCCGAATCGGTTGAAAGCCAAATCGTTGGACCTACAATCGGTCACACTTCGCTGAGAGGACATGAGGATTCTTGGGCGGTCATATCGTTCTTGCTGTACAGAACTCGCAGTTGCATGAGCCTCTCATTCAGAGCCTGGCGGAAGAGGGGTTTTGCGCCCTCTGCTTCCGGTCTTCCGAAGAGGCCATTTCGTACTTGCGCGAACCAAACTGCCCCGCATCTGTTGTCGTCTTCAATATAACGATGCGTCGTCAAAGCGACTTTTCAGCGCTCAATGACCTCAGTGTTGCGCGACCAGAACTTCAAATTCTGTTGGCTGCTCAGGAACGATCTCCTTTGCTGGATGCCCTGGTGTCTGGCAGCAACGCGATCCGAGTGCTTGACAAGCCATTGAACAATCCTGAATCAGGTGCAGTTTTGCGCATGGTTCTCAGCATCGCATCTTCGGCAACGCTCGAAGCGGCAGAAGATGCGATTGCGCAACACAGCAAAACGATCCTTCCATATTCTGAAGAGTTCCTAAAGCGCGTTGGATTGGCCGATGTGCCCGTATTGCTGAGCGGTGAAACAGGAGTCGGCAAGGAAGTGATGGCCAGGCGCCTGCGCAGTTATTCGCGGCGGGCAGACAAGCCATTTCTCAAGCTTAACTGTGCGGCACTACCGTCGGAACTCGCGGAGAGTGAGCTATTCGGCTGTGCAAAGGGAGCCTTTACGGGCGCAGTGGCTGACCGGCAGGGAAGGTTTGAAATGGCCCACGGCGGCACGATTCTGCTCGACGAAATCGGCGATATGGATTTGCGGCTACAAACCAAGCTTTTGCAGGTGCTGCAGGATGGCGAGATTCAACCTCTTGGAAGCAACCGGACCGTGCGCGTGAATGTCCGCGTCATGGCCGCTACGCACCGCGACTTGAGCAAGGCAATTCAAGATGGGACCTTCCGCGAGGACTTGTATTACCGCCTGAATGTCATCAAGATATTGATTCCACCGCTTCGTGAACGTCGCTCCGAGATCATTGATTTGGCCGAGACGCTTCTCGCGCGTCATTTGCCTGATGGACAAATGCCTCCAGTGTTGACCGATGATTTGAAGCGATTCCTGCTCGATTACGCCTGGCCCGGCAACGTGCGCGAATTGGAAAATGTGATGCGCCGGTTCCTGGTCTATCAAGACGCTGCCCTGCTGATTAAGGAACTCACCGAGGCTAAAGTCGAGCGTTCATCTGGAATTACGCTGGCCAATGTCGCGAGCTTTCCAGACTCGGGCAAGTCTGGCTCACCAGGCTTGAGGGAACATGAAAATGGCGACGAAAACATCACCGCAGTTCGCCCTGCTGAGCGCCTGGATCGACTCACTGAGGCGGCCCGCGTTGCCGAAACCGAACTCCTGCTGGATGCTCTGGAGGCCAGCCGCTGGAATCGCCGCCAGGCTGCCGCCGCTCTTCAGATCGAATACAAGGCCTTCCTCTATAAGTTGCAGAAGTATGGCATTGTTGAATCAAAGGTGAAGAGACGCGAAATCAGCGCCTGATTTCGTTCGTCCTTTGTGTCCGTTAGAATGCTGACGAGCCCATGCGTTGGGCAAGCTAAGTGCCGCCGGGGTACTGAGACCCAAGGAGCAATCGAGTGTTCGACAATATCCGCGAGGATTGGCGCACCCACGAACGTCAATGGACTCGCCAGGGCCTTTGGGTAATGGTGGTTTACCGTTTCGGCAACTGGCGTTATGGCATCCGAAATCGTGTTATACGGCTCCCTTTCTCAATCATCTACAAATTCCTCAAGCTCCTATCTGAAATCCTCACAGGCATTGATCTTCCTTGCGAAGCGAAGCTGGGAAGGCGCTTTCGCATTGACCACTTTGGCGGCATTGTCATCAGCGGCGACGCCGTTTTTGGAGAAGATTGCGTGATCAGGAATGGTGTGACCGTAGGGCTTCGTCATACAGGCCAGCGCGGTGCCCCTGTGATCGGAAATCGCGCCGACATCGGTGCCGGTGCCAAGGTTCTCGGAAGCATTCAAATCGGTGACGATGTTGCCATCGGCGCCAACGCAGTCGTCATCACCGATGTGCCGGCCAATTCCATTGCCGTCGGAGTGCCGGCAAAGATCCGCCCACGCAAACCTTCAGTGCAAGCCACTTCTGACCAGCCAGCATCGGGTTTGTCTATCGATTCGCCACAGGTTTAGTCTTGAGCGAGCGGCATCGCTTTTACCCGCAGAAACCCTACAGGAACAATGCGCCTATTTGAGATTCTGAGCTGCGTCCTGGTGCTCGTGAGCAGCAGTCTGCTGTTGATGCCAGCTGCCCTGAAACTGTCAGCATGGCGCCTTTTCTGCGTCAATGCCTTGATGTCCATGGCCGTCGTGATTCATCTGATTCACGAAGGCCCCCATTGGCAGATGTTACCCCTCTACCTGGCATGCATCGTCCTGCTAATCAGCGGATTCACCTGGAAGGGGCATTCAAAGCAGCTGACCACCGTCATGGTTGTATCAACTATTATGTTGGTCGCTGGGTGTGCATCCTTTTCCCGGCTCTTTCCCATGTTCCGACTACCAAAACCGACCGGTCCCGCTGCCGTCGGAACGCGAATTCTGCATATAGTCGATCAGAATCGCGTTGAGTCTGATGGGTATTCTCCCAGCGGCAAGCGCGAATTGATAATCCAGGTCTGGTATCCAGCCGAGCCATCCAGAGCAGATCATCTGGCCATTTATCAGCGCCGAAAGGAAGTCACACTGCGAGCTTCCTATCGCTCCGTGCTTCGGACAAACTCCTACGAAGATGCTGCCATACTCCATGGAGGTCCTTATCCAGTGCTGCTCTATAACCCCGGCTGGATGGGTGAGAGAACCGAGGGCACCTATCAGATGGAGGAATTGGCTAGCCACGGATTCATCGTTGTGGCGGTTGACCACACCTTTTATGGAGGTCTGGTCGAGTTTCCCGACGGGCACATCGCAGATTCGCACAGCGCTCCAGCCCTCGGCAATTTCGAAAACTCCAATGTCCAGCAACAATGGGCGCTCGGGGACAAGTTCGTGAGGATCGAGGCCCAGGATGACGTGACCGTGCTGGATCACCTCGAAGCGATGAATCAGGATCCGCATAGTCCGTGGTTTCAAAAGATCGATCTTAACCATGTTGGTGCGATGGGGTTTTCGATCGGGGGCGCTGTAGCGGCGCAGGTAGCTTTCCAGGATCATCGCGTCCGGGCCGCGCTCAATCTCGATGGCTGGACATTTGGAGATGTCGCGTCCCAGGGACTTGCGAAGCCAATGATGGTGATTTATGAAGACAAGAGCCAGACTCTGCCGACGCCCGTTCAGCTTAGTTCCGGCCCATTGGCCAGCCAATACTTCTGGGAGACATCGGCAACAGACTTTGCCCATGTGAGCCAAAGCCTGCAGACCAATGGCGGTTTTCTGCTGTTCATCGCAGGAACCCGCCATGTGGACTTTACCGACCGCGCTCTCTTCTCGCCGCTGATCTCCATCACAGGCGGAGGAAGTCTAGCCCCGGAGCAAACCCACGCCATTGTGAATCGCTATACGCTTGCATTTTTCTCACAGGAGCTCAAAGGCTCCCACGAACCGCTTCTCAATGCGGTCCCAAGCCCATTTTCTGAGGTTGAATTCCGACGATTTCCGGCCAGGAATCAGCCCGGACACTGAATATAGCTCTGGAACGACGCAATGATACGTCTAGCTGCGGGAAAGACTCGTCTCGGAGCGTTGCAACTCTTGCTGCAAATGCTGCGCAAGGCTGCTGACGTTGGGCTTTTTGAACATCGAGACGTGGTCGCCCGGCACAAAGTTGACCTCCACCCCGCCAAGCGCGATCGTACTCCAGCCCAGGGTGGCATCATTTTCAGCGAAATGGGGTACATCGGCTGCACGAAACAGGTTCAATTTCCCCGGATAGGGCCTCACGGAAAAATCCTTGAGCGCAGACAAACTTGCATAGACGTTATTAAATGCGGCCTCTGAAAGCGATAGGCCAAATCGCTTCTGCAGCCAAAGCATACTGTTGTAGTTGGCCATGTAATAGGATTCGACAGCCCAATCCCAATTCCGCCCGAGCGCCTCATAGATATACGTGAAACGCTCTCTCCACGGAACCCGGTGAATTCTTCCAAGGTGAAATAGAGCCTTCTTCCAGAACCGAGAAACCCATGAACTCAAACCCTTTGGCAAAGTGAATCCTGGACGCTCAGCGTCAAAAAGAGCGACCAACGCCACATCGCGCCCCGTCTCGCGCAGTTGACGAGCGATTTCGACCGTCAACGTCCCCGCAGCGCACCAACCGGCGAGGTAAAGCGGCCCCGTCGGGTGAACCGCAACAATCTCTGCAGCGAATTTGCGTGCCCGCTCCTCTACACTCAGCGGTTCCCGTTCATCGCCCAGTTCCCGTACGCCGTAGACAGGGCGGTCGGTCTCCACAATTTCCAGCATCGCGCTGTAGAGCAGATACGACTGCACCACAAAAATGGGTGCCCATCGTCCATAAGGGCGAATGGGGACAATCACCGACGGCGCAATACCCCGGCGAATCACCCTGGCTAGATCACGAACTGTCGGCGCGTCAAAGAGCATCGAAATTGGCAATCGCGCATGCAACTCCTTGTCGATGCGGGAGAATAGCCTCACCGTCAGAAGCGAGTAGCCTCCATATCGGAAGAAGCTGTCTGTGACGCCAATCTGATCATTCCGCAACACTTCCCGGAAGATATTCAACAGCTTTTCTTCCAAATCATCCTTGGCGTTTTCTGCAGCCGGATTATCTTCGGCAATTTGCCGTGGAACCGACTCCGGCACTGGAAATGCGCGCCGGTTGATCTTTCCGCTCGCCGATAGGGGAAACTGATCCACCAGAATAACCATCGATGGAAGCATGTACTCGGGCAGGAATTTGCTGGCAAACTCCCTCAGCGGGGCTGCTCCTACGGGGCCATTTTGGCAAATTACATACGCCACCAGCCTCGGTTCGCCTGGAATGTCTTCTCGCAAAATGACAGCAGCGTCGTTGATCGAAGGGTGGGTTCTGAGCACAGACTCGATTTCCCCAAGCTCGATTCTGAAGCCGCGCAGTTTGACCTGGTGATCTAGCCTTCCAAAAAACTCAAACTGGTTGCCATTCACGATTCGGACCAGGTCTCCGGTCTTGAAGAGCCAGCCGCCTTCTTCCGAAGCAAAACGGTCCGGGATAAAGCGCTGTTTAGTCAGGTCAGGTCTGGCAACATAACCCGGGCTGACTCCAACTCCCCCAATGCACAGTTCTCCAGCCACTCCTGGCGGTACAAGATGCCCAGCCGTATCCAAAACGTAAAAACTTGTATTTGCAATGGGAGGCCCCACCGGGACAATCCCTCTACCCGCTTCGATGCGAATCACTCCGGAGTAAATCGTAGTTTCTGTCGGGCCATAGCAATTCCAGAGTTCGCCACCGAGGCGGATCAGGCTGTTGGCCAGCTCTCTTGGAAGGGCTTCTCCTCCGGAGATCATCTTCAAATTCCGCTTGCCATTCCATCCACTAGAAACCAGCATTCTCCAGGTTGCCGGCGTGGCCTGCAAGCAAGTGATGTCATGTTCTTTGAGCAGTTGAGCGAGTCGGTATGGGTCTACCGCATCTTCGCGGCTTGCGATGACGAGCGTTCCGCCGGAACAAAGAGGCAGAAACATATCCATCGTCGCAATATCAAAGGAAATCGGCGCGACAGCCAGGGTCCGGTCTGCATCCGTCATGCCTGGCTTCTGCCACATGGCGCAGATCAGATTGTGCAGAGCGCCATGGGTAATGCGCACGCCTTTTGGTTTGCCCGTAGTGCCTGAGGTGTAAATGGTATAGGCAAGGTCCGACTGCTCAATTTCGTCAGGCAATTCGGGCGCGGGTCCAGCGTTTGCCGTCTCTCCATCGGCCAGAAGAACTGGAATTGAACCCGCTTTCAGAGCGGCCAGGTCAAGAGTGCGCTCCAGAATCCGGGCCACTTTCTGATCCGAGACAATGGCGACAGCTTCGCATTCTTCCAGAATCCCTTTCAGTCTCTCGCTGGGATTGTGAGGATCAAGAGGCACGTAGTAGGACCCCGATCGAAGAACTGCCAGCAGCGTCACAGTCAAAAATATTGAACGTTCCATGCAAACAGCTACGGCGCGGTTCGGTCCTGCTCCAATAGCAACCAGCTGGCGGGCAAGTTCTGCGCTGCGTTCGTCCAACTCTCGGTAGCTGCAACGGCGGGTGCCAGAGATGATCGCTGTGGCGTCAGACCGGCGCTTTACCTGTACCTGAATCCGCCCCGGAACTGACGTTTCTCCGGTGTATTCAATCGCTGTCTCGTTCAGTGTCTTATAAATATCGAGTGCTTTGGCTTCATCCATCAGGACAAGTTGGTTCACCGCACAATCAGGCTCCGCACACGCATGCTGAATCAGGCGCATGAGTAGCTCGATCCAGATTGCCAGTGTATGCTCCTCCCACGCGCCCGACGGGCTTGCCAGCTCAAGCTCCATGCCCAGTTCCGTCACGCTTAACTTGAGTCCACACTTTCCGGCGACTTCTGCGAACGCTCCTTGAGTCAGGAATTCGAATTCGACTGTCTGCGACGAGGGATCGCTTCCCTGATTGTCCACTGCGAGCCGGTGCTCAAATCTGGGTAGGCCGTTCTGTTGCGCCTGGCCGCCACGATGTCCCTGATTTTGTCCTGCAACTGACCGAAACGATATGTCTCCTTCAATTTTGAACTCAACCGTCCCTACAGCAGGGATTCGGATTGCTACCAACTCCTGTCGTGTCAACCGGGACAGGAGGCATGCGTAGCCCGTGAGTAAAATGTGTTCCAAAGACGTGCCCAGGCGCTCACAGCCAAGTGCCAGCGATTCCGTCTCGCTGGGAGTGACCATGCGCTGTGCCAGAGTCATTTGTGTCTCCATTGCCTTCGTTCCATTGGTCTCCTCCGGGAGGAACCGAAGCAGGGGAGCGTCAGAGTTCCGTTTTTGAAATGTCAGTGGCAACAGAATCGGGACCTCGGAATCGTTGTGGCGGTCGGCGCGTTTTCGTGACAACCCACGAGCCGGAACTATGCCACATGCTCGACTCACAACTGTCGAACGAAGTACTCATGCCTGCATCTATTCGCAAAGGCAAGGTTAGGCTAAAGTCGAAGGATTCTCCCAGTGAACCGAAGAGCGCCCAAAATGAAAACTGAAACCTCTACTGGTAGATGCGAGTTTGCGCTTCACGGGTTGCTCGTATATCGAATGCAATTCTGGATTTGCCTCGGCATTTCTGCCTTCGACACCTCTCCATTCTGACAGTCGATACATGGGCCGCCCCTAATTTCTTGCGCAGTCACACCATATTGTCGTTAGCATAACTCAACTTCTGGCAAAACACTGTGTTCAATTGAACCTTGTTTGCAGTTTTGCATCCCAGGAATGCGCTAAGTCAACGATTCCCAATTTAGCCTAGTGAAGCAAAGTCGGAAACGGAATTCCAAGTCCGAAGACATGTCTGATCGCAAGACCGATGGCCAGAGTCACGAGGAAGAAAATGGTCATGTAAGCATCCTGGCGCAGCGTGCCAAGCCCGTTCTTCACGGCCGCATAGACATTCACGATGTAAACCGGCAGATCACTCATGGCAACTGCCGCGACCGCCCCCACCATGCCGAAGTGAATGTAGCCGAAAGGCAGCAGCAGGAAAACGGTGATGCAGTAAAAGAAATTGGCCACCGCGTTGTAGTGCGCCTTTTGGATGGAAAGAATTGTGTAGGAAATCGTGTTGTAAAGCAACGTGTGCCACAGGCCTGCCGCGAATATTGCGATCATCCATGCGGCGTCGTGGTAGGGCTTCTTGTAGGCGTGCATGATAAATACGTCGCCAATGCAGATCGTAAACGTGAGCAGCACTGCGCCCACTGCCAGTACCATCATCCGGTACTTGAGCAGTACCGCGCGAAACTCGGAACGCTCAAGATGAGAAAACTTTGCGATAAACGGGAAACCCACTCTCTGCGCGAACATGCCGATGATCTGCCTCGGCAAATCCGAAAGTGAGAAGGCAATGCCATAAATACCCAGCATCTGGAACGACGTGAGCTTGGCCAGAATCAGCCGGTCAGACTGCGTTGCGAGAAATGTCAGCGACGTGCTCAGCAGAATCCAGCGGCCAAATCCAAGCAGGGTCCGCACTGATTCCCGTTCCAGAACGAAGCGGGGGCGAATGCCTCCATCGAGCAACTTGTAGCTCAGGTACATGCGGACCAATTCGGAAATCACCCGGCCAATTGCGAGTGCCCAGATTGTTCGCTGAAAAAAAGCCCAGATGAGCGATACCGCAAACAGCACAAATTGGCAGCTCAGCTCCAGCAGCGACAGGCGGCCGACTCCAAGGTTTCGGGCCAGCGTAAGCAGGTTTGGTGAACTGAACCCGGCAATTACACATCCAAACCCGACTACTGGCAGCAACCACATGAGGCGCGGCTCATGGTAAAAGTGCGCTACCGGCCATGCCAGAATCACCGTGAGCAACCACAGACCAATCCCGCGCAATGCCTGAATCGTCCACGCGGTGTTGATGAATGCCTCGTCATCTCCGCGGGGATTTTGAACAATACTGTCTTCCAGACCAATGTGGCTGAAAAGATTCAAACCCACGATGACCGTGGTCAGCAATGCCATCAACCCAAACATCTCAGGAGGGAAGAAGCGCGTCAGGACAACACTGCTCACCATCCTGAGGGCCGACGCCGCGCCGTAAAATGCGACAACAATATAGGTTCCCTTGAGCGCGCGCGATTCGAGCGACCGGCCCGGAGCCTGCACCGGCAGGTCGGCTGGCTCCTCAATTATTGTCGCAGTCGGCTCGGTATCAATCGTCATCGTCGGCTGTCACTGGCAAAGGTCATTGGGGCTAATGGAATCAATCGTCACCGGGAATATCACAATGTGTTGAAGAAAGTTGCCCTGTTTCGAATTAATCGGCAGAACTTGTACCTGGCGACAGAGAAATACAAATCAACCGATGAGCCGCTGTTCAAATTGCTCTGCGGGCAATTCGAGAATCTCTGGTACTGATAATCAAAGTATAGCCTGTGCCTTGTTGCTCAGGAATGCACCCTGCCTCTGAAGTTGTACCGATCTACCGCTTCGTTGCAGGGCGTTCGCAGGATGCAATTGCAGCCCTTATGCTAACCTCAGCACAAAGTCCGGATAGGGGAAACGATGCGCACGTTTGAATGGTTGATGGTCGTCCTGAGTATTCCTGCAGTGGCATGGGCACTGCTCGCGCGCAGGGCCTGGCCGGTCTGGATTCGCCTTGCCGCGCTGGTCGCTTTGCTCCTGCTTCCCGTGCATGCATGGTTCGAGGGCGCTCACTGGCAGATGATACCCATCTACCTGGCGATTCTTCTCCTCCTGCTGCCGCTGACCAGGCCCGGCTGGAAGGGCAAGGCGCCCATCTATACATCTGCAGTTGTCGCACTTCTTCTCGTGTGTGGTCTCGCATTCTGCTACACCCTGCCGATGTTTCACGTCTTGCGGCCTACCGGCCCCTACCCGATTGCTACCCGAACGTTCTATTTCGTTGACCCGGCTCGCCAGGAGACCCATCCCCACACCCCGCACGGAAATCGCGAGGTCGTCATCCAGGTCTGGTACCCCTCAGCGACCACCGACGGCCCGCACGCGTTTTACCGGCAGTGGAAGGAAACCGACTTCCGCTCCACCTATCAGGCAGTACTCAAAACCGACGCTCTGCTGGATGCTCCGATAGCGGCCGGCCGCTTCCCCGTCATCCTCTTTAATCACGCATGGCGGGGCTTTCGCAACCGAAGCAGCTATATCATGCAGGATCTGGCCAGCCACGGATTCATCGTGGTCGGCGTCTCGCATCCCTACAACGCAGCGATTGTTCAACTGCACGATGGCCGGGTTGCCGACGGCCGATCACAGGTTGACCTCGGGGATTTCTATTCCAAGCCCACCCTCACCCTGGAGCAGCGACTGAACCTCGCGCACAACGAAATGAGAGTGCAGACAGACGACGACAAGTTTGTTCTGAACCAACTCGCCGAACTTGACCGCTCCCAAACCGACCCCATGGCCGGCCATTTTGATCTGGCCCACGTGGGCGCTTTCGGCCACTCCTTTGGAGGCTCGGTCTCCGCCGAACTCGCCAGCGAAGACTCCCGCGTAGTTTCCGCCATCGTCCTTGACGGCGTGCTGCATGGCCCGGTCGCAGAAACTGGCTTGCCCAAACCACTCTTCCGCATTCAGGCCGAGGCTCCCGAAATGCCCCCCGGCAGTGAATACTCGACCATTCAAAGCACGCGTGTACACGCGCAGATGAGCAAGCTGGGCGAAACTGCACTCGCCGCATCATTTCAGCACTATGGCGGATACCAGGTTGTGATTCGCGGCATCGACCACGAGAACTTCAGCGACAAAGGATTCTTCTCGCCCTTTCACTCCCTGTCTGGAATCGGAACTCTGCCGCAGTCCCGCGCCGCCACCATCATCAACGCCTATGTTGTAGCCTTCTTCCTTCAGACGCTCAAGGGCCAGCCCCAGCCCTTGCTCTCCAATCCACAACAGCCGTTTCCAGAGGTTGTCCGTTTTCAGTCCTGGCCGCCGATGGCCGCCTCCGCGGCCCCTGCAGCACCGTCCCCAGCTCGATAGCCAGCCATCTCCCAACTTGCGTGGGAACATGATTGCGCAGGCACTGCACCATCCTGCCGGTGCCGTCCAGATAGTCCCTGGCGACTAACTTGCGTGGGCCAAGTTAGTCCAGACTGAACCCTCTCGCAATCTACAAACAGCAAGTCGGGCCAACATAGCCGGGTTAGTCGGTTCTGCAGGCAGCAGATGACTTAGTGATGAAGCCCGATATGGCATCCCGGGCGCCGATCATTTCCACTTTTGGTGTAGATAGGATGCTACCTTGGTAGGCCGCTTTAGCCCGGTTTTCAATTCTCCCTGTGCTAGCCTGAATACGAGGCATGACTTCAAATACTATTTGTAAATCGCCGGAGCGCTACGATAAATTACTCGTATCCCCGGAATTCCAGGAGGATCCATGCACGCCACGGCCGTTGCTGAAGTACCTGTGAAGACCCCAGTTCAGACTTCGATTTTTGACCCATCCAATCCCGGCTTCCATACCGATTTTGACGAAAAGCCGTTTGAATTCAATCACTGTTTCACGGCTGATCACCCCATGTTTCAGTTGCCGCGTATCCGGCAGATCCTCGACCATCCGGTCCTGATGCATCACGCATACTACGACCATGGACCGATCATCATCGGTCAGCGCTGGCAGCAACTTCCTGAGCGAAAACTGACCTCCAAAGAGGTGTTCGACAACATCGACGAGGCCAGCGGCTGGATGATGCTGCGTCATCTCGAAAAGGATCCCGAATACAACGCACTTCTGGAGCAATGCCTCAACGAGGTCAAACTCCTCACTGGCCGCCAGATTGATGAAGACAAGAAGAGCCAGGAAGCAATCATCTTCTTCACCTCACCCAATCGCATCACGGCTTATCACATCGATCGCGAATGCAATTTCCTCATGCAGGTGAGCGGCAACAAGGAAATGAATATCTTTGACCGCAATGACCGCGATGTGACACCTGAGACAGAACTGGAGACGTTCTGGTCCAAGGACAATAACGCCGGCATCTACAAACCAGAGTTCCAGGACCGTGCCTACGTCTATCAGATGCGTCCCGGCACCGGCGTTCATATTCCGGTCAACTCCCCGCACTGGCTCAAGACGCCCAACAATGTTTCCATCTCATTCAGCATCAGCTATCAGTACAAGGATTCGCGCCGTAAACACGTCTATCAGGCAAATTACTACCTGCGCAAGATGGGCTTGAATCCAACGCCTCCGGGCAAATCGGCAATCCTCGACAACACAAAGCGCGCTGCAGTCTCACTGGGATTTGCCGGCAAGAACCTGATCAAGAAAATCAAAGGAAAGTAAGCAAAAACTCAAGGGGCCTGCAGTGTTTGCAAGCCCCTTCCCATTCGTCCAAGATTTCGTGCTTAAAATTCAACAACGTCCGGCCGCTTTGAAACACGAAAATAGTGATAAATCTTGCTGATCAACTGCCTCTCCGGCCAGGAATCGAGCAAGAGATCTCGAAATAAAGCAGGCTCTTCCCATGGAACATCGTGATAGCCACGCCGCAAATAAGGGCTCTTGGGGTTCCAGTTCAGGGCCTGCGGAAAGAACGCTACTGAGCTCCCCACAATGCAGTCTTCATTCGCCGGCACCGGCCTGCCTGCGCCCTGCAACTTCGCACTGATCGCTCCAGCAAGGTTCCCTTTGCCCGGAAGCACTAGATGACCAAGCTGTGTGCAGCGAGGATTCAGTTCGATCAGGTAGGCTCCGCCATCCGCCTCAGAAAGAACAAAGTCCAGGCCATGAAAACCATTCAGATTGAAGTGTCTGGACAGCAACCGCGCTGCCTTTTCAATCTCAGCATTCTCGATTAGCTGAACCACAGTTGCGGCACCCGTTGCACCCTGAGAAGCCATCACTTTAACCGTCACGATCCCAAGGACTTCTCCCTGCCAGCAGGCGATCATGGCGTTCGCTGGCCGTCCAGGGATAAACTCCTGAATCGTCAATCTCGGCTTCTCGCGACGTCGCCACGACCACAGGGCCAGAGGATCGCGATTGATCAGCCATCGCTTCCAGGCCAGGCTTGCACCCATAGGCCGCGAGAGTTCCCTGAATGCATTCGCCGCCTCGGCGAGTGAGCGGACAATCGCAACACCAGTTCCGCCCCAGGTCCCATCCAATTTCAAAACTGCGCCCTGAGTCAGGTCCACCGACTCAAGTTCTTCCAGAGAATTCAGAGACTTTGTGACCGGCACCCTAACCCCGAGATCGACCGCAGCCTGCAGAAGCGCGCCACGGCTCTGGATCTCCGAGTAGCGTTCTGGCGAACCAAGGGAAGATTCGATCAGCGGACGAAGTTCAGGATTCCTGGCATGAAGCTCGTGCAACTGCCAGACAACCCCATCATCACAAGGGACAATTAGGTCCGGACTCGACGCCAGGATGGCCGCTTTGAGCGACCCCACCGAATCCAGCCCTTTGTAAGTAAATATCTCCTCAGTCCCGGTTACGAATCGCAGTGGATGACCGGGAGGACATACTGCGGATACGGCACAATCATGGCGCAGCAATGCCATTGCAAGTCGTGCCCCCAAAGGCCACCACATCGTTGCACACAAAAGCACCTTTGGTCTCGCTCGTTCCTTCAATCCGCTCCACTCTTCCAGTTGCAGCAAATAACGCTGCGGATAGATCATACTAAAATTTCATCGACGGCAATATATACCTTTCGATGGCCATTTGATCTCTGCGTTGGCGCATTAAGAGATTCAGCTGCACTTTGTCCTGCCGTGCGACTTCAATTCATAGCAGCACGCAGGGAACGCTTGGTTGATTCGCACTGCCATTATCAGGGCTGGCCCCTATGGTTTGTCTATCTCGTTTCAGAGGCGAGATGGGCTCTAGAAGCCTCATAAGTTCAATGAAGTTGCAGCCTCAACAGAGCTATTTTGATCGTTGAGAAACGAAAACAACATTAGCTCAGGCAGCCTACTGTTGCAATCCGCGCAGGGCTTTAGAGAAGCTCAGCCGCGGTCCATTACCGTGGGATACCGTCGCCTCATCTTCCGCAATGCCACCCTCACCCGGAGCCAGAAAGAGATTGCTCTCAAAAGCGTGCTGCCGCGTGTATAGATCATAGTAGCGTCCATGTTGCGATAGTAGCTCGGGGTGAGTTCCCCGTTCGCGAATCCTGCCATCCTCAATCACCAGGATCTGGTCAGCTCGCCGAATGGTTGATAGCCGGTGAGCAATTACAAAAGTGGTGCGTCCGCGCATCAGATATGAAAGCCCCTCTTGAATCAGCGCCTCTGATTCCGAGTCCAGGCTCGAAGTGGCTTCGTCAAGAATGAGTATCTTCGGATCAGCCAAAATCGCTCGTGCAATCGAAATCCGTTGTCGCTGACCTCCGGATAGTTTCACGCCGCGTTCTCCGACGATGGTGTTGTATCCGTCAGGGAATCGCTGTGCAAACTCGTCAACCCGGGCAATCCTGCTGGCTTCAATTACCTCTTCCAGACTGGCCTCCGGTCGCGCAAACGCAACGTTGTCGTGAATGGTCCCGTCAAATAGGAACGACTCTTGCAGCACCAATCCAAGATGACGGCGGTAGCTTCCAAGGGCGACAGTCGTCAGGTCAACGCCGTCGACCGTGATCATGCCCGAAACAGGATTATGAAATGCACTTACAAGGCTGATGATGGTCGACTTGCCAGATCCTGAAGGCCCTACCAGGGCCGTCACCGTGCCGGGAGCAGCATCGAAGGAAATGTTATTAAGCACAGGCTTGTCAACTTCGTATGCAAAGCTAACACCTTCGAATGCAATATTTCCCGCGAGTTCGCCCGCTTTGAACTCAAATACCCTGCGAGGATCACTGTCTTCCTCTGCTTCCGCAAGTACCTCGCGCGTTCTGTCCACGCCCGCAATTGCTTCCGATATCTGCGTTCCCAGGGAGACTAATTGAAAGGCTGGTGCTATCAAATATGCCAGGAACACGTTATAGGTGACGTAGTTACCCAGCGTTAGCTTGCCGCCCAGCATCTGGCGAGCACCCAGATACATCACCAGCGAACCGACAATTCCAACGACAGCCGTCGAACACAAACTCATCGTCGATGTTGCGGTAATCGACTGCATGTAGCTCTTCAGCAGCTTTCGCACGCTGGTTGCAAATTGCGTAGATTCCCGAGCCTCCGCGCGATACCCCTTCACAACCCGCGCTCCCGCAAGTGATTCAGTGAGCCGGCCAGTAATCTCGGCAAAGGTCACAGATCGCTCATGGTAGATAACGCGCTGCATCGCGAATACCCGACGAAGGGCGAGCGAAAATAATCCGAGAATTCCGAACGATAGCAGCGTCATCTTCGGGCTGATACGCATCAGAATCACAAATGACAGAAGTGCCGTAAGCAAACTTCCGACAAACTCCATCAGACCCGTGCCGACAAGATTGCGAATGCCTTCAACATCCGACATGATTCTGGAGACCAGCGTCCCGGTCCGATTGGCATCGTAATAACTAATCGGTAGGCGGGCAATGCGAGCCTGCACCTTGATCCTTAACTCGGTAATCAACACCCATGCTGATTTTGACATCATCTGCGTCAGTGCAAATGTCGTCCCTGCCTGCACCAACGTCGAACCCAAGACCGTACCGACCAGCGGAAGCAGCATGTAGCCGTGATGCTTGATGATGACGTCATCGATGAGAAATTTGGTTGATGCCGGCAAGGCAAGCGCCGCTACCCGGTTAACGATCAACAGCAAGAGTCCACCCAGCATAATCCAGCGGCGCGGATAGATCATTGTCCAGACTTCAGACCAGACACTCCCTAGCTTGGGTCGAGCCTTGACGTTCTTTGAAGTGCCCTTCACTTCCGGGGTTTTCACCGGACCAGTGACAGGCGCTACATTCGAGTTCGTATTTCTCATTGCCACTGGTCAACCCCTTCTAGTAAGCCACGCTCCGAAGCAACCGGCAGTAAATGAGAAAGCCAGGTTCGGAGCCTATCAACAGGGCACAAACCGAATTTTGGACGGAGCGTCTTGGTCATCTTCGGCTATCTCCCTTTGATGTCCTGATTGTACAGGAGCTGTACATTGTTACGGCCCCACACAATCAGCGATTCATGTGACCAGAAAGTTGAATTGACCAGTTGATGTAAGTCGAGAAACTAGGTGGATGTCGAGTCCAGAAGGGAAGTTGTGAGGCTTTGAGCCAGGTCGCATTTCCGCTGCTCTGGTTATCTCTATGTCGCGATGCTCATCGCCTCACCTATGGGGTGCGCCGCGCTTCTGGATTAATGGGAGAGAGATAGCCAAGGCTACGCGCAATACTTGTTCCTGGCCAGTTTCTCTGTATCGATTCCACTAATCCCATGACCATTCCAGCGACCAGCAGGTACAGTCTTTTCGCCAGCAATGATGGCTTAATTCCTCCTCCTGTGTTTTCGCAGGAGATATCGATGAATCCCGCCCAGTTGGTTGAGTGCATGATGTTTGTGCAAACCGAGACAGAGGTGGTTACAACCCGAGCCGAGTGCCACCAGCGAGACGGTACGAACATCGCTTCTCCCGGGCCAATCACCACGCGATACTGCGTCGCCTTGGGGAACTCCGGGAAGCGATTCAAATCTACGTGATCCAGATCATCAATCTGCGACGTTGCCGGCGAATTTTCATGAGGATAGACGTAAGCAGTATCTTCTGGTGCAAAGAGTACAAACTCCTTATCCCCGTATATCTCCGTAATGATTGCGTGTGCGTTATCCGAGTCGAAATGCATCAATGGAAACTTGCCGCCAACCCCGCCAATCAAGAGCTTGAGATAGCCATCAGGCCGATGAAAGCGCTTTGGCATGAGAGGGCTGCAGTATCTCCGGGGGAAAGCATACGTATTTTCAGGAGAAAGATCGGTCAGCAGTGCCGGCATATGTTGGTGGATAATGACTTTGTGCAGGTACGGGCCCGGCTTCTCAGCCGTCGATGCGAGCACTCCATCCATAACATCAGAGAGCTTCTGCCGCACGCCATAGGTGACTTCAACAGTCTGTGAACCGTAATTGTTTTTGAAGTACTCCGGCGTCCAGGTCTTCAGAGCCGACCAACCCGGAGCGGCGTCCTGGATAACTACTGGACGGTTGGTCGCCACATAGTCTCTCAAAAAGATTTCATAGGGCAAATCGCGAGCATTGATCTTCGGTACCGGAACGATCCTCGCAGCCTGCGCAGATACAACTTCGGCCGCTTCCTGAACTGCATTCATACGATTCCTCCCCCCTCATCCTTTACCGATGAGCATCCTGTTCTCCAGAAAAGATTGCCTTGTCTCAACTAAAGTTGTCCAGATCTGCAACGTAGCCTTCACTGCTGTCAGCGATTGCGAGGTTGCGATTGGACTTATTGCTCATCGACCGGTCTAAAACATGCAATTGAGCCTTCTCTGTCATTGACCCAACGATTTCGGGTGTTCAACACAACTTTCTGACCCGAACTCTGGCAAAACCGCGTAATTTCTTCGTCAGAATACACCAATCCCTGCACGCTGAGTCGCTTAGTTGCGTCCGTCAGCATGGCACGAAAGATGTAGACGGGGCAGTTTGATTTCCCCATCGGCTTAAGGGTTAGCTTTGGCTCTTCGCAGGCACTGCACCCTCTTTTCGAACCAGACCCGCAAATGCCGCTGACGATTGCAGGCGGCTTCCAGCGGCATACCGTCCCATGCTCATCCGGAATTCGTCGAAAAGTGGTTCAAGGCACCAGGCCGATAGCAGCATTCTCAGTCGTGCCGGTACCCCAGCGAGGCTCAGTGAAAGTCCAGACGCCAACATTCGCTGTCTCGCGGTCAAAAGGGCGCCGAGTCCTTCAGGGCTGGCGTAGGACAGTTGATCCAGGTGGATTACCAGGAGCTGGCCGCCACCGATGCAATTCGTCACAGTGCGGTGCAAGGTGCTCGCAGTTTCTGCTTCAAGGTTGCCTTGAATATGCAGGTGAACAATACCCGCGTCGCCTGTCAGATGGACAGAAGAGGGTCCAGTATGCGGACGTTGCAGGAATGATGCCGCTATCGCTAATGGCAATCGAACTGCCAGCCCGGCAAAGTTGCGGGCATAGCGGGGAAGCAGGCGCGTAGGTTCCTGTAAACATCGGCCCAGCCACTCAAAGCCGCTCCTCTGCATCCAGGCTGGCGCACGTTGTACGTCACCGACCAGCATGTCCATGCTACCGCCAATGCCAATCGATACGGGTACCCCTGACCGCCGTGCATGCATTCTGATCCATTTTTCCTGCTTGGGATTTCCAAATGCCACAAGCAGAATGTCAGGTTTGGCAGCGCGAATCCTGTCCAGCGCGTCTCCATGATCCATTCGTTCAAGGTCTGCCAGAGGAGGAGCGTGATGCCCGACGATGCGCACTCCAGGATACAGCTCTTCCAAAACTTTGGTTGCCCGTTCAGCAACGCCCGGGCGACCACCCAGAAGGTAGATTCCATAGCCTTTTTTTGCTGAAAGCTGAGCGAGCATTGGAACCATGTCAACTCCCGAAACCCGCTCTTTCAGAGGATTTCCGAGCAGCTTCGATATCCAAACCAAAGGCATTCCATCCGGAAGCACCAGGCTGCACCCCGCGATGATGCGGTGCAAGTGCACGTCATTCAAAGAGTTGAGCCAGAAATCGAGATTTGCAGTCGCAACCTGATGGGTACCACCCGACAAGATCAATTTCTCAATCTGGTCAACGGCTTCATCCGCCGACACGTTCGCCAGGGGCAACCCCATTACCGCGATCGATTGCTGCAATTCCTTATTCATACCTGCCTGCCTCTCCCAAAAGCCTTCAATTGCTTGGTGGTAATTGCAACGATTTCCTTTCACAGCACCGTACCGTTTTATGCCGCTGGCAGCGTTGTATCGCTGTCTCTTGCGCTCATTCTGCAATCATTTTCGTAAACTCGATGATCAAATCGTCCAATCACCGGGCTCGCTTTCGTTTCTGCCATTCCCTGCGGAGTGCACCATTCCGTCATGATCCGCAATGCAACCGCTGGATCACTCCTTCAACTTCATCAGGCTATAAGTCCCCCGCCATCTAAACAATGGCGAAAAGGTGGGCGTTTCTTGACCCCCCTCATAGCCATTCAGTACTTAAAAAAGTTTCGATTGGTAACCACTTTGCGTTACCTCCCCCCTTCCCCAGTTCTGATCCTCATCGGCAGTCCCGGTGCAAACCATACGTATAATTTGAAAAACTTGATTATTTCTCGAGGCCATCCGGCAGTCTTTTATTTGAGAAGGGTCAACATGTATGTGCCATTTGCAGCCCGCCGAGGAAGGGCTGCGTGCGTATGCTCACTGATTGCAGGGAGTTGCAGATATCTCTGCTCCAGTATAACTGGTCCTCAATTGCTGGGCTAGAGAGAAGCGCAATGTCCTGTCCTGCAACCGGAACTTATCCGGGGCAGTCCTGAAAGGCCTGACTCAACCGTGCTTTTTCGGTGGTTACTGTCCGAATTTAGGACGATGACGCTTTATTGTCCTCACCTGGCTCATCTGGTCCGGTGACGCATTCCTGGCCAATATTCGACACCAGCGCACGAAAATCTGCAGCCTGGTAGCTCCGGTTGGTTCCGTGGTGCTCAATCAGGCCTCCCCGTATACTGAACCTACATTGCAGAACTCATCTCCCAACCCGGCACCGCTCCCCAGCGCCCTCAGGCTTCGTGTCGCCTATCTGCTCAGCCGGTACCCTGCTATCTCCCATACCTTTTTTCTCAAAGAAGTCCTGGGAATGCGAGAACGGGGCCTTGACGTAGCGGTTGCATCCATCAATTCTCCAGACCTCTCCCTGAAAGATCTACCGGCAGTTGAAGCTGCTGAAGCCCGCACTACGTACTACATCAAGTCCGGAGGCATGGTTTCAATCGCATTCCGGGTTCTTTCAATTGCAACGGCCAACCCGTTCGTGGCCCTTCGCGGTCTGCGTGCCGCGCTTACACTTGGTGAATTTGACCTCAAGGCTCGCGCCTTCACCTTGTTTTATCTGGCAGAGGCCTTGCTCGTCGGCAATTGGATGCGGCGCAACGCCCTTTCACACCTGCACGTGCATTTCGGGGGGCCAGTTGCAACGGTCGGCATGCTCACGGCCCAGGCATGGCGCATCCCCTGGTCCGTGACCCTGCATGGTCCTGACGAATTCTTTGATCAGGAGGCGTTCTACCTGCGCCAAAAGATCAAGTCCGCCAGCTTTGTCATCTGTATCAGCGATTTCTGCCGCAGCCAGGTCCTGCGCATTGTGCCGGAATTACCTGAAAGCCGCACCGAAGTCGTGCGCCTCGGCGTTGATTGCGCGTCACTCCAACCCTCTGACCCCAGCCCAACGCCTGCAAGCCCGGCGATTGCATGCCCGGTCCATTTTGTTTGCACCGGACGCATGGTCCCCGCCAAGGCCCATCGAATTCTCATTCAGGCACTCGCGCCCCTGGTTGCCTCCGGAGTTCCGCTCACCTGCTCCCTTATCGGAGACGGGCCAGAGCGGCCTTTCCTTGAGAGTGAATGTCGTCGGCTCGGCATCTCTGACCAAGTCAGGTTTCTCGGCGCGCAAGCTCATCATGCTGCACTCGCAGAAGTGGCGTGCGCCGATGTGTTCGTCCTCGCCAGCTTTGCCGAGGGGCTCCCGGTCGCGCTGATGGAGGCTATGGCTCTCGGCGTGCCCTGCGTCAGCACAACCATTGCAGCAATTCCAGAGTTGATCCAAAATGGCGAAAACGGTCTGCTCGTTCCCCCCGCCAATTCAGCAGCGCTGCAGTCAGCGCTTGAGCGGCTCGCGCTCGACCCAGAATTTCGTCGCCAATTAGGCGCCAATGCCCGCGCCACTGCCGAAGCGCAATACAATCTGGCCACCAACCTCAATCAACTGTCTGATACATGGTCACGCCGGCTTTCTAACCGGCAATCTTAGCCGTGTTCGCGGTGAATCGATCGATTTAAGCGATTTAGGTATGTTCCACGCGTCGCTTGGAGTCATTCCTGCCCCCCTGCACGCTCACAACGGTCAGAGAACTGTTTCCGTTTGTACAGTCACGGTTGAAACTCATCTCAAGTGCCTTTGAATACGATAGGCTTGGCGTATGACTGTTTTAGTCTTCCTACCCGGTAGCAGCGGGTCGATCGAGAATTAGAAGAAGGGAAGCACGAATGCCCTCAAAGCCCTTGAAATCAGCCTTGGCCGCGCCGTTGGTTCTCTTCCATCGGAGAATGGCATTTGTCACGAAAGCCTGGCGGCGCATGAGCGCATTCGCGGCATTGCGAGCCAGGCTCAGCGTTCCGCTGCCAAGCTCTACCGTGATTCTAGGCAGAGCCAACGTCTATGGCACTGGCTGCGTTCGCTGCGGAGAAGGACTTCTGATCTACCCCGGTCAATATATGGAGACCCACGGCGCCGGCGAAATTGTCATCGGAGACGGAGTTGTGCTTTCGAGCGGAGTGCATCTGGTCGCCTATACAGGTATTTATATTGGCAAGGGCAGCATGATCGGCGAGTACACCAGCATTCGCGATGCAAACCATACCCGCGAAGCTGGGCAGACCCTGCGCGACTCCAGCCACAGCGCCAAACCCATTGTCATTGGCAATGAAGTCTGGATCGGCCGTGGAGTTGCCGTTCTCAGCGGAGTCACTATCGGCGATGGCGCCACCGTCGGCGCAAACGCAGTGGTTACGCGCGATGTCCCCCCAGGCGCCGTAGTCGCCGGTGTGCCCGCCGTACCCATCGTTCGAAAGACTGGCAGACCAACGGAGAATCAGGAATGACCGCGACCCCCGAATCCGCCCCCATCGGTTCTTTGACGGGCAATCCAGAACTTCCCAGACTGTCAGTCGTAATCATCGGCCGCAACGAAGGCGAAAGGCTGGAGCGATGCATCCTCTCGGCCCAGGCCATCGACGGCTGGGCACCCGCTGAAATTCTCTACGTAGACTCCGGTTCGACCGATGGCAGTCTCTCGCTGGCAGCATCTCTTGGCGCAACCGTGTTGCCTCTCCCGCCCGGGCCATTCACTGCCGCACGTGCCCGGAATATGGGCTGGCGGCACGCCGCAGGAGAGCTGATTCTCTTCCTTGACGGAGATACGATTCTCCTCCCGGAGTTTCCACTTGCCGCTCTCACAGAATTGCGCAACGATCCTCGCAATGCAGCCGCCTGGGGCCACCGCCGCGAGCTCTGCCCATGCCTGTCGATCTACGTGCGCGTTCTTGACCTCGACTGGGTCTATCATCCCGGCGAAACCCTCTTTTTCGGCGGCGATGTGCTCGTACGCCGGGCCGCCCTCGAAGGCGTGAATGGCTTCGACGAAACTCTCATCGCAGGTGAAGAGCCGGAAATGTGCCGCCGCATGAGAAATCTCAATTGGCGAATTCAGCACATCGATGTCCCCATGACTCTTCATGACCTGGCAATCACCCGGTTTTCCCAGTATTGGCGCCGGTCCCAGAGAGCTGGATTCGCATTTGCTGCGGTTTCAGCTCGCTTTCGCGGCACGTCAGATCCATTCTGGTCCGATGAGGCCAGCCGCAACCGCCAGCGCGGACTCTTCTGGCTCATCACGCCCTTCCTGGCCTTGGCGTCTTCAATCGCCATCGGCTCGGGCTGGCCATTGGGGCTGTGGTTCCTGCTCCTGCTCGCAATGGCCGCCCGTACCGCCTGGCAATACCGGTGGAAGCCCGCCCCCTGGACCACCTTGCTCCTGTACGGTTTGCACTCGCATCTTCAGCAAATTCCCATCTACCTCGGCCAGTTGCAGTTCACACGCAACCGCAACAAGGCCCTGATGGAGTACAAAGACGTCACACCCAGCCCGGAAAAGACCGAGACCCCGCGCCCATGAGCCCCAAAATTAAAGCTCCCGCTCATCAAGTTCCCGCCAAGCCCATTCCCGTCAAGCCAATCCACGCCAAAAGCATCACCACCCTTAACAGCCGCGAAGTCTACCGCAATCCCTGGTTGCGGCTTCGCGAAGACGAGATTCTCCGCTCCAACGGCAAGCCCGGCATCTACGGCGTGGTCGACAAAGATGACTGCGCCATCATCCTTCCCCTCGACAAGGATGCTGAGGGTATCGAGCGCGTCTGGCTGGTTGAGCAATTCCGGTACACAATTCAGCAGCGCTGCCTCGAACTTCCCCAGGGCGGCTGGGAACTCAGCGAAGTTGATCCGGAAGAGCTGGCACGCGGTGAACTCAAGGAAGAGTTAGGCCTTCACGCCGCCAGCATGACCTACCTTGGCACCGTATGGATCGCCTACGGATTTGCCAACCAGAAGCAGCACGTCTTCCTCGCCACCGGCCTTACCCCCACGGAAACCGAACCCGACCCCGAAGAACACGACCTCGTCGCTCACTCCGTGCCCGTCACCGACTTTGAAACCATGATGCTTGACGGCACGATCAGTGACAGTTGCACCCTCGCCGCCTGGGGCCTCTACATGCTTTGGAAGGCCCGCCGATAGATTCGCGGCGGAACCTTCCCTTAGCAAATCTGCTACGGCAGTTCCAGCACGCTCTTCACCGTGTCGTCCAACTCGCTCTTGTGCAGAAATCCAACCGCCCCCGGATTCGCCTTGACCATTCCTTTGATCATCGCCGCCGAGGCTGCTTCGTGCACCGTTGCCGCATTCTGGCCTGTGAAGCTCGCCTGCAATTCATATTTGGTAAATGCGGCTTCTGTCATTCCACAGACCTTTTTCAGGATCGCCGCTCGGTCTGCGCTTCCAGCAGGCTTCAGCACGACAATCACCTTCGCCCCTGTGCGCCAGCCGCTGATCTCTCCCAGCAGCAGCTTCCGGGCTTCGCCCAGGTTCATCCCCATCGTGGCCGCGTTTCCCTTGTTCACAATCATCACCAGGTCGTCGCTTTCCTGCGCCAACAGCATTGATTCGTGCGCAGTACTCTGAATCCCCACGCCCACCACCAGAGCAATCAGCCATTTCAATGTTCTTCGCATCGTTCTGTTGCCCCTTTCAAAAGGTATAGGTGAGCTGCATGCCCAGCTGGTTAATCGTCTTGTGAAGAATCGGCAGTTGCTGATTCCCGCTTGCATCCTGGCTGAAATTCTTCCAGTCATAGTGTGAGAACTCAGTCTTCAGCGCGATAAACGGATTCATATCCCATCGCACTCCAACATCGGGCCCCACCCATCGGCCCACCCACGCGTTGTTCGGATCGTGAAAATTCGGATTCATCCACTGGTACCGCGCGTATGGTCGATAGGCTCCAAATGCCTTCGAGACCTGCGCGTATCCGCCCGAGGTGTAAAGCGCCTGCGTCGTCCCACGGCCCACGTCCCGTATCTCGGCGTCTTCCACCATGAATTCAAAACTCGGCGTGATGTAGACCGCATGCGCCATGAAAATGTTCTGCCGGTAATACGACCGCGCGTTGGGGAAGGGAAACGCCGGGGTCCCGTAGCCCGGAAGCAGCGAAACCACCGGCACCAGGCTCGCCTGATACCAGTTGAACCCCGCCTGCAAGCCGCTAATCGCGCTCGGCCGCAACGTGAAGCCAACATTTGTAGATTTGCCCGAGTGATCAGCCAGCACAATCGCCGGCGTAATCGTCGCCTGCAGGCTGTACGTCTGCTTTCCGTTGCCCACCTCGGCAAACCAGTGCAGGCCCAGTTTGTCGCCAGGAATCTTGCCCATCACCTCAATCCCGATGTTGTGAATCGGCAACGGCCCGCCCGAATCCTCAAACTGGAACATCCGCGGCCGCTCCATCGTCGTCTGAAACCATGTTCCATGATGAAAGGCAGTGTTGTAGTACCCCAACATCGCATGCGATCTTCCAATGTTCATGCTGAACTTGTCGCTCGCCATGAAGCTGATCTGTGCGCGCTCCAGGTCAACAGCAATGCCATTCGAAGCCTGGTCGGCCTCAAAACCCATCTCAGTCAAATATGAGAAGTGCTCCGATATTTTCGAGGTGATGAACAGGTCCATCAGCCCCAGGCCAAACGTGCTCCTCCCCGCCTGACTCGAAAGCACTGTGAACCCCGGAGTGTTGTGAATCACCGCCAGATTCTGGTCGGCAGCCAAATAGCGCACATCGCCAAAGCCACGAATCTTGAGAGCCGGGATGATCGGAATCTTGATCGTCTCACCGCCCATACCGGCGTCCATTGTGTCCATGCCCTTGTCTTCAGCTTCCCGCACCGCGTCAGGCCCTGTTACCGCTTTCTGCTCCGTCGCCGCAGGCGCGCTCTCCGCAGCCGTTGCAACAGCTTGAACAGGCACTGTTTGAGCAGCCTCCAGCGCGTCAATCCGCATCGCAATGCGCTTCAATTCGCTCTTAAGCTGCTGTAACTCGTTCAGTTCCGCGCCAGCCTGTTGAGCCGTCGCATTGTGACCGCTACTGACCGTAAACGCGATCAGTAAATAGAGAACAGCTTTTCGCATCCCCCGAATAATCCTCATCCTGCACATCCTCCAAACCCAACCCAGCTCAGTCTTTCGACCACAACTCACACTCACTACCCACGCCACGGTTCAGCCGCAGGGCGCACGAGTCCCCCATCGGCCCAAAAATGAGCAGCGCAAGGCCACATCCACCGAATGGCTGTTTTGGAAGGAAAGACTTTCCGATTGAGGAACGGAATGTATGTTTCGGGAATTTGTGCGATTCCGTACTGAATCAAATCTAGGATTTAGCCACGAGTCGGTCGATTCCGCCGACCCTCCCGCAGCTGTCGTCGCTTGTCAACGACTGCTGCGGCCCCACGAATGCATCATCTACAGACCAACAGCACGTCTACGAGGATGCCCCCGCCCTTCCCTGGTCAAAGTAAACCTCAATCTCTTCCAGAGATTTACCCTTCGTCTCAGGCAGCAGCACAGCCGAGGTAAGAAAATAGAAAACCGTGCAACCTGCCCAGAAGAAAAACATGGCAAAGTAGCCGTAGTTGCCGACTACTGGCAGGAAGACGCCGGCAATCAGCGTTGAAATTCCCTGATTCAAAAGCAGAGCAATGCCCATGCCAAGAGCGCGAATGCGTGTGGGCATCAACTCCGAGAGCATCAGCCAGACGACGACTCCAGGACCGACGGAGTAGGAGGCGATGAAAAGCATGAGACATGCGGTGATCAGCCAGCCGGTCGTTTCCGTGGGTACTGGCCCATATTGCGCCCTCTTGAGTTCGAGGTGAGCTCCTGCGACTTCCGGCACGATCTTGAGAGTTGGATCAGTATCATTCGACAGCACCGTCGCAACCTTGTCGCCTGAGCCGGCAGAGTAGAGGACGCTGAGCACCATCGGACGATCACTTGCATCGGCGCCAAAGGTGGCAGCATCGACCGGCATTGTTACCTGATCCCCAACAACCGAGTTCTGTACCCGAGCCAAGACATCTTTTCTCTGCGACTCCACCTGATAAAAAATCAGTCCGGCCGAAAGGCAAGCAACCACGATGCCGCCGGTCCCAAGATTAAGCAGAAACTTGCGGCCTTTGCGATCCACCAGGGCCACTGCGACGATCGTCATCAGGCAGTTCAGCACCTTGACTGCGACATCGCCCTGCGTCGCATGGCTCGCGGTCATGCCCGCCTGCTTCAGGATGATCACGAGGTAGCCGAGTACAGAATTGATACCGGTGGTCTGATTCAGCGAGAGGATGATGCAGGCCAGCACGAAGGGCACCACGTACTTGCGCCGCAGCAGCGACCCGGATGCTGCCTGAGTCTTGTTCTCGTTGAGAAGCGCCTGCATTTCGCGTATTTCAATCTGCGCTTCCTCTTCAGAAACGGCGCGGCGCAGCGCAGCCATCGCCTGATCTGACTTGCCCTTACGCAGCAGCCAGCGCGGCGATTCGCTCAGGAAGAATGAGCCGATCAGAAAGACCAGCCCGGGGTAGACAACGGAGAGAAACATCCCGCGCCATGCGTGGTTCTGTGCGAGCTTGATCAGCACAGGATTGCCCGCGGCAGCAGCGATGGCCGTCTCGGCTTGCTGCGTGTAAAAGAAGCCAGTCAACGCCGCGATCACAATCCCAAAAGTCAGCATGAACTGGAAGATCGCCGTGCCCTGTCCGCGACGCTGAGCACTGAGGCACTCGGCCAGATAAAGCGGCACCACCACGGCAATGACACCACCGCTCATCCCCTGCAAGAGGCGCCCAAGAAAAAGGGGAACAAATCCCTGCGAAATAACGATGAGCCCCACGCTGGAGACAAACATCAATCCGCTGACGATCATCATCGACTTGCGGCCAAACCAATCTGCAAGCACGCCTGCCACCAGCGAAGATGCCATTCCTCCGCCGAGCACCGCAGCAACCAGAATCGACGTCTGCTCAATCGACAGGTTAATGGTCTTGTTCAGATAAAGCAGCGCGGCCGCAATAATACCAACGTCAATTCCGTACAACAGCCCGCCCAGACCTGCAATGAACAGCAGAAATCGACCATAAACCACCGTGTTTGCCGAGCGCGAAGTCATGCGGAGTCCTCCACTGAGAAAATCGATCCCCAGCCTTGAGTGAAGTTAAAGCGTGTGAGAAGTATAGGTCAACGGATCAGGCTACCCGGCCCGCTGTACCGCGGTTGCGATCGTTCATTCAACCTCTGTCACCCAACCTCAATTACTGCTTTCGCCAGGTTCCGCGGCCGGTCCACATCCACCCCATGTTCCAGAGCCATGAAGTACGAGAAAAGCTGCAGCGGTACCACTTCAGCAATCGGCAAAAGATGCTCCGAGAGCGGCTCCACAAAGACGCAGTCCGAAACCAGCCCCGCCACTTCCGCATCCCCTGCATTTGCGATTGCAATCACCGTCGCCCCCTGCGCCTTGAGGTCCGCCAGCAACTGCAGCGTCTTCTCATAGCGCCCCTGCGAAGCAGCCAGCGTGCGGTCCACCGTCGCCAGAATCACCACTGGCACCCGGTCGCTCACCAGCGCATTCGGGCCATGCTTCAGCTCTCCTGAGGGGTAGCCCTCCGCATGCACATACGAGGCTTCCTTCAATTTCAATGCGCCTTCGCGCGCAATCGGGTAATGCACTCCACGGCCCAGGTACAGAAACGTCGAGGCATGTCGATATTTCTTCGCCAACTCGTCCATCTGCGTCTCCCAGGCGGCGAGCTCGGCTTCCATCTGCCCCGGCAACCGGTTCAGTTCTTCAAGCCGCGCTTCAATCTCCGCGTCGCTTAGGGAATTCCGCCGCTTTGCCTCATACAGCGCCAACAGGTAAAGCACCGTCAACTGGCAGGTAAAGCTCTTCGTCGCTGGAATTGCGAGTTCGCGCCCGGCTCCCAATGGCAACGAAGCAGTCGCCTCCCGCGCCATCGAGGAATCAGCAACATTGGTAATCGCCAGCGTTCGCTGCCCCCGCCCTTGTGCCTCGCGCAAAGCAGCCAGCGTGTCAGAAGTCTCGCCCGACTGAGAAATGACTATGACCGAAGGCCGCCGACTCTCCTCATTACCCCGGCAACTGTATTCGCTGGCATATTCCACGTCTACCGCCAACCCGCACAGGTCTTCGAGCACCACTTCGGCATACAGTCCGCTATGCCGGCTCGACCCGCTGGCAGCAATCAGCACCTCGCCGTCCGCGCTTGACCAAACCTCCAGCCCCGACCACCGTTGCTCATGGAGACGCCCACCCTCGACATACATATCCAAAGTCCGCCGGATCGCCTCCGGTTGCTCATGGATCTCCCTCAACATGGCATGGACAAACTCACGCATCCCCGATTCGCCTCCAGCTTTCTTTGACTCTCAAAACACATTCCAGTTCCCGATCATACTAAGCCCATCCGGATCAGGGCTCGTCGTCAATCCCCCCCGCGTCAGCCGATTTCGTCAGCAATGCCCCGCAGCAGGCTAACCATCTCCTGCACATCCTCAAGATGAACCGGTCCCATCGGCGCCCGTTCCGCGCTTTCAGAATGCCTCTCGCCGGGCATCCAGATCTGCGAACGATACTCCTTTCGAATCAGCGAACCGTGAAAATCCGCGATTCGGGTCCGCCGGGCCACCTCCGCAGCATTCTCCACGGTCAGGCCTCCACCGGCCATGATGCGTATCCGACCCTCCGCCTGCTGCTGAAGCGCGGCAATCCGCTCGGCACCCGTCAGCACGTCAGCTTCACCCCCTGAGGTCAGCACCAGATCAGCTCCGGTCAGAATCACATCTTCCAGAGCCTCTTTCTGATTCTTCGTTTCATCGAAGGCCCGGTGAAACGTCACACGCAGCGGCGCAGCCAGTTTCGCCACTTCACGCGTCCGTTCCACATCCACGCTTCCATCCTCGTGCAGCACGCCAATCACCACGCCGGCCGCACCTGCAGCCTTCACTTCCCGCGTCTGCCGGCACAGCAATTCAAACTCCTCATTTGAATACACAAAATCCCCACCGCGCGGTCTCACCAGCACGTGCACTGGAATTGAAACCGCCCCCAGCGTTGCGCGAATCAGCTCCATAGCCGGAGTCACGCCGCCAATTCTCAACTGGCTGCAAAGCTCCGCCCGATCAGCACCACCCCGCTCAGCTACACGCGCCGACTCCACACTCTCAACGCACAACTCAAACGCCAACGCTCACCCCATATTCTTTTCAGCTCTCTTGCCGATAATAACCACCAAAACGCGCACAATCATTCCAGCGCAACAAGATTCGCATTAACCCAACAGAACACTGCAATCACCCGCCCCCCGTAACCGCCCATGAAACCGGTCCAGTCTCACCGGTGCCCAGGTTGATACCGGAAAATGCTCCCTCGAACGAAACTGAATGCAGGCCAAAATATTGCAATCTGCAATCACGGATTGAGATACCCCCCCTCCCCCCCCCTGGAATGGTCAAATTGACCATTTTGTTGACCATCGACATTGGCCGCTGAGAACAAATCAGAGAGCCGCAAATTTCCCCTCCAAAATTCCCAGATGCTATCCTGCGGACAGAGTATCGTCCTTCCGGAAAGCGAAACCATGGCGCGCGGCAAACACTCGGCTTCACTTCTCTCCCGGAGGGCGCTCCTGAAAGGCATGGGCCTTGCCCCGCTGGCTTTTCGCGCTGCCCCATTCTTTGGCTCGCCACTTTCACTCAGTTCTCCGGATTCTCCGGCTTCAGCAAACCCATCCTTCCCGTTTGCCGACATCCGCCTTAGGCCGCATTACCCCGCAAAATCCCCCCTCGCCGACGTCCTCCGCCTCGTAGCTCCCGGCACTGACAGTTACGTCACCGAAAAATATGCATTCGAGATTTCCGCCATCCTCCGCCAATGGAGCGAAGCCCTGAAATCTTCCCCGGGCGATCTCGCGCCCATGGCCACTGCGCTCGACCCCGCAATTCAGGCCTCCACATTTTCGGTTCAGAAGGACACGCCGGTCCGCTCTGGCCAGGGAATTACCGTCCTCCGCCGGCAGTTTTCACAAGATGCGGCGTCAGGCCGCGACCGATTCCTTAAAGCTTTCAAAGCCTGGCTCGGACCTGCCTCGCGCATCGAAACCGCAGAACTTCAAATCACCGGCATCGAGGAGAAAGCTGCAAATCCGCTCTCCCTCAGCCTTGAAATCCGCTACGACTTTGTCCTCAGCAAAGGATCTGGTCCAGACGAACAGCGCGAAGAGCGTGTCGGATTCTGGCAGACAGCCTGGACGCAAAGTGCATCGCAAGTCTGGACAGCCCACGACTGGCAGGTCAGCACAGAAACTATCAGCCGCTCCAGCGGACCCGGATTCATCGACGTCACCGCCCAGGCACTCGGAGCAACCGAGTCCTACACCAACCAGCTTCTGCGCGGGGTCGATTACTGGCGCACCGTCCTCGACGGCGCCAGCGGAATCGATGTCTACGGCAACAACGGCGTCGCCATCGGCGATTTCGATAACGACGGCTTCGACGATCTGTACGTCTGCCAGCCCGCCGGTTTGCCAAACCGCCTCTACCGCAATCGAGGCGACGGCACTTTCGAAGACGTCACGGAAAAGTCAGGCCTCGGCGTGCTCGACGGTACAGCATGCGCGCTCTTTGCAGACTTTGATAACCGCGGACTCCAGGATCTGCTCGTCGTCTGTGGCAGCGGTCCTTTGTTCTTCCGGAACCAGGGCGATGGCACCTTCGCCATCAAACGCGACGCTCTGCAGTTCGCCCAGCAGCCTCAAGGCACCTTTACCCATGCAGCTCTGGCAGACTATGACCGTGACGGCCGCCTCGACATCTACTTCTGCACATACTCCTATTACGTAGGTCTCGACCAGTATCACTACCCGGTCCCGTACTACGACGCCCGCAACGGCCCGGCCAACTTCCTTCTCCACAACGAAGGAAATGGCCGATTCGTTGACCGCACTGAAGCATCAGGCCTAAGCGCAGAAAACGATCGCTACAGTTTCGCCTGCGCCTGGGGCGACTTTGACGGCGATGGCTGGCCCGATCTGACCGTTGCCAACGACTTCGGCCGCGGTAATCTCTATCGCAACAATGGCAACGGCACCTTCAGCGCGGTTTCCCAAGCCGCCCACATTGGCGACCCCGGCGCCGGCATGAGTGCCAGCTGGTCAGACTATGACAACGACGGCAAACCAGATTTCTACGTTGCCAACATGTGGTCCGCCGCCGGCCAAAGAATCTCCGCCCAGAAACAGTTCCACCAAAACACATCCGAAACCATTCGCGGCTACTACCATCAGCACGCACGCGGTAATGCCCTCTATCGCAACCTTGGAGAAGGGAAGTTCCAGAACGTATGCCAGCCCTCCGGTGTCGAAATGGGACGATGGTCCTGGTGCTCAGATTTCTGGGACTTCGATCATGACGGTTACCCCGATCTGTACATCGCCAACGGCTATATCTCTGCACCAGATCTGGCGACTCATGAGCAGAACGACCTGGGCAGCTTCTTCTGGCGTCAGGTCGTTGCCAAGTCCCCCGAAGACTCGACGCCGTCCCTGGCCTATGAACACGGCTGGAGTGCTCTCAACGAACTCATCCGCTCTGATATTTCGTGGAATGGCTACGAACGCAACGTAATGTTTGCCAATAATCGTGACGGCACATTTTCTGAAGTATCCGGCGTTGTCGGTTTAGATTTCCCTCAGGACAGCCGTTCCTTCGCGCTCGCCGATCTCAACCACGATGGCCGTCTGGAAGTCATCCTCAAAAATCGGAACTCCCCGCAATTGCGCATTCTGCACAATTCCATGAAGGGCATCGGAGACTCTATTGCCTTTCGCTTGCGCGGGCATCAGAGCAATCGTGATGCAATTGGAGCAGCCATTACAGTCGAAGCAGGCAGTCTCCGCCAGACCCGGTATCTTCAAGCCGGCTCAGGTTTCCTCGCCCAGCACTCTAAGGAAGTGTTTTTCGGACTTGGTAATCCGGTTGGCAAAATTCGCGCCACCGTCCAATGGCCAAACGGCCTCAAGCAGACGTTTGAAGACCTGCCTGCCAGTCACCGCATCCAAATCGAGGAAGGGTCTTCCCGATTCGAGGCCACAGCGTTCTCTGCATCAGCCTTCGACCGTGCAGTTCCTCCGCCGTCGGCAGAGCCCCTGCCGGCCAAGGCAGAAACCTGGCTGATCGAGCCCCTCAAGGCGCCAGAATTCTCACTGCCGGATATGTCTGGGAATGTGCAGGCTCTCAGTTCTTTTCAGGGCAGCCCGGTCGTGCTGAATTTCTGGGTAACCAAGTCTTCGACCGCCTGTGAACAGTTGCGCCTTTTCCAGCAGCACCGCACTGCTCTCTCGATCTCCGGTCTGCGCGTTATCGCCATTAACGCGGATGATCCAGGCGACCGAGCCGCAGCAACATCCTTTGCCGAACAGGAAAAACTGGCCTTTCCGGTTCTGTTCGCGACTGAGGAAATGGCTGGCATCTACAACATCATCTACCGCTATCTCTTTGACCGGCGTCGGGATCTCCCGTTTCCCATCTCATTTCTGCTGGACAAGGGCGGCAAGATCGTCAGGGTTTATCAGGGGTCCATCGATCCGCGCCGCCTGATTGAGGATGCAAAGGCGATGCCTGCCACAACTACTGCCCGTCTTGAAAAAGCGCTGCCGCTCGGGGGAGTTCTTTACCAGGGCGCATTCCAGCGCAACGACTTTACCTACGGCGTCGCTCTCTTTCAGCATGGATATTTTGATCAGGCCGCTGAATCTTTCCAGCAGGTAGTCGCCGCCAAGCCCAACGATCCCGAGGGCTTTTACAACCTGGGCACACTCAGCCTGCGTAGAAACGACTTCGCGAAGGCGCGCCAATATCTTGAGAAGACCCTCAAGCTTCGTCCCGACTATCCTGAGGCTTGGAATAACCTGGGCATGATGGCGGCACAGGAAGGGCATCCAGACCAGGCAATCCAGAATTTTGAGCAGTCGCTCCAATTGCGCCCGGGCTATGCCATCGCATTGCTGAATCTCGGAAATATTTACAGGCGGCAGGGAAACTTCACCAAGGCCGCGGAGAGCCTGAATCAAGCGATTCAACTCCAGCCCGACGATCCGGAAATCAACTACAGTCTTGGCATGATGTATGCCCAGCAGGGCCAGTTGTCGGGCGCGGCAGACTGGCTGCGCAAGGCCGTCGAACTTCGGCCCGATTATCCCGAGGCTCTGAACAATCTGGGCGTTATCTTCGTCCGCTCCCAGGACTATGCTCAGGCTGAGGCGCAATTCAAGACCGCTATCCGGCTCGCTCCCAGCTTTGACCAGTCCTATCTCAATCTCGCTCGGCTCTACGCAATACAGCAAGACAGGGCCAGGGCCATCGATATATTGCAGCAACTGCTGGCTCTGCAGCCCCAGAACCTCAACGCAAGCCAAGCCCTGAAAATGCTACAATGAGCGCCTTGAGGGGCATTCCGATTTATTTCAGGGTATGAGCATCCACGCCAAATTTCAGCATCGAATTGAGGTCTTTATGGCAAGGAATAGCTCGTGCAAGGGCCTTGTTCTGCTCGCCCTCATCTGGGGCAGTTACTGCGCCACAGCCCAGCAGGTACCGTCAGCCCACTCTTCTCCTCAGGCAGCGGCTTCCCGGAATCGCGAGCCTCAGAAGTCTGAGTCCGGTGTCTCACCGGAGTTCCAGCCCATCAAAGCGCTTGTGCAGCAAGGGCGCCTTGATGAGGCACGCAAGCTAGTTCTCGAACAGCTGCAGCGAACACCGGCAAGCATCGAAGGCCTGAATATGCTGGGCATCATCGAGATTCAGCGACAGGACTTTACGTCCGCCGAATCAGCTTTTCGGAATGCGCTCAGGATTGCACCTGCGTCCGTCAAAACCCATGTCAATATGGGAAATCTCTACATGGCGCAGAAGCAGGCCGATCCGGCAGAAAAGGAATTTCACGCAGCACTTCGAGTCGACCCGGCCAACGAGGACGCCAACTACAATCTGGGCGTGCTTCTCATGGCCAAGGGTCTGCCCGCTGAAGCAATTCCGCACTTCGCCCGCATCCATCCCGCCAACGTTGCCACCAGCTTCAACCTCATAAACGCCTATTTCCAGACTAAACGGAACGCGGAGGCCCTTCGTCTTGCCGCTGAGTTGTCAAAGCAAAATGAGGCTGACGTACAGGTACATTTCTCGCTTGGCGCTATGTTAGCCTCTGCGAAGCAATATCCGCAGGCCCAGGCAGAGTTGGAACGAGCCGACGCCCTGCAACCCGGCACCTTCGAGATCCTATACAACCTCGGTCAGACCTTCTTGCGCAACAACGAAAATCCCAAGGCCGAGGTCGCACTATCACGTGCGCTGAAACTCAAGCCCGAGACCCCGGATGCGCTCTACCTGCTGGCTCAGGTTTATGAGAAAGAATCGCGCCCGCTTGATGCGCTCGACCTGCTGGTACGCGCACACAAGATCGTTCCAGAAAACATCGACATCATCTACCTGATGGCTCAGGTCAGCATCTCGCAGAACTACTACGAAGATGCAATACCTCTTCTCGAATCCGGCCTCCAGCTTGCCCCCAGGCGCACCGACCTCCTTGCGACCCTGGGCGAAAGCTACTTCATGTCTGGCAAGGTCAACAAGTCGATCGAATCATTCACCAAGCTCATAGAAATCGAGCCGTCGGCCCGCTCCTATGCCTTTCTCGGTCTGCCTTACCTGTACCTCGGTCGCTTCGACGAGGCCAAGAAGTTCTTTCAGGAAGGCCTCAAGCTCGATCCGCACAACAACTCCTGCCTGTTCAACTCTGGCCTCATCGCCGAGCGGCAGGGTGATAACGCTGCGGCAGAGACTAAATTTGTCGAAATCCTCAAGAACAATCCAGAGTTTCCCGACGCCTTGCTTGAACTGGCCAACCTGCGCATTGCTCAGCGCAACTTTGCCGATGCTGCAGACCTGCTGCGTAAATATGTCAAGGTGAGCCATAACCCCTCGACTGGCTATTACAAGCTCGCTATGGTGGAGCGCAGCCTGCATCAAACCGCCGCCGCCGACCGCGACCTCAACGTCTTCCAGACCCTGTCAAAAGACGTCTCGACTGGTCCTTATCCATTTGAACATCTCTTTGACTATCTCGACACCCGCTCAAAACTCGATGCGAGCGCACGCAGTCAACTCGATCTCGCTGAACTGAACAACGAAATCAAGAAACATCCCGACCAGCCCGAAAACCTCTATATGCTGGCCGAGGCTTACCTCAAGGCCGGCAAGTTTGATGAAGCCAGGAGCACAGTCGCGGATCTCGATAAGCTCAGCGCCTCTGACTATAGAACTCTTACGGGCGTTGGCGTCCTGCTCGCCCGCTATCACCTCTACGATGAGGCAATCCAACACTTCCAAACATCTCTGCTCGCCAATCCTGATTCCGACGAGGTCAAGTTCGATCTGGCCAATGCGCTCTTCCGCAAACGCCAATATCCTGAGGCTCTTGCCGCAGCCGAACAGGTTTCTGAGCCGGGCCGCAAGGATGACGCCTACCTTGCCCTGCTCGGCGATATCTATGCCCACCTCGGCGATGCAACCCACGCTGAGGGGATTTTTCGCGACGCTATCAATCGCAACCCTGATAACGATCAGGATTACTTGACACTGGCCTTGCTTCAGTTTCGCCAGAATAATGCCGCCGCCGCCAAACAGACCCTCCTCAAAGGCCAGGCACGCATCCCCGGATCTGGGAAAATTCTGTGGGGCCTCGGACTTGCCTCAGTTCTGGAGGGAAACACTGCAAAAGCGGCAGACGAGCTTGAGCGCGCCGTTGACCTGCTTCCCGAATGGCCCGGCAGCTACTCCACACTTGGCGTCTTCTACTTCCAGACCGGGCAGATTGCCAAGGCTCAGGAAGTTCTCAATCGATTCAAGAACAGCAATGCCGTCGGCGGCCTTGATATTACCCGCATCGAAAAAGTACTCGCCCAAGCCCCGGCGACTTCTTCCACAGTGAATGAGCCAATGACCGCAGCTAATCGTACCCAGCTGCTCCAGCTCGCGCTCTCCCTCGCCGACAGGACGCTTTAAGCATGTGGCGGTCGAGAGGCTTCAGTTCCAGAACTGTCAATCTGCGCGTCCTGCTGGCGCTGCTTGTTTTCAGCCCTTGCTTCCCGTGGAATGATGCAGTCGCCCAGAAAGCAGCCAAACCTCCTGAAGCGCCCGCAACTCCCATCCCCGTCCGTTTCACCGACATCCGCAAGGCCGCCGGCATTACCTTCCTTCAAGACGGCACCCAAAGCGACGAGAAGTACTATCTCGAAACGATGGGTACGGGCGTTGCATGGCTCGACTACGATCAGGACGGCCTCATGGACCTCTACTTTGTCCAAACTGCCGCCACTGATGTCTACAAACCCCCTGCGCCGCTGCGCTCTGCCCTCTACCACAACAACGGCGATGGTACTTTTACAGACGTGACGGTCAAGGCAGGCGTCGGCGGCGAGGGCCACTATGGCCAGGGCGTGGCGGTGGGGGACTTTGACAACGATGGCTTTCCAGACCTTTACGTCACCGGATACGGCCGCGCGATTCTCTATCGCAACAATCACGACGGCACATTCACCGACGTGACCGCCAAGGCTGGCGTGGCTGATGAAGGTGGATGGTCCGCCAGCGCCGGCTGGTTTGACTACGACAAGGATGGCTACCTCGATCTCGTCGTAACCAACTACATCGATTGGACCCCGAAGACGAATATCTTCTGCGGCGAACAGAAGCCGGGCTATCGCTCCTACTGCAATCCCGGCAACTACAAAGGGCAAAAGACCAAGCTATACCACAACAACCACGACGGCACGTTCACCGACGTAAGTGAAAAATCAGGCGTAGGCTTGCCGGAATCAAAAGGCATGGGCGTTGTTCTCGCAGACTTTAACAATGATGGCTGGCCCGACATCGCCATTGCCAACGATACCTGGCCCAACTTCCTCTTCCTGAACAACCACGACGGCACCTTCAAGGATGTCTCGCTTGTCTCAGGACTGGCAGCCAGCGAAGACGGCCGCTATGAGGCTGGCATGGGCATTGATGCCGCTGACGTGGATGGCGACGGCTCACTCGATGTCTACATTACTCATCTTGACCTCGAACTGAACCGCCTCTACCTCAACAACGGCGACGGCTCATTCATTGACGACACCTACGCCTCAGGCATCGGCAACAAGTCCATGCTTTTCAGCGGTATAGCCACCAAGTTTGTTGACTACGACAACGACGGCTGGCCCGACATCTTGCAGTTGAACGGCGCAATGCTCGAAAACGTCAACCTCTTCCACAGCGAAATCTTCTACAAAGAGCCGATGTTAATGTATCGCAATGTTGGTAAGGGACATTTTGAGAAAGTCTCAGAATCGCTGGGACCCGACTTTATCCGCCCCGTCGCTGGGCGCGGTCTCGCCACAGCCGACTTTGACAATGACGGCGACATCGATATTGCGGTTAATATCCGGGATGACCTGCCAGAGCTGCTGCGCAATGACGGCGGAAACGCGAATCACTGGCTGTCTGTCCAACTCATTGGCACAAAATCCAACCGCGACGGCACCGGCGCGCTGCTCAAGCTCACAGCTGAGGGTGTGACTCAAACGATGCAGGCTATCGGAGGCACCAGCTATATGTCGGCCAGCGACCCCCGTATTCACTTTGGCCTCGGCAAGCGCACCAAGATCGATTCGCTTACGATTACCTGGCCCAGCGGCTATGTTGAAAAGCTGACCAACCCGCCCCTGGACCAGATCATCGCCGTTAAGGAGGGTGCAGGCATCATCCCGCGCTCGTTCCCAAGAGTGCCAAGCAAGTGAAACCCGGTCAGCCAGCCTCTCGTCTGCTGCGCAGGCAAGTCATGCTCTGCCAGGGTTACATCAAAAGGTCCAATCAATCGGACCGTTCAAATCTCTATAATGGTCCCAACTTATGAATGTACCCCGTCGTCGCTTTCTCGGCTCATCCCTCTTCCTGCTCGGCAGTTCGCTCACCGAGGCGCTTGCCACTCCGCTCTGGAAATGGCGCGACCCAGCGCTGCTCCAGACTGCGCTTTCAAACACCGTTGCACCTCCAGCGCCCCCAGCCGTGTCTCCCGTCCAGTTTGTCGACGTGGCGCAGCAGGCGGGTCTGACCATTCCCAACGTGTGGGGCGGCATCGACCATAAGCGCTCGATCATTGAAGCCAAGGGAAGCGGCCTAGCGTTCTTTGACTACGACAACGATGGCTGGCTTGACATCTACTTCACCAACGGCGACCGGCTTGACGCCAAGTGGCCGGCGGGCAAAGCACCCACGTCGCATCTCTACAAAAACAACCGTGACGGCACATTCACCGATGTCACTGAAAAATCAGGACTTGGCCGCACGGGCTGGCAGACCGGCGTCTGCGTAGGCGACTATGACAACGACGGCTGGGATGACCTCTTCTGCTGCTTCTGGGGACATAACGTCCTCTTTCACAACAATGGCAACGGCACCTTTACAGATGTGACCCAGAAGGCGGGTCTCTTTCAGGAGCAGGTTCGCTGGGGCGCGGGCTGCACTTTCCTCGATTACGACCGGGACGGTCACCTCGATCTCTTCGTCTGCAATTACATCAAGCTCGATCCCGGCAAGATTCCAATGCCCGACGACACGAATTTCTGCCAGTGGAAGGGCGTGCCCACAATGTGCGGCCCTCGCGGGCTCCCCGGCGATACCAACATCCTGTATCACAACAACGGCGACGGCACCTTCACCGACGTTTCGCAGAAGGCAGGCATCCTCAAGCCCGGCCCGCGCTACTCTATCACCGCAGTTTCGTACGATTTTGATAATGACGGCTGGCCAGATATCTACGTCGCTGTCGATTCCGAGCCCAGCATTCTTTTCAAGAACAACCACGATGGCACTTTCACCGATGTCGCTGTCATGGCAGGATGCGCTTACAGTGACAACGGCCATGAACAGGCGGGCATGGGCATCGCGGTAGCCGACTACGACTGCGACGGCTGGTTCGATATCTTCAAGACCAACTTTGCCGATGACACCAGCAATCTCTACCACAACAACGGTGACGGCACCTTCAGTGACCTTACCTTTCCAACCGGGATTGGAGTCAACAATCGCTACGTAGCCTGGGGCTGTGGCTTTGTTGACTACGACAACGATGGCTGGCAGGACATTATCCAGATCAACGGCCACGTCTATCCCGAGATCGACAACTACAACTTTGGCCAGACCTACAAGAACCCAAGGCTCGTCTACAAGAACCAGGGCAATGGGCACTTCAAAGACGTCTCGGCCGATATGGGTCCTGGAATCAGTGAGCACTACTCCAGCCGCGGCGCTGCCTTTGGCGACTACGATAATGATGGCGACATCGACGTGCTGGTGCTTAACCTGAATGACCCACCATCACTGCTGCGCAATGATGGCGGTAACAAGCAGAACTGGATCAAGCTCAAACTGGTCGGTACCAAATGCAATCGCACCGCCATTGGCGCTCGGGTCAAGGTAACCACCGGAAAACATGTCCAGATGGACGAGGTCCATAGCGGCACCAGTGTCATGTCACAGGGAGACCTGCGCCTGCACTTTGGCTTGGGGAAAGCAGAGACTGCGGACCTCATCGAAGTGATTTGGCCGACCACGCAAAAGACTGAACTATTCAAGCAGGTCAAAGCCAACCAGATACTCACCATTCGCGAAGGAGAGGGAATCGTCGCGACCTTCAAACCCAAGCCGGCATAGGCTCGTGGGCGCTCTACTTCTTCAGCAGAGCGTCCGCGCCGGCCTGGGCAATCTGCTCGTCAATCTCTGACTTCGCACCACTCGCCGAGATGCCTCCGAGAATGTGGTCCCCGACCTTGACCGGCACGCCACCCTGGTTGGGGAAGAACTCCGGGAACGCCAGCACTTCGATAGCACCCTTCTTCGCCGCATCCTGACCATCCTTCGAGGGACTCCCGTAGAAGGCCGCGTGGCGTGCCTTCTTCTGCGCAAACTGAATCGTGTTCAGCGGAGACCCCTGTCCCAGTTCAAAAAAGATCAGGTTGCCGCTCTCGTCCACCACGCAGATCGATACGCTCACCTTCAACTCCTTGGCCTTCGCCTCTGAAGCCGCAACCATCGTCTTCACCGCCGCCAAATCCAGATACGGCTTGCTCGGCAAATCTTGTGCCTTGGCCTGCATTGTCAGAGCAAGTGCCAGTAATACAACGAATCCCTTCACCATTCCATTCCCCCTCAAGATGTTTGCTTGAACCTCAATTTGCCTGCCCTGAACCATTCTGACCTTGCAGAACAATCAGAAACTGCTTGACCTCGCGCCTTTGTTCTTCAATCGCGTCAGCCTGCGCCTTTTCAATCTCATCGTGAAGTTGAAACTGCTCTTTGGCCTTCGCCGATTCGCCCATGCGATCATACGCCACGCCTAGCCGGTAATGCGCCTCGCCTAGCTGAGGATTGACCTCAATCGCCTTGCGGTAGAAGTTAACGGCTTCATCTGGCTTGTGCTGTACCGAACGAAGGACTCCCAGCTGGAGGTATCCGTCGCCACACTGGTTGTCCAGTTGAACCGCTTTGGTCAAAAGCGTCTCGACCAGTTCAAGATCATGAGTGTCGGCTGGCTGCGCCTGGCGCTTCCAGATAGCCATGGCGTAAAGGTATTGAGCCTCTGCGTTCCCCCGATTGTCCTGGGCGTATCGGGCCAGCTTCTGCTCAATGCATGGCAAAAGAGTGGGCGCTGCCAATTCAATCTTGCCCATGAATTTGTAGGGCAACGGATCTCCGGGATTCAGGTCGGATGCCTCACATAGCCGCAGGGCAGCGTCATCATAGAGTGCGCTGGCAAACAGCGCGGAGCCCAGAGCTGACAACATACGGGCCGACTTGGGGAATTCTTTGGTCCCCTTCTTGAATACTTCCTGGGCTTGCCAAACCGCCCGATGTAGCAGCAGTTCAGAGCCCCAGGCATAGTAGTTCTGCTCGCTCGGCTCCATCCGTACGGCCTGTTCGTATTCGCGCACGGCCGCCAGCGGATCTCCGAGTTGCTCCTCAATTTCGCCCGCCAGGCGATGCACATCAGCATTGGGCTGGGAAGCGAGCAACTTCCGCACATGTTCCTGAGCCTCTTTCGCTGCTCCTGTGCCCCGCTCGGCCAGTGCCAGATCATATTCGCTGGCAACATCTGCCGGGTTGGCATCGTACGACTTCTGGAGGAGCGGAACTGCCTCCTCATACCGCCCCTGTCGCAACAAAAACTCCCCCAGCGCATGATTCGCCGTAGAACTCCCCGGGGCGGCAGCCAGTTTTGCTCGCAGATCGCTCTCCGCAGTGCTCGGGTCCGCAGAACCTCTTCCAGTTCCTGTCTTGGATGCCCCGGAGCTGTCAGCTTTCAGCGTCAGCGCCTCGCGTGCCAGTGTTTCGCTGGTGCGCAGGATTGCGTCGGATCCGTGACCGCCCACTGCAGTCCAGTCAGTCACGCCCGCCACGGTGAAATTCGGCTGATCGGCGAACTCCATTGTTTGATTTGAAGTCGGGGTCAGATTTGATCCGGGAGTTGTTCCGGCAGGATTTCCACTATCGGCCCTGGCTCCTGCCTTCGGGTCGAAGAGTTGCAACTTCAAATTTACGGTGGCCGCGCCAGGCTGCACCGTTACAGACACAATAGCGCTGCGCAGCCCGCCGCTCTCAGCCCGGACGAAATATGTACCCGAACCTAGTCCTGAAAGCGCAAAATTTCCTGCCTGGTCTGTTTTCGTTGTAACCGTACCGGCTTCGCCCTTTTGTTCGAGCATGATTTTCGCGTCTGAAACGGGTCCGCCTGCCACCCCGACCACCAGGCCTTGAATGGAGGCTCCCGAATCCGATGCACTGCTGAGCTTCGCCGCGGGCAATTGCTGTGCCCAAATCGCTGGAACTGATAAGCCTACATGCAGAGCCAATATCGTTGTCGGGATGCTTCCACGGATGAAAACTCGGGCTGCTCGCCAAATTGCCGTTCGGAAAACCAACCATCGAACTATTCCGCTCAATAAACCCAATCGAACAGAATTCTTCGCCACGAAACCTGACATGCGTACCTCGGCAGCGCTCTTGGGCCGCTCATTCATCCTGATTCCAGCAGTTGGATATGCCCAAGGGCTTCATTTGCTGGTTCAGAATGAAAAGCTGATTGTACTACCGCACCCGATATTTACCCATTACCGACAGGCTCCGCGCGCTCAACCCGCTTCCATCTTTTAGCTCTCTGAAGCCAAATATTTCGGGACTCCGGACGTTCACCCGCGTCAGTTTGCCTTCATTCACAGCGGATCCTGAGCATTCAACCGCTCTGAATGCTGCATCCGTGCGCGCCATTATTGGGTGCCCAGACAATCTCCAACTTTCGGTTGACAAAGGTTGCGTGACTATATTACTTTTGCACCCGACTAGATGTAAGCGTTTACGACATCTAGTCACCGTAGTCAGCTTCGAACTCTGAGGCAAGATATACGGTTCATGAAATATGAAAGCGGAGGTTTTTCGGATGAGCCTTGAACGCAAATTCGTCAGCTGGTTTAGAACGATCGGCTATTTAACCCTCGTCGGCATATGCCTCGTTCTGGTTCAAAGCCAGTCCGCATTTGGCCAGGTCGATGAAGGATCAATTACAGGAACCGTGTTGGACACCTCAGGTGCAGTTGTGCCCAAGGCCCATGTCACGCTGCTTAACACCGACCAAGGCATCACGTTGGAGACAAATTCCAACGCCAGCGGCGGTTATTCGTTCTCCCCGGTCAGAGCAGGACACTACGTTGTATCAGTGACCGCAACCGGCTTCTCGAAGACGACCCAGTCGAACCTCACTGTCGCCGTCTCCCAGAACCTGCAAGTGAACGTTCAGCTTAAGCCCGGCGCTGCGACAGAGACTGTCGAAGTCACCGACGCTCCTCCGCAGTTGCAGACCGAAGACGCTTCGCTGGGACAAACCGTCACAGAGCAGTCCGTCAACGCACTTCCGCTCAACGGTCGTAACTTTACCTTCCTCGCGCAGCTCGGCGCAGGTGTCAACACGCCCCAGGCAGATACCCGCGGCAACGCAGCCTCCGGTGCGTTCTCTGCAAACGGTCTCCGCCCCTCGCAGAACAACTACCTGCTCGACGGTATCGACAACAACTCGAACGCAGTCGACTTCCTCAACGGCACCAACTTTGTCATTCTGCCCCCCGTGGACGCGATCTCCGAGTTCAAGGTGCAGACCGGCGACTTCAGTGCTCAGTTGGGTCGTTCCGCTGGTGCAGTTCTCAACGCAACCATCAAGTCGGGCACCAACAGCATTCACGGCACCGTTTGGGAGTTCTTCCGAAACGACAAGCTGGATGCAGCGGATTGGTTCGAAGACAACAATGGCGTCAAGAAGGGCAAACTCCGCCTGAATCAATTCGGCGCTTCCGGTGGCGGCCCGATCCTCAAGAACCGGCTCTTCTTCTTCGGCGATTACGAAGGCAAGCGTCGCGTTCAGGGCTCCTCTGAAAACGGCAACGTTCCTACAGCATTGGAACGGAGCAGCAACTTCACCAACCTGACCGATATTCTCGCCCTCAATGACGGAACGACGAGAACCGATCTTCTGGGCCGCGCGATTCAGACGGGAACCATTCTTGATCCAGGGACGAGCCGTTTCGTTGCCGCTGGTGCGACCGATCCCGTTTCCGGATTGAAAAACAACACTGCTTCCGATGGGTATGTCCGTGATCCGTTCAGCAGCAAGTGCGCACCCGGAACCCAGTCCTTCACGCTAGCCTCCTGCTCGGATCTGAATCAGCTCCCTGCAAGTCGGCTGGATCCCAATGCAATCAAGCTGCTCAGCCTGTATCCTGCTCCGAATTCCGGCACGCAGACATATGCTGTGAGCCCAGGTCTCTACGAGCACTCGAACACGTTCGATACCCGTGAAGATTTCAACCCCAACGACAAGAACCAGATCTTCTTCCGTTTCAGCTACGCTGATGACCCAATCTACATCCCGGGTATCTTTGGCGGCGTTGCCGACGGTGGCAGTTTCAATCAGGGCCTCCAGACCGCAAAATCATCTCAGATGGTTGCCGGCTACACCCTGACCTTCAATCCCAGCACAGTCAATCAGGCCCGCGCCGGCTTTGCTCACCTCCACACCACGCGTTTCGGACCTGACGGTAATGTTTCTGGTATTCCAGAGCAGTACGGCATTTCCGGTATCCAGCAGGGTCAGGAAAACGGCGGCCTTCCGGCTTTTGGCATCGGCAACCTAGCAACCCTGGGCAGCAACAGCTTCTTACCTTCGGACGAAATTAGCCAAACGCTGCAGCTTACCGATGACTTTACCAAAATCTACGGCAAGCACAGCTTCAAGGCAGGCGTCGAGTACCAGCATGTCAAGTTCTCGACCCTTCAGCCCGGCTGGTCACGCGGTCAGTTCAACTACGGCGGTGGCTTCACCGATATCCCAAACCAGAGCTCAACAGGTGGCGGACTTGCTCAGTTCCTTCTGCCTCCAGTCGCAGCACCTGAAACGATTGCTGGCAATCCCAACCCGAATGGCTTCAGCTATTCCGGTGGTTCTGACGGCGTGTTTGCCTCCAACATCAACAAAACTTACGATGAGCGCACCTACTTTGCGACGTACATTCAGGACGACTTCAAAGTCAATCCTAAATTGACGATCAATCTCGGACTGCGTTGGGACTACTTTGGTCCTATCGGCGAATCAAACGGTGGCCAGGCGAACTTCGTTCCCAGCGGCAAACCTGATGGCAAGCCTGAGTTCATCATTCCCGCACACGGTAAGGCCAACCGCACCCTTTCCACCAATTCGACCTGCTCTGGCATTGACTGCAGCGGCTTCGTCGAGTTGCTGGCACAGGATGGCATCACCCTTAACCAGACCGACAAATACGGTAAGGGCTTGCTCCAAACGCAGAAGGCAAACTTTGCTCCTCGCGTCGGCTTTGCATACCAGGTCACCCCGAAACTCGTAACTCGCGGCGGCTTTGGTCTCTTCTTCAACTCCTTTGAAAACCAGGGATACGGCCCGAACATCGGCGAAAACTATCCCTTCGTATTCAACTTGTCGTACTTCCCGAACGCACCGTCTGGCATCAGCGGTCAGGTCGCGCCGATTCAGTACAATTCACCGTACGCAACCTGCCCGACTGCCGGCCCTGGTGGCACTGCATCTTTCGAATCTGGATTCTCCTGCATCCCGCTGACCCCAGGCGCATTGAACGCCCAGGGCCTCGGACTGCAAGGACTTCAGTTCGACTACAGCACGCCACGCACATACAGTGCCAACTTGACCTTCCAGTATTCGCTCACCCGCACCATGTCTCTCCAGGCAGGGTACGTCTACACCAAGGGCGCAGATCTGCAGGGCGGAGTCGGCTACAAGAACGTCTCGAAGATTCTTCCTTCGGGCATCAGCACTACACCCTACACCCCGTTCCCCGATTTCGGCGGCGGCAGCTACCAGGCTACGTACGGAGAAAGTCACTATCACGGACTGCAAACCAAGCTCGAACAGCAGTTCTCGAATGGCCTCACCTACCTCGTAACCTACACCTTCTCCAAGACACTGTCGGACGCAGGCGATTTGCTCAATGGTGGTACCACCGGCGGGTTGCGCGCCTACGGAGTTCCGGGACTCGGGCCGAAGTTTGACATGGCTCTCGCGAACTTCGACATCCGTCAGGTTGTCCACATCAGCGGCGGCTATCAGCTTCCGTTCGGCAAGGACAAGCGGTTCCTCAATCACGGTGGCATCTCCGACGCAATCCTCGGTGGATGGGCTGTGAACTGGATCACGACGCTCCAGGGCGGTCAGCCGTTGAACTTCGGTTGCCCCTCGGGAACGACTTCCGGAACCAGCTGCAATACGGTCTTGGTCAAGGGACAGAGCCCGCAGTTGGGCATCAAGGTCAAAACCATCGATGGTGGAAAGCACCCCTTCTGGATCAACAATGCTGCTGCCTTCAATCAGCCTTGCCAGTTGGGCGGTTCACCGGATAATCCGACACCCATCATCGACTCACCCAAGGGTTGCATCCCGGTTACCGGTGCAGCAGCTCTCGGCAGCAAGCCTGGTCAGGTAGCTGGCCCCGGCTTCCATCGCTTGGACTTCTCGATGTTCAAGAACTTCAAGATCAACGAACGGTTCAATGTTGAGTTCCGTTCTGAGTTCTTCAACATCCTCAACCACGCAAACTTCAACTCGCCGAACTTTGGCGGCAACGGCGTAGTAGCCATCGGCGGATCGGGCAACATCACCGATCCTCACTTCGGCGAAGTTGGTTCTACCAGGGACAATCCAAACGATCCTCGGCAGATTCAGTTCGCTCTGAAGCTGTACTACTAAGTCGCTGTACGACGCAGTAAGATGAAATCACCCTGGCAAGGCAGGCCCGTTGGCTGCCGAGCCAGGGTGTTTCTACGTAGCTATTTGCTCACGTGGCAACCCCGGAGAATGATAGTGAGCAGGTTCTTTGAATTCGGAACTTGGATAGCCCTTTGGCTAACACTTGCCGGATCGTCCGCATCTGCACAGGATCCCCAGGAACAGAAGCTTGATCGTCAATTTCAAACGGCGGTTGCTTTCTATGAGGCCGGTCATTACTCTGACGCCTCCGCCCAGTTGGAAACCCTGCTTCCTTACGCCAGGACCAGCTTCGAGATTCATGAGCTTTTGGGCCTCTGCTATGCCGCTCAATCGCAGGATGCCAAAGCCATCCAACAACTTGAAATTGCAGTTCGACTCAAGCCCGATTCAGCCACAGCCCATACAAATTTCGCCGCTAGCCTGGTCCACGCAGGCAAGTCTGATTTGGCTGCTGAACAGTTCCGCAAGGCCGTCACCCTAGCACCCCAGGACTACGAGGCAAATCACAATCTCGGTGAGTTTTACATCCAGTCAGGAAAGGTCCCGGAGGCCCTGCCCCTTCTTGAAAAGGCTCAGGCAGTAGACCCCACCTCCTATGACAATGGCTACGACCTGGCCCTCGCAAAGCTCCTCACCGGCAAACTCGCCGAAGCGCGTACCCTTGTGCAGACCATCCTCAAGCAAAAAAACACTGGCGAACTGCACAACCTTCTCGGTCAAATCGAAGAGAAAGACGGCAAATATGTCGAGGCCGTCAACGAATTTGAAGCTGCAGCACACCTCGATCCCAGCGAAGACAATCTATTTGACTGGGGCGGCGAACTGATGCTGCACCGGACCTACGAGCCCGCCATCGCTGTCTTCCAGCAAGGAACGCAGCGGTATCCAAAATCACCACGCCTCATGACAGGCTATGGCATGGCACTTGATCTCCTCGGCAAGTACGACGAAGCTGTCAAAGCCCTGCTTGCCGCCGCCGATCTTGACCCGTCAGACCCGCGCTGCTATCTCTACCTGTCCAAGGCGTACGACAGTTCTCCCAATCAGGCCGATGAAGTTATTCAGCGTTTTCGACGCTACGCTGAAATCGAGCCCAATCTGGCACTGGCACAGTATTATTACGCCATGAGTTTGTGGAAGGGAAAGCGTGGTCAGGATACCAATCTTGATCTCAATGCAGTCGAAGCATTACTGCAAAAGGCCATCGCGCTCGATAGCAATCTTCCAGAGGCTCAGGTTGAACTAGGTAACTTTTACGCTGACCAGAAGCTCTACGCAAAATCTGTTCCGTTCTACAAAAGAGCCCTGGAGTTGAACCCAAACCTCCCCGATGCCCACTTCCGCCTCGGTCAGGACTATGTTCACATGGGCCAAAAGGATCAGGCACAGGCAGAATTTGATGAATATCAAAAGCTCCGCACCGCGCATTTGGCTGAGGTAGAGAAGGAAGCTTCAGAAGTTCAGCAATTTGTCTATGCGGGCAAGACAAGCTCAACAACAAAACCGTGATGCGGTTGAGCGGTTCGATAAAGATTCAGTCCTTGTTGAACGGTAAGGCACGGATACAAGGGAATTCGAGACAAACCATTCGGCGAACGCCGATAAGGCAGAGAAACTTTGAGTCATCCATATTCATCATCCAGAGGAATCCAAGCCGCAGCAAGTTCTGCTCAATGGGCTTCCCATGCTCGCGAAGTAGCCCATAGCCTCGGTCGATCCCGGCGTGATTTCATCCGCGATGCCGCTGGGGTAGCATTGGGGAGCTCGCTTCTGGGAGCAAGCCCCCTCCTTCATGGGCAAGCTGCGGTCAGGAAGAGAAAAACCATCGTTATCACTTTTGGCGGTGGTGCCCGCGACCAGGAGACCTTTGCTCCCGAGGGGCAGGAAAACATCCCCTTCATGATGAAGGAGCTTATCCCCCAGTCGAGCTTCTTCACCCAGGTCACCAATCAGGGAATTCTAGGCCATTATGTAGCGACAGCGAGCCTCGCTACCGGCGTCTACGAAACCCTCAACAACTTCTCCGCAATCCCACCGCAACACCCGACAGTTTTTGAGTATTTTCGCAAGGACCTGAAGCGCCCACCCTCCGATGCCTGGGTTGTGGCCCCCAGCAACGGTTTCAATCGCATCGGCGAGAGTGACTACCGCACCTACGGCGCAGGTCTTGGCGCGCGCGTTGTATTACCCAAGCATCTTTTGAACGCCGCCAAGTCCGGTCCCGCAACTGACTTTGATCATCTCTTGCGCGACAACTATGAAACACCTCTGTACACGCCTCAGATTGGCGGCAGCGAGTTCGAACTCCATCAGCTTGAAATGATTCTCAAGCTTTCAGTTGACGACTTCATGGCTCACGCACGCACCGTTTCTAGCCCCGATGAGCTTTCGATGTTCATTGCCAAGCGACTGATGAAGGAGGAGTCTCCGAGTCTCCTCTGGATCACGATGCACGACATCGACATCGCCCACTCCGGCACCTATTCCCTCTATGTGGATGCCATCCGGCGTACTGACCGGCTTTGTGCGGAGCTCTGGAAGGCGGTGCAGAGCGAGCCGGAATATGCAGGCAACGCCACATTGATCATTCTTCCTGACTTTGGCCGTGATGCGGATGAGGATGCTGGCGGCAACGGCTTTCAGCACCATCGCACCGGTGACCCAGCGGCGCGCACCACATGGATGATGGCCATGGGCGCTGGAGTACGCCAGGGCGTCGTCTACGACCGGCCAGTGCAATCCATTGACCTTGTCCCTAGCCTCGGTGCCATGATGGGATTCTCTACCGGAATCTCCCAGGGCGCCCTCATTCGAGAATTGTTGTAAATATATGCTTCCACGCGATCTCAAAATCGAACTCTTCGCAGCCTATCCTCCAGAGGCAAGAAGTCTTGTCTCTGCTCACCTCGCAGTGATCCAGCGGTTGCCCCTCAGCTTCCTGCCCAGCTTGCTTCGCCAGCTTATTGACTACGATTTCAAGTTTCCGGCTGAACGCGCCTCGGCTGATAGGGAACTACAAAATCTGAGCTCGCTGACTTCAACCCAGATCAACGACTGGTTCCAGGCGTTCTCACAGATATCCCTCAATGAAAAGCTGGAAAGCTTTGATTGGATCAACCTGCCGGCCCAGTTTGTCGAGCAGCAGGCGGCGTATCTGTGGTCTACACATCAGTTGGACGCCTTTCGCAAAGCAGCAATGAACTATGGCGATCGCCTCAGTACCGCCGCGCCGCCACAAGCGCTCCCGGTTCGCCGGTTGGGGATTGCAGTCATTGGCCAGAGTGTCGAAAAGTATGATCAGCCGCTCTTCCGCTACCTGCGCCCGCACGGCACGTATTTCAGTAAAGTCAAGCCCGAAAACGGCCTTGAATTACTGCTGGCAGGGGCAGCGGCACGCGCTCAGGCTCATCCCAGCCCATACGCCCACTGGTATGTTGACGGCGGCCAGCCATCGGACCACAGCGACTCTCTAACGTCCGTTTCGTACAAGGCTCTCGAACCGGTGCGAGCCAGCATCCTTAAATACATGACATCAGAAATCCAGCGCCCGGGAATGGGGCCAGAGGAACTTCGAACAAATCTGGCAAAGCTGTCACCCGCCGAACTGGGGATAGAAAAGTCGCAGGACGCTGTCCTGAGTCGATTTGAGGTAAGGCTTTTTACCGAAGGGTCAGGGACCCAGATTTTCTCCACCACCTTTGCTCAGTGGACTGCCCGCGAAGTGTTGCGACGGGCTCAGGCCCTTACTCTCCTGGTGCGCTTTGCTCCGCGCCAGCGCCAGCGGCCCATGAATGAAATGCTGGCAGACGCTCACCCCAGCGCTGCAACAGACCCAGTCGGGTCCCTCGTCGATGGCGATATGGCAGCCTATTATCAGTGGCTTAATCAGCAGCGCCTGCCAGGCGCAGAGCAGTCGTCCTTCCTGGTATGGTTTGAGGGCCACAATCAGGCCCTGGCAATTGCCCCAAACATGGCAAAGGGCGCTCAATCCGATGCTGACGTCAATCTGGCAGACCTGGTCAAACTGATAACAGCTTGACCGCTTCAATCATCGATACTTGCCGCATCAAACCCGTTGGACGGAAGCCAGGCTGAGGGCCAACGCAAAAAAAGCCGGCTGACTCAGCGGGCTTTTCTTGCGTAGACTCTCAAACTCAGGTGAAAACTTATGGTGGAGGCGGCGGGAGTCGAACCCGCGTCCGAAATCGAGGTCAGCCGAGAGACTCCATGCGTAGTCTATTCAGAAATTTCGCTCCCGCAGCTCAGAACAGACAAGAAACCGCGAAAACTAGTCCGATGATCTTGTCATCCCCACACGGACCGAGCGGGAACAACCAGCCTGCTGTGCGACGCCCGCTCTCAGCCCACAGGCAAAGATGAGGAGGACGGCTGCCTATTTAATTAAGCAGCAAGTGCCAGATTGTTGTTGGCAATTGTGTTTTTGTAAGCGATTACGGGTGCCCACACCCCGGCATGCCTCTCTGCCGCTTACGATCCCGTCGAAACCGTGACGCCCCCATCGGTACAACTTCTTTGGGTGAACATCAGCCGGACCCGGAAGGTCGTGCTGCAATCCTTATTGTACGCTTATTGCTGTTCCAGCGCGATTTTCTCATAATCGCGGTGGGCAATCGCCGCCCGAATCTGCGCCGGCGTCTTTCCCAGCTTGGTCTGCTCGTAAGCAAAGAACCCTTCCTTGGCGCAGGTCGAACACTCCGTTCCATGCAGGCCCTCAAAGCAGCTACGCAGACTTGTATGCCCCAATGCCTTGTCACAGCGGCAATTGCAGGGCAACTGGTAAAGTACGCTTCCAACCTTCGCGGCCTGCTGGTACACATGCACCTGCCAGGGATAGCGGAAGTTCTCGCCCGACAACTTGGCTCCGCTCAACATCACGGGCAGGGAACTCACCTTCAGCGGTGCAGACGTGTGGTACGCCGGAACATCATCGGCCGGATTGCTCCATTGTGCGTAGCTCATCGCCGTCGCTGTCGCCAGTGCCAGTGCCGCTATCCAGCGGCGTGAAAATAGTCGTCGCATTTTGATCCTCGCTACCCCTATTTTAACGTCATCTTCCAGACAAAAAAAGGCGGCACGAACGGTTCTCTGTTCGTGCCGGGAGGCCAGTGACGCAACTTACTTGTCGCTGAAGGTGGGAGACTCACTACCAACTCCAGCAGCAATATCTACACCTTACTATAGATTGCGGCGAATGCAAATACTAAATTCAAAATATTTTGCCGGGTCAAGGTCAATATGAAACAGGTCCTTCCGCATTCGTGCACACTCATCTGAATTTGGATAAACTTGAAATTGAGCTAGCCGTTTTCGAGGATCATGATGTCAAGTGATAGTAGAAAAGACGTTTACATCGATGCCGCGCCTGTACCAGAGAGCCAGTCCAGCCTTCTAAAGGTAGGAATCATCGCCGCAGCCTCGGCAATTGCCGGAGGATTGGCCGCTTCGTGGTGGTATCGAAAAACCATCACAAAACTCCAAAATCCCATAAATTCAGAAAATATCCAGAATTTGGAAGATTAAAAGCAGCTATTGAGGGCGAGATTTCCTCAGAAGTATGGCCGTTCCCGATGCCGGCTACAGCATCCTGCTTACGTGCCGCGCCAGGGAAAAGTCGAGTTCGGTGATGCCGCCGGCATCATGGCTGATCAGCGCAAGCCGCACCTTGTTATAGCGAATATCAATATCAGGATGGTGGCCAGCCTCTTCGGCAAGCGGAGCCACCGCATTCACAAAGCTCATCGCTTCGCGAAAGTCAGTGAACGAAAACTCTCGCACCAACTCCCCATTCAGCATCTGCCAGCCGGGTACCTCAGCCAGAGCCTCTGTAATCTTCGCTAGTGATAAGACTGTCATCTCTTGCTCTCGTGCCCTGCGGCTGGTCAAGCAGTCTCCATCGCGGCAATCGGAGCACGCTGGCCGGTGATCTCCGACCTCAATTCAATCCAGAGCTCATTCGGTATCTTCAGGAACACCTCCACGACAGCCGGATCGAACTGCGTACCTGAACATCGCAGAATCTCGAGCCTTGCCGCATCAAAGCTCTTTGCGCCGCGGTATGGGCGGTCGCTTGTAATGGCGTCCAACGCATCTGCGACCGAAAAGATCCTCGCGCCGACGGGAATCGCATGGCCGCTCAAGCCCCGGGGGTAGCCGTTTCCGTCATAGTGTTCCTGGTGGGAATACACAATCTCTGCCGCCTCATGCAAAAAGGGGATTTTGCGCAAAATGTTGTAGCCTCGCGCGCAGTGCTCCCGCATCTCTGCCTGCTCGGCTGGGGTCAATTTGCCTGGCTTGCGCAAAATCGCATCTGGAATCGCCATTTTTCCGATGTCGTGCAAAAAAGCCCCGCGCGCTATCACCTTGATCATGTCTGACCCAATGCCCATCGCCCGTGCCAGCGCGATCGTGTAGGCCGTAACCCGCTTCGAGTGCCCTTTGGTCTCAGAATCTTTCAAATCCAGCGCGTCGCCCAGCGCCTCAAGGGTGATGTCATAGGAGCGCTCCAGATCCAGGATTGCCTGACGCAGCAACTCCGTTCGCGCCTGCACAATCTGCTCCAGATTCTGTTGATAGCTCTCGTTCTCGCGCAAGGTCTGGCGGTGCTCCAATGCGCTTCGAACGGTATTCAGCAACTGTTCCCGCTCAAAGGGCTTGAGCAGGTAATCATAGGCACCTTTGCGCATCGCGCTGATTGCCACACCGATGTCTTGAATTGCCGTCACCATCACCACTGGCGTATGTGGCTGGTCAATGCGCAGATGCTCCAGCAAACTGATTCCATTGCCATCCCGCAGGACCATATCTGTCAGCACCAGGTCAAAGTGCTGCCGGTCGATCAGCTCAGAGGCCTCTGTAATGCTTCCCGCTTGCACGGTGACATAATTTTGCCGGTCAAGCGTCGCTCCCAGCATGGAGCGCACATGAGGTTCGTCGTCTACGATTAGAATCCTCGCTGATATCCCCATGCGCCCTCCGGTCATCCCAACGATGCAGACATTATTACGCACATTGGGGTCGATGCGCGTTTTACCTGCGTTTTTAGTACTACATCAACAAGCACCCGTTCACGAGGCGGAAGTTTGATTCCACGCTTAAATTGAACATCTGTGCCAATCCAGATGCCGCTCAGGATTGCTTCTTCAGCCTTTCGCGCTTGCTTGCAGCCCATCCTTCCTTCGTCACCTGCCGGCTCCTTCCCACTGCCAGAGCATCGGCCGGAACCTCCTTGGTGATGCACGATCCGGCACCGATATAAGCCCCGTCGCCAATTGAAATCGGGGCCACCAGCGTCGAGTCGCTGCCGACAAAAACCCGTTCGCCAATCCGGGTCGTATGCTTGTTCACGCCGTCATAGTTGCAGGTAATCACTCCGGCGCCGATGTTGCTTCCGGCGCCCACTTCCGCATCGCCCAGATAGCTTAGATGGTTGGCTTTGGCGCCCTTGCCCAGCCGGGCCTTCTTGGTCTCGACAAAATTGCCCACATGCGCATCCTCGCCAATCTCGCTGCCCGGCCTTAAATGTGCAAACGGACCAATCTTTGCCCCGGTCCCAATGTCAGAATCCGTTATCACGCAGTTCTGGCGAATCAGCACCGAATCAGCCACGGTCGCATTCTCCAGCACCGTATACGAGCGAATCTGGCAATTGGAACCAATGCGGGTCTTTCCCAGCAACTGTACATACGGCTCAATCACCGTATCGGGCCCAACTTCCACACTGGCCTCAATTACGCATGTCTCTGGCTTGAAGATCGTAACGCCCTCGGCCATCAGGCGGCGCGCTGTCTCCAATTGCAACTTGGCCTCAAGCGCCACCATTTCTTCAATCGTGTTCACACCCATCCATTCCTCCTGACACGCTTCAAATCCAATCATCTATCCATTTAGAAGCTAAGCGGCCCGCCTCCCCGAGTCAATCGCCCCGGTCCCTCACTCTTGCTATCCAGATCACTCAAAACCCGCTTCACAAGCAAAAGATGTGAGACACCAAACCCATCCGGTAAAATCGGAACGCGCAGAAGGAAGGCCCAATGTCGATCGCATCCGCACCCACGCCGGCGGCCCCGCCCCTGATCATTCGCAGTGCTGCTGTCCTCGGTGCAGGAACCATGGGCTCGCGCATCGCCGCGCATCTTGCAGGATGCGGAATCCCGGTCCTCCTCCTCGACATCGTGCCGGCGGGCGCAAAGTCCCGCAACCAACTCGCTGCCGCGGCAATCGAAACTCTGCTTAAATCCAAACCCGCCGCCTTCTATGCTTCTGAGGCCTCCCGCCTTGTCAGCTCCGGGAACTTTGAAGACGACCTGCCCCGCCTCGCCACCTGCGATTGGGTCATCGAGGCCGTCACAGAAGACCTCGCCGTAAAGAAGTCTCTGCTCCTTCAGGCCCTGCCTCATCTCGCCCCCGCCGCACTGCTGACAACAAACACCTCGGGCCTCCCCATCGCCAGCATCGCCGCAAGTCTGGGAGATGCACCCACTACGGCCGCCCGCAAGCGCTTTTTCGGGACTCATTTCTTCAACCCGCCGCGCTACATGCGCCTGCTCGAAGTCATTCCCACCGCCGAAACTGATCTCGAAATCGTCGCAGCCTTCACCAGCTTCGCTGACCGCATTCTGGGCAAGCAGGTTGTCCAGGCCCATGACACGCCCAACTTCATCGCCAACCGCATCGGGGTCGCCAACATGTTTGCTGCTCTCAACCTCATGCAGCAGCAGGGCTTGACCGTTGAAGAAGTCGACGCGCTTACAGGCACGGCTCTCGGCTGGCCCCGCACCGGCACCTTCCGACTGGCCGACATGGTGGGCATCGACATCCTCGCCCACGTCGCAGGCAACTTTAAAGAGGCCGCAGACAACCCCGCCCTCGCACTTCTGCAGAAGATGGTCGAACGCCGCTGGCTTGGCGACAAAACCGGCCAGGGCTTCTACAAAAAGCAACGCGGCACCGAAGGGCAGGAAGAGCGCCTCGCCCTCGACCTCCAGACCCTGGAGTATCGCCCCGTCGCCAAGGCCCGCATCCCGGCTCTCGACATAGCCAAGAACGCCGCAACCCTTCCCGATCGCCTGCGACTGCTGCTGAGCGGGGACCCCAAGACCGACAAAGCCGCCGCATACCTGACGCCTCTGCTCACCTTTCTATGGAACTATGCCGCCGACCGCATCGGTGAAGTCTCAGACGACGCCCCGTCGATCGATCGCGCCATCTGCGCTGGCTTCAACTGGGAACTCGGCCCCTTCGCCCTCTGGGACGCCGCTGGAGTACCCGCTTCGGTATCGCGCAGCAAGGCAAATGGGATCCCCGTCAGCCCCCGCGTCGAGGCGCTGCTCGCCGCCGGCAATACTTCCTGGTACTCTTCCGACGGCTCCACCTGCTTCTCCCCCTTGACCGGCAAACAAGAGTCAGTCGCTGCCATTCCCGGTCACGCCAGGGTCACCACGTTCAAAACGAGCGTCAACGGAAGCCGTGGCATCGTCAGAAGAAACCCTGGCGCCTCTCTCATCGATCTGGGAGATGGTATTGCCTGCCTCTCACTCCACTCGCCCAAATCCGCGATTGGCGGCGATATTGTCAGCCTAATCAGTTCTTCTCTTGCTCCTGCCAGCGAATCCGTCCGCGACTTCCAGGGTTTCGTCATCACCAGCGATGCTGAAAATTTCTCCGTCGGCGCAAATCTGATGCAGCTGCTCCTCAGCATTCAAGAGGGCGAGTGGGACGAAGTCAACCACGCCATCCGCAGCTTTCAGCAGATGACCGCCGCCATCAAGTTCTGCCCACGTCCCGTTGTCGTCGCACCTTACGGCTTGTGCCTGGGCGGCGGCGCGGAAATCAGCCTGCATGCCGCAGTTCGCCGGCCTCACGCTGAACTTTACATGGGACTTGTCGAGGCCGGAGTCGGCCTGATCCCTGGCGGCGGAGGCACCAAAGAAATGGCACTGCGCGCCCACGATGCCGCATTGGCCTTTGCCCCACCTGAGCCGCGCGATCCAGGGGCCAAATTTGCTCAGTCCGGCGAATACGGCGCAACACTCAAACGGGCCCTCGAAACCATTGCCATGGCCAAAGTCTCCACCTCTGCCGCAGACGCTGCCAGCCTCGGGCTGCTCGCTCAGCAGGATAGGGTGACGCGCAACCGCGAACGCCAACTGCTGGATGCGAAAGCCGTTGCCCGGCTGCTGGCTGAGTCGGGCTACGTCCCTCCAGTTCCTCGCACTCAGTTTGCCGTCGCGGGTTCGGCCGTATTGCCCACCCTTGAGACAGGCATATTTCTTATGGGCGAGGCCGGATTCGCATCTGAACACGACCAGAAAGTCGCTCGCAAAGCAGCCTACGTCCTGTGCGGCGGCAGGTTAACGCCCGGATCATTGGTTTCCGAACAGTACCTCCTTGATATCGAACGCGAAGCCTTTCTCTCCCTCTGCGGCGAGCCCAAGACCCAGGAGCGCATCGCCCACACCCTGAAAACCGGCAAGCCCCTGAGGAACTAGCAATGCTGATTCGACCACTTCCGGGCAACTGCCATATCCTAATCGTCACAGTCATGTTTGTGGCTATTGCGCTCAAACCATTGTGTTTGTCTGGCCAGAATGCAGCTCCTTCAAATCTGCTTGAGACTGGTCAGGTTGCCCTTGCCGGACGCACAATCAGCTACCGCATTCGCAATTTGCCGGTGAACGCCTTTCCTGATTTACCGGTGCCAATTGCCGACGCCCTAACGGCGCGTGGATGCCTGATTCCACAGACCTATCAGGCCCGCCGGCCCGAAAACGTGATTCATGCCAGCTTTGAGAGGCCCGGTTCGGACGATTGGGCCGTGCTTTGCTCAGCGCAGGGGCAGATTTCGCTGCTGGTCTTCTTTGCCAGCGGTTCCCCCGCCGAACCTGCAGTTCTGGCCAGGCAGCCGGCAACTCAGCGGCTGCAACCTCATGATTTGACAGGGGTTCTTGGATTCAATTGGGGCATCGATCCAGCTAGCCCCAAGCAGGTCCATGAAGCCCAGGCAGGCATGTCGCACAGGCCAGTTCCACCGGATCATGATTGCGTCGCTGACAGCCAAATAGATCAACGCACAGTCTTCCATCTGTTCCGTAATGGCGAGTGGGAAATGGTTGATACGCAATAACTTAGCCCATTGCAGGAGTGCAAGACCATGTCCTCATCCCGAATTGAAGCAGTCATCGTCAGTGCAGTGAGAACACCCGTTTGCCGCTCCGGAAAAGGTGCCTTCGCAACTACGCGGCCCGACGATCTCGCCGCGATTGCTGTGCGTGGCGCATTGGACCGCGTCCAGGCGCTTGATTCCAGAGATGTTGAAGACCTGGTAATCGGCTGCGCCATGCCTGAGGCCGAACAGGGGTGGAACATTGCCCGGAATGTGGTGCTGCGTGCCGGGCTGCCGGTTGCAATTGGTGGAGTTACGGTCAACAGGCTTTGTGCGTCAGGGCTTGAAGCCGTCGCCCAGGCCTCGTATCAGGTTGAATCTGGCCGGGTTAGCGCTGTAGTCGCAGGCGGCGCTGAATCCATGAGCTTGATTCCGATGGGCGGCAGCAAGCCGAGCCCGAATCCGTGGTTGGCGGAGCATTACCCGCAAGCTCTTCTTACCATGGGACTTACGGCAGAGCGTGTCGCGCGGCACTACCAAATCTCCCGCGAAGACCAGGATGCCTTTGCTTTTACCAGCCATCAGAAGGCGCTGAGCGCTCAAGCGGCAGGTCGCTTTGCCGGCGAGATTGTGCATGTAACGGTCGCAAATAACGTGGCTGGCGCGAAGCCTGGAGAGTCAAGCCGCAAAGAATCAGTGATTTCGGCCGACGAAGGGCCGCGCGCCGACACCTCGCTTGACGCCCTGGCAAAGCTCAAGCCGGCCTTTTCAGTGCACGGTTCTGTGACCGCCGGAAACTCTTCGCAGACCTCAGATGGAGCGGCAGCGGTGGTGCTGATGTCGGCGCAACGCGCTCAGGAGATTGGGGTTACGCCGATCGCAAGGCTCGTCGCTTATGCCACTGTGGGCTGTTTGCCAGAGGAAATGGGTGCGGGGCCGATCTTTGCAATTCCAAAGGCACTGAAACTGGCCGGGCTGACGCTGGAGGAGATTGGTTTAGTCGAGTTGAATGAGGCTTTTGCTGCGCAGGCGCTGGCCGTGATTCGGACGCTGGGGATTGATTCTGAAAGGGTTAACGTCAATGGGGGAGCGATCGCGCTGGGGCATCCGCTGGGTTGTACCGGGGCTAAGCTGACCGCTTCAATCCTGGCAGAGATGGCGCGGCGGCAAGTGCGCTATGGGTTGGTGAGCATGTGCGTGGGCGGCGGCATGGGCGCGGCGGGCATCTTCGAGCGGCTGAATTAACGCCGGCAAATTTTCTAGCGCAATCAGAGTCACGTAATGCGCGTCGGCGACATGTCGATGCGCACTGGCGGGCGGACGCGGCGCAGTTCTGGCGCAACACCCCGCAATGCATGACCTCACCCCTGACAAAGGATTTGTGATGCGCAAGAAAAAACGGCAGATTCCGAAAATGGAAGCTGCCGTTTCTGATGCCTAAGTCTTCAGAGTGTGATGAACTATGCTTTGGCCGGAGCGAGAACAAGCGTCTTTAGGCGGGCATTCAGGCGGCTCTTGTAGCGGGAGACGGTGTTCTTGTGAAGGACACCCTTCTGAACGCTCTTGTCGAGGGCCGAGACAGTAGCCTTGAACTGGGTCTGCGCAGCGGCAACGTCACCCTTGGTGAGGGCTTCGCGCATCAGGCGCAGGCTGCCGCGAACGCGGGTGCGGTTGGCGCGGTTGACTTCAGTCTTGACGACGGTCTGACGGGCGCGCTTGAGCGAGGAAACATGATTTGCCATGGTGTTTTGCTAATCCTTTTTGGTCCGGGCTGCTTGGATGCTGGCTGCCGGGGTCTGATGATGCCCCGCTGCCGGGGTGGGTTGCTGGCAGAATGCAGATTCAGCCGCATCCCTTGCAATTCCCTAGTCTACGCGAAGGTTGGTTTGGGGTCAATCTGCACCTCGGCCACGCACCTCAAACGCGCCACAATACCGATTCTCTCTGCCTGCCTGCCGATGAGCCGAGGCTTGCGGCGACGTTCGCGAGATATTTATGGATTGTGTATTGACGGCACAAGATGTGCGGGGTACTCTTTTGGCAGATACAGGATTTGGTCATCTACCCCATCCCGTCTCGCAGTTGGCCGCACGCGGCCCCTCTCGCGCCTGTGTCTTCCAGTCTTTTGATGTTTCCTGACCGATTCTCTTCCTTCAATCAAAATTTCACCCACTCACCTGCTGGCGCTTCTGCGCCCAGCCACGGAGGTTGCCTAGTCCATTGAAAATCGCTCTGGAGATTACGCCCAACCTTGAGCCCCTGTTCGGGACCCGCGACGAAAACCTGAGACTGATGGAAGACGCGTTGGGAGTGCGGATTGATCTGCGTTCTGACGCCGTATACGTGCAGGGGCCAGAGGAGAGCGTAGGCCGGGTCAAGCGCATCTTTGCTGATTTTGAGGCGCTGCGCAAGGCTGGCGTCAACCCTCATAACGGTGAATTGCATTCGATGCTAAAGCTGGTCGTGGCCGACAGCGCCACCACACTCAAGGGGCTGGCAGATGCGACCAAACAGCGCTCCGCAGTTGGTGCAGCAGGGGTCAAACGGCAAGTGTCAGCGCGCTCCGTCAATCAGGGCAAGTATCTCGAAGCCATTGAAAAGAACGACATGACGTTTGGCGTGGGTCCGGCCGGCACCGGCAAAACTTACCTGGCTGTAGCCATGGCCGTCGCCGCCATGAACGCCAAAAAGGTGAGTCGCATCATCCTCGTCCGTCCGGCCGTCGAAGCTGGCGAGCGCCTCGGCTTCCTGCCCGGCAGTCTTCAGGAGAAGGTTGACCCCTATCTGCGCCCGCTCTACGACGCGCTCTATGACCTCTGCGACCCGGCCAAGGTCGACGCCATGCTTGAGAAAAACATCATCGAGGTCGCGCCCCTCGCCTTCATGCGCGGGCGCACTTTGAGCGATGCCTTCATCATCATGGACGAAGCGCAAAACACCACCACCGAGCAGATGAAGATGTTCCTGACCCGGCTCGGCCAAGGCTCCAAGGCGGTCATTACCGGCGACATCACGCAGATTGATCTGCCCAATCCAAAGAAGTCGGGCCTGGTCGAGGCCATCAACCTGCTCAAAGGCGTCGAGGGCATTCAGTTCTGCCACTTTGAAGATGTCGACGTCGTCCGCCACTCCCTCGTCCAGCGCATTATCCGCGCCTACGAGGGCAAAGCCCAGCAGGGCGAACTGCCGCTGGGAATTGTGGACGAACATGGAGCGCAATTGGAGCAGGGCGTTCGAGTCAAGCCAACTTCGAAACCGCAGTAGAAAAGCTGCTGGCTTGGAGTCGCTAGCCGACGTCATGGGAACGAACGAGAGACTGGTGGCATCGATTCAGGTGCCGCCTTTCTTTTTTTGCAGCCAGGGAGCGCGAGTGAATTTGCAGGAAGCGCCCGGGAAAACCGGTTTCACGTATCATCAAGAGGTACGGGGCGGCTGCGATGGCTGTTTCGGCGCACGATGATCCTCTTTGACCCAGACCAACCGGAGTCAGCCGAAGGGTTTCCGCAGTTTTCCAAATCTGACGGAACCCGACGGGCTGCGCTGCCGACCGTGCCCACGCTTCGACGCTCCCTGCGTCAGGCGCAGGAGGCTGCGGGTGTGCGCGGCGAGGTGACGGTGCTGCTCACAACCGACGACGGCATTCGCCGGCTGAACCGGCTCTTTCGCAAAAAGAACAAGGCGACCGATGTGCTGTCGTTTCCCAGCGTAAACATGATGGATGCTCCTGACTTCGAGCCTGGAGGCGATTTAGCGATTTCAGTCGAGACGGCCGCACGTCAGGCGGCGGAGCAGGGCCATGCGCTTGCAGTCGAGCTGCGCGTGTTGATGCTGCACGGGTTGCTGCATTTATCAGGAATGGATCATGAGACGGATCGGGGCGAGATGGCGGCGTTGGAGTTGAAGTTACGGGAGAAGTTTGGATTGCCGGCAGGGTTGATTGAGCGGGTTGAGGGGCAACCTGAAAAGCAGATTCCCTTCGGGAATGACAGCAAGAAAGGCAAAAGCAAGGCCAAAGGCGTGACTGCGGGTTCAGCCCGATGAGCGCTTATTCGATATGCGTGATTGTGCTGCTGTCTGCGGTGGTAACGGTTGCGGCGTATATGGCGCGTGTGTACTCGGAGTTTGGCAAAATCCTTTCGCGTGAAGTACAGGACAACCTGGATGCGTGGGAGCAGCACGTGGAGCCGCACCTATGGATGAGTCGGGCGCAGGCAACACTGGCTGCCTCTGTGCTGATGCATGTGGCGATGGGGCTACTTTCGCTGGAGTTAGGGGCGGCGGTCTTTGATCGCGCTCCGCTGCTGGCCCGGCCGTCTCTGCAGGAGATTTTTCAGGCCGTTCTGGCGGTCGTTCTGGTGGCGGTTTTCTGCACCCAGGTCGTCCCGTTTCTGCTCTTTCAACGGACGCGCGGGTTGTGGGTCGTGCGCCTGCTGTGGCCGGTGCGGGTGCTGCTCTACCTGGTATTCCCGGCGACCCTTCTGATTAGCTTTCTGGTTTCGATTGCCACGCTGGCCGAGGAGCCGGTGACCGCCGAGGAAGAAGCAGCAGGCGACGTCGAAGCCCTGCTTGAGGCAGGCGAAGAAGAGGGGATCATCGAGGAGAGCGACAAAGACCTCGTGCGCTCGGCTGTGGAGTTTGGCGACAAGTTGGTCAAGGATGTAATGACGCCGCGTCCCCAGATTTTTGCGGTGCCGGAGACGATGCTGCTCGTGGACTTCCTGGAGCAGTTGAAAGAGCATAATTATTCGCGTGTGCCAGTTCACGCGGGCACCCTGGATGAGATTGAGGGCATTGCCTTTGCCCACGACCTGCTGCAGATTTCTGACGAAGAAGCAGCCACACGCACCGTCGGAAGCATCGTCCGGCCCGCCGCCGAAGTTCCGGAGACCAAGAAAGGCTACGAGCTGCTGCGCGAGATGCAGCGCGAAAAGCAGCACATGCGCATCGTGATTGACGAATACGGCGAAGTGGCCGGCCTGGTCACAATTGAAGATCTGCTGGAGCAGATTGTAGGCAACATCGCCGACGAGCACGAAGACGAAGAAGATGCGCGCGTTGAAGATCCGCAGACAGAGAGCGAGGGCGTCTGGCTGGTTCCGGGCGGCTTTGCGGTAGACCGGCTGGAGGAGCTTGTTGGCGCGGCCTGGGAGCCGGATGAGGATTTTGAAGCGCAGACCGTGGGCGGGCTGGTGAGTGAAGCTGAAGGTCGGATACCGCATGCCGGCGAGGTGCTGGAAGTGGGCGCGCTGCGGATTGAAGTGGTGGCTTCGTCAGACAGGCGCGTTGAGCAAGTGCGATTGAGCTTGATGCTGCCTTTGACGGCAACTGTGGAAGCTGCGGCTGAGGAGCGGAATGGGCAGGCGCGCAAGACGAATAGCAGCAACGCGAATTCAACTGGAATAGAAGTGGAGTAGTGCATTGAAGTCTGGATTTGTATCAATATTGGGGCGGCCTAACGCTGGAAAAAGTACGCTTTTGAATTCGCTGGTAGGCGAAAAGGTGGCGATCGTGACAAGCAAGCCGCAGACGACGCGCAACCGAATTACGGGCGTGCTCGAGGTGCCGGCGAAAAGGAAGCAGCCGACCGCGCAGATTGTGTTTGTCGATACCCCAGGGGTGCACAAGCCGGGGACGCAGCTGGACCGGCGCATGATGCAGGAAGTGTATGAGGCGCTGGAGACGCGGGATATCGTGATTCTGCTGGTGGATGCCAGCCGGGAGATGCAGTTTGCGGAGCCAGCGGAGTTAGCGGCACTGGACGAGACCCAGGTCTCAGAGGCGGGACCTGAGGCATCCATCGATTCGCCCACTCCGGATTTGCGGCCCAAGGGCGGGAGCTGGCGCAGCGAGGATGAGTTTGTGCTGGGGCTGGTGCAGAAGCTGGATTGCCCGGTTTTTCTTGTAATCAACAAGATTGACCTGATCCGGCGAGAGCAGCTTTTGCCACTGATTGACGGGCTGATGAAGCAGTACAAGTTTGCCGAGGTGGTGCCGATTTCTGCGCGGAAGCGGGACGGGCTCGACGTGCTGGTCGAAAAGCTGGTGGAGTATCTGCCGGTGGGCGAGCGGTATTTTCCGCCGGAGCAGTTTACGGATCAGCCGGAGCGATTTTTGGTGGCGGAGCTGATTCGCGAGCGGATATTGATGGAGACGGGCGAAGAGGTTCCGTACGCAGCGGCGGTGGTAATTGAGAAATTTGAGGAACCGCCTCCGGGGCCTGAAAAGGCGAAGAAGCCGCGACCGCTGAAGGGGGGCGGGTTTGCGGAGCCGAAGCAGCCTTTGACAAATATTTCAGCGGTGATCTACTGCGAGCGGGAGGGGCAGAAGGCGATTCTGATTGGCAAGCAGGGAGCGAAGCTGAAGGCGATTGGGACGAGTGCGCGCAAGGAGATTGAGAGCCTGCTGGGGACGCGGGTTTACCTGGAGCTGCATGTGATTGTGGAGCCGGGCTGGCGGGAGTCGCGTGGGTTCATCGACACGCTGGACTGGCGGCGACAACTGGAGGATATGGCGGCGCGGCAGGCTGGGGAAGTGGCTGAGGAGTAGGGAATGTTCCACGTGGAACTAGGCGCTGGCCGAAGGGCCCGGGTTGTCAAGGGAATTTGGTGGATGTTGTTTGGAATGCGTGAGATGGGTTTGCGGGGAATTTGGGGTGGTTGTGCCTGGGGTGAGAGCTGCTTTGGGGGATATCTCAAAAATGATATGTTCCACAGGCTGCGTGGGGCACTTTAGAAGCCCACCCTTTCGCAGGTGCGCGAAGGGTAGGGCACCCGGATTGGTGGTTGTTTGAGAGAAACGAAGGGTGTGCCACCCGCCCTTTCATGCGAAACAAAGAAACACAAACCTGGGCGGATTGGGGAGAGGGGAGAACTCTCATCCCCGGTCCCCAAATGCTAGGGACCTGGGGCACCCTTGGTGTGGGCAGCCGTGGTATTCGCTTTAGGCTTCTACGCGGCCGCGGCCTGAGCTTTTTACTGAGTACATGCGTTTGTCTGCTGCGCCGAGGATGGCGTGGACAGTGCGGCCGTCGCCGGGGTAGGTGGCGATGCCGGCGCTTGCGCTGATGCTGATTTCGAGGCCTTTGCCGATGTGGAATACGGTGGTGGCGAGGTTGGCGTGGATGGAGTGGGCCATGCGCAGGGCCGCTTCGCGAGAGGTTTCGGGCATGAGGATGACGAATTCGTCGCCGCCGTAGCGGAAGCAGAGGTCAGAGGAGCGGCAGAGGGAGAGGATGCGTTTGCCGACCTGCCCGAGGAGTTCGCTGCCGATGAGGTGGCCGTGGACGTCGTTGACGCGTTTGAAGCGGTCGAGGTCGAGGAAGACGAGACTGAGGGGTTTGGAGTCGCGGCGGGAGTTTTCAAGTTCGCGCTCGAGTTCAGCGTAGAGGTGGCGGCTGTTGTAGAGGCCGGTGACGTCGTCGGTGATGGTGAGTTGCTGTGCGCGGGCGACGTCCTGTGCGTTTTCAATGGCGATTGCGGCGTAGTCGGCGAGGATGTGGAGGAAGGCGATCGAGTATTCCGACTGATTGTCGAGCTGGGGGTTGAAGATTTCGAGGACGCCGTGGGTGCCTTTGCGACCACGGATGGGGAGGCCAATAGCGGACCGGACGGTGACTGGATGGTCGTGGGTGAGGCCGGCGAGGCGGGAGTCTTTGGTGGCCTCGGGGATGATGAGGGTTTCGCCGCGCTGTGCGACCCAGCCTCCGAGGCCTTCGCCGACTTTGACGCGGAAGTCTTTGAGGCGCGGGTCGGGGCCACCGTCGGGGGAGGCGTAGTAGAGGTCCTGGCGCTCGGGGTCGAGGACGAGCAGGGCCCAGAGTTCAGCCTCGATGAACTGGTCCATGTATTCCATGATGATTTTGAGAATGGATTTGCGGTCGAGGTTGGACGTGAGGGAGCGTGCCAGCTGGTGAAATACCAGAAGGTCATCGAGCGGACCCCGTGATTCTACGCGTCTGGTCAAGCCTTCACCGCACCTGGCGAACAAAATTATGGGAGTTGCGATGAAAACTCCCTTGAACAACTCTACTAGGGCGCGGAGGCAAAAAAAGGGTCTGGCATCAAGATTGTATCTACATTGTATGAAAGAGCCGACGAGAATCTAACCGCCGATGTGAACCATTGAGCGGGAGGGCTTGAGGAATCCGGGCTCGCCGATGTGGTGTCGGGCTTCCTTCTTTTCGACGGCCTGGAGGATGAAGGCGCGGAGTTCGTGGTCAGATGCGCCGAGGCGAAGCAGGGCGTAGATGTCGTGTTCGCGATGGGAGAAGAGGCAGGTGCGAATTTTGCCGTCGGAGGTGAGGCGGATACGGCTGCATGCTCCGCAGAAGGCCTGGGTGACGGGGGCAATGATGCCGATTTCGCCAAGGCCGTCGGTGAATCCGTAGCGGCGTGCGGTTTCGCTGGCGGCGTTGGGGGCGAGGGGTTTGAGGGGGAAGACAGTCGAGAGGCGGTCGACGATCTCTTTGACGGGAACGACCATGTCGAGGTTCCAGAGGCGTCCTTCCTCGAGCGGCATGAATTCGATGAAGCGGACGATGATGCCCTCGCGGCGAGCGAGGTGGCCGAAGCCTTCGATCTGGTCGTCGTTGAAGCCGCGGAGGAGGACGCAGTTGACTTTGACGGGGCCGAGGCCGGCCTGCTGGGCGGCCCTGATGCCGCGAACGACGGCGGGAAAGCTACCGGGGACGCGGGTGACGCGTTCGAAGGTCTCCTGCTCGACGGCGTCCATGCTGACGGTGACGCGACTGAGGCCTGCGTCTTTGAGGGGCTGGGCGAGGTCTTCGAGGAGATGTCCGTTGGTGGTGATGGCGATGTCGAGTTTTTGGCCGGCATTGGGACCAGCGGGGATGCGCCAGGTGGCGAGTTCGCGGACCATCTCGATGAGATCGCGGCGCAGGAGAGGTTCGCCGCCGGTGAGGCGGACTTTTTCGATGCCTAGGTCGACGAAGTTGCGGATGAGGCGGAGGTATTGTTCTGTGGTGAGCTCATCGTACTGCGCGCCGACCTGGCCGGTGCGGCAATAGACGCACTTGTAGTTGCAGCGGTCGGTGACAGATACGCGCAGGTCAGTGATCACGCGCCCATGGCTGTCGATGAGACTTTGGGCGGGATCTGGACTTGTGGAACCGGAAAACTGGGGTTCCTGGACGATCTCGGGGAAGTTCGTCATCGGATTAGGCTAACGCATTGGTGAGAGGTTGTGCCAGAGGAATGTCGATATGGTTTTGGCAGAGGAGTAGTGGCGACTCTACCCTCGCCTTATTTCTGGGCCAGGCGAGGGCAGGGAAGCTTCGAACGTCCGATATTAGTCGATGGGGCGGGTACCGCGGCGCATGTAGGTGCCGACCGAGCCGCAGGTGAAGACGATGGTGAGGGCGACGGCCATGTAGTAGGCCATCGGGTGAGCCCAGCCCGGGGAATAGGTGAGGTCCTGACCGACCCAGAGGGAAAGCAGGACGCAGATGACGGAGAACTGTCCGGCGATGACCTGAAGAGTCAGGCCCCATTCACGACGCTTGTCGAGGGCTGCGACCTGGTCGGGGGTCAGGTTGCGTTCAGCGAGGGGAAGCAGGGTGTTGGCCATAGTTCTTGTCTCCAGAGTGTTGCAATTTCAATATCGTCATTGCGATTGTAAACGCGGGGTGGGTTGGAAGTGCAAGCAAAGCCGGCGCAAATTTTCGGCCGGCAGGCGCAATTGACACTTCATGGGCCCACGATACGAAACGGGAATGGGCGCGCTCCTGGCTAGAGGAAGGCGAGAGTTTGCAACTGTGTGATTTCGAAGCGCTTGCGGCAGCGGATGTTGCCGCAGGCGACCATATCATCGCGGCGCACCATGTAGGGCTGGGCTTTGGCGAAACGGGCGCGGTCGCGTTCATCGGCGTTGCGCGGCAGTTGAGCGCGTTTGCGGCGGACGACCCAGTTGATCTGGTGGTCGCTGGGCTGGCCGCAGTGGGGACAGACCAGGGTGTGGGTGCGAGTTTCGTTGGTTTCTGTAAAAAATTCGCGTTCTTCCATCATGTTGGTTGCTCCGACTTTCTTCCCAACGAAAAGTATTCCATACTCGGGAGTGCCATGACGAAACGAAGAGTTGAGAAGTTCTCAGTAACGAAGGCGGTGAAGTCAAACGCGCGGGACCAGGTGGGGCAGCCGAAGCCGAGCCGGGTGCTGGATGACAAGCCAAAACCAGAGGGTCGCGAGAGCAAACACAAGCCGAGTCTGGAAGAAATGATCGATTCGGCAGAAAAGGGAGAGTAGCGATGGGCAAGGTAGTTGGAGTAGGCGGAGTTTTTCTGCGGGCGAAGGATCCGAAGGGGCTGCAAAGCTGGTACGTGCAGCATCTTGGGTTGCCGCCCGTGAGCGACGGCGCATCGACATTTGAGGGGCCTGAGTCTGCGGGGCAGACGGTGCTTGCGTTCTTCCCTGAGGTCACGGAGCAGGCGGTGATCAATTTCCGTGTGGACTCGCTGGACGAAGTGCTGGAGCGGTTGGTGGATGCGGGGGCGCGGATTGATCCCAAGCGCGAGGATGCGCCGTACGGCCGGTTTGCCTGGTTCTGGGACCCGGAGGGAAACCGGGTAGAGCTGTGGGAGCCGGCTGAGGAGTAGGGCCGGCTCAGTTGGGAAAGTTTAGCTGGGCAGGATTTCAAGCCAGTCGGCCAGGTCGGTGTGTTTGCGGTCGCGGGCGAAGGTAGCTGCGGTCTGACCGAAGTCGTTGGTGAGGCTGGGTGTGGCTCCGTGGGCGAGGAGTAGTTCGCAGAGATCGCGGCGGTTGGCGGCGGCTGCGGAAAAGAGTGCGGTGTAGCCGGCGGTCTGGCGTGCGTTGGGGTCGGCTCCGGCTTCGAGCAGCAGGCGGACCGACACTGGATCCCGGCCGAGAGCCAATGCGGCATGGAGAGGCTGATTTTTCTGCGCATTTTGCGAGACGGCGGCGACGGAAGCGCCAAGTTTGAGAAGTAGTTGAACTGCTGCGGGGGTACCGAAGGCGGCGGCCAGATGGAGTGCGGTCCAGCCATCGGGTGAGTAGCTTTGAAGCGGGCCTGGCTGATCGAGTTGGAGAAGCTGGCCGGGGGCTGGTTCGAGGGCTGCAGAGATTTCTGCAGGGTCGCCGACGGCCGCGGCTTCGAAGAGGTCAAGCGGTATGCCCTGGTTGGCAATCTGCACGAGGAAGAAATTGCGAATGGTGGTCTGGCTGCTGTAAATCGACCACATGAGGGCAGAGACACCCTGCGTGTCGCGCCAGGTGACGAGGGATGGGTCAAGATCGACGGCGTCGGCGACTTCGGCCGTCAACCCGCGCTGGATGAGTTTGAGGAAGTGTTGACTCATTGAGGTTTGGGAGCCGGGGTTGTGTCAATGACGATGGGCGGATTGTCGGCGTCGCTGGCGGGCTGATTTGCAGGTTGATCCGAGGGCTGACCGCCGGATTTAGGCGCTTCCTGGGGTGGATCTTGTTTTGGCGCGCGGATGGTGTAGGGGCCGGGCAGGACCTGCTTGCCCGAGTCGACGGGTTTGGCTTCAGCGGCAGCTGCTGCAATATTGGTGCGCTTGGAGTAGATGCGGAAAAGGACGGCGAGGTCGAGTGTTTCCGAGACCGGCTGACCATCTTTTACGGCGGCGATAAAGGATGCCTTGCGGATGGCGTCGACTGATTTTTCATCGAGGCCAAAGCCGATCGGGCGGACGACGGCGATTTCGTTGGCCTTGCCATCAGGTCCGATGACGGCGCGATAAAGGGCGCGGCCGGCGATGCCGCTAGCCTGGGCGTATTCGTTGGAATCGGGGGCAATGGTGGTGATGACTTTGGCCTGCTGATCTACTGCGTTGGCACGCAGGACCTTTGGGTCAGCGGGGCGGTAGTCTACCCCGGCGGCCTGGGCCTGGTAGTAGAGCTTCCAGAAATCAGGCATTTGCTCCATCACGCGCGCGTCGAGGCCGGGTGCGAAGATGCGGTCAAGAGACTCACGCAGCAACTGGTTGGCATGTGCCTGAGAGGTTGTGCTGGTGGCGCTGACGGCCACCTCAGGAATGTAGCCGGGAGCATGGGGCGTCTCAGGAGCTGCAGGCGGGGTGGACGGAGCGGACGTTGCAGCGGCGACCGTCGTGTCGGTTTCAGAGGAGGCAACGGTGGATTCGGGCCCGGATTTTGCGCCGGGGACCGGGGGTGCCTGGTTCTTTTCTTTCTCCTGCTCGTTTCCTTTGCGCGGTTCCTTCTCCTTTTTGGGCTTGATGACCTGCTCGCGGTCGATGGTAATTTTGAGCACCTTCTTTTTGGGGGTGATTCGGACGCGGTCGACTGCTTTTGAGGGGTCCTCGGAGGGAAGCGCGCCGAGGAAGTGGAGGCCGTAGCGGATACCTTCGAGTTCTACCTTGCGCTTGTCGATATGTACTTTTGTGATTTCAACGGCGCTGAGGGTGTAGGAGCCGGAGATGGGGTGGCCGAGCGGATCGCCGTGCTGGTTGAAGTTAAGGACGTCGCCAAGGAAACCGCCACGCAGGAAGAGCTGCCTGCCGACGAGCTGCTGGCGAAGCTCATCTTCAGTGACCGGAGCTACTTCGGGAGAAGGCGTCGTTTGCGGCGCAGGCGGTGCTGCTGCTTCCGGAGCTGCGGCTGGCTGGGGGGTCTGTGCATCGGTTGCAGGGGGAGCTGATGCCGGTGCTTGAGCTTCCGGAGTCGCAGATGCTGGGGCCGGTGCTGTGGCAACTGGGGCAGCTTCGGGCTGCTGGCCTTTGACCGAGCTTGCGAGCAGCGGAAAGGCGCAGAAAGCGAAGACAAAGGGGCGCAATGACTTTAGGAGATGGGAAGAAGCCGCCAGGGGAGCGGGAAGAATTGCAAGAAATTGTATAGAAGGCCTCGCCGGAAACTTTATCAGGATTTGGGCTGGGTTCTCACAAAGAAGTTTCAAGGATTGTTTTTGGTTCGCCCAAGTTGCCACAGGATGCGGCGGAAAAGGCCCATCATACGACGGAGGTCGGCTTCGTTGGGCATTAGACGGCGAAGGAGGACGCGGAGGGCTTCGCCATTGGCGGCGCGGACGCCGCGGGTGGAGTAGTTGACGAGGTCCATGGTTTCTTCGATGAGACCGGCAAGGCGTTCGAGTTGGTCGGAGGTGGGGCTGTCGTCTGCGACCTTTAGGTTGAGGAGGGGTGATTCAGCGGGAACATCGCGGGAGATTTCATAGAGGCAGACCGCGACGGCCTGGCCGAGGTTCATGGATGGTTGGGCGTCGGCGGTATCGATGACGATGAGGGCGTGGCACCAGGAGATGTCTTCGGTGGTGAGGCCGTGCTTTTCAGAGCCGAAGAGGAGGGCAACGCGGCTGGAGTGCGCAGGGCTTTCTGCCGCAGAGGCCAGGGCCTGGCGGATCTGGGCGGCGCCAGCTGGAAGCGAGAGGATGGTTTGCTCGGGGCGGCGGCGATCGAGCGAGCCGGTACCGAGGACGAGAGAGCAGGGGGCCAGTGCCTCAGCGAGCGTGTCGTAAACGCGGGCATCACGGAGCAGGTCGGGTGCACCGACGGCGGATTTGGCTTCCATCCAGTTGACGGCAAAGGGGGCGACGATGGAGAGGTGCAGAAAGCCGAAGTTGGCCATGGCGCGTGCGGCGGCGCCTATGTTGAGCGGGTTGCGCGGGGATACCAGGATAACGTCGAGGCGGTCGGATTGGGCCGGGGTGAGCAAGCGTCCATTTTAATTCTGCTGAAGCAGGTGAGGGGAATGCTGCGGCATTCTGAGAAAATAGAGTGACAAGATTTGAGGGATTGAATGCAGGCAGTGGAGTGGAATGACGGGCTTTTGCGGCAGGCTGAGGAGCTTTGCCAGGTGGCGCATTGGTGTGCCGGGCGGGGCTGGGTGCCGGCGACGGCGGGAAACTTCAGCTTTCGCGATGGGGAGTCGGGGCGCATCTTTATCACGGCGAGCGGGCTGGACAAGGGCGGGATTAAGCCTGCTGATTTGCTGGAAATTGATTCGGATTGCCAGGTTTTGGCGGGTGTCGGGAAACCCTCGGCGGAGACGGCGCTGCATGGGGTGATTTATCGGGACAGGCCTGAGGCGCGGGCGATCGTGCATGTGCATTCGGTCTGGAATACGCTGCTTTCGGATCGGTTTGCCGAGTCGGGGGCTGTGCCTTTGGAGGGTTACGAGCTGCTGAAGGCACTCTCGGGTGTGGGGACGCATGAGCACCGGGAGATGGTGCCGGTGCTTGAGAATTCGCAAGAGTATGTCGGATTAGCGCGGGAGCTGGAAGAGACTTTGCGGCGGTTTCCGATCTGCCACGGGGTTTTATTGCGGCGGCATGGGCTGTATACCTGGGGGGAATCTGTGGCGGGGGCGCGGCGGCATCTGGAGGCGCTGGAGTTTTTGTTTGAGGTGGAGGGTCGGCGGTTGTTGGGGGCTTGAGGGGCCGAGAGGGACTATAAAGGGCTGTAAGTACATAGGCTTCCACCTCAATCGCATACGATGCAATGAACGTGGGGCACCCGGATTGATGAGATTTGAGGAGATTTTATGGCGGTTTTGACGATTTCGGATGAGGGTTTGAAGGTGGAGGCTGAGGCGGAGATTGGGGCGTGCCTAGCCGAGCTGGGGATTGGCTACGAGCGCTGGGATCTTTCGCGGGTGGCCGAGGACGCATCGGCCGAGGCCGTGCTTGCAGCGTATTCAGCCGAGATTGATGCGATGAAGCGCGCGGGCGGCTATACGACGGCGGACGTGATTGATGTGACGCCGGAGACGCCGGGGCTGGAGGCGATGCTGGCGAAGTTTGACCGCGAGCATACGCACTCTGAGGACGAGGTGCGGTTCATCCTGGCGGGGCGGGGGATTTTCTTTTTGAATCTGCCGACCGAGACGGGTGGGAAAGTGGTCTCGGTGGAGGTGCATCCGGGGGACCTGCTGCGGGTGCCAAGGGGCACGACGCACTGGTTTACGCTGTGCGCTGAGCGGCGGGTGCGGGCGATACGGTGGTTTCAGGATACGACGGGGTGGACGCCGCACTATACGGGGTCGGGCGTGGACGCGGGGTACGCGCCGCTTTGCTTTGGGCCGGCGTATCTGGGTGTGCGCGCGGGAAAGACGGTGAGTGTTTGACCGGGGTGAGGGTTTATTTGCTGGATGTAGAGGGGACGGTTGCGCCGATTTCGCTGGTGTACGAGCAGTTGTTTCCTTATGCGCGGCGCCATCTGCTGGAGTTTTTGCGGGAGCATGCTGGGGAGCCGGAAGCTGATGCCGATTTTGCGCTGCTTCTTGGGGAGAACCTCTCGGAAACTGCTTCGGATGTTCCGAGATTTAGCAGATTTGAGCACCTTGATCAGGCTTACGCGTACCTGATCTGGCTGATGGACAGGGATCGGAAGTCGACGGCGCTGAAAAGCTTGCAGGGGCGGGTGTGGAAGCGGGGGTTTGAGGCTGGGGAGCTGGTGGGGACGCTGTTCCCGGATGTGCCGGAAGCGCTGGCGCAGTGGAGCGAGACGGCGACAGTCGCGATTTATTCGTCGGGGTCGGTGGAGGCGCAGCGGTTGCTGTTTCGGTATTCCTCAGCGGGGGATTTGACCGGGCTGATCACTGCCTACTTTGATACGCGCGTGGGGGCCAAGCGCGAAGCGAGGAGTTACCGCGCGATTGCCGGGGAGCTGGGTGTGGAGCCGGCGGAGATCTTGTTTTTTTCGGATGTGGTGGCAGAGCTGGACGCGGCGCGGGAGGCTGGATGCTTGACGCGGCTGGTGGTGCGGGATGGGAATGCGGCGGTGGGAGAGGGGCATGGACACTTGATTGCAGATTCCCTTTTTGAAATTGGCTAAATCAATAGTTGCGACTAATCGCCTGATGCGCAGGATGATTTGTAAATGGTGCCTCGAAAAGGGGGCCAGGGAGTAGGCTCACAAGCGTGATCTTCGATAATCCAGCGGTCGGTATGTTGCATGAGCTGCAGACGACGCCGTATGTGCGCTTTTCTGTTTTGGCGGTGAGTTCGATCTTCTTTCTGGTGGACCCGTTTGCGGCAATTCCTTCGTTTCTGGCAATTACGGCGGGTGTCGATCCGGCGCGGCGGTCGCGGATGGCGCGCAAGGGGGCGATCACCTGCTTTCTGGTGTTGGCGACATTTGCGCTGGCGGGGCGGTTCATCTTCAAGATGTTTGGGATTACGCTGCCTGCGTTTGAAGTGGCCGGTGGGCTGATTCTATTGCTGATCGGCCTCGACATGCTGGAGGCGAAGCGGTCACCGACGCAGGAGGCGAGCGGGGATACAGAAGAAGCGGCTTCGAAGGAAGACGCGGGCATTGTGCCGCTAGGGATTCCGATGCTGGCCGGGCCGGGTGCGATCTCTTCGGTGATGGTGCTGGTGGGGCAGGTTACGACGGCCTGGCAGATGTTTGCGATTCTAGGGTGTATTGCGTTTACGGCGTTTGTCAGCTATCTGGTGCTTTCGGGGGCTGATCGCGTGCGAAAAGTGATGGGCGAGACGGGGATTCGCATCCTGGTCAGGATTATGGGCCTGCTTCTGGTGGCACTGGCGATGCAGTTTTTTGTGAATGGGCTGACGGATTTAGGGGTAATTGCACGCCAGGTGGGCGGACAGTAGAGGATGGCGGGAGCGGATGCGGATCTTTTGGGAAGAATTTTAACCGCGTCTTTACAGGGCGTAAGCGCCATTTCCACACTTCGAAGCTGCAAAACTGGCCGAATCAGCTTGCAATTGGGGCCAACCGTTGCTAATCTTGGAAAGTTGCAACCGGGTGCCAAGCAGTACAGAGGCTAACGGAAGCAGTGAAGTAAACAAACTAGGGAACAGCGAAGTGAGCATCTTTCGATTGTCCGGCAGATTAAGGACATGGGCTTGCAAATCTGAGTGAGTAGTGATAATCTCAGAAAGTTGTTTAGCAGCAGTGGAGCTTCTGAGGCAAGCCAAACGGGTCTGAAAAGACAGAATGGCAGCCAACCCGCAAGGGAATTAAGAGGCCGGTTCGTTGGGACAGGCGAGGCAAGTGCCCCTGATCCCCTGTAGGGAATCCCGCAGAGAACAATCCCATTGCAAGACCCGAGGAGCGCGATTCGTCGCGAGCTTCGCAAGCCAAGTTGGCTTGGACCTGCGTTGAGACGCTGGTAGGTGGATCTTTCAAAAATTTGCGCAATGCGACCTACCCAGGGAGCACCGGCCAGCCGGTCACCTCTGTTCTCGCTCTTCGAGTTGCAACCGCTATCTATGATGATGAGCGGCTCGATATTAGAGTGAAAACAAAGAGCTTGACAGTAAAGCAAAGCCGAGATAGACTGGGAGAGGCGCAAACGAGAGTCAAACACGAAAGTGAACGACAATCGGCGCACAAGTTCGAGGACAACTTGGAACTAGTTTCCAAGCCTCGATCCAAACGGCACCGCTCAGGCGGAGGGTCGTAAGGATCTTTGACAACAGGTTGAACGTGCCAGTCGTGAGAAGACAGGCAGCTTTGGCTTGGACTTTCTCACAAAATAAGTCATCACGGATTTACTCCGTGGTGCTGCCAGATACAGGTCGACCTCCGTCGCCTAGTACTGGTGAACAGTTTCAAACGAGAGTTTGATCCTGGCTCAGAATCAACGCTGGCGGCGTGCCTAACACATGCAAGTCGAACGAGAAAGGGACTTCGGTCCTGAGTACAGTGGCGCACGGGTGAGTAACACGTGACTAACCTACCCTGGAGTGGGGAATAACTGAGGGAAACCTTAGCTAATACCGCATAATACCTACGGGTCAAAGGAGCAATTCGCTTCAGGAGGGGGTCGCGGCCGATTAGCTAGTTGGCGGGGTAATGGCCCACCAAGGCAATGATCGGTATCCGGCCTGAGAGGGCGCACGGACACACTGGAACTGAAACACGGTCCAGACTCCTACGGGAGGCAGCAGTGGGGACTTTTGCGCACTGGGGGAAACCCTGACGCAGCAACGCCGCGTGGAGGATGAAATCCCTTGGGATGTAAACTCCTTTCGATCGGGACGATTATGACGGTACCGGAAGAAGAAGCCCCGGCTAACTTCGTGCCAGCAGCCGCGGTAATACGAGGGGGGCAAGCGTTGTTCGGAATTATTGGGCGTAAAGGGAGCGTAGGCGGTTTTGTAAGTCGTGTGTGAAATCTTCGGGCTCAACCCGAAGTCTGCACACGAAACTGCAGGGCTTGAGTATGGGAGAGGTGAGTGGAATTCCTGGTGTAGCGGTGAAATGCGTAGATATCAGGAGGAACACCTGTGGCGAAAGCGGCTCACTGGACCATTACTGACGCTGAGGCTCGAAAGCTAGGGGAGCAAACAGGATTAGATACCCTGGTAGTCCTAGCCCTAAACGATGACTGCTTGGTGTGGCGGGTACCCAATCCCGCCGTGCCGTAGCTAACGCGTTAAGCAGTCCGCCTGGGGAGTACGGTCGCAAGGCTGAAACTCAAAGGAATTGACGGGGGCCCGCACAAGCGGTGGAGCATGTGGTTTAATTCGACGCAACGCGAAGAACCTTACCTGGGCT
>CAILAC010000007.1 GCA_903832055.1 uncultured Acidobacteriota bacterium | reverse complement strand
TTTCGCCCTTGAGCGCGGCCAAGGCCACCTTCGCCTTGAAAGCCGCTGTGTGGTTCCGACGCGGACGTCTGCTCATATGCTCTCCTCATCCCAGCCATTTTAGGCTGCGGAAGAACAGAACTCCCACCTATGCCCCTGTCCGAATTTGAGCGACCGGCTCAGATTATCGACCTTGATGCTGTAAATGGTGGACGAGTAAAAGCTGCCTTCGTTTGTCATCGTGACGGGCAGGGTTTTGCTGGTGCCAATGGCTTGCGGCGGGAAGGCGAGCGAAGTCGGGCTCAGCACGTCATAGCTGCCGTCGGAAGTGCCCGTCAACTGGATGGTCTGCTGGACGCTGGTGCCATTCAACGAGTTGGAAGCGATGGCGATGGTCCCTGAGAAGACGCCCGCATGCCCAGGCGTAAAAATCACCGGGGCGTGGCAGAGGGCGCCCGGTGCCAGGACGATGCCGGGGGAGCAGAGATTGGGCTGCGAGGAATCGATGGCGAATCCGTCGCCAGTCAGGAGAAAGCTGGAGAGCGTGAGGGGCTGGTTGCCGCCGTTGTAGATGGTCGCCGATGAGTCGGTTTTGGACTGAGTAGCACTGACCTGGCCAAAGTCGAGTGTCTCCGTGGTGGAGCGGTCGAAGACATCGAGATTGACATAGTTGGAGACAAACACCGTGCCATTGGAGGCGACGGAGGCTCCCAGCGGTGAGGAGCCGTGGTCAATTGCCGCGATGGGCGTGGTGTAGTCGGTGGCTGGCAGTTCGGCGACGCCGCCGGTGGGGTTGTAGCGGGTCGCATACAGGGTGTCGGCGGCGTCCACTGCAAGGCCCTCCGAAGCACCCACCGTGTTGACCTGCGATTGGACTCCACCCGCCGTAATTTCGTTGATCGTGTAGCCGCCGACAAAGGCATTGCCCTCGCTATCGACGGCGATGGTGAATGGTTGATTCACAATCGGGTTCAGGAGGTCCTGATAGTTGCTCGTTCCGTTCGCATTGAATTCGTAAAGTGTTACGTTACGCGCTGCTTCATCGACGATATAAAAATTCCCCAGACCGTCGATTGTTCCCGGATACCAATCGGTGTCGGTGCCCGTGTAGGGGATCACATACGTACCCTGGATGCCCTGCACAGTATCGTAGGTGGTCACGGTCTTTGCTTCGTCGAACAGGTAAAGCACGCCCGCGCCGTCAATGCCAATCGTCCACCAGTACGGTGCATGGGCAAGTGGAATCAGTGCGGCCACACCGGCCTTGGTTACGCTGATAATGAAACTGGCATTGCCGGAGGGCAATAGATACACAGTGCCGTTTTCGTCGGCCACCGATTGGTAGATGTAGTTGTACCCAGAGGTACTGAGGACGCTGCTGGGAACGCTCGTCGTAAACGCACCCGGCTGCACCAGCGACATCGGCCCCTGACCCACACCGTTCAGCAACACCGTAGCCAGCCGTGTACTCGCGTTCATCAGGAAGATTGCGTCCTTGCGCGCGCCGGGCAGGGTTGGCTGGAAGGTAACCGTGGTGGAGCAGGTCTCATTGGCACCGCTGGGCACGCAGGTCACGGGGGACAAATCGTAGTCGTGCCCGTAATGAAGATTGGCCGTCGGAGTGAAGTTGCCGGCATAGCCTGAGACCAGGAACGAGGCGGTGATCTGCTGTGCTGTGGCCGGGTCAAGGCCGATTGCAGCGGGATTGAACGCAATCGCCGCAGCTGCAGTGGGGTTTGCCGTAATGACGGCGGGAGCCGGGCGTGCCTGCGGTGTGGCAGAAGTCGCACCCAGAAAGACTGCCCGTGCCGCGGGCTCTGCGGAGACCTCCGAGGCGGAACCTGACACCGGCGCTTGCGCCAGCGCGGCGTTGCCGACAGCCAGGGAAAGCACAAGCGCGATTGCGCCCACAGCCCCCCCGAGACGCCTCAGAGAGCATCCGGCGCGGCGGGAAACTCCTGAAGCTCCAAAAGGAATCGCCGTAGCGTAGTGGGGGACGAGAGTGCGGCGGCCAAAGGGGGAAGCGGTGACAGGCAACATACACCCATTTCGCTGCCTGCGCGCCAGACCGTCAAGTTATCAGGCCGTGAACCGGATGTTAACAGCTAACACTCTTGTCTGCATTCATTTAAGGGTCGCCTTGTGGTCGACCATATCGCCGCTCATGGTATGCTCCGAGTATCCTGAGTCCAATCACTCCCCTCCTTCCCCTAGCTGAGGATTGCTATTCATGCCAGTCACCATTGAGTTTGGCGAGTATGCCGTGGACCAGGAGAGAGGAATCCTGACGCGCCGGGGGTATACGGTTCCCCTCCAGGACCAGCCCTTTCGTCTGCTCGTCCTCTTGCTCTCTAGGCCGGGCGCGGTGGTCTCCCGAGAGGAAATTCAGGCGCATCTGTGGCCCGCCAATACCAATGTGGAGTTTGACCAGAGCCTGAGGGTTGCGGTCAGCAAGCTTCGCGAGGCTTTGCGGGACTCGGCAACCGGCCCGATTTACGTCGAGACCATTCCTCGCCGCGGCTATCGCTTCATCGCGTCCGTGCGGACGGTCACCACGGAACCCCCTTCCGGCCTCCGCCCACAGGCCTCCGGAGGCCCCATGGCGGCGGCTCAGGAAATCCCCCCGCCGGCCACCTCTCAGGCCCTCACTCCGCACCGGCTCATCCCCAGGATGCCTGCCTGGTTTGCAGTTTTGGCTGCGGGAGCAGCAGTCCTGGCTGTAGTAACCTTCTCGCTCTTCCGGGGCAGCCCGCACACCTCGGGCGGTCAGCCGGTAGATGCCCATCCGGTCCTGCGCAAGTCCATTGCTGTCCTTGGCTTGCGCAACCTCAACGGCGTCGCGCAGGATCAGTGGCTCTCCACCGCGCTCTCTGAGATGCTCTCAACTGAGTTGTCGGTGAGCGATCGCATCCGTGTCATCTCTGGGGAAGAAGTGGCGCGCGCAGGTTTGTCTGCCCCGCCAACCACCAGCCCCTCGCACCAGACTCTCACCCAATACGCCAACAGCCTCGGCGCCAACGTCATCGTATACGGCTCCTATCTGGTTTCCCGCGACCCCGCTGGAAAGCTGGCTCCCCGGCTCAGGCTCGACCTTCGCGTAGAAGACCTATCTTCCGATGCCCCACCCATGGCTCTGGTGGAAGAGGGTTCCGCGGCAGACCTGTTCACCCTTGTTGCCTCAAGCGGAACCGGGATGCGGCAGCGCTTTGGACTGGGTGAAGCTTCATCGGAGTCCTCCGCAGCGGTTCGCCGCACGTTGCCAAGAGACCCCGTAGCCGCTCAGTTCTATGCCGAAGGCCTGAGCCGACTGCGCAGCTTTGACGCGGCGGGAGCACGCGACCTGCTGCTGAAGGCAGCCAAACTGGAACCCACCCACGCGGGGACGCATTTGGCGCTGGCCGATGCCTGGCACGCGATTGGCCTCGAGGACCAGGCACGGGCTGAGGCTGCTCGCGCCGTGGAACTGGGAGCCGATTTGCCACGGCCCGAGTTGCTTGAGATGCAGGGGCAACTCGCCATGCTGTCCAATGACTGGCCCAAGGCGCGGGAAATCTTCCGGTCGCTTTACACCTTTTATCCGGACAGTGCCGAGTACGGACTGCGCCTTGCCCGCGCGCAGTATCTGGGCGACAACCCCGCGGACGGCCTGGCAACGCTTGCGTCGCTGCACAAGCTGGGGCTGGCCCGCGCAGATGAGGCCAGCATCGACAACTCGGAAGCCAATGCGAATCTCCAGACAGGTGACTCCAGGCAGGCTGCTACGGCGGCCGATCGGGCACTCGCCCTGGGCAAAGCACTGGGGTTGGCCGAGGTGCAGGCTGAGGCTCTGTGGATCAAGTCCCGCGCGCTTGACCGCCAGGGCAATCTGCCGGAATCGCTGAGCGCTGCCGAACAGGCTCAGGCGCTCTTCCACTCCGTTGGCGACAAGCGTGGCGAAGCGGTGGCCAACATGGTTGCCGGCGATGTGCTGTACGACAAGGCTGAGTTTGGCGAGGCACTCAAAAGATTCCAAAGCTCACTGGCAATCTTCCAGGCCATCGGGCATCTGCGCAATACCGCAACCTGCGTGGAGCGCGTTGGCAACACCTATTACAGTGAGGGGGCGCTGGCAGAGAGCCGCAAGGCCTACCAGCAGGCACTTGCGTTATACCGGCAGATTCATTGGGAAGCAGGAATGGCGAGCGCCATCGGAAATCTCGCCAATGTGCAGGACGCGGAGGGCGATATTCCCGGTTCGCTGGCCAGCAACCAACAAGGGCTGGCACTGTTTCAAACTTCCGGAGACAAGCGCGGAACCGGCGACACTCTCGCCAACATGGGTGCCCTTGAAATGGAGCGCGGAAACCTTGATGCGGCTCAGACGGACTTTGACCGTGCTGCTGAAATCGCAACCAATATCGGCTACCTGCGGGGAATTGCCTGGGCCAGGATTGGGCATGGAGATGTTTTGCTCGCGCGTAACGATGTTGCCGCTGCCGAACACCAGTATGAGCTGGCTGCAAAAGCCGTCGAAGGACGGGATGAAACCGAGGTCAGCGCGAATGTGCTGTTTTCGCGGGGGGCGGCGGCATGGGCTGCGGGAAATGCCGAAAAGGCGATTCCATTCCTGCAGCAGTCGAGGGACAGCTTTGTGCACTCCGGAAATCACGGTCAGGCCGCCATGGCCCTGGCAAAGCTGGCAGAGGTGCAGCTTGACCTCGGGCATTTGAAAGAAGCAGCGGAGGCAGCGACAAAGGCGAGCAGGGAAGCCCAGGCACAATTCGCGCCAGAGTATCAGGGAATGGCCGATCTGGCGGTGGCAAGGGCTGAATTGGCGCAGAAGAAGAGCGAGGATGCGCGCAAGGGACTGCGCAGCGCCCTGAAGGCAGCCGAGGCGCACGGGTATCTGCCGCTTGCCATGGAGATGCGGATTGCGTTGGCTGCAAGTGCCGGGATGGGGGAGGAGCGCCGCCGGCAGTTGGCCGGTCTTGCTCAGGAAGCGGACGGGCTGGGGTGGAAGCTGATTGCAGCGCGGGCCCGCCGCGAAAACATCCACCCATAGTTCTCCGCCTCTCGAGCCTTTTCCGTGGCAAGAGTCTCCTCAATGCGCCCTGTCGGCAAGGGACAGCACCGCGACTGTCCACTCCCCCAACGGGAATAAGGTCGATGGGGATGTTGGTCTTCGCGTGGTTGAGCCGATGTTGCACTTTACTGGAGGTGAATTTCTCGGTCCGGTGCAAGGTATCGCGCGTTCTGTGGAACCTGTCCCAACCCTCGACCCCAGACAATTTGGAGTACACATTCTGGGGAAAGGTCAAACAGCCTCCCCCAGTACATCGCTCTCCCGGCGCCGCAAAAGGGATCGCACAATCGGCGACTGGAAGTGCCGTTTGACGGTGATGGCGTAGAAGTCTTCAAACAACTGGGGAACCACGCAGTACTCCACCAGCGCGCCACTGCGCAGCTCGTCCTGCACCACCACGGTCGGCACCAGTGCCAGGGCATCGCTGTC
>CAILAC010000006.1 GCA_903832055.1 uncultured Acidobacteriota bacterium | reverse complement strand
CGGCGACTGGAAGTGCCGTTTGACGGTGATGGCGTAGAAGTCTTCAAACAACTGGGGAACCACGCAGTACTCCACCAGCGCGCCACTGCGCAGCTCGTCCTGCACCACCACGGTCGGCACCAGTGCCAGGGCATCGCTGTCGCGTGCCAGCAGGCGCAACATCGCCATGTCATCCACCTCGGCCAGCGTGCGATAGGTCACGCGATGCTGCTCACACAGCAAGTCAAAACCTGCGCGCACCTCGCTTTCCATTCCCGGCAGCAGCAAGGCATATCCGCTCAGGTCACGGGGAAAGACAAACGGCTCGCGATTGCGCCGAGGCCTGCCCACCAGGCTGACAGGCTGGCGCGCAATCCGGTGCGACTGCCAGGGGTTCTGCGCATCCCGATGCACCCGGCGGTTCGACAGCACCAGGTCAATGCTGTGCAGGCTCAGCCGCGTCAGCAGGTCGCTCAGCGTTCCCGCTTGCAGCACCAGCTCAATATCCTGCAACTCCAGCAGCGGCCGCACAAAATTCTCCTGGAAATTGCGTGACAACGTGGCCACCGCACCAATTCGCACCGTCTGCCGCGTGCGGAAGGCTCCATCCGTCATCAGCGCAAACAGCTCATTGCCCGTGGTGAAAATCGTATCCGCATACGACATGGCGAGCCGTCCCGCCTCCGTCAGTTGCAGCCTTCGCCCCTCGCGCAAAAACAACGGCTGCCCCAGGTCATCCTCCAGCGTCTTGATCTGGGCCGAGAGCGCAGACTGCGAGACATTCAATTGGTTGGCCGTACGGGTCAGGTTTCCGTCTTTCGCAACCGCCCAGAAGTAGTGCAGATGGTGATAGTTCAGCCGCATCGGGATTCAATCCTTTTTATAGAACGATATCTTCCAATATATGCATTTTACAGAAGTGTCAGCATGCCCGAAAGTGGAAGGAGAAAGGAACGAATCATGGCTCTCTTTCCACAACTCTGGGCTGCGCTGGCGCTTGCGTTGCTGTGCGCTCCGGCGGCGCTGTTTTTCGCAGCCGGCCTGGTCGCGGCCCGCCTCGCTCGCGGCGCCTGGCCAATCGCGCTGCTGGCCGGCACCTGCGCCACGCTGCTGGCCACCGCTGGCCTCATCCGGGCCCTCATCAGCGCTGCAACCCGGCCCGCCTCCATTGTTGCCATGGGCGCGTGGGGTCCGATTGTCCTCAGCTTTCGCAGCGATGTCGCGGAGGCACTCATGCTTCAACTGGTTACCTTTCTCGGCTGGGTCATCGTCCACTACTCCTGCCGCTACATGGCGGGCGACCCCCGAGAGCCCCGGTTCCTGCGCAAGCTTATGTACACCCTGGCCGCCGTTTGCCTGCTGGTGGTCACCAACAACCTGCTTGTCTTTCTGGCCGCATGGGTGCTTACCAGCCTCTCCCTGCACGGGCTGCTCACCCTTTACCCGGAGCGACAGCCCGCGGTCATCGCCGCGCACAAGAAATTCCTCGCCAGCCGCCTCGGCGATCTCACCCTGTTCCTCGGGATCCTTCTCCTGGGAACACATACCGGCAGCTTTGAGATGGACCAGGTGCTGGCCCGCATCGCCGGCCTCCCCTTTCCCCCGGCATGGCTCACAGCCGCTGCGGTCATGCTCTCGCTCAGCGCCATAATCAAGTGCGCGCAGCTCCCGCTCCACGGCTGGCTTATCCAGGTGATGGAAGCCCCCACGCCGGTCTCGGCCCTGCTGCACGCCGGGGTCGTCAACCTCGGCGGCTTCATGCTCATCCGTCTTGCGCCGGTCTTCGCCATGGCCCCCGGGGCACGGCTCCTCCTGGTAATCTCCGGCACGCTCACCGCCGTCATCAGCTCGCTTGTCATGACCACCCGCATCAGCATCAAGGTGCATCTGGCCTGGTCCACCTGCGCACAGATGGGCTTCATGCTCCTCGAGTGCGGGCTTGGGCGCTACGACCTCGCCCTGCTCCACCTGCTCGGTCACTCGCTCTACAAGGCACACGCCTTCCTCGGCTCCGGCGGTACCGTCAACCTGGCCCGACTGAAGGCAATGACGCCCACCCGTCCCCGCACGGGCACTGGCGCAGCCGCTCTCAGTGCCTGCTGTGGACTCCTGATTGCCGGCCTCGGTGCCATCCTCTGGCAGCAGAGCGCTCCCTGGCGGGGCACTTCGCTCTTCTGCCTCGGCGTCAGTGGTCTCGCGGTCGCCGGCCTGCTCGCCTCCACGGCTGCGGTGGGGTCGCCCCGCGCCTGGTTCACTCTGCCGGCAATCGCCCTGCTGGTAGTCAGCCTCTACTTCGGGGCTGAGCGGCTCTTCCACGGGCTGCTGCCGAACGCCCCGGCACTGGCCCCCGCCTGGCAGGACCGGCTGGCACTGGTCTTCGCGGTTGCCGCCTTCTTCGCTCTCTATGCCGTCCAAACCGTCGTCCGCGCCCGGCCCCGGGGGCGCTTCGTCTCCGCCGCCTATCCCTGGTTCTACGCCGGGCTCTACCTGGACGAGCTCTTTACGCGCGCCACCTTCAGCCTGTGGCCCGCCCGCCAAACCGGCGCCTGCCCGCTCCGCCGGGATGCCGCACAAGCCCTGGAACCCATGGGAGTTACGCGATGAACATCAGCCTCTCCGAATCCCCGGCCATCCCCCGGAATATCGCTCTGGAAGACGCTGTAACCGCTGCCTGCCAGGCTATCGCGCCCACCTGGCCGCTGGACCAGTTCATCGCCGTCAATCCCTACTGGAATCTTGCTGCACTACCCATCCAGACCGCAGCAGTACAGTTGGAATCCCGCAGTGGCTCGCCCATGCGCATGCCCCGCGCATACTTCCGCCGGCAGTGGCAGGCCGGCGCATTTCAGCGGGAAGATCTGGCTGCCGCCATCCACGCGGCCGGCGCTTCCGCCACCGTGGAGTCGCTTCTGGCGGAACTCGAGCAGCAGAGTCCCTCCTGCCCCCGCATTCCGCGTATGACCGAGCTGGCGGATGCCCGGCGGGACCTGGTGCATGGCATGAGCATCTGCGACTTCGTCACGCACAACCTCAGCCAGCACTGCGCCGCCTACTTTGACCACGCCCAGGCCACCTGGCAGCCCCGGCCCGAGGCAAACCTCTACCAGAGCTGGCTGCGGCACGCGCAAAAAGATCGCTCCCCTCGCTTGCTCATGGGCCTGGGGATGCTGCGGAGTTTTGCGCGCACGCTGCCCACCGATCCCATGGCGATGCTGGACCTCGCACACGCCACCCTGCCCGTCCCGCAACAGCACTGGTCTTCCTACCTGACCGCGCTGCTGATGAGCATCAACGGCTGGGCCAGTTGGTGCGCGTATCAGCGCTGGCAGGCCCGGCTCTCCCAACAGGACGACGACCACATCGTGCAGTTGCTCGCCATCCGTGCCGCCTGGGAGACCTTCGCCTTCGTGCACCTTCTCCGCTCTACCGCTCCGCCGCAGTGGACCGAAGCCTGGCGCAGCCTGCCCCGCGACTTGGCCGCCTATGAGGAGAATTCCCGGCGCGACTGGCTCTTCCAGGATGCGTTGGAACTGGCCTGCCAGAAGCGGCTGATCTCCGCACTCTCCACGGTCGAAGCCGGGCAGTTGCCCGCGGCCAACAGCGACGCCGGAACAGTTGCGGTGCAGGCAGCCTTTTGCATCGATGTCCGCTCGGAGGTCTTCCGCCGCGCGCTGGAGGCCACCACAAACCAGGCGCAGACCCTGGGCTTTGCCGGCTTTTTCGGCCTGCCGATCGCCTATACTCCGCTTGGCGCCAATGCATCTCGACCCCAGTTGCCGGGTCTTCTTGCACCGGCCATGCATGCCACGGAAAGCTGTGGCCTGACTGCGGCCGACGAGGAGCTCAAAGGCACTCGCCGTTGGAAGCTCGCCCTGCGCTCCATCTGGAAGGACTTCCGCTCCTCGGCCAGTTCCACCTTCACCTTTGTCGAGTCCTGTGGCATCTTCTTTGCCGCCGATCTCGTCCGCAACACAGTAGGCAAGCCCGCATCCGAGCCCACCCAGGCAGCTCTGGGCAATCCCGAAAAGCTGCGGCCCTGCCTGGCACCCCCGTCAGCCCAGGACGCTGCGGCCACCGGGCGGCTCTGCGACCAGCTTGCTTCCATCCTCGCCGGCATGAGCCTCAAGCAGAACTTTGCCCGCCTTTTGCTGCTCGTCGGCCATGGCAGCGCCAGCCTCAACAACCCCCACGCCGCCGGCCTCGATTGCGGCGCCTGCGGCGGCCAAACCGGCGAGGTCAACGCCCGCCTGCTCGCCAGTCTGCTGAACGACCCCGCCATCCGCGCAGGGCTCGCAACCCGCGGCATCCATCTGCCCGCCACCACTCATGTCCTGGCTGGCCTGCACAACACCACTACCGACGTTGTCACCCTCTTCGACACCGACCTCGCCCCCGCCTCGCACGATGCCGACGTGGCTCGGTTGAAGCTGTGGCTGCGGCAGGCTGGCCACCTCGCCCGCACAGAGCGTGCCGCCGCCCTCGGCATCCCCGCAGCGGCCGGTCTCGACAAAGACCAGCTCCTGGCAGCTTTTGAACGGCGCACCCAGGACTGGTCCCAGGTCCGGCCGGAGTGGGGGCTGGTCAACAACGCAGCCTTCCTCGTCGCTCCCCGCCGGCGCAGCCAGGGACTCAACCTGGCCGGGCGTGTCTTTCTGCACGAGTATGATGCGACCCTGGACCCCACGGCCCGGGTCCTCGAATCCATCATGACCGCACCCATGCTGGTCACCAACTGGATCAACATGCAGTACTACGCTTCCACCGTCGACAACCGCCTCTACGGCAGCGGAAACAAGGTGCTCCACAATGTCGTCGGTGGCCACATCGGCGTCTTTGAAGGCAACGGCGGCGACCTGCGGATTGGACTGCCCCTGCAGTCGCTCCACGACGGCACCAGCCTGCGCCACACCCCGCTCCGCCTCAGTGTCTTCCTTGAAGCGGATCGCAGCGCAATCGATGGCATTGTGCAGAAGCACGCCATGGTTCGCAACCTGGTGGAGAACGGCTGGCTGCACCTCTTTCAGATTGAACCCGGGCAGTCGGAAATCCATCGCTACCACCGCAGCAGTTGGACTCCGGCGGACTTCGCAGGCTTTCCCGCCGAAGCTGCCGCCTGACAGTCTGGGGTCAGGAAGGGTTGTCGTAGCGGACGATGAGCAGGGTGGCGATGAGGACGATAGCCGCGCCGATGATCTCCGGGAGGTTCAGCTTTTCTCCCAGGACGGTGATGGCGAGGATGACGCCGAAGACCGGCACCAGATACAGGCTGACTGAGGCGGTGGTGACGTCGAGGTGGACCAGGGCAGCGAAGAACAGCAGCATGGACGCGCCGTACATGAAGAGTGCGAGGAAGGCGAAGGCGGCCCAGGCTTTCCAGTCGAAGCGCAGGAAGTTGTGCCAGGGAACTGGCTCAGCCCAGAGGAGCAGGGGGATGCTCGCGATGGAGGCGGTGAAGTAGCTGTAGATCAGGATTTCCAGCTCGCTGAAGCGCTGCATCAGGCCCTTGCAGTAGACGTTGTAGAAGCTGGACCCGACCGTGCCGCCGAGGATGAGCAGGTTGCCGATGAAGAAGCGGGACTGGAAGAACGAGGCCTGATGCAGGTCGCCGAGCGACATGAGCCCGACTCCGACGAGGCCGATGAGAAGCGAGGCGACGCGCAGCGCGGAGATGCGTTCGGCCAGCATGAAGGAGGCGAGCACAGCGCTGATGACGGGGATGAGCAGATTCAGGATTGCGCCGTTGGAAGCGAGCGAGACGCTGACGCCCCAGGTCATCCCGAGCTGGGCCAGGACCTGACCGCCTATGCCTGCGATGGCGAAGCGAATCCAGTCGCGCCGACTGATGGGCTGACGGTCGGCTTGCCCGCGGCGCATGCGCACCAGCACCGGAATGGCGAGCAGCGTGGTCAGGTAGAAGGGAAGGAAGGTGATGGCAATGGGGCCGAGGAAGGGGTCAAGGAGCTTGACGGCGGTTCCCTGGCCAGACCACATGAGCGAGGCCAGGGCGAGCAGGAAGAAGTACCACAGTGTGCTGCGGCGTGAGCTGTGGGCCGGCAGGGTTTCGCTCATGAGCGACCCCCGAGTACCCGGATGCCGAAGGCGTCAGCCCCAATGGAGCTGCCGGTAAAGACATAAGGTGCGGAGCCGGTCTCGTCGCCGTACTCTTCCACGACACTGCGGAAGCACGGCTCGGCGCTGGCATCGCCAAGGACGACAACGGTCCCGCCGGCGCCGCCTCCGGTGATCTTTGCGCCGTAGAGGCGACCGGGGCCCATCTGCTGGCGGACCAGCTCGATGATCCGGTCAGTGGCTGCGCTGCCAAGGCCGCATTCGGAGTAGGACCAGTGGGACTGGAGCATGAGGTCGCCGAGAAGCCGGCACGCGCTGTCGCTGGGCTCCGGGCCAAGGTTGCCAAGCAGCTCCACAAAGAGCTCGATGCGGTTCTGTTCCTCGATGGCGTATTTGGTGCAGGCGCGGACGTGGTAGCGGGCCTGGGGCCGAATCTGGGTGAAGGGGTCGTAGTGCGGCGCTCCCGAGGCGAGGACTTCCGGGCCGGTGAGGAGCTCCGGGAGCCGGGGTTCGTAAAGCGAGCGAAAGACGGAGACCGGGACCATCGAAAGGTAGCCGTTCCAGCGCGAATCGGTGTAGCGCGGAATGCCGCCGGATGGGTCGAATTGGACGGGCAGCCCCTCCCAGTCGCAGATCATGCGGTAGCCGATGAAGGCGGCCGCGCGGGCTGCCTCGTATTCCATGCCGCTGACGGCGTGCTTCACGCCGGAGTCGATGCCCCACAGGGCGAGGCCTGCGGGTAGCTTGACCAGGGGATGCAACTTGCACGGCTGGCAGAGAAGCGGCAGCATGTGGCCTTCCGTGCCGAGCACGCTGGTGGCCTGGTCCATGATGCCGCAGGCAGAGTCGGCGATTACGTTCTCCACCCACTGGCAGGCTTCCGCGAGCTCGATGCCCAGGAGCGGGATTCCGTAGGCAGCGGCGGCGGCCTTCATGGTGGCCACTTCCACGGCAGCCGACGAGCTGACACCCTTGTTCAGCGGAACCTGGGAGTCAAGATAAAGGGTGATGCCCCGGTTGGCGAGCGAGGGCCAGCGGGTGACGAGCAGGTGGAAGACACCAAGGACATAGGCGGTCCAACGAACTGCAGGGTCGCAATTGACGAGCGATTTGGTGCCTTGGACAGTGGCGACCTGGTCGAGGGAGACCTCGACGCGAGATTGCCAGCCGCTTGTCTCCATTTGCGGATTGACGAGGAGGATGCGGTCATCCGTGCGCAGTTGTGCGGCAGCCCAGGTGGCTTCGCGGATGGTGGCTTCCAGCACGAGGCCGCCCGTGTAGTCGACGTTGCCGCCCATCACGTCGAGGCGGCCCGGGGCGCGGGCAACAAAGACGGGATTGGAGCCTGCGAGGAGGTTGCCGGGTTCGCGGAGGGTTGCGACTGTCTGCAGGAAATCGTTCATTGCGCCTTTCCGCTGCCGGCCAATTCCCGGATGCTGTCAATCACGTAGTCCACGGCTTCGTCAGTCATGCGGGGATGGATGGGGATGCTGACGTACTGGTCGAAGAGGCTTTCGGCGACGGGGCACTCGCCGGGAGCGTGGCCGAGCGAGCGGTAAACCTCAGTGAGGTGGATGGGCATGTAGTGGGACCAGACCTTGATTCGGTGGCCGGTATACATCTGCCACATGAAGTCTTCCTTGCTGAGGGGGAACCCTGCGGTGATGAGAATGCCGAAGATGTGAAAGACGTGGTAGGCCTGGGGCAACTCGGCGAGAAGCTGGATGCCGGCGATGCCGCTGAGACCTGCGGCGTAGCGCCGGGCAATTTCGCGGCGGCGCTGGTTCATCCCATCCAGGCGGCCAAGCTGCACCAGGCCAACGGCGGCCTGCACGTCGGTCATGCGGAAGTTGAAGCCGATACCGTCAAACTCAAGATGCCAGTAACGCTTGCCCATGGGATGAACGGACTCATCGATGGGTAGATATTTCCCCTTGGGGTCGTAGGTGCGGCAGCACAGGGAGCGGTAAGAGAGCATGCGCTCATAGAAGGTGCGGTTGGAGGTGGTGACCATGCCGCCTTCGCCGAGGGTGACCATGTTCTTCTGCTGGTGGAAGCTGAAGACGGCGATGTCGCCGAGGATTCCGGCCTTGCGGCCATTCCAGGATGCGCCGGCGGCGTGGGCGGCGTCTTCCACCAGCACAAGGTTGTGCCGGTCGGCAATCGTGCGCAGGGCGTCCATGTCGCAGCACTGGCCGTAGAGATGGACTGGGAGGATGGCGCGGGTACGTGGCGTGATGCGGCGCTCAACTGAAGCGGGGTCGAGATTGAGTGTGCCCGCTTCGACGTCGGCAAAAACCGCCTTGGCTCCGCGGGCAGAGATGACGTTGGCGGTGGAGATCCAACTGATGGGGGTGGTGATCACTTCGTCACCGGGCCCGACGTTGGCGGCAATCATGGCCAGTTCCAGCCCGGTGGTGGCAGAGGTCACGGCAAGCCCAAACTCCGCGCCGCAGTAAGCGGCAAAGGTATCTTCAAAGGCCTTGACCTTTGGACCGCAGGAGGGTGCCGAGGCATCGAGCACCTCCAGAACAGCTTTCCGTTCTTCGTCGCCGTAAATTGACCCGTGGCCGAATTCAAGCTCGTGGATTGCCTTGGGCAGGTTCATTCAAACTCCTTTTCAGGACTTCGTCGCAGGTGGGTGCGGGGGTCCGGCAAAACTGTGCGATTCGCTCCGGAATCAGGAACTGGCGAGCGCCGCGGGGGGCTCTTCCGGGGGGTGGGGTGGTTTCAGCGCGCACCAGGGATTCGGGGAATCCAAGACCCTGCGCGAGCGCCTGAGCAATTTCGAGGCGGGTCATCATGCCGGTCGAGCCGGCGTGGAAGATGCCGGAGGCATCGCGGTTCTGCAGCAGCTCCACGAACCAGGCGGCAAGGGTGGGGGCGTCGATTGGGTTGCGCGCTTCCGTGGTGGAAGCGGAGACGACATCCTGAGCTTGCCATCGGCGGATGAGTCCATCCACGAGCGAGTTGGTGCCCGCCTGGCCTGAGCGGCCGAGCACGAGCGAGACACGAACCACGATTCCAGCCGGAAGCGCGGAGCAAATGGCGGCTTCTGCATCGGCTTTGGTGCAGCCGTAGACGCTCAGCGGCGTGGGCGGGTCGGCCTCGCGGTACTCGGGCTGAGTACCGTCAAAGACTGCGCCGGTAGAGGTGAACAGCAGCCGCGCCCCATGGGTTGCGCAGGCATTCGCAACATGTACCGCGCCTTCCAGGTTCACCCTTTGCGCCACGGCAGGGTCACGTTCGCAGCGGTCAATATCCGAGATGGCGGCCAGCAGCAGCACGGCGCTCGGCATCACGCTGAGAAAGCCCGCAGAGACGCTGGCTGGGTCTGTGATGTCGATGCGGATATCTGTGGCGGGGTCGCTGATATCACGGTCAGCTCGGATGACGCGGAACGAACTCTCGGCGGCCGCCGCGGCAAATCTGCCCAAAAAGCCGCGAGCGCCAAGGATGAGGAGTACTGGCTTGGCAATTCCATGGGCTGTCATTTGCCACCTCACGAAGCAGGAAAGAGAGTTGCAATCCGCCCGCGGGCGGTGACCGCGGCAGACGGAAATCGTCTGGAATTGCGGGTGCAGTCGGTTGCCAATGATGGCAAAACTAAACATCGATGATGTGCATTACTAACAGAATCATAGATGGTGGGAGCTGTCAAATTCTCTTTTGGGGCAGCGGCAAAGGCTGGTCGGGTTGGAGGGCCTGCTGAAAAGCTTGCAGGTGTATGGGCAATATCGGGCCATTTCAAGCGTTATCTCTTGGGGTGGGAGGCGGAATGGGGCGGGGAGAAAAATTCTTGACATCTCTTGCGTTTCTGTGGTGTTGTTATTAAATCACAACGAAATGTTAAAGACTAACGAAACCCCATCTCGAAGTCCTGAAGACCGGCAGAGCCAGATTCTGCTGTATGTCAAGGAGCGTGGCACGGCGACGATTGCTGAAATGGCGATTGCGCATGGCGTGTCTGAAATGACAATTCGGCGGGTGCTGGGGCGCCTGGCAGAGTCGGGCCTGGTGATTCGCACGCCCGGCGGAGCGATGGTTGCCCCTACTGGCTCCATGGAAAAGAGCTTTCTGGAGCGCGCAGCGAAGATGGCCCATGCCAAGGAAGCGATTGGCCGCGAGGCCGCAAGGCTGGTGAAGGATGGCGAGACGGTCGTTCTGGACAGTGGCACCACCACCCGCTATGTGGCGAGGAACCTGGCATTGAAGCGGGATGTGACCGTGGTGACAACATCCCTGGCGGCGCTGGAGGAGTTGGCCGGTGCCCCGAGCGTCCATGTCCGCCTTACTGGCGGCGAGTACCGCCGGACGGGGCATGACCTCTCTGGCGGCGCGGTGACCGAGTATCTGTCGGGTCTTTACGCGGACAAGGTCTTCTTTGGCGCTGCGGCGCTTTCCTTCAGCAAGGGTGTGATGAATTTTGACGCGGAGATGCCGCGGGCATTTCTCAAGGCCGGCCGCGAACGGATCCTCGTGCTGGACAGCACCAAGGTTGGCACCGAGGCGGTGTATCGGCTGTGTGCGGTGGAGAAGTGCGACATGATCATCACAGACAGCGGGGTCGCGCGCGAAGACCTGCTGAGGCTGCAGCAGTTGACCACGGTGCTGGTGGCCTCATAGCGGGCTGGCAGTGACGGAAAGAAATCAGCACAAGATTCAGTGGAGGCAGGGATTACGCATGAGAATTCGATGGACCAATGTCATCTGCACGGCATTTCTGGCTGCAGCGGCGATTCTTCTCTCGGCACCGGGGGCGTTTGCCCAGTACCGCGCCTCAGTACAGGGCACGATTGTGGACCCGCAGAACAAGGCGATTCCCGGCGCTGCCGTCACCCTGACTGACCTGGAGACAAACCGCGTGCAGACGGCGGTTTCCGGCGAGACGGGCGCATACCGCATCGGTGGCCTGCCGCCGAGCCACTATCAGCTTGCGGTGGAGAAGGAAGGCTTCAAGAAGAAGGTCCTTGCCAATGTGGAAGTGCTGGGCGAGCAGGAGAATGCCGTGAATGTTGTGCTGGAGGTGGGCACGGCCTCTGAGACGGTGACGGTAAGCGCCGATGTCGCACCGGTGCTGGATACAGAAAACGCTCAGTTGGGAACAACCATCTCCACCATGGAGGTGCAGAACATGCCTGCGCCTGGGCGTGACGTCTACCAGATTCTGCAGCTCGCTCCGGGTGCGTTTGGCGATGGAGCGCAGTCGGCCGGCGGTGGTGTGAGCAATCTGCCGGGCAACAACGGGCCGGGCGGCGCAGGGCCGGCGACCGGCATTTTTGCCATCGAGAACAGCCCACAGGTTTCTATCGGCGGCGGACGCCGCGAAGTGAACAACTACCAGATTGACGGCATCGGCGTCACCAGCGTGGCATGGGCAGGAACCGCGATTATCACGCCGAATATGGACTCAGTGAAAGAAGTGAATGTGGTGACGAACAACTACGACGCCGAAGATGGAAGGTACAGCGGCGGACAGGTGAAGGTTACCTCACAGAATGGCACCAACAGCTATCATGGCTCGTTCTTTTGGCGCGCCGCGCGGCCGGGACTCAATGCCTACCAGAAGTACGACGGTGTGGGCAACTCCCCGATGCGCAACAACACGAAGCTGAATGATTTCGGTGGATCGGTCGGAGCGCCGATTGTCCATAACAAGCTCTTTGGCTTTTTCTCGTACGAGACCATCAAGACCAATGGAGCGGCCAATGCGCAGGGCTGGTGGGAGACGCCGGACTATCGCGCGCTGGCGCCCGCCAACAGCGCTGCAAAGCTGTTCATGAGCTACAACGGAGCGGCACCGATTAACGGAGTGGCGATTCCAGATCAGCACACCTGCGCCGATATTGGACTGACGGAAGGTGAAAACTGCAAGACCTATCCGGGCGGCCTGGACATTGGCGGCCCGCTCACGACAGCGCTGGGAACGAGCGACCCCGGATTCGAGGGCAATGGCACGCCGGGTGTTGGCGGAGGTCTGGACGGAGTGGCTGACCTCGTGTATCTGAACCAGAACTACACAAGCCCGACCAATGAGCAGCAGTTCAACGGCCGCCTCGACTACAACCTCTCGCAGAAGGATTTGCTGGCGGTGGTGGGCTATTACGTGCCGAACAGGAACAACTCCTACAACGGCGCAGCCAGGCCGATGAACGCCTTTGTCTCAGAGTTCCAGAATCGATCGTTGACGATGCTGTGGGACCACACGTTCTCTGGATCGATGCAGAATGAGTTCCGTGCGAACAACGGCGGGTGGATATGGAACTCGATGAACTCGAATCCGAATGCACCGTTTGGCTTGCCGATCATTCAGCTTGGCAACCTGCAGGGTGTGAACTCGATTGGATCGATTGGCAGCCCGAACAACTTTGGCGTCGGATCGCCGGCGGAGTTTAACCAGAGTACCTATGCCGGCAAAGATGTGCTGACCAAGGTGTACAAGACGCATACGCTGAAGCTCGGCGGCGAAGTGAGCCGCTTGCTCTTCCTGGATGCTTCGCCGTGGAGCGCGCGGCCAACCTACAACTTCAACAACATGTGGGACATGCTGAATGATGCGCCGGTGTCGGAGTCGGCAACCTTCAGCGCGCAGACGGGTGTGCCGACAGACTTCCGGCGGGATACGCGCGAGACGCTCTATGGCTTCTTTGCGCAGGACAGCTACAAGGTGAAGCCGAACCTGACCCTGTCGCTGGGCCTGCGGTATGAGTATTTTGGGCCGATGAGCGAGAAGTACGGTCACCTCGCGGTGGTTGAGCTGGGGCAGGGAACCAGCGAGATTACTGGAGTTCATGTGCGCAAGGGCGGCAACCTCTTCCAGGCCGACAAGGCGGATTTCGGTCCCCAGTTCGGATTCAACTGGCTGCCCGGATTTGGCAAACAGCGGCTGGTGCTGCGTGGCGGCATTGGCCTGGGCTACACCGGCATGCAGGAGGCGAACACGCTGGACGGGCGCAACAATCCTCCGTACCTGGCAGGCAACCTGACGCTGATTGGCAACCAGATTCTCTACGGGCCAAGCACCTTCCCTGGGAATTCGCATTCGTTCTACGGGTATGCCGCGAACCCGGCGGCGACGGCCCCGTTTGATCCGACGACGAACCTGCCGGTCCCTGGGCAGAACTTTGCTCTGACGCCGTTGCAGGCCTACCAGGCAAAGCTGCCCACGACACGCGCGCTGCGGTATTCGCTGGATGTGGAATACGATTTGGGTCACCAGTGGGTGGCCACCCTGGGCTACCAGGGAACCCAGACGCGCCACCAGACGCGCCTGTTCAACTACACGCTGTACGACTATGCGAAGTTCTCGGCACAGGGCAACGGGATGGATGCGTTTAATCCTTCCGTGCAGTCGATGAACATGTACGACGACGAGGGCAGCAGCGGCTTCAACGGCGGGCTCGCGGGTATCCGTCACCGGTTCGGACAGCAGTTTGAACTGGAAGGCGACATTCGTTTGGCGAAGGGCCTCGATGATGGCTCCAACAACTATGCCCCGGCGCAGGGAGGCACCTGCAGTTGCGGATCAGCCAGCGGCGCCTATGAGTACTTTCCGATGAAACTGAACCGCGGCCCGTCAGACTTTGACGTGAAGACGGCGGAGAAGCTGTACGGAGTGTGGACGCCAACCTTCTTTGCCAGCCATCATGGGCTGGCGAAGAAGCTGCTGGGTGCCTGGACGTTGAGCGGTATTCTGAATGCGCACTCGGGCTTCCCGTTCACCGTGGTTGACGGGAACACCGGCGGCGATGCTGTCTACCAGGGAAGCGGGAGCAACTACGGCGGCGGTTCGCCGCTGCGTCCCTTCCACTACACTGGCGGATTCAAGCCCGGGAATTTCAAGACACAGGCAAGCGACGGGCTGACGCTCTTCCCCGTGGATGAGAGCTGCTATACGGCGGGCCCGACGATGGCAGATATTGTGAATGGCGTGGCCCAGCCTGGGCCGATTCCGTGCGCACCCGCAATTGGCCGCAACAGCTTCAGGGGACCACATTACTTTGACGTGGATGCCACCATCGGCAAGTCGTTTGGCCTGCCGGAGATGAAGGTGCTTGGCGGCCACGGCAGCGTCGACATCCACGCCAACATGTTCAATCTGTTCAACAACGTGAACCTGACAAACATCGACAACAACACGCAGGACCCGCACTTTGGCCTTGCGCAGGGTGCCTTGGGATCGCGCACGATTGACCTGCAGGCAAGATTCAGCTTCTGAGTCATGTTGTGACCTTGGTCCCCGCTTGCTGCAAGTCAGGCGGGGACTGATTTTCATGTGCAGGGCTTTCGGCGCACACACGCGCAACAGTGTGGCCGGTTGATGCTGTGGCGGGTTAGGATTACCAACGATTCCGGGACTCCGGAAATCCAGCAAAGAGTTGAGGCGGGCATAGCAATGGCACGTATCTGGAATGGCTTACTGGCGGCAGTTCTACTGGCAGCAGCGGCAACAACGGCACTGGCACAGGCACAGCAGCCCCCATTCAAACCGGTGACGACGATTGATGCGCAGTCCATTGCCGGACGGCCGGTGCAACTGGATGCTGGAGGAAAGCTGTTGCCGTGGCCGATGGCGACGAGCACTGGCTATTCCTACGAGGGATATTTCGAGAGCCAGTGGACGATTCTGTGGGACCAGTACAACCGCCAGCGTCTGCACTACTACTACTGCTGCTTCGATTTCGACCGCACGACGTTTGAGATGATGCCTGATCCGCACTGGGCCAATTCAACCGGCTATCTGCGGGCGATGATGGTGGGATTCCTGGAGCGGCTGTATGCGTACAACGGCGATGCGCGGACGATTGAGTTTCTGCAGTCGTTTGTGGACTACGAACTGAACCATGGATTGACGCCGGAAGGGTACGCCTGGTCACAGGTTCCCTATGCCTCAGCGAATCCGGGCGCGGAGCGCTACAGCGGCTGGAGCAACCTGGGCGAAGACTACGTGGAGCCGCATGTCGTGGGCGAGGACGGATTCGGCTATTTGCGACTGTATGAGCTGACCGGGAATACGAAGTATCTGCGGGCCGCAATTCGGTGTGCGGATGCCCTGGTGAAGAACTGGACGCCGGGGGATGAAGCGCACTCGCCATGGCCGGTGCGGCTGTATGCCCGGGATGGCAAGGCGCCGGGTGGGGCGATGGGGCCGTACTCCGCCAACGTCGTGGAACCAATCATGCTTTTTGACGAGTTGATGCGGCTGGGTCAGGGCAATGTAACCGAATACGGGCGGGTGCGATCGGCAGTTTGGGAGTGGTTCAAGAAGTATCCCCTGGCGAAGAATGTGTGGGTGGGGTACTTCGAAGACACTGTGCCTTCCATGGGCAATATGAACCAGGTGATTCCGCTGGAGTTTGCGCGGTACGTGCTGCTGCACCCTGACAAGGACCCGGATTGGAAAGAGCATGCACGCGGTGTGATTGAGTGGGTAAAGACGACGCCGAAGTGGGCGAAGTACATTGTCCACGGTGCGACAATCACGAACGAGCAGGGGAACGGAGTGAACTTCTGCTGCAACGAGCCCAACCAGTGCTGCGACGACCACACGGCGCGGTTGGCGGCAGTGGAAGCGCTCTACTACGCGAAGACGGGCGACGTTGCTTATCGCGATGCCGCGTATCGCTCGTTCAACTGGGTCACCTATTTTCAGGGATTGCCCGGAGGTGCGCACAGTCCGTTTGCGGGCCAATGGTGGTTTACCGACGAATTCGCGGATGGGCCGAGGCGAATGATGGATTCGTTTTACGCGGTACCGGAGTGGGCGCCGGAGGATGCATCGCACATCCTGGGCAGTACGTCGGTTGTGACCAAGGTGAAGTACATGCAGTCTGCGGTGACGTATTCCACCTTTGATGCGAATGCGGAGGAAGTGCTGCGGGTGGACTTCAAACCGGAGTTTGTGACGGCCGGCGGCAAGGCGCTGGCAGAGCGCAAGGATCTGGATGCGCCCGGCTATACGTTTGATGAAAAGACGCATGTCCTGCGGATACGGCATGATGGCGAACGGGATTTGGATGTGCAGGGAGCGGGCGGAGCTGCGCCCTCGCAGATTGTGACCTTTGATGATCCGCATCAGGCGGCGGGCACGATTCTGGCGGGGCAATATCCCTCGGGAGCGATGGATTGGGCACCTGGCGAATGGCAGATTCATGTGCCGGCGGGAGCCTTTGGAACATTCAATCTTGCGCTGGCCGATGGCAAGGCGGAGCATGCGCATTTCCGCTTTGATTCGCCGCGAGTGCTGGACGGCTTTGACGTGTACAACAATGGCAAAGATGATGCAACGGTGACCTTGCGATGCCCGGAGCTGCGCGAGGTGAGCTACACGGTGAAGGCCGGCGAGCTGAAACATGTGCGCACAGGATGGGTGGACCGAAGCTCGGTCGTGTCCTTTGATTTCCAGCACGGTGACGGACTGCTGTTTGATAACTTTGCCTGGCGCATCGAGTAGCCGCGGGAAGCTTGAGTGGGGCGCTGCCGCAGCTCCTGGTGTTGCAGGCAGAGAACGAAACTGCATACACTCTGCCGGGCCGGAGCGACTACGAACCGGGGGACGCCTGGCGACGTGCTTGAGCCCCGCTCTGCCGTTGTGCGGTGCTTTCCGCGCCCGCCAGAAGGCCATGTGCGATGGAGTCAACAACAGTCGAGCCACAACAGCCGTCAATCTGTTACAAAGAGACCGGCTTGCCAGCGTGAACCAGACGCTGGTCTGTTGGAGTTACGGGTGGAGTTTTCTCCAGGGAAGGGGCCTTACCGAAGTGCGAATTTCTTTGCTGGCTGTGATGTTTTTGGTTGTGGGGGGCGCGGCGGGTGCGCAGACCGAGAGTTTCTTCAGCGTGCCCTCAGCGGATGCTCCTGAATTGGCTCAGCGCGGGGCCTACTCTGTAGGCGTGCGCACGTTGGAAATCAAGAACCCGAACCAGGTCGATATTCTGAACTTCGACAAGAGCACCGGCAAGGCGCCGCTCTATGACCGGCCGCTGAAGATTGAGGTGTGGTACCCGGCAACGATTCCTGCCGGTGCGCAGGAACGCACTCTGTATGTGATGGGTTTCCCGAGCGGGGGCAAGGGATTTGAGAGCGCTCCGAAGACCGTGGAAGTGCCCGGAAAGGCACTGCGGGATGCGCCGCCGGTGAAGGGAAGCCAGTTTCCGCTGGTGGTGGTGTCGCACGGCTATCCGGGTTCGCGTTACTTCCTGACCTATCTCTCAGAGAACCTTGCTTCCAAAGGCTACGTGGTTGCGGCGATTGACCATACCGATTCCGTTTTTGGTGCGGAGAAGGCGTTTCAAAGCACATTGCTGAATCGCGCGAATGATCAACTGTTTACCGTGGACGCGCTGGAGGAGCTGGCTGGGCACGCGGGCCATTTCTTGAACGGGCTTGTGGACAGCAAACATGTGGCGATTGTGGGCTACTCCATGGGTGGATACGGTGCGCTTGCAAGTGCCGGCGCGGGATACAGCGCGACTTCGATGGGGCACGGATTTGTGCCCGGAGGGTATTTTGCGGATTGGGAAGCGGGAAGCCCGAAGTATCAGGCGCGGCTGCGAAAAGAGGTGCAGGCAGTGGTCGCAATTTCGCCCTGGGGCTCGCAACCGCCGTACAGCGCGTGGGATGCGGCCGGGTTGGCTGGGATACACATACCGATGCTGGTGATTGCCGGCGACCAGGACGATGTTTCGGACTATGCCAATGGCATCAAGCCTGCGTTCGACAAGGCAGTACACTCTGACCGATGCATGCTCGTCTACGAGAATGCCCGGCACAACGTGGGCGGAAACCCCGCGCCGGCTGAGGCGCTGTCAAGCTTTGTCACGCGCGAATTCTTTGAGGAGCCGGCGTGGCGCAAGGATCGCATCACCGCGATCAACCAGCACTTCATCACTGCATTTCTTGACCTGACGCTGAAGGGCGATGAGAGCAAGCGAGCGTATCTCCATGTTGCTCCTGAAAGGTCCAACGACGGCAAATGGCCCCTTCCACAGGGAGCGTCAGTGGGGGCAAAGTTCAGCGAGGGCGCTGACTACTGGAAGGGATTCCAGCGGCGGTGGGCGCTGGGGTTGGAGATGCACTGCTCGGCGGCAATCCAGTAGGGGATTCAGCCCAAGGATGAAGGGCGGGACTGAAGTCTCCATTTTTGGGCAGAGGTGGAAAAGCGCACGGCGGCCATGATTCATGCGTGGCCGCCTTTGTTTTGGGGAGTGAGGGCCAGGAGAAGAGTGAGAGCGCACTCGGGTGGTGGCTATACTGAGGTGGTGATTTTGCAGCCCCGGTTCCGGCGGAGACTTCAGCGGTGCGTGAGCGCCCTGGCAGCCGCATTAGCATTGCTGGCGGGCGGGGCACGGCTGGCCCGCGGGCAGCAGAAGGCGGTTGTGCCGGCACCGGCAGTTCCGGCTGCTGTGGCGATGGGCGAGGGCGGGCCAATCCAGTTCCGGGATATTGCTGGGACGGCGCAAGTCGGGTTTGTGCTGAAGAATGACCGCAGCCCGCAGCGGTATTCAATTGAGACCATGCTGGGCGGAGTTGCCCTGCTGGACTACAACAACGATGGGCTGCTGGATATCTTTGCGACGAATGGCGCGGCGATTCCTTCGCTCGAAAAGAGTGGGCCGGAGTACTGGAACCGGTTGTACCGCAACAATGGCGACGGCACCTTTACCGATGTGACGGAGCAGGCGGGGGTGAAAGGAACTGGCTACTCGATGGGAGTGGCCGTAGGCGACTTTGACAACGATGGATTTGAGGACCTGTATGTGGCGGGATTCAACCGGAATCAACTGCTCCACAATAACGGCGACGGCACGTTTACCGATGTCACGGAGAAGGCGAAGATCGCGGGCAGGTTTGCAAATGGGGCGAAGCCGTGGGCGGTTGCGGCAGGCTGGTTCGACTACAACAATGACGGCAAGCTGGATTTGCTGGTGGTGAACTATCTCGATTACACCGTGCCGACGGACAAGCTTTGCTCGGTTGCCGAGGCGCGAACCTATTGCGCACCGGGGAACTTCAAGGGAACGCAGAACATTCTGTATCGCAACAACGGGGACGGGACGTTTACGGATGTTTCCGACCAGTCGCATGTTGCGCGCTTCATCGGGAAGGGAATGGGTGTGGCCTTTGCCGACTACGACAACGACGGATTCACGGATGTATTTCTGTCGAACGATACATTCCAGAACTTCCTGCTGCACAACAACGGAGATGGCACTTTCAAGGAAGCAGCGCTTGAGGCGGGGGTGGCCTACACCGCGAATGGCAGCATGGTTGCGGGCATGGGAGCTGAGTTCCGTGACCTGGATAATGACGGTCTACCGGATGTGGTGCATGCGGCGATGTTTGGAGATACCTTTCCGATCTATCGCAATGCCGGCGGCGAGTTTGAAGACGTAACGGATACGAGCGGCGTGACGGCAGCGAGCAAGCGGATGACGGCATGGAGTGCGGGCGCGTACGACCTGGACAATGATGGGTTGAAGGATTTGTTTTTTACGGGTGGAGCAATTCTGGATAACGAGCTGGAGGTGCTGCATCGGCCGGCGCTGCAGCCCAATCTGGTGCTGCGGAATCTGGGCAAGTTTCACTTTGCCAATGTGACCGCGGGCGCAGGCAGCGATGTAACTGCGGCGAAGATGCATCGCGGGGCCGCGTTTGGAGATTTGCTGAACGATGGGCGCGTCGATGTCGCGGTGAATGTGATTGGCGAGCCGCTGCGGATATTGCAGAACACCACGCACAATGCGAATCACTGGCTGGAGCTGCAACTGGTTGGTGTGCGGGATAACCGCGATGGTTTGGGAACCCGCGTGAAGGTGACGACGGCCGAGGGGCCGCAGTGGAATGCGGCTACGACGGCCGTGGGCTACAACTCATCGAGCGACAAGCGTGTGCACTTTGGGCTCGGCCCAGCGGCGAAGGTGGAGCGGATTGATTTGTGGTGGCCCACCGGTGTGCACCAGGTGCTGACGGATGTGAAGCCAGACCAGGTGCTGCGCGTGGTGGAGAGCGCGGAACAGCCGGCGGCGAAACCTTAGGGCTTCGCGGGCGGTTGAGGCTCCTCGACTTTGAGTATCTGGTCGGCGGCGGGGTGGGGAATGGTTTGCACAATTCCCGAGGGCCAGTGAATTTCCAGCGAGGTGATTTTCTGCTCGTCGCCCAGGCCGAAGTGAATGCGGCGATCAGAACACGACATGAAGCCGACGCTGGGATTGGCGTGGTTGTAGAGCGTGCGACCTGAGGCTGTGACGAGCTTGAGCCGCGCGCCGATGCCATCGCGATTGCTCTTGTGTCCACGCAAATCAACGAGCAGCCAGTGGTTGTGGACAACCGCGTTGTTCCTCAGGATGCGCGGGTGCTCGCCGAGCGAAGTGACGACGATGTCCATGAATCCGTCGTTGTTGAAATCAACAAATGCTGAGCCGCGCTGAAAACCCTTGACGTTGAAATCAGAACCCATCTCCGGGGTGGCGTCGCGCAGAGTTTTGCCGTCGAGATTCTGGAACATGGTGTCGTGCTGGCGGGCGTTGGCGATGAGGTCGTCGACATCGCCGTTGGCGGAGTAGATGTCTTTCCAGCCGTCGTTGTTGTAGTCGATAAAGCCGATGCTCCAGCCAGAGGAAGAACGCGAGAGCGCACCCATTTTGCTGGACCACGTGATGTCGGCAAACGAGCTGCCGCCCTCGTTGCGCAAGAGCCCGAAAACCTGTCCAGCGAGGTCGTTGTAGACAATGTCCACCCATCCGTCATTGTCAAAGTCGCGCGCATCGCAACCCATGCCGCTGACGGTTTCTCCCTGCGAGTTGTAGGCGACGCCCAGTTCGATGCCGGCCTCCTTGAAGGTGCCATCGCCCTGATTGACGAAGAGGAAATTCGGCTCGGTGTCGTTGGCGACAAAGATATCCATGCGGCCTGAGCCGGTGAAGTCGGCGATCGAGAGGCCCATCCCTTTCCCGTGAAGTTTGGCGAGCCCGCTCTGCTCGGTGACGTCTTCGAATTTCCCGTTGCCGAGGTTTTTGTAGAGCCTCGACTCGACACTTTTGTAGACGGTCGGCGAGCAGTACTCTTCGCGCTCGGCATCCATGCGGCACTGCTTGTCCGCTTGCGGAGACCAGTAAGTGTAGTTGGTGACAATCAGGTCGAGCAGGCCGTCGTTGTTGTAGTCAAACCATGCGGCACCCACTGACAGGAGGTTCTCCGGCTTGTGTTCCAGGCCAGAGCCGAGCGTCACCTCGGTGAAGGTTCCATCGCCGTTGTTGTGATACAGCGCGTTGCGGCCCGCGTTGGCAATGAACAGATCGGGGAAGCCATCGTTGTCGTAATCGGCTGCGGCCACACCAAAGCAGTAGCCCAGGTCCCGGCCATCGAGCCCCGCTTTAGCGGTGACGTCGGTGAATGTGCCGTCGCGGTTGTTGCGGAGCAGGCAGTTGTAGAACTGCGGAGAGGATTTTGCGAGTTCGGGCAGCTTTGCGCCGTTGGTGAAGAAGAGGTCCATCCAGCCGTCGCTGTCGTAATCCAGCGCGGCAATGCCGCCACACATGGGCTGCGGAAAGTACTTGCGGCCGGTGAAGTCGTTCAGCGTCCGGTAGGAGAGGTTCGAGCGGGGGGCAACGTCGGTGAACCAGCCGGCGGTTTGTGGCGCAGGAAGGGTGGCAGGGGCAGACAGGGCTGCGCGCGGTAGCATCAGAGCTCCGGCGGCGCGGGCGAGGTTGCTGAGAAATGGTCTGCGTCCGATCAGCATTGCCGATATCCAGGTGGATCTTCCGACGGAGAATCTCCGCCCATCCATGCGGATGCTACCAGATGTATGTTCCGACGACCAATGGCGGGCCATCGATGGAATCGGTGACCGAGGCTTTCACGACAATCTGGATATTCTTCTTGCTCCAGTCGCTGGGCATGCCGGCCACTGCTTTGGCAAAGAGATCGGGATTGGTGACGATTTCAGAGGCCGCATCGGAGCCGTTCGAGCCGAGGCCGGCGACAATGACGGTGAACTGACCGGTCTTGGGGTTCAGGATGCGGGTTACCAGGCCGAAGTCTGCCGCAGTGCCGCCGGCGCTATCCCACTCAGCAATCCACTTTTGTCCTTTTCCGCCGTTTTCGCGAATCTCGGTATGGCTGCCGACGTCTTCAAAGGAGTAGTGGAGGCCCCGGGTGGTCTCCAGGGTCCAACGATTGCTGAAGGCCCCGATGAGTACCGAGGGGGATGTGCGCAGGTCCTCGAAGGTGAACTCATTGCCGATGCGTACGTCGCTGTCGATGTGCCGTGACTCGAGGTAGCGGGAGAGATGGATGGAGGCCTTGATGTCGCCGACACCGGGACCGCGGTCATTGTCAACGAAGATCTCCCCGAACCGGATGGTGTCGCCTGGGGCCAGGTTCGGGGCGCGGTTCAGGCGGTCAAATGCGGCACCGAACTCGCCAGGGGTCTTCTCGGTGCGTTTGTACAGTGCATCGGTTCCGCGGAAGGCGAGCAATTTGGGGAGGTAGATGACCACAGGGCGGCCGGGAGCCAACAACGGAGCCCAGAAGCGATCAAGGTCGGAGCGCTTTCCGAAGAGGGTCCAGGCCGTGCCCCCGGACGCGATCAACAGGACCAGGGCCGCGGTGAGCCAGAGGATGCGTCGGCTGGGGCGACGGCCGGAAGGCTTCGGAAGTGCCTGGGACCCGGTTGGCGACGGCTCCACAATCGAGTTCCCGGGATGAACCTCGGGAATGGGAATGGCCACGGGGCCTTGTGGTGGGAGGGCAGCGGCCTTGAGAGCTGAAAAAACCGGGGTATAGGAGCCGACCGGCAGGTCGATGCGGATGTGGGATGCCGCCGGGGGAGCCTGATAGTAGAGCTGGAGGCGGCGGCGGACTTCACCGGCCAGCACGCGAACTACAGAGTCGGCGCCGGTGTCGTAGTCGGCGGAGCGGTGGAATATCTTGAAGCCGATGGCGCGTTCCTTCAGCGGCTCGGCGGCGCCATCGAGACGATAGTTGACGACGAAGGAGAGGAACTCCTGGCTGCGGTGGCTGGGGCGAAAGGCCTCGCTGGCAAGAATCAGTTTCAGCTCGCGCAGGATGTCGTCCTGCCCCGGAGCGTCCTCGGACAGCTGCGTGGGGAAATTTTGGCGCACGCTGGAGGGCTCATCGAGTTGTCTTGTTTCTTTGCTCATCCAGTGTCAGCTCTTTTGGCAGTCAAGGGGTGGTCGCGCTTTTACAACGCAAAACTTTTGAAGCTCAGTGGTCGCATCTCCCAAGCCGGACCGGCAAGGTTTACAGCCATCGCTCGGGAGGCCAGGAAGCGGAAGTTCCCCGTCCGGGCGGAGGGCTCTTGTTGCCACAGGAGGAATTATACTCCAAGAGATGCCTTGGACTAACAGGGGAATTGTGCCGCCAAACGGGGGACATCGGGGAGCCGGTTCCGCCCCGGGCACGCGGATGTCAAGTGGATGAATATGAGTGACTTACGGGACGTTAGGAGGAGGCGCTGGGGTGCGACTAACAGGGTGTCACTGTTTCTCACTTGCGTGTTTACGCAGAAACACCTCGTAGTAGTCCGTGGCCTGGACAAGCAGGTTGCGCGAGATCCCTATTTTCGGGTTGGGGCAAAGTGCAACAGTGCCAAAGAGAAAGCTGGGCTGGAGGTCAATCTGCCGCGCGGATACCCGGTGAAGAAAGCCGGGATTTGTCGGAGCGGAATTTGTAAACGTAAACAGTCACAGCCGACCCGAAGACGGCTGCTGATCCACCCGCAGTAGTCAATGTCGGGAGAAGCGAGAAGCAGGCACCAAATGAAGTGGCGTCCTTCCTGCCAGAAGAAGGTCAACTGCCAGTTGCGTGTCTTGCATTTTTTCCGATGGCCAGCGATAGCCACGCTTCGATTTCCAACGAGCGAGCGGCAGGTCAGGGACGGGTTTCCGGCGTCGCCTCCGGAGGCACTTGGCAGTGGTTACCGCCCATCGAGGCGCGAACCCAAACGTGAGTACCCAAAAATAGGAGGAGACACCCATGGCACACAAGGCAACTTGTTTGACCCGCTGCCTGCTGCTTGTGCTGTTTGGTCTGTTTCTGCTTACCGTGACACCCAAGAGCTTCGGGCAGGACGTCAATGCCTCACTCAGCGGCACGGTAACAGATCCCAGCGGTGCGGCCATTCCTGGCGCCAAGCTGACACTGACCAACGAGGCAACAGGCTTCCAGTCGAATTTCGTCTCGGAAGCGACCGGAGGATACAGCTTCCGGAATCTGACGCCGGGCAAGTACCAACTTCAAGCCAATGCCACCAACTTCAAGGCGACCACCGAGAAGGGCATTGAACTCCTGGTGAACCAGGCCGGCCATCTCGACGTCAAGCTGCAGCTTGGCAAAGCGGACGAAACCGTGACGGTGATTGGGGATACCTCCCTGATCAACTACGAATCGGCCACGCTGGAAGGTGGTGTGAGCCCTGAGACCCTTCAGGACTTCCCGCTCGTCGTTTCCGGTGCGCCGCGTTCGTCGGTTGCCGTTGCAACCATGATGCCGGGCGTAACCGCAGCCGGCGGCAACAACGCCTTCAACGCGCGTATCAACGGTGGCATCGTCACCGGTGACGAAGCGATTGTTGACGGTGTGACCACGTCAGAGGGCTACATGAACCAGTCTGGCATGGTTGCGCTCCAGACCGACTTTGGCATGTCTCCTGACATCACGAGCGAAGTCCACGTGCTGACCGCGAACTATGATGCGCAGTATGGCAACACCACTTCAGGACAGCTGATTATCCAAACCAAGAGCGGCACCGAGCGTTTCCATGGTGCCGGATACGAGTACCTTCGCAATGACTTTTTCAACTCGGCCCAGTATGGAGCCAAGAAGTCAGCTGACAAGGAAAATGACTTTGGCGCGAACATTGGCGGTCCCATTTATCTGCCCGGCATGCACGGCGACAAGTCCTTCGTGAAGGGGTACTTCTACTTCAACTGGGAAGGTTTCCAGAATCACGGCGGATCCGTTGCAGCGGTTGATTCGATTGCATCCACTGCGGCGCGCACCGGCAACTTCAGCGAATGGCCGACTCAGTTGTACTACCCGAACGACCCTGTGAAGTATGGAGAAGATGCGGGCCAGCCGATTGCCTATGGCGGGTCGATGAATGTCATCAATCCTGCCTATGAGGATTCGACAGCGAAGGCCTGGATGGCAGCTCTGCCCACACCGACGAACTCCAATTCAACGGGCAACTACGTCATTCCCCACTCTGGCCAGGGTTCGCTGACCAGCTCTGAGAATGTGTACTTTGCACGCGCCGACTTCAACATCGGCCAGAGAGACCATTTGTACTACACCTACTGGTGGCAGTATGCCGGCATCAATGCCGCTTCGGATCTGCCGGTGGCGTTGTCCAATGCCGGTCCTGCAAACCCTGAGAACGCGCCGATTCAGCGCTTCAACTGGGAGCACACGATCAACAACAACATGACCAACCACTTCAGCTTCGGTTACCTGAACCGGAATGAAGGCTATTACCAGCTTGATGGACACTCGTCGCTTCCGAAGGTATCGGGCGTGGCGAGCACGGAAGACATGCCGACGATGGCCTTCTCGAACTACACGCAGTTGGGAACCTCGTCGCCGGCCAGCTCGGCGCACGACGTAACGACGCGCGGCACCTATGGCATGAACGATGTCTTCACGCTGGTACGTGGACGGCACACGATGAAGGCCGGATTTGAATGGAAGAAGGCCGGTACGAGCATCCACGAAGGCAACAACCGTGGCGGCACGTTCTCGTTTGCGCCCAGCACCACCGGCGCTGACGCAACTGTCTGCCCGAGCGGCTGCCCGGGCGATGACATGGCCTCGTTCTTCCTGGGTGCGGTTTCGACTGCCTCGACCACCTACTACAACGTGACCGCTGAATATCCTCGTCAATACGGATATGCTGCGCACATTGGAGACGAATGGCACGTGACCCCAAAGCTGACGGCGAATCTGTCGGTCCGCTGGGATTACATCACCCCGTTCAAGGAGAAGCTCGACAACCTGACCTTCTTCGATCCGAGCGGAACCAACCCCGGTGCGTACAACTCAACTTCGAACTCGAACCTCAAGGGTCGCCTGGCTTATGCGGGAACCAAGTGGGGAGCGGCCAGCTATGGTGGTTCCTATCCTGAAATCGCGCAGAAACTCAACATCGCTCCGCGCGTGGGCTTTGCCTACACGCTGAACGACAAGACTGTGGTTCGCGCCGGTTACGGCATCTACTTCGGTCAGGCCTTCTATCCCGGATGGGATGGCGGCATGTCGCAGGATGGCTTCAACAAGACTGTCACGCTGACGCAGGCGAATGCTGGAGATTTCAAGACTCCTGCGATCTACCTGCAGAGTGGCATCTCGGCCGAACAGACGGGTTCGACGGCATCGACGATCAGCTCGTCGTTTGACAACGGATCCCACAGCATCAAGTATCGTCCGCTGGATGGCAATCGCCGTCCGTATTCGCAAATGTGGAGCCTGACAGTGGAGCGTCAGTTGCCCGCCAACTTCTTCATCGCGGCATCGTATGTCGGCACGAAGGGAACGCACCTTCCGTCGGACAAGAGCCCGCTGAATATCCTCAACCCGAATGATCCGAAGGTGCAGTCACTGGGCGATCATCTTGGCGACCAGTTCGGAGCGGGACAGACAGTTCTCGATGGAATTTCCGTTCCCTACGACAACTTTGTCTCTGACCTGGGAAGCTGCGCAACCGTTGGACAGGCGCTGGTTCCGTACCCGATGTACTGCTCCATGCTTCAGGGGCAGAACGAACAGCATGGCAAATCCATCTACAACTCGTTCCAGACGAAGCTTGAGCGTCGTATGTCGAAGGGCTTGTATGTGCTGGGAGCATTGACGGTGCAGAAGATGTATACAGATGCATCGGACACCGTGCAGTCGACCAATACCGCAGGCGCTGGCAACCAGGGCAACAACGGGCAGTTCTCGCCGTTCAACCTTGGTCCTCGCTCATGGTCAATCGCCGCAGACAACGTACCGGTTACCGTCCAGCTTTCTGTCGTGTACGAGCTGCCCTTTGGCAAGGGCAAGCAGTTCCTCAATGAGAGCGGACTGGGAAATGCAATTGTCGGTGGCTGGCAGGTTACCCCGTTGCTGCACTACGACTACGGCACCCCGTTCTCGTTCTACTCGTCGAACTGCGACACGTCGAACAAGGCGCCGAATCTGCGTGAAGGCTGCGTTCCGGGAATCAATCCGGGCGGAATTGTACAAATCCACGGCCGCAATGGCTACAACCCCAAGAGCGCGTCGCCGTACTTGAATGCTTCGGCACTTGAGAGCGCCGCAGCCTTCAGCCAGTTTGGCTACACGGGCTTTGGCAAAGCGGTGACCGGCATCTACGGCCCGTCGTACAAGAACGTGGATATTTCCCTGGCCAAGGACTTCAGCGTTCGGGAATTTGCCAAGTTCAAGTTCGCGATGAACTTCTTCAACGCATTCAACAACCACTACCTGATCGGTTCGCAGGGAGGCAACTTCGGAGGCCCGAATGTTGCGTTCCACACCGATATTTCCAACTCGAACTTCGGAACCTGGACTGGCAGCGTAAGCTCGCCGCGTACCATCCAGTTCTCTGGACGCCTCGAGTTTTAAGAATGTACCTCCTGCGGTAATTCTCTCCCACCATCCGGCTGCTCACCCAGGGCCGGATGGTGCACTTTTCCGAGGGATTTGGGGTTACTGCGGCAAACCTGTTCTCAGCAAGGGGGAGTGGCGAACCGCACTATGGCTGACTGGCGGAATGAAGCTTGCGGTAGAGAAGCACCTGCTGCTTTGCCTCGTCTTCGTGACCCAGTTTGTGTGCGAGACGCGCCATTGCCATGTGCGGATCAGCCCAGGCGGCATCAAGCGAAGCGGCTGAAGTAAACTCCTTCATCGCATCTTCCAGCTTGCTCTGGTTCTCGAGCACAAGGCCCAGTTGAAAGTGCGCCTGAGGGAATTTCTCATCGAGCGAAATGCTTTTGCGCAGGTGTGTTTCAGCGTCGGAATCGCGATTGAGAAATTGCTCCACAATCGCGAGATTCAGATACGGCCAGGGAGATGGATGTGCGGCGTGAGAGTCAAGATCGATGGCGCGATGGAAGCTTGCGATGGCGTCTTCGTTCTGGTTCTGGTAGTAGAGGCACAGCCCAAGATTGTCCCAGGCACGCGACATGCTGGCGTCAAGAGCGACAGTTGTGCGAAGCAGTTCGGTCGCTTCAGGATAGAGATGGTTGTCGTAAGCAAGACGGCCAAGCCAGTAGGGATAGAGAGCAGATTTTGGCTGGAGTTTCTGAAGCTTGGCAAGCAGCTCGTGTGCCCAGTCTTTATGCCCCAGTTGAATGTAGGCCATCGCGAGCGAAAACTGAATCTCCTCAGGGAGTGGGGCGATAGCTTCGGCCTTCTTCCACGCAACAGCCGCCTGCACAAAGTCGTGATCCAGAAAATAAACCGTGCCCAGCAGACGCAGGGATTGGGATGCATCCATCGAAGACTTTGGAAGGGAGTTCAACTGATGTAACAAGAGCTCCTCAGCCTTGCGATAATCATGGGCCGCCAGTGCCTGCTGCAAGGACTGGCGAGAGGTGGCATCGAGGACGAGCGAAGCAGTATCGTTAATCGTCGGCGCCGGGTCGGCGGAGGGCAGTTGTACTTCCGCACCGGCAATTGGGGAGAGGGCCAACAGCAGAATGGCGCTGGGGGCAATCCAGGAGGAACTTAGATACCGCATGGTACCCAGTCTACGTTTTCAGCAATTCGGATTCAAGGCAAGATCTGCGCTCTTTCTCGCGCTGCTGGGCGTGTGCGTGCGGCCGGTTCCCGCGCAGCTTGAGGGGCACAGCGTCCAGGGCGTTGCGCAGATCCAGCAGGCGTTGCAGGCAGGCGAACTCCAGCGCGCCAACGAGTTGTTGCAGGCCGCAATGAAGAGACTTCCGCATGACGCGGAATTGCTGAATCTTGAAGGTGTGATTGCCGCGCAGAGTGGAAAGCCTGCGGAAGCGCGGCGATGGTTTCAGGAGTCGCTGCGATGGAATCCGCGCTCGCTGGGGACGGTTGAGAATCTGATTCGGCTGGATATGGACACCGCTGAAAAGGATGCGGCGATTCGGCGTGAGGCGCGGGAGCTTTGCGGGAAGATTCTGGCGGCCACTCCGGGAGATGATGAAGCGCGTTACCAACTGGCGACGCTTCTCGCCTGGGAGAACAAACCGATGTTGGTGCTGGCAGAGATTGCGCGCCTGAGCGCCCCTGCCAGAGAGAGTACACCGGTATTGGCCTTGCAGTGTGCTGCAACAGCTGCCGGCGGCACAGAGCAGGCAGCGGCAACGGTCGTGAAGGAGCTTGCCGCAAAGAACGATTTCAGTGAGGCGGATGCGGAAGAGTGCGCGGGGCCACTGCGTGCTGCGCGACGTACGCAGCTGATTGAGGAGTTGTATACCGCAGCTGCCTCGCACCACCAGTTGAGCGCAGGCGGGCTGCGCATGCTGGGCCTGGCGGAAGAGGCGAATGCGAAGTTGCCAGCGGCACGGCAGACGCTGGAGCAGAGCTTTACCGCAGGCGGCGGAAAAGATGCCGGGACGCTGATTGATTTGACCCGTGTGGCTCTGGCGGCAGGGGACAAAGATGGAGCGCTGGGATACTTGGCGCATGCGCGGGATATTGCTCCCGGGGATGCGCGTTTCCCCTATGAGTTTGGAATGATTTGCGCGGAGAAGGGCCTGTATGGTGAGGCGCGCAAGGCGCTGGCGGAAGCGGTGGAACTTGATCCGCGGAATCCGGATTACAACTTCAATTTGGGTACGGTCATCAGCTTCTCGCGCGATCCATCGGAAGCATTGCCGTGGCTGCAGAAGTTCCATGAGCTTCGCCCAAATGAGTCTGCCGGCGAACTGGCTTTGGGTGCGACGTATTTCCGCGCGAAAGACTATGAGAATGCCCTGGTGTGGCTGACGAAGGCGAAAAATGGCGAGCGCACTGCGGCAGAGGCGCACTTTTATCTGGGCCGGATTGCCAGGCAACAGGGGCATGCGGAAGATGCAATCGAGGAGTTGAAGCAGTCGGTGGCATTGGATGCGAATGAGCCGGATGTGTTGGCGGAACTCGGTCAGATTTACGTCACCCGCCGCGAGTTTGCGGATGCAGAGAAGGAACTGAAGCAGGCGTTGGATCTTGATGCGGACAACTACGCAGCGAATTTTGGATTGCTGCAGTTGTACGCGCGCACCGGCGACGCACGCCGGGAAGCGCAGTCTGCGCGATTTGACGAAATCAAGGCAAAGAAAGAAGCTGCGGCACGCGACATGATGCGTGTGATTCAGATTGAACGCAACGTCTCCGACAAGAGACCCTAACTGGCCGCATGGTCATGGAAATCAGAGGTAGTGATGAGCCGTATTCATTTCAGAGGATGGATTGTTGCGATTGTCGTCGTGGGTCTTTCGTGGGGAGTGGCAGCGTGCCAGGAACTGGCGGGGAAGTGGGTTTTCCCTGGCGACAAGCTTCATAACGGAGAGCAGCAGCGGACGATTCTGGACCTGCATCAGAAGGGTGCGGAAATCACCGGGCAGGTCATTGCTCTTGGCTGGGCGAATGGTGTGAAGGGCACGATTCATGAGTCGCATTTTGAACTCTTTCGCACGGATGTGGAGGAGCCCAAGCCGTTTCTGGTGGGGGATGTGGCGAACGGGGAATTGCGCATCACATTCTGGGGCGGGACCCATGTCGGGCACAAAGCGAGCGTGCAGGATGAGATTGTGATTCCAGCGCAAATCCCTCCGCCTGCGTTGCATCCGGTTGCCAGCATTGGCCAGGCAAAGACGCCGCCGATGGGGTGGAACTCGTGGAATCTCTTTGCCGACAAAATTGACGACAAGACAGTGCGCGAGATGGCCGACGCAATGGTGACCAGCGGGCTGCGGGACGCCGGGTACGTTTACTTGAACATTGACGACACATGGGAAGGCGTGCGCGATGAGAAGGGTGTTCTGCACACAAACTCGAAGTTCCCCGACATGAAGGCGCTGGCCGATTACGTGCACTCGAAAGGTTTGAAAATCGGCATTTACTCTTCGCCTGGACCGCGGACATGCGGTGGGTATCCTGCAAGCTATGGATACGAGGAGCAGGATGCGAAGATGTTTGCTGCCTGGGGCTTTGACTTTCTGAAGTATGACTGGTGCAGCGCCGGCTACGTCTACAAGGACGAAGCGATTCATGCCGTGTATCAGAAGATGGGCGATGCACTGCTTGCCACGGGACGCCCGATTGTCTACAGCCTGTGCGAGTATGGGCTGCAAAAGGTTGAGACGTGGGGCCCTGCGGTGGGTGCGAATCTCTGGCGTACCACCGATGACATCCGCGATGAGTGGGAGAGCATGATGAGCAACATTCACGTGCAGGCTCCCACGGCACCATGGGCCGGGCCGGGACGATGGAATGACCCCGACATGCTGGAGGTCGGCAACGGCCACATGACCGCCGACGAGTACCGGACGCACATGACCCTGTGGGCGCTGACGGCGGCACCCCTGCTGGCCGGCAACGACGTGCGGACCATGACTGCGGAGACGAAGTCCATCCTGCTGAACAACGAAGTGATTGCCGTGGACCAGGATGCGCTGGGCAAGCAAGCTGTTCCCGTGAAAGAGGGCCAGCTTGAGCGGTGGGTGAAGCCGCTGGCCGACGGCGGAGTTGCGATTGGCATTGTGAATCTCGGCGCAGCGCCCGCAGTCGGAAAGGTAGAGATCAAGGATCTGCCAATCCAGGGGAGTGCGAAGCAGGTGCGTGATCTTTGGGCGCACCAGAATGTGGCCTTGCAGAACGGTGCGTATTCCGCGACGATTCCGGCCCACGGAACGTTGCTGCTGCGGATCTCTGCAAAATAGCGGAAGATGAACCGAGCGGAGGCAGTTGCTTCCGGAAGAGCTCTTTGAAAAGCGAACGCCCGGCAGCTATGGCAGCTGCCGGGCGCTTGCGTTTGCGGATCTACTTTGCTTCCTTCACCAGAGCGTCTGCCGCGTTGCCGGCGACAATCCAGCTTGCCGACCCCGCCACCACCGCTTCATCTTCAAACCAAAGGAATCCGAAGTCGTCGATCAGCTCAGGAAAATCGGGTTTGATAACGATGTATCCGGGAATGACTGCGCCCGGAATGTAGGCGTTGTCACCACGATTGTTGCTGTAGGTTTTGGTTTTGGATACGGTGCCGACGCCGGCGACATACGAGGTGCTGGAGACCGGGTGAGTGCCGAGGATGTAGTTGACGGCGCGAAGCGTGTACTCCGGGCCAACCAGGTCAGGGAATGCGCGGTGCAGGAAGTACATGCGGATGGCCATGTCCACCACGGAACCGGAACCGCCCCAGGTTCCAAGGCTGGGCGGCACGCCGAAGGGAGTCTCGCTCAGCTCCTTGTCGACGCCGACCATGTAGGCTTTGACGGCATCGTGCAGTTGGTCTTTCGCGCTTGCGTCCAGGTAGGGCAGTGCCCGTACCGCGGTCCAGCCGATGAAGCCCATCTGCTGCGGAGTGATGACGCGGGGGAAGATCTCCCGGAGGCGCGATTTGTAGGGTTCCGCGCCGTGGGTGGCAATGGTGAGCTCAAGGGCCGCAGGCCAGTCCATCGTGGCCTCAAATGCGGCACGGTCGAACGCAGGCGGAGCGGGCGGAGGGGTGACCGCGGCAGCAGTTGTGCCCGGGGCCTTCTTCGGGTGCTGTCCGCCGGCGACTGTGCCCTGAGAGGCAGCCAGCACGCCACCTTCCTCAGCCCCGTCCGGAGCGTCTGCGCCAAAGGCTCGTCCTGCCGGTACGGTTGCATGCGCTTTTTCGTCGCTCCAGGCCTTCATCGCGGTATCCAGGCAGTCCTTGGCGAGCGCGTCATCCCAGCCTTTCAGCGTGTCGGCCGAGGCAGCGAGTGCGGCAATGGCGTTCCACTGGAAGAAGGGGTTATTGGATGTGAAGATCCAGCGATCGTCGGGCCTGCCGGAATAGTCACCCTTCACTTCGTTCGGGCCCAGCTTGGGGTCGAAGATCCGTCCGTCGGTCTTGGATGCTGCATCTCCCAGGTGGGTGTACTGCCGCAGGTCAGGCTCGTGGGTGCCGCGGATAGCGTGGCCGATGTTGTGGAACTGCGCCAGAATCAGCAGCGCGCCGTGCTTCACCTGCTCCACGGTATCCGGAACGCCGTCGGGCCGGTGCATCTCCACCTGGCGGGTCGCTTCGTCGACCGTGAGCTCGTCGTAGTTGAGATGGAATTCGCGGTAAGCCAGCGCCAGGTTCTGAATGACGCTGAGCTGGGCCGGCTCTTCCAGGTCAAAGTCGCCGGCATCAAACCAGCCCCCAACGTTCATCCCGGGAATGTGGTCGCCGCCCTTCCACTTGCCGTCCGTCGCGGTCGCCTGGTTCCAGCCGTCAAATTGTTCGCCCACCACGGGTGCCATTTGGCCGTCATCGAGATGCGATGCGCCATGCCAAAGGCGATAGCCCTCGCGGACTGAGACGTGGTCCATCTGCGCGGCAAGGTGATGGTCAAGGCTGTCCTGCCAGATGTTGGAGTATGCGTCCTTTGCAATCGGGAAGGGAGCTGTGCGCTGGCCGGCGTACTCGATGACGTAAAGCCCGGGCTCCTTCACCGATGTGAAGTCAAATTTGGAATAGGTATAGCGAAGCCAGGGCGTGGAAGGCGTGATAGGCCCTTCAAAGACCGACTTGTAGGAGCCATCTTCGGCGAGGCGCAACACCTTTGCCGTTTTGGGCGCATCGTACTTGGGGTCGAGCTCGATGACAGCCTGTTTGGCGAAATCGGGCGCATATCCCACCTGGCTGTGCGCAATCATCGGCGGGCGGGTCCAGTTTGGAATCACATCAGGCCGGATGTGCCACACAATCGCCCCGGTGGTTTTGCCGGCAGGAATGAGCGAGCGTAGAACGAACCAGCCATTCTGCGCGCGGTCGCGACCGTCAAACAGCATCAGGTCTGCGGTGTCGGATTTCACGTTGATGCGGGCCAGCGAGTCGTCGACGCCGAGCGTAATGCTTTTGCCCTGCGCGAAGGGTAGCGGCTCAGTGTAACCCTTGGCCTTGTCCCAGTCCTCCAGGTAGTAGGCCTTTTTCGGCTCGTCGGCCAACGGCAGCACTTTTACCATCGCATCGTTCGGAGTTCGCGGAAAGATGCCGGCGCGGCTTCCGTCGACCAGGTAGGTTTTGCCCATATAGATGGAGGGCAGGAACTCCAGGTTGAAGCCTGCGCGTCCGGCCAGCTTCTCAGGCAGCGGCTTGTCGAGGTTGATGCTTACCCGCACACCGCCGGGCTCTGCCGCCACCTCAAGCGTGTAGCTCAAGCCGAAGGTCGGGAAGGCCAGGTCGGCGGAAAGCCGGCTGTTCTCCTTGTCGGCGTGACGCCCTTTGAGCGTGGCGACCAAATCCCACTGCTCGGGCGTCGGCATCAGGCGCACGTCTCCGTTGGTGGCAATGCGCTGGCCATGCAGGATCATCTCCATGGCCGTGTTCTTCTGGTCTACAAAGACGGGGTGGTAGGTGCTGTCGTAGAGAAAGACGCTGAAGCCCTGGGTGTTGAGGTAGTTCTTGTCAGTCACCTGCATTTGAACCTGGGCGAGGCAAGCCGGGAGCCAGAAGAGCAGCTGCAGCAAAATGGCGGCGGAACCGATGGACTTTACAAAAGTACGAGGAAACATGGTGCTTTGAACCTCATGGGCGGAGCTGGACGGGATCTCGCAGTGCCCGCGTTGAATCCCGGTTTTTGCTTGGATGTGCGGCAGAGACTGTTGCCAGTCTCTGCCCGGATATTTGCTGTAATGCCTTGTGTTTCGAGCGGCGCGCCGGCCTACTCGGTCAAGGCAATCTGCCCGTCGATGCGGAAGTGGCCGGATGCCACTGGCGCACCGGTATCGGGCTGACCACCGCCGATGCTGATGGAGTATTCCCCCCCAGCAACGATGGGGTTGCCGTCCTCGGTCACCATGCTCAGGTCGCGCGGCTTCAGATTGAAATGGACCGTCTGGCTGGTGCCTGCATCGAGATGAACCCGCAGGAAGCCGCGCAGCGCGATTTGCGGCGCGCCTTTCACCGCGGGGAACTTGAGGTAGAGCTGAACCACTTCGTCGCCGGCGACGGCTCCCTTGTTGGCAACGGTGACCTCAGCGCTCACGTCCTGACCCGCCGCCGTCGGCTGCAGGGGCAAAGTGAGTCCGCTGTAGTCGAATTTGGTATAGCTGAGCCCGTAGCCAAACCCATACAGCGGCTTGCCTGTGAAGTAGCGGTAGGTGCGGTTGGCCAGGCCGTAATCCTCAAAGTTCGGAAGCTGGTCAACGCCCTTGTAGAAGGTCACCGGCAGACGGCCGGATGGGTTGTTTTTCCCGCTCAGGGTTTCGGCCACTGCTGCGCCGCCCTCCTCGCCCGGATACCACGCTTCGAGCACAGCGTTGGCGTGGTCGTTAATCCAGTTCACCGCCAGCGCGCTGCCGTTCATCAGCACCACGGCGAGCGGTTTGCCGGTAGCTGCAACAGCCTCCACCAGATTCTCTTCCGGCTGGGGAAGATCGATGCTGGTGCGGTCGCCGCCGAGGAAGCCCGGTTCGGTGACCGGCATTTCCTCGCCTTCCAACTGGCTGGTGATGCCCACCACGGCAATCACCACATCCGCGTCTTTTGCCGCGGCAATCGCTTTGGGAGAAACTTCGTTCTCAACCTTCGACCAGATGAGCTCGGCCTGGTGCTTGCCGTTGTTGCTGCCGTAGGAGACCTCCAGCGCGACCTTGCGGCCCTTCTCAAGATGAACCCGGCCGACACCCGATGCCGCTTCCGATCCGCCACCAAAGGCCATGGCTACCTGCTTGCCGTCCGCGGTCAGCCGTCCAAATCCCTGCACACGAACTCCCAGCAGATAGTCACCCGTCTCAGTGGGCGTAAGCGACCCCGTCCAGCGCACACCGAAAGCCTTCTGCGATGCAACCTCCGCCGGAACGCTCTTGTCATCCAGGCCCACATTCGCTTCCGTGCGGCTGACCAAAGGCGTTGTGTTGGCCGCCGATCCCGGTCCGCGGCGCATGCCTTCGTTGTACTCGGCCTTCAAGCCTGGCTTGCCGTCGGGCGTGGTCAGCAGGGCATCCGGCACCGCTGCGCCATCGGTACGCAAAAACTGTGTGCCCGGAACAAACGTAATCGCTGCCCCTGGGAATTCCGCTTTCAGGCCCTCCATCACAGAGACAATGTGCGTCGGCTGGCCGGCATAGTTGCCAATCAGCGGGCGGGTCTGGTCAGCAAGGGGCCCGACAACGGTGATCTTCTTGATGCCGGCTTTCAGTGGCAGCAGGCCGTCATTCTTCAGCAGCACCATGGACTCGTTCGCCAGCCGGCGAGCTTCTGCACGGTGAGGCGCGCTGTCCAGTTCCTTCTCGTCAATCTTCGCGTAGGGAACCATCTCCGGCGGGTCGAACATCCCGAGCTTGATGCGGGCGGTAAAGAGCCGGATGAGCGAGGTATCAAGCACGCTCTCTGGCAGATACCCCTGCTGAACAGCATCGACGTACACCTTCTCCACCGGGTCGCCGTAGCGATCCGTGAAGGTGACGCACTCGTTGTCCATACCGCGCAGAACAGAGATGGCCGCGCCCTGTGCCTGGGTCGGGCGATAGCGGTGGTTGGCGGCAACATCCTTCACGGCGTCGCAGTCTGAAACCACATAACCCTGAAAGCCCCATTTGCCGCGCAGCAGGGTCTGCAGCAGGAATTCGTTGGCGCAGGCGGGCTGGCCGTTAATCGCATTGTAGGCGCACATCACAGAGCCTGCCTTGCCCTCGACCACAGCGGCGCGGAAGGCCGGGGTGTAGGTGTCCAGCTCGTCGTGCAGGCTCACGTCAACATCGGCAAAGTGGCGCGTGGGCTCAGGGCCGCTGTGTACCGCGTAGTGCTTGGGAGTGGCGATGGCCAGGTAGTAGTTGGGGTCGTCGCCTTGCAGGCCGGTGACATAGGCCACGCCCATGCGCCCGGTCAGGAAGGGATCTTCGCCGTAGGTTTCCTGGCCGCGGCCCCACCTCGGATCGCGGAAGATATTCAGGTTTGGCGACCAGAAATCGAGGCCCCCCATGATTCCCGTATGGCCTTCGCGGAGGTTCTGCACGTTCTTGATGCGCCCCTCAATGCCAATCTGCGCCGCCATCGTGTGAATCCCCGGCGCGTCAAAGGTGGCGGCCAGGCCGATCGGTTCGGGGTACTCGGTGACGCCCTCGTTGATCACCCCGTGCAGCGCCTCGCTCCACCACTGATAGGCGGGAATGTTCAGCCGTGGAATCGCCGCCGAGTTGTTCTGCATCTCCAGCGCCTTTTCGGCGAGAGTCATGCGGTGAACCAGGTCGGCGGCGCGTTGCGTGGCCGGCAGCTTGGGATTCAGGTAGGCGGGCTGGGCGGCATCCTGGGCAAAGACTGCATGGGGCAAAATGCCGGCCAGAAGAGCTCCGGTACACGCAACGAGGCACGCGATATGCGTCATGCGAATTCTCATGGGAATCTCCAAAGTGGGGGTTAAAGCGGGGACGATGTTGCCGGCTTCCTGTGCGAACCGCAGCTTGCGGCGAAGGAACCAAAACCATTGAGCCAGTCCCGTGCAATTCGCGCCGGAACTATTGATAAACCGATTTAGTCAGAAAACATACCAGCACCAGCCAAGGTTCTGCAAGAGCTAGTTTCTGGTGCTCTCCGGCGGGAGGGAATTGTGGCTCTCCGGTTGCCCCAATCGTGTCCCATTCCGCGCCGGGGCGTGGCAACCGGGCACCGCCAGGACGCAGCCTGACCCGGGCAGCCTGAAATCAGGTCGGCCCGGGTCAGGGGGTTATCCGGCTTCAGCGAGACGGGGTGTGCGCAGCCAACGGGGGACTATTTTGCTGCAACGACCTCGAAATTCGCTTGCTGATCGGCCAGCGAACTGCCGCCTATCCATACCGTGTAGTGCGTTGGCTCCACGGTGGGCGTGCCCTGCTGGGTGTAGAAGGACAGCTCTTCAAAGCCCAGCGGGAAAGTGACCTTGCGTGATTCCCCGGGGGCCAGGGTGATGCGGGTAAAGCCCTTGAGGGCTCGGACCGGCTGTTCCAGGCTGGCGCCAAGATTCCGCACGTAGCATTGCACGACTTCAGTGCCGGGGCGGTTGCCGGTGTTGGTTACCGTGGCCGTCGCTTCCAGCAGGGGCTGGTTGTGGTGCGCCAACGCCTGGGCGAGCGGAATTCTGGGCTGGGAAACGGCGACGTTCTGGTAGGCGAAGGTGGTGTAGCTCAACCCAAAGCCGAAGGGGAAGAGCGCAGTGTTGGGCACGTCTATGTAGCGGGATACGAAGCGGGAGTTGTCTCCGGGCGGCTTGGAGAGGTCAATGCCGGTAGCCGGGCGGCCGGTGGGGAACTGGTTATAGTAGAGCGGCTCCTGGCCGAGGGCCCGGGGGAAACTCATGGGCAGCTTGCCCGTGGGCACCACCTCGCCCGCAAGAACGTTGGCGATGGCGTTGCCCGCCTCAGTGCCCGGGAACCAGGCCTCAAGAATTGCGGATACGTGGGAGGCGGCCCAGGTGAGCACAAGCGGCCGGCCAGAGAAAACAACCAGAACGACGGGCTTGCCCGTCCCCACCACCGCCTCAAGCAGTTGCTCCTGGTTGCCGGGCAGGTCCAGGTAGGCGCGCGAGCCCGCTTCTCCGCTCATGGAGTTGGATTCGCCCAGGGCCATCACAACCAGATCTGCGGATTGTGCGGTCTTGACCGCTTCGGCAAAGCCGGCCGTGGAGTCGCTCTCAATCTCCGTTCCCTTCGCGTAAAGCAGAGAGCCGGCGGCCTGTTTCAGGCGTTCCTCCAAAGCGTTGCGCAGGGTGATGATGTCCTTGTCCTGGCCCGCTCCGCCCCAGGCGCCAATCATCTCGGCACCGTTGTCAGCCAGGGGGCCAATCAAGGCAATCTGTTTGTGGTCCAGGCCCACGGGCAGCAAGGCATTTCCAGCAACATGTGGCTCATTCTTGAGCAGCACCAGCGATTCTTCGGCGCCCTTTCGGACCAGCGGGCGGTGCTCCGGCACGGCAGAAGTGACTTCGGGAGCATCGGCGTAGGGGTGCTCGAAGAGTCCTGTGGCAAACTTCACCCGCAGAACCCGCCGCACCGCCTCATCGACGACGGCCATTGGCACCTGACCGGATCGGATGAGAGCCGGCAGCTGGGTGTCGTAGAAGTGCGACATCATGTCTACCTCAACGCCGGCGGTGAGTGCCTTGCGCGTGGCGGTCGCGGCGTCCAGGGCGATGCCGTGGTTGGTCAGCTCCATCACGGCTGTGTAGTCGCTGACCACGAAGCCGTTGAAGCCCCATTCCTTGCGCAGAACCTTGTCGAGCAGAAAGGGATTGGCAGTGGCGGGAAGGCCATTGAGCGAGTTGAAGGCGCTCATCATGGTGGCGGCGCCCTGCTTGACGGCTGCCTCGTAGGGCTGCAGATAGACCTGCCGCAGCGAAACCTCAGACATATCGGTTGTGTTGTATTCGCGGCCGGCCTCGGCTGCTCCGTAGGCGGCAAAATGCTTTACCGACGCAGCCACATTGCCGGGCTCAGCGAGGCTGTTGCCCTGGTAACCGCGGATGTAAGCGCGAGCCATTGCCGCGCCGAGGTACGGGTCTTCTCCGGCACCTTCAACGGTGCGTCCCCAGCGGGGGTCGCGGCTGATGTCAACCATCGGCGAGTAAAACCAGCGGACGCCGGCCGTGGTGGCCTCGTTTGCGGAGATGTGCGCCAGTTGCGCAACCAGCTCCGGATCAAAGCTGGCGGCCAGGCCCAGCGGCACGGGATAAATCGTCCGGTAGCCGTGGATCACATCCGCGCCAAACAGGAGGGGGATGTGGAGGCGGCTCTTCTCTACCGCGAGGTGCTGAAACATGTTGGTGCGGTCTTTGCCCACGGTATTGAGCATGGAGCCGAGACGGCCTTCCGCAGCCAGCTTCTTGGAGTTGACCGGGGAAGTGGTCTCAGGATTTTTGGCTGCAATCCCCTGGGGCTGTTCCACGGCAGCGCCATCCGCGCCGGGGCCGTCGCCGGGGTCGTTGTACTGCACCAGTTGCCCAATCTTCTCGTCGAGGGTCATCTTGCGGAGAAGTTCTTCGACACGCGCGTTGAGTTTGGGATCAGCGAGCTGCGAGTTTGCCGGCGGGGTGGACTGCCGTTGCGGGGTGGTTTGGGCCGCGGAGGTCAAGGGCAAAAGGACGACCGCCGCCCAGGAAAACCCGACGAACGCCGCGATACGCAGAAGATGACAGTTCCAGGGGTTGGCAATGGACTCGGCAGCAAGGCCGAGTACCTGACTCCGCGAGTGGTTTATGGATGGCATGTGCGTTCTCCCTGGAGTGAAATGAGAGGCGTCAGGCTTTCTGGCGCGCTTGCGCAATCGTTTGCGCTGGAAGGTTTCTTGTATCACCCGCGCTTGAGCCACGTCAAATGGAAGTTGCCCAGGCGAGACAACCGGGGGGCCGGCGGACATCCTGGCCCGGCTGGAATTGACGCTGAGACCAGTCGAAAGGCGCGGTTGACAGGGTAAGTTGGAGCGTGGTTCAATTGCCTTGCGCAATCGATTGTGCAATCCTCGGCAAAGCCCGTTTGCCGTGGCAGGTTTCCGCCCATGGCACCGTTTGCAATGCCCCATTTGCAGACCTCCTGCAAGGGCGCGCGATAACCTTCCCATAACCGGAACCGCCGGAATGAAACCCTGGAGCTGCTTCCATGAATCTGTTGCGATCCGCCGCTTTTGGATTTTCCCTGAGCTTGGCTGCGGGAAATCTGCCGGCATGGAGCCAGCAAGTGGCTACCCCTGCGCTCTCGATAGATGCCGCATCCCCGGCTACGCCGCTGCCCCACTTCTGGGAGCAGGTCTTCGGCTCTGGCCGCGCCGTTCTCGCTTTGCGCGAAAACTATCGCAAAGATCTGAAGGACGTTCACGATGCGATCGGGACCCGCTACGTTCGCTTCCACGCAATCCTGCACGACGAAGTGGGGGTCTACGACGAAGACGAGCAGGGAACGCCGGAGTTCAACTTCTCCTACGTCGACCAGATTTACGATGGGCTGCTGGCGCAGGGAGTACGGCCCTTTGTCGAAATCAGCTTCATGCCCCGCAAACTTGCTGCGCGGGAAGCGATTCACCCGTTCTGGTACAAGCAGAACGTTGCCCCCCCAAAGGACTACGCGCGCTGGGACAAGCTCATGCAGGCATTCGGCGAGCACCTGGTTGCCCGCTACGGCATCGACGAGGTAGCGCAGTGGTACTTCGAAGTCTGGAACGAGCCGAACATCGACTTCTGGGCGGGTGAGCCCAAACAGGCAACGTATTTTGAGCTCTACGACCATACCGCGCGGGATCTGAAAGCTGTGAACCCGCGGCTGCGCGTTGGCGGGCCGTCCACCGCGGCCGCGCACTGGATTCCCGAGTTTCTGGATCACGCGGCGAAACAGCATGTACCCGTAGATTTTGTTTCCACCCATGGCTACGCCGATGACTCCGTGGAAGACTACTTCGGGACACACGAGGACATCCCCATGCGGGATCGTGTTTGCCGGGCGATTCGCAAGGTCCACGGGGAGATTGGCGCCTCCCCGCTGCCCGGTTTGCCGCTGATGTGGACGGAGTGGAACGTCCCCAGCTACGACCGGCTGAATGCACGAGACAACTGGTATGTCGGCCCGGCCCTCGCGCGCGACATCACCCAGTGCGACGGGGCGGTTACGCAGATGTCCTGGTGGACATTCGACGATGTCTTTGAGGAGAACGGTGTGGCGCCGACTCCCTTCAGCGGCACGTTTGGCCTGATAGCGCTCGGACGCATCCGAAAGCCCAGCTATTACGACTTTGCGCTGCTGCATACCCTCGGCGACGAGCGCCTGGCCAATCCGGCGGAGAACCTGCTGGTGACCCGCCGCAAGGACGGCACGCTCGTGGTGGCCGCCTGGAATCTGGTGGATATGGACAAGGTGGACGGGGCCGGGCCGCAGACGGTTACCCTTGTCTTTCACGGTGTGCCGGCCGGCGCGCGGGTGAAAATACAGCGCGTGGATGAGACGCACGGCAACCCCATGCCCACCTACCGCGCCCAGGGGAGCCCCCGCTACCCTACCCCCGCGCAGGTCGATGCCATGAATCGCGCTTCCGCCCTGCCGGTGCCCGAAGAGCGGCGGTTGGATGGGGGAAGGTTGGAACTGACCCTGCCGGTGAATGGACTGGCGGTCGTGGAGGTGAAAGTCCGATGATACGTTCGAAGAGTTCAAATGCCCTGCCCCAACTGAACCGGCGAGAGATGCTGCTGGCCCTGGGTGCAACCGCCGGGTGCGCGCTGGGCCTGGAAGGGTGCGCGTTTGGCCTTGAGACCACCAAAATCCCGCTGAGCCAGGGCGATCAGGCATTCCTCGACGACCTGGAGCGGCAGGGATGCCTCTTCTTCTGGGAGCAGGCCAGCCCGCTCACCGGCCAGGTTCTCGATCGCGCGCGGAACGATTTGGCAGGCGCTCGCGATCCCCGCCGAATGGCCAGCATCGCGGCCACGGGGTTTGGCCTGACGGCCCTTTGCATCGCAGATCACCGCGGCTACCTGCCGCACGCGCAGGTGGTGGAGCGCGTACGCACAACACTGGACTGGCACCTGAACCAATTCCCGGAAGTCCATGGCTTCTTCTACCACTTCAGCGATATTGAAACCGGCAAGCGCGTGGATGGGGTTGAGTTGTCGTCCATCGATACCGCGCTGCTGCTTTGCGGTGTGCTGACGGCTCGCGCCTACTTTGACGACCCGCGAATCCACAGCCTGGCCCAGCAGATTTACCAGCGTGTGGATTGGCCGTGGATGCTGAACGGGGGCAAGACCTTTTCAATGGGCTGGCATCCCGATAAAGGCTTTCTGGATTCCCGCTGGGACAAGTATTGCGAGCTCATGATGATTTACCTTCTCGCAATTGGTTCGCCTACTCATCCGGTTGCCCCGGAGTTCTGGAGCCACTTTGAGCGCCCGGTGATTCATTACAAGGGCTATGACTTCATCAGCGGCAACGACCCGCTCTTCACGCACCAGTATTCGCATGCCTGGTACGACTTCCGCAACAAGCGGGACGCCTATGCGAACTACTTCACCAACTCGGTGACGGCAACCAGGGCGCACAAGGCCTTCTGCCTCTCCTACCCGAATTGGTACAACGAGGAGTTCTGGGGCATCACCGCGTCCGACTACCAGGGCGGCTACACTGCATGGGGTGGTCCTCCGGCGCAGGGTCCGCTGGACGGCAGTGTTGTGCCTTCCGCGGCTGCGGGGTCGCTGGCGTTTCTTCCCGTTGAGTGCATCTCTGTCCTCAAGGCGATGCAAGCGAAATGGGGCAAGCAGGCGTGGGGGCGATACGGCTTTGTGGACTGCTTCCACCCGGCTGCAAACTGGTACGACCCCGATGTGCTGGGCATTGACCAGGGCATCTCCGTGCTCATGGCGGAGAACCTGCGCTCCTCGTTCGTGTGGGAAACATTTATGCGCAACCAGGAGTGCAGCCAGGCCATGGCCAAGGCTGGATTTACCAGCAAGGCCTGAGGGTTGAAACTGACGTGGACGTGTGCTGGCCGCGAAGAGGATAATGCCGCTAGAAGTAATCGGCTGCCAGGATATTCCCCCACCGTTCACGGGACCGATGCATTGAACCCGGCTTGTCCTCATCCCCCAGGGGACGAAGCCCGCACCCAACCCGGACAGAGGCGACTTTCCGCCCCGCGAGTCCGCCGGACGCAGGAACGTGCTGAAAAAGATACGCACACAAATCACGCTGAAAGAGCTGGCGGCACTGCTGCAACTTTCACAGTCCACGGTATCCCGCATTGTCAATGGCGAGGGGGCTGCGCACCGCATTGCTGAAGAGACCCAGCAACGCGTTCTGCATGCTGCGGCGCTGCACGGTTACCAGGCAAACTCCGTCGCTCGCAGCTTGAGGCAGAAGCGAAGCTACACGATTGGCGTGATTGTTCCGGAAATCAGCGAGGGCTACTCGACAGCGGTCTTGAGCGGCATCGAGGATGAGCTGCTCAAGGATGGCTTTTTCTACTTTGTCGTGAGCCATCGGCATCGCAACGATCTGCTTGAGGGCTATCCGCACATGATGCTGGCCCGATCGGTGGAGGGCATCATCGCCGTCGACTCGCACATTGAGGCGGAGCTGCCGGTTCCTGTCGTGTCAGTCTCTGGACATCAGCGGCGCGAAGGCGTCATCAACATTGAGCTGCACCACGACACGGCGGCACACCTGGCCCTGTGGCATCTGAAGTCGCTGGGGCACAGGCAGATTGCGTTCATCAAAGGTCAGAGTTTCAGTTCGGACACGAACCCCCGATGGCAGGCAATTGTGGATATGGCGCAGGCGCTGGACATGCACGTTGATCCTTCGCTTGTGGTGCAATTGCAGCGGCCCGATCCGGGGCCCGAGCCGGGCATGGAAATTACCCAGGAGTTGCTGAAGCGCAACCGTCCCTTCTCGGCAATCTTCGCCTTCAATGACATGACGGCAATTGGCGCAATTCTGGCATTGCGGGAGGCCGGGCTGCGCGTGCCCAAAGACATTTCGGTGATGGGCTTTGACGACGTGCTGGCCGCATCCACAAATTCTCCGGCGCTCACCACCATCCATCAGCCATTGCGCAATATGGGCCAGGTGGCCGCCACAACGCTGCTGTCGCTGATTCGCGATGAGCTCCCACACCCGCATCCCGGGGCGATTACGGTTCATCCCAGACTGATTGTGCGCAAGTCCACGGGCCATGTTGCAAAAACGGCTACCGGTACCTCTGCACACCCTGCCGGCGAGGCCAACTCCGCGCCGCCGGTTGCTATGGATTAGGTGGATACAGCTGTGTTCACTCCTCGCAAATGTGGGGCTCGCAAGCGCAACCGGCACTGGCCGACGATTGTGGCTGTGCTTTTGTCGCTGACGGGGCACGCCCATGCGCAGCAGTCGGCTTCGGTGGCTCCGCAAAGCACTGCGCCGCAAAGCGCCATCCGCTTTGAGGAGATAGCAGCAAAGGCCGGTCTGCGATATGTCACCGCGACCGCCAGCACCGAAAACAAGAATCAACCGCAAACCATGGTCGCTGGCGTTGCACTGCTGGACTACGACGGCGACGGCTATCTGGATATCTACCTTGTCGGTGGCGCAGCCCTTCCGTCACTTATCAAAGATTCACCTGTCTACTGGAATCGCCTCTTCCACAACAATCACGATGGAACATTTACCGATGTTACGGAGAAGGCCGGCGTTGCAGGCGCGGGCTACGGCAGCGGTGTTGCCGTAGGCGACTACGACAACGATGGCCGGCCAGACATTTTCCTCGCGAACGTCGGCGGCAATCAACTCTTCCACAACAACGGCGACGGCACTTTCGCTGACGTCACCGCAAAAGCCGGACTGCAGGGCGCCACCCTCGATGGTAAGAAAATGTGGTCCGTCGGCGCCGGATGGTTCGACTACAACAACGACGGCAAGCTAGACCTCTTCGTCGTCAACTACTGCAAGTGGGAAGTCAACAAGGACCCTGTCTGTTATCTGAAAGACGGTGTGCGCGGCTTCTGCCATCCCCGCCTCTACGCCCCGCTGCACAACACGCTCTATCGCAACAACGGCGATGGAACATTCACCGACGTCTCGGAAGAAACCGGCATCGCCCACCTCTACGGGAAGGGCATGAGCGTCACCTTTGCCGACTATGACGGGGATGGTTTCATGGATGCCTTTGTTGCCAACGACACAACGCCGAACTTTCTCCTCCACAATGTGCGCGGCAAAAAGTTTGAAGAGGTCGGCGTGGCGGCGGGCGTGGCATATTCCGCTGACGGCGCGGCGCTTTCCAGCATGGGAGCGGACTTCCGCGATGTCAACAATGATGGCCTGCCCGACATCTGGTATACGGCGGTGGAGCGTGAAGGATTTCCGCTGAACATCAACTCTGGCAAAGGCGAATTCGTCGATATGACGGTGGCGGATGGACTCGGAAAGACCACCGACATGTCCGGCTGGGGCAACGGTTTTGCGGACTTGGATAACGATGGCTGGAAAGATCTTTTTGTCGCCCGCGCAAATGTCATGGACAACATCGCCGAAGCAAATCCTGCGCGGCGCTATGGCGAGCCGAACACCATCTTTCAAAACGTTGGGCAGGGTAGATTTCAGGATGTGAGCGCACAGGCTGGAGCTGATTTTCAGCGCGAGGCCGCGCATCGCGGGGTGGCCTTCGGAGACATCTTCAACACCGGCCGCATCGACATGGTGGTATCCGTTCTCAATGGCCCCGCCGAGTTGTTCCACAATGTGTCCGAGACGGGCAATCACTGGATTCTGCTGAAGCTGAGCGGCACCAGAAGCAACCGCATGGCGATCGGCGCGCAGATCAAAATCACAGCCGAAGATGGCTCAGTGCAGTGGAATGAAGTCACCACCGCCGTCGGCTACGCTTCGTCAAGCGACCCTCGCGTGCACTTTGGCCTGGGCAAAAACAATCGCATCCGGGAGATTGAAATCCGCTGGCCCAGCGGCATTCGGCAGGTCCTTGCGAATCAGGAAGTCGACCGCATCCTCTCCATCGAAGAGCCGGCGAAGTAGTCGCGCAATCAATGCAGGCTTTAGTATGCCGGCGTTGTCTCCGCAGGTGTCTCAACATTCAAACGCTCAAAGACTGCGCGTGCGTTTGCCGCATCCTGCCGCCGCCCAGCGCGTGAGTACGCAGAGCCCAGCGCGAAAAAAACCTTCTTCTCTTTCGGAAAGGTCTGCGCGGCAATTTCCAGCTCCGGAATCGCCTTTGCGAAATCGTCTGTGTCGAGCAGCAGAAGACCCAGAAGGTAGTGTGCGAACGGGAGTTGCGGACTCAGGGCTACGGCCTGCTGCGCGTAGGGCAAAGCCGCGGCAGAATCCACTTTGTAGAGGTTCGCTGCTATTTCGAGACGGGCCGCGACATTCGCTTCATCCTGGGCAATCTGCAGTTTGAATTGCTCCACGGCGGCAGGCAGTTGGTTCGCACTGACCAGCATCACTCCGTAAGCGTAGTGCAGGTTGGCAAAATTGGGAAACTCCGTGAGGATGTCCTCATAGAGACGTCCGGCATCCTCATATTTCTTTTCCGCATTCAAGCACGCGGCTTTGCCCACGCGCCGCACCAGCCACTTGGTCTGCGCATCCTCCTGGGTTCCGGGAGCGCGTCGCAGCACGGCACGCCCGAGCCCATCCAGTACCTCATCGTCTGCGGTATCGGTCTTGCATACTGCGTTGAAAGTTGTCTGGGCCTGCTTGTATTGCCCGGCGCGCAACAGCAAGACACCCTCGTGAAAGATGGCAACCTGCTGCAACTGCGGGTCGTTGGCGACGCCCATGCTGCGGCCTTGCTGCAGGTGCACGAGGGCGGCTTTGTCCTGGCCCAACTCGAACTCGCAAAGCCCCAGCATTACGCGGGCCGTTCCATCTTTGGGCGCGAGCGGCAACATGCGCTGCAGGGCCTGCGCGGCGGCGGCGTATTGATTGCGATCGTATTCAAGGGTGCCCACCGACCACCAGCCCTCAACCCAGTTGGGACGCAGCGCGAGAGCCTTGCGAAAAAGGCTCACCGCTTCGTCGAGTTTGTCCGCGTCGCGGGCCGCCGCAGCCCTTGCCGCCAGAGACTGAAAATTGCCAGAGGAACTTTGCCCCGAGTGCGCCGCGCCCCTTGCGACCTGTGCCGGTGCAACCCGGGATGCGGGCGGCAGCAGCGCAATCGCCACCACAGCAATCCCCACTCTCCATCGCATTCGATTCGGCTGGGAGACTCGCATCGTTCCTTTCGGCGCCGGGCTGTGACTGCTTGCGCCCGCTTCCACTCTAATAGAAAATCCGCCGGCGATGCAGCCCGTGCGAAGGGCGCATCGCCGACGGTCAGGAAGGCATCGGTTGAGCTGCCCGGAGGGATGCCCCCGGGCAGGTTGAGGTTGACCCCGGATTAGAACTTGAAGTGAGCTTCCACTTCTACCGTTCGGGATCCGAGTACGTTGTTGGCCCGGCCAAAAGTCGAATCAGTGATGCCGGTATCGACGTTGGTCAGGTTCAGCTTGTTGAAGAGGTTAAAGGCATTGGCGCGGATTTCGAGGCGGGCGTTCTCCCCAAGCACCTTCATGGTGGGAAGGCCGAAAGCCTTGGTCATGGCCAGATCAAGGTCAGAGTAGCGAGGACCAACAAATGCGTTGCGGTCAATTCCCGGGGTCTGCGGAAGCGCGCTGGGAGTGGGTGCAACGTCGGTGGTCCATGCCTGGCCATTCACAACCGCAGGAGGCGTGAAGTACGCGGTGCCACCCTTAGGGAAGTGGCCGGCAGCGGTCTTGAAGGAATCCGTGCTCTGTTTGCTGCCCGCTCCACCCGTGTAAGCAGCCGGACGCATGTTGCAGTTTCCGCTGTTCTGGTAGAAGGCGTTGCAGCCGATTCCGCCGTAGGTGGGGTTGAACGGGAAGCCAGAGTGGAGGTTGAAGATGGGGCTGAGCGTCCAGCCGCCAACTGCCTTTTCCAACCAGCCCTGTTCGCCGTGGAAGATTACAGGTGACCACACGCCAAACACCTTGAACATCTGACGGGAGTCAAAGTCAGACGGTCCGTGGTTGTAGCCGGGCAGGAACTGGTAATCGGTTGTGGTGTAGGGGCCGGAGCCGTCATCGGTGGACTTCGCCAGGCGATATTGGGCGTCCGCTTCAAACGTGTGAGCAAACTGGTGACGAACTTCGAGGAGAATCGAATTGAAGTTCGAGTGACCCGTTCCCTCGTACCAGTCAATGTAGTTGACGATTGGGTTGAAGGCGATTTGTCCAGCAAGAATTGCCGGTGCCAGTTCGTTGTTCAGGTTGTTTTGCAGCGGCAGGTGCCGCCCCTTGCTTCCCTGGTACCCGACCGTGGCAACCCACTGGTGGCCAAGGTCATACTGCCCTTCCAGCGAGTACCGGTAGACGTAGGCAGTCGGCAGGTTCGCCGGCAAACCGGTGATTCCCGTGGGGATGCCGTTGGTGGGCAGGTTGGCTGCATTGAAGCTGGTGATCATGTTCGGGTTGGCCGGCAATCCACCAGCCTGGTAGATATTGCTGGCGGCGCCATACAGAATCTGATCGCCGACCAGGCTTGAACCGTTGGCCAGGTACGGCGGATTGTTACGGGTGTTCGTGGTGATGGCCTGCTCAAGCCCGCTGAAGCCGATACCAGCGCCGCCGCGAACCACGAGACGGTTCTGGTACTTCACAGGACTCCACGCAAAGCCAATCTGCGGACCGAAGTTGAACTTGGGAGGGTTCACCTGCGAACCACCCAGCTTGATGTACAGGTCGGTAAGGATGGAAGAGCCCTGCCCGAGGCGTACGTTCGGCTCGTTGCCCTTCTTCTCGGTCATGCCGCCGAAGTACTCCCAGCGGAGGCCGGCGTTGACGGTCAGGTTCGGACGCACTTTCCAGTCATCTTGAACGAAGAGTGCGAAGACGTTCTGGCGGTCATCCTTGCGGAATTCAGAAGGCTGGCCAGTGCGCGGATCGGCGGTAATGCTCTCCAACTGCGGGGCATCGTTCAGGAAGTCCCACATGTTGTTGAAGTTGTAGGAGGGCTCTGCATCCCACGTCGGCGCGTCCAGATACGCCAGTCGGGTTACCTGACCACCAAACTTCAGGCTGTGGCTCTTGTGCACCTTGCTGACCATGTCCTTCACGTTGAAGGTCTGAGGTGGTCCCGGTTGTTCGGACAGTTTTTGCTGTTTCTTAGGTGGAAGTTCTTGTTCTCTGTTTAGGCTGCCACGGCTTCTGGCAGGCGGTTGAAGTATACCTGATCGGGCGTGAGCGCTTTCAGGCTGGAGTGAGG
>CAILAC010000005.1 GCA_903832055.1 uncultured Acidobacteriota bacterium | reverse complement strand
TGGACTTCGAGCCCATCTCGGTTGCACGCAAACTCGACCTCGTCTTGGCCGGGAAGATGCGCCGATGCAGCAATAGCCTCGCGGATCCCCGACAGCGTCGCCTCGATGTCAATCTTTTTCATGCGCGTGCCGTCCTTACCTGAAGGTTGGAGAGGTCGTTGTTGCGGGGATTGCCGTCGAGGTGGCGGAGCATCTCCTTGCTCGGATATGACCACATGCGGGCAGCGTCGATCTGCTCATACCCACCAGCCACACACAGTAGATAAAAGCCGATAGCAACCAGACCGATCATGGTCTTTCGAACCACGCGCCCACGACTACCCACACTATGAAGATGATGACCCAGGTCATTTCGTCTCTCCCTTATCCTCAGCGCGCTTGCGGTCACGCCGCATCTTTGCGGCCTTGCGTTGGTATGCCTTGCGGTCGAATGTGCCCTTGGGAGCCCGCTTGCGGGGCGTTCCCCGGACAGTGAGAGGAGTATCGACAGGCGAGGCTTGAGTACTCGCTTGCTGGGCTGGATTTGAACCACCGACCGCGAGATCGAAATCCCCCGCTCTATCCGGCTGAGCTACAGCATGACTGCGTTCGTCGGCATGGCCCTTGCGCGCTGAGCGTCCACCGATTCCAGCAGCGGGCACTTCCTTCAGTGCTGCCGTCGATTTCTTGGCGGAGCCGGCCGGATTCGAACCAGCGACCTTCGATGATCTCGGCTTCGCAGAGGACAAATCCGCTGACCGTCCTTTACCGCTCGCATCCCCACGCGACGAATGTCCCGCCGCGTCTCCTGCTTCGGCCCCACGTTTCTTTGCACAGACATGCGTCTCCCAAGGCGGGAAGCGGACGCCACAGTCTGGGCAATATGCATCGTTCATGGCTCGTATGGCGCGCTGAAATCACGATCGCCAGACATCTGGCGATCGTAAGCCTGCTCCATACGGAGCTGATAAATAGAGGCAGCATCGCCGATGTAGCTCCACAACCGCGAGCGGTCGCCTTCGTCCTGAACGAACGCTTCGCAATCCTCGAAGCTGCCGAAAGTGCAAACTTCACCGAAGCGCTCGCATTGAAACTTGGCCATGCTACTGCCCCATCATCGCGAGGGCAGCACCTGCCGGGCAGAACGCCGGACGATTGATCCACACCCAAACCTGCTCGGCGTAGCTCATGTCGCCCCATGCCAGCATGCCGTCGAGGTAAAAGTTGATTGCCGTGGTCATTTGTCTCTCCCGTTTGCGTGTAGCACTTATGAACCTCGCGTAGCACTTACGCAAGGACAATCGTAGCACTTCCGGGATTATTCCGCGTCCGGCGCCGCCATCTTCGCCGCAATGGCCCGCAGCGCCGCGAGCTCGTCATCGCTCATCCGCTCAAGCGCTTTCGCCACGTCGATCTTGGTTTCGCTCTGGATCGGGCCCCCGTCAGGGCCGCTGTGCTCAAGACGCTGCAGATCGCCGTACTTCTTGGGGCGGAGCTTGGCAGCTCGCCACTGGTATGCCGATATCTTTACGCGGTCCGCCGCAGCGGTCTCAGCAGTGCTTGCGTTAGCAGTTTCAAGCACATAGTCATCCATAAGGTCGCCTTGGCCCTCGCGCGCGTACGCATGCCTGGTCGCAAATTCTGCGTTCTCGGCCAACCACCTAATAACCGTCGACCTGTTCGGCATGTTGTCGGCGCGGCATATCTGGCGCAGGGAATCACCCTCGGTCAGACGCTCACAGATGTGATCAGCTATTTCGGTGGAATAGACGGATGGTCGGCCGGGAGGTTTGGGCTTGGCTTTCGTCATGCTTGCGGATCAAAGCCCTTGGCCAAAAATGGGCGCCCTCGCCAGGTGTTGAAAGGGCGCCCGAGTTGGAGTTTGACGCTGGGCCGAGGGAGGAGGAACGGCCAATGTCAGGCGTAGGTTATCAGCGGGGGAGGCCAGTTCGCAAGCTGTTACGAGCGCTCGTCGTGGTCGATGACGTCGATGGGCGGCGTGGTTCGGCGGGGAGTTGCCCATGGTAGCGAATGGACCAGAGACTGCAGCTCGGGTGAGTACAGCTTCCATGGATCGCGAAAGAAGACCAAGACGATAAGGTGGCTGTCATAGCTCACTGCATTGAAGGCTTCCATGGTTGGGCCGAAGCGGCCGGTGCCAGATCCGATAAGTTGGCGGATACGGTTGAGCGCGTCTCGGCGGTCGGCGAGAGTGCGGTTGTTGCATTGCCAGGCCCACCCGCCAGCTATGAAAACTATCGCCAGCAGCCATAACGGCCAGAATACAGACATGTCGATCATCGAAAAGCCTCTCGGTTCTGTTTCTTCTCGCGGCGAGCCAAGTGCTGGCGCAGCGAATCCCAGCTCGGCACGGTGCCGGCTACGCCACCGACAGCCGGTTCAGAGCAGTCCTTGCCTCTGGAGTGTTCATTGGAGTGGAGATAACGCCGCCACGTGACGCAAACCATTCTTGCGCCGCTTCCTCCAGCCCCTCGTCGCGCCCCGCAGAGATTGAGGGGGGAGAGGGGTGGGTGTAAACAGGGACCACATTCCACTCGTGAAAGTCACCCTGTCGCACAAGCAGACCGCTGCTCGGAAAAAAACTGGGTAGCCACATTGAGCGATCTGCATTTGCCATCACAAAACCAATCGCTGCTGGCGGAGGAGGTGTTAGATTGCCCTCTGTTGTCGCCCAAATCTCTCGGGCAGCCGCTATTTCCGCTTCGGTCCACGCCGCCTGCGCCGGCTCTGCCTTCCCTTGTGCTGCGGGGGAAAGGGCGAGGGCAGCTTCGAGGGCTCGGCGAGCAACAGTGCGGGCGTGATCGTTTGCCCTATAAGGGTCGCTGCCTTCTACCGCAAAGTCATCGTGGAGCTTGGCGAACCAAGCCGCAACCGCCTCCACCATTTCCTCGCTCACCCCTTCCGCGCTAGCTCTTGATGCGAGGAGTTCGGTGGCGAGGGCGGATACGACTTCGGGCGACAGGCGAGCGATGTGCTCCATGTTCTTGCGGCCCTGCTCATCCCATGCGTGGTGGCTTTCCTCGCCAAATTCCTCCTCGATTGAGGCCGCATCGGAGTTGAGCGTGTCGCAGATCGACACTTCGCGCCCGCCGGGGTAAAGCGGGCCGCCTGTGACTTTGTAAGCCTCAAAGCCCTCGTGTGTATCCTCCCCCGATCCGTAAGACCCGTCAGACCGCATGGCATCGGTCCCCCATGGGCCGGGGGTAACGCCCTTGCATCCGGCGATGATGGCGCGCAGTTCATCGTTCGTGATCATGGCTGGGCCTCCAGCCCGATTTGCTCGCTAACCTCGGCCATGTAGGTCGGATCGGCGTCGACAACCTCGTTCATCCAATCGATGCGAACGAGCTTCCCGTCCTCAATGACGCCGATGTTGAAGTCGTCCGAGCCGCGCACCTCAAAGCCAGCCTTGATCGCGTTCGGCTTGAAGGTGAAGAGCTCAAAATCAGTGGAATATTCCACCGTGCGGCCGACGACTTGTCCGCAAAGGACGATGTAAAAGATCATGGCTTCGTTTCTCCCGGTGTTTCAAGCTTGGCGGAGAGGGGGCGGGGGATCGACTTCGAAAAGGATTTCCATCTCGAATGGCGGCTCTGAACCGAGCGATATGGCTGCACCGAAGCACTGCATCAGGTGCCATAGCTGCCAACGGCTGTAGCCTTCGAAGTCAACGGCAGGCGGCTCGTATTTCGGCAGCGACAGAAACTCCCGGCGCAGTTGATCGTGCTGGCGGCGGTGCAGGAGCTTGCCCGTCATTGTCAGGCGAACCCGCACATGGTCGTTGATGTTGAACGGGACGCCTCGCTCCAGCAGTTCAGATATTGCCTCTCGGTTGGATGTCATGATGCGGCCTCGATTGATTTGAAAATGTCATCCGTTCGAGCCTTGTAGAGCTCCGATATATTGCGGACAGCCTGGGCGTAATAGCTCGCCTTGAGCTCGAACCCGACACCCTTGCGGCCCATTTCGACTGCCGAATAGACCTCGCTGCCGATGCCAAGGAACGGCGTCAGAACGGTCTCGCCGGGGATCGACCACAGATCGATGCATCGTTCGATCACGTCGAGCTGCAGCGGCGAGATATGCACCTCGTCCTTTTCGTCACGGCCTCCGCGATACTGCAGAGTGCGGGTCTGGTTGATATCCATCCACACCGGCGATGCGTAGCGCTGCCAGACGAGGATCGACTTCCACTTGTCGAACGGCCACGGCTCGCGGCCTTCACTGCGAAATGATGCCGCCTCGCGTTCATAGGCCTCGCGGCTCACATCGACGCCAGTCCCTATGAACTGCTCGAACGGCCCATCGATCGGCGCCGCGTTCTCTCCTGGCTTGCGGAATGTGCATATGTAGTCGGCGAGCCCTTGGCCGCTGATCGCGCTGTCTTTCATGATCTGCGCATGCAGCAACCGGATCGACTTGGTGCGCTGCTGCGCAACCACAGGGTCTTTCCAGATCGTCACGCGGGAATGGTAAATCCACCCAGCATCAACATAAGCTCGGATCAAATCTCCCGAGAAATCCCGCATGCCGATGTTACCATGCCGACCTTTGGTCGCAGGAAGGTCCATGCAGTGAACCGAGTGCAGTCGCCCCGGCTTAGTAACGCGAAGCATTTCGGAGATCAGGAATGCGTAATGCTCGAAAAACTTGTCCTCTCCGTTGTTCGATATATCGCGGTCGGAATTGCTGAACCGGTAAAGCCCCGAGAATGGCGGCGAGTGGATGCCGAAATCGATACTATCGCCCGGCACGCCGCGAATGAGCTCGCACGCGTCTCCTTCGTAAATGGCATAGTCGGCGGTGATGGCTTGGTTAACGGCCTTGATCACGCGAAAGCCTCCAGAAATGACGGCAGCACCATGGGCTGCGTGGGGTTGTAGTCTGGCACCACGCGCACTGTTCCGCGCACGGCCTGCGACGATAGGTCAGCCATGTGCATGACCATAGACGCCGCCATTCGATCGGCGTCAGCCTCCTTGCGGCGCAGGTTCGCCACCACAGCGCCTTCGGTCTCTGCCGCGATGAAATGCACATTGACCGGCTTGTCCTGGCCGAAGCGCCAGAAACGCCGGATCGACTGGAACACCTGCTCGAAGCTGTCATTGAGACCAACGAACCCAGTATCGGCACAGTGCTGCCAGTTCATGCCGAAACCGCAAATCGAGGGCTTGGTCACAAGCACTCGGATGCGCCCCTCGCTGAAATCGATCAGCTTGCGCTCCTTGCTGGCTTCGTCGTCAGATCCCCGAACCTCGACGGCACCCCGAATGGCCTTGGTCAATCCTTCGCTCTCGGCGTTGAGGTTGCACCACCAGACGAAAGGACGATCGGTCGGGGTGATCCTCGCGGCCATAGCCACCCTCTCGCCTACGGTGTCACGGCGGGCGCCTAGACGCTCGCTCATCGTTCTTGCCTCCATCGGGAAAAGTAGCCCGGTGTCCATGCTCGGCGCGTAGTCGGCGGCGACGATGTGCTGTTTCTGGATCAACGGGGGCAGGTCGTACTTGCCATCCTCATATCCAAGGTCGGACGGCTTTCGGATCATCACCGCCCATGACGCCATCCACTTCCAGAACTCGTTCTCAGCGTGGCCCTTGAGCCGCCACTTCTGCGTGTCGCCGCCATCGTGGGTAAAGAAGGTCGCCAGCATGTCAGTGTAGGACATGACCCCGAGAAATTCGGCGTGGTTGCCTAGCTCCATGAAGTCGTTGGGCGCCGGCGTCGCGGTCGCAGCCAGGCGGAATGGGATATCCGCGCACGCATCGATCAGCTTGGTGCGATACTTGCCGTCCGCGCTCTTGAGGATCGAGCTTTCATCCAGGATGACCCCGCCGAAATGCGACAGGTCGAAGTGGTCGACCTTCTGATAATTGGTGATGTTGATGCCCGGGCCGACTTCTGGCGAAAACCTGATCTGCCGCGCGGGGATGCCAAACTTGTGCGCTTCTCGTTCGAGCTGGGCCGACACAGCCAGCGGTGCCAGATGCAGTATATCCTTGCCGGTCTCGTTGTGGACCGCCTGCGCCCACGCCAGTTCCATGAAGCTCTTGCCGAGCCCCGTGCCTGCGAACAAGGCAGCGCGGCCCCGACGCAATGCCCATGTCGTCACGTCGCGCTGGAAGTCGAACAACTCGGCCGGCAACTCGGGAACGGTAGCCAGTCCAGTCGCCGGGTCGGAGATCTTCTTCCCCGCGAGAAAATCCTCATACTTTCCCATGTTCCCTCGCCGCCTTCTGCTTCGCCGCTATTTCCAGCAGGCGCGCTTTGAGAACACCGCATTCATGCGATCCAGCCCAGTCGCGAATGACGATCTGCTCGCCGTATTCGTCGGTGTCGATTAGTTCTGCTAGCTGAGTGAGGAAGTCAGCATCGCTGAGGCGGGGAGTGCTCATTTGGACACCACATGCTTCCGATGCATCAGCGCCTCGCGGAACATCAGCAACACCATCTGCGATTTGGATCGGGCCTCCTTGCTCACGAGCTTTTCGAGCTCGGCAAAATCGCTTGGCGGGAAATACACCCCCACCATTTCCGCCTTCTCATCGCTTGTGGGTCTACCTGCCATTTTCGTCTCCGTCGCTTCGTTACCCGCACTATGAAGCGTCAGATAAAATTATGCAACGCTATTTTTTATGTTGACGGGCATGGCAATTTCGCATTATGTTTATTGTCATCAGAACGGAGATACGGAAATGACCCACACCACTTCCTACCAGCTCGGCGCCACCAGCAAGTTTGCTGGCATCACTGCCGGTATTTGCTGGAAAGTTGGCGATGCAATCGAAGGCGTAAAGGCTTGGGCTCGCAACGAGCAGACCGGCGAATATGTCCGGGTCTTCGAGACCGCGCCGACCGAATGGGTGCAGGACGAGCCGCAGGCGTGGTCAACTGGCAACTTCGAAACCGTTGAGGATGCGAAGAAATGGGCGAGCACCGCGTATCGGTACATCAACAAAAACCGGAGGGTGGCGGCGTGAGCCCCACCTTCTCGGCTGACGAGGTCGTCGCGCGCCTCGAACGCCTCTGGCAAAAGCTGGAGGACGAGGGGCGCTACACTGATGCGAATACGGTCGCCTTGGCGATCGAGAAAATACGCGACAAGTCAACGTGACCCTCAACTCGACCGGCGGCTTGTGTCGCCGGTGCTGTAGATGATCAGGAGACGAAGAATGAGTGAACCGAAGATTTACGGAACTGCGCCAGCCGACGTTGGCTTGCTAGAACTGTCCCCGACAGAGATGCTGTTTTGGCTGTACTGCCCGATCAAGTTGCCAGATTCGGATGAGGTCATCGTCCCCGATAACCTCAAGCAATTCTGGCCGATCATTGAGGCGTGCATGGAAGATTGCGGCAGCGAGCGTTGGCGCAGAGACTTTGTCTACCTAACGGCCAAGAACGTTTTCACCACACCCGACAACACGGCACAACGCCCCGGATGGCACTGTGATGGGTTCATGACCGACGATTTAAATTATATTTGGGCAGATCGTGAGCCCACGCTATTCTGGACTCCTCCTGCGCTGGTAGCTCTCCCACAAAGTCATTCGGATTCGCTTTCCGAAATGACGAATTTCACCAGCTTATATCCTCAATATGAACGCACCTATCCGCTCAAACAATTGCTCCGTCTCGACCAGACCGTCATCCACCGTGTGGCTGACTTTTGGGCATCGGGCATGCGGGCTTTCGTCAAACTGTCGGTCTCTCGACACCCGTTCAATTTGATCGGCAATTCGATAAACCATCAACTGACCCCTGATTGGCACTATGCCAACCGAAGCGCCGAACGTAACCCAGAAGTTGCTCGACAGGCGGATCATATTGAGGCGTCGAAATGACCCGCCCCATCCCCGACTACCGCTTTTCGCCGGCCGAACTTGCGCTCACCTTCGCCCTCGCCGCCTTTAGCGTTCTGGCTGTCATTGCAGCTATAGGGTGGCAGGGGTGACATGGCTCTACCTACCGCCGACCTCAACATCCTCTCCCTCTGCACCGGAGGCGGCGGACTTGACCTCGGCCTCGAGTTGGCAATTCCAAGTGCTCGCTCAGTCGTGCTCGTGGAGAGGGAAGCTTTCGCCGTCGCGCAACTGGTTTCAGCGATGCAGCAAGGTCTCATGGCTCAAGCAGCTGTGTGGAGCGATGTCACCACCTTCAGCGGCCGACCATGGCGCGGCCTTGTGGATGGCGTCATTGGAGGCATCCCGTGCCAGCCGCATAGCATGGCCGGACGGAAGCGCGGGCAGCATGACGAGCGCGACCTCTGGTCCGACGCCCGCCGCATCATCGTCCAGTCCGGCGCGTGGTTCGTCGTCATCGAAAACGTCGGCGGCATGCTCTCGGCAGGGGATGATGAAATCGCTGGAGCCGAGCGGGTATGGCGAGACCTACGCAAGCTGGGCTTCGCGGTTGAGGGCGGACTGTTCACGGCGGCAGAAGTCGGCGCGAGCCACGAGCGCGAGCGCGTCTTCGTCGTCGCAGTGGCCGACCGCAGTAGTGACCGACAGCAATGGAGCGAGGAATCGAACGTCCGGCCGGTCCAAACCCGACAGCAATCACCACGACGGGGTGACGTTGAACGATGCGGTTCGAACGTTCTCCACGGCGTCGGCCTGGCCGACGCCGACCGTTCGCGACCACAAGGGCGGCGGGAACGCGATGCTGAGGCCGGACGGCAAGCTACGGAACGACATGCTGGACTGGGTGGCGGAGAAGTGGGCGACACCGTCAGTCGCGGACGTGATGGGCGGTCGGATGGCGAGGTCGGGCACCCGGAGCGACGAGCCGCTGCTGAACGGCCAGTCAGCGGCGCTCTCTTCCCACCTGGTCCCAATGACATACCCAGTTGGCGAGACATCCTCGCCAGATCGCCGGAGCTTGAACCCGCTTTTCGTAGAGTGGCTGATGGGCTGGCCCCCCGGCTGGACACTGCTCGCGTGGACCGACTTCGCATGCTCGGCAACGGAGTTGTCAGCTTGGAAGCAGCGTATGCGATCCGCACTCTTATCGCTCGGCTCGCCGCACGCGGCGCCACCGGCGCAATTGAGCTTGCTCGACTGATGCTCGCCGCCTGACCTCCTCGCATCGCCGACCCTTTTGCGGCCGGCGCTACCGGGGCGATCAGTTCCCGACAACCAGAGGTAAACACGAGTGAAAGTCCCTGTTGTTTGCGCCTTTTGCAGTAACATTTCGAGCAAAGAGGCCCGCACCGTCAATCGTGCTCGCGCCAACAACCTTCCGCTCTATTGCAATCGGACATGCGCCGGTCTCGCACGCAGAAAGGGCAAGACGGAACTTCAGCGCAAATCCGAGAAGGCCATCTACGATAAGGGCTACCGAGCAAAACTGGAGGCGGAGATCAAAGCCCGGAAGGCTGAGCATTATCGCCTTCACCACGACCGGGCCAAGGAAAAAGCTTATCGACAGGCCTCCAAGCAGCAGCACCTGGAATATTGCCGGACCCCAGAATATCGGGCGTCGAAGCGTGAATACGACAAAGTGTACCGCGCCAAAAAGGACTACGGCGAGCTTTGGGAATGCGCCATTCTCGTCAACCAAATCCGGGATAAAGCCTTAGAGCTTGCCGGGGGCGACTATGAAATCCGTCTCGCCAACGGAACCTTGAGCAAAAACCAGAAGAGGAAGCGTGCCTATGAACGACTTAACCGCGAAGACTTTGAAGACGGCTCTTTGGGAGACCTTGAACGCCATCAAAGACGGTAAGATGGAGCCGGGGCAGGGCGATGCCATCGCGTCTCAGGCCCGAGAGATACTCCGCACCACCAACATTCAGTTGCGGGTATCGCAGCAGGCCAAACGTCCGGTCCACGCGGACATCATCAGTTTCTCCGAAACCTGATCAATCGTCTCTGCCAAATTCATCTCCCACTTCCCACCTCGGCTCATCGCCGGGGTGGATTCGTTTGTCGCGAGAGCCGAGACGCAGCCGGTCGGTCATGGGCCGATCTTCGTGCTCGCGCCAGAATTCATCGTCAGACTGTCGTCTGGAGGCCAGCACCGCCTCGTCGGGGGTTTGTGCCAGCGGGTCGCCTGTCACGTCCATGCGCGCAAGCTGGCTGGCAACGAACGCGCTCCGCCGCGCTCGGGTGATGGTTGCGTCCGGCCAGTCGTCAAAGTCGCCCATCACATCCTCTGAGTTTTGAGCGCAGGCACCTTGCCCGCAGGCCCGGCCAGCCGGTTGCGCCCCTTGGAGCGCAGAACCTCTTCCTGCTGCTCGTGCGTCATCCGGCTCAAGTCGATCTTGCCGTGGCCGAAGTCGATCGACAGCATGCCGGCCGGCCGCGTGCCTGGCGGCGGCTTGCCGCCTTGCGGGTAGATGACGAGTTGGCGCATATCCCGGTTGTCCGTGGGATCGATCGGCGCTCGACCAGCATGGCGCCGGCACTCCGCGGCAAACTGCACGAGGTTCGGATAGTAGTTGAGGTTCTGGCCCGGCACCAAGCCCTCGCGGTATTGGTAGCAAGCCTCGGTCACAGCCGCGAGCGAGTGCTCCTCGGCGACACCGAGGAAGCCGCTCATCAGCGTGTTAATGTCGGACTGGCGACCAACCAAGAAGCGTTCCAGCATTTCGAGGATCGCTGTCTCCTTGGCCAATGATTCCATGCTCATCTGCAATCCTCCTGCGAAGGTCTTCCTTGGCTGCAGCAATGCTGCTTGTGGTCGCGCCGTTGCGTTGCTGGGGCTGTTTCACCCACTCTGGCTTAAATCCCTGCCAGCACGCGGTTATCATAATCTCGGCCGCCTCGTTAGGATCGGGCCACTGCGCCAGTTGCTTGGCGAGGAGTTTGGCCCCGAACGCGGTGAGCGGGGCTTTCTTGGTTACCTTGCGGAACTCCAGCACCGCAGCGGCATGTTCATCGTCTAGGACGAAACGGAGCTCATCGAGAGCGGAGAAGATCGACGGTGATCCGCCCATCAGAACGAACCTGGGGCAACTTGGCAGCAGACGATCCCCTCGGCGCGCCACATGGCCACCACGGAATCTCGATCATCGAATACAATATCTGGGCATCGGCTGCTTTCCTTGAGCCACCCTCGCTTCAACTCGACGTCGCTAGTATGATCACCATCAGGTCGGTGCCGACGTTTGATGTGGTCAATGCCTGCTTCGGCGAGCCATTTGCGAGTCTTCGCTTCAACCTTATCGGAGCGACCTGACCATATTTCCACCTCGTGATGCATGCTCAAGTCCTGCAACAAACGCACTACCGGCCAATTGTATAAATCGGCGGCGAAAAGGATTGGGAGAGCTTCTCCGAAGCGTGCTGGGCCCCTATCCACGAAGTGCCGCCGGTGCTCATTCAGCGCCAGCGTGCCGTCTAAATCAAAAATCACGAACATAGTCGTTCTCTCCTTGTGGCGCTCGCGCGCGGTTCAAAATCTCAATGCTTTGAGTGTCGTCGGGCTCATCTGACGCAGAATTTCTTCGGTCAGACGCTCTGAGACAGCGTTCAAGGCTTCCTGCGCCCTTTGCCCATCCGGGCCGGTCAGTCGCACCTTGTGCTCGTGGCCGTTGATCGTGAAAGCCACGAAATGCATCGTCTTCCCTTCGGCGAGATTGGTCTCGACGTCGTAATGCACGAGCTTGGCGCTGATGGCTGGAACTTCCTGCACCAGCACATTGAGAATGCGCTTCTCCGCTTCTCGCTGCACATCATTCAGGAACCGGGCGCCCTTCTCGACCGATGGGTCCACCATAGTTACATGCGTGTGGTGCTCGCTCGCGCGTGGAGTTGTGAGCAAAATCTTGTCGAACATCTTGTTCTTAACCTCTTCCTTAAAGCCCTTGGAAACTCGGTTCAGCGGTGCTTATCCCCATAGACCCCCCTACCCCCACGGACAGTAATCCATGAAGGCAGAGAGGGTCTGCTTGGAAACTTCGGACGAGAGTGCCCAGAGCCCCACAGGCACCTCTCGGTGTCCCGGTCCTCAGTTTCCAGCGGCATCGGAGGATGATCTAACCCCACGCCTGCGGATCATGCTGGCAGACGCGTTGCAGCGCCCGTTTCCGCAAAAGGAACCGGCGCATACGGGTTGCATTTCGGGTGAGGCCCGCATAGGTTTTGCGGGTTATCCGATCTGCCCGCTGGAACCGGGTAGTTCGATGAGATCAGGGCCCGCCAAGGCCGCGTCTCAACAAGTCATCAAGCTAGCCTCACTCGATGGGGCGCGCAAGAGGCTTTCGGAAGCGTAGGACGCGCTTTGAATGCATCCCGCACCGGTGCGAGGCCGGTAACTCCATCCCCCCTTGAACGTCAAACGCCTTCGTGGCATCTACGGTGTGTGGGGTGGAGCAGCCCGGTAGCTCGTCAGGCTCATAACCTGAAGGTCGTAGGTTCGAATCCTACTCCCGCAACCAAATTCGGGCGATGGCCCAAACGAGTGGTACAGTGCTGCGACCGAGGCCTTGAGGATTCTCGCAGCGGGTAGAGCAGAGTGGGGAGACAGTCCCCTAGATGCTCAGGGAGCCCTAACTGGTCAGTAGGCAGGCTATACCGCAACACGGATGCGCGAAGCGCCTAAGCCAGCCAAATACCAGCCCTAACAAATTCGCTGGCGCTAACGCGACAGCAACGAGATCGGCGCTCTTACTGGGAACGGGTAGAGGATCAGAATTGGGTGGTGGTAATGATCCCACTCCGCCGATACTAATCAGCAGTAGTACGGGACTAGCACTCCCAAGCCCTGTGAAGCTTAAGCAGGGTAATTAAGTAACTGGCAGACGAATACCCGGTAAGGCTGCCGGCCAAGCATGGCAACATAAGGCCGCAGGAGAACAGGTCGCTAGTGCCCGAAGCGCTCCCGAAGGTGGAAGCCATTGCGCCTGCAAAGCTCCATCACCTCGAACGTGGTTCGGTCGACGCTGAACGCGATCTCATCGAGCGACTTGCCCTCGCGGGCTAACCCCTCTACCTTCCAGACATCGTTCAGGTGCCACACGAAGTTGAACATCGGGTGATGGATCTGGATGCCGCGATCATGGGCGGTTGGGCGGGTCAATTACTCTACCCCAAACTTGCGGCGAAGCTCCGCAAGCTCCTTTTCGGTTGGGCGAGACACGCCTAAATCCGCGTAGACATCTCCTGAGCCACGGATAATCCGGACGTTCGCAGCGGGATCAAAGGCCTCGATCTCGACGCGCACGCCGCCCTTTTCGGTATCTCCCCAGCCAATGCTTACGAGTTCGGCGAACCGATCATCCTGCACAATTCCATGGGCAACAATCGCGTCCTCCAGAACCTTCAGGCGATTGCTTGCATCCGACAACTTGTGCCTGGTGCGGCGGTCAATCGTCACAACCATGGTGTAAGGCCCCTTGATGGGCTGCTGGCCGCGCATGAAGAGGTTAAGATCGTATCCGAAGGCAACTAGCCAGTCGCGGTATCTTTGCGTCTTGGCGCGGCCCTTACCGACCACGTTGCGGTAACACATGTTTTGCGAGGGCGGGGTGTGCGGACTTTCAATGATCATCATTTGCGATCGACGCCTCCGCCGCAATAAGGCCCCCGCTAAGGCTGATCGCGTCGGCAATCATGCGCACGGCAGGAATGACCATTGCTACATTGAAGGCCAGCGCCAGGATGCAAAATCCTACGAACGTGAGCGCGCCAGATACTCCCTTCATCGCCCATTCTCCCATGAAGTTTCCAGCATCGATTCGGCCAAATCCAGCGCATCGGCAGGGCGCAGGAGAGAAAGGAACATGGCGATATCGTCTTCATCGGATTTGCTGATGAGAGGGCGGAGGGACGTGACGGTAAACGCGATGCCGTCAGAGTTATAACCGTCAAGGGCTGCGCACGCGTCCCTAAACCATAAGAATTGAGTCTTCCCGATCCAGTTAATTGTGACAATCTCTCCGCGAGCAGGGACGGGAAAAGACTTCAGCCAAAACGGCTCCCACTTCGAATCCCCAACATATACGCACTTCGCCCCCACACGACACCAACTTGGGATCACACTCACTTCGATACCTCCTTCTCTGTTTGATCGCGCTACGCATTTGGGGTGTCACGGCCGAGAATTTCCGCAATCCGCTTATCGACTGTCACGGTCAGATGATTGCCGTCGAGGTCGAATTCATCAACGACCGTGACATCGGCGCCATCGTCAGCCCCTTCGAATAGAGGCAGCATCCCCAGCGCGGCCATGTAGACGCCGAGCAGGGCCTCTTGCTCCATGCGCTCGCTGTGATCCTGCTTGCGCATGCGGATGATCTGGCGCAGCACTTTGACATCGAAGCCAGTGGCCTTGGCCTCGCGATATATTTCGGTGATGTCATCGGAGATCGCTTTCTTCTCCAACTCCATCCGCTCCACGCGCTCGATGAAAGCACGAAGCTCGTCGGCGGCGATGGAACCTGAGTTGCGCCCGATGTCTGCCATTTATACGGCTCCCTTGCGAATAGCGTCACCGAGGCCAGCGGTGGCGAACCGCATGCTCTCGAAGTCATGGGCCTCGATGCGAGATTTCTTCGCCTTGGCAGAAGCCTGCTCGCGGGCATAGTGCGCATTGGCAGCGTCGGTAATGGACGCAGCGCGCTCACGTTCAGCCATCAGCAAGCCGCGCATAGCCTCAAGTGCCGCAGTCTTATGGCGAACCTCGTAGTGTCGTAGCGACGTTCCTAGGGGCTTTAGAACTAGTTCAATCGCTGCGATGACCACAGCATCCGGGATGGGGGTCATTTGGCCAATTCCTCAACCTTGCGTTCAACATCCGTCTTGAGTGGCAATTCAAGCGTCACAGGATGCTTCTGCCGCTTGGCCCCGACGATATCGCGGCATAGTTCGACGCATTCGTCGCAAATGAAAACAAGGGGACCAGCGATCAAGATGCTCGTCTCATGCTGGCTCTTGCCGCAGAAGCTACAGTAGTAGGTTTCGTTCATTTGCGCTTCTCCCGCGCCTTTAGCGCCTCGTCTATCAACACGAGGATTTCATCGTGGACCCCCCTTTTGTCCTTAGCCCGTTGCGCATCAAACCGCGACCGCAAGTCGGCCGGCATCCTCACTGGTGTGATTTTCTCTGCCGCTTCTGTGCTTATCATTTTCCTACCGATTGCTAGTTGACAGCTAACCAATCGCATATCTATGGTGATTGAGCAAGAACGAACTTGCCACCACAAACCGGAGAACCAAATGACCGACAAGCCCGTCATCATCACTACTGAACACCGCGGCGTTTTTGCGGGCCTCATTCCTGCCGATCAGGATTTGATGGCTCGTTCGATGCCGCTCAAATCCGCCAAAATGGCCATCTATTGGGGCACAACCAAAGGCCTGATGGAGCTGTGCCAGACCGGCCCGACCAGCAGCAGCAAAATCAGCGCGCAGGCTGACATTCCTATGCTGCATGCCATCACCGGCGTCTTCGATATCTCGCCCGAAGCGTGGGCGAAGTGGGAGAAGGCGTAAGCTCATGGATAGCGATCCGATCATCACCGTTGATGACGTGATCCGTGCAGGTGCCTGCTACGATGGCGTAATGCGCATCGTTGCCAAAGCGCCGAGCAGGTTCGCTGCTGCGATGCCTGTTTCTGCTGTGCTAAAGCTGGTCCCCGAAGAAGACGCCCATTACGTCCTTAGTGCCGGGGCTTTGAACGGCTACGGCTACGGCAACGGCGACGGCTACGGCAACGGCTACGGCGACGGCAACGGCAACGGCTACGGCGACGGCAACGGCTACGGCTACGGCAACGGCTACGGCAACGGCTACGGCAACGGCTACGGCGACGGCTACGGCAACGGCTACGGCGACGGCAACGGCTACGGCTACGGCAACGGCGACGGCAACGGCTACGGCTACGGCAACGGCTACGGCAACGGCTACGGCGACGGCTACGGCAACGGCTACGGCGACGGCAACGGCTACGGCTACGGCAACGGCGACGGCAACGGCTACGGCTACGGCGACGGCGG
>CAILAC010000004.1 GCA_903832055.1 uncultured Acidobacteriota bacterium | reverse complement strand
CGAGCCGACGCGATACTCGAATGCCGAGTGGACCTCATTGCCGAATTTCATTTCGGGTGTTTCGACGTAGGGTTGGTCTTTAGCTACGTACCTCCGAAACATTTGGTGTCCGCAGTTCTTGTATGAACTGAGAATCGTATAGGTGCCGACGAACGGTCGGCGATCAAGGAAAGGCGGGATGGTCGTGTCGGTGCTCACGCAAAGACCTTCGCCAGCGCCGACATGACGCGATCCCGCTGCGGCTTGCCGGCCTCGTCGAGCATGACGACCAGCTTCTCGAACATCGGAAAGTCGCTCTCGTTCAAAAGCTGCGCCGCGGCGAGCGTGGTCTGAAGATCGAACTTGGGGGAATGGCCCTTGAGGCCGACTTTGGCCTTGTTCGGGCCGCGGGGCTTGCGAGCCTTGGGGGCAACCGCTTGCGGCGTCATCGCATGAATCTTTTCCGGCTCCACTACTGGCTCTTTCGCCTTGCGCGGCTTCTTCTCCTTCTCAGTCTTCGGCTGCTCGGGCGCGATCGGCGGCGAGGGGGAGAACGGGGCGAACGGGTGCGGCACGTCGGTCATTTTGAGGCTCCACGGGGTTGCAGTCACATAGCCATGTCAGTAGTACACTAAAATACGAATGGTGGCCGATGTCAACGGTCGCGATGTGCCATCCGCAATTTAAGTAGTCCTGCACGCGCTCGTGCCGGACATATCGAAATTCTTTATTTCGAGTAGCGTTCGCCAAGCGAGCCCTCGCAGTCAAGTGGAATGCCGGGGAGCCATGTTGGTGTGCGCTTCATTTCGGCCTCGCAAATCCGCAAATGCTCCTGCTCGCGGCCATCCTTAGGGATCAGTACCAGCAGCTCGTCATGCGTCGTGTTCACAACCCGGTAGCCGAGCGCCATGATTCGCAGCATCGCCTGCGACATGACAATTCGAGCCAGCCACTGCACCACATTCTCGACGAGTTTTCCACTGTAAAGTTTGGTCCAGCCATTGCGGGTTTGGTAGCGCCAGTATCCGTCGCGCTCGAACTCCTGCACTTCGTCGTCGGCTTCTGGCTTGTAGAAATTCAGCGTCTCGTAATGCAGCATGGTGCCGCCGGGACCATAAATTTTGTGGTCCTTGATCAGCATCGGCCCCCATTGGGTTGGTTCGCCACCAGCGATGCGCGAGATCATTCGGCCGGCGGTTTTCCAGTATTCGACGACTTGCGGGTGCGTTGATCGGTAGATGTCGCGCCAACGAGTAGCGGTTTCCATATCGATGACAACAGGTGGCCCATATATTCCAAGGCGAGCTGTGTTTTGTATCGTGGCGGCGCCTGCTTGGTATCCGCAACTAAGTTCGAGCTGCTTGCCGGTGCCTCGCTCTTTGGTGTGGGCTTTCGTAACCGGGAACCCGTAGGCCTGCGAGGCGATGCCGATGTATGGGTCTTCGCCTTTTCTGAATTTTTCGATGACATCTTCTTGCCCTGCTAAATAGTTGAGGATGCGGCATTCAATCTGCGAAAGGTCGATCGGCGCTAACAGGAAGCCAGCCGGCGCCATAATAGCGCGTCGGATATCTGAACCACGTTTGAAATTTTGCCAGTTGG
>CAILAC010000003.1 GCA_903832055.1 uncultured Acidobacteriota bacterium | reverse complement strand
TGGCGGAGAGTGAGGGATTCGAACCCCCGGTAGCCTTTCGACTACGTCTGATTTCGAGTCAGGTGCATTCAACCGGGCTCTGCCAACTCTCCGTTGTGCTGCTGGTCGATTACTTTACGATTTTAACATCGCTTTTGAAGCAAAGCCAATCTCACGCTGGCCTGCCAATTTGTCCAGAGCGCCGCTGGCCTGCGTTTCGTATTAACGGCAGTCTCCTGCTACTTCATCGAGGTGAAGGGCGAGGCGGGTAATCCCGCTGTGTTGTAGAGATGGCACTCTGGGCTGTTGGCCCAGCCGTAGCGTGCGGAGACGGGCGCGGGAACGGTGGCGCTGGTGAGCACGATCGTGTTTCCGTCGATGGTGGCCTGTGCCGGGGCAAATTGGCCATCCATGCCGGCGACTTCAAAGCCCGTAAGGTCGCCGCCCTTGGCCTGCAACCCGGAGGCGTGGTCAAACCAGACGCGGAGTTGGTTGCCTTCAGGCGTTACCTGGCGGAAAAGCGGGCCCGAGTATTCGATCACTTCTCCATAGGTGATGGCCCGTGCAGCGAGGGAGAGGCGCTGGCCAACGGTGAGCTTGTCGGTCGGGTGGACGTCGTTGGGGTTGCCAATGTCGATGGTGACGGCCATGGCAGTATTGCGGAGAGCGAGGGTGCGGCGCTGGGCTTCGCGGATCTGGTGATACTCCTCGGCTGGGCCGGATTTGAAGTTTGCCAGCTGAACGTACAGGAAAGGGAAGTCACCGATCTGCCATTGACGACGCCAGTCTTCAATGAGGGTGCGGAAGATGCGCTCATAGAGGGGATTACGCTCGAGCGCGCTGTTGCTTTCGCCCTGATACCAGATGACTCCTCGGATGGGGAAGGGCGTGAGAGGCGCGATCATGGCGTTGTAGAGCATGGAGGGGCCCCACATCACAAGCGATGGATGCCAGGGAAACTGCGGTTCGGGCTTGCCCTGGGCGCGCGCCTCGTTGATGAGATTTGCACGGACTTTATCTTCCAGCTGAGCGGTTGCTTCGCGGTCAGTCATGTGTCCACGGGCAGAGAAGACGGGCGCAAGAGCGGCGTCTTCGCCGAGGGCAGAGAGGCGGGTCCAGGCTTCAGCTACGGTGCCGCCCCAGGTGGAGTCAATGACGCCGACGGGTACGTGTTCGCGCTGTTCTATTTCGCGGGCAAAGTACCATGCAACGGCAGAGAATTCCTTGGCGGATTCCGGCGTCGAGGCGGTCCATGACGAGCCGGTCAAGTCCGTGCGGGGGTAGTCTGAGAAAGCCTTGTCGACGATCATGAGCCGGATGCGCGGGTTGGCAGCCTTGGGCAGGTCGGCAGCGGCGGTTGAAGCCTTGCGCATCTCGAATTCCATATTGGATTGGCCTCCGGCGATCCAGACATCGCCGACGAGAACGTCCTCAAGAGTGAGCGTATTGGCGCCCTTGACGGTCAGGGTGAAGGGGCCACCGGCGCTGCCTGGGGTCAGATACACACTCCACTGGCCCAAATCATTGGTTTTGGTTTCCCTTGTTTCGCCGCGAAAGCTGACCGAGACTGCCTCAGCCGGGGTTGCCGAGCCCCACACATGGACCGGCAGATCGCGCTGGACGACCATGTGGCTGGCCAGCACCTTGGGCAGCGACACATCGGCCTCAGCGGAGTCAGCCCCCGCAAATGCGACGAGGCCAACCAGACAACAAAGCAAAAGGGAAACACGCGGCATTTGAATAACCTCAAAGCGGACTTGGGTGGTTTGCAACGATTCTGATCGGGCACAACTGCTGGACTTCGACCTGCGGAAGAACATGGATACCGGAAAAGAGAACGTTAACACGCGCCGGCGGCTTTTCGCATGCAAATGGATATCTGGCTGAGGATGATGGGGGGGAGCGCGACCGCTGCGCCGCGAGCCACTGGATGATTGACACACAGCACCCCGCAGAATGAGAATCCAGTTGACCATGTGCGCAGCCCGGAACTGATCGACAATCCGGTAAACAAATCGCATGTGGAAGCATGTTTGCGGAATTCTCCGCGGCCAACTCACCCTCAAACACGTCGCAGGAACAGGGATAAGCACGCCATGAGTTCAATCAAGCCACAGAGCTTCAGAAGCCACGCCAGCATTGACCCAGCATTTCACTTTGTAGGATTTGCAGCCCTTCTTTTCAACCTCGTTGCGGGCATCGTCTTTGTCGTGATGAGCCTGCACACCCAGTTGCTGCTTGGGTTGTGGGTGGTGGTGCTTTCGGCATCGCTGTTCATCCTGTTCTTTAAACTGCGGGCCTATCCGCTCAAGATTCAAGATCGCATCATTCGTCTGGAAGAGCGTTTGCGCCTGGAAGCTCTGCTGCCGGACGAACTGCGCAAACGCATCTCGGAGCTGAATGAGGACCAACTGATCGGCTTGCGGTTTGCTTCTGATGAAGAGATACCGTCTTTGGTAGAGATGACGCTGGAAAAGCATCTTGACCGGAAGCAGATCAAGGAGCGAATTCAAAATTGGCGTCCTGATCACTTCCGCATCTAAGCGCGAGAGAAAACTGTCAATCCTGAAAAGTCTGGCACCAAAGCAATGCCCTGCGTCTCGCTAATGGTTCCCAACACAGGCTCGCGAGCCGGAGATGAGGTTGGGCAAATGTCAATTCATCTCGAAGCGGGCAAATCAGCTACGGTATGGCACTTGTGACATCGCCGATGCAGTTGACTCGCTTGCCTTGATAGCCGAGTCGATGCCTGCCAGTCGCTGTCCTTTAACTGTTTGCATTGAATTGCCGCTGCATCGAACAAAGAAATGGCCGTCGCAGGTAATCGCGGCGGCCATTTGTGTTGGGTGAATACTGCTGCGTTACTTCTTGTCCAGCCATTCTTCGTACGGGCCCTTGTGATCTTCGAGATTGCCATGCTCAAAGTTCCAGAGACGGGTACCGACTTCTTCGAGCAGGTCCTGATCGTGGGTGACCAGAAAGACAGTGCCCTCGTAGCGCTGGAGAGCGATGTTGAGGGCATTGATCGATTCCAGATCGAGATGGTTGGTCGGTTCGTCAAGAATCAGGATGTTGGGCTTCAGCAGCATGAGGCGGCAGAAAAGCAAACGGGCAGTTTCGCCGCCAGAGAGGGCCTTTGTTGGCTTGAGGCCTTCTTCGCCGCTGAAGAGCATCTGGCCGAGCAGGCCGCGAATTTCTTCTCGGGTGACGCGCGGATCCCACTGGTGCAGCCAGTCAGAGACGGTCATGCCCGGTTGGATGATGCCGGAAACGTCCTGGGGAAAGTAGCCGATCTGCGCTTCGTGACCCCATTTGACGGTTCCTGCGTCGAGGGTAAATTCCTTGTCGGCCTCACCGGGAACACCGGCGAGAATCGACTTGAGCATGGTCGTCTTGCCCACGCCGTTGCGGCCCATGAGGCAGACTTTTTCGCCGCGCATGACAGAGCCGCTGAATCCCTTGATGACCACCTGATCGCCGTAGGACTTGGCGATGCCTTCGAATTCCAGCGTGTGCTTGCCGCTGGGGCGGATCTGGTCAAATTTGATAAACGGCCGCTGAATGTTTGACCGCGAAAGCTCGGCGGACTGCAGCCGTTCCACTTCCTTCTTGCGGCTGGTGACCTGGGTCGAACGGGTACCGGCGGCAAAGCGGGCAATGAATTCGTTGAGCTGGGCAACCTTCTTTTCGCGCTGCTCATTCTGCGATTCAAGCTGCGAGCGAATCTGCGTTTTGGCGACGACCATGTCGTCGTAGCCGCCAGTGTAGGTGATGATGGTCTGATAATCGATGTCGGCGGTGTGGGTGGTGACGCCGTTGAGGAAATGGCGGTCGTGGGAGATGGTGATCACCGTGCCCTGGAAACCATTGAGAAATTCGCGAAGCCAGTGAATGGATTCGAGATCGAGATGGTTCGTAGGCTCGTCGAGCATCAGGGCCTGGGGCTTGCCAAAGAGGGCCTGGGCCAGCAGAACCCGCACCTTCTGGCCTCCCTGCAGTTCGCTCATCTTGCGCTCATGCAATTCGTCAGGAATGTCCAGTCCCTGGAGCAGCACTGCGGCATCGCTCTCAGCTGTATATCCGTCTTCATCGCCGACAATGCCTTCGAGTTCGCCCAGGCGCATGCCGTCTTCGTCGGTCAGCTCGGCCTTTTCATAGATGCGGTCGCGCTCTTCAAGGGCTTTCCACAGGGGGCCATTGCCCATGATGACAGTGTCAATCACGCGGTAGGCATCGAAGGCGAACTGGTCCTGGCGGAGGATGCCGAGCTTGCGCGGGCGAACGACCGAACCCTTTTGCGGCTCGAGCTCACCGGTCAGGATCTTCATGAAGGTGGACTTGCCTGCGCCATTCGGGCCGGTGAGGCCGTAACGGCGTCCGGGCGTGAAGGTCACGCTGACATCTTCAAAGAGAACTTTGGAGCCGTAGCGCATCGTTACATTGCTGACACTGATCATTTGCTTCTTTGTTCCTTAACGCAGACTGCACCTTGACGCCAGTTTGGCGGACGGAAGAGACAGCCTGTTGGATTTGGATTGCATCGCGGGGGGAGCGCACAAAAATGTGGCCGCCCTGGAGAAATCGTTCCTCTCCAGTTTCTCACAGGATGAGCCAGAACGTTTTGATGTGGACTCTCTGTGCGCTCTGTATGGTAACGTTTTCCGTGATTCAGAGCGGACGCCAGCGCTGTCTCAAACCAAAACATCTTGAATTCAGGCAGGTATCAATCATGCGCAAGCTGACTTTTCTACTTCCGATTGCAATTCTGGCCACATCCCTGGTTCAGCAGGTTACGGCTCAAGGATCAGTTGCACCACATCTCGAAAAGCGCGGTGCCATAACCCAGCTCATCGTTGATGGCAAGCCGTTTGTGATGCTTTCCGGCGAACTCAGCAACTCGACCTCGTCCAATCTTGAATACATCAAGCCGATCTGGTCAAAGCTCGCCGCGGCTGGCCTGAATACGGTTGTGACTCCGCTCAGTTGGGAACTCGTTGAACCGACGGAAGGGAAGTACGATTTCACGCTGGTCGATGGCCTGCTCGCCCAGGCCCGCGCTGAACATCTGCGCGTTGTGTTTCTATGGCTGGCCTCGTGGAAGAACGGCATGTCCAGCTATCCACCAGTTTGGGTCAAGCAGGATACGAAACGCTTTCCGCGCATGATGCTCAACGGGGTCAAAGTCGGTGTACTGTCCCCCCAGGCAGCCGCCACCCGCGATGCCGATGCGCGCGCCTTTGCTGCGCTCATGGCGCACATCAAGGCCGTCGATAGCACTGAACATACCGTGCTGATGATGCAGGTTGAGAACGAAGTTGGCCTCCTGGGCGGCTCGCGCGATCACTCCCCTGAGGCGGATAAGGCATTCGCTTCGGCCGTCCCGGCTGAGTTGCCCCAGTTCCTCAAGGCTCACAGGGCCAACCTCGATCCTGAACTGCTGACGCTCTGGGAACAGAATGGCGAGAAGATGTCTGGCACCTGGAGTGAGGTTTTTGGCCAGGGCGTCCGGGCAGATGAGATTTTCATGGCATGGCATTACGCGCGCTACGTGCATTCTGTTGCCGCGCAAGGCAAAGCGGTGTATGACATTCCGATGTTTGTGAACTGCTGGCTGGGCGGTGACGGAGTCAAGCCGGGCGACTACCCGAGTGGAGGCCCCCAGCCCCGCGTCGTCGACGTGTGGCGAGCCGCCGCCCCCGCGAATGGCCCCGGAATCGACATTTACGCCCCCGATCTCTATCACCCCGACTTTGTGGGCTGGTCCAATCGCTATCATCGCGACGGCAACCCGCTTTTCATGCCTGAAACCAATGGCGGAGCAACAGGCGCTGCCAATGTCTTTTACGCAGTCGGAGAACACGCCGCAATCTGCTTTTCGCCGTTTGCGATTGAGCGCACGCTCACTGTCGACTTCCTCAAGCCGGATTCAGCCGCGGGAAACACCGTCTTTGGGATTCACATCCCGTCACCAGACCTGTCCGCCAGCTATCGCACCATTGCCCAGGTCTGGCCGCAACTTGCCGAGGCTCAGGCTAAAGGCAATGCCCACGGCTTCCTCCTCGACAAGGCCCACCCCAGCGTAGACTTCCCCATCAACGGATACATCGCGCATGTGAGCCTCGACGGAGTCTTTGGCTACACGGCTGACAAGGGCTTTGGACTCATCTATGCCACCGGTCCAGCGGAGTTCATGGGCGCAGGGTCGGGCTTCAAGGTGTCCTTTTCGTTGCCCAACGGAGGCTCTACACAGGTGGGAATCGGAACCGTCGATGAAGGGAAATTTGTCGATGGGCAGTGGGTTGCAGGCCGCCGCCTCAACGGAGATGAGAACGACCAGGGCAACTCCTGGCGCGTAGACCAGTTTGCCACTCAGATTGAAAAGGCGACGGTTTACAAATTCGAATAGAAGGGAACGCATCTCCGGAAATGCGTGAGGCGGATTCTCTATGCGGAGAATCCGCCTCAAATTGCCTGTTGCAGGCTGCCTAGCCCCAGATCGCTGTGACCGCCCAGTTCGTAAAGAATGCCGCGCCGTAAGCCAGCACCAGCATGTAGACGAACTGCAGGAGCGGCCACTTCCAGCTATTGGTTTCGCGGCGAACGACCGCGATTGTCGATGTGCATTGCATGGCGAATGCAAAGAAGACCATCAGCGCAACTGCTCCGCCAAGCGGCAGATCATGGTGGAGCGCGGTGTGCAGGCTCAGGGACTGGGTTTCAGGGTCTGCGCCGTAGAGGGTGCCCATGGTGCCGACCATTACTTCGCGGGCCAGCACGCTTGAGAGCAGGCCGATGCCGATCTTCCAGTTGAAACCGAGAGGTGCGATGGCCGGCTCGATGAAGTGACCAAGGCGGCCGATCACGCTTTCAGCCAACTCTGGCGTGCGCATGCCGCCGGCACCAAAAGTGATGGGCAGATGCGCCAGCACCCAGAGGCCAAGTGTGACCGAGAGAATGACTGTTCCGGCCTGGGTGAGGAAGACGCGGGCGCGATCCATCAGGCGCAGGCCAATGCCGCGCAGGGTGGGCATGCGGTACTGGGGCAGCTCCAGAATGAAGGGCGTTTCACTGGACTTGAGAATGGAGCTCTTGAGCAGCCGCGCAGTCGCAAGCGCCGCCAGAAAGCCCAACAGATAAAGGCTCAGCATAACGATCGTCTTGAGGCCAATGAGCCCGCCGGCAAAGCTGATATTGGGAATGAAAGCAGCAATCAGCAGCATGTAGACCGGCAGACGCGCCGAGCACGTCATGAACGGCGTGACCAGAATGGTGGCGAAGCGGTCGCGGCGATTTTCAATGGTGCGGGTGGCCATGATGGCCGGAACAGCGCAGGCATAGGCCGAAAGCAGCGGAATGAAGGCCTTGCCGTTGAGGCCGATCACGCGCATGACGCGGTCGGCAATCAGCGCGGCGCGCGCCAGGTAGCCCGTGTCTTCAAGAATGCCAATGAAAAGGAAGAGCAGCAGAATCTGGGGCAGGAAGACCAGAACAGATGTCACGCCCTTCCAGGCACCGTCGAGAACCAGCGAGCGCAGCCAGCCGTCAGGGAGGAAATTGGTTGCGTAGCTTCCAAAATGCGCGAGCAGGTCGCCGAGCCCGTCACTGAGCGGTTGTCCGATAGAGAAGACCACTTCAAAAACACCGAATACGACCGCCAGAAAGAGCAGGGGGCCCCATACCGGATGCAGCAGGACACTGTCGACGCGGCGCGTGGCCTGGGCAGAGAGCGGAGCCTTGTAGCCTGTGCGCGAGCTGACTTGTGCCGCCCATCGGTGAGTGCTCATGGCGTTGCCAAGGACGGGCAGCGTGAACTGCTCGGCCTCCTGACTCTTGCCCTGGCGATTGAGAAAGAGCTTGACTGCTTCGAGACCAGTTCCCTTGGCCGCGCTCACCAGAGCCACGGGCGCGCCGAGTTCCTGCGCGAGCCGTAGCGGATTGACTTCGCCGCCCCGCGCTTCCATCAGATCGCTCATATTGAGCAGCACCATGGTGGGCAGACCAATCTGCAACACCGGCGCGGCCAGCATGAGCTGGCGAGTCAGATGGAGCGAGTCGAGCACCAGCAGAACAGCGTCCGGCTTGGGAGTGCCGGGCATATGGCCCTCGAGCACGTCGATCGAAACCCGAGCATCTTCAGAATATGGGTCAAGCGAATAGATGCCAGGCAGATCGATCAAGACCAGGTCGTTTCGGCCAATGCCCGCCATGAGACCCATACGCTGTTCGACCGTGACGCCTGGATAGTTGGCCACTTTTTGGCGCAGGCCGGTGAGCCGATTAAACAGGGTCGATTTTCCTGAGTTGGGAGGGCCGATCAGCGCAACGGTGTGCAGGCTCTCGCCGGCTTTTGAACCGGAGGGTCGTGCTGGAAGCTCCAAAACCGGTTGAGCGCAGCACTCGCTCATTCTGCCGCCCCTGATTGGTTCTCCTGCATGCGAATGGACTGAGCGGTTTCGCGACGCAGCGCAATCTCCATTCCATCGACTGAGTACACGGTAGGGTCGCCTGCAGGAGCGCGATGAACAGCTTTCACCCGCGCATCGGGCACAAAGCCCATATACATGAGGTGATTCTGCACGCCCGGCGGCAAGTCCAACGCCACCAGCACTCCGGTTTCCCCTACTTCAAGATCGCTCAGCACACGCAACCGCCAAACTCCAGAAATTTCAACAGCCGGGTCTCCCAATTCGAGGAAGAAACGGAGAATTGCGACCAGTTCGGTCGGACTTCAGTATACGACCATTTAGGTCTGCATTGCAACGCACGCTGCTCTTCAACTCTATCGTTAAAAACCGACAATAGAATATCCCCCTCCTCCGGCTGGGCTCACTCTCTCATGTGTACTCGTGCTTACAACTTGTATGTCACAATTGCACGGCCCAACTGAAGGTCATCCGTCACATTTGTTTTGGCGCGGCGTGATGTTAATTGCACTAAAATGCGGCAAGGATGGACGTTTATGGATATCACAGCCTTTCACGCGAGTCTTGACAGGGACGCCCCACCGGCAGCACTCTCCGCCCCCGTTGAAGCGCTCTGGTGGGATGCAAAGGGCGAGTGGTCCCGCGCGCATGCCCTTGTAGATGAGTTGGAGACGCCGGAAGGGATGGCTGTCCACGCATATTTGCATCGCAAGGAGGGGGAGCACTGGAACGCAGACTATTGGTACCGTCGCGCAGGTCGCCAATTTTGCCGCGCCCAACTGGCGGACGAGTGGCAGGCTTTGGTGGCAGGACTCCGAAGTTAAGCGCCCTATCCGAGCCGCACCAGTTCCCGCGCGTCCTGTTTCTGGCCGAGAATCGACATTTTGGGCAGCTTTCCGCGCACCATGGCGATTTCGTCGCAGCGATGCAGGCGAGGGCAGCTCTGGCAATCTTTGAAAACCTTGTCGGGCAGGTCGGCCTTGTCTTCGACAGTTCGAAAGCCATACTTGAAGAAGAAGTCGGGGATGCGGGTGAAGAGGCATACCGACTGGATGCCGTGATCTTCAGCCTCTTCGATGAGAGCTTTCAGGACGCGTCCGCCGGCGCCCTTGCCCTTGGCTCCAGGGCTCATCACGATCGAGCGCACCTCGGCGAGATGCGGCCCGTAAAGATGCAGCGCCCCGCAACCGAGAAATACCCCTGTGTCGGATACGGCAACGGTGAAGTCGCGGATGTTTTCGCAGATTTCCGCAAATTGCCGCTTGAGCAATGTGCCGTCGCCACTGAGACTATTCACCAATTCGAAGACGTCTGAGGCGTCTTGAAGGCGCGCCTTACGCACCAGCATGGACTGCCTCCTGCGTGCTCTTCAGAGCCAAATTTCGTTTGATTGCGCGGATCTGATCTTCAGCAGCGACCAACGCTCCGCTCACCTGATGTCGCGCGGTGCCGCCGATGACGTCGTGGCAATCCAGAGTGGCCTCGAGCGATACAGCCGCGTAGAAGTCAGCGCCAAACTCTTCGCCGAACTGGCGCAACTCGTCGAGCGACAGAGCGCCCAACTCGACTTTTTTATCCATGGCAAAACGTACCGCGTTTCCAATTTTTTCATGCGCTTTGCGGAAGGGAACTCCCTTGTGCACCAGATAGGTGGCCGCCGCCATCGCATTGAGAAAACCAGACTCGGCCGCCTCGTGCATCCGGTCTGCGCTGAATTCCAACGCAGCGGTGAAGCGAGCCAGAAGTCCCAGCATCTGGGCTGTCCCACGGACAGCAAACAGAGGCTCCTGGGTTTCCTGCATGTCTTTATTGTAAGCCAAGGGCAGGCCCTTGAGCAGCAGGGTGACAGCCGCGGCCGCTCCATGAATCCGGCCCACTTTGGCGCGGACCAGTTCGGTCAGGTCGGGATTTTTCTTCTGCGGCATGGCGCTTGAGCCGGTGGAAAAGGCCTCCGGAAGCTGCACAAAGCCAAATTCCGCGGTCGCGAAGAGCGTAATCTCCTCGGCGAACCGGCTGGCGTGCAGTCCGACAAACGTCAGCGCCTGAAGATACTCCAGAATGAAGTCGCGGTCGCTGGTTGCATCCATGCTATTGGCCGTGGGCGCGGTGAATCCCAGTTCGCGCGCCGCGATCCAGCGGTCAAGTTTCAGGGTTGCCCCGGCAATGGCACCAGAGCCGAGCGGGCAGTAGTTCAGACGAGCAGCGCAATCCTGCAGGCGGCCAATGTCGCGCAGCAGCATCTGTGTGTAGGCGAGCAGCCAGTGCGCGATCAAGACAGGCTCGGCCCGCTGCAGATGGGTGTAGCTGGGCATGACGGCATCGCCCGCAACTTTGGCCTTTGCGACAAGGGCCTCGGCCCAGGCGACAAGGGCTCTGACGGTCAGCTCGATCTGGCTGCGGGTATAGAGGCGCAGGTCGGTCGCAATCTGCTCATTGCGGCTGCGGCCGGTATGCAGCTTGAGCGCAAGCGGGCCGAGCTCCTGCGTCAGTGCGAGTTCAACGTAATGATGAATGTCCTCTGCGGTAGCGTGATCGCGCACCTGCGCTTTGCCCGCTTCCGAGCGATGAGCTGCGGCGATCGAGTCAAGCGCGTCGCGCAATTGCGAGAGCTCAGAGGTAGTAAGAATGCCCGAGGCTGCAATGGCCGCTGCGTGGGCCTTGCTGGCTGCGACTTCCTCTTCAAGGAGCTGCCAGTCAAAGACGATGGAGCGCTGCCAGGATTCAAATTCTGTGTCGAGGGGTTCGCGAAAGCGCCCCGACCACATCTTTGCGGTTTGTTTTTCGTTCGACATCTGCAACTTTCAGATTCCTGATCTTCCATTTCTTCCGAGTGAAAACTCACTCGGAAGAGTCAGTTCGTCATAGCAATATTTAGACGAGTCCAGTGAAGCTGGCGGTATTCGAGAGCCCACCGAGCAACAGGAGCAACAGCGCCTTCTGCGCGTGCATGCGATTCTCAGCCTGGTCAAAGACAATCGACTGCGGCCCGTCAAGCACCGCATCTGTGACCTCTGCATTGCGTCGGGCCGGAAGGCAGTGCATGAAAACTGCGTGGCGAGCGGCCCGCGCCATCAACGCTTCGTTGACCTGGAAGGGCCGGAAGATCGGCGCGCGCTTGGTTGATTCATGTTCAAAGCCCATGCTTACGCAGACATCGGTGTAGATTGCATCGGCACCTTCGGCTCCGGCAAGGGGGTCCTGGGTGAGGCGCACTTCGCAGCCGTTTGCAGCGGCCTTTTCCCGGGCCAGCATGACGATTTCGATATCCGGCGAGTAGCCCCGCGGGGTCGCAATCGTAACGTTGGCGCCGAGCTGCGCGCCGGTCAGCATCAGTGAGTGACAAACGTTGTTGCCATCACCGACGTAGGTGAAGTTCAATCCGCGCGCAGAGCCAAAGTGCTCCTCGAGCGTCATAAAATCCGCCAGCGCCTGGCAGGGATGTTCAAAGTCTGACAGCGCATTGATCACAGGAACACGCGAGTTTGCAGCCATCTCGGTGATGGTGTCATGCGCGTAAGTTCGCAGCACAATGACATCGACCCAGCGCTCGACATTGCGCGCAATATCGGCAATCGATTCGCGCTCTCCGAGTGGTGAGTTCGTCTGGTCGAGGAAGATGGCGTTTCCACCCATCGTGTTGATGCCCGTCTCAAAGCTGAGCCGTGTTCGCAGGCTCGCCTTCTCAAACATGAGCACCATCTGCTTCGCATCGAGAGCATGACGATACTCGCGCGGATTGCGCTTCACGTCGTGGCCGAGCTTCATGATGGCGCGCACTTCTGCGCTCGACAGATCATTGATCGAACACATATCTTCGCCTGCGAGCCGTGCCGCGGCCGACAGAATATCCTGATCCTGATGTACGGGAATTGCTTTCAATTGCCGCTCCTCAAATACCTTGCTAGCCACGCGACTGTCCCCCTGTCTCTGCTGCGCTTGCGACCGTGTTGTGATTGCCCAATTCGTTGAGTATTTCGTCGAGAGCGCTGATTGCGGCATCGACATGCGTCTTTTGCAGAATGTATGGCGGCAGAAACCGCAGCACTGTGTCACTGGTGCAGTTGATCAGGATGCGCCGCTTGAGCATCTCGCGAACCACCGACTTTGCGAGGTCTGCCGAGTTCAGTTCAGCGGCTAACATCAGGCCCTTGCCACGCACGTCGATGATCGATTCATGCTTGTGTGCGAGCACTTGTAGTTGTTCCTGAAAATAGTCACCCACTTCAGTGGCGTGTTGCAGCAGCCCATCGCGTTCAATCGTATCGATGACGGCGATTGCTACGGCGCAAGCCAGCGGGCCTCCGCCGAATGTGGTGCCGTGCATGCCAGGATGAATGGCGCGGGCGACTTCTTCAGTGCACAGCACAGCACCTAGCGGAATGCCGCCAGCGAGAGGCTTTGCCAGAGTCGTGATATCCGGCAGAATGCCATAGTGCTGATACGCGCACCACTTGCCTGTGCGTCCCATTCCGGCTTGAATCTCATCGACGATGAGCAGCGCACCTGTTGATTGCGATAGTTCGCGCGCTGCTGCAAAGAACTCCTGAGTCAATGGACGAATGCCGCCCTCGCCCTGAATCGATTCGACAAGAATGGCGCACACGTCGCTTGAAAACTTTGCGCGCAGATCGGCGACATCATTGAAGCGAACAAAATCCACTCCCGGTACGACTGGCCCAAAGGGCTCGCGATACTTGGCCTTGTAAGTTGTCGAGATGGAACCATAAGTTCGGCCATGAAAGCTCTGATCGAGCGCGATAAACTTTGTGCCAATGGTCTTGCCTTCGGCGCGCAATACACCGGCATGCGCACGGGCCAGCTTCATCGCGGCCTCCCACGCTTCGGTGCCGGTATTGGAAAAGAAGACGCGATCGAGGCCTGTGCGCTCAGTCAGGCGCAACGCGAGCTCGGCCTGGCCCTCGTGAAAATAGAGGTTCGACGTATGGATAAGCTTGCGGCTCTGGCGCAGGATCGCTTCTTCGATCGCGGGGTGCGCATAGCCAAGAGCGTTGACGCCAATGCCGCTCAGCAGGTCGAGATAGCGCTCGCCGTTTTCATCGATGATGTAGACGCCCTCGCCACGCTCAAAGAGCAGGGGATTGCGTTCGTAGGTCTCCAGTAATACTTGTGATTCAATCGCCTGTATTGCTTCCAGCTTCATTGCAAACTCCTTTCCGCTAACCCAATAACACCCGCATTACGCTACCATCACTTCAGTACCCTGAGCTACCCGCGAAGTGCAAAGATCGGGCAAAACATTGGCTGCATCGGCGGGCAGTATCCGCACCCGCTTTACCCCATGCAGCAGAGCTTCGCGGCAGGCGCTCAGTTTCGGCAACATGCCGCCAGAGATCACTGCCGACTTGGCCATTTCTGCAATCTGGTCAATGCTCAACCAGCGCATCACCTCGCCGGAGGCTCCACGCACGCCCGGCACATCCGTCAGGAAGACCAGAGCATCCGCGCGGCATGTCGCGGCGCATGCTGCTGCCATTTCATCCGCATTGATGTTGTAGTATTCGCCGTCAAATCCCAGCGCCATTGAAGAGATAACCGGCACACCGTTCAACTGCCAGATTGCTTCAATCCAGCGGGGATCACTGGCGGCAATCTCGCCCACAAATCCAAGGTCCGGCTCCGTGCGCTTCTTGCGGGCGCGAAACATCAGGCCATCGCCGCCCGAGAGACCGACCGCCGGCTGCCCTACTGAACCGAGAGCCGCAACAAGCATCTTGTTCACGCGCCCAGCCAGCACCATCAGGGCTACATCGCGGGTCTCAGCGTCCGTAACCCGCAGGCCGTTGATGAACTCACTCTTCTTTCCCAACTGCGCCAGCGTCTTGGTCAGTTGAATGCCGCCGCCATGCACCACCGCAACCTGATTGCCATCCTGCACCAGGTGAGCAATCGCGCGCACACATCCCTGAAGTAGAGCCGGAGTTTCCAGACCTGCACCACCGAGCTTGATGACGTATTTCATTCCAGACCCTCCGACTCACCCCAACCGTTCATGACATTCAAGTTCTGCACGGCCTGTCCGGCAGCTCCCTTGAGCAAGTTATCAAGGCAACTCACGATCACTGCCCTGTGTCCATCCTTAGCCAGATTGAAACCGATATCCGCATAGCAGGTGCGCACCGAGTCCTGGATTTGCGGAAGCCTTGTGCCAGTGAACCTCACCATCGGGCTTGTCTTGAAAAACTCCCGATAGCACGCCTCGATCGAGGCATTGGTCTGTCTCTTGCCGAAACGGACGTAGATCGTCGAAAGGATGCCGCGCGGAATCGGAAGCAGATGTGGTGTGAACGTGATGCTCTCAGATTCGACGCCCAGTTGCTCAAGCAATTCGCCCGTATGCCGGTGAGTAAAGACACCGTAGGCGGAAAGATTGTCGGCTGCATTCATAAAGTGAGTCTTTGCCGTCGGTGCCTTACCGGCCCCGCTAACACCGCTCTTGGAATCGCAAACGATTCCGTGGTTCAGATCGACCAGCCCCGCCGCGATAAGTGGTTTCAACGCCAGAATCACCGAGGTCGCATAACATCCTGGATTCGCTACCAGACCGGCACCGTGAATCTCCGACCGGTGAAGCTCCGGCATCCCATAGACTGCCTCGGCCTGTGCCTGCAGGGCCGCAACAGAGCCCTCATCTTCAAACCCATAGACGGCGCGGTTTTCGGTCGCCTCCAATCGCCAGGCGCCGCTGAGATCAATCACGCGGATGCCACGCTTGCGAGCCTCAGGGGCTATCTCACGCGAAAGTTCATGCGGAGTTGCGAGAAACAGAAACTCGACCTCGCGATCTGCCAATATCTCCCAGGAAAACGGCTGCACTCTGAGCGACCCAGTGCCACGGCTGTCGATCAGCTGCGGATGAATCTCACCCAGAGCAATACCCGATGGCTCAACCCGGCCAACAAAAACCGGGGATTTCCCAGCCAAATGGGGGTGGCGCACAAGTAGACGTGCCAACTCCGCTCCCGAGTATCCCGTCACCCCTAAAACTGCTGTCTGCACTGCTTTACTCATTGCCCTGCTTCAATCCTTCTAAAACTGTTTGTCTGACGCTATTTGCCTAGAACCGTCTGCAGCTTGAACTGCACTTCTGCAGCCCGGCGCAAATCCGGGCAAATGACCAACACCGTGTCGTCGCCGGCTATGGTTCCAACCACCTCGGGCCATTGCTCATAGTCCAGAGCCGTCGCTACCGGCTGCGCTCCACCCATCACTGTAGCAATCACCACCTGGTTCATCGCCTGGCGGCTGCGCATCCCAAAAGTTTCCAGCACTTCTGCAACACTAGGAGGGCTGTCGTCCTCTTCTTCCGTGATCGCTGCCAGGGCTGCATTTCCGCCACCATTTCCACTCACCATGGCATATCCGCCCGGACCCTTGAACAGATGTAACTCGTGCAAATCGCGGGAAAGAGTGGCCTGAGTCACGGCAAAGCCGCGCCGACGCAGTTTCCGGCGCAACTCATCCTGGCTCTGGATCAGCGATGTGCCCACCAGCTCCTGTATCGCATTGTGACGTTCCGTCTTCATCCCTCGTTCACTGGCTTTCTGATCCGACGTATTCTGAATTCGTGCTCTCATGGGCCATGCTCTTCAAATCGAAAGCGCGGTCCCATGGAGAGGACCGCGCTTGCATAAATATACGACACCCTGTATAAATATGCAATGCACTGCCGGATTTTTTTGTATTCTTAATGAAGTTTCCGGTCTGCCCTCCTTCTTGTACCCGGGCACCTAGCCGCTCGTGTCCTGGCCGTCTTGCTTACTCGTGTGGATTTCTCATTTCAAGAGGTCGTATAGTTACGTATGGACCGCAATTGTCATCATTCTGATCTTTCTAGCTCATACGAGGTGGAGCAGGGCGGCGAGCGCCTCGCTCAATCTGCGTTGCAATCAAAGCAAAGCGGCCGTTCGAATCTACTCGACCCGCGGTTTGATTCGGAGTCCTGCGGTGTAGGCTTTGTCGCGCAGCTCTCCGGTGAGCCATCACACGAAATCCTGCAGCATGCGCTTACGGCTCTTGCCCGCCTGGAGCATCGCGGCGCGGTCGCGGCAGACGGTAAATCGAGCGACGGCGTTGGAGTGATGACGGCAATTCCTCGCGAACTGTTGTTGTCGCCGCTCGGCATTGAACTGGATCATGACAAGCCTCTCGGCATCGCAGTAGTCTTTCTGGACGGCGAGGAACTGGCGTCCCGGAACGAACTGAATGGTGCATTTGCCGCTCAGCAGATCGAGGTGCTGGCCTGGCGTCCGGTCCCGATCTGTCCGCAGATTCTGGGTTCGATTGCCGCCTCTACACTTCCGGATATTTGGCACGTGCTGGTCACGCCGGTCGATTCTGAGGACACGGCAGACTTTGATCGCCGCCTCTACCTCGTTCGCAAGCAGTTTGAACGGTCCGCACTTCCCGGCTACGTTGCATCTATTTCGTCGACGACGGTTGTTTACAAAGCCCTTTGCGCCGGCCGTTTGCTGCCGGAGTTTTACCCGGACCTGGCCGATCCTGGCTTCCTCACTCCTTTCGCTGTCTTTCACCAGCGCTATGCCACCAACGTTCTGCCCAGTTGGGATCGCGCTCAGCCGTGCCGGACTCTGGCCCACAATGGCGAAATCAACACCATCTGGGGCAATCGCTCGCGCATGGACGCTCGCGCAGCCACGCTTTCACTCGACCTGCACCCGGTACTCACCGAGGGCGGATCAGACTCGTCTTCGCTCGATGAAGTGGTCGAACTGCTCGCGATGAATGGCCGCACCGTCGCCGAAGCACTGCGGATGCTCGTGCCGCCTGCAAATCACGGGAACACTTCCTCTTTCCTGCAATACACTGGCGATTGCGTTGAACCCTGGGATGGTCCCGCAGCTCTGGCATTTGCCGATGGCCGCCAGGTCGGAGCGATTCTCGACCGAAACGGTCTTCGTCCCTGTCGTTTTGCCGTCAGTGAAGATGGTCTCGTTGTTGCCGGCTCAGAGGCCGGTCTGGTCGACATGGACCCTGAACGCACGATTCACTCCGGTCGCCTTGGGCCCGGTCAGATGATTCTCGCCGACCTCGAAACCCACGAGTTTCTTGAAAATGATGAACTTCTCTGCCGCTTCGATAGTCAGGGCAAGTACGAGGATTTGATTCACCGCGATACCCCTCTCGTTGCTTCAGCCAATACGCCCGCCCCCCTGTCTGCAGCTGAGCTCAATCGTTTGCAGCATCGCTTTGGCTATACCCGCGAAGAAGTGCGGATGATCGTCGCGCCGATGGCCAACGAGGGCAAAGAAGCTGTCTGGTCCATGGGCGACGATACACCGCTGGCTCCCCTGGCCCGCGCGCCTCGCCCTGTCTACTCATTCTTCCGTCAGCGCTTTGCCCAGGTTACCAATCCTCCCATTGATCCGCTGCGCGAGGCCGTAGTTCTGCAGATGCATACCCGGCTTGGTCCCTGGCCTCATATTTTTGAGCCGCGCGAGCCTCTTCCCGGCCTCTCACTGCACTCGCCGCTGCTCTCACTGGCAGAGATGCAGGCGCTCAAATATCAAGAGCATCCTCTGGCAGCAGAGTTGCCGCTGGAAGTGCTGGATTGTGTATTTGCTCCCGACGAGACACTTGAGGGCGCTCTGGACCGTCTCACTCGCCGTGCCGTCGAACTCATCTCTGACCACGCCAAGGTCTTGCTGCTTACCGATCGTGCCGCGTCATCCAGCGCACTGCCCATCCCCATGGCCATGGCGCTGGGCGCGGTTCATCGCACACTGATTTCCGAGGGTGTTCGCACCGAGGTTGGACTGGCTGTTGAGGCAGGGGACTGTCGCGACATCCATCACCTCTGTGTGCTGCTCGGGATGGGTGCCGGAGCGGTTTGTCCGTGGCTGGCTCTTGAAACCGCGCAAGCTCTGAATCCTGAAAGCGGCGAAAAGAACACCTTGCATGCTCTGGAGCTCGGATTGGCCAAGGTGATGTCCAAAATGGGCATCAGTGTGGTTGACAGCTACCGTGGCGCGCATCTCTTTGACGCAATCGGCCTCGCAGACGAGGTAATCGACAAGTGCTTCGTGGGAACACCGTCGCCATTGTCAGGCATCGGCTTCGCTGAGGTGGAAAAATCCGTCAGGCATTTCTGGCGTGAAGAGTTGGCTATCCCCGAGATCTCAGATGCGGGTGACACTGGAGTTCTGGTTGCTGCGGCAGCCATCGCACCAGCGCCCGTCAAGGACCTTCCTGACTACGGCTTTGTCCGCTTCCGCAAGGCTGACGAAGCTGAGTCGCACGCCTGGCAACCGCAGACGATCCGCGCGCTGCAGGCCGCCATCGGTTCAACGAAGCAGGGCGCTGCGCTGGCTCTTGCTCCGTGGTCCTCTTTTGCCACGCAGGCCAGTGATCCGCAGCCTGCTTTTCTGCGGGATCTTCTGGAGATTCGCCCGGCTGGGCCGGAACTCGCAGTGGAAACAGTGGAGGCTCCCGGCAGCCTCGCCAAGACATTCATTGCCTCGGCCATGAGTTTTGGTTCGCTCTCACCAGAGGCTCATCAGACAATTACCCAGGCCATGAATCTGCTCGGCGGCCGCTCCAATACCGGCGAAGGCGGAGAAGACCCGGCAGTCTACGCCAACGTCAACGGCGCTCCCTCGCTGCTGAACAACAAGATCAAGCAGGTGGCCAGCGGTCGCTTTGGCGTCACAGCAGAGTACCTCATCCACGCCGAAGAAATCGAAATCAAAATCGCACAGGGCGCCAAGCCCGGTGAGGGTGGTCAACTGCCCGGCCACAAGGTCACAGAACTGATCGCTCGCCTGCGCCACGCGCAGCCCGGCATGCAGCTGATTTCGCCGCCGCCGCATCACGACATCTATTCCATTGAAGATCTCGCGCAGTTGATTTATGACCTCAAGCGCGTGAATCCCCGTGCGACAGTTGGCGTCAAGCTGGTTTCTGAAACCGGCGTCGGCACCGTTGCTGCCGGCGTTGCCAAGGCCTACGCGGACTACATCGTCATTGCCGGACACATGGGCGGCACCGGTGCTTCCGCGCTCTCAAGCATCAAGTACGCGGGCAATCCGTGGGAGCTTGGACTTGCAGAGGCCCAGCAGGTGCTCATCCACAATGGCCTCCGAGGACGCATTCGTCTCCGGACAGACGGCGGCTTGCGCACCGCCCGCGACATCCTGATCGCCGCGCTGCTCGGTGCCGATGAGTTTGCTTTTGGAACCTCGGTGCTGGTCGCGCTTGGTTGCGACATGGCGCGTCAGTGCCACTTGAATACCTGTCCCACAGGCATCGCGACACAGCGGCCTGAGCTGCGCGCAAAGTTCCGCGGCAAGCCAGAGCATGTGGTTCGCTTCTTTGACGAGCTGGCACATGAGCTGCAGCAGTTGCTTGCTTCGCTCGGATTGCCTTCGCTTGCTGCTGCCACCGGTCGCACCGACCTCCTGGAACAGGTACGCTTCGATGGGAACCTCAACCTCGCCCCTGTGCTGGGAGCAACTGAGCTGGCGAAGAAGAATGATTCGCCAATTCGATGGTTGGGTGAACGCAATGACCGGCCCGAAGAGAAGCCGGCCCTTGATGATGATTGGGTTGAACCAGCATTTGCGGCCTACAAGTCCAATCTGCCGTACTCGCTGACCACCCATGTGACCAACGAAGACCGCACCCTGGGCGCTCGCCTTGCTGGCAAGATCGCCCAGTTCAAGACCAACAACCCGACCGCCTCCGGCTCTGACTTGAAGTTCGACATGCGTGGTATTGCCGGCCAGTCTTTCGGCGCCTTTACGGTTCCTGGAATGTCTCTTACCCTGACGGGGCAGGCCAATGATTTCGTCGGCAAGGGCCTGTGCGGCGGAGAACTGATTCTGCGCGCAGAGGGTCGTGCGGCGCGCGAAAGCACCAAGCACACCATTCTCGGCAACGTAGCCCTGTATGGTGCCACCAGCGGGTCACTGTTTGCTTCAGGCCGGGCTGGCGAGCGTTTCGCAGTCCGCAACTCCGGCGCGTTGGCCATCGTTGAGGGCGTGGGCGACCACGGCTGCGAATATATGACCGGTGGCCTGGTAGTCGTTCTGGGCGATACGGGCATCAACTTCGGAGCCGGAATGACGGGCGGGCTGGCCTGGGTCTACGACGACAAGGCAGCGTTCATCGAAAAGGGCATGTATCACGAGGAATTCCTGCTCGCTGAGCGTTTCAACGATCTGGATTTCACCGCACAGCGCTCCATCTACGAACTCGTTGAACTGCACGTAGCCAAGACAGGCAGCTCCTGCGGCCTCGTTCTGCTCACGCAATGGGACAAGCTGGCCAGGAACCTGATTCGCCTGACCCCCAAAGCCTAGTGCTTAAAAGGGCTCTCGGACCAGGCACCACCTCAACAAACGCCACCGGGGGGAACTCATCATGAGTTCCCCCCGGTGGCGTTTGCGGTTACCGCGAAGAGTCCCTGACAGAGCAGTGAAGACTACTCCGTGACCAGCGACTCGACGATATGGCCCATTTTTTCGTGCTTGGTCTTGAGATATTTTTCAAAAGACTCTTCAGGAACGACTTCGGCTGACAGCCGTTCAACAACAGCAATTCCGGAGGCTTCGAGAGCCGCGACCTTTTCGGGATTGTTGGTAATCAAGCGAACCGCGGAGACGCCCAGCAGCTTGAGCACTTCAGCGGGCAGCTCATATCCGCGGCAATCCGCAGCAAATCCCAGCTCCACATTGGCTTCAACCGTATCCATGCCCTGGTCCTGCAGTTCGTAGGCCTTGAGCTTGGCCATCAGTCCTATCCCGCGCCCCTCCTGCTGTTCGTAGAGCAGAATACCCGTTCCTTCGGTGCGGATTCTGTCCAGCGCCAGCTCAAGTTGCAGGCGGCAGTCGCAGCGCAGCGAGTGGAAAACGTCGCCGGTCAGGCACTGCGAGTGGATGCGCACAACAGGCGGTACGGCGTGAATATCGCCCATCACCAGCGCCACCAGGCCTTCAACCTGTTTGCCCTCATTGGCGCCGTGTTCGCAGTTCTGCGGCACCTCTGCCAGTGTTCCTTCAAAGCCAAAGATACGGAAATGTCCCCAGCGCGTAGGGAAATCAGCCTCGGCTGCTTTTGTGACTTTTTCAAACGGCATACCCTATTTTACGCTGCCCGTGTGCGCTCACGCTGCAGCGGCACAACTGCTAGAGTGGTTGCGTGGCCGATCAAAAGCTCATTCTCATTACGCTGCTGGTCAAGCTGGGTGTAGCGGCCTCGGTTTCGAGCGCCCTCGCGCGGTCGCGTGTTTTCCAGCGACTGCTCTTTGCCGAGCATCGGCAAAGCCGGCAAACCCTGGCGCTGATGGCTTTTTTCCTGGTGCCGCTGACGCTCGGCGTGTGGGTGCGCATCACGGTGCCAAGCTTTCTCGCAGCAGACATTTCACTGGAAACCGTAACGCTGCTGGGCTTGCTCCTCGGCCCTGGGTGGGCAATTCTAAGTGCGCTCGTGATGGCGTTGCCCGCCGTGTTGCGGGGAGAGTACCTCGCCCCGCTCTTTCTTGCAGCCGTCGGCCTTGTTTCGGGCGTCTTTGGCAGTTGGGTAGAACCAGAAGAAATCTGGTCGTTCACTCCCTTCGTTGATCTCAGTATTTACCGGTGGGTTCGTCGCAACCTGCGTCAACCCAAATTTGATCGTCAGATCCTGCTCTTGATGCTCATCGCCTGCATGGAAATGGCGCGCGACTGGGTTGCTCACCAGTATCCCCGGCGGCTTTTTGCCCTCGAAACCGACGCATGGTGGTTGCGTGCGCTGGTTTGGATTTGCGCGCCTGTGGTCGTTGGCATCTGCTTGAAAATCTGGAACGCTCTGCGCGTTGAAATCAAGCTGGAAGAACAGAAGCGCCTCCTGCTGGAAGCGCGTCTGGATGCGCTTCAGCGGCAGATCAATCCCCATTTCCTATTCAATACCCTCAACTCCATTGCCTCGCTCGTGCGGCGTCGGCCTGACCAGGCGCGCGAAATGATTGTGAAGCTCGCAAATCTCTTGCGCGCCCTGTTGAAGGACTACGGAACCTACGTGCCCCTCAAAGAAGAAGTGAGTTTTACCGACGATTATCTGGATATAGAAGTGGTACGCTTCGGGGCCGAGAAGTTACGGGTCGTCAAGGAACTGGACCCTGAAACACTCGAGGTCCTGGTGCCCAGTATCCTGTTGCAGCCGCTGATTGAAAACAGCATCAAGCACGGCCTTGAGCCGCGCATTGACGGCGGCACAATCACGATTCGAAGCCGAATGCAGGGTTCAAGCCTGGTAGTCGAGGTGGAGGACGATGGCGTCGGTATCATGCTCAAGCCAGCCTCCGCGCTCAGTCGCGAAGGGGCAGGTATCGGCATGAAAAATGTAAAAGAGCGGCTCGAGGTGCTCTATGGCAGTGACGCCCGCTTCACAGTCGTTTCTCGGCCAGGGCGGGGAACCCTGGTATCGATTGAGCTTCCAGCGGAAGTCCATTAGCTAAAGCTTTGGCTTGTTCAACAGCGACTCATAGTAGCTGACGTAGCGTGGCAGGATGCGTGTCGAGCAAAATCGGTCCTGGGCCGTCTTGCGCGCGGCTAAGCGCATCGCGCGGTGCCTCTCCGGATCGCGCAGCAGCGCAACGGAAGCCTCGGCCATCCCTTCAACATCGCCAACCGGGAAGAGCAGCCCGTTGGTCCCCTGTGTGGCCGATTCGCCTGTGCCCTGATCATCAATCAACTCGGGCACGCCGCCTACGCGCGTCGCAATGGCCGGGGTCTGGCAGGCCATGGCCTCAAGTGCCGCGAGGCCAAAGGACTCCATCTCGCTGGGCATCAGCATCAGGTCCGCAAGAGGCAGTAACTCGTTGACCCGGTCCTGCTTGCCAAGAAAGTGAATGCGGTCATGGATTCCGAGCGAATGAGCCAGCCACTCCGCAGTAGAGCGGTCCGGGCCGTCGCCGATGAGCGCAAGTCGGGCCGGGATCTGCTTTGCAACCCGGGCAAAGATCTGCACCACGTCAGCGATGCGCTTGACCGGGCGAAAATTGGACAAGTGCATGAAGAGAAATTCCTCAGGCGCCGCGAATCGGGCACGGGCCTTGGCACGGGCATCGTCATCTTTTTCGGCAAATGGCTTGTAGACATCGCAATTGACAAAGTTATGCACCACCTCGATTGGCCGCGTTATGCCAAAGTTCGCCAGGGTCACGTCTTTGAGATACGCCGAGATGCTCGTGACACCATCACTCTGCTGGATCGAATAGCGAGTAATCGGCAGATAGCTGTGGTCCATGCCGACCAGCGTAATGTCGGTTCCATGCAGGGTGGTCACAAAGGGCAAGTGCTTGCCCTGCTCCGCCAGCATCTGGCGCGCCAGCAGGGCGCTTACAGAGTGCGGAATGGCGTAGTGCACATGCAGGATGTCGAGATGATAGTACTCAGCCACCTCGGCCATGCGCGAGGCAAGAGCCAGATCGTAGGGCGGGAACTCGAAGAGCGGATAGTTCGAAACCGGGACTTCGTGATAGAAAATACCAGTTTCTCGCCCGGTGAGGCGAAATGGCTGCGAGTAGCTGATAAAGTGCACTTCGTGGCCAAGGGCCGCGAGTTCAATGCCCAACTCGGTGGCGACTACGCCACTGCCGCCGTAGGTGGGATAACAAGTGATTCCAATGCGCATAGGCCCTGCTTGTTTGGATGCGGGCTTTGGCGCAAAGATGCGTGAGCCTGCACTTCATAACGAGAATACTGGGTTAAGGTTGGCGGCCGGTAAATGCTCTCAGATGGCCAAAATGAATGAGTTCGATATCGGCGGGAAAACTTGCCGAACCTAAAGCCTGCATTTCGGTCTCCCGCGAAGCCAACAGGCGTGTTCCGGCGAGCGATAATGCAGCGTCGTTGTACCCAGGATGTGTCACGAGTTCCCAGGTGCCCTCAGGGATTGCACTGAGCAGGGAAGCAAGTGTGGCAGTATCCAGGGTTCCTGTGGCAAGTACCCCGATAGCGCCCTCCGTCGTTGCCAGGCCAGATTGAGCCACCTGCCTGAGAAACCGTGGCCGATAGCGGTTGAGTACGCGCACCTGCGCCCGTCGCAGTGCAGGTGCCCCGGGAGTCGCAGCGAGGCTCCATCCCGGTTCAAAAGGATTGCGGATCGCCGGGATATTCAGCCTCTTTGCAGCCACCAGCAAAGGTTGCAGTACTCCAGGAAACATATGCGTGTGCTTGTGCGTGTCGATGTGGGTCAGGTTTACCCCGAGATTCTGTAGACGAGCGATCTGCGCCTCGGCCTCTGCTTCAATTTCGCGCGCCCGGATGCGACCCAGCAGTAAGTCGCGGACGAAAACGCCCAGCGTCGCGCGGAACCGGCCTGTGGCTGCATTGACCAGCGTAGGCAACTGCTCGGCGGGCAGTACGGGTGATCCATCGACGAGAACTACATGGCAACCGACACCCAGCCCGAGCGTCTGCTGTGCCAGCAAAGCGGCCCCGCCAGTTTCAGGCGCATTCGCCATCAGCGTCGTTGAGGTCAGCCGGGACTGCGGCTTCAACAGGCTCAACTCAACGACTGCGCGGTTCACCCCTGCCGTCATCCCAAAGTCATCCGCGTTGAGAATCAATCGCTTCACTCGGTCGAGTGTATCAACTTCAATTGAGGCGGCACTCTATCGGTGGACAAGCCGGCATTGCAATCACCGCCAGGCGAGGAATAGGGAGCACCACTCATCCAGACCCGTTCGCCTCCGATGCTCCTTTTACCACTTGCGTATGATTTCCATCGGTTCGCGTAGACTCAAAGAAGCGTACAGGCATCGCGTATGGAAGTGCTTTCACGCCCCGACTTCACCACGCCTTGGCATCAGTTTCAAGCAAAAAGTGGTACAAAAACGCACAAAATGCACCAGGTAACCACCTTGTAAGTAATTGATGGTAAGTGCTTTAGTTATAGATTTACGCGAAAAACACCCCACCCCCCCCCTTTTCAGAGGAGATGGAGTCGTTTGAGCGCTATTTGCACCGCAGGAACAGACGTTTGCTTCATCAGATTGCATCGGGCAACCCGCCAACGGATGACTCTGGATTCGCAAACGCTGTTATGATGAAGACAGGCCATTTAAGGCCCGGAATTGCACGGATGCGGGCGGTTAGCTCAGTTGGTTAGAGCGCCTGCCTTACAAGCAGGATGTCGGGGGTTCGAGTCCCTCACTGCCCACCATGACCGCGTCCCTGGACATGCAATCACAACTCAAATTATGCAAAAAGCCCTGTAAATTGCTATCCCTGGAACTCTTCCTGCTCAGAGACACGTATCTAAAGATGGCCTAAATGGCCTGCCCAATCCAGTGTTCCGGTGGAAAATGCGACTGACTCAGCGGCGAAAGTCGCATTGGCCTAGAGTCGCGCCTGAGGCTATCCACCTGATCAAGCAGACATCGTCGCTCAATGCACGGTGTTTTCTTGCCAACACTCCCAGGCGCGGAAACCCCCTCACTTTGCAGCAAAGTGCGCTTTAGTTGGTGGTGAAGGCGGTAATGGCGCTTGTGCTCGTACCGCCTGGCGTGCTGATAACGAGTTGGTAATAGTAGGTGGTCTTCGCGGCCAGCGTAGTGAGCGTGACAGCAATCTGGGAGCGGGTTGTGGATGCGGCGAGGGCAGTCTTGGTGGTGATAGTGGTCAGTCCGGTGGGGCTGGTTCCGTACTGAAAGTAATAGGTGCCAGCTTCGCCGAGGTCGTTCACAAAGGCATTGAGGGTAGCTTTGGGAGTGGCTACAGCGGTAGCTGGGCCGATGAGCACGGAAGGGGAGCCGATGATGGTGTAGGCGTTGGTGGCCTCGGCGCTGGTAGCGTCGTGCTGTGAGACCGCGACGGCGCTTACGGTCGTCGTCTTGTTCACGATCAGTGGTGCTGTGTAGGTCGGTGAGAAGACCGAGGGCACTGTGCCGTCGAGGGTGTAGTAGAGCACAGAGCCTGCGGTCGGAGCGGTGATGGTGACAGTCTGCTGGTCGTTGTAGATTCCAGCGACAGGGGTGATGAGAGGCTTGGCCGGATTGATGAATTCATTGAAACCGTCGCCGCTGGAGGCATACGTCGCGTTGCCGGTGTAAGTGGCAAGTACGTAATGGGCTCCGGCGGGGAGGCTGGCTGTGGTGTAAGTGGCCTTGCCCGCCGTGTTGAGGCTGACAGTGGCTACCGTAGCTTCGTCGATCGAGAAGGTCACGCTGCCGCTGGGTGTTCCTGTGCCGGTCGTCAGAGCGACCACAGCGGTGAACGTTACGGCAGTGCCGGGAACGACCGGGTTGCCACTCGCACTCAGCGTAGTAGAAGTCTCTTTGGCTACCGGAGCTGCGCCGAGATCAAAAGCGGCGGCGAAGCCGGTGCTTTGAATCGCATGATACTTGGTTTGGAAGGCTCCGGCGCTGACCGGGAAGTTAGGTGAACTGGTGTACCCGACCAGGTAGACGCTGGAGTTGCGGCCGAGGGCGAGGTTGATTGCCTCGTCGCCCCAGCCGCCAGGGCCATTGGGATTCTGGGTGCCGCTGCCACCGATGAAGGTGGAGTAGAGGAGGGCACTTCCGGAGGGGTTGAGTTCCGTGAGGAAGCCGTTGCTGGTGTAGGTGAGGTAGTCACAGCAGTGGGTGGCGCCACGATTCTTTAACTGGAACGCATTGGCAGTAACCGGGAAATCTGCGGACATGGCGCCGCCGGCGACATAGACATTATTCGCTGCATCGATCGCCAAGCCATAGATATGGTCTCCGCCCCAGGGGCCGGTTGTGCCGCCGAGATAGGTCGAGAAGACGAGGGCTGAGCCAGTGGGATTGAGTTTGGTGATGAAGCCATTGTTGGGTGCGTCAGCTGATGTCACGATGCTCGTATTGCCCTTGTTGCTGGTCTGGAAGGCTCCAACGGTGACGGGGAAATCGTGGTCGGAAGTGTAGCCGGCGACATAAACGTTGCCGCCAGAATCGACAGCCAAGCCTTCGCAAATTGAGGTGGTGCTTCCGCCAAGGTAGGTGGAGAAGATCAATCCGCTGCCGGTCGGATTGAGCTTGGTGACAGTGACGGCGTAGCCGCTGGCATGGGATACCTTCTGGAAGGCATTGGCAGTGACAGGGAAGTTGCCGGAGGCAGTGAATCCGGCAACATAGGCGTTGCCGGACTTGTCGACAACGATCGGATTGGTCTCATAGATGCTGCTCAGTGTGGAGCCGTCGCTGCTGGCTCCGCCAAGGTAAGTGGAGTAGACCAGGGCACTGCCGGTGGGATTGAGCTTGGTGACGAAGGCGTTGAAACCGTTCGATCCTGCAGAATTGTTGACACTTTGAAAGGCACCAGGAGTGGTGGGGAAACTGGAGGAAAAAGTCAAACCGGAAATATAGGCGTTACCAGTTGAATCAACCTTGATGGCAGTAGGCTCATCCAGCGATTCGCCGCCAAGGTACGTGGAGTATACGAGTCCAGTTCCGGCGGGATTCAACTTGGAAACAAAGCCGGTGGCGAGGGAGGCGCTGACTGACCGGTCTGAGGTTTGGAAAGCTCCGCTGGTGATGGGAAAGTTGGAGGAAAAGGTGTATCCGGTGACGTAGGCGTTCCCGGCAGAGTCGATGGCAATACTCTTTGCGTAGTCGCCTTGTAAATGGGGGGTGTTTGGGATGCCGATGCCACCGAGGTATGTCGAATAGAGAAGTGCGGTGCCAGACGGGTTGAGTTTGGAAATAAAGGCGGTAGAAACAGAGTTCTGGGCCTGCGCGTAGTTGATCGCCTGGAAAGCTCCGGCGGTCAGCGGAAAATCACCGGAAAAGGTGAGACCGCAGATATAAATGTTCCCTGCTGAATCAGAGTTTACCGAGACTGCGTATTCATCGACAGAGCCGCCGAGGAACGTAGAGTAGGACAAGATTGGGTCGATGACCAGCGGCTGATTACGGTCATAGCTGCCCAAAGCGAAGCTGACGGTGTTGTCAGCGAGCAGTTGGAATGCGCCGCGGATCGGACGACGGACTCCTCGGATGGGCTGGTAGACCGTTGGTTTGCGGAAGGCTACGGTGCCGTCCGGGGCGTGAATGGCCAGATTGCCGTCGGCGTCAAGGCTGAGCGAGGATGCGCCGTCGAAGTGGAGACGGATGGGCTTGGGATCTGCATGGGGAGCGATGACGAAGTCATATTCCAGGCGTTGCTGGTCACCGTAGTAAACGAGGTCGATGCCTTTGTAAACGGCCGAATATTGCACCCTGGCGAACGTGGGGATGGCTGTGTGCCATTGGGCGGGGTCGTTGCCAAGTATGTAGTTTGCAGTTCCGGGCAGGTCTTCAAGACCCTGAATCGTTGCATGCGGATCGGCTCCGACGAGCTGCATGCGGAGGATGTCGGTATTTACAGCCGGATTCGCATCGGCGGATTCCGTGCCTTCCTGATCAAGAGCGGTTGGGGTGCCAGGGGCAGGAAGTCCGATGCCAAAGAAGCTGGGTCGCCTCGGGGCTGGCAGGAGGCGGGAAGACTTCTCAGTGTGCTTGCGAAGAGCAAGGACGGCCCCCTGGCCGGAGAAGTACAGGCCGTAACCAGCACCGCGGCTGAGGAACTGGACGGAAGGGTCGGCCTGGCCGCGATTGGCTTCGAAGCTCAGAGGCAGGTTGCCGAAGTTCTGCATAAGGCGTGCTTTGGAGGCAAGAGTCGGGGGCGCGGCGGCGAATGCCGGAAGGGCCGCGAGCACGCTGGTAAGGAGCAAAAGCCTTGAGGTGGTTCGCCGAGTGCGGATTGCCCAATTCGACATCTGATTCTCCTGAAGCTAACTGATTCGTTGCTACTTTGCTGTCGGCTGGTGAAGCATTCACTTCGCATCTTCACCGTGCAGGCCGTGGTTCTGTTAACGGGTGCGCTGGGAGCTCAGGACGGCCAACTTCCCCGAGCATTGCGTTCAATTCGTTGTGAAACTGAGCACTTCGCCTGAACTGGTTCCGGCGGGAGTGGTAACGACGACCTGGAAATAGTAGGTGGTCTTGGTCGTGAGGCCGATGATGGTGGCACTGACAGGAATGGGGGCGATGTTGATGAGTCCACCGATTCCACCGGAGGGAAGTGCCGTCTTGACGGTGGAGCGAGTGAGGGCGGTTGCGCTGGTTCCGTAATGGAAGAGATAGGAACCCGCCATGCCGTATGGGTTCACGAGACCATTCAATGTTGCTCCGCTGGTGGTGATCAGCGTTGGTGGAACGGCCAGGGCATAAGGCGAACTGATGACGGTGTAGTTGGCGCGGACAATCTTGCTCCCGGGCTTGCCAGTGACAATGGCGATTGCGTTCACACTGACGTTGGAGCTGACCAGAAAGGGAGCCACATACTTTGTCGAGGATGCGGTGGGCAGGCTGCCGTTGAGTGTGTAGTACAAGACGGATCCGGCAGTGGAGTCGGCGAGAGTTACAAGGAAGGCAGCGGAGTGGACCCCGGAAGCTGGTGAGATGACGGGGCTGGCTGGGGTAATGGATTCGCTGAGGTTGCCGCCGCTGGCTCCATACGTGCTCGATCCCTGGTAGCTGGCGAGGATGTTGTGGGTCCCAAGGGCAAGGGGAGTACTGGTTGTAAACGCGGCGAAGCCGCTGCCGTTGAGCGGAATGGTGGCGACGGTGACCAGATCAACGCTGAAGACGACGCTGCCAGTGGGGATGCCTGTACCGGTGGTGGGCACGACTGCGGCGGTAAACGTAACGTTGCTTCCGGTTGCGGCGGGGTTTGCGTTTGAGGTGAGGGTGGTACCGGTGGGTGTCGTTTTGACGACCGTTCCAAAGGTGAATTCAGAGACGAAACCGGTGGTCAAGTTGGTCGAATTAAAGACGGTCTTGTAGGCAGCCGGAGTGGTTGGGAAATTGGAAGCACCGGTTGTTCCGGTCAGATAGACGGTTCCGTTGGCGCCGAGGGCGATGCCAAGACCGGTGTCGGAGAAGGAGTTTGCGCCCCCAAAGTAGGTCGAATAAAGAAGCGCCGAGCCCGCCGGGTTGAGTTCAGAGAGAAATACGACTGCACCGTGGTTGCCAGCCGGGTTGGTCGCCTGAAATGCACCGGTGGTGACCGGGAAATCAGTTGAATGGACCGACCCAGTGAGGAAGACGTCTCCAGAGGAATCGATAGCAAGGGCGGTCGTGCGATCGCTGCCGGTGCCGCTGAGATAGGAGGAGAAGACCAGCGCCGATCCGGCCGGATTCATTTTGGTAACGAAGCCGGCGGAGAGGCCATTGCCACCCGTCTTGTTGGTGGTCTGGAGCGCGCCGGTAGTCGTGGGATAGTTGGTTTCCCATGTGGTGCCCGAGAGATATGCGTTGCCAGCGGTGTCGACAGCCAGGCCAAAGGGGATGTCGTCACCGTACGGGCTGCTGGCTCCGCCGAGGTAGGTGGCGTACGTGAGTTTGGTTGCGGTGGGGTTCAGCTTGGCGAGTGTCATGTTGCCGCGTCCGGTGGCCTTGTTTGTAATCTGATAGGCACCGGTCGTGACCGGGAAATCAGTGGAGAGGACGGTCGATGCGACGAAGGCATCACCTGCCGCGTCGATGGCCAGGCGGACAGTCGTGGGCGAGCCATAGTTGCCGCTGCCGCCAATGTAGGTGGAGTAGAGCAGCGCAGAACCGGCGGGGTTCAGTTTGGTAACAAATTCGTTCCAGCCATACGACGAGAAGGACTTGTTGGTGGATTGGAAGACCCCTGTCGTGACGGGAAAATCTCCTGAATACGCTGCGCCTCCGATGTAAGCGTTCCCGGCTGCGTCGATCACCAGCGAATAAGCCGTGTCGGTGCGAGTTCCTCCAAGATAGGTGGAGTAGAGCAGGGCGGTACCTGCGGGGTTGAGTTTGGAGACGAAGGCTGTAGAGCTTCCAGCACCGGTTTTGTTGGTGGTCTGTAGGGCACCGGTGGAGACGGGGAAGTCCTTAGAGAAAGTACTGCCGCCTACGTAGGCATCGCCTGCGGAGTCGACTGCGATGGCCCACGCCGTATCCCCTCCAGAAGAACTGCCGCTGCCACCTAGAAAAGTTGAGTAGAGAACTGCGGTGCCGGTGGCGTTGAGCTTGGTAACGAAGGCGGTGCTGAACTTGGTTTGGAAGGCACCGGTCGTAACTGGATAGTCGGTCGAGGCCGTGGTGCCAGTGATGTAGGCGTTGCCGGAGGAGTCGACTGCAATGGCGTTCATGGTGTCGGAGTTAGTGCCGCCGAGATAAGTGGAATACACCAGAGTGGGGTCGATCACCAAGGGCTGGGCATGGTCGTAGCGGCCGAGCGTGAATCCGACAGAGTTGTCGGCGAGAAGCTGGAATCTGCCTTTGACGGGATAACGTTGCCCGCCCTTCAACTGGTATACGACGGGCTTGTGGAAGGCGGCCTGACCCGAAACACCCTGGATGACGAGGTCGCCGGAAGCATCGAGTGAGAGAGACTGGGCACCGGCAAAGTTGAAGCGGATGGGCTTTGGGTCGGCATGTGGGGCGACGATGAAGTCATATTCGAGCTGGCCCTGGTTGCCGTAGTACACCAGGTCAATGCCTTCATAGACGCCGGTATATTGCACCCGGGCGTAGGCTGGGACGTTGGTGCGCCATTGGCCAGGGTCGTTGCCGAGCAGGTAGTTTGAGGAGCCGCTCAGCTTTTCTAAACCCTCGATCCTGGCGTGGGGGTTCGAGTCTCTCAGTTGCATGCGAATGACGTCAGCGGGTTGACCGGAGACGGAGGAGCGCAGTGCGAGTGCGGCTTCTTGATGGGAGAGAGAGAGTGCATAACCTGCGCCACGCGCAGAGAACTGGACAGCCTGGGCATCGCTGGAAGGCGCGGGGCTTGCTTCAAACCGAAGTGGTAGGTGGCCGTAGTCACGGGCAACCGTAGCCTGCTTCGGTAGCTGCGGCGCCTCAGCGGAGGCTGCAGAGTGAATTGCGGCGACGATGAGCAAGCCGAATAGCAGGGATCGCATGGAGAGGGATGAAGAGATCAGGAGTTGCTGCGGGCTGTTGGATTGGCCGGTGATGTCGTTCATGCGGTTCCCTTTATTGGCGCGAATGTTGAAGTTCATGGGGGCTTTCATGCTTACTGTCCCGTGCCGCTGAGAGTGATCTTCTGTGGGGACCCGGTGGCGTTGTCAGTGATGGACAAGGTTGCGGAGGCTGCGCCTTTGGCACTCGGGGCGAAGGAGATACTGAGCTGGCAGGTGGAGCCAGCAGGGACCGGGGCTGTGCAAGTGCCAAACGATGCGTTGAACGAAGTGATGTTGGCACCAGCAAGGCCAATGGAGGTGACGCTGAGTGCAGCGGTGCCGGTATTTTTGAGGGTGACAGTCTGTGCGGTAGAGGTGGTTCCGACATTGGTGGCCGCAAAAGTAAGTGATGTGGGTGAGTACGTCGCAGTAGTGCTGGCGGCGGTGGCTCCGGTACCGGAGAGGGATATCTTCTGTGGGGATCCAGCGGCGTTGTCTGTGACGCCGAGCGAGGCAGTCAGCGCGCCAACCGCAAGGGGTTTGAACGTGAGGGTGATGGAGCAGGAAGCGCCCTTGGCGATGGAGGATCCGCAGTTGTTGGTCTGAGAAAATGAGCCGGCGTTGGTGCCAGTGATAGCGATGCTCGAAATGGTGAGGGTTCCGGAGCCGGAATTCGTAAGGGTAACGGCAGGGGCGGTGTTGGATGAGCCGACGATTGTGCTGCCAAAGGTGAGCGCGGTTGCACTCAGGGTTACTACGGGTGCAGCGGCCGTGCCGGTACCGGCCAGGCCGACAGATTGCGGCGAGCCGAAGGCGTTGTCCGCGACGCGAAGAGATGCAACGAGGGCCCCAGCGGCTGCGGGTTTGAAGGTGACAGTAATGACGCAGGAGGACCCGGCGGCGACACTGGCTCCGCAAGTATTGTTCTGGCTGAAGGATGTCGAGTTGGCTCCCGTGATGCTGATTCCTTGCCCGGTTCCGTTCAATGTGAGGGCAGATTTACCGGTGTTCTTGAGCGTGACTGACTGAGTTGGTGCCGCGATGGCGACCGTTGTGGCGGCATAGCTGAGGTTGGTCGGAGCTAGGCTGACAACCGGCGAGTTTGTGGAAGTGGGCCAGAGATTGACGACGTTGGCTACATTGAGAGAGCCCAGTCCGGTGGCGGCATCATAGCCGACATTTGCGCTATAGCCGGGGAGAATGCCCGCGGGGTCTCCGGAATAGAGCGTGGTGCAATAGGGCGAGCCGCTAACGCATGGCATGGCATTGCCGCCAGAATTGATGTCATTGAATACGCAATTGCTGGTTGCTTTCACGGTCTTAGCGCTGCAACTGGCCCAGGATTGCTCTGCGGCGAGAGTGTAAAGGAGTTTGTTCGGATTACCCTGGGCGGCGGCAGATTTTTGATTGATGAGGGCCATTACGCCGGCCATGGCAGGCGAGGCGACCGAGGTGCCACCGACTTCCTGGGCGACTGGTTCGGTGGATGCCGAGTAAGTGCAGGGGCCAATACCGGTGACACATATCAGATAGGAGGAGCCGAGGAATCCGTTGGAGGCAAAGAATGAGACGTCCGGAATGTCACGGCGGGCATCGGCAGGGATGCCGGGGACACCGGATTGAAAGCCAGGCTTGGAGTAGCCACCTGAACAGGTGAGCGGGTTGCCGCCGCTGCTGATGGTGCAGTTGCTCGCACCGCCTCCGCCGCCGATTGTGTCGACAAGACCACGCCGTAATTAGTGGCGATGTAATTGCCGCTTTCGATGACGAAGTTGCAGGCAGACTCCGCATCGATGACACCAGAGACGCCGACGTAGGCAGCGTCTGATGCCAGGCTTGGCAGTATGAGCGGGTTGGCGCAGGTGGAGTTCCAGGGAACTTCAGGAATGTAGCCAAGAGCAGAGGCTCCCGTGGTGTTGGCTGAACTCCAGTAGGGGGCGGGGCTGGTGCCCCAGTTGAAATCGGTGCCGCCGACGGCAGTGTCGTAAGCCGTTGAGGCAATCCCGCTCACGGAAAGGCCGAACTGGGCACCGTATGGCACGCCATTGGTAGCGTCGAAGCCTTGGTCACAGGCCGGCGAGCCGGAGTCTCCACTCGCGACGAAGACGGCTATGCCTTCGGTGGCGGCGGTTTGCCAGAGGTTGTTGTACAGGCTGTTGCCGGCGTTACCGAGGGCTAATTCGCACTCACCATAACTCACGTTCATGATGGCGGCAGTCTTGTGCTGGACGATGTAACTTTCTGAGAGGTAAAGGGCGTCCGTGGTAGGCGTGGGTGCGCTCGACGTTACGAGAGTGATGTTGGCACCCTTGGCTACGGCTCCGGACCATTCGACATCGAGGGTGTTTTCAACGAGATCTCCGGCGCAGGTGCTGTTGAAGCCAGGGCATTTGCCGGGGTCACTGTTGGTAATCAGGACGTTGGGGGCTTTGACCGGCAGACCGAAGGCTGCGCGGAACGCGGCCACGTCAGCGAGGTTGATATTACTGGTGCCGGCGATCGCGATGGTTTGACCGGTGCCATCGATCGGGGCAGCGGCCTTCCAGAGCGGGAGCACATTGTAGATGGTGGCAAAGTCGTAGGGAGTAACGTCTTCGATCGTGTTGCCATAGCCGTTCAATGTACCAAATTGCGGATGGACGCCGGTTGGAACGACGAGGCCGGGGACTTGAGTGGCTACTGTAGGACGTGGTCCGAGCCGTCGGCGGGTACCGGAGGCATGATCCAGGGAGACCTGCGCACCGAGTTGGTGGAGGGGACGTGGGAAGTAGTTATGGAGTGCTTTGATGCCGACAACCACCGGGGAAAGTGCAGCCGGGATCTGGGGGTCGCTCACGTTGGCGATGTGGGATTCCGGTACGGCGGCCTCGGAGCGCGAGGTTTTGAGGCTGGGGACTTCGTAGTGGTGGATCTCGGTATGGAACGCAGATTCAACCTGGGAGGCGGTGCCGTCAAAGCGGACTGAGAGGTGGTCCGGGCTGATTTCGTCAATGGTGAAGCCGTGGTTACGCAGCCAGTTAGCGATGAGTTCAATATCGGATGAGGCGGGACCAAAGCGTTCGCCAACCTGCGCGGGTGTGAGCCACTGATGGTAGTTGGGCGATTTTGGCTCATATTGGCTGGCAACAAAGGCGTCGAAGGCCGCCTGCTGCTCCGGGGAACGGCGGAGGACGAGGATGAGATCGCCCATGTTCAGGCCGCGGGAGACGCGGCCGCGATCAAAGGTGGCGCGGGCGAGTGGATGTGTGTTGCCCGGCAACGAGACAAGGCGGCCTTCATCGATGGATTCGACGATGCGCACGGCAACGGCAGCTTCCTGGGCGAAGAGCCTGGGCAAAGTGACGGGCGAACATACCGCTGAGAGGATGGCGAGAGTGACAGTAATGCGGTGTTGATAGCCCGTCATGATATTCCTGAATTCCTTTCCTTGTATCGGGTCTTCATGTCCGGACAAGAGCACGCTCACAGAGCGGGTGCTGGAACTTCACTTGCCCAGGCGCAGTTTGATTTGTGGTGCAAAAAAGAGGTTCACCTGAGTCTGCGCAAACGGATGAACAACACCCTCAGGCGCGGCAAAAGTGATGGAAACGGGCGTGGACTGGGAAGCCGATTCAAATCATGTTCTTGGGTTGAGTTTCCTCTCAATTCAGATCAAGATCAAGAAAATCCTCAAAGATTGCCTGAGTCGAATATGGCTTGATCGTACTCGGCAGAGCGTTCGTTAGAAGCATGGTTATTCTCGCACTTCCGAAGCCTCAAAGCGGATGTCTCAGGATGTTGCTTATAGTTAAGTAAAATTCAGCAATTTGTTGCTTTCGATTGAACACCAACCTGCCCTCTGGAAGTCAAGCAGTGGGCGCAAACCTTCATTAAACATGGATGATCCTGCATCGGCCTTGTATTCGTAAGTCGCACGCAAAAATGATGGTTCGCAAAGCCCTGTGATCGAGCCTCTAAAGCGCTCAATTCATATTACTTATCGATCTTCACGTTCGATACTACCCCTCATCCCAATCAATCTAAATCGACATCAGAGACTTCAATTGGAGTGGTATCCGTTGCTATTTCCAGTTCACCCTTGTCGTGAGGCGGGGCGACGATGCGGCTGTCAATTGGCAGCATGTTCGTGTGTTCGGCAGCCCATCTGGCTGCAAGTCCGTTGAGAGGGCTGCGTGTGTTGTATTCCTGGTAAGCGATCATTCTCCCGATGCGGATAATCAGGTCATCGAGCCCTTCTGATGCGGCCCAGAAATCGCCGATGCAGACTGTAGCTTCATCGAAATTGGGGTGAAAAACCGGCGTCAGCATGCGGCACTGCGGAGAGCGTCGGGGATAGTCGAGGGACAGATTGACTTCGAGAACATGGCTGTCGCGCTCGAGTATCTCTCCCGCCGCATTCACGTACAAGCCTTTCAATGCATAAGTGAAGCGATAGAGCTCCGGGGGCATTCCCGCTGTGGCGCTGATCTTGATTGTCGGCCAATCAGCAAAGCGGCTAAGCAGCAATTCATGGTCAATCTTGAGTCTTCGTGTGCGAGGAGAGGCCATACATTGCCCTGCTTTCTAAATTGGATAGAGGTTTCTCGCAACGGCAAATATCAGCGCCAGAGCCTGACACACTACGATCCAAGACCCGGGGATAGCTGGCCAGGAAAACTCTTTCCTGAAGTTTGCTCTCCAGTAGCATACCGAAAAGAACCAGCAGGCAAACGGAAGCAGAAGCACGATGAGCGCATTCCAGTGCAGCGCTCCAGCCAGGTCGCCATGAAGCAATGCTGCAAGGGCCCTGGTGCCGCCGCAGCCAGGGCAAAGAACGTGGAAGAGACTGAACACCGGGCAGCGCGGGTAAAATGCGCTCTTCTCTGGAGGAAACCGCAGCAGAAGAAACGCGGCTGCGAGGCCACCGAACGCGGCGCCATTCGCGACCCATCGGCGGCCCGCGTAACTCATGGCTGGTAGAGACCCATCCGGGCCTGGTTCTTGCGCCTAACAATGTCATTCAAGTGGTATTGAATGTACGTTGTGCCGAAGAAGAAGGTCATGACGCCGCTCAGCGAAACCCCCATTGGCTCCTCTGAGTTGTAGTGGTCTTCAATCGAACTGCGCAGGCTGAATCGGCCGATGAGCGAGAGGATTCCATAGACCAGGTTGAGCAAACCAGAATAGGGTTCTTTGGTGTGATTCAGAGACAACGCAAAGCTGGTAAAGAATACGACAACGAGCATTCCGGCCGCGGCGATGTAGTAGTAAATCGCCGTGCTCTGAGGTTTCACCTTCTTCATCCACGCAGCCAAGACGAGATTCCAGACGGCACTGAAAATTCCGCAACTGAGGATCGCGAAGAGCAGCACCAATCCCCAATGCAGGTTTGGTGGGTCAGGATAGTCAGGCATCGCGGGTGCGGCAAAACCCTGCGGAGCCTGCATGGGAACGGGAATGGTCCCGATGATCTGGGAAACCAGCATGGGCTCTGTCATGCCTTCGCTGCGTGCCATGTCCGTAAGCAAAATCTGGCCTGAGGCAACATAGCGTTGCAGGTCACCCAGGGAATAGGGGCCGTAGTCCTGTCCGTCGCGCGTAATGAAGTAGTTCATGCAGGCTCTCCAAAGCTAAATGAATGTGATGCCGTCATTATCGTGGTCAATGATACAGGCTTCCACTATGGCCCATATCCCGGTGATGATGGAACCGAAAAAACACGTAAGCACCGTAATGCAAAGCTGAATCACGCCCCTCTTGTTATAGCCAGCGTAGAAATTGTGCGCACCAAAAACGCCCATGAACACTGCAAGCAGCACAAAGACGACGCGACTCTTGCGAGGAATGTAGCCAGGATTGATCTGAAACGGAGCGGGCGCATGTCCTGAAAAAGTCGGCGAGTATGGTGGGTTGAAATTGGCTGCGTAAGCTGGCCCGGACGAAGGCCATGGCATGGGCGGAGGCGGTACCGGCGCTGGCACTGCGCCCTCGGGCATGGGTGGGGGAGGAGTTACCGATGGAATCGAGGGAGGCAATGCAACCGGGGCGGTTTGAAGATTCAGGAAAGACGTAGGTGCGGCGGGTTGTGCCGAAGGAATCTGAGTGCCTGGAAAACGAAGATCCTGGTTGCTTACGCTGACCTTTGCCTCGTCCTTGGGTGCTTCCGCACAGCCAAAGACGGTACAGCCGCCGTTTTCGGCCAGGCAATCGGCGTGGTGGCTTGTGCCGCAGCTGGCGCACTGAACGATTTCTTCGTCCGCTTCAAACGCGGTTCGGCAGTAGGGACATGTGACGGCCATCAGCGCTGCCTCTCCTGATAGCGGAATGTGTACCGGCCCAGTTGCACCATCGAGCCGCTTTCAAGCACTCGCATGCCGCGTACAGGCTGTCCGGCAACGTACGCCAGGCCGCTCGCTATTAGATGGACTTTCGATCCTTTGAGCTGGAGAACTGCATGCTGGGGCAAAATCTCCGCATCTTTGAAGAGGTAGATATCGCAGCTCTGAGAGCTTCCCATCGCGGTCTGCGGCTTGTAGAGAATGAATTGCTTGCCCGCCAAAGGACCGGCAGTGACATACAGCCAGCGATCTTTGAGCGCGCTTTCAACCAGGCCCATGGCGATGCCGGTAGCTGTTCCCAGCAGGCAAAAGCCGATCGCCCGGCTGGTTGCGCCGCCATGCGTCGCAAAAGAAATCGGGTCAAAGACCATACCGCCTATGGCCGCGCCGATTGCGCCGCCCAGCACACCGTAGCCTGTTTTCCTCATCGACCGGCCAATGATGCCGTAGACGACTCCGCCAGCCGCGCCAAAGACAGCCCACGCCAGCCCGCGCACAATCCACACGGCCGGGTTGTGGTAGGACTGGACCCCTGCCTGATAGCAAATACCGAGACCGATGTTATAGAAAATGTTGGCCAGTGAGTTGAAGATAAAGCCCAGGACAATACCCAAAGGCAATGCCAGCCCCGCGCGCACAAGTGCTTTCTTTACTGATCGCTCCACAATGCTTTCGGCAACCGCAAAGCCGACGCACATGAGCGTCACGATCATCGGGAGCAGCCAGATGTTGCCCCAGCGATGCTCACCGCCATCGACAAAACCAGGCTCCGCTATTGCCCAGCCAGCCATGGCGCCAACCAGCCCCGCAACTCCGAGATACAGCCAGGCCTGCAGCAGGATGCTGCCTTTCTCTTGAACGATCTCGGGAGCGTCCGGCATGGCATTCACGTTGCCATAGCTCTTGCCGCCCGTTGTAGTTGAGGCAGTTCCGGCTGGGGCAAACTCAGTCGGCTGGGATCGATCGGCCGCGGTCAGATCCTCCAGGGTGATCCTCACCGTCTCCTGCTCAGGATTGCTGCTCATTTGGTACTCCCTTGCTTGTCTGCGGGTGGTGGATTTACCGTCTGCGATGAAGTTGGCGGCGGAGCCGTGATTGCAGGCCGCGCACTGGGTAGACGAAGCAAAGGTTCCCCTGTGACTGGGTCAACCGGGATCGCAACCAGCCTGGGAAAAAGCAAATATGCCACCATGAAGCCCAGCAAGAGCATCGAAAGATACGAGAGTGCGTAGAAAGTCCATTGCAGCCACCGCGCAGGAGGTCTTTCGCGGCTCTGATCTCCGTATTTCATCTGCGATTCGTCGTCTATATCCGGCCGGGAATTCTCAGAACTCTTCGGAGTCCGCTCGACTCCGTCGCCGTTATTGTCCAAAATTATGTAGGACGGTATGCGATGAATCTCGCCGTCGATCCAGCCAAAGCAGCCTTCCTCATCTGTGTGGGGATCGTAGACCCAGGCCACCTGGTCAGGAGAAGAGAAGAAGTTTCGCTGGATGAATGTGTCGTGCTCAGAGAGGAAGACACCAAAGCCTGGGTGGGAGTGATACCAGCCGACAATTCGGTCATCAGGATAGTTTTCATCTTTGACGCGATAAATTGTCTCCCAGGCATCCTGAGTGAATGTCACGTGTGTGCCGGCCTGAGCCGCATTGGAGGCTTCGATGGATGCCCGTACTTCGACGACGCCGTTGACGTTTTCGCCGATGAGGACGCCGCAGACTTCGGTCTTCATGTGAGCGCGGGCATGCTGACGAATGCACCGCGCCACTTCGTTATCAAAGTGGAGCCGCGGTCCAGCTCCCGGCTTGGAATTGGGCTTCTTGCTCATTGCGAGACCTCAGAGGCCGCAGCCAGCGGTCCTATAACAGCCGACGCATCTCCAGCCATGCAGTACGAGATTTCAACTTCTCCAGCGCGCGCGGTGAATATGTCATACGACGGCAGTCCCAGATCACTCAGGTGCCGCGAGCCGAGTTCAGGAGCGGCATCGTTGCCAGGACGGAACCCTGAGAGCGTCTGAACTACGCGCATGCGTCCATCGCGCGGGCAAATTCCTTGCTGGTAGCGCAGGGCACCGACGGGGACAAAGCATTCTTCTTCTGCACCGCAAGCCGGGCATACAAGCTTGTGAATGATGTCGCGACTAAACTCAAGCACTACATCCGCAGTTCCCAGGTCAACGCTTGCGCGTTCGAGCAGTTGCGCAAGCGTCACTTCGCTCGAAGCCTGCGGAAGCTGCACGACATTCTCAAGCACATAGTGGCTCATGCAATCTGGATTCTCAGTGTATTCAACGACATAGGAGGAATGCAGCAGCCCTTCAAAGACAAACCCCTTGCTGGCCAGCGTCGGCAATCCATGCAGTGCCTTGACGGCCTCCTGCGCCTGAATGCCGCCGATAATCGATGAGATCGTGGGAGTTGTCGGGACGCGCCCCTGCGGATTGGCCTCATGCAGGAGCAGGTTACACGACATGCGCCTCTCCAGAATGGCCCAGTCGGTTGCGCCCAGCGTGCACTCATAGCATGGTGCCTGTCCGGGCATGAACACCCGCGCGACTCCGTTGATACCCTCGATAGCGCCGTCGATCCAGGGACGGTTTGTCTTCCATGCGGCCCGGTTGATCCACAGGCGGGCCTCGCGATTATCGAGGCCGGCGATGATGATGTCTGCCCAAGCAAAAAGCCCGAGACCACAATCCTGCATGACATTGGCGGTCAGCGCCTGAACTGTGGCTTCAGGTAGTAGTTCACGATAAGCGCTGACTACGGCTTCCGCTTTGGATCGTCCCACATCGCTGGGGCGAAAGAGGATGGCGCGGGAGAGATTCGAAAGCTCAATGTGGTCCAGATCGACCACGACGATATTGAGGAATCCCAGCAACGCGAGGTTTTTGAGAATTTCGTTGCCCAGCGCTCCTGCACCAATCACCAGCACTCGCGCGGCGCGAATCTTCTCCTGGTCCCACCAGGGGATCAGGCGGAAGCGACTATAGCGGTCGTCTTCTGCGGTCGCATCGACGTGGATGGTCTCGGGCAACATGGTTATCCTGCTGTAATTTCCGGTTGCAGCCGCAAGATGTCGCCATCCTTCACGTTGGCGTCGGACAGTGTTTGCGCGTCTTGAATCTGCCGGCCCGAGTTCTTATGGTGGAACTTGTAGCTCAAGGGCGCGCCATCCGGCCCATTCACTGGCAACTGAAGCTTCTGTACGAGAACGGCGACAATCTTGTTGCACGGTGCGTCATCCGGCAACTCCGCCGGAACGCGCTTGTTCTCCGTCGAGTCATACACGGTTACGTTGATGTAGGCCATGAATCAATCCTGTGAATCAGCTTATTTGGTGGATAGTTTACCGCTATTGCTGGATGCAGCGGCTTGAATATAGCGGTCAAACCGCTCCTTGCCGTTGGCGTGAAAGACCCAGTTTGCTGGCTGTAAAAATGAGTCAGCCTTGGCTGCAAAGCTCAGGTTTTCAGCGTTAGAGTCGCGGTTGTGGTCAAATTTTGAACTGACAATGCCCACCAGATTTCCCCGGTTATCGTACACCGGACCGCCGCTGTTGCCAGGGCTGACCGCTGCGGAAATCTGAATCGACTGATCGCGCAATCCTGAAACAATGCCCGTGCTCAGGGTATACCGCAACCCCTCAGGATGCCCGATGACAAAGATATCCGCGCCATCGTGAGCAGTCCCGACTGGCTGCACGAAATTGGCTCCTTTGGAGTTTCGGGGAATCCACAGCAATGCCAGGTCAAGATTTGGCGCTTGCGCCACGACATCGGCAGACGCCCACATGCCGGTAGCCGTGGCCACCATGGCATGCTCAGGTGTCGCATCTGAACCCAGTCTTTCGCCGTTGGTCACATGATTCGCCGTCGCGAACAAATATCCATCTTTGTCTGCTTCGAGCAGGACTCCCGCACCGAAAGCGTTCGACGCAACTTCCTGGTGGTTCCATAACCGCGCAACCGGTGAGACAACGATCACCAGCGGTTTGAATTTGGCTGAAATATCTGCGCTCGTCAGGTCAGTAGTGGAGGGAAGAGAAGGGAACTGAAGACGCTCGTCAAGTTCAGGTAGCCCGGTATTCACCATCGCTGGGATGGGCACAAAAGAGAACATAACCACGGCAGCACCCACCGTCAGAAAGCCGCTGATTACCAGCAATGTCGATAAAAAAGATACCCATGCGTACTTAACGCGTGGTGTCTCTGACCGAAAAGCAATTCTCAGGATGATCGTGACGATGCAGAGCACAGGCAGAACGAGAACCAACCCCGACAAGCCAACCTTTGCCCACCACGGAACGGGCGGGGGAAGTTTTCCGAACGATGATGATGTCGGGGGCGCGTCTGGGATGGCTTTGATTTCACCGACTTCTTCGGCGCTGACTACAACCTTCTCAATTGTCATCAGGATAAGACTCGCCGGAAATGAATTTGGGTGAAAGCAGATTTTCGCGATGATAGTGGATAACGGTAGACGAGGCAAGGCAATAAGCCTGTCTTCCGGTTTCCGCAGATGTGTAATACCCAGAATGCATGTCTGGCCGCTCTAAGCGAAAAGAATACCACTGTCCATTAACAGCGCACGCCCACACGCAACACTGTAGCCATGAAATGTCCCAGCCCGCTCGAGTCATTCGCTGGAAATTCAAGTGCCCATTTCTCGAGACTGGCTCTGACCGGACTTATTCCATTCTCAGCGCGAGTAAAAAGAAAAGGCCGCTGGAACCTTGCATGAACCAGCGGCCGCCCATCAACATTTGTGGTCTTACAGCCCGCTTTGGCTGCTCTGGTCGGTATGTACTACTCGATAGGTGGAGTTGCCATGCGACCAGACCAGCAACAAAATGTCCTTTCCGGCTGGCGTCGAGTGGACTTCGCTCACAAACTTCTCGGCGCTGGCTACAGGATGACGATTGACCTCAAGAATGACATCGCCCGGAGCAAGCCCAGCATCCTCAGCCGGACTTGCTGGCTTGACGCTTTCAATTGCGGCACCGTTCACCTGCGTTGGCACGTTCAGTTGATCGCGTAACTCCGGCGTCAGGTCATTGACAGCCACGCCGATGCGTCCTCCTTTCTTTGATGGGGAGTCAGCGTTCTCAGCAACCTCAGCGTCGGCGTGGAACTCGCCCACTTTCACTTTGATTGTCTCATCCTTGCCGTCGCGCAGTACTCCGAGTGCAATCGTGTTGCCGGGTGAAATCTGACTGACGGCTACCTGCAACGCGCTGCCATTGACGATCTTGTTTCCGTTCAAAGCGCGCAACACATCGCCGCTCTTCAATCCCGCACGGCCAGCAGGCGATTCAGGCGTGACCTGACTGATAATCGCTCCAGAGGCATCTGGAAGATTGAAGAACCCTGCATTGTCTGGAGTGACATCGTTCATGGCAATGCCGAGGTAGCCATGATGCACTGCGCCATCCTTGATGAGTGCGTCGACCGTTGCCTTCACAATCTGCGATGGGATAGCAAAGCCCGCGCCAGCGAACGAACCGCTGTTTGAAATGATGAATGTATTGATACCCACCAATTCACCGTGCGCATTCACCAGCGGCCCGCCGGAGTTGCCCTGATTGATCGCCGCATCGGTTTGGATATAGGCTCCGGGCTTGCGCGGGTCATCCGTATAGGGGTTGGGCCGGTTCAGTGCGCTCACAATGCCTCTGGTTACCGAGAACTGGAAGTATCCAAACGGGCTGCCAAAGGCCAGAACCGTCTGCCCCGGATGCAACTTCGTCGAGTCGCCCCAGGCGATGCTGGGCAGATCCTTCGCGTCAATCTTGATGACCGCGAGGTCGGTCAACTTGTCTACGCCAATCAGCTTGGCAGGAAGTACGCGGCGGTCATTCAGTGTCACCCGCATCTGCACCGCTCCGTCGACCACGTGATTGTTAGTGACGATGTAGCCGTCTGGAGAGATGATGATTCCGCTGCCAATGCCGTGTTCCACTCGCTGTTGGGGCTGCATGCGCTGACCCTTCGGCCCTTGAGGGCCAAAGAATCTCTCAAAGCCCGGCGGTATGGCGCCCGGGGCAATGCCGAACTCCTGACCGTCTTCCGTCATGGCCTGTTCAGAGGAACCCCGTGATGTGACCGAAACATTGACGACTGCTGGAGTGACCTTCGCCGCCACCGATTCGACAGCGCTATCAAGCGCCACCAAGGACGAAACACTGCTGTCATCGAGTGGTGAAGCAGCACTTGCAGCATGCACTGTCGTGCGCCCAAGCGCAAAGCAAACTGCCAAAAGCATGGCTGCAGCACCTGCAGCAGGAACAGAGAATTTCTTGAACTTAACGACTAATGAATTAGTTGCAACGGTCATAATTACCTCGCCTTTGAATTGGATTGATGGTTAAAGTTTGATGATGAGCCAGCCTGTGCGCGTTGGCACGGCGGCGAGCGCGGGATAAACCTGGCCCTGAGGCGAAACGCGCAGCAACAGGCGCGTCCTTCTCTCCTGAAATTCGGTTTCGTTACTGTAGTCGCTGTAAACATCAGCCATCGACGGCTGCTCCGCAGAAGTCAGCACAATCCAGCTTGTCGCGCCTGCTCCATCATCCTCGCTGTTGAGTGTTTGAGCCGCTGACAGTTGAGTGAAGTACCCACCCTGTGAAGCCTCTACAACTGGTTCGACTTCGCGTCCGTTTGTCCGGACCTGCACGTTGGGTCGATGTTGCGGATTAGCCGAATTCCGCGCGGAAACGGGTTTCAGCTCCGAACGATGCAACGATGCAACTTCAACCTGTTGTTGAGTCCCAGTCACCGCAGCCGACGTCGCTATGGTGTGAGTATTTCGCTCAAATGAAACAAGCTGGGGGCATCGCGCCAGCTCCACCGATCCCACGATCAGACCGCATCCAGCCACCGCCATGATGCCGTTTCGAATCCATGGGCCAAGTACAGTTTTTCCGCGCAGAATGCTATGAATTCGCTCCACCAACTCAGGGCGGCGTTGCCAGGCACCCAGAGACAGGGCAACGCGCGCGAATCTCCCCGCTCTTCGCTCAACGCCTCTCTCTGCCAGCCGTGTCAGGCATGCAGCATAGGCCCTCGGAGCACGGGTTCGTGCGACTACGCCTTCGTCACAGGCCATCTCACGCTCCAGGCAGAGCTTTCGGTCCATCCAAATCAATGCCGGATTGAGCGGGAAAACCACCAGGGCCAGCTTTTGGAACAGATTTGTCCAGTCGTCTCCCCGGCGCAGATGCTCCGTTTCATGGAGCACGACTTGCTCGAGTTCCACGGGCGTCAGCCGCTCCATGAGCCAGGACGGAATCAATACTCGGGGAGCCAGGAACCCAATCACGCTTGGTCGCTCAATCTCGTCTGTCATGCACAGTTGCGCTCTTCTGGTCTCCGCGCACAGTGAAGCGACTGCATTGCAACTCTCATCTGCGACCGGTCGTGCAGTCTTCCAGAGCTTCCTCAGAATCCAGCCATGAAAGAGGAGATCGGCAGCCCGGTAAACTGAAGCCGAAGCCCACAGCCCTACCAGCACAACGCTCCATCGAATATCAAATTCAAGCCAGGGCTTGTTACCGACAGCAGCTGCGGCAGACTCCAAACCCGAAGACTCGTGAACATTCCGCAGACCGGTCAAGTGCATCAATCCTGGCAGGAACCCCAGCGCAACTAGAAGCACAAAGGCCATTGCCCACAAGGCGAAACGCAGGGAGGCCGCCGTACGAGGCGTGAGCCGCAGGCACACGGCGAGGCAGAGTGCAACAAGACCGCCCTGCCATAACGAGGTCACAAGAACTGGCGCGGCGGCTTTTGAAAAGGCCTGAAGAGGATCTCCAACGCTCAGGACCATCTGCGCAATGTCGTCGAAATTCCAGTTCACAATCACGCCTGGATTTCCTTTCCGCTCTCCACGACATCATCCTCGCCTGCACTTTGGATGGCGTCCTTGAGCCGCTGCAATTCCTCAGCAGAAATCTCTTCATCCCCCAGCAGTGAGAGCAGCAACCGTTCCCGCGAATTACCAAAGAACCGGCTCAGCACATGTCGCACTTCTGACCGGCTTGCCTCATGCTCCGCCACGCAGGGCCAGTAGACAAATGCCCGGCCCTCCTGACGGTGCTCCACGTAGCCCTTTTGCTCCAGAATCCGGATCGTCGTCAACACCGAGTTGTACGCCAGTGTTTCGCCCTCCGGCATGGCAGACACCAGGTCGCCAACCGCCGATTCACCACGCAGCCAGAGCAGCTTCATCAGCCTGAGCTCGGCTTCTGTCAACGTGATTGATTTCTTTGGCGGCATTCGGCGTTTGCTCCTTGTGGTCTATTCCCTACGCACCATAGACTATCAACTAAAGGATTAGTTAGCGGTCCTGTGGAAAACTTTTTGTTGTTCTCACTGACCAACAGCCAGAAAAATTCCCTTTCAGTGACGGCTTATTGGGAAGAACTCCGGCATTCCATGTATAAAGGCCCACAGAGGAAACTCCATGATTTTGGCTGACGCACTGCGTCGACTTCGCGCCCTGTCTCAACCCTGCCTTTTCCTGCTGGCGACGTGCTGTGCCGGTGCTCAATCCGGTCAGCTCCAATTCGCCAACCTGGGCCAATGCAAGCTCGAAAGCGGTCTTACGATTCAGGATTGCCGCGTCGGCTACCGAACATTTGGCAAACTCAATGCCGCCGGAGACAACGCTGTGCTTATGCCCACCTGGCTCTATGGGACAAGCGCCGATCTTGTCTCTCTTTTTGGCGATGGCTCCTCCCCCCAGCACTTGGTCGACACCAGCAGATTCTTCGGCATCGCCATCGACGCCTTCGGCAACGGAATCTCATCGTCGCCTTCGAACAGTCCCCGTCAGCACGCTACGGACTTTCCCAGCCTCACCCCTCAGGACAGCGTCCGCGCTCAATACCGAGTACTCACTGAAGTCCTGCATGTGCAGCATCTGCGCGCGGTAGTCGGCCTCTCGATGGGGGGAGAACAGACTTTCGTCTGGTCCGTTCTCTATCCCAAATTTTTCGACCTTGCAGTCCCCATCCTGGGAACGCCACGCCTTACCAGCTATGATCTGCACGTAAAACAGATCCAGGTCGAAACCATCACCACTGACCCCGAATACGCACAGGGCCACTACGCAACTGAGCCTGCGCTCAAACTCGCCAATCTGGTCGGCACCTTGGTCGTAACCAGCCCAGAGTTTAGGAACCGCGCGACGCCCCGCGACAAGTTCACCGACTTTATTGCGCAGGCTGAGGCGCCCCAGTCAATCGATGCCAATGATCGACTCTGGCAACTTCGCGCGATCATGCATCAAGACGTAGTCGGCAACCGCACCATTGCCGAAGCTGCCCGCGCCACTGCTGCCCACTTCCTTGTCATCGTCAGCGCCGAAGATCACCTCGTTAATCCCCAACCGGCTCTTGATTGGGCCGCTGCATTGGGGGCGCCAACCTATATTTCTCACGGCGACTGCGCGCATCTCATCATGAGTTGCGATGCAGCAGCCGTGTCATCCCGCGTTCGCGCCTTCCTGATTGCCGGCCAATAACGCCGCGAGCCACCTCAGTTTTCTTCGGAGATCCGCAATGAACATCTCGCTCATCAAGCTCCCGACCGCCGCGCTGATTCTCGCAAGCGCTCTGTGTGCTTCGCTCGCCGCCCAGAACTTTGCCGACATCAAGCCCACGGCCCAGCAGACCGCCTGGCAGGATCTCGAATTCGGCGTCATCCTCCACTTCTCCACCAATACGTTCCTCGATCGAGAATGGGGAGACGGCACAGCCGCGCCGAGTACGTTCAATCCGACCCAGTTCGACCCCGACCAGTGGATGAGCGCCATTCGCGATTCAGGAGCAAAGTATGTCGTGCTTGTGGCCAAGCATCACGATGGATTCTGCCTGTGGCCTACCGAGCAGACCGCCTACAGTATCAAGAGCAGCCCATGGAAGGGGGGCAAAGGTGACCTGGTAGGCGATGTAGCCCGTTCCGCGCGCAAATTCGGGCTCAAATTCGGAGTCTATCTCTCCCCCTGGGACCGGCATGAGCCCAAATACGCAGTTCCTGCCTCCTATGACCAGTACTACCTCGCCGAGTTAGAAGAATTGGCTACCCGCTACGGCGACCTCGTCGAATTCTGGCTCGATGGTGCCGGCAGCGCAGGCCATGTTTACAACTTTCCTAAAATCATTGAAACCTTGCGAACATATCAGCCAAACGCCATCGTTTTCGCTGACACCGGTCTCTTTGAATACGGCGATGCCCGCTGGGTCGGCACCGAATCAGGTACTGTCGGCTATGAAAACTGGAACGTCATCGACCGCCACGGCTACCTGCGCTGGCGCCCGGTCGAGGCCGATACACCTCTCCGCAAAGACCACTGGTTCTGGCACCCCAACGACGAGTCGTCGCTCAAGAGTGTCTCCGAACTTCTGACCACCTACGATGAGACTGTCGGGCGTGGTGCGCAGTTGATGCTCGGCGTAGCGCCGGATAATCGCGGTCTTCTGCCTACCTCCGATGCGTCCCGCTTGCGAGAGTTCGGCGAGGCACTTCACAAGCGATTTTCGCCCAATTTGGCTCTCAGCCATGTCCCCAACGGCGAAAGCTCCCTCGCACTTGACGGAAATCCCGATACCTTCTGGTCTGCCGCCCCAGGATCCCATCACGCTACTCTGCTGGTCAACTTCCCGAAGCCCATTTCCTTCGACCATGCTCTAACGATGGAGTGGCTCAATGATGGCCAGAACGTCCAAAAGTACTCGATCGAAGTCTTGATCAATGGGGGATGGAAGTCGGTCGCCGAGGGACAGGCCGTTGGCCACAAGAAAATTGACAGCTTTCCCCTGGTCACCACGAGTCAGGTCCGTCTGAATATTCTTTCCAGCACCGGCCCTGCCCATATTCGCGAGTTTCAGCTCTATCGATTTACCTCCAAGAGCTCTCAATAAGCCCGAAAATTCAGCAAAGGGAAGAACTTCATCTCATAAAAATGGTACGGCGTCTTAGATGTTGACACGCCGCTGTTTTGATTGCAAACTTGTATCAGGTTCATTCAGTGAGATAGGAGTTCATATTGCGAGATACGCCACCTCAAGGAACGTACAAGGTTCAAGCCCTGGACCGCGCTTTTGCTGTCCTCGATCTCCTGGGCGAAAGCGATGTTCCCCTGGGACTTGCCCAGGTTGCTTCCTCCCTGGCTCTTCATAAAAGCACAGCCCATCGCTTTCTCATGGTTCTTGAACGACATCACATGGTCGAACGTACCGTGAATGGAAAATTCCGTCTCGGATTGCGTCTTTTTGATTTTGGTAATCGAGCAATTGAGCAGTACGACCTCCGTGACCGCGCCCAACCACACCTCCGCAAGCTCGTCATGGAGACTGAAGAAACAGCTCACCTCTGCATTCTTGAGCAGGCCCACATTATTTATCTGGACAAGATCGAGCCAGCTCGCTCAGTGCGCATGATCACCCGTGTCGGCGCTAGCAATCCGGTCCATTGCACCTCTGTGGGCAAGGCTATCCTTGCCTTTCTTCCAGAAGAGCGCATTGCAGAAGTCATCCGCCGCACCCGCTTTGAGCGTTTCACTCACCGCACCATCGGTTCTGCTGAAGCGTTGCGTACTGAGATCGAAAAGACGCGCCGTCGTGGTTACGCTGTCGATGACGAGGAACTGGAAGAGGGCCTCCGCTGCATAGCGGTTCCCGTACTGGACGCCCAACGGCTCCCAGTTGCGGCAGTCAGCATTTCCGGTCCGTCGTTCCGCGTGACCGCCCAGAAGCTTCCGGCAATCGCCAATCACCTGCTTCAATGCGTACGTGGCATCTCGGCTGACATGGGATTTGTACCCGCATCACGTCAACCAAGATCGAGTCTGAGCCACGCGTAAGCTGTTTTATTTCAACGGAGACCGTGCCGACGCGCCATTTTTCCCGCGCAGGGGGTGCATCGGAACGGTCTCTTCTGCTAAACTTACGAAGTTGCAACCGATTGGGTTACCAAGCCCAAGCCGGGGACGTAGCTCAGTTGGTTAGAGCGCTGCCCTGTCACGGCAGAGGTCGCGGGTTCGAGCCCCGTCGTCCCCGCCATAAACCTGATAGAGTCAATGGTTTATGACAGTGACATCTTCCTTCATAGGGTCTTCGCGGGTGCTCAGTGGTGCCTGCTCCCAGTAGACCCCTGAAGACCAGATTCTGGGCATCCATTTTCTTCCAATCACAGCCGATTGATAAGTCTCCATCGTGATGCGGGGATGAGCTCGGCGAAGTAATTCTTGAGCTACTCTGAGTTCAATACCGATGGCTCCCAGCATGCTCCCAAGACCTCGCCTGAATGAATTCCACCCGATTGGTTTATCAACTCCAATTCGCCTCAAAGCTGGTCGGATACGGCGCTTCAGAATCACGTCTCTCTGAAGAGTCTGTCCTCTATTTTTCACGATAGAAGGAAAGAAATAGTCTTGGGCAGATTCGCAAAGGGTGACCAGTTTCCATTGCTTTAATTCCGCAACGACAATCGGGTGCAGTGGTAAAGGTCTTCGTGACGATTCTGTTGTTGTGTCGCATTCCAGGTTGCGCCAGACGGAATGCGTGACGTTGGTCTAATGGAACTTACAATCGATATCACCCCAGCGAAGGGCGATCCATCATTCACTGCGTCGCGGTCCTTAGGATTGCAGACCGATAGAAACAAGGGGTTTGAGAGCGGTCGATCAATTGTGTCCAACAGTATTCCGCAATGCCGAAGCCAGTTCATCGGGGTGAAAACCGAAAGGTCCAGGCTTGCTCTTGAAGGCGATACGTCCGCCGGGTTGAATCAGATACATTCGGTCAGGCCAGCCTGTGTATTTTGATTCAACCTGGTTGTCGAAGCCATCAATCAGAGCAGGAAACTTGATGTGTAGCTTTCGAACGCAAGATCCAGCAACCATGGCTCGTTCCGCCTCGTCGCGGGGACTGCGGAACAGGACATTATCTCGAACATTGCTTTGCATCTGCCACACATCGGTTGGATGAGCTTCCAGGATATAGATGGCATAGAAATCAACCTTACCCTTGTACTCGTCAGCCAGTTTGTTCAAGGCGGGAACCTCCCGCCGAAATGGTGGTCAAGTATAGCTTCCAAATACCAGGACGACTGGCTTCTCTGCCCAAAGACCCGCCAATTGCACCGGTAACTGGCCTTCAAGATTCGTTACGGTAAAGCTTGGCGCAGTGTCTCCGACATTTAGAGTGCCCTTGCGTGCCTCCGACCACATGGTCTCGAAAGGGAAGAGGAAGTAGGCAGGCATAGGCATGTTCGACATCACCCGCCCGAACACTTCCGGTGGCTGATGCATGGCCCAGTCGATATAACCTACGAAACCGAGCCACAGACAGAACAGTGGCACACTCGTGACAACGAACCATCGCTTTGTCGTCTTCTTCAACTTCATCGTTTGCAACTCTACTTGGCTGGTCCGCCCATTTCAAGATAGCCCTGGGAAGCAATTCCGAATGCGTCAGCGACTCGATTAAAGAAGGCGAACATCGCTGTGATGTACACCGCTTCCGCAATCTGCGGCTCTGTCCAGCCATGCTCCCTGAGCACCTGCACATCTTCCGCTGACGTGCGATAAGCAGCCTCGGTAACCTTGGTTACATACTCAAGGAGTGCCCGTTCTGACCGACTGAGCTTCGCATCGTCGAGGTTACCCTCTGCGATTGCGTTGACTGTATCTTCTTCGGCTCCCTGAACACGCAGGAAGTAGGCATGTGAGTCCAGTCAATAGGGGCAGCGGTTAAGCCAGGAGACCCAGCTTGCAATGGCTTCCTTGGTTCGGCGGGTCAGGTGCCCTTCAGAAAAATGCACCGTATTACTGAAGCTGATCACTTCCTGCAGGAAATCGGGTCGGTGACTGAAGCACTTCAGAATTCCGGGCATCATCTGGCGACCCGATTGCGCGCGCCACGCCTCATACACTTGTGCCACATCACCGGTGGCATGCGCGTCTTCAATTACTTCGATTTTGTTCTTGTGTTCACTCATCATGCTTAGGCCAGTGTTCGAATCTGAAAGCTGATTTCAGAAAAACAGATTAGCACTGTTCTCAAGTGCGAGTCACCAGGATTTTTTGGAAGCGCCGCAAGCGCAGATCAAAGAACAATTCGCCTGTCCTCCACCTTTCGGGTAACCCTTTCACGATCCAGAAACTCCAGAAGGGGGATTGCATACTTTCTTGAAACACCTGTCATTTGCTTGAATCCGGCAACGTCGATGCTTTGGCCACTAAGCTGGGATAGCTGCCGGCGGAGTGCCTCGACCGCATCCCGATGCAAATACACCTCTTCATGCCCCATTTTGAGAAGAGTTTTTTCACGCAGCAGAAGCGTCATAAGCCGGCGCATTTCAGGGCCAGCAAGTTGGAGCTTTGCCGCAACCTCCGCGACGGATGGCGTTGCCAGGCCCGCGGATCGAAATGCATTCTCAATCGCAGCGAGCGCGTTTTGTTCGGCGCTCGATATTGGGCTTTCAATTCGAAGGTCATGGATAACTTCGCCTTTGATTACCAACTTCTGTTGGCCAGCGAGCATTTCAATGACGAAATCAAGCACCTCCGCGTGCAGATTCAGTCGGCTCTTCAGCGCAGACCTCTTCAGGCCGGTGCCATGAACGTCAGTATTCAGAAGTGCTGTAATGCGCGCCGTGCTTGAGTCCACATGTTCCCGTGCGATGAAAGTTCCGCAGGGAATTTGGATCAAGCTTCCATTTTTAAGTGCTTCTTTGGTGGCTCTCAGCAGTACATCCCGGCTGAGCCCGGTTTCGGTCATCAATTGGCGCATTTCCATGCCTGAAATACCACGCCGCGAAACACGAAGAAGCAACTCATTTTCCAGGGACGAGTTTCGTAACTGATCCAGCCATTGCAGGCAATTCGATTTGCGCAGATTCGCTATTGGATGGGCACCGAGTATCCTGCCGCCACCGATGGTGACAGCCGGCGAAGCTTGTCTCAGGACGAAGCGATCACCGGGTACCAGCACCATGGGCTTGGCAAGCTTGAGTCGCAACAGTCGAGACTCTCCCGCTTCCATGCCCTTGTATCCGTAAAGCGAGACGGCTGCCATCGCGTCTGAGGTGAAGGCATGAAAGTGCACTCGGGCACGATGTTTCAATCCAGAACAACTGGGGAGTAAAGTTACTTCCACATCGATGTTAGTCACCGCGCCAAATGACTGACCGTCAACAAGCGTCTGGCCCCGTGAAATCTCGGAAACATCGATTCCTGCGAGGTTCAGCGCCACTCGACAGCGCCCGTTTGCCTGAGTTTCGGGGCGATTGTGGACCTGGACGCCGCGCACACGCGCGATCAGGCCACCCGGTTCGAGCGCAAGAGACTGTCCAGTTTCAATTGATCCGGAGAGCAGCGTGCCTGTGACGACTGTTCCGAAACCCTTCATGATAAATGCGCGATCGATGGGTAGGCGCAACCCATGGTCCTGATTGCATCTGGTACCCATGGCAAGGGATTTAAGTTCGCTGCGCAGATCATCAAGCCCAGCTCCTGTTCTTGCACTCACAGTCACAGTCGCGGCGTTGCTTCGACCCAGAAACGATTCGCCTAGCAAGGATTGGATTTGGGCAAGAGTTGCTTCCAGTTGCTCTTGAGAAACTGTATCGACCTTTGTGACGGCGACGACTCCGCGTCGCACGCCGAGTAGGTTGCAAATGGCAAGATGCTCTTCCGTCTGTGGCTTCACGCCTTCCTGGGCTGATATAACGAGCAGCACAGCGTCGACGCAACCGGCTCACTCCTCGACCTTCAGGGTTTACGCAGGTGTTCCTCCGGTGAGAACAGGGATTTCCTCACTCGCATTGCGGTCATCGACTTGAACCGGTTCCCACATTCCATTCCGATACCGAGACAGGGTCCCCGATCCAGGCACTATCTGGAATAGATGTATCCAGGAATTATGGATGAGGTTTCTCACAACCTCATGCTTCCGAATGATTGCGGCAATGGCACTCTGCGGCGCCTCGATGAAGACACTCAACCGCAGAGGCGTATGGCGCAATGTGTGTCCGTCATGCAGAGACTGGAGTGGCAGTCCAATGCGAAGATCGCCGCCATTGCCTTCAAAGACGCCGAGTCGTCCACCCACTACGTTATGCAGCACTTTATTACCGCTTCCATAGAGGCGATTGTCGACCGTGGAAGCGTAATACTGCATATTGATCCAGTTTGTGACAAGCATAGGAGCGGTCATGATGGCCTCAAGTACGCCGCCTTCCGGGTCGAGAGCGCTCTGGTACTCATGCAGGAACACGCGACCTCGCAGGTTGATGTCGTGGCTGCGTGTGCGTGGGGCGATCACGAAAGCAGCATTGTTGGCAAGCCCCCACTCGGGCCTCACCTGAGACCAATCGCGGCTGCGAATCAGGAATTGATTCAGCAGAGTTTCAGCCGAAGCGGCTTCGTATCCACTGATTCCAAGAAATTCCGCCCTTTCCGCGCGCGCCCGGTGGCCTGCCTGTCGCAGCCAGTCTTGCAAACGCAAGAGGTCGGAAGCGTGGCTCTGTGGCACTAAATCTGTGTCAAAGATCGTGACTTCATCTGTTGTCGTGTTGTGCAGTGCGGCGAGTACATACGTTGTGTCTGGAAGCCTGATTCCTCGCACTGAGAGTCCAGTTCGAATCGTCGTGTCGTTAAGAAGTCCAGCAAGAATCCGCGCGTTGACTTCACCAGTCTGACCACCGCAGGCTCCACAATCGAGTCCCGCAGCATGAGGATTATTGACAGTTTGGCTACCGTGACCCGCAATCAGAACCAGACGCGCAAAGTATGAAGTGAGGCTCATGTTGGTAAGGATTCCGGCAACTAAATCACACAGGCTTTCGTTCGACGGCAGGTCATGGCCCTTGCCTTGAGTGAGGCAAGGGCGCAGGGATGGAGCTTGGCCGGGGTTTGAATCGCGTCTTTCGTCCTTTCGGTTCGGGCTATGAAGTGTGCTTTTCAGCAGTGAATTTGCATAGAAGAGCCCACACGATTCGACAAACGTAAATGTGGAGGTTGCCGACGACCGAAAGTCTTTCCAAATCGACTTGAAGAACAGGCTCCGCTGCTTTTTGTGTATCGCCTGCTGATCGGTGATTTCTGATCCAGTGCTTTCTGATACGCAGAGTTTGGGGGCAAGGAGACCCGGCAATTGAGGCCGCTCAGCGTCGATTCCGAGTGGCGCGTAAGAGATAGGCAGGCCAAAGAATCCGGCAAAGCCGAGCGTCTGAATCACATCCGAACAGCCCTCAAAGGAGCGTCGGAATACCTCAGAGCGGACGTCGATGCAAAAGACGGCCTGAATTGCAGGCGTGCCTTGAACTCTTGAGGCTGAAAGGAGCGGATCGCGCTTCAGTGCCTGGCACAATTCATTCTGGTAAGCGATCTCCAGAGCCTCCTGAAAGATCCAGTCAACGGATAATTGCTGTTCAACCCCCTTCCGCCACTCAAGCAGTTCTTCCCACGCTCTCTTCCACGCGGCACTCTCTTGAGATTCGAGCAGTTGAACAAACGCAAATTGCTCCCAGGCCAGCCGGATGGCTAATAGATGGACGATATGGTCATCGTCCATCTGAGCAAGTTGCGCCTGCCAACGCTCATAGGCGCACCACGATGCCCAGCCGTTGATGCTCATCAAGAGCGCCGTCAGGTAGTTCACCCATTCCTGCCGCGGGACGGGTAGTGCTTGCAGCGCTTCATTGATCAGCGCGAGAGGGTCATCCGGCAGCAAACGCGCATGGTGACGCACTTTGTGGATGCCCATCAGAAGCCACGGACTCATGTCTGCACGGGCGTGGACCAGCCAACTCTGATAAAGGTCCCGCTTGTGTTGAGTCTCCCAGGAGGACTGGCAGTGGTCAAAGTAAGAAGCGCAGTGCTGGCTCACATTGTGCGTGACGAAGTCACTGATCGACATGCCGTGCACCAGATCACGTTGAGAGTCAGCTATCGATGTGACGAGAGGAACCCGTGGAGCGGACGGTGGCTCGCTTTCAAGTTGGCCTAGAAGGTTCGTCATCGAGATACCTGTCCCCGACCGATGCAATGCCTCCTGCAGGTGCTCCGTGCAAAATGATCCCGCTTTCCATTGATCTCGATAAAAACTGCGCGGCATGAGCATGCGTGAGCCGGAGTAGCTTTCGATTTGATGGGCGACGGTGTTGACCGGGTTGTCAACAAACCCCCAGTAAGGATTCACGGCGATGAACTGGTCAAGCGGCCATGTCGGAGCAATACGCTTGCAAGCTGTCTCCACAGCTTCCTTGATCGACCTGGTCATGGGTGCTGACGCCCCGGATATATCTCGCATTCTCATAGACTCACTCCTTCAACTTTGAATGGTTGCGAAGCATCCCGACCGAGAGGCATTTTCGTTGACTGATTTGCTGGCCATATTCGAAACGTTGCCCGCGTGAAGACCTCATCCAGATAGAGCCCGGCATAGAACCACGGATATAGCGTGGTGGCAAACTGTCCTAGAGGTTTTACACGAACGATTGTCTGGATGCCGAAGAGCAGAACGAAGCACGCCGTTGCAAAGATCAGAATCATCGGATGCTGCCCGAGGTCGGCCGTTGCTTCGGGCAGGATTTTGTGGAACAGAGTGTCGTAGCCGAAATAGAGTGTGGTGACTCCGAGAGCTGATATCGAAAGGATGATCGATGCTGCAACGTTGCGTGCAGAGAGCGCGTTCGCCAGAATTCCAGACGTCGCAAATCCGGCGATTGTGATGCAAAAAATCAAGGCACCATCCAAGCCGGCAGCAGGCTGCCAAAGAATTGCTCCAAGAGTTGCCACGATGAGTCCGCAAAACCCGCTTCCGATCAGAGAGGTAAAGCTGAACTGCGGACGCGGCGGTATCATGCGCTTCAACTTCGCCTGGTTGACTGTTCCCCCTGACCAGAGAAATGCATGCGCCTTGTATAGCGAGTGCGCAAGCAGATGCAAAAAGGCAAGACTGTAGAACCCAAGGCCACATTCCATGAGCATGAATCCCATCTGGGCACAGGTAGACCAGGCTAAATTGACCTTGATGCTGATGCGCGTGGTCATCACCAGCGAGCTGATAGTCGCAGTCAAGCAACCAACAATCACCAGCAAGTCCTGTGCCACTGGCGTTGTGTTGATCACTGGCGCAAGACGAATGAGCATGAACCCACCGAGGTTGACGACTCCCGCGTGAAGCAGCGCGGAGACTGGCGTAGGAGCTTCCATCACCTGAATTAGCCAACCATGCAGTGGAAGTTGAGCGCACTTAATCATGGCGCTTATGGCAAGCAGTAAAGCTGCAACATGAATGGATGCCGGGACCGGATGATACCCCGCGATTCGATGCACTACTTCGTCCATCTCGAAGCTGCCTGTCTGTGAGCCGATCAGCCCGACTCCGCATAGAAGAGTGATATCCCCCAGCCGGCTTGCAAGAAACTTCTTGTGAGCCGCAATCACTCCCGCCTGCCGGTTGGGATACAGCGTCAGCAAGCCGTGGAGCGAAAGGCTGGTGAGAACCCACGCAAGGAGAAACAGAATTAGGCTGTTCGTCACCACCAGCAGGCTCACTGCGGCGAGGGTGCGCATAAGGTAGCCAATATATTGAGGTTGTTGAGTGTCTCCTGCCATGTATGCGCGCGAATAGCTGACGATGACCCAGCCGAGAAAAGTCACAAGCAACAGCATGAGCGAATCCACAATGTCGAAGCGAAAGCTAAGACGGACCATGCCGAATGCGGCCAGCGAATCGATCTGCGGTTGACGAACCAGAGACTGTGCCTGCACAAGCGCATCAGCGCAGCATGCGATCGAAAAGAGAAATGAAGCGGTGCTCGCTGTTCTAGCCAGACTCCATGCCCTGGGAACCAAGAGTCTTTGCGCGGATGCAAGCGGCCCTGCTACCCCTCCCAGAAAGTACAGAATCGCTGGAACGCAAAGCAGAATGGCGTTCTGAGACGGCCAAAAGTGCTGAAAGTAAGCCATTGCGGAAATCCTTTCGCTCTATCAACTTTCATACATTCTCTAAATTCTGTAAAATGCATTGTTTAGAAGGAAATGTTCTGTTTAGGAGATGAATCAGGCGTGAGATTGAATTATCACCACCTGCACTATTTCTGGGCCGTCGCGAAGGATGGGAACCTGACCCGGACTGCGGCGCAATTGCACGTTTCGCAGTCGGCGCTATCGTCACAGATCAAAGCGCTCGAAGAGGATCTTGGTCAGGAGCTATTCCTCCGTGAGGGAAGAAGCCTTCAGCTCACCGAGGCTGGGCGACTCGCTTTGACGTATGCCGAGACCATTTTTTCAGCGGGGAATGAACTCTACGCCTTGATGAGAGACGGACAGTTTCGCAAGCGGCAGACAGTCAGGATCGGTGCCGTTGCAACACTCTCCCGAAATTTCCAGGAAAATTTTGTACGGCCCCTGCTACGCCTCGACGACATCGAGATGGTCCTTCAATCTGGAACCCTGACGGACCTTCTCACCCGCCTGAGTGTGCACAGCATCGACCTTGTTCTATCGAACCGTAGAGTCCACCGTGATGCTCAGAATCCCTGGCAGTCTCATCGGATTGCCAGACAACCCGTGAGCCTGGTTGGAAAGCCGCGCCGCACCCAAAAAAGATTCATGTTCCCGGATGATCTGGGCGCCTACGCAATCCTGCTGCCAAGTGTTGAAAGCGAAATTCGGGCAGCGTTCGATCTCTTGTGTGAGCAGCACCGGGTCACGTATCGAATTCTCGCTGAGGTTGATGACATGGCGATGCTTCGACTCCTGGCACGGGATTCCGACGCCATCGCACTCGTCCCGACGGTCGTCGTACAGGATGAGTTGCGGTCGGGAATTCTGGTGGAGTATTGCGTTGTACCGCAGTTATTTGAAGATTTCTACGCCATCACCGTCAAAAGACACTTTCAATCGCCCGTTCTGCGATCTCTGCTCAAACGCCGCGAAGAGGATGTCCTGGGCGAGTTTTCTGCGATATCGTAGGCTGGGATCGGCGATCGTTCACCATCATTTTCGCTCGGTGTGCTTCAGTGACGGAAGCAGAGGCAACGCGCGAGTCAAATGAATCAGCTCCGTTCATCGATTGCATTGATAACGGATAGTGGCACTTAACGATTGGTGACCTGCATGCCTTTGAGTCCCGCTGCTTGAGCATAGATCGATCTCAAAGAATTTCAAGGCACAAAAAGTCAAAGCCGCGATGTTTTCGCGGCCTCGACGGTCAGAAATAGGCACAAGTAGCAGGGAAAATATCTTCAGATCTACTTCGTAAGGCTTAACGCCGCATCCAGGATTTGTTCAAGGTCGCCAAATCGAGTAGCGTAGTCGTCCATGCTGCGCCGAATTACTTCATGGGCCTCTTCGACGCCGTAAACGTGGGTAATCTCACATGCGGCAGAGGTTGCACCTGGCGCTTGCTTGTATGTCAGAAAGTAGTGTTGCAGCCGATCAAGCATGGCCTTTGGCACACTGCTGATGTCCGTCCAGGCGCCGTAAGTAGCGTCATTCTTGAGCACGGCAATGATCTTGTCATCAGCTTCATTGTCGTCAACCATCCGCAGGCCACCGATTGGAATGCATTCCACCAGAATATTTCCGTGTTGAATCGGCCGCTCAGTCAGCACGCAAATGTCGAGGGGATCGCCATCTCCCATCAAGGTCCTCTGGGTCTTCTCCGTCGAATACGCCGCGACACTCTCACCGCAATACGATTGAGGAACAAAACCGTAGAGAGCAGGGCAGGTGTTGGAATACTTTTGGGGACGATCTACCTTCAAATATCCCGAAACCTTATCGATTTCATACTTCAGGGTGTCCGAAGGGACAACCTCGATAAAGCATTGAAGCACCTCCGGAACCTGGGTGCCCGGCGATACGCCGTGCCAGGGATGTGGCTTAAACAGTACGCCAAGCAACTGCCAAAGGGGCTGCGCAGAATTTGCCATCATAATTTGCCTCGATAGTACTTCGAAATTGATGCTTGCAGATTAACAGCCATAGACGGCTTAGTATACCCCTGAAATTTGATCGATTGTCTTACCCATTCGGGGTATTGCCAACAGATCGTTGCCTCGCCGTAGGGTATCTGAGTATGCATCTGCGGGATATCTGCCGACTGCTCGACCGGCGCTGCTGCGCAATGCGATTGTTGGGAATCATGCTAGAATCGTTTTTGTTTTACTGAGCCGGTAGGTGCAGCTCAGACGCAGGAATAAGTTCATCGACACGGTGGCACAGAGGCTGACTCTGTGTTGCTGACTAAAACGCTCCACAGCGAGATAAGTCAGAGCAGCTGAATGAAAGTTCTATTAGTCGATGACGACCCGGTTGCGCGAGCCGTCCACGCGATGCTCCTGCAGATGCAAGGGCATGAGGTTGTGGAAGCCGCCGATGGTGAGCTCGCGTGGAACGTTATCCAGACAAGCGACATCAGTTTCGTCATCAGTGATTGGATGATGCCCAATCTCCCAGGAGTTGATCTTTGCCGCAGAATTAGATCAGCTAACTTGGCGCACTATGTATACGTGATTCTTTGCACTTCCAAAGGTGTCAAAGCTGATCTCATCGAAGGCATGGATGCTGGAGCCGACGATTTCCTCGTCAAGCCGATCAGCCCCGAGGAACTACGCGTTAAAGTACGTGCGGGCGAGAGAATTCTCAAGCTTCAGCAAGTACTCGCCAGTAAAAATCAGGAGCTGGCCAGCATCAATTCTCAATTGCGATCAGCGCACAGGCTCGTCGAAGATGATCTAAAGGCTGCCGCATGGATGCAGAAGAGGCTTCTTCCGCAGCCTGCCCAGCAGGTCCTTGGCATCCGGTCTGCCTGGTACTTGAAACCCTCCGGCTATATTGCCGGGGATATTTTCAATGTGTTTCCGCTGGATTCCGCCAAAATCGGCTTCTATTTGCTCGATGTGGCCGGTCATGGAGTCCCGGCTGCCATGTTGTCGATGACGCTCAGCATGCTTCTGACCCCCGATGCAACCCAGGGGAGCCCCTTGAAGCGCTTCGATTCCGCCACGGGTCAATCGCACGTCCTGCCTCCGAGTGAAGCAGTTCGCGAACTCAACCGGCGTTTCCAATCGAAGGACGACCGATATTTCACCATGGTCTACGGCATTTTTGATTCCGAATCTTCCAGTTTTCATTTAGCGCAGGCAGGGCATCCAAGTCCGATCCTCATCAAGAAAGGACAGGAGCCAATTCTCCTTGGCAATGGCGGCATGCCCATCGGCCTCTGGCCAGAAATCGAATTCGATTGCTTCGATTCCTCCGCTTCGCCAGGAGACCGGCTCTTGCTTTACTCTGATGGAGTTACCGAATGTACAAAGAGCGATGGGGAAGCATTTGGCGAGAGACGGCTCCTTGCTGCCCTTGCCGGCAACGAATCAAAATCACTCGGAGATTTAGTAAATGATCTCGTTGAAGAAGTCTCAGTCTGGAGTGGCCGTTCAGACTTTTCAGATGACATCTCTTTATTGGCCATCGAAATCACCCAATCGTAAATCGGAGGGAAGATGCAATTTGAACAGAGCATGATCGCCAGTGCGTTGATTGTTAAAATCCAGGTTAGTCGCGTCGTAGCGGGTGTAGCCTCAGAGTTCAAAGAAGCTCTTGTAGCATGCATTAATCAGGGACACAAGAAGATTGTTCTTGATCTTGGAGATGTTACCTTTATCGACTCGAGTGGTCTCGGAGCGCTGATCGGAAGCTTAAAGGCGATGGGCGGAGAAGGACAGCTCGTTCTTTGCAGTGCCTGCGATGCTGTCATCAATATGCTCAAGCTAACCCGCATGGATAAAGTCTTCCTTATTTTCGGAACTCCCGAAGAAGCAGCGCTGGCCATTTCCTAGCGCACTGGAGAAAATCATGGAACGCGTCACACTCGCGATCAAGAGTGAGTTGCGCGATGTATCGCTGGTTGGCGTTTCGGTCAACGCGATCTGTTGCCATGCCGGTATGGATAAGCAAAGAGCGGATCAGGTCGAACTATCTCTTGTCGAGGCTTTGACAAACGTGATCAGACATGGCTATCATCGCCAATCACAGCATCAGATAAGCCTCGTAGTCACTCACTTAGACGGAGTGGTTGAATTCGATCTCTACGATTCAGGCACACCTATGACCGACAGCCACGCAAAGCGATTGGTGCAAGGGGCAGATACTCCAGATTCAAAGCAGTTTGATCTGACAGCGGTTATGGAGACGGGAAGGGGACTGGATATCATCCATCGAACAATGGACCGAATTGCCTATGCAAGAGAAGGCAGCCTCAATCATTTACATCTCGCCAAGAGGCTTCAGTAGGAGCAATTGTCACATGCATACGCTTCTCTGTTCGCGAGGTATGACACCGGTCTCCATCGCAGGGCTCCGCGGTTGATTGTCGATTGAGGCATCCTTCCTGGCAATAAATCACAATACTTCTGGTTTGAAAGGTGTATTTATGAGAAATAGCGTTTCCACAACACTAACAATCTTGGTCTCAGGCGTTCTGATTTCAATCGTCGGAACCATGGCCAGCGCTCAACAGCCAGCCTCCGCCCCGCCGCCGATACCTGTCATGCAAGTTACTCCAAATACCAACCTCGTTTCGCCTGAAATACATCCGGATGGAACCGTTACTCTGCGTCTATGGGCGCCTGACGCCAAAGACGTCAAGTTAAGCTCCGAAGGTGAAGAATCCGTCCCAGGGGCAACTCCAGACCACGTCACGGCCGCCATGAAAGGTGCTTCAATGTCCAGGGCCGAAGACGGCATCTGGTCATTGACAGTAGGTCCCTATCCCGCCGGGGCGTATCGCTACACATTCACTATTGATGGCGTAAGCGCAACCGATCCGAAAAACGCAGCATCCAGCGAATCCCTGTCAGCTGTTCGCAGCGTATTCGTCATTCCGGGCAATTTCTCTGATGCGACAGATGTGCCGCACGGAGCTGTGTCTACCATCTATTACCAATCCAAAACGCTTGGCAGACTGCGGCGTATGCACATCTATTTCCCTCCCGGCTATGAGTCGGGCAGCGCACAGTATCCGGTACTCTATCTGCTGCACGGTGGTGGAGACAGCGACGATTCGTGGACCTCGGTAGGCCGCGCGAACTTCATCCTCGATAACCTGATTGCCGCCGGAAAGGCCAAAAGCATGATCGTCGTGATGCCGGCGGGCCACGTCAGTACCCACATGGATATGCGTTCAATGGGAGCCGATGTAGCTTCCGATCCATTTTCAAACGACTTCATCAATGATGTCATTCCATTCGTCGAGCATCATTATCGAACCATCGCTGACCCGCAGCACCGCGCCCTCGCCGGCTTGTCGATGGGCGGCATCCAGACTCTGAATGTAGCTCTCACTCACCCTGGTTTCTTCTCCTATCTGGGCGTATTCAGCTCAGGTTGGTTTGGCCCGACCCTCGTGCAATTTGAGCAAATCAACAAAGCATCATTGCAAAGTCCTGACAAGAGCAAGGTCAAGCTATTCTGGTTCGCCTCTGGCAAGTACGACATCGCCATGCCCAACACCGGGCCTACGATCGACCTCGTAAAGAAGTACGGCTACACCACCGAATTTCACCCCAGCGAAGGTTTCCACGCATGGAACAACTGGCGTGATTATTTGCACGAATTCGCGCCCCGCCTGTTTCAGTGAACTAACACTCAGACGACAGGAAAAGGTAAGTCACACCGAATAAGTATGCAGAGATCCAATGCAGGTCCGCTGTCTTCGCTGCATCATCTCTTGCGGTTGCTCAATTCCGCGGCATGACTCTATCCAGGCACCAGCAGTGAGCTGAGGCATCTCTGCAGCCAGCGTACCTCGCAGCAAATCGGGTTGCTCTTTCCTTTGCCCCGTTTTCAGCCGCGTCCAGCCAGATGAGCGCGCAAGAAATCCTCCACCATGCCTGGGATATTCTGTTGCGCATCGCAACTCCAGCGCTCGCGCGAAGACTTATCCGTCCGACTGCGCCGCACAGTCACCGCGCCGCAGTCCACTTCATCCAGTTGGCGATTGTTGAAAAAACCATGCGTCAACTTCTCAAACAATACGAGCGTCGCATCATCCCCGACTGAGTCGAGCGCTTCAAAGAGTAGTCCGCTCTGCTGCCACGGCATCGCCGTGTCCGCTTCTCCATGCAGAATGAGAAATGGTGGATTCCCAGCGCGCACATAGCGAACAGGATTCGCAGCCTCCACCAACTGCTGCGAACTCCCCACAGGCGCTCCAATCAACCGCGATTCGAAAGAATCAGGGTCGCCTGCTGGCAGCAGATCACGAATCACAAAGCTCTCCGCATCCGTATCCAGCTTTTGAACCGCCGCCCGATCCGCGTCGATGCGCGAAAAATCCATCGGTCCATAGCCGTCCACCACAGCCTGTACCGCATTCGAAAAGCCCGCATGTTCGTCCGTCGCAAACATCTCGTGAGGTGACAACGCCACCATCGCCGCCAGATGTGCTCCCGCCGACGACCCCCAAAGGCCAATGCGCTCCCGGTTAAACTTGAACTGCTCCGCTACACTGCGCACCCAGCGCACCGCAGTCTTCACATCCTCCACCGGGGCAGGGAACTTGGCCTCATCGCTCAGCCTGTAGTCGATGCTGACAACTGCCACGCCCGCTCCTTGCGCAAAGAGCGCCAGGTCCGGCGCCATCCGCCTGTCTCCAAAACGCCAGCCCCCGCCATGCAGCCAGATCACTACCGGAAAAGGGCCCTCGCTTGAAGCTGGCAGGTAGACGTCCGCCAATCTCTGAACCCCACCGGCGCAACTGTATACCTGGTCGGAAACGACATGAACCCCCGGTGCTGAATCACTCATTGTCGGCCTCTGTTCAACTTAGCCCGCCTGCGGCGGAGGTCCACCCGGTCGCTCCAAAAGCGTGAGATCAAGCTCAGAGAGATGCTGAATCACCCGGTCAAAGCGAAATGGAGGCGGTACCAGAGGATAACGATAGCCTTCAAATGGCACACACAGGTACCTGAAGAAAGGCTCAAAGTGTCCCGGAGTGACGAACCCGATGAAGCGCGTGTCGTGTTTCTTCAACTGAAAAGAGTGAGGGGTCTTCGGCGGCACGTGAAGAAAGTCTCCCGGTTCCAGCGCGAGGTACCCGTCTCCTGCATACATCTGCATCTCACCGTTCAGGCAGTAGAAAAGCTCCGTCACCTTCTCGTGCTGGTGTCGCGGGATAGGATAACCAATCGGTCCCTCTGTCAGCAGCGCGATAAAAGCGCCGCTGCTATGGCCCTGATTGCCGAGGAGTGTGTACACCTGGTCGCCAGCGATCATTCGCTCGCCCTCGCTGGCAGCCAGCACAAACGGCACAGGGCCATCAGGAGCTGTCGTAAGTTTGGCGGCAACTGCTCCATCCATAACCCCGGCTGACCCAAGCAACTCCGTATCCACTGAACTATCCAGCACTGTCCAGTCGATGGGCTCACTTCTTTCCGGGTACACAATCCCTGCAAACGGCTTGCCCACCCGTGCATAGCCGTCGGCTGCGTTTCCACCAAATCTCCAGGTCAGCATCTTGCCGCGGTGATCTGCATACTCATATCCATGTGGCGTCCCCGGGGGAATGTTGACGTAGTCTCCAGGCGTAAGCTGATAAGTTTTGCCTGCAAGCGAGAGCGCGATGACGCCGTCGACAACAAAAATTGCCTCATGCGTTGCCGCATGGCTGTGCAGCGGGAAAGCAGCGCCCTTTGCCCCACTGAGAATTACACCCGATACCTGTTGACCAAGTCCTTCCGGTCGCGCAATCATCGTCGCGAGATGGCTGCCGAAAGCATAGCGAAGTCCTTCACCTGCATCGATTTTGTAGGGAACCAGGCTGGCTGGCAGTTCATTCACAATCATCGTGACCGACCTCGTTTTCATGAGTCGCTGACCCTCAGGTCATTGACTGAATATGCTTTGCTTGTTGACTCTGCGGCAGGCCTTGATTGGGACAATCCAGCCGGCACAGAATTTGGGAATGGTACTGTAGCGTACCGCTCAACATTTGGATAGATAGCAAACGCGAGATACGGTTGTAAAGGCCGAAAAATTGCACTGGCACACTACCGATAATCCCATTGACAAAGTTGCGGTACGCACGAGTACCATTTCACGGTGGGGTACCTGCGAGACTTAAACTCTGGTACGTGGTTCAATACCTGAATGCCAGAATAGGAAGTCTCGCTGAGGCTGGAAGGATTGGAAATGAAATTCGCTACGTTCAAGATTGAAAACCGCGTGACCTGGGGCGTGATTGAGGGCGAAACCGCCATCGATCTGGGGTCCGTCCTCAAAGACCGCTACCCCGACTTGAAGTCTCTGATCGCGTCAGAGGGCTTCGCCGCAGCAAAGGCCGAGATCCCGTCGGCCCCCAGCTACTCGGTTGCTCTCATTGAATGGCTGCCCGTAGTGCCGAATCCTGACAAAATCTTCTGCGTCGGCCTCAACTACGAAATGCATCGCAAAGAGACCGGACGGACTGAAGTTGCGCACCCAACCATCTTCGCTCGATTCGCAAATTCACAAACCGGCCATCTCTCCGATATTGTCCGCCCGAAAGTGTCCACCAAGCTCGATTTCGAGGGCGAGTTGGCCCTTGTTATCGGCAAACCAGGCCGCTACATCTCCCGGGATCAAGCCCTCGACCACGTCGCTGGCTATGCCTGCTTCAACGACGGCAGCATCCGCGACTGGCAGGCTCATACCCATCAGTTCACCCCGGGCAAAAATTTCCCCCACACCGGCAGCTTTGGCCCTTGCCTTGTTACCCCGGATGAATTGCCCAGCATGGATGAGCGCACCTTGACCACTCGCCTCAACGGGGAGATTGTGCAGCAGGCCAGCCTAGGCCAGATGATCTTCGACATCCCCACAATCATCGAGTATTGCTCGTCCTTCAGCCATCTTGAGGCTGGCGACGTCATCGTCACCGGAACCCCCGGCGGAGTCGGCGCCAAGCGTACCCCGCCCTTGTGGATGAAACCCGGCGACATCGTCGAGGTCGAAATCGATGGCGTCGGTCTGCTCCGCAACACCATCGCCGACGAAGTCCAGTAGCACAGGAGTAACGGCAGGGCCGCTTCCTCCGCCTTTCAAAATCAACATGTCAACAGGAGTGCCCAAATGCGCGAGTTTCCCGTAGCAGCCATCCGCAGCGTGCTTCTTGGCGTGCCCGACCTCGCTCACGCTGAGGCCTTCTACACTGGCACCTGGGGACTCACCGTTGCAGCCCGGCAGGGTGTGACGGTGTACCTCCGCGCCACCGGCCAGGACTATCACGTCCTCGCCCTGCAACCCCACCCCACCGCTGAGATTCTCTCCGTCAGCTTTCGCGTCTCCGCACAGCAGCACCTGTATTCGATTGCCGCATCCGTCGCCGCCGCCGGCGGCACGATCATCGCCCCCAGCGCTCCCAATTCAGAGCCAGGTGGCGGCATGGTCCTCAAAGTCACCAGCCCAGAGGGTTACATCCTCCACTTCCATCACGGCGATGCCCAACACCCCTCCGCCAGCATCCCGGCTAATCTGCCCTATCGCCTGTCACACGTCAATCTGAACTGCAAAGATATCGAAGCCACCAGCAGCTTCTTCCAAAAGATCCTCGGATTTGAGCTGACCGACCGTTCAAAGGCCATGGCCTTCCTCAGCTGCAATCAGGACCACCATGCCGTCGTTCTCGCAGACTCTGGCCTCGACGGGCTCAACCACGTCGCCTTCATGATGCCCGATCTCGAATCCGTCATGCGCGGCTCCGGTCGCATGATCGACCACGGTCATTCCATCGGATGGGGCGTCGGCCGCCACGGTCCCGGCGACAATGTCTTTGCCTACTTCGTCGACCCGTTCGGCTTCGTCATCGAGTACACCGCCGAAGTGATGCAGATTGCTGACGGCTACCAGCCCCATGGCCCCGATTACTGGGTATGGCCGCCCGGCCGGTCAGATCACTGGGGCATCGCTCCTCCCAAGCCCGCATACGTAAAAGATGCTCAACTCGCCATTCGTTTTGCCTCTGCCAAATGACCCCGAATACAAACCACGAAGGTGTCCGGAACCAATGCAGCCCATCGCTGAATTTGATGTAGCAATCGTGGGCTTTGGTCCCGCCGGGGCAGTAGCCGCCTGCTGGCTGGGCCAGGCCGGCGTCCGCACCCTGGTTCTCGAAAAAAGCCACACCATCTGGGAAATCCCCCGCGCAATCGCGCTCGATCACGAAATCCTCCGCGTCTTCCAAAACCTTGGCGTCGTCGAAGAAATCCTGCCCTTTACGGCCCCCTTTGGTGCATCAGAGCATTTCGGTGCCGCCGGCCAGCTGATTCGCCGCATCGGCGTGGTCGACCCCCCTTACCCCATGGGCTATCTGCCCAACATGGTCTTCACCCAGCCACCCGTCGAGGCCATTCTGCGCAATCGCGCCGCGAGCCATACCTCAGTCACTCTGAAACTCGGCAGCAAAGTCACCGCCCTCAAGCACCAGCACGATGGCGTGCTAATCTCCACCGAAACCGACCGGGGCCAGTCTGAGAGTTTCGCCGCAAAATACGTCATTGCCTGCGACGGAGCCTCCAGCAACACGCGGCAGATGCTCGGCCTCGTCCTCGACGACCTCGGTTTCGACGAACCCTGGCTGGTTGTCGACGTGATCGTCAACGAGGATGCCATCCAAAATCTGCCCGCTACATGCGCGCAGTTCTGTGACCCGTCCCGTCCCTGTACCTACATCATCGGCCCCGGCAATCACCGCCGGTGGGAGATTATGCTCCTTCCCGGTGAAGATCCCCGGCAGATGGAAATGGAAGCAAACGTGTGGCCCCTCCTCTCCCGCTGGCTCAATCCCACCGATGGAAAACTCTGGCGCGCCAGCAGCTATCGCTTCCACGCTCTCGTCGCAAGCAAGTGGCGCGATGGCCGTGTTTTCCTCGCCGGCGACGCAGCCCACCAGCAGCCGCCCTTCGTTGGCCAGGGCATGTGTCAGGGCGTGCGCGACGTCACCAATCTCTGCTGGAAGCTCGTCTCAGTCCTGCGCGGCACAACCAGGGATGCCATTCTCCACTCCTACGAGCAGGAGCGCAGCGACCACGTCCGCACCCTCACCTCACGCATCAAAAACATCGGTGCCGCCATCTGCGAACGAGACCCCGAGGCAGCCCGCCTCCGCGACGAAGCTCTCATCCGCCAGGGTGGCGGCCAGGCGCTCGAAGTCACCCGTCAGGAAATCGTACCCCCGCTGCAAACCGGCCTGATCGCCCCACAGCATGGCCCCGCAGCGGGCGTCCTTTTCCCCCAGCCGACCATCTCCACCCCGCGTGGCCCCGTGCGTCTCGACGACCTCGCAGCAGATGGCTGGCATCTCTTCATCGACGGAAGAAGCAGCAGCGTGGCGTTGGACTCAGACGAACTCGGCCTTTCCGTCTTCATCCTCGGTGGCAATGGCAATCCTGAAACAGAAGGCGTCGCAGCCGCCTGGTTTGACCGGCACGCGTGTGCTGCCGCCATCGTGCGGCCAGACCACTACGTCTACTGCGGCCTCCGAACCGTCAATGAGATTCAAAAAGCCTGCGAAGAACTGCGGCTTCGACTCAGGGCATGATTGGTCGATTCCGCCAGCGGTGATAACGTAGCGACTCGCTCACCAGCCTAAGGTGCGTAGAACCGCAAAAATACGTCCACCGCATGTTCAACATGTGTCCGCGTTCTTGGCGCCTCATCTTCCTGCCCGAGGACGACTCCTGTCAGGTATCGCGCACTGATGATCAAATCCAGAAAGTCATCCGCTGCCCTCAAAGCATCCGCTTTGCGCAGTGATCCAGCAATCATTTCCCGCTCAATAAAAGCCGCTGTATTCTTCCGCCCGCTGCCCGGCCCCAGCAGGTAAAACTTCTCCGCGCTCACCGGGTCTCGAAACGATTCCGCCGCCACAATCCTGAATAATTTGCCAAATCTTTGTGAACTCACAAACTCCAGAATCGAGCACCCTGCCCGCGTCAGCACCTCGCGCGTATCCTCGCTCGATGACCAGCTGATATTCACCTGTGACTGAACGTCGTCCTGCAATTGGACAATCACAGCAGCCAGCAGTGCGCCCTTGTCAGCAAAGTGCGCATACAGCTCTCGCTTCGACACGCGCGCCCGCTTCGCGATCTCCGCCGTACTCGTCATTTCAAAGCCGCGCTCAAGAAAAATCGCAGAGGCAGCCTCGACTATGCGCTTCTGGTGATCGGTTCCGCGGTTCGGTGTCGTTTCAACCATCAAATCCTGGCATCCTGCAAAAGCATCATTGCACGCCGTTGCAGCGCGCTCTTCCATTATTACTTTGCGCCGCTTTGCCCATTCAAGCTCTGCCCATTCAAATGGTCCGCCCCATGCCTGTCCGCCCATTGCTTGTTTGCCCATTGAATGAACCACTTCATATTCGGCGCATCTGTATGTCCTCCATCATGCTGCCGCCAGGCGAGCTGCCCATCCAGCAGGCCCTGGTTCACCGCAGGCATTTTCGCTGTCCGATTGTCGCCCTCCACGCCCAGTCCTTTCGCTCCCAGCAGGGTAAAGACACGGCTTGCATCCACCGTCGCCATGAAGCTGCCTTCATGATCCAGCCACTTCGCATCACCCTTTTCTGGAATGCCGTAGCTGATAAACGTCAGTCGCGGCGCGCAAAGCGCAATCAGTGCATTTGAGTCCACAGGAATATCCTCCGGCGTCTTGCTGCCAAACGTTGCCTCCGAAGCCCCATATTTCATGAAGTTGCCAGCCATCCAGTAGTACTCGCCACCCGTCAGGCTTTCTACCGCTTCGCCAAAGTTCCGCCGCAGCAGCGTCGCTCCGCCCTTGCCCGACGAACCCACCAGCGCCATCGCAAATCTCTCGTCAAACGCCATCGTCACCAGCGCCGCCTTGCCGTACCGCGAAACCCCATCAATCCCCACGCGCTTTGCGTCCACGCTCGGGTCAGATTCGAGGTAATCCAGTCCCCGCCCTGCGCCCCACGCCCACGCGCGCAGCGCGCCCCAGTCCTCCGGGGTACGAGGTTGCCCCTTGTTCACCAGCCCGATAATTCCGCGCGTCAGCCCCGCGCCATCGTCGGCCTGCACACTGGCCGGGTCAAATTGAACGAAGCCCCATCCCGCCGCCACCAGCTGCCACGTGTTCGGCAGGTCGCCATCCTCGTTCATCTGCGGAAACTGAAACGGCGTTGCTTTCACCGGCTGCCATGCCGGATGCTGCGCAAACACTTCTTTCAGCGAAGAGTCCTGCTGCGCCAGCACTGCCTTCCACGCGCTGTTGATTCGCTCCAGTTCATCCGCCGAGGGCTCATGCGGAGCAGGGAACCCGGCTCTCCCAAACATCATCAGCACCGGCACCGGCCCTTTCGCATTCGCCGGCGTAACCAGCGTCATGTGAATCCGCACATCGATCGCCGGGTATGCCGCGTTATCCACCTGCCCAATCAGGTCCTTGGCAATCACCGGCGTAAAGCCGATCATCTCGTGATCCACAGCCGTCACCGTCCACGTCACCTTTGGCACATGCCGCGGCACCCGTCCGTACACATACTTCGAGAGCAACTCTGCCAGTTCCGGCCTGCGTCTTTCCCACCACTGCTTTGCCGTCGCCACTTTGGTGCCGTCATTCATCGTCAGAGGATCGGGCAGACGTGGATAAGGATTCGCAAGCGCTTCATCATAGTTGGCGTGATTGGGAGCCTTCTCGTCGCCGCTCGGCCCATCGCGCAATACCTTGATGCCCAGTTGGTCCATCATGTTCTGGTGGTCCTGCTCCGCCGTCAGCGTCATTGGCGCCAGAGCAATGGGCGTCTGTGCTGCTCCCGTTACAGTCATGGCAAGTACGCCAATAAGTCCGTTCAACAGCAAACGAGTTTTGAATTGAAATGGCACGGGCACGCTCCAGACTGGTATGCTTTTCTCGCTTTGAAAAGCGATTTACTTCGGGACCAATGGTAAACCCATGCTGACGAAACATGCACCAAAATTCGCTGCTGCCACTAGCTGTCTGGTGCTCGCCGTCTCTCTCTGCGCCCAGCCCGCGACCACGCCTTCAGCCAGGCCCGAAACCAGATCCGGAACATGGGTCGCCACTTGGGGAGCATCCCAGCAAATCCCCGAGCCACAAAATGCTCTGCCACCTGAAGACCTCCACGACGTCACCCTCCGCCAGATCTTTCACCTCTCCGTCGGTGGCACAGCCCTCCGTGTGCATCTCTCTAACGTCTTCGGAACCGATGCGCTCCACATCAGCAGCGTCCACGTGGCCAAACCCTTGTCGCCGTCAGCTCCAGACGTCGACGTCAAGACCGACCGGTCGCTCATGTTTGCCGGTTTGACCGAGGTCACCATCCCCCCCGGCGCTGAATTCATCTCAGACCCCCTCGACTACCCCATCGCACCTCTTTCTGATCTGGCTGTCTCCTTCCAGGTCGATCGGCCTCCGGCCCGCCAGACCGGACATCCCGGTTCCCGCGCGACCACCTGGTACCTTCACGGCGACCAGGTCAGCGCCGCCACTTTTGTCGAACCCAAACACATTGACCACTGGTACCAGGTCGGCGCGATTGACGTGCAAGCCGCTCCCGATGCAGCCTCCATCGTAGCCCTCGGCGACTCCATCACTGACGGTCACGGAGCCACCACCAACGGCAACGACCGCTGGACCGATATCCTCGCGCGACGCCTGCAGGCGGCTCCTGAAACCCGCACCATCGGCGTTTCAAATCAAGGCATCGGCGGCAACCACCTGCTCACAGACGGCCTCGGTCCCAACGTCCTTGCCCGCTTTGACCGCGACGTCCTTGCCCCGGCAGCGGTCCGGTGGCTGATTGTCTTTGAAGGCGTCAACGATCTAGGCGGCCTGGCCCGCGACGGCGAAGTTCCACCCGCAGACCACAAAGCCCTCGTCGCCCGAGTCATCGCCGCCTATTTGCAGATCGTCACTCGCGCCCATGCCCACGGTCTCCGCGTCTACGGTGCTACCATCACTCCCTATGTCGGCTCGAACTACTATCACCCCTCGCCCCTCAGCGAAGCAGATCGCCTGGCCGTCAACCAATGGATTCGCACCCCCGGCAACTTCGACGCCGTCATTGATTTCGACGCAACACTCCGCGACCCCGCCCACCCCGATCAGTTGCTCCCGGCTTTTGACTGCGGCGACCACCTGCACCCCTCCCCCGCCGGATACAAAGCCATGGCCGAGACCATTCCCCTCAGTCTCTTCGCCCGTTGATTCCCGATCCACCGTCAAAAATTGTTTCCTGTAACCTTCTGCATCTTTCAGCCATCTACAGCTTTGATGAGGATGCGCGCATGCGCCGACCTCCACCAATCAGCAACTCTGAGAGTTCGCGGCAAGGAGCCTGTAGGCAGGCATGACTCCCCAACCCAGCATGTCCGCCGAAGCAACCGCGCAAATCATCGCGAAGATTCTTGCTGGAGAAAAGCATCTCTTTCACGACCTTATCCGGCCCCTTGAACGCGCCGTCTTCGTCATGCTCTTCAGCCTGCTGCGCAATGAAACCGACGCTGAAGACGCAGCCCAGGAAGCATTCATCAAGGTCTACCGCAACCTCCACAACTTCCGCGGCGACGCCAAATTCAGCACCTGGGTCATCTCCATCGCGCGTAACGAAGGTCTCGGCCTGCTGCGCAAACGCAGTTCCCGGCCCGAGGAGCCCCTCGAGCCAGACCTGGACGGCGAGGCTCCCAAAGGCGACTTTACCCCCGCCATGCTCACCGACTGGCGCGAAGTTCCTCTGGAGGCCCTGGAACGCAAGGAACTCCGCGAATGCCTCTGTCGGGCCATTCTGAATCTGCCCCCGATTTACCGCGACGTAGTGCAACTCAGAGATATCGACGAAATGGACGTTCAGGAAACTGCCGATGTATTAGGCATCACCGCCGGATCAGTCAAAGTAAGACTGCACAGGGCGCGCACCATGTTGCAAAAGGAGTTGGTTCCACTGCTCAAGAGCTTTGCCACGCCAAAGCGAGGGCTTTTTGGGAGGCGCGTATGAAAATTGATTGCAAACATGTCTGGGATCACATCTCCGACTACATCGATGGGGATGTAGAGCCGATGTTGCGCGCCGAAATCGACCGCCACCTCGAGCACTGCGAAATCTGCTCAGCCGTCATGGACTCTACGCGCAACGTCGTCGTCCTCATGGCCGACGAACGCATCTTCGAAATCCCCCGCGGCTACAGCGAACGGCTGCATGAGCGACTTCAGGAAGTCCTCAATGAACCGCGCGTCTAGATCCGCCGCGCGACCAAAAACCTCACTCGCGTGAGATGTCCACTTCCCGCCTGCTCTATCCGCTATGTGTTTGTGTGGGCGGCGGGCCTGTCCGATGCACCATTGAATGCGTCCAGCTTTCTGCCCCAATCAGCACCAGCGTCAGCAGCGCCAACGCCAGTTGCAATCGCTCTGAACGGCGCTCTTTTGCCGTGATTTCCCTGCGCCGCCAGCCCGCTGAGGCACGCGCCCGCAGTCGCCACACACGCGCCAGCACAGCCAGATTGATCACCGCACCCAATCCCCCCAGAATCAGCATTGGAATCCGTATCGCGTCCTGGTGAAAACCCCGCGCCGGCGCATAAATGCCCCCGGCCGCCGCCAGCGCAGTCAACCCAATCGCCACGCGGATGCTACTGATCGCAATCACCGCTGTGCACAAGCTCTGCAATATCGCAAATGCAAATCCTGTGAGCGCAGCAATCCGAACTCGCCGCGACGGCCGTGCAGTTGTAACAGCTAAGGTCTCTTGATTCGCCACAGGTCACAGCCTATCGCAACGCCCTGTCCTTCTCCAAGGCATGCGTATGACTCCCTAAAATCTTAGTCTCAGATTTTTTTTGGAGCACCTTGTAACCTTTGCGTCCGGCCCCCACTCCTACACAGCGTAAGTCTTCCCTGCAGAGGCAAACGAGAGATTCTCAGCTTCTGCCGTGCATCAACCCAGCGGATTGATTCCGCTCACAAATCCAAAATGAGGAAATCACCCATGAAGAACTCCATCAATGCCCTCCTGCTCAGCGCCGCTCTCACCGGACTCGTTGGCGGCACTATGGCCGCTGCTCAGCCCACCAACCACACTTCCGCCAAAACCCGCGTCTCTGCTGTTGCCGGCATGCGCCTCGCCAGCCAGGATCAGGACAAAGGCAAGCATTCCTGTAAGGGAAAGAACGATTGCAAGGGCCAGGGCGGCTGCAAGTCCAGCGCCAACGGCTGCAAGGGCAAGAATGATTGCAAGGGCAAGGGCGGATGCGCCACCGACGGCTCCAAGCCACCTTCAGTTATCTAACTCCACTCCGCAGCCTGGGGTGGATAACTCAACCGATTATTCCACCCCGGTCCCTGCCTATAACTCAACCGATCCAACCCTGACCCTCCAAAAAGGAAATGCGCATGGCCGCCAATCGCTTCAACGCATTCCAAACTCACGGCGTCGGAATCGGCCTGCGCATCCCCCACTACGACCACATCTTCGCCCATAAACCGGCCGTCGACTGGTTCGAAATCATCTCAGAAAACTACATGGTCGACGGCGGCCGCCCACTCCGCATGCTTGATCGCATAATGGACCAGTACAAAGTTGTCCAGCACGGCGTCAGCATGTACTTCGGTTCCTCCCAGGCCCCCGACCGCGAACATCTCCGCCGTCTCAAGACCCTGGTTCGCCGTACCCAAACCCCCTGGCTCTCTGACCACCTCTGCTGGGGTTCCATCGACGGCACCTACTCCCACGACCTGCTCCCCTTGCCCTACACCTGGGAGGCCGTCGAGAAAACCGCCGCCCGCATCCGCCTTGTCCAGGACTTCCTCGAAATCCCCGTAGCCGTCGAGAACGTCTCCAGCTACGCCGCCTTCACCGACTCCCAGATGACCGAGTGGGAGTTCCTCAACGAGGTCGTCGAACGCGCCGACTGCGGCATCCTCCTTGACGTCAACAATATCTACGTTTCCAGCGTCAATCACGACTTCGCCCCCATGGATTACGTCAACGCCATCCCCGCCGAGCGCGTCGCTCAGATCCACATCGCAGGCCATACCCGCTACGAAAAATACATTCTCGACACCCACGATCACCCTGTCATCGAGCCCGTCTGGCAGCTCTACGCCCGCGCCATCGAACGTTGCGGCCCCACCCCCACCCTCCTCGAATGGGACGATCTCATCCCCACCTTCGACGAAGTCTGGGCCGAGGCCCGCAAAGCCGAGCGCTACCTCCAACCCCAGCAGCCCTCGCCCGATGAACATACGCTCCTGGCCGGAGTCGCACTATGAATTCCACCATGTCTCTAGAACAACTCCAGCGCACCATGGCCGCCGCCGTCATGCAGCCCCTCACTGCTGACGAGCTCATGCAGCCGGTCAATGCCGACGGCCGCCTCATGTCCGATGTCGCTGCCGAATTCATCCAACCCAACAGCCTCTTAACCTCCTTCGACCGCCTCGAAATCTACAACCGCCAGTATTGGTTCCGCCTGCGAAGCGCTTTCACAGAAGATTTCCCGGCCCTCCGCGCCGTCGTCGGCCCTGCGCGCTTCGAACCGCTGATGAACGCCTACCTCACCGCCCACCCCAGCCGCTCGTTCACCCTGCGCAACCTCGGATCGCGCCTCCACACCTGGCTCACCGCCAACCCGAGCTTTGCAGGATCAAGATTCGCACTTGCGCTTGACGTCATCCAGGTCGAGTGGGCATGCGTCGAGGCCTTCGACAACGCCGAACTCCCCCCCTTGAGTCTTGCTGAAGTCGCCGCCCTTGGCGCAGATTCCCGGCTAGGCCTCCAGCCTCACGTCCAACTCCTCGCTCTCAGCTATCCAGCAGACGACTTCGTCCTCCAGATGCACCAGCGCCAGAAGCGCGAATCCTCTGAAGCGGGTTCCCGGGCTGACCACGCCGCCACGGAAAATATCCAGCCTCTCCGCATGCGCAAAAAGTCGACATGGCTGGCCATCCACCGCGCCGACGACTCGCTCTACTACAAACCACTCACCCGGCCTGAATATCAAACCCTCACCGCCCTGCGCGCCGGAGCAACCCTCCCCGAAGCCCTGCAGACAGGTTTCGCAGGCGCTCGCATCGCTGCCCCCAAACAATTGGCTCTCGTCCAGCAATGGTTCACCAACTGGGCCGAACTCGGCTGGCTCTGCTCCCCCGTTCCAGAGCCTTTGTCATCCTGAACGAAGCAAAGAACCAGCAGTTGCTGTTGCCCTTGAATTTGCCTTTTTGTCTGTCATTCCCGCAGGGAATCTGCTGTTAGCCCTTGCACTTCACACTCACACTCGTACTTTAATTCCGAAAGGCACCACCATGTCCCTGCTCGCTCGCCTCCGCGCCCTCTACCTCTCCGCTGTCAACCTGCTCAACTACGGCCAAAGCCCGCTCCTGCTTGCCGTCCGCCTCTACTGGGGATGGCAGTTCGCCCAGACCGGCTGGGGCAAACTCCACCGCATCGCCCAGGTGACTGATTTCTTCACCTCACTCGGCCTCCCCCAGCCCCACCTCACCGCCATCTTCGTCTCACTCGTCGAATTCGTCGGCGGCATCCTGCTCGCTCTCGGCCTCGGCAGCCGCATCATCGGGCTTGTCCTGTTCCTCAACATGTCCGTCGCCTATTGGACCGCCGACCGCGAAGCCCTCGGCCAAATCCTCTCTGACCCGGGCAAGTTCTACGCCGCCGACCCCTACACCTTCTGGTTCGCCGCCCTCATGGTCCTCATCTTCGGACCCGGCCAATGGGCCCTCGACTCCCTCATCACCCTCCTCCTCCCAAAGTCCAACTCCCTTAGCGATAATTAGCCGCAGGTTACCCCACCCTTGTTTTCTCCTCAAGTTAATACGAAGCTGGATGCCCTACCCTTCCCCGATTTTGGGAAGGGTGGGTGTGGCGGATGCTTCCGGGTGTTCGCGCCGCTCACGCACCGCACAGCAAATCTGTGCCTTGACAAAGCCTTCGACCTTATCGAGGGCCACCCGCCCATAGTACCTAGCCCCGAAGTAGTCATTGCCGGACTGTTGGTCTCATTCTTTGCCGGTAGAACGGGATCGTAGAAAACACTTCGGTTGCATATGCGGATGCAACCGTCATAGATGCTCACCTCGCGTCGTACGCGTTTTGCCATATCGTTGAAGACGAAACAACGCATACACAAGCAGAGCCGCAAAGAGAGAAGTTGTCGGGGCGACTTCTAAGACAAATGTGAGCCAGTTGTATTCCGAAAAGAATGTGGAAGGAAAAATAGCATCGGTTGACCGGTGCCAACCTCCGACAATCGAGTCGCCTCCTAGGAGCCCGCCACATCCTGCTATCCCGTAGATCGTCAGCGTAAGCAAGCTTGCCAATCCTGTCCTTAACGCGACAATCACCACCCTGTGCTCTTTCCCTATACCAAACCAGATCGCCCATGAAGAAGCGACTGTTGCGATCAATGCGGTTCGCACGACGGCGACATTTTGTTCGAATTGGTTCTTGTATGGATAAAGCGTTGCCGTGCTATGCAGGCCATAGAAATACTTTATGGCTAACGTACAGCAAATGAGCATGCCTCCCCAGACGATTGCGATGGTAATGTTTCGCAGAATTCTATGCTGCTCAATAGCCAAGATTTGCCTCCGATCAATAGTTTTGAACCGCCATCCTCCGAATATTGCTCGATCAGTGATAAATGGCATCGCTTGATTAGCAATCTCCGGAGCTTCCGTTCGGAGTTACGACAATTGTGCAACTGTTCTTTGGCCTCGGCTGCGTCTGCCCTTGTTGATTCAGGAACCAGTTCCACCAAAGATTCCTCACGTCACTGTTTTGCCATAATGCAGTATGGCTACCAGCCTGGACTGTTGTGTTGTGCGCACCTTGTTGAGTTGAACATCCGGCCGTGGTCCAGCACCCCTTGGATGCGGCTGGCTGAACATCGTTTCCGGACCCGGTCACGTTGTACCACTCCCCGATTCCAGCGCTCATTCTTCCGTATCCGAAAGGCGCGCCCAAAGTGATGAGAATGTCAATTTTGTGTTTGAGTCCAAGGTCTGCGGCCCGCAGTGCGACTGTTCCTCCGTGGCTATGCGTAACGATGTTGAGTGTTTCTCCAGGCGCAAAATTATAATTATTGATAAAGTCTCTCAGTCCTTCGGCCGCAGCCTCACGATCTGAGTCGCGATCCCGATGAGGAGTCCACTCATCGAGCCAAGTCTGATGCTGCTCGTGAAAATGTGCGGTCGCCTCACCTATGAGTGGGTTTTGGTAATTCCAATCCTTAGAATCCCAATACGTTCCAGGCAGAATAATGGTGAGAAGCCCGTCAGTATCTATGCTGTTGACGGGGTTGTTGCGAACGTATCCATACAGATTGAAGCTCTGTGGATTCGATTGATCAGCAAAGAATAAGCCAGACGGATCCGGGCTCATCCATCTTCCCATCGCGCTGCTGGAGTATCGAGCCCCGAAGTAGTCGTTTCCTGATTCGGAATCGCGTTCTTTGCCGGTGAATTTATACGGGTCGGTCGAGCCACCCGCGAAGACCTGCCCGAAGGGGGCGTAGTCTGTGGCGCTGAGCAGCAGTCCTGTTGAGGAGAGGGTGCCGACCTGGGTGCCGAGGTGGTCGGTCATGCGG
>CAILAC010000002.1 GCA_903832055.1 uncultured Acidobacteriota bacterium | reverse complement strand
CCAAGGGTTAGGCTGTTCGCCTATTAAAGCGGTACGTGAGCTGGGTTCAGAACGTCGCGAGACAGTTCGGTCCCTATCTGCTGTGGGCGTAGGAAATTTGAGGAGGGCTGTCCTTAGTACGAGAGGACCGGGATGGACGAACCTCTTGTGTTCCAGTTGTCTTGCCAAAGGCACGGCTGGGTAGCGAAGTTCGGTTGTGATAACCGCTGAATGCATATAAGCGGGAAGCACGCTCCAAGATGAGATTTCCCTGAAGGGCCCAGGAAGACCACCTGGTTGATAGGCTGGAGGTGGAAGTGCAGTAATGCATGTAGCTTACCAGTACTAATCGCCCGTTCGGCTTGTCCATAGAATTAACTCTGCGCAGCAATTGAAGTTGATTGTGTTGCGCGTCTTGAGTTTCTTCTTTGAGACATCTTCGAACGAAACGAATACGCTCTGCCTTGTATTACCTAATCAATTTCGTTGTCACCAATTTTTGGCGCCAGATTGCTGTATGCACCTGTCCCTCGCGAACGTGAAGAAACTGTCTGTAAAGCGAGAAGATCAGAGTGCCTGGCTGCAGGGAAAACATCCTGCCAAGCGCCATCAAGTTTGCCGGCGACAATACCGCGAGGGATCACCCGTTCCCATCCCGAACACGGAAGTTAAGCCTCGTTGGGCCGATGGTACTGCACGGGTAACTGTGTGGGAGATTAGGTTATCGCCGGCATTAATATCATCAAGGCCAGTCCATTGCGGACTGGCCTTTGTTGTTTCTGCTCGATCCATTCAGGCAATACAGGGGTGTATGAGCTACTCGGTCAAAGAGATTTTCTATACGCTGCAGGGCGAGGGCGCGCAGGCCGGGAGGCCGGCGGTTTTCTGCTGTTTTGCGGGTTGTAATCTCTGGTCGGGGCGTGAGGCAGATCGGGCTACGGCTGTCTGCCGATTTTGCGATACGGATTTTGTTGGAGTGGATGGGACTGGCGGCGGGCGCTTTGCCGATCCGGAAACACTGGCTGAGGCGATTGCTGCGGAGTGGACGGCTGATCCGGCCCACGGAAGACGGTTTGTGGTTTGCACTGGAGGGGAGCCGCTGCTGCAACTCGATGACGCTTTGATTGCGGCGATTCATGCGCAGGGGTTTGAGATTGCTGTCGAGACGAATGGGACGGTTGCTGCGCCTGATGGCATCGACTGGCTTTGTGTCAGCCCAAAGGCTGAGGCACCGCTCTTGCAGCGAACCGGAGATGAGCTGAAGCTGGTCTTTCCGCAGGCTGAGTTGATGCCTGATTCGGTGGCTGGGCTGGATTTCCGGAACTTCTATTTGCAGCCGATGGATGGGCCGGAGCGGGCGCGCAATACGGAGCTGGCGATTGCTTATTGCCTGAAGCATCCGCAGTGGCGGCTGAGCGTGCAGTCGCACAAGTTCGTAGGCATACGATAGAGAGATGGAGATATTCAAGCAGTTCACCATCGAGGCGGCTCACTGGCTGCCGAATGTTCCTCCTGGACACAAGTGCGGGCGAATGCATGGGCACAGCTTTCAGATCCAGGTGCATGTTTCCGGGTCCGTAGATCCTGTGCTTGGCTGGGTGATGGATTTCGCGGAGATTAAAGAAGCATTCAAGCCCATCGAAGACCGGCTGGACCACTATTGCCTGAATGAGGTGCCGGGCCTCGAAAATCCAACCAGTGAGAATCTGGCTCGGTGGATTTGGGAGCAAGTGAGTCCGGCGCTGCCGTTGCTCAGCAAGATTGTCATCCAGGAGACCTGCACCAGCGGCTGCATCTACGTCGGACCCGCACAAACGTAAACAAATGCAAAGGCTCTCCTTGACAATCTAGGAGAGAACTTTATACGTTCTTCTTAGATGCTCTAATAGAGCGTCTAGGGGAGTGGGTCTTGAGTGAGCAGGAAAAGCAACTGGAGCTTTTGCAGGGGACGCTGGATTTGCTGATTTTAAAAGCGGTGTCTCTGGGGCCGCTGCATGGGTATGGTGTGTTGTTGCGGATTCAGCAGATTTCCGGTCAGGCGCTGGTGATTCAACAGGGCTCGCTTTACCCGGCCCTCTACCGGCTGGAGCATCAGGGCGTCATCGCCAGTGAGTGGGGCGAGAGCGACAACAACCGCAAGGCCAAGTTCTACTCGCTGACGGCGGCCGGAAATCTACGCCTGTCTGAAGAGACGGAGAAGTGGAATCGCATGTCCGTTCTCATGGGCAACATTCTCCTTGCGACAGCTTCTGCAGTGCCGGAGCAAGCATGAAGCGCCTCCGTCTTCTCCTCGCGCGTCTGGCCGCCCAGCCGAAGTCCTGGTTTCGCGCCATAACGCACCGCAGCCGGTTAGAGTCCGATATGGAGGCAGAACTCGCCAACCATCTCGAACTCCTCACCGCCGACCTCATCCGCGCCGGCCATACTCCGGCTGAGGCCCACCGGAACGCCCGCCTCTCTCTTGGCTCTGCGGTTGCCACCAAGGATGGTATGCGGCAATCCCTTGGCCTTCGCCTCTGGGACGACCTCGCCGCGGACCTCCGCTATGGGGCGCGCATCCTGCTCCGCAGCCCCGGCTTCACTTCCATCGCCGTGCTTTCGCTGGCCCTCGCCATCGGTGCCAACACAACCATCTTCTCCCTCGCCAAGCAGCTCCTGTACGACCGCCTTGCTGTCCCCAACCCCGGCGATCTGCGAATGCTGCACTGGGTGGGTGATGGCAAGGAGGTGATCAGCTCCATGTGGGGTGACTTCGACGCGGGTCCGAAAGGCACGACCAACAGCTCTGTCTTCTCCTACCCTGTCTACCTCCAACTTCGCGGTGCCAACCAATCCTTGCAGGACCTTCTGGCGTTCAAAGAAGAATCGATGAATGCCACAGTTCGCGACAATGCCAAGCGAGTCAACGCCGCTATGGTTTCCGGCAACTATTTTGCAGTTCTCCAGGTTCCTGCTCAATTCGGACGTACTCTGCAGCCAGCGGACGACGCGCAGCAGGGCCAGGGCGCTGTAGCCGTAATCAGCGATGGTTTGTGGCAACGAGATTTTGATCGCTCGCCCAATGTCCTCGGTCAGACCCTCAAGCTCAATCAGACCATTGTTACGATCGTTGGAGTTGCTCCTCGGCGCTTTACCGGCGCGAAAAATGTCCAGAGTTCGCCAGACATATTCATTCCGCTCAGCCTTCAACCGGTCGTACTGCCCAAGGGAGCGAATCAGTCGCTTCTGGATGACACTGGCATGTGGTGGCTCAATGTAGAGGGTCGTCTCAAGCCTGGAGTTTCAGATCAGCAGGCGCAGTCCGCTCTTGACGTTCAGCTTGCAGCGGCTATTCGGGCCACCATGTCCCCAAAATCCGATCAGACTTTGCCACGTCTGGTGCTGGAAGAAGGTAGCCGTGGACTTCACTTTACCGACGGCACATTTCGCAAACCGATCTACGTGCTCATCACCTTTACCGGCCTGGTCCTGCTGCTGGCCTGCGCCAACGTGGCCAACCTGCTCCTTGCTCGCGGTGCGCAACGCCAGCGGGAGATGAGCGTTCGTCTCGCCATGGGTGCTGGCCGCGCCCGGATTGTTCGCCAGCTTCTCACGGAAAGTCTGATGATGGCGGCGCTTGGGGGCAGCGGCGGCCTTATGCTTGCATATCTCGGTCGCAACGTCCTCCCCAGCCTGCTCACCAACGCCTGGGATGACAAAAGCCTGCAGGTCCCATTCGACTGGGGCGTCTTTGCATTCACCGCAGCCCTCACCGTACTGACCGGGATTCTCTTTGGCCTCGCCCCTGCCTGGATCATAGGGCGCACAGATGCGGGCCGAACCCTGCAGGAAACCTCCAAAACCAGCAGTCGCCGACGTAAGGGCCTCACTGGCCGTTCGATTGTGATCTTCCAGATATCGCTCTCCACCCTGCTGGTCGTAGGAGCTGGCCTTTTCCTTCGGACGGTTGTCGCTTTGAACTCAGTCGATGTCGGCTTCCAGCCTGACCACTTGCTGCTCTTCGATGTCAGCCCGCCTGCCAAGCGCTATCCTGCTGGTCAAGACGTCCTGCTGCATGCCCGCATCGAACGCGCAATCGCTGCCATTCCCGGCGTCGAACACGTCTCCCCCGGCTGGGTGCCTTACATGGCCAGCAGCATGTCCAACGAGACGTTCGATCCTGAAGGCGAACCCCGTCGGCCAAAGTCCGCAGAAGACGTCAACGCCGTCGGCAACGACTTCTTCGCGACCATGCACATCCCCATGGTAGCGGGCCGCGACTTTGGCCCGCAGGATACTACCACTTCGGCCAAGGTCGCCATCATTAATCAGTCCCTCGCCCGCGCTCGGTTTCCGCACGCGAATCCCATTGGCAAGCGCTTCCAAACGGACGAACGAGTGAATGCTCCCTGGATCACGATCATCGGAATCTGCGCCGACACGCGTTATATGAATCTCCGCGACGAGCCGCCTCCGCAATTCTTTCTGCCCTTCATCCAGCAAAAAGAGATTGGCACCATGGTGTACCAGGTGCGCAGCCAGCTACCGGTCGATTCACTGATCCCGTCTCTCCGTCGTACTGTGGCGGCCATTGACCCTGATCTGCCCCTTGTTGACATACGCACGCAGCAGCAGCAGATTGACGCCAACATGCAGATAGAGCGTACCTTCGCCGCTCTTACTTCGGGTTTTGGTCTGCTCGCGCTCTCCCTCGCCTGCGTCGGCATTTACGGAGTCATGGCGTATTCGGTCGCTAATCGTACCAACGAAATCGGCATCCGACTGGCTCTTGGAGCGGTGCGTGGGCAGGTGCTGGGGATGATTCTGCGCGAATCGACCTGGCTATCGCTCGCCGGAGTTGCCGTCGGCTTGGCTGCGGCTCTATTCCTGGCCGGGCTGGTGAAGTCGATGCTCTACGGCCTGCAGCCCTACGATCCGGTCAGCCTCATTTTCGGCGCAATCCTGATTCTGGCCGTGGGTCTGATCGCAAGCTGGATTCCGGCGCGGCGTGCAGCGGGCATTCAACCGATGGCCGCATTGCGGCATGAGTAGGGCGGACGGCATTCAAAGCGGCGACTGGTACGCGGCTCAATTCGAGAGAGAGCCGCGCGACGGGTATCCGTAAATTCCCACAGCGCGAAAGAGGCATCCCCCTTTGCGATTTTTTTCAAGCTCCAGAGAACGTTGGCAGAGCCTGTAAATGCTTGTCAGATGGATCCGGCCAAGCCTGGATATCCAGGACTATTTCGCTTGAGCGAGCTGGGTGCTTGATTTTTCCGGCTGGCGCTGCATGCTCTTGTGCGCAAGCAGGGAGTCGATCCTGGCCTTGCAGGCCTCAACATCTGCGCGGGTCACGGATGGCCCGTTGCCAGGGATGGCTACGTCGAAGTCGAGTTTGAGGACTTCCCCGAGAAACGACGACCAGCCTGCAAGGCTACCGCCTGCTTTGAGGTCTGGCTCGGGATTGGCTGAGTACAGATCACCGAGAGCGACTGCTCTGAGATCAGCGAAGTACACGACTGTATCGCCGCTGGTGTGAGCGTTGCCAAAGTGAAGCATCCGCACCTCGACTGGGCCGAAGTGAAGCGCCTGTTCGCGATCATAGGTCACCGAGGGCAGAGCGATTGTGTGACCGGCAGCGTTGTAGGCGGTGAGATTGCCTTTGACGTTTTCCTGCGCGATTACATTGATCTTTTCGGCGAGAAATTGTGCGTTTGTACTGGTGTGTTCCCGATAATGGCTGGTGTTGATCACGACCCGGATAGGTTGGTCCACGATCTTCTTGATCCGATGCAGGAGTTCGTCGAAGTTCTCCGAGAGATTGCCGTCGACCAGGATGATTCCGCTGGCGCTCAGGCGCATGACCGTGTTTCCACCTCCGCCGGAGATGAAGTACAGCCCAGTTTTGACATAGTTTGAGGTAAGGGCGGGAGGTGGCTTTGGTGTTGGATTCGATTTTTGAGCCTGGTTGCCTTGTGCGAGACAGGCAGTGGAGCCTGCGATGAGCAACGCTATGCATGCGCCACGCCGTAGAGCGGGCAGATTTCCCCTGAACATTGTGCCTCCGAGGCAAATATCAACTGGTATGAAGTGGAATGGGTAGATCCGTGGATTGCGGATCTACCCATGGTGGTAGAGGCTTATATTCCCGGCTGCTGCGTTAGTTGTCACCCGAGAAGGCATAGAAGGAGGTGCTGCCTGTATATCCGGGGATTCCCAGGTGTGCGTATCCACTACCCCAGAAGACTGTGCCGTTTGCAATGGAGGCTCCCGCATTGACAGAAGCGCCCGCAGCGAAGCTCCACAGGGTCTTGCCAGTAGCAGCATCGAGCGCGAGCATATTGGGGCTGGTGGCACCGCCGCCCATCGATGGCGCAAAGACAACACCGTTGACAACAGCGAGCGGGCCTAGGTCTACAGCTCCGTTAGGGTCAGCAGCCTTCCACAGCACGGTGCCGGTTGCGGGGTCGAGTGCTGCAAAGAACCCAGCGCTGCCGCCGCCCCATGGAATACCGTAGAAGTTGGCGTCGGCAACATAGATGCGCTTGCCGTCAGTTGCCGAACCCCACTCCATGCCGCCCAGAGAGGAACCAGGGCCAACCTGCGTCTGCCAGAGGATAGCACCGCTATCGGGATCAAAAGCGGTGTAGATTCCGCTCTTTTGCCCGGCGCCGAGAATTGTCTTCTTTCCGTGATCGGTGTCGTAAGTGATCTCGTTAGGTGCCTGACCGTAGTCGAAATCAGGACCCGTCGGGAGCGGGCATCCGGCGATGTGATAAATGCAGGAGAGATTGAAGTAGTCGGTTCCGTTTGCTGCGCCGCCATAGAACTGATTCCAGGTCACCATTTTCTGGGACCAGCGAATCGCGCCGGTGGTGAGGTCGAGCGCCAGAATCGAATCCACGTGGTTGTTGGGGGAGTCGCAGGCTGCCGGGGTTCCTCCGCCGCTGATGCAGGAAAGATAGGCTGGGTCGGTGGGCGCGGTGTAGTTGTCGCCTGTACCGACATAGACCAAATTCCGATCTCCGTCAACGACCGGGCTACTGCCCCAAACTCCGGCTCCGGTGTAACCGACGGGGGTGGTGTAGGTCTTCCACAGGATAGTTCCATTCTTCGCATTGACGGCGACAACGCTGCCGCGTGCGAGTCCGGGGCCGCCTCCGGGGATGGCTTCTTCTGTGGAAGCGACACCGGTGACGAGTACGCCTTTGCGTACTGTCGGCGACGTGGTGATGACCGCATGCGTGTCCACGGTCTCAAGCTGGGTCTTCCAAAGCAGATTGCCAGAAGCGGCATCGATGGCCAGCAGCCATGCACCCTGCTGGGTGCCCAAATAGACCACTCCGTCGATGACGGCAGGGGTCGTTCTGGAAATAGTGTTGGGCGCGAGTCCGTAAGCCGATAATTGGGTGCCCCATACTTTTTTGCCGTTGCCTGCTTTCACTGCCCAGAGATTGCCGCCCCAATCGGGAAAATAGGCGACTCCGCCAGTAACTGCGGCGCGCGCAGATACATCACCGCCAGTGGTGAACTTCCACTTGAGCTTCAATTTAGCAACATTCCCGGCGTTGATATCGTCGGAATTGCTACTGGCAGTGTTGGCAGCGTTCTGCCCAAATATGGGCCAGCCGCCTTGAGCGTTGGCAGGAGTCGCCAGCAACAGCGAAACAGCAGCCATTCCAAGCAGGGCGGCACAGCTTGACAGACGCACACACCGGGGAGTCTTGGGTGCGCTTTCACTTTTGTTGCATATCAGAGACGCTTTGGGTCGCATTGAGAGTTTGTTCCTTTCGAGATTCGATCGATATTGCATCAAGCCTATGAAGCCAGTGCGGTGCACATATGTCGCGATAAGGAATACATCGGCGACGTAATCCTTGAAAAATATCGACGAAAAACGAGACGGAACGCGTGAACTGAAAAAGGAGTATGAAGGGGTAAGACCAGTACTTAAGTTTGGGATTCGCGTAGGGGGGTCGCGCCAAACGACGTCGTTCTGCAACAACCGCTTCAGGTTGCGCAAGATAAAAATAAATAGGCTCTGCAAAACCGTGGAGAAACCCGTAAGGCGGGGGTGCGCTCTGGTTCAGGGACAACTTCGGCGCGACTACGCGGCGTATTGACCGCAATTTTGCCGGTGAGAACGGCGAAACCGCTGCGTGCGGGTCACTCAGCCAATTCAGGAACTACGCGAGGATGGGCAGCGAGGGGAGGGCTCCCGCAGCCTTGGCCTCGATCACGACGGCGTCGAGTTGTTCCAGGACTTCTTCGACACTCATGGTGTAGATCTCTCGCGACGCGTCGTAGCCTTCTTCGATGATGGTCTTGAGGTAGCGGCCAGCGATTTGGGCGGCGAGTTGGTCAGTGATGACTTTGCCGGTGCGGCGCTTCTGCTCGACCCACGCGTTACAGGGGAGGGCGATCCACATCGGCTTGCCGTTCACGTCGAAACGGACATCGAGAGCGTCGGCGTGACGGGTTGCGATGGCCACGATGTTGGCTTTCCAGCGGCAGTGCAGGTCTGAGACGTCATTTGGGCCGGTCCAGCGGTCGGTCACGTGAAAATCTTCGTACATACGTTCAGCGTAACGGGTTGTGGCACTTGGGGGCAAGCGGGAACCGTGCAGGTGTTGGATTGCGTGCCCGTACGATGTTCATTTGTGAACTGCCCAATCGCATATTCCGACAACGCGGGTACGAGCCAAATTCAGGCCAGCGGATGCAAGTCACTCCAGCGATGAGGGTTGGCGAGAGTGGCGAGTTTGGCGGTCGGGGTGCAATCCCCGAGCGTTGGCGAGGCGTGTTTGCCGGATGCGCGCTGGTACTGGCGAGCGCGACTGTGCTGCTCGCCCTGGTGGCGGCTGTGGCGTACACGATTCCTGCGCGGAGGGCTGCGCGCGTCGATCCGATGACGGCGCTGCGCGATGAATGGCAGTGCAGGGCAGCAATAGCGCGGAGCAAATGCTCGCATGCGATAGACTCGCCCTTCTGCGCCCTGTTAGACTAGGAGGGTTGGACTGGCTGTGCCTGCAACTCATCCGCTGTATGCTCGCCTGCAACACACTTCTCCGGACAAGATCAAGAAGGACTTCTCGTGGATTCCCAAACGCGTCACGCGCTCAAGCAAGATAAATTCGTACTGGCAACCCAGACCAGCGCAAGCTGGGTCGGTGAGCACCGCTCTTCTGTCGTTCGCTATTCGATCGCACTGGTAGTTGTGCTGGCCATTTTGATTGGCGGCGTGGTTTTCTACAATCAGCGCTCTGAGGCAGCTGAAACCGCCCTCGGTGCCGCGCTGGACATATATAGCGCGCCTCTGGCCCAGCCCGGTGCGCCTGCACAAAAGGATACGTACTCGACGGTTGCCGATCGCGCCAAGGCAGCGAACCAGAAGTTTGTCGAAGTTGCGAAGCAATACGGCATGTTTTCTCAGGGAGCGAAGGCACATTACTTTGCCGGGCTTACCTACCAGGACCTGGGCCAGACCGCATCGGCTGAAACTGAGCTGAAGGCAGCGGCCGATGCGTGGGACAGCAATCTCTCAAGCCTGGCCAAGTTTGCGCTGGCCGGTTTCTATCACCAGACCGGGCGCGACGCGCAGGCGATTGATCTGTACAACGCCCTTGCCGCGAAAGGCACCACGACAGTTCCCGCGTACACGGCGCAGTTGGCACTGGCTGACCTGTATGCTGCTACCGGCAAGACAGATCAGGCAAAGCAGCTTTGGGCCAAGGTCAAGGATGCAGACAAGACTGGCTCTGCCGGTTCGATTGCTGCCGAGAAGCTGACCGCCAAGAAGTAGTTTCCTCTCAATCGAGGGGCAGAATGGTCCGCGTGCGCGCGGACCGTTTTTCTTTTGCCAACGATATTGGGTTACCCGATGAGCGAAGCAGGGTGAGGCTGCGTCCGGTAGGCTATGAGCACCTGTTCTGCTACCCTCGCAGGTTGGATGGAGATTCCGGCTACGTCCACGCGCGACCAACTCGATGCTACCGCTGCTCCCGGCGCTGAGGCTGCGATCTCATCCCTCGTGGATCAATATGCCGGGACTCTGTACCGCGTTGCGTATTCTGTTCTGCGCAATACGGCGGACGCCGAGGACGCGGTGCAGGAGGCGTATGTGCGTGTGCTGCGCCACCGGGATTCTTTGAGCGAGATTCGCGACCCGCGGGTGTGGCTGGTGCGCATTGTGTGGAATGTGGTGCTTGATCGCAAACGGCGCGCCAAGACCCGGCCAGAGACCGATGACATTGCGGATCTGACCCGGGTATTGCCAGCGGTCGGCCTAAGCGCAGAGGAGCGGGTGGCGAGTGCGCAGCATCATGCGCGGGTATTGCGCGCTGTGGAGCAACTGCCAGCAAAGGAACAGCGGGTGCTGATTCTCTCAGCTTTTGAAGAGCTCTCGAGCGTTGAGATTGCGCAGATTCTCGGCACGACGGAATCGACCGTGCGCTCGCGGCTGTTCAGAGCGCGCAAGTTGCTGGCGCCTTTGCTGGGGCAAACGCAAGGGACCTCTCACGACAAAGCGCCGCAGGATACGACAGGAGGTGCGCGATGAATTTGAACTGGCACGACTCCGATGATTCAAGTGTTTCGACCGGGCGGACCGAGGCCGAGGATACACTGCGATTGCTGGCCCAGCTTCCTCCACCGGAGGGATTGAGCGGGCGTGTTCTGCATCGTCTGGCGGTGGAGCGCGCTGCGGCTCCGCGCCGTAGTTTCTGGTCACTGTGGCTGCCAATGCAGCGGGTCCAATATGCGGGAGCAGCTTTGCTGGTGGTGGCGGTCATCGGGTCAACCTGGTCGGTGTACCACGTACATCCGGCAACGGGTGTGACGCCGTCGCACTCTGCGCCTTCAGCGGGATTTGGCAGTGCGGGCGCAGAGCGCAGACCTGCGACGATTGCTCCAATCAAGGTGCCGGAGCAAAAGGCTGTGGTGAAGCCGGCGTTGAATGGGCAATCCAGTTTGACTCCGAATTCAGCGCCAAATTTGACGACAGGCCAACACAAAAAGCCCAGTCCGAGCAAAGTCCCTGCCAGGCCGACACGCGCGGTCGTAACTGACGGCGATGCGGGTCCGGTGGGCTCGACCTCGTCTTCAGGACCGAGGCAGTAAGCTCTTATTCGGAATCAGAGACGATAAAGCGAAAGAGCATCTGGAAAACCGCGAGAACGGCTGCGCCCCAGAATGCGGCGCTGAAACTGCGGATGTGAAAGCCGGGAACGAAGTTTGAGGCCATCTCAAGCATGAAGGCGTTGACCACGAGCAGGAAAACTCCCAGCGTGAGAATGGTGAGCGGTAGTGTGACGAGCTTGAGCAGCAGGCCTACGGTGGCGTTCAGCAGCCCAAAGACCAGCGCGGCAATCATCGCAGTTCCGAGTGAATCCACCCGGAAGCCAGTGACTAGGCGCGAGACAATCAGCAGGGCGACGGCACTCAGCAGCCAGTTTGCCAGCAATCGAAGCATATTTAATTTCTCCAGTTCCTATTGAGACTCATAGCGTTGGATGCGCGCTTTCGCCCTGCGGTGTGCCACGAATCGTGAATTCGGGTGCAATCGGATCGTTTTTGTGTGTCCTTGCGGGGATGAGATGCGTCCAACAGAGGATGCTGAAAACCTTTCCTATATTGCGGGCCCGATTAGCTCAGTTTGCGCCGGGAGTTCTGGCGGCAGTGATACTGCTTCTGCCGGTCGCGGCTACCGCACAAAAGGCTGCGCAGGCACAGCCAATTCCTGACATTCGGCAGCTGATGGCTGAAGTGATGGACCACCAGAAGCAGCTGGAGAAGGTGCGGGAAAACTACACCTATCGCGCCTCGCTGAATACTCAGGAACTCGACTCCAGCGGCAAAGTGACCAAGACCGAGATGGAGGAGGACGAGGTCTTCTTTGTGAACGCCCACCGCATCCTGCGGAAGGTGCGTAAAGACGGCAAGCCGCTCAGCGACCACGACCAGCAAAAGGAGCAGGAGCACGTGAACAAGCTGGTCGAGAAGGCGATGAAAACCCCGCCCGACGAGCCGCTGGAGGGATCTAACACGACGTTGAGCGTGATGCATCTGCTGGACATCATGCAGGTTTCAAACCCACGCCGGGAGGAGTTTCGTGGTCGACCTACGATTATTTTTGATTTCGCCGGAAGGCGCGATGCCAAGACGCACGGCATGGCCGAAGATGCCTCAAAGAAGCTGGCTGGTACGCTGTGGGTGGACGAGCGGGACCGCCAGGTAGTCCGCATGGAGGCGCGATTTACTGACAATTTTCACGTGGCCGGCGGCCTTCTGGCGAACGTGCAGAAGGGGTCGAGTTTTTATTTTGACCAGGCACTGGTCAATGGGGAAATTTGGCTTCCAACCGGGGCCGAGGGTCATGTGGAGGCGCGGGTGCTGCTGCTCAAAGGGATTCGACAGCACTTCACCGAGCGCAACTCCGATTACCAGCGTTTCTCTGTGGATGCGCAGCCGGGAAAGAGCGCCACCGTTGTCGGCAAGACGAACTAGCTGGCAGCGGCCGGGTATCAAGTCCTGTGGTCTGGCTTAAACTAGAGCTATGTTCGTGCGCAAGCTCTCCATCCATCGAATCGACCTGAGCGGGGCAGAAATTGCCTGCCCGCTGCACTGGATCGACAATTTTGCCATGCGGAACTTCACCAACGACGTGATTTTTGATGACACGTTGCCATTGGCAGATGGGTTGCTCGAGGCTGGTCACCGCGTTCCTCTTGATCGGCTTGAGGTGGCGATGGAGGATTGGTTTCGCCGCAAGGGCTATCTCAAACCTGGTGAGCAGCTACGTGTAAGCGAGCTTGTCCGCAGCTAAATCTATTCGTCGTAGTGGAGCAGGCTGTAGACGTCGTACTCGGCAAAGCGGTCACGGCCGCGCAGAAAGTCCAGTTCGACGGCAAAAGCCAGTCCGGCGATCTCTCCACCCAACTGTTCGACCAGCTTGATGGTAGCTTCCATGGTGCCGCCGGTGGCGAGCAGGTCATCGACAATCACAACGCGCTGGCCGGGCTCGATTGCATCCAGGTGGATTTCGAGCGAGTCAGAACCATATTCCAGATCGTAGGTAACGCGCGCCACGGGAGCGGGCAGCTTGCGTGGCTTGCGCACCGGCACGAAGCCGGCGTTGAGGCGATAAGCCAATGCCGGGCCAAAGATAAATCCGCGAGCCTCGATACCAAGCACCAGGTCGATCTTCTTTTCAAGGTAGTACACAGCCAGTGCGTCAATCAGCTGGGCAAAGCCGCTGCGGTCCTTGAGCAGGGTGGTGATGTCGTAGAAGAGGATGCCGGGCTTGGGAAAGTCGGGAACTGTGCGCACAAGCGATTTGAGCTCTTCTACGTTGAGTGCTTTTTGCATGATCTGGACTGCTCCTGGAGAGGGAAATTGGGATTGCCCGCCGGGCATTTGGCCTCAAGACTTTTGAGTTGGTGCAAAATTGATTATAAAGTCCGGGTTTTAGAGGGCGACTCTACCATGCGCCCTGAATCTTGAAGCTCGATAGGTTCTCCGCCTCGGCCTCAACCAGCGGATGCTCGAGCACCGTGTCAACGCGGCTGTCGCGCGGGCCACGGCGCAGTGAGGCGCGCAGCTCTTCAATGCTCTCTTCGCTGCCGGCAGCAACGACTTCAACCGCACCTTCTTCGGTATTGCGGACCCAGCCGCGCAGGTCGAGCTCCCGGGCCTCACGATGCACAAACCACCGGAAACCTACCCCCTGCACGCGTCCCTTGACCAGGAAATGAAGCACCATCTGTCGCTTACCCGCCTTCTCTTGTGTGGTCCAAAGCCAGTGTTGCAGATGACGGGCGCTGCGGCAAGCGTTGGCTACTGCAGCTTGCGAATCCAGATGTTGCGCACGGAGACTTTGCTGGGGACGCCCTCGATCTCAATGCCGATGACGCCGGTCTGGTTGTTCGACGATTGCGGATTGTCGTCAATGTAGACCGACATGAGCTGCCCATTGAGGATGTGGATGAACGTGCCTCCGCGGGCGATGATCGTGTACTGGTTCCAGTCGCTCACTTTCTGGTATCCCCCCAGAGCTGGGCGGTCGCCAATTGTTGCCATCTGCCGCGGTGGTTTGCCGGGGGCTGAATCGACCACCTGTCCGCGCCAGGCGAGGATGCCGAGCGACGTGTTCTCAGAATAAAACTGGCCGGTCCATTCCTCTGCCATGGGGAAGACGGGCAGCCAGAAATCTGCCTGCGGGCCGGTCATCATCCAGTCGAGATTGGGGTTTTCATCCTGCGGGTGCTGCCGCCGCCAGGGGAGTCCGGTACGGCTGCGGTATTGGATGCCGCTGCCGCCGCCGTTTTCGATCTTGATTTCCAGCTTCAGGTCAAAATCCTTTGCCTCGAATCCGTGGAAGGAGATGTAGCTGTTGCCGACAGGCTTTTCCTTGGTCGATTCGCCGACGATGACGCCGTCGGCTACGTGCCATACGGCGGGGTCGTAGACCCAATCTTTGAGCGTCTGGCCGTCGAAGATGGAGACGTAGCCCTCGTGATCGTTGAAATCGATGGCGTCAGGCTCATGGAAGCCGAACTGGCGCTCTTTGCCGTGGGCTGGCGGCGGATCAACCGGGGGATTTTGCTGCGCGGTCGCGGCCGGCTTCGCAGTCCCGGTCGATGGCGTTGTCTGCGCATCAATCGACATGGAACCCGAAACACCGAGGAGCGCACCAAGGACGAGAACTACCTTCGCAAACGGAAAGGGATAACGCATACAACCTCCGGAACAATACTGGCTTTGCTTGCAGTTCGCTGCACGCCGTGGACGGTGGCAACGAGAGTTCAAATCCTAAATTGTTCCGATGGGTGAATTGAAGGTATTTTTTGCTTCTTGCCAATGAGTATCTATAAAGCAAAGCGCGCCCCGGTTGGAGCGCGCTTTGCGGCAGAGATTTTCGAGAAGACTACGCTCGGCTGAGGTAGGTGCCTTCACTGGTATCGACGCGGATTTTTTCGCCCTCGTTGATGAATGGCGGCACCTGAACGACAAGGCCGGTTTCCATCTTCGCCGGCTTGGTTACGCTTGAGGCTGTTGCCGACTTGATGCCCGGCTCGGTCTCGACCACGGTGAGCTCAACAGTTAGCGGCAGGTCAATGCCGACCGGCACGCCGTCAAAGTAGCTGACCTTGATCTGCAGGTTGGGCGTAAGGTATTCAACGGCATCGCCCAGCGTGGACTGCTTGAGCACCATCTGCTCATAGTCCTTAGGGTTCATGAAATAGTAGTCGTCGCCGTCGTTGTAGAGGAACTCCATGTCCACTTCGTCAACGATGACACGCTCAATGGCGTCGCTCGAACGAAAGCGGTGCTCAAACATCGCGTTGGTGCGAATGTTGCGCAGCTTGGCCTGGATAAAGGCGCGAAGGTTGCCCGGCGTACGGTGCTCGACATGAAAGACGAGATGCAGCTGGTCATTGTGCTTGATGATCATGCCGGGACGCATTTGCGTGGCGGGAATCGCCATAAAGATGAAGCTCCTTGGGGTGAAACATTTATCTGAACAGATTGCTGAATTGGCGGGCGTTCGCCCAACCCTTATTGTAGCCCACAGGCTGTGTGTGGTCCCGAGTCCCGGTTGCGCTGGCCCAACATTTCGGTCAGGCCAAACTCAAGTCCCTCGCGCAGCCGCCGCGATTACTTTGTCCTTTTTAGAGCGCGGAGCACCGTGATACCGTGAAGCAACGAATATGCGCCACCCGCTTGCGAATTCAAGGTTAAATCGTGAAAATTCCATGAGCAAACCGTCAGGGATGACGCCCTGGGCCTTGGCAGCAATCCTCGTTTGCGGCACCGTGCCCGGTGTGGCTCAGGTTCAGGTTGCGCAGTCAAACACGGCTCCAGTGGTCCAGCCGGGAGCGCCCGGAATGCCCAGCAGAACTCTGCCTCCCGACACGACTGGGCAAGCGCCGCAGCGGTCCCCGGCAGATATCGAATTCATGCAGGGTATGATCATGCACCACGAGCAGGCCGTCGAGATGACGGCGCTCATCGCTTCGCATACTGAAAACAAGGACGTTCGCGCGCTGGGCGCACGCATCAGCCTGTCGCAATCGGAAGAGATCAAATTCATGAAGCGCTGGCTGCGGTTGCGCGGGCAGGCAGTTTCGATGTCCATGCCCGGTATGCCTGAGATGGACATGAGCGGCAATCCCATGCCGCCGATGCCGGGCATGCTGACCCCGTCACAGATGAGCGCGCTGCGCCAGGCTCGGGGCGCGGAGTTTGACCGGCTGTTTCTGACCGGAATGATGCAGCACCACAACGGAGCGCTCATCATGGTCAAGGATTTGTTTAACACCCCAGGCGCCGGGCAGGATGCTGACATCTTTGACTTTGCCACCGATGCCGACAACACTCAGCGCGCCGAAATCAAAATCATGCAGAGTATGTTGCAGGCACGTTTGCCAGAAACTTCCCCATCAGGTTCCAAGGAGAATTGATGACTCGTAAGCAGGATCTTGTTTTTCGTCTGGCCAACCTGGCCTTTGCCGTGGCTCTCGTATGTTTCAACACCAGCGTCCTTCATGGGCAGACGCCGGCTGCTCCAGCCGCTGACTCCACGGCAAAGCCTGATGCAGCCGCAAAGCCGGCTGCTGAGGAAGAAGAAGACCCGTTCAAGCCGCAGCCCGCCCCTGCGCTGCCCCCCGGCATGACCGGTTCCAACCCCAACGACCCGCGATCTACCCTGAAGCCAGGCCTCTATGATGCTGGCGAAGCCGCGATGGGCATGAAGCATGTGGCGTTCCTCAAAAAGCCGGCTGCATTTCAGATTCCCGCGACCAGCGCCGATGACCCGTTGGTGCAAAAGACGCTGGGCCAGCTTGGCGTGAGCGACACATCAAAAATGTCCAAGCCCATGCAACTGGTGATTGCCCAGCTTGCTTTTGCAAACTCTGATTTTGCCTTCCAGGGCACGCACCTCTTCCAGGGCAATTTCTATGGCGTGAATTTCTATGACATCTCAAATCCCGCCAAGGTTTCGCTGATTACGTCGCTGGTATGCCCCGGTGGCCAGGGCGATGTGTCAGTCTACGGCAAGCTGCTGTTCATGTCCGTCGAAATGCCCAATGGCCGTCTCGACTGCGGCACGCAGGCCTTTCCGCCGCTGCCTCCTCCGGAAAAAGGCCATGAAAAGGAGCGCCGCCTCCCGGTCGCCAGCCCGGAGCGCTTCCGCGGCGTGCGCATCTTTGATATTTCAGACATCAAAAATCCCAAGCAGGTTGCGGCCATCCAGACCTGCCGCGGCTCACACACCCACACCCTCGTCGTGGACCCCAACGACAAGGAGAATGTCTACATCTACGTTTCGGGAACGTCGTTTGTGCGGCAGAGCGAAGAGCTGGCGGGCTGCTCTGGCGAAACTCCCGACAAGGACCCGAACACCTCGCTCTTCCGCATCGACGTGATCAAGGTGCCGGTGGCCGCGCCGCAGCAGGCCAAGATCGTTTCCAGCCCGCGCGTCTTCATTGACCCGCGCACCGGTGCACTCAACGGCCTCAACAACGGCGGCAGCCACGACAAGGGCGCTGAAAAGCCAGCCGACACCAACCAGTGCCACGACATTACGGTTTATTCGGCGATCGGCCTCGCGGCTGGCGCGTGCTCAGGCAACGGCCTGCTGCTGGACATCAAAGATCCCGTCCACCCGAAGCGGATTGACGCAGTGAACGACCCGAACTACGCCTACTGGCACTCGGCTTCGTTTTCAAACGATGGCACCAAGGTGGTCTTTACCGATGAATGGGGCGGCGGTCTGGGCGCGCGCTGCCGTGCGACTGACCCCAATATCTGGGGCGCCGATGCCATCTTCAATCTGAAGGACGACAAGCTCTCGCTTGCAGGCTATTACAAAATGCCCGCCGCCCAGACCGATGCGGAAAACTGCGTAGCTCACAATGGCTCGCTGGTTCCAGTGCCGGGGCGCGATATTGAGGTGCAATCGTGGTATCAGGGCGGCGTTTCCGTCATGGATTTCACCGATGCGGCTCACCCCTTTGAAATCGCCTACTTTGACCGCGGGCCCATCGATCCCAAGTCGCTTGTCCTCGGCGGCCAGTGGTCGACTTACTGGTACAACGGCTACATCTACGGCTCAGAGATTGCTCGCGGTTTGGATGTCTTCAAGCTGATCCCGAGCAAGTTTCTCACCCAGAATGAGATTGACGCGGCCAGCCTGGTGCAGGTGGGCGAACTCAATGTGCAGAACCAGCAGCAGATCAAGTGGCCGTCGAAGCTGACCGTTTCGCAGGCCTATCTGGATCAGTTGGAGCGTTCGCAGGCCCTGCCCACTGAGCGCATCGCCGGGCTGAGAAAGGCGATTGTTCAAACGCAGCGGTCGCACCTTGGCGCGAAAGACCTGGCAAAACTCAAGGCGATGGCCGCGACCATTGAAACCGACGCAACCGCTGCAAAGAGTCCTGTGGACGCCAGGCGGCTGCATGCGCTGGCCGAGATTCTGGAGCATCCGGTGGCTTAGCGTTGAGCAACATTGAAGGAGCAATCGTGGCGGACACTCAACTGAGTGCCCGCCGCGTTGGTTAGGGCTCGCCATCGCCCTGGAATCCCCCTCGGCTGTACACTCAGAGCAGTATGGTCTTCGTTCTCGACAACTACGATTCCTTCACCTACAACCTGGTGCAGTACCTGGGCGAACTGGGTGCCGACATGGTGATTCGCCGCAACGACGAGCTCACCGTCGATGAGGTGGAGGCTCTGAAGCCGGAGCGCATTCTGCTCTCGCCGGGGCCGTGCACGCCGCAGGATGCCGGTATCCTGGTGCCGCTGATTCAGCGAATGGCGGGCAAGGCGCCGATTCTGGGCGTGTGCCTCGGCCATCAGGCCATTGGAGCGGCTTTCGGAGGCCAGGTGGTGCGCGCGGCTGAGCTGATGCACGGCAAAACCAGCCCCGTCGAACACGATGCCAAAGGCATCTTTGCCGGGCTGCCCACGCCGCTTACCTGCACCCGCTACCACTCCCTGATTGTGGCTGAAGAGGGTCTGCCCACCGAGCTTGAAGTCACGGCGCGGTCGGTTGGCAAGCACGGCGAAAGCATCATCATGGGCCTGCGCCATCGGTCGCTGCCCGTGGAGGGTGTACAGTTTCATCCCGAAAGCGTGCTGACCGAGGGTGGACGCCAGATGATTCGCAACTTCATGGAAATGTAGGCGAATATGCGCTTTCTCTGCCCAGGCATCGGATTTGTCGCTCTCTGCACACTTTTGGCGGGCATGGGGCACGCGCAAACTGCGCCCGCAATCCCGACAGTTCCAGGTGGTCCCCTCGCCATCGTGCCCGTTGAAGGCGTAAAGCTCGTAGGCGCGCTTGAAATTGCCGAGGGCAAAGCTGTGATCGCTGCCAGCGGTTCGGTTACGGCAGGTGAACATGCGGCCACCATTACGCTTCCGCGTCGGGGCAACCTGCGCATCTGCCCGACGACCAAAGTGAGCCTGACGGCTGACTCCAGCGTGCGCACCAATGAAGCGCCGGGTCTGATGCTGGCTCTCGACCGGGGCGCGCTTGAAGCGAATTTTGCGACCGGCCCCAACTCCGACGTCATCCTGACACCCGATTTTCGCATCATCATCAGCGGCCCCGGTACAGCGCAGGTACAGGTACGGCTCGGCGCCAGGGGCGACACCTGCGTGGATAACCACGGTCCCAATCCTCCCTACGTCTCAGTCAGCAGCGTCTTTGAGGGCGGTGTGTACAGGGTGCAGGCCAATCAGCGGGTAATGTTCCAGGGTGGCAGTCTGCGCGCCGTCATCGACGAGGAAAAGGAACCCTGTGGCTGCCCTCCCGAGACGCCTGCCTCGCCGACTGGCAATCAATTTCCACTGGCGCAGAGCGAAGGCCTGGCACCGCTGCCCACGCCGCCGCCAAACGCCAGCGCTCCGGGCACAGTGAACGCCCAGATTACCGCGCAGTTGAGTGCTGCCAAAGCTAAAGAGGAGGCCGCGCTCGCCCCGCCCCCGGCGCCGCAGCCTGCACCCGCTCCCACCGCAAAGCCCGCCGCCAAAGGTGGATTCCTTCGCAGCCTGGGGCATTTCTTCCGCAGGATATTTGGCGGATAGAGCAGTATCAGACAGTCCTAAAGCGTTCGCGCCCGCTCAATCGCGCGCAGCACCGCCTGCGCCTTGTTCAGGCACTCCTGGTACTCAGATTCAGGCACTGAATCGGCCACAATCCCTGCTCCTGCCTGAATGTGTCCCACGCCATCCTGAGCTACCATTGAGCGAATCGTGATGCAGGAGTCAAGGTTGCCTGAGAAGTCAGCGTAGAGTACAGCGCCGCCATAGATGCCGCGGCGGGCTGGCTCCAGCTCTTCAATAATCTCCATCGCCCGGACCTTGGGTGCGCCCGAAAGCGTTCCGGCAGGGAAGCAGGCGCGCAGGGCATCGACCGCGCTCAGACCGTCGCGCAGCTTGCCCTCAATGGCGCTGACCAGGTGCATGACATGGCTGTAACGCTCGACAAACATCAAGCGATCAACCTTGACTGAACCGAATTCGCTTACCCGGCCTACGTCGTTGCGCCCCAGGTCGACGAGCATCACGTGTTCAGAGCGCTCTTTCTCGTCAGCCAGCATTTCAGCGGCGAGAGCTTCGTCTTTGGCCTCGTCGGCGCTCCTCCAGCGGGTGCCGGCGATGGGGCGGTATTCGACCTTGCCGCCGTTGGCGGTCTGGGTGACACGGACGAGCATTTCAGGCGAAGAACCGGCAACCTCAAGGCGGCCCGATGCCGCCGTCTTCTCCTTGCCCGCCTTCTGTTTGCTCACCCTGGGCGAGCCGTCGGGCGTTACGCGCAAGAAGTACATGTAAGGCGAGGGGTTGATCGTTCGCAGTGCCCGGTAGACAGCAAACGGGTCAACGCCCGGTTCAACGTCGAGCCGCTGCGAGAGCACGGTCTGGAAGACATCGCCCGCTGCAACGTATTCGCGGATGCGTTCGACTGAAGACAGATAGTCCTTCTTTTTGGTGCGATGCGTGACCTTGAGGTTGCCCTTGCCGGTTGACTTGGGCAGCTTGGGCAGGGGGCGTGCTAGCCGCTTTTCCAGGCGCGCCAGCCGCTTGGCGGCATCCGCATAGGCGTCTGCCGGAGTCTGCAGCGTAACGTCAGCGGTCACGACCAGGTGGATTTCCTTGCGGACGTGGTCAAATGCCAGCACTTCGTCAAAGAAAAGCAGGCAGGCATCCGGAACATGCAGTTCGTCAGCCGCGGTTGCGGGCAGCTTTTCGATCTGGCGAACGACGTCGTAGCTGAGAAAGCCCACTGCCCCGGCGGTGAAGGGCGGCAGACCCGGAACGCGGGCCGGGGTATGGCCGCTCAGCGCCTCGCGAAGCACGTCAAAAACATCGCCCTGAAGCTGCACCGTCTTTTTTCCCTCGGTGATGGTCAGGTCGCGGCCGCGAGAGACGATGCGCTTGTACGGGTTCAGCCCGATGAAGGTGTAGCGACCCACCTTTTCGCCGTTTTCGACAGATTCGAGCAGGAAGCACTCGGGCGCTTCCCACGCCGCGCGGAGAAAGGCCGAGACTGGTGTTTCAAGGTCTGCCGTAAGGGTGCGGAAAAGCGGGACAAGTGTGTGGTTCTTCGCGAGCGCGAGAAAATCTTTGCGGCTGGGCTTGAGCCCGGATTGGGCGAGGTCTGCGTTTGCCATGACAAGACCCAGTGTAAATGGACCCGCTTCAATTCCCATTGCGCCCCCGGTTCAGCCTTCTCTGCGGCTCTCTGAACTCCCCTCAAAAAATAAATATGTAAGGTATGCTTGACAGATTATGAAGCGAACTGTAAGGTAAACATTACAGAGTGTAAGAGTGACCTTACACAAAGTAGGTGCAATTTGAAAAATCGACTACGAGTCCTACGAGCTGAGCGCAATTGGAGCCAGGGAGAACTCTCCCAGCTCCTCGGTGTTTCGCGCCAGGCCGTCAACGCAATTGAAACGGAGAAGCACGATCCAAGCCTCGACCTTGCCTTCAAGATCGCCCGGCTCTTTCAGATGCCGATCGAACAGATTTTTGAGCCAGAAGCCCTTTAATCCACTTCAACCCCAAAGGAGAGCGGCCATGCCCGCGAACGAAACCGCAATGAACCGACCTACCGCTACCAGATTCACCGCCAAGACCTTCCTTCGCATGCTCATCGGCGCCATACTCGGGGCCATTGTCGGGTATGGCGCAATTGCCTTTGCCGCAAAGATCGGCGTCTCGATCAAGGCTCTTACCTGGACTGACCTGCTCGCCTGCTGGCTGGGCATTTGCTTCCTGAGCATGGGTCTGGCCTTTGGCTATCTCGCCACCAATCGCAAGCAACTCGCCGCAACTCTCGAACCCGCCTGCCCTGAGCTCACCGGCGAAACCGGCGAGGCAATGCTCGCCACCAATCAAGAGGTTCGCACCGCGCAACTTCAGGCCTGGGTCCTCGCCCTTGCCGGAATTCTCCTGCTCGCACCGCTCCTCGCGCTCGGCCCCATGCGCTCTCACCCAGGCATCGCAATCGGCGTCTACGCTGGCGTCGTCCTGCTTTTTCTCGTGCAGACGGCTCTCAACATCCATCTCTGGCGCACCAGCGACGAGTTTGTGCAGCGGGCCATTCTCATCGTTTGCGCTGCGACCTTTGCCACCAGCCAGGGATTGCTCTTTGTCTACGCCGCCGCAGAACGCCTTCATCTTGTCCCCAACGCCTCCAGTTGGGATATCTTCTCGCTGCTCATGACCTGCTACATCCTCATCAACACCTACGTCTCCATCCGCCTCCGGCGGTAATTGATCACTCCAACCCATTCTCAGGAAAGGAATGAATTCCCATGCATACGATTCACCGCATCGCCACCGTCGCTGTGGCGTTGGCGATGTTGCTCGCCTCCGCCGCCCTCGCCGTCGCCGAACCCGCCCTCTGGGTCGTCAAAGGTCCGCACGCCACCGTTTACCTCTTCGGCACGGTGCACATTCTGCCCAAAAACATCGCCTGGCGCGCCCCGAAAATCGACAGCGCCATGGCCAAAAGCAACGAGCTGTGGCTTGAAATCCCCAACGCCGACGATGCCGCCGCCATGCAGCCGCTCGCCAAGGAGTTTGGACTCGATGCCGCCCACCCTCTCTCGACCAAGCTCTCCAAAGAGCAGTTGGCCCATCTTGATGCTGTGGCCAGGCAGGCCGGAATCCCTGCGGGAGAGGCTGCGCTGGAGCCCTTCCGCCCCTGGCTGGCCGCCGTCTCATTGAGCATGGCACCGCTCATCCAGGCCGGTTGGGACCCTGCCAGTGGTGTCGAACTGACGCTCAAACCCGAGTTTGTCAAAGCCAACAAGCCCATTCGAGGATTGGAGACGATTGAGCAGCAACTTCACTTCTTTGCCGACCTGCCAGAAAAAACAGAAGTCGCCTACCTCGATACCAGCCTCGATGACTTTGACGCCGGGGTCGCCCGCTTTCAGAAAGTCGTGGACGCCTGGGCCGCAGGGGATGTAACTACCATCGATCAGCTGCTCGACCGCGAACTCCGCGAAAAGTACCCGGAACTCTACAAGACCCTCATCGTCAAGAGAAATCAGGCGTGGACGAGCCGCATCAGCGAGATGCTCAAGGGGGAGGGAACTTTCTTCATCGCCGTCGGTGCAGGCCACTTGGCCGGTCCTGACAGTGTGCCGGCCCTGCTGACCGCCGCCGGATTTACAGTCGAGCGCCAATAATTGCCCCTTTCTGGAAAATTTTTATAGAAATAAAACGAATATTCCGCTAATCCCACGCATGATGAGGGGGTGTGCCCTATGGTTCACCCTCTTACGTGGGAGGCTCCTTCAACTTCCGTGGGGTTGACTCTTTCTTTTGCGGGAACCTAGACTCAGACGGTTTGAGTTGGAGCAACCGGTTCCCAGCCCAATCAGCAACAGCATTGGCGACTTCCCAACACCAGTGCCGAATAATCGAACCGGAGTACCGTGCGCCCGCGTCCAACACTCTGTAGCGACCGCACCGAAGGCCGATACAGTCTGCTGGAATGTCAGCCATGCAGACGGCATGACAGGCAGCGCGCCGAGGCAGCTCGATCGCCCCGGCCACAGAAACTGGAGATCGATTCAACATGGCAACTACGATCAGCCTCGAACAGGAGATTAACCCCTGGGAGGCGCAATCCGCTCGTTTTGACTTTGCAGCGCGCAAGCTCAACCTTGACCCGGGCCTCTGGAAGGTTCTCAGCTCCCCGGCGCGCGAAATTATCGTGCACTTCCCGGTCATGATGGATGACGGCCGCATTGAGCTTTTTACCGGCTACCGGGTGCAACATTCGGTCGCTCGTGGGCCGGGCAAGGGCGGCATCCGCTACTCGCCAGAAGTGACCCTGGACGAAGTGCGCGCCCTGGCCAGCTGGATGACCTGGAAATGCGCAGTTGTGAATATTCCATTTGGCGGCGCCAAGGGTGGCGTCATCTGCGATCCAAAGAAGATGTCGCAGGGCGAGTTGGAACGCATGACCCGCCGCTACACGTCAGAGATTATCGAATTCATCGGCCCGGAAAAGGATGTACCCGCGCCCGACGTCAACACCAACGAGCAGACCATGGCCTGGATCATGGATACCTATTCCATGCACATGCGCCAGACGGTCACCTCAGTGGTGACGGGCAAGCCGCTCAACATCGGCGGCTCCCGCGGCCGTACAGAAGCCACAGGCCGCGGCGTCATGGTGATGTGCGACGAGAGCCTCAACTACCTGAAACTCCCCAAAGAGGGCTGCCGCGTCATCATCCAGGGCTTCGGCAACGTCGGTTCCAACACCGCGCGCCTGATGGCCGACCACGGGTACAAGGTCATCGGAATTGCTGAGTACGACGGCGGCCTCTATAACCCCAACGGCATCGATATCCACCAGCTACTTACCTATAAAGAGCGCAACGGCACCACACTGGGCTTCAGAAACGCCGAAGCGATGCCTTCAGAGGAGGTGCTGCTGACCGAGTGCGACATCCTCATCCCGGCCGCGACCGAAAATGTGATTACCAGCCGCAACGCCGACAAAATCAAGGCAAGGATCCTGGTGGAGGGAGCAAACGGCCCAACGACTGCTGTGGCTGACGAGATTCTCGCCGAAAAGCGCATCTTCGTCGTTCCCGACATTCTGGCTAACTCGGGCGGGGTGACGGCCAGCTATTTTGAATGGGTGCAGGATCGCCAGGGCTATTTCTGGCGCGAGGCCCAGGTGATCGAGCGCCTCGAAGGCATCCTCCGCGACAGCTTCCAGGACGTGGTGCGGTACGCCGAGGCACACAACGTCAACAACCGCATCGCCGCCTACATGCTGGCGATCGACCGCGTCGCCTTTACCATCAAGCAGCGCGGTATCTACGCATAGGCCCGTCGCGCATCGGCCTTGTTTCTGGCCCAAGTAGTTCTGGTTCAAGTCGTTCTGGCTCAGGTCGTCTGCCCTGCGGCTCACTCTGTGAGGCCCTGGGGTAGTCGGCCTGGGCCATTCTTTTCTTAACCTGAAGGTAAGTTCAAGGGAATGTAATGCCACTAAGACCCCGGTCGGTAGAATAAAAGGATGAAATCCTTGGAAAACCTACGATGAGGGACAAGCTTTTGCTCTTGAAGCGGTCGATGAGTTTCGCGGTTTTATCCAGCCTTATCGCGCTGTGCAGCTGCCAGAGCATTACTGGAAGTTTCATTCACGAGGCCATCATTACGCCTTCATCCGTGCATTTTCCTACGACCCTGATCGGGAGCCAGAGCATTGCACGTTCCGTTACGATTTCCAATTTTGGCATCGTACCGTTCAAGATTGGCAGCATCTCCCTGGCTGGAGCGGACGCTGAGAGCTTTCACATCTTCACAAGTTGCGGCACCACGCTCCGGGCGACGGCGAGCTGCTATATCCAGGTCACCTTCTCCCCTACTTTGAAGGTTCCAACTGCGACAGCTTCGATCGAGATCGTCGGTGACAGTGCGTCGGCTCACGCTTCCATCCCCCTGAACGGAGCAGGCAGCACTGAAACCAGCACCGATGTTCTGGTCTACGGCGCAACGCCTGCCGGCGTCATGGCTGCAGTTGCAGCGGCGCAGCATGGCAAGCACGTGCTCCTGATGGACCCGGAAAAGCACGCTGGCGGCATCATGTCCAATGGCCTTGGTTACAGCGACGAGTACGGAGACGCAATTATCGGCGGCCTTCCCAGAATTTTTTACAACAATGTCTATGAGCACTACCACCACAGCACAGCCAGCCGTAACGGCCAGAACTTTGAGCCTCATGTGGCCGAGGACACCTTTGATGCAATGCTCGCCCAGCACCCGGAAATCACGGTTGCTCTGGGAACATCTCTCAGGTCCGTTGAAAAGACTGGAACGACCATCACTGGAGTCAACGCAAGCAACGGAGCTGTGTACACGGCAAAGGAATTCGTTGACGCAAGCTACACCGGCGACTTGATGGCTGCCGCAAAGGTGAGCTACACCGTCGGCCGCGAGTCTACCAGCCAGTACGGTGAGCCACTGGCCGGGGTCAATGTACCCAGCCAAATGGGCAATCGACCCATTGACGCTTACGTCGTACCTGGGAACCCTGCAAGTGGTCTCATCGCCCATGTCAAGCCAGATACCTTAAGGCCACCGGGATCGGCCGACTCCAGTCTTCAGGGGTATAACTACAGGCTTTGCCTCAGTTCTGACCCTGCCAATCAAATTCCTTTCGAAGTCCCCGCCCACTACGATGCCAAGGAGTATGAGTTGCTGGGACGGCTTGCCACAAACTTGAAACCGTCACTCACTTTTCCCCAATACATTGACAAACACGGCGTGCCCAACAACAAGTTTGACTGGAACAACACCCGAGGAATCTTTTCGACCGATGAAGTCGGTTACAACTCTGCCTATCCTGATGGTTCACTCGAAGTCCGGCAGAAAATTGCTGAAGAACAGAAGCGCTACATGCTGGGCTACATCCACTTCATTCTCACTGACCCGCGTATTCCGGCCTCAGTGCAAACCTCCGCGCGCGCTCTCGGCCTATGCAAGGATGAATTCCTGGATAACGCCGGGTGGCCCAACCAGATCTACGTCCGCGAAGCTCGCCGCATGGTCGGCGCCTATGTTGCAACGCAGCACGATCTAGAAAGAACGACTTCCGTTCCGGATTCAATCGGTGTTGGCGGTTACAACTCTGATGACCATCTACACCATATTTTGAACGTGAAAGGGACTGTCAGCCACGAATTCAACCGGGGCTTTCAGCCGAAGCCCTATCCCATCTCCTACCGGATATTGACCCCGAAGGAGTCTGAGGTGACTAATCTGCTGGTTCCCGTCGATGTTTCCGCTTCACATATCGCCTACGACTCGATGCGCGTCGAAATTACGTACATGATCATGGGGCAGGCCGCTGGCACGGCTGCTGCGCTGGCAATCGAAGGCAACACATCTGTTCAGGGTGTCAGCTACGGCGAACTCAGCTCGCGGCTGCTCAACGACGGCGCCGTCATTACACCGCCGTAATCAAATAGCCTTGGACCGTCCGACAATTTTGGCCAGCGACCTGCGATTGTCTCTTGTGAAAAGCAGGCAGCGTTGAGTCGAGATCATAAAAATGCCCGAGAACCCCTTGTGGAGGTCTCGGGCATTTGATTGTTCAATGCACACTCAGTTACGGAGTGGTCGCGCATGCGTGGTAATGATTTGAATACTCGGTCTGCACCTCGTAGCTCTTGCCGTTGATAAGGAACGTTGGGGCCAGATTATTACCCGCTCCATCGCCCGCGGTATGGCACTCGTCGCCAATTTCGGAGCCGCCCATGGGCGTGCTCGTGTGATTGGTCCAACCATTTCCTACGATTGGGTCGGTGATGGCTTCAAACAATTCATGGGAAAGCACCGAGTTCGTCGAATCGGCAAGCTGACCATTGGGGCTGGGGGTGGCGACCTGGCAGCCTGGCGTCAACTGATAAGGCTCCACGCTGAAAAGCACCGTGCCGATGTCAGAAAAAGTCACAGAGCTATGGTATGCGCAGAAATAGAAGTTGTTCGTATTGTCCGGCGAATAGCAGGCCGTTGATTGATCGAAGCAGGTGTCCACCCCAGCCGGTAGAAAGATGTGATAGATGTGGCCGGTCCCTGCTCCGTCTGTCTTGGCAACAGAGTGTGCAATCGCCCAGAGTTCATGCTCGTAAAGTGTATTTCCGTAGAAGCCATACGTTACCGACGCGTTCGCTCCCACAGTGTAGCGGCCATTGGTCGTAACACCAGCGTACTGGTCGACCAGGTGAATAAAGGTGCTCTTGCCCAGGTCATTGAGGAAGCCCTCGGGGTTGCCCCAGTTGGCCGCAATGGTGCCCGTGTAGTCGACGTACACGGCGTGATTGACCACCGTCTTCAAGGCAGCGCCACTGCCCTTGGCTAGGTCAGCGGGGTAAAAGTAGGGTGCGGTCAGCGCATTTGGCAGGCGCGGTACGGCCTCGGCGTTTGGCAGTGTCCGGGCAAGGCGCTTGTCGCTCTCGCCATTCAGCTTCATGGCCGCTTCGCGTGCGCCCGGAAGGTTGGCGGGCGTCACATGGTAGTAGTTGTTCTTGACGCCCGCTGCTGCAGCAAGATCACTCTGTGTGACGGTGATGTGACGGCGAACAACGGTGTCTTCACTCTGCTGCGCCTGGGCTGCAATACCAGCGGTTAAGAGCGAAGCCAGTGCAATACTCGCGACTCGGAAAGTCATGGAACGGACGATTTTCATGAGAAACCTCTCTGGTTTTGAAACGGGTTGGGGAGTTGATGTGCCTTGAATGTGGGAGGAATGACTTCAGGTTTAATTGCCATGAAAGGGGCGAACCCCATAGCTCGTACATTATGCCGCAACTCCGCTGATTTGGGCAGAAGAATTTTCTAATGTGGTCGTTTGCCTCGCTGGAAGATCTGCGCAATACAAAGGGACTTCACACAGGACACGATAGACAGCGCCACATCCAGACCTGACTTCATCTCCTGCCCTCCCTTCCAATTACCTGCGCATATAATTCCCCTAAGGCAGGGAGTATCCCCAACCCTGGCCTCGGGACCATGCGTGAATCTGCCCAACTACATTACGCTGAGCCGAATCGTCATGATTCCGCTGATGCTGTGGATTCTCTCGCCGCACTTTCCCTGGCACAGCGGACTAGGCGAGCAGGAACTGGCAGCGTCGGTGCTCTTTGTGTTGGCATCGATTACCGACGGGGTTGACGGCTACCTGGCGCGTAAACGGGGCCAGATCACCACCATGGGCATCCTGCTCGATCCGCTGGCTGACAAAATTATGGTGACCGCGGCATTCATCGCCCTGGTGGCTTACAACCCGTCGGTCGTCAAGGTTTGGATAGCAGTCGTTATCGTTGGTCGCGAATTTCTCATCTCTGGCCTGCGCTCCATTGCGGCATCTGAAGGTTTCACCATTCAGGCAAGCGATCTGGGCAAACTCAAGACAGTCGTTCAGATTGTCGCTGTCACTTCGGCAATCCTCGCCCACCGGTGGTACGAGTGGGATTTTGGCGGGTTTCTTCTTCCCATCAGGTGGACCGCCATCGTTTCCATCTATTTCGCTGCCGTGGTTTCAACCATCTCAGCCATCGACTACTTCGTAGGGTTCTGGAAGAAGATCGACTACGCCGCCGCAGACCGGCGCAAATCTTTTGTCCTGACCCGCAAGGGCGGCCATAGCGACTCCCCGCTGGAGTAAGCCGTGCTGTTCCAAACCGCAGAACTGAGCCTTTTCCTCGATTCCAAATGCAAAAAGCCCCGGCTACCTGCCGGGGCTTTTTGCAAGCATTGATTGTCAGTTACGGTTAAACCGCCGCCAGCACTGGCTCAGCATGCGCGGCCAATGGCTTGGGAACTGCCACAGCGGCTGCCGGGGCATGAGCGGGAGCATGATTTGGCCGCGTCAGGCGATGTACGAAATGATAAGGCGGCCAGGGCCCGGAAAGCTGCATCTGGCACTCACGCATCATCGCGCTGGTGGTTGCGTACTTGTTTTGGTAGCGCTCGACGCATTTGCGGTCGATCAGATGAGCGATATCCAGAAGCATCTTCCCGCTCTCGGTGAGCCGGCAGCTGACTTCTTCATCCAGCGGTGAGAACATGCGGTGCATCTGGAAGCTGACTGCGCGCGCCCTGGTCTGGCGTTCGCGTTGGCGGGTAGCATTCTCACGCAAGTTCGAGAGATATTCCTTGCCCACACCCTCCAGCGGAAGTTGCTTGTCCATTTTGCCCATCGAATCCAGTTGATCCTTGCAGCAGGCATCAACGTAGATTTTCAAATGCATTTCCGTCTTCCCGTGGAGACGTTCGAGGTTGCCCTGGAACTGCTTCTGGTTGGAGCGGATTGACTTGCGCAAAACTTCGTCATCCTGAAAAACAGTCCCAAAACGGAACGGGAGGACGGTTGAATGCTTGAAGCAATCGGCGATAACGCGTGCATGATCGACTCCGGCCTTTTGATTCATCGTTTCTGCCGGATTGTGTTCGCTGACCACGATCGCTAAATCACTGGCGGGGTAGAGGAAGACTTGATTGCCACTCACTCCAAGTACGGACTCAAGTGGGATGGGTTTGCGATGGCGGGCTAACTCAGGAAAAGCTTGCTTCTCTCCGATGCAATAGGCATACCATGCCATAACGTACACGCTCCGTGGGATGACGTTGGTATGCGCCACCCGTTTTGTTAACGACCTACAGTGTGATTTCTGTTCGTGAAGCTGAAGCAATACGCATCGTGTTACGGCGGCCACGGCCCGAATTGTTCCGCACGGGACTGGGCTATCGCGAATACTAGTCCCGCGAAAATACGACTGGCAACGGCACACTTCACAAAATCCCAAAACGGGAGCACGAATTCTAAAGTCACTTTTATAAAGAGGAAATGATTGTTCATTGCGTGAATATTTATAAATGTAAGCGTATTCTCTCGCGCCGCGACCAAATCACGATGAATCGTAGGGGCGATATGCAAAATCAGGCAGCGGACCAAACCAGTGCGCTGTGCAGCTGCCTCGGGTGAATCTTTAGCGGAGAATGTGCTGCAATTGCACCAGGAAGTAGATGTTCAGTCCGAGAGAGATCGCCAGCAGAATGAGGCCTACCACCGCAAGAGTACTGATGCGGTTGCCGACGGAACGCAGGTCTTCGACCAGTTCCTGTTGTTCAAGCGTATTGCGGTCCGTCGCCTCACGCACACGCTCCAATTGGTCCTCGACGCGCTTGAGGGTGCCAAGTTGCTCCTGAACTTGCCCACGCAGATCGCGATGGCTGCTGCGCAGGTCCGTGAGTCCTCGCTCAATCGGTTCCAGGTCGACATGCACCTGGGCCGGCGGAGGATGACCAGTGAGCCCGCTGTGAGGGCCAATGAGCGCGCTGATCGTCGTTGCAAAGTTCCCATCAAGCAGTGGCAGCAGTCTCTGTACCAACGGTAGCGTCGTGCGCACTGCATTGACCACGCGCTGGAATCCCGACTTGGCCGCATTGGGGTCTTCTGCGCCGGGAGTCAGGGAAGCGGTAGCCGGAGGCGTGCCGCCCTGGGTTGTTGCACCATGCTGCGCGTCAGAAAAGCTTTCCGACGACGGCACCTGTCCCCAGGGGTTTCCGTTCCCCGCGCCCGGCGCAGGATCGTTCGCCGCTGCCGGCGATGAAGTTACTGCGGGCACCGATTGAAACGGGGATTGATTCAGCGGAGTAGAGCTGGGCTGAAAAGCACTCGATGGCCCATACGGAGCCGCCTGCGCAAACTGCGAAACCGGCTGAGATGCGGGCTGATAAGCCTGCGGGGTCGGCGATGCCGCCGCGGCCGCTGGTGCTGCAGGCGGGGTCATCCGCACGTCTTCAAATCCCTGATACGAAGATGCAGGTCGCTGACTGGCCGTGGAGCCGATTGGCAGGGGCGCTCCCGGAAATGGGCGCAGACGAGGTTCAGCAGCCGGGTCACCCATGGCCTGCACGCGCTGGCCCAGTTCATCCAAACCAAAATTCTGCTGATCGCTCATCAAACACCTTTCGTATCCAATATATAAGAGCGTGCAAGTTGCGGGTATCGAAAGGCGGGGAATAGGAATGTTGGAACCGGGTGCCGAAGCCTCAGGCAGGCTGAGCCTTATTCAACGCAAACAGCACGGTGCGCAGCATCTCAGCCTCAGGCGCGGGCTTGCCGGTCCATATCTCAAACTGGCGCGCTCCTTGATAAACAAACATTTCAAATCCCTGAATTGTTGCAATGCCGCGCTCACGCGCCACCTTGAGCAACGGCGTGTCGAGAGGGTTATATACCAGGTCAAAGACCAGCTTCGCATGCCACTCGTCACTCTCCAGAGGCAGCGGGTGAGGATTGCCGTGCATCCCGCAGGGCGTCGCGTTGATGAGCACATCAAATTCTGTTGCAGCAATCTCCTTGCGGGTAACGTGGACGCAACTGGCCTTTTTCGCCAGCTCTTCCGCGGCTGCATCCTTGCGGCTCCAGATGGAGACCTGAGCGCCCTTGTCGACCAGCCCATACACCGCCGCCAGCGCAGCTCCCCCAGCTCCCAGCACCAGCACCCGAGCTCCTTTGACCGGAATCCGCTTTTCCAGCGGCCTTACGATCCCTGCCACATCCGTATTAAATCCATAGAGCTTGCCGTCGGCGCCCATGCGAATCGTGTTGCACGCTCCCAGTTTCGCCGTCAGCGGATCAACGTTGGCCAGCGCGCCCAGCACCTTCTGCTTGAGCGGCATGGTCACGCTGATGCCGCTGAGCGGCAGTTCACGGGCCAGCGTAAGCAGGTCTTCGAGGGTCTCAGTTTTGAGCGGCAGGTACACGGCGTTGATGCGTTCGCGATGAAACGCGGTGTTCTGCATCAGCGGCGAGAGTGAATGTGCAATCGGATTCCCGGCAACGCCGTAAACACGCGTCGCCTTGTCGATTTGCTCAATGTGGTACAGGTCTTTGAGGGTACGCGCAGTCATTTGTCCGGCGGCCGTGGTGGCCCCGTCGGGAGACGCTGCAAAGGTAAAGCTCGCCCCAGCCCGCAGGCTCAGCACGCGGCTCACAATGCCCGCCTCGCCCATGGCAATCGCCACTAACTGGGCATCGCCTGAGCGTTCAGTTGTCCAGCGCAGCAGGTTGAGGCTGTCTGCCAGGCAGTGTGCCGTGCTGACGATTTTCACGTAATCCGGCGCAAACCGCTGAATGCGCTCAAACACCGCCTGCGCGTCCGGCGACCCGGCAAAGTCGTGAAAACTGATCAGCAGTGCTGCGCCAGCCTCGCGAAGCGCTCCCAGAGCCTTTTCGCTGGCTTCTTCTGCCGACTCGATCTCCAGGTCAACCAGCGCAAAGCCCGACCCGGCCGCGCGCGTCAATATCTTCAGCTCTTCGGCGAGTGTTCCGTTGAAATCTCCGCCATACGCCTTGCGCCGACACGTCGCAATCGCGGCGGCTTCTTTGTGTTCAGAAAGAAACTGGGCTATCGGCGCCAGTGCTGCTGCGGGATGAGGTAGCGAATCAAGCCGAAATTCGAGAAATTGTGATTCCGCCAGGGCTGCTTCGGCCCGTTCCAGCATCTCTGCGACTGTGCTTCCGCGCAGCGCAACGCAGACCCGGCCTACACGGGACCGGAGGTAAGCAGCAGGCGAGATGGCGGCGTGATGAGGCATGGCGGCAAAAGCGCATCTTAGAACGCGCGCCGTCCAAGTGCAAGTGGGTACCGCATGGTGCAGCAAACGCGCAGGACAAAAAGCGCGCACTGGCCCGGCACGAAGGCCGCCCGATGTGGCACCCTAGAGTTTTGGAGGATTTACCAGAAATGAGCGTTGCAGTCGATGCGGTGTTGGAAGTTTCTACAGAGATTCATGCCTGGGATGGCGGCCATCAATCCGCTGAGCAATTCAAGCAATGGGTCTCGGCCCGACTGGCCGCTCACGAGGCCGCCATCGCTGCCCTGCTGGCCGTCAATGGTCCCCGCACGCCAGAGAACTCCCTCCGCCTGTACGACGTCGCTCTCGAGCAACTGAACCTGGCTGGAGCGCAGGCCGGTGTGTTGAATTCCGTCGCGGCCGACAAGGCTTTGCGTGATCAGGCCCAGGATGAGGCGCAGCGCGTCTCCCAGGCCGGAACCGCCCTCAGCCTCAATCGCGACGTTTATGCCGCCCTCTCAGCTATCGACCTGTCCGGCGCCTCAGCCGCCACCCGCCATTTCGTCGAACGTACTCTCCTCGGCTATCGTCTCGCTGGCGTTGACAAGGACGATGCCACCCGCGCCCACCTCAACCAGCTTCACGAGAAGGCGACCCGGCTCTCGCTCGACTTTAGCCGCAATATCCAGGAGGGAGCCCAGACCGTCATCGCTGAAAATGCAGGCGAGCTCGACGGCCTGCCCGCAGATTACCTCGCTCGCCACACCCCCAACTGCGATGGTCACTTTATCCTGACCACCGACCAGCCCGACATGCAGCCGGTCATGACCTTTGCCAAGAGCGATGCGCTGCGCGAACGCATGTTCCTCGCCTACAACACCCGGGCCTACCCCGCCAACCAGCAGATTCTGCTTGAACTGCTCGCCACCCGGCAGGAGATTGCAACCCTCCTCGGCTTTTCGAGCTGGGCCAACCTCGCCACCGCCGACCAGATGATGGGTTCCGCCGCCAACGTCCGCACCTTCATCGCCAGGCTTGAAGAGGCCAGCCGTCCCGGTGCCGCCCGTGAATACGAAATGGTTCTCGAATTCGCCCGCAAGCATCAGCCCGGCCTCAAAGTGATGAACGCCGCCAGCCGCGGCTACTGGTACGAGCAATTTCGCCGCTCCGCCTTCGCCTTTGATTCACAATCCGTCCGGCCCTACTTCCCCTACAAGCAGGTCGAGCAGGGTGTTCTCGATACGGCGGCCAAGCTCTTTGGCGTCCAGTTACTCCGCTCCTCCGCCCCCGGATGGCACGAGAGCGTCTCGGTTTTCGATGTCGTCGATGGCGACAAGCCCGTAGGCCGCTTCTACCTCGACATGCACCCCCGCGAGGGCAAAGACAAGTGGTTCTCCGCGACGCCCGTGGTCACCGGCGTGCGCGGACGCTACCTGCCCGAAGCTGGCCTCATCTGCAACTTCCCCGGCGGTGAAGAAGGCGACCCTGGCCTGATGCAGTATTCAGACGTTGTCACCTACTTCCATGAATTCGGCCACCTCATGCACGCCATTCTCGGCGGCCACACCGAGTGGGCCGGCCTCTCTGGTTTCGCCACCGAGGGTGACTTCATTGAAGTTCCCTCGCAGATGCTCGAAGAGTTCTTCCGCGACGTGAACCTCCTCCAGAGCTTTGCCCGTCACTACCAGACCGGCGAAGTCCTTCCCGCCGAGCTCATCCAGAAAATGAAGCTCGCCGGAGCCTTTGGCCGCGCCGACTGGGTTCGCTCCCAGCTCTACTACACCACCCTCTCGCTCGACCTCCACGACCAGGACCCCGCCGGGATTGACCTCGACCGCATCACCAAATCCCTCTACCAGAGCCTCCAGCCCTGGCAGTGGATCGACGGCAACCGCATGTACGCCAGCTTTGGCCACCTCATGGGCTACTCGTCCAACTACTACACCTACGCCTACGACAAAGTCATCGCCCTCGACTTCTTCGCCCAGTTCGACCCCGCCGACCTGCTCGGCTGCGCTGCCGGCAAGAAGTACCGCCAGACTGTTCTGGAACAAGGCGGCTCCCGCCCCGGCCGCCAGATGGTCCAGGACTTCCTCGGCCGCGACGAAGAGTTCTCCGCCTTCACCGACTGGCTTAACGAAGAATTCGCCGCTGAATAACCAACCGGAACTCTTGGCCGGATGCCGGATGCCGGATGCCCCATCCTTGACGCGTTCTTTGCGGCAAGGGTGGGATACCACCGAACTCAGCCCGTCTTTGCTTTTGCCGTTGCCTCAGCCTTTGCCTTTGCTTTTCTTGCTGTCATTCCCGCAGGGAATCTGCTTCACGCCAGCCACCCCGCCTACTCTGACAAGCGCCAACGGCGCGTCGCTATCCCAGCCCAGCCCACCGGGCAGGGTCAGCCTCGACTATCATCTTGACTATGGCAAGCACACAGGACTTCAACGGAAAATGGGCGCTGGTCACCGGAGCCAGCTCAGGCATCGGTACGGCTTTGGCGCGTGAACTCGCGCGCAACGGTGCCAAGCTCATCCTCACTGCCCGCCGCAAAGAGCGCCTCGAAGCTCTCGCAGCGGAACTAACCGCAAACGGAACGGATGTCCGCATCGTCCTCGCCGACCTCACCGAACCAACCGCGCCGCAGGCGATCTACGACGCCATCGCTGAAGAAGGTCTCGCCGTCGAGATTCTCATCAATAACGCCGGACTCGGCCAGTACGCAGAGTTCGTCAACTGCGACCTCGCCCAGGAACTCGCCCAGATTCGCGTCAACTGCGAGGCGGTCGTCCATCTTTCGCGCTTGTTTGTTCCGGGCATGGTCAAGCGGGGGCGGGGCTGGGTGCTGGTCGTAGCCTCAACTGCCAGCTTCCAGCCAGTGCCGTTCCTCACGACCTACGCCGCGACCAAGGGTTTTGACCGCTTTTTTGCACTGGGCCTGGCAGAGGAAGTCGCTCCCTTTGGCGTGAACGTAACCGCTCTTTGCCCTGGGCCAACCGAGAGCGAGTTTTTTGAAGTCGCCGGCGCGTCGCAGTTCAAAAGCCGCGGCGTTCAATCGGCTGAAGAAGTTGTCCGACTCGGTCTGGAGGCGTTGGCACGGGGCCAGCGCACCATCATTCCCTATTTCAGCGGACGACTGACAGCATTTCTGGTGCGCTTTTTACCCGTCGGCCTTATCACGCATTTTGTCGCAAAAGCCGCCCGGCCCACACCGTGAGCGGCCTTCAGCGCGTCTCAGCCGGCAGCGTCTCGGGAATCTGAGAGTTGCTCGCCACGGTGAAGGAATTGAAGAATCGAATCACTTCTTCTTCATGACGCGCAGAAGCCGACGGTGATGTGGCGATAAGCATGTAGAGCCGTGCGCCAGCATAGACAAACCGCGTGTCCAGAATGCCTCCGCCAACGTTGCGGGAAACAAAATCGCGGCCCGGAAAGCCCTGCGGAGTGCTGCGAACTTCACTGACCAGCGTCGTCTCCGTGCGGCTCATGGCGCCATCGCGCGCCTGATCAAGTGTCTTGTCGGGAATCAGGTCGTTCATGCGGGCCACGGGCGGTTTCTCCGCCCAGGCAATCGCATATGTTCTTTCTGAATCCGGTTTAACCAGCAGCATATTGACCGGCTCATTGCCACCAGTCTCTGAAGAAGCCTGAACAACGATTCTCTTCGGCTCGCCGGGCATCTCCAGTTTGAAACCCAGAGAAGACTCGTCTACTGGCCGCCACTCCTGGGGAACTGGCCTGCCAGTCAGAATCACGCCGTCCATGGGGCGCGTCGGCAGCCAGGCGCGCAACAGGCTAAATTCGTCGCGATGGCCCCAGGCGTAGATCAGCCCGATCACCGCCAGGATCGCGATCAAATAAAGGTAAACGCGTTTCATATACTCTCAGCTTGCTGCTCGGTAATCACATCTGCAAGCTGCGAATTGCATCTTTAGTAACTGGGGTGCCTTTTTTGGCAACAAGTAACCTGTCGAGAGCAGATTTTGAATTTTTTTAACGAAATGGTTGTCGCAAGTGGACAACTATTTTGTCTTTTGTGCATCTGAGTATGTAACAAGCAGAGGCAACCGCTGTAGCATCTCCCCTTCAAAGAGCACCAATCTCCGTTGTTGGTCTGTCTTCAGACCCCCTTCCAACGATCCACTGAACATCCCTTCTCATTTGCCTCTCGAGTGGGCCCGCCGGAAGGCGGGCCCATCACTCGTTTGGGCAATTGCAGGATGTTTGCGCCTTCGGCAGCGTCCCAATCTACAATCACGCAAGAGCACAGATTCAATCGCGGAAAAAGGATCGGATGAGTCACGCAGAACAGTCATCATTGACGGCGGACACCGTCAGCGCGGTTCATTCCATCGCGCCTGTTCGAGTGCCTGCCTGGGCTGATCTGCCGTGGCTCTGGCATGGATTCAGCACACGCGCTGGTGGCGTGAGCCGAGTTTACCTTCCTGAAGAGGCCGGCTCTGCATCTCCTGGTGAGCTCAATCTCGGCTTCACCGCGCACGACAGCGAAGAGCATGTGCGCGAAAACCGCGCTCGTTTCGTCGCATCGATCACCGGAAGCCGAGCGACTCCGTACATTACGGCGCGTCAGGTGCACTCTTGCCGCAGCGTCGAGGTTGACGAAGATCTGGCATTGTCTGCAAAAGCTGCCCTTCCTGGTTCGACCTTCGTTCAGGACGCCGATGGTCTGATGACTCGGCAGGCAGGTCTGCTTCTCGGCATCCAGACGGCGGATTGCGTCCCTGTCCTGGTTGCCGATCCTGTTGAACGTGCGGTAGCCGCATTTCACGCCGGATGGCGCGGGACAGTTGAGGCGATTGTTGAGTCAGGCATTGGACGAATGCAGGCGGAGTTTGGTTCCGATCCGGCCAACCTGATCGCAGCCATTGGTCCGGCTATCGGACCGTGCTGCTACACGGTAGGTGACGAGGTAGTGGACCGATTCTCAGCCAGATTCAGATACGCCAGTGCGCTCTTTACGGCTTCAGAGACAGGCGAGAATTCACCAAAGCTGAACCTGGCAGAGGCCAATCGCCGACAGCTGCTCACTGCAGGGCTGAAGGAAAGCTCAATCGCAGTGGTTGGCGGTTGCACGAGCTGCCAGCCGCAGCTCTTCTTCTCTCATCGCGCTTCAGGTGGCCGTGCGGGGAGAATGATGAACGTGATCGGCATTCGTCAGGAACGTTGAATCCTGCCGGAGACGTTGTTCGGATTCACGCCCGAAGCCAGAATCTGCTCCACCGGGCAACTCGGATGAACACACTTCCACAGGTTGCTGTTGCTGGTTGGCCAATCGACCGCAGTCAGAATCCACGCATGCTGATGTTTTTCGAGCGGCAGCAAGCCCTGGACAAAGCCGGTGAGGGCCTGGGCAAACCGCTCTGGTTCGTCCCACAGTGGGCGGAATCCGCCCGAGAACACGGTAAATCGATGCTGAGGCGCCTTCGCCATCAGTGGATCCAGCAGCTCGAGATACCTGCGCAGCGGCTGGCGGCGGCTTTGCCGTGATAGGGCGAAAAGAACAGGGCAGGGAAGCCGTCCAAGTGCAGCGCGAAGGCTTGCCTGGGCGCGCGGCAGTTCCGCATCAAGCTCTGCCAGCGACTCTTCAAGCGAACGGCAAATCGCCCTCTGGCGCAAGGCTTGCCTGTGAATAGGGAACTCAGTATTTCCAGCAGATGTTTGGCGTTTGAATCTCTTGGCCATTCCCGAAAGCCATGAAAACAGACCGTCGTTCGTTGGTGTCACCAGGCCGGCTGGCTGGCACAGAACCAGTCCAGCGAAGAGATCGGGCCGCGTTGCCGCCGCATGGATTGCGACTGCTGCGCCGAAGCCGCTACCCAGAAGAATTGGCCGCTGAAGGCCCAAGTGCTCCACGACCGCCAGGAGTTGCCGTGTGCAGCAGTCTAAATATGGCGGACTTGTGCCTTTACGATCCAGACCTTCGTCGATTTCCAGATGATTGTCCGCTTGCATCGAACTTCCGTAGCCCGACCAGTCCACGAAGACAAGGCGGCTTCCAGGTGGACAGCGGTCAAGCAGAGGTCGAAACTCCCGGCTGCCGCTTCCCGCATCATGGAGGCAGACGATTGGCTGCAGACTCGGGTCGGTTTGAGGAACTTCCTGCCAGAAGGCTTTGGAACCTTTCAACTCACAACTGCCAGCAGTCAAACGTAGACCCGCCGATGCGCGAATTCGCTGGATGCGAAGGCGTGTGGCTGAACTGCCAGTTTCGGATTTATCTGCAATGGCCTGCTTGGATGGGGATTCGATGGCGGCTTCCAGATGGATGGACACAATTGATTCATCGGCTACGCAAGGACCCGTCGTCTGACGGACGACGATATTCTTCAGCGGAGAGGGCTGCAATGCTCTTACCGCATCTCAACACCGTTTCCTGACGCTTCAATGATTTTCCACTCCGTTGCGCCGCTACGGGAGTGTCGCTTTCAGGATTGAATGGGCCGGCAGACTTTGTCAGGCCCGTGCAAGTTGAAGTTTGCCAGGCTTCAGAGTTCACAGCGCGGGGAAATTCTCTGAGGCCTCCACTGCTTCAGTCGAACACCTTGATCCTTCTGCATTGCAGAATTGCCTGCTTGGGTTTGCGTCTGAAGTGCACGGCGCTTAATGTGCCGCCGATTCCTCAGGATTGACCAGGTCGCGCAATTCCTTCGATGGCTTGAAGTACGGAACGCGTTTTGCGGGCACGTCTACACGATCACCGGTCTTGGGGTTGCGGCCAATGCGCGGATTCCGCTCTCGAATGCGGAACGAGCCAAAACCACGAATCTCAATCTTGTCTCCGGATTGAAGTGCTGCAATAACGGAGTCGAAGATGGTCTCGACAATCACTTCCCCGTCCTTGCGGGTAAGGTCGCCGAGTTGGGTCACCTTCTCAACGAGGTCTGCTTTGGTCATGCCGTTGGGCCTCCGCCTCCAAGAATAACCGGATTCGATGCAGTCGCCCAAAAAAAAGTAGTGAACTGAGCAAATAGAGGCAATTTAAGGCCTCTACCCAGTAACTCGTAAGCGTTACTCCGACCCCGTCGTGCCTCCGGTATGATGACAGAGTGTTGGTCCCGCTAGTATCCTTCGCGTTCGGCGATGTCCTCCAGCGAATCCGGACCGTCAGTTCGCCAGAAAGGTTCCAGTTGCCGTGACCGGCTATCCCGCATGCAGCATCGTGATCCCTGCTTACAACGAAAGCGCACGCATTGACGCGACGCTTGAAGAGGTGGTCAGTTGCATTCGATCGCACAATTGGGATGCTGAAGTCATCGTGGTCAACGATGGTTCGACTGATTCGACAGCCGCGCAGGTTCTTGACTTTGCAAAGAGGGCTCCTGAAATACGGTTGCTTGAGAATCCGGGTGGCAATCGAGGCAAGGGTTTCAGCGTCAAACACGGCCTGCTCCAGGCGCATGGAGAGATCGTCATGTTTACTGATGCCGACCTGTCAGCCCCAATCGCCGAGGCGGAGTTGCTGTTTGAGGCGATACGCGGCGGCGCCGATATTGCGATTGGTTCTCGCTGGCTTGAGCGCAACCGCCAGACCCATCGGCAACCGCTGTACCGGCAGTTTTTTGGGCGCTGCTTCAATTTGGTGACTCGCACCGTGATGGGTTTGCGATTTGCTGATACACAATGCGGATTCAAGGCATTTACACGCAACGCCGCACAGACCGTTTTTCAGCTGCAGACAATTGATGGCTGGGGCTTTGACCCTGAAATTCTCTTCATTGCCACCAAACGCGGTCTTCGAATTCAGGAAGTGCCGGTTTCCTGGGGGCACGATGAGCGAAGTCGGCTGAGCTACCTGCGCGACGGCTTTCACATGCTGCGTGAGATGGCGCTGATTCGGTGGAACGCTCTGATGGGTCGATACAACGGTACTATCCAGCAGATTGAGCGGCCTATTTCTTAGGGTGCGATGCCGCTGAAACGGAAGGTCATTGCACGACCGAACCGCTTCAGACAAAGATGCCCTGGAAGCCATCGATGAAATTTCACGCAGGGAAGAAAGTGAATATCCGCTATGCCCCATGCAAACCTGATTCAAGTAGCGGCCGTTGTGATCTTTGCTCTGTTACTTTCCCTGCTGATCTCGCGTAGAGGTAACCGTCCTTAGCACGCTGCAAGTGACGGTTTCTTCAGCATTTGCGCAAAGGTCACCTATTCATATTTCTTGTAAGAATCTTCTTGACACTCTCTGGACGGTGCGTAAGATTTCAGCGCACACTCCCCCATGAGGTGTCCTATGCTGAAACCGCTTCTTGCTGGTTTGACGTTCTCTGCTGCCCTTGCCCTGATGCCTTTCAGCGCAGCTCAACAGGCTCCTCCGGTTGCGGACACCTACGTCAGCAATCTGAATCCCACGGTTAACTTTGGGGCCAGCCAAATCAATATTGTCGGTAACGGCCAGATCACCTATATCAAGTTTGACCTGTCTGCTATTCCGCCAGGGTCGGCAGTCAAGAAAGCTTCGCTGCGCGTGTTCATTGACGCGGTAGCCGCCGGTGGTCAGTTTGATGTGTACAACCTGCCGAAGACGCCGTCCTGGACCGAGGGCACGCTGCGCTACAGCGGAACGCGCCCGCTGCCAGGGAATTCGGCTACGGGTGGACACCCGGTAACCGTGACCGGTGCAAGCGCCAACATGTTTGTGCAGATTGATATCACGCCGACTATTCAGGGGTGGATGGCAGACCCGACGACCAACAACGGCATAGCGCTGGGTCTGATTGGAACGCAGGGGCTGTTTGGTATTGACAGCAAAGAGAGCGAAGAAACCTCACATCAGCCCGAATTGGAGATTGTGCTGGTCGGGCCTGCCGGTCCTCAGGGGCCACAGGGCGTGCAGGGGTTGACGGGTGCCCAGGGACCGCAAGGCAATACCGGTCCTATCGGTCCTATCGGGCCAACAGGACCAATTGGACCAATTGGCCCATTAGGCCCAAAAGGTGACACAGGCCCAATCGGTGCAACCGGTCAGACTGGCGCAACCGGTGCTGTGGGCCCACAAGGCCCGATTGGCAATACTGGACTGACGGGACCGAAAGGTGACACTGGACCTCAAGGAATACAAGGCATTACCGGACCGCAAGGGCTAAAAGGGGATACCGGAGCGACTGGCGCAACCGGCGCTACAGGTCCACAAGGCCTGACTGGCAACACCGGCGCGATGGGGCCGCAAGGATTAAAGGGTGATACCGGCCCGCAGGGCATTCAAGGCAATACCGGAGCAGTAGGCCCTCAAGGGATTAAAGGTGATACGGGCGCAACAGGACCCAAAGGCGATAAAGGTGATACCGGGCCGTTGGGCCCTCAAGGAATTCAGGGCCAACAGGGCATTCCAGGCTTGAATGGGACGAACGGAACCAACGGCGTTGATGGGGCAAATGGCAAAGACGGCATCAACGGAACGGGCTTCAACTTCCGCAATGTTTTCGATCCGAGCGCAACCTATAGTCCTTACGACGTTGTGACGTATAACGGATCGACCTACAACGCAACAGCTCCGATTGCTTCCGATGGGTCGAATCCCACCACGAACACGGGTTGGGTTCTAATGGCGGCGGCGGGTGCGCCGGGAACCCAAGGTGCTCCAGGTACGCCTGGAACGCCGGGTGCGCCGGGACTTCCCGGAGCGGCAGGGCCGGCAGGGCAAAAGGGTGATACCGGCAACACCGGTCCTCAGGGTATTCAAGGTCTTAAGGGCGATAAGGGTGACACCGGCCCCATGGGTCCTCAGGGCCTGCAGGGTGTGACCGGGCCGGGCGTGAATGCGCGCATGGTCTTCCCTTCTTTCTTCCCTGGGAACCTGCAAGGCACCTGGACGGGCGGTCAGTTGATTCTCGATCAGCCAATTACGGTGCTGCGCATTGCAGCGACGGCCAAGACGCCAACCGACGCAAAGTGCCCGGCAGCGGTTTTTCGATTTACCGATGGCACCAAGGGGCAGGACCTGGTGCTGACTCCCGTCCTACTGGTCTGACACGGGTCCGATTGTTCTCACCTTCGCGGCTGGACAGACGTTGCAGGCCTCACTGCGCACTGGTTCGACTTGCGCGTCAAACACCGGAGCGGATGCCAACCTGCTGGTCGAATACAAAATGCAGGATTCGACCGACACAGATACCTGCACTGGAACGCAGTGCGGCATGTTCTGCGAGACCACCAGTTCTGATCCATCCAACTGCGGCAGTTGCGGACAGGCCTGCGCGGCCGGATCGGCCTGCACCAATGGCGTTTGCGTCTTGTCCAGTTGTCCGGCTGGTCAAACTCTTTGCGGTTCTACCTGCATCAATACAAACGGCAGCGACTCGACTAACTGCGGTGCATGTGGCTTGGTGTGCCCTGGCGGACAAACCTGTAACGGCGGAAAATGCTTGGTGGCGACATTGAGCCCCAATGGCGCAACCTGTTCGTCGGGCACCTCCTGCTCAAGCGGAAACTGTTCCAGCGGCGTTTGCTGCAATACGGCTTGCGCTGCTTCAGCAAATCCTTGCCAGGCCCCAACCTGTAATGGCCAGGGCACTGCCGGTACCTGCACAAGCACCAACCTGCCAGCTGGGACTTCTTGCGGCAACGGTCAAACATGCGACGGAAACGGTGCTTGCCAGACGACCTGTGCCGCCGGGACGACCCTCTGCGGCGGTAAGTGCGTCAACGAGCAAACCGATACGACCAACTGCGGGGCGTGCGGCTTTGTTTGTGCCGCTGGAAACGCGTGTGTAAACAGCGCCTGTGTTCTGTCATGTCCTGCGGGAACCACGAATTGTGCCGGCACCTGCGTCAATACCAGTACAAGCACCTCGAACTGCGGAGTTTGCGGCACTGTTTGCCCAACCAATCATGACGTTCCAGCTTGCACCAACGGTGCATGCGGCGTGGCGAGCTGCAACACAGGATTCAGAGATTGCGATATGAATCCCTCTAACGGCTGCGAAGTCAACACCAATACCGATTCACACAACTGCGGAGCTTGTAACAATGTTTGCGCCAATGGCTCGGTATGTACAAACGGCGTATGCGGTCTAGGCGGAGTCGGCACAGCCTGCACGACCGATGCTAGCTGCTCCAGCAACGCATGCGATGGTTTAACGCAGACATGTGTCGCAAACCAATGCTCTGACCACCGCCAGGACGGAACCGAAACAGACCTGGATTGTGGCGGTGGTGCCTGTCCGTCTTGTGCAACTGGTAAGAAATGCTCGATTAGCAACGACTGTGCATCGAAAGTCTGCTCAGCAGGAATTTGCCTGTGACGCAGAGTGGGATAGTGTGAGTAGGGTTGAACTTAGGCTGTTTTAGGCAAAAAACGGAGAAACGATGATTCATAAGCGATGGTTTTACACAGGTTTGGCGCTGGTCATGTTGGTGCCAGTGGTCAAAGCACAGGATAAGGCTGGTTCAACCCCACAGAATGCTGCGGGAACCAAAAGCGGTTCCGCGTCCAGGTCAGTCAAGTCAGATTCGGTGACGATTAACATGCCGGAGGGGATGAGCAAGGATCAGGCCGACGCGATCCTGCTGGAGTTGCGCCAGATTCGGCAGCTTCTTCAAAACCAGCAGACAGCCAATGCTCAGGCAAATCGGCCGGCAGCGGCTGCTCCGGCTGCCGCCCCGTCAGACAAAGTCAAGATGGCCGTCAGCCAGGGCTGGTATTCTCTCGGCCGTGCCGACGCGCCGGTGACGATGGTTGAGTTCACTGACTATCAGTGCCCCTTCTGCCGGCGCTTCGAGTCTGACAGCTTTGCCCAGCTCAAGAAGGACTACATTGACACCGGCAAAGTGCGCTTCGTTTCCCGCGATCTGCCGCTTGAGTTTCACCCCAACGCCGCTCCGGCCGCCCAGGCTGCGCGCTGCGCGGGTGAGCAGAACAAGTTCTGGGAGATGCACGACGCGATCATGAAGGACAGCTCAACTGACCTGAGCGCCGATGCAATCCTGAGCTACGGGCAAAAGGTAAGTCTCGATATGCCGCTCTTCAAAGCCTGCGTCGGAGAAAAGAAGTTTACCGAGTCCATCAAAAAGGACACGGCAGACGCCGGTACGCTCGGCATCAGCGGCACGCCGAGTTTTGTGATCGGCAAGACCGCCAGCGACTCCATCGACGGCGTGCGCATTGTTGGCGCAGTCCCGTATACGGTGTTTGACTCGGCAATCAAAGACCTGCTGCCCAAATAGCGCTGCGGGGCGCGTCTGACGACGCCCCGTCTTGTGCCCATCCGCTGCCTTTTTTGAAATTGCCTTGCGCAGTGTTGATGTAACCGCTTACATTTCTCGCGAGGTAATTTTTCATGTTTCTGCGTTCTGCATTGCGACTTTTGTCTGTAACCCTGCTTACCCTTACTGGCCTTGCTGCGGCGCGCGCCGTCGAGGCCCCGCGTGTTGTCCAGAAAGATGGCCGATTTGCCTTGATGGTCGAGGGGCGGCCGTACCTCGTGCTGGGTGGCCAGATTCACAACTCCAGCGGCTGGCCCAGCGAACTGCCACAGGTATGGAAGTCGATGGCCGCGCTTCACGCCAACACCGTCGAGGCGCCTATCTACTGGGAGCAGTTCGAAGCACAGCCGGGCAAGTTCGATTACAGCAACGTCGACCAGATCATTGAGGGTGCCCGTGCGCATGATTTGCACGTTGTGCTGATCTGGTTTGGCACCTGGAAGAATGGCAACAATCACTACGTACCGACTTGGGTTAAGGCTGATACCAAGCGCTTTCCCCGCGTGATCCGGCCTGACGGCGAGCCAATCGATGTGATGTCGCCGATTTCGCGCAATACGCTGGAGGCAGACAAAGCGGCCTTTACGACGCTGATGCGGCATCTGAAGCAAGTCGATGGCGAGCGCCACACGGTGATTCTCGTTCAGGTGGAGAATGAGTCCGGCAACGTCGGCAGCGTTCGCGACAACTCGCCCGAGGCCAACAAGGAGTTTGCCGGGCAAGTTCCGGCAGACCTGCTCGCCGCTGCCCACAAATCTGCTGGTAACTGGAGCCAGGTCTTTGGCGCTGACGCCGATGAAACCTTCCAGGCCTATCACCAGGCAAAGTACATCAACGAGATTACGGCTGCCGGCAAGGCTGAGTTTGCAATCCCGTGCTACATCAACGTGTGGGTCGACTACCCGGCCGCTCAACTTCCGCAGCGGCAACTCTCCCAGCCTGGTATTGCTTATCCCAGCGGCGGGGCGGTGCAGAAGCTGTTAGGCCTCTGGCGCACTCTCGCTCCGGCTCTGGACATGATCGGTCCGGATATCTACGCGGACGATTCCGGCTTCTACCGGGACACGATGGCTACCTACAAGCGTGCCGATAATCCGCTGTGGATCCCTGAAACTGGGCGCAGCGACAGTTATGCCAAGTTCTTCTTTTACGCTCTCGGCAACGGAGCTATCGGCTTCTCGCCTTTTGGCGTGGATGAATCAGGCTGGAACATCACGGGCGATGAGACATGGAAAGCGCACGGCAACAACTTTGCCTTGATCACGCCCATGATGCGCGAGATTGCCCAACTGGAGTTTGATGGCAAACTCAAGACCAGCGTGGAAGAGCCGGGAGAAGCTACGCAGGAGCTTGATTTTGGTGGTTGGCAGGCGACGGTAGCCTTTGGTTTTCCGCAAAATGATGGCCGCCGCGCTCCTGGCACCAAGGACGCTCACGGTGCCGCAATCGTTGCCCAGCTTGGCCCCGATGAATTTCTCGTCACCGGCGTCGATGCCAGCGTCACCTTTCACCTGCCCGGCAAGATGGCGTGGATTCACAGTGAAGTGATTTCTGCCGAACAGGGCACCTATGAGAACGGCGTCTGGAAGCCTGTACGCCTCTGGAATGGCGACGAAACCGATCGCGGCCTCACTTTCCAGCAACAGCATGAGGTAGTCCGGGTGCGCATGGGCAAGTTCTAAGACTCTTGCGGAAATCGCAACACGGCATGCGTCAAGCCGCTTCCACCGCGCTGATTTTTGCGGCAATATCGCCTGACAGGCTTTCGATGTCAGGGTGGAAGCGGCCACGAGCCTCCTCGGGAATTTCGCTTTGAAGGTCAGAAAACGCCGCTGCTTCGCACCCCGGAAATGCGGCGAACCCTGAAATGTCTGCCATGCGACAGCTCAGGCTGACCAGATCCGCGATTTCCCAACCGGCGTGAGGATCGCGTGTTGCGTGATGATGAGCAACCACGGCGTCAAAGTCATGCGGCAGCTTCCAACTGGCAATCAATTGCTGGCCTGCCTCGCAGTGATCAAAGCCAAACAATGCCCATTCGGCCTCAAGAATGCTGCTCGCCGGGCCGGTATGTGAACCCAACAACTCCGAGTACTGTTTGGGCTTGATCACTGCCATGGCAAGGCGTCCAATGTCGTGCATCACGCCCGCAGTGTAGGCCAGATCCTTGTCCATGAAGCAGGCCACAGCCAACTGCTCGGCGATCATGGCGCAGGCCAGGTTATGGTGCCAGACGCTCTTCATAATAGGGTGATTCACCGTCTGGCCCAGGTAGGCTCTGACCGCGACCGTCAGGCAAAGGCCCTGAATATGCCTTGTTCCGAGCCGGGAGACGGCCTGAAGGATGCTTGTTGCAGGTATGCGAGGTGCATAGAGTGGTGAGTTTGCAATGGTCAGAATTTCGCTTGCAAAGGCAGGGTCTGCGGCAATCAATGTCGCTATTCGGTCCAGAGGAACGTCGTCCTTGTTGACCATCTGCATCACACGGATGGCAATCTGAGGAAATGGCGACAGGCGAAAATATGCCCACGGCAGGTTCACCTGCTTGTCACTCAGCTCTTCCATTTCTGCCAATCGTTGCTCTGCCATACTTGCCTCAACCTGTCGCGCACTCTCCGGGACTAACGAGTTCTTCGGCGCAGATGGCAAGGGACTTGAATCTTTGAGTTACGAATGCGGCAACTCCCTCACTTGGGCGACTCATCCTCTGGCTGATACCACGGCACATCTTTCTGCTGAAAGAGAAATGGCGATTTGGCCAGCAGGTGCGACATGATGCGATGGGCCAGACGGACGGATTGCTCGACCTCCGCGTCCCACTCCGGCTGAGAGGCTGTCTCGACCACGATGCGGGGCCACCTCGCTGTGCGAATCGCCAGTATCAGGCTGCTGGCAATTACCAGGGTCGGGCCCATTCGCGACAAATCCACTTCTTTCCTATACCCGGCGATCTGCATGAATCCAGTATAGGCGAATAAAAAGCGAAACTATCCTCAGTTTGCAGATTCTCAGTCGGTCCCCGGCAACCCACTCAAGTTCGTTGAATCAAGGCCGACTCACCAGCTTTTCCCTTTCCAGCAGATGCAGGATGTATGCGCCTGCGCCGTAGCCAGCCATGGGTAGTGCGCCCGTGGGAGCGCCGATTGGGCCAGGGAACAGGGGGCAGCTCTCCGCAACGTACATCTCGGGGATGATGTTGTGGTCTGCGGCTGCCTTATCGACGATGCGACTGAGCATCGCGTCGGCTTCGCCGCTTCTTCCCAGCCGCCGGTAAACTTCGGCCAGGCTGAAATCGACGAACAGAAACTCCTGCTTCTCATACCAAAATTCAAAGATGGCCGGATCGGTGTAGGTTCCGCGGACACGCCGGTAGCCGCCGGAAGCTACCTTCAGCAGCTCCATCCGCTCGACCGTGTCGCGAATCACTGCCGGGTCCGTCACGATTCCAGCGTTGATGATTGCCAGCAGGGCGCCATCGATATCGTTCTTCACTCCGACTTCCAGAGTTCCGCGCAGCTTGCCATCTCGAATAAAGGCCGCGTCGAATCCTTTCTCAAGCAGCGCAGCCTGTTTGAGTATTTCCGAACGTGTCCCTTCATCTCCGACCTGGCGGCTTAATTCAGCAAAGCTGCGCAGGCCCAGAATGGCGGCGGCCGTCGAAAACGCAAAATGCTTCTTGTCTTTCTGGTGCTCTTCCCAGATTGAGGTGTCGGCGGCGACAATCCGACCCCGGCCCTGTTCATCCAGGTTAGCCAACAGCGGTTTTGCCACGTAATCCCTGGCGCTCCTGTAAAGCTCGTCTCGAAAGGTCGCGGCATGCAACAAAGCCGTATCGTTGTACTTGCGCTCGTATTCGCCGAGCGCCCACAGGGCAAGGCCCCAATCGTCGAACTCAATATTGGTAGCGCCCTCCATGGTAAAGAAGGGCTCTTCAGAGCCATCGCCAAAGTAGCGAACGACTGAAATCTGGTAGTCGGCACCCCTGGTCTCGGCCCGCATTCTGCCAGTAGGCTGCGCGTTGAAATAAGCCAGCAGCGCAGCGCGCGCTTCACTCTGATGCCCCATCTTTGCCAGTGCGACCGTGGCATAGGCCATGTCGCGCACCCACGGCGTAAACCACACACCGTCAGGCAGGCTGGCAATGATCAGTCCGTTGTTATTGCGTCCTGGACGGTTTGGCTCGCGGCTCTGCGCCATGCGCAGCATCACTTCGCTCTCGCGCCACAAGTGCCGTTCTTTCTCTCCTTTGAATTGCACCGCCGGCTTTACCCGCCACCGCTCAAGCTCGGCCATCTCGCGCCGTGCCAGCGCCCCCGCTGCAAGCCCCGCCTGCCAGCGCATGAACTCGGTTATCGTCGTCCGCAGCTCCGCTTCATTTTCCAGAGCAATCAAAGCCCAGGCAGAGCCTCTTGTGAGGTGCCGCTGTGCTTGCGTGGACCTCGTGCCGCCGAGCGGAATCAGCAAGAGCGATTCCCCGATGCCCTCAAACCTCAGCAGCTGCAGGTCGCGACCCGAAATACGCATCGCCGTGTTCGACTTGACTGGCCGGCTCCACTCCACCTGCAAGCCGCGCCCGGGCGACTCCGTCTGAGCTGGCTCCCAACTGATGATGAGAGTCGCCTGACGCAAGCCAAAGGGCATGAAGACCAGTCCCTCGCCGTCGCTCCTGTGTACGCGGATGACCTGCGAATCTGCTTCATACTCTGCGGAAGGGCTTTGCGCAACGCCCGTGCCCCAGCCCAGCGTCTTGATGAAATTGGGGGTTTCCACGCCTTCACTGAGAGGGTTCTGGGCGTCCGGCTTTCCAAAGCTGTAAGGGTGCCCGTAGAACCTGGTCACGGTGGCGGTTTCCGGTGACACCACGGCAAAGCCAAAGCCGTTGCCGGTAACCAGATGCGACGCCGCGGCAGGCATGGCCGCCAGCAGGAGCGCGCACACACCGGAAGCGAGAGAACAAACGAATCTCATGGCCAACACAGTTTCGACGACACGATTGAATTACGCAAATCTGGAAGTATTCAGGCGAAAAGTCTATCTATTTATGGTGGGCGATGCAGGATTCGAACCTGCGACTTCCACCGTGTGAAGGTGGCACTCTACCGCTGAGTTAATCGCCCGCGCTTTGAATACTTCTGCCCAGGCGGGGTGCCGTGGGGTTGAGGCGGGGTCTACTACGGTAGAGTATCATCAGCAAGCCGGGCGCTTCAACGCTGCCAGCTACAGCGACCTGGGTCTGGATAAGGCCGGATGAGCACTGCGCTGACGCTTTTCCGGCGGCAGATGCATCCAAACCAGGAGCGGCTCCGGTAGACTTTCCCGTAAAGCTTTTGGTTCAGTCCTGTTCCGGCTTTGTTTCGACCCTTTTCTGTGCAATGCGCCTGCGATTTCTGCCAATGCGATCTTCTGCCGAGCCGCCCTTGCCCCGCGAGTTGCACGGAGTGGCAGGCCCCGGAGCCGGACCTTCCGCCGGCCCCGTAACGCGTATTCAGAACGGGCAGGAATCTTCCGATGCAGCGCAACATTTTTCCGTCAGCGGTGTTCCAGAGGATATGGCAAGCCTGGCGATTCACAATCCGGGGCTGAGTGTTGGGCAAGGCAAGGGTGGCGCCAGGGTCCATTCGAACGTGGCAGTGGCCAATCTTGCCGCCGAAGAGCGGGTTGCCGGGGCGGAACGTACAGACGCTGAGATCATGCTGGCGGTGGCTGCTGGCGACGAAGCCGGGTACAACTACCTGGTCAGCAAGTATCACCGCGCCATCATTCGCTTCTTGTTCCGGATGGTGCATAACGAGGCAATTGCCGAAGAATTGGCGCAGGAGGTGTTTCTTCGGGTTTATCGCTCCCGGGAAAGCTACCGCGCAGAAGCAAAATTCAGCACGTGGCTGTATCGCATTGCTACAAATCTTGCAGTCAACCATGCACGTGACACGAAATACGAGCGGACCGCGCAGACCGTTGAACTGGATGTACCGGATTCCGACACGGGGGCAACGCCTGAGGTTCCCGACGACGATCCAAACGTCGAGCAGCGCATGTTGCGAGACGAGCGTATGGCAGCGATTCGTGCTCAGGTTGCAGCCCTGCCAGAGCGCCAGCGTATGGCAGTGCTCATGCACAAGTACCAGGAGATGGATTATCGCCAGATTGGCGAAGTTTTGAAGTTGAGTGAATCGGCGACTAAATCGCTTCTGTTTCGCGCCTATCAGACCTTGCGTGAGACGCTGAAGCAGTACACATAGCCGAGGGGAATAGAGACGAAGCCGGGGAACACCGGCAAGAAGAAGGGAGTACACAATGACCTGCAACGAAATGAACTCGAAGCTACCTGACCTGCTTTTCGAGTCTGAAGAATTGAATGCCGCGGTGACCAATGACGCTAGTCTCAACGAGACTCAGGCGCATCTGGCCGAGTGCAGCGATTGTCGTGAGCAGCTTGCTGAGTTGCGCGCGACGATGGCGCTGCTCGATACGTGGGAGGCTCCAGAGCCCAATCCTTACTTTTTGACGCGGCTCAATGCCCGCCTTGACGAAGAGCGCGAGGCCGCTCCGGCAGGTTGGTTCGAAAGAGTACGAGCTCGATTTGTCTACGGTTCACGCTGGTCAGTGAGGTCCATGCGGCCCGTGGCGGCGATGGCGATGACGCTGGCATTGCTGGTGAGTGGTGGAGCGTATATCAGCCTCAGCAACGGTGGCCTGTTCTCTGGTCAATCGGATCAGCCCAATCAGGCGGCGGTGGTTCATGACCTGCAGACGCTCGATAACAATGCCCAGTTGCTTGATCAGTTAGAGTCACTCTCAAATCAGAACAACGACTAAGCGCAGCGTAGGAATGAATTTGAATCCCGCACCCAATGCAAACCGGAAATGCGCGGAGAGAGCGGCTAGAGAAAGGTAGCAGCACGATGAAGACGATGAGTGACAGCGCGAGAATCACCCCCAAGGCGGCAATCGCTGCATTGGCGGGGATTTTTGTCTCGGCGGTCGCAGGGTCTCTCATCGCCCAGCCAACCCAGCATGGCAATCCTCCCCCGCAGCGTCCGGCCCCGGCAGCACGGCCCCAGAGCAATCCTCACCCAGGGCCACAGCAGCGGCCCGGGTATCAACCGCAACCTGGGCCTCGTCCGCAATTTGCGCCTCAACCGCGTGGGCAAAACATACCCCAGTCCCGTCCGATGCCCGGCCCTCAGTACGCTCCGCGTCCCGGCCGCAGCTTCCCTGGGAATGCGTATCCGGGCAGCGGCATGCCCGGGCGCCCGCAGCCAATGAATACTTCACCGTATCGTCCGGATGCGATGCGGCCGCAGCCGGGCTATCCGAATTCTGGTTATCCGCAGTCCGGCTACCCGCAGTCCGGCTACCCGCAGGGGTATGCACCCGGCAACAGCAACCCAACGGGAATGAATCGTTCATCCGCCCCAGGGAGTGCGCTGCCGTCGAATCGGCCGCAGTATCCCGGCGCGCCCTACTCTGTACGTCCGATGGCCCCGCAGTACGCGGGACATCTGCCGGAATGGATGGCCCAGCACGGCAACCTTCCCGTTGATCAACAGGAGCGGGTGCTGCGAAGCGAGCCTGAGTTCAAGCATTTGAATCCCGGCGAACAGCAGAGAGTCGTCCAGCAGTTGCACCAGATGAACCAGTTGCCTGAACCGCAACGCGACCGCCGTCTGGCGCGGGCAGAGGCTCTCGAACACCTGTCACCCTCTGTGCGGAATCAGGTCACGCAGTCGGCCCGCGAGATGTCGAGTCTGCCGCCTGACAGGCAGACGCAGGTGCGTCGTGCCTTCCAGGATCTGCGCGGAGTTCCGATGGACCAGCGTGCCACGGTTCTAAACTCAGCACGCTACAATTCGGCATTTTCACCGGAAGAGCGCGGCATTCTTGAGAACCTGTTGCGCGTTGAACCCTACCAAGCGCCGCGCTGAGCCGACGAAATCTTCCGCTCAGGAACGGATCAGGTTCTTTGCCAGGAAGAAGACATTCGCGGGCCGCTCCGCCAACCGCCGCATGAAGTAGGGATACCACTCGCGCCCAAAAGGAATGTAAATGCGCACGTTATATCCTTCGCGCACCAGTCTCTTCTGCAGGTCCCGGCGCACTCCAAACAACATTTGAAATTCGAAGTGGTCAGGGGCGATGCCCTGGTTGCTGGCGTAGTTCTTGGTGGCCTCGATCATCGCCTCGTCGTGGGTGGCGATGCCGTGGTACAGCGGGCTTGAGAGCAGAATGCCCATAAGCCGCACGTAGTTTGTGTCTACGTCGGTCTTCTTGGGGAAGGCGACAGCGGGCGGTTCCTGGTAGGCTCCCTTGCACAGACGCACGCGGATGCCGTCATTGATCAACTGCTGAATGTCTGCTTCAGATCGGTAAAGATAGGACTGAATGACGATGCCGATATGGCCGCGATACTCTTCGCGGGCGTGGATGTGCCGCACAAGGTCGAGCGTTACCTGGGTCAGCGGCGACCCTTCCATATCGATGCGCAAGAAATTGCCCGTCGCGCGGGCGTGCTCGGTCAGCCCGGAAGCGATCTTGTATGCCAGATCGGGGTCCAGCTCCAGTCCCATCTGGGTCAGCTTCACGCTGATGTTGGCCTTGAGTTTTTTGGCCGCGATGGAGTCGAGCAGCCGATGGTAGATTTCCGCTGATCGATGCGCCTCAATCTCGGTGGCCACGCTTTCACCCAGCGAATCGAGGGTTGCGGTCATGCCATAGTTGTTCAGCATTTCGGCAGCGCGCAGTACGTCTTCAACTTCCAGGCCGGCAACAAAGCGCGAACTAAGCTTCCGTCCGACGCCAGAGTTCTCGCTGAAACGGCGCATTGTCTGGTTGGTCGATAGTGCGATGAATGCTGAACGAAGCAGAGGCATTTTCCGTAGATACTCCCAGTGGAACTTTCCGAACCGGTTTGTATATGCTGAGGTCTGGGCTTAGACCTCTCCGAGGCAGACGCACATCTGAACCTTCAGTTTCGCACATGCGGCGAAATCGCCGAGGAGGAAGTTCACACCATGGAAATAGGTCATTTCACGACTGGATGCCGTTTCAAAAAAAGCGTAGCGCATCGCAGGGCTCTCAAACTGAGCCGGATCGCTCTATGGATCGCGTTGCTGGCGTTTTGCGGTGCCCCGGCCCGGTCGCAGGCACTTCCCACAACGCCGGGCGAAACCCTCACCGGCAAGCGGCTGGTTTTGGCCGATGTGCTTCGCGGTCATGCGGCTGTGATCGTCGTTGGCTTTAGCCGCGAAGCAGGGGATAGTTGCGGGCTTTGGCTGCGCACCCTTCATGGTGACCCTGCGCTGACCAACCTGCTCGTGTATCAGATCGCCATGCTTGAGGCTGCGCCGGGCTTTATCCGCGGCGTGATCAAGAGCGGCATGCGCAAAGGAGTTCCTGCTGCCGATCAGGAACAGTTCCTTGTCTTCACGCAGGATGAGAAGCTCTGGCGCAGCTACTTTGGCGTGACCACGGACAAGGATCCGTATGTCGTGCTGCTGGATGCTGCGGGACAGGTTCGCTGGCATGGCCACGGGGCCGCGAAAGACCTTGAGCCCTTGCTGCGCGCTGCCCGGGCCGGGCAGTAAAGTGGAAGGCGATGGCTTTTCGGGTCTGTTAGATGAAAGTTCAGTTTGTCATCGGCTCCAGGCTAAGGGACTTCAGGCAGTTTTAGGCCAGCGGTAAAGTCCAGTTGCGCGATGGCCTTGAAATGCCTGGAGCGGTGTCTCTTCAGCACCATTGCCAATGTTGTGGATCACTGTTGCTCTCTGTGGGGTGTACTGGGCGACGATTCCCACATGCGGAAGCCGAGCGTCGAGTCGCCATGTGACGATGTCGCCGACCGCGAGCGGAGCAGGGAAGCCGTCTCCGGGAACGCTTCCTTTCGCATGCCAAAGCTGACATCCAGCCCGTTGCCAATAGGTTTCGAGGTTAAGCACCCGTCGATGATCGATGTTGGCGTCGGGTGTCTTCGATCCCCATGTCCGGCGCGCCGGATATGCGTCGAATTCTCTGACCATATCGTCATGCACGAGTTGTTGCATATCGATCCCAAAAGCGTCCCGGGCCGCACGGATAACCACATCGGCACAGACGCCGGTGCTGCGGTCCACGTCGCCGCCGGGGTAATGCAAATGGGTATAGCGCGGGTCGTAGCCGAGTGTTACGCCAATTTGCGATCGGGCCGCCCGTGCCAGCTTCTGGCCGCTGCCTGCCTCAGCGCGCACCGATAGCGGCGCGCTGATGCATACGGCGGCGAGACTAAACATTAATGCGCGACGTTGCATGCAAAAACCCTCGCATGACCGTAGAGATCAGTGCAGTCCAGCGAGCCAGAAATCAGCCTTCCGCCAGCCCTAGAAAATGTCTACCCTGCAAACGGTGCTGCCGTGCGCGTGCGCAAAAACCGTGATCGATTGAGAGTCTGACACACCGGTTTTAATCTTGTTGCAGTCTAGATGCGCTGTTTGATCTTTTGGGAAGTGCAGTCCAAGTTGTTGCAAGTTGATTTGCAGCTCAACCGGCTTCTCGTCGAGATTGAAGAACGCAATCAAATACGCGGGGCTCGGCCTTCCTGGTTTGGATGCAATCCACACCCGCATCTGTTCAAAGCCAGGCGGCAAATTCTTTACCGGGTGGCTTTCCTGCGCGTGCTGGTTAAATTCGACGAGGTCCTTGTTGGTAAGCAGTGAGCGGGTAAAGTCGTCGAGTTTGGTCAGGTTGGCGCCTAGAATGAGCGGCGACCGGGAGATGGCCCAGAGGGTAAATTCCGCCTGCTCCTCGTCTTGCGTGTAGCGGGATTGGCGAGGTTCGCCCCAGCCGGGGTGAGGCGTGAGGGATCCGAATGGGAGCATGTCTTCATCGGGCCAGTTGCCGGGTTTGACGTAGGGATTCCAGGCGGCGATTCGGTCGAATGCGTCGCGGAGTCCAAAGGGAAATTCGCCGCTGCCTTCGCCGGGCGCCGAATCTTTGTGCCACACATCCCAGTGATCGTCTGAGATTCGCCACAGTTGTGCGTATTTGCCAACTTCGGCGGCATGTTCCAGCTTGGTGGGGCCGGGCGAAAGGCTGAGAACGATGGGCCTGCCAGCCTTTTTGATCGCGGCGGCAATCTGGCGAATTTCAGAACCCTTGTAGGGTCGGTCAGAGATGCAATCGACCTTGAGATAATCCACACCCCAGCTGGCGTAGAGGCTGATCATGGAGTCGTACCAGGCCTGGCCTGCGGGGTTGTCGCGGATGCCGTAGTTGTCCTGGTTCCAGGGGCATACGTCGGTGGTGTCGGCTGCGTCTGCGCCGTGGAAAGTGGAGCCCGCGATGGGCTTGTTGTCGCGAACGCTGGCGCGGGGAATGCCGCGGATGAGGTGAATGCCAAACTTGAGGCCCTGTTGATGGACCCAGTCTGCGAGGGGCTTGAGTCCGGCTCCGTTGGCCGCATCGGGAAAGCGATTGAGTGCGGGAATCAGGCGGCCGTTTGCGTCATAGACGAATTTCTGCGATTCCGTGTCGGCGCCAAAAGGATTCTGCAGGTACCAGCCCTCATCGATGACGGCGTATTGCCAGCCAAACTGCTTGATGCCCGCGAGCACGGTGGTGTTGGCCTTGAAGTCGGCCTCGTCAATGGTGAGCCCGTAGGCGTCCCAGCTGTTCCAGCCCATGGGCGGAGTACCGGCCAGGCCCTGAGCCCGCGCGACGGTAGAAGAGATGTGCAGCAACGCGACCGCAAGGCACACGAATTTTAGCAACCAGATTTGATTCGTTCGCGACATGTGGAAACGTATACCACAGCGGCCGCGCCTTTGACTCCGGATTCTTGCGCGACTTCTATTCGTAGTCCGCGGTAATTCGCAAATGACACTAAAGTTTCATTTATTTACTCGTTCGTTCCATTTCGAGATTACCTGGCCTCCTCCAGTATGGATGTAGGCGGACTCGATGGGCTAACTGGCCGTCCCCGCCGAACTTTCCAAATTTGCCGGAGGGCGAATGTTCATCTCGGTCTGGTTCAAGTCACGGCAATCGATTCAACTGTTGGGTGCGCTTGTCATTGCCATGGTTGCATTGGTTGCCAATCCTCGGTTTGCCACGGCGCAGGGCGCTGGATACTGGCATACGAGTGGCAACCAGATTCTGGATGCCAACGGCGTCGTCGTGCGTATCGCGGGCATCAACTGGTATGGATTTGAAACGACCGACGAAGTGGTGCACGGACTCTATGCGCAGGACTATCACACCATCCTGAACACGATTCATGCCGAGGGTTACAACACCATCCGTCTGCCCTATTCGAACCAGATGGTCGAGACGCCGATTATTCCGACAACGCTTGCTACGGGCAACGCCGGCGGACCGATCAATACGGATCTGGTGGGATTGAATTCTTTACAGATCATGGACAAGGTCATCAGCGCTGCCGGAGCACTGGGGCTGAAGGTGATTCTGGTCAATCACCGTTCTGAGGCGGGCAACAGCAACGAGCCCAACGGCCTCTGGTACACGGCAACGTACCCTGAAGCCAAATGGATCGCCGACTGGAAGACGCTGGTTACCCGCTACAAGACTTATGTCGACAGCCACGGCAACCCCATCGTGATTGCGGTGGACCTGCGCAATGAACCGCATCTGCTGGCAGGCGGTGCCCGCACCGGCTCCTGCTGGACCGGCGACACCTGGACCAACGGTTGCCCGGTGACAAACACGGCTCAGAACTGGCCTGCAGCTGCAACGCGCGCGGCCAAGGCGATTCTCGCGGTGAATCCCAACCTGCTCATCGCGGTGGAAGGAACTGACTGCTACAGCGGCGACTGCGGCTGGCAGGGCGGCAACCTGGAGGGGGCGGGCAGCTATCCTCTGCAGCTTTCGGTCGCCAATCGTCTGGTGTATTCCGCGCATGACTACGGCCCAGACTTGAGCACCCAGAACTGGTTCACGTCGACCACGTCAGCGTCAACGCTGACCGCAGCCTGGAACAAACAGTGGGCTTATCTCAGCCAGAATCTTGTTGCGCCAGTTTGGCTGGGCGAATTTGGCACAACCAACACGAGCACCGATATTCAGAACAGCGCCGCCGGCAGCCAGGGGCAGTGGTTCTCCGCGCTGGTAAGCTTCCTGGCAAACCACCCGAATATCAACTGGACCTACTGGGCGGTGAATGGCGAAGATGACTTCGGACTGCTCGACAAGAGCTACGATGCAATTCCCGTGAGCTCGATCAAACAGCAGATGCTTTCTTCGTTGAAGTTCAACCTGGTGGGTTTGGGCGGAGCCGGAGGCACACCGACCTGCGGAACAACGCCTGCGGTACCAACAACCCTGGCCGCGACGACGGTTTCCTACTCTTCAGCGCAACTTGGCTGGAAGGCGGTTTCGACTCCCACCAACTGCACCGTGACCTATACGGTCTATCGCAGCACTGTATCCGGGTTTACGCCCGCCTCGACAAATCAGGTGGCGTCAGGCCTCGCGAGTGCGGCTTTCACTGACAGCAACTTAACGGCGTCGACGACCTACTACTACAAGGTTGTTGCCGTGGACGCGCATGGCTCCTCTGCCAGCTCTTCACAGGCCAGCGCAAAAACTCTTGCCAAGCCGGCCGGTGCCGCCTGCCATGTAGCCTATACGGTCACGAATTCATGGAGTACCGGCTTCCAGGCCGGCGTCACAATCCAGAACACGGGCACGACCAGCCTGACTGGGTGGACTTTGCAATGGACCTTTGCCAATGGCCAGACCATTACCAGCTTCTGGGGGGGAGCTGAAAGCCAGACCGCAGCCGTCGTCACTGTCACGGACCTTGGCTATAACGGCCCAATTGCTCCCGGCGGCAGCGTAACCGGCATCGGGTTTACCGCAAATATAGGAACGATGAACGCAACACCGACCAACTTCACGCTGAACGGCGTGCTCTGCAAATAGCACCAGGCAAGCGCAACGACTCGGATCGGCGAGAAATCGCTGACCGAGCCGTCTGGTGCGATAAGCTGGTGCGGTGAGGTTGGCATGCGTTTGCGCCGGGTTTTGAAACTAGGAGTAGCGAGCTGGCTGCTGGCATGTGCCGCAGTTCTGTCAGCTCAGCCAGCCTCTGCGGTCGGCCCGCTGGCATCGCTGGTGGTTCACACCGATCACGGCCCCAATTCAGCCTGGGCTCAACGACAGCACTATGTGGTTTTGGTTTCCCTGGATGGCTTTCGCTGGGACTATGCGCAGAAGTTTGGCGCTACACATCTACTTGCTCTGGGCAGGCTGGGTGTGACTGCTCCGCAGGGCATGCTGCCAAGTTTTCCTTCGCTCACGTTCCCAAATCATTTCACGATTGTCACCGGACTTTACCCTGAGCACCATGGTCTGGTGGCAAATGGATTTCTCGACGAAGAGAAGCAGGCGCGATACGGAATTGGCGACGCCAAGGCGGTTACAGACGGCTCATGGTACAGCGGCGTACCGTTATGGTCATTGGCTGAGAGCCAGGGCATGCGCGCCGCGTGCCTTTTCTGGCCCGGCTCCGAGGCCAAGATTGCCGGGCAGTTGCCTTCTGAATATCTCCACTTTGACGACAAGGTTGATGAATACGCCCGCATTGGGCAGGTGCTGGCGTGGCTGAGCGAACCAGAGGCCACTCGACCTCATTTCATCACCCTCTACTACTCCGATGTCGACCACGCCGGGCACAACTTTGGACCGGATGCGCCCGAAACCAAGGCAGCCGTCATCCGGGTCGACGGGCTGGTTGGCAAGCTGCAATCCGCTTTGGCGGCGACTCACCTGCCGATTGATCTCGTGGTGGTGAGCGACCACGGCATGGTCAAAATGCAGGGTCCCTGGGTTACGCTTGATTCGTTCACCGATCTGACCGGCGTTGAAACCGTAAGCACGCTACTCTATCCGAAGACAGAAGAGGATCGTGCCCGCATCTACAACCAGCTCAAAAAGGCTTCGGACAAGTTCCACGCTTACCGGCGCAAGGATGTGCCTGCGGGTCTGCATTACAACGAAAATCCCCGGGAAGGCGATCCCGTCGTCATTGCTACCGGCCCCTGGTCAATTCGGGCGCGCGCGCCAGAAGCAGGCAAAGCCGACATGCCGCCGATTGCCGGGATGCACGGCTTTGATCCCCGGTCAATGCCTGAAATGAAGGCCAGTTTCTTTGCAGCCGGTCCAGACATCATGGTCGGCAAGACAGTTGCGCCTTTTGAAAATGTGAATCTATACCCATGGCTCGCCCACATGCTTGGCCTTTCCGCGCCAAAGTCGGATGGAAGCCTTAACATTCTTGCTGGGACGCTGCGCGACGGCGGCGAATCACCCGCCCCAGTTCCCGTCGCGCCGGATTCAGCTGCAAAGGCGAAGGAGTAAGCGTACGTGACTCGCATTGTTCTTGGTATTGACGGTGGCGGCACCAACACCCGGGCAGTCATCGCTCAGGCAGATTCTGCCTCAATGCAGGTGCTGGCGCGCGCCATGGGCGGATCGATCAAGCGCCTGCGTGTGGGGCCTGAAGCTGCCGAAGTGAACCTGCGCGCCCTTCTTCGCGAAGTCTTTGACGCGGCGGGCGTCAACCATGTACACGCTGCTTCCGCAGGCGTAGCCAGCGCATCTCTGCCTGGCATACGCGAATGGATCACGGATGTCTTCCGTGACTTTGGCATTGATCGCTCAGAAGTCGTGGGCGACGAAGTGATTGCCCTTGACGCAGCGTTTCAGGGTGGAGCGGGCATCCTGCAGATTGCCGGCACCGGCTCCAATTGCATCGGCCGGACGGCTGCGGGAGAACGCGAAAGCGCCGGTGGCTACAGCTCTGTTCTCGGCGATGAAGGCTCAGGTTACTGGATCGGGTTGCACGGCATTCGCCAGGCGCTCCATGCCTATGACCGCGGAGAATCCGGCCTGATTCTCTCGCGCGTAGGCGAAGCCTGGGGAACCAGCACGCTCGAAGAGCTCGTAGACCTCGGCAACGCAATCCCCGGCCCGGACTTCTCGGCTCTGGCACCGCTGGTTTCGCAGGCAGCTGAGGAGGGCGACGCTGTGGCGACGATGATTCTGCATCAGGCCGCCGAGGACCTGGCGGAATCAATCCTGCTTGTCCGCAAGAAACTCCGTGAACGCCATGGCTTGATTGACGAAGTGCCAGTCGCCTGGACGGGCAGTGTGATTGAAAAAATTACCATCGTTCGTACCCGGCTGCTGGAACTGCTCAAAGAGGCAGCGCCCGGAATGCATGTCGCTGCGCATGGCGTTGTCGCGGTTGAAGGCGCTCTCTGGCGCGCAAGCAATCTTGTTGAGAAATAGGCCGTAAGAAGTTTTGTTTTTTGCATCAATTAGTAACAAGAGCGGGATTGTAACTCGTTTCCAAGTCAAGCGGGTGTACGATTGGGCTGCGCTTGGTCAGGCTTTCGGCATAGATTGAAAACTTGCAATTCAAAAGTATGATTTCGCCGGATTTATAGCGATTTAGGCGTATGAGGACTATCTAATGTACAAGCTTCATCAGGCTTTAACTATTCTATTGGCTTCCTTCGTCGTTCTTTTTGCCACAACTCTGGCCGCCCAGACTGACCTTGGCACAGTCGCTATCGGCGGCAGCAGTTTGGCTGCGGTCACCGTCACGTTTTCAAACAGAGCGACTCTGGGCAGCATCTTGCTTCGCACCCAGGGTGTTGAAAATCTCGACTTTACCAATGCTGGCGGGGGAACCTGCCGGGTCGGTATTGTTTACGCTGCCGACGCTACTTGCACGGTACAGGTGAGTTTCAAGCCGACGCGTCCCGGAGTGCGCCATGGGGCCGCTGTTCTGCTTGATGACTCGGGAAGCGTCACCGGCACCAGCTTCCTTAAGGGCCTCGGCACTGGCCCGCAGGTCGTCTTCTCGCCGGGAAACGAGTCAACGATTGAACATGGTCCTTATAGTCCAAACGGTCTTGCCATTGATGGAAGCGGCAACGTATTTGTTGCGGACTACGGTGACGGCATCGTTCTGAAACTGACTTTTGCGAACGGCACTTACTCCAAAAGCACGATTGCCAGCGGTTTTAACCTTGCTTCGGGACTGGCGATGGATGGGGCGGGAAACCTCTACGTCTCTGACTGGGGTGGAAACCGCGTTGTAAAGGAGACTTTGTCGGGCGGTGCCTACACTCAAAGCACAATTACCAGCGATGTCAATAGACCCAATGGCCTTGCCGTTGATAGCAGTGGCAATCTCTACATCGCCGATTCGCTGAACGGCTGCGTACTCAAGATGACACTCTCGGCGGGAAACTATACCGAAAGCGTGATTACCCACTGCGGCTACACCGGTTCGCAGACCTGCTCCGGATTGACCCTGGATAGCGTTGGCAATCTCTATATTGTCGCGAACAACCTACCCTACGTCCTGAAGGAAACACTGTTGGAAGGTCAGTACACTGAGACCTCGTTCGGAAGCGGTCTTTCTTGGCCCTCGACTATCGCGGCGGATGCCAGAGACAATCTCTATATTGCAGACTCCATGAATAACCGGATTGTTAAAGAAACACTCTCTGGTGGAAACTATATCGAGAGCACAATCTCCAGCAGCCCTCTGAGTTCGCCCTGGGTAGTCGCGATCGATGAAAAGGGCAATATCTATATTTCAGACGCCTATAACGGTCGTGTCTTGAAAGAGGACCTCTCCAATCCGCCCAGTCTGGCATTTGCCTCAACTTCGGTTGGAACTACCAGCAGCGATAGCCCAAAGACTGTTTCGGTTGAAAACGTGGGGAATGCCGCGCTTTCGTTCCCCGTTCCGTCGACGGGCAGTAACCCCAGCATCAGCACTAATTTCAGCCTTGACGGCAGCGCCGCGGGCGCGTGCCCGTTGGTGGAATCGAGCGCTGTATCGGCGGCGACCCTGGACCCCGGAAGCAATTGCAAACTGTCGATCAGCTATATGCCGGTCCAGCCTGAAGTCTTTACCGGCGCATTGGACATTGTTGACAACAGCCCGAACGCTCCCTTGCATGATGGGTATGCCACTCAAAAAATTGCGCTCTTGGCCCAGGGCAATCAGCCTTTTGTCCCCCAGGTGACATTGAAGACCGGCGCTTACACCGTGCCAGCGGGCTGGCCTGTGACATTGTCCGCCTCAGTCGTGGTCCCGAAAGGGGGCCCCCTACCCACCGGTACTATCACGTTTAATGGCGTCGGTCTGCCCGCTCCCGTGGTGGCGATTGACGCAAATGGGGTTGCCAGATGGACATCGTCGGCTCTCCCAGTTCTAAGTTATATGGCTTCGGCAACATATTCTGGCGACGTAAACTACCAGAGCGTAACCAGCGCGGTAGCACCTTTTGCAATTGTTGGAAGCAAGCCGGCGAAAATCACATTTCTTTGGGACAATGTTCCTGTAACTTACGGCCCTTGGATCGGGTTGGTATTTGGGGGCCGCGTAACAGATGCCGACGGGAATCCTGTAGAGGGCCTCTCGGTGAATTTTTCTGGCGATGGCCTTCGTTTCGTCCCCGCGTTTCAACCAAATCTAACGAATGGTGAGGGACTGATTTATGTATATCTTTATGCAAATAAGGTAGGGTCAATGGTGGCCGTCGCAACGGTTAATGTCCCCAATGGTGCGCCTCTGACAGCAACTACGTCGGTGACTGGGCTTCCCGCGCCACTTACGGTCAGACTGCGCGGCGCACTGCGCTATTATGGTGGCGTCAACCCGGTTTTCAGCGTGACAATCTCCGGTCTGATCGGTTCGGATTCAGTGACCGCCCTTCCCCAGACCACGGCAGGCCTGACATCACCAGTTGGGAACTATCCAATAACGGCAACAGTGATCGGTCCTGACTCTGGGAATTATGTTGCAACCGTCGTTCCCGCAACGCTTCAGGTCCGCAAGGCGCGCTTGAATGTCACGGCCAGCAGTTATACGTCACAGTACGGCCAGACGCCATCCCAGCCCACTTCGTACTCGTTTTTTGGATTCATGAACGGCGATACAGCCTTAGTTGTCACGGGTTCACCGACCCTTTCAACTGCAGTGACATCGACAACGCATGTGGGCTATTACCCGTTCAGCATCGGTATTAGCACACTTTCAGCAGCCAACTATTTCCTGGTTCCATTCTCAGTACACAGTGTGCTGCATGTGACCAAGGCTCCTCTCACTGTGAACGTAGATCACCTCACCATGCACCGCGGCGATCCGATGCCGGCAATTACGTATACCTTCAACGGCTTCGCCAACGGAGATAACGCATCCGTTGTCTCGGGCGCGCCGATCCTGTGGACCGACGCACGAAGCAACACCAGACCGGGCACATACCCGATCTATATCTCTACCGGCAGCCTGAGGGCGCACGATTACCGCATGAGTTGCGTCAGAGGATCGTTAACCATTTTGCCCTGATGGATTGTGGCAATCGCGGCCTTCCCCGCCAGACGGCCGCCGCAAGGAGCAGGCGCGGTTTACGCACACGATCAGAGTTGAAGTTGCCCGCGGATAAATGAAGCGGCGAGCGAGCCGTCAGGGTTGATGGCGACAAGATTGGCGGGCTGACCCACTTCGAGGTTTCCTCGCGTTACGCCCGTCATTATTGACGGGTTTTGCGTGACGAGCGGCAGCGCAGCGGCGACTGATTCGCCCGTGAAGCGGATGAAGTTCTCAAGCGCCCGGTCGAGCGTGAGCACGCTGCCGGCGAGGACTCCGTTTGCCGTTGCGCGCCCATCCGCTACCTGCACCGGGAAGCCGCCCAGCATGTATTCGCCCTCGGGCATGCCTGTTGCTGCCATCGCGTCTGTTACCAGGATTGCGCGCGCCCCTCCCTTGGTCCGCCACCAAAGCCTGACCATCGATGGGTGAACGTGGATTCCGTCGCAGATCAGTTCGGCGAAGAGCGCATCGGTGGTGAGTACGGTGCCCAGGATGCCCGGCTCGCGATGGTCGAGTGAACGCATGGCGTTGAAAGTATGCGTTGCTGAGCAAGCACCTGCGGTGATGGCGAGCTCCGCTTCAGCAGCCGTCGCGTTGGAGTGGCCGAGGGAAACCCGCACGCCCTTTGCAGTTGCGTGCGCCGCCAGTTCGATGGCGCCGGGCAGCTCCGGAGCGAGCGTCATCAGGCGGATTCTGCCTTCGGCGGCGTTATACATGCGGTCGAATATCGCGATATTGGGAGCAAGAAGGTGTGCCGGAGGATGAACGCCCCGCTTGGCGTGGGAGAGAAAAGGTCCTTCGAGATGGATGCCGACAGGCCGCGCGCCCTGCCAGTCAGGACTTTCCGCCACGGCAAGGCGGCCGGCCAGCCCTGAGAGCGATTGCAGCGTGGCGTCGAGCGGAGCGGTAACGGTGGTCGCGAGATAGCTGCCGGTGCCGCGCGACGCCAGGAACTGACTGACCTTTGCGAGGGCCTCGGGCGTCGCCTCCATGACATCGTGGCCTGCCGCGCCGTGAATGTGTACATCGAAGAAGGCTGGTGCCAGCGTTGCCCCGGCGAAGTGCTGCTCGGGCAGTTCTGCGGACAGCGCACGCTCCGCACGCGGCCAAATCGCAGCAATCAACCCGTCTTCAATTTCGATGACCGGGTCAACCGTCTGGCCCTCTCCATCCCAAAGCCGGGCCGCTGTAATGAATTTCCCCATGGCCGCATCATCGCAGCCTCGGCGGATATGAGTCCAGAGGGAGGCGTTTCGGCGCGCGCTGTCGGCCTCAGTGAATCTGGGGCTTGCTGCCGCGTGCGGTGGAGGCGCTGTCGCTTGCAGCTTCACTCTCGCGAATTGTCACCATGACATCCTCCACCTGAGCCCGGCAGGCGGCAACCTCGGCACGTATCTCGGCAAAGCAGATGTGCATTTCCGTGCGAAACTCTTCGAGGTTTTGGTTGAGGCGGTCAGTCTGCAGGCGCTGTTCCGCCTGGCTGGACTCTATCCCTTTCAAACTTGGCAGGATCACTTCCATGAGCAGTTGGTAGATATGGGAAAGGTAGTCAAACATAAACAGATGTTATCGGCAATCGATGAGCATAGCTTCATTACTTTAGTAGCTTTTTGTTACTAAAGTCAGGCGTTGTCTATTGCGAAGCTCAGGCGTTGCGCGGTCAGCTTGTGCTGTGACACCGGAATGTGTTGAGATTCTTACGAGTGATCGGAGAGAAGGATTGAAGATGCGGAAGGCAGAGTATTCGCTATTGAGCAGGCTGGCTTTGATGTTCAGTTGGATCGTGATTTCGGCTTCGTTTGCTGGTTCTCTCTGTGCGCAGTCAGTTCCGGCGCAGGGAAGGGTCGCGGTCGCGCCGGTTGGGCAGAGTGAGGGACGGGTTTCAGCGCAGACGTTGACAGGGGTTTCGGTATTGCCATCGAACGTCTTGAACAGCTATTCGGTGTACGGTGCGAGTTCTTCTGGCTTGGTGACGGTGTCTCAAGCCGGTTTGCCATTTACCCAGGCGATTGAGCTGCAGCGGGCTACGGCGGGACAGTTCGACTATTCTGCAGGGCTGGGGTGGACGATCGCACGGAATATTCCGCTCAATGACCTGCTGGTGTTGACTTTCTGGGTGAAGAACACGAATTCGGACTTGCATGTCCTTCACCTACGGCCAGTGTTGCAGGACGCGAAGACCTATGACCAGAGCTTAAGTACGAATGCTCCGGTGGATATTGCAGGCTGGCAGAAGTATGTGATTCCGTTCCGCGCGAACCAGATTTACCAGGTCAATGGGAACGGAGCACAGCTGGAGTTTTTCTTTGGAGATACTGTGCAGTCGCTCGAGTTGGGCGGGATTCAATTGCAGGACTATGGGCAGGTGGGGAATCCGTTGCCCTCGGCGCTGACCTCTACGTTTTCGTTTTACTACCCGAGTCGGACTGACGCAAAGGCAGCCTGGAGAATAGCGGCGGCGAGCAATATCGCCAAGACGCGGATGGCGCAGCTGCAGGTGAACGTGACGATGGGGGGCAAGGCGGTCGCCAACGCGGCTGTGACGGTGAACCAGACTGCGTCGGCTTTCCAATGGGGTTCGGCGGTGTCGGGTTGCAATGTGGCGGGGCGGTGCCTGAGCGCGCAGAACACAGCGCTTTATAACGCGAATATCGTGAAGAACTTCAACACAGTGGTGCTGGAGAACGATCTGAAGTGGCCGAACTGGGAGTGCTGCCGTCAGGATTCAACAGACGGAATTGCCTTTGCGAAGAAGAACAAGCTGGCGTTGCGCGGCCATAACCTGATCTGGCCGTGTTTTCAGTGGATGCCGTCGGATACTTCAAAGCTTGGGGCCTCGGCGCTGACGACCCGGATTCACGATCATTTTGTGGGGGAAGAGGGAGCGCTGAAGGGGGTGCCATACGAGTGGGATGTGGTCAATGAGCCCTATACGTGCAACCAGGTGCAGGGGTTGATTGCCGGGGTGACGGGAGTGACGCCTTCGCAGGGAGTATTGGGGAATACAGCGATTGCGAACTGGTATGCGCTGGCGGCGACGACCGATTCTCACCCGGTGCTCAACCTGAACGACTACAACATCTTTGAATCCAGGGAGCCGAAGCACGAGGCATACGATCTAGCGCTGGTGAAATACATTCACGCGCAGGGAGCGAGCGTCGGGGGCTTTGGATTTGAATCACATTTTGGCCAGGCGGGGCCGATTTTTTCGGAAATGCAGGCGACACTGAACGACCTCGACCCGCTGATTCCCAAGTATGGCGCGACGGAGTTTGACTTTACTCTGATTGATCCTGCGTTGCAGGCAGACCTGACGCGGGACTATATGACATTTATCTTTGGGCAGCCAAAGTTCAATGAATTCTTGATGTGGGGCTTCTGGGACGGTGCTCACTGGCTCAACAGCGCGCCGCTCTACAACCTGAACTGGTCGCTGAAGCCTTCGGGGAAGGTGTACCAGACGCTGACGCAGCAGACATGGCAAACACACACCAAGGGCACGACAAGCGTCAACGGCAGTTACGCTGTGCGAGCGTTCAAAGGCAGCTACAGCATTACAGCGGTCGCGGGTGGCAAGACGTGTACGGTTCCGGTGCAACTGACAGCAGACAAGGTGCAGACCATCAAGCTGGAATGCCCGTAGTATCGGGCGAACCGGGGCCTTTAGACTAGCCATATGACGAAACGCATCGGCATTCACCTGGGAACGGCGGGCGGGCCCTCGACGGCAGTTGAACGCGCCCGTGAGATTGGCGCCAACACGTTCCAGATCTTCTCCTCCAGCCCCCGCATGTGGAAGTCCCCGAAGGTTGATCCTGTGCAGGCTGCGCGTTTGAAGACGCTGCGGGAGCAATTCGACATTGGCCCGCTGGTTATCCACACCAGCTACCTGGTAAATGTGTGCAGCCAGAACGAAGAAGTGCGGCAGAAGAGCATTGCCGCTTTCCGTGGAGAGATTGAGCGTGCCTTGCAGTTGGGCGCTGAATTCCTCGTTCTGCACCCCGGCTCGTGGAAGGGGCTGACCCGCGAAGACGGGCTGCGTCTTGCTGCGGAATCCATCACGGAGTCGATCGACGGGCTGCCGTGGCAGGGCACCGGCTTTCACATTCTTATTGAAAACACCGCTGGGGCTGAGTTTTCGCTGGGCGGGAGCTTTGAGCAGGTAGCCGAGCTGGTTGAGCGCCTGCGCCCAACGGCTCCGATGGGGGTCTGCCTTGACACCTGCCACACACACGTCGCGGGATACGATCTTGTCTCGCCAGAGGGGTATGAAGCGACTGTCCAGCAGATCGAGGCGACGATGGGACTGGCTGCGGTCAGAGTCTGGCACTGCAATGACGCCAAAGCGGCGCGCGGCTCCAAACTCGACCGCCACGAGAATATCGGGCAGGGGACCATCGGCATCGAGCCGTTTCGGTGGCTGTTGAATGATGCGCGCTTCGCCCATAGTGCATTCATCGCTGAGACGCCCGTCGATGAGCCCGGCGACGATGAGCGCAATGTCCGGGTCTTGAAAAGCCTGGTAGAGCATTGATAGCCCTCCATGCGAGGCTTTGCCACTGCCTTTGCTTGAGGGAATCTGGTTTCACATTGCCAGATTCCGCTCTTGCGCCTAGATTCAACTGCATGCCACGCTTCATCTCACACAGCTTCCGCGCATTCCTGGGCGTCTTGCCCGCAGTCCTGCTGATCGCAATTGGCAACCAGGCCACCGGCCAGGAACTTGCCGGCGCGCGGCAGGTCTTTGATGGAACCATGCTGCCCAGCGTTGAAGCTGCGACGTTTTCGCACAGTGACACGTTGTTTCCCGTGAATGTGGTGCCGCGCGGCGGGCCAGTGCGGGGCTTTGACAAGTCGAGCCGAACGCTGAGCAATGTGCATTTCAAAGCAGATGGCCAGGATTTTGACCTGTTCGACTATCTCGCGGATGACCGCGTGGCCGGGTTGCTGATTCTGAAAAACGGCAAAGTGGTCATGGAAGACTACGAGCTTGGCATCGGGCCCGACACGCGCTGGATATCGTTTTCGATGGCGAAATCCATTTCTTCGATGCTGGTGGGTGCGGCGATCAGGCAGGGGCTCATAGCCAGCATTGACGACCCTGTCATCAAGTACGTTCCGGCGCTCAAGGGTGGCGTTTATGACCCGGTGACTGTGCGCAATCTGCTCCAAATGGCGTCGGGCGTGAAATGGGACGAGACCTACACGGACCCGCGCTCAGATCGCAGGAAGCTGCTGGAAATCCAGTTAAAGGGCAAGCCGGGAACGATTGTCGAATTTATGAAAAGCCTGCCCAGGGCGGCCGCCCCGGGTACTGTCTGGAACTACAGCACGGGCGAGTCATTTCTTGTCGGCGCGTTGATTGAGGGTGCAACCCACAAACCGCTCGCAACCTATCTCTCTGAAACGCTCTGGACAAAGCTCGGTATGGAGCAGGATGCCACGTGGTGGCTTGAATCGCGGGGTGGCATGGGGCTGGCCGGAAGTGGCCTGGGCGCGACGCTGCGGGACTTTGGGCGGTTCGGGCAGTTTGTGCTCGACGATGGCGTGGTCCGGGGTGAGCGAGTGGTGCCGGAGGGGTGGTTTCAGGAGTCAGGCAAGGCGCATGAGTTCAATGGGAAATCGGTGGATTATGGCTACCTGTGGTGGCCAATTCCAAAAAGTGATCCAATCCACGAGGGTGCGTTTCAAGCGGTCGGAATCTTTGGTCAGCATATCTACATCAATCCACGCGAGAAACTGGTAATCGTGGTTTTAAGCGCCCGTCCCAAGCCGGATTCAGCACGGAGTCCTATCTCCGATGAGGCTTTCTTCGCGGCCGTGGCGCGGACGCTGCAGTAGGCTTCGACCCTTGTAAACGTTCACTTTTCCGTTTGATCACTCGCTAAATCGACTTACTTTTTATTATTGAAAATAATTCCGGCGTAACTTTCCAGTGACACTGAAACAGTGGTACGGTTGTTGCCATAGTGGAAAGCGAGGTTGCTATGGCGTCTTGCATGCATCATGGAGAAGGTTGCAGTCCGGAAGGCACTCCCATCTACAAATGTGAAGGCTACTATGAATGCTCATTTGCGTGTGAGCATATGGTTTGCGAAAATCACGCGCATCGCAGCCGGTATGGGGTGTTTTGTGCGCAGTGCGACCCCTCGCCGCCAGTGTTTGCCATGCCCAAGGGCGGGAAGCAGATGCATCATTTAGCGAGGAATTCTGCCCATCCTGGCACGATGCACGGCGCAAGTTCGCAGCGCTGAACAAGTGTCAGTAGCTTTCAAGTGGCGCAAGATTCAGGAGTAAGTTGGCGTGTGGCATTTGAGCTGCACCTCAAATATGAGGATTTGCGCCGCGTGCAAAGTTGCAATTGATACAGACCACTCAGGTTTCGAGTTCGTTTTGAAGCCGCAGAACTCAGTGCCCGAGCGAAATGCGGTGTGTGTTTTAGCCGAATTTGGAAAGCGAGCAGGCGAAAAGACCTGCCAGCTCAGGTGTGATTGAGCCCTCCATTTACACTTGAGTAGTCATGTCAGAAGAAAAAGATCCTCGCGAAGAGTTGCGCTACACCCCTGGCACAATTGAACCCAAATGGCAGGCCATCTGGGCGGCCAACCCGGCGTTATACGCCGCAGAGCCAGCCTCAGGCCCAAACGCATCGACTAAGCCCAAGTATTACGTGCTCGAAATGCTGCCTTACCCCAGCGGCCAGTTGCACATGGGCCACGTGCGCAACTATGCCATCGGCGACGCCCTCGCGCGTTATATGGGCATGCAGGGGTACAACGTGCTGCATCCAATGGGCTGGGATGCCTTTGGCCTGCCCGCGGAGAACGCCGCGCTCAAGAACAATACCCCTCCGCGCCAATGGACCCTGCAGAATATCGCCGCAATGAAGCGGCAGATGCAGCGCCTCGGCCTGGCCTATGACTGGGCCAATGAAGTAACGACCTGTCTGCCGGATTACTACCGCTGGAACCAGTGGTTCTTTTTGCGCATGTACGAGCGCGGCCTCGCCTACCGCAAGCAATCCAAGGTCAACTGGTGCAACCTCTGCGCAACAGTGCTGGCCAACGAACAAGTCATCGACGGCTGCTGCTGGCGCCACGAAGACACCCCTGTCGAACTCCGCAACCTGGAGCAGTGGTTCTACCGGATTACCGCCTACGCACAGGAGTTGCTCGACGGGCTGGACAAGCTGCCCGGCTGGCCTGAGAAAGTGCGCACCATGCAGCGCAACTGGATCGGGCGCAGCGAGGGAACCGAAGTTGATTTTGGCGTAGAAAGTTATCCTGAAGAAAAGATCCGCGTCTTCACAACCCGCGTCGACACCATCTTTGGCGCGACCAGCGTGCAACTCGCGCCAGAGCATCCGCTGGTCAAAAAGCTGATCGCCGGTAACTCTCAGCTCGCCGATGCCGTAGCCGCCATGCTCGACGAGCAGAAGCGCGCACGCGAGGCAGGCGACCTCGGCGCGGTAGAGAAGCAGGGAATCGCGCTGGGCAGCTACGCGACCAATCCCTACAGCGGCGAACGGGTGCCGATCTGGGTGGCGAACTACGTGCTGATGGAGTACGGCACCGGCGCAATCATGAGCGTGCCTGCCCACGACGAGCGCGATTACGAGTTTGCGGTGAAGTACGGGTTGGAAATTCGTCAGGTCATCGAGCCCGTCGCCAAGACCGAAGAAGCCATTGCCCTCCCGTTTATTTCAGAAGAGGGCGCACTCATTCATTCGGGAGCCTACGACGGTCTCACCTGCGAGGCGGCCCAGAAAAAGCTGCAATCAGTCGCCGCCGACGGTGCCTTTGGCGAAGCCAAGGTCACCTTCCGCCTGCGCGACTGGGGCGTAAGCCGTCAGCGCTACTGGGGCACTCCCATTCCCATGGTCAATTGCCCGTCGGATGGTCTGGTTCCGGTGCCAGACGATCAGTTGCCCGTGCTCTTGCCCGAGCAGATTGAGATTACGCAGGAGGGCGGTTCGCCGCTTGGGCGCGTTGCAGCCTTTCTCAACACGACCTGCCCGAAATGCGGCGGCCCGGCCCGGCGCGAGACCGATACGATGGACACATTTGTCGATTCGAGCTGGTACTTCTATCGCTACACCGACGCGCAGAATTCCAATGCGCCCTTTGACCCGGCGGTGGCGCAGTACTGGTTCCCGATCGACCAGTACATCGGCGGTGTCGAGCACGCGATTCTGCATCTGATCTATTCGCGATTCTGGACCAAGGTGATGCGTGATCTCGGGCTTATCGTCAATGACGAGCCGGCGACCCGCCTCTTCACCCAGGGTATGGTCATCAAAGACGGCGCAAAAATGTCAAAGTCCAAGGGCAACGTCGTGTCGCCGGATGACATGATCGCCCGTTATGGCGCGGATGCGACGCGCATGTATGCGCTGTTTGCCGCGCCGCCAGACCGCGACCTCGACTGGCAGGAGGATGGCGTCGCTGGTGTCAGCCGCTTCCTGTCGCGCGTCTATCGGCTGGTCATGCGCTTTGCTCCGATTGCGCGGGCCGGGGCAGGGAAGAGAGCGGAGGCTCCGACCGGCGTCTCACTCGCACTGCTGCGCAAGCTGCATCAGACCATTGCCAAAATCACGCAGGATTTCTCCGGCCGCTGGCATTTCAACACCACCATCGCCGCCATCATGGAGCTGGTCAACGAGCTCTTTGCCGCCGAAGCATCGCTGGCATCAGGTGAAGTGCCGCCAGTGGTCTTGAGCGAGTTGCTGCGCTCGCTGGTGCTGCTGCTCGCCCCCCTCGCGCCCTTTCTTTCGCAGGAACTCTGGGCGGAGCTTGGCGGAGCCGGTGAAGTTTTCAAGCAACCCTGGCCCGTTTCGGATGCAGCACTTGCCCGGGAAGACGAGATTGAGATTCCAGTCCAGGTAAACGGGAAACTGCGTGCTGTCGTACGGGTGGCGGTGGACGCCGACAAGGCCGCGATTGAAGCCGCAGCGCTGGCCGACGCGAAGGTGCAGGAGTGGATCGCCGACAAGACCGTGGTGAAGGTGATTATTGTTCCCGGCAAGCTGGTCAATCTGGTGGTGAAGTAGTGCTATCGACCGAAGATGAGGCTCGGCGGCGCGGCACGGAAGTGCGTGCTACGCAGACGCTGGTAAGCCACATGAGCTTTTGCTGGCGGCATCCTTCGGTGCTGGCTTTGGAAGTGGGGTGGCGCTGGCTCTTCGGCATCCCGTTCCTGACGCTTCTGTGGGGGCAGGCGCAGCGGATTCTGGTGGCGATTCCGCCCGAGTCCGCCGGGCTCGACAGGATTAACTTCCAGAATCCATGGACCTCGTCCGTACTGCTCGCTGACGCTGCGGGCATCTATCATCCTGCCGTGGCCGAGGCGCTTCGAACGATAGTGCCGATAGCGATTGTGGCCTGGGCCATCCTCTCTGGCATCGGGCGGACCCTGGTATTGTGGCGGATACGGTCTCTGGATTCTGCTGCCGGCGCACCGACTTTAGGCTTTGCCCTGCGGCGGCTGCCGGGCTTTATCGTCCTGCAGGAGCTGTGGCTGCTGGTGCTGCTCGGCTGCTTCTGGCTCTGGTATCGCGGCGTTGCCTGGGCCGCAGAGACGCACATCACCTCCGCAGCCGAGCCCGATTTGATTGGCTACCTCATCTGGCTCATCTTTCTCTCCCTGGGGTTTTTCGTCCTGTGGGCGCTGCTTAGCTGGGTGCTGTCGGTCGCGCCGGTGCTGCTCTTTCACGAGCCAAGCCTGAACAGCGGCGCAGCGCTGGTGCGAAGCTTTCGCCTCGGCCGGGCCTTCTCAAGCAAGCTGATGGAAATCAATCTGGTCATGGCCATCGTCAAGATCGCGCTGATTGTGCTGGCCATGGTCTTCTCCGCCGCTCCACTGCCCTTCAGCGACCAGTTTGGGCCGGATGTGCTACATGTGCTGTATATGCTGATTGCCGTCGCGTTTCTAATCGCCAACGACTATTTTCATGTGGTGCGGCTGCGCAGCTTTGCGGAGTTCTGGCGGCACTTCTCCGACAGGAGCAAATTGAAAAAGGTTCTGAAGTTGGCTTCTACAAACCAGATCGATGTTTATTCCTCACATCTCGATGATTTTTTCAAAAATGTCTACGGCGAGGAGTATCAGGAATTATGGGTTTCAGACAAATCCTCACTCTGGGACTTCGCGACTGGCAGAACTCTTGAGCCCTACATCGAGCGAATAAAAAAAGTCTACGGAGTGGATGTATCAGACATTGAGGGCGCACTACTATGGAAAATACTTCGGCGGATTGTAAGAAGGGATTGACTCAAGCAATCGATAGAAGCACGAATTATGCAGATCGTGTTTTTTGTGATTCTAGATCGGAAATTCGCCGGTCGAAGGCAAAAGACTGCTGAATTTGCTCAAGCCTCTGAATAATGGCTTGATACCTCACGCCATTAGCATTCTCAACCATGTCGATTCTCTGGACGAGTGCCTGATATCGCACATCGTTTCCACTCTCGACCGTGTCAATCCGCTTATCCAACGAGTCAAGTCGTTTGTCGATCGAGTCAAGGTGGCCTCGAATCTCTCGTAATTCGGGAGCCAAAAAATCCTGTAGAACCTGACGCATATCCTCGTCAACGCTCATCACTCGGACTCCCTTGCACTGTAGAGTACACCTTTCGCTCAAACCAATCCAGAGTACGCTCGGACAGTTTGTGCCTTTACATCCCGCTTGCTAGCCTGCGACACTGGATTGTGGACACCCAAAGCCCCGTCACCCAAAGCATTGTCATTCTGGACTTCGGATCGCAGTATACGCAGCTGATTGCGCGTCGCATCCGGGAGTTCAACGTCTTTTCAGCCGTGCTGCCCTGCACAGCTTCGATCGCTGAAATCCAGGCATACGCCCCCATTGGCATCATCCTTTCAGGCGGTCCAAGCTCCGTCTATGACGCCGACGCGCCAGACGCAGACCCCGGCATTCTCAAGCTGGGCCTGCCGGTGCTGGGCATCTGCTACGGGCTGCAGTTCATCGTGCATCACCTCGGTGGCAAGGTGATCTCTGCCGAAAAGCGCGAGTATGGCCACGCCGAAGTCATGATTGAAGACACCACGTCGCCGCTCTTTGCCGGGTTCCCCGCCACCTTGCAGGTATGGATGAGCCACGGCGATGAGGCGCTGGAACTGCCCCCCGGCTTTCACCGCACCGCCATCACCTCCAATGCGCTGGCAGGAATCGCCAATCCTGAGCGCAATATCTGCGCCGTGCAGTTCCACCCCGAGGTCCACCACACCCCGCTCGGGCGCGACCTGCTCCGCAACTTCGTTTTTGGCATCTGCGGCGCACTGGGAGATTGGACTCCCGCTCATTTCATTGAAGCGACCGTAGCCGGCATCCGCGAAAAAGTCGGCAAGGGCCACGTCCTTTGCGCGCTGTCAGGCGGCGTCGATTCGTCCGTGGCGGCTGTCTTGGTGCATCGCGCCATCGGCGACCAGTTGACCTGCGTTTTCGTGAACAACGGCGTTCTGCGCAAGAATGAATTTGCCCAGGTCACCCAAAATCTACGCGACAAACTCGGCCTGAACCTGGTCCCCGTTGACAGCAGCGAACGGTTCCTGGACAAGCTGGCCGGAGTGACTGACCCAGAGACCAAGCGCAAGATCATCGGCCGCGAATTCATTGCCGTCTTTGACGATGAAGCGGCAAAGATCGCCCAGCAATCCGGCGGCGTCGATTGGCTGGTGCAGGGAACTCTCTATCCCGATGTCATCGAGTCCTCCAGCGTGCGCGGCCCTTCGCAGACCATCAAAAGCCACCACAACGTCGGCGGCCTGCCCGATCACATGAAGATGAAGCTCATCGAGCCTCTTCGCGACTTGTTCAAAGATGAAGTAAGGCGCATCGGTCGTGACCTGCAAATGCCCGAAGATATCCTCGGCCGCCAGCCATTTCCGGGGCCCGGCCTCGCCGTTCGCATCCTCGGCGAAGTCACAGCCGAACGCGTCGCCATCCTGCAGGAAGCCGACGAGATTGTCGTCAGCGAAATCAAGGCCGCCGGCCTTTACTCAAAGATATGGCAGAGTTTCGCCGTCCTGCTGCCCGTGCGCAGCGTCGGAGTGATGGGCGACCAGCGGACGTACGCCAACACCTGCGCCATTCGCGCGGTACATTCCGAGGATGGCATGACGGCTGATTGGGTGCCGCTACCCTACGAAGTGCTGAAGCGGATGTCGAGCCGCATCGTCAACGAGGTGCGCGGCATCAATCGAGTCGTCTATGACATTACTTCCAAACCGCCCGGCACTATTGAGTGGGAATAAGCCGTGATCACTGGCAACGTCATTGTCAGCCATCCCACAGGCAACGCAAATGTAACTGCGGTTGTCAGCGCGCTGCATGAGCAGGAGTTATTGGCCGCTTTCTACACTTGCATTGTGTGGAGGCCTGAGAGTGCTCTGGCAAAGCTTGTGCCCGGAGGCCTCAAGTCCATGTTGCAGCGGCGGGCGCGGGTACAGTTACCTCCTGAACTCGTGCACACGCGCCCCGTACGAGAGTTAGTGCGCAATCTTCTCATCAAGGCAGGCAAGCGACAGCTTATCTCTGCCTACACCAATCCCTTCTCGATTGACGGCGTCTATCGCGACCTGGATCAACACGTCGCCCGTAGTCTTCATTCTTATCCCGGATTGCGGGCTGTTTACGCCTACGAGGATGGCGCTCTGAGGCAGTTTCGCGAAGCGCACAAGCTTGGTTTGCACACTATTTATGACTTGCCGATTGGCTATTGGCGGGCAAACCAGCAAGTCTCAGCCGAGGAAGCCGAGTTACAGCCGCAATGGAAGGGCACACTTAACTCACTGCTCGACAGCCCGGCAAAATGCGCGCTCAAAGATGAAGAGCTCGCGCTTGCGGATACGGTTTTTGTGCCCAGCACTTTCGTCAAAAGCACACTGGAGATGTATCCAGAAAAGAAGAAAGTTATCGTTAATCCCTTCGGCGTTCCAGCAACACTTTCTGATCCGCGTGCGTTGACCAGTTCGACCCAGCCGCTGCGGGTTCTCTTTGTAGGCTCACTTACCCAGCGCAAGGGAATTAGCTATCTTTTCGAAGCAGTTGAGAAGCTCGGCAAAGCCGTCACACTTACAGTCATTGGGCGCAAGGTCGGCCAGTCTGATGTGCTCGACAGGTATTGCAGTCAGCATCGCTGGCTATCTTCCCTGGCCCACACCGAGATCCTCGCAGAGATGCGGAGCCACGATGTCTTTGTCTTTCCATCGCTGTTCGAGGGCCTGGCGCTTGTACTCGGTGAGGCTGTTTCGCAGGGGCTTCCTGTGATTACGACGCCTAACTCTGGCGGCACAGACATCCTGCGCGATAGTCGCGACGGATTCATTGTGCCGATTCGTGATTCCGAGGCGATAGCGCACCGTCTGATGCAACTCCACGAAGACCGCGAGTTACTCCTGCGCATGAGCAACTCTGCCCGGGAACAGGCCGCGCATCTCCACTGGCAGGGCTATCAGGACCGTACGGTTGCGAACATCCAGCAAGCGCTCGATCGCCGATAACTGCACGGCTCAGGCTACGGACGAACCTTCTACGCCGCTTCCCCACCAGTCTGCTCGCGCATCTGCTTTATCTCCAGCGCAAGCTCTTCAATGCGCAGCATCAATTCGGCGTGCTGACGGTCGGTCCGTGCAGGCTCTCGACCTTCCACGAAAAAGGTTCCGTTCGGCTCCAATTCGCAGCGGCGCACGTCTTGCAGGTGGGTAAAACCCTGCCGATGCAGCGCTGAAAGCAGGTCTTCCATCGATAATGACTCGCGTTCCATGGCCTTTTTGTCGACAACGCCATCGCGCACCAGCAGGGTCGCCCTACCCTCGACGACCCGCGTGATTTTCTGCGAACGAAAGAGCACGCGTGCGACGATCCAGTTAATCGCGAGCAGTGAAAAGGCCCCCAGGACGCCGCCAGAAATCGTGTTGTCGTCGCCGATAATCGCATTCTGCACCGTGTTTGACAGCGAAAGCAGCACCACGAGGTCAAAGGGATTCAACTGGGCGAGTTCGCGCTTGCCAAAGATGCGCAGTAGTAACACCAGCACCAGGTACACAATGATCGGCCTGACCAGCTTCTCGATAATTGGCAACTGCAGGGAGAACATGTGGCTGTATGAATCGTGAAACATCTGGGTGAGAGGGGTTTGCAGCATCAGCATCATGTAGTTATTGTCTCGCGCTCACGGCAATATGGGGTTCAATTCTGGGCATTTTCTGGGCGCAAACGTAAGATGGGCCACTCCGCTGTTGCGAAGTGGCCCGTTGATGACGTGCCTGAAGAGTTACTTGGCTGCGACCAGGGGCGTCGTGCTCAGCGAACCGTCGGCATAACCCTTGGCGATCGATTCAATCGAGATAGGGCTATAGTCGCCAGCGTGACCGGCCTGGCCAAACTGGGTCATGCGAAGAGCGACAACCTTCTGCATGGCTTCGCGCGCCGGCTTGTTGTAGTCGCGCGGGTCAAACTTCTCCGGGCTTTCCCAGAGAACCTTGCGGATCGCGCCAGTGATGGCGAGACGGTTGTCGGTGTCCACATTGATCTTGCGCACGCCGTTGCGGATGCCCAGCTGAATTTCTTCAACCGGCACGCCCCACGTTTCCTTCAGGTGGCCACCGTATTGATTGATGACGTCCTGCAGATCCTTCGGCACCGAAGAGCTGCCGTGCATGACCAGGTGGGTCTTGGGCAGACGATTGTGAATCGCGATGAGCACGTCCATCTTGAGCACAGAGCCATCTGGCTTCTTGGTGAACTTGTAAGCGCCGTGGCTGGTCCCAATGGCGATTGCAAGGGCGTCAACGCCGGTGCGCTCGGCAAATTCCACTGCCTGGTCGGGGTCGGTGATGTGGTCAAGGCCATCGCCGCCGGCGCCGTGCCCATCTTCAACGCCGCCGAGAACGCCGATTTCGCCTTCAACCGTGACGCCGCGCTCGTGCGCATAGTCGACAACACGACGGGTGACTTCGACATTCTCTTCGAAATCGGTCGGGGTCTTGCCGTCGGCCTTCAGTGATCCGTCCATCATCACCGAGGTGAAGCCCAGTTCGATGGCGCTCTTGCAGGTCTCGAAGCTGTTGCCGTGGTCCTGGTGCATAGCAATCGGAATTTCCGGATACAGCTCAGCCGCTGCCAGCATAAGGTGATAAAGATAGCGATCCTGCGCGTACTGCCGTGCTCCGCGGCTGGCTTGGATGATGACGGGCGACTTGGTCTGCTGCGCCGCTTCCATGATGGCTTGGATCTGTTCCATGTTGTTGACGTTGAAGGCACCGACGCCGTATCCGCCTTTGGCGGCCTCGTCGAGTAGTTGGCGCATAGAAACTAATGGCATAGGAAATCTCCTTCGTTCGTGCTTTGTCCACCTTCTGCGTCCAACGTCAATTTGCGTGGGGAACGAATCCCTGCAAGCATTCAGCCGGTTTCGCATCCTGATATCGATTCAGGCGGAGACAGCAATCGTCCTTATGGTATCAGACACCTTGCCGCTGGAACGTGCCGGAGCGCACCACTCTACCCGATATCTCCAATGAGCTTTTGGACTCCCCAATGGTCCCGGCGAATTCGACAGAAGCTCGACCTTGCGATAGGCTTGAATCAGGTCCAACAGATTCCATGACGTTTATTCTTTCCAACCCGACTCGCGTCGCTGGCACAGCCCTTGTGCCATGTTGTTGTTGTCGCTAGACACCTCGCGCGTTTCGGGGCAGATTTCGGCTGCACCAGCTGAATCTTCCTATTCCCACTGAGCCAATTCAAATATTTCTGCTGCCCGTTCAGGCAGAGAGGAGCACACCATGCGCCCCTTCGTGCGTACTTCGTATTCCACCATCCGTGCCAAAGTTTTCTTTGCAGTTGTCCTGTCATTTTTCGCTCTGATCCTGACTTCCGGCATGAGTGCCCAGTCCACTCCTGCACAACCGGTTGCTGACAGTGCACCTTTAAGTCTCAGCGAGATCCGCGGACTTCTGGAACAGACCCAGCGCCTGATTCGCGAGCAAGGCGCGCAGCTCGAAGCCCAGCGGCAACAGATCGCAAACCAGCAGAAGCAGCTCGATACCCTGCAACAGCAACTAGGGCAAACCCTCGCTCAGGCAGCAGGCGCGTCATCAGGCAGCGCTCCAACGACAGCGGCAGTTGCGCAGCCTGTCCAGTCACCCGCCACTACTGTCACAACGACAGCTCCCCAGACAGCGCAGAACGGAGAGCTGAAGCAGAACGCAACCGACGCGGCTCCCCTTTCCGTGCGCATTGGGAACGCGCAGTTCACCCCCGGCGGCTGGGTTGACTTTACGACCATCTACCGTACGACAGACGTAGGCAGCGGCAACGGAACCACCTTTGCCAGCATCCCGTTCAACAACACCGCCGCAGGCCTGCTCAGCGAAACCCGCTTCAGCGCCCAGTCCAGCCGCTTTTCGCTCCGCGCTGAAGAGAAAATCAAAAATGCAAAACTTCAGGCCTTTGTCGAGGCAGATTTCAACGGCTATCTGGCCAGCAATGCCTATGTCACCACGTCCCCTGCTTCGCTGCGATTGCGACTTGCTTTCATCAACGCGTCATTTGGCAAGTGGGATGTGATGGGAGGCCAGGATTGGTCCCTGTTGACGCCCAATCGTCGCGGACTTTCGCCATTTCCTTCCGATATCTTCAACACCTTTCACGTGGACACGAACTACCAGGTCGGCCTGACCTACGCGCGCCAGGCTGTGCTGAGAGCGGTCTACCATCCCGGCAAGGATTCGGCGATTGGTCTGTCACTTGAAAATCCCGAGCAGTACACGGGCCCAGGCGTCACCTTTCCGACGCTGTTCAGCACTTCGCAGGTTGACCTCAATTCCGGCACCAACGCGGGCGGAGGAACAGCTACCCCCAATCTGCATCCGGACGTGATCGCCAAGATTGCTGAAGACGCCCATCTCGGAGAGCGGCTCTGGCATTTTGAAGTTGCGGGCCTGCTCCACGGCATCAGAATCGCGACCCCTGCCAGCGTGACCAAGCAGACCAGCGTAACCGAAGACAAAGAGGGCGGAGCGATCTCTGCCAACATCAATCTCGAAATCTTCAAAAGGCTGCATCTCATCGCCGACAGCTACTGGAGCGATGGCGGCGGCCGCTATCTCGGTGGCCTCGGGCCCGACTTTGCAGCGGCGCAACTGGGCTCGACCAAGGCACCCTTTACCGCGCAATTGATTCATTCGGGTGGCGGTCTGGGCGGCTTTGAATGGCAGGCCACCAAGTCAACAGTTCTATCAGCCTATTACGGTGGAGCCTACTACGGCCGCGCCTGGTCAGTCGATCCAAGCAGTGCCACCGGCGGTCTGGTTGGTTATGGATTTCAGGGAAGTGCCAACACCAACAACCGCGCCGTGCAGGAGGGGTCTTTCTCCAGCGTGACAACGCTCTGGAAGAATCCGACGTACGGATCGTTCCAGCTCATCACCCAGGGCTCGTATGTCAATCGCTCACCATGGTATGTAGCGCCCGGAGCACCCAAGAATGCGCACGTCTACATGCAGTTCGTAAACCTGCGCTACATCCTGCCATAACCTGAAAGACCTCTGATTAAGCTCGCATTTCGAAGGGCACGGGCTTCAGCCCGTACATCAATTCCAGCAGAATCAATGGGCTTTAGCCCCTGAGGGAAGCCCAGTGCAGACTTGTTCAGAGGTTCCCTGAAGCATGCAAAAGAGCCGGACCCCATCAAGGGTCCGGCTCTTTTATGTTGAGTATTTCGCGAGAAGCAGTTTAGTAGCGACCGCCGCCGCCACCGCCACGTCCGCCGCGGTCATTCCCGCCACGTCCGCGGCCGCCAGCGCCACCGCCAGAACCACCCTTTTGTGCCTGGAAGCAGTCGCGGCAGAATACCGGACGATCGCCCCTGGGCTCGAACGGAACCGTCGTCTGCTGGCCACAGCCAGAGCAGACAACTGCCGTTCCCGTGGTTGCGCGGGAGCTATAACCGCCACCGCCGCCGCCGTAGCTGCTTCCGCCGCCACCAAATCCACCGCCGCCACCACCAGCTTGGTCGGCCTTCTTGGCCTGTCTGCAAGGCTTGCAGCGCTTCGGCGTCGAATATCCACGTTCCTGGAAGAACGTTTGGTCAGCAGCAGTAAAAGTAAATTCCCGTCCGCAGTCGCTACAGGTAAGTTGCAGATCTCCAGCCATTGTGTTTCCCCTTTTTCAGTTTGTGAAAACCCGTAGAGTGCGCGGGTACAGATAGTCTACGCGCTTTGTGGCGCTGTGACCCGAAATCGTTTCATTGAAATTGAGAGCGAGCGTTCTATTTTACGTAAATCGCTGCGTTCTGCGGCAGATGCGAAGGTTGAAGCAATACCCTTGCTTGAGGCGCGGCCGGTACGACCGATGCGGTGGACGAAATCTTCAGCAACTTTCGGGATATCGTAATTCACCACGTGAGCGACATGCTTCACGTCAATACCACGAGCGGCCACGTCAGTCGCTACGAGAATCCTGTGACGACCTTCAGAGAAACTCTTGAGCGCCTGGTTACGCTGCGCCTGCGATCGGTCGCCGTGAATCTGCGTCGCCGAGTGGCCTGAGCGCACCAGCCGGTTGGCCACGCGGTCTGCGCCGTGCTTGGTGCGCACGAAGACCAGGAAGCTGCCTTCGCCGGATTCAAGCAAATGCTCAAGCAGCTCATGCTTCTTATCCTGCTCCACCTCAAATGTCTGTAATTCAACATTCTCTGAGGGCTTGAGAACCGAACCAATCTCGATGCGGACCGGGTCAGTCATGTATTCGCGGACGACTTCGCGGATCTGCGCGTCGAGCGTGGCAGAGTAGCAAAGCGTCTGGCGGCTCAACGGCAGGCAGCTCGCGATGCGGCGAATAGCGGGCTTGAAGCCCATGTCCAGCATGCGATCTACTTCGTCGAGGACGAGAATCTGTACTTGGTCGAGCTTCACCAGCTTGCGGTCAAGGTAGTCTTCCAGGCGGCCCGGCGTTGCGACGATCAGGCGCGCACCGCGACGGATAAGCTGCAACTGCGGCCCCTCGGCCATGCCACCCACAACCAGAGCAACGGTGTTGGCAGGGTTGGTGTTCACACTGCGGAAGGCAACTTCAACCTGCATGGCCAGCTCGCGGGTCGGAAGCAGAATCAACGCGGTTGCCGAACGGGATTCCGTCTTGGCAAGCCTTTCCAGAATGGGAAGCAGGAAGCTCAGCGTCTTGCCAGTCCCGGTCTGCGCAGTGGCGAGTACGTCTTTGCCCTCAAGCGCCGGCGGAATTGCGCCAGCCTGAACAGGCGTAGGGGTAACAAAATTGAGGGAAGAGATGCGCTTCTTGAGCGCTTCAGAAATATTAAAGTCAGCGAATTGAGTCACTTATGTCCTTGTACGCGGCCGCATACAGCTCGCCCGAAGATCGGGGCCGTCAGCCGATAGTTCTATCTCGTCGGCGGCTTCAAACGCCAGAAGAGAATCCAGAATGATTGCGTAGTGGAGTACCGAAGGGAAGTGTAAAAACCCAGATGGTTGAGTGGAAGTAATGGACTCAACCCGGCCCTGCCGCACGCTGCCTCTGATCGAAGGAGCCTGTGCTCCGGTCGATCTGCTCGTCCGCTCGAACTTCACAATGAGCGGCTACGCTGAGGGGCTTGGGGGATTTCTTTGCGGGGCAGTCTTGCTTTATGGCTCTCCCATTCACCTTTTCCAGGGAAGGGGCCAAATTCTCCGAACCTTTTACGAAATGCCGGAGAGCGAGAATGGCTCACAACCAAACAACTGAGCGCATTTCAAGAGTAGCACAGTTGTCGAATATGTCAACGCGAACGCCTTCAGCGGTGACTCCACGGTAACCTCCGAAGGTGGCAACTCTGCCCTCACCGCAGGTGCTTTCCTGATTCCCGGCGCGCACCCAGACCCCGAAACAAGCGGCTCTCGGGGCATACTAAAGGCATGCGATTTCCCCGATTGCCGATCCATTTCAAATTCCAAAGCCCAACGAGGCTGGCGAAGATTTCGGTTTCAATTGCTCTGCTCGCCGCTGCGTTCACACTGCCTGCACCGACGGCGGTGGCCCAGCAGACCATCGAGGGCTTTCACTGGGTCGACTTTCACTCTGACAAAGACGCCCCCTTCCTGGCTTGGGTCACCCAGTCCCTGAAAGCAGAAAGCTGGACCTCAATCCGCGAAATTGGCGTCCAGTGGGATTCAGCCCTGGTCCTCACCTCGCTTCGCAGCACGCCCCAGTCCACCCCCCCATCCGATGTCTACACCGTCTGGAGTGTGTCCCTCTCGAAACATGAGGCGCAGCCGCTGCTGCACGGCGTCAACCCGCGCATTCTCAACTGGACAACCTTTGCCGGCGCCAGCCTGAGAACTCCGGAACTCGGCCTGGTATATGACGACTGCTTCGCCTGCGATGCGGCCTCAACGTATTTCACGACGCTCTACTACAGCTTTCCTGACCATGGCTGGCGGGCGCGATGGGTTCATGGGGATCAGGGGGCGGCGCTCTGGTCTGCCGGTTCAGTTGACGGCGTCACAAAGACGCAGATTTACGGCCTGCTGACGGAACCACCCGGCCGGGATGTACTGGCCACCTGGAATCATCTCGATTACGGCAATGCAAAGCCTGCCGAGGACTACGTCTTCGTCTACAGCGTCGATCCGGCGACAGCCCTTGAACAGACCCAGGGCCTCAGTGGAGACCACGCAGAGGCCATGATGCTGCTGCTCTGCAAAGCTGATCCGGCCCAAGTCGATCCGGCGCTGGCTCAACTTGCCCGCGGACAGGATTCATCCCTGTGCCGCGATCTGATCCAGCTCAATACCAAGTCCAAGCCCACCCGCAGGCCCGTGACCACGCCGCCAGCCAATAATCACGGCCGCGCAACTCCGCCCGGAGCGCGTCCACCTGCCCCCAAACCCGCTGAAGTAAAGAAGTAGCGCCGGGCCTACTGCGCTGTCATCACCCGAATCGCTGCCAGATTGCGTACCCAGCGGCCGGGGTGCTTTTCACCGGTAGCTACCAGTTGGAAGGGGCCGCTCTCGCCTAGAGGCTTGCCGTCGAGAGTGTCGGCGACCAGCACCGTCGCGTCGTGAACGCTCGGTGCGATTTCCGCATAAGAATAGACCACACCGTATCCATCAGCTCCCTCCGCCACCAGGTACAGGTGCAGATCCGCACCTCCGTGAGGCTTTTCCGGCAGGCCAAGGCGGCCCAGCAAGGCGATCAGCGGAACTCCGGAATACGTCTGGTTGGCTTTTGCATGCTCATTGAAAACCGTGATGCTGGTGTGAGGCAGGGCAGTAAGCGCTGTCGGCGTCCACTCTGCGGACTTGCCTTCATAGCTTATTTTGAGAGGGCTGGCTGGGCCCATCGGCTTGGCCGCCTGGCCCCCCATCGCGTGATCCATCTTCATTCCGCCCATTGGCTCGGGCGCCTGCGCGGTTGCAGTTGTTGACGCGACGATCAACGGGAACGTAAACAGGAAAACGGCAACGGAAATCCTCTTCAGCATGGTGAAAGCCTCTCGGATTCCATCGTATACTGGCCCTATGTCGATCGTGCGCAACATCGCGGCAATTGCCAAGGGCATGAGCATCACCTTCGGGGAGATGCTGGAGCCGACGCAGGTAGAAAACTATCCCGACGGCCCAGGGCCGCTCAAGGGAGCCAAATTCGAACAGCGCTATCGCGGAGCCCACGAGCTGCAGCGCGACGAAAATGGCTTGGAAAAATGCGTCGCCTGCTTCCTCTGCGCCGCCGCCTGCCCCTCAAACTGCATCTTCATCGAAGCAGCCGAGAACACGGCCGAAGTGCGTATCTCCTCCAGCGAGCGCTACGCCAAGACCTACAACATCGACTACAACCGCTGCATCTTCTGCGGCTACTGCGTCGAGGCCTGCCCCACAGACGCCATCACCCACGGCCACGGCTTCGAGCTCGCCACCCTCAACGCCACCAGCCTCGTCATGCGCAAGGAAAACATGCTCGTGCCGGTAGCCGCGCTGACGGGGAAGTAGTCTAGCGGACGCTCTCTGCCAGCAACTCTCTTCGAATCTGGATTGCGCGGCGAAGTGTTTTGACGTCGTGCGTCCAACGGGGCAAAAGGGCCGACATCAATAGCCCCTCCAGGTCGCATACAATTCCCCAGCACAGCGCCACAGTCAACAGCCAATATCCGCGGTCAAAGCAAAGCAGCGCCACCGTTGCTGTCGCCAGCAGTACTCCCCAAAGCTTCGCAGCGTAGGAGTGGTAACTCGCCATTCGCCGGTATTTCATCCAATCGAATGCCATGCGCAGGGCTTCAAGGGCCAGCAGTGCGCCCAACAACCAGATGCGCTCTCGAAGCACGGGCCAGTGGCGCAGGATGATTGCAGCGAGCACTCCCAGGTAGAAAACTGTATCGGCGATTGAGTCTGCAACGCGCAGCGACGCCGTCTCCGTGCCCCAGCGACGGGCGAGAATGCCGTCGTATACGTCCGAGAGAAAGCCGGAAACAATCATGGCTCCCAGCCAGGGCTGCGGCTCTGCAATCGTGAGCACAGCAGCGAACATCAGCGGCGCGAGTAGCGCCCGGAAGACCACCAGCAGCCATGGAATTGCGTGTCGCACGCTCAATCTTGTCATAAGTGAAGCCCGATGGTCTGCCTGCTCAGTGAGTCTTGCCGGCCATGGAATGCTGGTCCAGTGCCTTCCGCAGCAGTTTTTTGATCACCGCCTGTAGGCTGATATTCAATTCCGCCGCGTGCCGATGCAATTCATCGGGCATCGGCACAGGGAAGGCAATCCCCCATATCGGCGTAATTCCTGGGGGAATTTATTTTCAGCCCCTCCAAGGATTAGTTGGGAGCAAGTTCGTAAGTGGTAAATATATGCCTATTAACCATAAAATTCCTAATAAAAGGCATAAAAATACCGATTAAATAAAAAAAATAAAAATTCTTAAGCGGCTTAATTATGCTTATTATTGATAAAATTTATGTTTACTGGTACAATTAAGCCGGTATGGACAAAGTAATTGAGCGCGTGGATGCAGAACTGCAAGAGGCGCTGGGGGAGCGGATACGTCGTCTGCGCCTTTCACGGGAGATGGACCAGGTGACGACGGCGGAGAGGGCCGGCATCTCGGAGAAGGCGTTGCGGAATCTGGAAGGTGGGCGCGGCTCGACCGTAGAAACCCTGCTGAGAACGCTCAGGGCGCTTGACGGCCTGGATGTGCTGGACCTGCTGGTGCCGGAGCCGTCGGTAAATCCGCTGACCCTGATGCGAGGGGCGCGACTCCCGCAGCGGATTCGCCGCAAGCGCGGTGAGGAGCGCGGCTGATGCCCACGAAGTTGCTGGAGGTTCATCTCTGGGACCAGTTTGTCGGGGCGCTGGCGGAGGACGCCCGTCTGGGCTGTTACGTGTTTGCCTACGACCCTGCATGGAAGCGCGGCTGGCAGGAGCTGGCTCCGCTGGCGATGCCGGTGAAAAGCCGGCAACCTGTTTTTGCCTTTCCTGAGCTGCCCAAGTCGACGTTTCATGGTCTGCCGGCAATGGTGGCAGATGCCCTGCCAGACGACTTTGGCAATGCGCTGATTGACGCCTGGATGGCACAGCGCGGCGTGAAAAAGAGCGCAATTACGGCACTCGACCGCCTGGCGTACATGGGTAAGCGAGGGATGGGCGCACTGGAATTTCGTCCGGCGCAGGGTTCGCACCGGGAGAGCGAAGCTCCGCTTGCGATGCAGGCTCTGGTGGAGGAAGCGCGCAGGCTGGTCACGGGCAGCATCCATCTCAACGGGACTTCGGAAGAATCGACGCAGGCGCAGGCTGCCCTGGCGAACATTATTCGCGTGGGCACCTCGGCAGGCGGTGCGCGGGCCAAAGCGGTCATTGCCTGGAATCCCAGGACCGACCAGATACGCAGCGGGCAGTTCGATGCTGCGGGCGGGTTTGAGCATTGGCTGCTGAAGTTTGACGGCATGGGCCGGGATGCGGAACTGGGGACAGGCGAGGAGTATGGGCGGATCGAGTATGCCTATCACCGGATGGCTTTGGCAGCAGGCATCATCATGGAGCCTTGCCGGCTGCTTGAGGAGAACGGCCGCGCCCACTTCATGACGCGACGCTTTGACCGCGACGTGGTCGACGGCAGGACGGTGAAGCATCATTTGCAGACACTCTGTGCAATGGATCATCTTGACTTCAAACAGCGGGCAACGCACAGCTACAACCAGCTGTTTATGGTGCTTCAGCGACTAGAACTGGACGATGAGGCATTTCGACAGGCATTTTTGCGGATGGCGTTGAATGTGATGGCGCGGAACTGCGATGACCATACGAAGAACTTCAGCTTTCGCATGAAGCGAGGCGCTGCGTGGGAACTGGCTCCGGCGTACGACATCACGCATGCTTACAATCCCAGAGGCGCGTGGACCTACCAGCACCTGATGAGCGTCAACGGCAAGTTTTCTGCAATTGAGGTGGAAGACCTGTTGGCGGTGGCCGATCGCTTTGGAGTGCGCCGGCCAAAGGATCTGTTGCAGCGCGTCCGTGACGCAGTGAGGAACTGGTCTCAATTCGCTGACGAAGCCGCGATTGATTCAAAAACGGCGGCGCAGGTTCAGAGTGATTTCTGTCTGCTTTCGTAGAGTTGTTTATTCTGAATAGTTAGCCGTTTGTCTCTTCAGCGGTTCTGAGGTCGTTTGTCTTGGCGGATTTTCTTTCACTTCTTAAGGATCGCGTGCTCGTCTATGACGGCGCGATGGGCACAACTCTACAAAAACATGCGCTGACGCTTGAAGATTTCTGGGGCAAAGAGGGGTGCAACGAAATTCTCGTACTCTCGCGGCCTGACGTGATTCGTCAGGTGCATGCGGCCTTTCTTGAGGCTGGCTGCGATGTGCTCGAGACCGACAGCTTTGGTTCCGCGAGCATTGTGCTGGCTGAATACGAGCTGGAAGACCGCGCCCACGAATTGAATGTCGCTGCCGCGCGATTGGCTCGCGAAGTGGCAGATGCTTATTCGACGCCAGAAAAGCCGCGCTTTGTCGCCGGTTCGATGGGGCCGACGACCAAGCTGCCTTCGCTGGGGCACATTGGCTATGACGCGATGGCGGCGAGCTATCGGGAGCAGGCCTCTGCCCTGATCGAGGGCGGCGTTGACATTCTGCTCATCGAAACCTGCCAGGACCTGCTGCAGGCCCGCATCGCGATGGCTGCCTGCCAGGACGCGATCAACGCTGAGGTTGCGCGCGGTGGCCGTCGTGTCGCGCTGCAGGTGCAAGTAACCCTTGAGGCCACTGGCACCATGCTTCTGGGCTCTGAAATCGGCGCGGCTTTGGCCGTGCTTGAGGCATTTCAGCCCGATGTCATAGGCCTCAACTGTGCTACCGGACCCGAGGAAATGAACGACGCGGTCCGCTTTCTCTGCCAGAATTCGACGCTCCCGATCTCTGTGTTACCAAACGCAGGCCTGCCGCAGAACGAGGGAGGTCGCGCCGTCTACAAGCTGACCCCGGCCGAACTGGCCGCCCATCAGCGTCGGTTTGTGACCGAATACGGTGTCAGCGTCGTCGGCGGCTGCTGCGGAACGACTCCGGAGCATTTGCGCGCCGTCGCCGAGGCGGTCCACGGCCTGACGCCGCTGGTCCGCAACAACAAGCCGCAGTCCGTCGTGGCGAGCGCCTTTGCCGCCGTGCCGCTGGAGATGGATGGACAGCCCGTCGTTATCGCCGAGGAAATGAACACCACGACGCGCCTCGAGCACTTCCGCAACATGGTGCGCGAGCAGGATTACGACGGAATTCTCACGCTGGCCAAGCGGCTGGTCGGTGAGGGTTCGCAGATGCTTGACCTGTGCTGCGCGATTGTCGGCGAAGACGAGCAGGCCTACATGAACGCGGTGCTCGAAAAGATCGCCACGCGCGTGCTGGCACCAATTGTGGTGGATTCGACTGAGTCGGAGGTGATTGAAGAGGCGTTGAAGCGCATCCCGGGCAAGCCGATTATCAACTCCATCAATCTTGAAGACGGTGAAAAGCGCACCAGCAAGGTTTTGCCCATGGCGCGTCGCTACGGCGCAGCGGTCATTGCGCTCACCATCGACGAAGCCGGCATGGCCCTCACCGCCGACAAGAAGGTCGCCATCGCCCACCGCATCCACGATATGGCCGTCCATCGCTACGGCCTGCGCCCGCAGGACCTGATCTTTGACCCGCTGACTCTGCCGATTTCGACCGGGCAGGAGGATTACCGCTCGGCGGCCATTGAGACGCTCGAAGCCGTCAGGCGCATCAAGCTGGAGCTGCCGGAGTGCAAGACTGTTCTCGGCGTATCCAATGTTTCGTTTGGCTTGAATGCCTATGCGCGGCGGGTGCTGAATTCGGTGTTTTTGAAGGAAGCCGTGGATCGCGGTCTGGATACGGCGATTGTGAATTACTCACGGATCTATCCGCTGTACAAGATTCCCGCGAAGGAAGTGGAACTGGCGCGGAAACTGATCTTCCAGGACTGGGGCCCCGACGAAGCAAAATCGGATCCTCTCCAGGCGTACATGGCCTACTTCACCAGCCTGACCAAAGGCTCGGTGCAGGAAGATGTCGTTGAAGTAGAAAACCTGAGCATCGAAGACCGCCTCAAGCAACTCGTCATTCGCGGCGAACGAACGATCGGCCTGGGCGAAAACAAGCAGTCGCTTGATGAGGCTCTGGAGGCGGCGCTCGCGACTTACACGCCTCTGCAACTGATCAATGACGTGCTGCTGGATGCGATGAAGACGGTGGGCGAGTTATTCGGTTCGCGCAAGATGCAACTGCCTTCGGTACTGGATTCGGCGGCCGTGATGAAAGCTGCGGTTGCCTATCTTGAGCCAAAGATGGAGAAGGCGGATGGCGGCGGCAAGGGAACCATGGTGCTGGCCACCGTCCAAGGCGACGTCCACGACATCGGCAAAAATCTGGTGGATATCATCTTGACCAACAACGGTTACCGGGTTATCAACCTCGGCATCAAGCAGCCCTCGGATGTGATCGTGCACGCGGCGCGGGAAAATGCGACCGATGCTATCGGATTGAGTGGGTTGCTCGTCAAATCGACTTTGGAGATGAAGTACGTGCTGCAGGATCTGGAGCGGCTGGGCCTTGAGATTCCGGTGATTTGTGGCGGCGCAGCCCTGACCCGCAAATACGTAGAAGAGGACCTGCGTCAGGAGTACGCCGGACCTGTCTACTATGCAGAAGACGCTTTTGCCGGGCTGCACATCATTGCCGATCTCACCAGTAGCGATGGGGCCGTGCGCGAGGCGCGCATCACCGAAGGCAAGACGGTAAAAATCTATGCCAAAGGTAAGGGAGCTTCGCTGGAGCTGGAGTCAGTCGAACTGACGGCCGCAGGCCGCTCGCCCGCGATTGAATCTGCGACGAAGATTCCGGTGCCTGCATACTGGGGTGCGCGAATTTATACAGACTACCGACTTGAAGATCTGTTCCCTTATTTGAATGAGACGGCGCTCTTCAAGAATCAGTGGCAGCTAAAGACAGCGGCTCAGGGGGACTATCTGCGCATCGTAGAGGAAAAGTATCGGCCTATCCTCGAGCACCTGAAGGAAGAAGTAAAAGCAGCCGGGTGCTTTCATCCCAAGTCGGTCATCGGGTTCTATCCCTGCAATAGCCAGGGCAACGACGTGATTGTCTATGACCCTATGGAGCAGGACCGGGAAATTGAAAGATTTACCTTTCCACGGCAGGCTCAGGGGCGGCGGCTCTCGATTGCAGACTATTTTGAACCGCTTCGAAGCGATAGTGCAGAAAAAAGAGACGTAATTGGATTCACGATTGTCACAATCGGCGATCAGGCATCACTAGAAACACAGAAGTTGTTTGAAGCGGGGGATTTCACTCGGTATTTATACTTGCATGGACTTTCAGTGGAGACGGCAGAGGCTCTTGCCGAGTACGTTCACAAACAGGCAAGACAGCTTTTGGGAATTGCCGGAGCAGATTCTGCAAAAGTAACCGATCTTTTTCACCAGAAGTACCAAGGTTCGCGTTACTCTTTTGGATATCCAGCCTGTCCGAACCTCGAGGACCAGGCGAAGATATTTAGACTGCTTGAGCCCGAAAAGTCAATTGGAGTGCGATTGACTGAGGGCTACCACCTGGAACCAGAGCAGAGTACAAACGCAATTCTGGTGCATCATCCGCAGGCGAAGTACTTTGTGGCATGAGGCGGGGGCCTCAGTCACTCAGGGGGGAAGGAATGAAATCGTCGATGGCGAGTGCGGCAACGAGCCGAATCGGGAGTCGTATGCCTGTCAATCGCACGTTTGAGCGGGAATTGGCTCAGTTGGAGGCCATGAGCGGAAAAATCCCGGACGACGCCGGAATTCAACGCCTGCACGCCGCCTTGGGTAAAGAGAATAACTATCTGGTCGCGAAAGCCGCGCGGATAATCGCAGATCATTCGCTTGTAAGTCTGCTGCCTCAGGTGCTGACGGCCTTCAACCGCTTCTTTATCGATCCAGTGAAGACTGATCCGCAGTGCTGGGCCAAGAATGCACTGGCCAAGACGTTGGTCAAGTTGGAGTGTCGCGACGCTGAAGTCTACCTGCGCGGCCTGCGCCACCATCAGGAGGAGCCAGTCTGGGGTGGGCAATCGGATACGGCAGGCGCATTGAGGGCAACCTGCACGCATGCACTGGTCGATTGCGAGGGACTGAAAGACTTCGATCTGCTTAATATCCTGCTGGAGCCTTTGGTTGATCTGGACAAGACTGTACGCATGGAAGCTGCGCGCGCACTTGGCCAGGTCGGCGGAGTCAGCGCGGCCTTGATCCTGAAGCTGGGGATTCTCCTTCGCAAAGAAGAACCAGAAGTTCTTGGCGCCTGCTTCTCTGCTCTGCTGGGGATGGACTCTGTCGATAAGTCGGGTACGATCCGGCTGGTCGCTGACTGTCTTGATGATGGAGAAGAGGCAGCGGCAGAGGCGGCGTTTGCATTGGCCGAGACGCATGACCCGGCGGCTCTGGCAACGTTGGTAACCCGACGCCGCAAAGCCGCTGATGTGTGGTTTGCTTCGGTGCTCGATAACGCGATTGCGCTTACCAGACTTGAAGAGGGATTGGAATTTCTTCTAGGAATGATTGAAAACGACGCACGTCAGGCAGCTTCAGCCCTGGAAGCGATCAGCCGTGTCTACCAGTCAGAAGGGATGCGAGCCAGGGTCTATGGTGCAGTGACTGCTTCTAAAAGCGAGCGCGTACTTCTGGCCTATCGGCAGTATTTTCCTGCGACCGCAGACGAAGTTGCTTTGGATAGCTAAAACAGCTAGGTTGGGTCCGCAAAAGTTTCTAAGCAATATTTGCCGATAATTTCCCGTGTTTCAGCAAGACTTATCCATAGGCGATGACGAAAAGTCATGCGACCTCCTTCGAACGGCCGGGGTGATCCACTCCCGGCCGTTCGTCTTTTCAATAGGGGATAAATGTATGAAAACACGATGTTTGACGCCCTTCTAACTGCGGTGCTAAAACGGTTCATTGCAGGTTCCTGAAAATGGCACGCTGCAAGAGGAGAATCCCGTATGGCTGCTGGATATCGTTTGGCTTGTTTATCGCTTTTATTCTCATCATTTCTGCTCGGTTGTGGCGGCAGTGGCTCAGCCACTGTGACTCCGCCCACCCAGACCCAGGTAGCGACGCCTGCCGCGGTGACGAAGGCGGCCCAGAATGGCGCACAGATCGTAAGTCTTTCGACGACGACCTCCGGCGCGAGCATCTATTACACGCTCGATGGCACGACGCCGAGCAAATCATCCACGCAGTATCTTGCTCCGTTCCTGGTCACTGCCAACGCCACACTCAAGGTCTACGCGACCCTTTCTGGCGACACTGACAGCGCGGTCAGCAGCCAGACGATTACCGCCAACGTGCCCTCAGCGACGCTGGTCTGGAGCGACGAATTTGCCAACGCAACCGGAAGCAACCAGTTGCCTGATGCGGCGACCTGGGGCTATGACACCGGCAACAGCGGCTTTGGTAACAACGAGAAGGAAAACTACTGCGCCGCAGGTTCGGCGTCTTCGCCCTGCGACCCGGCCAATCCCAACGCCTACATCGGCACCGACGGGGTGCTGCACATTGTGGCGCGCAAGCCCTCGGCGGGCGTGTACACCTCGGCTCGCATGAAAACGCAAGGGCTGTTCAGCTTCCAATACGGGCGGCTTGAGGCAAAGATGAAGCTGCCGGAGTCGCAGGGCATGTGGCCCGCCTTCTGGCTGCTCGGCAATAACATTGCCACCGTCAACTGGCCTGCTTGCGGCGAACTCGACGTGATGGAGCACATCAACGGCAGCAATCCCCAGAACGAGGGCTTTGACTGGACGCAGGGTTCAATCCACGGCACAGGTATGAACGGTGGCACACAGTACCACCCGGCGGGCTTCTCGGCAACCGACTGGCATACCTACGGCATGATCTGGAAGAAGGGCGAGGTCGACTACTACATCGACGACCCGACCAACGTCTACGCTACCTTTCCAGCCAGTTCGCAGACGGGCACCTGGCCTTTTGAGGCTGGGCCGCAGTTCGTGATTCTCAACCTCGCCGTTGGCGGCAGTTGGCCAGGCGCGCCCGATGGAACGACGGTCTTTCCCTCTGAGGTGCAGGTCGATTACGTCCGGCTATATACCAACTAGCTCGCGATCCTTTTTAACCACCCAACGGCGCCTTTGAAAGTCTCAATGGCGCCGTTCGCTGTACGTGATGTTGCGTTGGCAAGCAAGCTCTGCTATACCAGATATATATTCTGGTTCGGTCCTGACGGGGTCGAGCCTGGATTTCATGAAGAGTGGTTGAGGGACGAGCCCTTTGACGCCACGACAACCGGCCGGAGCAATTCTGGATCACGGTGTCAACTCTCGCCCGGCAACGGGGGACATGAGATTCGAAAAATGCTTCTGGACCTGGGGTCCGGGGCGTTTTTGCAGACAGAATCCTCTCAGTTCACTCCAAATGGAGTCGGTTTAGGCGTACTCGTTTTCCAACTGCTCTCGCATACTGCGAGGGAACTGTGACGACGGCTTACGAATTGCGATGTCGGGAGTGCGGCAAGAGCTATGGGAATCAGCCCCTTTCGATCTGTGACGACTGTTTTTCTCCCCTGGAAGTAGATTTTGACCTGGACTACGCCCGCAGCCGCTTCACGCGCGACGCCATCCAGAGCGGCCCGTTGAACATATGGCGCTACCGTGCGCTGCTCCCGGTTGCCGACAGCTACATTCCCACGACGCCGACCGGCCTGACGCCGTTGATGGAAGCTCCCCGGCTCGGTGCCCGCATTGGCGCAAAAAACCTCTACATCAAAAATGACGCCGTCTGCCTGCCCACCCTCAGCTTCAAAGATCGCGTCGTTGCTGTTGCCCTCGCCAACGCCGTTTCGTTCGGATTCGACACCGTCGGCTGCTCATCTACCGGCAATCTCGCCAACGCGGTCGCCGCCGGAGCCGCCCGCCTCGGCCTGAAGACCTACATCCTCGTTCCCGGCGATCTGGAACCAGCCAAGATCCTCAATACCCAGGTCTACGGCGCAAACCTGATTCGCATTGACGGCAACTACGACCACTGCAACCGCCTCTGCTCGCAGATTGCAGAGAAGTACAATTGGGGCTTTGTCAACGTAAACCTGCGCCCCTACTACGCCGAGGGTTCGAAGTCGGTCGGCTTTGAAATCGCCGAGCAGCTCGGCTGGCGTCTGCCTGATAACGTCGTCGTGCCCATGGCCGGCGGCTCGCTCATCACCAAGATTCGCAAGGCGTTCAAGGAACTCGTCGCCCTCGGTCTCGTCGCCGACAAGCCTGTGAAGTTCTTTGGCGCGCAGGCCACCGGCTGTTCGCCGATCACCACCGCCGTGCGCAACGGTGCAGACGGCATTGAGCCGCAGCGCCCCAACACCATTGCGCGTTCGCTGGCGATCGGCAACCCCGCTGATGGTCCCTATGCGATTCGCGCCATTCGCGACTCCGGCGGCTGGGCTGAGGATGTTTCAGACGTTGAGATCGTCTCCGGCATTCAGGAGCTCGCCGAGACCGAGGGCGTCTTCACCGAAACAGCCGGCGGCGTCACCACCGCTGTCACCGCCCGCCTCTACGCCAGCGGCCGCATCAAGGCAGACGAACTGACCGTCAGCTGCATCACCGGCAACGGCCTTAAAACCACCGACGTGCTGCAAGGCGCCTACGAGGCGCACGAAGCCGTGCGGCCCCGCATGGCAGACTTTGCAGCCTATATAGAGCAGCAGGATAAACTTGAGAATGGTCGGGCACTGAGCCTGGCGGGAGCGGTCTATGCCGATTAAGGTTCTATTGCCCAACGCGTTTCAAAAGCACACCAACAACGTTCGCGAAATCGAAAGCACCGCCGCCAATCTGCCCGAGCTGGTCAAAGACATGGAAGCCCGTTTCCCCGCACTCCGCCAGCACCTGCGCGGAGAAGACGGCCAGGTGCGCAAATTCATCAACTTCTACGTCAACGAAGAAGACATCCGCTTCCTCGGCAACGAGGGCTACGCCTTTCAGGATGGCGATGAAGTGCTGGTGATCCCTTCGATTGCCGGGGGCCTGGTCTAGGGCCAGTCTCGCGCATCTACCCGGCGCAGAACCCAACAATTTGCACTCCGTTCGCACAGGGTTCACCATCCTTTAGCAAAGTTCTTGCCATAATCGTCCAGTGAAATCTCAGACAAGATTGCAGGTTCCTTCCAGGATGGCGGTGGCTGTTTCGCCGCTTTGGGATGTTTCTCTTTCGGGTGGCGGGGTTGTTGCCGGGGCTGCCGGGAATGTCTCGACGCCGGAGTTGCGCGTCGCCGTTCCTCTACGGGCTGCGCGTCCCCGCATCCATGCCGAGGTCGGCCGCTACCGACTGCGCCTTGCTGAGACTGTTGCCGACCGCGACGCCGTTTGCCGGTTGCGCTTCAAGGTATTCAATATTGAGCTGGGCAAGGGGCTTGAGGCATCTTACGAAACCGGCCTCGATACCGACCACTTCGACCTCTTTTGCGAACACCTGATCGTCGAAGACAAGCAGGCTGAGACCGGTTCAGCCCGCCGTATCGTGGGCACATACCGGATGCAGTCCGGTGTGACGGCTGCGCACAATCTGGGCTACTACTCTGAACAGGAATTTGATTTTTCGCCCTACGAGGCCATGCGCGGCGAAATTCTGGAGCTGGGCCGGGCCGCCATCGATCGCGAACATCGCACCCCCGAAGTGCTGACCCTGCTCTGGCGCGGCATTGCGCAGTATGCTACCGATATGCAGTTGCGCTACCTGATCGGTTGCTCGTCGCTCAATTCCGTGGATCCGCGGGAGGGCTGGGAGATGTACGCCCAGCTCGGCCAGTACCGCGCGTCTCATGAATTTGAGACACACCCCATGACGGGTTTTGTCTGCCCGGGCGAGGGAGAAGAGCAGGTTACAGAGCCGGATGCCGTCCCCACCAAGGCACCCAAGCTCCTGAAGACTTATCTGGCAATCGGGGCGCGCATCTGCAGTGCGCCGGCCTGGGACAAGGAATTTGGCACCATCGACTTCCTGACACTTCTTGATCTGCGCGCGATTACGTCGTCTGCGCGGAACCGGTTCCTGGCTCCGCTGGCCGGGTGAGTCTGCGGGCCGTTCGCCGCGGCTTTGTCCTGTTGCTATCTCTTTTGTTCTGCTTTCTGCACTTTCAGGCACTGCGTCTGATGGCCGCACTGCGGGGCAGGGAAGTGACGGCGCAGCAGAAGGCCCAGTGGATGCATTTCTGCGGACGTATTACGCTCCCGGCGATGGGAATTCACTATCGCATCGAGGGCAGGTTGCCTGTCGGCCCTACGCTCATCGTCGCCAACCATCTGAGTTATCTGGATATTGCAATACTGAGCGCGGCCGTTCCCTGCGCCTTTGTTTCCAAGATTGAAATCGCTGATTGGCCGGGCTTTGGTTCACTGGCGCGTATGGGAGGTACGATCTTCGTTGATCGAGCCAGCCGCGCAAGTGCCTGGGAAACAGCGCAGGCGATCTCCGAGCGGCTTGCCATCGGGGTTCCGGTGCTTTTCTTTCCCGAGGGCACGAGTACAGACGGCATCGAAGTCCAACGATTTCATTCAACCCTGTTTGAACCGGCGATCAAAAGAGGATTGACGGTGACACCCGCCGCAGTCTTCTACGAGGCGCATGGCAGCGCCACTGAGCGCGATCTGTGCTGGTTCGGCAACGATCCGTTCCTGCCCCACCTGCTGCAGGTGCTCGGTGTTGAAAGGTTTTCAGCAGTAGTGCGGTTTGGAACCCCGGAAGCTTTTCCCGATCGCAAAGCCGCCGCCTGGCGCGCACACGACACGGTCTCGGGGATGCGCTCGGGGAACTGAGGTCAGTTCACTCGCGAGAGCGGCGCTTCAGCCCTGCAGATTCTTTTCCTCGGCTGGAGGCGCGGTCGAGCCGCGTACCACAAGCGTGGTCGAGACCAGAAACTCACGCTGGATAGCAGACGGTGCCGCCGGGTTTGCCGAATTTTCAGCCTGGAAGAGCAGCGCGTCGAAGGCCGCTCTGGCAAGCTCAACCCGTGAAAGGCGGATTGTAGTCAGTGGAGGCAGGGTGAATTCAGCAAAGTCAATGTCATCAAGGCCGATTACCGAGAGGTCCTCTGGCACACGCAGACCCGCCATGTAGACCGCGCGCAAAACGCCAATGGCCGTCATGTCGTTGGAGCAGATCAGAGCCGTAGGCCGCGATTCGAGGTTCATCAGCTTGCCAAACCCGGCAACGCCGCCCTTGAGTGTGTGGTCGCACTCGATAATCCAGTTCTTGTGCACCTCGAGGTTTGATTCAACCATCGTCTGCTGAAAGGCTTCAAGACGTGTAATCGCTGAGTGCAAAGTGTGCGGCCCAGCCAGAAAGCCGATGCGCGAATGGCCCAGCTTGACGAGGTGCGCTACAGCCGCGTGAATTCCAGCTGAATAGTCGAGCAGGATGGTCGAAATCTTCGGGTCATCCACGTGGAATTCACACAGCACGATCGGCATGTTGTGGACGGCGAGCTGGTCAAGCACCGATTCTTCGCTGCCAAAGGTCAGCACGGCCACGCCCTCAACCTTGCGCTCCAGCATGCGGCGCACGCAACCGGTCAGCTGGCTGGCCGAGTTGATATTGGTGGAGCTGACAAGGATCTCGTAGCCATTCGCGACCGCAATCTCTTCAAAACTGGAAATCAGTTCAGGAAAGAATGGGTTGGTCATGTTTTCGACGATGATGCCAAAGATGCGGCTGCGGCCCGAGACCAGGCTGCGCGCGTGGGTGTTGGGGAAGTAGTTGAGCTGCTCAATCGCCTGCCAGACGCGCTGAGCAAGCTTGTCGCTGACAGCCGGCGAAGAATTGATTGTGCGCGACACTGTAGCAATCGAAACCTTGGCCAAAGCGGCTACGGTTCGAATGTCTGGTTTGCTGGATACGGTGGTACGGCTTCCTTTACGACTCACAAAACCTAGGGTACCGCATTTTGATTCAGGTACCAAGATTTGAGAAGTTCTTTTGAGTGATTGATATAACAATGTTGCTTAATTTATTTCACAACTGTTAAGAGACCCCACTCTTGTCGCATTCACTGCGCACATGGGTGGGGTCTCAGGAGTTGTTTTTTGCTCTAGCGAGGCAGCGGCTGCGTCCCGACTACGGTAAAGCTGGTTTCCGACTTGGTTTTGGTCTCATCCGGTTGAGTGCTCGCCAGCGTCAGCGTGTACTTGCCGGCCAGAACCGCTCGCTCGCCCTTCTCGTCCACACTGGAGAGCGTGCGGGGATCGAAGTGCAGCGTGACATCGCGGGTTTCACCAGCCTGCAGGTGCACCCGCTCAAAGGCCGCAAGCGAGTGAATAGGGCCACCGGTCTGAGGCGTCTTCAAATAGGCTTCAACCACCTCGTCGCCAGCGAGAGCACTCGCGTTCGTCACGCTGACCGTGGCGCTAAGCGGTTCGCCAGCTTTGAGCGAGGCTGAAGACAGATTCACAGGGCCGTAGGTGAACTTGGAATAGCTCAGCCCAAATCCAAAGCCCCACTCCGGTTTGCCCGTGTAGTAGCGGTAGGTGCGGCCCTTGAGCGCGTAGTCGGTAAACGCCGGCAAATCCTCCACTCCCTTGTAGAAGGTGACAGGCAGGCGGCCAGCTGGGTTGTTGAGCCCGGCAAGCGTGCGGGCAATGGCTGTGCCACCCTCGACGCCGGGGTACCACGCTTCCAGAATCGCCGCAGCATGCTCCTGCGCCCACGGCAAAGCAATTGCCGAGCCGCTCTGCACCACCACAACTACGGGCTTGCCGGTGGCCGCGACGGCTTCAATGAGCTTTTCCTGGGAAGCAGGCAACGCAATCTTGGTGCGGTCGCCGCCAGCAAAGCCGTCAATCTTCACGTCCATCTCTTCGCCCTCAAGCTGAGCATCGAGACCCACGAAGACCACCACAACATCGGACTTGTTAGCGGCTGCAACAGCCTCATCGAGCAGAGCCTGCGCCGGAGCCTGCCACTTGAAGTAGACGCCTCCACCAGCCTGGTCGCCGGAGTGGCTGTACTCCAGCTTGAAGTCATGCGGATTGGTATCGGCGAAGTCATACGAGACCACCACCGTTCCGCCGCCATTCATGACCGGCGGTGCCGTGGGCGACGCTCCCGGAGCAAACTTGAAGTTGCCCATATTCAGCGAGTCGCTGGATTTGCGCAAACTGCCCTCCGCAATCACCTTGCCGTCAAGCGTGATGCGAACGCTGTCTTTGGGCGAATACGGGAAGGAATCAGCCGGTTCGACCGAGAAGGTATAGTGTCCAGCCGCCGGCACTGTGAGCTTGCCGCTCCAGCGCACCGAGTAGTTGTGCGTGCGAATCTCAGGCACCGGCAGCGAATCGCCCCACTCCGCCTGAATGTTGTGGTCTGTGCCGACGGCGACCGGGCGACCAGTCCAATCGGTGGTGGCGAAGTATTCCGTGGTCAACCCCGCGCCGCCATTGAAGGCTGTTCGCGGAACCGGTACCCCCGAACCCTCAGCAAGCGTTGCGCCCTGGGCGTAGTGAATCTGCGCATTCTTGAACTGGGCTGTGATGCCGTCCACCGGCTCTACCGGGTGATGCGGAACGCCGTTGTAGTTGCCTTCGATGCCATAGATAAGGTCAGCCTCGGGGCCGACTACCGCGATGTTGGCGGCCTTGGTGAGCGGCAGGGTGCCATCGTTCTTGAGCAGGACAATCGCTTCTTCAGCTGCCTTGAGAGCCACGGCGCGGTTGGCCGCCGAGTCATTGGCGCTGAACGGGATGCTGTCGTAGGGGCTGCTGCCGGGCGCATCAAAGAGGCCAAGCTGAAAGCGCGCGGTATAGAGACGCTCAGCGGCGCGGGTCACCAGGTCTTCAGAAACCGCCTTCTGGCGCACGGCATCTGCCAGCGTGTTGAAGCCCGGCGCCCAGATGCTGCATGACAGATCCGTACCGGCTTCGAGCGAAATGACCGACGCGTGCAGAATGTCCGGCGCGTTGTGGTGGCCGTTGGTCACGTCCTGGATGGCTCCGCAATCTGAAACCACAAAGCCCTGAAAGCCCCACGCCTTGCGCAGATGCTCCGTCAGCAGGTTCTTGTTCGCACATGCAGCGTCATTATCAATGGCGTTGTACGCGCACATCACCGAGGCCACATGGCCATCGATGACGGTTGTGCGAAAGGCAGGCAGATAGGTCTCTTCCAGGTCGCGCGGGCTGGGATTCACGTTGAATCCGTGGCGCTGCGATTCCGGGCCGCTGTGCACGGCAAAGTGCTTGCTCGTCGCCATCGCTTTGGGATGGCTCGGGTCATCGCCCTGCACGCCGGTAATGAACGCGACGCCCAGTTTGCCCGTCAGAAACGGGTCTTCGCCGTAGGTTTCCTGGCCCCGTCCCCAGCGCGGATCACGAAAAATGTTGATGTTGGGCGACCAGAAAGTCAGCCCGTAGAAAATGCGGTGGTTCCCTTCGCGCTGCGCCTGGTTGTACTTCGCCCGCGCCTCGGTGGAAATGACGTCGCCCATGGCGTGCACAATCTTCGGATCCCACGTCGCCGCCATGCCAATCGCCTGCGGAAAGACCGTCGCATAACCCGCGCGCGCCACACCGTGCAGCGATTCATTCCATGTCTGGTAATCGGGAATTCCAAGGCGCGGAATCGCCGTCGCCCAATCTTCGAGCTGCGCCGCCTTCTCATCGAGAGTCATGCGGCTTACCAGGTCATGGGCGCGGGCCTGGGGGCTGAGCTGGGTGTTCTGGTAGTCCGGCTGCTGCCCGTTTGCAACGACAGATGCGGTGAAAACCAGGGCCAGCGGGAGCAATGTGGCGAACACAAAGCGGTGAGTCAGCGACGAAATCGTGCGGCAGTTCATGCGATATTTCTCCTCAAGACAATTCAGGAAGCCGGAAAACCAGGCAGAGGTGTACCGGAAGAATCTACAGGCTTGAGGGTTGTTTTGGCTAGCTTTATCGCTTTACTTGGCTTGGTGTCATCAACTCAGTCTGCGGCCATGCCTCGACAGGTCTGCACAATTGCCCATCGACCGCATCGTGAAAAAAGCTCTGAAGGGGTGGCTCAAGCGGCATTGCGCCACGTGCCAACCCCCTTCAGAGCAGGATGCTACCGGCAAAAGGCTACTTCTTGCTGAAGCTGAAACCGAGCCCGGTCGTCAGTATCAGGTCATTGTGCTTGGTGCCCGCCGGTGGCAGAGAAACGTACGTCTCACTCAGGGCGGTCTGCCAGCTCAGGAACGAATTGATCCGCGTATTCAAGGCGGCGTTGCCGGTCATCCGGTACTGGCTGGTGTCGTTCAGATCCGGAAAGATATACGCCTGTTCCGTAAAGCTGCTCGTCTTGCCCAGCTTGCGTGAATACTGCTGGCCAAAGTCAAGCGCCGCGAAGCTGTTGGTATACGCAGGCGTCGGCTTGGGATTGCCGGTAACGCTGATCGGCACCTGCCCATAGGATTCATGAGTCCAGACCACGCCGCCAAACACATCCAACTGTTGAATCGGCTTGGCATACGCATGCCATCCAAAACCGCCACCCAGCACCGTGCGCAGGTCAAGATACTGCAGCTTGTTGGTGGCTAAGTCAGCCGTTGCAAACGTGAACAGCTTGGGGTTCACATTATGGTCGTAGCGAAGACCGCCCGTGCTCGATTCCGCTGTGGTGGCCTTGAGTATGCCGTCATGCGAATAGATCGTGGCGTAGTAAAGTGAGGTCTTGTCGGTGCGCGTCGGGCGAGCCACATTCACGCCCGCACCAAGCGAAGTGGTCTGGCTGTTGCCCGAAGCCAGGGCAAAACTCACGTTGGTCGAACCGGCCCATCCATGTGTCCAACCCGGCCGCAGAGATGCTTCATACGCCTGCTGTGCCGCCGCATCGCGCAGCGTCGTCAGGCCAGTCGCCGGTACCGGCTCCGGACCCTGCGCCGTAGTCACCACAAAGCCAGTGCTGGTGCGCTCAATGGCGGTAATCGCCTCGGTGTGAATCTCTACCGTCTTGCCCTTCTTGGTTTCCGTCGGCAAAAGAAGCGACTTGTCCAGCTTCACGTTCGTCACTTCGTCCCAGCTGATGGTCACGGCCCCGGCATAGCTCGTCGTCAGGGTCAATTTGCCTCCAGCCAGTTGCGTGACAGTTCCGGTCAGATGGTCGCCATTCTTCAGAGTGATGGAGTCGGCCAGCGCCAGTGATGAAACAGTCAATCCAAAACCTGCCAGCGCAATGCCGCGCAAAAGCCGTCCAGAAAACTGAAAACGCGATCGGCAAAGCCCGCGTGCGAAAGGGAATGAAGCAGCAGATGTGTTCATGGGAGAGTTCCTTTCAAGACCCCGCGCCATTCGCGTCCGGACTCCCAAACTACGGGCCCACATGAGCGACGATGAGTCTCAGGCTATTTTACCCCAGCGGGTTTCACTGAATGCTGATTTCCTTTGGGGCATACCTGGTTTTGCTGGCGTGGCTCAAGGTGTTCCCCATGAAGATTGTCGTCTGGGTCTTTTGAAAAGTGCGCGGCATCATCCGGGCTGCAAATGCTTGATAACAAGAGCTCCAGCTTCAGCCAATGCCACGCTGTTTTGTGCGTTTCCATACTTTGAGCGTTTGCGTACAATCAATTGCACGTGGCGTAAAGTAGGGAAAAGTTTGCCGTTGGCGTCCCCTGCATGCACAGTTTCCTCGCGTAACCAGACTCGACGCGCAGCACAAAGAGTGACAATAAACGCACAAAATACACCTGGTAACCACCTCATAAGTCATTCATAGTAAGGACGTTGGCGTTCATTTTGCGCAAAATACCCCCACCCCCCCCTTTTTGGGGGTGAACAAAGGTAATCTCCCCGGCATTTCCGAAACCTGCATCCTCGTAAACAGGCTTGCACCTTCGGTTCGTGCCGTCGCTCTGCTGCCTCTCGATTCAACGGCTTGAAACACGGCATTTCCATGTATGATGGCCGATGTTCCTGCAACCGGGTCGTGAACCGGCGGAGACGTGGCTGGCGGAGAGCCATGCGAAGAAATAAGCAGAGAACCAGCGGAGAAATGGATGCGACCGAATTTCTATTTGATGAAGGCAACCATCAGCGGTGCCTTGGGCGGACTCCTCTTTGGCTTTGACACAGCAGTCATCGCGGGCGCAATCGATGCCCTCACCAAGCTCTATCACCTGAGCGACCGTACGCAGGGATTCACCGTCTTCATCGCGGTAGCCGGTACAGTTGTCGGCTCAATGTTTGCGGGCTCCCTGGGGCAAAAGTTCGGTGGCCGCGAGATTCTGCGCATTACGGCTATCTTTTATGTGATCTCAGCCCTCGGCTGTGCCCTGGCGTGGAACTGGCCCTCCCTGCTCGCCTTCCGCTTCCTCGGCGGCCTCGGCATCGGCGCTTCTTCCGTTCTCGGGCCGGTCTACATCACCGAACTCGCACCCGCCAAATGGCGCGGTCGCATGGTCGGTACGTTTCAGATCAACGTCGTCATCGGCATCCTTCTCGCCTACGCTTCGAACTTCGCCGTCCGCCTCTTCCATTTGGGTGATGCTGAATGGCGCGTGCAACTCGGCATTGCCGCCGTGCCCGCCGTCCTGTTCCTCATCCTGCTCTTCGGCATTCCCCGCAGCCCGCGCTGGTCCGTCTCAAAAGCCCGCATCGACGAGGCCATGGAAGTGCTCAAACTCATGGGCGACCCTGACCCCGAAGCCGAACTCGCCGACATTCAGCAAGCCCTCAAAGAGAGCCACGCTGTCGCCAATGAGCCCGTCTTCCAGTGGAAGTACCGCTATCCACTCTTCCTCGCCATCACCATCGGCGCATTCAATCAGCTCGCCGGCATCAACGCCATCCTCTACTACCTCAACAACATCTTCGCGTCGGCTGGATTCACGCAGCTCTCCGGCGATCTGCAGGCCATCGCCATTGGCGCCACAAATCTTGTCTTCACGCTTATTGGCATGACGTTGATTGACCGGCTCGGCCGCAAAACCCTGCTGCTCATCGGCGCTGCCGGCTGTGCCGCCTGCCTCAGCGGCGTGGCGTATGTCTTTCTGACGCAATCTCATCAAGCCGCGCTGCTTTGGCTGCTGGTTGTCTACATCGCCTTCTTTGCCGTCTCGCAGGGAGCCGTCATCTGGGTCTACATCGGCGAAGTCTTCCCCAACGTTGTCCGCAACAAGGGCCAGAGCGTCGGCAACAGTTCTCACTGGATCATGAACGCAGCCATCGCGCTTGTCTTCCCCATCCTCGCGGCTAAGTCGGGTGGCGCTCCCTTTGTATTCTTTGCCGTGATGACGATTGTCCAGTTCATCGTGGTGTTGCTCATGTACCCCGAAACCAAGGGCCAGACCCTCGAAGCCCTCCAGCGCAAACTCGTGCGCGAATAGGTTCCCGCTTTTGCATGCGATGGAATCTCTCCTTGAGATTCCATGGCATCTCCGCAGATTTCAGCGTCGGAACACGCTATCATCAGGCCGTTGACAAACCCCGGCGCCACCCCCGAGATTCGCTTCAAGCCTGGCACCCGCCAGCCAGTCGGCCCCGCTTTCTGGCCTAGACTGCTGCGCGGTGACGTATTCCGCCAAAACGCAGCCAGCTTTCTTGAGTCAAACGCCCGCCAGTTCGGCGACCTCGTCTACTTTGAAACCCTCGGCGTCCGCGTCCTGCAGTTCAACCACCCCGTGCTGGTGCAGGAAATGCTCGTCCGCGACGCGCCCCACCATCACCGCAACATGGTCATGCAGCGCTCAAAAATGGTGCTGGGCGAGGGCCTGCTCACAAGCGAAGAACCCCTGCACATGCGCCAGCGCCGCATGGCCGCGCCCGCCTTCCACCGCCAGCGGATCGCTGCCTACGGCCAGGTCATCACCCACTTCACCCGGCAAATGACCCAGGGCTGGGCTGACGGCTCTGTCGTTGACGTCCACGCAGAAATGCTCCTGCTCGCCCTTCGGATCGTCGGCAAAACGCTCTTTGATACCAATGTTGAGCAGGAAGTCGGTAAAATTGCCGCCGCCGTTGAAGCCTTCATGGGCTTCATGCCGCTCGCCTTTCTTCCTTTTCCCGACCTCATCGTCCGGCTGCCTCTGCCCGCCATGCGCCGCATTCGCGACGGGCGCGCCGGTCTCGATGAGCTCATCTACCGCATGATTCGCGAGCGCCGCGCTGACTCGACCGACCGCGGCGACCTGCTCAGCATGCTCCTCGCCGCCGTAGACGAAGAGGCCCCATCCGCAGCACCCGCCACAACGATGACCGACCAGCAGGTCCGCGACGAGTGCCTTACCGTTCTGCTCGCCGGCCACGAAACCACTGCCAACGCCCTCAGCTTTGCCCTGCGTCTGCTCGCCGACCACCCGGAAATTCAAGAGCAGCTTGCCGCCGAATCGCGTGACGTCCTGGGCGACCGCCCTGCCACTGCAGAGGATTACGCGCGCCTGCCCCTGGCCGAGAGAGTCTTCGCCGAAGCCCTCCGCCTCTACCCACCCGTCTGGGTCACCGCCCGCACCGCCGCAGAAGCTTACGAATATCGAGGCATCTCCATCGCCCAGGGAACCATCCTCGTTGCCCCGCAGTACGCTGTCCATCGCGATCCGCGCTGGTGGCCAGACCCTGACCGCTTTGACCCGGAGCGATTCACCACCGCCGCCAAAGCCGTCCGCCCCCGCGGTGCCTATTTCCCTTTCGGAGCAGGGAATCGCCAATGTATCGGCGAAGGCCTCGCCTGGATGGAGGGCGTTCTCGCCCTCGCGACCATCGCCCAGCACTGGCAGCTTTTGCCGCTCGCTGGCGATAAAGGGCCGATCCCCATTGCGCCCTCGATTTCACTACGGCCTCACGGGCCGGTGCGGCTAAGGGTTCAGCGCCGCGCCATCACCTGAATTCCACGACTTCCAATTCGCAGCGACGTCATTGATCCGGCCGCACGTTTGCCTGTCAGAAGCACGCATTGAATGGTTTCAACGTCGTTCCTCAGTTTCGTTGACTCCACACCCATTTTCGGGTATTCTGAAGTCCTTGCGCGGTGTTGCGTCTGCTGTGCTTGTGCTCCAAAAAATCTGTGTGGTTCGTCATCCGGATTCGAGTGCAGGCAAGCGTTCAAGGCAGAGCACATCCACCTCGCGGATTCTGGTCGGCTGCATTCAGACCACATCCACGAGGATCAAGAGCCCGGTAGGGCCTCACGCGAACAGATTTGTTTAGCCGTGGGTTTCAGATTAAGCCCCGCCATGTTTGGCGTGGGCATATCGTGCTGATTTTTCTCAGTACGAACGAGTTTTGCCAGATGTTTTGGCCCAAGTGAGAAGCAGGAGCGAGATGTCGACCTATATCCCGAGCGCGAAAGAAATCAACCGCAAATGGTTCGTTGTGGACGCCAGTGGCAAGACCCTGGGCCGCCTGGCCACCCACGCTGCCGACATACTGAGCGGCAAGCTGAACCCCAAGTACGTCCCCTACATTGACATGGGCGATCACGTCATCGTCATCAATGCAGAAAAGATCGTGCTCACCGGCCTCAAGTCGCAGCAGAAGCTCTATCGCCGCTACACCGGTTTCCCCGGCGGTCTGCGCGAAGAGTCTTTTACGCGCCTTCTCAATCGCCGTCCTGAAAAGATCATTGAAGAAGCAATCCGGGGCATGCTCCCCAAGTCCAAGATGGGCCGCCAGATGGGCACCAAGCTCAAGGTCTACAAGGGCGACAAGCATCCTCACGAAGCGCAGTTGCCGGAAGTTCTGGCATAACCCAGGTTTTCGCCGGGATTGTTCCGGCAATCAGTTGCAGCCCTCATAGAGGGCGCGGAAGAGAGCACATGGCAGATTTGGTTCAATACTACGGAACGGGCCGCCGCAAGTCGGCGATCGCCCGTGTTTTCCTGCGCCCCGGAACGGGTGAGATCAAGGTCAATGGCAAAGGCTACGAAGAGTACTTCGTGACCCCTGCTCAGCGAGTGGCTGGCAAGCGCTCGCTGGTACTTACTGAACTGCTTTCCTCCTTTGACGTGGTCACCACGGTCAAGGGCGGTGGCGTTTCGGCCCAGGCCGATGCCGTCAAGATGGGTTCAGCCCGCGCTCTCGTGGTTTTCAACCCCGAACTGCGCAAGCTGCTCAAGTCTGAAGACCTCCTGACCCGCGATGCGCGCCAGAAGGAACGCAAAAAGTACGGACAGAAGGGCGCTCGCGCTCGCTTCCAGTTCTCGAAGAGATAGTTTTCAGTGTGAAGTGTGGAGTGCGAGGTGTGATGATGTTTTTCACACTCCACACTTCACACTCCACACTTGGTTTCTCAATCTTCCGAGCCTGATCCGTTCAGGCAGGATTCAATCCGGACAAGGCGAACGCCAGCCCGGATGCAACGCAATAAGGAGCTCCATTGGCAACCATTACCATGAAGGAACTGCTCGAAGCCGGTGTGCACTTCGGGCATCAGACCAAGCGCTGGAACCCCAAGATGAAGGAATACATCTTCGGCGAGCGCAACGGCATCTACATCATCGACCTGCAGAAGACGCTCAAGATGTTCAAGGACGCGTCCAAGTATGTGACCGACCTGTGCGCCAGCGGCAAGACGGTGCTCTTCGTCGGAACCAAGCGTCAGGCCCAGGATGCGGTTGCCGAAGAAGCAACCCGCGCCGGAATGCCGTACATCAACCAGCGCTGGCTGGGCGGCCTCCTCACCAACTGGGTCACCGTGCAGAAGTCGGTGAAGCGCCTTCAGGAACTCGACGAAATGGCCACCGATGGTCGTTACGAGCTGCTCACCAAAAAGGAAGTCATCAAGCTTGAGCGCGAGCGCAAGCATCTGCAGGCCAACCTAGCCGGCATCAAGAACATGAAGCGGTTGCCCGATGCACTCTTCATCGTTGACTCCAACAATGAAGCCATCGCCGTATCGGAAGCCCGCAAGCTCGGCATCCCGGTGGTTGCAGTCGTTGATACCAATTGCGACCCAACGGTGGTTGACTACGTGATTCCTGGCAACGACGACGCCCTGCGCGCCATCCGCCTCTTCACCTCCAAGATTTCCGATTCGGCAATCGAGGGCGTGAACCTGGTCGGTGAAAAGGCGTTCGCTGAGGTAGTCGAAGAAGTTCCCGCCGAACTGATCACCATGGAAGTGACCGGCGAAGGCGAAGAGATTGGCGAAGTCGGCGATGTAATTGATCTGGAAGCGGCTTTGGGCGGCGGAATTCGCAAGGCCCCAGGCGTCGTTTCAGCCCTTGATGCAGAACCTGAGGCGGCTGAAACAGCCCTGTAATCTTCCGCGCCCCCCAAAGGCGCACAATGAGAAGAAGCGTGGCCGCCCGGTTCTCAGCGCCACGCTTTTCTTGTGTCAGAAACTTTCAGCGCAAGATTGAATCAAATCAGGATTGAAGCAAAACGAACGGAGTGGAGATGACGACGGTGACAGAAAAGATTGGTGCGGGTCTGGTCAAGGAACTGCGCGAGAAGTCTGGCGCGCCCATGGGCGATTGTTTGAAGGCGTTGCAGGAGTCCAAAGGCAATATCGAAGACGCTTTTGTGGTTCTGCGCAAGCGGGGCATGGCCTCAGCGGCAAAGAAGTCCTCACGCAGCACCAACGAGGGTGCGGTCGGAACGTACATCCATGCTGGTGGCAAGATCGGCGTCCTGCTTGAAGTGAACTGCGAGAGCGACTTCGTTGCCCGCACCGATGACTTCCAGAACCTGCTCAAGGACATCTCGATGCACATCGCGGCTAGCGACCCCCGTTACGTGCGTCCCGAAGACGTAACCACTGAAGATCTCGACCGCGAGAAGGAAATTTACAAGGCGCAGGCCATCGCCAGCGGCAAGCCGGAAGCGATCGCCGAAAAGATGGTTGTTGGCAAGATGGCCAAGTTCTACGAGGAAGTCTGCCTCCTGGAGCAGCCCTTCATCAAGGAGCAGTCCATCTCCATCAAGGAACTGATCGCGCAAAAGGTCGGCAAACTCGGTGAAAACATCACCGTTCGCCGCTTCGCCCGCTTCAAGGTCGGCGACCCCAACTGGACCGTCGCCACCACCAAGCTCGTCGAAGGCACCTCAGCCGAGTAGTTGCTTTCTTCAGCACCAATCCACAAAGGCCCGGAGCATCCGCTTCGGGCCTTTGTGCGTCTACCTGAGTGCGTAGCTGCACATGCCGGGTGCGGGCAGTTAAGATTAGTCGTAGCATCCCGCCACCACGAGAGGAACCCTTTCCTTGCAAATGCGCTTGAAACTGCTGACGCCGCTTCTGTTTTCCCTGCTCTTCGCCGCTCTTCCCGCCACTTCAGCCCAGACCCAGTCCGCTCTTGCCTCCGGCTGTGGCAATGGCTCCGGTCCCGTTATCGTGTTGGACTGCGGCTGGCAAATGCAGTTTGCCGCCAAGGTCACTGAATCCGGCGCAGCCCTCTCCACCCCCGGCTTCAAACCCGCCGGCTGGTATCAGGCCGTCGTCCCCGGCACCGTGCTTACCACGCTGGTCAAAGCCGGAGTCTACCCCGAGCCCCTCTACGGCGAAAACAACCGCCCCAACCGCATCCCCGACTCCCTCAGCCGCAATTCTTACTGGTACGTCACGAGCTCGATCGTTCCCGCAGAGTCTAAAGGCCGCCACACCTGGCTCAACTTCGATGGCATCAACTACTCCGCCGAGGTCTGGGTCAACGGCACACAAGTCGGCACCATGCGCGGAGCATTCAAGCGCGGCATCTTTGACATCACTTCGCAGGTCACCCCCGGTAAACCTGCCCAGATCGCCGTCCTCATCACCCCCCAGCCCCATCCCGGCGATCCTCACGAACACACCATCGCCGACGGCATGGTCACCAACGGCGGCATCACCGCCATCGACGGCCCCACCTTCCTCTCCACCATCGGCTGGGATTGGCTCCCTGGCATCCGCGACCGCGACTCCGGCATCTGGGCCAAGGTCTTTCTCTCCACTTCAGGCCCCGTCCTCGTCAAAGACCCCCTCGTGACCACCGATCTCCCGCTGCCCAAAACCGACTCCGCCGACGTCGCGATCTCCACCACACTCCAGAACCTCACCGACCAGCCCCAGACCGGCCTCCTCAAAGCTAAACTCGGCGAAATCTCCGTCCAGCGGCAGGTCACCCTCCCCCCCCCACGCCTCCACCCCCATCACCCTCGATCCCAAAGCCTTCCCCACCCTCCACCTCCTCAATCCCAAACTCTGGTGGCCCAACGGCTACGGCCCGCAAAACCTCTACCCCCTCAAGCTCAGCTTTGAAGTCGGCAGCACCACCTCCGACAGCCAGACCCTCGAGGTCGGCGTCCGCAAGATTCAATACACCGTCCCCGACTCTGAAAACCTCACCATCTCCGTCAACGGCGTCCGCATCTTCATCCGCGGCGGCGACTGGGGTCTCGACGAAGGCCTCAAGCGCCTCTCCCGCGAGCGCCTCGATGCAGAATTTCGCCTCCATCAGCTCGCCAATATGAACCTCATTCGCAACTGGGTCGGTCAATCCACCAGCGAAGATTTCTACGAGCTCGCCGACAAATACGGCATCCTCCTCTGGGACGAGTTTTTCCAGCCCAACCCCTCCGATGGCCCCAACCCCACCGACCTGCCCACCTACATGGCCAATGTACGCGACAAGATTCTGCGCTACCGCAACCATCCCTCCATCGCCGTCTGGTGCGCCCGCAACGAGGGCTTTCCGCCCAAGGAAATCGACGACCAGCTCCGCATCCTCATGGCAGAGCTCGAACCGACCCGCCTCTACCAGCCCAGCTCCACCTCCGGCCACGGCGTCAACTCCGGCGGCCCCTACCGCTGGCGCACCCCCCGCGAATACTACGCTTACTCCGAAGCCTTCAAAACCGAGCTCGGCAGCTCCTCCATCCCCACCATCGAGAGCCTCCAGGGCATGATGCCCCAGAAGGATTGGGAGCAGATCAACGACGACTGGGCTGAGCATGACCTCGCCCGCGGAGCCTCAGCCGGCGACACCTACCCCACCACGCTGGCGAATCGTTATGGCAAGCTCGCCAACATGGCCGACTTCGTCCGCAAGAGCCAGCTCGCCAACTACGAGGCCTACCGGGCGATGTATGAGGGGCGCAACGCCAAGCTCTTCAACCCCGCCACCGCCGTCATTACCTGGATGAGCGCCCCCGCCCAGCCCAGTTTTGTCTGGCAGCTCTACCACTACGACCTTGAGCCCAACGCCTCACTCTTCGCCGTGAAAAAGGCAGGCGAAATGGTCCATGTCCAGCTCAACGAATCGAATGGCGAACTCCAGGTCATCAACAACCGCCCCGAAATCCTCAAAGGCGCGACCGTCCACGAATCCATCTACGCCCTCGACGGTACCCTGGGCTTTGAACACGACTTCGACGTCACTGGCCCCGCCACCTCTGCCATCAATCTCGGCCAAGCTGACCCTTTTGGCGGCTTCTGCGATGGATGGGACCCCGCCTGCAAAGTCTTCTCCACCCAGGTCCACTTCGTCCGCCTGGTGCTCAAAGACTCCGCCGGGGCTCCCATTTCTGAGAATTTCTACTGGCGTGGCAGCACCTCTGAGCCCGACAACCTGCTCGCTCTCGAGTCAATGAAGCCAGTAACCCTCGAAGCGAAAGCCACCCGGCTCGACCGCGACGGCAATGCCTACTTCGTCGTCACCTTGCATAACCCGTCAAAGCAGATCGCCCTCATGGCCCACCTGCAACTGCGACGCAGCAAGCCCGGTGCCAGCAAGCCAGACGCGTCTGAGAGTCAGCGCGTCCTGCCCGTCTACGCCAGCGACAACTACGTCTCGCTCGTCCCCGGGGAATCCCGCTCCATCACCCTCGAAGCAGCCACCGCATCGCTCAAAGGCGAATCCCCGCTCATCACCCTCGACGGCTGGAACATCGCAGTCTCCGCCCCCGGCTCACCGATTCCCGTCGAACCGAACACCAACGCCCAGGTCAGCCACTGGCCCGTCACCGGCCTGCCGATGGTCGCCCATACGTGGAAGTAAGAGGTGCACAGTTAGCCTTAGAATGCATTGAAAACTCAAATTCCAAGCGCTTTGTAATCAGAGCACGACTTCAGTCGTGCCGATAACGCCAATAAAATCAACGGGGCTTCAGCCCATGAGGCGATGTTGACAACATATTCAGAGCTTGCAAAGAGGACGAGAGAGAACTCCAATCATCTGCCGCAATTGACACCCCACCCCACCATCCCCATACTGAAGTGAAGGAGGAGCGCAGCCATGACCATCGAAATCCACCAGCCAGAAATCGAAGCCCTGATCCGCCAGCAAATGGCCACCGGCGCCTTCCCCGATGTGGAAGCCGTCCTCCTTCACGCCTTGAAATCCGTGCCGCCTCCCGCAGCCAAGACGAAGCCAAAGCAAAATCTGGCTGACTTCTTGATGGAGTCCCCGCTGCGCGGCTCGGGGATCGTAATTGAACGCATCAAAGACTACCCAGTCCCAGTAGAATTCTGAGTTCTGATTTCCGTGAATGGCCACCTGATCGACACCAACGTGATCTCAGAGTTTTCGAATCAGTCACCGTGCCTCGAAGTCCGGGAGTGGCTTGAAAGCGCCGATCCCGAGACTCTATTCGTGAGCGTGATAACGGTTGGAGAAATTCGCCTGGGCATCGAAAATCTCCCCGTGGGCAAACGCCGAGTCGAGTTGGAGATATGGTTCGCAAAGGGCCTGCCCGCATGGTTCGCAGCAAAATTACTGCCTGTCACGCCAGCGATTGCCGACCGCTGGGGCCGACTCACGGTTCAAGCCAGACGCAAGGGAATCACAATTTCCACGGCTGACGGCCTCATCGCCGCCACCGCTCTCGAACACAACCTCACCCTCGTCACCCGCAACACCAGAGACTTCTCCGGCCTTGGCCTGTCTCTTCTTGACCCCTGGCAGAGTGACCCCAGGCAAATTCAGCCTTGAAGTGCGCTCGCGCGGCCTCGCCTTGGAAATAAGAAATGAGTGTGCCCCACGTCTGGATTGTCAGACCCAGGCTTCTCAAATTCCCCTGCAACAGTCCACAACTTCCTTGCCGAGAATTAACACCCTGCCGCGTACACTCGCAATAGACTTGGCACCCAAACCACCCGCTCTCGCCGACGCCCGAGCATCCAAAGCACGCAAAATGGGGAAATACCCAAAAGGCACCTCCCGCTCTCTTATCAGACATTGTCCAGAATGACACCGATCTCAACAAACGGAAGCAGTTAACTCCGCCTTGACCCGCTCGACAGCAACTGCCGCAGCCTCTGCGATGACAGGCGACAGACTCATCGTGATGGATTGATGCGGATCGATGCTGATCGCGTAAAGCACCACGTTATGCTCGCCGCCCAGCATGTAAAACACATCCAGCAGGTCCTTCACCCCGACGTCATGCGCCGTCAGGGTCGGCGGATAATCCCGCGAAAAACGAGGAACCGTCCGCGTCACCGTACCAATCGGGTTACCGTCTGCCGCTGCGTCAATCAGCACAACGCGGTCGGCACACTGCATCGGTTCGAGCAGTATGAATCCACCCGTGCCGCCATCCAGCAACTCCGCATGGGGCGGCAATGGCTGCGCTTCGAGAGCGCGCACCACATGCACGCCGACGCCCTCGTCGCCCATCAGGATGTTGCCCAGGCCCAGCACCAACGTTTTTCCATTTTTACTTCTCACGCTTCTCCCGCTCAAACTTCCAGCCACCAATGATCGACGAAACCGTGCCGCGCCCTTCAATATAGTCGTGATAAAAGGCGAGGTACACATGAACGACGACGAACGTGACAAAGAACCACAGGAACAGGTGATGCCAGAACCGCACACTGAATTCGCCTCCCATCAACGGCACGATCCAAACAAACATGCGCGGTAGCCACGAAGAACTCATGCTGGAATACAGGGCAAAACCAGTAATCGTCTGGAAGACAAACGCCAGGAACGTGAAGAAGTAAATCAGCCCGGCCAGAGAATTGTGCCCCGTCGAGATCGGCCCATGCAGCTTGGTCTCAAGTACATCCGCCTTGATTACATCCACAATCTCCTGCCGCTGCGCTGGCTTCAAGGGAAAGAAAGCGGTCCAATGTGAGTATTTGTTGCCCACAAATCCCCAATAAATCCGCGCCATGAAGTTGAACACATACACAAACGCCGCCGTGAAATGCAGGAATCGCACCCACCCAAACCAGTACTGCTGGTAGGCCTCAGCTGCATACAGTGGGCTTGTGGGCGCTCCGATCAGGTAGCCGGTCGCACACAGCAGCACCAGCGCTACCGCATTGATCCAGTGGTAGATGCGTACCGGCAATTCCCACACATACACGCGCCGGTACTCTACCGGTTGCTGATGGTCCAGCGGCGTCCTGCGCCCTCGACCGATGCCTAGGCCAATCTCTGGAGAGCTCATAATGTCACTCGAAGGAAACCTGGTGGAGGTGCCGTCCCTGCGGATCGTACAAATGCACAGCGCAGGCCAGGCACGGGTCAAAGGAATGGATGGTGCGCAAAATCTCAACCGGCTCATCGATCTTCGCTACAGGAGTGCCAATCAGCGCCTGCTCAAAGGAGGAACGCTGCTGCTTCGCATCGCGCGGTGAGCCGTTCCACGTCGTCGGCACCACCAGTTGGTAGTTATCGATCTTCCCATCGCGAATCTTGATCCAGTGCGCCAGCGCGCCGCGCGGAGCCTCGGTCAGGCCGACTCCCTCTGCCGATGCAGGCCACGTCTTTGGCTCCCAAAGCGTACCGTTAAAAGTTGAAACCTCATTGATTTTGACCCGAGCCATTAACTCGTCAAAGAACTCTGTCAGCCAGTGCATCGCCAGTTCAGCGTCCAGCGCCCGCGCAGCCGTGCGGCCAAGTGTTGAGAAAAGCGCTCCAACCGGCACATTCAGCTTGCCCAGCGTCTGCCCCACGACCTCCTTCACGTCCGTGTGTCCCGCCGCATAAGCCACCACCAGCCTCGCCAGCGGACCAACTTCCATCGCCTGCTCTTTCCACCGGGGCGTCTTCAGGAACGAGTACTTCTCGTATCCTTCAAGCGTCTCAAAGGGAGGCTTAGGGCCCGTGTAGTCGAGCTTCGTCTCGCCCGCCCAGGGATGCACACCAGCATTGTTGCCGCCGTCGTAGCTGTACCAGGAGTGAGCAATGTACTCCTTGATCTCCTGCGAGTCAGTCGCATTCACCGGATGCACGGTGCTCAGGTCGCGGTTGAGCACCACTCCGCGCGGATACTTGAAGGCCTCTGTTTGCGCATAGCCCTTGGTCGGGAACTCGCCATAGCTCATGTAGTTCGACAACCCGCCGCCCCACTGCGCCCAATCCTTGTAAAACGAGGCCACAGCGAGTACGTCGGGGATGTAAACCTCGTTGACAAACACCCTCGCCTCATCGATCAGCCGCGCCACCAGATTCAGGCGTTCTGAATTGATTGCCGCGACTTCATTGGTGTCGATCGAACACGGGACGCCGCCCACAACATAGTTCGGATGCGGATTCTTCCCGCCAAACACCGCGTGAATCTTGACTATCTCTTTCTGCCACATCAACGCATCGAGATAATGCGCTACCGCGATCAGGTTGACCTCAGGCGGCAGCTTGTACGCAGGATGGCCCCAATAGCCGTTGGCAAAAATCCCAAGTCCATTCGCCGCGAAGGACTTGATCTTGTCCTGCACTTCAGAGAAGTAGGCGGGCGTATTCTTGTCCCATTTTGAGAACGAACCTGCCAGCTCGGCCGCCTTTTTCGGGTCAGCCTTGAGGGCGTTCACAATGTCTACCCAGTCCAGGGCGTGCAGATGGTAAAAGTGGATCACGTGATCCTGCACATACTGTGTGGCCATCATGATGTTGCGAATCAGCTCCGCTGTCGGCGGTACGGCGATGCCCAGCGCGCTCTCCACAGCGCGCACGCTGGTCAGCGCGTGCACCGTGGTGCAGACGCCGCAGACGCGTTCGCAGATTGCCCAGGCGTCGCGCGGGTCGCGGCCAATCAGGATCTTTTCCAGCCCGCGCACCATCGTGCCAGCGCTGTAGGCGTCGGTGATGACGCCGTTCTCGACCACTGCCTCAATCCGCAGGTGCCCTTCAATACGAGTTACAGGATCGACAACTACGCGTGTCATATTTCCTCACACCTCTGGTTGATCTTCTGCATGTACTTCTGCAATCACTTTGCGTTTGCGAACGTTTGTGACCACTGCATGTGCAGCCACTCCAGCCACGGTGGCAATTCCTACCAGCGAGCCGACGGTATCCGCCGTACTCTCAATGCCAAATCCAGGGAACGACGGCAGATGCTGGTAGAACGGTCCGTTGTCCCAGAATCCCGCCTCGCTGCAGCCGATACAGCCGTGACCTGACTGGATCGGATAGCTGGTGCCCTCATTCCACTTCACCACTGAGCAGGCGTTGTAGGTGACCGGACCCTTGCAGCCCATCTTGTAGAGGCAATAGCCCTTGCGCGCATTCTCGTCGTCAAACGCCTCAACAAACAGCCCCGCGTCGTAGTTGGGCCTGCGATAGCAGGTGTCATGCACACGTCGCCCATAGAATTCCTTGGGCCGATTCTGGTTGTCGAGCGCCGGCACCTGCCCCAGAACCAGCAAGTGGGTCACGACCGACATCATCACATCCGCAATGGGCGGGCATCCCGGCACGTTGATCACCGGCTTGTCCACCAGCTTGTAGATCGGCGTTGCACCGGTCGGATTTGGCTTCGCCGCCTGCACACATCCGTTGGAGGCGCAACTGCCCCACGCCACAATCGCGGCGGCATCCTTGGCGACTGTCTGCAGAATCGACTCCGCAGTCTTGCCGCCGATCATGCAGTAAACACCGTCAGCGCCGGTCGGCACCGCCCCCTCAACCAGAACGATGTACTTGCCCTTGTTGTTCTTGATGGTGTCGTTCAGACTCTTCTCCGCCTGGAAGCCGGAGGCTGCCATCAGTGTTTCGCTGTAGTTGAGCGAAAGCACATCCAGCAGCACATCCAGCACGATGGGGTGCGAAGCTCTCAGGAACGACTCGCTGCAGCAGGTGCACTCCTGAAAGTGCATCCAGATCACTGCCGGCTTTTCCTTCTTTTCAAAGGCTGAGGCGACCTGGCCCAATCCGTTGGGGCCAAGCCCGGCCACTGTGGCGGCTGCAGCGCAGAATTGCAGGAAGTCCCTGCGGCTGTAACCTTTCTGCTGCATCGATTGCCAGATGGAGAGAGCCATTCCTACCTCACGGTCGGTGCACGCATCACGGGCTAACCTGAATCATGGATAGAAACCAGGAACTGCCCTTTTGTGCATCCCCGACGGATGCCAGTGAACTTACGCCGCTTGTTCAAGCCTTCGATGTGCCCTCCGTCACACCTATTGGGTGAAAGCTGGAAAGGATTCCTTTGGCAAACCTCAGGTGCGGCAGCGAGTGAAGGAAACGGTCCGATGCAGTCCTGGTTTCGGTGAAGACACAAGGCCAGCAATGGTATGCGATACTCGAGAAGGCATGTATAAACGGATCGTACTCAAGCTTTCAGGGGAAGCGCTCGCGGGCAAAAAGGGCTTCGGCCTCGATGCAGAGCGCGTCATTGAGATTACCAACGAAATCGTCGAAGTCCGCTCTCTGGGTGTCGAGGTGGCGATCGTCGTTGGTGGCGGCAATTTCTTTCGTGGCGTCGCGGAGCAGGCCAAGGAAATGGACCGCGTCTCAGCCGACAACATGGGGATGCTATCAACTGTCATCAACGCCATCGCCCTCCAGGACGCCATTGAGAAACACGACGTCCAGTGCCGCGTGATGACTGCTATCGCCATGGACCAGGTCGCCGAGCCGTACATCCGACGACGCGCCGTCCGTCACCTGGAAAAGGGCCGCGTCGTCATCTTCGCCGCCGGCATCGGCAACCCCTTCTTCTCGACCGACACCGCTGCTTCGCTGCGCGCGATGGAAATCAAGGCCGATGTATTGATGAAGGCCACCAAGGTCGAAGGCATCTACAACGCCGACCCTGTGCTCTTCAAAGACGCCGTCAAATACGACGAAATCACCTACATGGAGATCCTCAAGCAGGGGCTCAAGGTCATGGACCTGACCGCCGTAAGCCTGTGCAAGGACAACAACCTGCCCATGATCATCTTCAACATGAATCGTCCCGGCAATATTCGCCGCGTCGCCATGGGTGAGAAGGTCGGGTCACTCGTAACTTCCTAGCTGTTGTCGCCCTTTGCTTCTGTCGTCTAATTGCCCAGTGGAAGTTCAAAAGCCAGCCCGGCTGGATGCGCTGACAGGACTGCGTTGCTTCGCGGCCCTGAATATCGTGTTTTTTCATTTTTCCAATCCAGATTGGTTTGGGCCTTTTGCGCCCGTGGTCAATGCTGGCTACCTGTCCGTCAGCTTTTTCATCATGCTTTCCGGCTTTGTGCTGGCCTACAACTATGCGGGCCGGGCTCGTGCCGGCACTCTGAACAAAATGCGCTTTTGGGAAGCGCGTTTCACAAGACTCTATCCGGTTTACCTGCTCAGCCTGCTGATTGGCTGGAAGATGTTCTCAGCTGAGCGCGCCGCGCATTCACCGGCGATGTTCTGGACGGGCGTGGCTCTGACTCCGGTCTTGTTACAGGGCTGGATTCCCGAGATAGCCACCTTCTGGAATACTCCGGCCTGGACCATGTCGGCGGAAGTCTCCTATTATCTGCTGTTTCCGTGGGTCGCCGCTCTGCCCAGACCAGCGCGATTCAGCGGTCACTTCTGGCGCTTGGCGGCGCTTTGGGCGATAGGGCTGATCCCCGGCACGCTCTATGTCATCTTCAATCCTGACGGCTTTCAGATGGTTGACCGCTTCTCTTCCGGGCCCTGGTTGCAGGCGTTGAAGTTCACTCCCTTGCCTCATCTGCCCAGCTTCTTGTTTGGAGTGATGCTGGCTGGCCTCGATGAAGTGATTGACCGCAAAGGTATCCTGCGTTTTGTGCTGGGTGTAGTTGGCTTCGTGGGGATTTACGGGATTCTGGTGATGGGCTCCCGGGTGCCGTTCGCGCTGATTCATGACGGACTGCTCATGCCTCTTTTCGGCTGCATCATTCTGGCCCTCTCAGGACACAATCCCATGGCAAAGTTGTTCAGTTTCAGAGGCTTTGTCTTTGTCGGAGAGTCGAGTTATTGCCTTTACCTCATGCACTTCAACCTGTGGAACTGGCTGCATGAAAGCGGTATCCTGCCTCGACTTGGGCTCAGCCGCTTTGACCCCTGGATCAGCTATGCCGTGCTGGTATTGCTTGGGCTGCTGACACTGCACGTAGTGGAAAAGCCGGCTCAGAAGCTGCTGCGGCGATGGATGGGAGTGGCCTAGTCGAGAAGGGTTATCACCCTGTGGCACAAGGCTGAAGCCGACCTGCAACGTTCAATGGCTGGATCGATTCTTTAGCCAGTCAAGAGCGTGGGACTTCGCCAGGCCTGGTCGGGCGATGTCTTTGAGACGCAAAAAAGGGCAACCTCCGCAATGGGGCTGCCCCTTTTTTACGTTCGAAATGACCGGACTACGGCTGGTTGATCTGGATCGAGTGGTTGCCGTGTGGAACCGCTGCAATGGCAGTGGGTTGCCCAATCGAGGGGAAGGGACCGTTCTGTGCCTGCGACAAAGTTCCGGTGTTGGGATTCAGTTGGAAACCTGAGAGCGAGTTGTCCAGGAAGTTGGCGGAAAAGACGTATCGTCCAAAACCCGGGTCGACAAGGACGGCCACAGGCTGCGTGCCAGTGACATTGGATGCCGCGCCAGTCGGGTTCACCGCTGCGGCTGGGGTGCCGGTCGAAATGTCGATGGCATATGCGGACATCGTGTTGTCGAGCGAATTGGTCAGGTAAATGTACTTGCCACGAGGATCAACCTGAATCGCAGTTGGCTGGCTACCGGTGCGGAAGGGGCCATTGATGAGCGGCCGCAAAACACCCTTGTCGATGACGCTGTATGCAATCATCTGGTTCTGAGCAAAGTCAGTTGCGTAGACAAACCGGCTGGTCGGATCGGAAGCGATGGCTGAAGGCTTGACGCCTGCCGCGAAAGGGCTGCCGGAAAGCGAAGTCAACGCGCCAGCGCTGGTTGCACCGAAGCCGTAGATGCGTCCAAGGCCCAGACCCGGATCATAGCTCGTCACATAGACAGCATTTCCATCGGGCAGGGCGCTCACCGCAGTCGGGTTGATGCCAAGAGGAAAATAGTTGAGACCGCCGTTGGCTACCGGCGCGCTGAGTGAGCCATCAGCGGCCACCGGGAAAACTGCCAGGGCGCCTCCGCAGGGGCTCGAACTGGAGCAGCCGGGCTGGTAGAGATTCACTACGTACAGAAGCGTGCCCGCGGTATTCATCGCGATGGCTACGGGGGTATTGCCTTCAGAGCTCAAGGATACTGACTTCACCGATGTAAGAGCGCCGCCCGCCGATATGCTGAATTCAACCAAAGAGCTGTCGCCTTGATTGGCCACATAAAGGTGCTTGTAATCCGTTGACACAGCTTCAGACACGGGCTTCACTCCACCCGAAGAGACGGTGGACCCAACGGTGCTCAGTGCGCCCGAGACGCGGTCTACCTGAAAGGTCTGAATCTGTCCGGGACTCTGCTTGTTGCCGGCGACGAAAAGATAATCGATCGTGACAGGATTGCACGCAGTAAAAGTGGTGGCCAGTATCAGGGCGATAGCAGAGACCAGAAATACTTGGCCAAATTTGTTGAACTTCATCTGTTTCCTTCATCGTGGGCCAGAACAATTGGCCGCATGCAAACTGGGTTAAATTGTATCCATCTCGATTGTAGAAGCTCAAGATGGCGTTGGGCTAGTTCCCGGCTCTGTTGCTCCGGCTGCATCAAGTACGCTTTCCGTTGCATTCGCTTTCGCTTGGGCGCGTCCTTGAGCAGAGGGTCATTTTCCAGTTGTTGACAGGCCGGGAATGACCCCGGCCTCAACTCACTTGGCCTTGGTTGTGCCGCCGTGCGGGATACCTGCAATCGCCGTGGGCTGCACACTTGAAGCATATGGAGTGTTTTGCGTGTTGATCAACGCACCCGTGTTGGGATTGATCTGAAAGCCGCTGAGGGAGTTCCCAAGGAAGTTGACAGTGTAGAGGAAGCCCAGCTTCTTGGGATCAACCGTAATTGCAATCGGGTTGGTGTCGGAGGCACTGGTGGTGAGTTTTGAAAGGCTGCCTGCACCCACCGCATAGCCAGTGACGTTCGAATCCCCAGAGTTGGTCACGTAAAGGAACTTGCTTCCATCGAGTGTCAGGGCGGAAGGCTGATCGCCGGTCGCAGCAGAGCTTTGCAGTGCCAGCGTGCCGTCTGATTGAATGCCGAAGATTGAAATCTTGTTCAGTTGCTTGTCAGCCACATAGAGTGTTGCCCCGGCATCATCACTGGCCATGGCAACCGGCTGCGAGCCAACGCTATAGGGCAGGCCACCATTGAGCGGTGTGAGAGTTCCATCCGCACCGGTTGCAAAAGCGAAGACATAACCCACATTGGTATCGCTGTTGTAGGCGCTCACATAGGCAAAGCTTCCATTAGCCAGCAGATCAAGCGAGGTAGGCGTCAAAACTGTTTTCGCATCTGTGGGCTTCAGCTGCAGTGCCGCGGAATTCAGACACTGGTAAGTTCCGTCCGCCAGTGTGCCCAGAGAGCCATTGGCGTTGACGTTGCAACTGGCAAGCACTCCAGGGCAGGGGTTCGTAAGGCTGCATGCACCGACGCGCTGCAAGGTGTCCAGTACGTAAACAACCTTGTTGGCAGAGTTGATGGTGAGTGCGATGGGGAATGATCCAGGAGTATTGATCGTGCTTTGGGGATAGAGCTTGCCGTCAGTACCGATGCCGAACTGGACGATGTTGTTGTCATCCCGATTCGCCACGTAAAGATTCTTGAAATCAGGCGAAACCACTTCAGCGACGGGGTTTCTACCGCCAGAAGGAAAGGGCGAAGTGGGGATGGTGCGCAGGGCTCCGGATTCGGAGTTGACTTCGTAGACTTCGATCTGCCCGGGCGCCTGTTTATTGGTCGCGACAAAGAGAAAGCCGACGTTGAGCGTGCCGCAGGCGGTAAATAAAGTGGCCACCATAAGTGCGATGGCTGAGACCAGCGTGATCTGGCCGGGTTTGCCGAACTTCATGCGTTTCCTTCGTTGAAGACTTGGGCATAGCAGCTCACGACAGTAGTTCGAGAGCGGAGTTGCCCCGTTTCAGGTTGAGCAGAAGGGCCCGTGCTTGATCAAATTGACGGGCGCGGACCCTTCCGTGAGGTGAAGCACAAAACAGTCCAGGCTAGTTTGTGCGGCCTGTTGCCACGCACCAGCTGGCTGGTCCGTTGAGAGGGAATGTACCGGTGCTGCCGTTCAACTGACGAAGCGCGCCGGAGTTCGGGTCTAGGAGCCGACCTGTAACCGTGGAATCATCCGCGTTTGCCGTGTAGATGAACTGGTTCGACGGGTCCTCGAGAAGGCACTGCGGACCTGCGCCTGTGCCCCAGGGGGATCCAGGAGCTGCACTCAGCTCCGCGTCAGACGGGTTGACCGAGAAGCCGGCGATACCTGCGCCAGTTGCGGTGCTTGCGCCCTCTTGATTCAGCACGTACACGAATTTACCCTTCGATTCGGAAATCAGGTAAATCGGATGCGATTGAGTTGGGTCATCTGGAACCGCGCCGCCTGTAAGAGATTGCAGAGCGCCGTTTGTGCCGACCGTGAATGGCAATACCTGTGACTGGCTCGTGGTGCCGTTAGCGACGATGCTCTCATTGTCGAGGATGTACACCTTTGCGCCAGCATAGACGAGAGCCGTTCCCTGGCTCATCGGGTTGCCGCTGCCATTGGTGATGATCTGCGGTGTGCTCTGGCTCTGGCTTAACTGACCAGATGCCGAACTATACGAGTAGGGATAGACGGTCTGGGCGCTGCCAGCGGCCCCGCTCAGGGTCATCACGTATCCAGAGGCAAACGAGAAGTCAATCGGGTTAGCAGGCACGGGGAAGTAGGTAACGGGCTTTCCGCTCGATGCTGTCAACTGGGCGTTCGTCACAAGCGAAAGTCGCCCGGTGTTTGGGTTGATTGCGAAAATGGTGATGTCGCCGCAGGAGGTGGCTCCCGATACAACTGTGCCGCAAAATTCACCGCTGGGCGCATCATGATCCAATGCAAGCAGGTACGTGCCTGACAAATCGGAAACCAGACGAATTGGATTGATGCCCTGGGTAAAGAATGTCTGCTGCGGCGTCAGAATGCCATTGGCACCCACCACGAACTGGGTAATGTTGGAGTTCTGGCAGGGGTCCGCGGTTGTGCATACAGAGCCGTGAGCGGCGTTGGTGCCGCGGTTTAGGACGTAGACGAAACGGCCGCCCTGCAGCAGGACAATGCGAGCCGGGTTTGCTCCGCCGCTTGAAACTGGCAATCCGTGCATGGCGATCAGCCGGCCCGTATTGTTATCAATCTTGAAGCCGCTGATAATGCCGTTGCCGTTCGGGGTGGCCGTCACAGTGCCCGTTACATACAAATAGCCAACCGTAAAACTTCTAACGCAAGAACTGAGGCTGAATACAATGGCCGAACTGAGGGCAGCGGTCAGCACCGTCTTGCCGAATTTCCTGAACTTCATGCTTTTCCTTCGTCCTGAGCGCGTCTTGAACCGCCAGGTTTCATGTTCCGCAGCAGAGCTGGGTGGGGATGGGTCCCTCGCTGCATTGTAGAAGGTACGGGGGCATTGTGCATAGTTTCCGGGGGGACGGATGTTCGGCACAGTGGATTCCCCGCGTGATTGCTGGAGATTTGGACGTGTCGGGGAAAAATTGGGTATCTGGATTTTTGGTCAATGTGGTCATTGCAGTGTGTATTTATTCGAAAAGGCCACGACGACTCCAGAGATGCGAGTCGTCGTGGCCCTTCGAAGCTGCGTCAGGGCTTACCAGACGCGGCAGGAGTGTTCCGGGTACATCGGTTGACCCCTCTTGCAGCCAAAGGCCTTGCCGAACTCCTCAAAGTTCTGCACCGAGCCATTGGTGCGCCAGCGGCCCGGCGAGTGCGGGTCAGTCAGAGCCGACTGGCGCGCAGCCTGGTCGGTCTGGTTCTGGCACCATACCTGGGCAAAGCCGAGGAAGTAGCGCTGCGATTCAGTGAATCCGTCAATCTTGCTGTCAATTGACTTCTTCTCGGCGGCCAGCGTATCCAGCAGCGCCATGTAGGCAATGCGCAGTCCGCCGTTGTCTGCCGTGTTTTCGCCCAGGGTCAGGTCTCCCTTGAGTTTTTGAGCGGGCAGATCGTCGTGAGCAGGAGAAGCCTCGAAGCCGCTGTATTCAGCCACTTCGCAGTCCGTCCGCTCGGTAAATTTCTTCCGGTCATCGGCGGTTTGCCATTCGCGCAGGTTGCCGTGGCCGTCATACTTGCTGCCTTCGTCGTCAAATCCATGGGTCATTTCATGGCCGATCACCACGCCAATTCCGCCAAAATTCACAGCGGGGTCGATCGTGAAATCAAAGAACGGCGGCTGCAGAATCCCGGCAGGGAAGTTGATGTCGTTCATCGATGGGTCGTAGTAGGCGTTGACCGTCGGCGGCGTCATGCCCCACTCCTTTTCGTCGACCGGCTGGCCCAGATGGCCCAGCTCAAAGTTGCGACGGAAAATGGTCGAGCGGTGGATGTTTCCGATCAGGTCATCATTCGCTGTTGTCAACGCCGTATAGTCCCGCCATTTTTCTGGGTACCCAATCTTGTTCCGGATGAGGCTGAGCTTTTCCTCAGCCGCCTTTTTGGTCGCCTCGCTCATCCAGGGCAGGGTGCTGATGTCGTCGCCGAGGGATTTTTCCAGCGCAGCCACGAGCTTGTCCATGCTCGCCTTGGCTGCCGGGGGAAAGTTCTGCTTCACCCAATCCTGTCCCACAGCCTCGCCGAGCGCCTGGTCGGTCATCGATGTGCATTGCTTCCAACGCGGCGTAGGTTCCTTTTGCCCCGCGAGAGTCTTGCCAAAGAATGCAAAATTCTCGTCAAAGAAGGCCTTGGGCAGGTTGCTTGCAGACCCGTGGAGAGTGTGCCAGCGGAAGTAAGCCTTCCAGGCATCGACCGGCTCCGAGGTGGTGAGCTGGGCAATTGTCTTGAAAAATTCGGGTGTTCCCACGTTGAGCGTGTCAAAATGACCGATCTGGATTGCCTTCCAGTAGGTAGCCCAATCAAAGTCCGGGGTCAGTTCTTGCAGCTTTTGCACCGAGTAAATGTGGTACCGATTGGTCGGCTCGCGCAGTTCCGTGCGGCTGATCGAACCCTTTGCCAGGGCAGTCTCAATGCGCAGCACCGAGGCCGCCTCGGCCGCAGCCTTCTCAGGGGTGTCGCCGGCAAGGGTAAACATCTTCGTCAGATGAGCCACATACTGGGCACGAATGTCCACAAACCGCTTCGCGTCAGAGAGGTAATAATCGCGGTCTGGCAGCGAAAGGCCAGCCTGGAAGGTCTGCGCAATCTGCTGCGTTGAATCCTTGTCGTCCTGGCCTACGCCAAAGGCGAAAAGCGGTGCAGGGCTGCCGGCAGCGGCCAGGTCGCCCATCAGCGTCGCAAGCTTTTTAGGATCAGAGAAAGCGGCGATCCGGTCCAGAGCCGGAGCTATCGGGGCCAGGCCTTTGGTCTCGACGAGGTCAGTATTCATGCACGCCGCGTAGTAATCGCCGTATTTCTTCTCCAGAGGAGACTTGGGGGCCTTCGCGGCTGCATCCAGCTGCTGCCAGAGCAGGTAGCGATTGCGCTCGCCCAGCATCGAGAAAGAACGCGCCCAGCGCACCTGGTCAGAGGGAACAGGATTGTCCTTGATCCAGTTGCCGCATGCAAACTGGTAAAAATCGACGCAGGGATCAGCGCTCTTGTCCAATGCCGTCAAGTCGAGACTCTTCACAGATTTGGGAGGAGCCGGAGCGGCTGCTGTGTCAGCGACATAGCCCAGAGTCTGGCCGTGGAGCGGGCTCATGGTAAAGAGCAGAGTTGCAGTACAGAAAATAGTCGAGAGCGTTGAAGCGAGGCGAAGCGATTTCATCGGATTCCTTGGTTGTGGAGTGACCCGCGTCAGGCCTGGGTCGGTGAGCGAACGATGGATGCAGGACCGGCCTGCACTGCTGCATAGAAAGGTAACACGAGGATGAATTTTCGAGAATATCGTTGGGCCCCGGGTTTGACAGGGCATCAATACCCGAATGGAACGTGTATCCAGGCATAGTTCCCCTGGGGACAACCAACTAGCGTACTGGTGAGTGCCACTCGAGTCGCGGCCTCACGCGATGAAACCGTTCGCCTGCGCAAAGGGCCGTGTGAACTGGTCCTAGAAGAGTTTCACGTGGACGGTCAGGTATGTTTTCGGATTCTTCCGGATTCCGGTCACCAATTCGCCCGTGTCTTTCACCGTCTTATCCAGCGAGTCGTACATCGACCGATTGACAACAAACTGGCCGAGGCTGCCCTTGCCCTCGTTCATCCCCTGGAGCAGCGTATTGAGGTGATCGAGCGACGTCTCAACTTTTTCGGCAAAGGCGGGGTCCTTCGCCAGCTTGCCCAGCGACCCTTTACCAGAGTTGATCCCCGCCAACAGGGCATTGGTGTTCTCGATGGCCGAGTTCAGGTTCTTATAAAGAGTGTCGTCTTTAAGCAGTTTGCCTGCCGACCCCTGTCCACTCTGCAACTCAGTGGCGATGGTGTCGAGTTTGGTAATGGTTGAATTGGCGCGGGTGTAAAGTTCGTCATCCGTTAGCAGTTTGCCAAGGGTTCCCTTGCCACTTGAGAGGCCATTCGTCAGAGCCTGCAACTGGTCGATCGTTCGGACGATCTTCTTCGCAACCACCGGATCATTCAGCATCACCCCCGCCGTTCCCTGTCCCGAATTGATGGTGTCAACCAGCATGCCGACTCTATGGATGACGTCAGTGACGGCTTCGATGGAGCCCTGACTGGTGCGGATGACATCCTGAATACCCGGAATCGCCGCCGTGGGAAGGGTTGAATTGTCGGCTGGCTGAGGGCCACGCGCCTTGATCGATGAGATGTCGAGAAATGCGTCTCCCAGCACACCTGCCTGGTCGATGGCGGCGGTGGAATCCGTGTGCAGCGAAGGCATGAACTTCTTGCTCACATCAATCATGACTTCAACAGGGGTGACTTCGTGTGCCGGCATGATGCGTACGCTGGTCACGTTACCAACCGTTACGCCGTCCAGCGTGACTGGTGCACCTACTTTGAGGCCGTTTGCATTTCCAAAATACGCCTTGAGATGAATCTTGCGGGTGAACAGGCCACCGGTAGAACCCGACATGAGGAAGATAAGCACTGTGAGGGCAGCAAACGCTGCAAGAGCCAGTATGCCGACCTTCAATTGGGACCAACGGAGCTCTTTCTGGCTAGGCATTCCAAAATTCCCCTTGTTTGAGTGAGGATACCAGACCAATAAAGATGAGCCGCAGACTAAAAAGCAGATTTGACATTCCTGAATCGCCGGGAACGCTGTGAATACATTCAGCTCATCAATTTGTAAGGACCAACCGCACAAATCTGCGTTGAATCATGGCCGTCAGGTTTCGCTACCAGGGCCCTCAAGCACCACACTGGCCATTGCTTCCACACGCGAGTGGGTAAGCGAAAGCGCAGCGTGGGTGACGCCGAGTGCGGCAGCCAGTTGGGCTGCGCGTCCGTGGAACAGGAGCCCGGGGCGACCGCTGGGGGCGCGCGTCACTTCAATCTCAAGCCAGGTGACACCGTAACTGATTCCCGTTCCGAGAGCCTTGGCGGCAGCTTCCTTGGCGGCGAAGCGCGCCGCAAAGCTTTCCGCAAAATTGCGCTTGCGCAGGCAATAGGCCTTCTCGCCCGGCGTGTAAATGCGATCCAGAAAGCGATCACCATAGCGGTCGATTGACTTTTGGATCCGGTGAATTTCGGTGATGTCGATTCCAGTGCCCACCAGCATTCTGGATGGAGGCTACCATAAGTCGCTGCCTCAAAGTGGGTTGAATTTCGCGTCGGCGCAGGCTGACCTGCCCAAACCGTGGTCAAAGTAACGGGAGCGCGCCTGTCCTGCGGCGGCACATAACCGTTGCACAGTTGAACACATGTCAAGCCGATCTTGCAGACTCCGATGAACAGGTCAATGATTGCGACGACACTACCTTCGGCGGGTTCGAACACGGGTACATCCTGGGCGATGCATATGAAGGCAACAACAATGGATGAACCCGGCCGACTGATCCAGACGCTGACTGGCGCGATTCTCTGCAGCGGCGGATGGGTGCTCAGCCGCGGCGCCAATGATGCGGGCATGATCAACATGCTTTTTGAATTTGAGCGGATGCACTGTATCGACATCTATACCGTACTGATTGCGGTAGGCCTCGATCTGAGCCAGTTGGCGCACCTGCGCTTTACCGAGCTGTGCCAGTGCACCCGCAGCCATCATGAAGATTGCAGCGGTGAAATCGTGAGCGTTGATCTGGAAATCTATTCATTTCCATCGGACACAACGCTGCCGCCCAGCTCTTCTGAAGGCGCTTAGGTGGCAAAACCCGCATCAGCCCGCTTCCATCAGGCCATACCGGCGCTGCCAGGCATGGCGCAGATGTCCCCAGACGCGCTTGCGCTCAGCCTCGGTAACAGATTCCTCAGGCGTTGTCACAAAGGCGGCAGCCTCCTTCTTTGCTAACTCCAGCAGGTCGCGGTCGCGCACCAGGTTGGCTACCCGAAAGCCCGGCAAACCAGCCTGCCGAGTGCCAAAAAACTCCCCCGGACCACGCATCGCCAGGTCCAGCTCTGCCAGTTCAAACCCATTTTGCGTCCGCACCATCGCAGCAAGACGCTCCTCCGCTTCAGGTGATACCCGCTCCCCGGTCATCAGCAGGCAATAGCTCTTCGCCGCCCCTCGGCCGACCCGTCCGCGCAACTGATGCAACTGCGCCAGCCCAAAACGCTCAGCGTGGTCCACCACCATTACCGTCGCGTTCGGCACGTCCACTCCCACTTCGATCACCGTCGTAGAAACCAGTACGTCAATCTCACCGCGCTGAAATCGCCGCATGACTACGTCCTTTTCGTCGGCGTCGAGGCGACCGTGCAGCAGGCCCACGCGCAGATCGCTCAGGGCTCCGTTGCGGAGTTGGTCGTACATCTCGGTGGCCGAGCGCAGATCCAGCTTGGTTGATTTCGGCGACTCCGGAGCTGGAAACAGCTTGGCTGTCTTGCCCTTTCGCGTCTTCTTTGCCGGGGCCGCCGGAGCTTCGACCACAGCTTCTGCGTCGGCTCGGGCAAAATCCAGTTCAGGCTGGTCGTCTTTTGCCCCCTCAATAATGGGATAGACGATGTATGCCTGGCGCTTCTGGGCGACCTGCTTGCGAACAAACTCCCAAACATCGTCCTGCCGTTCGCCTGGGACGCGGCGGGTCACAATCGGCGTCCGGCCCGGCGGCAGCTCATCCAGCACACTCGAGTCGAGGTCGCCATAAAGCGTGAGCGCCAGTGTTCGTGGAATCGGCGTAGCCGTCATCACCAGCACATCCGGCTCCGCTGCCCCCGGCTTTTTCATCAACCTGAAACGTTGCAGCACGCCAAAGCGATGTTGCTCGTCCACAATCACCAGGCCGAGTTTGTCGAACTCCACTTTTTCCTCGATAAGGGCGTGGGTACCAATCACCAGTTGCGCCTCGCCAGAAAAGATCTGGCTCCGCGCTAGCCGCTTGCGGTCCTGGTCAAGCGACCCCGTCAGCAGCACGACTTTGTAATGCTTCGTAGCTCGGCTCAGCAGCTTGCGGGCAGCCAGGTAGTGCTGCGTGGCGAGGATTTCTGTAGGGGCCATCATTGCCGCCTGGTATCCGTTTTCAATCGCCACCAGCATCGCCTGCAACGCCACAATCGTCTTGCCAGAACCCACGTCGCCCTGCAGCAGCCGCCGCATCGGGTGGGGTTGGCGCATATCGGCAACGATCTCGCCCAGCGCCCGCTTCTGCGCCCCGGTCGGGTGAAAGGGAAGCACTTCGCGGATCGCGGCGCGAACCTGGTCGCTTGGGTCAAAGGCAATGCCCAGTTGTTTTTGTGCCTTTCGCCGTTTCAGTTCCAGGCCAAGTTCCAGGAAAAAAAGCTCCTCAAAAATCAGTCGCCTCAGTGCAGGAGTCCGTGCTTCCATCAGGGCAATCTGCGTCGTCCCTTCTGAGGGAAAGTGGGCTTCGCGCAGTGCACTGGCGCGGTCAGGCAGGCCCAGCCGGTCGAGCATACTCTGCGGCAGGCACTCCGGCACCGCCCCCGGCGATCCCCCAAATGATTCCAGCAGCCGAAAAATGACCTTGCGCTGCCACCGGGAGGCTAACTGCGTGCCCCCCAGCGATTCATACACCGGCGTTATTCGGCCTACTTCCAGCAGCCGCGTCTCCTCGTCTTCGCTCACCTCGGGAATCAGCTCAAACTGCGGCTGAATCATTTTCATCGTCCGCCCGACCGAGGGCGTTCGCGAGGCTTCGACCTTGCCAAAGAGCGCAATCGTCTGCCCGGCGCGAAAGCGGCCCTGCAGGTAGCCGCCATTGAACCAGACGCACTTCATTGCGAGGTTGCCCTGGCCGACCGTCATTTCAAAAATTGGCGAACGTTTCGTCGAGAGCAGCGAGGTGCCGCGCACCTCCGCGATGACCGAGGCCATTTCCCCGGCCTTGAGTTCGTCCAGGCTGCGCGGGTGCTGGCGGTCTTCATAACGAAAGGGCAGGTGGTAAAGCAGGTCTTCGGCGGTCTGAATTCCCTTGGCCGCGATCAGTCCGGCGACACGCGGGCCCACGCCGCGCACATACATGACCGGGGTGTCGAGCCGACCATGCCCTTCAGGTCGCGCTTGTCCTTCTGGCCGAGCTTCAGATTTTGCCAGTCTTTCGAGATTGGGTTGGGATTCAGGCACTCTCTGGATGCTACAACCGCAGGCCGGTTACCGCGAATGTGAACGGCTTTGGTTGATACCCACGCGATCTTGCTACACTTGCTGGATTCCGGTTGGTCATTCAAAAAAAGAGGTCTAAATGCGCTTTCGCATCGGTTCACTGTTGCCAGTTGTCGGTCTTACTCTGTGCCTGGGTCTCGCCCAGAGCGTAGTCGGTCTTGCCCAGTCTTCAAGCTCCGCCGGTCGCACCCTCGTTCGCGCCGGCCACCTGCTTGATGTTCATACCGGAAAAATACTTGATGCACAGACGATTGTTGTCGTCGGCGAAACCATCCAGTCCATCGCGCCCACGGCATCTACCCCGGCCGCGGCAGGCGATATCGTGGTCGATCTCGGCTCCATGACCGTCACCCCCGGGCTCATGGATGTCCATACCCACATCACCATGGCTACCGAGTTTGACCCCTACAAAGAGCTCACTTCCACCGTCGCCAAGGAAGCCATCAACGGCGTGGTCAATGCGCGCGTAACGCTCATGGCTGGCTTCACTTCGATTCGCAACGTCGGAGCATCGGGGTATGCGGATATTGATCTTCGCGATGCCATCAATGCCGGCCAGGTGGTCGGGCCGCATATCCAGGCCTCTGGTCCCGCGCTCGGCATCACCGGCGGCCACTGCGACGAAAACCTGCTGCCCTACCAGTACCACATCGTCGGCGAGGGCGTGGCAGACGGCATCCCCGCCGTTCAGCAGAAAGTCAGGCAAAACATCAAGTACGGCGCTGACGTCATCAAAATCTGCGCCACCGGCGGCGTCCTCTCCAAGGGCGACAGCCTCCAGGCATCCCAATACACCCGCGAAGAGATGAAGGCCATCGCCGAGGACGCACACCGCCTCGGCCTTAAGGTGGCCGCCCACGCCCACGGCGCGCAGGGAATCCTGTGGGCCTCGGAATCAGGCATCGATTCCATCGAGCACGGCAGCTTCGTTGATGCTGCAGGCATCGCGGCCATGAAAAAGAACGGCACCTACATGGTGCCAACCCTTTATCTCGAAGACTGGATCATCGAGTTCGGCCACTTGCCACCGTTTTACCAGCAGAAGATGAAAGACACCATCGCCGTCGCCAAGCCAAACATCAAGAAGGCCTACGAAGCCGGAGTCAAATTCGCTCTCGGCACCGACGCCGCCGTCTACCCCCACGGCCTCAACGGCCACGAACTCGAAGTCTACGTCCGCGACCTCGGCATGACCCCGCTCGCCGCCATCCAGTCCGGCACCATCAACGCCGCCGACCTGATGGGCTGGACCGACAAAACCGGCTCCCTCGATCCCGGCAAATGGGCCGACATCATCGCCGTCGATGGCAACCCCCTCCAGGACGTAAAGCTCTTCCAGGATGTGAAATTTGTCATGAAGTCAGGCGTGGTCTACAAGGGCGGCAACGCAGCGAAATAGGCCTGGCCGCCCCCATCTCGATGCCTGGGATGGGGGCAGCCAGGCACTTCCCGCGCAGCAGGTCTGTGTGACACAGCCCATGAAATGCCCAAAATTACCATTCGCTGCAGCAAGGCACAAAACGCAACAATTATCCGCAAATGGAAGGCCCAGAAAACAAACCACTTCCAACAAAGTTTTCCAGGCCAGTCCCATTCGCTCAAATGTTACACGTTTAACATTCTCATTCCAAAGCTACCTCTCGTAGCTGCGCACCCATTCCAGAATGCTGCGCACGCCAAATCCGCTCGGCCCTTTGGCGATGAACGGCTTGGTGTCTTCGTACCACGCCATGCCTGCGATATCGAGGTGAATCCACGGCGTGTCCCCCGCGAAAACCTGGAGGAACTGCGCCGCCGTCGAAGCTCCACCCCAGCGGCCGCCGGTGTTTTTCAGGTCCGCGATGTCTGACTTGATCTGCTCCAGGTACTCGTCCCCGAGCGGGAGCCGCCAGATCTTTTCGCCGGAAATTTCCAGAGCCTTGATGAGTTTTTCGTAGCTCTCGTCGTTGTTTGAGAAGCCGCCGGCGCTCACCGGCCCGAGGGCAACCACGCAGGCTCCGGTCAGCGTAGCGGCGTCAATCAGGTGAGTGCAGCCAAGCTGGCGGGCGTAGGTCAGGCCATCGGCCAGCACCATGCGGCCTTCGGCGTCGGTGTTGATGACTTCAATGGTTTTGCCGGGTTCGTCGGCCGAAAAAGGCATGGCAGTCTGCACGTCGCCGGGCTTCTGGGCCTTGCCGTCGGGCATGTTCTCAGCCGAGCATACAACGCTGATCACTTTGACTTTAGGCTTGATACGGCCAATGGCGGCCATGGCGCCAAGCATGGCTGCTGAGCCGCCCATGTCGTACTTCATCAGTTCCATCTTTTCAGAGGGTTTGATCGAGATGCCGCCAGTATCGAAGGTGATGCCTTTGCCGACCAGGCCGAGCACCGGGCCGGTGTAGGTGGCGGGGTCGTAGCCCTCTGGCTCGTAGGTAAGCACGATGAGCGCGGGTGGTTCTTCTGAACCCTGCGAGACCGCCCAGAAGGAACCCATCTTGAGTTCGTGCAGCTTCTCTGTGCTGTAAACCTCTGATTTCAAACCGTTTGCTGCTGCAATGGCGGCGGCGCGCTGACCAAGGATGGTGGGTGTGAGCTTGTTGCCGGGCTCGTTGACGAGTTCGCGGGCAAAGTTCTGGCTTTCCGCAACGATGACGCCTTCTGCATAACCGAGATTGACTGCTGCAGCATCGACGTCAGCGGTGGCGACGACGGTGAAGTCATAGACACTCAGGTCTTTACGATCAGAGCGGTAGGTGTCAGGGTCGTAGTCGGCGAGCATTGCGCCCTCGACGGCGGCGCGAGCGCTGGATTTGGCGGCGAATTCTGCCGCGTTTGGCAGGGCAAATGCCGCGGCGCGGATGGCACGTGGCTTGGCAAAGCGTATGGCGGTGCCGACGGCGGCGCGAATCGAGTGTGGCGTGGCCTTGGCGAGTTTGCCGACGCCGACCAGCAGCAGGCGCTTGGCGGCGAGACCTGCCGGGGTGTGGATGAGCAGGGTTTCGTTGGCACCGGCCTTGAACTCGCCCAGCGCCAGCACGGTGGCTGCGGCGGCTTTGACGGTTGCATCCGAAGTGAGCAGGACTAGCTCAGGCTTGGCGTCAGCACCTTTGGCAGTCTGCGCATCGGCAGCGGCGACGATGAGCAGGTCAGTTTCAATTCCAGCAAGATTGGCAAAAACCAGATGTGTCTTCATGCTCCCTATTATTCCACTGAAGGATGAGGGTTCGGAATCAACCGGAAAGTGATTTGTGTGTGGCGTGAGGCGTTTTGATGCTGCTTGGCGCGGTTAAGGTTAGGGTGTGTGCGCGGAGGCAGTGATATGTGGAAAGCAATCAAGGCATGGCCCGTCTGGCTGAAGGTTGCCGTGGGCGTGTTGATTTTGGGTGGGATTTACAGGCTTGGTACTTTGCCGAACCATGATCGTAACTTTGGGGGCTCTGGAGCGGAGAGTGAAGAACGCCAGGCCGGTGTGACAGCGGATGGCAGTATTGGCTCGCAGCCAGAGCGGTCTCCCGAGGATGGAGGGCAACAGCGGCTGGCACAGTTCCAGGCGCAGCAATCGCAATTGATGGCTCAGGTATACCAGTGCGAGCAGGAGATGACGCGCGCAACCCAGCAGATGGCGCAGGCCGCGATGAACGGAATGATGGCCAACAATCGCCCGCAGTGTGAGCAATTCATGCCGCAGTGGACGGCACAGGAAGCATACCTTGAGACTGAGATTTACCGGATCAAGACTGGCGATACGCATTCAACAGTGCGGGAGATTACCGGGATTGCGGCTGACGCGGGCGGCGGTTCTCGGACGGAGGGCTCTGGTGGTGCGCGATCAGGAGACGGGACCGGCGCAGTGGAAGACTGGGACCGAGGAGCGATCCGAGGAACCTCGCTGTATGTCGATGAATCCGGCGAGTCGCATGAGTTGGCGACGCGTCCTTACTACTTTCGCGACCGTTCGAGCGGCCAGATGATTGGTAGCGATCAGCCGACTCCGCCCAACAATGGACGTGACTATGAAGAGCTTCAGTTGAGCAATCAGCCCCACTAGAGCTTGAGACAGACGGAAAAATCGCCGATTGTCAGCGGCCGCCCTTGTGTTTGCTTTCATTGATGGCGGCGCGGGATTCCCGGTCGGCTTCGCGGCGCTTTTCGGTTTCGCGCTTGTCCCACTCCTGCTTGCCCTTGGCTACGGCGAGTTCGCATTTGACCCGGCCGTTGCGGAAATAGAGGCGGACGGGGATGAGCGTATGGCCCTTGATCTGCGTCTTGACGTGTAGCTTGCGGACTTCCTCTTTATGCAGCAGCAGTTTGCGGGTCCGAAGCGCGTCATGATTCTGGCTGTTGCCGTGGGAGTAGGGACCGATATGCAGGTTGAGCAGGAAAGCTTCGTCATCCTTGATAAGCCCGTAGGCGTCTTTGAGGTTGGCCTGGCCCTCGCGGATAGACTTCACTTCAGTGCCACGCAAGGCGACACCGGCCTCTACTTTTTCTACGAGGAAGTAGTTAAAACTGGCGCTGCGGTTGAACGCAGCATCACGCTGGCCGCTGGCGACGGGGTCGCGTGGCTTGGCCGCGTGGCCGGTGGGCTTGGCTGCGGGGGCAATGTTGTAGCTGCTTTGGCGCGACATGGTGAAACTTCCTCGAATCTTCATGCTAGCACTGGCGCAGTTTTAACCCGTGCTGTAAAGGAGCTTTGCTAGAATGAGGCATCGCTGGAGTACGGCTTTTGTTCTTTGGAAGCGTTCCGGGAACTGGATTTCTTTGAATTTTTCAGGACATCGGTCGAGAACGGCTTTGGGAAGCGTGTGCAGTTCGCGCAACCTTGCAGGACCAGCCCCGACGCAGAGCCGGAATTCCTTGGGGACGCCAGTGTATGAGAAGTTGTATGGGAGTTTGATGAACCGCCTTGCTAGCCCGCTCACTCTTAAGAAAAATGCCGTAGCTCTGCTGTTGACCGCGTCGATGATTGTAACGACGCTTGGTCCGGTTTCAATACCAGCGTCAGCGGAAGATTCGGCCAGGAAGCTTTTTTCAATTGGCCAATCTGCTGAAGCGCGGGAAGACTATGACGCCGCGTATGAGGCCTATCGCAAGGCGTATGCGAAGGCTCCGACGGACCTGCGGATGCGCGAGGCCTTCTACCGTAGCCGGCAGACGGCGGGCGTTACGCATGTAACGAAGGGTCGCAAACTACTGTCGGCGGCCAATGAGGCCGGGGCGTTGGCGGAGTTTATGCGTGCGGTCGAAGTTGACCCAGGCAATGAGGCGGCGGCACAGGAAGTTGCCCATATTCGGGCGCATCAGACGCAGACTCCAGTCCGGAGCGAAACCAGCCTGAGTGCACCGGCATCTGAAGCCATGGAAGGCGCCGCCGCGCCTGCAGAGCTGAAGCCGGTATCAAATGAGCCGCTTACGCTGCACATGACGGAAGACTCCAAGGTCATCTACCAGGCCATCGGCAAGGCAGCGGGTATCAACGTGCTGTTTGACCCGGACTACAACGGCAAGCGCATTCAGGTGGATCTGAACAACGTTTCGCTGATGGACGCGCTGCGGATTGTGGGAACGCTTTCGACGACATTCTGGCGGCCGGTGACGGAAAACACCATCTTTGTGGCGCAGAACAGCCGTGCCAAGCGAACGGAACTGGACGAGCAGGCGGTTCAGACCTTCTACCTCTCGAACGCATGGCAACAGAATGATTTGAACGATGTGCAGACGGCTCTGCGCAATGTGTTGCCTAATGCCAAGGTCTATGGCGTTCCGAGCCAGAATGCGATCGTGATGCGGGCGACCCCGGATGAACTGACGCTGGCGCAGAAGGTCATCAATGATCTGGACAAGGCGCGGCCGGAAGTTGTGGTTGATATCGCAGTCATGGAAGTGAACAAGGACAAGCTGCGCAACATCGGCCTGAGCTGGCCAGGAAGCATCAGCTTTGCCTTGCAGCCGCCTACGTCTACAAGCACCACGACAACGACAGGAACGGGAACGACGGGTTCTTCATCCTCTTCGCTGACGCTGAATAACCTGGCCAATCTGAATGCCAACAATTTTGCGGTGACGGTGAGTTCGGCGACGGCTAACCTGCTGATGTCAGATTCCGATACCAAGATTCTGCAGAACCCGAGCATTCGCTCAACGGATTCACAGAAGGCAACGATCAAGATCGGTTCACGTATCCCGATTGCGACCGGTTCGTACTCTGCTGGCGTGAGTACGGCGATTACCCAGTCGGCGGTGCAGACACAGTTCCAGTACATTGATGTGGGCGTACAGATCGATATGACGCCGACGGTGCACTACGACCATGACGTGACTCTGAAAATGAAGATTGAAGTGAGTTCAGAGAGCGGCAGCACGACCATCAGCGGCGTGACAGAGCCGATTATCGCGCAGAAGTCTTCTGACTCGGTGATTCGACTGCGCGAGGGCGAGGCGAGTATCCTCGTCGGCATTCTGAACAAACAGGATTTGGTAAGCGCCAGCGGTATTCCGGGGCTCAGCGAACTGCCATTGCTCAAGTACATTTTTGGTTCACGGTCGCACGAGGTTGTGGACGACGAGATTGTGTTTGTATTAACGCCCCATGTTGTGCGCGGCCAGGAACTGACACCGCTCAACCTGCGCTCGATTGATACAGGAGCCGGGCAGGCAATTGAGCTTCGTCACGTTTCGTCGGTCGAAACCAAGCCGTCAGAACCGGCAATGCCCAAGCCGGCGCGCGGGGGACCGGCAGGTAAGCCTGCTGTCCCTGGAGTGGGAGCTTTACGCGGCCAGACATCAGAGGCGGCAGTGCCCTCAGCGTTGGCGCAGTTGCGGCAGAACAATCAGGCGGATATCCCGAATGCGAAGGGCGCTCCTGCGGGGGCGGGCAGCGGGCCAATTGCACCGGTTGCGATGGCTCTGACCCCGAGCACGGTGAACCCGACGGTCGGCTCTAACTTCCCTGTGGCCGTTACGCTGACGGGAGCGCAGGACATTTCGTCGGTTCCTTTGCAGATTCAATATGACGCCTCGAAACTGACGCTGGTGAATGTGGACAGCGGCGATTTGCTGGGCAAGGATGGCCAGGCCGTGGCGCTGGTGCATCGCGATGATGGCCCGGGAATGATCACGATCGCGGCGTCGCGGCCACCGGGGACGGCGGGTGTTTCGGGCAATGGAGCGGTGTGCATCCTCACGTTTCAGGCGAAGACTTCTGGTGAATCGGACGTTGTGATTACCCGTCCCGGCGCGATGGATTCCGCGCAGCGCCCGGTGGCGGTGAGCGCTCAGAACGCCCACATCGTCATTCAATAGTGGATGGAGGAGTTGACGCCGGATGATGAAGCTCATGCATCTTCGATTGCTGCGTTGCGGTGCGTCGCGCAGGAGCGAGGCAGGGCTGACGCTGGTCGAGCTGATTGTGACGGTGGCGATTCTGAGTATTCTGGCCTCGGCGGCGGTTCCCATTGCGCGGTTCAAGGTGCAGCGGGAAAAGGAGCGCGAACTGCGGCGGGATCTCTGGGAGATGCGCGATGCCATCGACCATTACAAGGATGCTGCTGAAAAGGGTGCATTCATGACCAAGGTCGATAGCCAGAACTATCCTCCGGATCTGGACGAACTGGTCAAGGGAGTGGAAGTTCAGGGCAAGAAGGTCAAGTTTCTGCGCAAGATTCCGGTCGACCCCATGACGGGCAAGGCGGAGTGGGGTTTGCACTCGATGCAGGACGACCCCAAGAGCGACTCGTATGGCGGCCAGAGCGTTTTTGACGTGTATTCGAAGTCAACGGGAACAGCCCTCGACGGGACCAAGTACTCGGAGTGGTGAGGATTTCAGATTGGCTGAGGCGATGAAGATTCAGGGCAGGCACAAGTCGGAGCAGGGATTCACGCTGATTGAGCTGATGGTGGTGATGCTCATCATTGGTGTGCTGATGGGCATTGCCATCCCGAATTACATCTCTGCGGTGAAGGCGGCGAAGGAATCTGTGCTGAAGGAAGATCTGCACGTGCTGCGGGGAGCCATTGATTCCTACACGATGGACAAGCAGAAGGCTCCGCAGTCACTGCAGGACCTGGTGGATAGTGGGTATCTCAAGTCGATTCCGGTGGACCCGATGACGCGCGCCTCGGATAGTTGGGTGGTCAACCAGAGCGACGCGCTGCATTCGATTGACCAGACGGAGCCGGGCATTGATGACGTGCACTCTGGCGATGAAGAACCGGGCAGCGATGGGCAGCCGTATTCGACCTGGTAAAGGCCAATGGTTTTGCCGGCCCTTCTCATCGTCTGATTCCCGTTAGACTATAGGGAATGTCTTCCCACTTGCCTCCACCTTTCGATCAGCCTGACGCGACCTGCGCGGCAGAGCAGATTTTCCGCCAATACGCTGCGCTGTGCCGCACGCTCACGCTGGATGTTGAGGCGGGTTTGGGTGGCAAGCTGCTGTATGCAGGTGAACTGACGTCTGCGGGGCGCGATCTGCTCTTTGCGGCGAACATTGCGGGCGCGGCTTCGCTGGCTGCTTCAGCAGACCCAACCGTGCAGCGGATGGCGATGCGCGATGGCGTGGTGGACTTTGTCGTGACTTCGCTGGAAGAAGCTCTGCGCATTCTCAAGAACGAAATTCGCAAGCGCCAAACTGTATCGGTTGGGGTTGGAGTTGCACCGCAGAAGCTGGTTGAGGCGATGCTAGAGCGTGGCGTGCTGCCTGAGCTGCTTGCGGCTGACGGGCAATTGCCGCTGATGGAGCGGTTTGCGGCAGATGGCGCGCGGCGGATTGAAGTGGCCGAAACTACTGTCGGCGACTATATCTGCTGGAGTGTCGACCGGCAGTTTGCGCAGTGGCTACCGCGGCTGGATGCCTTGGCGATAGCCGCTATTCCTGCGGGAGATACTGAGCGGCGACGTTGGCTGCGGCTGGCACCGCGGTATCTGGGACGGCTGGCGCAGCGGGAGCGTGGCGTCGTTCTCAGTGACGCGGAGCTGGAAGAGTTCCGTGAGGCGGCGCGGAAGCTGGCTGCGGAGGCAACTGATCCGGTGCAGATTGAGATTGCTGGACAGCCGATTCTTTAGTAGCGCAGCTTGTGTTGGCTGGCTCACTGGCTGGGCAGGTCTGCGGCGTCTTCGATGCGCTTCCACAAGTCTTTGAGGCCGTAACCGGTCTTGGACGAGAGAAACAAAAGGTCATCGATTTGGAGGTCGCGCTTGAGGCGGGCGAGGTTTTTGGTGCGTTCGTTGCCGCTCTGCTTATCGACCTTGGTGCCGACGACGGCGAAGTTGCGGCCGACGTGGCGCAGCCAGTTGAGCAACTGCATGTCGCTTTGCTGGGCCGGAATGTTGGAATCGATGAGGCAAATGCAGAGCTTAAGTTGTTCGCGTTCAGCGAGATACGGGTCAATGAAGTCAGGCCAGGTTTCAGAAATGGATTTCGAAATCTTGGCGTAGCCGTAGCCGGGCAGGTCGGCGAAGAGGAGCTTGGGTTTCGTGATCAACTCGCGGCCGGGCTGGCTTTCTTCGCCGGGCTTGAGAGCACCGAGGGCGAAGAAGTTGATGGAGCGGGTGCGGCCGGGGGTGGAGGAGACTTTTGCGGCCTTTTCGCCGACGAGGGCGTTGAGCAGGCTCGACTTGCCGACGTTGGAGCGGCCGAGGAAGGCGATCTCAGGGGCGTTGGAAGCGGGGAACTGGTAGGCTTCCATGGCCGAGAGCAGGAACTGGGTTTGATAGCGCATTGAGCAATCTCCGGGAGACGGAGATCTGTGTCCGGTCAACCTACTTCAGGATACAGGAGTTGCGGTTATGGGCAGAAAGCGGGGCTTCCTGCCCTAAAGGGGGGGGTGGGGTGTTTTTTGAGGTTTTGTTGGTTAAAATGCTTGTTTTGATGGGGTTGCGAGTTGGTTACCTGCATGTTTTTGTGCTGTTTTGAGGCCATATTTTGGACTTGTAACGGCAGTTTCCCCTGGAGAATGACAATCAAAAAGCGAGGGTAACGGCGTGGTCTGGGCTGTTGTTGTTTCTATTGTGCGCCGATCTTGGGTAATTGTCGGCAATGGCGCGAGTTTCGGTATGGTGATTGGGAATAGGGGTACAGGGCTATAGATACACAGTATCCCACCTTAAAAACGATGGGGCTGTTTTGAAGGTGGGGCACCCGGAGTGTGGCCTTATTGCGATTTGCTGGGTGGGTTCGGACTGGAATCTCGCTTGAAGGCTGTCCATTTGGATTCGATTTGTACCGTGCCTTCAAAGCCGGTAGCGTGGTGGCGGAAGCTGGACCAAGCCCAGTCTTCAGGCCTTGGGGCAAGGCCACGGCGAACTGGGTTTCTATGGATGTATTTCAGCTTTTCGACCTGCTTGGTGCTTGTAAAGACGTTGAAATCGTAGTAGCGAGCCTGCCAGAAGGGGGATTCCTTGAGGCGTTTGGCGCTTGAGATTTTCAGGGACATGAGTGCTTTGAAAATTGGGGTCTCAGGGGGTTCGGTGAGTAGTAGGTGGATGTGTTCGGGCATAACTACATACCCGAGGACTTTGAAGTTATATCTGACTCTTGTCGATTCCAGTGATTCTTCGAAGAGGGACCGGCTTGAGGGTAACGAGAGGTAGGGCTTGCGCTGATAACAACTGAAAGTAATGAAGTGGAAGTCGCCCGAACCCTGGTATCGCTTTAGGCCTTGGGTCATGGACGAATTTTAGTCGAGATTGACTCGGGATGTAAAAGACAAGGGCTATACAGGGCTATAGATACACAGTATCCCACCTTAAAAACGGTGGGGCTGTTTTGAAGGTGGGGCACCCGGATATGGGGCAAGGACGAATTTTAGTCGAGATTGACTCGGGATGTAAAAGACAAGGGCTATACAGGGCTATAGATACACAGTATCCCACCTTAAAAACGGTGAGGCTGTTTTGAAGGTGGGGCACCCGGATTTGGGGCAAGGACGAGTTTTAGTCGAGATTGACTCGGGATGTAAAAGACAAGGGCTATACAGGGCTATAGATACAAAGTATCCCACCTTAAAAACGGTGGGACTGTTTTGAAGGTGGGGCAACCGGATTTGTTGCTTGATTTAGTTGTGGTCGGAGGGGGAGCCTTCGATGGAGTCGTCGTGGCCGTTTGAGGGAACGAGGGTGTATTGGGTGACTACTTTGTTGAGGAAGAAGTCAGAGCGCCAGGGGAGGGGTTTGGCGGGGGTGCCGGGTGGCGGGGCCGGTTTACCCGGATCGGGAACGGGTGGGTGAGGCGTGACCAGGCTGTCGATTTCGGGGGTGGCGGGGAAGGTGCGGGAGTATTCGCTGCGGTACTTGCGGGCACAGGTGGAGTAGAAGGAGATGACGAGCGTCCATGAGCCGTCACCGTGGATGACGCGCTCGTGGGTTTCGACGCCGCGGTCGCGCATTTTGCGAAAGACGGTGCCGAGGGAGTCGATGCCGAGTTCGATGCCGTCGAGGGTTTCGACGACGTGGCCCTGATTGACGGAGAGGGCTACGAAGCTGCTGGATCTGTCCGGGCCCAGGCTGCCTTCGCTGAGGGTGAAGGGGTTGGGGTCCCAGGTGGTGATGCCGGATTTGTCGCGGTGGGTTTCTTTGCCGTAGGTGCGGCGGAAGTCTTCGATGGGGGCGCCGGGGACGACGCGGGGCTCGACGAGCTCGCCGGTTTTGACGATGAAGTCGTCGTTGCATCCATCAATGTGGAGGGGGTGAGTGGCCGAGTTGGCCGCAGTGTGGGTGGCGGGCGGCGCGGCGGAGAGGGAGCGGGAGGTGTAGTTGACGCGGGCGCGGGTTGCCCAGACGACGTAGGCCCCGATCGCTGCGAGAACGATCAGGGCGGTGATGATCCAGACACGGAGGCTGAGCATGGGGTACCTGGAGTTGTTGAGGTGTTTGAATCCCACATCTCAAAGGCGAGATGTGGGGCACCCGGATTCGGCTTTCCTTGGCTACTGGTGGGTGGTTTGGCTGCCGGTGGGCAATTCTGCTGGAGGCATGGTGGTCATGGGCACAGCCTCGGATTCATCCAGTGCTTTGAGGGGGGACAGCAGGGCGATCTTGAGGACCTCGTCCATCTGGTCGACGAAGTGGAGCTTCATCGCCTTCTTGAGAGCCTCAGGGAGGTCAACGGTGTCTTTTTCGTTGGCCTTGCAGAGGATGACTTCAAAGACCCCTGCGCGCTGGGCAGCGAGGAGTTTTTCTTTGAGGCCGCCGATGGGGAGGACTTTGCCGCGGAGGGTGATTTCGCCGGTCATGGCAATGTCGCGGCGTACGGGGATTTTGGCGAGTGCTGAGGCAAGGGCCGTGGCGATGGTGATGCCAGCGGACGGGCCGTCTTTGGGGATGGCACCCTCGGGGACGTGGAGGTGGATGTCGAGGTTGCGATAGAAATCGCGGGGTAGGCCGAGGGCATTGGCGCGGCCGCGGATGTAAGAGAGGGCAGCTTGGGCTGACTCCTGCATGACGTCGCCAAGCTGACCGGTGATGGTGAGCTTGCCTTTGCCGTCGAGGACCTGAACCTCGGTGGTGAGGATGCAGCCGCCGACTTCAGTCCATGCGAGGCCGGTGACGAGGCCGACCTCTGGGCTGTCGTGGACCTCAGAGTCGCGGAAACGGGCGACGCCGAGGAAGTCGTTGATATTGAGTGCGGTGATTTCTTCCTGGTGCTTTGGGCCGTTTTTGACGACGCGGCGGGCAACCTTGCGGCAGACGTTGCCGATTTCGCGTTCGAGGTTGCGGACGCCCGCTTCGCGGGTGTAGTCGCGGATGATGGCGACGATGGCGTCGTCTTTGAAGGTGAGATTGTGCTCGGTGAGGCCGGTGGCTTCGCGCTGTTTTTTGAGCAGGTAGTTGCGGGCGATTTCGAGTTTTTCGACCTCGGTGTAGCCGGAGAGGCGGAGGATTTCCATGCGGTCCTGAAGGGGAGCCGGGATGGTGTGGAGGACGTTGGCGGTGGCGACGAAGAGGACTTCGGAGAGGTCGTAGTCGACGTCGAGGTAATGATCCTGGAAGGTCCTGTTCTGTTCGGGGTCGAGGACTTCGAGCAGGGCCGATGCGGGATCGCCGCGGAAGTCATTGGCCATTTTGTCGACTTCGTCAAGGAGGAAAACGGGATTTTTCGTACCGGCCTTTTTCATTGCCTGAATGATCTGCCCCGGCAGGGCGCCGATGTAGGTACGGCGATGGCCACGGATTTCCGCTTCGTCACGCACGCCGCCGAGGGAGAGGCGGACGAATTTGCGGCCGGTGGCCTTGGCGATGGACATGCCGAGAGAGGTTTTGCCGACGCCTGGAGGTCCGACGAAGCAGAGGATGGATCCTTTGGGATTTTTTACGAGCTGGCGGACGGCGAGGAACTCAAGGATGCGCTCTTTGATCTTTTCGAGGCCGTAGTGGTCCTGGTTGAGGACCTTTTCGGCGTGGTCGACGCTGCGGGTTTCCTTGGACTTCTTCTTCCACGGCACGGCGAGGAGCCAGTCGAGGTAGTTGCGGCTGACGGTGGATTCGGCGGACATGGGAGGCATGGCTTCGAGCTTGGCGAGCTCCTGGTTGGCCTTTTCCATGACTTCCTTGGTCATGCCGCTGGTTTCGATCTTCTTGCGAAGTTCGTCAAACTCACTTTTTTCGCCGCGGCCGAGTTCCTTCTGGATGGCCTTGATCTTTTCGTTGAGGTAGTACTCTTTCTGGGCGCGCTCCATCTGGCGCTTGACGCGAGACTGGACGTTGCGGTCGAGGTCGAGCTTTTCGATTTCAACATCGAGCACGTCTGCTATGCGCGCGAGGCGGGCTGTGGGGTCAAAGATGCCGAGGAGTTCCTGCTTTTCTTCGATGCCGAGTTGAAGGTTGGCGGCGATGACATCGGAGAGCTTGGCGGGCTCGTCCATGCGCACAGAGGCAATCATGGTTTCGTAGTTGAGGGATTGCTGGAGCTTGACGTAGCTTTCGAAGAGGGTAGTGACGCGCTGCATGAGAGCTTCGGTGGCTGGCGTCATCTCGAAGTTGGATTTGCCTTTGCGCACGGTGGCAACGAAGAAGCCGTCAGCGTCGGTAACGTCGGTGGATTTGGCACGTTCGACGCCCTCGACGAGGACTTTGATGTTGCCGTCGGGCATTTTGACGGACTGCACGATGTTGCAGATGGTGCCGACCTGGTAGATTTCCTTGGCCTTGGGCTCGTCGACGCTTGCGTCATGCTGGGTGGCAAGGAAGATTTTGCGGTCGCCGGTGAGGGCTTCTTCGAGGGAGCGGACGCTGGATTCGCGGCCGACGACGAAGGGGGTCACCATGTACGGGAAGATCACCATGTCGCGGATGGGCATCATGGGCAGTTTGCGTGGTTCGTTTTTTTCCCGTGTCGTCATTGAATCCTCTTAAGAGATGGGATGCAGCAAATTGAATTCCGTTGCATTCTCAGGCAGAGACTGGGTGCAACGGGCTTTATAGGATTGTAATCCTGCCGGGCGGGGGGATTGGGGGTGCGGCGGGGAAGAGGGATTATTCGGGTTTGGTGAGGGAGAAATATTGGGGGACGTCGCGGTGGCCTTCGATGATGTTGACTACTTCGAGGCGATCTCGCGTGTATTGAAAAAAGATCAAATAGTTTTCAAATGCGATGCTGCGGAGATTTGGAGCCAACTCTGGACGTTCCTTGCCCATCGCGAAGGGGAACGAGGCAAGATGGTCACAGTATGCGCGCAGGCGGGAAATGAATTTCCGCGCCACTCGGCTGTTGCTGCTGGGCCTGACAAGATAGTCTCTCAGATCGGCGAGATTACGCAGGGCAGATCGCCGGAAGTGCGCCCGATTCACTCCGTGAAGCCCTGAGCGGTCAATTCTGAGTCCTGTTCTGCGAAGAACTGGTCCATCTCTTCGGGCGTGTACACTTTGTCGTCAGCGAGGGATTCGGCGATCATGGCGCGGAGGTCTGCTAGCTTGCGGTCGTGCTCTTCGACCATGCGGAGGCCGAGGGTCACTATCTGCGCTTCGGACGCGTAGCGTCCTTCGCTGACGGCTTGCCGGATGAAATCTTCCTGGGGTTCTGTGAGTGCGATTTGCATAGCAGGCCTCCGGCGACTGACTTGAAGCGATGATAGCAAGAAATCGAGGAGGTGAAAGACAACTTTGACAGAAACCAGCGTCCAAACGGGTACTTAGGTGTTCACTGCGTATTCTCAGGCCAAGGGGCCATACTCCACAGTTCACGATCATTCGTTAGGGACTTTCTGGCTCCCATTAGCAATAGCAGCCGCACAGTTGTTTCCTTCTCTGCGCCTATCGCGTCTGAGAGAGTTTGGATCGTCCGCCATTCGAACTTTTCATCTGAGAGGAACCGTCGCAGAGTCGCCGTTCGAACTTGGTCTAATCTCCCAGTGCGCCGTTCACGAATTATGTCAGTAACATATGTAGTTGCGATACTTACGAATCCGCCCACGGCGGTGCCGATTGTAGCTGGCCAGAAGTCGCTCATTCAAAACCTCTTAACGAAGAAAAAGCACCGACCCGTGTATCTCAACAAACCTTACGCCCTAGAGAGTAAGGTTTGTTGATGAAAATATTTCTGGACGAATAACAGGCTCACTCGTCGCCACCTTAGTTCAGATAAGGCTTAAGAATATGCTGCCAGCCATCACAATTTTTGCGGATATCCGAACCAAGGGCAATGAATGCTTCGAGTCTTGCTCATCAGATGTCAAACACGCATTGCCATATGACGGCATCTGTACTAACCCGCCTTTTCGAGGAGGGATAGCGAGAGGTCGCGGCGTTCGACCATGTCTTTGGTGATTTCGAGGTCGCGGACTCTTTTGTTGCTGGGGAGGTGGTACATGAGGTCGAGCATGAGCTCTTCGAGGATCATGCGGAGGCCGCGGGCGCCTACTTTGCGGTGGAGGGCTTCGCGGGCTACGGCGGCGGCAGCGTCCGGGGTGAAGTGGAGGTGGACGTTTTCGTATTCGAAGAGGCGCTGGTATTGCTTGAGGATGGCGTTTTTTGGCTTGGTGAGGATCTCGACCAGGGCGGATTCGTCGAGCTCGTCGAGGATGCCCATGACGGGGAGGCGGCCGACGAATTCGGGGATGAGGCCGAACTTGATGAGGTCCTGGGGTTCGGTTTGGCGGAGGAGTTCCGTGTCGCGCTGGGTGCGGACGGCGAAGGCTGCTTCAGTCTCACCGGCCTCTGCGAATTTGAAGCCGAGGGCCTTTTTGCCGACGCGGCGGCCGATGACGCGCTCAATGCCGACGAATGCGCCGCCGCAGATGAAAAGAATGTTGGTGGTATCAACGGCAGTGAATTCCTGATGGGGGTGCTTGCGGCCGCCCTGCGGGGGAACGTTGGCGACGGTGCCCTCGAGAATCTTGAGCAGGGCCTGCTGGACGCCTTCACCGGAGACGTCGCGGGTGATGGAGGGGTTCTCGTCTTTGCGACCGATCTTGTCAATTTCGTCGATGTAGATGATGCCGGTCTGGGCACGGGCTACGTCACCGTCGGCGGCCTGGAGCAGCTTGAGGATGATGTTTTCCACGTCTTCGCCGACGTAGCCGGCCTCTGTGAGGGTAGTGGCGTCCACGATGGCAAAGGGAACGTCGAGCATCTTGGCGAGGGTGTGGGCGAGCAGAGTCTTGCCCGAGCCGGTGGGGCCGATGAGGAGAATGTTGGACTTGGAGAGCTCGATCTCGTTGTTGCGCGCCTGGTTCATCTGGATGCGCTTGTAGTGGTTGTATACGGCGACGGCGAGTTTCTTTTTGGTCTGGTCCTGACCGATGACGTACTCGTCGAGGAACTTTTTGACGTCCTGCGGCTTGGGCAGGTGGGCTGGGGAGGTAGTGGGATGGGCTTCACCGCGGTCGTCCTCAAGGATCGAGTTGCAGACGCCGACGCACTCATCGCAGATGTATGCGCGGGGGTAGTCACTCGGTGAGGAGATCAATTTGGCTACTGCGTCCTGCGATTTATGGCAGAACGAGCAGCTCAGCGTGTCTTCGGGTCCGGTGCGTTTCATCACCACTACTTCCTCCAGTGAAACAACGTACTGCTAGGTGCGGGGACGGTCGATGATTTCGTCGATGATGCCGTATTCCTTGGCCTGAGGCGCGGTCATGATGAAGTCGCGCTCAACATCGCGTTCGATCCGTTCGAGGCTCTGGCCGGTGTGTTTGGCCATGAGCGTGTTGGTGATTTCGCGGATGCGGAGGATTTCGCGGGCATGAATATCGATGTCCGTGGCCTGGCCGCTCAACCCGCCCATGGAGGGCTGGTGAATAAGGATGCGCGAGTTAGGCAAAGCAAACCGCTTGCCTTTGGTGCCGGAGAGGAGCAGGAAAGCGCCCATGCTGGCTGCCTGGCCGATGCAGTAGGTCACCACGTTGTTTTTGATGAACTGCATGGTGTCGTAGATGGCGAGGCCAGCGGTGATGGAGCCGCCCGGCGAGTTGATGTAGAGCTGAATGTCTTTTTCTGGGTCTTCGCCGGAGAGGAAGAGCATTTGCGCAACGATGAGGTTGGCAATCTGATCGTCAATCGGGGTGCCGAGAAAGATGATGTTATCGCGGAGCAGACGGGAATAAATGTCGTAGGCGCGTTCGCCTCGGCTCGTCTGCTCGACCACCATGGGGACTAATGCCATTGCGCTATTCTCTCACTTTTGCTTGGGGGCCAGATGCAGGCCCCTGATGATTGTGGTTTGCGGGATCAACCGGTATCAGACTTCCGTAACGAATTCAAATACCGGATTGAACCGTGAAACCGTGAAAAATTCAGACTACCTTTACGCGGCAGGCAGTCTCTGATAGAGCAAGCTGGCAGTTTTTTCGCGCCGTAGTTGTTCACGGATTCTAGCCAGACCGCCGTCTTCGGTCAAACGGGCGCGAAGGGTTTCGACCGGTTCCCGTTGTTGCAGGGCGGCCATATAGATTTCGTGGTCGACTTCTTCGTCGGTCACGGTGAGGTTCTCTGCGTCTGCGATGCGGTCGAGAAGGAGGCTGGTTTTGACTTCGCTGACGGCTGAATCACGCTGTGCGGCGCGGAGGCGGTTGAAGTCGAACTTGCGCATCATTTCTGGGTCCATGCCCTGCTGTGCGAGGGCGCGGAGGCCGCGATCGAGGCGGGCATCGACCTGCTGCTGTACCAGTGATTCAGGCACGGGGAAGGGGAAGCGCTCGTTGAGTGCGGCGAAGAGGGCTTCACGAACTTCCTGCTCGGACTGGCGCTGCTTGGTGGCGAGAAGGTGCTCGCGGATGCGGGTTTCGAGGGCGGCCATGTTTTCGTATTCGCCCAGCTCGGCTGCGAACTCGTCGGTCAGCTCGGGCAGGGTGCGCTTTTTGATGGCCTTGACTTCGATGGAGTAGCCGACGGTCTTGCCGGCGAGATTGGCTTCGGAATAGTCGGCGGGATAGATGACCTCGACCTGAAGTTCCTGGCCTACTTTGGCGCCGCGCAGAGCTTCGGTGAAGGCGGGCAGGGTTTCGGTGCCGCCGATTTCGACGAGCGAATCCTGGCCGGCGATGGGGGGTGCGCCGACGAGGTCCATGACCTGGCCGGAGTAGCTGATCTGGGCCCAGTCGCCGTCGACGAGGGGGCGGTCATCCTCAACGGGCTCGACGGTGGCGCGGGACTCGCGAAGCTGCTTGAGCTCGGCCTGGAACTCTTCTTCGCTGGCCTCGACGGTGGGCTTGGGAACGGTGACGTCCTGGTAGCCATCGAGCGAGAAAGCGGGGACTACTTCAAAGACGGCTGCGCCGACGAGGGGCTGGCCCTCTTCGAGGACGAGGCTGGTGAGCTGGGGCTGGGAGACGGGAACGAGACCGGCGGCGGCGATGGCTGCCTGGAAGCGCTCGGGGAGCAACTGCTCGACGACGTCTTTTTTGATCTGCTCGGCAAAGCGGCGCTTGACGACGCTCTCGGGCACCTTGCCGGCGCGGAAGCCGGGGATGCGGGCGTGCTTCTTGTATTCCTTGAGGACGCCTGCGAATGCCTTGTCGACGACTTCGACGGGGGCTTCGATTTTGACTTCGCGGACGCACTCGGGATTCAGGACCGGGCCGGAAGCGTGAGTGTGGCCTTCGTGCGAGTGGTCGTGACCGGCGTGGTCATGATCGTCGTGGCTATGGTCGTGGCCTTCGTGGGAGAGTTCGGAGGTTTCTTCGATCGGCGTCAGAGTGGTTTCTGCGTCAAGAATGGAGGTCGTTGCGGTGGATTCTGCGGAGCTCAAGGTTGTGCCTTCCAAAGATGCTTGTGCGCCAAGGCCTGTCGGAGTGCGTCTGAGGGGAAAGCCACCGTGATGAAAGTGGGTGGGTTTTCCGCTGAGAGCTGACTACGGGCGAAGGGCGTTCTTCCTAATGGTATGAGGGTTGGCGAGGTCGGTCAAACGGGGGCTGGATGAGGCGGTGAATTGAGGCTTGAGATGGAGAACATTGATCGCGCGATTACGAAGACAAATTACGCAAAGTTGAAGGTAAGTTGTCCGGCATGCAACGTTATCTGCCGGACAACTCAGGGAACCTCTGATTCAGTCTGCACGGGGTTTCCCTCAGGGGCTAAAGCCCGCCGATTCAGCTGGACTTCATGTACGTGCTGAAGCCCGCACCCTTCGAAATGCGGGCTTAACCAGAGGCTTCTCAGGTTTTACAGACTACGGGACGAAGACTTTGAGGCGGACGTGCCAGGTGGTGCTTTTGCCGGGGGCGAGGGTGATCATTTCGGTGTTTTTGGTGCCCCACTCCTTGCCGAAGGGGTTGGCGAAGTTGGTCTGGTGCTCGACGGCGATGAAGCTCTTTGCCGGGGGCGCATATACCTGGATGGTTTTGACGTTGGGCGTGAGGCCCTCGATGGCGACGCCGTAGTGGGCTGCGGGGTCAGTGATCTTGACGACGACGGGGCCGGTTTTGGGCGAAAGATTGCTGAAGTTGTCGTCGAGGAAGTCTTCAGCGAGTGGCTTGCCGGTGGGGGCCTGGAAGTCAAAGCGGGTGCCGGCGACGGGCAGGATTTTGCCGGTGGGGAAGACGTTGTCGTAGCCATCGACCTCGGCCATTTCGCTGCCGGGGATGTGGAGCCGGGCCTGCTTGCGGTCGCCGCTGGGGATGTTGAAGTAGGGGTGCCAGGCGATGGCGACGGGTTCAGACTCTTTGCCGACGTTATGGGCGACGATGGAGGCATCGACGTTGTCAGCGGTGAGGGTGATTTTGATGACGAGGTCGGTGGAGGAGAGCCAGTGGCCGTTGAAGTCGCCGCCGTGGATGGTGCCGGTGACGGTGCCGCCCTCGGGGGTTTCCTTGACCTGGAGGTCATCGACGACGGATTTGAGGATGAGGCCGTGCATGGCGTGGCGTTCGGCGGTTGGCTTGGTGCCGATGTTGTTGGCGGGGAGGGTGATGGTTTTGCCGTGCCATTCGGTGGTCAGGGTCTTGCCGTCGTCGGAGAGGGGTCCGCGGATGCGGTTGGGGTAGGGGAAGAGGAAGGCAGCACCGAGGCGGTAGGCGAGGTCGCCGTTGGCGTCATCTTTGTCATTGAGCATGGTGGCGGATTCTTCAAGGCTTGGGGAGGCGAGGACTTCGACCTCACCTTTGCCGGGGAAGAAGGCGGTAATCTGCTGGACGAGGAGGGCGCGGCCAGGGAGCAGGGTGACGGATGTGAATTCTGGCTTGGTTGCGCCGGGCGTGGGCTTGCGGCTGATGGTGATGGCTGGCTTGCCGTTGACGACGGGCGGGGCCGCATTGAGAGCGGGGCTCAGGGCGGCGAGGGTTCCCGCGGCGAGTACGGTGGCGGCGATAGCGTGGGTGAGGTAGGTCATGTGAGCGTCCCCTGGGAGTGGCATTGAAGCGAGTCTGCAACCGGTGAAGCGAGAAGATTCCGGCGCGCACGGTGCGGGCGGGAAAGGTTTTCTCAAAGCGCAGCCATTTTACGATAAACACCTGCGGGTGTGCTGTTGCGAAATTCGACGGGAGTGTTGGGCAAAGGTTTCTACAATGGCGGGATGGCGGAAGCGATGAGTCTGGCGATTTTGAATGAGCGGATTGTGGCCTGCGAAGCCTGTCCACGGCTGCGGGAGTACTGCGCGGGGATTGCGCGGGAGAAGCGGCGGCAGTGGCGGGAGTGGGAGTATTGGGGGCGGCCGGTGCCGAGCTTTGGCGACCCTGAGGCGCGGGTGCTGGTGTTTGGGCTGGCTCCGGGGGCGCATGGGTCAAACCGGACGGGGCGGCCATTTACCGGGGATGGGTCGGGGAACTTCATGTTTCCGGTGCTGTATGAGGCGGGGTTTGCTTCGCAGCCGAATTCCGAGAGCCGGGATGATGGGCTCGAATTGATGGATATGTGGATCAGCGCTTCGGTGCGGTGCGCGCCGCCGGGGAACAAGCCAAGCCCTGAGGAGCAGCGGAACTGCGCGCATTGGCTGGATGAGGAGATGGCGCTGCTGCCGCGGCTGCGGGTGGTGGTGTGCCTGGGGAAGATCGGGTTTGATGCGTTTGTGGGTTACCTGGTGCGGGCGGGAGTGGTGGAGTCGCGGCGGGGACTGGAGTTTCGGCATGGGGCGGAGTTTGCGCTGTCGAATGGGTTGGTGCTGATGGCGACCTATCATCCTTCGCTGCAGAACACGAACACCGGGGTGCTGACGGAGGGGATGTTTTTGCGGGTGTTTGTGCGGGCGAGGGAGTGGATGGAGACAGAGCGGTAGCGTGCTTTCGCCAATGGGTGAGGGTTGTGGGAATTTCCGATTCTCCAAGTCGCCTGCCTGGGACAAATCAGAGTCATGCCGCTGCGCTACACTGGCTCTCTATCTTGCACAAATGATTGGGCCATTTGGAATGAACCAGAGGAACTACCGAAGCAACAGAGGTGTTCTCGCCGCTGCGCTGCTGCTGTGCGCCGGCATCCTGAGCAACGCTCAAAGCAAGGATGCAGGGAAGGGGCTTCCTGATTCCCCGGCACCCGTTGAACGCACAGTTGATCGCTCGATTGAGGGGCTGAATTATCTGGGTGGAGAGGCTGCCATGCCGGTGTTTACCGACAGCCTGATCGACATCAATTCGGGATTTCGCCGGGCGATGCTGCGCAAGGGGCTGGCTTTTCGCGTGATTACGGGGCCGCAGTACACGCAGAACGTGCTTGATGCGCCGGTGGCTGCCGACAGCCAGGTGTATGTGGGACAGCGGAATTTTGAGAGCATGTTTGCGCAGCCGATTTTGTCGCCTGATCTGCGCCAACTGCATCTGGAGCATGCACAGTTGTATCTGGGCGGGGTGTGGAACTGGGTGAGTTGGAATCCTGCTGGGCCGAAGTCGCTTGGGTTATGGGCGCTTTATTTTTACAAAGAATTTGGAAATGATCGCGTGGAGTTGAAGGCGGGCTACATTGCGAACAACATGAACTTCATCGGTCTGTTTGTTGGCGGATCGACGGCGACGGGCGCACAGGGAGTGTATGCCGTGTTGCCCTATGAGGTGGGTATGTCGTACTTCCCGATGACGGCGCCTTCGTTGAACGTGCGGGTTCGCGGGCCTGCGAATACTTACATCAAGAGCGCGGCGCAGCGGAGTTTTGATCCGAATGGCGGGCCGACCGAGGTGGCGCGGAATCATACGGGTTTCCGGTTCATTCCGCATGGCGACGGGCTGGTACTGATCAATGAGGGGGGCTTTCAGCGGCCCTCAAGCGCGGATGCACATCAGGCGTGGCTGCGGGCGGGAGTGATTTACAACACCACGACTTACAAGAACCTTGCTACGGGTAAGGCGGAGACAGGCAATTATTGCGCATACGCTCTGATGGACTATCAGATGACAAGGAGCGACCTGGAGCGCCCGACCAAGGGACTGTATGTTGGCGGGTCGTGGATGAAGGTGCCGGAGACGATGAATTCATACTCCAGCTATTACGAGGCGCGACTTTACAAGGAAGCGCCGGTTCGTTCACGGCCTGATGATGTGGTGTCTTTTGTTGCGTCGCGCAGCGGCTACAGCAGTGTGTTTACCGACAAGCTTGTTGCTGAAGGCAAGACTGTCTGGAGAGCGGGAACGACAGTTACCGGAAGCTATTCACTGCATGCTTCGCGGGGCAACTATGTGAGCCTGGGACTGAGCTATGTAGCTGGACCGGCGATTACGCCGAGGGTTGCAAATGCGCTCAATGTGATTGCGAATTGGTCGTTGTTTTTCTGAGGGGGCAGGGGTCAGTTGACAGGCGGCAGTTGGATTGAGGCGGACTGCTTGAAAGGCCTGCTACAGTATTGAGCAATTCCGCACGTGCTGTGTGCGGTGGCCTTGTTGGTACTTTGAGGCGAGGATGGCTATGAAGAGTGTGAGGATGCTGCTTGTTGTCTGTGCCGCCATCGGCACGCAATCTGCGCTGTTGAATCTGGCCCAGGGTCAGGCAACAGCGGCGGCGCTGCGCGACGGTTGCGCAGCGGATGCGCAGAAGTTTTGCGCGGGAGTGCAACCGGGCGGGGGCCGCATCATAGCCTGCCTCAAGGAGCACAAAGACTCGCTCTCGGACCGGTGCAGACAGGCAGCCGGGCTGGCTGCGAGCCCGGGCAGCACTCCAACGCCTGCGGCTGCAACCGCGCCTGCGGCTTCCGCAACCAGCGCCCCGGCTGCGGGCCCGCAGGCGAAACCGTCTTCCGGCACCAATGCGGCAGCTTCCGCTTCCACTCAGGGCGCCGCCGCAGAGAAATTTGTCGAGCGCATCATAACGGATACAGAACATGGCGGAATGCGGGCTGCGTCGCTGCACGTGCCCGAGAAGTGGCACTTCGAGAGCAAGGTGGAGTGGCACTACGGCTGGGTCGAGTACCCACTTTCGTTTTCATCGAGTGCCGAGAATCCTGACAATGCGGAGGCATTTTTTCAATTTCCCCTGCTGCGGCTGGAATCGACCGAGGTAGCTGCTCAACTGAAGCAGTATGACAAGGGCCGCAAACTTGGGCTTGGCGAGCGCCTGCCCACGGGCGCTCTTTCCTCGCCGCCCATGCAACCGATGCAGGCCCTGGCAAAGTTCATCCAGAAGACTCGCCCCAATGCTGCGAATTTCAAATGGCTTGGGCAACAGGACCTGCCGGACCTCGCAAAGGTGCTGCACCTGGACCCGGCGCCCAACCAGCATGGCGTGGCGATCAAGGTAGGCTACGACCTGAACGGGCAACCGGTCGAGGAGGCCTTCTTTGGCGTTTACTACCTCTCGCAAGGGGCGAACACGGGGGTGAACGCAGGGATGATCAAGCAAACCAACTGGGGTTTCCAGGCGCTGCAGAGCTTTCGCGCACCGGCCGGCACGCTCGACAAGCGCATGCCGATGTTTTGCGTGATCGCCAAGTCGTTCTATGTCAACCCGGCGTGGATTCGGCTCTCGAAGGCGATTACGGCGAAGATGGTGGCCGACTTTAACCAGAAGCTGCAGCAGGGCTATGATCAGCTTCGCGCGGCTCAGGCGATTGTGGACCAGACGATGAAGCAGCAGGCCGCTTTCCAGGCGAACTTTGAAAAGCAGGAAGAGGCTCTTCGCTCGAGCGGCGGCGTGGACGACAGTTACCTGCGGGATGGCGGCAAACGCAGCGCTGCCGACCATTGGGACGATGTGATCCGTGGCGTCGATACGCTGAACGACCCGAGCACTGGCGGCACGACGCAGCTGTCAAACCTGGGTCAGTACCACTTCACTGACGGCTTCGGGAATTACCGCACCAGCGATAATCCCAACTACACCCCGGAGAGCGCGGGGGAAGTGGGAAGCTGGACGCTGATGACGGCTGCGCCGTAAGTGCTCTGGGGCAATGCCGGGCAGAGAATTGCGGGATACCCTGGCTCGGACCTTTGCAGCAGGCATGTCAGATTTGATGCTGCTGACGGGACTTTACTGGACTAACCGTTTTCAACCTGCGCCTTGATGCTGGAGTATGCCGTTTTGATGAGTTGAGTGAGCGAGGCGGCGTCTGTGGCTGTTTCGAGTCTTAGCTTTACGTGGCGCATGCGCTTGCCGGCGCCCTGGAGTTGGTGGGCGGGGTCGGGCAGGGATGAGCCTTGAAAGAAGCCTACGTTGACGTGGGCTGTGAAGACATTGACATAAGCGAATGGGACGTCGCCGAAGCAGGCGACGGGGCAGCCGTCGTGGAGGATTTCGCGAACTTCGTCGCCGGAGTTGCGCATGACTTCAAACCAATGGCGGGCTAGATTGCCGAGTTCGCCGGGATGGGCGGCGAACCAGGCATCGATGGCGGGGTCGTGTTCGAGGGTGTTGTCGAAGCGCAGAAGCTCTGCTTTCATGGTCGCCTCAATTTTGTCTTCGCAACGATGTTACGACAGACCTCTGCACGAGGAATGAATACAACGGTTCTGCAGTGGCCTGGAATCCCAACCTTATCGGACCGGCGATGGCGAGGACGGGGGAAGAGGGCGCATGGATCGAGTTTCAGATGGCTCCTCCGCCGGTTGTTCGCGGTTTTTTGTAGGTGAGGCTGGCGTGGTTGGGACTGGGGTTGTTGACCTTGGAGACGCGGCCGGTCTCTCGCATGCGCAGGTCGGCTTCCTGCCAGGATGGCAGGGTGGTTTCGTCTTGCTGCCAGTGGGCAACGGAGGCCTCGTCGCACCAGCGCATCAGATGTGGCATGGCTGCCTTGTGGGCTCCTGAAGTCATGTACAGGCGCATGCTTTCCTGGTCGGTCCAGGAGGTCATGGTCCAGAAAGTGAAGTTTTGATCCGGCAGGAGCTTGCCGGAGAGAAAGCCCGGCGCCTGCTTGATCTGCCGATTTGCTCGGATGGCATGGAAAGCAAAGGGTGGCAGGTAGAGCCAAGAGCGAATGCGCAGGCGGGTCAGACTTACGAAGATCATGGGTGGAAGCCCTTCATCGCCCTATTTTATCGCCGTGACCGATTTCGACTCACAATCCGGACAGTTGAATATGGCTTGCAGGGAGTGTCGCGGGTAGGGAAGGTGCGTGCTAGTATCGGGGGCATGAATCGGACTGGTCTGGGTTTGATGGCTCTCTTTTTTGTGGTTTTGGTGCCAGCTTCGCTGGTGGCTGCGGAGAAAACTGTGGTGCTGCATGCGGCGCATCTGCTGGACGTGGCTGCGGGCAAGCTGGTTTCTCCGGGTGAGGTTTTGGTGCGGGGGAACCGGATTGTGGAGGCTGGTGCTCAGGTGACGCATCCGGCCGGGGCGACGGTGCTGGAACTAGGTGAGACAACGCTGATGCCGGGGTTGATTGATGCGCATGTGCACCTGTTTCTGCATCCGGGGGCGGAGGATTTGCAGACGATTCAAGAGTCTGTGCCTTGGCGAACGATTTTGGCGGAGCAGGCGGCGAAGGATGACCTGATGGCCGGGTACACGGCCGAGCGCGATATGGGCACGGAGGGCGCGGGGTCGGCGGATACGGCGGTGCGGCGGGCGATTGATACGGGGCTGATTCCGGGGCCGCGGATGCGGATGAGCGGGAATGCGATCAGCATTCTGGGCGGGCATGAGGATGCGATTGCGTATAACCCGGCCTCGCATGTGCCCTCGAACGCGGATTATGCGAACAGTGCGGGGGAACTGGTGACGGTGATTCGGCAGCAGTTGAAGGAGGGGGCGGACTTCATCAAGATCTACGAGACGGGCAAGGACCGGATGCGGGACGGGAAGTTTACGACGCCGTATCAGTACACGGAGGAGGAGCTTGCCGTCGCTGTGAAGGAAGCTGCGCGACAGGGTACGCGGGTGGGAGTGCACTGCACGGGGGAGCCGGGGGCGCTGTTTGCGGCGGAGGCCGGGGTTGCTTCAATCGACCATGCGGACCAGCTGAGCGACGAGACGATGCGGTTGATGAAGGAAAAGCAGATTTACGCGGTGCCGACGTTTGCGATTGTGGAGTATTTTGGCAAGCATGCGGACCCATCGGTGGGGGATTGGGACGACTCGATGCAAAAGCTGCACGTGGCGGAGTTCAAAAAACAACTGGCGGCGGGGGTGCCGATGGCGGTGGGCTCGGATGTGGGGCCGTTTCCGCATGGGACGCAGGCGCGGGAGCTGGAGCTGATGGTGGAGTATGGGATGAGCCCGGCGGAGGTGCTGCGGGCGGACCTGATCAATGGGGCGCGGCTGCTGGATTGGGAAGGGCAGATTGGCGAGCTGAAGGCGGGGTTTCTGGCGGATGTGATTGCGGTGGAGGGGGATCCGCTGAAAGATATTTCGGCGGTGAAGCGGGTTGGTTTTGTGATGAAGGATGGGGTGGTTTACAAGGGTCAGGGAATCGGGAATCGGGAATAGGGAATAGGGAATAGCCCGTGGTTCTTGGTTAGTTGTTAGTTGTTCGTGGTTCGTGAGGTTGTGATGCGTATTTGGCTGGTTGGGCTGGTGATGGGAATGGGATTGGTTTCGGCGAGGGGGCAGGCTCCGGTGGCTGCTCCGCATAAGTGGGCTGTGGTGCTGCATGGCGGGGCGGGGGTGATTGAGCGGTCTTCGATGACACCGGAGGCGGAGAAGCAGTACCGCGCTGGCTTGCAGGCGGCGCTGGATGCTGCGGCGAAGGTGCTGGATTCCGGCGGTGCGTCTTTGGATGCAGTGCAGGCGGCGATTCAGCTGCTGGAGGACAATCCGCTGTTCAACGCGGGGCGGGGGGCGGTGTTTGCGGCGGATGGAACGAACCAGATGGACGCGGCGGTGATGGATGGGCGAACGCTGGCGGCGGGGGCGGTGGCTGACGTTCAGCGGACGCGGCACCCGATTGCGCTGGCGCGGGCGGTGATGGAGAAGTCGCCGCACGTGTTTCTGGTGGGTGCAGGGGCGGATGCTTTTGCGGCGGAGCAGCACCTGGAGCAGATGCCGCCAAGCTGGTTTTTTAGGGAGCGGCGGTGGCAGCAACTGGTGGAAGAGTTGAAGAAGCAGGGACAGCCTGTGCCGGCGCGGCCGGCGGGGGTGCCTGCGGCGGCGGGAGTGCCGATTGCGCTTTTTGAAACGCCGGAGAATCACAAGTTCGGTACGGTGGGGGTCGTGGCGTTGGACCGGGCGGGGAATGTGGCGGCGGGAACTTCGACGGGCGGGACGACGGGGAAGCGCTGGAACCGGGTGGGCGATACGCCGGTGATTGGGGCGGGAACGTATGCTGCGAACCAGTCGTGCGCGGTTTCGGGGACGGGGGTGGGGGAGTTTTTCATTCGCCTGACGGTGGCGCGGACGATTTGTGCGCTGGTCGAATACAAGGGGATGCCGTTGCAGGCGGCGGTGGATGAGGTGGTGCAGAAGCAGCTGGTGGGGCTGCATGGGGATGGCGGGGTGATTGCGCTTGCTCCGGATGGGCAGATGGCGTGGAGCTTTAATACGCCGGGGATGTTTCGGGCGCGGCTGGCGGAGGGTGGGAAGGCGTCGGTGGGAATTTATCGGGATGAGCCGTAGGGATTCCGGAATCCTGTCCGTTTTTGGACAGTTGAATCCGTGAGCGGACATTTGCTGTTCACACGGCGGCTGCAAGTTGTTGATTCTAAATTGGATTATTTGGCCACTGGAGTGCAACTACTGGTGGCGTGATGGATATTTCTCGACCTGACATCAAGAAAAAGAAGCGGCGCCAGCAGATCGTTGTGGCGGCGGTGGCGCTGGTGGTAGTGGCGGCGGCGGTAGTGTTTGTGGTGCGGCTGAAGCCGGCTGCTCCGGGGGTGGATCGCGCGACGATTTACTCGGACACGGTGAAGCGGGGGCCGATGCTGCGGCAGGTGCGCGGGCCGGGGACACTGGTGCCGCGGGAGGACAAGATCCGGCTGATTCCGGCGGAGACGGAGGCGACGGTGGTGCGGATTCTGGTGCTGCCGGGGGCGAAGGTGGAGCCGCAATCTCTGATCATGGAGTTGGCCGACCCCAAGGTGCAGCAGGAGCTGCTGGACGCCCAGTTGCAGCTGAAGGGCGCGGCGGCGGAGCTGACCAATACGCGGGCCAAGCTGCAGAGCGATCTGATGACGCAGAAGGCGGCCGCTTCGACGGTGAGCGCGGACGATACACAGGCGAGGTTGCAGGCGCAGACCGACAAGTCGCTGTATGACCTGGGGGTGATCAGCGGGCTGACGTATTCGGCTTCCAAGGGCAAGTCGGATGACCTGAAGACGCGCAACGACCTGGAAAAGCAGCGGCTGACGCTGAATGAGAAAGCCATTGAAACGCAGATTGCGGTGCAGCAGGCGAAGGTGGAGCAGGCGCAGGCGCTGCTGGGCCTGAAGCAGAAGCAACTGGACGCGTTGAGTGTGCGGGCGGGAATCAGCGGTGTGCTGGTGGATTTGCCGCACCAGGTGGGCGAGCATGTGGCTCCGGGGACGACGCTGGCGAAGGTGGTGCAGCCGGACCAGTTGAAGGCGAGTTTGAAGATTGCCGAGACGCAGGCGAGGGATATTCAGATTGGGCAGCCGGCCGAGGTGGATACGCATAACGGCGTGGTTGCGGGCCGGGTGATGCGGATTGATCCGGCAGTACAGAACGGAACGGTCACGGTTGACGTAGAGCTGGCAGGGGCCTTGCCGCAGGGCGCGCGGCCTGACCTGAGTGTGGACGGGACGATTGATCTGGACCGGATGACGGATGTGCTGTTTGTTGGGCGGCCGGCATTTGGAAATGAGAACAGCACGATCAGCCTGTTCAAGGTGAGCGCGGACGGGAAGACGGCGGTGCGGGTGCCGGTGAAGGTGGGGCGCGCTTCGGTGAACAGTATTCAAGTGATGGACGGGTTGCAGGCTGGGGATACGGTGATTTTGAGCGATATGAGCCGGTGGGATGCTTCAGAAAAGATACGGCTGGAATGAGGATGCTGCCCTCAGGGGCTAAAGCCCTCATTTGTTGGGTGGTCTGATGTACGGGCTGAAGCCCGTACCCTTCAAGGCCGCTTTCACTCGTTGGAGGGGCGCGTATCCTTCAAGGCCGCTTTCACTCGTTGGAGGAGCGCGTATTCTTCGAGGCCGCTTTTTGTAGTTGGAGGAGTGCGTATCCTTCAAGGCCGCGGGATTCGGATTTAGTTAACGGTGTTTGCACGAAGAGACTAGTTGAGGAGAACAAGGTGAGCCAGAACATCATTGAGATTGAGCAGTTGACGAAGGTGTTTTACACCGATGAGATCGAGACGCACGCGCTGTCGGGCGTTCATTTGACGATTGGCCGCGGCGAGTATGTGGCGATGAGCGGCCCTTCGGGCTGCGGCAAGTCAACACTGCTGTCGATTGTGGGGCTGCTGGACACGCCGACCAGTGGGCGTTACACGCTGAATGGGAAAGAGGTTGCCAATCTGAATTTTTCGGACAGGTCGCGGATTCGCAACCAGGAGATTGGTTTTATCTTTCAGAGCTTCAACCTGATTGGTGATCTTACGGTGGCGGAGAATGTGGAGCTGCCGCTGACGTATCGCAGTGGCATGCCAGCGTCGGAGCGGAAGAAGAAGGTGCAGGAGGCGCTGGAGCGGGTGAATATGGCGCACCGGATGCGGCACTATCCGGCGCAGCTCTCGGGCGGACAGCAGCAGCGGGAGGCGGTGGCGCGGGCGCTGGCTGGTTCGCCGTCGATTCTGCTGGCGGACGAGCCGACGGGCAACCTTGATTCAAAGAACGGTGAAGCGGTGATGAAGCTCTTGCAGGAGCTGCATGCGGAGGGCTCGACGATCTGCATGGTGACGCATGATCCGAGGTTTGCGGCGCATGCGGAGCGGCAGATTCACCTGTTTGACGGCAAGGTAGTGGCCGAGGGTGAGATGACGCAGTTGCTGGCTGAGGTATAGGTGGGCCGTAAGTGCAGGGGTTAGCCGGAGGTTCAAATCATGACAGGCACATTGCTCCAGGACATTCGATATTCTCTGCGCCAGTTGGTGAAGTCGCCGGGGTTCACGATGACGGCGGTGATTACGCTGGCGCTTGGCATTGGGGCGAACGCGGCGATTTTTACGCTGGTGCAGGGGATTCTGCTGAAGTCGTTGCCTGTGAAAGATCCTGGGCAACTGTACCGGGTGGGGGACCGGGACGATTGCTGTGTGAACGGCGGATTCATGAACGAGGATGGCGACTTTGACCTGTTCTCGTATGACCTGTTTCAGCACCTGAAGAACTCTGCGCCGGAGTTTGAGCAACTGGCAGCGATGCAGAGCGGGCAGAACAGCTATGCGGTGCGCCGGGGCAACGCGATTTCTAAATCGATGCGCGCTGAATATGTGACGGGGAATTACTTTACTGCGCTGGGCGTTGGTCCGTTGATGGGGCGGATGCTGGCGGAGAGCGATGATACGCCTGCGGCGGCCCCGGTGGCGGTGCTGAGCTATGAGGCGTGGCAGTCGGAGTTCTCTGGCGATGGGACGCTGGTGGGCTCGACGGTGACGATCAATGGGCAGACATTTACGGTGGCCGGAATCGCGCCGCGAGGGTTTTTCGGCGACCGGATTTCTGATCGTCCGCCGGCGATTTGGATGCCGTTGCAAACGGAGCCATTGATTGCGGGGCCGGGCACGATACTGCATCACCAGGATTCGAACTGGCTGTATCTGTTAGGCAGGGCCAGGCCGGGAACGAACATCGTTGGGCTGCAGGAGAAGTTATCGATTGCGCTGCGGCAGTGGCTGGGGACGCGGCCGATGTACACGGACAATGGCGGAAGTGGCGAGATTCCCAAGCAGCATGTCGTGATTGTGCCGGGTGGCGGAGGCATTCAAAATCTGCAGCAGGAGACGGGGACGGGGCTGCGGATGCTGATGGGGCTTTCGGCGGTGGTGCTGCTGATTGCCTGCGCAAATATCGCGAATCTGCTGCTGGCGAGGGGTACGGCGCGGCGGTCTGAGATTTCGATACGGATGGCGCTGGGGGCGGGGCGTGGCCGGCTGATTCTCCAGACGATTACGGAGAGCGTGCTGCTGAGCTTCATTGGCGGGGTTGCGAGCCTGGCGGTGGCGTATGCGGGTTCGCACATGATTTTGTCGCTGGCATTTCCAGATGCGCGGAGCATGCCGATTGATGGGCGGCCTTCGCTGCCGGTGCTGGGATTTGCGTTCCTGGTGTCAATGGTGACGGGTGTGCTGTTTGGGATTGCGCCTGCGTGGCTTACCTCGCATGCTCAGCCTGCGGAGGCGCTGCGGGGAAGCGGCGGTTCGGGGCGGTCGGCGCGGGATCGTTCTTCGCTGCCGCAGAAAGTGCTGGTGATTGTGCAGGCGGTGTTGTCGCTGGTGCTGCTGGTAAGTGCGGCGCTGATGAGCAAGTCGCTGGCGAACCTGGAGCACATGGATTTTGGCATTGCGACGAGCAACCGCTACGTGCTTCATCTGGATCCGGCCGGCGCGGGATACACGCTGGAGAAGTTGCCGGCGCTGTACCGCGAGTTGGATTCGCGCTTCTCGGCGTTGCCGGGGGTCAGCGGAGTTGGGATGGCGTTGTATTCGCCGCTGGAGGGGAATAACTGGGGCGAGTGCGTGATCCAGCAAGGGTTTCCTGCGCCGGGGCCGAACAGTCATTGCGGATCGTCGTGGGACCGGGTGAGCGCGCATTACCTGGCGACCATCGGGGTGCCGATGGTGCGGGGGCGCGAGTTTACCGAGCAGGATACGGCGACTTCGCCGCTCGTAGCGGTGGTGAACGAGGCGTTTGTGAAGCGCTTTTTTCCGAAAGAAGACCCGGTGGGCAAGCGCTTTGGCATCGATCTGCCGCAGTATTCGAGTTCATTTGAGATTGTGGGAGTCTTCAAGGATTTCAAGATGAACAATCCGCGCGACGCGACGCGGCCGTTGTTCATGCGCCCGCTGACGCAGTACCTGACGGCGTACAAGGAGCCGCCGATTATCGGGGGCGAGGTGCAGTCGATGTTTATCAACTCGATGATTCTTCGCTTCAACGGGCCGCAGCAGGATGTGGAGTCGCTGATTCGACGGACGCTGGCGGAGATTGATCCGAATCTGACGGTGGGCGATTTGCGGTCATTGGATGCGCAGGTGGCGGGGAATTTCAACCAGGACCGATTGATTGCGCGGCTGACCGGGCTGTTTGGGATATTGGCGCTGGTGGTGGCTTCAGTGGGTTTGTATGGCGTGACGTCGTACTTTGTGGCGCGGCGGACGAGTGAGATTGGGATTCGGATGGCGCTGGGTGCGACGCGGAAGCAGGTGCTGGAACTGGTGCTGCGCGGGGTGGTAGTGCAACTGGCAATCGGGCTGCTGCTTGGGATTCCAACGGCGATGCTGGTTGGGCACTTCATCGCGAGCCAGTTGTATGGGGTAAGTGCGTATGACGCGGCTTCGCTGGGCGGCGCGGCGGGGGTGCTGGCCTTGTGCGCGGTGGCTGCGGGAGCGATTCCGGCGCGGCGGGCGGCCTCGATTGAACCGATGCAGGCGTTACGAACAGAGTAGAGGGGATTGCTGATGAATGCGTTGATACAGGATGTGCGTTACGCGGTGCGGCAACTGCTGCGGGGGCCGGGGTTTGCGATTACGGTGATCGTGACGCTGGCGCTGGGCATCGGTGCTAACTCGGCGATCTTCACGATATTTGACCAGGTGATGCTGCGGACTCTGCCGGTGCAGAAGCCGAAGGAGTTAGTGCGGTTTGAGTGGACGGGTGCTTACTCTGGCTCGGCTAGCAGCTTTGGGGGAGATACGGGTAATTACTTCTCGTGGCCGATGTACAAGGATCTGCGCGACCGCAACACGGTATTCGCGGGCATTCTCGCCGCGGACCGATCGAGTGTTGGCATTTCCTGGCATGACCAGGCAGAGAACAAAGATGCGGAGCTTGTGAGTGGAAACTACTTTGACGTACTGGGACTAAGGCCTGCGTTGGGGCGGCTGATGACCGTTTCGGATGATACGGCGAAGGATGCGAATCCGGTGGCGGTGTTGAGTTATGACTACTGGAAGACCCGCTTTACGGCAGCGCCGGATGTGGCGGGGAAGACGCTGCTGATCAACGGGCATCCGTTTACGATTCTGGGGGTAGCGCCGGAGGGGTTTCACAGCGCGATTGGGGGGTATACGCCGGGGGTGTTTCTGCCGGTGAGCATGAGTGATATCGCGATGCCCTGGACGGCTCCGCGCAAGGATCTGACGAATCATCAGTCGATCTGGCTGACGCTGGTGGCGCGGTTGAAGCCGGGTGTGACGGCGCAACAGGCGGAAACGACAATGGAGCCGCTTTGGTATGCGCTGCGAGCGCAGGAACTGACGGGATACAGGACGGTTTCAGAGCGGTTCAAAGACAAGTTTCTCAATCACACGCACCTGTTTGTGAAGGACGATTCGACGGGATTCAATCCGGAGCGGCAGGACTTGCGGATGCCGCTGCTGGTGCTGATGGGGATGGTTGGGGTGCTGGCGGCGATGTGCGCGGTGAATGTGGCGACGCTGCTGCTGCTGAGGGCGGCGGGGCGGGTGCGAGAGATTTCAATGCGCTACGCACTGGGCGCGGCGCGGTCGAGGATTGTGCGGCAACTGCTGGTGGAAGGAGCCGTGCTGGGGGTGTGCGGAGCGATTGCCGGGGTGGTGCTTTCTCCGCTGATTGCGAGCGTGCTGGTGAGGATTATCAGCAATGTGGGAGACCAGGATCAGACGCCGTATACAGCTTCGGTTGACCTGCGGGTACTGGGGTTTACGCTGCTGCTTTCGGTGGCGGTAACGTTGGCATTCAGTGTGGCACCAGCGCTGCAATTTATCCGGCCGCGGCTGGCTGAGTCGCTGCGGCAGAGCAGTGGAACGGCATCGAAGCGCTCACAGCTATTTCGCAAGATCGCGGTTGGTTTTCAGATCGCGCTGACTGTTCTGCTGCTGGGTGGGGCGGGGTTGTTTTTGCGGACGCTATCAAATCTGCGCGGACAGGCATTGGGTTTCCAGACAGCGCATGTGCTGAGCTGGCAGGTGGACCCGACGCTGGCTGGATATGGAGATGACCGCACGGCGCAGGTGGAGATGAATGTGCTCGACGAAGTGCGGGCAATTCCGGGTGTGTTGCAGGCATCGGGAACGACCGACCCGGAGATTGCGGGCAACCAGAACGGCTCGAACTTTACAGTGCAGGGGCATGTGGCACCTGAAGAAGAGGACATGAATTTTGAAATCCCGTGTATCACGCCCGGCTATTTTGCGACGCTGCGTCAACCGCTGCTGGCAGGGCGGGAATTTACAGCAGCTGATGTGAAAGGTGCGCCGCGAGTGGCGGTGGTGAACCTGACATTTGCCAAGCGGTTTTATGGAACTCCGCAGAACGCGCTGGGACGCCTGATTGCCGAAGGCGGGGGCAGCGACGTGAAACTGGATACGACGATTGTGGGCGTGGTGGGTGATGTGAAGCACCAGAACCTGAGGGACACTCCGCGCGGGACAGTCTACCGGCCTTACCTGCAGCAGACACTGCCTGGAGGCATGGAGCTTTACGCGTTGACGGACCAGTCACCGGAGACGGTTGAGAGCATGATTCGCGAGCGAATTCACCGTTTGGATTCGAAGCTCGTGGTGTACCAGATGCGCACGCTGGATGAGCAGATGGATATAAGTCTGGCCAACGAGCGGGCGCTGGCATTTCTGGCGATGAGCTTTTCTCTGCTGGCGCTGCTGATGACGGCGGTGGGGCTGTATGGAGTGCTGGCATACGCGACGGCGCAGCGGACGCGCGAGATTGGGGTGCGCATGGCGTTGGGCGCGCAGCGCAGTGCGGTGGTGATGCTGGTGCTGCGCGAGATGGCGCTGACGGCGGTGATTGGCGTGGCGGTGGCGCTGCCGGCGGCGTTTGCGATTTCGCGGCTGCTGACCAGCCAACTCTATGGGGTGCAGCCGGGAGATCCGTTGACGCTGGCTGCTTGTGTCGGGGTGAGCGCGGTGATGGTGGTGCTGGCGGCGGCGATTCCGGCGCGACGGGCTGCGTCGGTCGATCCGATGCTGGCGCTGCGATCAGAATAGGCTTTTTACGGGATTGAGGAGTCAGGCGAAGTCATGATTGAACTGAAAAGTGTCGAGCGAAGTTTCAAGACGGGACCAACGGAGACTTGGGTTCTGCGGCAAGTGAATCTGACGATTGAGCCGGGTGAGTTTGTTACGGTGATGGGGCCTTCAGGGGCGGGGAAGTCATCGCTCCTGAATGTGCTGGCGATGCTGGATGACCAGTGGCGGGGCGAGTTTCACTTTGAGGGCGAGGCGGTGCAGGGGATGAGCCGCAAGCAGCGGGCGGACCTGGCGCGCAAGCGGATTGGCATGGTCTTTCAGAGTTATCACCTGCTGGATGATTTGACGGTGGCGGAGAATATTGATTTGCCTCTGTCGTACAAGGACATTCCGCGCAAGGAGCGCCAGGCGCTGGTGGCGGATACTCTGGATCGCTTCAATATAGTCGGCAAGAAGGACTTGTATCCCAGTCAGTTATCGGGTGGACAGCAGCAGTTAGTGGGGATTGCGCGGGCGGTGATCCATCGGCCGAGTCTGCTGCTGGCGGATGAGCCGACGGGGAACCTGCACTCCGGGCAGGCGAAGGAGATTATGGAGCTTTTTCGCAGGCTGAATGAAGAGGGGACGACGATTGTGCAGGTGACGCATTCAGAAGAAAACGCGAAGTATGGCAGCCGGACGATCGAACTGCGCGATGGCTGGGTGTATTCAGATACGGCAACGAAGGCGATGGCAGGGGTGCAATCTTGAGTTATTCAAAGAGAGAAGAGTTGCACGGCAGCAATAAGTCGGAATTGATAAGACTTATCGCTGGAGTTTGCTGCCTGAGTTTGCTGGTGCAATCGCTGCCGGTGGCTGCACAAAGTGGCGCTCCCAATGCTCCGACGCCGCAAAAGGCTGCGGGTTTGCGGCTGGATATTCCGCACTCGTGGAATCCGGTGAGCGCGTATCGGGCTTCGCTGGTGGCGGAGCCGAATCTGGCGAACTCGAATCGGATTGACACGCTGATTCATGACGGCGTGCTTGAACTCTCGCTGAAAGATGCGATTGCGCTGGCGCTTGAAAACAATCTCGATCTTGCGATTGCGCGGTATAACATGCCGATTGCGCAGGCGGATATCTTGCGGACGCAGGCGGGCGGGTCGTTTCGCGGAGTGAACACGGGCGTGGTGCAGAATACGCCGGGCGGCGGCGTGGGCGGCTTTGGTTCGAGCGCGGCAGGGGCGGGCGCTGGCGGTACTTCAGGGGGCGCGGGCGGCGCGGGCGCGGGCGCTTCAGGGCTGGTGCAATCGACGCTGGGTACGGGTACAAATGTTTCGTCGTATGACCCGACGATCAGCGCCAACTTCAACGTGGAACATGCAGCGGCGCCGCTCTCAAACCTGCAGACCTATGGGGTGCAGGTGCTGAAGAACAATTCGACGAACGGGAACATTGTGTATGCGCAGGCGTTTCCGACGGGTACTTCGATTCAGGCGATTCTGGATAACAACCGGACGACGACGAATTCGCCGAACAGCTTTTTGAATCCGACGCTGAATACGTATTACCGCTTTGGGATTCAGCAGGAGTTGCTGGCGGGCTTTGGGTTTGGACCGAACCTGCGATTTCTGAGGATTGCGCGGAATAACCAGAAGATTTCAGATGCAGCCTTCAAGTTGCAGGTGCTGACGACTGTGACGCAGATTGCAAATATGTATTGGGACCTGGTGGCGGCGTATGAGGATGAGCAGGTGAAGGACCGGTCGCTGAAGTTTGCGCAACAGACGCTGGAGAGCGGGCGCAAGCAGCTTGAATTGCAGGCGATACCGGCGATGGACGTGATGAAGGATGAGGCGGAGGTGGCCAATCGCGAGCAGGATCTGACGATTGCAAAGACGACGCTGCAGTTTCAGGAACTGCTGATCAAGAATGCGCTGACCAAGAATCTGGATGACCCAATCCTGGAGGCGATGCCGGTGAAGCCGACCGACCACAGCACGATGGATGCGACGGCGTCGGCGCTTACGGCGGACATGATTGCGCAGGCGCTGCGTGACCGGCTGGAGCTGGGCGAAACGACGATTGATCTGGAGAATAGGCGCATCAGCCGTGAGGCGGCGCGGAATGCGCTGCTGCCGGAGGTGGCGTTTAACGGGTTCTATGCGGGTTCTGGACTGGCGGGTCCGAAAGTGCCGGGAACGACGGTCAATTCGCTGGTGCCGACGGGGTTTGGCGGGGCGGTGGAGAATGCGCTGAACAATTCTGCGCCGGACTACTATGTGGGTATCTCGGTGAACATTCCGCTGCGCAACCGGATCGCCAAGAGCGACCAGTACCGCTCAGAACTGGAGGCGCGACAGTCGGAGCTCCACATGCAGCAGTTGAAGAAGCAGATTCGCATTGAGGTGCGGAATGCGCAGTACGCGCTGGAGCAGAGTGAGGCGCGTGTGGAGTCGGCTCGGAAGGGCCGCGACCTGGCGCAGAAGACGTTTGATATTACGGCGAAGGAGCAGGAGCTGGGGGCTGGCTCTAACCTGCAGACGCTGACGGCGCGACGGGACCTGGCGGCGGCGGAGTCGGCGCTGGTAGCGGCAATGACGGCTTATCAGAAGGCACGCATAGAACTGGACCGCGCGGTGGGTTCGACGCTGGAGGCGAATGGGATATCGATTGACTCAGCAAAAACGGGAACAGTAGCGGGCAGTGGACAGTAGGTATGCGACACTGCAAGACTGGCTGGAAGAATGAAGACAACCGACAAATCGAGAGCAGTTGCCGAGAAGCCTTACAAACTGCTGATTGCGGATGATCAGCCACAGATACTGGAAGCACTGCGTCTGCTGCTGAAGCCGGAAGGGTATCAGCTGGAGATGGTGCGGACGCCGGCATTGCTGCTTGAGGCGCTGGCGCACGACAGTTTTGATGGGGTGCTGATTGACCTGAACTATACGCGCGACACGACCTCGGGCCAGGAGGGGATGGAGCTGGTGGCGCGCATCAAGGAAATCGACCCGCAGCTGCCGGTGATTGTGATGACGGCGTGGGGCAACATTGATCTGGCTGTCGAGGCGATGCGGCGCGGGGCGAGTGATTTCATTCAAAAGCCATGGGAGAATCCGCGGCTGTTGAGTGTCTTGAGGACGCAAATGGAACTGCATCGCAGCCAGCGGCGAACGCAATGGCTGGAGGCGGAGAACCGCATTCTCAGGGCGCCTGGGGCACCGGACTTCATTGCGTCTGCGCCATCGATGCGGATGGTGCTGGAGACAATGGCGCGGGTGGGGCCGTCGGATGCCAATGTACTGATTACCGGCGAGCATGGCACAGGCAAGGAAGTGGTGGCGCAGATGCTGCATCGGCTTTCAGGGCGCGCTCAGCGCACTCTGGTTGCCGTGAATACGGGTGCGTTGCCGGATGGGACATTTGAGAGCGAACTGTTTGGACACGTGAAGGGGGCCTTTACGGATGCTCGAACAGACCGAATCGGGCGATTTGAACTAGCCAGCGGTGGAACGCTCTTTCTGGATGAGATCGCGAATATCCCGATACGGCAGCAGGCCAAGATTTTGCGTGTGCTGGAGACGGGCGAACTGGAGCGGGTGGGTTCTTCGCGGACGCAGAAAGTCGATGTGCGGATACTTTCCGCGACCAATGCGAATCTGCGGCAGGATTGCGCTGAGGGGCGGTTCCGGGAGGATCTGCTTTTCCGGCTGAACACGGTGGAGATTTGTTTGCCTGCGCTGCGGGACCGACGCGAGGATATTCCGGAGCTGGCGGGGCATTTTCTTGCGCGGCATGCGACGCGGTACCGGCGGGCGATACAGGGGCTGGAACCGTCGGCGCTGCAACTGATGCTGAATTACGGCTGGCCGGGGAATGTTCGCGAACTGGATCACACGATTGAGCGGGCAGTGCTGATGGCGCGGGGAGAACGCATTGAGGCGACGGATCTGGCGCTGCATGCACCGCGTGCGGCCGCTTCGGCGATGGATGATATGAGCCTGGAGGCGGTGGAAGCGATTCTGATTCGCAAGGCTCTGGCGCGTGTGGGCGGCAACGTGAGCCAGGCCGCGGATGCGCTGGGCCTGAGCCGCGGAGCGCTGTACCGGCGCATTGAGAAATATGGACTCTAAGCCCAGGGATGCGGCGGTTGCGGAAGCTGTGGCGCGCAAACGACTGCCGCTCGGAAGGACGCGCGAGAGGCTGAGTTTTGAACGTCGGCTGCGTCTATGGTTATACGTGTTAGGTGCGCCGATGGTGGTGCTGGCTGCGGTGGAGTTGCGCCAGCTCCGTGTCGACCCTTCAATTCAATGGATCGTCTTGCCGGCAGTGACCGCTGTGTGGCTGCTTGTGGTTTCGCTGCTGCAGGAGCGGATTGTACGCCCCTTGCAGACGCTGGCCAATGTGGTGGCGGCGCTGCGCGAGGATGACTACTCATTTCGTGCCCGCGGTGGTCGGCGGAATGACGCAATGGGCGACCTGGCGCTGGAGATCAATGCGCTTGCAGGAATGTTGCAGGCGCAGCGCGTGGGCGCGATGGAAGCGATGGCGCTGGTGGAACGGGTGATGAAGTCGATGCAGTCGCCGGTGCTGGCGTTTGACCCTGAAGGTCGCTTGAAGCTGCTGAATACTGCGGCGGAGCGGGCTTTCAATCTGCAGGGCAAGGCGACGGGGGAACGTAAGCAGGAGAGCGCTGCGAGCGGAAAAGATGATCTGGAGCGGCTGCTGGGAGCACAGGATAACGATCTGCTTTCTCTGAGCAGACCTCGGCAGGCGCAAGGTGTGGCGCAGCAGTCGGCGCGGTGGGTGGTGAAGCGGTCGAGCTTTCGGTTGCGCGGCGTGCCGCATACGCTTTTTGTGCTCTCAGATGTGAGCGAGGCCCTGCGCGAGGAAGAGCGGCTGGCCCGGGAGCGGCTGATTCGCGTGCTGGGGCATGAGATCAACAACTCGCTGACGCCTATCAAGTCAATTGCCGGGAGTTTGAGAAGCCGGTTAGGTTCGGCGGCGGATTCGATCGAGGATGCGGAGGATTTTGAGCGCGGTTTGGAAGTGATTGAGGATCGCGCCGAGAGCCTCAACCGCTTTTTGCAGGCTTACAGGGAACTTGCTGGTTTGCCTGCGCCGCGGCTTGAATCGGTCGCGCTGACGGGGCTCATCAGGCGGGTTGCAAAGCTTGAGACGCGTGTGGCTGTGAGCGTATCTGAGGCTGACGACGTGGTGGTGCTGGCGGATGCGGATCAGTTGGCGCAGGCGCTGATTAACCTGGTGCGCAATGCCGCCGAAGCTTCAATGAGCGCGGATGCGGCGCTGCTATCGCCGGGTGGGCACACGCCTTGCGTCGAAATCTCATGGGAGACGGGCGCGGGCGAGGTGCTGATCAGCATTACTGACAATGGTCCTGGACTGACGAATGCCAGCAACTTGTTTGTTCCGTTTTATACGACCAAGCCGAGTGGAACCGGCATTGGGCTGGTGCTGGCGCAGCAGATTGCGCTTGGGCATGGAGGCTCGGTTCAACTGACGAATCGGGGCGACAGCGGGGGTAGTTCTTCAGGGGAAATGCATGGCTGTGTGGCTTGTCTGCGCCTGCCGCTGCCATATGGTGCAGGCGGAGCAGAGTGAGTGAGAGTTGGCGAGCAGTTCGCGCCGAGGAGAGATAGCACATAAAGAGGCAGCGCCATCTTATCGTGGGTGCAACAATGCGCTTGGTGAGGTGGCATGATGGCGCAGAATGCGAATCCGCTTGAGTCTCCTGAGAAGGTCCAGATCCACTTGCAGGAGCATATTGATCTAATTGCGCGGCATGAGCAGGAGTTCCTGGCGCAGCGCACACAATCGGAAAAGCTGGGCGACCGGATGGCCTCGTTCATTGGCAGTCTCTCGTATGTGGGTGCGCATGCGGCGGTTTTTGTTGCTTGGGTGGGCTGGAACTGGTTGCCGATTCGCGGACTTTATCGCTTTGATCCGGCGCCATTTCCGCTGCTGGATATTCTGTTTGCGTTTGAAGCGATTCTGGTGGCGAGCTTTATTCTCATGCGGCAATCGCGGATAAGTCGCAGGGCCGAGGAGCGGGATCAGCTGATGCTGCAAATGCTGCTGTTGAGTGAGCGCGAACTTACGGCGCTGCTGGGGATGGAGCGGCAAATGGCGCAGAGGATGGGTCTGCACAGCATTGCGGCGGACCAGGAAATTACCCAATTGAGCCAGCAGACTTCGATTGATGGGGTGGCGCAGGGGTTGAGGGATACTTTGCCTTCGGAGTGAAGTGACCCCGCTGATGCGCAAGGTTGCAGAGTCAGCGCGAATTTTCCCCTGATTTCTGTAACGAATCGGCGGCGGTAGGGCTTTGTTCAGGTGAAGGGCATTATTCAGGTAGCCAACCGATGAAATCACATCAATTCCCGGCCTTGATTCTGGGGCTTCTCCTGTTTACGGGGGGAGGATCTTCGTTTGCGGAGGAGCCTCTTACGTTGCGGCAAGCCATTGACATGGCGATGGCGCAGAACGCCGAGGTGGCTGTAGCGCAGGCAGACGGCAAGGTTGCACAGGCGGAAGCGCGGTCGGCGCGGACAAATCTGTTGCCGAGCCTGCAATTTACCGAGGATATTTCGCGGGGCAACGACCCGGTGTATGCATTTGGCACGCGGCTGCGGCAGGGCGCTTTTACCCAGGCGGATTTTGGGTTGAATGCGCTGAACCGGCCGGAGGCAATCGGGAATTTTTCCACGCGTTTTTCAGGCAGCTGGACGGCCTTTGACTCGTTCAAGACGCAGCGAGAGATTCGCCGTGCGGACTTGTCGGAAAAGAGTGCAGCTCTTGCGTCAAGGTCAGTGAATCAGCGCATCGCGCTTGATGTGGTGCGCGCCTATCAATCGATCTTGTATGCGCAGCGGGAAGTGGAAGTGGCGCAGCACGAGCAGGAGACAGCATCGGCGCTGCTGAGTGCAGTGGAGGAGCGGGTGAAAGCGGGGCTTGCAGTCGAATCAGACCAGATGCTGGCGGAGGTCAACTCGGCGGCGCGCAGGCAAGACCTGATTGTTGCCGAAGGGGATATGCAGCTTGCCTGGGCTGACTTGCGGGAGGCGGTCGGCTCGCCGCAGTTGCAGATTTCAGGCTTGAAAGCGCTTGAGCCGCGGACCTATCCCGAGGCTGCGCTGGAAGAGGAACTGGGGTCGGCGATGAAGGCCCGACCTGATCTGCTCGCTCTGGCGGAGTCGCAAGCGGCGCAGGCGGTAGGCGTGAAGGCTGCGAAGTCGGCGCTTGGCCCGCGCGTGAATGCCTATGGCAACTGGGAAGAAGATCGCGGCGCGTTGGATCGTTCTGGGGGGAACAACTGGACTGTGGGCGCGCAGGTGAGCATCGATATTTTGCCGCTGGGCAAGCGCGCACAGCTGGCGCAGGAAAATGCAGCGCAGGAGCGGGTCAATGCGCAGGCAGCGCTCTCGATGCAGCGAGCCCGGCTTGAGGTGACGCGAGCGCATATTCGCCGCCAGACGGAGAAGCTTTCGATGGCGACGGCCCAGGCTGCGATGGAGCAATCTGCCGAGAGCCTGAGGATTGTGCGCAATCGTTACCGCGCGGGTCTGGCGACAATTACCGATCTGCTGCGGGCTGAAGATGCCGAGCGGCAGAGCCAATCCAACTACTGGCACGCTGTCTACGGCAATGTCGTGGCTTATGCCGAACTGCTGTTTGCGACTGGAAATTTGACGCCCGAAGCGGCGGAGGTACTGCAATGAAGAGGCTGTTGCCGGGATGTATTTTCACCGCAGGCGTGGTGATGCTGGCGGGTTGTCACACCGCCGAGACTGCAAAGGTAGCTGCTCCAAGGAGCCTGCAGGCGCGGGTGGTGGAGAGCCGCCGGCAGGATGTGCCGGTGACGGTGCGGGCCAGCGGAACGATCCATGCGCGGGAGTCGGCGACGATTTCACCGCAGGTGAGTGGGCGGATTGAGCGCATGCTGGTGCGCGAAGGGGACACGGTGCGGGCCGGGCAGGCGCTGGTAGTTCTCGATGCGGGAGTTTTGGGCGCAGCGGCAGACCAGGCAAGCGCTGCGGTGAAGGCAGCGCAAAGCCAGCAAAGTGCGGCCCGGGCTGAAGCGAATTTGGCGGCCAGCACGCTGGAGCGCTATCGGCAATTGCAGGCAGAAAAAAGCGTGAGCGCGCAGGAACTGGATGAAGTTTCGCGGCGGGCTGAGGCTGCCAATGCCCGCGTTGAGGCGCTGCACGCGCAGAGCGAGGCGGCGCAGGCACAGGAGGCCGGGGCGCGGGCGATGCTGGGCTACACAACTCTGCGTGCGCCCTTTGCAGGAGTGGTCACAGCGCGCCTAGTTGATCCAGGCAGCATGGCTGCGCCTGGAGTGCCGCTGTTGCAGGTGGATAGCGCGGGCCCGCTGCAACTGTTGGCGACGGTAGATGAATCGGCCATTGGTGCGATTCACACGGGAATGAAAGTGCAGGTGAACGTCGGCGGCGCGGCGGATGGCGGAGTGACAGGGACGGTGGCGCAGATGGCGCCTGCCGCTGACTCATCGAGCCGGACTTTTACGGTGAAGATTGATTTGCCGGCAGCAAAGACGCTGAAAGCCGGGATTTATGGCACGGCTGATTTTCCAATCGGAGTTCGGCAGGCGGTAGTGGTGCCGCGATCTGGGGTGGTGCAGAGGGGTTCGCTGGCTTGCGCGTATGTGCTGGATGCGCAGGGCGTAGCGCAGTTGCGTTACCTGACGCTGGGCCGGGTGGATGTCGATTCAGTCGAGGTGCTCTCAGGTATCGCGGCGAACGAAAGGCTGGTGGATCGCCCGGCGGACCGCGACCTGGCTGGCGTAAAAATCGAGGTCCAGCCATGAAACACGAGCTTGGAATCGCCGGTCGGCTGGCGCAAACGTTTCTCAATTCAAAGTTGACGCCGCTGTTTATCGCTGCATCGCTGGCGGTTGGAGTCTTTTCGATTGCGGTAATTCCGCGCGAGGAGGAGCCGCAGATTCTGGTGCCGATGCTGGACATCACAACGGCTTTGCCGGGTGCTTCGCCGGCCGAGGTGGAGCAGCGGGTGACTCTGCCGATTGAGTCGCTGGTGCACCAGATTTCCGGTGTGGAGTACGTGTATTCGACATCAAGCCCTGGGCAGAGCCTGGTGATCGTGCGCTTTCTGGTGGGTACGCCCCAGGAAGACGCGCTCATCAAGGTCTACAGCAAGCTTTACTCCAATCCGGAGCAATTGCCGGTGGGTGCTTCGCAGCCCATTGTCAAAGCACGGTCGATTGATGACGTGCCGATTCTCTCACTGACGCTTTGGGGTGAGCACTATGACGGCTATCAGTTGCGAGCATTCGCGGCGGAGATTCAGCATAGCGTTGATCAGGTAACTGACGTTTCGGAGACGACGATTATCGGAGGGCAGCCGCGCGCGATGCGCGTGATGCTGAGCGCGGCCAAGCTGAATTCGTATCATTTGACGCCGGGGATGATCGCAGACCGATTGAAGGCCGCCAATTCGAGCCTGCAGGCGGGAAGTTTTGCCGAGAATAATCAGCAGATTCGAGTCGAGGCGGGGAATTTCTTCACTCGTCGCGAGGATCTGGAGGCTGTGGTGGTCGGAGTTGCCGGGGGGCATCCGGTTTACCTGCGCGACGTGGCCGATGAGGTGGTGGATGGCGCCGCAGACCCTGCGGATTACGTGCTTTTTGGCACGGCCCACGGTGGCCAGTCGGCGGGAGCAGCTCCGAGGCAGTATCCGGCGGTGACCATCACCGTTGCCAAGCGCAAAGGGACGAACGCTACCGATATCGCGACTGCGGTGCTGGCGCGGGTTCATGCCATGCAGGGTGTCTCAGTGCCCAGCGATGTGACGATTACCACCACCCGCAATTACGGCGAGACGGCAAAGGCAAAATCAGACGAACTACTGGAACACCTGCTGCTGGCCACGCTTTCGGTAACGCTGCTGATTGCGCTGTTTCTCGGGTGGCGCGAGTCAGGGGTTGTGTTGCTGGCGATTCCGGTGACGCTGGCGTTGACGCTTTCTGTTTTCTACTTTCTGGGATATACGGTCAACCGGGTGACGTTGTTTGCGCTGATCTTCAGCATTGGCATTCTCGTGGACGACGCAATCGTGGTGGTCGAAAACATGGTGCGGCATTTCCGTCTGCCTGAGAACTTTGGCCGTTCGCTGAGCGAAGTGGCGGTTGAAGCAATCGCCGAGGTCGGGAATCCAACCATCCTTGCAACTTTCGCGGTGATTGCCGCAATTTTGCCAATGGCCTTTGTGCGCGGGCTGATGGGGCCCTATATGCGGCCCATTCCGGTCGGTGCTTCGTCGGCGATGCTGTTTTCGCTGATTGTCGCCTTTGTGGTTTCGCCGTGGGCTGCACTGCGGCTGGTGGGCAAACATGAGGCTGGAGCAGTCAAGCCTGAGGCAAAGCCCGATAGCTGGACGACGCGGTTGTATCGCAGGGTGATGTCGCCGCTGATTCATTCGCCGCGATCGCGCTATTTGTTTTTTGCCGGGATGGTGCTGCTGTTTCTCGCGGCGGCTGCGCTGGTTCCGCTGGGTCTGGTGCGGGTCAAGATGCTGCCATTTGATAACAAGAGCGAGCTGCAAGTGATCGTCAACATGCCTGACGGCACGCCGCTGGAGCAGACAACCAGGGTGGCGCAGGCTCTGGGCGCGGAGTTGGCGAAGCAGCCGGAGGTGCTGAATTATCAGGTATATGCCGGGACCTCGGGGCCGCACAACTTCAACGGGCTGGTGCGCCACTACTACATGCGCCGGCAGGCGAATCAGGCCGATATCCAGGTAAATCTGTTGCCTGCGAAGGAGCGGACGGAGCAGAGCCACGGCATTGCCAAGCGGCTGCGACCGCTATTGCTGGCGGTGGGCAATCAGTACAGCGCGCGTATCCAGGTGAGCGAAGTGCCGCCTGGTCCTCCGGTGGTGCAGACCCTGGTGGCCGAGGTATACGGGCCGGATCTGCAAGGACAGACAGATGTAGCACGGCAGATCAAGGCGATTTTTCAAAGTACGCCCGGCGTCGTGGATGCGGATTGGTATGTCGAAGATCCGCAGCCGCGCCTGGTGATGCATGTGGACGAGGCAAAAGCGGCGGAACATGGCATCGCGGTGGCGGATGTGGCGCGCGCACTGGCGTCAGCAACTTCAGGAACTCCGGCTGGGCTTATCCACGACGAGTCAGCGCGGGAGCCTGTGCCGGCGATTGTTGAAATTGCCCGCCCGGATCGATCGTCGTCCAAGAATCTGGAGCAGATTCGCCTGACGGGTGCCGACGGCGCCATGGTGTCACTGCGTGAACTGGTCACAGAGAAGCAGGAGACGCTGGAGTCGAGCATTTATCACAAGAATCTGCGCCGCGTGGTGTATGTGACGGGCGATGTGGCTGGTGCCGAGGAGAGCCCGGTGTACGCCATCTTCAAGATGAACAAGCAGCTGGACCACCTGACGCTGCCTGCCGGGTACACGCTGGCCAGATTCAACGCGGTGCAGCCGGATTCAACCGACCACTACGCGATGAAATGGGATGGCGAGTGGCACATTACGATTGAGGTCTTTCGCGATCTGGGGCTGGCTTTTGCGGCGGTACTGGTGCTGATCTATGTGCTGGTGGTGGGTTGGTTCCGGTCGTTTGTGGTGCCACTGGTGATCATGGCACCGATTCCGCTGACGCTGGTGGGCATCTTGCCGGCACATGCGATGCTGGGTGCGTTCTTCACCGCGACATCGATGATTGGCTTCATCGCTGGAGCGGGCATCATTGTGCGCAACTCGATCATTCTGGTGGACTTCATCGAATTGCGGCGACGCCAGGGCATGCCTCTGGATGAAGCGGTAATCGACGCCGGCGCGGTGCGATTCAGGCCCATGCTGCTGACGGCGGCGGCGGTAGTCGTGGGCGCAAGCGTGATTCTCTCTGACCCGATCTTTCAGGGGCTTGCGCTCTCGCTGATTGCTGGCGAAGTGGCATCGACTTTCCTCTCGCGGCTGGCTGTTCCGGTGCTGTACTACATGGCGCATGCCGGACAGAAGGCGCGCCTCGCAACTGAATCTGAGCTTCAAAAGGGAGTTTGACGATGACTGTAGAACGCGCATTGCGACTGATGGCCGGGACGATGGTGCTGCTTTCACTGGCGCTGGCCCACTTTGTTTCGCTGTACTGGCTGTGGCTGACGGCATTTGTTGGATTGAACCTGTTCCAGTCTGGAATCACCAATTGGTGCCCGGCGATGATGATTTTGCGCGCTGTCGGACTGAAAGACGCCAGCTGTGGCGCTTCTGGCAGCGGCACTAACGGCCGCTGACCCCGGCAATGAGGTTACAGTCACGGGGCTATACTGAACTCGTTCCTGAGTGCTCTCTGACTGATGCGACCTGAACTTGTTCAAGCTGCTGAACTGCTGCGCCGCGCTACTCCTGAGGCGGTGGAGCAGGCGATTGGGTTGTTGCAGAACACGGTCTACTCATTCAGCATGAAGGTCTGCGGGCATCCGGAAGATGCGGAAGACAACATGCAGGAGGTTCTGTACCGGTCGCTGCGGCATCTGGTCAAAATCCACGATCCGCAGGCACTGGCGGTGTGGCTCTATACCGTTACCCGGAACCGATGCTGGCGGACTCGACGCAAGGCTGCCAATGCGCCGGCACACAACTATTCCTTGGATGAATTGTTGCCCGACGATGCGGAACTGGGCCGTCTGTTGCAGGATGCGGCCGACGACCCGGAGGCGACGCTGCTTCATTCAGAGCGCGATGATCTGCTGCATCAGGCGGTGTTGCGGATTCCGGCGCAGTTGCGCATCGTGCTGGTGCTGCACGATATGGAGGAGCTTTCCAGCGAGCAGGTAGCGCAGGTGCTCGATTTGAAACCGGGAACCGTCAGGGTGCGGCTGCATCGGGCGCGACTTTCGGTCCGCAGGGAAATCGACCAACTGACTGCTCGAACCTGTGAGAAAAAGGATTCGGGCTCAAAAGCAAGGGCTGGCTCCGCGAAGACCTCGAAGAGGAATAGGCCCGCGGAGTGCCGTGAGTTGTTTGCAAACCTGTCGGAGTATCTGGATGACCGGGCAGAGCCGGCCACTTGCGAACAGATGCGCACCCACATTGAATCTTGTCCGGCGTGCGTTGCATTCGTCCGTGAGCTGCGCTCTGCGATCGACCGCTGTCGATCGATTGAAATGCCTTGCGATGCGAGTGTGTCCTCTCGACTCCGTGTACTCCTCAGTCAGGAATACCTGCGCATGATGGGCATGTCGCGGCCCGAGAAAATGCCTGCACTGTTGTAACGAATTACTGCTGCGAGGGCTTTCTTCGGGTAGAAAGAATGTTTGCGGGAGTGATCTGATGGAAGTAACGATTCGTCATCTTGAGCAGGTCAAGTTTCTTATCGAAGCGCGCGGCCAGAGCATCATCTGTGACCAACCCAGGGAAAATGGCGGCGAAGATGCCGGTATGACGCCTCCTGAACTGATGCTGGCATCGCTCGGCTCATGTGCCGCGTTTTATGCCGCGCAGTATTTGCGCAGCCGTGGTCTGGCCGAGTCTGGCGTCGAAGTGTCGGTGACGGCAGAAAAGCTGATGCAGCCCGCACGACTGGGGAATTTCCGTATTCAGGTCTCGTGCCCGGTGGCTCTCACAGACCTTCAGGAGCAAGGTCTGATGCGATCGGTGCATAGTTGCCTGATCCACAATACGTTGCTGTCTCCGCCGTCAATCGAGATTGAGCTGGCGAAGAGAGCACTATCAACGGCTTGATTTGAGAGGGTGCTTGCCAGACGACGCGCCAGCGATACGAGGTTGCGCCTGCGGCCAGAGAACGGACGAACGTTTCTGATAAATAGGTTTGTATGGAGCGGGAGACCGGGATCGAACCGGCGACATTCAGCTTGGGAAGCTGACGTTCTGCCACTGAACTACTCCCGCTACTATCAAATCAATTACTTGCTGATTGCGATTCGGGTAGCTGAGGCCGCTTTGCGCTGCTGCCTCACTTCGCCCAATTATACGGATACTGGCCCAATCACGGTAGCCCTGCCAGATGAATTGGCTTGCGGTGACCTTGTCCGGTTTCCGCCTTCCCTTCATCGATGCCGCTTCCGGTATGTCGCGCAGAGGTCTGAAGAGGCGCAGACCTGATGCCGCCGTTCTGCCTTCAGCACGGCGGCGTGATGCAACCCCGGATTTGCCGCCTCTGACAACGTAAGGTTATGGTGTCGGCATGTCCTTTACGTGCTTTCGAGGAGTTGCGAGCGTCGGCGCAGTTGCAGGATTACTGCTGAGCGCATGTTGCTTGCTCGGGGCGCAATCGCAGAATCCGGATGGCTTTCAGGCGATTTTGAAGCAGGGGTTTCAATTGCACCAGGAGGCGCGGTTTGCCGAGGCGATCCCGGTGTTGATGCGGGCGCACAAGCTGGATCCGCTGGACTATTTTGCAAACCTGCTGCTGGGGATTGATCTGCTGCGCACGGGCAAGGCAGCGGAAGCAATCCCTTACCTGCAAAGTGCGGCACGAGCAAAGGCGGGTGAAGAGATCCCGGAGGAGTACCTCGGAGAGGCTGAGGCTGGCTTGAAAGCCTATGCCCTGGCGGCAGAAGCCTTGCAGCGGGCGGTGTTGCGCGGGCATGGATCTGAGGAATCGCTGGAGGCCTGGGCAGGATTTGCGCTGGAGCGATTTCATCAGATTGGGCAGGATTTGCGCGCCTCTGAGGAAGGTCTGGAGGTAGCGCGCCGGTTGCAGAATGCTTCGACCCGTTCTGGCCAGGAATGGAAAGATCAACCCCATTGCGCGCTGACGATCCCATCGCTGGAGCGGAGGTTGGCGGCGAAGCGGGGCACGTTGGATGCTGCGGCGGCTTATGGACTCTCAGTCTGTTACGCGCAGGAAGCGGGCGCGGCGGCGGCGCGGTTTCAAGCAGGGGCAGTTAATCCGGAGGATCAGGTGGCGCTCCACCGGCTCAAGGGGGATGTTCAGTTGCGGTTGCGTGGCGATGCTGCTGCCGCCGAGGCAGAGTACAAGCTGGGGCTTGCGGCCCGGCCGCGCGACCCTGGGTTGCTGGAGAGGTTGGCGGAGGCGCAGCTTTCGGCAGGTGAATTGGAAGCTGCCGGGCAATCGGCCGAGGCTGCTCTGGCCGCGGACGCCCACCGGCGCGGCGCCTTGCAGACGCTTGCGACCCTGGCGATGAACAGCCGGGAGTACGAAAAGGCGGTCCCGTGGCTTAGGAAGCTCGCAGAAGTGGTTCCGGGAGATCGTACGGTGGCTGTGGAACTAGGGCGGGCGCTGGCGCAGACAGGCGCAGCGGCAGAGGCCCTGGAGTGGCTGCGGAAGCCGCTGGATGAAGGCTATCCCGATGAAAAAGGTGCGCTGCATGCGCTGCTGGCCCGGGTGCTGCGGTCGCAGGGTAAAGAGGCAGACGCAACCAGGGCGGAGGCGGAGGCGCGGCGACTCTCAGATGCCTATCAGGCCCGGGGCGGTGCGGCAGCCGCTGACAAGGAGAGCGGAAATGCCGATGCTCACGAGAAGGTAACGCCAGATGCCCAGTAACGACGTTGCGAGCATGCACCGGAGGGCTTTTCTGCGCGCTCTGGCGGCGATGGGAGCGGGCGCGGCGGTGGCCGGGAACCCTCTTCGCCTGCCGGGGGAAGCATCCGCTGTCCAGCCGCGAATTCGGATGGTCAACGGCGCAGCGGCAGCGGGGCTGGACTTTGTGCTGCGTAACGGTGCTGCCGGCCGAAAGTATCAGGTCGAGACGCTGCCGGGGGGGCTCGGCGTCATTGATTTTGACGGAGATGGTTGGCCTGACCTGTATTGCGTCAATGGCGCGACTCTGCCGGGGATGACGAAGACCGGGCCTGACTTCTGGAACCGGCTTTTTCGAAACAATCGGGATGGGACATTCAGCGATGTGACGGCAAAAGCCGGTCTGGCTGGCGAGGGCTACGGCATGGGCGTAGCGGTGGCCGACTATGACAACGATGGATTTGAAGACATCTTTGTCGTTGGCGTCCACGGCAATCATCTTTACCGCAACAACGGGAGGGGCGCTTTCACGGATATGACGGCATCGGCGGGACTTGCAGGCCCCGGATCGCTTGGTCGGCCAGCCTGGAGCGTTGCGGCCTGCTGGATTGACTACGACAACGATGGGTTTCTTGATCTGTTCATTTCAAATTATTGCGACTGGTCGCCTGGTTCTGACCCGGTCTGCGGTGGAATGGACCCGCAGTCCCGGGCTTACTGCCATCCAGACAAATACCGTGCTCAGGTGATGCAGCTCTATCACAACAACGGTAATGGCACGTTTACCGAGGTTACACGCAAGGAGGGGCTGCCAAACCTGCTCGGCAAGGGTATGGGAGTCGCCATGGCGGATTGGGCGGGGGACGGCCGGCCAGGCATTTTTGTTGCAAATGACAACTCCCGCAACCTGCTGCTGCGCAATCGAGGCAAGGGATTGGAGGAAGTCGGCGTTGAGGCGGCGGTGGCTTACAACGGTGATGGACGCAACATCTCTGGAATGGGCGCGGACTTTGGCGACATCGACGGCGATGGCCTGCCGGATATTGTGATGACCGGGCTGAAGAACGAGACCTACGACGTTTTCCTGAATCGCGGCAAAGGGCTGTTTGATGATGGCAGCGCGCAGACAGGACTGCTGAGCCTGAGCCGCCCGTGGAGCGGTTGGGGATGCGGGCTGGTCGATCTGGACAATGACGGCTGGCTTGATCTCTTTGTCGCGGCGGGCGGTCTGGACGTTCAGGATGCGCAGACGAATCGAGTGTTTGCGAACAATTCAGGGCGATTCGTCGACGTTTCGAATGAAGCCGGGCCAGGCATGGGGCAAGCCGCGCTGCATCGCGGAGTCGTGTTTGCCGATTTCAATCGGGATGGCCGCATCGACGCCGCGGTGAGCGCAATCAATGCACCGATCGAACTGTGGTGGAACCGCGGACCGGAAAAAGGCCCGGCTCATCATTGGCTTCAACTGCACCTTACCGGCAGGCAAAGCAACCGCTCAGCCATTGGCGCAGTGGTACGCTGCACGGTTGGTAGTCGTACTCAGGTGCGCACGGTTTCAGGTTCCGTGGGCTATGCCTCGTCGAGTGACCTGACTGTGCACTTTGGCCTGGCCACCGCTGGGAGGGCGTCGGTTCAGATTCAATGGCCTTCCGGAAAGCTGCAGAATCTGGGCGAGGTGGCGGCAGACCAGCGTCTGTCAATTACCGAGCCGGTCGTCGCCTGATTCGAGTGCATACAGCCAATGGCAAGCTCCGGCCGGTCAGTTGAGAGCATCCCAGAGCGCTAAAGCATAAGAAATATCGCCATCCTGCATAGACGATGATTTGCGCCAGGATTATCAATAGGAGCTAGATAATCCGGGCCGAGTATTTCGCCTGTGGCTCGACTGGATTTCTGGAGGCGACGTTTCATGATGATTTCCCAAAAAACTCAATCCGTGGTGTGCCGAACTGCGATCGTGGCATCGGTTGTGATGATGCTGGCAATGATGTTGAGTCCGCTGATGAATGCCCAAAGCTCAAACGCGCAGTTGAGCGGCCAGGTCACTGACACAACCGGCGCCGCGGTACCCGGAGCTGAGATTCGCGCGGTAAATCTCGCGACGAACGTTCCCTATTCTGCAGTGGCCAACACCGCAGGCATCTACGTTCTTCCTGAAGTGTTGCCGGGGGCGTATTCGGTGACGGTGAGCGCCGCGGGCTTTGGAACTGAGAAGCGTTCAGGGCTGCACCTGAGCACAGGCGACCACTTGTCTCAGAACTTTGCTTTGAAGCCGGGAGCCATTGAGACAACGGTGACGGTGACGAGCGCTACGTCGCTGATCTCGTCGGACGAGTCCAGCACCTCTGATGTTCTTGATAACAAGATGATCACGGAACTGCCGCAATTGAACCGGAATTCGCTTGACCTGACGGCGACAATTCCTTCGATTCAGGGGCAAGGGCCGCTGAGCGATCAGATTGGAACGCTCGGTAATTCAGCCTACCTGATCGCCAACACGGGCAACAGTTATTCGGTTTCGGGCGGCCAGGTCAACGGCACGAGCATTACCGTCGATGGAAACCAGGTGCAGGAGGCGGAGTTCAACGCCACCAACCGCTCGATACCCACGCCTGATTCGATTGGTGAGTTTCGAGTTGAGAGCGGTGTGCTGACCGCCGACAAGGGGCGGTACGCCGGCGGCATCATCTCCATGGAAACGCAAAGCGGCACCAACACGTATCACGGCCGCGCGTTCTTCTACTTCCGCAATGAAACACTGAACGGCAATGATTGGACCGACAACTCTCTGGGAAACCCGAGACAGGCGTTTAACCAATACAACTACGGAGCTGCGTTCGGTGGCCCTGTGAAGATACCGCATCTTTACAACGGCGTGGATCGGACGTTCTTCTATGCAGCCTGGGAAGGTGAAAGATTTTCTCGCGGGCAATCGATTGTGAGCAGCGTGCCCACGATTTTGAATCATCAGGGTGACTTTTCTGAGACGGTCATCAATAACATCAACGGAGTTCCGGTCACCGCCACCATCTATGATCCGTTCAATGGAACAACTGATTCGAATGCAGAGGATTGCACCGGGCCGCTGGCAGGTTCATCTCCCTGCTGGATTCGTCCTCAGTTTCCTGGGAACAAGATTCCAGCTGCTTACGGTTCAACGGTCAATTGCGGCAGCCTGACCTGCCCCGTCTCTGGGCAGAGTGGCCTGTTTCTCGACTACCTCGCACTATGGCCGCAGCCCAATCACAGTCCGTCTGCGAACAGTGACCATGCGAACAATCGTTATGACTCGATCAGCACGACGAGGCCTACCGATAAGGTCTTTCTTCGCCTTGATGATGCCCTCCATGACAACCAACATCTGCAGGGCAGCATCAGCCGTTCGATGATGACGAACAACATTCCCGCGCCCTTTGCTCACGCAGCGGAATCGGTAACGACGGACGATGATTGGAGCGGGAGCCTACTGTACACGTGGACTCCTACGCCCAAGACTGTATTCAACGGGCACCTCGGATTCGCAGTTTCAAAGCTGATCAGCAATGGCGTTTCAGGATTGGGTTCGGCTCCTGATCCCAAGGTGGACACATCCAACTGGGCTTTTGATCCCCTGCTCAAGAGTAATAGCGAAAAATCGACAAACCAGATTCCGCCGGCAATGACCGTCAGCGGTTATACGCCGGTAGGCGGCGCAGAATATGACTCGTTCATTACACAGTCTGACAACGGCAGCATATCTGTGACCCGACTCCTCGGCCGGCACACCTTCAAGTTAGGTTATGAGCAGTCGTTTATTCGCTTCACTGAACAAGGTGGTGACAAGACTGGTGCAGCATGGGTCAATCCCGGCGGCGGTTCAAACCAGTACTGGAACCAGAACGATGGTCTCTCAGGTAGTCCGCTTGCCGAGTTGATGATGGGTTCTTCCAGCTTCTTTCAGTGGGGCAACTGGAACATCACTCCTTTTGGTTGGAATGAAGCCGCATATGTCATGGATGACTGGAAGGTGAATACGAAACTGACCGTACAGATCGGACTTCGCTGGGATCATGATGGAGCCAAGCAGGGGCGTCATGTGCCTGGAAGTCTCGTCTATGACCTGAATGCGAAGGATGTACTGTCAGCAAACAGCGGCTGGTCGTGGGAACAGGTACTCGCAGCAGAACCTGCGCTGGCAGGTATGCCCCAGCCAGCATGGCTCTCGCAGGGAGCAACCGGGCGCGTAGCACTGATAGGAACCAAGGAGTATCCACAGAAGAATCTCTACACCACAAACATCGCCAACTTTGCTCCGCGCCTTGGAATCAACTGGCAGGTCAACGACAAGACGGTACTTCACCTGAGCGCGGGTACCGTGGATCAGGGACTGAATGGACTGGCGACGGACTGGTTGAGCTTCTACTACAACTCAAACACATTCAACCAGGTGCCGACGCTCGATGGCCAGCACTGGGTAAGTGAATTTGGAAACGATCATGGCCTTGGGACGTTCCCGCTGCAACCGAGCGGTTCGAATCTCGGCTTTGTGCCGCCTCTCAAGAGTAATCAGGATTACTGGTATGCGAGTTATGGGGCAGCTGGCAATTTTGACCAGACCGGCACCACCATTGGCCACTACGATACTCCCACCGATTACATGTGGGGAGCGAGTGTTCAGCGCCAGTTGAGCAAGGACTGGGTCCTCACTGCCGAGTATCAGGGCATCAAGGGCGTGCACCTGCTGACCAATGTCTGGAACTGGAGCTTGAATAACACTCCAGTCGGCTTCTATCAATTGGGCACACACTTGAATGATCAGGTGCCGAATCCGTTTTATGGCCAATCGCAGACGTTTGCCAGCCAGCCGACAGTGGCGTTGAGCCAGTTGCTTGCATTGTCTCCGCAATATGCGGGTACGACATCGACAACACCGGGCCAGGCAACATGGGGCAAGTCGTTCTCTAACTTTGCCAACGTGCAGATTCAGACGCGCAACTTCCACGGTCTGGCGCTCCTGGCTTCCTACGCAGTTCGCAAGACACTCAGCAATACGGCCAGCAGCGATGTTCACCAGTTTGGAGCGACGGCTGGAAAATTGCAGAATCCGCATAACCTGATGGAGGGCTATGGTGTTGCCTTGTATGAATTGCCTCAGACCCTGAAGCTGAACTATAACTACGATCTTCCGTTTGGAAGGCATCGCCAGTTCATGAATCAGCCGACTGGTCTTGGCGGCTATCTTATGGAAGCTGTGGCGGGTGGATGGGCTCTTGCCGGCATCAGCACGTGGGACGTAAAGGGAACGCCGGTCCTGCTTCCGACTGTTGATGGTGGCAACACCGCGCCGGGCGCAGCTCTGCGCTGGTCATTGGCCAATCATAGCTACAAGCACGGCACCAACTACGGCAACGCATTGGTCGTCAACGGGCAGTTTGTCAACGGAAGCGCCACGGGTGTTTTGAATGCAAATGCATTCAAGCGCACGCCGGACTACTCGCTGAGCAATGCGCCGGTTATGTTTGCCGACCTGCGCAACCCAGGGGATTTCTATACGGATGCGAGCATCCTCAAGAAGTTCTATATCTCTTCGAACGAGTCGCGGTATTTTGAAGTACGCATCGAAGCGCAGAACATCCTCAATCATCCGAATTTCGGCAGTGTCATTGCCGATCCAGACTCGCCGACGTTTGGCGGAATCAACGGAAAGACTGGACAGAGGGTGATGCAGATTGGCGGCCGCTTCTTCTTCTAGTCTTGAGAAATGCAGGAGGAGACGCGGATCGGTGTCGCGTCTCTTCTGCAAGTCTCGAGCTTTCTTTCAAATACTTCGGAACAGAAGCGCTCAGTTGCATGTGCGCGAGAGTTCTGTTTTTCTCTTCAGATAGGTGTTGCTTCAATTGCCGCGAAAAGTGGCTGCCTTCGCAGGGTTCTGGAAGGTTCATGACAAGAGGCAAGCAAATGATTCGGATGCTGTGTCGATGCAAGCAGGTAGCCGTTGCTGTATGTGTGGTCATGTGGGGCTGTGCGATCGCGTGCAATTCAGAAGCGATCAAGAAGTCCAGCGAAGCATGGATCGGCACGACCGACGTGCGCATTCACGTGCATGCGGGATTGCATGGGCCTAGCTTGGTCAGCCTCAATGGACATGCAGGAAGCGCGAACTCCTGGACGAACTTGCGCAGCGAATCGTTACCTGCCAGCGTGGATTTGGATGGTGTAGAGACACCAATTGTCTGGGAATGGAAGCAGGCGGCCAGCCTCTCTGATGCTCATCATGTGAGCTTTGTGTATGAGTCAGCGAAACCGCATCTGCGTTTGCGCTGGCAATGGGAAACACGCGCAGGCTTTGGCCCGATTGAACACTCAATTATTGTCGAGAACCTGGGAGATCAGGAACTGTGGTTGCCCATGGTGAACTCGCTCAGCATGGCCTGGAAGTTGAAGCCCGGCGCGGAGCTTAAGAATTTTTACGTAGAGAAGGGCGCGGATTCACCATCTGCTGAAGGTACCCATCTTGAAAGCATTGCAGATGGATATCAGTGGATTGGGCGATCTTCAACCTACGCGCGACCGATCAAGGGAGAGGCTCGCGAGATCATTCCGGCCGAGTTCGTTTATGGAGCCAGCGGTTCGCGAGCAGGGTGGTTTACGGGCATTGAATTCAGTGGCAGAACGCGCATCACACTTGCACGTGAGCACGACACGCTTACCAGCGATGTTGGACTTAACCCGGAGCCTGGACCATTTCGAACGCGGCTTGCAGCAGGCGGAAAGTTTGAGACTCCGACAGCATTTCTTGGAGCGTTTGAAGGCGGGCCTGATGGCGCCGGCAACCAGTTGCGGCCCTGGGTAAGAGCAGTTCTGAACAACGCTCAGGCGTGGAAAGACACCCACTATCCGCTGCTCGTCAATAACAGTTGGGGCAGTGGCATGCAGGTGGATGAAGCGCTGTCAATGCGCATGATTTCAGAATCAAAAGAGCTTGGACTGGAGATGTTTCACATTGATGCGGGATGGTTTCGCGGAGTGGGTGACTGGTATGCCGATCCGAAGAAGTTTCCGCATGGCCTGACCGCGATTGCCGATGAAGCGCACAGGCAGGGATTGCGCTTTGGCATCTGGGTAGATTGGACGCAGGCCGCGCTGGATACGGCGCCGGGTGCCCTGAATGTGCGCGATCCAAAAGTTCGTGATTGGCTTGTGAATGACCTACCAGCAGACTGGAAGCCGGAGGAATTCAAGGGCCAGACGATTGATCTCGGAGTGCCTGCTGCGAAGGAATATGCGGCCAAAGAGGTCAAGCGCCTGGTTGAAGACAATCATCTCGACATGCTGGAGCATGATGGCTATCTGGTCGCGCAAGGCTGCACGCGCGAAGATCATCCACATGCTCCGCCGAACATGAGTTCAATCAAGGTTTCGCATGACTCTGGATTTGATTTTGCGGTTGCATCCAACTCAACCGACGTGAGCTATCACGCGGTACGCGCCTACTACGACATCTATGCGCAACTGCGGCGCGAGCATCCGGGCCTGCTGCTGGAGATATGCAATGATGGCGGTCGCATGGTTGACTTTGGATCAGCTGCGCATGGTGATTATTTTTCCATCACCGATACCTATGATCCACTGTCCAATCGCCGCGCATTCTACGACACCAGCTTTGTTTTACCAGCGGCAATGCTGGAGAGCTATGTCGAGAAGTGGCCCGTCGCCAATATCGAAAACTTCCGCTACATGTTGCGCAGCGGCATGATGGGTTGGACCACAATCATGCTCGATACAACCGTATGGTCGCCAGAACAGCATGAGGCAGCTCGGCGGGCATTTGCACTCTATAAAGAGAAGCTGCGGCCGCTCATTCGAGACGCGCAACTCTATCATGTGTCCAATCGACCCGATGGGGTACAGTGGGATGGCGTAGAGTACTGGGATCCGTCGCGAAAAGATGGTGTAGTCTTTGCATTTCGAGGCTCGATCAGGGATGAGAGCGAGCATCGTTTTCTGCTTGCAGGCCTGAAAGATGCCGCGCACTATCGCGTGCACTTTGAAGACGCGACAGCGCCTGATGGAACCATCACGGGAAGGGAATTGATGACGACCGGTCTCTCAATCCATCTTGCGCATCCTCTCAGTTCTGAGCTTGTGTTCCTGCAAGAATTACCGTCGAACAAATCATCTGCCGGGCTAACTTCAGAGCCGGGACTGAAGAGGTAGAGAAATGCCTGACAAGCTTCAGGAGTCAACACGAGAATTCACCGGCAAGGTGGTCATTGTTACTGGCGCAGCCAGAGGAATTGGCCGGGCCATTGCGGAGGACCTGCTCGCGCGTGGGGCCCGGCTGATACTGGTGGATCGCAATGCTTTGGGTGTTTCCGAAGCAGTGGAAACGTTGCGCCATGCCTATGGGTCAATGGTTGATTTTGTTGTTGCTGATCTCGCCGATCCGCGAGAGATCAAAGAACTCGCCCTTGCGATTCGAACCTTGGATGTTAGTGTCGATGTGCTGATTAACAATGCTGCAATTGAGCTTGACTTACCGCTCAGCGAAGTGACGGCCATGGTGTTTGATCATGTCATCGCCGTTAATCTGCGCGCCCCGCTGTTGGTCAGTCAGGCACTCATACCGTTCTTTCCTGAAACCGGTGGTGCCATCGTCAACATCAGTTCCATTCATGCAAGTCACGCTTTTGAAAATTCAATCCCCTACGCATGTTCCAAGGCAGGTCTGGTTGCGCTCACGCGGAACCTGGCTCTGGAGCTTGCGTCCAGGAACATTCGCGTGAACGCGGTCTGCCCCGGCTACATTGATACGCCCATGTGGGACGAGTGGCTGCGTTCTTCAAGCGACCCGCAGGCGCTGGCAGAACAGACGGCAGCTCTGCATCCGTTGCGGCGGCGTGGCAAGCCTGCCGATGTTGCGGCGGCTGTCGCATACCTTGCCGGACCTCAGGCAGCCTGGGTGACCGGTACCCACCTTGTGGTTGATGGGGGCCTGACCATTCGCGCTCATCCGTGAGTCAGGTAGATTTCCGAACAGCTGCTGCCAAAGGTGTGCCACGGTCGAGGTATTGAGATTTTGCCTCGGGTCTGCCCATGAACCTGCATCAAAATTTCAATATAATCCGCAATGTTTCGAAGAAAAGCATCGTTTTTTCGGTATTCGAGGGATAGACCCACGGCATATGATTGGTTCCGCTGCCGGTACGCACACTTGTGATGCGGCTGGCATGGCGGGAGATCAGCAGACATGAAGAAGCAAAAAGCGGCTCTGGGTGGGACCCTCAAGCAGGAGTTCAAAAAAGACCTTGAGCTGTTCGAGTACTTCCTGGTCCTGATCAATCACTCCAGTCCCATCAGAAATGTAGAACTGATGTGGGCGGAGGATCTGGAGCTTTTTGACCCGGGCGAAAAGCCGCGCGTCAATACCTGCGATGCCCTTGTTCAGATTGCGCAGATATCTCAGCAAAGCGGGGGAGGGGAAGTGGCGGGGCGTACCTCGCCCAGTCCCAGTACTCTTTTCTGCGACCTGGTGCACGGCTTTGGCAGCCATGAAGAGCAGACGTGCGGACGGAGCGACAGGCCAGCAAAGGAACGTTGCCGTACCTCCGGATGCAGCCAGGTCTATCCCTGCCACGTAGGATTGACTGACATTGCGGTTCCAGTGATATGCGAAGACAAGTACCTGGGCACCCTGTTCAGCGGGCAGGTGCTGACGCAGCCGCCATCACCCCAGGGATTTGCCCAGGTGCGGTCAGCCCTCGACGGGCAGCCTCATATCGATATGGCCCGATTGGAAGAGGCCTATTATCGCGTGCCTGTTGTGACCACGGCGCAATTGGCTGAGATGGTGCGCATGCTTGAGGTGTTCGCGCGCTACCTGGCCAATGCCTGGAAGCGGCTTGAAATCATGAGCGAATTCCAGCGCGTGCGTGAGCGTGAACTGGCTCTTGACCGCCGGCAGCTGGCTGAAATGATGCTCGCCGGGCAGATGAGCAACGGCCCCGACAACAACGTGGAAGCATTGCATGCCCTCGCAAACAGCGTCGGCCTGGAGCGGTTGCCGGACCGGGTGCTCATCCTGCGACTGCAGACTGCCATGCAGAATTCGCAGGAGCCGATAGCGCCGCGGCGTGAGGCTGAGCGCGCAGCAGCCATTGGCAATCATCTTGCTCTGGCTCGGGTTGCACACATGGTCGAAGACCGCTGCCAGAACTGGCCGAACACCCTGGCTACGGTGATTACGCCGGGGGAAATCTGTATCTTTACCGCGCAGAAATCACGCACCAATGGGCACGAGCGGATGCTGCTTGACGAAATGGCGCAGGCTCTTTTGCGTACCGCGCGGGGTCAGGGACTTGCTATGGCGCGGGTAGGCATCAGCAGCACTCATGCGCAGTCCACTGAGCTGCTGCGTGCTTACCATGAGGCTTCCTCCGCGCTTGATTCGGGGCATTCGACAATCAACTGGTTTGAAGCGCTACCCAGCCGGCAGCAGCAGCCCACGCAGAGCCTGGGCAAGGTGCTCAAGGCTCTGCAATTGGCTGATATTTTGGCAGTCAATGCTGCGGTGCAGGAGTTTCTGGCAGCCGCCGCACCGGCCGCGGCGACGATTGCCCAGTTGCAGCAGGCTCGCGGACTGCTGACCTGGGCCTGTGAGCATCTCGCGCGCGAAATGGCGTCCCTGGGGTCAAACGGGGTCCTGGTCAATCTGGCCAAGGACCGGGCGGTTCAGATCATCGTGGGTTCGCCAAGCTCTTTTGCCATGGCAGAGGCGTTCCGCAGTTTTGTTGAACAATTGCGCGTTCAAATGGTGCAACTCTTTAGCCAGCGCGACGAAAAGATCGTGAGTGAGACGCAGCGGCTGGTTCGTGAATTGGGCCCGGAGAAGGTGACGATCCAGGATATTGCTCACGACTTGAAGCTCTCGGCCGGGCACCTGGGCCGCGTTTACAGCCGCACCAGCGGGCATACACTCGAGGAATATCTGATTCGACAACGGCTTGAGATGGCGCGGCGGTTGCTGCTTGATCCGCGACTGCATGTCTCTGAAGTGGCTGACCGCTGCGGCTTTTGCAATCCGGCCTACTTTGCTTCTGTCTTCAAAAAGTACATGCACTGCACGCCGCGGGCCTATGCCAGTGAACCTCAGCGCTGGAGTGGTTTTGAAAATCCTGCTCATGAGTTGGAGCGAGCTGGCTAGTTGCGTCGGCGGCGGACGAGTTTAGAGATGCGAGGAGATTGAGCAATGCGTGCACTGGTCTACACGGCTCCACATCAAGTGGCAATTGAGGATCGTCCGCGTCCACAGGCAGCGGCAGGCGAGAGTGAAATCCTGGTCAACGTAGCCGGAATCTGTGGCTCAGACATTTCGGGATTTCTCGGGCATAGCCGTCGTCGCGTCGCACCGCTGGTTCTGGGGCATGAATTCGTGGGGCGTCGGGCCAGCCAGGGTGCTGGTGGGCAGCGAGTCGTGGTCAATCCGCTCGTAAGTTGCGGGCGCTGCACTGCATGCCTGAGCGGGGCGCAGAATCTCTGTTCAAGTTGGCGCCTGCTCGGCATGGATACCACGGCAGGATGCTACGCCGAGTCAGTCGTGGTGCCGGATGCGCAGGTCTACGACATTGCCGATGATTTCCCCGACACGCGCGCTGTGCTTGCGGAGCCGCTGGCAAATATTGTTCATCTCTTTCGCCTCGCGGCCCCGCAACCGTTCTTTCGCATGGGCATTGTGGGTGGGGGCACAATGGGTGCTCTGGCGCTGCTGACGGCTCTGCGCCTGGGCGTGCGACAGGTGCTCGTGCAGGATGTGAGTGAGCAGCGGCTCGCTGTGGTTCGATCCATGGGCGCGACTCTGGCTGTGAATGCAGCCACTGATGAAGGGCGTGCGCAGGCGAGAGACTTTGCCGGCTATGGTCTTGACCTTGTCCTCGATGCGAGCGGCTCAGAGTCTGCCCGTCAGGCCGCATTTGATCTGTGCCGTCCTGGAGGGCAGGTCGTCCTGCTGGGCATGGCCAAAGAGCGCAGTGAAATTGACTTCGTTAGCAGCATTCGCAAGGAGCATCGCGTTGTGATGTCGTTTGCCTATACACCTGTCGATTTCGAGCGATCGCTCGGGTTGCTGAAGGCTGGAGAAATTGACCTGACCCCGTGGACGGTTGAGATGCCCCTTGAAGAGGGGCAGCGGGCGTTTGACACGATGACCAGGACGCCCGGTGACACACTCAAGATGCTGCTGCGCGTGAGTTAAGCATTGAATCGGTAGCGTTCGATCGTTTCCATATTGAGCGTGACTCCGAGCCCAGGTGAATTGGGCACGCGAACCATCCCGTCAGCCTCAACCGGAAAGTGTTCGTTCGTCGTGTGCCAGCGCAGGGGCGAGTGGCTCAGCGAGAACTCCAGAGGTTCGACATTGGGTTGGGCCGCCAGAAAATGCAGGTTGGCGGCAATCTCGATATTGGTTTTGTACCCGTGCGTGATGACTCGTTTGCCGCGCGCGTAGGCTGCGGCAGCAATCTGCTGAATGCCGGTAAAGCCGCCGACCTGGGAAATATCCGGCTGGCAGATGCTGGCGCCGCCCACGTCCATCATCTCAATGAACTCGCGCACGTGAGTCAGGCCCAGATCGCCAACTCCGGTGGCCAAACCGTGTTTGCTCATTTCCAGGTGGCCTTCAACATCGTCAAGAGGCAGCGGTGCCTCAAGAAACCAGATCCCGACTTCACGGTAGATGGGGAAAAGTCGCAGGCCTTCTGATGCCGTACGGTATGAGAGCGCGGCATCGACGATCAGGTGGGCGTCAGGGCCAGCCTGTTCGCGTGCCGCTGAGAGCAGGCGACCAGTAAGCGCGATGTCATCGAGCCACCACGGGTCGGCTGCAAATTTGAAGTTGCGCAGATTTCTCGCCTGCCCCGCCGCGACCTGCGCCCGCACTTCCTCAGGAGTCTGTGCCATCGGATAGATGGTGCCGTATGCAGGCAAGCGGTCGCGCCTGGCGCCGCCAAGCAGTTCGTGGACAGGCTTGCCTTCGATCTTTCCGCGCAGGTCCCACAGCGCCAGGTCAACGCCGCCAATGGCGTGCATGGCCAGGCCGCGCCGGCCAACGTAGTCAGTTGAGTCGTACATGCGGTGCCACAGTTCAACCGGATCAGCCGGGTCCGCGCCGACCAGCACGGCCGAGAGTGACCGCGCGTGATTGTGCGCCGACGGGCCGCGCACGATGGCCTGAATCGCTGGTGCCATCGACTCCGTTTCGCCAATTCCGGTAAGTCCGCTGTCGGTGTGAACGACCAGGACGCAGTCATCATAGGAGCCATCGAACAGCTCAATCAGCGGATCTTCGGCGCGCAGGTGGATGGCCTCTACAGCAGTGATCTTCATGGCAAAATTCCTCTCGTCGGCCCGATGATAATGCCGCGCTCCCTGTCACAGGAAGGGCAAACAGTCATAGCGAAAGAATGAACCGCAAAACGCGATTTAACCTGTCTCGATGCCATTGCTCATGCGCGCTGCGGCCAGTATGCTCCCCTGTAGGCAAACCGCCGGTAACGAGGTAGCACTGCATGAACCAGGAAACAAAATCGCGCAAGCTGCCAGTCTGGCTGCTCTGGTCTATCTTGACGATCGTGCTGTGGGGCGCCTGGGGCCTCGTTTCCAAGGTGGCCTCGAATGGCGTGGACGTTTACGTGAATCAGCTGCTGTACACCGTGGGACTGATCCCACTGATGGTCTTTGTCGGCTGGACCGTTTGGAAGCACAGTCCCCGAGAGGACGCGCCTGCGCGGCGCAAGGGAGTCTTCTGGGCTTTCCTCACCGGCATACTCGGCGGACTTGGCAACCTCGCCTTTTTTCAAGCCCTCGTCAAGGGCGGGGAAGCCTCGATTGTTGCGCCAGTTACGGCACTGTTTCCGATGGTGACGGTGTTGCTCGCGGTTCTGTTTTTGAAGGAGCGCCTGGGTCGCACCCAGTGGATTGGGCTTGCGCTGGCCTTTGTGGCAATTTATCTGTTGAGCGCTTGAGCCTGAACTGGTGAAGGAGAATCTCGATATGCATATCTGGCTTGGATTTGCGATGCTTGCCCTGGCCTTTTGGGGCGTGACGGGCGTTACGCAAAAGCTCTCGACAAACGCCATCTCCAGTGAACGCTCGTTTCTGTGGTTCTGCTGGGCAATGGTGGCGCTCTCAGCCGCGGTGCTGGTGGTCGCTCGGCCTCACTGGGGCCTGGGCACAGTCGTTGTGCTTGCCTCGATTGCCGGCGGGGCGCTGAATGGTCTGGGGGCCTGGACCAGCTTTCGCGCCCTCGAATCGGGCGGCAAAGCATCGATCGTCATCTCGCTCATTTCGCTCTATCCGCTGCTCACTGTGGGACTGGCCGTCGCGCTGCTCGGCGAGCGCCTGACTTGGATGCAGATGGCGGGAGCAGTCGTTGCGATTGCCGCCGCGATTCTGCTCTCGATTGAGGCACCAGCCCAAGCTCAGTCCCAAACCCAGTCCCAGACTCAGGCATAGTCGGCATCATCGCAGCCCTACGATTCATCTCCCGGATAGATCTGTCCGCTTGCATCGATTCCGCCAACGGATTTCAACCCTTCGGCGGTTGCGAAAAGCACGGACGTCTCCAGGCTTTCTCCGGGAGCCAGCCAGCGCGCCCGCTCCGCATCGATCATCGCCTGCGTCTGAAATGGATAGCCGGTCGCCGGTTCGAGCACCGCAACATTGAGATTGCGCCAGCCGCCGTGGCTCGCAAAAAGCCAGCAGCTTGAAAAGACCTCAGGATCAAAGCGCAATACGGTGGCCAGGCCATTGGCGCGGTTCGTCATGGCGCACCAGCCCGCTGCCATTTCAGTTCCGTAAAAGAAATGTACTGCTCGCGAAGACGCATCTGGAACATTGCGCAGGTCCAGGCTGCTCGCGCCCAACTGTGCGTGGGGCCAGGCGAAACTCAAGGGTGCCTCGCCGAGCGTGCCCGGAAATCCCGGTTCGCGAACCGCCGTCATCTGGGGGAAATCAATGCGGTGCTGGGCAGAAACGGCAAAGGCAGGATGCAACTTCCACAGGAAGGGGTACACTTCGGAATTCTGGTTGGTGAAACGGTAGTCAATCTCAAATCGGCCGCTGCCAGCCCTGAGACGAATCGTTCTCTCCACAAGGAAGCAGCTGATCGGCGTGGTGAAACGCAGGCGAACGCCGATGCTGTCGCTGTCTTCAAACGGCTCCGCATGCCAGTCGCCGGTCCACAGTTCACCATGGTCCGGCAGAAACTCGCCTTGCAGCAAACCTGCTTCATCGTTGGGGAACAACTCATCCCAGCCGCCGCTCCACAAGTCGTCGTAGTGCGCGTGAATGGTGTGGCGGGCAGGGACGATGCGGGGGTTATTCCACAGCAGGGGAGCATCAAGCGGCTTGTACGTGATCTGCCAGATCTTTCCGCCGGCCTGAGGCAGAATCACCAGTTGAAGGAAACGATTTTCCAGGACGATGGCACGCAATCCGTGCAGCGTCCACGCGGTCGAGAGTCGAAGCTCATTCATACGCTTAGCCCATGAAATACGCTCTTAGACTAGCGGGCGCAGTCGCGGTTTGTGCAGAAAGAATCGCCGGAATACGGTGAATTGATTCGATTTCACGGCATCGCCTTGTCGCCGCTGAGCTATGCAGTCCCATGAGCGCGGTTGATCCTTCAATCACAGTGAATTCAACCATCTTTTCTTCGTTCGCAGCAGTGAGGTTGAAGTTTGGAATCGATGAAGCTTTTGTTCGCTGAGATTCAGTGAGGTGCAGCTACTCGTCCAGCAACACAATCAATGTCAATTCCGGCGAGGGGATTTCACCGGGTACATAGACGCCTATTTGCCGCGTCTGCACGATGTGCTCCCAGCAGGGTCCACTGCGATTAACAGCAAAATACTGGCTCTCGACACGCGCTGCAATCTGCGGCGGCGGCACCAGCAGATGATTGAGGGGCAAGCCGGGCAGCGCACGCTTGATCAGTTCCAGCACAAAGCGCTGCGAACAGGTCTTCACCAGCTTGGGAACGCGGCTGATCAGGTCAGCTTCACCAATCGGTGAGCTGATTTCGAGAATCCAGCGCGATGGCCCCAGGCAGCGCTCATCGCGTAGTTCGCCGTGGTACAGGAAGCTCTCAACCGCCTTCAGAGGAATCTTGATTGCCTTGGAAGGCATGACAATCTCAAGGTGGCGGCGGATGTGGTCATCAAGCGCGGCAAATTGCGTCCCAAGTTCCTTGTGGTCATACGCTGGCAGCGAGCGAGGATGCACATCCAGACCAAATGTACACAGGGCCCCGGCCAGACGCGACATCTCGCGGAAGAGTTCCTGTGGATGGGCATGTTTTGACAGCAGAAAATGCCGCAGAGCCGAGACATTTGAGTTCAGCGCATGCAGAAACCAGTACTGAGCCACGTGGCGCGCCGACATGCCTGCCTGAAACACTCCATTACGCTGTTGCTGTTCGTTCGTAAAGACTGTGCTCTTCTCGTCCAGAATCTCAATCAGCCGTCGCAGCATGCCGGTAAGCCCCGGGCTGGCGCTCAGATTGAGGCAGGGCGGAATGAACGTAGCATCAGCCTCAAAGCGCCCCGAGCCATCGCGCAACACACGCACCAGAGGCAGGCTGGCTACTTTGTCTGTGATCTCGGCTTCGCTCAATAATTGTAGATTTTTGCGACCTACCCGGATGGGCTTTTCGTCGCGCCCGGTGTTCTGGTCGGGCATGGGCTGTTCAACGCCGTGGAAGCGAAGGGTCGAAGCGTTGTTCGCATCCAGACTCGTATTGCGTCCGTCGGGCAGATCGACGGGCACAGCCAGATACAGCGTCAGGTGGTCGGCGACCGGCGAAAACAACGCTCTGAAGTCGCGCGGCTCCGGTGCTGCATCAGAGCCCGGCAGATCAAATGCCAGCCCATCCTCAAACAGTCCGCGCGCATGTGCCAGTGAGATTGTCCCGTTGCGCAAGGCGTCGGCGTCAAACTGCAGTCCGGCAAAGCCGTAGGCATCGCGCCACAGGCTCGCTGTCACAAAGTTGAGCGAGTCTTCGAAGTAGCGGTTCTGTGCCTGGAAATGATGAGGCCCCAGGTACATACCTTCTGACCACACGGGTTTTGTCAGTTGTTTCATGCTTGTCAGCCCGCCTGTGGCAGCAGGATGATCAACTCCATCTGCGGATTGGAAAAATCGCCTGGAACATGGGCAGCGAGATTGCGGGCACGGGTCACCGTGTCCCAGGCTGGCCCGGCCTGATTCATGCTGAAGTACTGATACTTCATCTTGATGGGAATTGCGCTTGGCGGCGTCGGTACATGGGTGAGTTGAATGCCCGGCAGAGCGCTGCTGATCAACTGATCAATGTGTGATGCCGAACAGACCTTAACCAACTGAGGAACCTTGCGGATAATTGCGTCTTCGCTCGTATCAGCATTGAAGGCCAGGTACATGCGGGTGTTGCTCAGGTACTTGTCTTTGTCGATTGCGGTCGCGTAGATGGTGTTGTTCACGTGCTTCAGCGGCAGGGAGACAACATTAGTCGGGACGACGGTCTCAAGCAGCAGGCGCAGCTTTTCGTCCAGGTCGGTGAAGACCTTGCTCAGGTTGAGATGGTCGTAGAGCGGCAAATCGCGTGGCCGCCAAATTCCAGTTGAAACGACTCCAGAACCCCAATCGCCTTGTCGTATTGCTTCGCCGCCAGCAACTCACGCGCCTGGCGCAGCGTGTTCTCATGCAGCTGGTCCACACGCAGTGCGTCAAACTGCTCCCGCAGCGACTTCGCGTATGCAATGAGACGTTCTTCTCCAGGAGCCTGCTCAATCGCCTTCTGCAAGAGCGTCAGTGCTTCCATCGGCGATGTCGCAAACAGCTCCCGAGCCGCCGCGATCGAATCCTCCACCAGCCGCTTTGCCTGGAACTTTGCCGATTCCGCGTCAACCTCGGCCTTCAGCCGATGCAGCAACCCTTCTGTCGGCAGCTTCTCAATTGCCCGGTTCACCAGGTCCGTTGCCGCATCAAAGTTGTCGGTGCGCACAAACTCGTTGATCCGCTTTTGAATCTCATCCAGCAGTTGGCGGCGTTCCTCAAGCTCCTTGATCCGCGCTACCTCGCGGCGCAGCTTGTCAATCTCAGGGTGAGATGGGTCCAGCGCCTCCGCTTCGTGCAACAATCCTTCCACCGCCGAAAAATGCCGCGAACCAACCTCATTTCGCGCCTGCTCCAGCAGCTCTTCAAGCTTTCCCTTTTGTGCTTCTCGCTCGGCCTGCTTCGCCAGCACAGCCAGAGCACTCTGCAATTTGGCGTTTTCAGGGTCATTCTTGAGCCCCTTTTCCACCATTCTCAGTGCGCCTGTGATGTCACCACGATCCCGCGCCGAGGCCGCTGCCGCCAATGCATTCACGGTGATTTCATAGCGCCGCTTCTGTTCTTCGGCCGCCTGCAGACGAGCACCCAACTCTGCCGCCGCAGGATCAATCGCCTGCGCTTCCTTCAGGGCAGACAGCGCTTCGGCAAAGTTCTCCAGCGCAAGCATCTCGTCAGCACGCCGAATCAGCTCCCGAATTCGCTCCGCACGCTTGCTCCGGTCCTGGTGCTCGCGAACAAACTTGCGCAGCTTCCGCACCTGCGTATTTGCCGGATCGAGCTTCATCGCCTCTTCCAGCAACTCCAGTGCCGGCGCAAAGCGACTCTCCGTCGTCAAACGCTCCGCATCATCAAAAAGCTGCGCCACCCGGCTCCGCTTCAGCTCCTCAATCACCTCATGCAGCGCGTCGGCGAAGTCCTCCGCCGTCGAGTAACGCAGGTTCGGATTCTTCGCCAACGCCTGGTCCATGATTGCGTCCAGCGCCGGCGGATACTCGTGCAGGTGCGCGCCCAGCGGCGTCGCAGCCTCGTTCACAATCTTGTAAAACGCCGTCTCTTCTCCACCGGTAAACGGCAGCTTCCCCGTCAGCAGCAGGTAAAGCATCACCCCGGCAGAGAAAATATCCGATCGTCCATCAACCGTCTCGCCCTTGAACCGCTCCGGCGCAATGTAATGAAGAGAACCGATGATCTGGCTCGTCTGCGTCAGCCCGGTGTTGGCGTCTGGCGTCATGATTTTGGCAATGCCAAAATCGATGATCTTGGCCACGCCATCGGCCTGCAAAATCACATTGGCTGGCTTGATGTCACGATGAATAATGCCTTTTTCATGCGCGTGCCCCAGCGCTGAGCACACCTGCTCAATAATGCTGAGCTTTTGAATCAGCTCCAGCGATCGCCCCGACGAGATCACCTTGTCGAGCGGCTCACCTTCCACAAACTCCATCGCAATGAACGGCAGTCCATCCTGCTCGCCCATCTCATACACTGCTGGAATATTGGGGTGGCGCAGCGTAGCCGCCCGGGCCTCCACCTGGAAGCGCGCAAAACCCTCACCATTCGCCGTCTTGAAGGGGCGCTTGATCGCCACTCGGCGGCCAAGATCGCGGTCCTGCGCAAGCACAACTTCGCCCATGCCCCCACGCCCTAAAACGCGGATGATCTCGTATTTACCGATCTTTCCTTCTGAAGTTGTATCCATCGTCAGGCCGGGTCTTCATCAAAGCAATCAGGAGTGCCGGGTCGGGATACGCTAAGCCCGCAGCACCGTTCAGTATTCAGTGATTCAAACAGGGGAAGTGTGTCGAAAAAACAGGCAGACTCCGCTGCTCAAGACGTTATCACGATTGCATAACGCCTTCCAATGGAATTCCTCAGTGGATGCGGAGAGAAACTTCTAGTCTATTCTGGATGCCCATCCTGGCTGCTTTCTTGTCGTCGCAGCCAGAATCGAGCAGGAATCAGGGCGGAATCTACCAGCCCAGAACGTAAGCAAACACCAGCGGCGCAACAATCGTCGCGTCGGACTCAATAATGAACTTCGGCGTATCCACGCCCAGCTTGCCCCACGTAATCTTCTCGTTCGGCACCGCGCCTGAATACGATCCATAACTCGTCGTCGAGTCAGAAATCTGGCAGAAGTAAGCCCACAGCGGAACCTCCGGCCTCTGCAAATCCTGGTGCAGCATCGGCACAACGCAGATCGGAAAATCCCCGGCAATCCCGCCCGCAATCTGGAAGAATCCCAGCGGCACCTCCGCCGTCGTCGCCGTATACCACTCCGCCAGCTCCATCATGTATTCGATGCCGGTCCGCACCGTGTGCACCTTCTTTACATCGCCCTCAATGCAGTGCCCGGCAAACATGTTCCCCAGCGTCGAATCCTCCCAGCCCGGCACAAACATTGGCAGATTCCGCTCCGCCGCCGCCAGCAGCCAGCTGTTCTTCGGGTCAATCTGATACGAATCCTTCAAATCCCCCGACAGCAGTATCTTGTACATGAACTCGTGCGGAAAATACCGCTCACCAGCCGCATCCGCCTTCATCCACTCCTTCAGAACCACTTTCTCAATCCGTCGCATCGCCTCCATCTCTGGAATGCACGTGTCAGTGACCCGGTTCATGTGCCGGTCCAGCAGCTTTACTTCGTCCTCAGGCGTCAGGTCGCGGTAGTTCGGCACGCGCTCATAAAAGTCATGCGCCACCAGGTTAAATACGTCCTCTTCCAGGTTTGCGCCCGTACAGGTAATCGCATGCACCTTCCCCTGCCGGATCATCTCCGCCAGGCTCAGCCCGAGCTCCGCCGTGCTCATCGCACCGCCCATGGTCAGGAACATCTTCCCGCCGCCATCAATCAGCTTGATATAAGCCTCCGCCGCATCCACCAGCGAAGCCGCGTTGAAATGCCGATAATGATGCTTGATAAATTCCTTAATCGCCAATGAAAACACCCCTCAATGCAAAGTCTGCCATCCTCGAAATTACCACAAACGCGTTACTGCAGCAGTCACTCCTATCCCCGAGGTACCGCCAGCCCAGAGGCATACAGCAGCCGGATAATCCGAAACCGGTGCCCCCGAAACGGCTCAAGAAGCTCCAGCATCCGTTCATCCGTCCCCGGCTGCTCCCCCGCCAGCGCATAGCAAACCACGTGGGGCAGGTGCAGGTCCCCCGGAATCGCCGCATCCACATCGCCAGCCCCGTAGCCCATGACCGTCTCCGTCGTCCACGGCCCAATCCCAGGAATTCTAACCAGGTGCTTCCGCAGCTCTGCAAAGCTCATCTCCGTCTTCAGCGGCAAAAACCGCGACTCCTGCGCAAGCTTCAACAGCGTCCTCGTCCGTTTCGCATCAATCCCCAGCGCCTCAAGCTCAAACGGAGCCACCCGCGCCAGCGTCTCAGCCCCCGGAAAGGCCCGCAACTCCAGCTCCCCCACCGAAAACGCCGTCCCCCACCGCTGCGCAATCCGCCGCCAGTCACGCATCGCGTCCACTGTCCGAATCCGCTGCTGCAATATCGCCGAGCACGTCACGTCATACAGCCACGGAACCCGCAAAAGCCGCAGCCCCGGTAGCCGCCGATGCAGCCGCCAAACCCCCGTATCCTCGGTCGCAAACGACGAATAGCAGTCATCCTGCCCCAGACCCGTCAGCGCCTCCGCAAGCAGCGCCTCGGCAAACGGCCCATAGGCCCTCACCCCAAGCCCACCCTCTTCCCGCACAATCGAAACCGCCCCCGGCTCTCCGCGATAAAAGAAGGCCTTCCAGAACCCATCCCGCCCCATCACTGCCGTCGGGTCATACTGTCCCAGCCGCTGCAGCGAAAACGTCCGCGAAAAATGCACCGGAAACAACGCAACACTAGCCCGAGCCTCGCCCATTGCCCCAGTCCCCCGCGTCAGGCCCGCTGCCCCGCCAGCGCCCGCCGCCAATCCCGCAATCCCAGCGCTGCCAGCACCACAAACAGCCCATACAACCCCGCCGTCAAATTCAGCCCTTTGAACACATACTCCCCGATATAAATCACATCCACCACAATCCAAAGCCACCAGTTGGCAATGTACTTCCGCGCTCCCCACCACGTCCCCACCAGGCTCGCGCCCGTCAGCGCCGCATCCAGCCAGGGCAGGGAAGCATCCGTAAAGTGCCGCATCCAGTACCCCAGCAGCACGCTCGCCACCGCCCCCAGCGCCACATCTCGCAGCAGCGAAGACCAGCCCGGCACCACTACCCTCACCGCGCCCTCGGCCTTCAACCCCCGCCACCAGTGCCACCAGCCGTAGATGGCAAACAACACAAAAATCCCCTGCAACAACATGTCTGAATACAATCGGCTCTCGCGAAACTGCTCCGCATACAGCAAGCTCGCCAGGATCGTCACTGGCCACGAAATCATGCTCCGCCGCGTCGCCAGCCAGACATCTACCGCGCTCACCGCCGCCGCCAGCAGCTCAAACCAGTGTTCACTCAACCAACCCGTCACGAGCGGAATCAACCTGTCACCCCGGTCGCCCAATTTCCCAAATGCTCCAGCAATCCCCGCCCCTCAGCCCCGCGAAACCACGCCGCATGCCCCAGAAAATACCCCTCATACGCCAGCCGCGCCTTTTCCTCAGAATCCAGCACGCTGAGGAAATAATCCGTCTCGCTCAGCGCAAATTCGCAATGCACCAGCGGCAGCATCGCCACCAGAGCCCGCCGTTCGCCATCTCGCAACGGCCTTACGTCCTCGTACCCCGCCAACAGCGCATCCACCTGGTCTAAATGAATAACTCCAGACTCTCCAATCCGCAGCCACTCCACGCAGTTGCGCTCGATCGCGGTCGCCAGATCATGCACCGCATTCGTCCGGTCCGCCAGCCCAAAGTCAATCATGCCAGTCACATCAGCATCCGGCCCCGCTCCGCTCCACATCAGATTCGAGGCATGAAAGTCATTATGCGTCCACAGCGGCTCCAACTCCCCAAGCCACGGCTCCAGCTCCGCGTAGAACGGCATCAGCAGCCCGGCAAAATCCCGCCGCCAATCCCGCGCCTCCACATAACTCCGCAACCGCGGCCGCCCCGCCAGATAAGCCTCCATTGCCAGCTCCGGCTCACCTCCAGCAAAGACTGTAAAGCTCGTCACCAGTTGCCGCCGCCCCCGCGCCGCCGCATCATAGCCCGCAACCGCCCGATGCAATCGCCCCAGTGCCCGCCCGGCCACACGGGCATGAGCAACGCTTAAAAACGGAGTCCACGAGAGCGCCGCTTCATACACATCCACCCCCGCAGCCGGTGCAAACACCTCGTACACCCACTCACCCTGCTCCACCACCGTCAGTCCGTCCATCGCTGCCAGCGGTCCTGCGACCAGCGGTCTTCCACCGCCCCAATTCGCCTCAGCCAGATGCGCCATCAGCCGGTGTTCTTCCAGCAATCCCGCCCGGTCCCGCACCAGCTTGTGATGTCTCTTCACCAGCACACGATCGCCGCTCTCTGTAGCCACCAGGCTCGCCGCAGAAAAAGGCCGCGGGCTCCGCGACAGCAGCTCCTCTGCCCCTCCCAGTCCCCCATACCGCCGCACTACCGCGTCCATCTCCGCCAACGTCAGCGCAGGCCAGTCCGGCCGCTCCAGCGTTCCCTCCAGCCCATGCGCCCATGATGAATTGTGAAAATCCTCGCCGATCTCCCCGCCCTCCCGGCCAAAACTTCAGTCTATCCCGGCACCTGCCTCCCCTCCCACACCCCGTCCCAAAAGCAAAGAGCCACCCCGCGCGTGCGGAGTGGCCCTCGCCCATTCAGGCTCATGAAGCGTTAGTGCACCGCCACCAGGATCTCCGCCGTATGCACATGCCCCTGCCCGGTCGCCGTCACCACCGCCGGGTAGAACCCCGCCTTCACCGTGCTCGCAGCCTTCAGCGTGATCACGTCCGTAACCCCCGCGCCAACCGTCGGCGAAGCGGTGGTCGGCGTGCAGGTGATCCCCGTCGGAGCCATGCATGTCACCGCGACCGTCCCCGTGAAACCCCTCAGCGGAGAAACCATCACCGAGCCCGCTCCCGTTCCGCCAATCGCCACCGGCACCTGCTGCGTTGTCGTTGTCAGCGAGAAATCCGACCCATTCAGCGTAATCGCCAACGGCAAACTCGACTGCGCCGAGTAATTCGCATCTCCCTTGAATGTCGCCACAAACTGGTTCACTCCATCCCCCAGCAGGTGCGCCGGGAAGGTCAGGTTCCAGTAGGAGTACCCCGCTCCCGGTTGCAGCGTGTAGTAGTAGTAATAGTAATAACCCTGATTATCGCGCCACTCAAAGTACAAGAAGCCCGTCGGCAGCGGCTGACCTGAAGGCACAATCACCTTACCCGTCATCTGCACCAATTGGTTAGGCAGATATGTGGTCGTCGTCGCCGTCAGCGTCACCTGCGGCGCAGGCAAAGTCGCCAGCGAATTCACTGACCCATATGTTGCCGCCGTCCCATACCAGTTCGCGTCCCCCGCATAACTCGCCGTCAACGGCAGTATCCCCGCAGGCACGTTGGTAAACGTCACCACCGCATTCTGGATCGAGTCGCGCTTCACGCCCCATGCCGTCAGTGTCGCCGTCTTCGTCATACCGCCCAGATTCACCGTCACTACACCCGTCGGCAGACTGCCCACAATCGGCGTGAACGCAGGATTCATCTCCACATTCACCGTCACATTGCTCCCCGCCTTTACCGTCGTCTCATAAGGAAGCACATACATACTTGTATTCCCTTTGAAGACGTTCAAGCTCGCCGCCGAAGGTGCTGTCGCCGCCGCGTAACTCGCGTCGCCGCCATACGCCGCACTCACCGCGTGGCTGCCTATCGCCAGCGAAGTCGGTGCCCACTCCGCCAGACCCTGACTATTCAGCGCAACCAGTGAAGTCTTGCTCGCCGTCCCCACAGTGTCCTTGAAAGTCACAGCACCGGTCGCCGGCCTTGGTCCCTTCAGCGTCGAACCCGCCTCATTCACGCCCTGCAATCCAGCATCAAGATACACCTGCGAACCATACGGAATCGCCATTCCCGCCACCAGCGGATACAGGTTGTAGTCCATCGGATTCAGCACCCATCCCGACGTCATCAGGGTATCGGCCTCCGGCGTCACCGTCACCGTCACCGGCGCTGAAGTACTCGCGCCAAACGTGCCATCGCCCGTGTATTTGCCTACGACCTGATAGGTGCCCCCCGGCAGGTTGTTCAGCGAAGAAGTCACCGTGCCGCCCGCCAGCGTCAGCACTTGAATCACGTTGCCATAGTCCTGCGCATCGTTGCCCTCCAGCCCCACTGCGCCCGTCGGCGTTCCCGTCCCCGTCTTCGGCGCAACGGTCGTCGTCGCTGAAACCGTGGTGCCGTGGGCAAAGCTCGTCGGCGTAATCGCCAACGTAGTCGTCGTCGGCTTGAAGGTCGCCATCGACCAGTTCTTGATCAGATTCGCAACGTCCACGCTGCCCAGCCCCGTCGCCCGGTCATACCCCGCTGTCGACGTATACCCGCTCTCGACGTAGTAGCCCTTTCCCGGCCCCGTCGTCGCCAGCACGCAGTTCGGCGATCCCTGCACACACGGCACCTGGTTGCTTCCCACCGTTATGTCGCGAAAAGGTTTCGCCGTCAGCGTCTTGTTGGCCAGCGCGTAATACACAAAATCTGCCTGCCCCTGCCAGCTGCCCGTCGCCTGGTTGATCAGCGCCTGTATTCCCGCCATTGCCGGCGACGATGCAGAAGTGCCCCCAACACTCGTGATATACACCGCCCCCGTTCCCGGCCGCGTATTCACGCAATCCCCCTGGTTGGCGCAGATCGGGTAATAGATAAAGTTCGGCCCATTCGCGGCAAACAGTGACACGTCAGGCAAATCGCGCACCCCATCCGCCGGAACTCCGGCCCCTTTTTGCCATGCCGGTTTGGGGTATCCTGTCGCCGGACCCGACAGCGGATAAACTGCTGCACTGCTCGAGCCTCCACTCCCCGCCACAATGCTCGAGTACTGTGGATTAAACACCCCGCCCGTCGTCGCATTCAACCCCAGCGCGTTGTTCCACGGCTGCTCAGGCGCCACCTGCAATAGCGAAAGCGCCGGCGTCGTGCTCGACGTATAGCTCCAATAACTCTGTATCTGGGTATTCAGCGCACTTCCACCAACCGCGTAGTTGCTGTAGTAAAAGTCCGTTCCGCCCACCTATACGTTGTATGGCGTCGATCCCATCCCGTTGACCGCCAGACCACTGACCGCCGCTGCCTCTGTGTCAAAGTTGTCGCAGCCTGCCGAACCGCCGTCGCCCGAAGACACAAACCCCGTAATCCCCTGCGCTGCCGCTTCCTGCCAAAGTTGCAGCCATTGGCGGTTGCCCGACGCCCCCAGGCTGGCTTCGCACTCGCCATAGCTCATGCTGATCACACCCACCTGATTGTCGTCCAGTGCCCGCAGTCCCGACGTCAGCAGCGGATCAGTCAACACCGACCCGTCCGAGGCATACAGCACTACCTTCGCCGCCGGAGCAATCGCTCCCGACTCCTCCACATCCAGGTACGCCTCCGTGGCCGCGTTGTTCTCGCCCGGATCGTTGCCGTCAATGACTACCGTCGGCACATTCGCTGGCAAACCAAAAAGCGTCTGGTAAGCCGCCACCAGGTTCAGGTCAATATTCGAGACACTCAAAATGCCAATGCTCTGTCCCGCCCCCTTGGTCCCCGCCGCATACACAGAATTGATGTCGTACTGCAACGCAAAATCCTGCGGCCCCAGTTGGAAGCTGATATACCCCCCGCCATTTGGATACGTCCACTCCGGCTTCGACACATGAGTCTTCGGGTTGTAATTGGCCCGCCCCGCCACCTTGACCATCGGCTGCGCGTGAAAGCTGTGCAGCGGCGAAACCCCCGCCACCAGACCCGCCAAGGCCGCCGGAATCTGCGGATCAGTTGCATTCGCGTAATACGTCTCGCCCTTGATCAAATAGCGGTGAATCTCCGTGTGAAAAGCCGCCTTCACCTGCGCCGCATTGCCTGAAAACTCAATTGCAGTCCGCCCCGGATGCACCTTGTTCACCGAGAAGCCATGCCCCTCCAGCCACGCCGTCGCCGCGGCAATGTCCGAGTCCGCCGCCCCAAACCGCTTGCCAAATTCCGCCGGAGTCAGCCACTTGTGGTACTCCGCCGTCCCTGCCGTATGTGCTTCCTCGAGGAACTGCGCCAACGCCTGCTCCTGCGCCCCACTTCGCTTCAGCACAAGCAAAAGCCGGTTCGCCGCAAACCCATCCTCTACGCGGCCCACGTCATACTTCGGCCGCGCCATCGGATGAACATTGCCTGCCAGCGTGACCCGCTGCGCATCGTCCACAACACCCTTTACCAGGGGTTGGGGGCCCGCCCGCAACTCAGACCCGGCCTGGGCCTTCACCACAGGTAAACTCGTCATTGCAATCAACACAACCGCAAGGCCGTTCACGGCCCGCGAAGCAGTCAGGAGTTTTTTCAGGGTGAGCATCAGCGTCTGTCCTCATTCACTTTTCAATTAGGGTGGGGAAGAGCGGCAAGACCCCAGCTATCTTCCCGACCGCTGGCAAATCTATCCGCTTCTGGTGGGAACTGCGCAGCCCTCGGGGAAATCCCCTCAGCCCCCTGTACGAATCCTCAACCCCACCCTCATCCGGTGCGGGTCTCTAATCCATCAACCAACCCATCGGCCAAACCCACCTGCTGCTTCAACAAATCAGGCTTGTCAAACCAAGATGTTCCAAAAAGGAAAAAAGGGAACGGCGCCAATCGGCACCGTCCCCTGTTGCTCGTCCCTCGTCCCTGTCTCTCTACTCGTTCTCGGGCTTCTGATAAGGCTTCTGCAGGTACTGCCGGGCCTCGTTCACCGCGCCCTGCGTGTTGTCGTTGGTCTGCACCGCCTGACGATATTCATTCACCGCCCGGTCCCGCTGCCCCGTCACATCAAAAATCTTCCCCAGTTGAATGTGACTCCAGACCTCCGTCCATCGCGGGTCGCCATCCCCCCGCAATGCATCCCGGTAAGCATTCGCGCTCGCCTGATAATTGCGCTGGTTAAACAGCACCTCGCCGATGCGGTAGCTCGCCAGCGAGCTCTGCGAATTCGCGTCCAGCGCCTTTTGAAACTCGCCCAGCGCCCCCGCCAAATCCCCTTGCGCCACCAACTGCTGGCCCTTCAAAATCGCCACCCGCACCAGCAGATCCGGCGTAGACTTCAGTACCCAGTTGTCCGGATCAATCGAAATACGCCTTGGCCGCCCAAACGTGTCAACAATAAACTGCGAATTCGAGCCCACCACATCGACCCTCTTCATCTCCGTCTTGCCGTCCGTCTCTACCTTCAATTCCACCGGCATCCTGAACAAGTCCAGATCCTGCTGCACTTCACCAATCGTCCTGAACCCCTTGTTGTTCCCCAGCCGGTACACCGCATACTTATTCACAAATACCGGCGCTCCCGTGCCATCCACCCATTGCGCAAAAAACGGAGTCAACTCCTGCTGGCTCTGCCCCTCCGCCACCTTCTCAAAGTCGGTTGATCGAATTCCCTTGTCCGTATACTGGCTCAGCGCGCCCTGTAATACCTTCTTGAAGAGCTCATCCCCCAACTCCCAGCGCAGCATGTGAAAGACCATTGAGCCCTTCTCCAGCGTCATCGACTGGAACTGCGGCGAAAACGCACTCAGCCGCCCCGCGCTCGACAAGGGCGTCGTGTCATACGCCAGCGCGCCTGCCGAAACATCCTGGATCGCGTTCTTCATCGCCGTCTTGCCGTTCTCTTCCTCCAGGTACATCAGCTCGCCATAGCGCGCCATGCCGTTCGTAATCCACGCGTCGTTCAGCGTCTGCGGGCTCACCTCAGAGCCCCACCACTGGTGCGCAATCGTATTCGCCAGCAGCCGTATTCCCGACTTGTCTCCCGTCCGCGAACCTGAAATCGCCGCCAGCTCCGGAGCCCACACCGCCGGCAGCGTATCATCCGGCAGCTCCACCACATTCAGCCGACCGCTCTCAGCCCCGCCAAACGTGCTCGTGAAAAACTCAAACTCCTTCGCCGCCGTATCCCCCAGATCTCCAATCGATTGCTGATGGGTCACCGTCAGATACACGTGAATGTTCGCGCCGCCCCCGGTCACCGCCAGCGGAGCCACAAACCGCCCCGCAATCACCGTCCCCGGAAACCCAGGCTTCATCCAGCTAAAGTTGAACTGGTCTGCCGGTTTCCCGTTCGCCAGCGTCGCTGGCACTCCACCCCCCTGCGCCCCGCTAGCTAGCACCCTTAAACCCTGCGGCACGCGAATATGCATCTCCGCCGTAAACCGGTTCGTCAGGTACCCGGTCATCGGAAACCACCGCCCCGGATACAGCAGATAGCTGATCGGCTCCCCAATCGCCGCCAGCTTCAGCCCCTCTTCCGGCCCGTCTTCATTCCCCGTGATCGTGCCCTGGTACACAAAGGTCCAGTGCACCGGCTGCCCCTTCACAAACGGCGTGACTGGAGCAACCCTGATCGCGCCATCCGCCGACCGGTCCCCCGTCAGCAACTTCCCCGCATCGTCGGTAATCTTCGTCAGCTTCAGCGCCGGATGAAACCCAAAATTCACCACATCCGCGCTCTCAGGCGCAGTAAACGTCACCGTCGTCGTTGCTGAAAGGTGATGAGCAGCCGGGTCCAGCTCCGCGTCAATCACATATCCCTGCACCGCCAGCCGGTTAGCAGAGTTCGCCGACTGCGCCACCAGCCCCGCCGGCAACAGCAACAACCCCGCCATCAGCAGGGAAGGGAATCGCAAATTTTCACCAAACCAAGGGGAAGTCATCGTCTACCCGTTCTTTCTCAACACAGTTCTTTTCCCACCAACCACTCCGGGTGCCCCCCATCTCGACTTTGAGATGGGGGAATCTCCAAACTCATCAATTACTCAAGCGCCAATCCTAGCGTCTCCACCACAATCCCCGCCACTGCCCCAATCGCCGTCTCACCCGGCTCACGGCCAGCCCGCAGCTTCGCGCCCACCGCCGCCAGCCCAGCCATCATCGCAGCGCGAGCCTCGCTCTCCAAAAGCAGCGGCTCAAGCTCTTGGACGATACGACCGGCAGTAAAGTCATCCTGAATCAGTTCCGGAACAAGTCGCTTGTCCGCAACCAGATTCACCATAGCAACATGGGGTACCGTCACCACTCTCTTGGCAATCCAGTAAGTCATCGGCGATACCCGGTAAACCACCACAAACGGCTTCCCCATCAGCGCCGCCTCCACGGTAGCCGTCCCGCTCGCCACCACCGATCCCCGCGCATGAAACAGCGCCGCCCGCGCATCCTCCACCAGCCGCACCGGCAACCCAGCCCCGGCTTCCGCCACTATCGCCCGCACCGTCGTCCGCTGCGCAGCAGTCAACGTAGCCGCAAGCGGCAGCAGAAACTCCAAATCCTCATTGCGTTGAGCCAGCTCCCCCGCCGCCACCAGCATCTCCGGCAAATTCAGCCGAATCTCCTTTGCCCGACTCCCCGGCAGTAATCCCACCCACGCCTTCGTCACGTTCAGCCCATTCGCCTTCGCAAACTCCGCCCGGCTCACCGTCGGCAAAGCCAGATCCGCCAGCGGATGCCCCACATACTGCGCATCCACCCCCCGCTCCCGGTAAAAACCCTCTTCAAAAGGAAAAATCACCAGCATCCGGTCCACAAACCGCTGCACCAGCTTGATCCGCCCCTTCTTCCAAGCCCAAAGCTGCGGACTCACAAAGAAAATCACCGGTATCCCCAGTCGCTTGAACTCCTCCGCCAGCTTCAAATGAATATCCGGAAAATCAATCAGCACCGCCACATCCGGCCGCCGCGCCGCGTCCGCCGTGTTCACCGCAGCCTTCAGCTTCCGATACTCCCCATAAATCCGCGGCAGGTGCCGAATCACCTCGGTAATCCCCATCACCGCCACATCTTCTGAACGAACCACGCGCTCAAACCCCAGCGCCTCCATCCGCTCCCCACCCATTCCCAGAAATCGGGCACCCGGCAAACGCAGCTTCAACTCCGCCAGCAGCAAAGCCCCATAAGCCTCACCACTAGCCTCCCCCGCCGATAGAAAAATTGTCAGTGCCTTCGCTGTCATCCACTCCAGCTTATAGGCTCGTACTGTAATGCGCGATATCGGCGGATGTGCGCCAAGCGCCAAAGGCGCGCCGTTATACCAGCCCAGGGCATCGCCCTGGGAAAGATGCCAGATCAGAAACAGGAGGGCTGAAAGCCCTACATATCAATCGCGATTCTGGAGATTTCAAATCTGCCAGCGATATGCGAAGAACATGGAAGTCAAATTCACGCGAGAAGTAATAGAACGTCGCGGGGATGCAATCAAGAGGCTGCTTAGCAGGCAGAACAAATTTCCCTCCTGACTACAAGTTCAACCGCGATGAGGACGCCTCGCGCGATGGATTGCGCCCCTGGCTCGATTCAAATGAAAGGCCTGCCAAGGAGCCTTGACCGATTTCAAGCCCCGGCCGCTAACCTCGAAGCCAATTCCGGTGCCAGGTGTCCACCCGCAAGCGCCCCAGCCCCAGGCTCCTGGTCCTTATACTGCAACTGGTAAAGCTTCCAGTAGATTCCCCGCTGCCCCAAAAGCTCCTGGTGTGAACCGAACTCCCGCAGCTGCCCCTTGTGCATCACCAGAATCACATCCGCCCGCTGCACAGTAGACAGCCGATGCGCAATCAACACGCTCGTCCGCCCTTCCACCATCCGCTCCAGCGCAAGACGAATCTTCTGCTCCGTCTCCGTATCCACGCTCGACGTCGCCTCATCCAGAATCAAAATCCGCGGGTCATACGCCAGCGCCCGTGCAAAATTAATCAGCTGCTTCTGCCCCGTCGACATCGAAGCGCCACGCTCCAGCACCGGCTCCTCAAACCCCTTGCCCAGACTCTGCACAAAGTCCAGCACATTCACATCCCGCGCCGCTTCCACCATCCGCGCGTCCGTAGTCTCGGCTGCTCCCAGCCGAATATTCTCCGCAATCGTCCCCGTAAACAGAAACGGATCCTGCAGCACCACCGCAAAATGCCGCCGCAGCGCGCCCAGATCATGCTCCCGCAGGTCCACCCCATCCAGCAGCACCGACCCCCGCGTCACGTCATAAAACCGCATCATCAGCCCCGTCAGCGTCGTCTTGCCCGCCCCTGTATGCCCCACAATCGCCACCGTCTGCCCCGGCTCCACGGTGAATGAAACATCCTTCAAAATCCACTCAATATTCTCTAGCGCCGCTAGCTCCGCTGAATCCGCGCTCTTCACTTGCTCAAGCTGCTCCTCCGTCAGCGGCTGGTACGTAAACCACACATTCCTGAACTCAATCCGGTTCGACCCATCCCCCACCCGCGTCACCGCTGGCGAAACAATCTCGCTCGGCGTATCCAGCAGCTTGAAAATCCGCTCACACGCCGTCATCGCCGCCTGCAGGATGTTCAGCTTCTCGCTCAAATCCTGAATCGGCCTGAAAAACCGCTGCGAATACTGGATAAACGCCGACAGCACCCCAATCGTCACCAGCCCCGACATCACCCCAAAACCGCCCCGCCAGATAATCAGCGCAATCGCAATCGAAGACAGAATCTCCACCGCCGGGTAATACAGCGCATACGCAAACACCGTGTCCTTGAAGGCAATCATGTGCTGCTCATTCACCGCGCGAAAGTCCGTATAAGCCTTTTCCTCGCGATTGAAAAGCTGCACCACGCTCATCCCGCTCACATGCTCCTGCGTGAAGCTGTTAATCCGCGCAATCGCCCCCCGCACCCGCCTGTAGCTCTCCCGCACCGTCTTGCGAAACAGTTGCGTCGCCCACACAATCCCCGGCAACACCGCAAACGTCAGCAACGCCAGCTTCCAGTTCATCGCCAGCATCACCACGACCATCACCGATAGCGCAAACACGTCATCAATCATGCTCAGCACACCGGCCGTGAACATCTCATTGATCGCGTCCACGTCAGAGGTCAGTCGCGTCACCAGCTTGCCCACCGCATGGTTGTCAAAGAACCCGATATGCATCCGCTGCATGTGCCTGAAGATCTCCCGCCTCAGGTCAAACATCACCTTCTGCCCCGTCCACTGCATCAGGTACGTCTGCGTAAACTCAAACCCATATGCCAGCAGCAGCGCCCCCAGGTACAGCCCCGCCAACTGCCCCAGCCCGGTAAACGGATCAGCACTCAGCCGCCGCCCCAGCCAGTTCGTACCAATCGTCGAATTCAACGTCGCGTGCGCGGTCAGATACCGGTCCAGCCCGACTTTCACCAGATAGGGGCCAACCACATCCGAAGCAGCCTTCAAAATCACCGCCACCACAGACACAGTCGCCTGCACCCGGTAAGGCCCCAGGTACCGAGCCAGCCGCCGCATCAGCCGCGCGTCATACGCCTTGCCGGTAATCTCGTCGTCAGCCTTCTTCGGCTTCGCAGTCTTGTTCGCGTCGTCTGCCATGTCTTGTTTGGATGGTCGCTTCAGGAATTCGCTTCAAATACCTTTACCTTCATTGTACGGTCGTCGAGGCACTACAGAGCGCCAAAGGCGTGCCGCCATCCCAGCCCAGGCCATCTGCCTGGGAAAAGAATCCAAACAATCCCCAAGAGCCAAAGGTCCGACCTATTTCTGCCCGCTTTGTAGCAAGGGCACGGCTGAAGCTGTTCAGCCACGGGCTTCTCTCCGTCGCTTTACTTCTGCACCGCGCGTTCGCCCGCAGCCATCTGCCTCTGCATCTCCGTATCCGCGTTGAACCAGAGAATCATTTGCTTCCCATTCTGGTCCTTCACCTCCACCACATCGTAATAGTGGCCGTCCTGCTTCCATGTGCGATGGTCCACAAACTGCACGTTCAGTACTGCGCCCATATAGAGATACGTCTCACGAATGGTCGTCGCAAACCACGCCGTCTTTGCACTCTTTCCATCGCCGGAATCCGTAATGGATTGCAACAGCGCCGCAAGCAGCACCCGCTCCTTCTCGGATTCCTCCTCCCGGCCAAGCCCAACCAGCGATCGCCACGCCACATAGTGTGCGTCCTCATCGGCAATGTTGTGCTCCTCAATTTCCCTACATATCTTCAGCGCCTCCGCAAACTTGCCGTCATTCAACGCGACAGTGGCTTTCTGGCCAGCCAGCATATCCTCCGACGAGTCCCCAACTTCGCCGATGGCGGCAGCGACGCGCAGCGCCTTCCAGTCGATACTCAAATCGCCAGCCCTGACCTTTTTGGCAAGCTCCGCATATCGTGCGCGGGCCGCCGGTCGGTTGTCTGCAGCCAGTAATGGAAGTGACATCAGTGCTACTAAGCCCAAAGCGGCTAGAGTACTGTTCTTGAAAGAGAACTTCATTCGACCACGATAAACTTCAATTTGTCAGAAGCGAAAAACTTCTGGGACAATCCACGATATCCCCATGAAAACCAACGGCGCACGCTTCCTCGAATCCCTCAAAATCCCCTACTCCCTTCGCGAGTACGAAGTCGATCCCGACGACCTAACCGCCATCTCCGTCGCCCGCAAAATCAACATGCCCATCGAACAAGTCTTCAAAACCCTCCTTACTACCGACGGAGCCGGCTCTCACTTTTTCGCCGTAATCCCCGGCGACGCTGAGGTGGATTTCAAAAAACTCGCCCGCGCCGCGCAGGTCCGCAAAGCCGAAATGGTTTCTCTCAAGGAAGTGCAACCCCTCACCGGCTACATTCGCGGCGGCGTTACCGTCTTTGGCGCAAAAAAAGCCTACCCCGTCTTTGTCGACGAGACGATCGAACTCTTTGACGAAATCAGCGTCTCCGCCGGCGTCCGCGGCACCCAACTCATCCTCGCTCCCGCGGATTATCTGCGCGCCGCCGCAGCAACCGTCGCCGATCTCACCAAAGACGGCGTACGCATGACAGAATGAATACCAATGGAATCTGCTCAAAATTCAATCAGTTGGACAGGGCTGGTCTGGTCTCACCTGCGCAAAGACCTGCAGATTGAGTGGCGTTCGCGCGAGGCCATCAATTCGATGCTGTTTTTTGCGCTGCTGGTGGTTGTGCTATTCAGCATGGCTTTTGATCCGACAGCGGATACTTCGCGGGAAATTGCTGGCGGGGTGCTGTGTGTGGCGACGCTTTTTGCCAGCGTCAGTTCTCTGAACCAGGCCTGGGCGCGGGAGATTCGTCATCAGGTTTTGGATGCTTTGCGGATGACGCCCTCGGATGGGGCGGCACTGTTTCTGGCTAAGGTGCTGGCGAACTTTTTGTATGTCTCGATTGTGCAGTTCGTCTTGGGACCTATCTTTTTTATCTTCTATAACTTGCATCCTCTTGGGAATGCGTGGCTGCTATTGCTTGTCATTCCTTTTGGCACCTGGGCGCTGGTGGCGAACGGGACTTTTTTTGCGGCGCTGTCGATCCGCAGCCGCAACCGGGAACTGCTGCTGCCGCTCATCCTTTTTCCCATCTTCCTGCCGGCGCTGCTGGCGATGGTGCTCTCGGTCAAGACCATTCTCACCGGCGACAACAGTGACCCAAACCTGCTTTGGATCAAGCTTCTCGGCGGGTACGACATCATCTTCACGACGGTTAGTCTCATTCTTTTCGACACGATTCTTGAAGCAGAATAGTGATGCGTAAACATGGACTGCGTCCAAATCCAGTGCTGACGGTCACCATTGCTTTGTCTCACATCGGTCTAAACTAAAAGTCGTCAATACAAAAGGGAAACTTCTGCGATGAAAAAACTCCTGTTCGCTGTAGCTGCGCTCGTCGTCCTTGCCCTGATGGGCTGGGGCTTCTACCAGGCCATCTACGTTGCGCCGACTGAAGCCACGATGGGCGACGTCCAGCGCATCTTCTACTATCACGTGCCCAATGCGATGCTCTCGTATTTGTTTTTTGTCATCAATTTCGTGGCGTCGCTGTTCTTTCTGGTATGGCGGCGGGGTCATCCGGGCCGGGCGCAGGCTGCTGACGCATGGGCTTTGGCCGGTGCTGAAGTTGGAGTGGTGTATTGCTCGGTGGTGCTGATTACCGGGCCGCTCTGGGGCCGCCCGGTGTGGGGCATCTGGTGGACATGGGATGCGCGGCTGACTACAACTTTGGTACTTTGGCTGATCTACGTCAGTTACCTGTTGACGCGGCGGTTTGCTTCCGGGGCGCAGATGCAGACGCTGGCTGCTGTGCTTTCAGTCTTCGGTGCGATTGACATGCCGATCAATTACCTGGCAAACCGGCTCTGGCGGACGCAGCATCCCGCTCCTGTCTTTGGCGGGGGGCCTGATTCGGGCATCAAGGATCCGCATATGCTGGCGGCTTTTGGCTGGAACGTGCTGGCGTGGGCGATGTGGGGGTTACTTGTGCTGGGCATACGGGTTTATGTGGAGCGGCGACAGCAGGCGATTGACACCGTGGCGGCTCTGGAGGCTCTGGCAGGAGACTGAGCTACAGCGCTTCGTCGGAGTTTGGTGTAAGTGATTGAAATAAAAGAGAATGTGAGGAGGAACTGTGGGACATTCATATCTGGTGGCGGCATTTTTCTGCACCTGGGCGATTCATCTTGGGTACGCGGGCTGGATGGCGGCAAAGTGGTTAGGGCAGCGTGGCAAGGCCTAGTTGACAGGCATGGTTCATGCTAAAGCGATTTTTCTTGTATTTTGCTACGGCCTCATGTAACACAAATGTGGGTACCCTGGTAACACTGTCTTGGTTACAAGCACTGTCTTCGTGGGATTTAAGAATTTTCAAATCTGACCGATGATCAGGGTGTGGACGAGTTCGGACGAATTCCCACAGGGGAGATTACTCCCATGCATGATGTTCTGATTGTTCTTGCCTTCATCGGAATGGTTGTTGCACCCGCCGTCGTCGCCGCGAAGAGCGGCAGCCCCGACTCGAAGTTTGAGTAAGCGAGCGGTTAACAAGCATTATTGCCCTGGTTCTCTGTGTGCAAGGGGCTAAAAGCCCCGCTGATTGTACTGTCATGATTTGCGTGGCTGGACGGATTGCGGAAATGCGCAATGTGAAGCCAGTGTCACGGTTGAAGCATGGCAGCGGCTGAATCCCTGTTGATGGTCTTGTCTTGATCGTCCCCGCCGAAGCCGTGCCCTTGTTACAAAGCGAGACTGTTGCGCTCCTCAAAAGAGTCCTTAGCCAAGCGGTGGGAATCTTGCCCTTTTACAAAGCGCCAATCGAAGGCGTCTTTCCGCAGGCTGTCAAGGCCATTGAAATTATTTCATTTGTGGCGCGTGTGCATGTCCGAGCATTAGCTCAGACATGCACACGCGCTTTTCCAAGACCAGGCCTCAGATTTCCAGGGCGGTCTTGAGGATTTGTGCGGCTTTTTGACAGGCGGCCTGGTCGGCGTCGTGGTGTGTAACCAGGCGTACGCTGCGGGGACCGACGGTACTCATGAGTACACCGTGTAATTTGAGGCGGGCTACGAAGTCAGCAGATTTTTGTGTTTTGAGCGAGAAAACGACGATGTTGGTCTGGACTGCGGCGAGGTCAATCTCCACTTCGGAGCTGGCGGTCAGGGTCTCGGCGAGGAATCGGGCGTTGGCGTGGTCTTCATGGAGGCGGAGGGGCATTTTTTCGAGTGCGATCAATCCGGCTGCCGCGAGAATCCCGGCTTGACGCATGCCGCCACCGAGAGCTTTGCGGTAAATGCGGGCCTCGTCGATGGCCGCCTTCGAGCCCACCAGCATGGACCCGACCGGGGCGCAGAGCCCTTTTGACAAGCAGAACATGACGGTATCAAAGCCGCTGGTGAGGGTGCGAGCGTTTTCGAAGACATCGCCGGGCAGGGTGGAGGCAGCGTTGAAGATGCGTGCTCCGTCGAGGTGGACGGGGAGGTTGCGCTTGCGGGCTTCGGCCCAGATTTCCTCGAGGATGGGCAGGGGTGTGACGGTGCCTCCGGCGAGGTTGGCGGTGTTTTCGAGTTCGATGAGGCCTGTAGCGGCGCGGAAGTTGCCTTTGGCGTAGATGACAGGCTCGATGTGGTCCCAGGTGAGGATGCCTCGCGGGGCCGCTACCGCACGGATGAGGCAGCCGGAAAATGTGGCTGCTGTGGCCATTTCCCAATCGAGGATGTGGGAGCGAGACTCGGTGATGATCTCCTGGCCGGGGCGGGTGTGGAGTCGGATGGCGATCTGGTTGCCCATCGTTCCGGTGGGCACGAAAAGGGCTGCCTCGCGGGCGAAGAGTTCAGCGGCGCGTGCTTCAAGGCGGTTGATTGTGGGGTCTTCGCCGTAGACGTCGTCGCCAACCTCGGCGGCGGCCATGGCGGCGCGCATCTCGGGGGTGGGGTGGGTGAGTGTGTCGCTGCGGAGATCGATGACGGGCTGGGTCTGTAGGTCGGGCACGGTCGGGATTCCTCTGGGATTACTTTGATTGTGCGGTGTGATGGGCCGGAGCGAGGCCGAGGAACTCGGCGAAAACATCGTTGGAGATGAGGCGGCCGCGGTCGGTAAGGCGGACGAAATTTTTTGCAGTGGAGAGGAGACCGTCGGCGGCGAGGCGGTGGGCGACGGCGATGGAGGGTGCGACCGCATCGGGGCCGAACTCGGTGATGAGGGCGCGGATGGAGACGCCGGCGTTGCGGCGGAGGCCGAGGAACCAGGCTTCTTCAAGCTGCTGGGTGGGACCGAGCCAGGATGTTTCGTGAGCGGTTTCTGCGGGGTCGAGGAATTCGGGCAGGTCGTCTGTCGTGGTGGCACGGAGGACCATTTTGTCTTCAGCGTAAAACATGGAACTTGCGTCGAGGCCGAGGCCCAGATAGGGGCGTCGCTGCCAGTAGCGCAGGTTGTGGCGGGACTCCATGCCGGGTTGGGCAAAGTTGGAGATTTCGTACTGGGCGAGGCCTGAGGCGGCGAGGGAGGTTACGGCTTCTTCGTACATTTGCGCGATGGTGTCGTCGTTGGGGACGAGGCCGGCGGAGTAGCGGATGCCGCCTTCGATGAGTTCGCGGCCGAGGCGGGAGTCTTCGTCGATTTCGAGCATGTAGACACTGGCATGGGGTACACCGGTGTCGCGGAGGACGGCGAGGGATTCGCGCCATGAGGCGAGGGTCTGGTCGGCAAGGCCGGCGAGGAGGTCGATGTTGAGGTTGGGGATGCCGGCGGCGCGGAGGCGGCGAAGATCCTGGAGGACGATGTCGCGGGTGTGGAAGCGGCCGCTGAGGGTGGCTTCGCGGTCGACGAAGGACTGGACGCCGAGGGAAACGCGGTTGACGCCGGCGGCGACCATGGCGGCGAGGGTGTCGTCGGGGAGCTGGCCGGGGGCGCACTCGATGGTGATTTCAGCGTCGGGTGTGAGCTGGAACTGATCGCGGATGGCGGCGAAGATTTGTGTGAAGAGCTCGGGTGCAAGCAGGACGGGGGTTCCGCCGCCGAAGTAGATTGTATCGACCTGTCGGGGCAGGTGGACCTGCATGGACTGGGCCCAGGCGGGCGCGGCGGCGAGGTCGTGGATGAGGCGGGCGACGTAACGGGAGTGTTCGCTGGCGGGGTAAACGCCTGAAGCGAAATTGCAGTAGGTACACTTGGCGCGGCAGAAGGGGATGCTGAAGTAGAGGCCGAGCGCGTTGTGATCCGGCGTAAGCATTCGTTTTATTTTCTCATTGAAGCGTCTGAAGGTGTTTTTGGTGGGAGACGGGCAGATTTTTTAGGGGCATGATTGGTTCTTTATCTCTGGGATACGATACTGGGCAAGTCCACCATCGTAATTTTTGAGTGTCATGGAGAAAGAGGATTCATGTTCCTGACTGCAGCCCAATGGAACGCCTATCTGGGAATTGCCAGTTCACTTGTTGTTTTTCCTACGGTCGCCGCGACATACTACCAGTCGTTCAAGGCACGTCAGGAGGCCAAGGAGTGGAGGCGTGGAATTCACAGCCAGAACTGCCTTGAATTTGTAGTGGAGGATGGCTCGGCGGTGAACCTGGTGCCGCTGGAGACGTTGCACACGCTGCCAAAGCCGGGGGATATTGTGCTTTTGCCGGGCGACGGGATTGGGAAGGACCTGCGATTTGCGCCGGGGGCTTACCGGATCGAGCAGATTGAGCATATCTATACGCCATCGAATGAGAAGACATCGCGGCCACGGGAGGCGCGTCTTACGAAGGCTGTGGCGCTTGTGACTTCGCTGCACTAGGGCGGTGTTGTGGGGCCTAGAGGGTGGGTTGGCCGGGGGTTACGGAGTGGAGGCGGCCTGCTTTGAGGGTGACGACCTGGTCGGCGATGGGGGCGGCTAGTTCGCGCTGGTGGGTGGTGATGACGATGGCGCGGTCTGCGGAGCGGAATCGGGCGAGGAGCGCGACCATCTGCTGCACGCTTTCGACATCCATGTTGGAGAAGGGTTCGTCGAGGAGGAGCAACTGGGGTTGGGAGAGCAGGACGCGGGCGAGCGAGGCGCGCTGGCGCATACCCTGGGAGTACTGGCCTACGGTGCGGGTGAGGGCGGGGTCGAGGCCGACCTGTTCGAGGGCCTGGGCGGGGGAGAGGCATGAGCCGCGCTGGTAAAGGCTGCTGAAGTAGGTGAGGTTTTCAAGGCCGGTGAGCTCGTCGTAGAGCATGGGGGCGTGGCTCATGTAGGCGATGCGGTGGCGGGCGGCGTGGGGGGTGAGGTCTTCAAAGACCGTGACCTTGCCGTCGGAGGGGTGCAGGAGGCCGGCGAGGATGCGCAGCAGGGTGGATTTGCCTGCGCCGTTTTCACCCAGAAGGATGGAGCACTGGCCCGGCGCGAAATCGACTGAAACCTGGCGCAGGGCGGCGAACGAGCCGAAGAGACGAGAGACGGACTGGACGCGGGCGAGCGGGGCGGGCGACAGAAGCAGAGCGTTGGAGGCTGTATCGCTGGAATCCGGGGCCAGAGTCAACGGTCGGTTCCTTCAGGGGCAGAAGCCCCGCGTTCATTTGCACTGAGGAATGCCGGGAATGAGACCCGGCACGGGACTTTAGAGGCTCTTTGCTGCAGATTGCGAATTTGAACCTGCCGGCGTCTCGGCGGCGCGTTTGTCCTGAGCGGGAGCGGTCGGGGCCATTCCGGGCTGCGCGCCTGCTGGAGATTTGCCTGGGTCAGCTGGCGCGTATTTGCTGGCGCATTTGGCCTGGAGCTGCGTGGCGTGGAAGACGCCGTCGCGGCCGTATGTGCCAATGGCGAGGGCCTGTGCGTCGCTCTTGAATGTGTCAGGGGGTGGTTCCGTGCCCTGATAGACGACGCGGAGGGCGCGCATGGTGGGGGTTGCCTTGGGATTGTGGCTTTCAAACTCGTCGAGGACGAAGGTGACGTGGGTGCCGCTGGCCTGGATGGTCTCTGGCTTGACGAAGCCCTCGACGCGCAGGGACGCCTGAAAGGCCTTGTCGCCCATAGCCTGCATTTCAGGAACGGTAACGTAGTAGCTCTTGTTGGCTGCTGCTCCGGTGAATGCGAGGTAGCCGATGGTGCTGAGGACGACGACAGAGGCGATGATGATGCGGGTCTGCTGCGCGGATAACTTCATGGCAACCCCAAATTCCTGAACGCGGCTTTTGACGAATGTCAAACAGTGAGTTCCTAACCAGTTTACGAGGCGAGGTGACTGCGGTCAATGCAAGTTGGACGTTTGGGGGAGGGAAGCGTGACGTGCGTCACAACAAAAAAAGCTGGCCGTCTTCTGAGAGTTCACTCAGAAAAACGGCCAGTGGGGAGGGCTCATCTCAATTGTTTTGCTGGGGTTGGGGAGTAGAGGATTCCGGGGGAGGGAATTCTATGCTCTGGCCAGCGGGTGAAGCGGGTGGATGATCGTGCCGGGCTTTAGCCTGACACACAGACAAAAGGGTTACACGAGAACTACTCTTCGTGGGCAGTTTTGGGCATCGAGGCAATGATCGCGGGGGAGGCGACCATCGCAACGAAAACCAGAGCAATCAAAAAGTCATGCATGAGTAGTCTCTTTCGGACTCCACTGAACACCCACCCGGAGGTGGTTCCCCTGGTAACACAAACCAAGCGCCAATAGAAGTCTTTAGTAATGTTACTTTGCACTATTTTGGGGGAGATGTCCAGAGAAAAGTGTCATTTCGGGAAATATTTGGGGGATTGTCTGGCGGTGGGTGGATTGCGGAGTGGCTCCAAAGCAAAAAATCCTGAATCTGGCCGGAGAAGTTGGCGAGATTCAGGATTTGTGGATTGTTGCGGGGTATTGGTTACTGAGCGGCTTCAAGGGTTTGGGCCGCTTGGTTGAGTGATTGGGTGAGGACGATCAGTTGCTGGGCGGCGGTGGTTGGATTTTTAGCGTCGAGGGCTTCGTTGACGCCGGGGATGACGACGGCGGCGTAGCCGGTGAATTCGCCAGGGGCGTAGATGGTGTGCTTGTACCAGGGGCGGTTTGGGAGGCCTGCGGGGGCGATGAAGGCGGTTTCAGCGGCACGGAGTGTGCTGTTGAGCGCTGCGGGATTGGTGCCTGGAGCGAGTTGGAGCTGGCGGATGGAGGTGGCGGCCTTGGCAAAGCGGGCGGCGGCGGCCTCGGCGGGTGCGAAGTCGAGGGTGGTGGCGGCGGGTTTGCGTTTGGCGGCTTCGATGTAGCTGGAGATTTCTTTGGCGTAGGTGGGGTAGTCGTAGGGCAGGATGTCGGCGTCGGCCATGTGGATGGCTTCGAGGCCGAGGATGCGGGCCATTTGCTGGAGGTAGACGAAGGTGGGGTCGGCGTTCATGGTGAACCAGGCGTAGTTGTCAAAGACGGAGTGGTAGACGCCGTAGTCGCCGTGGGAGCCGATGTCGGTGGAGGGTACGCCGACGTGCTGGAGGAAGGGCGTGAAGTCAGAGCCGGAGCCGAGATCGCCGACGGTGACGTCTTCGCTGGGTGCGTTGGAGCGGGTGATGTGGCCGGTGTTGGCGTCGCCCTGCTGGGTGGCGGATGCGGCAGCTTTCCATTGGCTGTAGACGGTGCCGCCTTTGGGGCTGGGGACCTGCTGGGTGACTTCGCGGATGAACTGCTTGAGGGAGGGGACGGCTTCAGCGCCGAATTCCGAGCCGGCGACGGCGACATCGACATTGAAGTAGGCGACGGCGCGCTTGAGGGTTTCTGCGTGCTGCTCGACCCATTCGGTGGAGCCGATGAGGCCCTCTTCTTCTGCATCCCAACTGGCGACGACGATGGTGCGTTTGGGTTTCCAGCCCTGGCTGAGGAGTGCGCCGAAGCCGTGAACGGATTCAAGCATGGAGGCGGTGCCGCTATTGGGGTCTACTGCGCCGTAGACCCAGGCGTCGCGGTGGTTGCCGACGACGACCCAGTCATCGGGGTAGTCAGTACCTTTGATTTTTCCGATGACATCCCAGATGGTGCGGACCTGGTAGTCCTGGTCAGAGATGAGGTGGAGCTTTGCGCCGGTGAGGGCTTCTGTGCCGCCGGTGTGGTAGCTGAAGGGGAGTGCTCCCTGCCAGCCTTTGGGTACGGCGGTGCCTTTGAGCGCTTTGAGAATGGGCGCGGCGTCGTGGTAGCTGATGGGGATGGAGATGATGCTGGGCTGATTGCCGGTTTTGAGGGGGTCGAGGCGGGCGGAGTCGGGCAGATCAGGGGTGGAGGCGACGCCGGGGGTCTGGGGGTCGCCGGGATATTTGAAGAGGTACTGGACTGAGCCGCGCTGCACGCCTGTTTCCGGACGCCAGGGGCCGTTGGGGTACGCGTCGCCCTTGAAGTAGCCGTCGTCGATGGGGTCGGAGTAGATGAGGACGCCGATGGCTCCGCGCCGCTGGGCGATGTAGACCTTGACGCCGCGGAAGTTGGCTCCGTAGCGGACGAGGACGATTTTGCCGTGGAGGTCGATGTGGAGGGCGGCGAGCTGGTCGAAGTCTTCGAGGCGGCCGTAGTTGGCGTAGACGACAGCGCCGGTGACGTCGCCGGAGCCGGAGGAGCCGTTGAAGGGCATGACGACGCGGGGATCGTCCTGGAATGCGTCGGCGCTTACATGCTCGGGGGTGGGGCCGGAGATGAGGGCTGCGCCGGAGTCGGTGACGGCTTCAAAGTGGACTTTGCGGGGCTGGTTGAGGAGGACGCGGTAGGGGACGATTTCGGTGTCTAGGCCGGCGGCTTTGAATTTCTGAGCGACGTATTCGGCGGTCTCATAGTCCTCTTTGGTGGCGGCCATGTGGGGCTTGGCGGTGAGGGTTTTGAGGTGCTGTCCGGCGAGGGCGGCGTCGGGGACGGCGAGGAAGCTGGCGTCGATTTTGGCCTGGGCGGCGAAGTCGCGATAACCGAAGACCTGTTTGGGGGCCTGGGCGACCAGCGGCGATACGGCTGCGGCGGAGGCTGCGAGGAGGAGAAGTGATCGGAGGCGGAGGGGCATGGAGAGAGTCCTCGCGGGGTGAGATGGGCGAAGCAGGTTGAAGATTCAGGTTACAACAAGGGGGCTGAGGGGATGGTGCGGGGCGGGCTGAGTCCTACGTTAGCCACAATCACCGCACAGATCAAGACCTGTCCACGGGGACGCCGAACAAAACCAAGTGCGTTGCGAGGGTGGGGTACCTGCGGGACGCATGTTAAACTTTGGCTCTAGAAAGACAGATGGTAGCTAGTGTTTGGGAGACTGAAAAACCAACCAGAAATACGGCGGTCACTCAGTATCGCTTCTGGCGTATTTGTAGGGCTCGTTGGCTATCGCCTCGCGATATGGGCTAAAGTATTGTGGGCGGATTCCCTCGATAGCACAGAGCAGGTAGAAATAGTTTTCGTCACTGCTGTCACAGCCTTTGCCTATTACTTTCTCCGGAGGCTAGGAGTTCGATACCAGTGGGACTCACTGGCCGTTTCGCCTATCCGTGAGATCTCACTTCAAGTCTCCTCGCGCAGGAACCATGCGCTGCAATCTGCTGCCCTCGCCCTCTTTATCTTCATTCTTGGTCTTACAGCAAGCAGCGAGACATGGCTTGCGTTTTGTGTTGCCCTTTGCGTTTACGCGGGTTTGATATTCAGCCTGGTCAGAAGCAGAATGAATTTGGTCAAACAAAACAATAAACTGAAGTCGAGTCCTGTCCTTGCGAGATTAATGAAGGACCCTCGCTTTTCGGCGTTAGCCCAGGACGATATTGACAACCTCGTGCAGTTCGAGTGTTGCGCAAGAGCCTTGCGTGCCATTGAGTCATTGGAAGAGCCAGAGGCAACCGCGCAGTCGTTTCAGCAAACGATGGCCGAGTCGGTGGCCGCGACGAAATCGTCAAAGCTCCGGACACGCTCACCTAAAGACTTCCAGTCTTTTGCGAACGCGATCTTCTCTGTTGAGAAGATTCCCAGAATGACGAAGTCATTGGAATTGAGCCGCGAATTACACCGTCAATTCCTTGAGATGTATCGCACGCTGACTCAGGGCGAGAGCGCAAGCGATTCGCTGAGAGACGATTTCAAAATAATTTGTGACTGGCTTGGCACTGCGCCGGATGAAGCATACATAAACGGTTTCACGATCGAACAGCAGGAACAGTGGATACGAGCTAACGAATTGTTTACACGCTTCGCACTTGCTGACGCTGAGAGCATAGGTAGGCTCCTCAGAACGGAGGCAGCCCAGATTACCTATTCCAATATCCGCGCCAAGGGAGTTAATCAGAAATTTGCGGTTATGGTCGCCTACTGTAAGGCAAGTACGCTGGGCGTGGACTTGAATATAGAAATCTGCGGGGTGTTCGACCGGCTCTATTCGGCACCTCCCAAACAGGTGCCAGGGAACGAGAAGTAGGCGGGTGTTCCCAGCTTCGATGGCCCTTCGAAACCGCTCTGAGGGAGCCCTCGGTTCACTTGGGGACTGGGGTAGGCACAGACCTCATTACACGAGACATCGCAGGCGAGTCGGGAATTGAGAAATTTCGGCCCATGCTTGTGACCGCTCTATGCCTCATTTTGATAATTCGTGCTGCGGGTGCGCCTTTCTGGTTCTTATCGCTCCTTTTGTCTATTGAAGGATCAATAACTTGTGGCTTCTTAACGGCACGGCTGAAGCCGTGCCCTTTCAAAAGGTTTCGGTACGGGGACTTTTCTGCGGCCTGAGAAGCCGTGACCTTTCAAAAATCGCTTGTTGCCGCGGCTACTGGGGTTTGGGGAGTTGGAGCATCATGCCGCCGGAGCCGGATTCGACCTGGGGGAGCTGGCCGTTCCAGCGATCGATGAGGGCGCGCTGATTTTCGAGCTTGCGGAGTTCGAGTAGCTGGGGGCTGATGGAGGCCTGGCGGATGCGGTTGGCTTCGGCCTCGCCCGTGGCGCGGGCTACGGCAGATTTCGCGTCGCCGTCGGCTTCGGCGATCTTTTTGGCGGCTTCGGCCTGGGTCTGGGCTAGTTCGTTCTGGGCGCGCTCTGCGTTTTGGATGGCCTGGGCTTTGCTGGTGATGGCGGCTGAAATGACGTCGGGAACGCGGGGCGCTCCGATGAAGCCGAACTGCTGGACGCCGACGCCCACCGGGGTGAGCTTGGACTGGATGAGCAACTCGACTTTGTGGAGGAATTCGGCTTTGTGTTCGCCGTAGATTTCTTCAATGGAGTAGGTGGAGGCAACTTCGTTGAGGGAGTTGCGGACGACGTCGCGGAGGATGCCATGGGTGAACATGTTGAGGTCACTGAGGCGGTACTTCAGATAGAAGTCGGGAACCATCTTGGGGTCGATGGCATAGGAGAGGGAGACGTCGGAGTACATCTCCATGCCTTCTTTGGAGTTGTAGCTCATCTCTTCGTTGATGGGATGGCCTTCGTTGGGGTCGTGGGTCCACTTGACGGTCTGGACGAAGGTGGGAAACTCGATGATCTGGCTGCGGAGCGGGCTGTAGAAGACCCAGCCAGTCTTGATGGGAATTTCAGAGGGGCCGCGCTGGCTGCCGGAGAGGAGGATTTCGACGCCAACGTAGCCTGCGCCGATGCGTGTGACGGCGGCGATGTAGTTGAAGAAGATGAGCGCGACGAAGATGGCTGCGATGCCGAGCAGGAGGGGGCGGATGTATCTGCGCAGTTCGGGAGCACCGGATTCGTCAGAGTTGCGGCTACGGGGAGGTTGAACTTCACCAAACATTGTCATTTCGTTTTCTCCAAAGACGCCAGAGCAGGAAGGGCAGGAAGAGGGCGAGCAGGGCCAGTATGGCGAATCCGGTGTAGAGGGAGCGATCGGAAGGCTCGTTGAGGAGGTGGAAGGCCAGAACCATGCATTCGTAAGCGAGGGCAGTGAGGAAGAGGGTGATCAGGATGCGGACGATCGTCTTCACGGTGCTGAGGCCACTCCTGGGTGCTTACTGGTGGTGAGAATGATTATGGCATGTTGAGTTTGCTGCTGTGAGTGTGACGTGCGAATGTGAGGTTGAGTTTGGCGGCTTTGTGACACGTAAGATTGAGGGAGAGACGGGTTTGGGGGAATTCTGACAGACGCTGAGGGACAGGGAACTACTGGCCGTTCATCAAGGGAGAAGCTTGCGCCGCTGGAGACGCTGGATGTAGCCGGGATGCAGCAGTCTCCGGGCGGAGAGGCTGGCGCAGTACTGCTGGAGGACTCTGCGCGGCGAAAGTGGCCGAAGGTGGTACGGGCGCTGCGAAACCCTAATTTTCGCCTGTTCTGGAGCGGCAACTTTACCTCGAACATCGGGACCTGGATGCAAAATGTGGCGCAGGGCTGGTGGGTGGTTCTGCACATGAAGGACTCCCCGTTCTGGCTGGGCGTGGTGGGGTTTTCAGGCGCGATTCCTTTTCTCCTTTTCATGCTGTTTGGCGGGGTGATTGCCGACCGTGTGGACAAGCGGCGTCTGCTGCTGGTGACGCAGACGGTGATGATGGTGCTGGCGTTTATCCTGGCGGGCCTGGCTTACCTAAAAATGCTGACGGTAGGAGAACTGGCGTTGCTTGCGTTTTTGAATGGCACGGCGCTGGCGATGAACAATCCCAGCTACCAGGCCATGGTGCCCAAGCTGGTGGTGCGTGAGGACCTGACGAATGCGATCGCGTTGAATTCGGCGCAGTTTAATATGTCGCGGATATTGGGGCCGACACTGGGCGGATATGCGATGGCGGCATTTGGTGTGGCGGGAAATTTCTTTTTGAACGGGGTGAGCTTTGTGGCGGTGCTGGTGGCGCTTTCGCGGATTCGCTACCCGGAGGAAGAGCTGGTACGGCACGAAGGGCTGATGGATAGCCTGGTGTCGGGGTTTCGCTATGTGCGCAGCAAGCCGCAAATGCATGTATTGATGTGGATGATTGCGGTTTCGAGCTTTCTGACGATACCGTTTCTGACGTTTATTCCCTATTTTGCCAAGAATGAACTGCACGTAGGCGAGAGCGGGCTGGGGCTGCTGCTGGCGGCTTCGGGCGCGGGCGCGGTGCTGGGGGCGGTGACGGTTGCTTCACAGTCCGCGATCAGGAATCGGGGTCGCCTTATCTCGTTCTGCGGCGCGGCGGTGATGGCACTGGTGGTGGTGTTCTGCTATTCGCATAGTGTGGCGCTGTCTGAGGTGTGCATGCTTTTTGAGGGGTTTGGGATCATTTTGACCATCTCAAGCGTGAACGTGGCGATGCAGACTTTGTCATCCGACGCGATGCGCGGCCGGGTGATGAGCATCTACGGAACGTGCTTTCTGGGCCTGCCACCCTTGGGGGCGTTACTGGCGGGGGAACTCTCTCGGCAAATCCCGACCAACCACGCGCTGGCGGCAATGGCGGGGATTTCTTCGCTGGCGTACGTGGGGTTCTTCGCGTTTTCCAGGGCCCTCAGGGAATTAGACTGAGGGGGCCTGATAGCTAACTTACACATTTGTCATCCCCCATTCATGGGATATTGACAAAGCTCTCGTGGGATTGGTAACTTCCGACGGTTGTCCTAAACCTGTACATGGCTAGTACAGAAGTTTAGGTATCGGGGGATCGCATCGATGGGAATGCTGGGAGCAACTGTTTTTGATAGCGTGATGAGCACGCGGGCAAGTCGCCAGTCAGTGCTGGAGCGCTATACGGAGGCCACTCGTCGGGCGATCTACCATGCTCGTGAGGAGTGCCACCACCGCGATGACTCGGTAATCACCGTCGGCGATCTGCTATGTGGATTGATGCTCGACGACGGGACCAGGGCGGAGCGGGTCGGCGCGCTCAAGTCGAACGCATACTATCTTCGCTGGCTGGTTGGCTCGCATGCGCTGCCCTCGCCTGTTTCAGAGATGGATGGGCACTTTGACGAGAGCCAGGTGCAACTGGATGCAGAGGCCAAGAAGGCATTTGAATTTGCGCTGATGGAGGCTGACCGGGACCGCGAGTACTGGATTGATACAGACCACCTGCTGCGGGGCCTCCTTCGATTCCCAAACAAGGCTCACTTTGCGGTGCTGAAGACGGAACTCAACCTGAGCCTGGCGCGGGTTGCTTCGCGGCGCGACCGTGAAGAGCACTTGCCGGAAGAGACGCCTAATTTGAAGGTGGTGCAGTACTTGGTGCGCAAATATGCCACTCTGTGGCTGCCGCCGGTACTGGGCCTGGCCTGCTATCTCTACATCCTGGTGCAAAGCATCGGGGTTGAGTTGCCCTCGCTGGCAAAGTAGATTGATTCAAGCAAAGCGGCCTCCCCTGATGGATGAGGGGGAGGCCGCTTTGCGTTTACTTCGCCTCGTCGGATGCGGATTCCTTGAGGTAGGCGGCGCTGAGTGTCGCGTGCTTTTGGGCAATGGGCAGCAGGGTTGGATAGAACTGGACGAATGTCGTATCCACTGCGGCATGGCTGGCGTGGCAGGAGTAGCAGGCTGCGGTCTGCGGAAACAGCGTCGCCTTTGATTCGCTGGCTACGTCAAAGAACGCCCATTTGCCGGGGAAACGTGCCTCGTCTTTGACGTGTATTTCGAGACCCTGGACCCCGCCCGACTGGAAGTGGCCAGCCTTGTTGATGGAGCCCTTGTTGGCTGCATTGCGGGATTCGAGCACAAATACGGTCTTGTCTGGCCATTGCCCGGTTGCCAGGAAGCCGTGGTAGGCCTCGGGATTGACGAATACGTTGTCAAAAACTGACATGTCTCCCTGCGCCGCAGTGCGGGGGGTGTAGCTCATGTCCAAGCCACTGGTCAGGTAGATCCATTCTCTGTATTGAGTCGGCGGAACCAGGTCGCCATTTTTAGTGTACGAAGGTGCGTAGGGAGACGGAGTGGCCGGATTCGCGGCAGCACTTGCGGCAGCGAAGACAGCGGGGACCCGGAGCGATCCACTCGTCTTCGATCTCCCGACCATGAACGCGAACACGCAAACAATTGCGATGCACACCGACGCCTTAGAAATCCTTCGGACTATTGCGGGGAAGCGCGTCATCAAAAGTCTCGTGGCAAGGAGGTTGAGAGACTACAGGCGCAGAGACCCAGCAGTTGCCTCTGCGCTTTTCTGGGAAATTCAGGCGACAGGCTGAGCGCAATGGGCGCAACGTCTGGCAGCCAGGGGGATTTCGCTCAGGCACTCAGGGCAAGTCTTCGTGGTGGGCTCAGCGGGAGCCGCCGCTTTCTTTGAGGCTGCGCGCTCGGCAATCTTGTTGAGGGGCAGGACGATGAAGAAGTAGACAACAGAGGCGACCATGAGGAACGAGATGACGGCATTGAGGAAGTTGCCATAAGCGATGTGCCCTCCGCGGACATCAAACGCAAGTGCGCTGAAGTCTGGCTTGCCGACGAGCGCGGCGATGAAGCCGCCGAGAATGTCCTTTACGAGAGAACCGACGATTGCATTGAAAGCGCCGCCGATGATGACCGCAACTGCGAGATCAACAACGTTGCCGCGGAAGATGAATTCCCGAAATCCTTTGAACATGTGAAAACTCCAACGTGCGGAATACCAAACTTGCTCATGGTACAGGCAGTAGCAGGTCCAGGGGAAGGGCGCATGTCGTTGAAGGGCGGCAAGACTAGAAGAAAGCTCCTGAATATGGCGCGAGCAGGAAGAAGGAAATCATGAGCAACACCATCAGATCCACATAGACAAGCAGGAGGACAGCGCCGTGATAGAAGGTCCAGCGCTTCTCAAGGCAGCGAGCTGTATCAAATGTGGCGAAGCAGGTGACCAGGAAAGGAATCAGCAGCCAAAGGGACTTGCGCACCTCAGGAAAGCCCGAAAATCGGAATGCAGAGGCCATCGACCCCAGGGCCAGGATCGTACCGCGGAGAAGGGATTTCTTGCGGAGACGGAAGATGGAAAAGTGAAGCGCCATTCATCCCCACTTTACGGCAGCGCGCGGTCAACACGGCAATTCCCCAAAGAACGAGCTTCATCCGATGAATTGAGGTGGGGTGGTGAAAATGAGGGACCCGGGGGCCCGCCAGGCCAGAGGGCAGCGGAATCCGCGCTTGAGGCATCTACTGACCTGCAATGAATCCCAAGCCCTTCCAAATGACCTGCGTAATGTGATTTGCCATTGGTCGGTACGGTTGGGAATAGAACACCGACGCAAACTAACCCAATGTTATCAAATGCATAGTCCAAACCCGTGCGACAACAAAGCGCCGGCCATCACCCTGCCGACTTGCTGAAGAACTACTAAAAAACTGCCGATAGTGTGACTAAACTCCCCTTGCCAGGAAGAGTCACGATGGGCTTAATCCAAGAATTGAACACAGCAACCAACGCGGGCCAGTCAATGCCCAACAAGGCGCGCGTGCCTGATGATCGAGGTCAGCCAGGCAGCACCCTGATCGTCCGAAATAGATTCCCGTTGCTGGTTCTACTAACCTTTATCACTACCCTGTTGCTTCACGGGCAACAGGGGCATGCTCAGGTAACGCTGACTGGCACTCAAATTCATATCGCGAGCGGGTTAGTGTCTGCACCAGCGGGTGTTGCAGTCGATGGCCAGGGTAATATCTATATTGCCGACACCGGCAACAACCGCATTCTCTGTGTCACTCAAGTGAACGGTCAGTTGGGACAACCTCAGGTAATCCTGGGTGGGCTATCAAGTCCCAAAGGTATGATCTCGGACTGGAGCGGCAACCTATATATAGCCGATTCGGGAAACAATCAAATTGTGATGTTGCCCGTCACAGCTCAAGGCCATGGGGATCCCATCTACATGGCCAGCGGATTGAATAATCCCAGTGGTGTCGCAATTGATGCCGCTGGCAACGTCTATGTAGCCGACACCGGTAATAACCGCATCGTTGAGCTACGCCAAGTCAATCAAAGCTACCAGGCTCCCATCGTCTTGACTGATGGACTTAGCAATCCAACGGGGATTGCCATCGACGCGGCCTCGACTCTCTACATTGCGGATACTGGCAATAACCGCATCATCAAAGAGCCACTCACTGTGGGTGGCTATCTAACACAGCAAATCATACGGCGCGGATTGAACGCACCTACTGATGTAGCGGTGGACAGCGCTAGCGATGTCTTCATCGCAGCTGCGGGTGATGGCAGTGTGCTCGAGGAACCGTGGTTTCCATTTGCCAAGCGCTATAAGTCCGAGGTCAATATTGGAAGCAGCTATGCCTCCCCTCAAGCTCTCGCGCCGGACTGGAAGGGAAATGTCTTTGTGGCAGATTCCGCAAGCAATCAAGTCCTTGAAATCGTTCAAGGCAGCGTGAACTTCGGCTCATATTCCATAGGAGTTTCGGCTCCGGTCCAGACCTACAGCTTCAACATTACAGCAGGAACTGCAGTAGGTGGCTATAGTGTCATGATGCAAGGCGCACCGGGGAGAGACTTTGTAGATGCCGGACACAGCACTTGCTTGCCTCAAACATATCAATACACCTCAACCTGCGGCATCGATGTCACATTTACACCACTTGCATCAGGAGCGAGACTAGGCGCTGTCAGCATCTACGACATGCAGGGAAATGTGCTTGCAACAGCCTTTCTGTCAGGAACCGGACTAGGAACTCGAACCGCATTCATCCCTGGTACGAGAACCCAGATTGGTGCTCAACTGAGCGCACCAGCAGGAGTTGCTGTGGACGGTGCCGGCAATGTATATATCTCGGACTCAGGAAATAACCGCGTTGTTGAGATTCCAGTTACCGCATTGGGCTATGGATTGCAAACGACGCTTCCGGTTGCAGGGCTGAATAATCCAATGGGAATCACCATTGATGGTGCCGGAGATATCTTCATTGTGTCCAGTGGTAATGATAAGGTACTGGAACTTCAATGGAATGGTGCGACATATGGCACTCAGCAGAGATTGCCAAATTCATTCTACGGCCCTACGGGCGTGGCCGTTGATGCAGGAGGCAGTGTATTTGTTTCTGACACGCTTGATAACTATATCTGGAAGTTGCCCTGGGCGGGCAGTAACTTTGGGGTAGCCAAGCCCCTTGGCAACTATCATCGATGTCCAACTGGAATAGCTGCGGATGGAAATGGGAACATCTTCGCGAGTAGTCCATTTCAGGATCAAGTTATCATGGTTCCATGGTCCGGGACAGGATATCTCAATCAACTTCCAATCGCGCTAGCGGCAGGATCCTTTCCAAGTGCTCTGGCGGTTGATGGAGCGTCGAATCTCTATATCCTGGATACGGCAAATAATCAGGTCCTCATGCTGCCTTGGACCGGGAGCGGCTTTGGGAGCCAAGTCACTGTTGCGGGCGGGTTCAATGCGCCGCTGGGAATGACCATCGATTCGCCTGGAAATCTATATGTCGCAGATACGGGGAACAATCAGGTTGTAAAGATTGATATGAGCACACCTCCATCGTTAAGCTTCGCAAATACCTACCTAGGATCGAAGAGTACTGACAGCCCCAAGACCATACTGGTTGAGAATCTTGGCAACCAGCCACACGTGACTGAATCTGTAGTCTATCCAGGCGAGTTTAGCGAAGAAAACGGAACTACCAACCCATGTGCTCCCGGTGTTCTGGTTAGTCCTGGAACGGCCTGTGAGTTGGCTGTGGATTTCATTCCCGGTATATCCTCGGCGCTTATCAACGAATCAGTCTCTATCACCTTCAGCTCCTTGGGAACAATCGAGCCAACGGAAGCTGTCAATCTTTCGGGAAGCAGCCTGGGGAAAATGATGCAGGCTATCACGTTCACTCCACCAACAAGCACGGTGTACGGATCTGGAGACATAGCCTTGTTGGCGCAGGCGTCATCTGGATTGGCTGTGTCCTTTCAAGTCATTAGCGGTCCGGGAAGTATCTCAAGCAATAGCGCATATCTGAAGATTTCAGGCGCTGGAACAGTTGTTATTGAAGCTTTCCAGAGCGGAAACGCAAGCTATGAATCCGCCACCCCGGTGGTAGCCAGCATCTACATTGCACCGGCTGTGTTGAACGTAACGCCAATCAACGTGGTTGCAGCCTATGGAGATACTCTCCCCCCATTGGGCTATAGTATTGCGGGATTTGTTCTGGGCGACACAGTTGCCAATTCCGTGGTGGGAAGCGCTGATGTGCAAGGGCCTAAGGGAGGAGTACAAGGTGCAGGTGACTATGTTCTTAGCGCATTGATCGGTACGCTTCAGGCTGCTAACTATACATTCACCTTTGGTACGGGGATTCTTTCGGTTAAAAGAGCGCAGCTTGTGATATCTGCCGGATCTTCGTCCATCACTTACGGTGTTGTGCCGCCAGAGATGACATGGACTGCAAGCGGATTTGTGAATGGTGAAGACTCAAGGGTGATTCATGGGAGCCCTGGCTTCGCAACGGCACTTGAGATGCCTCTTCAGGTTGGAAGCTATGTTGTTATGCCCACGCAGGGGACGCTGCTGAGTTCTAATTACATGTTCGTTTTCAAAAGTGGGGTGGTAAAGGTGTTGCCGGCGACTCTGACTGTGGTTGCAGATAGTCAAACCATGATTTACGGAGGTGCTGTTCCGCCCCTGACCTACTCAATGTCTGGATTTGTTGGTGGAGATAGCGTGAGCGTCGCGGTTTCAGGGAGCCCGGTCATTGCAGCTATGGTGAAGTCTTCCATTCCTACAGGAAAATATGCTGTCAAGATAGCGATGGGGTCCCTTGTGGCACATAACTATAGCATTCGCCTGGTGGAAGGTGTACTTATGGTCACCAAGGCGGTTATTACAGTGACTCCGGATGACGTGCAGATGACCTATGGGAGTCGTGTTCCCACGTTGAAATACTCCCTGGCGGGTCTTGTCAATGGAGATAGTCAGGCAGTGTCGGTGTCGGGGGCGCCTGCTATTTATGCCGCTATTGGCTCTAATCCTTTGCCTGGGGTGTCACTTATTGTGGCAACGATGGGTTCATTGTCGTCCAGGAACTACAGTTTTGCGTTCTCAACTGGAGTATTGACGGTTGTCAAGGCTGTGCTCAGTGTAAGACCTGTGGATGTGTCGATGGTCTACGGAGAGGATGTGCCGCGGTTTAGTTATCGGATCAGCGGCTTTGTGCATGGTGATAGTGGCGGGGTGGTGTCGGGGTCACCGACCATCACCTCCAGTGTGGTGAAGGGTTCGCCGGTAGGTGCTTATGTGCTTGATCTGGAGATTGGGAGCCTGTCGGCTGCGAATTACACCTTTGCCCCCGCCACTGGGGTAATCGCGGTTAAGCGTGCTGTTCTGAAGGTTGTGCCTGATGATTTGAGCATGACCTATGGCTCGGCGGTGCCTCCGCTGACATATTCGATGAGTGGATTAGTCGGCGGAGATAGCGTTGAGAGTATTTCAGGTTCTCCGATTCTGATTACGAGTGCATCGGCATCGGCTCGTGCTGGTAAGTATGCTGTGAGTTGCAGTCCGGGTTCTTTATCGTCGACGAACTATAGCGTCGTGTGCGGAACTGGCAATCTTACTGTGAATAAGGCTGTGTTGACAGTGAGGGCGTGTTCCTTTGGGATGACCTATGGTGATCGTCTCCCAGGTTTGAAGTACGAGTTCAGTGGCTTTGTGAACGGTGATGATGCGCGGAGTATAGGGGGTTCGGCAGTGTTGAGGCCAGGCTTTCCGGTGAGGTCAGGAGCAGGTGTTTATTTGCTTGAAATTATGCAGGGTTCGCTTAGATCTTCAAATTATTCGTTTTCGCTGCAGCCGGGTCGAATTGTTGTGAACAAGGCAATGCTTACCGTGACGCCTATGCCGGCGTCAAGCGTTTACGGTGCGTTGCCGCCCGCGCTGAGCTATCGAGTGAGTGGCTTTGTCAATGGTGACGATGTCAGTGATCTTCGCGGAGTAGCCAATGTAACGACGGTTGCAACTTCTCAGTCGCCGGTGGGAGCGTATCCGGTTGTCAGTGATGTCGGATCGTTATGGTCGCCGAATTATAAATTCAAGTTTGGTACGAGTGTTCTTACAGTGAATCCGGCAGTCATTACTGTGCGGCCAGTGGCAGTATCGATGGTTTATGGTCAGGCATTGCCGCCTATTTCCGGCTCATACAAAGGGTTTGTGAATGGTGAGGGTCCCGAGGTGATTTCAGGGGAAGCTTCTTATACGACCGAGGCTTCTGCAACCGCTGGTGTTGGTACTTATCGGCTGAGGGTGTCTGTCGCTGGGCTGCACGCAAGTAACTATGTGTTTGTTGGTGAGGACAGTCTGGTCACTGTGTCCAAAGCAGTGCTCACGGTTACGGCACAGAGTGTGCTGATGAGGGTTGGCAGCGCGGTGCCGGTATTGTCGTATTCCTTAAGCGGGTTGAGGAATGGAGATATTGCGTCGTCGGTAACGACTGGCACCGCGTCGGTTTCGACCATAGCGAAGGCCACTTCCCCGGCTGGAAGTTACGGGATTGTGACTGGTCGGGGTTCACTTCAGTCTGGTAACTACACTTTTGCCTTTGTTGATGGGAAACTTACGGTGACACCATAGTGCCCCGGACGGAACTGCATCCAATGAGAGTTAAGCAGCGCTTGGGTCTGTCGCAATAACGGTTCATTTTGCTTCCAGTTCACTTGCTCTCAGGGATTCAATGTAGGGCGCGCGGATTACGCCGCGTTCGGTGATGATACCGGTGATGTATTTGGCTGGCGTGACGTCGAATGCGGGGTTGCAGATTCCGACGCCATGGGGCGTAAGTTGTTTACCGCCGTGATGGGTGACCTCGGTGGCGGAGCGCTCTTCAATCGGGATGAGATCGCCGGTGGCAGTGGCGCGGTCGATGGTCGACCAGGGGGCAGCGACGTAAAATGGAATGCCGTGTTCCTTCGCGAGAATGGCGACGGAGTATGTGCCAATCTTGTTGGCAGCATCGCCGTTTGCCGCGATACGGTCTGCACCCACGACGACGGCCTGAATGCGGCCCTGGCGCATGAGGCTGGCAGCCATGTTGTCGCAGAGGACTGTGGTGGGGATGCCGTCGGCCATCAGTTCCCAGGCGGTGAGTCGCGCGCCTTGCAGGAAGGGGCGGGTTTCATCGGCGAATACGTGGATCTGCTTGCCGCGTTCGACTGCGCCGCGGATGACGCCGAGGGCGGTGCCGTAGCCGCAGGTGGCGAGAGCTCCGGCGTTGCAGTGGGTGAGCACTCCGCCCTTGTCGGGCATGAGGTCTGCGCCGTGGGCACCGATGGCTTTGCAGTCGGCAATGTCCTGGTCATACATCGTAAGAGCTTCAGACAAGAGGGTCTGCTGGATTTGCGGCAGCGTCACGCCTTCCGAGCGCAGCTTGGCGAAAAGAGCCTTCATGCGGTCGATGGCCCAGAAGAGGTTGACGGCGGTGGGGCGGGTGCCTGCGAGCAGGGCGCAGATCTTTTCAAACTCCGGGGCGAACTCTGCGGTGGTCTGAGCGGCGGTGTTCTTTGCTCCCAGAGCGACGCCCATTGCGGCTGAAACGCCGATTGCGGGTGCGCCGCGGACGACCATCGTAACGATGACGTCGGCTACCTGTTGGTAGGTGGTGGCGAGAACATAGCTCTCTTCGAGGGGCAGTTTGGTCTGGTCGATAAACCGGACGCCGTTTGAGGTCCATTCAAGAGTAGGAATCATCTATTCCATTGTAAATGGTGGCTTTGTTGCTTAAGTTCAACCGTGAGCATTGCCGGCGGTGGGTTCATCGGATCGATTGGCGCGAGAGAATGCGAGTCGGCTGCGGCCCCGCTTCTTGGCATCGTAAAGCGCCTGGTCAGCGTTGCGCATCAGTTCAGCGGGGGTGGTGCCATGGTGAGGAAAGGTGGCGACACCGCAACTGAGGCTGGGCGTCAGGGTGATTTCGTTGCATTCGATGGGCTTGCACAGTACTTTGCGCAGGTGGTTGAGGATCCAGTGCAGTGAGTCGACAGTAACCAGGTCTGTGGCGAGGAGCAGGAATTCGTCGCCACCGATACGGGTAATCGAGTCAGAGGTTCGGATGGACTTGGTCATGCGTTTGGCGATTTCCTGCAGGACGAAGTCTCCGACGGCGTGGCCGTAGGTGTCGTTGAGCAGTTTGAATTCGTCGAGGTCAATGAGCGCAACTCCGATGATGGTTTCGTGCGCTTCTGCCGATTGAATTGCGGCGAGAATGCGCTGATTGAGTTGGACTCGATTGGGCAAGCCGGTGAGGAAGTCATGGGTAGCGTGATGTTCAGCCTCGGCGCAGGTGCGTCGGAGGTCCATTTCCAGGAGCTTCAGGCGCGTCACGTCAACGATATGCGCGGTAAATCCCTGAACGGGAGTGTCGCCGCGATCCTGGGATAGGTCTGGATAGAAGGAAGCGATGCAGTAGGAAGGAGTGCCATCGGGGCGGGGAAGCTGAATTTCGAATTGCTGCGGTATGCCTCGGAGGGCGTCCTGAATCTGGGGTGATGTAGTTGCGTAGAGAGGACCCAGCAGATCTTCAAGCGTAAGTCCAAGCATATCTTCAGGACTTTTACCGAACCAGAGCCGAAATGCGGAGTTTGCATAGCAGCAGCGCTCCCGGAGGTCCCAATAGCCAATCATGTCGTGGATTTCGCTCAAGGCTTGATGCGCAAATTCCGAGGGGGTGCGGCTTCCCACTGCGTTTGGTCCCCCGTGCGACATTTGGTCTCCTCAAGTGCAACCTGGACTTGCAACTTCCAATTGACGACGAAGTCGCCGCCACTAGCGTACACCGACCGAATAGTAAATGATTTTGCATCGAGCTTGGAACAGCTTTCGCTTGTTGAATCACGCTTGAACTAACTGGATTGAAGAGGCTTGTGGTTACAGTGGCAACTGCTGATGCGGCAGCAGTTTCAGGAGCGCGCAAAGGCGATGCGGCCATCGCCAGACTTTCTGGACTGGCATAGGGCTTGGTCTACCCTTGCAATCAATTCAACCGTGTTGGTGGCATGGGCGGGAAAGAGGGCTACTCCGTAGCAGAGCATGGGAGGAATCTGAGTTTCATTCCAGCGAATGGGCTGCGAGAGTTCGCGGCGCAGGTTGTGGAGCGACCAGTGCAGGCTGTCAAAGGAATCCAACGCCGCGCTGATGATAATGAACTCATTCCAGCCAATCCGCAAAATGGTATCGGCGAAGTGGACTGATTTGTTGAGCCGACCGGCGATTTCCTTGAGCATTGCTTCAGCTGCGTCGGGCCCGTATGTTCGCGAAATTTCTTTCAAGTTTTCGAGGCTGACGGATGTGAGAGCCAATCTCTGGCCCGTAGCCTCGGCGCGGCTGACGGCGCTGTAGACTTCGTCGGTGAGTGCAAACTGATTGGGCGAGCCAGTGAGAAAGTTGCAATTGAGCAACAGGTCGGACCGTTTGCGTGCGGCGAGGGCTTCCTGCTCCAATCGCTTCATCGGAGTAACGTCTGCTACGTGCGCGGTAAATCCTTTGACTGTGCGGCTGGCGATGTCTGGCGTGTAGGTTGCGATGGAATAACGGATTGAGCCGTCGGGCAAATGGATTTCACGTTCAAAAACCTGAGAGTTGCCTTCCAGCGCTGCCTGTATAAAGGGGAGATTCAATTCGTAGATCTGACCGAGCAGGCTCTGAATGGGGATTCCCCGCATGTCTTTTGGAGAAATGCCGAACCACGTGAGGTAGGCAGCATTGGCAAATCGGCAACGCTGTTGATAGTCCCAATAGCCGAGCATGGCATCAATGCCGTTGGACACTTTTCGTGCATAACGGTCGTCTGTTTGCCGCCTCACGGGCTTTAGTAATCGGTCAAGCATGGGTGTTCCTCGCTGCCAGGGATCGCACGTAGTGAGAGTCTTCAGGGGATGGAGGAACAAAAATGACATGGACCCCAGCCCTAAATTGACTTGGACCCCAGCCTAAGGCAATTCGTTGACAGCATCCTCATATTTAAGTGCAGACGTTTGTGAGTCAGTATACGGAAGAATCGCACCATTATGCGATCGAAGTTGAGTGCCAGCGCGAACGCGGTAATTATTTGGCGCAACCGGCAAACTGAAGAGGACCAGCTTTCCTTTTGTGTCCAGGAGCACGCGTGCAAGCGATGTTTTCAGGGTGTTTTTTGGGGTTGTTTGGAAAGGTTTTCATTTTGTAGTGGACGAGTTGCCGGGCGGCTGGTTTAGAGTGGAATGCTGCGCGTACTTCTCCCGCGCCTGGAGTGGTTTGCCTTGACCCATACAAATCTGACGTTTGTCGACTGGCTCATTATGCTGCTGTACTTTGTGTTCGTGCTGGGCATCGGTTTTGCCCTGAAGCGGTACATGAAGACCAGCAAGGACTTCTTTCAGGCGGGCCGCGCTTTGCCCGCGTGGATCTGCGGACTCGCTTTTATCAGCGCCAACCTGGGCGCTCAGGAAGTCATCGGCATGGGCGCTTCGGGCGCCAAGTACGGTATCGCCACCAGTCATTTTTATTGGATTGGCGCGATTCCGGCGATGATTTTTGTGGGCATCTTTATGATGCCGTTCTACTACGGGTCCAAGGCGCGTTCCGTTCCGGAGTTTTTGCGGCTGCGCTTTGACGAGAAGACGCGGGCACTCAATGCCTGTTCGTTTGCGGTGATGACGGTGTTTTCGTCGGGTATTTCGATGTATGCGATGGCCCGGCTCATCCAGACGCTGCATGTCTTCGACTATTTCTTCATTTCGGCTGGAATGCCGCTGGGCTGGATCTTCCATTTCTCCATCCTGCTGTCGGCGATCATCGTGCTGGGGTATATTTTCCTGGGCGGGCTGACCAGCGCTATCTATAACGAGGTTCTCCAGTTCTTCCTGATCATCGCGGGCTTTTTGCCGCTGGTGCTCATTGGCCTGAAGAACGTGGGGGGCATCAGTGGGCTGCGCGCCTCGCTGCCGCAGGCGTACATGCATTCATGGCAGGGCATGTCGCATGCGAATACCAATCCGCTCGGGGTAGAAGTTTTTGGCCTCGCGATGGGTCTGGGTTTCGTGCTGAGCTTTGGATACTGGTGCACGGACTTCCTGGTGATTCAGACGGCGATGGCGACCGATACGCAGGAGAATGCGCGCCGGGTGCCGCTGATTGCCGCGATTCCAAAGATGTTTTTCCCGTTCCTGGTGATTCTGCCCGGTCTGCTGGCCATTGGCGCTACCGCACCGCAACCGCTGGTGACGACACACACCGTCAATGGCACCATTGTCCGCGAAACCATTCCGCTGACTGAGGCCGAAGCCAAGGGCAAGGGACTTGTTCCTGCCAAGACCGACCCGCTAACCGGCAAGATTGTGTTGGACGCCAGCGGCAAGCCTCTACTGGATTACGATCTGGCGATTCCGTCGATGCTGCTGCACTATTTCCCGACCGGCATTCTCGGGTTGGGACTGACCGCGCTGCTGGCGAGCTTCATGAGCGGCATGGCCGGCAATGTGACGGCCTTCAACACCGTCTGGACCTACGACCTGTACCAGAGTTACATCAAGAAGGGCGCCAGCGATTCGCATTATCTGGCGATGGGTCGCTGGGCGACGGTCGGGGGCATATTGCTATCGATGGCGACGGCGTATGCGGCGACCGGCTTCAACAACATCATGGACACGCTGCAACTGGTCTTCAGCTTTGTGAATGCGCCGCTGTTTGCGACCTTCCTGCTGGGCATGTTCTGGAAGCGGGCAACGGGCAACGGAGCATTCATCGGGCTGGTTTCAGGCACGCTGGCCGCAGTGATGCATCATGGTATGACGCTGCCGCTCGAAGCTCACCCCGGCCTGCACGGTGGCTGGATTGCGGTTGTGCATCACTATCCGAGCGATATGGCGCAGAATTTCTGGACGGCGATCTGGGCGTTTTCGACCAACTTCCTGGTGACAATTGTGATCAGCTTGTTTGGCACGCCGAAGCCTGAGTCGGAACTGGTGGGACTGGTTCATTCGCTCACGCCGAAGCCGGAGTTGGGCCATCTGCCTTGGTGGCGCCGACCCGAAGCACTGGCTGTAGTTCTGCTGGTAATGGTGGTCGCGCTGAACGTAATTTTCCGATAGCAAACCCGTTGCGCGTGTGAGTGCTTTCTGCAATTCACACGCGCAATGGTATTGCACACTCTAACGACATACTCGAACTACGGGGAGAGAGCGATGAATCTGGATTTGCGCATACCGATGGGGCTGATGTTTACGCTGGTGGGGTTGATTTTGACCGTGTATGGAATCGCGACCGCTGGTAGCGACATTTACATCCGTTCGTTGGGCATCAACGCCAATCTTGAATGGGGCGTGGTACTGCTGATTTTTGGGAGCATGATGTTCATTCTCGGGCGGCGCGGGCAAAAAAAGGCGGATGCGGCCCCGCCGAAGCCTGTTGCTGAAGGCGAAGTTCGACGCGGCCACTAGACCAGAAACAGTTGCAAGTCCCGATGGTGACCGGGAACACGGACGAGAACGAGCCTCGGGATGTACTATCGTCTGTCTACGGTCCTCGGAATGTTCGGAGGAATGTTTGTCTGATTGTTCATTTCTGGGGACTACCAGGGAAGTACAGCGAAGCAACATTGCCAAACGAGTTTTCGGAGGAAACGAATGGAAGTCGAGTTCACCGCAAGGCAGGTCAAGATTTCCAAAGGCTTGAAGGCGGGCGCCGCAGAAGGAATTGAGCGGATTGCCCTGGTGCTGGGGAAAATTACCTCCGCAGCAATGACATTTCGGGCTGAGCGGCACTTGCAGATCGTCGAAGTCTCTCTGCAAAGCCGCAATCACAACATCGTTGCCAGCGGCGAGGCAGTCACCCAGGAGACTGCGTTGCGCGAGGCGCTGGCCCATGCAGAACTTCAGGCGCAGCGCTTTCGAGACAAGATACGTGCCAAGAAGCGGCTGCCCAAGGTAGCGCCGACGGCAGAAACGCGAGCTCCCCGCAAGACCGGCCGTGATGGAGTCGAGGCCAAGGTTCTCGCTAAAGCCCAGGCCAAGGCGGAGGCCAAGGAAGCTTCCAAGTCGGGAGCAGCCAAACCGCCCGTCGCTCATCCGCCAGGCAAGCAGCGCAAGGCGGCCATCACCGTTCACTCGTTTCCCGGCAAGGCAGCGGTTGTCGAGCCTCATATTCTCAGTGCCAGTGAAGCGATTGCAATTCGCCCGATGACCATTGAAGAGGCGGTGAAAGAGGCCGAGTTCCGGGACCGCGACCTGCTTGTCTTTCGCAATCCCAAGGGAGATATGTATGTGCTGCACCGGCGGCGCGACGGCAAGATGGAGCTGGTTGAAATTCCCTGAAACGAAATAGCCTGTCCGTCAGGTTCCATTTTGAATTCCTCTGGAGACCACTCTTCACAAAAGAGTGGTCTCCTTCTTTGCACTTGGGTATAGATTGGGATATCGGCACCTTGCCATGAATTGAAATCGCAGGTGCAGGAAGTGTTGGACCGGTTAGCCGCTTTGGATTGAAGCAGATCGAAGAGTCGTCCAGGATGTTTAACTTTCAACGGAGTTCTGCCCGTTTGATGATTTGGCCACGATTTTTATCGGGAGATCTTGCCTATATCTGGCAATGATCTTTGATGATGTAAGGTTCTCCCGACGGCTTCCGAAGAATGATGGATGTGGCTCGCAAGAGCCTTGACTGCCGCATATTCATGGTGCTGAAAGTTGCCTGATGATGACCGATACCGGAAACAGGTCCGACCAGCCTCAAGGACATCGAGAGCGACGCTCCAGGTTGATTGAAGGAGTGTTGGAGGCTCTGCCGGATGCGATCGCAGTGACCCGCGGCAACCTTGTGACCTATGTGAATCAGGAATTCACGCGGATATTTGGCTACACGGCTGAAGAGGTGCATGGCCGGGACCTGGCAGCGCTCGTTGTGCCGCAATCACGTCTGCATGAGACCAGTGTGCTGCAGCAGGCATTGGAGATCGAAGGCCGCGTGGCTATGGATACCGTGCGGCGCACCAAGAGCGGGGAACTGGTGGATGTTGCGCTCACGGCGGTCCCCTATGTTGAGGATGATGCAGCGACGGGCATGTGCCTGACCTATCGCGACATCCGCGACCGCAAACAGCGTGACGATCGCCTGCAGCATTTTGCGCTTCATGATCCGCTGACCAATCTGCCTAACCGAGCGTTGTTTGTCGACCGGCTGAAGCTGGCGATGGCCAGGCGCGAACGCCGGCGCGAGCAGGGCTGCGGAGTGATGTTTCTTGACCTGGACAAGTTCAAGGAAATCAATGACAGTTTTGGCCATGCGGCAGGCGATGCGGTGTTAATTGAGATGGCATCCCGTTTATGCAGCGCGATTCGGCCTGAGGATACGGCTTCTCGGCTGAGCGGCGACGAGTTTGCCATCCTTCTGGAGCATGTGCGGTCGATCTCTGACATGAGCGTGGTCGCCGAGAGGATTACCGCAGTGATGAGCCGGCCGTTTCAGGTAGCCGGCCGCACTCTTGATGTGACTGCGAGCATTGGGGTGGCGCTGTGCGGCAAGGATCATGGCGTGCCCGAGCAGCTTTTGCGCGATGCCGATTTTGCCATGTACCGGGCCAAACAAAATGGCGGAGGCCGCTACGAGATTTTTGATCGCACGATGAAGGTGGTCATCAGCCACCAGCGAGAGCGGGAGCGGGAGCTGCGGCAGGTGTTGGCCAGGCGGGAGTATGCGTTGTGGTACCAGCCCTATTTCCGTCTTTCCACGGGTATTTTGGAGGGCTTTGAGTGCCTGCTGCGCTGGGGGCGGCAGGATGGCAGTTATGACAGCTTTCGCGAGTTGCTGGCTCTGGCTGAGGGCGCGGGACTGGCGATATCGATTCACCGGGAGACGATGGCCGAGAGTTGCGGACAGTTGCATAGCTGGCTCAGGGATCGTCCCGGAGCGGAGTTCAACCTGTGCATCAACGTCTCAGGAAGGCAGTTTTACCATCCCGAGATTGTGAGCATGGTGGCATCGGCTGTTGCCCAGGCAGACATCGATCCGGCGCGGCTGATGCTGGAGATTCCAGAGACGGTTCTAAGCGAAAGCCCGGATACGGCGGTAGCGATTGTTGGGCGTCTGGCGGATATTGGAGTGCGCATTGCGTTGGACAACTTTGGCTCTGGTTGGGCTCCGATCAATTTTCTCGCCCAGCTGCCGATTTCCCTGGTCAAGATTGATCCTCGGCTGACTGCCGCTGCCGTGACCGGCGGGCCAGAAGCTGCGGTTCTCGAGTCGCTGCTGCATTTGGGCAAGCGACTGGCGGTACCGATGGTTGCGCAAAGAGTCGAGCAGCCCGGTGAACTGGCATTTTTGCGCCGGATTGGCTGTGAATTTGTCCAGGGATTCCTATTCTCGCCGGCCGTCAATTCGCAGGCTGCGGGTGACATGATTGAGCGAAACCCAACCGGAGGCTGGTGGCCTGGCTTGCTCGCTGGGGGCTCACACCTTGCGCCAATCTCTCAAGAGCGAGCAGCAATCGAGGCGAATTAGCTGACCTGCAAGCCCTGGCGCAGAAGCTACAATCCGTGTCGGTCCGAAGCCTGCTCTAAAGTTGCATAAACTTCCTTCCAATTCGGTTTACGATGGGCCATGGCCCGTTCTTCTAAAACCAAAGTGAGCGCCGAATCATCCGACCAACCCAAACAAAGCTCAGGAGAAAATCTGTTGCCGCGCGCCGCCAAGTCCCCAAAAAGCGCAAAGAAGAAAGCTGCCGCGCAGGATGCTGAGAAGCAGCCTGGGGGCAAAGAGCTGGTCATCGTCACTGGCACCTCTGGCGCGGGAAAGGGTTCAGCTCTCAAGGCTTTTGAAGATCTGGGATACTATGCGGTCGATAATCTTCCGCTTGAGTTGCTGCCAGACTTTGCGGCACTCGTTGCCGGCTCCCCCGAAGTTGTCAAGGCGGTCATCGTCGTTGATGTTCGCGAGGGGCCAACGCTTGACCGGCTGCCCTCGATCTTGCTCAAGGTCAAGGAGACGCTGCATACGATTGTCGTTTTTCTCGATGCAACTGACGCGGTACTGGTGCGGCGCTACTCTGAGACGCGCAGACCACATCCGCTTAGCCGACCACAGCTTGAGCGGTTCGAGATGGTGGCCCGCTCGATTACATCTGAACGCCAGATGCTTGATTCGGTGCGGAATGTAGCCGATTTCATCGTTGACACCTCTGGGTTTAACGTCCATGAGCTGCGGGCTCACATGCAGGCCAAGTTCGGGCCTCAGAAGGGCGAAGGCACCCTGGCAAACCAGCTTCTGGTTTCGTGCCTGAGTTTTGGATTCAAAAACGGTGTGCCCCTTGATGCCGACCTGGTCTTTGATGTGCGCTTCCTGCCCAATCCCCATTTTGTGCCGGAATTTCGCAAGCTTACGGGGCGGCACCCCAAGGTGGCCAAGTATGTACGCGATTTCCCGCAGACTGCGGAGTTTCTGAACAAGGTGACAGACATGCTGCTCTTTCTGCTGCCGCACTACGTTCGGGAAGGGAAGAGCTACCTCACGATCGCATTTGGCTGCACCGGCGGGCAGCACCGCTCGGTCATGATGGCCGAAGAGATGGCCAAGCGGCTCGGCAAGGCGGGTTTCAAGGTCAAGGCCGTGCATCGCGACATGCCGCGCTGAACGGCTTTAGCTGCATGCATTAGCTCGCTGATTTGCGCACAAACTGCCTCGCTGCCAGCAACAGAGCCAAGCATCCCATCCCCGTGAGCACCGCAGCATTCAGCCACAGTTCGCGAATTCCTGCTCCGCGCAGGATAATGCCGCGGAGGATGCGGATGTAGTACGTGGCAGGGATGATCTGGCTTACCCCTCTGAAGAAAACCGGCATATTCCCTATCTGGAAGATGTAACCGGAGAGGAAGACCGACGGCAGTACCGTGCCCATTGCGAGTTGAAAAGCCTCTGCCTGTGAGCGCGCTTTGCTCGAAATCAGCAAGCCAAGGCCAAGCACCGTCAACAGAAAGGGCAGTGACATCACCAGCAACAGCACCAGGCTGCCGTGGATCGGAACCTGAAAAACGACGCGCATTACCGCCAAAATTGCGCATAGTTCCAAAAATGCCAGCCCCCCGTACGGAATCATTTTGCCGACCATCAACCCCAATGGCGCGACTGGCGTCATTTGCAACTGCTCCAGCGTGCCCCGTTCGCGTTCGCGAACTACGCTCAATGCAACCAGCAGGATGGTCATCATCTGGAGCAGGATCGCGATCAGACCGGGCACGAAAAAGTTGGCAGATCGCGTCGACGGGTTATAGAGCACAGAGGGCCGTACATCGATGGGCATCTTTCCGTCGGGCAGCACACGCAACAACGATTGGCGGAGCGTAACCCCGGTTGCCGTGTTCACCGCCTGCCCTGCCAGACTGGAATCAGAGCCGTCGACGAGCAAAAGCACAGTCGCCGATGTCCCCTGTTGCAGGGTACGCGCGTAATCCGTCGGAATTCGAATCCCGACGCTGGCGCGCCCCGACTGAATTGCTTCATACATCGCATCCGGCGAATTGACAGCCAACTTGAGGTCGAAAACATCGGAGCTGGCAAAGCTCTGCAGCAGGCGTCGGCTCTCCTGGGTCCGCGACTCATCGAGGACCACAGTCGGAATCTGACGAATGTTCGTATCTACAGCAAAGCCGAAGAGGAACAGCTGCAGCATGGGAAACAGCAATGCAAAGAAAAGCGTGCCTGGATCGCGCTGAATATGAAGCATTTCCTTGCGACATACCGGCATAAGGCCATGAAAGTATTCCCTCATCGAGATTTCTCCATGATCTTGTAGGTCAGGGTCACAAAGATATCTTCGAGCGACGGCAGAATAGTCTCGATCTGTGCGGCTGGAAACTTCGCTTCCAGGGCAGGAATTTTGTCGGTATCGACCAGCGCATGCAAGGAGGAGCCAAAGATTGTCGCCTCCCGTACGCCGGCAGTTCCTCGCAGACTTCCAAGAATTGAGGATGGATTTGGCAATCGGATTTGCAGCCGCGAAGTTCCCTGTGGGCTCGCCTCCGGCATCTGCTGCAGCTCTGCCACAGTTCCCATCGCCACCAGCTCTGAGAGGTAGATGTAGCCGACACGGCCGCAGCGCTCGGCCTCGTCCATGTAGTGCGTAGTTACAAAAAACGTAACACCCTGGCCGGAGAGCCGGAAGAGCAAATCCCACAGGGCCCGACGGGCCACCGGGTCAATACCAGCCGTTGGCTCGTCGAGGAACACGACCTGCGGGGAGTGAATAATCGCGCACGCCAGTGCGAGCCGCTGCTTCCAGCCGCCAGAGAGCTGCCCGGCGCGGCGATTCAGGTAGGATTCAATGCCGGTCAGCTCCAGTACTTCGGCTTTGCGCTGCTCGGCCTGCGCTCCCTTGATGCCGTAGACGCCAGCATAAAAGGCAATGTTCTCGGCGACGGTCAGGTCTTCGTACAGGCCAAACTTCTGCGACATATAGCCGATATTGCGTTTGATTTCCGCGGCGTCCTTGCGGATATCCATGCCCAGAATTGTCCCGCCGCCTTCAGTTGGGGGCAGCAAGCCGCAGAGCGCCTTGATGATCGTGGTCTTGCCCGAGCCGTTCGGCCCCAGAAAGCCGAAAACCTCTCCCCGCTCGATTGAAAAGCTCACGTCCTTGACGGCCGTAAATGAGCCAAACCGGATGGTGAGATGGTCTGCCGTAATGACCGCCGTCATTGGAGATTCACCGTCGCCGACATGCCCGATTTAAGCGTGCCGCTGGGGTTGTCTACGTGTACTTTTACGGCAAAGACCTGGTGGTCGCGGTCTTCCCTGGTCTCGACGTTGCGGGGCAGGAACTCTGCCTGCGAGGCGATCTGCTCGATATTGCCGGTGAATTCGCGTCCGGAAAAGCCATCAATCCTCACTTTGGCCTGCTGTCCGACGCGAACCCGGGCGATTTCGGTTTCTGGAATGTACACCTTGACCCAGAGCTGTGAGGGTTCCAGCAGCGTGACGACGATGCGCCCCGGCGGAATCAGGTCTCCGGACCGAACGCCGACCACCTCAACCAGCGCATCGGCTGCTGCGGCCAGTTCGGCTTCCTTGAGTCGGGCATCGAATTCCGCCACTCTAGCCTGTGTCTGGGTAAGCAGTCCACGGGCCGCGGCGATGTCTTCTGCGCGAAATCCCTTGCGGGCCAGCGTTGCTGCCGCATCGGCCTGCATTGCCTTTGCCTGGGCCGCGTGCAGATCTTCCACGCGTGTGCCTGCTTTGAGCAGGTCAAGGCGCTGCCGCAGTGACTCTGCCCGCTGCTCCGAGGAGTCGCGCTTGTTTTGCGCGTTTTCAAAGTCCTGGCGTGAAATGACATCCTTGACGACAAGCTTTTGCATCCGCTTATAGAAAGCATCAGCATTGGCGGCGTCGGCCATGGCAGCAGCGTAGTCGGCCTGAGCTTGCTCAATTTCCTGAGCGCGCGGGCCGTTTTTTGCCGCGTCCAATGCCGCCTGCTGGGCTTTTGCGACCGCATCGGCTTGCACAATTTCTTCCGGACGGTTGCCGCGCAACATCCGGTCCAGCGCAGCCTTTGCCTGATCCGCCGCCGCAACAGCCTGCTCCCGCTGCGCCTTCAACTCCTCACATTCAAATCGCACCAGTACTGTGCCAGCTTTAACCGCCTTCCCCTCTTCCACTGGAACTGCGACAACGCGCCCACCAATCTTTGAGCCGACCTGAATCTCCCGGGTTTCGACGGTGCCTGCATACTCCAGCGTGGCCCTGGCGGAAGACCATCGCGAATAGACAACGATTGCCGCCACTGCCACCAGTGCTCCTGCGCTGATCCAAATCAATTTTCGGTTCATCGTTGTCCTTCCAGAATGAAATGCAGCCGCTCCTGCATCGTGCGGGTCAGCCATTGCGGTGCCGCATCCGTGCGCATCAACCACTCCAGCGTGGTCGCTAAATAGACTGCGAAGACGCTTTCAGCAATGATCCTGGCGTCGGCACCTTTGCGATCTGGAATGCGTTCGATCACCGCAGCAACCGCATCAACAAACTGCTGCTGTGCATGCAAAACCGCATTCTGCGCAAAGAGCCGGGAAACCACCTGCAGCAGCAGACCCTTGGCATGCTGGGCGACTCGAATATTCTCTTCAGAGAGTTGAAGCATAACTTGAATTAAATGCTCGTAACCTGCTGTAGATAATTGGGTTATATCGTTGAATGAGGGGTTGACTCGAGCGGAGGTTGCGCTGTCGAGGATCTCCCTGAGCCGGGCCATGCGCACAGCTGCAATCTCATTGAGAAGCAGCTCCTTTTGCGCAAAATAGTTGAAAAAGGTGGCTCGGGAAACTCCGGCCGCGGACGTAATCGTTTCAACAGAAACGCTTTCGTAGCCGTGTTGGGCGAAGAGATCAAATGCATGGCGAACGATCTCCTGACGCGTCTGCTGGCGTTGTTTGGCGCGGAGTGAAAGGACTGCGTCGTTCACGTCCTGGACTCTAGTCCAATATTTAAACCGTAGTCAAGTATCGAAGGATTGATCCGAAGGAGCACTGGTCACGGAAAAAAGCAAAGAGGTCAGCGCTCATGCGATGACCTCTTTGCTTCCTGGTTCACGAGAAGGCCTAAACCTTGGCCGTTTGGGGGGAAGTGATCTACTGGCCTTTGGTGCCGCGTGCAACTGCATCGTCGCTCGTCTTGGTTTTATCGTCAAACTTCGATGTGATCATCGAGCCATATTGCACCGACCGGAGTGAATGATTCTGACCGAGATCATCGAAGTGCAGGATGACACGGTTGTCTGTGGGGTTGGGGTTGCCAGGACCGATGAGCCAGTGGAAGGCCTGAATCCCATCTCGGCTGTGCATCTTGATCAGGTGCGAGTTGGCATCGCGGTCGACAATGTAGATCCCCGCAGGGCAGGTCTTGCCAGCAACGGTGAACTTGAAAGGTACCTTGATCGCGGTTTCAGCGTGTGCGTTGGTGGTGGCTACAGCGACGGTCGCCATGACGATCGACGCGATGAAGAAGTTCCGTACTTTGGATCCCATGTGTGTTTCCTCCTGCCTACATGGAGAACAATACGGGCTTCCAAAAACTAAGTTGTTAAATCCCTGTTCAGAAACCGTCAAGCTTTTGTGGGTTGTGATTTGACATTTTCCACGTTCGCCGACGCTGCCCGGATGGCCGCGTCGAGTGCGGCTTGAAGTTCAAGTTCGGTTGCTTTGCGCTCGCCGTTGCCCAGGTTTTCCGCCAGCCGCAAGGCATGTTCCAGCAGATGGGTGGCCTCGGCGTAGGCTTGCCGTTCGTGCGCGTGCCGGGCAGCAATGTACAGTGCCCCCGCTGCCCGCTGCCAATTGCAAGCGGCCTCAAAATGCAGAGCCATTTCACGAGCTACATCTGCCTCGCGCCCCACAAAAAGCTGCCCCAGACGCTCAGCTACGCGGATGTGCCGCCGCGCCCGGCGGGGAGCGGCCTGGCGCTGGTACAGGACTTCACGATACAGACCATGCGCAAAAACATAAAAGGCCGAGCGGGAGCCGTCAGGAAGCTCATCCTGCCCGACGCGCTGCACAAAGTAGAGCCGCCGCGCAAGATCGTCGCAGGCCTCTTCAGTCTCAGCTGGGTTCTGTTCGAGCGCAGCCGCCACCGCCCAGGCTGGGGAAGCGACATCGGTCAGGCTTGCAGCTTCAAGCAATCGCTGATCGTCGGGGCTGAGGCGTTCGATTTCGCGCTCGATCATTTGCGCCAGCCCATCGGGAACGCTGGCCTCAATTTCCTGAAAGGGTGCGCACTGCCTCCACGACGGTTCCTCGGCAGACACTTGCCTGACAAGAAAGCGTTGCGCGATCATGTGCTCAAGAATCGCGATCACAAAGAGGGGATTGCCCTCTGAGTGCTGATGGACGAATGTTGCCAGACCAGTAGGCAGATCATCCTGGTGAAGTTCGCGGCGCAGCAGCTCTTTCACAGCCGGCTTGCCCAGGGGGGCCAGGGCAATTTCTTCGCCAAGCCGCCGCATCAGCAGGTCCTGTTTCAGTCCGCGCACAGCTTTTGGGTCATCCGCCTGCTGGCTCGCCTCTTGCGGGCGAAACGTTCCGAGCAGCATGAGCCGCGCCGGAGCCCTCCGCCGGGCGAGCGCCGAAATGAGATGAAGTGTCGATTCGTCGGCCCAGTGCAGGTCCTCAAAGACCAGGATCAGGGGTCGCTCCGCCGCCAACTCTTCGATCGCCGCACACAAATCGCCCAGTGTCCGCTCAATTGTGGTGCGTTTTGCTTCATGGTCACACGCCGAACCAGTGAGCCATGCAGGTGCGATCTTCGCGAGAACACGGCATGCGCGCTCACCCTCAGGCCCTGAGCAGAGCTGCCCCAGCGCTTCGACAACAGGGTAGTACTCCTCCGCGCGGCCTACTCCCTCAACACACTGCCCCCGAGCCATGCAGGCATGCCGGGGCAAAGCTACATGCTGGCTAAAAGCATCGACAAGCGCCGTTTTGCCAATGCCAGCCTCGCCGGTGATAAAAACGACGCGCCGCTGGCCGTCGGCCGCCTGCTCCAGGCAACTCTCAAGCAACGCCAGCTCCTGCTCGCGGCCAACGATCTCCACTTCCCTTGTCGCCACCGTCTGCCGTGAAAAAGCTTCGGCTGCTTTTGCCGGCGCAGCGTTCCGGGCATCCGCTGAATCGCTCACCGCAGCGACAAAGCAGTATCCCCGCTTGGGCAGGGTTTGAATAAAGCGCGGCTGCCCAGCCTCATCGCCCAGCATCTTGCGCAACTCAAGCATGTAGGTGCGCAGCACCTGCGGCAACACGTAAGTCTCAGGCCACAGAGCCTCAAGCAGCTCATCATGGCTAATGAGCCGGCCGGGATGTTCCACGAGGTAGCGCAGAACGGCGAAAGGCTTCGGGCGCAGCGCCAACTGCTTGCCGTCGCGCCACAGGCACTCATTCGCTGTATCCAGCGCAAATCCCTCAAACTGCTTCATTCTGCCCGACCCTTCACATGTCCAACCGTTTCAATCCTCTTGAAGCAATTCACGTACCACATCGTAAGAGCGTATCCCGGAGGGGGACAACTGCGTATCTGCAACATCCGCCTAAGGATAACTACGACGTTCCCGATGAATTCCAAGCGCAAGTGAACCCATGCCGTCCATTTTCGGACAGTACTGTCTCACGATGAACAGTCGCCTACTCACACGAATCGCCTCCAGCCAGACCTTCTGCAACACGAATGATACGAAGAACGCCGTGACCATGTTCCATCCCAAATTTCAGAGAATTCAAGTTGGATTTTCCTGTTCCATCCCACGACGCTGCATCCCACAACGGTACAGCCCAGCACAGCAAATGCTGTGAAGCCTGCGGGAGGGAGATACCCATAATCCTCTGGAAACTCTACCCGAAAGAGTGAACCGATATCAGGCCAGATACAATACTGAGATGCGGCTTAGCGTATCGGCACCCGCGGACGGGCACTCTCGCGCCGCTGCAGCAAACAACAAGACTGGTGGCCCGGCATGAAGCGATTCTTCCGACTGGCCAGCTATGCTGCGCCCTATTGGTTTCAATCGCTGGCTGGAATTATCCTGCTCGCCGCCGTGGGCTTGCTTGAGGCGCTGCGCCTGCTGATCCTCGGCCCGGTTCTCAAGACAGTTCTGCAGCCGGGCACGCCGACTACGGGCATCCCGCTCATTCCAAATCTGCCCAAGCCCTACCAATTCGATCTGATGAAGATTGTGCCTTCGCATTTTCACAATGCGTGGACCGTGGTGGCTTTCGCGCTGGTTGCCTCGACGGTCCTCAAAGGACTCTGCGATTATGCGGGCACCTACCTGGTGAATTACGCCGGTTACGGCATGATCACCGACCTGCGCAACGCTCTCTACGAAAACATCATGAAGAGCTCGGCGAGCTTCTTCCACAAACACGCGACAGGCACCATTCTCTCGACGCTGATCAATGATGTCGAGCGCGTGCAGACCGCCGTCTCTGCCGTTCTCGGCGAGTTCCTGCAGCAGGCCTTTACGTTTGTCTTTACAATCACTGTCGTTATCGCGTTGGGAGGGCGCCTTAGTTGGGTCTTGCTGCTCTTCGTACCGGTCGTAATTACCTCGGCGCGCAAGATCGGCGGATCTGTTCGCACGCGCACCCGTACTGGCCAGGACCGTGTCGCCGAAATCCAGAATATTTTGCACGAAACCATTACCGGCAACCGCATCGTCAAGGCTTTCAGCACCGAAATCTGGGAGATTCTGCGCTTCAAAAAGGCCGCACGGCGGCTGTTCCGCGCCAACCTGCGTTCGGTTCGCATCCAGTCCATCTCGTCTCCCCTGATGGACGTGATCGGTTCAATCGCCATTGCCCTGCTGCTCTGGGTGGGTCGCAATGAGATCCTCGCCGGCCGCATGCAGGAGGGCACGTTTGTTGTTTTCATCATCGCCCTCTTCAAGCTTTACGACCCGGTCCGCAAGTTCGCCTTTTTCTACAACAGCTTTCAGCAGGCGATGGGCGCTTCGGTTTCGATCTTCAGCTTTCTCGATATTGAAGACGACGTGCGTGAGAAATCCCGCGCACATGTGCTCAAGGCCTTTCACGACAAAATTGCCTTTGAAAACGTCGGCTTCGCCTACTCGACTGAAGAGGGCGAGCACCAGATCCTGCACGAAATCAATCTTGAGGTCCGCCGCGGTGAAATGCTGGCGCTCGTCGGGCCCAGCGGCGCCGGTAAAAGCACGCTCGTCAATCTCATTCCGCGCTTCTACGACGCTTCAAGCGGGCGCATCCTCATCGACGGGCACGATCTGCGCACCCTGACGCTTGATTCGCTGCGCAAGCAGATCGCTCAGGTTACGCAGGAAACGATTCTTTTCAACGATACGGTCCACAACAATATCGCCTACGGCCAGCCAGACATGGCGCGCGACAAGGTAGAGCAAGCGGCCAAACATGCACTGGCCCACGAATTCATCCTGAAGATGCCGCAAGGCTACGACACCGTGATCGGCGAAAAGGGATTCCGCCTCTCTGGCGGCGAAAAGCAACGCATCGCCATTGCCCGCGCCATTCTCAAAAACGCGCCGATTCTCATTCTTGACGAAGCCACGTCAGCGCTTGACACCGAGAGCGAATCGCTCGTGCAAGCAGCCCTCAGCAATCTGATGCAGGGGCGGACAGTAGTTGTCATTGCGCATCGGCTCTCCACGGTTCGCCGCGCCACGCGGACTGTGGTGCTTGAAAACGGCCGCATCTCTGCGATTGGTTCGCATGACGAACTGCTCAAATCCAGCCCGACCTACCAGCGCCTCTATGAACTGCAGTTCGTCAGTGGCGTCGCTCCGGAAATCGGACCGGAAATCGTTAAGGAATCGACTCCGGACGCACCCGCGGATTTACCCGCAACTCCTGCCTCGCCAGCGGTTACGATGGAAGCTGGACAATAAATTTTTATGATGGAAACCGCCCCCACTGTCTCTTCAATGACCGGATTCGCCCGCGTCGCCGTCGCTGTCAACGCACAGACTACGTACGTTCTCACGGTGAAAAGCGTGAATCATCGCTTTCTTGATCTCCATTTGCGCCTGCCCGCCGGCCTTGACGGTCTTGAGATCGAACTGCGGCGCGTGCTCAAAGAGCACATGCTGCGCGGCCACGTGGAGCTGACTCTGCAAGTGGACCGCACAACAGCGGCGCGAGGCGGCTACAACCGCGAGTTGGTAGCCGCCTACGTTGCAGCTTTCCAGGCAGCTGCTGAGGAGTTTGAGCTGCAAGGCCAGCCCGACCTGAACGTGATTTTGCGGGTGCCCGGCGTGCTCGGTAGCGAAGCACGTACAGACGACGCCGATTCACCCCTTCTCGCTGCCAGCGTACTCGAACACATCGTGCCCCTGCTTGGCGAACTGAAAGCAATGCGACAGCGTGAAGGCGCCGCCCTTGCTGGTATTTTGCATGCAACGCTCGATCGTCTCGCTGCCGCAACTGCCGGCGTTGCCAAACTTCGTCCTGATGTCGAGCGCCGCTGTCAGCAGCGATTGACCGAGCGGCTTGAAGCAGCGGTTGGCGCCGACATCAATCAGCAGCGTCTGCTGGAAGAAGTGGCGCTGCTCGTTGAACGCAGCGATGTCTCAGAGGAAATTGCCCGCATGGAGACACACATTCAGCACTTCCGCGACGTGCTCAACACCGGTGGCGAAACCGGCAAAAAGCTCGATTTCCTGCTCCAGGAGATGAATCGCGAGGCCAATACGCTGCTCTCCAAGACTGCAGGAGTGGCTGGGGCAGGCATTCGCATCACCGAGTTGGGACTGGCAATGAAGGCAGAAGTAGAAAAAGCCCGCGAACAGATCATGAATCTGGAATAAAACTAGAGCAGGGAACAACCAACCAGAAAGCTAAAGGGGATTGTGGCAGGCATACTTTTTATCATTTCGGCGCCCTCCGGCTCAGGCAAGAGCACGCTGGTCAGCGCGCTTCGCTCCCAGGTGGGCGGCATCGATTTTTCCATTTCGTGGACGACCCGCCTTCCGCGCGGCTCTGAGGAGAATGGCCGCGAATACCACTTCACTACGCGCGAAGAGTTTGAACGCATGCGCGACGCCGGCGAATTTCTGGAGTTTGCCGAGGTCTTTGGCAATTATTACGGTACCGCCCGGCGCTCACTGGAGGAGGCAACCGCCGCTGGTCGCGATCTGCTGCTCGACATCGACGTACAGGGCGCTTTGCAGGTCCGCGAGAAGATTCCTGAGGCCGTAACCATCTTCGTCATGCCCCCCAATCCAAAGGTCCTGCGTACCCGTTTACGCAACCGGAGCCGCGCGGAAGGCCCGGTGGACGAGGCAATTCTGCAGCGTCGACTCAACGAGGCCAGCAAGGAAATTGAGAACTACGGCCAATACCGCTATATTCTAGTTAACGATGTGCTCGACCGAGCCGTCGCGCAACTGGAAGCAATTGTTCAGGTTGAGCGGATGAAACAGGACGGCAAGCCGCTCGACAAGCGCACCAAGCGGGAGCTTGAAATCGCGGAAGGCTGCCGCGAAGTCAACTCACGCGAACGCCTCAAACCAATCCTCGAGTCCTTCGGCATCGATCCGGGGACTGACCCCTGGCAATACAAACTTCTCTGACCCAGAACTGCACACAATTTGGAGGATACTGATGACCATGGATTTACCCATCGAAACAAAGTTCGACTCCAACTATCGCGAAGTTCTCGTGGCGGCGCGGCGCGCTCGTCAAATTCAAAGCGGCGCAAGCCCGCTCGTTCGCAGCCAATCCAACAAAGCCTGCCGCCTCGCTCAGGAAGAGATTCAAGCCGGCATGATCGCTTACGTCCACACCGGCCCGCCACCCGAAAAGCCCACCCTCGAAGACCCAGGCATTCCCATCCTGGCCATTTAGCTTTCAAGCCAACAACTCAATCAATCGCCACGCTTAGGCAGCACCATTTTCCCGAGGGTTCCTCTCCGGGCACGGAGTGCTGCACTTTTTCGAGGGCAACATGGCCGCAGCGTAGCGGCCCCATTGCAACAACCATCGCCCCGTTAATTCACCTCCGCGTTACAATCCAATCATGAAGGTAATGGTTGGTGTCTCTGGTGGAATCGCAGCCTACAAGGCTGCCGAGGTGGTGCGTGCGCTGCAGCGCCAGGCTCTTGAAGTGCGCGTTGTGATGACCGAGGGCGCGCAAAAGTTCATCCAGCCGCTCACCTTTGCCGCACTGACCGGCCATAAAGTCATCACCAGCCTCTGGCCCACTGGCGAGTCTGAAGATGCCTCAATGGATGCGAGCATCGAGCACATTGCAGAGGCGCAATGGGCCGACGCGCTGGTCGTCGCCCCGGCTACGGCAGGAATTCTCGCCAAATTTGCGCACGGCATGGCCGACGACTTCCTCACCACCATGTATCTCGCCACGACGGCTCCAGTCCTGGTCGCCCCCGCGATGAACGTGAACATGTGGGAGCACCCTGCAACCCAGGCCAATCTTGAACTCCTCAAGCAGCGCGGCGTGCGCGTCATCGAGCCGGGTTCCGGCCACCTCGCCTGCGGCATGGTCGGCCCCGGCCGCCTGGCTGAGCCGGAATTCATTGCCAACGCCGTGCTCAACGCCCTGGGCCGCAGCCATGACCTTGCAGGCGAAACCGTGCTCATCACCGCCGGCGGCACCCGTGAAGCGCTCGACCCCGTCCGCTTCCTCGGCAATCGGTCGAGCGGCAAGATGGGCTATGCTCTCGCTGAAGCAGCCCAGAGCCGTGGCGCTAAAGTCATTCTTATCAGCGCGCCTTCGGCGCTCTACCCGCCAGCACATTGCGAACTAGTCAAAGTCACCACCGCCGAAGAGATGCGCAATGCTGTGCTCAGCCGCATGACTGAGGCCACCCTGGTCATCAAGTCTGCTGCCGTGGCCGACTACAAGCCATCATTCGTGGCCGACCAGAAGCTCAAGCGCACCGGCCCGCTCACCATCGAATTCCTGCCGACTGAGGATATCCTTGCCGAGGTCGTCCGCCAGCGCAAGCCCGGCCAACTTATCGTTGGTTTTGCTGCCGAGACTGAAAATGCCCAGGCAAACGGCCGCGCCAAGCTGCTCCGCAAAGGCGTTGACGCCATCGTGGTCAACGACGTTTCGCGCGAAGGTGTGGGCTTTGATGCCGACCTCAACGGTGCCACATTCCTGACCGCGACCACCGCAATCGACTTTCCCGACATGCCCAAGCGCGCTCTCGCTGACCGCATCCTCGACGAAGTTGTCGGCCTCCGCCGCCCGCAATCGTTGCTGGTCGAAATGTCGTCGGCAGCCATGTCCTCCTCTGGCACAAATGACGTGAGCAGGCTTGAATCCTCAGTAGAAATCGATGGCGAAGTCTTCGTCGCCGGGCCCGGTTCGCGCCGCCAGATCATCTTCGAATAGGCTGTTGTCTTGACTGAACCGACCTCCCAACCCGCCAAATTCGCGGCCATCGTTGCCGACCCAGCCGCTCGCGAAGCACTCCAGGCGCGCCTGCGGTACTACGGCGACCTCGGCCTCTACGACTTCTACCGCCGAGAAGTCGACCCGGCTCAATGGGTCGCGGCGGAACCCGTTGCCGAACCCGCACCAATCGCCCCGATTGCTGAGGCCTCATCGCTCACCGCAGCCCCTGAAAGCGCCCCAGTAGCCCTATTTACCCCGGAATTCGAGGAAACCGAGATCGCTCCCCGCAAGCCATTTCCCGCCGCCCCGCCGCAAGCTCCGCCCGTTCCCCCGGAGCAGCACTTTGCCGCCCTCAAGCTCATCCAGGACGATATTGGCGACTGCCACCGGTGCGCACTGGCTGCCGGGCGCAACAAACTCGTCTTTGGTGACGGCGACCCGAATGCTCGACTGATGTTCGTCGGCGAGGGCCCTGGCGCAGATGAAGACGCATCCGGCCTGCCTTTTGTTGGCCGAGGCGGCCAACTGCTCAACAACATGATCAACGCCATGGGCCTCAAGCGCGAACAGGTCTACATTGCCAACGTCGTCAAGTGCCGCCCGCCCGCGAACCGCACCCCGGAGCCCGACGAAGCACACACCTGCTCGCCTTTTCTCTTCCGCCAGATTGACGTCGTGCGCCCCCAGGTCATCGTGGCCCTCGGCCAGACCGCCGTGACCTACCTTACCGGCGAAAAGCGCGCCCTCTCCGCCTGGCGTGGCGTGGTCCACCCGCTGCGCGGAACGAAGCTCATTGTGACCTACCACCCGGCGTTTTTGCTCCGCGACCCCAACCAGAAGAAGCACGCCTGGGCCGATCTGCAGATCGCCATGCGCGAACTGGGACTCACCGCACCGGCACGCAAATAGTGATCAGTCGCAAGAAATTTCGATTATTCTCTACCCCGCAGAATTGCCGCCATGATTCTTGGATTGCGCTGCGCATGGATTACCGCCACAATCCACAAGGGATGTTCGTCGGGAGCGTACGCGACCAGATATTGATTGCTCATTACATGGAAGCGTAGAGGCCGCGAGGTCAGGTCAGGTCGCCGATGGCCTGCCTGGGGAAATGCCACAAGCACTGTGCGGATAGTTCGATAGAAATCGGAGACAAACCTATCGGCGGCATCAGGATTGCGTTCCGCGAGCCAGGCCCGAATTAAATCCAGATCCTGAAATGCCTCCGGATGAAAGGCGAATGTACTGGCCAACGGGCCGACCTATCCACGCGCATTGCGCTGCGCCGCCGTCTTTGCCATAAGGTGGGCGAAGGCTTCTTCGCCATCGATCAGCGCGACTTTACCGCTTTTGATTTCGTCGTAACGGTTGTTCAACATGGCCCGGGTTGCAGCCAGCTCCGACACGTATCCAGCCATAGCATCTTCAAGAAGCAAGTCTGCTGATCGTCCGGTTTCCAGCACGAGCTGTTCCAGCGTGGCTTGCATTTCGGGTTCGAAATGAACTTCCATGCGCTTAGACTACGAGGAATCCCCACTATGCGCAAGACGATCGTTACCCCAAAGAACAGTTCTCGAAAGAGACCGCTCCGGCTCTTTATTGGCTAAAAATCGCGTCCTGTCTTTCCGATACAGGGAAGAAGCTTGGCTGGTTTCCTTACTCGTTCCTCCAGAGTGCGACGCCGCCGAGCAGGCCTTCTTCGTTGGGAACGATGCGAACGTTGTGCGGCAATTCAAACTTGATGTGCTTGGCGTTGCCGCCGCCCAGATGCAGGTAGTCCCAGTTGAAGAGCTGGCTGGTCTGTTCGATGGCTTTCTGCACCAGCACATTCCATTTCTTCTTGCCGTATTTCTCCAGCCCGCGCAGGCCGAGGAAGTCTTCGTAGGTCTTGCCCTTGCGCCAGGGGTGATGCGCCAGTTCAAGGCCAGGGCAGAGGTGCCCGTTTGTAAATAGGGATGAGCCGAGGCCGGTGCCAAAGGTCAGGCACAGTTCCACGCCCTTGGCAAAGGTCGCTCCGTAGCCCTGCACCGAGGCGTCATTGGCGACGCGCACCAGCTTGCCCCAGTCTTTCGTCAGCGTCTCCTGCAACGGAAAGCCAGCCCATGCGGGGTCAAGGTTGTGCGCGGCCAGGGTCACGCCGTTCTTCACAACGCCTGGGAAACCGACTGAAACGCGGTCAAATTCCGGCACTTGCGCGCGCAGATCGTCAAGCACCGCGATCACGCGGGCAGGCGTTGGTCCGGCGGGCGTCAAAGCGCGGAAGCGGTCGCTGATCGGCTTGCCGTGGCTGTCAAGCACCATCATCTTGATGCCCGTACCGCCGATGTCAATCGACAGAGTCGTCGGCTTGTGCACCGGTTCGAGTGTCGCAAAGGCGACCGGCAGAGGTGTCGGCAAAGCTGTCGGAGCAGTCTTTGCGATCACCGCTTTGGTGGCGGACCTGGTAACGGACTTGCGCTTGGCGGCGGGCTTCGGGGCGTTCGGAGTCGTAGGTTTCATCAGGACGGAATTGTAGCTGGTGATGAAGGGAAATGCGACTACCCGAGTCTTGCCGGTTCCTGAACGCGCAGAATCCCCTAGACTAAGGGTTGCGTTTGAGAGATCTCTGCCATGCCTGCATACTGCGAAGTTGCGCTGCCTCTGCCCCTGGACCGGACCTTTACGTACCTGCTCAGTCCGGGGCAAAGGCCTGTGCGCGGCGTGCGGGTGATTGTCCCGTTTCGGAATGAAAAGCTCATCGGCGTGGTGATGGAGCTGCACTCAAACGCGCCAGGCGATTTTGAAGCCAAGCCGGTCGAGACGGTGCTGGATGAGGAACCGCTGCTGACCGACCAACTGCTCGATCTGGCTGTCTGGATGGCGCAGTATTATCTGGCTCCGCTGGGCGAGGTGCTGCGCACCATGCTGCCGCTCATGGCTGAGGTTCGCCGCACTGTCTACTTCAGGATTACCGATGCAGGGCGGGACAAGCTCGCGGGCAGCTTTGACGGTGACATGCGGCTGGCTGTGAAGCGTCGCACGGACGCGGACCAGGAGCAGAGCGAGATTGAGCACAAGGTGCTCGCGCGGCTGGCCGATGGTGAGGCGGTCAAACTCAGCACCCTGCGCACCGCGACAGCCGCCACGATGCAGCATCTGACGGACATGCTGCGCAGAAAGTGGATAGCCCGCGAAACCTCTGCCGTCGAGCGCGACGCCCGCCGCATGGAGCGCTTTGCCGTGCTGGTACCCGAAACTCGCCTGCCTGCGCTGACGGCTAAGCAGCAGGCCATCCTCGCCGAGCTGGCGGCCAGCGGAGGCGAGCTGCCCATCGCCGCCCTCCAGGACAAGGGCACGTCGCCGAGCAGCCTGCAAACGCTGGTACGGCGCGGCCTGGTGCGCATCGACGAGCGCCCCGCAGCTTTCAGCCTGGCCGGCATGGGCCATGTGAATCCGGCGCACGCGCTCAACGAGCCGCAGATGGAGGCGCTGGCCTCGATCGCGACGGCCCAGGGCTTTCAGCCATTTCTACTGCATGGGGTCACCGGCTCAGGCAAGACGGCGGTTTACCTGGCGGCCTTGCAAAGGGCACTCGACCGGGGAGAAGGTGCAATCCTGCTGGTGCCGGAGATTGGGCTCACGCCAGCCGCTGCAGCGCAGCTTGACGCAACGTTTGGCGACCGCGTGGCGCTGTTGCACTCGGCACTGACGCCTGCTGAACGCTCTGACCAGTGGCATCGCATCCAGCGCGGCGAAAAACCGATTGTCGTCGGCACGCGCTCGGCAGTCTTTGCCCCTGTGCCCAACCTTGGCCTGATCCTTGTAGACGAAGAGCATGACCAGAGCTACAAGCAGGAAGAAACTCCGCGCTACAACGCCCGCGACGTCGCGGTGATGCGAGCCAAGCTGGCTGCGGCGCCGGTCGTGCTCGGTTCTGCGACGCCCTCACTGGAAAGCTGGCAGAACTGCGAAGCGGGCAAGTACCGCCGCATCACCATGGCTGACCGGGTCAACAACCGGCCCATGCCTGTCGTTGAACTGGTAGACATGCGCATCGAGTTCCAGCAGACCGCACAGGAAAACATCTTCTCTCGCCTGCTTATCTCTGAAACCCAGGCAACCCTCGACCGTGGCGAACAGGCGATGATTCTGCTCAACCGGCGCGGCTACTCTTTCGTGGCGATGTGCCGCTCCTGCGGGGAAAAGCTCGAGTGCCAGAACTGTGCCATCTCGCTGACCCATCACAAACCGGTTGATTCTGAAGAGGCGATAGCCAGCGCGGGCCAGCGGCTGGAGTGCCACTACTGCGGCTACCGGCGCACCGTGCCCAAGCGCTGCCCCAAGTGTGAGAGCGAACACCTGTATTACCTGGGCGCTGGTTCGCAGCAAGGTGAAGAGCGCCTGCAGGAGATCTTTCCCTCCGCGCGCATCGGTCGCATGGACCGCGACACAGTCCGCGGCCGTTATGACATGGAGCGGTTGCTGGCTCGCCTGCACTCCGGCGAAATCAATCTGTTGGTCGGCACCCAGATGATCGCCAAGGGCCACGATGTGCATGGAGTTACGCTGGTCGGAGTTGTGGGCTGCGACCATGCGCTCTCGATGCCGGATTTTCGCGCCGCCGAGCGGGTCTTCCAGTTGATGACCCAGGTTTCAGGACGCGCCGGACGCGGCAATCTTCCCGGCCGCGTTGTCGTCCAGACCTATCATCCTGATCACTACGCCATCATTGCCGCCGCCAGTCACGACTACCAGAGCTTTGTCGCTCGCGAACTCAAATATCGGCGCTGGATGCATTACCCACCCTTTGGCGTGCTGGCCAATCTGCTGATTCAATCCAAAAAGATGGAAGAGGCGGCTGGATGGGCGGCGACGCTGGGCAAATGGTTTCAGAAGACCAATCCTGAAGGCGTTCGAGTACTCGGCCCCTGCACCGCACCCATTGCCCGCATCAAGGAGGTTTACCGCTTTCACCTGATTCTGAAGGCGACTTCACGTCGTGCACTCAACACGGCACTGCGCGGAGCTCTGGCGCACGCCGAAGAAGCGGGCATCCCGCGCCGCAACCTAGTGGTCGATGTCGATGCTCTGCGGCTCATGTAGCCTGATTCCGATATGTATTGGTCGCATCTTTATCTATCTCAATAAATGAAAGCGTTACCAATTAGTTGTGCCGTTCCAGGCCTCGACAACCTGCGATTTCCGGTGTAACGTGCTGAGGAAGTAGAGAGGCAAGTACCTGGAATTAAGGTTGCATGCGGCTACGCCTTTCGGGGGATGTTAAGCCAATTCTCATGTTTTCTATCCTTTGCCGATGAGAGAATTGAAGCAAGCAACACAGTAGACCCCAACAACCCCTGGCAACTCCGCAGGGGAAGCGCAGAAGATCTAACCGGGGAATAGCTTGCTGAAGATTTACTGGGCATGCCCAGGAGGCTAGGTACGCTATGGGTAATTGGACAGTAGACGTAAATCCCAGAACAATTGCGGCGAAGGAAGAGAAGCAGAAGTTGGATTGGACAAAGCCGGAGCAGCACCTGCAGGAAATTGGAACGTTGCATACGAGCATCTATCGTATGGTGCGTAATCTGGCGCCTGCCATTGTGCTGAGCGGCTATTGGTTCTTCAAGCATCCCGGACTCATGTTTCGTGGGGCGGATTGGTGGTCGGTACCGCGCATCAGCCTGCTGGAGATTGGCATGTTGGTCGCGGTGACTGTTATTTCGCGGGTTGCCACCGGTCATGGGCAAAGCTCCAATGATGAATTGATTCACAAGGAAATGGCAGCCAGTCTTCTGGCGTCCTTCTTATGTGCTGCCGTCGTTTATCCCTGTTTGCTGGCCAAACTGGATTGGGAGCGGGCCGTTCGTGTGGACGCCGGCTTCTTCCTCGCGAGTTCACTGCTCAGCCTGTTGTTTCTTGCCGTAGCCTGCTTCATTGGCTGGGTATCGATAGACACGATCGTTCCAAGGCGCGAAGTACTGATCATCGGTTCAGGACGCGGCGGTCAGGCGGCCTTCCAGGAGATGATTGATTCCCCTGTTTACAACGTTGTTGGCGTTCTGGACAACGACTTCGTCGGCACAGGACCAATGCGGGAACACTATCTTGGTGGCCTGGAGTTGCTTGACACTTTGCTCAAGGAAAATCCAGTCTCAGTGGTGTATTGTTCCCTGCCTGTGAAGTCAATGTATGAACCTATCCAGCAGGTAATTGAGGTTTGCGAGCGCTTCGGCGTTGAAGTCCGGCACTCCTCTCACTTGTTCCGCACCAAGATTGCAAAGTTGGACAAGAATGGCGGTTCGCATTACTCCATTCTTCGCATGGTCAAGGAAGACTCCAACCGCTATGTCAAACGCGCCATCGATATCTTTGGTGCTGGTACTTTGTTGCTGCTCTCGTTGCCCGTGCTGATCGCAGCCGGCATTGCGATCAAACTTACAAGTTCAGGGCCTATCTTCTTTTCGCAGGATCGCTACGGCCTGCATCGCCGCCGCTTCCGGATGTTCAAGCTGCGCACGATGGTCATCAATGCTGAAGTACTACAGGCTCAGCTCGAGGGTCAAAACGAACTGGGCGGTCCGGTCTTCAAGATCAAGCAGGATCCGCGCGTCACCAAGGTTGGCGCATTTCTGCGCAAGACTTCAATTGACGAGTTGCCGCAGTTCTGTAATGTTCTGACGGGCGATATGTCGCTGGTAGGTCCGCGGCCGCTGGCAGTGCGCGATGTGCTCAAGATTGAAGATTCAGCGCAGTTGCGGCGCTTCAGCGTGTTGCCGGGCATTACCTGCATCTGGCAGATGAGCGGCAGGAACAATACGGATTTTGCCAACTGGATCCGCCAGGACCTGGAGTACATCGACTCGTGGTCGCTGTGGCTGGATTTGAAGATTCTTCTGGGAACGATTCCCGCTGTGCTTTGGGGTAAAGGCGCAATGTAGCGGCAGTGCCGGGCTGCAATCAATAGAAACAGATCAGGCCCGGCGCTTATTTCTGAACCAACGCTCCTGCAATTTCATCGAGAACATTTCGGGCAGCTTGTGCCGGGTGCGCAGCCTGCGTAATCGGGCGGCCAACGACCAGGTAGCTGGCTCCCTGCTGCAGCGCCTGCGCAGGGGTCGCAATGCGCTGTTGATCGCCTGCATCGGCGCCTGCAGGGCGAATTCCGGGAGTGACGAGCACTCCTGCTGGCCCAGCAAGTGTGCGCAACGCCGCTACCTCCTGGGGCGAACAGACAAATCCACGGATGCCGCTCTCCAGTCCCATCCGGGCGAGCAATTCAACCTGTTGCTGCGGTGAGCGGGCCACGCCAACCGCCGTAACCTCACTCTGATTCATGCTGGTCAGCACTGTCACCGCGAGCAGTTCCGGAGGCATCGCAGAGCCCGCAGCCGCTTCGCGCGCGGCCGCAAGCATCGCCGGCCCGCCCGCCGCATGTACCGTGAGCATGCGCACATTGAGCGATGTCGCGGTGCGTACTGCAGAGGCGACGGTGTTGGGAATGTCGTGCAGCTTGAGATCAAGAAAAATCGAGTGGCCCCGACTAACCAGCGTTTCCACAATTGAGGGTCCAGCCGAGATGAACAGTTCAAGCCCCACCTTCAACCACGGGCACTGGCCTTCGAGACGGTCAACCAGCGTCAGCGCAGCGGCAGCGGTGGGTACATCGAGCGCAACAATGAGGCGCTGCTGAGCCTGCTCCAGAAGTGACTTGTGAGGCAAGTGGGAATCGTGCACCGGCAAGTTGTCGGCCGAAGGACTGTTTTCAGGCATGAAAATCCTAGCGTGTGGCAGTCAGAGTGTCAGGACGGCCCAGGTCAGGCCAGTTTAACTGGGCAGCCTCTGCCCCTTCCACTTTTTCCAGCCGCACGCGCACGTTGCTCCGCCCATTGAAGCCCAGAGACTTGGCGGCGCGCCAGGAAAGATCCACGACGATGCCGGGAGGAACGGGGCCACGATCATTGACGCGCACCATGATGGAGCGGCGATTGACGAGATTCGTCACGCGTACCAGGGTGCCGATTGGAAGTGTCCGGTGTGCGCAGGTCAGCATGTTCAGATCGAATGCTTCACCACTGGCCGTGCGGTGCCCTTGAAAGCGACGGCCGTACCAGGAGGCTTTGCCGACCTCTGTCCATTTGCGCGTCTTGGCTGCGTGAGGATTGCTATGCGCATGCGAACCGGGAGTAGCGTGCGCCGTGACTCCAGCGACCGTAACCAACAGCGCAATTGCCGCTGCATGGAATGGTCGAGGACGTATGCGTACTTTCGTTCCTGTGTTTGTTTGCATAGTGTACCTAGCAAAGGATACCGGGTATGAAGGGTCAAGTCAAAGATTTGAGACAATTTAGGGCCTATAAATGGCTTCAGATTCAGGCGCGAAAACGATTTCACATGCCAGCCGATTAGTTATCTTTGATATATTAACTAGTACGATAACAGTACTGTATTTCAAGCTAAGTCCTTTGCTCAGAGACGCTTTGCATGTTGTCATATCCCGCAACACCTCGCATGAAAACAAATGAGCGGGCGATTCTGGAGGAACCACCCGCTGCTGAGAAAACTCTCACATTTTTTGCGCCCTATCCAGCTGCCGACAGGCTCTCAATACCGTCAGAAGTGGCTTCGATGTTTTCATGCGTTGGTAAAAATCGCTTCAAATAGCGCATAGGGTCGTCGGCAAGAGCCATCTGGCGCAGATGGTACTTCCAGACATCGGCCTTCATTGTCCGGCGGGTAAAGGGCTTCCGGTTGATGGTGACAACTTGCCCTTTTCCGTTCATGCGCGCGTAGGTTGCCGAAGGCACGACGAAATTCATCTGAGCGCCCTTCTTCCAAAATGCACGGGCGAACTCGTGGGCAAAGATCAAAGAGTAAAAACGTCCCTTTGAATTGATATGGTCGATTGCCGCCTGGGGGCCGAGCCAGTCCGGGGAGATCGTCGACTCGTACCATCGGCGAAATTCAAAGCCGTTGTCCATTGCCTGATTGATGAGGATGAGTAGTGTCTCTTTGCGCGTCATTTGGCCTTTCCTCGTCTTGCATTGGCCCGACTTCTGATTGATTGTTGTTCGAACTTCCAGATTGCGAGTCGAGCAATCCCGGCTTTCTGGCATTGCCCAAAATGCCGGGCAAATGGAAGCAGAGTGAGCGCTCGATTCTTAAAACATCTTCTACTGTGTATTAACGTGAAAGAACGGCGGGTTCCTTTCGGAGACGCGTAAGGAATGCGATTTTTATTTTGTTCACGCATGGGCCTTCCGTCCCTGAGCTGTTGTTCGCTCAGCATCTCCTCGTTTTCAGCAAAAGTGCCTGTGGCAAATTAACTTCGCGGCACGCAGTTAGGATGGATTGGCGGGTTGCCGCTGTTTTTTCGCCGTCGGTGATGTCAACATTGACGCAGGAAGGGCAAGTTGAAATTGCGTATTTCACGTTTTCTAATGGCGATCGGTGTGGCGTTGGTCTTTGCCGGGCAAGCACATGCTGGTGACATTCGCGCCTACCAACTGAGCAGAGACCCGCTTGTGAGGCAGGCGTACGAGCATTTCTACGCGCTGGACTACCCCGCCTGTATCGCTCTTCTCGAAAAGGTGCACGCGGCCCATCCACTTGATCCCGGTGCAACGGCCTTTCTGCTCGAGGCCCGAGTCTTTGAGGAACTCTATCGCCAGGATTTGCTCGACACCACTTTCTACGCCAATGACGGCTTCCTTACCGGCAAGCATCCGACGCCGGAAGATCCGGTAGCTCGCGATCGCATTTTTGCCCTCGCCGATGAGGCGGTGCGCGAGGCTGATGTTCGCCTGAGCCGCAATGGCCGCGATGTGGATTCGCTCTATGCGAGAGGATGGGCGAAGAGTCTGCGATCGAGTTACATGGCAATGGTCGAGCGCAGTTTCAGCGCGGCGTTTCATCTTGCTTTGCAGGCCCACTCTGATGAGGCGCGGGTCTTGCAGATTGATCCCAACTACATTGATGCAAAGCTGGTGGTTGGCACTTATCAGTACGTAATCGGGGCGCTCCCGTGGGGTTTCAAACTTCTGTTTGGCTTTGCGGGAATTACCGGTTCCAAGGCGACCGGCATGGCGATGCTGCGGGACGACTTCAATGTTGGCCCCATGACTTCAATTGAATCGGGCACAGTCATCGCACTTTTCCTGAGGCGCGAGGCCCGCTATCAGGATGCAATCGCGGTGGTGCGCACGCTCGAAGCGCGCTATCCTCACGATTTTCTCTTTGCTCTGGAGGAGGCCAATCTGCGCAAGGATGCCGGCGAAGGCATGGCTGCTGTGAGTGCCTATCAGACGCTGCTGAACGATGCTGCGAAGCCGGGCTTCTTTCCCTCTTCTCATCTGGAGCTGGCGTATTTTGGTTTAGGCGAGGCGCTGCGCGGGCAGCGGCACTTTGCCGATGCTGCGCAGGCTTATGAACAGGCCGCGTGGATGCAGGGTTCTGGCGCTGAATTGAAGCGCCGGTCACTGGTTGCGGCGGGTAAGAGCCGTGACCTCAATGGGCAGCGAGATCTTGCGATTCGCGATTATCAGGCGGCCATCGCCAACGGCACTGACACCACCCAGGGCGATATTGCCCGCCGCCTGCTCAAGACTCCGTATCGCGAGTAGCTGCATTGGCTTCAGCGCAATGATTGAAGGGTGTTGATGGAACATTCCGGAGGCGCGCAACGTATGCAATACTGACTGACGATTTGTCAGAATGGAGTGTGGACCATGCAAGCCTATTGCAACAGCTGTGGAGTTGGACTGCCGCCTTCAGCCCGTTTCTGTTCCTCCTGTGGTGCCCCGGTTGCCGGGATACCATCGATGGGATTTACGCCGGGTAATTTTCCGCCGCCTCCGCGCCTGGTTCGCCCCCTGTTTGGAAGGCAGTTTGCCGGGGTCTGTGCTGCATTTGCGAGTGCATACGGTTGGGATGTCAGCGTGATGCGTATTCTGACCGTCATCGGCGGAATCTTCCTTTTTCCCTTTGTCGAGATCGTATACATCGCTTGCTGGATAGGGATTCCGCAGGAGATTCCTGGCGTGTTCCCAATTGGACAAACCCCACCGCCCCCGCAGGTCTGAGGCTTTCGTGGCTCTGCGCATTCCATAGGAGTGCCGGGTTCATTACGGGGTCTGACCTGATCGGCAAAGGCGGGTATCTGCTAGGCTCAAAGTATCCCTTTTGTACTCAGGCTGACCCTTGTCTAAATTGAAGCAATCCTCCCCGGAGTCCCCGGCGCGTCCCTTTCAATACACCTCAACGAATGGACCCCTCAGCTGTGGCGCTCATTCGCTTGTTGACCTGGCCGGCCAGCATCAGACTCCGCTCTATGTCTACAGTGCTGACCAGATCGCAGAGCGCCTTGGCCTCTTTCAGCAGGCCCTTGCCAATCGGCCGCACCTGGTCTGTTACGCCGTCAAAGCGAACTCGGCCCTGGCGATTTTGAAGCTGCTCGCCGATCACGGCGCTGGCTTTGACATCGTTTCAGGTGGTGAACTGGCCCGGGTACAGGCTGCGGCTCCTGAGGCCATTGGCCGCGTCGTTTTTTCTGGAGCCGGCAAATCCGCAGAAGAGATCGACCAGGCTCTGGAAGCCGGAATTCTCGCATTCAACGTCGAGAGCGAGGCAGAACTGGCGCTTTTGGCCAGCCGTGCGGCCAGGCGCAAGCGCAAGGCTCGATTCTCACTGCGCGTTAACCCTGACGTCTTCGCAGAAACCCATCCGTATATTTCGACCGGACTGCGGGAGCACAAGTTCGGTATTGATATTCGCCAGGCGCGCCGCATTTATCAGGAGGCAGCAGGGAATCGCTGGCTCTCCGCTCATGGCGTCAGCGTCCACATCGGTTCGCAGATTCGCTCGGCGGAGCCATTTGGCGCAGCGGTCACCCGCGTGGCCAGGCTGGTGCGTGAACTTGCAAAGGATGGTATCCGCCTCAAGACGGTCGATGCGGGCGGCGGCCTGGGCATCGACTACCACCTCGAACTGACCGAGGGTTTTGACGCGCAAGCCAAAATCGCTGAGTATGCCGCCGCAGTCGAAGCTGCTCTCGCTGGTCTCGACGTGACCCTCCTGCTCGAACCCGGCCGCTTCCTCGTCGCCCAGGCCGGAGCGCTGCTGGCGCGTGTGCTTTACGTCAAGCGCAATGGCAAGAAGACGTTTGTTGTCACCGATGCGGCGATGAACGATCTGATTCGCCCGGCGCTTTACCAGGCATTCCACCAGATTGTGCCAGTGATTCCGCGCCCAGGCAAAGCGGTGCCCGTTGATATTGTTGGCCCGGTTTGCGAAACCGGAGACTTCTTTGCCCACGACCGCAAATTTCAGCCCGTTCAGCCAGGCGACCTCATCGCGATTCTCGATGCGGGAGCCTACGGTATGGCGCAAAGCTCCAACTACAACACCCGTCCGCGCCCCGCTGAAGTGCTGGTGAGCGGCTCATCCGCCCGGCTCATCCGCCGCCGAGAAACTGTTGCTGACTTGCTCGCTCCAGAGATTGTGTAACTGCAAAATCTTCTCGTACGCGAGATTTGAGCCGGCAGGTACTTCGTAAATGAGTTCTTGCCCGCTCGTTACAAATCATTACTGGTTTGTGTCATCCCTCGTCCTGTATCTTTTCACGGGAGGATTTCCTGGTGAAACTACGTTCTAGATTAGTAATCGTTTTGTCCGTTCTGGGCCTGGCGCTGGTTGCAGCGCCTTTTGCATCCGCTGATGGTTTAGTGGTGAAGACAGATGGCGGCAAAGTGCATGGTAAGTTGATTGGCAACGGCGCGGTTCGCGCATTTCAGGGTCTACCCTACGCTGCGCCGCCGGTTGGCGCTCTGCGCTGGAAGGCTCCGCAACCAGCAGCGGCATGGAAGGGCGAGTTTGACGCGACCAAATACGGTCATCACTGCGCCCAGAATCATGTTTTCGACGACATGACCTTTCAGGATGCTGCCAGCCCGGCCGACCTCGGTTCTGAGGACTGCCTCAATCTGAACGTCTACACTCCGGCAGCGAAATCGAAGACCAAGCTGCCTGTGATGTTCTGGATCCACGGCGGAGGCTATGCCGGCGGCGGCAGCAGCGAGCCGCGCCACAATGGCGACTTTATGCCCACCAAGGGTGTGGTTCTGGTGACGATCAACTATCGCCTGGGAGTCTTTGGCTTTCTCGCGTTGCCTGATCTGGCAGCGGAGCAGGGCGGAGCCAGCGGCAACTATGGCCTGATGGACATGGTCGCGGCTCTGAACTGGGTAAAGAAGAACATCGCGTCCTTTGGCGGCGACCCGGATAACGTGACCATCTTTGGCGAGAGCGCCGGTTCGTTTGCTGTGAGCGGGCTGATGGCGGCTCCCTCGGCGCGTGGGCTCTTTGCGAAGGCGATTGGCGAGAGCGGCGGCGCAGTTACCTCGGGCGCATTGACCCTGGAGCCACTGGCCACGGCTGGGCCCAAGGAAGCGGCATGGGTCTCAACCGAACTGGGAACCAAGTCTCTGGATGAGCTGCGGGCAGTTCCGACGGAAAAAGTGCTTGCCGCGGCCGGAAAGCGTGGCATGGTTGGCTTTGCCCCGGTCATCGATGGCAAATTTCTGACGGAGACAGTGCTGGATACCTTCCTTGCCGGCAAGCAGGCGCATGTGCCTCTGATGGCAGGGTTTAACCGCGACGAAGGCTCGTTCATGGCGATCGGAATGACCCAGGAAAAGTGGAAGGGAATGGCCGCTCAGCGCTTTGGCGACAAGGCAGAGACTTTCATGAAACTCTATCCGTCTTCGACTGACGCCGAACTGGCCCGTTCTGCGGCTGACTTTGGCGGCGACTCATTCATCGCCTATGGCACATGGAAGTGGATGGAACTGCACCGGAAGACCGGATCATCGCCAGTCTATCGCTACAAGCTTGACCTTGCCGCGCCTTCGAGCAAGTTTCATCCGGGGGAGTTCGCTTTCCATTCCGATGATATCGAGTACATTTTCGGCACGATCGATACGCGTCCGGGAGCTGTCTGGCGCGACGAAGACCGCAAGCTGAGCGATCAGATGATGAGCTACTGGACCAACTTTGCCAGGTCAGGTGACCCGAACGGCGCGAATCTGCCGGTCTGGCCGAAGTATGGCGAAGGCGATCCAGTCCTGCACCTGGATAATCCCATCACTTCGCGGCCTGACGAGAACCGTGCGCGCTACGAATTCTGGATGGAAGAGGAGAACGCCCCAGCAGCAAAGTAACGTTCGTTTGTAAAAAAGAAGGGGCAGTTCACGGGTAAAGACCCGTGAACTGCCCCTTTCCTTTGCACCGCGCCTATTTGGTTTCGGACGGAACGGGTACGAGTCCTGAAGCGGGGCGTTTGCCGGTATGCTTCCACTCGATCAACTCCTGGAGGGCAGTCATCGTCTCTGGGCCCGAGATGTTGCAGTGGCCATCGGCCTTGACGTACTGCTGCACAAAGTTGGCTCCGGAGCCGGCGCGCTGCACCTGGTCGGCATACAAGCGCACAGAATCGGCAGGAATGATGGGGTCGTAGGTGGTGTGGACGGCCAACATGGGCTTCAGCAGCTCGCCGGTTGGGGTGTACCAGGTCTTCAGGTAGGCCAGTGCGGCATCTGAGGCGACGTAGCGCTTTACGCCGTCGTTGAGGGCGTTGTCGTCTGCACCGCCAGCATAGATGAAGTTGCGATTGTCGAGGACTGAGGCACCCAGCTTCTGTTCAAAGTCGCGCTCGATGTAGCTGCCAAAGACGACGCCTGCAGCAAGGTCGCTGGGTGTTTTGTATTTGCCAAGCGCCATGAGTTCGGCCAGACCCTTGGGATTTGCCGCAAGTTTCTTTTCAAGGGCATCGGTCGCGCCCCAGCTTAAATCGACGGATGCCGGTATGGCGACCGGGCCGGGGAGCAGGCCGGGGTAGTAGTAGTGGAACGCGGCCAGCATTGCGCCTCCGCGTTCGATAGCCCAGGTGGAGGGTTGGAGCAGGCCGCAGAGGGGTAGGGCGCCGTCATAGCGGTTGGGAAAGCTCTCCATGGTGATCATGCTCAGCTCGCCGCCCATGGAGTGGCCCATGACGTAGGTTTCTTTAGGCTGGCCATAGTGGGAGATTGTGTAGCGCCTCAGAGCCTCTGTCTCGGGTACGGCGTGTTCGATGGCGAATCCGATCTCTGAGTAGCCGGATTGCGCGACCGCAAATCCCTGAGCGCCGAAAGCCGTGCCGATCGGGTCATCCTTGGCTTTGTCAAAGGCTGCAGGTGTTTCAGAATACCCGTGATAGTAGATAAGCAGAATGCCATTCCATTTTTCAGGCATATCGATTCGGTACGGTGCATTGTCGAGGACGCCTGTTTCGACGATGACTTTTGGTGCAGCGGCTAAGGCGGAAAGCGTGTGCGCGAAAGCGAAAACGATCGCGATAATTACAGGGAACAATCTCTTTTTCATTGGAGTGCGACCTCTTGCTGCGATGGTAGCCGATGGCTCGCACGCTGGTCATTCTAAATTCTGGAATGAAGGAAACAGGGCGGAGATTCATCTTGAAATGGGGGTGTGGGCCGATGCAGAGTTCTTTGACCCTAAAGTATGAAAATAGGGTACTTAAGATTTCCGTGAGAACTCGAAAATGGCCTTTCTTATGCTCGTGAATCTCTGCTATAGTTTTCACAACAAATTGAGATCTGGAAGTTCAACAGTTTTCATTTGGGGGAGATTCAACACATGGTAAACAAGACCTGGAGCCGTCCAGACTTTGCAGAAGTCAGCCTCGCTTGCGAGATCAACTGCTACGCAACTGCGGAAGTCTAAAACTTGCCGAACCTGAAACTGCTGGGGACAGCTGCCGGTGGCGGCTTCCCCCAGTGGAACTGCGCCTGCACCCTTTGCAGCCGAAGCCGGTCTAATCCGCTCAAAATCCCAGCCCGCCGTCATCTGCAGGCCATATTTGGCGATGCAGGTGATTCTCTGTTTTTGATCAACGCATCGCCTGACCTCAGGTTTCAGATTGAGTCAGAGCCGCTTCTGTGGCCGCAGCCATCGGTGGGATCCCGCAATACTCCTATCGCAGGAATCATCCTGACCAGCGCGGATCTGGACCAGGTACTGGGCATCCTGCTGCTGCGCGAGTTCCAGCCACTGACGTTATACGCCACCGCAGCAGTTCGCCGGGTGCTTGAAGCGAACACCTTCTTTCGGATGCTGGAGCGGGTCCCGAACCAGTTGACGTGGCGGGAGATTGTGCCCGGGCAGCCCTTTGCGGCAGGCAGAGAGACAGTTTGTACGCCGATAGCGCTGCCCGGAGGTTTGCCTTTCTACGCGCGGCACACGCAGGCCGGAAGCGACAAGTTGAACGATTTGGAGAACGGCCAGGCCCTGATTGGGTTACTGATCGAGTCAGGCGGCAGCAGGATTGCGTATACCCCCTCGCTGCCCGAGGTTACCGAGCAACTCTTGGCCGTGTATGAATCCTGCGACGCAATCCTCGTGGATGGAACCTTCTGGAGCGACGCTGAATTGAGCCGGACCCATGAAGGAACGCCGACGGCGCGCAGCATCGGTCATCTTCCCATGAGCGGCGCAGGCGGCATGATCGAGGAGCTGGCGTCGCTCAAGCGCCCAAAGAAGATCTTCATTCACATCAATAACACCAATCCGATCCTTGACCCGGAAAGCAAAGAGAGAAGGCAGCTAGTGGACGCGGGATGGCAAGTAGCGGAAGATGGATGGCAATGGAAATGACAGGTAAAGCTGAGGTTGGAGACGAGTTGTTGACTCCGGAGCAATTGCGGGCCCGGCTGCTCGCGGTTGGCGAAGCGCGCTATCACCATCGGCATCCGTTTCATCTGCGCATGCACGCAGGCGAGCTGACCAAGGCTCAGATGCAGGCCTGGGCGCTGAATCGCTACTACTATCAGAGCCGCATCCCCATGAAGGATGCTCTGCTCCTGGCTAAAAGTGACGATCCCGCATTTCGCCGTGCGTGGCGAAAGCGCATTCTGGACCATGATGGCGACCAGGACGGCTACGGCGGAATCGAGAAGTGGATACAGCTTGCCGAGGCCTCAGGGCTCGCACGAGAACAAGTGATTCCCTGCACAGGCGTGCTTCCCGGCGTGCGGTTTGCTGTGGATGCCTACCTGACGCTGGTGCGGGAGAGTTCGCTGCTGGTGGCAGTGGCCTCTTCGCTCACCGAACTCTTTTCGCGCGACCTGATTTCGCTGCGCATGGACCTCATGCGTGTTCACTACCCTTACCTGGTTCCGGGACTCGCCTATTTCACCGGCCGATTGACGCAGGCTCCTGAAGACGCAACCTTTGCTCTGCACTATGTCACCACGCAGGCCAGGACGCGCTCCGAGCAGGAGCAGGTCATCGCCGCCCTCAGCAGCAAATGCGAAATTCTCTGGGCGCAATTGGATGCCATTGATTATGCGTATGTTGTGCCAGGCAATATTCCCCCTGGCTGCTTTGTGCCGGAGGTATGACCCATGTCAGAGGAAGTGAAATCGATCGGGATTGATTCAACTCCCAGGCTGATGGTCGGCAGCCGACTGCACCCGACAGAGAATTTGCTGCTGGTGCCCGAGGGGGCTTTGCAACTGAGCGGGCCGGCCAAAGATATCCTCGCGATGGTCGACGGAAAGCGCACGGTTTCCGTGATTGTGGATGAATTGCTGGCGCAATACGCAGGCGCTGAACGCCATGAAATTCAGCAAGACGTGTTGGCACTGCTTGGGCGGATGCAGCAACGCGGTGTGATTCGAGGCTGATGCAGTGGAAATGACTCCAACGGAATATAGCTTGACTCGCCCATCATCCTTGATAGCCGAGGTCACACATCGCTGCCCGCTGCATTGCTTGTATTGCTCCAACCCGATTGAATTGAAGCGGAGCGACAACGAACTGGCAACCGAGGACTGGGTGCGCGTATTCAAACAGGCTGCAGAACTGGGCGTGTTGCACTTGCACCTGACGGGTGGCGAACCACTGGCCAGGCCAGATCTTGCTCAATTGATCGCTTCAGGACGTGCCGCCGGGCTGTACGTGAACATGATTACCTCCGGCATTGGCCTTACGGAAAAGCGGTTGGCCGAATTAGTCGAGGCTGGACTTGAACATATTCAGCTCAGCTTTCAGGACGTGGAAGAGGCGTCAGCCAACCACATTGCCGGAACGCGCGCCCACGCGCACAAGCTGGCGTTGATTCCAATCATTCGAAAATTCCCCATCGCTCTCACGCTGAACCTGGTGATCCATCGCCAGAATATCGACCGGCTTGAGAGTTTTATCCAGATGGCGGAGCAGTTTGCGCCCGAGCGCCTGGAAATCGCGCATGTGCAGTACTACGGGTGGGCGCTCAAGAACAGGGAACTCCTGATGCCGACGCAGGACCAGGTAGAGCGGTCGGTCGTGATCGTTGAAGCAGCCAAAGAGCGGCTCAAGGGCAGAATCAAGCTCGAATCTGTTTTCCCGGATTACTTTGGAAGCTATCCCAAGGCCTGCGTCGGCGGGTGGGGGCGCCAGATACTTCTCATCGACCCGATTGGTCAGGCATTACCCTGCCACGCGGCGGCGGTCATTCCTGAGATGCGCTTTGACACGGTTCGCGAGCGCTCACTGGCATGGATTTGGCGTGAGTCTGCTGCCTTTAACCGCTTTCGGGGCGATGCCTGGATGTCAGAGACCTGCAAGACTTGTCCCCGCAAGGAACGGGATTTTGGAGGTTGTCGCTGCCAGGCATTTCAGCTGACAGGGGATGCGAATGCGATTGATTCCGTATGCACACTCAGCCCTGACCACACTTTGATGGCTCAACTACGCACAAAAATAAGTGAGCCGTTGCCAATCTGGCGGGGTTAGGCGGCTCACCTACTTGATTTCAGGGGATGTCGGCTGCGCTCGACTAATGGCTGACGCCTGAGGCCGCCACGAATCCCTGAGCTTGTGGCTCAGTGGCTGGCGCTGGGCTGCCGATGGTGTTGAAGTTAGCGCCGTTGCCTGCGTTGATGGCTCCTGCATGGTTGGGTCCAAGGCCAAGCTTGATGAGCGCGCGGGAGTCAGGCGTGAGGCGGGTTTGCCAGCCCTGATCGGCTTGAAACTTGAGCATCGCTGCCTGGGTGTCTGAATCCCATTTGCCATTTGGTTCGATGGAGAGGTAATGCTCCCGCACCAGCGCTTCCTGGATTGCCGTCACGCGCTGTGAGTCGATGGATTGCTGTCCATGGGTCTTGTGCGATTTGGCGGCGGCCGGCGCTACGGCCCCCTTCTTGTGCGATGAGTGCTTGGTGTGCGCATGGCCACTGGTAGGGGCACGGTGGACGCGAGAAGCGAAAGCGGATGTTGCCGACAGCGCGGCGAGGACGATCAAGGTAAAGCCAGCACGGAATTTCACGCGCATTTGCACCTCTGATACGAACTGTTGAGTAAGCCAATGCTAAGTCTATGGCAGTGAGACGCAGCCTACAAGAAAAAGTGCGAAAGATTCGCAAACTTTGACAATTCCGAAAAGGGGTTTGGAACGATTTTGCGTTTCAAACCCCGCCCGGTGAAGCGAATCGGAGAGGCTGCCTCTTAAGGCAGAGTTCCACCAACGAAGTTGATTCCAAGGTCGGGATGCTTGGGGTCCATAACTTCAAACACCACATCCTGGCCAGACTTGAGACCGCCCACGATCTTGTCGTACTCCGCCTTGTTGCTGGTCGCAAGTTTATTGATGTGCGTAATGACGAGGCCCGGCTGCAATCCCTGCTGGTCAGCAAAGCTGCTGGGCCGAACAGTGAGGACGACCATGCCGCTCATGCCGAGCTTGGTGGCGGTTGCGGGGGTCACTTCGCGAACCGTGATGCCAAGCTTTGACTCGCCGGAATCGCCCTTCTCGGGTGCTGCTTCTTCCTGACTTGAAGCCTGTTCCGAAAAGACCTTGTCGCGGTCGCCGATAACCACAGTCGTGTCAGCCTGTTTGCCGTCGCGAATGTAGCCAATCCGTGCGGACGAGCCGGGACGGCGGCTGGCGATGTCGGCAACCAGATCGTTGCCATCTTTGATGGGACGGCCATCGATCGTGACGATGATATCGCGAGGCTTGATGCCCGCTTTATCCGCGGGTTGGCCGGGGGTAACAGTCTGGACGAGCACGCCATGGCTGAAGCCATACACGCGGCCGACAGCGCCGGAAAGCCCTTCACGGAAGCTGATTCCAATGATGCCGCGGGTGACCTTGTGGCTGGGTGAGATCAGGTCGTTGTACACCTGAACTACCGTATTCGATGGCATGGCAAAGCCGATGCCCTGGTAGCCCGAAGATTGGGTGTAGATCGCAGTGTTGACCCCGATGACTTCGCTGTTCATATTGACCAGCGGACCACCGGAATTGCCGGGGTTGATCGCCGCGTCAGTCTGGATGAAGTGCTGGAACTGACCGCTCGCTCCCGGCTCAATCGTCCGGTTCTTGGCGGAGATGATGCCGGCAGTCACTGTCTGCGAAAGCGAAAAGGGGCTGCCGATTGCAATAACCCAGTCGCCGACGGTGCTTGAGTCGCTGTTGCCGAGCTTGACGGTCGGCAGTGGCTTGTCGGTCTCAATCTTGATCACCGCGAGGTCTGTGGCCTTGTCGGTACCGATGACGCGCGCTTTGCGACCAAGGTCGGTCGAGTCGGGGTCAGTCGAGAGCTTGACGTAAATTTCGTCCGCTTTCTCTACGACGTGGTTATTGGTGATGATGTAGCCCTTGGGATCGACGATGAAGCCTGAGCCGAGCGAATCGCGTTCGCCCTGTTCGTCGGGATTCATCTCAGGGCCCTGACCGCCAAAGAAGCGATTGAAGAAGTCCTGAAAATTGCCCTGACCGCCAGGTCCCTGGCCCTGATCCGGTCCCTGACCCTGCCCGTCGCCCTGATCTTCATCGTCGGGGGATTGCGGTGCAGGAGCGATGCGGCCGTGGGGATTGAGGGGGATGCGCTTGCCTTTGATCGACTCTTTCGCCAGCGTGCGGGTGTTGATATTCACGACGGCTGGGCCAACCTGCTTGGCAATCTGGGAAAAAGCGTTGGGGGCGACAGAGCTGGTCGTGATCTTGAGCGGTGTTGCGTCTGCGCTATCGCCTGGCTTTTCCTGTCCGTGAACGCCATAAGCCGTATAGGAGCCGAACAGAATAGCCCCGGAAATCGCAGCAAGAATGACAAACGCAGTCGCCAGGCGGCGAGTGCGCAGCCGGGCAAAGAGTGCTGAAATGGATGACATATGGAGATCAACCTCGGGTTGTGTCTGTCCCGATACTGCGGGACGTTCTGTTACATGACATTTGAAGTAGCAGAGCTCTGTTGAGAACTTCCAACACGCGCTCCACTCCTTAGTATATCGATTACCGCTGCAAAGGACGACATTCGTATAGACGCATTTGGTGCATCGGAGTTGCGCAATGCAATCAGCGGACGATTGCGCCGTGCTACCATCTGGCATGTTTTCTGCTTATACGACCAAATCAACTGCTCATTGTGCGGCTGGACAGGGCGATACAGCCCAGATGTCCTGCAGCGTGTTGCTGATCGCCTGCATGTTTTGTATCAGCGCTTCTGTGGCATTCGGCCAGAATAGTGGCACTGGCTCTGCGCCCGCTGCACCAGTCCGTTCATTGCGCGACATTATGATGGCGAGGATCATGGGCACTGGTCCCAGCGCGTGGACTGCTGCGCAAGAGGCCAACATGGGCAAACTTCGAGACGCGGCGATTGCAGACTCCTACGCTCTCGATGAGTTGCGGCACCTGACCTACAACATCGGGCCGCGGTTGAGCGGTTCACCGCAGGCGCAGAAGGCGGTAGAGTATGTGGCTGCCGAAATGAAGGCACTGGGCGCAGACGTGACGCTGGAAAAAACCTCGGTACCGCATTGGGTGCGCGGGGCGGAGACGGGTGAACTGCTCTCCTGGAGCGGAATGGCTCCCGGCACAACCCAGAAGGTGGTGCTGACGGCGCTCGGCAGCAGCGTGGCAACGCCGGCAGAAGGAATTACCGCCGAGGTCGTTGTAGTCAACAATTGGGCAGACCTGCGTTCCATGCCCGCTGGTGCAGCCAAGGGCAAGATTTTGCTTTTCAATAAGAAATTCGACAAGCAGTTGGCTGCGCAGGCTGGTGGCATGTATGCCTACGGAGATGCGGTGCAGTACCGCGCTGCTGCCCCTATTGTTGGCGCGACGTACGGTGCGGCCGCAGTGCTGGTGCGGGCCGTGGGCGGTGCTGACTACCGCATTCCTCACACCGGGCAAACGCAGTATGCAACCGGGATCGAGAAGATTCCCGCAGCTGCTGTGACCGCAGAAGATGCTGACATGCTCGCGGTGCTTGCCGCTGAGGGTCCGGTCAAGCTCCACATGGTGCTGACGCCGCAAACCCTGCCTGACGCGCCCAGCTACAACGTGATCGCAGATTGGAAGGGCACAGAGCATCCCGAGCAGGTGGTGGTCGTTTCCGGCCACCTCGATTCCTGGGACCTCGGGACGGGCGCAATCGACGATGGCGCCGGTGTCGTGGTCTCCATGCAGGCAATTCACCTGCTCGCCAAACTCGGAATTCACCCGAAGCGGACGGTCCGGTTCATTGCGTGGATGAGTGAAGAGGAGGGTTCGCAGGGTGCGGCTACCTACATGAAGGAGCACGCCGCCGAGTTTGCAAATCACATCGGGGCGCTTGAGTCGGATATGGGCGCAGGGCACCCGGATGGTGTCATTGTCGCGGGAAAACCGGCTCTTGAAGAGTGGCTGCAGCCCGTAGCGCGTGCTCTCGAACCGATCGGTGCCAACACGCTGCGCAGTTTCCCTGAGACTGGCGAGGACATAAACGGGTTGACCGAGAAGGGTGTGCCCAGCTTTGCGCCATCGCAGGACGGTCGCTACTACTTCAACTACCACCACACGCCTGCTGATACCTTTGACAAGGTCAATCCGCGCGAGTTGGCAGAGAATGCCGCTGTCATGACGGTAATCGCGTATGCTCTTGCAGATTCTGCCGAGGCAGCCCCGCGGTAGGCCGTTCGCGCGCTGAATGCTGAACCTCGCCTGCGCCAGCCAGCGCTGAAACAGTCTTGCTCCAAGGCGAGCATTCCGCGAAGGCGAGCCAGGTTCCGTCTGTATGCAACATTTCCCCTAGACCGTTTTCAACGATATCGCGGTCATTTTGGACTTAGCGACAGCTTGCGCCCGGTGTTTTACCTTGACTCGGGCCGGGCAGGGCCTTATAAATACTCCCTAATCCATACGCTTCCAGGGGCGTTTACGCTGGGGCACATCTCAAAGAGACAGGTTGGTGCGTATTTTGATGCTACGAAGGCTGTTATGCGTCTTTATTCTGATGCTTTCATTGGCAACGATTGCTCTTTCTCAGGCCGGGCGCGGCGGAATCAGCGGCTTGATTCTGGATTCCTCGGGAGCGGTCGTTCCCGGTGCGCAGGTCATGCTCCGAAACAACGCCACAGGAGTTGCGCAATCCACTGTAAGCACGAAGGCGGGACTGTATACGTTCGTATCCCTCACTCCAGGGGTCTATGAGCTTCGAGTCACTCAGAAGGGCTTCGAAAGTGTGCTCCAGAGCAATGTAACCGTGAGTGTCGATCAGGTCAGCACGCTGAATATCTCGCTGAGCGTCGGCAGTTCAACCGAGGTCGTAACGGTCACATCAACAACAGACCTGGCGGAGACTTCGAATTCGACGGTGGGCCAGTTGATCTCAGCTGAGACGATTGATCGCGTGCCGTTGTTGACGCGCAATGTTTTTGATCTGGTGCAATTGAGCGCCGGTGTGACACCCGCAAATGGTTCGCCGAATTCCTCGAGTTCGTTTGCAATCACCAATATTTCGAGCGGTCGGCCCGGTGTGGATGTGTCTTCGTACACCATCAACGGGGCCATCGTGGGTTCGGTCTACTACATGGTCGATGGAAGCCCACTGGGCATTGCCGAAAACAACGAAGCTGCGATCATCCCGGCGCTCGATATCCCCGAAGATGCGGTAGAGGAAGTTCGCGTTGAAACGCAGAATACTCCCGCCTCGTATCTGAGCGGCGGAGCAGGCGTGATCAGCCTGGTGAGTAAATCTGGAGGCAACCAGTTTCACGGCGATGTCTTTGGCGTCTTCCGGCCTGATGTATTCGCTGCAAATGAATACTTCAACAAGCAGAGTCAGTTACAAAATGGTGCCCCAAACAAGTCACCATCCTTTCATCGCTACCAGGAGGGCGGCGCGATTGGCGGGCCCATCCTGCACAACAGGCTGTTCTTCTTCGGCGACTACGAGGCAACGCAGCAGCAGTTGTTTGACGGTTCAAACATCTTTACCGTACCAACGAGTGCAGAGCGAACCGGGGATTTCTCAGCAGACAGCTTTACCATCTACGACCCCACCCAGCCAGACATTACTACGGGTCCAAATGCAGGGACGCGCCAGCCATTTCTGAATAACAGGATTGCCAACCCCAATCCAATCGGTCTTAAATTTCTCTCTGAAATGCCAAAGTGCAACGTCAATCCAGCCACCTGCGACACCGATACGACAGGGGCCTTGAATAACTTCTACGCACCGGGCCTGGACCCAACCACCGCGCAGCGATTTGATGTGCGCGTGGACTGGGCGCAGAGCGAAAAGCAGCGCATCTTTGGGCGATTTTCCTTTGACCGCTTGTTCACGTCGACCTTCAATGCGTTTGGCAATATGTGGGACCTGAATTACGCGCAGAACATCACCAATGGTCGCAACATCCTCGTGGCCGATGACTACACGCTGAACTCGACAACGGTGCTGCAGACGCGTTACTCGTTCACACGCCACTTTGAAAATCAGGGCGGTGATCCACGTCAGGTAGGCTTTGACATTACCTCGATTGGCTTCCCGTCCTCGATTGCGTCAGAAGAGGTGTACAAGCTGCTCCCCTTTGTAACATTCAATGACGTGGGCGGTGGCGTGGGCGGCACGGCAAATTACAACACGTTTCAGTATGCCAGTGAGAACAGCGATGTAAGCGTGGCGATCACAAAAGTACTCGGTAAGCACGAGATCAGCACTGGAGTCGAGTATCTCAAGCGATTCCTCAATGTTGGGCAGCCCATTGCCCCTTCCGGTTCATACACCTTTGACTTATCAGGAACCGACCAATCCACCACCAATGGTGGCGGGGGAAGTGACTTTGCTTCTCTGCTCGCGGGCATAGGTACGGTTCCGGGTACAGAGTCAGGCAACTATCCCAATCTGTCAAAAGATATCTTTGCAGCTGAAGCAAGTCCGTACTACGCGGCTTTCCTTGAAGATACATATCATCCAACCAAGACACTGACGATCACTGCTGGCTTGCGTTGGGATATCTTTGGCGGGCGCACGGAGCGCCATAATCGCCTGGAATACTTCGACCCGTCGGCATCAAGCGCTCTAAGCGGCGTTTCGTATACCGGCGCAGAAGTCTATGTGAACGGCAGCCACCGCTCACCTTTCTCTGCAAATCTCGGAGATTTTGGTCCTCGTCTTGGTGCATCCTGGCAACTAAGTCCACGGTTGGTTGTTCGCGGCGGCGCGGGATTCTACTACGGACCCAGTACGCAGATGGTTGCTGGTGCTGGGCAGAACAGCGATGGATTTGCATCGTACACGCAGTGGAACGCAACCTGCTACAACGCAGACGGAAATACTGTTTATAACGGTACCTCCTCCTGTGTGGGCGCGGCCGATGGCAGTCCTGCGGCCAGCATCACCGGGATCAATTCACTGAGCAATCCATTTCCAAATGGCGTTGTGCCATTGCTCACCAATCCAACGGGATTAGGCAACAACCTTGGTAACACTCTCAATACGGTTCTGCATTCACAGCGTACGCCATCCACTTATAACTTCAACTTTGGCCTTGAATATGAGTTACCACATCAGGTGATTGTGAGCGTGGGGTATGTAGGTAGCCGCGGATTGTTTTTGCCGCTGGGCAATGCAGATCTGAATCAACTGGATATTGCAACAATTGCCAAATATAAGTCTGACCTCATCAATGCGACCGTACCCAATCAGTGGGCAGCGATTCTTCCTTCGACCAACGCCAACTACGGCTCTGCGACGGTACCACTGTTTGTATCACTCGAAAAGTATCCCCAGTTTGGCAATGGTAGTTATGGCGCAGGAAACGGGGTGAACGTTCACGGCTATCCTGGAGGCGATTCAGACTACAGCTCTTTGCAAACGAAGGTGCAGAAGCGACTTACAAGTCACTTCACCGCACTCGCGAGCTTTACCTGGGCAAAGCTGATGACAGATGACGGTAATCCTCCGCTTGGCTTTGTTGGTGCGCACCTTGGCGGGGCGCAGGACTGGCAGAACCTGAAGCTGGAACACTCCGTAAGTCCGCAGGACATCAAGTATCAGTTCACTGGTTCAGCTTCTTACGATCTTCCAGTGGGCAAGGGGCGCGCGGTGAATCTGCATGGTGCTGCAAATGTTGTGCTGGGTGATTGGACGGGGAACGCGATTCTCTATCTCAGTACAGGTGTTCCGATTGCTTCGCCGGGATCGGGAATCCAACCGTCTTACTTTAACCAGCGCTCTAACCTGGTGTGCGATCCGAGCAAGGGTGCAAAACATTCTGCCACTTCCTGGTTCAGTTCAAGCTGCTTTGTTGTACCGGGAACCGAAGGCGGAGGTGCGCCGAATCCGTTCGTTGCGGGTTCAGCGCCGGCGTATCTTGACCACGTCCGCACGATGGGGGCGCAGGATCTGGATATATCGGTGTACAAGAAGATTTCGTTTGGCGATGCGAGAAGTCTGCGGATAGATATCTCCTCCTATAACGTTGCAAACCGGGCACAACTCGGAATGCCGAATACGCCAAACGCATACGCTGTGCTCACCCAGCCTGATCAGGCAGCAGCTTTTGGCCAGATTAATGGAACGATTAACACGCCACGACAGTTTCAGTTTGGGGCGCGATTTACGTTCTAAAGAGTTTGCCGTTGCTTCGAAAAACTGAGCCTTCGAAATGAGGGCTCCAAACCTGTTCGGCAGGTGCAACTGGGTCGGTTCAAGCTTCGTGGGCGGTAGGGACGTGGGGCTGTGGGATGAGTTCTGTCAGCGCGATTCCGGTGAGTATCAGCAGGGCACCGGAGGCTGGGCGAAGTCCCAGGCGTTCGCCCATCACTAGGTAAGACGTGATCCAGGCGAAGACTGGCTCCATGGTCATCAGCAAGGCCGTGTGAGTCGCAGGCAGAATGGATTGGGCCCAGCTCTGGATTGAGAAAGCGGCTGCGGTAGCCAATACGGCGGCAACGGCCAGAGCAATGGCGAGGCGCGGCGTCAGGTTCAAGTGAGGATGCTCAAGAAGCGGCATCGAGAGCGCCATGAAGAGCGCACAGAAGCCGACTTGCAGCAGAGCGAGCGGTTGGTAGTGAATCCGGGGCGAGGCGTGGCTGAGCGCAAGGCAGTGGAAGGCGAATCCAATGGTGCACCCAAACGAAAGCACGTCGCCCAGGTTCACTGAAGTGAAGTCGGGCAGCAGCCCCGCCGCAGTGGCTGGCAGGGTCAGCAAAAGGATGCCGCTGAAGGCCAGAATCGCGCCGATGTATGCATTCCAGTGGGGAGCCTTCGCGCCCGGCGGACGCAGGAAGCGGATGGCCGACAGCAGTGGAACAAGTACGACGACCATGCCGGTGATAAATGCCGATTTTGACGCCGTTGTTTTCACCAGTCCGGCGGTCTGGAACTGATAACCCATGGCGAGGAAAAAGCCGACAACAGCCCCGCCCAGGAGCTGTTTGCGGGTAATTTCGCGCCAGTGGCGGTGGTAGATGACGCCGAGCACGATGAAAGCAAGGATCATGCGGGCCAGGTTAAAGGCCAGCGGTGTCGCGTCGGCGAGGGCATCTTTGACGAGTACAAACGTCGTGCCCCAGACGGCCACGGTGAAGAGCATGAGTAGGTAGGCGCGGAGCTTCACGGGCGCGCCTGATACGCGGTCTTGCCGGCGACCACGGTTTCAAGCACCTGGGTCTTCAGAATTTCAAGTGCGGGGCAGGTCAGCAGGTTGCGGTCGAGCAGGATGTAGTCCGCGTCGTAGCCGGGGGCGAGCTTGCCTTTGTGCTTTTCAGCAAATTCGGCGTAGGCGCTGCCCTGGGTATAGGCGTAAAGAGCCTGTGTCCTGGAGAGTTTGTCTTCAGGAAAGTAAGTCATGGTTGCTGCTTCGTTCGCGCGGGTCACGGCAGAGTAGAGGCCGCGGAAGGGCGTGACCGGCTCAACCGGGTAGTCAGTGCCAAACGCGAGGGGCACGCCCTCGTCCAGATATGCCTTCCACGCGTAAGAGGTTGCGGCGCGCTTGGGGCCAAGCCGTTCCATGGCCCAGTTCATGTCAGTCAGCAGGTGGTTGGGCTGCATCGAGGCGATGACGCCGAGCTTGGCGAATCGGGCAATATCGGCTGGGTCAACAATCTGGGCGTGCTCGATGCGATTGCGGGAATTTGGCTGGCGGTCGGCAGGAATCTGCGCGAATGCATTGAGTGCCATCGCGGCTGCCTCATCGCCGATCGCGTGGAAGCCAATCTGAAATCCTGCTTGAGCTCGTTCGAACACCATCGCGTTGAGTTTGGACTGGTCATAGCGGGCGAGGCCAGAGTTTTTAGGGTCGTCCGCGTAAGGCGCTTTCATCGCAGCGGTGCGGGAGCCAAGGCTTCCATCCATGAACCCCTTGAGCATGCCCGTATGCAGCATAGGGTCTTGGGCGTCGTGGTGGGCGCGCATGGTCTTGAGTTCTGCAAGGGGAGCGGCGAAAGGAAGCCACTCCGAAATTCGAATGCCCAGCTTGCCCTCTTTTTCCAATTCCTCCATGACGAGGAAATCCTGCCAGTCAGAGTTGTCCTGAACGCTGGTGAGCCCGTGAGCCAGGGCGTCGGCGATAGCGAGCGAGAGGCCCTGTTTGCGGTCCTCGTGCGAGGGCGGAGGGATGACTTTTTCGAACTCCTCCATTGCCGTGTCGCGCAGAATGCCGGTGGGTTCGCCTGCCGAGTCGAGGTCGATGCTGCCGCCCTGGGGGGCGACCGATTTGCCTGTGATGTTGGCGGCTTTGAGCGCAGCGGTGTTGGCGACTGCGATATGGCCGTCGATGCGTTCGAGCAGAGTCGGATGGTTGCCAGTCACCTTGTCGAGGTCCTGGCGGGTTGGCAGGGTCTTGTCCGCCCAGAGAGTGTGGTCCCATCCACCGCCAGTGAGCCAGTGGCCGGCGGGGCTGGTGGCCGCCTTGGCCTCGATGCGCTGAATCATCTCTTTCAAAGAGCTCGAGCCGGTGAGATCCACGTTCAGCTTGGTCTGGCCCGCGCCGCCAAGGTGGGTGTGGGCATCATTGAGGCCGGGCATCACGTAAGCCCCATGCAGGTCGCGAAGCTTGGTTTGCGAACCAGCAAGAGCTTTGATCTCTGCATCCGCACCGACGGCAATAATCTTGCCTCCGGCAGTCGCGAGGGCAGAGACGATCTTGGGTTTGCCTTCCGCAAGGCCTTCGCCGGTCAGTATCGTCCCGTGAAAGAGAATGAGGTCTGGGGATTGTGCCGGTGAAGCAACGGCGTGGGCAAGCAGGGCAATTGCAAAGGCGGCCACGAATGCTGATTTGAAAAAGCGCATGGGCGGAGTTTAGCAGAGGGGCAAGGGCAAGTGTGAATGTGAGTGTGTAGTTTGAAAAGCTCGGACTCGCGTCGGCTTAAACAGGAAGATACAGAATCCTGGCTTCGAGCGGGCCAGATTGCGGAATGATGATCTGGGCGCAGGTAATAGGGAGATTAAAGCGGCGGGGGCCGCACGAGCCGGGGTTGAGGTAGAGTACGCCGCGTTTCCATTCGATGACCGGGCGGTGGCTATGTCCACTCAGCACGGCAGCAAATCCCGCGGCGGCGGGGTCGAGGTCGAGCTGGTTGAGGTCGTGGAGCATGTAAAAGTCGCGTCCGGCGAGCGATGCGACCTCGATTTCAGGCAGGTTCGCGCAAGGCCCGTGGCTATCAACATTGCCGCGGATGGCGGTGACCGGGGCGACCCGAGCCAGCGTGGCGAGGATTTCCGGGCTTCCAACGTCGCCGATGTGGAGGATGTGGTCGCTGCCTTCGAGCAGAGGCAGCAGTTCGGGGCGAAGCAGGCCGTGAGTGTCGGAAAGCACGCCGATCCGCATCGCTAGAGCCCCATCTGAATGCGCGTATGCGGGTCAAGGTAGTCGCGGAGCGCGTCGCCAACAAAGTTGAAGCTCAGCACGGCGAGAGCCATGGCAAGGGCGGGGAAGAGGACAAGGTGCGGCGAGTCGAAGAGGTGTGCGCGGGCGTCGTTCAGCATCGATCCCCAGCTCGGTGCAGGCGCAGGGATGCCGAGGCCGAGGAAGCTTAGCGTCGCTTCAGCGAGGATCACTCCGCCCATGCCGATCGCGGCCTGAACGAGCAGCGGCTGCATCATGTTCGGCAGAATGTGCTTGAAAAAGATGCGCGGGCCGCTCGCTCCCAGCGCGCGCGCCGCCTCGACGTATTCGCGCTCTTTTACCGCCAGCACCTGAGCGCGGACGAGGCGGGCGTACCCCGCCCATCCGCCGATGGCGAGAGCGAGCACCAGGTTCTGGAAGCCAGGACCGAGAAACGCGGCAAAGGCGATTGCCAGCAGGATGCCCGGCAGAGCGAGGAATGTGTTCATGAGAAAGATCGTCAGGAAGTGGTCGATCCATCCCCCCAATTGGCTGCTCTGGTAGCCGGCAAGGCCGCCGATGGCCAGGCCTAATGCCAGCGAAATGGCTACGACGGAGACAGAAACAGTCAGCGACAGTCGCGCCCCCCACAGCAGCCGGGAAAGCGTGTCGCGGCCGAGCTCGTCCGTGCCGCACAAGTGCTGGGCGCTCGGTCCCTGGAGGCGATGCAAGAGGTCAATACTCGCGGGGTTAGCCGGGGCAAGGATCGGCGCAAACAGGCCTGCGAAGACAAACAGCGCAAGCATCACAAGGCCCACGGCGGCGAGGGGCTGGCGGCGGGCCAGGGTGCTGACCTGGGCTAGGACTTGGAAAACAAAGTTCATTGCTGGATTGAGAATAGCGCGAGACATTGGCTGAGGGTTAGGGTTTAGGTGTGTGTAGTGAGAGGCGGAGAGGATGATTCGTGGTTTCAGGCGAGACCTTGAGCGTTGTTCAGGCCAAGGAAATATGTCGATTCACATCTCAGGAGTGAGATTTCGGGCACCCATCTTGGTTTTTATGCTGATGCTGGCGCTCGGTTCAGCATGGGGTCAGGACGCGCGGGAGCGCACGCTGATGAATTTGGCGAATGAGTCGCGAGCGGAGGCTGGCGTTGCGAGGTTGCAGTGGGATGCGGCGCTGGCTGCTGCTGCTCGCGCTCATGCGGAGCGGATGGCAGCCGAGGGCCCGATCGCGCATCGGTATGGGGGCGAACTTGACTTGCCCGAGAGAGCCAACAGGGCAGGGGCGCGATTTAGCCTGATTGAAGAAAATATAGCCGCGGGGCAGTCGGCAGCGCAGATTCACGATGGGTGGATGCACTCGCAGGGGCATCATGACAATCTGCTGAATCCGCGGATTGACCGGATTGGAGTGGCGGTGGTTGAGGCGCGCGGGGTGCTGTATGCGGTTGCAGACTACGCGCAGGGCGTTGCAGAGCTTTCGCCCGCCCAGGTAGAGGCCAAGGTCGGGTCGATGTTGCAGACGCAGGGGATGGCTCTATCTGCGGATGCGGCTGACTTGAGCAATGCGCGGCGCTATTGTGCCGGAGACAAGGTCGGGACTGCGGGGCAGCGAGCGCGGTTTTTGATGCGCTGGCAGAGCGCGGAGATAGGCAAATTGCCACCGGAACTTGCACGGGAGTTGGCGAGCGGGCGCTATTCTGCGGCTGCGATCGGCGCGTGTGCTGCACAAGGGGATGGCACAGGGCAGTCGTTTACTTCGTATCGGGTGGCTGCTCTGCTGTATTGATCCGACGTCTGGGCTAGGTGACGTTGGAGCTGAGGTTGGTCCCGATGTTGGTGTAGGCCGAGTTGACCTTGGTCGCCAGGCTCTTGACGCCTGCGGTCGCTGCAAAAGCAATCAGAGCAACGACCAGGGCGTATTCGACCAGGTCTTGCCCTTCGTCCTTTGCAAGCTTCTTGAGTATGGATTGAATTCTCACTGGTGTAGCTCTCCTGAATTCACAGCATTGAAATGTCTGCTTCATCAGAATGCGGCTTCGGTGCTCTCTTTGAAATGCCGCTTTTGTCTCCGATCCGTGGTCCTTCGGACCGGCCAACGTGATGCTTTGGTTACCTCATATCAATGACCACAGGCGCGTCAATGGCGCAGATCCGTTGTTTGGTTCGCTCAAAAGTCGATTGCGTAGAATTATCCGCATGCGACGTACACTGGTGAGACTCGATGGGAAGCGTCAGTGGCACCGCGCTTTCCGTCGCAAACCCTGCCCAGGTTTTTGGGGTATCAGTGCATCTCCCACCCTCGCAATTTGCCAGGTCTTTCCAGAAAATGCCTCAAAAGTACAGTCAAAGTGGTACAAAAACGCACAAATTACGCCAGGTAACCACCTCGTAAGCCTCGCTTAATCAGAAGGATAGCGTTAAATTGTCGCGAAATACCCCACCCCCCCCCCTTTTTTGCCACGAACGGTACTCATTTTGAAAGCACTTTCGTAATCAAAACTGCACTTTCCCCTGATGCGATTGTCCTTGCCAATCATCAGCCTGGTCTTCGGAGGGAACCGAAGCAGTCGTATACTCAGGCTGTGGCTACTTCAACGGTGAGTCAGGCTGCCCTCAAGCCTGAGATGGAATTCGATGCTGTGATCGTTGGCGCTGGACTGGCTGGTCTGGCTTGTGCGCGCGAACTGTCTGAGTCCGGGCTTAGGGTGCGCTTGCTTGAGGCGGCGGATGCGCCCGGTGGCAGAGTTCGGACCGATATCGTAGACGGCTTCCGCCTGGACCGAGGCTTTCAGGTTCTGCTTACCGAATATCCTGAGGCGCGCCGCGTATTGGACTACGACGCGCTCAGGCTTAGGAACTTCTTGCCCGGAGCACTGGTACGGCAGGCGGGGAGCTTTCATCGTTTTGCTGACCCTTACCGCGAACTACAGAAGGCTTTGTCGTTTGCGTTTGATCCGATTGTCCCGATCGGCGACAAGTTGCGGGTGCGCAGGCTTCGACAGGAATGCGTTCATGCGACAGATGCGCAACTACTGGCTTTTCCTGAGGAGACGACGCGGGAGTTTCTGCGGAGATCTGGTTTTTCGACGGCGATTATCGAGAAGTTCTTTGAGCCGTTCTTTGGGGGAATTTTCCTCGAGCGTAATTTGAGCAGTTCAGCGCGATGGTTTCGATGGCTCTTCAAAATGTTTGCAACCGGGCATGCTGCGGTGCCAGAGCTTGGGATGGAGCAGATGCCCGCACAGTTGGCGGCTGGTCTGCCAGCGGGAATGTTGACCTGCGGCGCCAGGGTGACGGGAATCCAGAAGACAAAGACGGGTTGGCTGGTGCAAATGGATCAGGCCGGCAAGTCGAGTAGCCTGCGTTCGGCGCAACTCGTAATGGCGGCCGGAGAGCAGGAAGCCAAAGGGCTGCTGGCAGGAGTGCGCAAGCCTGGTGCGGCGCCAGCGAGGGTTTGGAACCGGACGACGACGATCTACTACACAGCCCCGCAGTCACCGGTAGATGAGCCGGTAGTGGTGCTCAACGGCGATGGGCCAACGGCGGGGCCAGTGAACCACCTGGCGGTAATGAGCCTGGTTTCTCCAAGCTACGCGCCAGCAGGTGGCCATCTGATCTGCGCCAATGTGGTTGGCATGGCTCCTGAGGGCGACCAGGCAATGCAGATGCTCGAGGCAGATGTGCGAACGCAGATGCGGCGCTGGTTTGGCAATCAAGTGAATGCCTGGGGCGCTTTGGCAGGCTACCCGATTGCACACGCGCTGCCAATGCAGTCGACCTTCCAGGGGGAGCGGCCGGCTCCTTCTGATATCGGCATTGTTTTGTGCGGGGATTACGTGGGATCGGCTTCGATCCAGGGGGCACTGGTGACGGGGGCTAAAGCGGCGAGTGCAGTGGTTGCGCACCAGTCCAACGAAGAGGGGCCTGCCGCCTGACCAGGTCCAAATTGTGGTCCCGGCGGGGTCCAGGCAGCCGATGACGTACCACCTTCCAGGTGGGAGACAACTCGGACTTTGACGCAACGGGCTGGGTTTGATATTTTTAGAAGGTCGCTGTGGTTCGCCCGGACCAGTAGTGTGCATCACTCCTCAGTAGCTCAATGGCAGAGCATTCGGCTGTTAACCGAAGGGTTGTAGGTTCGAGTCCTACCTGAGGAGCCATAAAATCAACAACTTACAGACTTTCGTTGCATTTCCAACCCCACAGAACCCCACAGAAAATCAGCCCGTAGCCTCTAAAGGCTCGGACTTAGCGTCATTTTGCGGAATCACCATTTGAACAACCTTTGAATTTGCCTTCTGTTTCGAAGGCAGACTTGCATTTCCATATACGTTCATCGTTGTTGCAACGTTGCTGTGCCTCATCAGCTTTTGTTGCACACCGATGGGCGCTCCCGTTTCGTCCAGAAACGACCGGTAGGTGTGTCGGAATGTGTGCCAACCGATACCCGAAAGGCCAATTTTCCTGGCGGCTGGAATCAGGACTTTCTGCTGGATCATCCCCGCGTAAAAGCAGCCTCCGGTGACAGGTGATTGAAAAACGAGTCCGGTTGTTTGGTCGCCTTTCTGACTGAGCAGAATTTGAGCAAACGCAGGGTCAATAGGAACTTCATCGTTCGACGCTTCGGTCTTTACCTTACCAATTCGCCCGTTGACGACTCCTTGCAGAACCATCATCGATCCGGCTTCGAGGGCGATATCTTCCCAGCGAAGTGCCAAAATCTCTGATACCCGCATCCCAGTACACATCGCGACAATCACCATCGTTTTGTATGGTTCACGGAGAATTGAAACCAGCTCCTGAAATTTCTCAGGAGTGAGGATTTGAGGCTTCTTGCTTCGCTTGCTGCTTCCCTTTAGCTTCACAAGTTCCATTGGGTTTCGCTGTCGTACCATGCGGGATCAACGATAACCGCTTAATCCGGTGAGTCCCAGGTTACTGTAGCTCAAGTCCTGCTTAGCAACAGTGCTCGATGCTAGCGCTCGCGTGAAGGAAGCGGTCGTTTGCAGGCTAAAGCCGCCTAGACTCCAGTTGTCTCCCACAGCCTCAGAAAGCCATGGAATGACCAAGCCGCTTTGTTCGCCAGCCAGCAGATACGGACCGTCGGGCGAAGTGGCTGCCACGTTGTAGGGGTCGTAGAAACCGCGCGCAAAAATGCGGTGGTTTGCGAAGTTGTAGTCAAACTTGATCAAGCCCTGCTGGTCGTTTGTGATTTGTGGCGTCTGGGAATTGACTATGCCCGTACCCGGTGCCCCGACGGGGAGGTATTGGAGAATCTTCTGCGCAGCCGGACTTATAAGATAAGACGGAATCTGAAAGGTTCCAAAGTTTCCTTCACGCTCCAGCGCCGTTGGGTAATATCCGACGCCGTCGGTCGTACCATGTGTGGGCGTGGCCTGGTACGTAGCGAACGCGAACGGCTTATCGCGAAGAATTGGAGCGCCGAGAGCAAATCCAAATTGATTCCTCTTCAAGGTGTCAGGAATTGGGCTGAACTTGTTCGTTGCGTTGACGAAAGCATTGCGAAGGAACTCGAATGCGGTGCCATGAATCTGGTGGGTGCCGGTGCGGCTGACCGGCAACGCGCGACATACTCTGGCGCTGACGGCTACTAGATGAGATCGAGATATTTGCAAGCGGGGAAGCCGATGGGCTGCGGGAGCGGAATCGACCGAATTGTCTGGCAGCGGGAACGCTTTGCGGGAAATGCTGAGTGTAATTTCCGTCATCATTTGAATTGCCTCCTACGGGCCGGTGCGACAGCAGAATTCCACTACCTGGAACAGAAGGCGAACCAAATCTGCCCGTAAATTGTTCCTTTTTGGGGAATCACTCCGTACATAAACTGGCATTGAGTGCCAATGGAGAGGGATATTATTTGGCGCTGATTGCGATTTTCAACCCTTTATGCCAATGGTTTTCTGCTGAAGCGTTTCGGAAGAAAACCAGAATGCCGCCCGCATAGGTCTGCAAAGCTTTACATGCCGACGATCAAAATGAACCGTGACGGAGCATCGCCTTGATAAGTGTCACGGCAGACGTCGCGGGTATGAGCCCGCAGTATCGACTGCCGTCGCGGGGGGATCAACGCCGTCTATCGTGAGGCCTGTTGCGCCAAGACTCTCTTTGCAGATTTTCGCGATGGCTTCAGACCGGCAGAGTCTCTTCCAGCCCTTATGGGTTTCTTCAGAGAAGTGGAACCATCGGAATCACAGATGAGGAGATTCAGGAAACTGAATGCCTTCTTTGTCGAAGCAGACAGGTCTTGGCACTCGCCTGTGAACCATGCCGCTACCGAAGCTCTAAGCACCGAGTGCGTTAAATTCGCCATCAGTCTTGGCTTTAAGCTGTTCCTGTTCGAGCTTTGAAAATAGATTGCGTAAGCCGCTGAGAGACTGTCTTCGACATCAGACATCCGGGAAGCGTAGGCTCGCCGAGCAGAATCACTACGCTGTGCGATTTCGATGATTGGACGAGTCGAATCGGATGCACGTTGACCCAGAAAGACAATGACATCTCCGGCACTTGCAAGACGGATAACGGCGAAGGGAAGGCTATTGGGAAGGTCGATGGAACAAAAGTGACCTGGTCTTACGATTCCGAATACAACGGTTCGCCTTTAACCGTGAAGTACCTGGGAACGCTGGATGCTGCTGCGAGCAAGATCTCAGGAACCGTGAGTGTTGAGCAGTTTGGCGTAGAGGGTGATTTCACGGCCGCGCTCTCGAAGTAACACACCAGAGACTGAATAGCTCACCCGAACGGTTCAATCTGAACCGATGCTCACCAGTATTGCCTCAGCAACTGAGAGATTTTCGTTGCCATGAATGTGATATGGATTTGACGACAAGAAATTCAACGGGAATTCAATGGCGCCGATGCTGGCGAGCGCTCGCTCTATTGAGCGCTTCTCCGACGCTTATGTTGGCGCAAGGTGGCGGCTCTCCGCCGCCCACGGCAGCAGTACGCTTGCCCTTGTCCGGACGGGAATCGGGATCGGTAACAGTTCACCAAAGCGCACCGATCTCCACAACTCGCCCCGCGATCAACCCATGGATCATCGCCATGACGGTGACTCTGGCCACGTTTATGGAGGTGCTGGACTCATCCATCGCCAACGTGGCACTCCCGCACATGGCAGGCACGATGGGAGCGAGTCCGGACGAGAGCACGTGGGTCATTACAAGCTACCTGGTCGCTACTGCGATTGTGTTGCCGATGAGCGGATGGCTTTCTAACGTGATTGGGCGTAAGCGCTTTTACATGGCTTCTGTTGCCATATTCACAATCAGTTCATTGATGTGTGGCTTCGCCACCAGCCTTCCCATGATGATCGTTTTTCGCATTCTTCAGGGAGCAGGCGGAGGAGGCCTCGGGCCGACCGAACAAGCTATCCTCGCCGACACTTTTTCAGCCAAGCAGAGAGGCATGGCATTCGCTATGTATGGCATGGCTGTCGTCGTAGCCCCCGCGATTGGCCCCACACTGGGCGGCTGGATCACGGACAACTACAACTGGCATTGGATCTTTTTTATCAATGTACCCATCGGCATCCTCTCTCTCGTGCTGACCAACCGCGTGGTACACGACCCTATCTATTTGAAAAATCTTCGTCGCTTGAGGAAAAGAGTTGACTACCTTGGCATGGGACTCATCGTTGTGGGCGTCGGCTTTCTGCAATTCGTTCTCGATAAAGGAGAGCAGAATGACTGGCTTTCGTCACAGACGATTTCGATATGCCTGGGTGTTTCAATCGTCGCTCTTATCGCTCTTCTCATCAATGAACTACGCCATGAAGATCCCATCATGGATCTGCGCCTTCTAAAGAATCGGAACTTCGCAACCGCGGTTTTGTTTAGCTTCGTACTTGGAATGGTCCTCAATGGCAGCACGATTCTTCTGCCACAGTTTGTACAGAACAGCCTTGGCTACACTGCCGGCTTGGCCGGTCTGGCGCTATCGCCCGGCGGGATCGCACTGGCTGTGATGATGCCCGTTGCCGGCATCCTCTCTCAGAAGTTTGATCCCCGCGTCATCATCTCTATTGGATTTGCGTGCACAGCCGCCGGCCTCTTTCACGTGACTGGGATCTTCTACGGCATAGACTTTGGGACCTTGGTATCTTATCGCGTTTTGCAGGTGATAGGTATACCGCTCATATTCATTCCGATCAGTACGCTCAATTACGTAGGCGTGCCGCGTGAAAAGTTCAATCAGGTTTCGGGCATCAGTAATTTCACTCGCAATATGGGCGGCGCGATCGGTGTTTCGCTGCTCAGCAACTTTCTCAGCCGACAGCGCCAGATTCAGCGCACAAACCTGACTTCACATACGAATAATGGCAACCCTTTCTTCGTTCGCATGTTGAACGGTATGTCCCACAACTTCGCTTCAATAGGCCATAGCGCGACTGAATCTTCGCACAAAGCAATGGCTCAGCTCTCCGCTCAGGTCGACCTCCAGGCTACGGTCCTGGCTTTCAAAAATGCATTCTGGGTTCTCGGATTCCTTGTTCTGGTACTTGTTCCACTGCCGTTCTTGATGCGGCGCCCCAGCACGAAGGAGCAGTCGGCCGCGGCCGAGGCGCACTGACATTCATGCCAGTCATCGTTACTGTCGTGAACGTTTAGGAGTCGATGATTCATCTCAAGTGTAAGCGCTGTAAAGACGGTTTATGTCAGAAGTGTTTGATGATCACTAGACGGAGTCTAATTGCAAGTGGTGGTTTCACCGCCGCCGCTTCTCTGCTACATCGGTCTGCGATAACGCAGGTATTGCCGAGCGGCGCTTCATCTCCTCAAGCGGTCAAAGACCTTCCCTATCAAGAAAAGTTCAGAAAGTTGACAAGGAGTTCTAATGCAGACTTTGATGCCGAATCGCCGATCCCGAGCTATGGCATGCGTAAACCCACTCAGCAAACTCTTGCTGATGGCGGTTGTGTCGCTGGGCATGGTTACATCAACAGAAGTTATCCAGGCTGAAGTACCAGACGACACACCCAAGCCTGCGGTTCAGGGATTGTCAGACCCAAAGTTCAAAGATCCATACGTCGATGTGGACGAATGGCGCGATAAGCCGGTGCGGCACCGTTATGTTCACGGAGGATTCAAAGGCACGACGGCGCTCTTCGCGTTTTACTATCCGCCCAAAGAGCAATACCAGGGCCATTTCTTCCAATATGTTACGCCGACTCCGGCAAGCGAAAACATCGATGCCCAGGGCGTTGGATCATTTGGAGCTGAGGAGCACATGCGATTCTCCCTGGCCAGCGGTGCCTATTTCGTTGAGACCAATGAAGGCGGACCCACCGCAGTTGCTGGGGATCAGACGATAGTTGGTTACCGAATCAATGCTGCGGCGGCTGAGTATTCAAGAGTCGTTGCAATACAGATGTATGGGGCTGGGCGCCCATACGGGTAAAGTCTTTGTTCAACTAGAAGAGGAGTGTTACAAGCATACCTATACCTAAATCACACCGGTCAAGGTAGCAAACGAAGAGACCTCGATGTCGTTCTCAACCATCGAGACACCCGGTGCTTTCCAAGCCGCCACTTCAGCTGCGAAGCGATCACTCATGGTCTCAGCGGTTCCAGATAGTATGACCTTGCTGCCGCTGATAGTAACCTGGATATGATCCGCATGTGCCTCTGCGTTCCTCTTCAACGCGGATTCAATCTGAGATTTGACGTCCGTGCGCATGGGAACTGCTTTCACGGTGAGCAGATTGTTCACTCCCTTCACCCCCATGAGGTGACTTACGGTCTTTTCGGCGGCGACTCGTTGGAAGTTCCAGTCTACGGTTCCCTCAAGCGATACGATTCCATTGGATACGCTAATTTTCACCCGGTCCTTTGGAACGGAGCTATTCCAATTCAACGCAAATGCAGCTGTTCGCGCGATATCGTCATCTTCCCGGTGACTGTCGCCCGAAAGCCTTACTTCGAGTTCGTTAGCCAAAGCTCTTACACCGTGGATTCGCATAACAGCCGCTTCTGCAGCGTGCTTTTCGGCGAAGCTTGATACATGGCCTGACAACGTTACAATCGCATCCTTCACGCCGACCCCGATCGCGGCCGCATCCACACTAGGTTCCCAACTCAATTCATCCTCTACGTGTTTCTTCAATTTTAGGTCGCTGTTCATCGACAACACCTCACTATTGTTCGCACTGGAGACTCCTTTTGAGCCTCTCAACATCTGCCAAGCATGGTAGTCCTAATCTGCATCGAGATCTGTGACGCAGCACACAGTTCGACAAAATAAGTGGTGTAAGTGCAATAGGTGCAATGGCATTCTTGCGCAGAATATTACGTCAGTAGTTTGCTCAGTTCCGTACCTATATATTTGAGTGACGGAATTGAGAGGGACGTTCGTGCGCAGGTGTTTGCAAAATATAAGTTGACAATTGCAGAAGCCGACAACGTAAGCACCCTTGCGTTGGCGCCGGCTAAGGTAGTCAAGATTCACAGATACAAAATGATGGTCGAAACGATCACTCCGATAGTCGACGACGATGGTTCTTATTCAGCGTGCATGAGGGCAATGCTGTATGAATAACCCTCCGGTAGGTTCGAATACCCCGTGATGCTTAGAAGTGAGCAGCCATTTGCTTCGGTCGCAACCAGGCTTTGTTTCCAAAGAATGGTCACACGTACTGCATTTATCCTTGCTGTTGTGTCAGAAGATTTCACATCCTTTCGTGAGCCTGAGTCTCTTTAAGCAGAAATCGTATCTCGCTCTGGGGGTGATGCACGTCACGGCATGTTTACGCATTGGGGGCTATGATTGAAAGGAGTGAATAGGTCTGCCACCTGTTTGTTATGTGGTCTATCATCTAGGGCAGACGCCTAGCCATTACGGAGACTCAATGTGGGAAGACTTATTACGCCAGTTGTAATCGCATCCTGGGGTGGTTATAGCCCCCGTATTGGCACAGCAATCTCTAACACTCCATATTCCGATGGCTCCTCGTGCAAATCAGGGTCACATTTCGTTGCCTCAGGATCACAGGTTGCCATCGACTGGTGAATCGGGTGAGAAAATGCCGGATCGTAAGACGAATATCCGTCCGCACGTCAACCATGATCAGCGGTTTGGCCATGACCGGCCGGGAGATTCTCGTTTCCAGGCTGAGCCTCCCCTTATTCAGATCATTTCGTCTGGTACATACTTTACAACACTCGCAAGGGATACCATGTGCATGTTAGATATCGAGGGATGTAGTGAATATTCAATATCCTGGCGTCTATCCGGAACAAACTGAGGATATAGCTGATTGTGGTATGGGGGTGCTTTCATGAGTGATATGGATACTGATACTTCGGTAACATTCGAGAAGATTCTTGTGGCGACGGATTTCTCGCCTGTAGCTGATGTGGCGACGGGCTATGCTGTTGCTTTGGCACGCCGATTCTCGTCGGAAGTGGAACTTGTAAACGCGATTGACCTGTCGATTGTCGCATCATCTTTTGACGTTTTATCTGGGCCTGCCCTTGACGCGATCAGGCGATCTTCGGCTGAGGGTTTGAATTTAGTTGCGGAAGCAGTTCTGGAGGTGAAGGTAACCGGGAAGACGCTTGAAGGTTTCGCGCCTGCCGCCTTGTTACTAGAAGAAACGAGCGCTTCTAAGGCAAGCCTAATAGTGATAGGAACCTCATCGAAGCGTAGAGTTGCTAAGATAGTCCTGGGTTCCACCGCGGAGGAAATCATTCGCAGTGCGCTGTGCCCGGTCATGACTGTCGGCCCCCATGTGTCAAAACCTCCAGATATTCCGCTTCCGATCAGGAATATTGTTTATGCGGCTGATTCGTCCCCTGAGGCCAAGGAAGCGTCTCGATACGCATTCGCGATCGCCCGAGAGAGTGGTGGGCGGCTGTACCTCTGCCATGTCCTCACTGGCAAGGAAGTCTCAAATGAGGAATCACTCAAGGCAACCTGGGTTAAGTCGCTCCAGAAACTGATACCTGAAACTTCATTAGATGGTTGCAAGCGGGAGTACATCGTCGATCATGGTAAAGCATCTGAAGTGATTCTGAGTCTTGCCAACAGAGTGAATGCCGACTTGATTGTTCTTGGAGCCAGAAGGGCGTCCTTTTGGTTGACATATGTCGAAACGGGTCTTACTCCCGCTCTCCTTGCTGAAGCAAGGTGCCCGGTCTTAAGCGTATCGTCGATCACACCTGCGTAAAGTGTGTGGTTTCAGAGAAGGTCTTAAATCCTGTGCAAGTGCGAGAGTCTTAGCCTGTATAGATTAACTGGAATGGGTGTTCTGGTGCTGGAAACATGAGGGGGGACCTGGTCGATCTAGGCTATGTGCGAATTTGCTTTGCTGAGCGATTGTGAAGACCGATCACTTCGTCATCTGCAACCTCTGTGAAGTTCCGATAAAACTGTCCGTCGGCTCGGAAGAGTTCTGGTTAATAAGGGTACCTCGATTCGTCAACAACGGTTCTTAGCCAAATACGTATTGAAGGAGGCGCGACAGATACCGCCGGGATGAGCTTGTCAGGTTGCATCTTGCGAATGGCGTTATTTGGGCGAATACGCTTGCACCGGTAGCAATCCCATCATCCACGAGGATGATAGTTTGGCCGACACGGTGAGCAGATGCTCGAATTATTCGGTAGAGTTGTGCGCGGGAAGTGCTAAGTTATGTTATCTCTGTAGCGATCTTGTCAATCTGCTCAGGTGCTATTCGGGTTGCTTCAATGATATGCTCGTGAAGATATCGCCCGCCGCCTGAGCGCCAAAGGCTAGCTCTTTATGCCCGGGTACTCTCAGCTTGTGTGAAATAGAAATATCGACACGGAGATGGAGCGTTGAAGCGATGTCAAACGCTACAGTCACTCCACCTCGTGGTATGCCGAGAACTAATGCGTCTTCTTAGTCAGCATAATGCTTTGATTGCTTTGATACCCTGCGACCGGCGTCTAACCGGTCATGGAATATCAGGTGTCACCCCACGTGTCGCATGAACAATCATTCCTCATCATGAAAGCGGGCAGTGATAAGTGTCACTACCAACATACTCTCAGTATCGAAGCAAAGCCGCTACTTGCCCAAATTGCTTTGCGGTTGCCTGCTCTGGCGCAAAGATTTCAACGTCGGTTGACAGCGCTTTGCGCAAGATCAATTCTTCGGCAGGGACCCTCGCCACACGCGCACCTCCGCACGTGGAACATAATGTGCGTTCTTCGATAGCCCATGCCTGACAATCAGCACATTCGGAGACGTGGGCTTCCACGAGATTTCCGAGCAGCAGCTGAAGCACCCGGCCGGACTCAAGGTGATTTAAGACTGAGTTGACTCCGAGTGCAAATTGCCGAGGTTCCTCTTGTACCTTCTCCCAGAAAGTCTTGTAGAAGCGCTCCCGGTCTTTGGCCATGACTGCGTGCGATTCGCTCAGGGCCTCTCCTCTGGAGATCTCAAATGAAGGCAAGTGAAAATGTCCGGCAATCATCGCACTAAGCTTTGCTTTATGGAATTGGGGTGAAAGCTCAGACCACAGATCCTTGCGACACCCGATTACTAGATGCTTACAATTGTGCTCTTGCATGACATGCTGGATCTTGACGATCAAGTCATGAATGAATGCTTTTGAGCGTTCCCTGAGATTGCCCTCAATATGATGTGAGAAGCCGGGTACGGATTTGGGCCGAAAATCAATCGGAGGTAGCGGTGTTTCGATTTCTTCAATCTCCTGCCCCCGGACCATCAAAATTCTCGCCTTACCGTGTTCAGTCAAAACAAGGCAGTGCGGTTCACAACTTTGAATTGCTCGCAGCAAGGGGGCGAGACGGAAGAATCTGTCTATCTCGAGACTACACTCTGATACGAGCGCAGGTAGCGTCACTTCTTGCCAGATGTCCTGGCTACCGCAGGCAAATATCGCCCGAAAGCGGGGCGAGTTCAGTGACGTTTTCTCGCCCAGTGTGACTACATGCGTTAAATCGTTTGTAAAGGTAAGGTAATCCGGTCCAGTTGGTCCATCAGTCGTGACTCTGCGCAGCAGATGGTCCAGCGTTGTGAGCTTGTGTGTATGTGTTTTGTCGGGAAATGGCTCTGAACTGCAGTAGTAAGAGATGGCATGTGCATTCGGATCACGAAGGGTAGCCAGACTCAGTAGGGTAGACAGGGTCTCAGTTTCATGTGAAGTGACAGCGGTAGCAGCAATTCCAGGGCTCATAGAAACCTCCAGATGCTTCATCTGGAGGATAGACCGAGGGCGTTGGGGTGAACGTGATTCGTGTCACAGATGAAAGGGTTGTATCCACTGCTCACTTGCGATTGTATCCACATCAAAGCGTGCCTGATGAACAGTAGGATGTTGGGAATGTGGGCAGCTTTTGCAAAAAAAGAAGCTGCCCATCGAGTTCCGGGAGTTCGATAGGAAAGTTAACTCTGCGTAGCGATTTGAGAGGCCTTACGCTCTTGCCATCGTCCACGTGTAAAGTCAGGAAAGTGCACCGGTGCACTGCCGCTGGCAACGCTTGCCCGGCTTAGCGGACCGGGAGCAGACCACGCTGCCGCGTCATAGACATCCATATCCGGCACAAGACCGTCTTTCATACATTGCAGCAGTCTGTAGAGCATGATGTAATCCATGCCTCCGTGTCCGCCGAGCTTCTTCGCAATCTCGCCTTCCTGCTTCCAGAGCGGGTGTTGATGTTCCTTCCACGTATCGATGCTCCCCCACGCCTCACCTCCGGTTTGTCCCTCGAAATAGATCCTTGGCGGGTAGTCGGCAAATGCACCTTTGGTTCCAGCAATGACGTTAATACGGTCATACGGATGTGGATTTGATGTGTCGTGCTTCAGTGTGATTGTGAGGCCATTTGCAGTTTTGATCAGAGAAGTATTCATGTCACCATTGATATATTTTTCTGACCACTTCGGATCGCCGGCCGGCACATGCTCCTTGCGATAAAGTTCCAGACCGCGCTGTGGCGTACTCATCGAAACGATATAGTCGAACCGGTCTCCGCGTTGGATGCCCATGTAGTTTGCTACCGGACCCAAGCCATGAGTGGGGTACAGGTTGCCGTCACGCAGTGTATGAAAAGTTCGTCGCCACAGTCCTTCGCCCGCATTTGAAAAGAGCTCGTCGCGGAGGTCGTGAACATATGCGCCTTCGCCATAGAGCAGATCACCAAACATGCCTTCGTGGATTAACCTGAGAATGAGGGTCTCGTTGAACCCATAGCAGCAGTTCTCCAGCATGATGCAGTGGCGACGGGTCTGTTCAGAGGTGTCGACCAGCTTCCAACAGTCTTCGATTGTGGTTGCCGCCGGCACTTCCACGGCAGTGTGTTTACTATGTTTCATGCTGGCGACAGCCATCTCCACATGCCAGTTCCAGGGCGTAGCGATGATCACCAGATCCAAGTCGTCGCGGGCCACAAGTGACTCAAAGGCATGGTCTCCGCTTGTATACAGCTCTGGCGAACTCTGCCCGGCTTTGACCACCAGCGACTGAGCATGTTCGGCTTTCGAGCGGACAACGTCGCAGAGCGCTACTACCTTGACATCGGCTGCGAGCAGGTTCTCGAGCAGGCTGGTTCCTCGGCCTCCGGTGCCTATGATGCCGATCCGGGGATCTTTGACAGGAGCAAAGCTTACACCGATCATGCTCGCGACGTGTGGTTTTGCGGCTTCGGCGTGCAATTGTGGCAGGCTTAGGCCAACGGCAGTCAGGCTACCCAGACGGAGAAAATTTCTCCGCGACAGGGCATCCAGGGAATCAGTCATTTCCTCGCTCATATCTCTCCTAGTGCAGTAAATCCCGCCGTCATCTCAACTTGCCGTTGCACAGCCAGTGACCGACACTTGAATTCTGCTACTGGATAAATATACTGGCCAAGCCAGAAGAGTCCAGTAATGGTTTACCGGCCTCGCGTCTTCGTATATCCTCTGGCAAGGTCAGAACGCGATGTGCTACCTTTCCAGCTTCGAGGCAATCCTAAAAAATGCAGACCAACACCAACCTGGAACGCTCTGAGGACAAGCAACAGCTTGCTTCCCGTCAGGAAGTTGCCGCCCCGATTCAGCGCAATATCGCCGTTGACGCCTACCGCGGCCTGGTAATGCTGCTCATGATGGGCGAGATCCTCAATTTTGCCAAAGTTGCTCATGCTTTCCCTGCAAGCGTTTTCTGGCGCATCCTCGCTTACAATCAGACCCACGTCGAGTGGGCAGGGATGGGTCTGCATGACATGATTCAGCCCTCCTTCACCTTTCTCGCAGGCGTTGCTCTTCCGTACTCCATCCATAGTCGCCAGCGCAAGGGAGAGAGCTTTGGCCGACAGTTAGGGCACACCCTCTGGCGCAGCCTTTTGCTGATCTATCTGGGCATTTTTCTTCGCTCAATCAACAGCCCGCAGACGAATTTCACCTTTGAAGACACCCTCACACAAATTGGCTTGGGATATACTTTCGCCTTTCTGCTGGCGCATGCCAAGCCAAAGTGGCAGTGGATCTCTCTTGGTACGATTCTGTTTGGATATTGGCTGGCCTGGGCGCTCTATCCCGCTCCCGGGGCAAATTTCGATTACGCCGCGGTGGGGGTGCCGGCTGACTGGCCCTATAACTTTGGCGGTTTCGCCTCCCATTGGAACAAGAACAGTAATCTCGGTCAGGCCTTTGATGTCTGGTTTCTCAACATTCTTCCACGCGCTTCTCGTTTTACATTCAACGGGGGTGGTTACCTCACCCTGAGCTTCATTCCCACGCTTGGCACAATTCTCCTGGGTCTTCGCGCAGGGGAATGGTTCCGCGCTGCTGCTCCCAAAATTCCCATTCGGCGCTTTCTCATTGCTGGCACACTTCTTATACTCGCGGGTACGATACTTCACTTTACGGGCATCTGCCCCGTCGTCAAGCGCATCTGGACACCAGCATGGACCCTTTTCAGCGGTGGCGTCTGCTTCTTGTTCCTTGTGGTCTTCTCCTGGCTCATCGAGGTCAAATCCTGGCGGCGCTGGGCCTTCCCGCTCGTCGTCGTTGGAGCAAATTCAATCGCTGCCTACTTGATGGTGCATCTCTGGGAGGAGTTCATCGTCAGCAGTCTCCACATTCACCTCGGCGACCGGATATTTCAGATATTTGGAATGGGACTTGAACCGCTCATGTTCGGCATCGCCGTGATGACGGTCTACTGGATCATGCTTTACTGGATGTACAAGAAACGGATATTCCTGCGAATCTGAGGATATGGAATCAATGACTTCTCCTACTTTGGTTGTTCTAGCGGCTGGCATGGGCAGTCGCTATGGTGGTTTGAAACAAATGGATCCGGTTGGCCCCAACGGCGAGACGATCCTTGACTATTCAGTTTTTGATGCACTTCGTGCCGGGTTCGGCAAAGTCGTCTTTATCATTCGCGGCGATATTGAAGAGCAGTTCAAGCAAATTGTTGGCTCCCGCTTTGCCGGGCGTATTCCAGTTGATTATGTCTTTCAGGAATTAGGCAAACTGCCGGCCGGATTCTCTGTGCCGGAGGGTCGCACCAAGCCGTGGGGGACTACTCAAGCCGTGCTCATGGCCGCAGACGCGGTCCGTGAGCCTTTTGCCGTCATCAACGCTGACGACTTCTACGGCGCTGAAAGCTATCGTGTCTTGGCACAGCACTTGCAATCGGGCACGACAGACTATGCCATGGTGGGCTTCATCCTGCGCAAGACGCTTTCAGAATTTGGTTCCGTCGCACGCGGCATTTGCCGTGTCGGCTCTGATGACCTGCTGGAACGCGTCGTCGAGATGACTTCCATCGTCCCCGATGGTGATCACGCGACAAATACCGATGCTGCAGGTCAGGTTACCCCGCTCACCGGCGATGAACTCGTTTCGATGAATATGTGGGGACTCACACCTGAAGTCTTCCCGCAGCTTCAGGGCGATTTTGAGAAGTTTCTACAAGTCAGCGGAACCGAACTCAAATCCGAGTGTTACCTGCCAAACTCAGTGAATTCGCTGGTCATTGCTGGCCAGGCTCGCGTCAAGGTGCTCAGCTCAAAAGACACCTGGTTTGGCGTCACCTATCGCGAAGACCGCCCCAGCGTTGTCGATAACATTGGCAAGCTGATCAGCGCGGGACTCTATCCGGAAAAACTCTGGCCATGATCCAGCAACACGACGTCGGCTCGGTGGCGCGGGCTTTTCAAATCAGAGGAAAGTTTGCAAGCGCCACCCCCTACGGCAGCGGCCATATCAATGACACGTACTGCGCTGTCTTCCACCAGGAAGCGGGAGCAGTGCGCTTCATTTTGCAGCGGATCAATCACATCATCTTCAAGCGGCCCGTCGAGGTGATGGAAAACATCCAGCGCGTGACGGCTCATATCACTCAGCAAGTTGTCGATGAACCAGACTGTGAAAGGCACGTCCTGAGGCTGATCCCTGCAATCGATGGCCGTGTGTGGCACGTCGATCGTGAAGGGAACTATTGGCGCGCTTACCGATTCATCGAAAACGCGCGTACTTATGACTCGGTCGAGTCCATGGAACAGGCGTTCGAGGCAGCAAAAGCTTTTGGTCATTTTCAAAAGCAACTCGCGACTCTTCCGGCCCCGCGTCTCCACGACACCATTCCAGACTTCCATCACACTCCGAAACGCTTCGCTGATTTCACCCGGGCCGTCGATTCAGATGCTGCCAACCGGGGAATTCTCGCAAAGACGGAGATCGAGTTTGCCATTGCCCGTCAAAGTCTTGCAACTGCTCTGCTTCAAGCCAATCTTCCTGAACGTGTCACTCACAACGACACTAAACTCAACAATGTCCTTATCGATAGTGCAACGGGCGAGGCCCTTTGCGTCATCGATCTTGATACGGTGATGCCCGGCCTCGCACTTTACGATTTTGGTGACATGGTGCGCACTACCACCAGCCCTACCAAAGAGGATGAGTTAGACCTGACCTTAGTCAGAATGCAATTTCCCATGTTTGAGGCTTTAGTGCGCGGTTACCTGACTTCAGCCGCAGAGTTCTTGACTCCGGGAGAAAGGCGTCATCTTGTCTGCTCTGCTAAGGTAATCGCCTTCGAGCAGGGGATTCGCTTTCTTGGCGACTATCTCGCTGGCGACCCTTATTACAGAGTCCATCGCGAGGGACATAATCTGGACCGATGCCGGACCCAATTCAAACTACTTCAATCGATCGAATTGCAGGAGGAGTTGATGGAGCGTCTGGTCCAGGACATCGCGTTTTGATTGCCAACATCTTCCATATCTACTGAACTGCCGCAAGCCCAATCTGCACCGCACCAAGCTTCCGGTAATTGCTTGCCGGCACTCCGCTGACAACCCATGAAGCATCCTTCGATTCGTGGTGGGTCCGCAGCAAGCGATATCGATTTCCTGCAGTTGCCGTAAAGCTGATGACCCCATCATTGGAAGCAGCAACAACTGCTTTACCCGTGCGTACCGCAATTACTTCCACGGTCTCTCCCGCCCACGGACTCCGAATCAGAAGTTTTTGACTCTGACGAACATCAATGACTACTTTAGTAACCTCGCCATCTCTCACCTGCACTGCAACACTCGTACCTTTGCGCACAGCAACGCTTCCATCAAAGTTCCACTTTGGCGGAATGGCCGGAGCTATGCGAATCATGCCGTCATAGTCCTGCACAAGCGCTTCTTGCAGAGCCAAAGCAACCATGCCAATTTGCTCCACATAGAACTCCTTGCCATCGCCGCCCCACTTAGCGAATCCATTGATGTATCTCTGATTAGCTTGTGTAATTTGAGTAAGAGTCGTACCAACTTCCGATCCAAGTCCAAGGCGCGCTGCCTGCACAGGGTCATAGCACCAATCGATATTCGCCTTGTTGGGGCGAGCTGCATAAGTCCTTTTCGCAAGCGAAAACAGTGGCGAAATATCGCCGATCAAGTCATAAGGCCAAACCGGCTCCAGGCCAATGTTCTCCACGTTGTGAATTTCATCCGCGGGACGATAAGAGTTTGCAATTACATCTGTGCTGTTCGAAGCATCTTTGGGCTCGACGAGCATAGTAGGCTTCTCAGGTTGAACACGCGGCCACGCAGGGATTTTTTCGATTGCTGTTTGCATCTGTCGAATCAGCCCAGGCTCCTTACCCAGCAATGATGCAGCCTTGATCGTTGCTGCATACAGAGCCTTCCGAGCAGATAAATCCGTGGTCGGATCCATGGTGTCCCATTGATTCTCATGCGCATTGGACGGACTCGTATGCCGCAATCCATCGGGGCCTGCCTTTTCGTATGAAAGCAGAAAGCGCGCAGACTCAGCCATCACGGGAAAATTGCTCTCAAGAAAGCTCCGATCCCCTGTGTTCAGGTATTGCTTCCAAATCCATAATGAAACCTCAGCACCCGTCGAGAGGGTGCGCGCATTGTAATAAGGTGTGGAGGAGAGATCGCAGTTCCATCCACTGACCTGATTATTTTTGCCTACCCACGATTCATGCTCAATGCCCGCGCCATTGAAGCGCATCGTTTCGGGTATGCAAATGCCCGGCGCACCCTTCATGTGATCACGTGTCCATCTTTCGATGTTGGCAAGGTTCTGGCGATACAAACGAAAATACGGTGAGTTCAAATCGGCCAAGCCGGCACCTAGATTTGCGGCCACCTGCATGCGCAAGTTCCAATGCCAGAATGCTGCAGAGTCCCACTGATGAGCATCACCAGCTGCAGAGAAAAGATCCGCTACACCAGCCTGCGATCCAGGAAAGGTTCCTTTGCTCTCCGCTGCTGCGCTGAACAAATAGATGGCGCGCAGATTCTCCATATACTCACCAACGCCGTCTGGGGATGAGATCTTCATGAATCGAGCACGTTGCCAGTAATCGTGCCACCATTGCAAGTGTTCTTGTGGGTTACGATGAGCGAGCGCCTGTGTGGCAATTCGTTCCGCAGTATTTGATCCCTTGTCACCGTCATAGTGAGGTGAAGCCACAATCACTCGATAATGGCCGTGCGAATCAGGTCTAAAGGTAACGGCTACGGTTCTGCCATCGCTGATTGTTGCAGATGCTTCGGTCCCTTCAACGGTAATGGCTGAAAGCGCGCCAAAGCGCGAGTTGGATGCGCCTGGGTCTTCATTGTCAAGCCAACTCTGCGCGAGGAGTCCCACCGCACCGTGAGCCGTCGCCTTTGGAGTACGCGGCTCCCAAAGCTTCAACAGCGCGGTCTGCAATTTGGCTGGATCGGCACCGTTCACGTCCACAATTACGGTGTCTGATGCTTCCTGCACCCACACGCGAGCCGTCATCCCTCCACCACTTTCCTCGAATGTCCCATCGTATAAATTCAGCCGCCCCATGTAGTCTTTGGCCGATGTCAATTCAGAAAGCGCTGGAATTACAACCTGACCGGTCGAATAGCGCCGCGGAAGAGTGTCCCCACGATTCAATTGAAGGGTCATCCCATCAGCAGACCAGACGGCAATTCCCAACCGTCCATTGCCAAGAGGCATCGCATTATCAGACTGCAAATTCGGCTGGCCAAGTACTATATCGGAACGGCCGATAACCCCTGCCATATTGACCCTGAGACTTGAGTCTTGCTGCGCGCCCGATGACAAAGCGCCACAAGAGAGGCCTAGACAAACTGAAATCAGACTGACCTTTAACATAAGGGCCTCCAAAGCTGCGTTCATTTTCCTTCAAGGCAGCTTACCACTGAGAGGTCCTCTCGCTCGTGAGAGTTCAAATATGACGCATTCCTGGACTCTCGATTGCCGAAAACTTTGTTGAGGTGTCCAGCCAAAGAGCCTTGGCCACGGGCAAAACCGAAGCCAGAAATGTCCAGCTGCGTATCGGCGCATGATTTGACTCGGTCGGCAGGGCTTTTGCGTTCCAACAAGAAACGGCTACGGTCGGCGTCAGGATTGTTCGATGTCGGCGAGTTGTGCAAGAGTTCTCTGCCAAGGTATTCTCCACACAGTGTCAAGAAGCGATAGACTTGCGGAGCGTGTAGTCTCTTCGCTGCTCACAGTGCGACGCCCTCAGCGGGGATTTTGGGCGGAACTGGAAATCGGCACACCTGACGAGAGGGACACGGCATGAATACGCGAGTGTTGGAAATTCGCAAGGGCATCCTCAATAAGAACGATGAAATCGCCCGAACTCTCAGAAAAACTTTGCAGACTGCGGGCGTTTTTACGATCAATCTCGTATCCAGCCCGGGAACTGGTAAAACCTTTTTTCTTGAGCGTACTCTTCGGACTCTCCGCGAGCAGGGAATTGCGACTGCTGCTCTCGTCGGCGATCTCGCTACCGATAATGATGCTCGCCGCCTCGCTGAAGCAGGAGTACCTGTCAAGCAGATCAACACCAACGGCCGCTGCCATTTGGAGGCCCAGATGATAACCGACCACCTCGCAGACTGGGATATTGCCAAGCTCGATTACCTCTTCATTGAGAATGTTGGAAATCTGGTTTGTCCCTCCAGCTACGATCTTGGTGAAGATCTTCGCGTCGTCCTGCTCTCCGTCACAGAAGGTGAAGACAAGCCGCTCAAATACCCTACAATCTTCAACTCGGCTGATATTGCGATTATCACCAAGATGGATATTGCGGAACCCTGCGAATTCAACCTGGAGACGGCAAGCGCCAACATTCGGGCAGTTCGCCCCGGTATGCAAATACTCCCAACGTCCGCGAAATCAGGTGCAGGCATAGATGAATGGCTGGCCTGTCTTGCCCATTGCAGGCTGGCCCATCGGGTTAGCGCCTAGAAGGTGGCAGAAGAACCGTAGGGTAGGTGGACGATAGTGCCTTGGTATCGAAACGTTCTCAAAGAATCACAGACTGACGTATGATTCGCCGGGGCAAATCGCAAAGGCCCGGTAAGGCCGACAGGTTGTGATGCCGGACACCATCTCCCGCCTGCGCGATGTGGCACTCTTTGAACAGATAAAAGTCATCGCAGACCTGGATAGTCATCATGGTCCACGGTGGCGCCAGGAAAGTCAGTCGACCGGGAAATCGAGACACAGCGAGAGTCACGAGCAGGAGAAATTGTATGTGCTTAGCGGTTCCAGGACAGGTAAAGGAAATCTATGAGTCGTTTGGCACAAGGATGGGCAGAGTTAACTTCGGAGGCGTTACCAAAGAAGTTTGCCTGGCCTATATGCCCGAACTAGAGGTCGGAGACTACACGATTGTGCATGTCGGCTTTGCAATCACAAAGGTTGATGAGATTTCAGCTCAACAGACGCTGGACACTTTCCGCGCGATGGGGCTGCTGGATGAGGAGTTCGGGGAAGTTTTCGAACCTGAATTGCACGCGGGCGAGGAGTAAGTCATGAAGTATCTTGACGAATTTCGAGATGGCGCAATCGCTCAGCGCCTGGCGCGGGAAATTCGGCAGACAGCGACGCGGACTTGGGCCATCATGGAGGTCTGCGGAGGGCAGACTCACTCGATTGTTCGCCACGGGCTGGACCAACTACTTGACGGTGCTGTCGAGATGATTCACGGACCGGGGTGTCCGGTGTGTGTCACCCCACTCGAATTGATAGACAAGGCGCTTGCGATTGCATCACATCCAGGAATTATTTTTTGCTCGTTTGGAGATATGCTGCGCGTTCCTGGCAGCCAGATCGACCTGTTTCGCGTGAAGGCCGAGGGTGGCGACGTGCGGGTGGTCTATTCGCCGCTGGACGCGTTGCAAATTGCCCGGCAAAATCCAGACCGCGAAGTGGTCTTCTTTGGTATTGGCTTTGAGACAACGGCTCCAGCCAACGCGATGGCAGTGCATCAAGCCAAGATGCAGCGGATACCCAACTTTTCGATGCTGGTTTCACATGTGCTTGTGCCTCCGGCGATTGAGGCCATCATGAGCTCGCCGACCTGCCGGGTACAGGCTTTTTTGGCGGCCGGTCATGTATGCAGTGTGATGGGTTACTGGCAGTACTATCCCCTGGCAGCGCGATACAAAGTGCCGATCGTCATTACGGGATTTGAGCCACTCGATCTGCTGGAAGGCATAAGGCGCACCGTCAAACTGCTGGAAGCGGGTACGCCGCAAGTCGAGAATGCATACGAACGAGCCGTGACGTTTGAGGGCAATCAGGCAGCACAGAAGCTGTTGGCTGAAGTATTTGAAGTGTCGGACCGCAGTTGGCGAGGGATTGGCGAGATTCCACGCAGCGGCTGGAAGTTGAGCGCAGCTTACCGCGATTTCGATGCTGAGCAGAGGTTCTCGGTGGCTGATATACGCGCGAACGGGTCGCCCATCTGTCGCAGCGGGGAAGTCTTACAGGGCAATTTGAAGCCAAACGAGTGTGCAGGATTTGGCAAGCAGTGCACACCGCGGCATCCGCTTGGCGCCACAATGGTTTCGACTGAGGGTGCTTGCGCGGCCTACTATAACTATGGGCGCTTCGTCGCCGTGGATTCGATTCGATGAGCACAATCCTCAGACCGGATTTTTCAAAATGGAGCTGCCCCCTGCCGCTGCGCGACTATCCGTCGATAGTCTTGGGACATGGGGGCGGGGGCCAACTTTCGAGTGAGCTGATTGAACATATATTTGTGCCAGCATTTCGAAATACAGCACTCGAGGTCATGGCCGATTCTTCAGTGCTGCCGCGCCCAGGGGGCAGGTTGGCGTTTTCGACTGATTCTTATGTTGTCCAGCCGCTGTTTTTTCCCGGCGGGTCAATTGGCGACCTCGCGGTGAATGGCACGGTTAACGATCTTGCAATGAGCGGCGCAAGGCCACTTTACCTGAGCGCTGGATTCATTCTGGAAGAGGGTTTTCCACTTTCTCAGCTTGCAGCGATCGTGGATCGGATGGGGGCGGCAGCCCGAGCAGCTGAGGTGCAGATTGTTACTGGCGATACCAAGGTCGTCGAAAAAGGTCACGGTGACGGCTGTTATATCAACACCGCCGGGGTGGGAGTAATTGAGGATTATATTCACATTGATCCGACAAGGGCGCAAGCCGGGGATGTGGTCATTTTGAGTGGCACGATCGGCGACCATGGCATGGCGATCATGAGTGTGCGCGAGGGACTGGAGTTTGAGACTGTAATCGAAAGCGACTCAGCTGCCCTGCACACAATGGTGGCTTCTCTGCTGGAATTTGCACCGCACATCCACGTGCTGCGAGACCCAACCCGGGGAGGACTCGGGAGCACTCTCAACGAGATAGCAGGCAAATCGCGCGTTGGTATCGTCATTGATGAGCGCCGACTCCCGGTAGCGCCTGATGTGCAATCGGCCTGTGAACTGCTGGGAATGGACCCAATTTATGTCCCGAACGAAGGCAAGTTGGTCGCGATCGTAGATCCCTCGGTGGCTGAGGATGTACTGGCACGCATGAGGCAGCATGAACATGGGCATAAAGCTGCGATGATTGGCACTGTCACAGCCAGTAATCCGGGGATGCTCGCAGCGAAAACCGCGATGGGTGGCACGAGAATGATCCCATTGCAGATCGGGGAGCAGATTCCCAGGATTTGTTAACTTCAGGCAGTCATCAGATGTAGTCCAGGAGCAATCTTGCTTTCGCTATCTCTATTCACGGGGTGGGTACAGTCGTATCCCTGGTTCGAATTGCTGGTTGGCGTCACGCTGGCGGGGTTGGGCTGTCTGCTGTTTTTACGCAAAGTGACCAGTGCGAGTGCTGACCACTTTCATGCGGATGGGAGTGTTCATCGCGCCACTGCACAGGTTCAATTGGTAAGCAGTCGATGGCTGGTGTTGAGTCTGGCCTCGCTGCTGGTGACGGGCGGTTCAGCACTCACGCTGTATGCTCTAGCCGCAACGCATCTGCCACTTGGACTGTTGACGAGAGAAAAACTAGGACCACTCCTCTTCGTTACAGGATTGGGCTTAGTGCTGGGGATGCGTCACTCGACAGACGCAGACCATGTCGTGGCAATTTCAACCATTGTCAGCAAGCAACGCAGCATTCGTAACGCGGCAATCATCGGTTCGATATGGGGATTAGGTCATACGATCACCATCTTTGCCGTGGGTTCACTGATTATCCTTTTCGGGGTAGAGATTCCCCCGCGGCTGGGCCTCTCGATGGAGTTCAGCGTCGCTATCATGCTCATTTTGCTCGGCTTGCTCAATTTGAGCGGAGTCATGCAACGCATGATTGCGCGATTCTCACCCTCCATCTTTATTTCGCTGTCGGCCGGTGTAGACTCGCCCTCGAAGCTGTCCCAGCTTTTCGAAAATCCAATAGGTCGCTTTGGCCTATTCCAGTGCATTCGACCACTGGTAATCGGCTTGGTGCACGGCCTTGCGGGCTCAGCGGCCGTAGCGCTTTTGGTCTTGTCAACCATTCACAACCAATACTGGGCCACGATCTATCTCCTGATCTTTGGCTTCGGAACCATGATCGGGATGATGTGCATGACGTGCGCAATCGCGTTGCCGCTCACCTTTGCCGGCGACCGATTTATCAGACTCGGTCACTATCTAAGCCTGGCGTCGGGCATGGTTAGTGTGTGCTTTGGCAGCTTCCTTGTATATCAACTGGGCTTTCTGGGAGGCCTCTTCACCAGCCATCCACAGTGGACGCCGCGATAGTTTGCGCGTAAGTGAAAGTATCTACTGAAGTCGAAATTTAGAGCGTGCACTTTAGGTAGATATCGGCCGAACTTGCTCGAGTCATCCAAGTACCTCTTGCCCGTTTGTAAGGAAGAAGGATTGAATCCGCGACCAGACTCCAACTTCGGCACGGGTCATCCTCTTCTGCTCTCCAGCCTGTGCTTTATGCGGCACATAAATAAAGACTATACTGCGTACGGGGTCCTGGTCGCTCCTCGGAATCGTGCCTACACATGCATAAGGAATCATTGCAATCGCAATTGGTGTAGGGGGATTTTTTGGCTTGCAGTTTGCGTCACTCGTGCTACTCTACGTTCATGATTGTGCCCCGGACACTCCGACGAATCTCAATAAAGGTCCAGTTGCGCATGATCTTCATGGACGTTTGCTGCGGTCCACCGTCCCATCAGAAATAGTCCCCTCATAGCTGCGCCCAAGACCTCGTGGTGAGCAGCTTCCATCCAATTTGTCTACTAGTGTTTGCGCAGGTCGATCTCTTTGACCTTTTGTGCAACAGGGGAAATCTCTATGGAATTGTCGCCGCTCTTTACCGAAGTCCTACCCGGAGGAGCCACATGGTCGCATGTGCTCAAACGTGGAACCGCGCTCAGGATCGTAGACCTTGAAGGCGACGCCAATGTGGCTGCCTATTTTCTCAACTTCGAAAATCCCTCCGAGCGCTTCAACTTGCCCGACACGCTCAAGGCACAGCACACTGCCAGACTGCGCGAGGGTCATGTGCTCTTCTCCGACATGGGCAGAGTTCTCTGTTCGATTACAGAAGACACTGTGGGCTGGCATGATCCTATCGCCGGTATTTCCAACGCAGCGTCAGTGGAACGCAAATACGGCAAGCTGACCTATCAACAAGCTCGAAATGAATGGCATCAAAACGCGCGTGATGGCTTTCTGGTTGAGCTCGGCAAGTATGGGATGGGTCCGCGCGATCTTCATGCAACGGTAAATTTCTTCAGCAAAGTTGTAGTTGACGAATCCGGCAATCTGCAATACTTCGCTAATAACTCCCCGAAGGGTAGCTACATCGAACTTCGCGCAGAAATGAATGTTCTGGTGATGTTAAACACTTCTCCACATCCCCTGAATGCCGATCCAGAATATGCACCGAAACCAGTGGAAATTAGTGTAAAACGTGTCTCAACGCCGACACGGGATGACCGCTGCCGGACCTTGTGCCCCGAAAACACCCGCGGCTTTGTGATGACCGAGTTATATTTTCTTTAATCCTGGAGAGGAATACGTGCCTACAACTATGCTGAAGCCGAGCCCACTTAAGCCAGAGGCAGCACTGCACAGCTTTGTCGTGGATGCTGGCGATCCTTTTGTTCTGGAAATAAAAAAGGGAATGTACGTTCGTATCGTTGATCTTGAGGGCAACCAGGCTGTCGATACCATCTTCTATAATGCCCATGATTATGCTGACCGATATAGCGCCCAAGACACGATCCGTGAACAGGGTAACATCTACTTGACTACGGGAAGTCGCCTGCTTTCGACCAACGGAAATATTCTACTGACCATTACTTCAGACACCTGTGGCCGCCATGACACCTTGGGAGGCGCTTGCGCTACGGAAAGTAACATGGTCCGCTACGACGTGAGTAAGCGATCGATGCACGCATGCCGAAATAGCTTCATGAAAGGGATTCAAACGTGGAACCGTGGCATGGATAAGCGTGACATCACAAGCAATATCAATTTCTTCATGAATGTGCCGGTTACACCAGAAGGTAAGCTCACTTTCGAAGATGGAGTGTCAGACTCAGGTAAATATGTTGAGTTGAGGGCCGAGATGGATGTCCTCATGGTCATAAGCAATTGTCCGCAGCTCAACAATCCATGTAACGGCTACAATCCAACTCCTGTCCAAATTCTTGTATGGGAGAGCAATGTTTACTAAAGTCCTCATCGCCAATCGCGGTGCTATTGCCTGTCGAATCCTTAGAACACTGAAGAAAATGCAGATCGCATCAGTCTGTGTATATTCTGAGGCAGATGCAGATTCACGTCATGTCCTCGACGCAGATGAAGCCTATTGCATCGGCCCCGCCCCCGCATCAGCGAGCTACCTTTCGATTGATGCGGTGATTATGGCGGCGATTAAGAGCGGTGCCCAGGCAATTCATCCGGGATATGGCTTCTTGAGCGAAAGCATTGAATTCGCACGTGCCTGCGAACAGAATGGTATCGTCTTTATTGGGCCTGCTACTGATCACATTGAAGCGTTTGGTCTCAAACACACTGCCCGCGAAATTGCGCAACAATGCGGCGTCCCGCTATTGACAGGATCCGGCTTGCTCAAGGATCTGCAGGACGCTATCGGGTCTGCTAATCGGCTTACCTATCCCGTCATGTTGAAAAGTTCGGCAGGCGGTGGCGGCATTGGCATGCGAGTCTGCATGGACCAAGAGCAGTTGGAACAGGCTTATGACTCAGTCGTGCGCTTGAGTGCCAATAGTTTTGGAGATGGACGTGTCTATCTTGAGAAATATATCCCAAGAGCCAAGCATGTAGAAGTTCAGATATTTGGAGACGGCTCTGGCGAAATTATTGCCCTTGGTGCTCGTGATTGCTCTGCTCAGCGAAGGCATCAGAAAGTGTTGGAAGAAACTCCGGTCCCGGGACTGAGTGCCGAAATGCAGGCGCGGCTATTTGATTGCGCTATTCTACTTGGCAAGGCGGTGAATTACCGTTCTGCAGGGACTGTCGAGTATTTGTTTGACGTGGATTCTTCAGAGTTCTACTTTCTCGAAGTGAACACTCGTTTGCAGGTGGAGCATGGTGTCACGGAGCAAGTTACAGGACTTGATCTGGTAGAAATGATGATTCTTGAATCCGCCGGAGAATTGCCTTCGCTCCAGTCATTCTTAATAGCGCCTTTTGGAGTTTCACTTGAGGCTCGAATCTATGCCGAAGATGCTGCTAAGGGATTTATGCCCGCTCCTGGAAAGCTCTCAGAGGTCAACTTCCCGGGACCGGACTTAGCGCGAGTGGAGACATGGGTCGAGCGTGGAACGCAGATCTCGCCATACTACGATCCAATGATCGCTAAGATAATCGTAACTGGGAGCGATAGGGAGACGGCAGTCAGTAAGATGCAAGCTGCACTGGCTAATACTGCTCTTTCCGGCACAGAGACAAATCTCCGCTACTTGCGCTCAGTCGTAAAGTCTCCGATCTTTGTGAGCGGTGAAATGACAACGTCTACGTTAGCAACCCTTGCTATCGGTAGGAATGCCTTTGAAGTGCTTGAAGGTGGCACGCAGACTACGATTCAAGATTATCCGGGAAGGGTTGGCTATTGGCACGTCGGAGTTCCACCTTCAGGTCCGATGGACTCACTGGCTTTTCGTCTCGCAAATCGCTTGGTTGGAAACGACGAAAAATCACCTGCGTTGGAGATGACTGGGATAGGTGCAAAAATCAAGTTCGACGCAAATGCGGTAGTGGCCATTTGTGGTGCAGATATGAATGCGCACTTGAACGGTGCACCGGTACTTTGCTGGCGTTCAATTTCCATTGAAGCGGGAAGCGTTCTGCAATTCTCTTCGGTGAAAGGTTCTGGTACACGGACTTATGTCGCAATCGAGGGTGGAATTGAGGTACCTGAGTTTTTAGGAAGTAGAAGTACATTCATGCTCGGAGGCTTTGGAGGTCATGTAGGTCGATCATTACGAACCGGAGACATAGTTCACTTCAAGAAGTCTCCAGCAAACTTTGTGGAAAGAATATTGCCTCCAGAATCGCTTCCGGACTATAGCCGGTCCTGGAAACTTGGGGTCATGTACGGTCCACATGGTTCGCCTGATTTTTTTACTGACGATGATATCGAAATGATTTTCACAACAGCATGGCAAGTCCATTACCAGTCTGACCGAACTGGAATCCGACTTGTTGGACCTAAGCCCAAGTGGGCGCGAAAAGATGGAGGAGAAGCAGGGCTACACCCATCTAACATTCACGATAACGCATATGCTGTAGGTTCTATCGACTTTACTGGAGACATGCCGATTTTACTCGGCCCCGATGGTCCAAGCCTCGGGGGATTTGTCTGCCCCGGTGTAGTAATATCTGCCGAACTGTGGAAGCTTGGACAATTGAAAGCTGGCGACAGTGTTCGGTTCGTAAGGGTAAGTGAGAGACTAGCGAGACAGTGTGAAAGCGATATCGATAGTTGCATCGAAGAACTTACCGGCATACTGCCAACTCTACCTGAAGTTCCTCAATATGAATCGGAAATCGTGCGTCGTGTCACTAGCCGCAATCCTGCCACTACGTATCGGGCTGATGGTGATAAGTACTTGCTCATCGAGTACGGCACCAACGTGCTTGACCTTGCCCTGAGATTTCGCGTTCATCTGCTTCAAGGTAAGCTAGCTGGTCTGGCGCTTCCTGGTCTTATCGATGTTACACCCGGTGTCAGGTCGCTCCAAATCCATTACGACAATCGTAAACTCTCAAGACGGGATCTCTTGGAAGCCCTTGAAGCAATCGGCCGAGATATGCCAGAGGACGGCGATGTTACGGTCCCATCTCGTACGGTCTATATGCCCCTTTCATGGAATGATCCTGCTACACAACTTGCACAGGTAAAATATTCGAGTTCAGTGCGGCCAGATGCGCCCTGGTGTCCAGACAACATCGAGTTCATTCGTCGGATCAACGGATTGGACTCTGTAGAGGAAGTTCGCAAGATTGTTAATGCAGCGAGTTACTTGGTATTGGGACTTGGGGATGTCTATCTGGGAGCACCTGTGGCAACACCAACTGACCCTCGACATCGTCTAGTCACGACAAAGTACAATCCTGCACGAACGTGGACTCCGGAAAATGCGGTTGGAATTGGTGGCGCTTATATGTGCGTCTACGGTATGGAGGGGCCAGGCGGCTATCAGTTAGTCGGCCGCACAGTCCAGGTATGGAACACTCATCGAATCACAAAGACATTCCCTTCACAAACCCCTTGGTCCTTGCGGTTCTTCGATCAGATCCGTTTCTTTCCCGTAACGAGTTCTGACTTGCTCAAGATGCGTAGCGACATTCTGCATGGCGCCTATGATCTGGAGATCAGGAATGGTTCGTTTAACTTGGCGGAGTACAACGGCTTCTTGGCATCTATCGCTACGGAGGTTGCTGATTTCCAGATCAGGCAGCGTGAGGCTTTCAGTGAAGAACGTGAGCGATGGCGGATTAATGGACAAGCAGACGTTGATGTGTCTCCGACCCCGGTTGAATCAAGTGACAAAATGGTTCAAGTGGATGAAGGATGCGAGCTCATTACAGCGCCCATGACGGCAAGTGTCTTTCAGATTGCCATCGAACTTGGTCAGCAGGTCAGTAAAGGCGCGAAACTAATAGTGTTAGACGCAATGAAGACTGAGATTGTAATTGCTTCACCCGTTACAGGGGTCATCGTAGCGATTCATTGCTCGACTGGAAGAATTGTTCAGGCCGGACAGGCGTTGGTTGTATTAAGAACCGAGTAGGACAGGGGGAATCCATACAGTGGACATTGGTACACTTTTGCAGGCATATAAAACTGGCGCAGTTTCACCGAGCCAGGTGGTTAAAGAGATATATGCACAGATCCGTGAGAAAGGTGAACGACCAGTCTGGATTACGCTCGTTGATGAACAGGCTAATCTCGAAAGGGCGTGTCTATTAGAGGAAGCAGGTCCCGATGCTTCCTTGTCTTTGTATGGTATTCCGTTTGCGGTGAAGGATAATATCGATGTAGTTGGAATGGCGACGACTGCTGGTTGCCCAGACTTTGCCTACATACCAACTTCTTCAGCGGAAGTTGTTGATCGTCTCCTGCGGGCGGGAGCAATTCTGATTGGCAAAACTAATATGGATCAATTCGCAACTGGACTTGTTGGTGTCCGTTCTCCTTACGGTGTTTGTTCGAGCGTGTTCAACAGCAAGTACATATCAGGAGGGTCAAGTTCAGGCTCAGCGGTTGCAGTCGGACAAGGAGTGGTGAGCTTTTCATTGGGCACGGATACTGCAGGCTCGGGTCGGGTTCCAGCAGCTTTTAATAATCTGGTCGGCCTCAAACCCACTCGGGGGTTAGTAAGCACCCATGGCGTAGTACCCGCATGTAAAACGTTGGATTGTGTATCTATATTTGCTGAGACATGTGGAGATGCCGCGCGGGTATTGAAGGTGATTCGAGGAGCAGACGCGAAAGACAGCTTTTCACGTACAGCCCGACCTGGTGAGGGTGCAACTCCCTGGATCAGGGGTAAGTTCAAATTTGGAGTCCCGACAGAAGAGAGTCTTGAGTTCTTCGAGGATGACTTCACACGCGAGGGCCTTCAGGATGCAATCAAAGCTCTTAGGGGGTTAGGAGGTGAAGAGGTGCGTTTTGACTACGGTGTATTCAAAGCAGTTGCCGATCTACTCTACAGTGGACCTTGGGTGGCTGAGCGCCTCGCTGCGGTTCATGATTTCGTCGATCAGCATCTTGGTAGTATGGATCCAACCGTTGGGAAGATCATCAAGAGCGGAGAAAAGTATACTGCGGTGCATGCATTTGAAGCGGAATATAAGTTGAAAGCTCTTCGCCAGAGTACGAGCGTGGTTTTGGATACGGTGGACTTCCTACTACTGCCTACCGCGCCTACAACCTATACTGTCGAACAAGTTGAGTCAGCTCCTCTTGAGTTAAATACGAAGCTCGGGTACTATACCAACTTTGTAAATCTACTAGATCTCGCTGCGGTATCGGTGCCAGTTGGAATGAGACCCGATGGATTACCCGTTGGAGTCTCGCTGATTGGTCGGGCATTTACAGATGAAGGACTCTTGCTTGAGGCAGACTATCTGCATCGAGCACTCGCAAAGACTCTTGGTGGTTCAGCACGGTTGTTGTCAGAAACAAAGCCCTTGGAGGGCGATGCAACCCCGAGTGGATGTGTTCTTATGGCTGTGGTTGGAGCGCACCTCAGCGGTGAACCGTTGAATTGGCAACTTACTTTGCGTAAAGCCCGTTTCGTTCGAAAGGTAAAGACTCTCCCTGAATACAAGCTGTTTGCTCTGTCAAATTCAATACCTCCGAAGCCTGGAATGGTGCATTCGCCAGGATTTGCAGGACCGGGAATTGATTTGGAAGTGTGGGCAATGCCTGAGGATACGGTGGGCAGTTTTCTAATGGGGATCCCTGCCCCCTTGTGCCTTGGCACTATTCGACTTGAAGATGGGACGATGGTCAAGGGCTTTCTATGTGAACCGTCTGGAGTTATCGGCGCTGATGATATTACACATTTCGGCGGCTGGCGCGCATATCTGAAATCGCGTTGACGCGTGCCTGGAAACGCATGGATGAACATTAATCATGCGTTTCCAAACCTTCTGCTAGCCCGCGTCCTCATCTGTGTCGCTTGAGCCAGCTGGAGGATCCTTGTCTGTAGGTTCGCTTTTCTTGTACTTACCATCCAGTACCTGCTCGATCGTAATTCTGAACTCCGGATCCGTCGGGTCACTATGAGCTTCAAACCTCGCTACTGGATGCCCTTGGTTATCGATGAGAAACTTAGTGAAGTTCCAATGGATCTCTCCGCCTCCCGTGCCTTCCTTTGATTCAGTCAAAAAACTAGCCAGTGGGATCGCGTTGTTACCGCGGAGGTGAACTCTGGCAAAGACTGGGAATGTAAGATGCATTGACTCCGTGTAAAAACGTCTCAATGCATCATTATCCGCCAGTTCCTGCTTGCCAAAATCGTCAGACGGTATGCCGATGATGACCAGTCCCTTTTCAGCATATGTTGCCTGTAAATCCTGCAGAGCAGAAATCTGATTCCTGTAGAGAGATTGACTTGCAAGGTTGACAATGAGCAGGGTCTTGCCTTTGTACATTGACAGGGATACTTCCTTGCCATCAAGACCCACAAGCGAATAGTCGTACACACCTTTGTGATTGCCAGGTGCCGCCGCCACGGCAAGAGTGAACTGAGCTGAAAGACAAAGTAGGGTAAGAGTTCGTCTTGCGAAGGTCATAAGTTCCTCTGGAAATATTGTCGCATTCAGCCGCAGTCATTGCAATAGAATCTGAAATGGACCACGAGTGTGAGGAGCAGGGACAAGGTGTGAACGCCAATGATGGTGTCGGTATCGGGAAGTAAGAGTTGATGCACTGTTATTTGTGTTGCATGTCACATCGTGTTCGGGACGATTATTGGATCTAAATAGTTGGATTGGATAGAAACGTCGTCGATACGCAGTTGCTGATTGAAAAGAGAGTGCCTTGCTGCATGTCGATGTTGGAAACGATTGTGTAGCATATAAGAATCGTTTATCCTGACTGAGTCGCTGCGACATCAGTACGAATTGCGATTCAGGCAACATAATGGTGCAGCCATCATGGATTTTGAGCAACTCAAGACTTTCCAACTCGTAAGCCGTCTCAAGAGCTTCTCGCGAGCTGCAGAGAAGTTGGGTGTCACCCAACCTGCCATCTCCGCGCAAATTCGTTCCCTTGAAAATGAAGTTGGGGCGCGTTTGTTTGATCGAGAAGGCGGCAAAGTCACTTTCACCGCAGCGGGTCGGCTGTTTGAGCCTTTTGCTGAGCATTGTTTGCAGTGTCACAGCCACATCCTTGCGGGAGTGAGTGAACTCTATCAGTCGGCACGCGGTGAACTATCAGTGAGTACGAGCGAGGCAACGAGCCTTTACGTATTGCCTACTGTTTTCGCACATTTCAAGAAACTCTACAGTCGTGTGCATCTTAGTATTGTGCGATCAGAGCGTTCGCGGACATTGGAAGCTGTGTTCAGTCGTGAAGTTGATTTTGGAATCGTTTCTACTCCAGTCAAGGACAGTCGTCTCCTCGTTCACAACATTCACAAGGATGAAGTGATTCTTGTCACTGCGCCAGGACACCCCCTGGAAGATCGCGGCACAGTAAAGCTCGATGAAATCATTCAGTACCCACTGCTCATGATGAAGCATGGTCGCCAGCGAGAAAGAATAGATCAATTTTTTCAAAGCAAAGATGTAGAGCCGCGTATTGCAATGGAGCTTGAATCCAGTGAACTCCTCAAAAGACTCATTGGTGCCGGGATAGGCATAGGATTTCTGCCTCATACGAATGTGCGTGTAGATGAATCCCAGGGGCAGCTAAAGACGCTGAGGGTTGAGGGGATGCGAGTTCAGCGCGAGTTGGCACTGGTTTTTCGCAAGGATAAAACGCTCACTCGCGCGGCGCAAGCATTTCTTGAGGTGGCGACCAATGATGGCAAAGCGATTCTTGTCCCTGGCAAAATGAAGCCACGGCCAGCTTAAAGCTTCGTGCGCTCCAGTGAATGATCGCAGGGCATTGGTTATTCACACTGGCGAAATTAAGACGACTTGTTCAACAAGCTTGAGCGGTTGGAGCCGTCAATCTGAAGCGATTGCAACTTTTCATTGCATCGAGTTGATGTCCAGCTTAGAGTAGTTGTCAATGCTGCGTAAAAATGTCTTCTCTTTCTTCGGCTTTCATCCTGCGGGTTATGAATGTCTTCGATTGTCTGTATTGTCGCTGTGTGTTTCTGCTTGCACACTCGCGGGAGCCGCACAAACCGAACCCGTGATCCCCAAGGCGACTGGAATTCTTCAGCCGGGCATACGACATCCTGTAAGTGAGCTCAAGCCAGATTCAGAGTTCCCTGTAAGCGGTCAACCTGATTGGTTGGCCGTTACAGATAACGGAATTTGGGTATCGAGTTCAAATGTCAATCACGTTGTTCGACTCGACGCAAAGACCAACAAGGTGGGCGCAGTTATTACGGTTGACAAGCCCTGCTCGGGCCTCGCAGTCGGCTTCGGCAGTTTATGGATTCCCAGTTGCGGTGGGCATTCGCTGGTGCGTGCCGATGCTGAATCGGGCAAAATCCAGGCCACTATTTCTGCGGGACCGGCTGATTCGGAAGGTGGAATCACGACCGGCGCAGGCAGCGTCTGGCTGGTCACCTCTGCGAGCAGTGAGCTCGACCGAGTTGACGCGGAAACCAATACTGTAGTTGCCAGAATTCAATTACCCAAAGGCTCATTCAACCCTATTTTCGCAGGCGGATTTGTGTGGGTCGCGAGCAATCTTGGAAATGCACTCGTGCAAGTCGATCCGAAGGAAAACAAGGTTGTTAGCTCGACAGCACTTGGTCCAAAGCCTCGATTCCTGACGGTCGGCGAGGGGTCAGTGTGGGTGCTGAACCAGGGAGATGGCACAGTCTCTCGGGTTGACAGCGTTACCGGCAAACTGCTGGCAACGATTCCAACGGGCCTGAGTGGCTTGGGGGGCGAAATTGCTTACGGTGGAGGGTCAGTTTGGGCGACTCTCTTCGGCTTTCCAATCACACGTATTGATCCAATGCAAAACAAAGTGGTCCGGCAATGGACTGGCAAAGGTGGTGACAGTATTCGGTTTGCTCATGGTTCGCTCTGGCTGACATTTTTAACCGGTGCCAAGGTGTGGCGGATCAACGTTCCAGATGCGAAATAACTCGCAGCTGGTCTGTGCAGGGCTCATGGGTTCATGCCGACATGGAACGGCTTCTCGAAGCATTTTGGAGCGATATCAAAGTGCGGTTCTGATTCTCGATTGTTCAAGAAGTCAACGATTTCACTGAAAACCTTTCACTGTTCCGAGTTCCTCTTATATGGGGAATAAATGAAATCGATGAACTTGGAGAAGTTGTACATCATTGCGTTACCTTAGGAGTATGTCTGGTTTGAATGCACTTTCTTTTGTATCGAAACGTCTTGCTCCAGCCATCAACCGCCTAGTGCCAGTGAAGACTGCTATTGGGAAAGGCCCTTGTATTGGTTTCCTCGTCTGCCTATTGTTGGCAATCGCGCAGGCCCCTGAGGCAAAAGCCGCCGCGCCTACATTCACTGTGGGCTGGTCGGTTTACGCCGGTTGGAACCCGTACTACTACATGGCGCGTTCTGGAATTCTGAAGCGCTGGGCAGACAAGTACGGCATCGTAATCAAAGTTCAGCGATTTGACTACGCTGCCTCTCTCGATGCATTCGTTGGTAAGAACATTGACGCCTGCACAATGACCAATATGGAAGCTCTCGACATGCCTGCTGCCGCAGGCATCGATTCGACAGCATTAATTGTTGGCGATTACTCAAATGGCAACGATGCAGTGCTTGCTCGAAATAACCTGACTCTTGCGCAACTGCCCGGAAAACGCATAATGTTGGTGCAAAAGACGGTATCAGAGTATCTTCTCGAACGGGCAATGGATATCAATGGGCTAAGTGGACAGATATCTCAGTTACGTTTGATGAATACAAGTGATTCGGACTTGGTAGGTGCGTTCCTGGGAAATCAGGGAAACCAAGTCACAGTGACCTGGAAGCCTTTGGTTTCACAAATCCTGGCGCAGGGTGGGAGCGTTAAACCGATTTTCGATTCATCAAAAATTCCGGGCGAAATTCTTGATCTTCTCGTCGTCAGAACGGACGTGCTGCAACGTCCAGACGGTTCAGGCCAACGTTTCGCCAAGGCAATCACAGGAGCCTGGTACGAAACGGTAGCTCAGTTGGCGGGAGGGCCCGGTGCAGATCAGGCCATCAACGGCAGCGCCGCTGCGTCCGGCGACAGTGTCGCTTCCTACAAGGAGCAACTTCGCACAACCTATCTCTTTTCTACTCCCAAAATGGCTGTTGATTTCGCAGAGAGTCCGACCATCAAGCAAAAGATGGATCTTGTGCGGCAATTCTGTTTTCGCCATCAACTTCTAGGCCAGAACATCAGTAGCGTAGATGATGTTGCGATTCGATATCCGGATAGCACTGTGCAGGGCAACAGTCAGCGTGTGAGGCTGCGGTTCGATTCAAGCTTCATGAAACTTGCTCAGCAGGGGAAACTCTAGTCATGTCGACCATGCCCGTGATTGGTCAATTGACAGATATCCAGGCGCGTCCGCGCCGCATATGGACGCAATCCATTTCGTGGGTTCTGTTCCTAGTGGGTATCTTCATCTATACGCAGTTCTCAGTTGTCCGACACAAAGAGAACCCCGAGGATCGTGTTGTTCCGTCAGGCGTCCAACTCTGGAATGGAATCAAAGCATCTGTGCTTGAGCCCGCTGAGGAGGATGATGCGCTGGACGCTGGCGCGACGACAGTTCAGCGAGTAACACACAGTATGGTCTGGAAAGACTCGGTTTCGAGCTCACGCAGATTCTTCATGGCGATAGTACTCCTGATTCCGGCCATCTTAATCGGTCTGCACATGGCGGTATTTCCCTACGTGGAGGCTTTGCTTCTGCGCTTTGTCCTGTTTCTCGACAAGATAGTTGCGCTCTCGCTGCTGCCAATCCTCTTCATTGCCTTTGGAATCGACGAATGGTCCAAGATCATGCTGATGGTGATCGGCGTGGGGCCAACATTGATGCTAGATACATACAACATTGCCAAGTCGGTTCCGCGTGAACAGGTAGTGAAGGCTTTTACGCTGAAGTCGAGCAATTTGGATGTGGCCTATCGCGTGATCCTGAAGCAGATATTGCCGCAGGTAATCAATAGCGTTCGGCTTAATCTCAAGCCCCTTGCGCTCTTTCTATTCGCCGGTGAGATGATTGTGTCTAGTGATGGCCTGGCTTATCGGATTGGTATCATGCGAAGGCACATGGGTATGGATATCATCATTCCTTACATTCTCTGGGTGGCTGTGCTCTTGTTTGGCGTCGATGCGCTACTCCGCTTTGTGAATCGGAGGCTTCATCCATGGTTCTAGCGGCGCTAGCAATGTCATCACTCAATGAGTCACAAGAGCCGGAACTGAAGTCGGCGCCAATTGAGATTGCCGTACGCGACGTAACGGTCTCTTATCCTGTCGGTAAGAATGGGCATAAGACAGTACTCTCTGGCTTGAATTTGGAGATTCGCAGTGGAGAGTTTGTTGCGGTCCTGGGTGAAACTGGTTGCGGAAAGAGTACGCTGCTTCGCATGATCCTGGGGCAGGAATTTCCAACAAGTGGAGTGGTTGAAGTCGACGGCCAATGCATCAATCGAGTCGATTCCCGTTGTGGCTATGTCCCGCAAAAATACTCACTGTTCCCAGATCGGACGATGATTCAGAACGTAATGTACGGTCCCGAGAACGCGTATGGTGGTTGGTTCGTGCGCTTGCTTCCCACGTTCCGGAAGTTTAAGCGTCGACTGCGCGGCGAGGCGGAACAGCAGTTACTGCGCATGGGTTTGCGTGCTGGCGATTTCCACAAGTATCCTCATCAGCTATCCGGCGGAATGCAGCAGCGCGTAGCGATCGCGCAGGCGTTGATGATGAAGCCCCCGGTTTTATTGATGGACGAGGCCTTCAGCGCTCTTGATCCCTCTACCAGGGCGAGTTTACAGCAGCAACTGCGTGCGATTTGGCAGGAGACCAAGCCGACAGTTCTATTTGTGACTCACAATACCTCCGAGGCTCTGCTGCTGGGTTCGCGTCTGATCGTCCTGGGTAATTATCGCGAAGCCTCTCAAAAGAGCAACGTAATTCTTGATATGCAACTGCCTCAATCGAGTGAACCGATAGCTGTGCGAAAACTGAGTCGAGAATTTCAGGAGTTGAGTGAATTCGTGAAAAGACGAGCATATGGATCAACTCCTCAGTCAGAACCGTTTCAGCCTGTGCAGGAAATCAGTTCCCGGGGAGATGCGATTTGATGCGAGTGCTTAAGCCAGGAATAACCAGAAGCTCGGCTATCACATTCGTGATTCTGGGCTTGGCGGTATTTGCCGCATCCTTCAAGGGCAGGGTTAGCGCTCAGCAGCAGGCCACGCAAGACCCTGCTTCGCCCGAGTTCTTTACGCAACAAGTTCAGCCGATTCTGGACGATAATTGTTATTCGTGTCACCAGGAATCGCAGTCGGGTGGGCTGCGCCTTGATAGCTATGCTTCCATTTTGAAAGGTGGCAAAAGCGGATCTCCGATTGTTCCAGGCGATCCTGATACAAGCCTGTTAATTGCTATGGTCAGGCGTCAAAACAAACTTAAGATGCCTCCTAAATATGCGCTTGAGCCTTCAGAAGTTGCAATCCTCACTGCCTGGGTGAAGGCAGGGGCAAAAGCGACTGGCGAGCCGATTCCCGCAACTGTCGCGATAGCGGGTATCAAGCAGGAAAAGCCCGCCATAGTTCTACCCCCAACAGCTGCGTCGGCTGCTGTTGCGACGCCCGGGGAAGGGACGCCAAGGGCGATCGTTCCAGCTTCAGTTTCAACCTCACCTCACACGCTGGCTCCTGTTTCCGAGGCAGATTTCTTTGAGAACAACATCCGTCCAATTCTCGTCAACAATTGCTATAGCTGTCATGGCGACATCACATCAGGCGGATTGAAACTCGACTCTCGCGAAGCAATGCTCAAGGGCGGTGCCCTCGGACCAGTTCTTGTGCCTGGTGACCCTGATAAAAGCTTGATGATCACAGCGGTGCACCAGACGACCTCCCTCAAGATGCCCAAGGGCGGGAAGCTCACTCCGCAGGAGGTTGCTGATCTTACGCGCTGGGTCAAGCAAGGCGCGGTTTGGCCCAAGAGCGCCCCTGGAACTGTATTCTCAGCCTCTGTCAAGTCAGGCATTATTACCGACAAGCAACGTGCATTCTGGTCTTTCCAGCCTTTGAAACCTGTACCTGTTCCCGACATCAAAGCTTCGAAGTGGGCCCGGACGTCGATTGACAGATTGGTTTACGCAAAGCTCGTAGAGGCTGGGATCAAGCCGTCCGCGCAGGCAGACCGGCGTACGCTGATTCGCCGCGCCACATATGATCTGACTGGTTTACCGCCCACACCGGAAGAAGTGGATGCCTTTGTTAAGGACAAATCACCCCAATCCTATGAGAAGCTTGTGGATCGCCTCCTCGCGTCTCCAAAATACGGCGAGCGTTGGGGAAGGCATTGGCTCGATGTTGCTCGATACGCGGAAGACGACGTTCGGGGACTCGATCCCAAAGGCAGGGGCTTTATGCCCTTCTCGGGCGCTTATCGCTATCGCGACTGGGTGATCAAGTCCTTCAATCAAGATCTTGCCTACGATCAGTTCCTACGCTTGCAGCTCGCAGGCGACAAGATTCCCGCCAAAACCAAATCTGAACAGGAAGACTTTCTTACTGCCACCAGCTATTTGGGAGCAGGACCGTGGGTATGGGACCAGGCGGAACCAATTCAGGGACGTGCAGATGAAAGAAACGAGCGGGTGGATGCTGTTACGAGGGGAACGCTGGGCCTTACCGTTGCGTGCGCACGCTGCCACAATCATAAATACGATCCGATTACCCAGAAGGATTACTACGCGCTTGTCGGCGTATTCGCGAATTCCACCTATAAGGAATATCCGACTGTCTCGCCGGCTCAGGCAGCTGCATTTGAGGGCAATCAGGCAAAGCTGGAGAAACTTCAGATTGAACTGCAGGAGTATACCCGCACTGAGTCCAGGCAGTTAGCCGACGCACTGGCACATCAAACCTCCAGTTACATGGTGGCCGCATGGAGTGTGCTTGGCAAACCCAAGAGCACAGTTGAAGAGGCGGCAATGCAGGCCAAATTGGACACCGAGGTTCTCCGCCGCTGGGTGGACTATCTGTCATTTGCCAAGCCGCTGCAATACGACTACCTCAAAGATTGGCAAGCAATGATGTCTGTTGATGGCGGTACCGAAGACGAGGCCAAGGTGCTCGCAGACGGCTTCCAGAAGCTCGTACTGCAGGTAAGCCAGCATGCGCGCGAAGTTGAAGAAGAGAACGACATCGTTCGTGCAAAGAATGATGTTCCAAAGCACCGCATGCATGATGCCAAACCGAGCGAATTCGAGACTGACGATCAGTTCTGCCCTGGTTGTGCATTGGAGTTGAAGACAATTCCAATCGAAGAAGCCAAACTCTATTCTGATCTCTTCATTACTCGATCGGGCGATCAAGAAACAAAGTTCCAACCAGGAGTTCTCGTCTTCTCTGGATGGGAGCTGAGCAGCCGCCTTGGATCCCAGTGGCAGGCATACATTGATTCTCTTCAAAAGGAAATCGCCGAAACAAAGAAAAAGGTAGCTCCAGAGAATTACCCGTATGTGCACGGCATGGCAGACAAGCCGCAGATTATCGATGTGAAGCTCAACCTGCGCGGCAATCCTCACTCTTTGGGCGATGTGGTTCCTCGACGCTTCCTTACCGTACTGACCTCGCAGAGTACCAAACCCTACTCACAAGGCAGCGGCCGCCTTGAGCTAGCCAATGATATTGCGGGCAGCCCTCTCGCAATGCGTGTCATCGTGAACCGTGTTTGGAAGTGGCATTTCGGCTCGGGCATCGTGAATACTCCTGATAACTTTGGAGTCGTAGGTGAGGAGCCAACCAATCCAGATCTGCTTGAATACCTGGCGAATCAGTTCGTTGCGAATGGCAGATCCATCAAAAAGCTTCAGCGAGAAATTATGCTGTCCGCCGTCTATCAGTCCAGCGTAGAAGAGTCACCTGAGGCGCACGAGAAAGACGGTGCAAATCGTCTTTACTCTCACTTCAATCGACAACGACTCGATGCCGAAGAATTGCGGGACACCATGCTTTTTGTCGCAGGAGACCTCGACACGAAGAAGACGGCAGGTCCCTCTTCCGACTTCTCTGAAGACAACACTGCGCCGACCATCTTCTGCAAGGTCAGCCGATACCGACTGAACAACTACCTGCAGGTCTTCGACTTTGCGAATCCGAGTTTCACTTCTGAGCAACGCTTTTCAAGCAACGTTCCTCTTCAACAGCTTTACTTCATGAATAATCCTTTCGTCTATAAGCAGGCGGGCATTCTCGCAGAGCGTGTCCACGTTGAGGCAACTGAAAAGGATCGAATCGTGAAGCTGTATCAGATTGTTTTCCAGCGAAAGCCAAGTGAGCAGGAATTGGAGTTGGGACTCAAGTTTCTTTCAACCACTCCAGAAAAGGCAGGCTACGCTGTCGCTGGAGAACCGATCACAGCCTGGCGGCAGTACGCGCGCATCATGCTTAGTTCGAACGAGTTTCAGTTTCTGGATTAGCACCCGTTTATTCGTCATTCACATTGATGCTTCAAAGGATGAAATTGAACATGCGTCATAAGCCAACTCATCAGCCAATCACTCGCCGCGAAGCTCTCTGTAAAATGGGCGCGGGCTTCGGCATGCTCTCTCTCGCCAGCCTGTTAGGCGACACCATTGCCCGTGCCGACGCGCCTTCCGATAAAGCTTCATGGATGATTCAGGAGCCTGGTTTCAAGCCACGCGCGAAGCATGTAATTTTTCTGTTTATGAATGGCGGGCTCTCGCAGATTGATAGCTTTGATCATAAACCCGTGCTGGAAAAATACCATGGACAACCGATGCCCGGTGGCGATTTGCAGCATGAACGCAAAACGGGATCTCTCATGAAGTCTCCTTTTAGCTTCAAAAAATACGGACAAAGCGGCAAGGAAGTCAGTGAAATTTTCCCTCATCTCGGTGAGTGCGTAGACGATATGTGCTTCGTCCATTCCGTCTTCACTGAGATTCCAAATCATGAACCAGCATTGCTCATGATGAACACCGGAGCCAATTTTGCTGGACGTCCGTCCATGGGCTCCTGGATGACTTATGGGCTCGGATCCGAGAATAAGAATCTTCCCGGCTTTGTAGTGCTGTGTCCCGAAGTACCGACAACTGTTGGTCCGCCGCTTTGGGGCTCCGCCTTCCTGTCCGCTGTACACCAGGGCACCTATGTTTCAGACAAGGTCGACAAGGTTGATTTTGACCCCAAGGCTCTTATTGCAAATATCCATAATGACGGATTTGACCTCAAGGACCAGCGCAAGGAACTCGACCTGCTTGAGCAATTAGATCAATTGAATATGAAGTCGGCGCCCGGAGCTGCACACGATTCTCAGTTGGAAGCCACGATTGGTGCAATGGAAACGGCATACCGGATGCAGACCGAGGCACCCGACGTTTTTGATGTTCGCAAGGAAAGCGATGCAGTATTGAAAATGTATGGTGAAGGCAGCACCGCTCGAGGTTGCCTTACCGCAGCGCGATTGATTGAACGCGGCGTTCGTGTAGTGCAGATTTACTATGCAAAGGGCGACCCGTGGGATCATCACTTCGACATTGAAATGCACCGCAGAACTGCGCATGATTCCGATCAACCTTTCGCTGCCTTGATCAAGGACCTTAAGGCGCGTGGGCTATTTGAAGACACGATCATTGTCGCGGGTTCTGAGTTCGGTCGAACTCCTGTCGTTGAAATGGGTAGCGGTTTCAACGGCGGTCAAACACACAACGGCCGCGATCATAATCCACATGGCTTCACAATGTGGCTCGCAGGTGGCGGAATCAAGCCGGGATTCACATACGGCGCCACCGACGAATTCGGTTGGAAGGCTATCGATAAGCCAGTACACGTGCATGATATTCATGCCACGATACTGTACCTTCTGGGCATCGATCACACGAAGCTTACCTACCGTTACAGCGGACGCGACTACCGGCTTACCGACGTATCGGGCAATGTTATCCACGACATCATTGCCTAGTGCTTCTTCCGCCCGTTCGGCACTCGTCCAGATCTGTTGCGAAGTCTAGCTCTTAAGCAAGTGTTTGGAGAGGGAATCAATGAAAGCATGGATTTGTATCCTGGCTTCGATGCTGCTTCTCGTTGCAGGTGCTGAGGCTCAGTTTCCTGATCCAAACGGTGGAGACCTCGAACGCGGCACGATGCCCTCGCATTGGATGACGGGCGGACCCAAATGCATGGAAATGCCTGATTGGCAGGTCCATGAATATAATCCAAACTTTTACATCTTGCGTCAGTCCGGTTGTACAGACACCGAGATGCCTTTTCTATATTTGTTCTTTGGCAAGGAACAAGGCTTGCTTTGGGATACAGGTTCGCGCAACGGAAATCTAGCGCCTGCCTTTCAGAAAATTGTACATAATTGGCTTGAGCGAAATCATCGCAGCAGTATTCCTGTAATCGTCACTCATTCTCATTCCCACGACGATCACACGTTCGGTGATGCGGCTCTGCAGGCATTGCAAGACCCAGCAATTCCAATCATTTTCATCCCGGCTAAGATCCCAGACACGCAGGCTTTCTTCAACATTCACGTTTGGCCATCGAGCATTGGAGCCGTTGACCTCGGTGATAGGGTGTTGAATATCATTCCGATTCCTGGACACGATGTCGTAAGTATCGCTCTTTACGACCAACGCACAGGCGTCTTGCTAACGGGCGATAGTCTTTACCCTGGCAGGCTCTACGTCCGAGACTTAAGTGAATTTCAGGCCAGCACAGAGCGATTGATTGCATTTATCCAGGGAAAGCCAATCGCACATGTTCTTGGAAACCACATTGAACAGACAAGCACTCCATTCCTCGATTATTCAATCGGTTCGATATACCATCCGGACGAGCACGTTCTCGACTTGACTTATGGCACTCTTCTGGAACTTGAAAGCGCGCTCAAGTCAATGAATGGTGAGCCTCGGCGAATGGCCATGCGTGATTTCACAATCTGGCCTCTCTCGCCCACGGAATCAGGCCTCGGAGCAGAGATGGAAGAAATCTACAAGCGCACCCAGGACAAGCAACTTCGAGATAAATGGGAACAGCCCAAGTAGACATGCCCTAAAAACCCTTCATTTCAATCACAGGGCCGACCTGCAGAGAAGATTAAGAGTCTCTTGAAGCTGATGCTCAATGTGAGTACAAATATGACCTTTAGACTGCCCCACAAAAATACATAAGCCAGTAGGCCCTGCATTCAATCCTTCCAGGAAATACATTGCTTTGCGTCAAACTAAAGCGCATAAACCATTATTTTGGCGGGGATTGGATTTCTTTATCTCTATGGACTTCATACAAACCCTGTGAAACGCTCAAATTAGGTACTTCCTTTTAACTTCCCCAGTGTCTCTAGATAGCAGAAGAGATGATCAAGAACCGAAGTTGCGCCGAGTCAAACGTCGCTTTTCTGCGGTAGGACAAGGGGTATATCTGAAGATCGCCGTCTATTGGTCCAGTCTTGACTTGACCGGCGAATTCTCAACTCGACATATTGCTACGTTTCAAGGAATCGCAATGGAGGCGACGCTCGATGAAGTGGCTTAAGTACGCAGTTTTCCTAATTGGTTGTATCCTGTGTTTCACACTTTCAAGCTCGGGTCAAACAGCCGTAACATCCTTACATGGTTCGGTGTCAGATGCGAGTGGCGCGCTGATACCAGGCGCACACGTAGTGATTAAGGAAACCCAGACAGGGTTCAAGGCTGAGCGCGTTGCGAATGAAAGAGGCGAATTTGCCTTTGAGCAGATTCCCCCCGGCCATTACAGCATTGAAGCGACTGCAACCGGATTTGGGGGGCAAAGATTTGACACTGAACTGCTTGTCAACCAGCCCAGGTCAGCGAGTTTCAAGTTGGCCGTAAGCACTGGTACCGAGTCGGTAGAAGTTGATGCAACCGAAGAGTTGATTAACACCTCCGATGCAACGATTGGCACACCTTTTAACAATCAGCAAATTCAATCGCTGCCATTTGAAGGCAACAATGTACTCGACCTATTGAGCCTCCAGGCTGGAGTGCTGTTCCTGGGTGACGGGAAACAAGCGGCTCAGGACGGAGATAGCCGAAGTGGATCGATCGACGGTGCACGTTCTGACCAAAGCAACCTCACTCTTGATGGGCTCGATGATAACGATCAGGGTCGCGGGTACTCCTTCTCTGGGGTACTTCGCTCGACGCGCGATTCTGTTGAGGAGTTCCGTGTCGTCACTACGAACGCAAATGCTGATTCGGGCCGATCATCAGGCGCTCAAATCTCGCTCGTGACCAAGAGTGGAACCAATAACATCCACGGAAGCCTCTATGAATTTCATCGTCCAACAAACGCTGTAGCCAACGATTGGTTCAATAAGGAGGCCCAGGTCAACAGCGGGCTAGCTAATCGGCCGCCAAAGTATCTCCGTAACACGTTTGGAGTCTCAGTCGGTGGACCCATCCTTAAGAACAAACTCTTCTATTTTGCAACTTATGAAGGCCAGAAGATTGCCGAGAGCGTTCAGGTCAACCGCAATGTACCGTTGCCAAGCTTCGTAGCTGGAAACCTCACCTATGTAAACGTAGACGGAACTACGACTACACTTAGTCCGACAGATTTGGCGGCGATTGACCCTCAGTGCAAAACTACCGGGTCATGTCCCCTCGGGGCAGGTGTAAATTCAGCAGTTCAGGCCTATTGGGCCAAATATCCTAAAGCAAACAGCAATAATGGCGGTGACGGATACAATCGCGGAACATATAACTTCCCATCGGCTTCACCTCAGTCGCTGATTACAAATATTCTCAAGCTAGACTACAACCTGAACGATAGACAGCGGCTGTTCCTGCGCGGAAATCTGCAATCCGACAATACTTTGGGTGAAGCCCAGTTTCCGGGAAGTTTGCCCACGGCCCAGATTTACGACAACTCCAAAGGCCTCGCCATAGGCCACATTTGGAACTTCTCCAACTCGATGGTCAACAACATTCGTTATGGCTATGTCCGCCAGGGGTACGCGATTCGCGGCTCTACGACCTCTGACTTCGTCACCTTTAGCGGCATCGACAGCCTAAGTTCAACAAGCAACACTTCGGCGGTAATTAGCATTCCGGTACACAATGTCGTTGATGACCTGACGTGGAGCAAAGGCAACCACACCTTGCAATTCGGTGGAAATTTCAGAGCGGTCACTGATAATCGTGCTGTTGACGCAACGCTATACAAGCAGGGCAATGTTACCTACAGCTTCCTCACGATTGGCAGCATCGCTGGCCAGGGTACGAGCCTGGATCCGGGTGCGTTTGGGTACAAGGCGGTTAATCCTAATTTCTACGGCGCGTACAACCGCGCAATCGCGGATATCACCGGCCTGATCTCGCACGCTTCCGAGTTCTTTAACTACTCAGTCTCAGGTAGTTCTCTAACGCCGCTTTCTCCGGGCGAATGGACCAAACGCAGCTTCTATGCGAATGAAGCAGAATTCTATGCGCAGGATAGCTGGAAAGTTCGACCGAATCTTACGCTGACTTTCGGACTGCGTCATGCACTCCTGCAGGTTCCCTACGAGCGGAACGGGCAGGAAGTCATTCCTACGTTTGACCTGGGCAAGTGGTTCAACACCCGTGTTGAAAATGCTGCCCTCGGTAAAAGTGTTCAACCCGATATTGCATTCATGCAGGGAGGCAAGGCGAATCATCAGAAAGGACTGTGGAGCATGGATAAACTTGACTTTGCTCCCCGAGTCTCTTTTGCCTACTCCCCAACCTCCAAGTCTTCCATCCGCGGCGGCTGGGGGCTCTACTATGATCACTTTGGCCAGGGAATCATCAATTCCTTTGATGCTCAGGGTTCCTTCGGTCTTTCTTCAGCGGCAGCAAACGGCGTTGATCAGGACGTTAATACGGCTCCCCGCTACTCAAGCCAAACCTCGGTGCCCACCAGCATCATCCCTTCGATAACTTCCTCAGGAAAATTCCCTACCACGCCTCCACCAATTCAGGCGCTCACATGGGGAATCGATAGCTCACTAAAGACCCCCTACTCACATGTTTTTGACCTTTCTGTTCAATATCAACTTGTCAAAGGAACCTCACTCGAGATTGCATACACTGGCCGATTGGGGCGTCGATTGATGCAGATGCGCGACATCGCAACGCCACTGAATCTGAAAGATCCCAAGAGCGGTAGTGACTATTTCACTGCAGCCAAGAAGCTGTCGAAGTACTATGACGACGGGGCAACCATTGATCAGGTCGCGACCGACCCTTATTGGGAGAATGAGTTTCCAAATGCAGCCGGCGGCGGCCACTCGGCAACCCAAAACATCTATAACGATCAATTTCAGTTTTTCCGGGGTAATGAAACCGCAGCTCTCTACGACCTCGACCTCGGCTACTATGGAAACACCCCAGTCGACCAGCAATTCCGTTACTTTGATCCGCAGTACGCTTCGCTTTACGTGTGGTCATCCATTGGAACCAGCAGCTATCACGCGCTTCAGGCCTCGTTGCACCATCCCATGGCGAACGGCTTCAGCGTGGATTTCTACTACACGTTCTCAAAGTCGATTGATCTCGGGTCAGATGCCGAGCGAATGGCGCCGAGCGCTTCTTCCTCGGGCGGATCTTCCTTCAGCCAGATCATCAATGTCTACAACATCAAGGGTAACCGTGGTGTTTCCGACTTCAACACTAAGCATGCGATCACTGGAAACTTCCTCTCTCTTCTACCCTTTGGCCGAGGAGCAGCGATTCTTTCAAATGCAAGCAAACCAATCGATGAAATTATCGGGCATTGGAATTTGAATGGTCTCGTCCACTGGACCAGTGGTCTTCCGTTCTCTGGCGACGACGGTCTCGGCTGGGGAACTGATTGGGCAGATCAGAGCTTTACGGTCCACACAAAGCCGATCAGTGTCGGCGGACATACGTATGCATCGGGTAGCCCGAATGCCTTCAAAGACCAGAAGGCTGCCCTTGCCAGCATCCGTGCACCCTATCCGGGAGAATCAGGAGAACGCAACTTCTTCATTGGAGATGGTTACTTCAGCGTTGATGCAGGACTTTCCAAAGTCTTTGACATCGTTGAAAAACAACAGCTTAAGTTCGCTGCTGAGGCTTTCAATATCACCAACTCCGTTCGCTTCGACCCGCACAGCATCTCCAACGATCCCTTCGGCAGCCCCAGTTCCTTTGGCAACTATAGTGCTGTCCTCACCCAAGGGCGCAGGATGCAGTTCTCGCTGCGCTACAGCTTCTAACATTGAATCAACTCAACACAATCGTGGTGGATGTCTCACCGAGATTCACCGTGGCAAGCCAGGCTGCAAAATCCGCAGCCTGGCTTGCCCATCTACTCGGACATAGTAAACCTCCTCAAAGAACCCGCTTCACCATTGCGGCGCATCGCACTTGACGATTGTCCCTGAATGCTGCCACAATTCCACTCGTTCATAAGAGAGGTCATTTGCTCAAAAGAGCAAGTCTCATCTTCTGACACACGAGGACTCCAATCCGGCGGTTTGCAGAGTTCCTGCGAGTCGCGGTTTTGAGTAATGCCCATGGCTAGATTCAAGTTCGGCTTTCGCTCCATCCGCTTTCTGTGCCCCACTCCCCCCGTTATCCTGTGTCTGCTGGTTCTGACCATGCAGGAATCTGCCTTGCCAGCCCAGGATTTTCTACCCGCCCATCCCCCCACTCCTGGTTCCAATTCGGTCACAACGCAGGCTGCTTCCGTAGCTGCATCTTCTGCGCTCTCTCAAGAAGATCTGGCCGACCTGCACATGGCTCGAAAGCGATATCAGGCGGCCCTCGAGATCTACCATCAGATTCCTCAAAAATCCGCAGCAGTTTGGAACAAGATTGGTATCGCAAATCAGCAGATGTTCATGTTGGAAGCTGCTCAGAAGAGCTATGAAATGTCCCTCAAGCTCGATGGAAGAAATGCAGATGTGATGAACAATCTTGGAACTATTTTCTACTCGCAAAAGCTCTATAGCTCAGCAGAGCGCTATTACCGCAAAGCACTCAAGCTTAAACCAAAGTCCGCGATTATCTATAAGAACCTTGGCACTGCATTGCTCGCAGAGGATAAGTTCAAGAAGGGGTGGGAGTGCTATCAGGCCGCCTTGGCACTGGACCCGGACATCTTTGAGAGGACAAACCTGTACCGGGTAGGCGGGCCAACGGCTAGTCAGAAGCGCGGTGCTATGAACTACTTCCTTGCCAAAAGCTATCTGCTTGCTGGCATGACTGATCGCGCCGTCGGTTATCTTCGGATGGCAATTGACGAAGGTTTCACAGACCGCAAGCGGCTCATGTCTGACAAGGAATTTGCGGGTCTTCGCGGGATTTCGTCATTCGAGCAGCTCCTGGCAGAACAACAGTTGCAGTAGGTAAACGCAACGATCGAGGGTTAATAGACAAAGAAGGGAAGCGATCCAAAAACTGCGCATCCGTTCCATCCCGACGGAAAGTTCTCTACGAACACCTGGAAGTTGGCAACCTTTGCTATATCGGCTGCATTGACGGGCACAGTCAGAGACGTTGAACTTACAAAGGTGGGCGTCCGATAAGTTCCGTTTACAGAAACCAGCGATCCTGCTGTGAAGCCTGTACCTTTTAAAGTCATGACAAAGCCATTTCCGCCAGCCAGTGCCGTGCTCGGAGTCAGACTAGTCAACGCAAGCGGTGTGTTGGTGGTATTGAAATTTGCAAAGACGAGAGTCTCATCATTGGCAACGAGAGTCGCCGGGTTTGTTGCACCGGTAATGTCATTGCTCCATCCTGCAAAGCTCCAACCCGCCGCTGGCGTGGCGGTATAAGTCAGCACTTGTCCTTTAGCATAAAATCCATCGGAGGTTGGTGAAGCTGGAGAAAGAGTGGCGGTTCCGCCGCAGGGCGGATAAGAGATGTTTGTCGCGGCAAGGTATTGGGGAGACAAGGTCGCTGTATAGGTCGTCCCGGTCGCTGGCAGTGAACTGATCGTATGCGTAATCGCCCCGCCATCGCTCCACTTGGAAAAAACATACCTTGAGTTGGAACTGTAGGGATATTCAGGTGAATAGACGCTGAGCGTATGGCTGCTTTTGGGAGTCCAGGTACTGTCGTAAGAGGAAGAAAAGTTCTTTGGGAGATATGCGAAGCCTCCATCGACATAAGCGTACTCGTTCGAAGAGAACGTCAGGGGTGTTGCGGTTATGGTGTAAACGGGAGTATTTGAGAATTCTGCTGTCGTGTTGATTGGATTGCCGGTGTCCGGTACGTAAACATACTTCGGATTCGCGCCCAACCCTCCCGGAAGCCAGAAGGGTCCATTATTAAACTCATAGAAATTCCAGCCTGAATTAGCTGTTGCAATCAATTCAACTCGTTGCCGTGCAACAAAATACTGGGCGGCATCACCCGTATATGTCTTGGGTGCTGGAGTTACGGTCACGGAGCCCGCGCCCGACGGATACACGGTAGCCGTATATGGAACCAATTGGATAAAGTTAGCTGAGTACGTCGCATACTTCGGTGAGGTAACAGGAAATCCGACTTGGCCATTCCCCGGTGTCACCGTGATCGTATGAGTTTGTGCCGTGCTATCGTTCCAGCGGCCATAAGTGTAGTAGTAGGTTGCCGCCACTGAGCTGTTTGCGATATTCCCCTGCAAAGTTTGCAGACCGGCTGCAACGCTCAATGTATGCGTTGATTTCAGGGCCCAGGAATAGGTTTGGGGTGTTGTAATCACCGCGCCGTCAACAATTACCTTGAGCCCGACGGGGTTCGATGTCACCGTAACCATCGTAGGAGCGGCGCCATATAAGCGGAGAATTCCCTCTTTGTCCGCAGCAGAATAGTCTGCATTGACAATCGGCATGCCTTCCCCGCTCCCCAAAGGTATTCCCGCTGGAATAGATTCGATCACCGGACCTCCGTTGCGAGAGAAGGAAAACGAAGGATATTCCATGAGCGATGCATAATCAAAAAGCGTAAGGTTCTCATGATTGTCAGGTGTAATCTGGAAGTTCCCGAGAGAGCCTTTGATCATATTGGAATAGTTCACCGCAATGAAGCTGGAGCGGTCTGTTCTTGATTGTTCGTGCCACAAGCCGATAACATGACCCATTTCGTGAAGAAGGGTACCCACGGTACACTTCGTCGAACCTGTCATGGGCTGGCCGGCAGTTGCCTCATAGCCCTCCAGTGCTTCACATTGGCCGCTATAGTCATTGGCATTCAGATTGATATCAACATAGTTGGGGCCTTGAGTCGTGGGGTTATTCCACAAAACCCATTGAACTACGCCGGGAAAATCTGCGTTGAATGTAGCTATAGCAGCTTTGATACTCGGAGTCGCGTTTGGGTCGGAAGCTGCATCAATCTTGTAAAAAACTGTCGCCACGCCATTGATTTTGGGCCATAGTCCTGAGTTATAAGCAATTGATACAAGGTTTGGCTTGGGACGCGATTCGCCGGCACTGCTCGAGATTCGGGAGTTGTTCAGGCTCTGTCCGCAGGCAAGCCCTATTCCCAAAGAAATTAATCCGTAGCTCAAAATGCACAGTAAGCTGATTCTGATCCGGTTCATCGCATATCCGCCTTTAGGATCGAGTCAAGAGAAGAATCCAAGTCAGACAGAGATATAGCGCTGCGCTGAGGTGGCGAGAGTAGCCTTTCAGTATCCGGAGATCACTGTCAATAGTTACAGTGAAGTAAAGTGGTAACGAGGGTTGGTTACCGTTTGGCGCTCTGCAATGCGGCGCGATTAGCTTTGTAAGGCGGTCTCTCTCTTTGTACCCAATTCAGCTACGGATTCGCTCCGTGTTGCTCGCAACTTGCTAATCGATATTCCACTCGCTCGGTGCAGGCATTGCTGGATCTCGGCCACCGCCGCCAACGCGATTTCTCGAGGCGTATTCCCGCCCAAATCAAGTCCCATCGGTGAATGCAGCATTTCCAGCCACGTCGCTGCTTTATGTGGGATCTTCGATGTTGGTACTGCCAGCTTTTCCGCGATTTCGACAAGCATGTCTGCGGTTCTACTGCGGGGCCCAAGCACTCCTATGTAGGTCAGTTGTTTTTCAATAAGCGCGGTGAGGATACGAGTATCCTGCTCAAGGCTGTGGGTCATGATTGCCACCGCGTCGGTCGAGCGCATCGGCAGTTCAGGAAAATCTCCCGGAAGCAGCACGTGGACGTCATCAGCCTCCGGAAAGCGCGCCTTGGTCACCAGGTGTGAGCGCCCGTCCGCGACCGCTACATACCAGCCCAATTGCCGTGCCAGCTTTACAAGTGGGACCGCATCATCGCCGGCTCCAAACACAAAGAGTCCTGGACGAGCTGAACAAAATTGGACATGAATCTTCCAGGCGAGCGGGTCTTCAGTACACAGTTCCGCAGAGAATGAACGTTGCCCGTCAAATCCCTCTTTTGCCAGTGAGAGGAGTGACTTGTTGAGGTCCGATGCAAGGCTGTGTGCCCGCGTGGCAGGCCAGAATGCGCGGCTTCCAGCGTTTTTACCGTTCAAAATAGTAGCGATTGCAAGGGGTTGCCGCTCGTGAAATGCCGCCCTCATGTGTTCAAAGAGTGGCTCCGCTGTCGCCCTTCGTTCCAGCAGCACGTAAACAACCCCGCCACAGCCCATGCCGAAAGGCACTTCTCCGTCTTCAGCTTTTGTCGAGTAGCGCCGTATAACTGTACCGTTCGTCCCTGATTCTGTGTGCCACATCGCCTTGCGAGCTACCTCAGCTTCAAGGCATCCTCCGCTGATTGTGCCCGCCCGCCTGCCATCGGCGGCAATGAGCATGTGTGCCCCCGGCTTGCGATACCCTGAACCCTCAACTTCGACGATAGTTGCCTGCACATAATCTTCCCCTGAGTTGCTCAATTTGAGCCAAAGAGGCAGTAGTTGGTCAAAGTCATTCATGAGAAATCCGTCTTACGCCTCTCGCAACTCTGCTTGGAGTAAGTCTTCAATTCGCACAGGCAACTCGCGCACACGAATACCTGTTGCATGATAGACTGCCGCCGTGATCGCCGGAGCGACACCAGCCAGCCCAATTTCACCCACACCGCGAGCACCGTATTCGTTCATCGCAAGGTCAGGATAATTCAAGAAGGTCACGTCAATCTTCGGCGAATCTGCGCACGTTGCCATCAGGTAGTCGGCCATGCTGCCATTGATTGGCTGTCCGGTCCTTTGCTCGTAGGTTGTCTGCTCCAGCAGTCCCATGCCGATACCCATCACCACGGCTCCTAGAATCTGGTTGGTTGCAGCCTTCAAATTGATAATGCGGCCAACGTCAACCACTGTAACCACCCGGCTCACACGCAACCGGGCAATTTCGGGCTCCCACTCTACTTCAACAAACTGAACCGCGTAGGAATGCAGGGAAAGATCCTTGGCTTTTGGATCTTCAAAGGTTGGAATCGTCTTTCCTTCGCCGATGATTCCCTTTAATCGTCCCAACTTGACGACTTCTTCAAACGGAATGCCGGTGCTTGACGCCTGTCCATTCAGGTGAACTCGTCCCTCACTCAACTCCAGCTTGGAGGGATCCTGGTCCAGAAATGGAGACCCTGTCGTGGATACAGCCATCTGCATCAAAGTCTTGGTCGCGTTTGTCGCCGCCGACGAAATTGCAGGAAGGGAAGTGGCCGTCGCCCAAGAACCGCCCGACATCGAGCCTTCGGGCAGACTCGTGTCGCCAATGATCACGTCAATGCGATCAAATGGCACCCCGGTCTTCTCGTGCATCACCTGCGCAAAGACAGTATAGGTACCAGTGCCGACATCCTGCGTGGCAGAGCGAACACAGACCCGCCCATCCGCGCAAAGTTCAACCGTCGCCGTTGCTCCAAACCGGTATGCTCCCCAACTAGCGGCAGCCATTCCCCAGCCTAGAATCTTTCCATCCCGCTTCATTGAGCCGACTGCTGCCGTTCGCTTGTCCCAGCCGAACTTCTGTTTTCCAACCTCCAGGCACTCCTTCAAGTGACGCGAAGAAAACTCTTGCCCGGTTCCTTCATCCTTCAATGGCTCATTACGCAGGCGTAATTCAATCGGGTCAATCTTGAGCGCAATGGCTAATTCATCCATTGCCGATTCCATCGCAAACAACCCCGGCACCGCGCCTGGCCCACGCATTGGAGAGGGTGTCCCCGTATTCCGCTGCACCAGCGCCGAAGTGATCTCCAGATTTGGCACACTATACAAATAGGGCGTCGCCTCGCCACAACCCTCGTCAATGTCGTCGATAAAAGAGGTGTGGTTCAGATAGTCCTGGCGCAGAGAAACCAACTTGCCGTCCGTAGTCGCGCCAATCTTGAATCGCTGCTCGCACCGCGGCCGGTGGCCCACGTTGGTGAACATCATCTTCCGCGACAGGCTAAGCTTGACGGGGCGATCGAGTCTGCGCGCAGCCACAGCCGCCAAGGCCGAGTGTGGCCACGGAAACAGCTTGCCACCAAATCCAGAGCCAAGAAACTTGGTTACGACCTGCACATTTTCGCGTGGTATGCCCAAAATCTGCGCCATCGCGAGGCGGTGGTTCCACACGCCCTGCGAAGTTTCGTAAAGAGTGACCTTATTGTCTTCCCACATCGCCACGGTTGAGTGCATTTCAATCGGATTGTGAGTTTCAACGGGAGTGATGTAGTTCTGGTCGATCTTCACCGGGGCGCCCAGAAAAGCCTTGTCCACGTCGCCGCGCTTTGAGACAGACTTGCGTTTGCCCGTGTAGTCGCTCAGGCTCGGTTTCAGGGAGGCAGGCTTGGTCTCGTATTCCACGGTGACAGCCCGCGCTGCAGCCGTGGCTTGCTCCAGCGTCTCACCGACCACCAGTGCCACGAATTGGCCCCAGTGGTATATCTTCTCGTCTTCAAAAGGAGGCCGTGCCTCACTCGTCGTCGCGGCAGAGTCGTTCGGCACAACGCGGTAAAGCTTGTCCATATTGCCGTGATGCAATACCAGCAGCACGCCGGGCATCTTCTCAGCAACAGAAGTATTCAGGCTCTTGATTCGTCCGCTGGCTATCGTGCTCTGCACCGGCACCGCATGAGCCAGGTAAGCAAAGTGGAAATCCGCCGTGTACCGCGCGGTTCCGGTCGTCTTCAGCGGGCCATCAATCCGCGAAATCGGCGCTCCGATGATGTTTTTGCCCAGGCCGCCTGCGGCATCCATTCCGTTAGCCATCTCTCGTTCTCCCTCGCCTCGTTGCAGACCTAAGCCGTTGCCATCTTCAGAGCTCGCGTCACACAACGCTTGGCAAGCTCCACCTTAAACCCGTTTTCAGGCAGGGGCTTTGCGCCCTTCAGGGCCGCCTCCGCCGCAGCGCGTAAATTCGCAGCATTCGCGGCTTTGCCCTTCAAGGCCGCCTCAGCTTCGTGCGAACGCCACGGGCGCGTACCCACACCACCCATCACCACGCGCACTGATTTGAAGTGTCCACCCTCCACCACCGCCACGACGGCAGCCGAAGAAAGAGCAAACTCATAGCTCGCCCGGTCGCGGAGCTTCAGGTAAACCTGCTTACCGCCCTTGGCGGCCGGGGGCAACTCGACGTGAGTAATCAGGTCACCCGGTTCAAGGGCATTTTCAACGTGCGGAGTATCGCCCGGCAGCTTGTAGAAGTCTCCAATCGCCACCGTTCGCGTTCCCTTCACACCCTGGATATGAATGACAGCCTCAAGCGCAGTCAGCGCAACGCACATATCCGAGGGATGTGTCGCAATGCACTTGTCACTCGTCCCCAAAATCGCCATCATGCGATGGTGCCCTTCAATCGCCGAGCAACCAGATCCCGGAATTCGCTTGTTGCACCCGCCCGCACTTGGATCGCGGAAGTACGGGCATCGCGTTCGCTGCAGCAGATTGCCGCCCGTCGTCGCCATGTTCCGCAGTTGCGGTGAAGCGCCAGAGAGCAATGCCTCCGACAGCACCGCGTACTGCGCCATGACTGCCGGGTGGTGGGCCAGGTCGCTGTTCCGCACCATCGCGCCGATCAGAAGCCCACCATTGGGCAGCACTTCGATTTGTGCCAGCGGAAGCCCGCTGATATCCACCAGCGCCGTAGGCTCTTCCACGCCCATCTTCATCAGGTCAACCAGCGTCGTGCCGCCGGCGATGAACTTGCCAGCGTTGCCCGTTGCTTTTTCCACTGACACTGCTTTTTCATAGGTAAAGCTCTGCATCGCAACCCCTTTTTCGAATGGCTCGTGTTTTATGCGGAGACCGGAGTTTCGGTCTGGGTGCGCACCTGCTGAACTGCCGCGACGATATTCTGATACGCCCCACATCGGCAGATGTTTCCAGCCATACCGTTCTTCACGTCTTCATCCGTAGGGCCAATTGGCTCCTTGAGCAGCGCAACTGCAGACATAATCTGGCCCGAAGTGCAATAGCCGCACTGGTAGCCGTCATGCTCCACAAAGGCTGCCTGCATCGCGTGCAGATTCCCTGGTTGGCCAATGCCCTCGATCGTCGTTACTTCCTTGCCCGCAAGCATCACAGCCAAAGTCAGGCAGGAATTCACGCGCCGCCCATCCACATGCACCGTGCAGGCTCCGCACTGCCCGTGGTCGCAGCCCTTTTTTGTGCCTGTCAGGAAGAGCCTCTCACGCAGCAGGTCCAGCAGCGTCACCCGAGGATCGATGCCGCCCAATTCAAACCTCTTGCCGTTCACCAGAACCGAAGTCGGTGTGACTGAATCTCCATCGACAGCTTTCGGAGTGGTAGCCGGTTCAGCACTCATGGCCAGCGGGGAAGCCCCAACAACAAGACTCGTCGCGCCTAAACCAGAGAGAAAACTGCGTCGGCTCAGCCGCCCGCCAAAGCCAGCCTCTCCTCGATCGTCACCTTCTCCAAGCGGTTCCAGCCCCAGCGTTTGCTGATCTGGCCGCAGTTTTGGCGTATCTTCCATCCCGACCTCCGATGGTCATTTTTTTGACCATCTGTTCGCCCATCCTAACCGAACCAGCCCCGCTCCGAACAGAGCAATCTGAAACCGTTTCATCGCGGCAATCGCCTGACAGCCGCATTACCGTATCCTTGCAATAGGACACATGAAAACTCAGGATCAGCACCAACTCGCAGCATCGCCACAATCGCTTTACCAAACCATGTTGGCAGTCGCCATTGAAGAGGCTCGCCAGGGCCTCGCCGAAGGCGGAATCCCTATCGGTGCCGCCATTTTTACCAAGGAAGGGATTCTCATCAGTCGCGGACATAATCGCCGAGTCCAGCAGGGTGACCCTTCCATTCACGGCGAAACCGACGCTTTCCGGCGCGCCGGTCGGCAGACCTCCTATCGCAATCTGGTGATGGTCACAACCCTCGCGCCCTGTTGGTACTGCAGCGGTCTGGTCCGCCAATTCCAGATCGGAACCCTTGTCGTAGGCGAGAGTCGCACCTTTCAGGGCGGCGTCGATTGGTTGAGCGATCTGGGAGTGAACGTGATAGATCTCGATAGCCAGGAGTGCTTCGACCTCCTCAATGGCTACATCACGACCCACCCCGACGTCTGGAACGAAGACATCGGCGAAGAGCCGGAAACCGCTGTCGCCCCATAGAAAAAGCCAGAACGTAGAATCACGTCCTGGCTCAATCTTCCGTCAACTCTTATTTTAGAAGCGGTAAGCCACTCCGCCAGTCGCACGCGCATTCAATCGCGTATGCGCCGAGTACCCCTGGTGATTCGGATCCAGCACAAACGACGAAGCAATGCCGTCTCCCGCCACCCGGATCGCCCAGTGCTTTGAAACCGCATACGTAAAGCCGCCGCCAACCGCGTAAGCGAACGAAATGTTCGGTGTTGCGCCCACGTTGCCGGTATGCGCACCGCCAAAAAGTACGTGCAAAAATCCGGTCAGGTTGTCAGAAGGAATATAGAACTCCGGCCCGGCCAGTACTGTCGTCACCGTCGGCTTCGCCACCCCGCTCGACGAACCATAGCTCCCAAAGTCAACCGCCGCGCCAAACCACTTCTTCAGCTTGGCATCCGCTCCAACGTTGTAGCCAATCAGAGCTGAAGAACCCTTTACCTGGTTGGCCGACGAATACGCCGCGCCACCATAAACTTCATAGCGCTGCAAAGGCGCAACAGCATCGGCGTTGGTGGGTTTCGCCACCACCTGGGCGGCACCGGAAACGGGCAAAATCAACGCAAACAAACTCAGCAGAAAAACACCCTTCACCAAACTTCTCCTCAACTCGATCAAATTCATGATTTTTCGCTTCACTTGGTATAGACGGCGCAGGAAGCAATCAGTCCGTTCCATTTCAGCTTATCAGTCCGCATCGATTAGGGCGGTTGTTTCGGGAATATGAGGGGCAGGGAACTGGAAACAACGTCTCATAGTGCTAGTGCAGGGGGAAACTATAGATGGAAAGGCAGCGTAGAGGGCCCCCGAAAACAGCCGAGGGCCTTCCACTATGAAGCGACAGCCTCTTCCGCAAGACCAGCCGGCACCGTGAACAGGAATCGACTCCCCTTGTCCGGTTCACTCTCAGCCCAGATTCGCCCGCCATGCTGCTGCACAATCCTTCGGCAAATCGCCAGCCCCAGGCCCGTCCCACCCAGCGCCCGAGAGTCAGAAGCATCGCCCTGCTGGAATCGCTCAAAGATCATATCCAGCTTCTCCTGTGGAATCCCGCGCCCCTGGTCTTCCACAACGATGCAAACCTCGTCCTTATCCGCCCGTTGCGCACTCAACTTGATGATCGTTTGCGGCGGCGAGAACTTGATCGCATTCGAGACCAGCTCCGAGAGCACCTGCAAAATCCGCTCCTGGTCTACATGTACCAAAATCTTCGACGACGCATCAAAGCGGAAAGTAATCTTCGCTTTGAGTGCTGCCTCGTTTTCAACATCGGCAGCCCGGCGCAGAATGTCCACCGCCGGCAGCACCTCGCGATGCAGCGGCATTCCACCCTTTTCAACCCGATCAAAGTCGAGAATGTCATTTACGAGACGCACCAGGCGATCACAATTGCCAATCGCCACTTCAAGCATCTGCTTCTGCTTCTCAGGCCGCTTGTCCAGCGATCCCGAAGAAATCAGCCCCAGTGACGCCCGCAGCGATGTCAGCGGCGTGCGCAACTCATGGCTCACGGTCGAGATGAATTCGTCCTTCATCTTCTCCAGCCTGCGTCGTTCGGAAACGTCTTGGAATGCGACTACCATACCGGCTATCTGCCCCTCATCGATAATTGGACTTGCTACATATTCCACAGGAACAGTCGTTCCATCCTTACGCCAAAAAACATCGTCGCGGATGCGAACTCCTTCCCGTCGTCTCAATCCGAGGAGAATGGGGCAATTCGCCTTGGAATGTTGCGTTCCATCCGCATGACTGTGGTGGATCACTTCGTGAATGTCCTTGCCCTGCAACTCATCTGCTGTGTATCCCAGCATTTTTGCGGAAGCGGGGTTCATGAACGTCAACTTGCCTTCTAAATCCATGCCATAAATTCCGTCGCCGACCGCAGCCAAAATCAGCTCCCGTTGGCGGCGTACCAACTGTAGTTCATCCTCTGCTTCCTGCTGCTCGGTCACGTCCATGCCGTGCGTTAATACAAATGAGGCGCTGCCTGGCAGATCCATGCGGCGGCTACGGAACGCAATCCGGCGTTCCGTCCCATCCTTGCGCAAAAACGGAATCGTCCCTTGGTACTCGCCGGTCTTGATAATTGTCTTCAGGCTTTCAGCGAACTCCTGGGTGCCGGCTTTGCTCATCAGGTCGGTCAGCGATTTGCCGGTCAAATCCTCTGTTCTGTAGCCGAGGCTCTCGGCTGTATACGTATTGAGTGAGGTCAGCCGACCCTCGATGGTGCAGGTGAAAACAAAGCCGAGGCTGTTTTCCACCACATGTTTATAGCGGGTTTCGCTGGTCAGCAGAGCCTGCTCGGCTTGCCGCTGCCCGGTTACATCCCGCCCGCTGGCAATCAGGTACTGCAATTCGCCGCCCAGCCCAAGCAGTGGTCGCAATGTCCAACTCACGCGCCGTGGAAGCCCCTGCCCGGTGCGCCAAAGATTCTCGTAAGGACCAGCTACCTGTCCGCCCGCTGCGAGCTGTACCTTGTCCTGTGCCCAGCCACGCGCTTCGCGCTCGACCAGCACTTCTTCCACAAACGGTCGCCCGACGATATCCGCCAGTCGCAGACCGGTTAGCTCCTCGCATGGACGATTGAACCGTACGATCCGTCCAGCAGTGTCCAGAACCGCCACCAGCGCCGGAATCGAATCCAGCGTCGCCGCTACAAAATTTCGCTCAATTGCCAGCGCCCGCTCCAGCCTTTGCCGCGAACGTTGCGCCTGCTCCTGAGCCGCCGTGCGGTTGTATAGCTCAACCCGCGTCACTACCTGGCGCGCCAGAATGCTGATCAGGTTGACATGCTCCTGGCTGAATCGATTCGCTTCGATAGCCAGCACGGCCAGAGTTCCAATGATCCGGTTGCCAGGCCCAATCAGTGGAATTCCCAAATAGGATCGACACGGTCGTGCGTTTTCCAGTTCAATATTCCCGCCACGGAACCGCGTGTCAGCCTCTGCATCCTTCACCAACATCGGTGTCCCTTGCAGCACTACCAAGTTGCAGGCGCTCGAAAGCCGCGCTTGCTCCCTCGCCATAAACCCATACGTGCTTTTGAACGTAAACCGTGCCGTATCTACCCACGCTATGTACGCATAGTCCGCACCAGAAAGCACTGCTGCCAGGCGCACCAGTTCTTCAAGAGCAGGGTCCGGACTCAGGTCAAAAAGACCAACCTCCAGCGACGGAACCGCTACGCGGGTCTCCAGTCGGCCTTCTGCTCGGGTTTTATCTTCAATAAGCGACATGGCGGCCATTTACTAACGAGACTTAGTATGGCGGAACAGCGTCAATTTTGCTCTCGCACAAACGGGTCAACCAGACCCGACCTGCAACTGCAACAGAAGTAACGGGGAAAATCGGGAATCTCTTCTCCATTTACAGTACCCCTAAAAACCTTAGTACTCCTGCAAATTTCTCATTTCAGCGCCCAGCCGGCAGCTTGCAGCAGTCCCCGGCACCTGCCGGTTCTGCATTCCCCGCGTCAAGCACAACTTTCCATGCGCCGTTCGGCTCCTTGCGCCACACTGTAAAGTAACGTCCCGTAGTTACTATTGGATTACCATCCCGACCCTTGCTGTGGCCCTCGTAGTGCCCCCATGTGTAGCCCATATCCCCCGATGGGCTCATCACCGCGTCCGTGGGCGTCCACGTCAATTGATAGTCCTGGGGCAACCAAGTGGCGCTCTTGGCGATTGCGTCCCGCCCATGGATCGGAGCTTGCCCCTCACTCAGCGTTACTGCGTCGTCAGCAAACCAGGCTGCAAACGCTTTGCCTCCTTCGGCGGCAGTAGCTTTTGCGAACTGAGCCTCCAGTTCATACAGCAGTGCCTTGCCGGGTCTGACTGTCGTATCCGCAAGAGGGTTTGCAACTGCTGCCGAGTCCCCCGGCGACAGCATCTGTCCCTGTGCAGTACGCGCCATCAAAAGGCTGAATAATCCCACGCAAGCAACCCCAAGCCATCGCTGTTTCACCACACTGTCCTCCCCGGATCAAACCACACGCATATCCTATCGCACACCAAAATCGCTGATTCCCCATCGCCTCACCCAGATCGGCATTTGATAGAAGACAAGCTCGGTTCGTTGAAGATTTGAGGTCATCGAAATCGCCATTTTCAAAATTGTTATACTCAAAATATTCATCCCGCTGCAAGAACTCAGTGCGGCGAGATACTGTATCTCTCGTACACAATCGCCCTGGTTCGCGCTCAGGTATCCCCGGGCCGGAAATCGCACCCAAGCCGCACGGCCCCATTCCAGTACGGACGCGGAAGGAAGCTGAATGGCAACATTGCTCGACTCCATCCAATCAGCGCAGGATCTGCGCCGCCTTTCCCCCGCTCAGCTGGAGTCCCTCGCTGCCGAGATTCGCGAATTCCTGATTCAGACCCTCTCCCGCACAGGCGGCCATCTCGGGCCCAATCTTGGCGTCGTCGAGCTCACAATGGCCCTGCACATCGCCTTCAACACCCCTGAAGACAAAATCACCATGGATGTAAGCCACCAGGCCTACATCCACAAGCTACTCACAGGCCGCCGCGAACAGCTCGAAACCATCCGCCAGCCGGGCGGCCTCAACGGCTTCATGCTGCGTACCGAAAGCGTTCATGACGCTTATGGCGCAGGCCACGCCGGCACCGCGCTCTCCGCCGCACTCGGCATGGCAGTTGCCCGCGATCTCCAGGGCGGCAACAATCACGTCATCGCCGTCGCAGGAGACGCCGCCTTCACAAACGGCATCTCCTACGAAGCGCTCAACAACATCGCCGAGCAAACCAAACGCTTCATCATTGTCCTCAATGACAATGAGTGGTCCATCGACCGCAACGTAGGCGCCATCGCCAGCTACTTCCATCGCATCGTCACCAACGAGCGCTACAAGCATCTGCACGATTCAGCAGCCCGCCTCATCCAGCGATTTGGCGGCAAGGCGGCAATTCACGTTGCCCGCAAAGCCGAGGAAGCCGCCAAGGGCTTTCTCTGGCCATCCATGCTCTTCGAAGAGTTCGGCCTCAAATACTACGGTCCCATTGACGGACACAACCTGCCCCTGCTCATCGAGACCTTCAACTTCCTCAAGACTGAAGATCACCCCGTACTCCTCCACGTCCTCACCCAAAAAGGCAAAGGCTACCAGCCCGCGCTCGACAAGCAGAAAAAATTCCACGGTCTCGGACCCTACGACCCTGAGACTGGCGAAACCAAGCCAGCCGGCCAGGTCACTTACTCTGAAGTCTTCGCCAACACCCTGGTCCAACTCGCCAATGAAGACGAAAAAATCGTCGCCATTACTGCGGCAATGCCCAATGGCACCGCGCTCGATCTCTTCCGTCCGCACCACCCCAAGCGCTACTTCGACGTTGGCATCGCCGAGGAACACGCCGTCATCTTCGCCGCCGGCCTCGCCACGCAGGGCTTCAAACCTGTCTGCGCCATCTACTCGACATTCCTTCAGCGCGCCTTTGACCCCATCGTGCACGACGTTGCTCTGCAAAAGCTCCCTGTCGTCTTCTGTATGGACCGCGCCGGTCTTTCCGGAGACGACGGCCCTACCCACCACGGACTCTTTGACATCGGCTACCTCCGCGACATCCCCGACATGGTCCTCATGGCCCCCAAAGATGAGGATGAACTCGCCGACATGATGCTCACGGCTCTACAGATTCCGGGCCCTAGCGCCATTCGCTACCCTCGTGGCATCGTTTCAGGCGTCGCGCGCAAGCCCCGTCCTGCACTTTTGCCCATCGGCAAAGCCGAAATCCTCAAAGACGGCTCCGCGAACCATACCGACATCGCTATATTTGGCCTTGGTCCTCTCATCACGATGGCTCAGGAACTCGCAGACCGCCTTGAAAACGAGGGAGTCTCCCCGGCGGTCATTAACCCACGATTCGTCAAACCACTCGATCTTGAAGTCATCGAACAGTATGCCCGCCGCGTCACCGCTTTCGTCACCTTTGAAGATCACGTCAAGTCAGGCGGCTTCGGTTCAGCCGTACTTGAGGCCCTCAGCCAAATCGGCTTGAGCGTCCCCGTCGTTCGCATCGGTTGGCCTGACCAGTTCATCGAGCACGGCAAAGTCGATCAACTCCGCGCCACGCATGGTCTTTCAGTTGAAGCGGCTTTGGAGCAGCTCCAGCCCCATCTGGCAACCATTCGCAGCCACAACCGCGTCGCAATGTGAACACCTTTTTTGCCAGTTGCAACCGATCATTGTCCCCATGTCACCTTTTTGAGATGGGTGCAAGGCTTGAACCAGACCCGAAAAACACGGAACCAGACGCTCATCACCGGGACCGCGTAAAAATAGGGAAAACCCCACAATGCTAGACCGGTTATCAGAAATTCCGCGAAATCGCTCGTGCAGCCTCCCACGATACCGGCAGGGCAAGCGCGCTTTATTTCTGGTATCGGGCCTGATCTTCTGTGTTCACTCGGCATTGGCTCATGGGCCTCAAGCCCAGATTCAGATCCCTAAGCCTCTCCCCGCCCCGCCACTTGTTCTGGTCGGGGGCACAATCATCGACGTTTCTGACTGGGGACGCTCTGCCAACGACCTCCACGACGCCATCATCTACATTCGCGATGGACGCGTCACCGCCGTAGGCCCCCGCGCCGCCCTTCCCATTCCCAAGGGTTCCCGCGTCATCGATTGCACCGGAAAATACCTCATCCCAGGCCTCGTAGATGGCTTTGCAGGCATGAACAATCAAGGCCAGGCCAGCGCCAACCTTTACATGGGCGTCACCACCGTCGTCGCCACCCAAGACGACCACCGCGGCCATCTCGATCTCCACGCCAATCCCACCCCGCACTTGTATTTCATTGACAGCATCGGCTCCACGGACGACGACAGCCTCCTCGGAGGCCGTCCTGAGTGGTCACGCAAGTTAAGAGATCCTCGAGACCCCAAGTCTCAGCTCGCCCGTCCCGTCGAATTGAGCCCGGAAGACACTGCCCATCAACTCGCCGAAATTGCCAAAATGGGTACACGCGCCCTCTGGCTGGGCCACAATCTAACCGCTGCCAACACCCAGTGGATTATTGAGCACGCCCACCAGGCTGGCCTCGTCACCTATGGCGAATTCACCGCAACGCCCTACCCCGTAGGCATTCAAGCCGGCGTCGACGTCCTCTTGCACATGGGCCGCTATGAACTCGGCGTCATTCCCGACGAGCTCCAGCAGCCTCTCGTCGAAGACCCCGAAGGCCCAGCCAGCCGCACAGCCTATGGCTATGCTGAGCGCCTGCCTCCCACCGACTACCGCCTCCGCGCCTACGCGCACCTGTTGGCGAGCCACCATGCGGTGCTCATGCCCACCTTCAGCCTCTACTACTTGAACCTTCCCGACCACCGCAATCTCTGGAAAGAACCCGCCGCACAGCTTCTCGATCCCGCCACCTTGCTTGCTCCGTCTGACCCAAAGACCGGCGAAACCATCTACCCCCTCCCACTCTGGACCCGCCATCTACCCAACGCGACCACTCGCTGGATGGAAGAGGGGTCCCGCCACAAGGCAGATCAGCAGGCCGACCGCCTCTGGGCCATCAATCAGGCCATCTTCGAGGCCTATCCCCACTACCTCGCTGCAAGCGGTGCACCCGCCCAGGGCACCATGCCCGGCATCTCTCTCCACACTGAGCTCGAAATGCTCGTCCGCCTCGGCCTCTCGCCCCGCGAAGCCATCGCCGCCGCCACCAACAACTACGCCGAGCAGTTCCACTGGACCGAACTGGGCCAAATCACCCCCGGCCGCCGCGCCGACATCCTCATCCTCGACGGCGACCCCACCACCAACATCTGGAATGCCCGCCGCATCAACTCCCTCATCCTCGACGGCAACCCCCTCGAACGCGACTCCCTGCTGAAAAAATAAGATGCCTTCATCTAAGGAATCTCGGATTAAGCCCGCATCTCGACGGGTACGGGCTCCAGCCCGTACATTAAGTCCCGCAGGATCAGAGGGCTTCAGCCTCCCAGGAGAGCCCCACGCTGGCTTTTTCAGAGGTTCTCTAACTCTCGAGTTGAGGTCCATATGTTCAGATTAGCGCCATTGCTTTCAATCCTCTTGCTTCATCCGATAGCAGTGCTGCCATCACCCGCTCCTCGCCATTCCCTGTCATCATCCCAGGCGGAACATCTTGCCCTCGCCGCGTTGAACGCGCAGCAGAAGCGACTGCCCGGACTTGAAGCGGAACAGTTCATGGACCCAAATTCCTCCCGCTTTCTATTTTTCACAATCTACTGGGCAGCGGGGGAGAAGCAAAGCGTTGTCGTCGATAACTTTGCCGTAGATCCATACACTGGCGATGTTTGGAGTTCTGTGGCCTCATGTTTAGAAGAAAGCAACCCGAGCCTGCGAGCACTTCAAATACGAATGCGCCACTTCCTTGGACTATCAAGAGCAGAATACCGACAAATCAAGTCAAAGGGGCCGCTTTGCGACGAGTAGAGTTTTCGAGGCAATATAACTCAGCCTCGTCCTACTTCTTCCCCCCCGCCAGCTTCTTCTGCGCCTCCAAAAACCGCCGCATCCGGTCCAGCGTCCGCGCTTTCCCAAACACCACCACGCTCTCCAGCAGCGGAGGACTCATCGTTCCTCCCGTCGCAATCGCCCGCAGCAGCATGAAGTTCTCCTTCACCGCCCACTCCTTCGCCTCGCCCAGTGCCTTCATCGCCGCCTCAAGCGCTTCCTTCGTCCACTCCGTCGCCTCCAGCACCGCCAGTTGCTCCGCCGCAAACGCCAGCGTCTCCTCCAACGTCCGCTTCTTCGGCAAAAAGACCTCCGCCGCAGGCATCACATCGTCAGCAAAGAAGAAGTGTGTCAGATTCCCAAACTGCCCCAGTGTCTCCACCCGCGTCTGAATCAGCCCCGCAATCTCGCTCAGATACGCGTCCGAAAGCACTGTCGTCCGCAGCGCCGCGTAAAAATCCTCAGGCGCCATCGCGCGGATATACTCCCCGTTCAGCCACTTCAGCTTGGTCAAGTCAAACACCGGCCCGCCCAGCCGGATATTCCCCACCTGAAAGTGCTCAATCATCTCGGCCAGCGTAAATTTCTCCGTCCCGTTGTTGACCTCGTTCGGCATCCCCCCGCCCATCAGCCCCAGAAAGTTCAACAACGCCTGCGGCAGAAACCCCGCCTGCCGGTAATACACCAGCGAAACCGGGTTCTTCCGCTTTGAAATCTTCGACTTGTCCAGATTCCGCAGCAGCGGCATGTGCCAGAACTTCGGCAGCGCCCACCCAAACGCCCGGTACAGCAGCACATGCTTTGGCGTCGAAGAGATCCACTCCTCCGCCCGTATGACATCCGTAATACGCATCAGGTGGTCGTCCACCACATTTGCCAGGTGATACGTTGGAAACCCATCCGACTTCATCAGCACCTGGTCATCCACATTGAAGTGGTCAAATGTAATCGCCCCGCGCAACTCATCCGTAAACGTCGTCTGGCCCTCGGCCGGCACCTTCATGCGCACCACAAATGGCTTCTCCGCTGCCAGGTTCGCCGCAATCGTCTCCGCCGTCAGCGCCCGGCAAGTCCCCGCATACCGCGCCGGCAGCTTCGCCGTCATCTGCTCCCTGCGGCTGGCCTCAAGCTCCTCGGCTGTGCAGAAACACCGGTACGCCGTCCCGTTCTTGAGCAGAATCTCGGCGTGTTCGCGGTAAATTTCGGTCCGCTCCGACTGCCGGTAAGGCCCGTAAGGCCCCCCCACATCCGGACCCTCATCCCACGTCAGACCCACCCACTTCAACGCATGAAAAATCATCTGTTCGCTTGAAGAAACAAACCGCGTCCGGTCCGTATCCTCAATTCGCAGCACAAACTGCCCGCCACGCTGTCGCGCGTAAATGTAGTTGATCAGGCCAATATAAGCCGTTCCCACATGGGGGTCGCCAGTCGGCGAAGGGGCAATGCGAACACGAGGAGCCGGGGCAGGGGAGTGATTCAATTCAGGCATGGGAGGTCATTCTTTCCTTAAAATGTCAGCAGAGCCGGTCCAAAATCAGAGAACCAATCTCGATGCTAGCACCATGTCCAAACCGCCGCTCCCTCCTGATGAGCCACTATTCCAGGGCTGACCTACCAGGCTGCCCGGCCCCCGCTGCTACCTGAGTCCGAGGCGCGGGCACCACCCTCCAATCTGAAAATGCCAGCACATACAGCAGCACCAGCCCTCCAAACGGCACCACGATCAGCAGCGAAAGCCACGGTGAAAAACCCGCCTTCTTGCAGATAAACCACGCAGGAAGCACAATAATCGCCACCATAAAGGCGATAAATATCGGCATCATCGCCAGCACACCCATCACTGCACTCAATGCCGGATCAGAACTGTGCATACCTGCACTCCTCAGAGAGAAATTTCGTCAGAGCAAAGGTACGACGCGCCCCTCAACCTCCGCAACTACGGCGAGTTCTGGCCTCACTTGACCAACTTGACCAACCGTCAATTCAAGCCCAAATTTAAGGCAGGAACTGATCCGCAGGTGACACCAGATGGCCAGCACCCAGGTCAACCTCTACGAAGCCAAAACCCAGCTCTCCAGCCTCGTCGAGCGCGCCGCCAAAGGCGAAGAGATCATTATCGCCAAGTCAGGCAAGCCAATTGCGCTTCTAAGCGCCCTGCAGGTGAACGAGCCAGTCATTGAATCGAAGTTGCCAGAGCCTCTTCCCTTCGGCAAAAAATCTGCTCGGAATCACCTTTCTGGCAGACGATTGGGAAGATGATTTGCCACTCGAAATGTTTGAAGACCCAGATGGTGACGTGAAGTCATTTTCGGAGCCAATCAATGACGGCCAGTAGGTCCATACAAGGCAATTACCTGCTCGACTCACATATTCTCGGCTGGCTAGATTCCGGCAATCTTCGTCTCAACGAACAGGTAAGAGAACACCTTCGCTACGCGGAACATCGCTACCTCAGTGCAGCGACCGCCTGGGAACTTGGGCTGAAACAAGCTACCGGCAAGTTGAAGTTCACCACATCCATCGCCTCGATATTGGCAACCTTCCGCCTTGAAGAACTTCCCGTCTTCACCCGGCATGGCGAGCGAGCCGCCTCGCTCCCCTTTCATCACAGCGATCTATTTGATCGGCTCATCGTAGCCCAGGCTCTCGAAGAAAATCTGATCCTGGTTACGGCAGACCGTCGCTTGGCAGACTACAGATTGCCAATCCTCCTCGTGTAAGCCCCTCTGCCACCAGCTTCCTTATCCAATGAAAGAAAAGCCGGAGCAGCAGCCCCGGCTATTCTTTCGTCCCGTTTCCCTGATATTTAAGTAATATCTTCCGTATCAAACGCCGGCACGATTGTCCGCCGCTTCGGAACGCCATGCACCTGTGTCAGCAGATCCTCGACGATGTCTTCGAGTTCACGCTGGCTCTGCACCACCGCCGACATGCTCTTCAGATCTTCAGGATCACGCACCCGCTCCAGCAACACCACAGCGTGCGCCTGCGCCACATGGTCCAGTCCCAGACCCTCAGGAGTCTTCGCCTTGACGCTCACCTGGTCCAGATCGACCCCCAACAGGTCCGCAACTTTCGCGCGCATGTCTCCAGCGATCGGAGAAATCTTCGGCGCAGCCAGCACCAGCGTCGTGTCGATGTTCACAATCCCATACCCGGCATGCTGGATCTCTTCAAGAGCGAGGTTGAGAAAAATCGAAGAGTCCGCATCCTTCCAGCGGGGATCGTTGGGCGGGAAAAATGTTCCGATATCTCCCGCCGCCACCGCGCCCAGCAGCGCATCTGTGATCGCGTGCAGCAGCACGTCGCCATCAGAATGCCCTGCCAGCCCCGAGTGATGCTCAAGGCGCATCCCACCAATTACCAGCGGCACTCCCGGCTTGAATGCATGAGAATCCCAACCAAAGCCAATGCGTGTATCCATAATTTCGTCGTCTTTCGTCAGTAAGAAATTTGCTGCTTAACCTCGCTGCTTCAGATAAAACTCCGCCAGCGCCAGGTCTCCCGGATGCGTAATCTTCAGATTAACCTGAGAACCGGGCACCACCGCCACCGGAAATCCAGCCCGCTCAACCACGCTTGCTTCATCCGTCCCCAGAAATCCATCCGCCTTCGCCTCGGCAAACGCGCTCATCAGCAGCCCGCAGCGGAATCCCTGCGGTGTCTGCGCCAGCACAACATACTCACGGGGAATCGTCGAGGTCACCAGCGCCCCGTGCGCCGTTCGCTCCACCTGCTTCACCGTGTCAATCGCCGGCAAGCCAACAATTGCCGCGCCATTCTCCACCACCGCGTCAATCGTGCGCTCAATTGTCGCTGCGTCAATCAGTGGCCTCACCGCGTCATGCACCAGCACCACATCGTCGTCCTCGCTCGGCAGCGCCCCAAGAGCGTTCGCCACCGACTCCTGGCGGTTCTCGCCTCCCTCGACAACGTGCACCTTGCCTGCAAAGCCATATTCCGCCGCGTGGTCGGCAACCTGCGCCTCCACGCGCTCCATCTCGTTGCGGCGCACCGCCACGTAAATCGCCGTCACCCTCGGCACTGCCGCAAACGCCCGCAGCGAGTGAATCAGAATCGGCAAACCGTTCAGTTCCAAAAATTGTTTCGGTTGGGACGCAGCCATGCGCGTACCCACCCCAGCGGCCGGAAGAATCACAAATACCTGCATAACCAGCCGAGTATACACCGGGGGCCCGCACTCCGTGACTCGCCTGGCGGTCAGCGCGGTTTACCATCGAAGTCGTGACGCTCCCCACGCTTCCGCTCGACACCACCCTCCTCAAACCCGGACTTCGCCTTGCCATCGGTCTCTCCGGCGGCGCCGACTCTGTCGCGCTTACCCGCGCCCTCGCCGCACTTGCCTCTGAATTAGGTCTCGTCCTCCACCTGGCTCATCTCCATCACGGGCTCCGCGATGAGGCAGCGGACGCTGACCAGCAATTCGCCGCTGAGCTGGCCCAATCCCTCAACCTCCCCTTCCACACGCATAAGGTTGACACCGCCGCCGAAGCAGGCCAGCAACACGAATCCTCTCTGCACCACGAATCCGGCAAGCAACACGAGTCCATCGAAGAAGCCGCCCGCCGCCTCCGTTACCAATGGTTTCGCCAGCTCATGGCCCAGGGCCATTTCGACGCCGTAGCCACCGCCCACACCCTTGGCGACCAGGCTGAAACCGTCCTCGGCAAATTCCTGCGCGGCGCATGGACCGAAGGCCTCTCCGGCATCCACCCCGTCGTCAATTTTCCCGAGGGCCGCATCCTCCGCCCTCTCCTCGCCGCCACCCGCCCCCAAATCGAGCACTACCTCCAAAGCCTCCACCAGCCCTGGCGCGAAGACGCCTCAAACCAGGACCCCGCCTACACCCGTAACCGCATCCGCCACCAACTCCTCCCCAATCTCGAACAATGGAACCCCAAAATCCGCCAGCATCTCGCCAACATGGCCCAGGTTGCCCGCGACGAAGAAGACTACTGGCAATCTGAAATCAATCGCCTCGCGCCCCAACTCCTCCTTTCCGGCCGCCCCGTTCGCGGTGGAGGTCGCGCCAGCTCCACCAATCCTTCGGACCCCGCCATCGCCATCGACATCACGCGCCTCGCCGCTCAGCCACCCGCCCTTCAGCGCCGCCTCCTGCGTTACGCCGCCAACCTCCTCGGGGCCTCTCTCAGCTTTGAAGCCACTGACTCCCTCCACCAACTCGCCTCCCACGGCCGCTCCGGCCAGCAACTGGCCCTCCCCGGACCCATCACCGCCGAACGCACCCCTCGCGAACTCCGCCTCAGCCAATCCCAGCCCAAACCCGTCCCCGCCGACCCCGTCGAGCTTCCCATCCCCGGTCAAGCCTCAGCATTCGGCTGGCACTTTCGCGTCGAATCCACCCAGACCCACCCCCCAGCCATCATTCGAAACTGGCGTCCCGGCGACCGCGTCACCCTCCGCTACTCCAGCGGACCCCGCAAACTCAAAGAAGTCCTCGACCGCATCAAAGTCACCGGCAATGAACGCACCGTTTGGCCCGTCGTCGAGTGGCAGGGACAGATCCTCTGGATGCAGGGAGCTGAACTCCAGCCCCATCCCGGTTTCAAACTCATCGTTGAAAGAACCTGAGCCGGTATCAGCCCGTACCAGATTGATAAACTGAGCCAGAGTGCCCCGCTCCTAATCGACAACCTCAAAGGAGGTTATAGGTTCAGCACCCAAAACTGCGTGTTTTGCCCAATAAAATCAGCCAGTCGCGCTTCAGTCCTCGCCCGCATTGCATCTTTCGTCCGCGTCAATCCCCCGGCTATCGACACATAACCCATGCCAGATTTGCTCCTGTGGGAGTACAATCAGGGTATTGCTAACTCTGAAGAGGTCAAACTCGTTCACAGGACGGAAGCTCTTCTTGGACTTCCTGATTCTTTTCAGCACAACGCGGCGTCTAACGAGTAAGCAAGTGGTTTGAAAGCTTCCCCGAAGTTGCTTTCTTGCCCTCAAAAAGGAGTCCTGGTGAACTCGACCGTTAAAACAATTATGTTCTGGGCTTTTATCGTCATCTGCCTCGTTCTGCTTCTGGGAGTGCTTCAGAAAAACGCGGTCATGGGCGGCAAAGAACAAGAACTCGCCTTCTCATCGTTCCTTGAAAAAGTTCAGCAAGGTCAGGTGCACGACGTCTCAATTCAAGGAATTGAGGTCAAAGGTCACCTCAAGAACGACGGCAAAGAGATGGCTCAGTTTCATACCATCGTTCCGTCCAATTACCCCGACATGTTCACCCAGTTGAACAATGCCAAGGTCGAGACAACGATTAAGGATGCGTCAGGCAATCTCTTTTGGCCCATCCTGATGAATATCGGTCCCCTTGTGCTCATCCTCGGAATCTGGTTCTTCATCATGCGCCAGATGCAGTCAGGCGGCAACAAGGCCATGTCCTTCGGCAAGAGCCGCGCCCGCCTGCTCTCCATGCAGCAGAAGAAAATCACATTCAAAGACGTTGCAGGCGTCGATGAAGCCAAGGAAGAGCTCAAGGAGATCATCGAGTATCTCCGCGAACCCCAGCGCTTCCAGAAACTCGGCGGCCGCATCCCCAAGGGCGTACTCCTCGTCGGGCCTCCGGGCACCGGCAAGACCCTCCTCGCCCGCGCAGTCGCCGGCGAGGCCAACGTTCCATTCTTTTCCATCTCTGGCTCTGACTTCGTCGAAATGTTCGTCGGCGTAGGCGCAAGCCGCGTTCGCGACCTCTTCGAACAGGGCAAGAAAAACGCTCCCTGCATCATCTTCATCGACGAAATCGACGCAGTCGGTCGCCATCGCGGTGCCGGCCTCGGCGGTGGTCATGATGAGCGTGAGCAGACCCTCAATCAGCTTCTCGTCGAAATGGACGGCTTTGAGTCGAACGACGGCGTCATCCTCGTCGCCGCCACCAACCGCCCCGACGTCCTTGATCCCGCCCTCCTGCGCCCCGGCCGCTTTGACCGCCGCGTGGTCGTGGGCCTGCCTGACGTCCGCGGTCGCGAAGAAGTCCTCCGCGTTCACGTCAAAAAGGTTCCCGTCGCCGACGACGTCGCTTTGAACGTCCTCGCCCGTGGAACACCCGGATTCTCCGGTGCCGACCTCGCCAACATGGTCAACGAGGCGGCCCTCAACGCCGCACGCGTCAACCGCAAGCAGGTCACCATGTACGACTTTGAGCTCGCCAAAGACAAGGTCCTCATGGGTGCCGAGCGCAAATCCATGCTCCTCACCGACGAAGAAAAGAAGGTCACAGCCTACCACGAGGCAGGCCACGCACTCGTCTCCGTCCTCCAGAAGCACTCCGACCCCATCCACAAGGTCACCATCATCCCTCGTGGAATGGCCCTCGGCGTCACCGTCTTCCTCCCCGGCGATCGTCACAATTACACTCGCGAATATCTGGAAGCCAACCTCGCCATGTCCTACGGTGGCCGTGTTGCTGAGGAAATCTTCCTCAACCAGATGTCCACCGGTGCAGGCAGTGACATCGAGGGAGCAACAGACCTCGCGCGCCGCATGGTCTGCGAATACGGCATGAGCCGCCTCGGACCCCTCACCTTCGGCAAAAAGGAAGAGCAGATATTCCTCGGTCGCGAAATCGCACAGCACCGCGATTTCTCTGAAGAGACCGCTCGCCAGATCGATCAGGAAGTTCGTCGCCTTATCGATGAGGCTTACAAATCGGCCTACGCGCTCGTGGAGTCACACTCTGACGCCATGCACCGCCTGGCTGCGGCACTGCTCGAGCGCGAAACCATCGATGCCGAAGAAGTGCGCATGCTGATTGAAGGCAAGGAACTCCCGGAAATGCGCTCATCCCTCGCATCGCCCAGCGATCAGGGTGGTGGCAGCGTTCAGCAGGTCCTCAAGCCTGAAACTGGCCGCGGTGGCCCGGGCTTCCCGGAAGGCTCACCCTCCCCGGCATAACCCCCATCCCAGGAACAAATGCGGGTGCCCAGGTCTGGATTTTCAGACCTGGGTTTCTTGCATGGGAATCACAACTGCGGGTGCCCCCGGTCTGGATTTTCAGACCGGGGTTCGGAGCCCTCATCAAGAGCCAATCACCCCGCCCAATCACCCATCTCGTGTGACTCCGGTCACCGCCCGATTTTCTCTGTGGGCGTACCTTCAAGGCAGAGATTTTCTGCCCGGCTGGTTCAGGGTTCGTTCTTCAGACACTCATCTCCAGGGCAGAAGCAGCATCCGGGCCTGATTCATTCCCGGGCCTGCTGTAAGGGAGGTTGAGATGTTAGTCTGCATTCCTGCGAAAACTCAATTCAAACGCATCCTTGTTCCCACCGATTTCACCGATGTTTCCGACCGTGCGGTGAGCTACGCACGCAACATCGCTCGCCTTTACGACGCCAAGATCGTACTCGCCCATGTCAATGAACCCATCAATCCAATCGCTCCGCCTGAGATTGTCTGGTTCGACGAATTAACCGAGCTCAAGAAAGATGCAGAGTTGCTCGAAAGCAAGAGTGCCGAGCTTCGTGGCCAGGGCTTTCGCGCCGAAACAGCTTCGTTGACCGGTACTCTTCGTGACGAAATTCTTTCGGCAGCTCTTCAGGAAAGATCGGAAATTATCGTCCTCGGTTCGCACGGCCGCTCGGGTATCATGCGCATTCTTTTCGGTTCTGAAGCTGAGGTCGTTTATCGCCAGGCCGCCTGTCCCATCCTCGTTGTCGGGCCTCACGCACCCCAACCTGAAGACAAGCCTTGGCACCCGCGCGATATCGTGTGCGCCACAAATCTTGATCCCGATTCAGCTCCTGCAGCTGCCTACGCATATCTGCTCGCTCAGGAGCATCAGGCCACGTTCACTCTCTTCCATGTCATCGACTCCACACACGCAACAGTCGATGAAGTGCAGGCAGCGCAATTTGAAAAGGCTCTGGCAGAGCATCTCCCCGAGAATGAAAAGCCAGTCTTCACCGCTCGCACGCTGATGATCGGATACCGCCTCGGCTCCACCATTACCGATTTTGCCAAGGAACGCCACTCCGACCTCATCGTCCTCGGCGCCCATCCAGCTTCGGCTGCCAATACCCACATGCCGCGCGGCATCGCTCCTGAAGTCATCTCCGAAGCGCACTGCCCGGTCATGATCCTGCATAGTTACTAAAAAAGTGTCCTCCCCCTAAGGACTTCCCCCTCGAAACCCAATCTTTGAACCTGAAAGATCGCGGAATCGAGGGGGGATTTTTGTGCCTCAGGCCAGCACCATCACTACCGCCCCCGCTGCAATCAGCCCTCCCCCGACCATCCCCCAGAGCGTCAGCTTCTCCCCCAGAAACATCACCGCAAACACCATCACCAGCACCACGCTCAGTTTGTCCAGCGGAGCCACCCGCGATGCCGGCCCCAGTTGCAATGCGCGAAAATAACAAAGCCAGGAAAGCCCCGTCCCCAGCCCTGAAAGCGTTAGAAACAGCCATGCCCTTCCATCTACATCCCGCAACTCCCCATGTTTGCCCAGCGCCAGCGCAATTACCCACGCAAAAACCACCACCACCGTCGTTCGAATCGCCGTTGCCAGATTCGAATCCACATGCGCCACTCCCACCTTGGCCAAAATCGCCGTAGCAGCCGCAAACACCGCCGAGAGCAATGCCCACACAATCCAGTTCCCAGTCCAGGTCGCAGTCCAAGTCCCAATCCAGTTCATTCCTCAAGCCTACGCCCACAGCACCCGTCGCATAAACTGGAACTCATGAACCCCGGCCGTCCCAGCATGACCGCCCGCGCTGTCGCCAGCCGCCGCGCCGCCCATCAGCTCCTCGACAGGCCCTTGGTCCTCGCCGACCCCGTAGCCGTTCCCATCCTCGGCCCTGAGTTCTTCTGCAACCCCGCTCGCCACGCCGACCCCCGCTCCTGCGCCTTCCGCGCCTGGATCGTTGCCCGCAGCCGCTACGCCGAAGACAGCCTTGCCTTAGCCCTCGCCGCCGGCGTTACCCAGTACCTCATCCTCGGTGCAGGCCTCGACACCTTCGCCTATCGCAACCCATATCCCAAACTCCGCGTCTTCGAGGCCGACCTGCCCTCGATGCAGCAGTGGAAGCGCAAAATGCTCCTTGCCGCCCAGATCCCTACGCCCGCCCGCCTTACCTATGTGCCTCTCGATCTCGAACACCAAACCCTCGCCGCCGCTCTAGCCCAGGCTGGATTCGATGTCGACCGCCCCGCATTCATCTCCTGGCTCGGCGTCACCACCTACCTCACCCTCGCCGCCTTCCGCGCTACGCTCCAGCTCGCCACCAGCCTGCCTCCCACCAGCGGCATCACCCTCGATTACTCCGTCGCTGATTCAGAACTCACCCCACAGCTCCTGCGCGATCGCCGCTCACTCGCCGCCCGCGTTGCCGCCGCCGGAGAACCCTTCCAGCTCTTCTTCACCACCGACCAAATGGAGTCAGAACTCCGCACCGCCGGCTTCCACCGCATCGAGCAGCTCGACAACCAGCATCTCAACGCCCGCTACTTCAGCGACCGCACTGACAGTCTCGCCCTGCCCCCCAGCGGCCTCGCCAAAGTCGCCACCGCCTGGGTGTAGCCGACATCTCGCCGGGATCTAATCCTGCCATCCCAAATTCACACTTCGTAGTCTCGAACCAGTCCTCCGTCATCCTGAGCACAGCGAAGGACCCGCTTCTGCGTCTGCTCTTCTTTCTGTCATTCCCAAAGGGAATCTGCTTTTCACACTTCACACTCACACTCGCACTCGCCAGGTCGGAACCACCAATACCGGGTAAACTAACTTCATCCATGCGCCGCCCCGTCCTCTTCGCCGTTCTCCCGTGCCTTCTAGCCCTGTCAGCCTGTGGCTACCACACCCTCGGCGCAGCCACCCATCTGCCCCCCGGCACCCGCACCCTCGCCATCCCCGTCTTCGCCACCAAGACCAATGCCTATCGCACTGAAACCGTCATGACGACCGCCGTCATTCGGGAATTTGCAGCCCGCACCCGCCTGCGCGTCAGCCCCAATGACTCCAGCATCGCCGGAGAAGCTCCTGACACCATCCTTCGCGGCACCATCCTCTCCCAGACCGTCGCCCCCCTCACCTACAACTCCCAAACCCAGCAATCCTCCAGCTTCCTCATCACCATGGACGTCGCCGTCACCCTCATCGCCCGCGATGGCCGCATCCTCTACAAAAACGACGACTACGTCTTCCGCCAGCAATACCAGTCCACCAACGACCTGCCCACATTCCTCGAAGAAAACCCCGCCGCCATCGAACGCCTCTCCCGCGACTTCGCTCGCGCCCTCGTCGCCGACGTCCTCGAAAGCTTCTAGCATCGGTTGCCGTTAAGCCAGAATTGGGCGTTTCGCGAATGGTCACAACCCCTGCCGTGCCGATTAAACTGCCAAAAGCAACCGGGAGCGAGCCCTCGATGCCCGTAATCATTCCAATTCCACCCCAATTTTCCACCGCCCGCCCCATCTCCCGGCAGGTATCCTTATCCAGATGAAGCCAACTGCCGGCAGCCGCGAGCAAATTTCATGACCGCCCCGCGCCAGGGCACCGGCTTTGCCGCCGCCGACCGCTTCATCGCTGAGATCGCCGCCGCCCAGGCCAACCCCAACGCCCTCAAACCCGGCTATGTCCTCGTCGGCGACGAAACCTTCCTCTACGAGCGCTGCCGCCGAACCGTCCTCCAGGCCTTCGTGCCGGAAGGTTTTCGCGACTTCTGCCTCTCTGAAATGGACCTCGCCCAGCACAATATCTTCGAAATCCTCGATCGCGCCCGCACTCCATCTCTCATGGCGCCCTTCCAGGTCGTCTTCGTCCGCAACCTCAAGCAGCTCTACACCCGCGGCGCAAAAAAAGACGAGTTCGCCGAAATCGACCGTTACTTCAAGTCGCCCAATCCCCAGGCCCTCATCCTCTTCATCGCCGACCATCTCCGCATCCCCGCCGACCCCCGCCGCATGGAGATGGACGACAAAAACAAGTTCGAGCGCCTCCGCGAAACCCTCGGCGACCACTGCCAGATGGTCGAGCTCGCCCGCGTCGATGAATCCAACGCCATGCGCTGGGTCGCCGCCACCGCCCTCGAACAAAACTCCAAAATCGATCCCGACGCCGTCCGCGAACTCGTCGACGCCCTCGGTGCCGACATGATGCTCATCGCCTCAGAACTCGAAAAACTCCTGCTCTACACCTACGGCAGGGGAAAGATATCTCTCGGCGACGTCGAAACCATGGTCCTCAGCGCCAAGCAGCGCTCTCTCTACGAACTCACCGACGCCATCAGCGCCAAAGATCGCCCCCGCGCCCTCGCCCTGCTCCACGGCCTGCTCAACAGCTCAGAGGCCGGCGAAGAAGCCGCCATCGGCCACCTCTACATGCTCGCCCGCACCTTCCGCCAGATGCTCGTCATCCTTGAGAAAAACGTCCGCGACTCCCGCGCCATCTGGCAGGCTCTCTGGCAGGGCTTCCGCATGCCCCCCTTCGCCGCAGACGACCTCATCCGCCAGGCCCGCCGCTACAAATCCCGCCGCGATCTCACCCGCGCCCTGCGCCTCATCGCCCGCGCCGACCTCGAACTCCGCTCGTCGCCTCCCGACAAACGCCTCGTCCTCGAGCGCCTGATCTACGACCTCGCCAGCGAACCAAAACCCTACTTCCCCACCTACGCCAGCCCCCAACTCACTTTTGAAGGCTGAGTCCCGGATCACGCAAGGTCCTAATGTCCGTCGAGTTCTTCAACATCGCTCGCCCAGACAAACTCCATGGACGTCCTTGCCCGCAGGATTTTCTCAATCTGGTCCAGGTTTGAAACCGACCGATCTTCGTCATATTTAGATTGTTCCCAGCGATGTCCGTCAGAAAAATCCAGCACAACCGACGCCATGCCAATCCATTCCTTGTGTCTTCCACTGCGATAGCCAGAGACAATCGCGATCCTGCGAAGATCCAAGTAGCCATGAAACACAGGTCGCTTGAATGCAAATCCAAACTCGTAGATGCCGTCACCCGCGAACGATGTATGCATATTCAGTGCAAGAGTTGTAAGTACAGCTATCGGGAGACAGAGCAGCAGAGTGAACCAGCGGAGCCATTTCCTGGAGTCGTAATAACCAACACTGCCTCGGTAGCTTTTTGGTTGCCGACTATCCCAGGCGTTATATAAATCCATAGTCTTTTTTCCCACAAACAGCGACCAGACTTGGAGACTGATTTCAAAGCAAAGACACAGCCCGCCAAAGCCCGGAAGGAACCACCAGATAACCGGCTGATAGGGAATTCGGAAGCCAGAAACTCCGTCGTGGGCAATCAACCACATACTTGCGGAAGTGAGGAGCCAATGGCAAAAGAAGGCGAATGCAAGTCCGCATGGGACACAACTGAAGTTCACATATGTCTGCCACTCGCAGAACCTGGCCTCAAGATCATCAATTTGATCTCGACTGAGTCCTGCGAGATGTTGATCGGCTGCAAGGTTTCTACGATTTGACAATCAACGACCTTTTTACTCGTCCAATCGGAAGCGCAACTGATTTCTGCTTACTTTCAACATGAACAGCATAACTGACTCCTTCGACTCAGAGCTCTCAACCGAGAACGAATCGTATGCGCCGTCAACCCCTACTGCACCCCATGCGCCGTAAGCCATGACCCATACTCATGCACTGCCTCGGTATGCGCGGTAAACCACCCCCGCAGATACTCCGCCAATGCATACACTGAGTCTGATTGCTTATGCTGGCTAAGCCGGTCACAGGTCACAGGGTGTGCCTGCAGAGTCCTCAGTAACTGCTCGTGCGCCGCCTGGTAAGCCTCCAGTGCTGGAAACTCATACTGCGCCAGCAGACGCTCTTCGCTATCCAGATGCAGCCGTGCCAGCTCCGTCACCCGGTTCAGCTGTGCCCGCACGCTCTCGCAATCCGCTCCAATCTTGAGTGCATGGCGCAACTCGTTCAATGCGTCCAGCAAAACCCCATGCTGGTGATCAATCACTTCCACACCTGCCGTGTGAGCCGTGTTCCAAGCCTGAGTCGCCATTTCGACCTCCGCTGCCTACTGCGTACTAACCCGCATATCGGCAAAAGTCTTTCATGGACGATGAGAATCTTCTAATCAGGATTACTCAAGTATCACTTCTGGTTCCATCTCCTGCCCACGCGTCGTCAGCACTACCGCCGCCGCCAAAATCAGCCCGCCGCCCACCCACGCAAACGGCCCCAGCCGGTCCCCGAGAAGCTCCACCCCCAGCCACGACCCCAGCGCCGGCTCAATATTCAAAAACACACCCGCCCGCGAAGCAGGCACATGATGCAGCCCCCAGTTCCACAGCAGCGTCGTTGTCGCCGTGCAGAGTATCCCGCTCGCCGCCAGCGCCAGCCACGCCGTCCCGCTCACATGCGCCACCGGAGGCACCCCATCCACCGTCACTACCCACAGCACGAGCATCACACTCCCGCTCAAAATTCCATAAGCCGTCACCGCCAGCGGACCATGCACCCGCATCAGGCTCTTGTTCATCAGCACCCAGCCCAGCGCGATCACCAGCGAAGCCACTACCAGCAGGTCCCCGGTCAGCGTCGGCTCCCCGGCCACCACCGCCCCGTGCCGCCCGCCTACTTCAATCAGCCCCACGCCGATCGTCGAACCAACCAGCGCCAGCCACCCCAGCCAGTCCAGCCGTTCACCAACAAAGAGCGTCGCCGCCAGAGCCAGCAGCACCGGCATCGTCCCCACCATCAGCGAAGCGTGGCTCACCGTCGTCCGCGCCAGGCCCTCAAACTGCAGCAAAAACTGCAGCGGAATCCCCAGCCCAGCCGAAAGCAGCAAGGTTACCGCCTCCCGCCGTGTCCACTTCGGCGCGGCTCGCCCCGCTACGCCCTTGCGCAGCCACATCTGCACCAGCAGCGGCAGCATCCCCACGCTCGCAAACAGAAAACGGTACAGCACCATGTGCCCCACGCCCATTTCGCGCAGTGCCAGCTTGCCAAAATAAAATCCCGTTCCCCACAGGCATCCCGCCGCAGCGCACGCCCCGTATCCCAGCCAGCTTACCCGTCTGTTTATCTGTACACTCGCCATTCTCTCCACTCTCGCATACACACCCAATTCCCGCCCATCTGTCTTTGAATTCACAATCATTGGCCCATATCGGCGACAATGGAGAGCGATGAAGAAAGGGCATTTTCCCGCCGTCCCTCGGCTCCAGCTTTGCCTCCTCTGCCTCGTTCTCGCGGCACAGGCCCCGGCACAGGATTTTGCCCAGCAGCCACTCCCCCCGATTCCGGCACCCACCAAAAAGAAGCACGCTGACCGCAACGCCAAAAATCAGCCCTCCGCACCCCCCACACTCGAAATCCCCGTTACCCCCCTCGGCTATGCGCCCCCCGCGCCCTTCTACATCGGCAATCGTTACACCCAGGCGTCGCTCAACTTTCTCGACGAAGACACACTCCTGTTCACCTTCCGCGTCCCCGGCCTCATCGCCCGCGAGCATCCCACCGGCGACCAGTCTCGCCAGAGTGTGCGCAACATCCGCGCCCTCGTCCTCTCCATCTCCACCGGCCAGGTCCTAGCCGAGGCGCTCTGGACCCTGCACGACAACGGTCCCTATCTCTGGGCGCTCAACAATCACCACTTCCTCCTCCGCGACCAGAACTCTGTTCAACTCGGTGACGCCAATCTGCATCTTGAGGGCTTCCTGCGTTTTCCCGGCTCAGTTCACTTCCTCGAACTCGACCCCGCCCAGCGCTTCCTCGTCGTTGATTCAATCGAAGCGCCCGCCGGAATTGCACCACCCAAGGCTTCCCCGGAACCCACGCAGGACCCTGCACTGGCTTCCGCGGATGGAAAGTCCGCCACCGACAATCAGTATCTTCTGCGCATCTTTCAGCTAGATACGCGCAAGATGCTCTTCCTTAGTCGCATCAACGGGATCGCCCGTCTGCCCATTGACGGCGAAGGGTACTATGAGCCGTTGCGCGGCAAAGGCAACAATTGGGTCATCAGCTACCAGACCTTTCGCGGCCCAGCTTCCAACCTCGCCACCGTGGAATCTTCCTGCACCCCATCGATAGAGGTCCTCGCCCACAACCTCGTCCTCACCTCGGCGTGCGTCAACGGCGGAGGCCGCCACCTTTTCGCCATCCCTCGCGGCCTCGACCCCGAGCTGCCGAAGGACCTGGCAAGCCAGTCGGCTGCCATCACCTCGACCACAAAAGACCACCCAAAAGACTCAGAAAAGGCAAAAAGATACCAGTGGGAAACCTCCATCCCCGCCACGGAGGTCTGGCCACTCCTGGCCACCGCAGCCAACGGCTCCCGCCTCGTCCGCGCCACCCTCGAAGTCGCTCATCCCATCGGGCCAACAAACCCTCTTCAGCTTGAAGATCTCCGTGGCCAGAGCCTCCACGTCTACGACACCGCCACCGGCAAAATAGCTCTCTCGCTCACCGTCACCCCACCCCTCGACGGTGGCGGCAACTTTGCCCTCTCCCCCGCCGGCAACCGCTTCGCCGCCCTCAACAACGGCTCCATACAGGTCTTCGATCTGCCGCCCGCCCCGCCAATTACCACTCCACAGCACTAGGTAAACGTTGCCATGATGGCGGCAGCCAAAAGTCAGGTCAGTTCCCCTCAACGGGCCACTGCAAACTTTGTCATCTCGTTGTAAACTTGGACTCTGGGAGACTCCTTTGGCCACCGCCGTTTTGCGCCATACCGCCGCCGCTGTTACCGATCGTGGCCGCAAGCGTTCGTCCAATGAAGATGCTTTCGGATACTCCATCGAACATGGCATCTACGTCGTATGCGACGGCATGGGCGGTGCCGCTGCCGGTGAAATCGCCAGCTCTCTCGCCGTCGATGAGGTTCTCCGCCTGGTCACCGAGCGCGTCGCAGAACGCCTCACCTTGAGCGTCCCATGCGACCCAGCCACCGCACTCCCCGCCATCGCCGAAGAGGCCATCCAGGCCGCGAACTATGCCATCCACTCCCGCGCTCAGCGCAACGCCCGCCTCTGCGGCATGGGCACCACCCTCGTCGGCATCCTTGCCAATATCTATGACGACTCCCGCCTCTGGATCGTCAACGTCGGCGACAGCCGCTGTTACCGCCTCCGCCGCCGCCAGCTCGAACTCTGCACTCAGGACCACTCCCTCGTCGAAGAGCAGGTCCGACTCGGCCGTATGACCCGCGCCGAAGCCACACGCAGCCCCCTTCGCAACGTCATCACCCGCGCCCTCGGTACGCAATCCCGCATCACCGCAGACCTCATCGAAGCCCCCGTCGAGCCCGGCGACCTCTACCTCCTCTGCTCCGACGGCCTCACCCGCGAGCTCACCGACCACAAGATCGAGTCCATCCTCAGCAGCACCGGCTCCGGCCCCGAAGCCCTCGACGAAACCTGCGCCACCCTCATTCAGCAAGCCAACAAAGCCGGTGGCCACGACAACATCACCTGCCTCCTCCTCCGCATCGACTAATGGTGAATATCCAAACCATCGCCGTCATTGGAGCAGGCACCATGGGCTCGGGCATCGCCCACGTCTTCGCCCGCTCCGGCTTTGACGTCCTGCTCGCCGACATCGCCCAGCCCCCGCTCGACGCAGCTCTCACCCGCATCCGCACCAACCTCGGCAGGGAAGCGGCCAAAGGCAAACTAACCCCCGAGGCGGTAGAGCAATCCCTCGCCCGCATCCAGACCACAACCAATCTCACCGACATCTCCGCCGCCCAATTCGTAGTCGAAGCAGCCAGCGAGCGCTTCGACCTCAAAGCCGATCTCTTTCGCACCCTCGACTCGATCCTGCCCCCTGAAGCCATCCTCGCCACCAACACCAGCTCCATCAGCATCACAAAGCTGGCTGCCCAAACCAACCGCGCATCCCAGGTCATCGGCATGCACTTCTTCAACCCCGTTCCCGTCATGGCCCTCGTCGAAGTAATCCGAGGCCTCCAGACCAGCCAAACCACCTACGACTCCGTCCAGGCTCTCGCTCTGCAACTCAACAAGACCCCCATCGAGGTCAACGACTCCCCCGGCTTCGTCTCCAACCGCATTCTCATGCCTATGATCAACGAAGCCGCCTTCACCGTCATGGAAGGCGTAGCCACCGCCGAAGCCATCGACAAAGTCTTCCAGCTCGGCATGGCTCACCCCATGGGCCCCCTCACCCTCGCGGATTTCATCGGCCTCGACGTCTGCGTTGACATCCTCCGCGTCCTGCACCAGGGCCACGGCGACCCCAAATACCGCCCCTGCCCCCTGCTGGTAAAAATGGTCGACGCGGGCTGGCTCGGCCGCAAATCCGGCCGCGGATTCTACGAATACTGATCCCTGCCCGCTGACTAAAATCGGCAATCCCCACCCGCCACACCTGCTCTTCCACAACCAACAGGACTATGCTCAGTAGATGGTTCGCTTCACCGTCCTCGCCTCCGGTTCCAAAGGCAACAGCTCCATCGTCACCTGCGAATCCGGCAGCTCCGGCTCCACCCGCATCCTCATCGACGCCGGCCTCTCCTGCCGCGAACTCTTCCGCCGCATGGCCCTCGTCAACGAGGACCCAAGTACCCTCGACGCCATCCTCATCACCCACGAACACGCCGACCACGTCAACGGTCTCCCCGTCACCGCCCGAAAACTCGGCATCCCCGTCTACTTCACTGAGGCTACCCACCGCGCCTGGGTGCGCCAGGTCACACCCCAGCGCAAAATCACCTACGCCCAGTGGGCCGAAGAATACGCCAAACAAAAGGCCGCTGCTCAAAACGCAGACTGTGCCATTGACGACTGCGAAGCCCCCGAAACCTGCGGCGAACCAACACTGAATTCCTCAGCCCCATCCGAAATTCCCGCCGAAGTCCCCGACGCGGTCGTCGACCCAGCCCGCCTCCCCGCCGTCAACTACTTCCAGCCCGGCCAGCCCTTCCAGATCGGCTCGGTTGAGGTCAGCCCCTTCACCATCCCTCACGACGCCGCCGACCCCGTCGGATTCGTCTTCACCGCCCAGGGCCTCCGCCTCGGCCTCGCCACCGATCTCGGCTACATGCCCCCCAACGTGCAGGCTCAGCTCCGTCGCTGCGATCTCCTCATGCTCGAGTCCAACCACGATCTCGAAATGCTCCGCGACGGCCCCTACCCCTGGTCCGTCAAGCAGCGCGTCCTCTCCCGTGTCGGCCACCTCTCCAACGACGCTACAGCCCAGTATCTTGAGGAAACCTACGATGGCCACGCCACCTGGCTCATCCTCGCCCACATCTCTGAGAGCAACAACCACCCCGACCTCGCCCGCATGGCAGCCGAACGCGCCCTCGTCTCCAAGCCCAGCCTCCTCGCCAACCGTCTCCTCCTCGCCCCCCAGCACGAGCCTCTCCCCCCCATTTGCTTCTAGCAAATCGGCCAAGTCTCCAAGCCAGCGTGCTTTGTAAAAAGGCACGGCTTCAGCCGGGCCGAGATTGCCCATCGAAACTACAGGGCTTTAGCCCCTGAGGGTATGGCTCTGGTTCCCCCCCAAATCTCTACATCGCTTTACCGCGGTTACGTTACAATAGAGAGATAGTTGCCGCGGCTTGAAATTCTTCGGTAATCACACCGTACAAGTATTCAGTTCGCAATCTTTTTTAAGAACCCAATCTGCGGCAAAGCGAGTCTAAACACCATGGCAAGAACCGAATGCAGCGATCGTGTAATCGGGGCCATTCTGGGTAGCTGGCGGTACGACATCTCCGGCATCACGCCAGAAATGCGCCGGGATTACGAGCAGCACCTCGTCGAGTGCGCCCACTGCCGGTCCAGGCAGAAGTTCCACCGTACCCTCGACGGCTCACTCGCCATTCTCACCGCCCTTTCCATGATCAGCTTCCTCTTCGCCCTCGCAGTCCTGCAGCGCGTCAAGTTCATGGAGCATGTCGCCTTCAACCTTCTCGGCCTCGACAAAGTGTCGATGTATCAGATGCTCGTCTCTGCCGCCTTCGCCGGACTCTGCTTCTCCCTCATCGCCTTCGTCCTCGTCCTCGCCACTACCCCCGCCAGCAGCTACCTCGGCGGCATGGCCATGGAACGCGCCCGCACCCTCGAAGCCCGACTCCCCGAGTCCATCCGTAGCCTCCGCCCCCGCTAGACTCCCTACTTCAGAATCAAAAACGCCGGGTGCCCCAGGTCCCGCTTCTGGGACATGGGATTTCACAAATGGCAACGAGCCGTTGCCCTTGCTCTTTTGGCTGTCATTCCCATAGGGAATCCGCTGTTCTGGAACAGGGCTGCCTTCCTCCCAAAATGCGGTCTTGTAATAAGGGCGCGGCTTTAGACGGGCCAATTGATCCACTCAAATCAACGGGGCTTCAGTCCCAGCCGCTGCCGTCGCCAAATCAACGTCCCACCCATGAACGAAAACGGCGCCAACGCTACAGCTGGCCAGAAAAGTTGGCTTCTTTTTTGATTTTCTGCTTCGTTAAAAACCTCTTCCGTCCGGCGTAGCTCGCCCAATTGAGGCGAGTTCGACCGCAACTCGTCTTCCGTTCCAAATTCTCGAATGGACCCCGACGATGGATCAAAAGTGAAGAAGAAGTCCGGAGGACTGTCCCGCATTTCTGAACGACCAGTCACCCCATACACTTTGCCGCCCGTCAACGCGACTCTTTGAACATGTTTCAGTTGCGGGTTGATGACGTTGTCCACCGCAGATTGGCGATTTGCGATGACAGCCATCCAAGGCGTCTCATCGAAAAACCATACAAAATAGCCATTTGAAATGGGCAGGGTGCAAGTTCCGTCAAGATCAGATGCGTCAGAGCGCCCATGATGAAACTTTTCGCGAAGATAACCTGCAAACAATAGATAAGTAACGAATATCGTCGGCAGAAAGAATGCCAATAAAATCATAGCCCCACGACCGCGTTCGACTTTCCTTGTCACGAAGACCGATGCCAAAGCCAATGCCAGCCCGCCAACCAGGCATGCAACCATGAGGAAAAACGCAAGAATTGTGATCCCATCCATCGTCAATTCCTCGGCTTACCAACCGTCCCTCACCCCAACCACGGAATCACCAACCCACCCGTCAATGACCCCACTCGCTCCACATTATGCCCCTTGCACCACCCCGAAAGCCCGCCCACCAGCCGCTCCACAGCCCGCGGGTCAGCATAACTCGCCGTCCCCACCTCCACCGCCGTCGCCCCCGCCAGCAGAAACTCCACCGCGTCCTCCGCCGTCACAATCCCGCCCATCCCAATCACCGGAATCTTCACCGCCTTGGCCGTCTCGTACACCATCCGCAGCGCAATCGGTTTGATCGCCGGCCCACTCAGGCCCCCCGTTACATTGCGAATCATCGGCTGCCGAGTCTCCACATCGATCGCCATCGCCATAAACGTGTTCACCAGCGAAACAGCATCCGCCCCCGCCAGCTCTGAAACCCGCGCCATCTGCGCCACAGAAGTCACATTCGGCGACAGCTTCACCATCAGCGGCCGCTTCGCCACCGCTTTCACCCGCGCCACCAGGTACTCCAGCGCCCCGGCATCCGCGCCAAACGTCATCCCGCCCTCATGCACATTCGGGCAACTCACATTCAGCTCGTACGCGGCAATCCCCTCGGCATCATTGAGCCGCTCCACCACCGCCACATAGTCCGCCACCTTGTAGCCGAATACGTTCACGATGCACAAGGCCTTGGGGTACCGCTTCAGTTGCGGCAGCTTCTTGGCTATAAAGTCTTCCACGCCAATATTTTGCAAACCGATCGCGTTCAGCATTCCTGCAGCCGTCTGCACAATCCTGGGCGCCTGGTTGCCCGCCATCGGTTCCAGAGAAATACCCTTGGTCACAAACGCGCCAATCTTTTCAAGCGCCACAATCTCTTCAAACTCGATTCCGTAACCAAACGTCCCGCTCGCCGCAATAATCGGATTCGCCAGTTCCAGCCCGGCAAATCGCACTGTCATATCAGGTTTCAAAGGCTCTCGCCGCCCTTCACAATCCACTTCATCTGCCTCGTCTATAATCGCAGATGAACCACGAATTTCTGTAGGGAGTGTCTCGCCGCCGCGCAACCCGCCGTTTACCGCCGTCCCGCGCCAGCCACTCCTCTCCAAAGGTCGTTACTCTCCAATGATTCGCTTCCTGCAAAAAGACAATCGCGTCGTCAAGGCCATCTTCATCGTCATCATCGGTGCCGCCGTCCTCACCATGGTCATCACCCTGATTCCAGGCATCTTCCAGGATTCCTCCGTCTCAGGCGATACCTACGCCACGGTCTATCCCCACTGGTATAGCCGCTTCCTCTTCACCGGCGAAAAGGTCTCACTGACCCGCGTCCAGGAAGTAGCCCAGCAGCAGCTTCAGCGCCAGCGCCTCCCCGATTTCGCCCTGCCCTATATGGTCCAGCGCGTCGGCCAGCAGCTCGTCATGCAGCAGATCCTGCTCGCCCAGGCCGAAAGCCTCGGCATCCATGCCACCAAGGATGACGTCGTCAACTACCTCCACACCGGCCAGTTCGGCGAACTCCTCTTTCCCAACGGCCAGTTCATTGGAGAAGACAGATACCGCGCCTTCATCATCAGTCAGTTCAGCCTGACTACCGCGGACTTCGAAAAGCAGATCGCCGACCAGATCATCATTAACCGTCTGCGCTCCTTCGTCACCGCCGGTGTCACCGTCCCTGACAGCGAAATCCGCGACCAGTACCGCAAGCAGAACATCAAGATCAAGTTCGATTACGCCGTCATCGCCTCCGACGACCTGCGCAAGCAGATCAACCTGAGCGACGCTGAACTCCAAGCCTACTTCGCCAAAAACGGCCCCCGCTACGCCGCCGCCGTTCCTGAAGAGCGCAAGATTACCTACTTCGCCTTCACCGCAGACCAGCTCCCCGGCGGCGCTCCAAAGACCACCCCGCAGGAAGTGCAGGCCTACTACACCCAGCACCAGGCCGAGTATCAGGCTCCTGAGCAGTCCCGCTCCCGCCACATTCTCATCAAGACCACCGGCGGCAAGGCCAAGACCGACGCTGAAGCCAAGGCCAAGGCCGAAGAGCTGCTCAAGCAGATCAAGGCTGGCGGCGACTTCGCAGCCCTCGCCAAGGCCAACTCTGAAGATCCCGGCAGCGGAGCCCAGGGCGGTGAGCTCGGCTTCGCCCGTCACGGCATGATGGTTCCAGAATTTGACGCCGCCATCTTCTCCCAGAAAATCGGCGATACTGCCATCGTCAAAACTCAGTTCGGCTACCACATCATCCAGGTCGAGGAGCGCCAGGCCGCTCACGCCCAGCCTCTCAATGAAGTGCTGCCCACCATCCAGGTCACCCTCATCCGCCAGAAGGAAGCCGCCGCCGAGGCAGCCTACGCCGGCGCTCTCGCCACTGAAGCGGCCAAAAACGGCCTCGCCAAGATCGCCGCCGCCCACGGCCTCCAGGTCGTCACCACCCCCTCGCTGCCCGCGCAGGGAGTCATCGCCGGTCTCCCCGACGGTGCCCAGGTCCTCACCAAGGCCTTCGCCTCCAAGCAGGGCGCAGATCCCGCATTCGCCCCAACCGGCGAAGGCTACGCCATCTTCCAGGTCAGCGGCGTAACTCCTCCCCACGCCCCCGACTTCCAGACCTACAAGGCCAACATCGCCAAGGACTACGCTGACGAGCGCCTGCCCGCCCTGCTCGCTGAAAAGACCAAGCAGCTCGCCGACAAGGCCCACGCCTACAACGACCTCGCCAAGGCCGCCAAGGAACTCGGCGCAACCGTCAAGACCAGCGACCTCGTCGGCGACGCCAGCCAGGTTCCTGACTTCGGTCAGGTCGGCTCCGTAGCCCCCGAGCTCTTCACCCTCTCGGCAGGCAACATCAGCGGACCCATCAACGCCCAGCGCACCGGCGTCGTCGCGAAGCTCCTCGACAAGCAGGAGCCCACCGCCGACGAAATCGCCAAAAATCTAGACCAGACTCGCGAGCAGATCCTCGATCAGCACCGCGAAGAAGTCTTCGGCGTCTTCGTCAACGCCACAGAAGACCGCTACAAAAAGGCCAAACTCATCCAGCTCAACACCAAACTGGCCCAACCCCCAGCCGCCGGCCTCTAAACCACCCCGGCAACAAACCCCGTCACCAACCAGAGCGAAGACCACCCAAGGTCTTCGCTCTTTTCTTTCTCCAAGAAACCGCCAGCGCCGGGTGCCCCACCTTCAACACACCCTCACCGTGTTTAAGGTGGGAAACTCCATATCGACGGTCCATTACAGCTTTTGCACTCTATAGCCGGGTGCCTACATCTAACTTTTGAGATCCGGGCGGGTCCACATTCGTGCAAATCGCGAACCAACCCTCCGGAGGAAGCAGTAGCCGCCAGCCTACTGACCCCTCCCCCAACTGTGGAACACAGCCTGCAAACTACAGCAATTTTGCTATAGGCAAAAATCCCACCGCCGCCGATGCACATAACCCCAAAATCCCCCGCAAACCCATCCCACTCATCCCAAACCACTTCCAACAAATCCGCTTGACACTTTTCCCGACGCAACCCCGCCCCAAAAATGTTACACGCGTAACAATTCAGCTCTCCCCGCCCAAAATGCTCTAATAGCCGTATGCGCTTCCAGCGATCCACCGGCGTCCTCCTCCACATCAGCTCTCTCGCCAGCTACGGCGGCATCGGCGACCTCGGCCCCGCGGCCCATCAGTTCCTCGACTTCCTCGCGGCCGCCAGGCAGCACATCTGGCAGGTCCTGCCGCTCTGCCCCACCGGCTACGGCAGCTCCCCCTACGCCGGCAGCTCCGCCTTCGCCGGCAATCCCTTCCTCATCAGCCTCGAATACCTCTCCGACTGGGGTTGGATCGCCGGCGAACGCATCGCCAACCTTCCCGGCCGCAGCGGCAACGTCAACTTCGACGAAGTAGAAAAACGCAAACTCCCGCTTCTCCGCGAAGCCGCCCAGAACTTCCTCGACCGCGCCGCCCACGATCCAGCGCTGCAAGGCCAATGGCAGCGCTTCCAGGCCTTCTGCACCCAGGAGGCCTCCTGGCTCGACGACTACGTCCACTACGCCGTCTTCCGCAGCCACTTCAATACCGGCGCATGGACCGTCTGGCCTGACCTCATCCGCCGCCGCGACCCCGCCGCTCTCGCTGAAGCCACTGCGCAATTCGCATCAGAACTTGCCGTCGAACAGGTGCTCCAGTTTGCTTTTGAGGAGCAGTGGCGCTTGCTTCGCAACGCTGCCGCCAAACGCAAAATCCGCATCCTGGGCGACATTGCCATCTTTGTTTCAATGGATTCGGCCGACGTCTGGGCCAATCCCCACCTTTTTGAACTCGACGCCGACCTCCAGCCGATCCACGTCGCCGGCGTCCCGCCAGACTATTTCTCCCCCACCGGCCAGCGCTGGGGCAACCCTGTTTATCGCTGGGACGTCCTCGCAGAATCCGGCTACGGCTGGTGGGTGCAGCGTATCCGCCGCAGCTGCATGCAGTACGACATCGTCCGGCTTGACCACTTCCGCGGCTTCGAGGCCTACTGGTCGATTCCGGCCAAGGAAGAAACCGCCATCAATGGCGAATGGGTCAAAGCCCCCGGCAAGCAGCTCTTTGACCGCCTCGAAGAAGTCCTCGGCCCGCTGCCTCTGGTTGCTGAAGATCTCGGCGTTATTACGCCTGAGGTCGACGCGCTCCGCCTCGGCAAAGGTATGCCGTGCATGCGCGTGCTCCAGTTTGGCTTTTCGAACGTCGAGTCTCACAATCACCTGCCGCACCAGTTCGTGCCCTCCACAGTCAGCTACACCGGCACTCACGACAACGACACCACCCTCGGCTGGTGGCGCACGTCGCCAGCTACGGAGCGCGCCGCCGTGGAAACCTACGTCGGCCCGGTAAGCGATAACCCTGTCTGGCCTTTGATCCGCGCCTCCTCGGCCTCGGCTGCTGAACTGGCATTAGTTCCAGCGCAGGATTTGCTCACGCTTGGCTCAGAGGCCCGGATGAACACCCCCGCAGTAGCGAGCGGCAACTGGAGCTGGCGCGCCCCGGAAAACTCCTTCACCCTGGAACTAGCGCGAAGACTCGCAGCCATCGTAGAAGTCACCGACCGGGACAACGACCCACTGCCAACGCCCGTTCCATCGACTTCAACCTCTTGAAACCTGTCAGAAATCAGGCAACGCATTTCCCGAGCCTTTGCCCTCGTCCTATCCTGGCGGAGGAATCCGGGCGGCGTCCCCTGCGCCCATGAGGATGAGTGCTCGCTGCGCAAAAGGCGCGTAGACGAGTGGGGCGACGCAGGCGAGGGCGAGGCCGAAGTTCATGTGGTGCAGCAGCAGGAAGGGCGCGAGAGCCCACAGCACATCAAACGGCAACAGAAACGGCCAGATGCGCAAGTATCTGCCGCGAAAGCCAGGGGCACGGAACAGCACTGCAAAGAACAGGAAAGTCCTTACCGGAATCAGTAGAGCCGCTGTCACGATCAGCACGATCAGCGCTTCCGAGGCCTTTGGCAGTGCTGAAAAGAGATCTTCAATCTCCGCCAGGTTGGCGAGAGCGCCGACATAAAAGCCCACATACATCAGTTGCAGCAGCTCAAAAAGTATCTGCACGGTGCGTTGCGGCGTCTTTGGGAGTTCATCGGCGGTAACCAAAAATCGGTCAGCAAAGCCCGGCTGAGCCTCTTCTGACGTAGCCCTCAGAGGCTCAGCAATTGCAGTTACTGTGACTTCCACTGCGCCGGTCGAAATGCCTTCATGGTCAATCCTTTGCACCGGAGCCACAAAGCGGTAGCCGCGCCTGGCCAGTGTTTCAATAAACCGCGGATTCTTCGCCTGATCTCCCAGAGCCTCGCGGATGCGATTGACGGCAGAATTGACTCCGTGTTCGTAGTCGACATAGGTGCCTTCCGGCCACAGCTCACGCGAAATCTGCTCACGAGTCAGCACTTCGCCGGGTCGTTCAAGCAGCATCAGCAGCACCTGAAACGGCTGCACGTTGAGCTTGATGCGAAGGCCCTGCCTGCGAATTTCCCCCGTCGCTGCGTCTGCTTCAAATACGCCGAAGCGATAGCGTCCGGGTTGCTGTGACTCTGTCATCTCTGAGCCAAGTGTACCTAAGTCATGCCTCGTGCAAGAGTTTCCAGGCATGTACAACTCAAGATAATTTCCATGAATTCAGCAGCTTGCACGGTGAGAATCAGACTGCTTTCAGATGAGACCGGGTGCATTGTTTTCCGGGCGGCAAAGTTGCAGTCTCCAATTCATGAACGACCGCCAAACTTTCGATTCAAGAAAACTCTCCGTCTTCTGCGGGCTGCTAATCTCCGCGATTTTGCTTTTCGCAGCGCGCCGCAGCTTTGCCGAGCCTACTTCGCAGGCTGTCTCGGCCTATAACTCTTACGTCACTGCGGTTGAGTCGCGGCTGTTTGCGCAGCATCAGTCGCACGACGCTTTCCTCGCCGGAGAAGTCCTTTCGCCGCAAAAAGCGATACGACTGCGTTCGGGTGAGCCATCGATTGAGCGAGTCGAGACTTCCGCATCGGCCGAATTTTCCGGAGCGCTGCTGCATCACTGGCGCGGCACGGCTTTTGCACCCGGAGCCACAGCTGCAGACTTTGAACGATTGCTGCGGGATTTCAATGCCTATCCGCAGCGATTTTCTCCGCAAATACTGCAAGCGAGAGTGCTGTCGCAACACGGTGATCATCTGCTGGCATCGATGCGCGTCCGTCAGCGGCATGTACTGACTGTGGTGCTCGACACCACGTACGACGTGACCTTTGGCCGGCGCGATGCTCATGACGGCTACAGCACATCGCGGAGTGTTGCGATTTACGAAATCGACTCTGCCGGGACCATCAACGAACGTGCTCTCAATTCAACCGAGGAGCATGGATTCCTGTGGCGGCTCAATACCTATTGGACCTACGAGGAGCGCGACGGCGGCCTCTACATTCAGGTGGAATCGGTCTCGCTCAGCCGCTCGATTCCATCAGCCTTTAACTGGGCCGTCCGGCCATTTGTTTCAAGTGTTCCGCGCGAATCACTTGAATTCACTCTGCGCTCAGCCTGCGAAGCAGTGCGCAAATAGACAGCCAACACTCACTTTGAAAGGACAACCGTATGCAAACGACGATGATTGCAAGCAATAGCCCACGCAATACCAATTCACTCACTACCAGTTCATGCATTGCCAGCCTCCGCGCTTTCAAGCCGGCAAACCGTGTCAACCAGGCACTTACTGCCGCGGTTGAAAAGCGCGCGTTGGTCTGGATGGCCGAGCGTGCGCCGCGATGGGTGACTTCTGACCGCCTCACCATGCTTGGTCTGACCGCCCAAATCCTTGCTGGAGTCTTCTACGGGCTCGCACGATACAACCGCTGGTCACTGCTCGCCGTCATCGTTTGTATTGCGCTCAACTGGCTGGGCGACAGTCTGGATGGCACGCTCGCCCGTGTGCGCCAACAGCAAAGACCGCGCTTCGGATTTTACGTGGATCACATGGTGGATGTCTTCGGTGCCGTGGCGCTGCTGTGCGGGCTTGGCTGCTCCGGCTTTGTGCATTGGCAGGTTGCGGTTGCAATGCTGGTGGCTTTTCTGCTGCTGTCGAGCGAAAGCTATCTTGCGACCTACACGCTTTCGCACTTTCAGCTCTCGATGGGCATCTTTGGACCGACGGAACTGCGTATTCTGCTGATCATCGGCAACATCGCCCTGCTGCACAGCCCTTTTGCAAGCATCTTTGGCCACCGCATGCTTCTTTTTGACCTGGGAGGTGCGATGGGGGCTTCAGGCATGTTTGCGATCGCAATTTTACTCACACTGCGCCACACCGCACAGCTCTATGCCGAGGAGCCGCTCGCATGAATGCGCTGCAGCGCTGGCTGAGGTTCAACGTTGTGGGTGCCATGGGCATGGCGGTGCAGCTGGCCGCCCTCGCCGTCTTCAATCGATGGATGGCCGGCCACTTTCTCTACGCATCTGCGGCGGCAATTGAACTCACGCTGCTGCATAACTTTTTCTGGCACACCCACTTCACCTGGCGCGACCGCCGCGACGAGAGTGCAAGGCTCAGACAACTGATGCGCTTTCATCTGTCCAACGGCCTAATCTCGATGTTTGGCAACCTCATCCTCATGCAGATGCTGGTAACCGGCGCACATCTGCCACCTTTGCCGGCAAATATCGTTGCTATCGTTTGTTGCTCGCTGGCGAACTTTACCCTGGGAAACAACTGGGCGTTTGCTGACCATGTTTGAGCGAGATTTCGCGGAGTGGAGGGAGTCGATTCGCAAGAGTCGTTCAATTTCTCTATGATTTGGTAGCGCTATGACTGAATCCATCACCGTTTCAAAAGAGGACTATCTCAAGGCCATACTCGAAGCTGAGTCGGAGGGGTTGCACGTCATTCCGGCGACGCTTGCGCATTGGCTTTCGGTTTCTGCGCCTGCGGTTACGATGGCCCTCAAGCGGCTGAAGCGCGATGGATTTGTCGATGTAAAAGAGGACGGAATCGTCCGATTGACTGCGTCGGGCAAGGAGACGGCGTATCGAACCGCGCTGAGGCATCATCTGATTGAGCGCATGCTGAGCGAGGTTTTTGGCATGGAGTGGTACCAGATTCACGCTGAGGCGGAGCGTCTGGAGCACGCCGTCTCGCCGGCATTTGAGGCTCGACTGATTGAAAAACTCGGCGAACACGGCACCTGCCCTCACGGCAACACCGTGCTGCCAGAGAGCCCGGCTCAGCGCCGCGAGCGCGGCCTGCTGCCCCTGTCAGAGGGTCAGCCGGGGGGCGATTACGTCGTCGCCGCACTGTATGAGCGCGATCCGCGTCTGCTCGTCTTCTTGCATCAGTCGGGCATCAATCCCAACAGCCACGTGCATGTAGTGGCCCGCAACTATGACCAGACGGTGGCTATCGAGACCGATCAGGGCGCGACAACCCTGGGGCATCCCGCAGCAGAACGGGTCTGGGTCAAACTTGAGAAGGCACTGATTTAGTCAGATAAACATAGCGAAAGATTTTAATTAACCATAGTTAACAATCTGTGCCATACTCTTGCTAAGGGCAGGGGTTTCCCCCATTTCCATGGCGACACAGATTACAGGCGAAAGTGCGGTTGAAAGACCCGCTTCAGAAAACCAGGCAGAGGAGGGGCGGCGAACGACGCTGTCCGGCGCTCTCGGTCCGGATTCCTTCGCCTCGGTACGTGTTTCGCGCTCGCCGCAAATGTGGCGCAGATTGCTGGGATTTGTCGGGCCAGGGTTTCTAATCTCCGTTGGCTACATGGATCCGGGGAACTGGGCGACGGATCTGGCGGCTGGTTCGCGGTACGGTTATACGCTGCTGTTTGTAATCATGCTTTCCAACCTGATGGCCATCCTGCTGCAGAGCCTCTCCATCAAGCTCGGCGTCGCCACTGAACAGGATCTCGCCCAGGCCTGCCGCGCCCACTACAGCCGTCCAGTAACGATTGGCCTCTGGGTCATTGCTGAAATCGCCATCGGAGCCTGCGACCTTGCCGAAGTGATTGGCTCGGCCATCGCGCTGCAACTGCTTTTCCATATTCCGCTGATGGCGGGAGTGCTGATTACGAGCCTTGATGTGCTGGTGATACTGCTGCTGCAAAATCGCGGCTTCCGCTATCTTGAGGCGCTCGTGATCGTGCTTATCGGGACGATTGCTGCGCTTTTTGGTGTGGAGATACTGCTTTCGCGGCCTGAATTTGCCCCGATTCTGCATGACCTTTTTGTGCCTTCGAGGATGCTGCTGGGCAACCCTGAGATGCTTTACATCGGCATCGGCATTCTCGGCGCGACGGTGATGCCGCACAATCTTTACCTTCATTCGGCGCTGGTGCAGACGCGCAACTACCCGCGCACGACAGCGGGGAAGCGCGAGGCGATTCGGTTTGCCAACGTTGATTCGGCGGTGGCGCTGACCATGGCACTGTTTGTGAACGCGGCGATCCTCATCGTCGCGGCGGCTGTCTTCAACCGCAATGGTCATACCGAGGTCGCCGAGATCGAGGATGCGTACAAACTGCTTTCGCCCCTGCTTGGTGTAACCGGCGCGAGCGCGATGTTTGCGATTGCTTTGCTCGCTTCGGGGCAGAATTCAACGCTTACCGGCACGCTTGCCGGGCAGGTGGTGATGGATGGCTTTTTGAAGATGAGGCTTCCGCAGTGGGTGCGCCGCCTCGTGACGCGGTTGGCGGCGATCATCCCCACAATCATCGTCGTCGCGATTTACGGCGAACACGGCACGGCGCGCCTGCTCATCCTGAGCCAGGTGATCCTGAGCATGCAGTTGAGTTTCGCAGTGTTTCCCTTGGTCGCCTTTACAAGTGACCGGCGCAAGATGGGGCAGTTTGTGAACGCGGCGTGGCTCAAGGTGCTCGCCTGGACGGTGGCGGTGGTCATCGCCGGGCTGAATGCTTGGCTGCTGATTCAGATATTTTCGGGCAAATAGGCCACGCAGGTCGGCGTCGTTTGTGGGCCCTTTGTGGTGCCCTTGTTGGCAGGCAGCGTGCTAATATTCCGGCATCGCCTATGATCGTCTCTCGCTAAATCTCGCCTGTTCTTGGCTCGGCCAGCCGCCCAGGGGCGGAGCTATGGCTGCGCCGATTTTCGAGTTCAATCTCCGGTTAGCCGGATACTTTGAAAGAGAGCGACATGAATCGAATTCAGGCAAATGAAATAGCTCTGCCTCAGATTTCTCCGACAAATTTTGAAGACCTGCAGACTCCGCGACTTGAGCTTGTAGCGATCACACGTGAGTCTCTCCTCTGCCAGCAAAGCAATCATGCTGGTTTTCGCGCCGATCTTGGCAAAATTCTTCATGCGGAAGTCCCCGATGCCTGGCCGCATGAAAACTGGGAACCGCACGTCTACGAGTACCTGCTCAAACTCATCGCGACCGATGCCGAGGCAATCGGCTGGTGCCGCTACCTGATGCTGCGCCATGCCAGCGGGCGCACACTGATCGGCAGCATTGGCGCGGCTTTTCCGAATCCCATCACCGGTGAGGCAGAGATTGGCTATGGTCTGCTGCCGGCGTGGCAGCGCCAGGGCTTCGCGGCAGAGGCGGTGATGGCGATGCTGCCGTGGCTGCAAACACGGCGGACAATCAGCGCGTTCATCGCACAGACATTTCCTCATCTGCGCGGATCGATTCGAGTGCTGGAGAAGTGCGGCTTTGATTTCATCGGTAAGGGCTTCGAGGAGGGAACGATTTTATTCCGACGTGGGCTGGTCGTTTCTTTCGATGACGGCGCCTGAAGTAATATCGCTGCTGTCCGGGGAGCCGCCCATCTGGCTCCCCGAAAACTTATCTTGGGAGTCTCGATGTCTCATTTTGTCCGCCGACTCTTCGTTGTGATTTCTATCATCACGCTGCAAATCATCGCTGCGCTCATTCCCGCGGGGGCGCAGACGCCCAGGCCGGTTGTGGTTACGGTGCATGCTGATCAGCCGGCCGAGCCTTACAAGCCGCTGTGGAACTTTTTTGGCGCGGATGAACCGAACTATCTCTACGCGCCAAACGGCCAGAAGCTGCTGGGGGAACTGAGCCAATTGAGCCCGGTTCCGGTCTACTTTCGCCCCCACAACCTGCTCACCACCGGGGATGGGCAGGGCTCGCTGAAGTGGGGTTCGACCAATGTCTACAGGGAGAATCCCGACGGCACTGCGATCTATGACTGGACGATTACGGACCGCATCTTCGACGCGATGGTGGCAGCGCATGTGCGGCCTCTGGTGGAGATTGGCTTCATGCCGGAGGCGCTTTCGACGCACCCAACGCCCTACCGCCACGATTTTCCCAAGGGAGACGTCTTCACCGGCTGGACGTATCCGCCAAAAGACTACGAAAAGTGGGGCAAACTCATCCACGCCTATACCGAGCACCTCAAATCCCGGTATGGCGCACAAATCGACGGCTGGATGTGGGAAGTCTGGAATGAACCGGACGTTCCGTACTGGCACGGCACTGCGGAGGAATACGACCACCTGTACGACGTGACCGCGCAGGCAATCCGCGCGGTGCTGCCCCAGGCGCGCGTGGGCGGGCCGGAGGTGACAGGCATTGCATCAAGTCACGGCGAAGCGTTTCTGCGGCAGTTCCTGGAGCATTGCGCCCATGGCATGAATGCGGCCACAGGCGCAATCGGCGCGCCGCTTGATTTCATCACCTATCACCCCAAGGGGCGTCCTGCGCACGTTGATGGGCACGTTCGCATGGATATCGGCCACCAGTTGCGCGCCGTCGAACGCGGGATGCGGGTCATCGCATCGTACCCGGAGTGGCGCAAAACGCCAATCTTACTGGGCGAAAGTGACCCTGAGGGCTGCGCCGCCTGCAAGGGCGCTGCCAATGGCTACCGCAACGGTCCGCTCTACGGCGTGAGCGTCGCCGAGGCGACGATGCGCACCTATGAACTGGCGCGCAAGTACGGCTTGACGGTCGAGGGTTCAGTCACCTGGGCATTTGAATTTGAAGACCAGACCCCATTCGCAGGGTTTCGCGAACTGGCCACCAACGGTATCGACAAGCCGGTGCTCAATGTCTTTCGCATGTTGGGCATGCTGGGCGGCAACTGGCTCAAGACGGATAGCTCAGCAGCGATCCCGCTTGACGACATCGTGCAGGAGAGCGTGGTCGGCTCTCCGGATGTGAATGCCGTGGCCACAGTCCGCGACATTGCAGCCAGTGGCGCGCATACCGAGTTGAGCATTCTCGCCTGGAATTACCATGACGACGATGTGGCGGCGCCGGAAGCGCAGATCGAGCTGAAGGTCATCGGTCTTTCCGGCGAGTCGGTGAGTGCGCGAGAGTTTCGCATGGACGCCAACCACAGTAATGCCTATGCGGTTTGGCTGCAGATGGGCAGTCCGGCGCAGCCGACGCCCGAGCAGCAGAAGAAGCTCGAAGCCGCCGGGGCACTGGAGGAGACGGTAGGCTCATATCCTGTGCGTGTCACGAATGGCGTCGCCAGGATGGAACTCTCGCTCCCTCGGCAGGGAGTCGCTTTGATCCAGCTACTGCAATAGGCTGCGGCCGCCTTTACACTGCCAACCCTGAACGCAGACAATGGAATCAGCATTTCAAGAAGAAGAGGGAACTGACCATGCCGCTTTCCGGAGAAGCAATCCGCCTGATGAACTACATTGACGATGTGTCGGTGACGCTGCGCCGTATTCTTACCGGAGTGGCGACGCTGGATGACGATGAGCGAGCGCTGGTTTCTGCTCACCTGGCGCAGGCCAAGCCTAGCGCGCAGGATGTGCTTGACGCGCTGGCCGCAAAGTAACCGCCACTGCTCACTTTGGCTCGCAAAAAGGTCCCCGGCTTGACTGAATCAGTCATCACAGTCGCAGTGATAGGCGCTGGCCCTCTCGGCAGGCGGCTGGCTTTTCACGCTGCCCGCGCCGGATTCAGGGTGGTGCTGGAGGATGTGATGCCGGCCAGCCTGCGTCATGCTGAGGAGGCTCTGCGCGAGGCGCTTGGCCCGGAGGCGATGCCGCTTGTAAGCTTTGCCCGCACCGTTGAAGAGGCCGTGCGCGAGGCCGATCTGGCCATTGACTGCGTGCCAGACGAGCTTGAGTCAAAGCTGGAAATTTTTAGCCTGCTCGACCGCATGGCTCCGCCGAAGACTGTGTTTGCGACGCCGACGACTAACCTTTCAATCGCCGATCTGGCCAGTTGCACCTATCGAGCGAGCCAGTGCATTGGAATTGCTGTGAATGCAGAGCAGCTCTCAGAGGAAGCCACAGCCGATCAGGCCATTCCTATCCGGATTACCAGCCACACTTCCCCCGAGGCGCAGGCGCTCGTTGCCGCCTTCTGGAGCAAACTGGGCTACCTGCCGGTCGTCGAACTGGACGCTGCCGAGGCGATGCTGCGGTAGGCGCTTGGCCGCGGCCGGGTATTCGAGTCACGGAATCATCCATTCACGGAACCAACTATCTCTCATCTGCGTACATCGTCTTAGGCAGAGACAGTTCGCCTGGAAACCCTTATGCAGAATCTCGGTGACATTCTCGGTGAAGTCTTCCGCGCCATGATGGCCAACAAGCTGCGGACATTTCTGACTATGTTCGGCATTGCCTGGGGCGTCGGATCGCTGCTGGTGCTGGTTGGCCTCGGAGAGGGCTTTCGGTCAGGGCAGCAGCGCAACCTGGCTTCGGTGGGCAACGACGTGATCATGATGTGGAGCGCGACAATTCCGGCGCTGCCCAACCAGCACTCTGCGATGCGCGCTTACAAGCTCACGCTTAAGGACGAGGCGGATATGCGCAAGCTGCCAGAGCTTCGCGCGGTCACAGCAATTCTGCAGCGCCAGGATCTGTACCAGGTGAGCGCCTTTTCAAACACCTCTTCGCAGGTGATGGGCGTCGAGCCAAATTTTACCCAGGTGCGTTTTGTTCCGCTTGAAGAGGGTCGCTTCATTGACGCGGCTGACCTGAACAATCGCCGCCGGGTGGCTGTGCTTGGGCCGAAGACGGCGCATCTGCTGTTCCCTGGGCGCCCGTGGAAGGATGAGACCATCACCATCAACGGCACCAGCTTTGAAGTGGTGGGGCGAGTAGGCTCGAACGCGCGCGGCAACAATGACTTTGACGATCAGAAGCTTTATATTCCGCTGACGACCATGCAGGAGCTTTTTGCCATGAAGGGCGAAAACCTGCCCAAGGATGCGCTGACTTCCATTCAATACCAGCCCACGATCAAAGGCCAGGATACCGCAGCGGTGAAGGCGGCTCACGCGGTCATTGGCGCGAATCACGGGTTTGATCCTTCGCTTAAAGAAGCGTTTGACGAGTGGGACACGATCCATACCAACCAGCTGGTCAGCAAGATTTTTGACGCCATGGATGTTTTTCTCGGTGGTGTCGGCATTGTGACGCTGGGCCTGGGTGCGGTGGGAATCATCAACATCATGCTGGTATCGGTGACCGAGCGCACCCGCGAAATCGGACTGCGCAAGGCGCTCGGTGCGACCAAGCGCAGCATTCTGACGCAGTTCTTTTTAGAGGGGCTGATTCTGACGACGGTGAGCGGGGTCGTTGGCATCGCGGTATCTGGGCTTTTCATGGCGCTCTTGCAGGCACTGTTCGGCGGTGTGCTCCCCGGCTTTGATCCACCTCGGCTGGTATGGTGGTCGGCGGCACTGGCGCTGGGGGCGCTGGCGGTGAGCGGAATCGTCGCGGGCGTTTACCCGGCGAGCATTGCGGCTTCACTGGAACCTGTAGAAGCTTTGCGCCGGGAATAAGGGAGCTGGAATCGATGTTCAAAGATATTCTCATGCAGGCCTGGGAGGCGATGGTCTATAACCGTCGCCGCACCATGATTACGATTGTGGGCATGGCCTGGGGCATTGCGACTGTTGTGCTGCTGCTGGCTTACGGGGCGGGATTCAGCCGCGCCGTTGAAGCCATTTTTGCGCAGTGGGGTACGTCGCTGATCGGGGCTTTTCCGGGGCGTACCAGCGAGCAGGCAGGCGGAGACAAGGCCGGCGTCAAAGTGCGCTTTACGCAGGATGATATCGACACTGTCTACAACGGCGTTCCGGGGCTGATTCACATTACGCCGATGGTCAACATGGATGTGCCGGTGCAGGATGACCTGCACACCTTCACCTGGACGGTGCAGGGTGTGTTGCCGGTGGCCCAGAGCATCATGCACCTGCCCACGGAAACCGGGCGATTCTTTGACGGCGGCGAAGAGCAGCAGCGGGCGCATGTCGCCGTGATCGGCTCAGAGGCCAAGACAAAGCTGTTTTCCGGGGCATACGCGATTGGCGAGTCGATTCGACTGAACGGCATTCGCTTCACGGTAATCGGTGTTCTTGAGCCAAAGATGCAGGAGGGGAACAATGATGCCAACCGGCAGATTTATATCCCGTTCAGTACCATGGGAGATATCAAGGACACCAAGTACCTCGACGGCATGTGGATGGACTACAGCGGGGACTATCAGACAGTTGAGAAGAACCTGCGTTCGACGCTGGCGGCTGCGCATAATTTCAGGCCGTCAGATCGCCGCGCCATCTTTGTGGCCAATCTGATGGAGCAGCTGAGCCAGTTTCGCCTGCTTTCAATGGCGCTGCAGATACTGCTTGCTCTGGTGGGTGCGCTCACACTGGGGATCGCCGGCATCGGGCTCATGAATATCATGCTGGTCGCAGTGCAGCAGCGCACGCGCGAAATCGGCATTGAAAAGGCGCTCGGCGCACAGAAACGCCACATCCTCACGCAGTTTCTCGCGGAGGCGTTTGTGATTACCGGCGTTGGCGGCGCATGCGGGATTGCGCTGGCAGAGCTGGTTTCGCTGGTCGTGGGGCGGATTCCCTTTTACAGCAACATCGCTGAGCACGCTGAAGGCGCGGACATCTACCTGCGCATCTCGCCGATGTCGGTGGTGGTAGCGACCGGCATTCTCATCGTCACCGGCCTGATCAGCGGCATGATTCCAGCCATACGAGCGGCGAATCTGGACCCTATCGAAGCACTTCGATACGAGTAAAACATCTTCTAACTAGACCGGCGGGAGTGCATCGACAACGGGCACTCCTGCTGGCGGTGTGAAATGGAACAGGCTCTCGGGAATCTGCGCGTTTGGTTCTTCGCTGGAAAAGGTGAAGCGGGTCAGTGCGCCGTCTGCTTCTTCAATCAGGATGCCGGTGATGGAGCCGGTGGTGGTGGCCGTAATCGTGAGCTTGGTCACGCGCTTCTGCTGTCCCCTCGGGACGCCTGAAAGAGTAAAGCTTCCTGAATTCTGAACCAGTGTGAGGCCCTGCAGTTCGCTCTCGATTTTGGTGTGGCCGAGCAGGAAGCGTAGTGGCGAGCGCAGGTCGTCCAACTGGCTGGCGGCGATGCGCTGTACCTGAGAGTCGCCGGGCGCATAAAACCAGGCAAATTTGCCATCGAGAACGAAGACTTTGCCGGGAGTGCTCGAATATTCCCAGCGCATGCGGCCGGGCTTGCGCAGCAGCATTGTGCCGGACTCGCTGCGATGCATGCCGAGGCCTTCGTAGCTTTCAGTGAAGGCCGAGCGGAGCGATTGCAGGTGGTTGTAGTGGTCGTCGATGAGATGTGCGGCGCGCACGGTGGAGTCAGGCGCTGAGGGAGCTGGTTGTTGGGCCCCGATCATTGCCGCGCCCAACCCGAAAACGAGCAGACCGAGCGCATGGAACGGCAGCGTTTTTACTGAATATTTTGCGTGCAGTTTGTGCCGCCGGTCGGGTCAGATTTCACTTCGCCGTAGTTGTCGATGCAGAAGCCGCGATTTCCCGTCTTGCCGACGGCCTGGGGCACGGCGGTCACTTCAAAGCCGGTGATCTGATCGGTATTGTTGACCGTGACCTTGCTGCAGTTAGTGATGTTAAAGGTGTAGCCGGCCTTGATGCCTGCCGGCAGGTCGCCTTGCAGCAACTGGGCCGAGGTCGGAGTCGGCACGCCCTGCTTGGGGTCGCCGCCGAGCGCAGAGAGCTGGCAGGCGAAGCCGTTCGAGGGATAAGTGGTCTGATACTGGATCTGAGCCTTGTAGATGGCCTGCAGCGAGTTGATGGCGGAGGTCTCGTTGGCCTGGGCCTTCATCTTGTTGAAGTTGGGGATGGCGATCAGCATGAGAATGAGCATGATGCTGATAACGATCAACAACTCCATGAGGGTGAAGCCGTTCGGGCGTTGGCGATTCGATTTGTGCGATGCAGTCGTCATGGTTGTCCAAAGCCTCAAAGCAAGCCTTCAATTTGCATACGTGTGATTGCCTGTACGTAAAGAATCCTAATTCCTGCGGGTGCCAAATGGAAGTCCTAGACCGGAACCACTCTGCCAATTAGACGCACGAGGCAGGGAATTCGTTCGCCAGACCCTTCTCAGCAAATCAGGTGCGATCGCTTGAGCTTGAGCCCGTCGAGGCGCCCCAGCAGGGTGACGGCGATGCGTTCTGAAATGAAAAGCTTCTCTGCCATCGTCTGCACCTGCTCTGCGGTTACGGCGTCGAGGCGTTCGAGCACTTCATCCACTGAGAAAAAGTGCTTGAAGTACATCTCTTGACGGGCCAGGTTGCTCATGCGCGAGCCGGAGCTTTCGAGGCCGAGCAGGATGTTGCCCTTCACCTGCTCCTTGGCGCGGGTGAGCTCTTCGTCCGAAAGCAGATTTTCTTTGAGGGAACGGAACTCGTCCATGACGAGGCGGATCATCTCAAGGGTCTTGTCAGCGGAAGTGCCGGCGTAGACGCAGAGTGAGCCAGTGTCAGAGTACGGGCTGAGATCGGAATAGATGGAGTAGGCCAGGCCGCGCTCTTCGCGGATGGTTTGAAAAAGCCGGGAGCTCATGCCGCCGCCGAGCACTGTGTTGAGAATCAGCGTTGCGTAGCGATTCTCGTCGGTAATCGGCGGCGAAGGCACGCCGAGACAGATCTGCACCTGTTCGAGCGAACGCTTGTTGCGCAGGATGATCGGCGCGGAGACCTGTGGCGACTGGAAGGCAAGCTCCGTCGTGCCCGCGGCAAGGGTGCTGAACTTCGCAGCGACAGCCTCGACAAACTGATCGTGCTGCAGGTTGCCAGCGGCTGAAAAGACCATGTTGCCGCCGCGGAAGCGGTCAGCGTGGTAGTCGAAAAGCGTGGTCTGCTGCAGGCTGGATACGGTTTGCGTGGTGCCCAGAATCGGCTTCCCGAGCGGCTGATCTTTCCAGAAATTCTGGGTAAAGATTTCATGCACCAGCACGTCGGGGTTGTCTTCGTCGATCTTGATTTCCTCAAGGATGACGCCGCGTTCGCGCTCAATGTCGAGATCGGCAAAGGTGGGGTTCAGCACCAGGTCAGAAAGCACGTCGAGAGCAATAGGCACGTGGTTTGAGAGCGCCTTGACGCTGAAGCAAATGGTCTCTTTGCCGGTAAAGGCGTCGAGGTTGCCACCGATTGAATCCATTTCGCGGGCAATGTGCTGGGCCGAGCGAGAGCGGGTGCCTTTGAAGAGCATGTGCTCGACGAAGTGGGAGATGCCGTTGATCTCAGGCGCTTCGTAGCGCGAGCCGGATTGGACCCACACGCCCATGGCCACTGAGCGGAGATGCTCCATGCGCTCGGTAAGCACGATGAGGCCGTTTGGGAGGACGGTGCGACGTAAATTGCGCTCTGGGGAATGTTCGGACTTTGTCATCATCTGCAAAACTGATTGTAGTCTTCTGCGTACCTGTGGCCCAGTGGCCGCGTGGAAATACGACCGCTGTTATCCTTGAACTTGCGATTCAGGGAAACCGCGCGCCTATCATGACCCAGTCTTCCACTCCACTCGATGCTCCCGGCAGTTCGCTTGTCTCGTTGGGCGGCAATGCCGCAGCCTCTGTAACGCCGGCGCGCCGCCAGCTTTTTGGCCTGGACCGGGCCACGCTGGCGCATGTTTTCACCGAGATGGGCCAGCGCGCCTATCGCGGCAAGCAGCTTGCCGAGGCTCTGTACAAGCAGCGAGTGGCACATCTTGACCAGGTAACGACCCTGCCCAGGGAAATGCGCGAAGAGCTCTTTACAGCGGGCTGGGATGTGGGCCGGCCAAAAATTGTAGAAAGCTATCGCAGCGTCGACGGCACCGAGCGCTATCTGGTGCAGACCGCTGGCCAGACGGTCGAGACGGTCTGGATGCCGGAGGGTGACGACGGTGGCGAATTCAGCGACGAGCCTGGCGAGGGCGGTAAGGGCAATTGGAAGCGGGCTACCATCTGCGTCAGCAGCCAGATTGGCTGCGCGGTCAACTGCCAGTTTTGCCTGACGGCCAAGCTGGGGCTGCTGCGAAACTTGACGCCGGGAGAGATTGCCGGGCAGGTCGTTGCCGTCCTTGACCGGCATCGCGTCGAGCTGAACAAAAACCGCGTCAACCTGGTCTTCATGGGCATGGGCGAGCCGTTTTTGAACTACGACAACTTCATGGCGGCGGTGCGCATTCTCATCGACGAGGTGGGGATTGCTGCGTCTCGCATGACCGTGTCAACCTCGGGGATTGTGCCCGGCATTCTACGCTTTGCAAAAGAAGAGATCCGCCCCAAACTCGCCATCAGCCTCAACGCGCCCAACGATGAGGTTCGCGAGGCGATCATGCCGGTGAATCGCAAGTGGGATATTGCGGCAGTCCTCGATGCCGTCCGCCAGATTCCGTTTCGCCCGCGCGAAAAGGTCACCTTTGAGTACGTCATGCTGGGCGGGGTTACCGATCAGCCGGAGCATGCCGAGCAGGTCATCCGTCTGGTACGCGGTGCAAATCTGCCGGCGATGGTGAACCTGATCGCCTGGAACCCAGGGCCCGGTATTGCCTATGACAGCCCATCCACGGAGTCTGTAGCGGCTTTTCAGAAGCTGCTGCTGGCCGCCGGCATTCAGACCTACGTGCGCCGCCCGCGAGGCCGCGACATTTACGCGGCCTGCGGGCAGCTCAAGCGCACTACCGAGAGTTCCGACTTGACTCGATAGCTCTGGTGACTTTAACGACTATTCTACCGGCTTGACTCCGCCGCAATCAGACCCTTTGTAGGTCGAGTCGCTGAGGATGGTCATTTCAACTGGCCGGGAGTTGGGCCCCATCTGGAATGCTCCAGTCAGGTGAACCCTGGTCTTGCCATGGCCCGATCCGTCGTATGTTGCGTCGACAGTCCCTTGCGTTTTCATCTGGCCGCTGCAACTGACACTGGCAGTGTAGCCGTCTGCCCTCTTGACCGTGTTGGTAACCTGGCAGTCACCGCGGGTCTGAGGCGGGATCCCGTCATACTTGTCAATCTGAGCCTGCGAAACGCACACCTGATTGGTGTGAGGGGCGGTACCCGGCCCCGCCCCCCCTGGAAACGGCGATTGCTGCCAGGTCATGGTCGTGGTCACTTCGTAAAGACCGGCCTTGCGACTCTGGGCCCAGACAACAACTGCAAAGGTAAGAACGCAACAGGTAGCGGTAATGCAAACAGACTTCAGTCGCATGGTTTCTCCAATCAATTTCTCAGGCTGCTCAGCTGACACCCAATCTAAGGCAAAACTATCGGGCAGGGAAGAGGGAATTCAGTTTTTGTCAGTACTTTGATGTGAGTCGGCCCTGGGATAGTCGTCCCAGCTCCATCAGAGCGCCGGTAACCCGGTCGCTGGCATGGCGTAGTACATCGGAATGCGCGTCCTGTCCGGTACTCGGTCCGAGTAGAGCGCTTTCGCTGAGGAAGTTGCCGACAATGCATTTGACGCCCAGGCTCTCGACCTTGTCGATATCGGGGGCAATAGGTACCGAGCCCTCGGCTGCGTAGCGCAGCAGCATCTCGGGCGAGACAGGCGCGGTGTTGATCAGCGCGTAGTCAAAGATGGGTGCGCCGGTGTGATTGTAGATCCGCTCAATGTGCTGCGAGGCTGAGAGGCCCAGGCTCTCATTCGCCTGGGTCATCAGGTTGCAGACAAACACCCTGAGGCCACGCGCCCCCGCCAGAGCCTCGGGAATACCCTTGACCAGCAGGTTGGTGATGAGCGATGTGTACAGCGATCCTGGGCCAACCGTAATCAGGTCAGCGCGATGAATTGCCTCAAGAGCCTCGGGCAAGGCCGGAGCATCAGGAGGGTCCAGCATCAGTTCCACGATGCGGCGCTTGCTGGCGCTGATGCTGGTTTCACCGCGCACCAGGCTACCGTCGTCCATGCGCGCTACCAGCGTCGTGTTGGCGGTGGTAACGGGATAAATGCGGCCACGAGTCGCCAGAATTTTGGATGCGAGTTGAATCGCCTGGCCAAAGTCCCCGGTAATCTCAGTCAGCGCGGCCACAAAAAGATTCCCGAAGTTGTGGCCTTCCATATCGCCTCCGGAGCGGAAGCGGTGTCTGAAGAGCTGAGCGATCAGGTCTTCTTCCTCACTCAGCGCAACCATGCAGTTGCGCAGGTCGCCGGGCGGCAGCATGTTAAAGCCCTTGCGCAGTCGGCCCGAGGAGCCGCCGTCGTCCGTAACCGTGACCAGCGCGGCCAGGTCGCCAATCAGGCAAGGCTCGCAGCCTTTTCCGGCGAACGGCCCCATGGGCTGACCCGGTACCGCAACATAGCGCCGCAGTCCTCGCAACAGCGTCGACAGCCCTGTACCGCCTCCAATAGCCACTACCCGCAAGGGGTGTGGTTGTGCGGCGATGGTAGAACTGCTCAATTTGCCTGCTTTCGTTTCAGGGAGGGGGGCCAGACAGCGGGGTCACTAAAACCGTGCTGCATCGAGTGCCATGGTCAGGTTACTGGCAAACGAGTATCCGCTCAGGGTGTTTCCGGGTAAAGAAGTTCTGTGAAGCGCGGATCGTCAACCATGCTCTGGAAATCAGTATCCGTCCGTGCCTGATATCGATTTCGAGGGTTGCCCTGGATGGAGCGCGCCAGGTGCTCCAGACATTCTTCTACCTGTCCGGTGATTGCGTCCAGCACCGCCAGGCCGTAAAGCGCATAATCGGCCGTAGGATGACCGCGCAGAATTGCTGTGAACTGCTCGCGAGCTTCCTCGTAGTAGTCAGTGTTCAGCAGCGAAACCGCATAGTCGTACTGCTCTTCAGGAGTTGCAAACTCCAGCTTGTTCTTGTCCATCTGGCGATGACAGGCGGTCAGATACATCCGGCAGCGTTCAGCCAGGGCTGGCGGCGCGGTTCCCAGCAGCTTTTCAAACGCGACCACGGCCTTTTCAAACTTGGCCTGCTGCAGCAGTTGAAGGGCTGCCTGGTAGCTGTGGAGCGCGTGCGCGTCATGATGTTGCACTGACGGACCCGCCGAGTGCTGGTTTTGGTTGCCGGGCGCACCGGGGCGAGTGGCCGTCGGGGCTGCCTTCTTGCGACTGGATGATGGTGTGCGGGCCTCGAGCGTCATTGTCTGTCGGTAAACCGTTCAATCCCCACTCAAGCTGACCTTGTCTTGCGTAGTCAGCTCATAAAGCGATTGTATCTTCAGGCCCTCTTTATACGCAGAACCCCGCCTCGCGTCAATGGGGAGCGTTCTAACCCGAATTCTGCACACAGATGGCTTTGCCTGGAGATCATAGTTCAAGCCGTTTCAATGCGCGCTGGAGTCCTGTAAACAGCGGGGTTCAGGGTTGGGTCGTTGTACATCTTCAACTGCCGATAGAGTTTGAAGCGCCGGGTTCCCGCCAGAGTCTCAGCCCAAAGTTGCTCCAGACAGCAGGCCAGATCGCTGCGCTGCTCATCAAGAATCACCAGCCTGGCGCGGTTTCTCTCCGCATGGCCCCCGGGAGCTCCGGGGCGGTCGATTTCTTCGCGGGTGTGGAAGAGCTTCAGCGCGAGAATCGAAAGGCGGTCAATGATCAGCCCCGGCGACTCCGAATGCAGAGGCGCTTCCCGGTTCGGAAGGCCCTGAAGCGTCAGCTCGTTGAGCAAGGCAATGTCAATCTGTTCCGAAAGGTCGTTGCGGCGCTGGTTGGTTTCGTCGATGCGCCGCTTGACACGCGCCAGTTCTGCATCGCTGGCGCCGGGTGTTCGGGCCGCGTCTTCGGTGTGCCACAGTTCAAAGTTGGCCAGGTGCTGCCGCGCCACGAGCGCTGACCAGGAATCGGCCGGATGACGCCAGGTTTCCAGCGCCTCCTCGTGCCACAGGGTGGTCAGGCGGTCTTGCAGCGAAGGTATTTCGTTCAGTGTGATCATGAATTCTCTACGAAACTGAGTGTATCGCCTGAGGCGTTTGATGGTCGCGGCGGCAGGCACCACCGTGTGTGGTAGAACTATCCACAAACGGGCAGGACAATCCGTCGGGGAAGCAACGATTGCCCAGCCTCCGGGAAACTTCGAACTGCGAAGGTGGTTGAACATGTCAGAAAGCAGCCAGCGAATCCTATGCATTGCCAGCTACGAAAAGGGGCAGGCTTTTATGCGCCAGGCGGCCGAGCTGGGCGTCAAGCCTACCCTGCTCACGGTTGAATCGTTGAGAGACGCTGACTGGCCCCGCGAGATTCTCGAAGAAGTCATGACCATGCCTGGCAATCTGACTCACGAGCAGATTCGCAACACCGTCACCTGGAAGTCGAGAGAGCGCAAATTTGATCGCATCGTCGCGCTCGACGAATTCGACATGGAGGTGGTTGCCGAGCTTCGCGAGCATATGCGCATTCCCGGCATGGGCACCACCGCGATCGCCTACTACCGCGACAAATTGGCCATGCGCACAGGAGCCCGTGACGCTGGCTTTCTTGTGCCGGAGTTCGTCGGCGTCATCCACTACAACGACCTCCGCGCTTACATGGATCGCGTTCCCGCGCCCTGGCTGCTCAAACCGCGCTCAGAAGCCTCAGCCCTGGGCATCAAGAAGATCAATCATCCTGAAGAGCTCTGGCGCACCCTCGATGAACTTGGCGACCGGCAGAGCTTCTTCCTGCTGGAGCAGTTCGTGCCGGGAGACATTTTTCACGTCGACTCAATTGTGAATGACGGGAAGGTGGTCTTCTCGGCGGTCCACCAATACGGTCGCCCACCGATGCAGGTGATGCACGAGGGGGGAGTGTTTACCACCCGCACGGTTGATCGCAACAGCAAGGACTCAAAAGAGCTGATCAAGCTCAACAACAAACTCGCCCCGGCTCTCGGGATGAAGCATGGCGTCACCCACGGCGAATACATCAAGGCGCATGCTGACGGGGGCTTCTATTTCCTCGAGATTGCGGCCCGCGTCGGTGGTGCTTTCATTTCTGATCTGGTGGAGTACTCAACCGGCGTAAACCTCTGGAAGGAGTGGGCCAGGATTGAAGTCGCCGACTTGCGCGGCGAAGCCTATGTGCCGCCTGTAGCCCGGGAAGACTATGCCGGCAGCGTTCTCTGCCTGGCCAGGGAAGAGAGCCCTGACACCTCTTCCTTCCGCGCTCCGGAGATCGTCTATCGCATGAACAAGCATCATCATGCCGGCCTCATCGTCTGCTCCCAGAGTCCGGCGCGTGTAGCGGCACTGCTGGAGGAGTACAGCGCAGCCTTTGCGCACCAGTTCCTCGCCTCCATGCCGCCTCCAGAGAAGCCAACGGCATGAGTAGCAATGCAGGCAGCGGACCTCAACAAGGAAGCCGCTGCCTGCTGTTTCAGCACTGGTTTTTAGGGGTTGGCGGCCTGCGGAGTGGTGAGCTCGCTGGGATTCGAACCCAGGACCCACGCATTAAAAGTGCGTTGCTCTACCAACTGAGCTACGAGCTCCCAAAGGCCTTCCAAGTACAAAGGTAGCACAGCCGGAGAAGTTGACCTGCATGTCAGTTTCACAACGCAGCCGCAGAGGCGAATTGGATGCGTGGAAACAACACCTCACGGGCGCATCCAATGTCCCCTGTAATGCGCTGCAAGTCGTTGTTGGAGCAGCCGATATCGCAAAGGGCACCAGACTTGCTATGTCCAACTCGACGACGCGATGCTACTGTACATCATGAAAATCTCCGTTAGTGCCACAGAAATCGACATAAATGGCAGAACGGTAACAAAAAAATAGTACCTGGGTAACCGATTGAGTGTTATTGTTTTGCTAATAGGCTCGCACTAAAATCAGTCTGGTCGCATATTCTGCTGTTGGTGCATTTGTACTGGGCACTGCGGGCAGACCGGTCAACGACGGTACGTTCAAGCCGTTTAGTTGGCGTAATCCGGAAAGACGTATGGGCGAGTTCAGGATTTCAAAACCAGATATTTGGAGAGTCCCAGGTGGGTATGACGGACCACAAATCGCAGCCAGACCCGAACGACGCTCCAACTCCTGAGGACGTGGCCACACTTTATTCGTGGGCCAATCTTCACGGAGCCAAGTACCGGGATTTCTCGGGTTCACGGGCTCAGCAGCGTGAAGAAGCTCGCCTGCGTGTAGAAGAGGCCAAAGCCGCCGAGCAACGTCGACTCGAAGAAGAAGCCGAACGCAAGCGCCAGGAAGAAGCGCAGCTTGCCGCGCGTCTCGCAGCTGAGGCTGCAGAAGCCGCGCGCCAGGCCGAAGCAGAACGTCTTGCAGAAATTGCGCGTCAGGCCGAGGCAGAGCGTCAGGCCGTGTTGGCCGCCCAGGAAGCTCAGCGTCAGGCAGCACTGCAGCGTCAATGGGAGCCTGCTCCTCCAGACGCATTTCAGGCCGCATACAGTGCACCCTACGCTGACATGCAGGCCGAGTCGATTGAAAGCCACGCCCCGATGACTGCTCCGGGAGCATTGCCCGCTGACGCGCCCTACGCCGCGCAGAATTATCCGGCGCCCGGCCAGGACTTCTACCCTTTTGCAGGACCAGAGGCGGGATACGCAGCGGGCTATCCCACAGAGTTCTCATCGGGACGCGCTCCAGAGCCGTTTTTTCAGCCTGGCCAACAGTCCGGTGCTGAGCGGCGGTCGGACGCTCCGCGCATCGATACCCTTTCAGAGCGTTTGCAGGATCGCTCTTCAGGAGGGCCGCGAGATTCTGGCTGGGATCGAACCTCCTTCCAGCAGCCCCAGCAGGCTCAGTATGGAGATCAGCGGGCCGCTACACCTCTGCAATCGCCGCGCACAGATTACTCCACTGCTTCGGGTTCTTCCGCGTCGTCGCCATTGAGCCAAACAAGCCAACGCTCAGCGGCGCCAGCGGCACAAATTTCTGGCGGGCAGCAAGGCTCGGCTTTTTCATACCAGACTCCGGGAGCATCGGCTGGTGGTCACACGTATCCAGCTGTGCCCTCGGAACCGAACAGCTTTGACGAGTACCCCGGTCAGCCTTACGTTCCTCAGCATGTCGGGCCCATGGCTCCGCACTATGCGCCGCAGGAATTCGGTTCAGCGGCTTATCCTCATGCGTCGTATGCGACGCCATCACAGGACGCTTATCCTCCTTCGAACTGGCAGCAGGCAGTCGAAAAAGGGGAGACGGCATTCCGTCCGGCCTGGCTGGCTCCTGAAGCGCCTGCACCGGCGCCGGTCGCGCCTGCACACATGGCGCCGCCGCTGGCAGACCCAAGGCTTCCGAATGTTGCTCCGTCATCTGCGGGGCCCCAGCAGCGTGCCTCCGGCGTCGTCCCTTCCTCGGGCTCGCCGGTTGTTTCGGCAGCGGGCGCAACCTCAGGCCCGGCGCAAGGAATCTCTGCTGGCTACATGCAGAACGCAGCTTTCGGTTCGGCATCAGGAAATCCTGCCAGGGCGATGATCGGTTCGGCAAGCGGGCAGGCAATGGCTCCGGCGGTGGGGCAAGGCCCGAGTTATGGTCAACGGACCGACCTGCGCGATGAAACTCTGGTTGACACCCGTGAGCGCCTTGCGAACCGCTGGTTTGCTCTGAAAAGCGTATTCGATCCCCATGCTGCTCCTCCTGAGCCGGTTCAGGCCACTCCGCCGGCGCGCGTCCCGGTGCTGGCTGTCTTTTCGCTTGCAGGAGGCGTCGGCAAAACCAGCCTGGTCGCCTCGCTCGGCCGCGCCCTTTCTGCGCACGGAGAGCGCGTTCTGCTGGTCGACACTGCGGCGTTTGGATTGCTGCCCTTCTTCTTTGGTGCGCGCGACCAGCGTCCTGGGATGTTGCGGACATTCAACGCGCCGGGCGGCGGTCTGGATGCGCCCATCCAACTATTGACACTTGATCCCGAGGGAAATCCACCAGACCAGCAAAACGCTGGCTCCGGTTTGTCTGGAAGCCAACATGGACAGCAGGGCTCCAATCAAGAGCCTGCGCAGGACTGGCTGGCCCAGGAAGTCGGTCGCTACACGCGCGGCGTCAACCGCGTTCTGATTGACCTGCCTACGGCTTCCGGAGCGACGACAAGGCGCGTGTTGCGTCTGGCGCCAACTGTCATTGTCCCGGTTATTCCTGATATGAACTCCGTGGTCAGCGTTGGAGCAATCGAATCCTTCTTTCGCCACAGTGGTCAGATCAATGGCAAGCAGATATTGCCGTACTACGTTCTCAATCAGTTTGACTATGCGCTTCCCTTGCATCTGGATGTGCGAGAAATTTTGCGCGAACAGATTGGTGACCGCCTGCTGCCCTTTGCCCTGCGCCGCAGCGGTTCAGTCAGCGAGGCCCTTGCGGAAGGGATGACCGTCATGGATTACGCTCCAAATGCCACAGTGGCCGAAGACTATGGCAGTCTCGCCGGGTGGGTCCGCAGTCTTTCCGCCCCTGCAACTCAAGCCTATCGCGGCGTACGGTGGAGTGAACGATGAGTCTTTCGCAGATATGGCATGACATCGGTGCCGGAGAATCGCTGCTGACCAAGGTGATACGCGGCATCTTTTTATGTGTCGCGCTGGTCATGTTTTACTTCTTTGCCACGCTGCCGCTGACCTGGCCGCAGCAGGCAGTTTGCGGCCTGCTCACGCTGCTGATGGGCATTGCACTGGGGCGTACGTCAGACTCTTACCTGATCACCCTCACACTGATGGTCCTGTCGCTCTTTGCCACTTTCCGCTATGGCTTCTGGCGCGTCACGCAGACCGTCATGTTCTTCAAGGACCCTGCCAATCACTGGGGAGCGCTGGACGCTTTCTTCATCATGTCGCTTGTCTTTGCTGAGAGTTATGCGTTCATCATTTTGTTTCTCGGCTTCTTCCAGACCATCTGGCCGCTGCGCCGCGCCCCCATGCCGCTGCCTGACAATCCAGATGAATGGCCACACGTCGACGTTCTTGTCCCCACCTACAATGAGCCGCTTGAAGTCGTTCGATATACGGCCCTGGGCGCACTGAATATCGATTGGCCAACCGACAAACTCCACGTCTACATTCTCGATGACGGCCGCCGCAAGGAATTCGCTGATTTTGCCTTTGAGGCTGGCGTCGGCTACAAGATCCGCAATGATAATTTCCACGCGAAAGCCGGCAACATCAACACCGCGCTCAAGAGCCTGGAATCACCCTACGTCGCCATCTTTGACTGCGACCACGTGCCCACGCGCAGCTTTTTGCAAATGACCATCGGCTGGTTCCTGCGCGACCGTAACCTGGCCATGCTGCAGACGCCTCACCACTTCTATTCGCCTGACCCGTTTGAGCGCAATCTGCAGCAGTTCCACATCATCCCCAACGAGAACGAGCTTTTTTACGGCATTGTGCAGGATGGCAATGACTTATGGAACGCCACCTTCTTCTGCGGTTCCTGCGCGGTGCTGCGCCGAACCGCGCTCGACCAGATTGGCGGTATCGCAGTAGAGACGGTCACCGAAGACGCGCACACTTCGCTGCGCATGCAGTCGAACGGGTGGAATACCGCGTACATCAACATCCCCCAGGCGGCTGGACTTGCGACCGAGCGGCTTTCGGCTCACGTTGGGCAGCGTATCCGCTGGGCCCGCGGCATGATCCAGATTCTGCGTACGGACAATCCGCTCTTTGCGCCGAAACTATCTCTGGCGCAGCGGTTTTGCTACTTCAATGCGATGTCGCACTTCCTCTATCCGCTGCCGCGGCTGATCTTCCTTACCGCGCCGCTGATCTACCTGTTGCTGTCGCACACCAATGTGCCCGGCTACTGGGCGGCCATTCTCGCGTACGCATTGCCGCATCTCACGCTTTCTAACATCACCAATTCACGCATCCAGGGCCAGCACCGCCACTCTTGGTGGAATGAAATCTACGAGACCGTTCTCTCGCCCTACATTCTGCTGCCGACGATGCTGGCGCTTATCAATCCCAAGCTGGGCAAGTTCAACGTGCCCGCCAAGGGCGGCATCGTCAAGCGCAGTTTCTATGACGTGAAGATCGCGCAGCCCTTCCTGGTACTGCTTTTCTTCAACTTCCTTGGCCTCGCAGTGGCGATTCCGCGCTTCCTGATCTGGGATCGGGACCGACCCGGCACGGTCATCATGAACTGCATCTGGTGCTTCTTTAACATCATCGTGCTCGGCGTCTGTTCGGCCGTTTCGCGGGAAATGCAGCAACTTCGCCATCACGTGCGCATCAAGATCGTGACTCCCGTGATTGTTACGCTGCCCGATGGCCGCACGATCAAGGGCGAAACCATCGACCTCTCCAGCGGCGGCACGGCGATTCGTTTGAATGAACCGGTCCCTGTTACTCCGGGCGAAATTGGCAAGCTCGTTTTCCCCACGTCGTCGGCGGAGATTGATCTCCCCATCAACCTTGTGTTGAGCGAGAACACGATCCTTCGTGTCAGCTTCAGGGAATTGACTATCCGTCAACAGGAACTCCTCACTGTCGTTCTCTACTCCCGCGCAGACACCTGGCTGGGCTGGGGTGAGAGCCGCGAAGTCGACCAACCGATGCGTAGCCTTGGACGCATCTTCTACATCTCTTTCAAAGGCCTGAAGATGACATTCCTGAGCTTGTTCTTCAATGCAAATTCTTCCAAGGCCAAAGCACCGTCCAAGGGCAAAGCAAAAGCCAAATCAGCCGCAACTGTCAGCGACCCATCGCACGGTGGCTCCAAGACTCTCGGCAAGCCGCCGGCGGCTGGCCCTGTCAAGGTCGATGCCAGTGTCGCCGCCAAGTCGGGCGTGCCCGCCAGCGCTGCGCACATGCTGTTGATGCTGCTCATGCCGCTGATGCTGATTGCCGGCGCGGGAAAGAGCCTCCACGCCCAGGTCGGCAGCATGGGCAACGATGCTCGCCAAGCCATTGCCAAAGCCCCGCCACCGCCTCCGGGGCAATTTCGGGATGTCTTCAGTCTTAAGGAAGCTGGTTCGCCAGAGATCGAGATGCACGGCATCGATAGCCAGCATACGACCTTCTTTACGCTGCCTCAGACACATGTCGTCAAAAGCGCCAAGATTCACATTTACTATGCCTTTTCCCCGAGCCTGCTGCCGGCACTGAGCCACATTCAGCTCATGGTCAACGGCACACTCTTTGCCACGTTGCCGGTTCCTCCGGGGCAGACGCCCGGCTCCGGCAGCAAGGACGAAGAAGCCGAATTCTCCATTCCCTCAGAATTGCTGGTCCGCAAGAACACTCTCACGATCGAGTTCATCGGCCACTACGTCCTCACCTGCGAAGACCCCGCGAACACGACCCTCTGGGCCCGAGTCGCCACCGGAACCTACATGGATTTCTCCGGTGACATCCTCCCGATTTCCGATGACCTGAAGCAGTTGCCCTTGCCCTTCCTTGATACGGAAGTGGTTGATTCGCCAAAGATTCCGGTTGTCTTCCCGACGGCCCCGTCCGCGAAAGTCATTCAAGCAGCTGGCATCGTGACCTCTTACTTTGGAATGGAGTCAGAGAATCGCCCGGTTCGCTTTCCGACATTTCTGGGGCAACTCCCAGCCGGCAACGCCATCATCATCGCCGACAACCCTGCCAATCTGCCCGCAGGCCTGAACCTCGGCAGCGTCTCAAGTCCAACTGTGGCCATGAGAGCCAATCCGAACGACCCTTACAGCAAGGTTCTGATTGTTACCGGCCAGGACGCCGACCAATTACTGATTGCGGCCCAGGCCATCGGTCTGCACTCTGATTTCCTGCAGGGTCCAACGTCGTCCATTGACAGCCTCAAGCTGCCATCGATACCCGATGCTGATGCCGCCCCACGCTGGGCCCGCACCGATCAGACCATCGCGCTCTGGGATTATGCCAACGCGCAGGAACTCCAGGGCGATGGGTCGGCGCCAGTCAACGTCTACTTCCGCATCCCGCCAGACATCTTCTACGGCGAGCGCCCAAACGCCATCCTGAAGATGTTTTACCGCTACAATCCCATTCCCATTGGTCCCATCTCCAGCATCCAGGTGCGGGTCAACAACGCGTTTCTCGGCTCGCTGCCGTTGATTCCAGGATCAGAGCCGTCCCGTGTCGTGCACACCGAGGTTCCAGTCCCGGTTGTGAATCTGCGGCCTTTCTCCAATTCGCTCTCGTTTGACTTTACTTTTCAACTGGTGAAGTCAGGAGGTTGCAAAGATACGACTCCCATCAATATGCAGGGAGCGATTCTGCGCGACACCTACCTTGATCTGCGCGGTTACCCCCACTACGCGCCGCTGCCCAATCTTGAGGTCTTCGCCAACGCCGGATTCCCGTTCACCCATCGTGCCGACCTGAGCGAAACCACGGTCATTTTGCCCTCGTTGCCCACATCGCAGGAATTGGAACTCTTCCTTACCCTGATGGGCCACTTCGGGCGGCAAACTGGCTTGCCAGTATTCCGCGTCACCGTAGCGGGCGCAGATTCCATGAAGGCCGGAGCAGCGACCGACTATCTCGTCCTTGGCACAGGCGATGATCAGCCTGCTTTCGATAAACTGAGCCCAAGCCTCCCCGTCAACGTGCGCGGCGGCCAGGTCCAGATCAGAGACACGCAGGGCCTCTTCTTTCTACCCCATCATGCGTGGTGGAAGATTCAAGCTCAGGAACACACCGAGTCAGGCGACCTCACCGCCTCGGGCACTCCCGATTCCGTTATAGAAGGCGTCGAATCGCCCTTCACCGCGGGCCGAAGCGTCGTTCTCATCAATGTCAAAGACGCTGCTTCCTACGAAAACTTCCTCACCACTTTCCTCAAGGTGCAGCAGGCCAGCGATATCAATGGAACCGTCGCCGTGCTGCACGGATCGCTGTTCCAGTCCTTCCGCATCGGCAGCAAGGTTTATCACATTGGCGTTCTTCCCTGGTGGACTGGCCTTACCTTGTGGTTCATGCAGGTTCCGTGGCTGGCAGCAGTTCTTGCCATGGGGATTGCATTCCTGCTCGCCGTGTGGATTCGCATCTGGCTCCGAACAAAGGCCCGCAAGCGCCTGCAGATGGATGAGAACTAATGGCCGCCAAACGACCGCAAGCTGGGTACGTGGCACGAATGCTGACTTGTTTGGCGGCGTGTCTTTCTGCTTGGATACCGGCTTTTGTAGGGCAGGGAAGAGGTTCTGCCCAGGTGCCCCCTCAGCCGGATCACGCCCGCCTGTGGCAGGCCTACAGCAGCCGCTTCATCAGCGCTGATGGCCGCGTTATTGACCCGATGGCGGGCGACCGCACTACGTCTGAAGGCCAGAGCTATGCCATGTTTTTCGCGCTGGTCAACGATGATCGGGCGCATTTTGAAAAGCTCCTTAGCTGGACCCAGAGCAACCTGGCGGGTGGCGATATGGGCGGGCACCTCCCGGCCTGGAGTTGGGGACGCACCAAGGACGGGCACTGGGGCGTCATGGACCCAAACTCCGCTTCCGACTCAGATCTCTGGATCGCCTACGACCTGATCGAAGCAGGCCGCTTGTGGAACGACCACCACTACGCAGGCCTTGGTCGTCAGATGGCAGCCAATATTGCGCGGCGCGAGGTCACCGATATTCCCGGCTTTGGCCCGGTGCTGCTCCCCGGACCGACCGGCTTTCATTCGCAGCGCTCATGGGTACTGAATCCGAGCTACACTCCTGTCTTCCTGTTGGAGCGGATGGCGGTAGTTGACCCAGCCGGTCCGTGGGCCGACGTGGCAGCCACGGTGCCTGCGCTGATGGGCCGCAGCACGCGCGCAGGCTTTGCCATGGATTGGGTTTCCTACACCCCGGGGGAGGGATTCACGCCCTGCCTCCTCTCCGGAAAAAAAGATGCGAGCGCCCTGGGCAGTTACGATGCCATCCGCGTCTATCTCTGGGCGGGCATGCTTTCTGACTCGAGCCCGCTCAAGAGCCGGATGATGAGCTGGATTCAGGGAATGAAGATGTATGTCGAGCGCCACGGAGCTCCTCCAGAGAAGGTCACAGGCGAAGGCGTACCCCTCAACGGCGATGGCCCGGTGGGATTTTCAGCGGCTCTTTTGCCCTATTTGCGCAGCAGTTCTTCAGAATCTGCTTTTGCCCAACAGCTGGTGCGTATACGATCGCAACTTGATGAAAAATCAAATCTGTATGGAACCAGCCCGACGTATTACGATCAGAATTTGATACTCTTCGGCAGCGGCTGGATCGAGAAGCGGTTTCAGTTTGGAGCCAATGGGGATTTGCTAGTACGATGGTCTCGCTAATGCAGCGAAAACAACAGAGCAAGTTCATCTTCGAAAACGTCAAAGCACTCGCCTGTTTGAGCGTGCTGACCGGCCTGTGTCTGGCCACCATTCCAGCCTCTGCGCAGACGCCCAAGCCCAGCGACGCAGAAAAGGCACTGATTGAGAAGGCGCAAGCCCTGGAATCCCGCGGCCGCCCCGACATCGCCGTGCAGGTCTGGCAGCAGATTCTGCTTTCGGATCCAAACAATGCGCTCGCCCTCGGGGGTGTAGCCCGCGATTATCGCCTGAGCGGTAACTCGACCGCCTCTGACGAAGCGCTCGACAAGCTGCGGCGCATCAATCCCAGCGACCCCAATATCGGCAAGATCCAAGGCCTCACCAGCAACAAGACTCGCGACGTGCGCCTCGGTCAGGCCGGAGCTCTCGCCAAGGCCGGCAATCCTGAAGCCGCCATGCGCATCTATCGCGAGTACTACGGTAGCCATCCTCCCGATGGCGACATTGCCCTGGCTTACTACGAAACGCTCTACGGCACACCCAACGGCAAGACTGAAGCTCTCACCGCCATGCGCGCACTGGCTGCCCGCAACCCCGGAGATCCCCGTTTCATCGTGACCCTTGGCCGTATGCTCACCTACGACGCCAAGACCCGCGCCGAAGGCATCAAGATCCTCCATGAGCACTCAAAGGATTCAGATGCTGAAAACTCTCTCCGCCAGGCGCTCATCTGGGATTCATCCAATCCAACCTCAGCCGCTGAACTGCGCGAGTATCTGAAGAGCCATCCCAAAGACACTGAGCTGGCAGACCGCCTCAAAGAGAACGAAGCCAAGCTGGCCGAGATGAACGCCGGCATCGCTCGCACTCCTGAAGAGCGAGAGGCCTTTGCCGCCCTGAACGCACACCATCTACAGGAAGCCGAGACCCGCTTTCAGGCCATGCTAGACCGCGATGAAAAGGACGCTCGCGCAGCGGCAGGCATGGGCTTCCTCCGCATGCAGCAAAACAACTTCGCTGCAGCCATCAGCTACCTTGTTCAGGCTGAGGAAAACGGCTTCCGTGATCGCTCAGTCACCGAGGGCTTGGCTACATCCCGATTCTGGTTCACCATGGGCGAGGCTTCCCTGGCCTTTGATGTCAATCAACTCGACGTCGCCACGGAGAAATACAAAGCCGCACTGGAGATGCGCCCACGCAGCCCTGAAGCCCTGAACGGCCTTGCAGGCGTCTACACCAAAAATCAGCAGTATGCCGCCGCCGCTGACCTCTACCAGCAGATCGTCAAGGTCCAACCGACAAACTCGGATGCCTGGCGCGGCCTGTTCCTCTCCTATGCCCGTGACAACAAGAACACCGAGGCGCTGGCTATTCTCAATCGCTTCCCTGGCTCAGTCAAAGCTACGATGAACCAGGACCCTGACATGCTGCGGACCCTGGCCAGCATCTATTCGGCTACCGGGCGCGATGGCGAGGCGCAAAAAGTTCTGGCGCAGGCGCTGGCACTGCCTTTCCCTGACAACGGGGCACAGCTTAAAACCGGAACTCGCCTCCAGTACGCGGGCATTCTGATGCAGGCCAAGCGCTACGACCAGGCCGCTGAGATCTACAAGCAGGTACTCAACGACGAAACTGACAATCTCAATGCTTGGATGGGTCTGGTAACCGCTGACCATCAGTTGGGAATGGACAAGGACGCCATCGATCTGGTGCAGAAAATGCCGCCCGCCACCTACGACGCGGCACTCACCGACCCCGGTTTCCTCTCCATGCTGGGTTCGATCTACCAGCAATCAAACCAGTTTGAAATTGCCCAGGGCTTGCTTGAGCGCTCTGCTCAAATCCAGATCAAAGCTGGCGGACAGCCCGCACTCAATCTGCAGATTCAGCTCGCCTCCATCTATCTGCAGCGGAATGACACGGCCCAGGCCTACGCCCTCTATCACCAGATTCTCGAGGCGCATCCTGACAACATCGATGCATGGCGCGGCCTCATCGGCACCCTGCAATCCACCAATCGCAACGCCGAGGCCCTGCAGGAAATCAAGCTCATCTCGCCGGATATCCGCAAGCAACTTGAGACCGATGTCCAGTTTGAACAGAGCGAAGCCAGCCTGTACGCGGGCGCAGGCGACACTGTCAACGCCGTCGCCATCTTCAATCGTGTGCAAAAGCACTATGAGTTGCTGCACCAGACGCCCCCAGCCGACGTTGAGATTCAGAGCGCCTACCTGCTCTACAACACGTTCAACGACCGAGCACTTTACCCGGCACTGATGCGCCTCGGATCGCGTGAAGACCTTACCAACGAGCAGCGCGAAACCATCCAGGGCCTGTGGGCCAACTGGAGCGTTCGTCGCGCCACGCTTGCGTTTGAAAATGGCTTCCCCTCCCGCGCCATCGACATCCTCGATGCCGCTGCTCAGGCGTTTCCTGACAATCTCGGCGTGCGCAAGGCCGTAGCTGGCGGTTATCTCAAGGCCGGCAAAACCAAAGACGCCCTCGCACTTTACAAGTCGATCGACTTCCAAGACGCATCAGCGGGAGACTTCCAGGGGGCCATCAGCGCAGCCCTTACAGCCAACGACAAAGGGCAGGCCGAGGATTGGCTCCGCCAGGCCCTCGATCGCTATCCGCATGATTCTGCAATCCTGGCATCCGCAGCCCGCTTCGAGCAGTCTCGCGGAGATAACGGAGGTGCCGCAGACTACTGGCGTGCCTCCATCGCTGCCATGCCCACCGTCAGCGCCGCCGACAAGCTGGCGCATGAGCTGGTGCATCCCGATCCTGAAAAGCCCAACAGCCGCGCTGCCACGCCCAATGATCTGGCGCACCTGCTCAATCCTGACGCCGAGCCCGCTGACCGGAACAGCCGCGGGGCCAAATTGCCAACTCTGCCAAGTTACGGCAAGGACCCCTTTGACCCCGGTGCTCCGGTTCCGCTGACTCCACAAAGTGATTCACAGCGAAGCCTTCCACGCACCATGCCGGTCTATCCCGTACCGACTTCGACCAGCGCCCCACTTCCTTTCTCTGAACTGACAAGGCCATCGACAAATCCGAGTACGGTTCCGACAAAGCTACCGGCACCGACGAATCGCGCTGGAAGTGCAGCCCCACCAGCTCGGGCACCGAGTAAATCAAGTTCAGCGAATACACCAGGAAATACAAGCAGGAAGACTGACTCCGGCCCGGTAAGCTACACGGGCCGGATGCATTTGCCCGCTACGGGTGAAAGTGTCACCAGCACTGAGGGCACCTACCCCGTGCCAGCTCATACGGCGCAACCTGCCAGCAGGTCCAACAACCCTGTCCTGATGCAACAGAGCTTCCCAGTGCAGAAAGCGCAACCGGGAAATTCCATTGCCGAGACTCTTTCACGGCCCTTGCCGCCTGCGCGAACCGCAATCCCAAATCAGGCACCTCAGTCTCCAGCCCTCGCGAGTGACTCCAGTTATCCCACTGGACTCCGCCTCTCCGCCCAGCCCATGAATCCGGAAGCGGCTCAGGCGCAGGCCATGCTGGTCGACCAGACCGATTCGCAGCTCACTCAGGGTTTCTCGATTCGCTATCTTTCAAACGCCAATGCCGGAACTTCGCATCCTTCGCAACCATTCGCCGGACAGAATTCGACAGGTGCATCGAGGCAGGTAGCTCAAAATTCCCAGCAGACTGGCACTCTGAATAACGCTCAGTACACGCCATCGGCGCAGGACGCAGCCGCCGGTGCATACTCCGCGCAAAAGCCCAACAAGGAGCAGACGCCCCAGATTCAGTCGGAGCCAGTTCCCCAGCCGCCCATCCAGCAGCAAGCGCAGCCACCGGCTCAGCAGCAAGCCCAGCAGGAGCCGCAGCCGCGCACCCCCAAGCTCGAACGCAAGAAAGTGCGCCGCAAGACACAGCCCACGTATAACGGCAACGAAGTTCCTACGCTGGTCACCGCGCCCTCACAGCAGCCCGCCGTGCCTCAGCAGGAGGTTACGGACGCGCCAGTGCAGGGCCAACAATCCACCACCAGCGCAGGCCTCAGCGATCAGGAGCTTCAGGACCGCAATCTGCCACCGCTGCGTGGACCCTGGGCCCGCATTCGCCGCCCTCAGACCAAGGTTCTCAATCCGCGCGACGAAGCCGAAATGCAGCTACGCACCATTGAGGGCGGTTACAGCCCCTGGCTCGGCGGCAACGGCACGGTTTCGCATCGCAGCGGCCAGCTCGGTTACGACAGCCTCACCTCTCTCGAAGCCACTTTTGAAGCCTCCGTACCTCTCGGCACCGCAGCCCGCCTCACCTTCATCGGTACCCCTGTCTTTCTGGATTCAGGCCAGGCGGACGGCAACGCGCTCATCACGTTGACCAGCGGCATCGTCACCGAGCCATTTGGCACGCTTTCCTCTACCGCTGCCGCGGCCACTCCTCCCGCGCAGCAAAACGCTGTCGGACTAGCCGGCGAGGCTCAGTTAACATTTGCCAATCTGGCTTTCGCCGGTGGCTATAGCCCCTCGGGCTTTCTCATTTCCAACTTCATTGGCCGTGCGAGTTGGCGGCCAGGCCGCGGTCCTCTCACCTTCAGCTTTGTGCGTGATTCCGTTAAAGATACCCAGCTCTCGTACGCCGGCCTCCGTGATCCCGGTTCAGCGACCCAGTCTTTCCCCGGCAACGTCTGGGGCGGCGTGATCGCCAACCAGGCGGGCATTCAGTTTGCCAGGGGCGACCTCGCTTCCGGCTTCTACATGGGTGCTGGCGGCCAGTACATCACGGGCCTCCATGTCATGGAGAACAAACGCATAGACGGGTCTATGGGCGCTTACTGGCGGGTCCTCGCAATGCCCGAGTACGGCACGCTCAATCTGGGCGCCAACTTCTTTGGCATGCACTACACCACCAACCTGCAGGCCTTCACCTACGGCATGGGCGGCTACTTCAGCCCGCAGGCCTATTTCCTCGCCAACATGCCCATCACCTGGACCGGCCACTACCTGACCAAGTGGCACTACACTGTGCTTGGCAGCGTCGGCGTGCAGGCTTTCCAGCAGAACTCAGAGCCGCTGTATCCCCTCGACACCTCCATCGAGGTCTCCCAGAACAACCCGACACTTCCGGCCAAGACCAGCGTCGGCCCCAACTACGACCTGCGCGGTCAGGTGGCCTACGCCATGAGCGACCACTGGTTCATCGGCGCCAATGCAGGCGCAAACAACTCGCGCAACTACACCAGCGTCAGCGCTGGTTTCTCCGTGCGCTACCTGTTCCGTCCGCAGCCTTCGACGGTGGCAGGGCCGACCGGCCTCTTCCAAACGGATGACCAGCACGCGATTCGCCCGCTCACCGTGCCGTAGCCCTTACTTGCGCGTCATCTTCTGCATCGGGACAACCTGCACTGTCACATCCCGCACCTCAGCCAGGAACCGGTTCAACACAGACCCGCGCAGCAAAATATCCCACCGCGACCGCACCGACTGCCCAAACACGACGTGCGAAATGCTCTCCTGCTGCGCATAGCGGATGAGAGCATCGGCAACGTTCTTGTCTTTCAGCGTAATCACCTGCGCGCCGAGGTCACGGGCCATCTTCTGTGAATCCTGCAGCCGCTGATATCCCTCCGGGTCAGCATGGCCCTTGTCCTCATCCGGCCTCTCAACATACACCGCATACCAGTTGGTCGCGAGTCGTCCCGCCACGCGTGCGCCCACGCGTACCAGCTTTTCCGTCCCCGGCCGGGTTGAGAGGCAAACCATTACCTTCTCCGGGATTGGTGCCTGCTCCAGGCCCTGGTTGCGACGATACTCCGCCGCACGGCTGCCTACCTGTTCCGCCGTGGTGCGCAGCGCCAGCTCGCGAAGCATATTCAGGTTGCCCTTGCGAAAGAAGTTGGCCAGTGATTGCTCCACTTTCTCAGACGCATAGATCTTGCCCTGCCGCAGCCGTCCTCGCAGTTCATCCACGGTTACGTCTACGTTCACCACTTCATCGGCGCGCTTGAGAATGCTGTCTGGCACCGTTTCGCGAATCGTCGTGTTCGCCGACCGCGCAACTGCATCATTGAGCGTTTCCAGATGCTGGATGTTCACTGCCGTCAGCACATTGATCCCGGCATCCAGCAGTTCCAGTACATCCTCGTAGCGTTTGCGGTTCTTGCTGCCCGGCACGTTGGTATGCGCAAGCTCGTCCACCACGACCGTATGGGGATGTCGCTCAAGGATGGCGTCGACATCCATCTCTTTCAGCTCAACTGACCGGTAGGGAATCACGCGCTGCGGAATCACTTCCAGATCGCGAACCTGCGCCGCAGTTTCTGCCCGGCCATGTGTCTCGACCAGGCCGATCACAATGTCGACGCCCTGCGTGCGCAGCAAATGAGCATCATTGAGCATGTGAAATGTCTTGCCCACGCCCGGAGCCGCGCCAATGTAGATGCGCAGCCGTGCCGGTTCTGCGACGCGTTCCCTGACTTCTTCGAGCTTGATCTCGGCCATGCTCAGCCCACCTCAACCGGATGCCGCGTCGCTTCCACCGCCGCTACGGGCAGCGTGAAACGGAAGGTTGTCCCATTGCCCAGGCGGCTCTCAACAGAGATTTGACCTCCATGCGACTCGACCAGCCGCCGCACCAGCGCCAGCCCAAGCCCTGTTCCCCCGTCAGAAAAAGCGTTGAAACGATCGAAAATCGTTCCCAATCGCTCCGCTGGAATCCCTTTGCCCGTGTCGCGCACCGTAAATTGGATGAACTTCTTCCGTTCCTCCGCCTCCAGCGTCACTTCACCGCCCTCGGGCGTAAAGCGCACTGCATTGCTCAGCAGATTATCCAGAATCGTCCGCACTGCACGCCGGTCAGCCTGGATGTGGGAGAGGTCGGCAAACGCCTTTACTTCCAGCCGGATGCCCTTGTTCACCGCATCGTCTGTGACGCGATTCCGCGCCTGCACCAGCTCATCATAAGGGCGCAGCTTTTCCAGTTGCGGCTCACGCTTGCCAGAGTCAAGCTCGGCTACTTCGATCAGGTCGGCCATCAGGTCATCCAGTTTCTGCGCCTCGTGGCTCGCCGCCGTAATCAATTCCAGTTGCAAGGGGCGCAGGTCTCCGGCAAAGCCCATGCCCAGCGCATACAGCCCGCGCCGCAGGTGCAACAGGGGATTGCGCAGTTTGCTGGATGCCACTCCGATGAACTGCGTCTTGAATCGGTCAATCTTCTGCAAACTGGTTACATCTTCAAGCGTTGTCACCGTGCCCAGCAGCCGGCCTTCCGAGTCCCGCATCGGTGTGGTCCTCAAGCGAAAGCTCCGCTCATTGTCACCGATACGCATCGGAAGCAGCGCCGCTTCATCTTCTGTAGCAGTCGCCCGCTGCATCTGTACCGCATTGCGAATCGCCTCCAGAATCCGATTTCCGCTGGGTGTATTCGCCATTTTGATCAGCGCCATCCGGTCCAAATGATCCATTGGCTCGGCCGCAGACGGCTTCATCGTCTCTGTATCAGCTCCGCTCGGCTTCGCTGCGCCCCCAAGCACCTCCACCGCCGCCTGGTTCACTTTCAACACGTGCCCTTTACTGTCAGTCACGATGATGGGTTCGAAAATCGACTGCAGCACCGCGTCTGAGAGCTGAAACTCCATCTGCCGCCGCCCCGCTTCGGTCTCTCGAAGCTCCCGCAGCTGCACCGCCAGCCGGTTCATTTCGCTGGCAATGGTCCCAAAGCTGTCATTACGTGTCCCGGCGCTTCCCCACTCCGTCCGATGCGCAAAATCCCCGGAAGAAATACGCCGCACGTCGCGCGAAAGCTGTTGAATCGGCCGCAGTACAAAGACCAGCGTGGCCGTCGCAACCAGAATCACTGACCCGGAAAGCAGCCATAGTATCAGCGGCGCATTTCCTCTAGCGGCCCCCGCTGGCACCAGTTCCCTGTGCACCCAGACCGCAAGAGCCAGAGAAATCACCACCAGCAGCGTGCAACCTACCGTCAATCGCTGCGTCAGATTCAGCAAGTCCCTGCCTCCAACTTAACCAAAGCGGGTGCCCACCTCTTGACGAGCCATTCGCACTCAAGGCGGGAAACTTTGTCCCAATAATCCTTTATAGCCCTTTACTGGCCAATCAGCCTCTTATCAGGCGGGGAATTGACGGCAATCTCAGGGAATCCGGCAAACTGCGTATCCCCGCTCCTGATATGGGCAATCCATCCCCGAGGGCGCAGCCCCATGCACCACTGCCATCGACACCGCCGGATACTCGGTTCGCAGTCGCGCAAAATCTCCTGCGGTAAAGTGGTTCAGCCCATAGGTGGCGTTGCTCATCTGCTTCCACTCTGCCGCCAGGTCAGGGAACAGAGAAACCACCCCACCATCTTTGAAGTAGTCTGCCAGCGCCGACCGCTCTGAAACCGCGCGGAAGCCGTGCACATCCGTTCCTTCGTCCTTGAAGTAGCGTGAATCCACGGCAAACACTGCATCTGTCGGTGTGTTCCGCCGCACCCACAACAGTGCATTCACCCACCCGTTGGTGCTTGTTTCCGCTGGCCACTCGATCTGCGGACTTGTTGGGTAGGTCGAGCGCGACACAAAGTACATGCCCACCGCCAGCGGCACTGAGACCGCCGCCAGCACCCACACCCGGCCCTTCGCCGCGTACTCCCCAATCACCCCGCCCAGCAGCAACATAAACACAATCGTAATCAGGTGAAAGCACCGCAACGGCTGCAATCGTGCGAACATGTCAAGCGCATGAGAGCTTGAAAACACCAGCCCCGCCGCAATCGAAACCACCCCAAACGGAATCATGGCAAAGCTCAGCAGTTCAAACCCCTTGCGGGTCCCGCGCAGCTTCCCCTTCCAGAACCAGGCTAGAATTGCCATCGGCGCCAGCATCCCCAGCCAGTGATACCACTCCCAGTTGCTCAAAAAGAAGTAGTCGCGCGAATACAGCGCCTCACGATAGGGCCCTGTTGCGGCATTCAGATGAAATCCCGTTGGCAGAGCGCCGGCGATCGCCGCCATCACAGGAACGCGCTGGTTTGTCCTTGTCTTGCTCGTCTCAGCGATCCACATGACGACCGTTAAAAAGACCAGGTACACCACCATCTGCGGATGAATGGACGCTGTGACCACAATCGCTGCCCCCACCCGAAACCACTTCCGCTCAAGAAAATTCGCCAGCGCAAACAGCGTCAGGGGTGTCGAAAGTGACCGCGCCGTCAGGTAGGGGTCCATCAGCAGCAGCGCGGTGTTCGTTGCCGGCATCGACAGGAGGGCCGTCATTACCAGCAGCGCACCCCATCGTGCCCGCGAGTTTTCAAAGCAAGCCGCTGCCAGCAGCCAGCACGAAGCCAGCATCGCAAACAGCGTTGCCACGTACCAGCCCAGGATGGTCCAGTCCATGGATAGGTGCGTCAATCGCGCCGTCCACGCCAGTATCGGGCTGAAGAGCGACAGCCGTCCATGCGAAAGAAAAAACTCCGTCCCAAATGGATACAGCGCCGGATTCAGCAGCTTCTTGGCCGCGGGAATGTAGATCTCAGCGTCTTCAACGCCCAGATGATATCCGTGAATTGCAAGTGCCGCAGCAGTTAAGGCTCCCAGACGCAGTAGAGGCAAACGCCCGCCCGGGCCAGCTTTCATGAATATTCCTCAACGGCCAGCGATATTGCTTCCACGGGAATCTTCAGTTGCAGGGGAGGGAAGTCGAAGATCGGACGCAGGTAAAGCCCTATGCGCGCCGCGACGCAATCCATCGTCGTCCCCAGCACGCTCAAGCCGTAAATTGTGCTCCGCCGCAGGTTAATTGACGATGCCTCGGGGAAATACCGCGTTGGGCATGAAATCTCACCAATTCGCGCGCCAAGATAAATGCATTGCGCCAGCAACTGGTTATCAAAGGCAAAATCTTCAGAGTTTTTCTCCAGCGGCAGTGACAACAGCATGTCTCGGCTATAGGCGCGAAACCCCGTGTGATACTCCGAAAGCTTGGCCCCCAGCAGCAGGTTTTGAATGAACGTCAGCCCACGATTTGAAATGTACTTGTACAGCGGCATGCCACCCCGGAGGGCCCCGCCGCCCAGAATGCGCGAACCCAGAACGAGGTCGTAAACTCCGTAAGCAATCATGCTTGCCATCGGCTCCACGAGCAGCGGCGAATACTGGTAATCCGGGTGCAGCATCACCACGATATCGGCGCCAGCTTCCAGAGCCGCTGCGTAGCAGGTCTTCTGGTTGCCGCCGTAGCCACGGTTGCGCTCATGCTCGTGCACCTGAAGCCCTAGGCTGCGCGCCAGGTCGGCGGTTTTGTCGGTGCTGTGGTCGTCCACCAGAATGCAGGCATCGACCGCATCTGGAATCTCACTTACTGTGCGCGTCAGCGTTTTTTCAGCGTTATACGCCGGAAGCACAGCAACTACCCGCTTGCCATTAATCATTCAGCCAGCCAAAATTACATTTGATTCCGTAGCTCAATCATACGACGGTCCCCGCTGGCATGGGTAATCAAACTCCACACCGAATCACGGTGCCAACCCATCACATTCCCGGCAGCAGCATGCGCAGTACCAGGAAACCCGCCACCCCTGCAAAAAAGACCAGTGCCATCCGAATCCCCGGCTCGCGGTTCACCTCAGGCACCAGGTCGGTGGCAGCAACGTAAAGTGCCACGCCGGCTGAAACCGGCAAGCCAAACCGGACCAGACCGGGCACCAGCTCAATCACCAGCACGCCTGCTACCGTGGCCGCTGCGAGCGCTGCCGCCGCATTGAGCGCGGTACGCCGGCTGCTGCCGCTGGCCAGCATCACCGACGCCATCGTGAACCCCTCTGGCATCTTGTGCAGGAAAATTGCCAGAAAGATCAGCCAGCCCAGCGCATTGGAGAGCGCAAATCCTGAGCCGATGGCCACGCCATCAAACAGCGCATGCACTCCCAGCCCCGCCAGCACGGAGTAGCTCGTCTTGGCAGAAATAAACTCATGCGCGTGCGTCTCTTCGCCAAAGTGGAAGTGCGCGTTGATGGTGTGCTCCAGAAAGTGCACCGCGCAGTAGCCTGCCATCACCAGCACGGGAGCCAGTCGGGCATCCAGCCTGAGGCTTTCGGGAAGCATCTCCAGCACTGAAGTGGCCATCAGGAAGCCCGCACCGAGCGCCACAAAATACCGCAAATACCGCTGAATCCCCCGGGCGCGGACGAGCACCAGCGCACCAGCCACATCAGCCAGCGCCGCCGCCGCACCCAGTAATAGTGAAAGTTTCAGCATGCGTCAGGATACTACGGCGGCCAAGACCGCTCGGCGCGGACGGCTGAAAATGCGCAAAGCGGCCTAAAGGGGGGGGTGGGTGTTTTTCGTGGAAAATCGTCCGCAAGCGATTGATTATGAGCCGCTTATCGGGTTGGTTACCGGGTGTATTTTCGCGTGTTTTTGCGCACTTTTCGCGCACATTCATGACCGTTTGGGTTGAGACCGGGGGTCGCGGCTCCTGTGTTCAATTCAAGGATACGCTGATGAGGGATAATTCTGCGCAAACGGGCGCAGGGAAGTTCGGGCGACTATCGCCGCTCCGCCCCGCTCTCAGCCCCGGCCACAATCACTACCACCACCATCCCCATCAGCAGGACGGCCTCTTCCACCCAGGTGCTGCGATGATGCAGCCGGTTGAAGTCCACGCGCGCCGGGTTGTCCTCCGCGGCCGCGTCAATGACGCCGCCCACTGCCGTCCGGTCCCGCTCCATCGCCGGAATGATGCCGTACTGCGAGTAGGTGGTCAGCGTCACCATGCCGAGCACAAGTACCAGCCCGGCCAACGCCATTCGCGGCTTGAAGATGCCCCAGCCCGGCGCCAGCGCCAGCAGCGCCAACAGCACCACGCCGCACACCAGACCCATCTTGTGCACGATCTGCAGGAGAGCGCCGACAATCTGCCCCGCTGCATGGGTGTTGGGGGCGAGCTGGCCAAAGGTCACCGCCGCCACCACGGGAAAGAAAATCTCCGCCCCCAGCCAGACCACCAGCGAAAGCAGCAGCAATGTGCGAATCAGTGTCTTCACGCGACTATCCTACGCCTGCCGGCCCAGCGCCCGCCGCAGAACGGTTTCGAGCGCAGCTTTCTGTTCGGCATAGTCGGATGCTGAGAGTTTTCCGGCGATCTTTTCGCTCTCGATTGCAAACAGCTCTTCCTTCAGCGCCTCCAGCAGCAACTGGCTCTTGTTTCCGGAAACCGTCGTGACGTACGCAGGCGTCGGCACAGAATACGCCGCCGCATGGCTTACCGCAGCCACAGGGGCTGCCTCGGCAACGCATGCCGGCTTCCTCAGAAGAAACGCGGCCGCAGCCGCCAGAACCAGCGCCAAACCGCCCAGAATCCAGTACTTGTACTTGCTGAGCGGGTCGGGCGTGTCAATGGGATTGCCCAATCCACCACCGGGCTTGCCCCCCGGCCCACTTGCGGTAGAGCTATCATCCGGCCCTGCCGCAGCGCCGCCCATGCCTGCGCCGCCTTGACCTCCACCTGCGCCACCGCCCGCCTGCGCATCGCGCGGCAGAGAACCGGTGCCCGAAATCGTAAACTCCACAGCCTGCCCCGGCGAAACACCGCGCATCAGGAACGTTTGCGCGTTCGGGTCATCCGGCACTGACTGGAAGCTCGATCCCGCACCCGGGGTAAAGGTCATGCTCTTGGGCAGCATCACCGCCACATTGTCCGCGCCCTGCACCAGGGTCGGCTTGAACTTGTAGCTGCCCGAGTACGGCAGGTGATAGGTCAACTGAAAGCGCGTTCCCGCCTCGCCCTCATTGGGCCGGATGGGAAACGAAAAGGTGTAGTGACCCTTTGGCGTTGCCGGGTCTGGAGTAGCCGCCAGCGGCATGTTGCTGGGTCCGACGGTCGCCGCACCTTCGAGCGTCGCTTCTGAAGGCATCACAATCTCGTATCCGTGCGGGTCGGCCTGGGTGCGGGGCGGGGAACTGGTGTTCTTCACAAAGTAGTTCTCCGTCACCTTCAACTGGCCGTTTTCAACCTCCATGCGCAGCACGTCGGCCTCGGTTGAAACTCCGTCAACCTTTGTCGCCACGTCATACACCGTGATTGCGGCCGTCGTTGAGCCCGGCGGCATGTTTTTGAAGTAGGAGCCCTTCTGGTGCTCTACCTTGATGAGGTAAGGAGCGTCGCTCGGCGTGTTGAGTGTAAACTCGCCCCGGCTGTCTGTCTTCGTCGTACCAACTTCATCCATTGCGCCGGCAAGGCTGAGCAGCGAAACCTTGTCGCCGACCGCAGGCTTGCCCGAGGTTTTGTTGGTCACCGAACCGTGAATCGCGCCCGCAAATGCTGACGTGCTTACCGCCACGAGGCTAACAGCCGCAAACGCGGCCAAACGAAAAGAAGTAGAAATCCTCAGATTCAAAGCAGTACCTTTCATCCGTCTCAACTGTTCCAAAATCATCTTTGAGAGCTCTGCTATCCCGCAGCTTTCTCAAGAAAATCCATCTCCGCCAGCACCGCCGCTGCTTCCTTCTCCAGAATCGCCCGCTGCGTCGCGTAGTCCTCCTGCGGATATTTCCCCGCCTGGAACTCGAAGTTCAAATCACGCAGGTTGACGTAGATCTGCTCTTTCAGCTCTTCCAAAAAGTCCAGCCGCGTCTTTTGCCGCTGCACAATCGCGTGTTTCTCTGGCCAGAAGGCGTAAAGAAACAGCGCCAGCGCCAGAACTCCACCCAAAATGATTCCTGTATCGCTCGACATAACCATGACCTCGAAAATCGCGTATTGCTATCGAAAACTCAACAAACCGGGTGCCCCGTCCTTCGCGCAATGCTTCGCGCATCTGGCAAAGGCTGGGGGCGGTTTCACTCTGTGCCAGTCTCCCGCCGGATGCGCTCCCGCAGTGCTTCCTCTGCCGGATTGCTCGACGCGCCTGTCGCCACGGCAAGCTTCGGCTGATTCCTTGCCCAGTTCCGCACCAGAAAGATCGTCCCGATGAGTGCGATCGCCGAAACCGCGAACGGCATGATCCACGCCACCAGGTCAAAGCCCTGTGTCGTTGGAGCAGCCAGCACCGTCGCGCCATAGCGCTGCACAAAGCTCTGCAGGATGAGGCTGTCGTTTTGCCCGCTGGCAATGTTGTTCGTCAACTCGTCGCGCATGCCGCCAGAAACGGTGCAGCCCACGTGGTTGCACTCCAGCAGTACCTGACCGCAGCCGCAGGTGCACATCATCTTGTGGCCCAGATCATTAAATCGCCCGACGGCATCGGTTGCCCCCAGCGAAAAACAAACCAGCACAGCGACCAGCGACGCCTGCGCCAGCCGGGAGAAAGCAAAACTGCGTAGAGTTCGCATCAATCTCCACCTCCAGTTGCGCTCACTGCGGCCTGCCCGGGCAGTGTTCCCGGTTTCGCCGGAACCACTACCGCAACCCGCGCCAGGCTCACACTTGGCACCAGCGCCACGAGAGTTCCAAAGACAACGACCGCCAGGCCCACCCAGATCCACATCACCAGAGGATTCAGAAATGCCTTGATGATTGGCAGCCCGCTATCAGCGTTCCTGCCCTCGTAGACCACATACAGGTCCCAACGCATCATCGAGTGGTTGGCCACCATCGTCTGCGGCTGCCCGTTGGAAAGGTACACCCGCTTCTCAGGAGACATGGGCTCAGCCTGAATCTTTTTGCCGTTCTCGTATACGTCCAGCTGCGAAAATTCGGTGTCGTAGTTCGCGTTTGATTCCTGCGTGTTGCCCAGGTTCACCAGCGTGTACGGCCCAATCTGCATCTTGTCGCCGGGTGCCATCGTGGACTCGGCGCTCTGGTTAAACGCGTATCCCGCAAACCCGATGAAGATGATCACGACGCCCAGGTGCACGATGAATCCGCCATACCGCCGCGTGCCACGCCGGATCAGCAGCAGCATGGCCTCAGCCACGTTCTTGCCGGTCTGGCGATGAATCACGCCCGCTCCGCGAACGAACTCAGACAAAATGGCCGTGGCCACCGCTGCTGAAAGCGCCCAGGTCATCAGCGCATAGAACACGCCCTCATCTGCCCACGGCTTCAAGCCGCCAACGAGGCATCCCAGCGCTGTCACGACAAAGGCTGCTCCCGGCACGATGAAGTTCCGCCGCAGGCTCTTCAGAGAAGAGGCGCGCCACGCGAGCAACGGCCCAACGCCCGTCAACAGCAGTAGAAACACCCCAATCGGCACCGCGATATGGCTGTAATACGCGCCTGCAAGCGTCGTTTTGGTCCCCTCGATGTACTCCGAGAGCACCGGGAACAGTGTTCCCCACAGAATCGTGAAGCAGGCCGCCAGCAGTACCAGGTTGTTGAACAGGAAGCTTGCCTCGCGGCTCACCACCGACTCTACCCGATGCTCACTCTTCAGATGATCCCGCTGCAGGACGTAGGTAAAGATGCAAACCGCCAGCGTGATTACCAGGAACGCGACGAACCAGTTCCCGATAGACGACTGTGCAAACGCATGCACTGAACTCACCAGCCCGGCGCGCGTCAGCAATGTACCCAGAATCGACAGCAGAAATGTGGAGAAGATGAGCCAGACGTTCCACTGCTTCATCATGCCGCGCTTCTCCTGCATCATGACCGAATGCAGGAAGGCAGTGCCCGTCAGCCACGGCATCAGCGAAGCATTTTCAACCGGGTCCCAGCCCCAGTATCCGCCCCAGCCCAGTACTGCATACGCCCAGTGCATGCCCAGAAAGATGCCAATGGTCAAAAACAGCCAGGTAAACATCGTCCAGCGTCGCGTAATGCGAATCCACTTTTCGCCCGGATACCGCATCATCAGCGCGCCCAAAGCGAAAGCAAACGGCACGGTAAAGCCGACGTATCCCAGGTACAGCATCGGGGGATGAATGACCATCTCGGGATACTGCAGCAGCGGGTTCAGTCCGTTGCCGTCCAGTGGAGCAACGCCGCCCCGCACCCCGCCAAAGGGAGGCACCTTGATGACCAGAAGCATCAGGAAAAAGGTCTGCACAGCAGCCAGAATCGTGCCCGCGTAGGCATGCAGCTTGACGTCAGACTTGTGCGTCAGCCGCAGCACAAAGCCATAACCGGCCAGCAGCCACGCCCATAAGAGCAGCGAACCCTCCTGACCGCTCCACAACGCGGCAAACTTGTACGCCGAGGGCAGCGCCTTGTTGGAGTGTTCAACGATGTATTCAATGGAAAAATCGTTGTGAAAGACCGACCAGATGAGCGCAAATGCCGCCGCAGACACCGCTACAAAGCTGGCAATACCCGCCCGCCGCGCCGTCTCCGCCAGCCGTTCTGGTGACACCCTTGCCGGCCCGCCTACCGCCAGCAACCGCAACGCTATGCCCCCGGCAAACAGGTTGTACGCCGCCAGTGCCAGCGCGATAATCAGTGCAAAACTACCAAATGCCGCCATAGATATTCCGCAACCTCAGCCAATCCTTCTCTGCACTTCGCTTTGTCTTTAGGGACTCGACCTGCCGCAATGTGTGAGCAAGAGATCTCACATAGATTGTCGCATCCGCCACACCACCTCACAACGCGCGACGGCTAACCAATCCCATCCTACGGAATTCAGTTTCTCTGTATTCACTCTAACGATTGATATTTCGACCTGCTGTGTCCGAAATCACACGCGATGCCGATTTCATCTGTTTCGCGTGCAAGACTATTTCAGCGAACGACCCCTGCCGCTCATGACATCATCTGCAATTGCCGTCAGCCCGATCGCCAAACCATAGATCAGCAGATGCCACCAGGAAAATACCCTGCCCAGCAGCAACGCCCCGGCCAGCGTCAGTCTGAAAGCGTCCATCCCCGGCGAGTGAAACAGCCGCGAAAGCTCGACCGCCCACGCAAATGCCACTACCACCGCCGCCAGATGTGCCGGGCGCACGCGTGGCATCCCCGCCGCCATCAGCAGGTAAACCATCACCGCCCACAGCGCCGAGCCGCCATATTTTGTAATTGAATAGGGAATTCCCAGAGGAACCAGCCGCAGTACCAGGCCCGTAATCACCGTCGCCACGGACAAACCAAGGCATACAGAAATGCGGCTTAACTGCGTTCCATTGCGCGATATGCGTTCCAGTGCCACGCTCTGGTTCTATCAGAATTTGCAGATGCTTGCGGATTACGCCGTCTGCTTCTCGCCCAGACTCAGTAACCGCGCCGCCAGAATTCGCAGGTCGTCAGTGGACTTGGTCTCAGAGTAGAAAACCCCCTGCATCCCCTGATATTCGTTCTCCGCGCCTGGGGATGTGCTCAGCACCAGCACCACCACATGGGGCAACCGGCTGCGCAGTTCAGCCACAAACTCCGGACCAGAGATGCCCGACATCTTGTGGCCCGTAATCACGAGCGTCAGGCTCAGCGCAATCTCGGGCGACTCCACCAGGCAGAGTGCCTCGCCTGCATCCATCACCCGCATTACCGCTGGCGCGTAGTCTTCAAGCAGCGATTTACGCAGCAACGCTCGAAGCGGATTATCGTCAACCAACAGAATTGTTTCCATTACAGCCCGCGGCTCGATGAAACGCAGCATCGAAAGCCCTCATTTTTGCTTTCCTGAAACGCCCTAATTACTAACTAAACAACTTCGATGTGCAAAAAATTGCAAAGGTTGTATACGGTCGTTTGAAATAAATCAATTTTCTCGCCGCTATCCGAACAAAAACTCCTTTGACCGCAAGTCCTTGATCGTGTCCCGCAACCGCGCGGCCTTTTCAAACTCAAACTTCTTCGCGGCCTCGCGCATTTGCGCCTCCAGGCCCTCAATGTACTTCTCCAACTCCGGTTGAGAAGCAAACTCCGGCATCCCCTCCGCCGCTTCTTCGGTCGGGTCGCCATATTCCGCCTTCAATATAGACGCCAGCGAATTGTCCAGCTTCGACAAGATCGAGGTAGGCGTAATCCCGTGCTCCTCGTTGTACGCCCGCTGCACTGTCCGTCTGCGGTCGGTCTCGTCAATCGCCCGCCGCATCGAGTCGGTCATCTTGTCGGCATACAGGATTGCCCTGCCCTCGACATTCCTCGCTGCACGCCCAATCGTCTGGATCAGCGCCCCTGTCGAGCGCAGAAACCCTTCCTTGTCCGCGTCCAAAATCGCCACCAGGCTAACCTCCGGCAGATCCAACCCCTCCCGGAGCAGGTTGATGCCGATCAGCGCGTCAAACTCGCCTTTGCGCAGGCCAGCCAGAATCTTGATCCGCTCCAGCGTCTCAATCTCAGAGTGCATGTACCGGCAGCGTACCCCGACCTCGGTGTAGTACCCCGCAAGGTCCTCGCTCATGCGCTTGGTCAGCGTCGTCACCAGCACCCGTTCGTTGCGCTTGACCCGCTCGCGAATCTCCCCCAGCAGATCGTCAATCTGCCCTTTCACAGGCCGTATCTCCACCTCAGGGTCCACCAGGCCCGTCGGCCGAATCACCTGCTCCACCACCACGCCAGCCGCCTTGGTCAACTCAAACGGCCCCGGCGTCGCCGAGACATAGATCGTCTGGTTGATCCGGTTCTCAAACTCGTCAAACTTCAGCGGCCGGTTGTCCATTGCCGACGGCAATCGAAACCCGTAATCCACCAGGTTCTGCTTCCGGCTCCTGTCCCCGTGCCACATCCCATGTACCTGGGGGATAGTTACATGCGACTCGTCGATGAATAACAGGAAGTCGCGCGGAAAGTAATCCAGCAGCGTCGGCGGAGGCTCCCCTGGCAGGCGCCCGGAAAAGTGTCGCGAGTAATTCTCAATCCCATGGCAGTAACCCATGCTTTTGATCATCTCCAGGTCAAACCGCACACGCTGGTGGATGCGCTGCGCCTCCACCATGCGGCCCTGCTTCTCCAACTCCGCTTCCCAATCCACTAACTCGGCCACAATCGTATCGACTGCAGCCGACTTACGCTCGGGCTGTACGACATAGTGGCTCTTGGGATAAATCGGCAGCCGCGCATACTTCTGCTTCACTGTGCCAAAGAGCGGGTCAATCTGCGCCAGCGACTCAATCTCATCGCCAAACAACTCAATCCGGTAAGCATTCTCGTCATAAGTCGGAAAGACCTCAATCACATCGCCGCGTACGCGAAAAGTCCCGCGCCGGAAATCATGGTCATTGCGCTCATAGAGTATCTCTACCAGCCGCCGGACGATATCCTGTCGATGAATGCGCTGGCCCTTTTCAAGCAGCAGGAGCATGCCAAAGTAAGCCTCCGGCGAACCGAGACCGTAGATGCAGCTTACTGAACTGACGATGATTGCATCGCGCCGCTCAAAGAGGCTTCGCGTGGCCGAGAGCCGCAGCTTGTCCAGCTCTTCATTGACTGTAGCTTCCTTCTCGATATATAAGTCACCGGCCGGGATATACGCCTCCGGCTGGTAGTAGTCGTAATAACTCACAAAGTATTCGACGGCGTTGTTGGGGAAGAACTGCTTGAACTCGTTATAGAGCTGCGCCGCCAGCGTCTTGTTATGTGCCAGGATCAAGGCAGGCCGGTTCAGCTCCTCAATCACCTTGGCCATGGTAAACGTCTTACCCGACCCGGTGACCCCAAGCAACACCTGGTGCTGCTCCCCGGCAGCCAACCCCTGCACCAATTCCTCAATAGCCCGAGGCTGATCTCCCTTGGGCTGATACGGCGTCACAAGCTGAAAGTCCATAGAGCAACAGTATATCCTGAAGGCGAACACAAGGCGAAAAAATGAAATAGGAATGCCAGCAAGATGCTGCGTTAATGGCGTAAAGCTATCGCGCGATTCCGGAGAAGGGCTACCCCCAGCGCCAAAGGCGCGCGTAATAACAGCCCAGGGCATCGCCCTAGGTCACCAGCCCAAAGAAACCCCAAGGGCTGAAAGCCCGCCCCATCTCCGCGACGGGCCTCCGGAAATCATCCGGAAAGACAACCCTTGTGCCATTACACCATATGGCCTAGAATACCATCATGGACGCGCGATGAAAGCCGAACTCCTCTTTCACCAGCGCATCGACTACTACGACGGAGCCATCGTAGAACTGAAGCTTTGGCGAGTTCCCGCGCCGGTTCCGCCATCCTTGCATGGCTTGAAGTATTCACTCTTTTACGGTCGTCCCGGGATTCGGCAGGTCGGCTACGACAACGAGCGCGGCAAAGGCGACCACAAACATCTGCTTGACGTTGAACTGCCGTACAGCTTCACCACCGTCGAGCAACTCATCGCTGACTTCTGGGCAGACGTCAGAGAAATTCGAGGGGAACAATGACTCAGCTAAAAGTTACCGTCGGCGGAGCAATCGAAGAGGATGCATCCAATCGATTCGTCAGGGCCTGGCATCGCGCTGAGCTTGGAGAAACCTTCGCCGAGCGTCACCTGGCCTTTGAAAGCTGGGATGCACTGGCGCGCGTTTTGACCGCCAAGCGGATGGAGGTATTGAGCCATGTCCGCCGCCACAACGTCACCAGCATTCGAGCGTTGGCCCAGGCGCTCAAGCGCGATTACAGTAATGTTCACGCCGACGTGCAGGCCCTTTCAGCCGCCGGACTCCTCGATACCCGTTCGGGAAAACTCAGCGCCGACTACGACACCATCGACACCAGAATCGCAATTTGAAAGTTGCAGCTGGATGCGCAGCTATCGGAAGGCGACGTTCGGGCTGCGAATATCACTTCCCGGCATCATGCCGCATTTGTTCTGAGCGGCTGTAAGCCTCGCGCGAATGCTCCAGTGCCTTCTTTGAAAGCTCATGCGCCGTAAGGTGGTCGCCCTTTTCATGCGCGGAGGCAGCCGCCAAATGAGCATGTGAAGCGAAGTTGTGGAGTTCAGCAATACGGTCGTGCGGACTTTGGGTCATAGTCTTCCTGAATTCTCTGCCATGGCGTTTCAGCCCCCGGCAACTCGACGGCTGTTGCACGTCAGGGCTTCCCACCGCCGCCCAGAAATAGCTCATCAATCTCAGGGCCAGCAGGGCTTCAGGGTACTCATCGCTTGTCGGAAGTTCTGGTCAATTGAGACCAGAGAGAACCATATCGATTGAAAAAGGAGGTGCCCTCAATCAAGTGGTTAACATCAATCCCTGCTTCATTCATCCGTAATCCGCCGCCAGTTCGCGTTTGCGGCGTCTCCCTCGGGCATCGCGAGGTTCACCTTGGTCTGCGGTTTTACCACCAGGTCTACGCGCCGGTTCTCACCGCGGCCCACAGCCGTTTCATTTGTCGTCACCGGGTGAAACTCCGCAAACCCTGCCGCCGAAATCCGCTCGGCCCGGATCAGCCCGGTCGCCAGAAAGATCCGCGTAATGCGTGTCGCCCGCGCCGCGCTCAGCTCCCAGTTTGAGTCAAACTCCTCATTGTGAATCGGCACATTGTCCGTATGTCCCTCAATCCGCATGTCATACGGCGTCTGGCCCAGCGCCTCGGCAATCTGCCGCAGAATCGGCAGCGTGCCCGGATGCGGCGTCGCTGACCCTGAGCTGAAAAATCCCGCCTCACGCAGGCTGATGACCAGCCCGTCTTTGCCCATGTGAATCGACACCGTGTGCTGCGCAATCTCGTCGGATAAAACCCGCTCCAGCCGCTTCTGCACCTCGGTCAGATCCTGCTTCACCTTTGCCGGAGCAACCACATCCTCTCTCATCATCAAATTGAGCGGCTCCGCCTGCTCCCGGCTGATCGCCGAGATGCCCTCCAAGTTGGCCTGCTTGCCCCCCATAACCGGAAACACGCCCAGCTTGTGAAAGGCCGAGTCAATCGCCTGCGCTACCTGCTGCTGCTTCTTCTGGTCAGCCTTTGAAGAGGCATAGAGCACCACAAAGAACGCAAAAAGCAGCGTTATAAAGTCAGCGTATGAAACCAGCCACCGCTCGTGGCTGCCGTGCGTGTGCCGTCGCTCTCGCCGTCGCATCATGCCGCCTGCTCACGTACTTCCGTGGCGTCGTCCAGATACCCGCTCAATTTCAACTCCAGCATCCGTGGGTTGATGCCCTCGAGAATCGAGATCACCCCTTCCAGCATCATCTCCCGCCGCTGGTGCTCATCCTTGATGCGAATCCGCAATTTGCCGGCCATGGGCAAAAAGAAGAGATTTGCGGCGCCCACGCCATAAATCGTCGCGACAAATGCGACTGCGATTCCTTTGCCCACCTCGTCAATCTTGTCCAGATGCTGCATCACCTGAATCAGACCCAGCACTGCGCCCAGAATACCGATGGTCGGCGAAAATCCGCCCGCCGATTCAAACACTGCCGGCTGCCGGTCTTCGCTTTCGGCCCTTGTATCGAGTGCCAGATTCATCATCTTGCGCAGTTCAGCAGGTTCGCTTCCGTCGACGGCGAGGGTGAGCGCCTGGCGCAGAAAGGGATCCTCAATCGTCTTCAAATCGGAGTCCAGCGACACCACGCCCGACCGCCGCGCCTTGTTCGCAAAGCCCACCAGCACCTGGATCAGCTTCTTGTTCTGACCTTTCGGCGTGACGAACACATGCCCCAGCCGCCGAAAGGCATCGAGCACTGTGCGCAGTGGGAATTGCAACAGTACTGCTCCCAGCGTCCCGCCAAAGACGATCATTGCCGCCGTCGGCTGCACAATCTGCCCCAGGTTTCCGCCCTCCAGCAGCAGCCCGGCGACAATGCCGACCACAGCCAACAGAATCCCAAAAAAGCTCGCCTTGTCCATTCCCAACCCTCCAAGGTTTCCAAGGTTCAGTGCCTACATCTGCCCAGCGTCGGCTCGGCTGCGCGCCGGGTCAACCAGCGTGGGCCGGCTCTTGGCTGCAAAGGATGCTGCCGAACTGCTGCTGGCCTGTCCCATCTCCCGTCCCATCTCAGGGCTCAGGCTTGCCAGCGCCACCAGCCGCGGCAGGTCGCCCGCGCCTTTGTCGCGCGCCGCAACTGCAGCCAGCAGCAGCGCCCGGTAAGCCAACACTTTTTCCAGAATCTCCGCGCAGCTTTCGCGCACAATGAGTTTTTCCCCATGAATCAGAGTCAGCATCGTATCCGGGGAAGCCTCCGCCGTCTTGATCAGATCGCTGTTCAAGATCATCGCGTTGCCATTCAGACGAGTTACCTCAATCATTGCTCCATACCCTCCTGCTCTTCCGGTCATCGGCTGAACAGCGAAAATGCAATAGCCCGCCCAGACTTTGCCCTACAGCGCCTGGCGACGCAACCTGCAACGTTGAAGACGAGGTTTTCAAATCACCAGCAAATACGGGCTCAGGCGAATGCCAGCTGTGCAGCGGCTAAAGTCGCCGTGCCCGGTGCCGATACACACCCCAGATGCGGCGACAGGCTTCCCAATCGGCACTTCCAGGGTTTTAGTGGCAGCGCAGGAAATCATTCGCAAATCCACGCATCAATCAGGAGTTCCCCCATGGCTTTGGGCGTATTGAACAACCTCTCCGCACTCTACGCAGAGAACAATCTGAATAGCACCAACAGCAGTCTGCAGGGCGTTCTGCAACAGCTCTCTTCGGGCTCAAAAATCAACTCGGGCTCTGACGATGCCGCTGGACTGTCCCTGGTAAACGGGCTTCAGGCCAACTCCACCGCGCTCACGCAATCCGCCACCAACGCCACTGAGGGTGTAGGCCTGCTCCAGGTTGCCGATGGCGCTCTCTCGCAAGTGACGAACCTGCTCAACCGTGCTGTTACGCTGGCCACTGAGACCTCGAACGGCACCCTCAACAGCACCCAGTCGGCTGCGGCCAACCAGGAATATCAGTCGATTCTGTCGGAAATCAACAACATCGGCTCGACAACGACCTACAACTCCAACCAAGTATTCAGCGGATCGGCTGCGGGCACCAGCATCTATGTCGGTGACTCATCCAGCCAGGGTTCAGCGATTGATAACCTTCACTTCGCGTCGCTTTCCTCGGCAACCGTTGGCGACTCTGGCGGCTCGGTTGTGCAGAGCTCCTCGGGCCAGTTCGTTGACCTCTCCAAGGCGGCGGCCAGCGTCCTTACCACCGGCGCACTCTCGGGCGACACGGTTTCCGGCGGTCTGAAGTTCACCATCACCAACGCTGACGGCACCACACACAACTTCACCACCACGGCAACCACAGTCGGTGGCCTGGTATCTGAAATCAACAAGGATGGCATCGCCGGCGTCACCGCCAGCCTCACCACTCTCGGAGCAGTCGGCGGAGTGGGTGGTGCTACCGCAGCCCTCGCGGATACGGGCATCCTCGTCTCCAACACCAACTCCAGTGTCGTCATCGCCGACGCCACGCTGCTCGATACAACAACTGGTGAAGGCGCAACCTCGCTGTTTGCATCCACCAAGTCCACCGAGACCATCAGCTACCAGCTCGGTGCCAACGAACAGTCCACCAACCTGGCGGCCACGGATCTCTCCAGCCAGGGCAATGCGCAGGCCGCACTGCTCCAGATCAACTCGGCCATCAGCAACGTGGCCGCACAGCGAGGCTACCTCGGCGCCCAGGTCAACACCCTGAACGCTTTCTCCTCAGTCGCAACCACGCAGCAGCAAAACGTAACCGGTGCCCAGAACGCAGTGCAGGCCACCGACTACGCTGCTGCAACCACGCAGCTCTCCAAGTACGAAATCCTGTCCCAGACCGGTATTTCGGCCCTGGCACAGGCCAACAGCCTGCAGCAGGAAGTCACCAAACTGTTGCAGTAAAAACCAGATGCGTGAGCAACCGGCAGCGGGGAAGACGGTACTCTCGTCTTCCCCATTGCCCTCGTTACTGGCGCTCAGGTCAAAGCATCGACGGCGATTTCAAAAGACATTTCTAACCCGCTGGCTAGCCACAGCGGCCACTTGTTTGCCTTGTTGCAAGCGAGGGATTGACAGAATGTTGAGGTTCAGATGGGCACAGTAGGCATCAATTTCGGTTCACCCACGGGCGGCACCGGCTTCAACGTCAGCTCGACCGTCAGCCAGATCGTTGACAACCTCAAGCTCATCGAGTCTCCGTGGAAGACTGAACTTTCCGCTGCACAGAGCCAGGACGCCGCTATTTCGGCTCTCGGCAGTCTGCTGTCATCGCTCTCATCCAATGTTCAGGGCTTCACAGATTTCCAGGGCGTCCTCGCCGGTAAACAGGGTTCCAGCTCTGACAACAACGTGCTGACCCTCACCTCTGCCTCCAACGCCGCGATCGCCGGCACCCACTCGATCGTGGTCAATTCACTCGCCGCTACATCTTCCGGCTATCTGAACTCAATCACCAACGCCGCTGACACACTCTCCGGATCCCTCTCGATTCAGGTGGGCTCCGGCACTGCGCAAACCATCACCATTGATTCCACCAACAATACCCTGGCGAAGCTTTCAGCCGCGATCAACTCCGGCAGCTACGGGGTCACCGCTTCAGTCCTCACCGACACCAATGGTTCGCGCCTCTCCCTGGTGTCCTCCACCTCGGGCACTGCGGGCAATCTCACCGTCAGTTCCTCTGTCACCGATATCACCACCTCCACTGCGCTCGCATACAACACGGCAGCGGTCGGAGCCAACGCCAACCTCACCGTTGACGGCGTCAACATCTCATCTGCTTCGAATACCGTCAGCTCCGTTATTCCCGGTATCACCTTCCAACTGCTTGCCCCCTCTCCGGTTACCGGCGGAACCGCAGAGCAGATTCAGGTTCAGGTCCTCAACAACAACTCTGCTGTTGTGACTGCCATGGGCCAGTTCGTCTCCAACTACAACAACGTCGTCAGCGCCATCAACGCCCAGGAGACCAACTCATCCTCTGGCACTCCGGCGCCCCTCTTTGGCACGCCGACACTCAACCTACTCCAGGAACAGCTTTTCGGTGCCATCAACTCCACCAACACCCAGGGCAACATCAAGACCCTCACCCAGCTTGGTATCAGCGTCAATAACAACGGCACCCTCACGCTCGACAGCAGCGCCCTCAACAGCGAGTTGAACTCCGATTACTCCGGCGTTGTCAGCTTCTTTCAGAATGCGGGCAGCTGGGGCACCAGTTTTTCTACTACCCTCAGCAATCTTGGCAATACCTCAGTCACCGGCTCCCTCAGCCTGGCCCTCAAGTCGAATGCTTCCATCGAAAAGTCCCTCAACCAGAACATCACCAACGAAGACCGGCTCATCTCGACCCAGCAGGTCAACCTGACCCTCGAGCTCACCCGCGCCAACGAAATCCTCCAGTCCATCCCCACAAATCTCAACGGCGTCAGTGAACTCTACTCCGCAGTTACCGGCTACAGAGCTCCTAGATTCTAGGGGCGGAGACTTTCATGTCCACTTATCAGCAGCACGCGCTCGACGGAGCCTCGCCGGTCGAACTGGTTGTCGCCCTTTATGACGGAATCATTCGCTTCCTCTACGCCGCCATTGCCGCCGTCGAGCGCGGTGATGTTCACGGCCGTCGCATCGCCGTCAAGCGCGCCCTCGCCATCCTCATCCACCTTCAGGCGCGCCTGCGCATGGACATTGGCGGCCGCCCCGCTCAGGTCCTGAGCGAGTTCTACGCCTCAATGTTTGCACTGATCCTGCAGGCCTCGGTTGGAGCAGACCCAAGGCGCTTTGAACAGGTCATCGGTTGTGTCCGCAACATCCGTGACGCCTGGCGTCAGGTCGCAGTTGATGCCACGGTCAACCCAGAAGTCAGTGTCGCCGCGCCCCGCGTGGCCCGATTCATTCAGACCGCCCAAGAGGCCGACCTGCCCGCCCGCTGGACTGCCTGAAAACGACCTGATCTGACACCATAGCGACGCTACCGGGTCACTGAGAGCTCTTCCTCAAGCAGTTGCTTCTCATACAGGCCGGCGTAATATCCGCCATTTGCCAGCAATTCGCTATGCGTGCCCAGCTCGAGAATCCGCCCGTCTGCCAGCACTGCAATCTGATCCGCCTCGCGCACCGTCGAGATGCGGTGCGAAATCAGAATCGTCGTGCAGTCCGTCGCATACTCCCTGAGACCCTGCAAAATCCGCTCTTCCGTATACGTGTCCACGCTCGCCAACGCGTCATCCAGAATCAGGATCCGAGGCCGTCGCAGCAGAGCCCGCGCAATCGAAGTCCGCTGCTTCTGCCCGCCTGAAAGCGTAACGCCGCGCTCGCCCACCATCGTTTCAAAACCCTGCGGAAACTCCTCAAACTCGCGCCGGATCTGCGCCGCCTCCGCCGCCTCAAGCATCTCTTCTGCCGTCGCATCTGGAGCGCCAAAGCACAGGTTCTCTCGAATCGTCTCGCTGAAGAGAAATGTCTCCTGCGGAACGACGCCGATATTTGAACGCAGCACCTTCAGCGGATACTCCCGGATTGGCCGCCCATCGACGAGCAGCGTATCTTCATGCACGTCCAAAAGGCGCGGAATCAACCCGATGACCGTCGATTTCCCTGACCCTGTCGGCCCGACAATGGCCAGTGTGGAACCCGCTGGAACGCGCAGGCTGATGTTCTTCAGCACCTGGGTCTCGCCGTAGCTGAAGCTCAGCCCGCGAAACTCGATCTCGCCCCGCAGCACAGTACCCTCGGGAATCGTCTTGTCTGCACCGGCGTCGTCAATCTCCGGCTCGGCTCGCAAAATCTCGTCAATGCGCTTGATGCTCGCCGTGCCGCGCTGGAAAAGATTGATCACCCAGCCCACCGCAATAATCGGAAACGTCAGCAAAATCATGTAGGTGTTAAACGCAATGAAGCTGCCGACATCAATCTTGTGTTGCAACACCAGCCGTCCGCCGGCCAGCAAGGTGATTACCAGCGCCACGCCGAGCACAAATTCAAGCGTCGGCCAAAGCATGCCCATCAGTTGAACGAGCCGCAGCGCCCGGCCAATGTACTGCTGATTGGCCTTTTCAAAGGAATCAATCTGCGACTCCTCACGCGCAAAGGCCCGAATCAGTCGCGCCCCGGAAAAATTCTCCTGCGCATGTGAAGTGATTTCAGAAAAACTCGCCTGAATCCGCTCAAACCGCTCATGAATCCGCGCTCCGAAGTACTGCACCAGAATCGACGCAATCGGCATCGGTGCCAGCGCCACCAGCGTCAGCCACGGCGAAATTCGCAGCAGAAAGTACAGCGCAAATGCTGAAAACAGCACCGTATTGGCGCTGTACATGATCGCCGGCCCCAGCAACTGGCGCACCGCGTTCAGGTCGTTCGTCAGCCGGGCCATGATGTCGCCCGTCCGGTTCCGCTGATAGTAGCCAGAATCCTGCCGTTCCAGTTGCTTGAACAGGTCATTGCGCAGGTCAAATTCAATCTCCCGCGAAATCCCGATCAAAATCCAGCGTGAAGCATACAAAAACACGCCCTTGAGCAGCGCCACGCCCACCAGCAGACCCGCGTAAAACAGAATCTTCTGCCGCATCGCAGCCGAGTCCAGACCCACCCGGTTCAGGTCATTGACCGCCGCTTCAATTACCTTTGGAAACAGCACCCAAATCGCGTTGGTCGCCGTCAGGGCCAGAGTCCCCCACAGATACCCCCAGCGGTACCGCGCCATGTACCGGAACAACGGCTTCAAATCTCGCAACATGCTCTCATTCTACCGGGAAAGCTGCGCGCAGCCCCGACGATTCGCGCCTTTGACCTTCGTACCATTGCGTCGCGCCTGCCCAGCCCCAAACTTGTCGAACTATCGACTTTGATGCGTCAAAACTCAAATCGGTCGCGGCCCTTTCATCTTGTGTAACCTTCTCTTGCGCGCATCATCACAATGGGGGAGAGCATCCACAGGAACTTCAGCATGTTTGAGTCAGACGTCAGCCCGAGTGATCAATCCCAAAAGATGACCCGCCGCGTCTTCTTCCTGAGCGGTGCAGGAGCCATTGCCGCGGTTGGCGCTGCCTGGCTCTTCAAAGCGCCGGGCATTGAGGCCAGCGCCGCCATCCACGGCTCGCCGGGACGAGTCCGCATCGTCAACTTCAGCGCCGACGGCGTCCGACTCGATATTCAGGAAGTCCCAAAAATCGTGAAGACCGATGGCGAATGGTACCGCCAGTTGGGCGCAAACTCCTTTGGCATCGCCCGCCAGGCAGACACTGAAATGCCATTCTCCGGCGTCACCTGGAAGGAGCACTCCCTCGGCCTCTACCGCTGCCTCTGCTGCGAAACCGCGCTCTTCAGTTCAAAGACCAAGTTTGAATCCGGCACCGGCTGGCCCAGCTTCTGGGCACCCATCGCTAAGGAAAACATCGTCGAAAACCCCGATCTCTCACTTGGCGTCGAACGCACAGAGGTCCAGTGCGTGCGCTGCGAAGCCCACCTCGGCCACGTCTTCTCCGACGGCCCCGAGCCAACCGGTCTGCGCTACTGCATGAACTCGGCCGCGATGCACTTCATCAAAGCCTGAGCTGCGGAATCAAGGATAAAGCCGCGACTTGGCCCATCCATCCCCATCCCTGGTAAAGAGGAAGCGGTCATGCAATCGGTGCGCCCCATCCATCCAAAACTCAATCCGCGCCGCCTGCACGCAATACCCGCGCCAATACTCCGGCCGCGGAATCACCCCAGGATGCGCCTCGCCAAAAGCCCGCCAGCGCGCCTCCAGTTCTTCGCGACTGCTCAGCGCTCGGCTCTGGTCTGAAATGGCCGCGCCAATCTGGCTGGCCCGCGACCGGCTGTGAAAATACCCGTCGCTCGCCTCTGCCGATAGCTCCGTCACCGCGCCCTCGACTCTTACCTGTCGCCGCAGCGTCTTCCAGTGAAAACACATCGCAGCCCGAGGATTCTCCGCTAGATCCGTGCCCTTGTGGCTCAAAGCATTGGTGAAGAAGCAGAATCGCTCCTCCCCCACTTGCTTTGCCAGCACCATGCGCACGCTCGGCCAGCCATCAGCCGTTGTTGTCGCCAGCGCGACGGCATTGGGGTCATTCGGCTCACTCTTCTGAGCCTCACTCAACCACGCATCAAACAGCTCAAGAGGATCGACAATCTGTATCATCGGCGAAAGGTTCATACGAGAAGTCTAGTCGCTCGCCACCGCCATCGGCTTCCTCCGATCACGCAAAACTACTCCCTCACCCGCAGCTCCTGTTTTCCCGCCAGGTCTGGCACCATGATGTGCAGCGCGTGAGCCGCCTCGTCATAGCTCGTTTTGAGCGAGTCGGTAGTTCCGGTAATTTGCGCAACCGCCTGCGCTGAAGGCCACCCGTACACCACGACCTCCATCATCTTCCACCACGGAGCGTAGCTGCCCGTTCGCGCGCCAAATCCCACCGTCACTTCGCGTCCCTGCGCCTGGCAGGTAAACGCCTGCCGCAAATACTCTCCGCGCTCAAACTTGAACGTGTGCCCGTCGTCCAGATACAGCGAACCACCGCAATTCCTGCCCGCTCTGGCCCCTTTGTCCGGCCAGTCTGGATATACCCGCAGCTCCAGCGGTCCCTGCGGAGTTTCATCCGTACTCTGCACCAGCGGCTGCATCGGCACCACGCTCCCCGCCCTCACATAGACCGGCAGCGTGTCCAGGCCGGGATGAATCACTACCGGCGGCGGAAATTTGCTCAGCGATTCGCCAGCCGCAATCGTGTTTGAAACCTCCACAATCGACGGCTGCCCCGGCGACCGCACCGCTTTCGCACCCGTCCAGAAGTCGTACCACTCGCCCTCTGGATACGCCACCGAGTACCCCTCCGGCATCTCTCCATACGGCGGCGGAGCTACAAGCAGGTTCGCGCCAAACATGAACTCCGTATCTACCCCGTCAAAATCATTGGGGAATTCCAGAAACAGCGGCCTCACCATCGGCAGCCCCGTCCGGTGCGCCTCCTCGGCCAGCGTGTAAATGTAGGGCAGCAGACGGTAGCGCGTTTCGATATATCGCCTGCGGATCGCCTCCTGCTCCGGCCCATGCGCCCAGACCTCCTGCGGCATCGAGCCAATTGTCGAGTGGTCGCGGTACATGGGGTTAAACGCGCCAATCTCAATCCAGCGTGTCAGCAAATCGGGAGCAGCCGACCCGCCAAACCCGCCAATATCGTCTCCGACCATCGAAATGCCGCTCAAACCCAGATTCAGCAGCATCTGCGTTCCCAGCCGCAACTGGCTCCAGGTCGAGGCGTTGTCGCCCGTCCACGTAAACCCAAACCGCTGTCCGCCCGCGTACGTCGCCCGCGTCAGCACAAATGGCCGCTCATCCGGCCGCAGCTTGAGCAAGCCCTCAAATGTCGCCCGCTCATTCTGCATCCCCACAATGTTGTGAATCTCGGCATGGGTCGCCGTCCTCGGCGCAAATCCCGGCTCCTCAATTCGGTGGATGTTATCGAGCGGCATCGTCATCCCCGGCCCGTCAAACACCGAAGGCTCGTTCATGTCATTCCAGAATCCCGAAACTCCATCCTTCACAAACTCGGCATACAACCCACCCCACCACTTCCGCGTCTCAGCCCGCGTAAAGTCAGGGAAAACCGCCGGCCCCGGCCACACAATCCCCACATACTCGCTCCCATCCGCCTTCTTCACAAAATGGTCGCCGGCATGGCCCGTTTCATAGGGCATGTAGCCCTCTCCCGCGACATGGGCCACATGCAGATCGGTAATCGTCACCAGGTGCAGATGCTCTTTCTTCAGGTCTGCCACCAACCCCGGAAAGCCCGGAAAATTCACCGGGTCCACGGTAAACGGCCGGTTCCGGAACTGGTAGTCAATGTCCAGATACACCGCGTCTGCAGGAATCCGGTCCGACCGCAGCTTGTCTGCCACCACCCGCAGCATTGACTCCGGCGTGTAGCTATACCGCGACTGCTGAAAGCCAAGCGCCCACATCGGCGGCATCGGCGGCGTACCCGTCAGATACGCGTAGCCCTCCACCACCTGCTTTGGCGTCGGCCCGTAGATCACGTAATAATTGAGCGGCCCACCCTCCGCGCCAAACGAAAAGCTGTCGCGGGATTGCTTGCCAAAATCAAACCACGTCCGAAAAGTGTTATCGAGAAAGAGGCCGTAGCTGCGGCCACCCGTTACACCCATAAAGAAGGGGATGCTCTTGTACAGCGGGTCAGCGGTATCTTCAACGCCATGGTCGCGGTTCCAAAGCTCATAGGCCTGGCCGCGCCGGTCAAACGAGCCTGTCTTGTCTCCCAGGCCATAGAAGCGCTCGTCGGTCGGCATCTGCTTGTGCACCTCGAAGCCGCCATTGCGGAATTCGGTCGGATTGTCCAGCGCGTCATTGCAGATGTGGTTGCCGTTGAGGTCGCGGACGAGCAGCCGAAGCGGACTCCGCTCCACCCGCACCTCAAGCACTGCCGTCTTGAAACCCACAAATCCAACGTCCTCCAGCGGCTTTACATCCACTGACTGCTCACGCCGCTCCGGCAAAACCGCCCATGAGGCGTCCTCGGGCAGCGTTCCCCCTTGGGCAATCCGCACCCGCACAATATCCTCACGCAGCGCCGTAATGCGAATCGTCGCTGCCCCCGCCTGAATATCAATGCCGTCTCGCAGCGGTTTGGAGGCCGTCACTTCCTCTACCGTCAATCGCGGTGTGGCGGCCAAAACCTTCAGCCCCGCAAAGGCCGTCAATACAATCACCAAGGACACAAGGGCAGGGAAGCGAAACTGAGTCGGATATTTCATCAAGAGCCTCTCAAAACGCCAAATCATATCAAATTCAACCAAGGACCAAGCGCCAATAATCTACAGAACAGAAGAGGGCGCAGCCGCAGCCACGCCCTCTTGATTCATCCCCTCTTCTCCGCTCGCTGAGGCCCGTCCGTTACTTCTGCGCCTGCAACTGCTTGTAACCCGCAGGCACCTCAAAGTGCGAAGCATCCACCGGTGCCGACGAGAAATTCGAATACGAGCTCTGTGACTCCATCAAAATTGCGCTGGTTGGCTGCTTATTGCCTGCATCACCGCTCGGAGGCGGCGGGTCCTGATCCTTTTTGTGGCCAAAGCCGCCCAGGCCAAAATGACTCGACAGCGCCCCGGCCAATCCCTGCTTGGCCATGTCGCCACCGCTTGGTGCTGCACCAGAGCTCTCAGGTGGCAGAGGCGCTTCTGAGGCGGCGGGCAGCGGCTTGCCATCCGTCGTCGTGCCCATGCGCATCACCTGCATCACCGGCACACCCTTCAGCTTCTCCATCTCCTTGGCCATATCTGACATCGCCTGGCCCGCTCCTGGATTCGCCGCAAACATCCGGCTCATATCCATTCCAGATCCGCCAGATCCGCCCGATCCCGAATACATCTTCCCCATCTTCGTCGCCATCCGCATGTAAAAATCGCGAACCGCCGAGTAACCCGGAATCTCTGGCACCATCCACATATCGTTGGTAATCGCCATCGTGCCCGTCTGCTGGCTCTTCTTGTCTGTCGCGTTCATCATCATCGTCATGATCGCTTCTTTTGCCGCAAGCCCGCTCACGTTCTTTGCCGCGCCCGTCTGCCGCACATGCACGTCATAACTCATCTGCACCTGGTTCGCATCAGGATTGGCTTTTGGCGCGGGCGCGGGATGCTCGGCCTGATGCTTCTCGGCCTCCTGCTGCGCTTTCAGCATCTGTTCCCTCATTTCCTGAAAAGTCTCCACTGTATAGGTGCGCTTCACGGTGTCAATCCGGGTAATCGCTTCCTTGTCCAGATCGATAATCTCAATGCTGTCGGCAGAGACCCGCGCCATCCGGTTGTCTTTCAGATAAATCGTCGAAATGACGGGTTCGCCCATCTTCCGCGCCTGCGAACTGAACATGCCCGCCATCTTCATCATGCTCAGCATCGAGCCGCCCGTAACCTGCGTGGACTCCTGATAGCTGAAGTCTCCTGCGAAAAGATAGCTGGGCGCAGCCAATACCAGCGCCAGAGTCGTCAACTTCCGTATATGTCCAAATTGCATATGAGTCCTCGATCTGATTGGGGGTGGGGAATCTGGCTGGAGCGCCGCGACGCGCAAACCGCAACCCGGCATGAGTCTAAATACCCAATTCATTCAAGTCAAAGGAAACAATTGAGCTACGCCCAACATAAGTTGCTGCACTGTCTCAATCCGGGTCAGTACCTATGTCGGAGTCCGCAGCAGCAAATATCCGCCCGTCAGCCCAAACAAGATATCCGGCGACCACGCCGCCACCGCCGACGGCAAGTAATTTACACTCCCCATCGCGTCAAACAACCCCGCAATCACCCAGTACCCAAGGCCTATCCCAATCGCCGCCGCCACCCCGGTCAGCGAACCGCGCCTGCCCATCGACAGCGCAAACGGTATCGCCAGCACCGCCATCACAATCGTCACCATCGGGTACGCCAGCTTGTCATACAGCTGCACCCGCAGTCTGATCGTGTCAAAACCGCTCTGCTGCAGGTCACTGATGTACCGCTGCAACTGCCCAAAGTTCATCTCCTGCGATTGCAGGCTCTCTTTTTTGAAGTAGCCCGGCTCCTCGTGCACCTCGGCAAAGCTCGCCTGCTGGAACTCCCGGAAGCCAGTCACATTTGCCCCCTGCATCGTTCGCTCCCAGCCATTCTCAAAGCTCCACATCCGCTGCCGCGCATCCCACACCGCTCGCCCTGCAAATATCCGCTTTGATAGCGAAAACGTCACCGGGTCAAACTCAAAAAGGCTCAGGTTTGCGAACGCATCCTGGTCGGGGTCAAAGAACTGGTAGTAGAAAATCCTTCCCGGCTCCCCCGCCCGCTGCTGCCCAAAAATCCACTTCTGGTCAGGATTCAGCGTCGTCTGCGCCGGCCGCCCCTTGATGATGTTGCGCAACGCCTCTTGTTTGCGGTTCGCCTGCGGCAGGTAGTACTGGTCAAACGCAAACAAGCCCCCCGCCAAAATCCCCGCAATCACCAGCACCGGAATCACCAGCCGGTAAATGCTGATCCCCGTCGCCTTCATCGCAATCAGCTCGCTCGACCGGTTCAGCACGCCAAACGTCACCAGCACCCCAATCAGCACCCCCAGCGGCGTCATCTGGTACAGCATCCTTGGCGCCAGATTCAGCAGATATGCCCCAATCGTCGTTACTCCCGGATGGTTCCGCCAGATATCCGGCACCAGTTCAAAATACGTAAACACCAGCATCAGCAGCACAAGCCCCAGCAGCACCATCAAAAACGTCTGCATGAACTCCCGCAGCACATACTCATCCAATATCAGCGGAAACCCCCGCCGCTTGAAGCGGTGAAACGTCTGCGTCAGCGGAGGATGAAACCGCCGCCGCCAACGCTCCTTCGCCGCCGTCTGCCAGTCTTTTTCCGCGCTCCGCTCCGCTTCCAGCCGCAGTTCCTCAGCGGTCAGCGCCCGCGCCGTGGGCCGTCGCGTAAACCAGCCAGAAATTGCGCTCAGCACCTTGCCGCCGCTCGCCATCTGGCTCAGCAAAAACAAGCCCGCCGCCGCAAACACCACATTGGCCAGCCACACCCCGGCCACCGCAGGCAAACGCCCCTGCTTCGCCCAGGCAATGCCAAAATTCGACAGCACGTAGTACACCAGCACCAGCAAAATCGTAAAAATGAACCCGCTGCTCTTGCCGCCTCGCCGCGAAGCAGTCCCCAGAGGCACCCCAATCAGCATCAGCACCAGGCACGCCACCGGGAAAGCCAGCCGCCGGTTCAGCTCAATCAGGTAATGCTTCCCCGCCGCATCCCCCGGCTTTGCCGCGTGAATCTCCTTCAGCAACTGCCGGTTCCCCATCGCAAAAATCGGCGTGTCCATCCGGCCCAGATGAATGTCGCTTTGCGGATTGAACGTCAGCGGCCGGTCCGTCGTCGCAAACGTAGAAATGTTGTACTGCCCCGCCTGGCCAGAGATTCCAGCAGCACTCTCATGCCCCGACTCATGTTCTGCCCCGTTGCGCAGCCTGATCAGCAGCCCCTGACCCCGGTTTTCGCCCACATCCTCGGCCACCGTCGCGGATTCTGCCGTCGTAATCCTCGGTGCCGTCGGGTCGCTCACATCGGCTATAAACAACTGCCGCCAGTTCGAAACACCCGTCCCCGCCCGCACATCCTGCACATAAATAACCGTGTTTTTGAAGTCCTCATAGAACACGCGCGGCTGAATCTCAAACGACGCCTGCGCCGTCTCCAGCTCGCGCTGCATATCCAAAATCGCCTGATTGGCCCGCGGCGCAACATACAGCGAATTCACCAGCCCCAGCCCCGTCCCGATAAACGCCACCACCGACGCCACCCTGACGAAATACCAGATGCCAAACCCCGACGCCCGCATCGCCGTAATCTCAGAGTCCGCAGCCAGCCGGCTCAGCCCCAGCAGCACCCCCACCAGCACCGCCATCGGAATCGTCACCAGAAACGTATTCGGCAGCGTAAACAGAAAAATCTGCGCCACAGCCACCAGGCTTGAGCTGTTCCGGACCACCATCTCCAGAATGTGCCCCAGGTCCTTCATGAACAAAATGAACGTAAACAGCGCACACCCAATCAACGAGTGCGAAGCAATCTCCCCGAAAATGTACCGACTAAGAATCTTCACAATTAAGCGCCTGCAAAGAGTCTACAGCCCCACCCCAAACCCCATTTCCCCACCCCCGAATAAACCAACTTGTCATCCTGCACGCAGTGAAGGACCTGCTGTTGCTTCTGCCCTTGCCATTGCCTTTTTGGTTGTCATTCCCGCAGGGAATCTGCTTCTCCCCCGGCACTTCCCAGCAAATCAAACAAACGACCTGTCGCCCAGATCTGAAAAGCAACCACTGAGGGTGCCCCCGGTCCCTCGCCTTTGGGGACCGGGGATGAGAGTTCGGCCACTCGCCCATATCTGAAATTAACCAATGAGGGTGCCCCACATCTCGCTTTTGAGATGTGGGTTTCTCCAAGCTCAACCTTTTACGCAGAGAAGAAGCTTGTTACGGTGCGGAGCGAGGTGTGACCAAGGTCGATAACGGCAGCACGGCGCAGTACACCTATAACGCATTGAATCAGCGGGTGAGCACGACGGTAGGGGCGACGGTGACGAACTTCGTTTTCAATGCGGGCGGTCAGCGGGTTTCGATCTGGGACTCGAGCAACCACCAGTTGCAGGGGCAGTATTACTGGGGGGGCGCGCCCGGTTGCGTACTACAATCCCGGCGCGCAGAGTCACTTTGAGCATCAGGATTGGCTGGGTACGGAGCGGGTGCGCACGACGTACAATGGGGGCGTGGAAGCTACGCTGACATCGTTGCCCTTTGGGGATGCCCAGACGACTGAGTCGGGGGGTGACTCGTACTACTTCGCAGCGCTGGATTACGATTCCACATCGAACACAGACCACGCGCTGTATCGGCAGTACTCGAATACGCAGGGGCGATGGCTGAGCCCCGACCATTACACCGGGAGTTACAGTCTCGGAAATCCACAAAGCTATAACCGGTATGCATACGTGCTCGATAATCCCATGTTCTACACCGACCCAGATGGCGATGATAGCGATCCCTCTATCTGCTATCTACTTGCTTCACTAGGGTGCGGTAGTGGCGGCGGGGGCGGAGCATTTTACGGAGGCTTGGAAATGTCTGCGAGCAATTTTGGGTGGGATTACTACGCAACGATCAATTCCAGTGGAATTTCCACCACCTACTCACTACTCGCCCTCTCGCTGATTGTCCCTGATCAGCTGGGGTCCGGAATTACCGTGGACGAATACGGTAATCTCAACTGCGGTGGAACGCCATGCGGGTCCATAACGATTTCCAGTTCTTCTGCAGCATATGACCCTCAGGGTTCATCGCCCGGCGGGGGATCAGGCGCATCAGGCGGCTCAAGTAATGGAGTGCAACCACCATACAACCGTATCGGGCCATTTGATCCACGGTGGAAGCCAAATGGCGGCTATCCAGAGACTTTTGACACGCACAAAGATCAGTGCAACCAAATCAAAACCGACACTGTTCTCATGGGTGCGGCCGGGTATGGAGCAGATTTCTTAAATCCGGCTGTAGGAAAGGTATTGAAGGGCGTCGCCGTTCTTTTGGGAGTGTTCGGCATTTCGACGGGGTGCTATCGATGAACGAGTCAAGTGAAAATCCTCCTGTCCCTACTAATCCTGTTCCGACGCAAACAGGTTTTGTAAATGGGGCGCAATTTTGGTCAGCAGTTGTGTTCTGTATTTTTCAATTCCTAGTGTTGGAGGGAATAGGAGCTTTTAGATTGCTCCGGAGGAACGAAAGTGGATCGCAATTCAGCCTGCTTTCCGTAGTAGTGGTAAACATATTCATTCCACTGATGCTTTCGCTTATGACCTTAGCTGCGTATCGGAAGACCAGGAAACTTATTTGCAATCTTGGATGCGACGTGAACTTGCTGCCTGCGATCATCTCCTATGGGCTGACTTTACTTGGCTCCGCTTTTCTTGCGATTACTCTGGCAATCTTGGATGGTTGGTAAACGGACTGACCTTTTGCTGACAGGTGGCCCAGGCGGGTGGCCCTCGATCAGGTCGAAGGCTTTGTCAATGCACAGATTTCCTGTGCGGTGCGTGAGCGCCGCGATTTTTGCCAGAGAGGTTGAGGACCAGAGCTCCGGTTTGAATCGCGCTGCATCACCTAAACGGTGGGCGAAACCGCTTCACCAACCATCGATACGGCCCTAAGCTACAGACCATGATGCTTCTATGCGGACACCCGGCCTACTGCTGGGTGCGAGAGTGCCCATTCAAGGTCACGAGATGGCTTTCGTTCACCCCAGGCGGGTGGCCCCGGTCCCTCGCCTTTGGGGACCGGGGATGAGAGTTCGGCCACTCGCCCAGATCTGAAATTAACCAATGTGGGGCACCCTCAGGAGAGAAAAAAGTGAGATTTGGGCCACCCGCCAATCATGGTCATCAAAAAGAGAAGTATCCCCCCCCCTCTTTATTTTCAAAGGCTTCCTGTAATTAAAAGGTAAACACCCAGAGGTCCTATAACTCCCAGCTCAACCCGCCAGCTCAGGCCCTCGCCAACCTCGCAGCCGCAGACTGTTCGCCAGCACGCTTACTGAACTGAACGCCATCGCCGCCGCTGCCATCCACGGCGTCAGCATCACATGAAACACGGGCCAAAGCAGCCCCGCAGCCAGCGGAATCCCCACCACGTTGTAGCCCATCGCCCAACCCAGATTCTGCCGCATCACCTTGACCGTTGCCCGCGCCAGCGCAATCGCCGTGCAAATCCCCTGCGGATCGCTCTGCATCAGCAGCACGTCTCCAGCCTCCTGCGCCAGCGCCGCTCCCGCACCCATCGCCATGCCCGCATCCGCCTGCGCCAGCGCAGCAGCATCATTGATGCCGTCGCCAACCATCGCCACGCGCACGCCGCCAGCCTGCAACTCCCTGATCCGGCTCACCTTGTCGGCAGGCATCAGCCCCGCGCGGACCTCGGAAATCCCCACCGCCGCAGCCACCGTCTCCGCCGCCCGCGCCGAGTCGCCCGTAAGCATCTCCACCGTCAGCCCCGCAGAATGCAGCCAGGCAACCACGGCCTTCGCCGCCGGTCGCGCAGTGTCAATGGCATCGAAGTACCCAGCCAGCTTGCCCTCAACCGCCATCCAAAGCCGGGTAACGCCAGCCTCTGCAGCTTCTCCGGTGCAGGGAACTGACCACTCCTGCATCAGCTCCACATTGCCCAGCAACACAGCGCGGCCCTCAACCGTTGCCGCCAAACCTCGCCCCGGCGCTGCCTGCACATCCTCGGCCGCACTCCATGTCAACCCGCGCTTCCGCGCCGCCTCCACCACCGCATGCGCCAGCGGATGAGCCGCATGATCCTCAGCCGTCGCCGCCATGCGCAGCAGGCTCTCCTCCGCGAAATCCCCCAGCACGCCAATCCCCACCAGCGTGGGAGTGCCCATCGTCAGCGTCCCGGTCTTGTCCATCACCACGGCTTGCAGTCCGGCCAGCCGCTCCAGCGCCTCGCCGCCCTTGATCAGCACACCCATCTGCGCCCCGCGCCCAATCGCCACCGTCAGCGCCGCCGGCACCGCCAGCCCCATCGCGCAAGGGCAGGCAATCACCAGCACCGCCACAGTTGCCGCCACCGCCTGCGTCAGATCATGCGCCGCGACCAGCCAGCCCACAAACGTCAGCACCGCCAACCCCAGTACCACCGGCACAAACACCGCGCTGGCCCGGTCCGCCAGCCGCTCCATGGGCGCACGCGAACCCTGCGCCTGCTCCACAAGCCGCGCAATCTGCCGCAGCGTCGTCCCTTCGCCAGCCTGCTCCACCCGCGCCGCCACCGCTCCGTCGTAGTTCAGGCTGCCGGCCAGCACTCGCCCGCCCATTCCGCGCTGCAGCGGCACAGATTCCCCCGTCAGCATGGATTCATCCACCGTCGTCCGGCCCGACTCAATCAGCGCATCCGCCGGCATCCGCTCCCCCGGCAAGATCACCACCAGATCCCCAACCCGCACATCATCCAGAGGGATCAGCACCTCTTCGGCACCTCGCCTTACCCGCGCCTTCGCCGGCAGCAACTGCGCCAGCGCATCCACAGCAGCCAAAGCCGCATGCCGGGCACGCCCCTCAAGCCACTTCCCCAGCAGCAGAAACCCAAGTATCAGCAGCACCGAGTCAAAGTAGACCTCGCCCCGCCCGCCCAGCACCGTTACCCACGCCGAATACACCAGCGCCACCCCAGTTCCCAGCGAAACCAGCGTGTTCATATTCGTCTCGCGGTGCAGCATCGCCTTCCATGCGCTGCGGTAAATCGGCGCGCCCGCCCACACTGCCAGCACCGCCGTCACCAGCAGCAATCCCCAGCGAAGCCCTGAAGCCGGCAGCGCGTAGAGCCACGGCAACAACTGCATCAACCCGTGGTCCATTCGTCCCATGGACGCAGGTGAGCCGAGCGGCATCGCCGCCACCATCGCCACAACACCTGCCCCAATCGTCAGCCCGGCCTTGATCCCAGCCCAGGCATCCGTCACCACAGGTGCGGCAACGCCAGAGCTCCGCGGCAAAACGGCGTCATAGCCTGACTCGCGAATCGCCTCCACCAGGGCCTCCGGCCCGGCGATCGCCGGGTCAAACTCCACCCGCGCCCGGTGCCGCATCAGGTCAACGCGCGCTGCCGTCACCCCAGGGGCAGCCGTCAAGGCCGCCTCCACGTGCCGCTGACATGCCGCGCACGTCATCCCCAGCACCGGCATTTCCACCGTCTCTGTCGCCACTAAGCCTCCAGGTGTGCCTTGAACCCGGCCTTGGCCATCGCCGCGATCACCGGCTCCACCGTGGTGGCATCGGCCGCCGAAACCTCAAAGCGAGCCGCTCCAATGCGCACTTCCTTCACCGCATACGGACCCGCTGCGCCAATGGTCTGCGTCACCCTGCGCACGCACGACCCGCAATGCATCCCGTCAATCCGTAAAGTCACTTCCGCCATGGTTCAACCCTCCTTGATCTCTACACTCAAGATACTGTCTGCTGACGCAAAGATTCATATCAACTTTGCTCATGCTCACGCGCAAAAAGGCCCCAGGCCTCTGCCGGAGACCTGGGGCCGCGTCGTCAAAATGAGAAACCTATCCCATCAGCAACTCAACCTCTGGAAAAAGCCGCAAAGCATCCTCGTCACTCCTCAGTCTGGGCGGAGTATCGCTCACAGTTCGAATCGAGTTCGGTCCCTCCAATTTCCCGCCTTCCAGTACCTGTTCAGCCTCCTGCACAACAACTACCGGTGAACGCCCGCGGCTTGAATTCAACCCAAACGAAGCCGTCATTCGCACCGGCACACGTTCCTGGTTCCGGTCCGTCATGACAAATAATTCGCCGAACACCTCCAGCCGCATTCGCTCGGCCAGCATTTCTGCATTGATCAAGCTGCATCCCGGCAGCACCATCATGAAACGCTCGTCGGCCATCCGGCCCAGCGCATCGTAACTGCGCATGATGCGGCCCGTCCGTTCCGCCATCTCTCGCAACAACAAGTCTCCAACTTCGGCGCCAAGCTCGCTCTTCCAATGGGCAAAGTCATCCACGTCAAACATCACCACGCAGAGCGCCCCCCTCTGCCGCTGTACCCGGTCGGTCTCTCTGAAGAGAATCGACAGCATCGTCTCCCGGTTGAAAGCCCCGGTCACCCTGTCAAGATCGAGCGCAAAATGTGCCGTCTCCCGCAAATTCTCCAGTTCGCAAAACAGCGCATGACCTCTCTTCATCGCGCTGAGATGAGCCCGCCACGCGCCGCTGTCGGCATCGCGCGGAACAATATCGTCAATTGCTCCCTCTCGAAGCCGCGCAATCCACTCATCTGAGACCTCGTTTGCAATCATTGCCAATGCGCAGATGCGTCGTATTCCCGCCTCATGCAAAGCGGCCAGCATCTGACCTTGGGCAACTGCTGGCAGCCTGCAATCAAGCAATATCACTTTAGGCGCAGCGGTGCTGTAAGCGGCATCAATGACTGCCCCAGCGCAGCAGACCATCTCAAGCGGCATGCCGAACGCTTCAAAGAAGCACTGCAATTGAGATTTGAGCAACGAATCGAGCGAAACCAGCAACGCCTTTGGGTGCGGCCCGTCAGGCAGGTTTTTCGAGTGCATGGGTCTTCCTCCACACACTGCTTATCGTCAGCGATTAAGAAATCCTTAGCCTCAATTCCTTGTCGGGCTTAGTCATTTCAAAACACAAATACATCGAGCAACATTCAACGCGACCTTCGCTACTCCGATTGATGATTCGAATCCTGAGGTTCCATCCTGGAACACCGGTTTGGGTGGACTGCGTGCAAAAGATGATTTTTTGAACAAGTTGGAGCTTGACCCAGGTTGATACTCACGCAGTTCGGTTGTCTGCCGATGAGACAGCTACACGCAAATTTATGTCGGAAAGGACACACCACGTGCTGACACCATTGAAGAGGCAAATCCTGCTTGCGGTTTTCGCCCTGAGCGCAATACTTTCCACCGCCCAGGCGCAGAGCCTCGATGATTTGAATATTCAGGTCCACGGCTATGCCACGCAGGGCTTCCTTTACACCACGCAAAACAACATGTTCACTACCAGCTCCAGTGACGGGAGCCCGGCCTGGACTGAAGCGGTGGTCAACATTACGGCGCAGCCCATCCCTAAACTGCGCATCGGTGTGCAGGGTCGGTACTTTCTGCTCGGCAACTTTGGCAACGCCATTACCCTTGACTGGGCCTCGGCCGACTACAAGGTTGATGACCGTTTTGGCATCCGCTTTGGAAAAGTGAAGACCCCATCGGGTCTCTACAACGAAATTCAGGATATCGATCCCTCGTATCTTTGGGCCTTGCTGCCGCAGGGCGTCTACCCGATTGGGAGCCGCAACTCTCTGTTGGCCCACTACGGTGGCGTCGTTTATGGCACCGTTAAACTCGGAGAAAAACTGGGCAAACTGGAGTATCGCGCCTGGGGTGGAGAACGCGTCCTGGGCACCGATGACGGCTATTTCGTCACACAAAAAGAGAGCGGACTGGACCTGCCCAACGGTCTGAGCGGCGTCACCCTCGGAGGCGCGCTCCGCTGGAAAACCCCCATCCCCGGACTCATGATCGGTGCCTCTGACATCAAAGATGCCAAATGGTCGTCTGTGATTACCGCTGGCGGCGGAGCCTTGCAGGGCAAGGAGATCATCAATCCTCTCAATACACAAAACTTCTTTGCCCGCTACGAAAAAGACAAGCTCATGGTTGCCGCAGAATGGAATCGCCTACCTGTTTCCGGAGCGGTCGTCCTGGCTCCGTTGCCCACAAATCCGCTTCGGATTGATCAGCGCGCCTGGTTTGCCATGGCGAGCTATAAGGTCACAGACAGGTTCACTGCCGGCGTCTATAACAGCCAGTCCGTTGACCACCATGCCTTACTGGGGCCAGCTCGGGACTCACTGGATTGGGCCATTGCAGCGCGCTACGACTTTAACCAGTATTTCTACGCCAAGGCAGAACAGCACTTTGTTCACGGTACTGCGCTGGACTATGACACGGCTCTGAATCCCGATGGACTCAAGCCCGATACCCAGCTCACCGTCCTCAAAATCGGCGTCAGCTTCTAAATCTCATCGAAAGGAGAATATCCCCATGAAAATCAAGTTTTGCTTGCTCCTTCTCGTGGCTGCCATGCTCCCCTCGGCGAGTCAGGCATACGCCGAAGTCCTGGTGATCGCAAACAACAGCGTCAAATCTGCAACCGTCGCCAAATCAGACCTTAGAGATGTGTTTACGGGAGGCTTATCGAGTCTGAAAGACGGCTCGAAAGTCACCCCCGTCCTGCTCAAAGCAGGAGGAGTCAACGACCAGTTCCTCTCGGAATATATTGGCAAAAACGACGCAGCCTTCCGCGCGACATGGCGCAGCCTCGTCTTTTCAGGTCAGGCCTCCATGCCAAAGTCACTGGACTCCGAGGCAGCCGTCGTTGACTACGTTGCCCATAATGCCGGCGCGGTTGGCTACATCAGCGCTGCGACTCCTCATGATGGCGTCAAAGTTCTGGCGGTGAGGTAGGTCATGTTCCAGTCGATGAAAATCAAGTCGCGCATTCTGAGTATCCTCAGCGTCCTGGTTGCCGGATACCTCCTGGTGCTCGCGATGGTTCTGATCTCTGCCTCCATCACCCATAACCGGATGTCGCAGATTTCGTCGGCCCTGTTTCCCGCCGCTCTGCGTACACAGGAGGCGGAGGCCAGCTACGAGCGCATGAAAAAGCATTATGGAGACGCTATCGTTCTTCAGGACCAGGCATCCTTTGACAATGCCGAAAAGGATGCCGAACAAACCGAGGCTTCTATCACTTTTGTGAGAACGGCGCTGCAACAAATACCTGGTTTGGGCAGCAAGGCAGATAGTCTCGCTAGCCGATTCACTGCGATGCGTGCACGCGATCATGAGTTCTATGCCGCTGTGCTCAATGCAAAGGGCACTCCCGGCGACGACATGATGGCGCAGATGAGCAAACTTGGGAAACAAAACAAAGATCTGTCGGACACGATGGCAGCCTTTGACAAAGACATTGCTTCGGACTTTCAGGCTCAGTTGGATACCGTCGATGCATGGTCTCTTCGCAGCCGAGTTACCGGAACGGTGATGTGCGTCTTTGCCCTGATGAGTTGCGCTGCGACCTGGTGGGTCGTTCAGTTCAAGGTGGTTCTGCCGCTGCGAGCGCTTGCACTTCGCATTCAGGATATTGCGGAAGGTGAGGGCGATCTTACCCAGCGCGTGCTCATTGTAGGGAAAAATGAAATTGACGAAGTCGGTATCTGGTTCAACGAGTTCCTCAACAAGCTGCAGGACGCCATGCGCCAGGTCAAAGCCAACACCGTTAAGCTGGCCGCAGCCAGCGAAGAGCTGACGGCATCAGCAGCCCAGATGGCCCTGGGAGCCGAAACCCAGCAAGGCCAGACAGCCCATGTAGCCTCGGCGATGCACGAGATGTCGGCAACGGTCCTCGAAGTCTCCCGCAATTCCAACAACGCCGCCCTCAAAACTCGTAAAGCCGCCGAAGACGCGGCTGACGGTGGGCAGGTAGTCGATCAGACAATTGCCATGATGCAGAGTGTCACGGAATCCGTCGGTCGCGTCTCGGCCCAGATTGCCGGTCTCGGCGAGCGCTCGACCCAGGTCGGGCAGATAGTCGATGTCATCGACGAAATTGCCGGTCGCACCAACCTGCTCGCGCTCAACGCTGCCATCGAAGCGGCACGCGCCGGTGAACAGGGGCGCGGATTCGCCGTCGTCGCTGGTGAAGTGCGCAACCTGGCCGAACGCACCGCCAAAGCGACCAAGGAAATCGCCGAAATGATTGGAGCCATCCAGCAGGAAACTGAAGCCGCCGTCGAAGCCATGAGCAAGGGAACCATTCAGGTAAGCAAAGGAGTGACAGCGACTGGAGAAGCGGGCATCAAGCTGCGGCTGATTATCGATGGCGCACAGGAGGCAGCAATCATGGTAAACCAGATTGCTGCTGCCGCGACGCATCAAACCAGCACCACCGAAGAAGTGAATCACTCCGTCAGCGAGATTGCCAAAATCTCTGATCTGACTGCCTCCGGAGCCCGACAATCAGCTAAAGCCTGCGAAGCCCTCAGTGAACTCGCCGTCAGCCTCAGTGCTGTCATGTCCAGATTTCGCGTTGAAGAACAGAGCGAAAGCGCTCAGAAGCCATTCCGCGCAAGCAATTGAAAAAAGCTCGCGGTATCGAGAAAAGTTCTTTCCAGATGCCGCGAGCCGATTTTCGTTTGATTTTCAACCTGACAAACTAGTCGACGAAATCAACCTTGGGGGCAATGGGAATAATTCCCCGCTCGTGCCCCAGAGCCAGCAGCCGGCGAATCGCCTCTTGCCCGTCGGCCCCGTAGCTGAGTGTCCGTTCGTTGACGTACATGCTCACGAAGCGGTTCGCCAGGTTCACGTCCAGGTCGCGTGCAAACTGCATCGCGTACTCCAGCCCCTGCTCGCGGTTGTCCAGCCCATGTTGAATCGAGTCTCGCAGCGCCTGCGTGACCGTGTGCAGCGTCTCTGCTCCCAGGCTGCGTCGCACGGCATTGCCGCCCAGCGGCAGCACCAGGCCGGTCTGCTCGCGCCACCAAACTCCCAGGTCAATGACCTTGCGCAGACCGCTGGTCGCGTAGGTCAACTGCCCCTCGTGAATGATCAGACCCGCCTCAAACCGACCCGCCTGAATCTCAGGAATGATCTGGTCAAAAGGCACCACTTCAGTCTCGATTTCAGGATTGAAAATCTTCAACGCCAGGTAAGCCGTCGTCATCGTGCCCGGCACAGCGATCTTGATCTTCTTCAAGTCGTCAGTCGTCATCGGACGGCTCGAAACCACCATCGGTCCGTAGCCCTCACCGACGCTGCCGCCGCAGCTCATCAGCGTGTAGTTTTCCTGAATGTAGGGATAGGCGTGAAACGAAACCGCTGTGATGTCAAAGAACGCCTCGTCCATCGCCCGCTTGTTCAGCGTCTCAATGTCGCAAAGCGTATGTGTGAACTTGAATCCCGGCACGCGAATCTTGTTCGTTGCCAGGCCGTAAAACATAAAGGCATCGTCCGAATCCGGACTGTGCGCAATGCTGATCGTGCGCGTCCCCGAAAGCTGTCCCGCGCTGGTCAAAGTGTCACTCACGTCAAAAACTTCCTTTCAACTTCAAAGACCATTTCTTTCGCACGACTCAAGCAGCTAGCTGCGCCTGAATCGCGATACTCCAACGGCAATTCCTGCCGCAGCCACAACTTTGAGCACATCGCCCGGCAGAAACGGCAGCACTGCATGCGTCAGGACTGCGCTCGCCGCCGCGTGCGTAAACAGGCCTAGCCAAACTGCGCCCATGGCCAACGTCACCAGACTGCCTGCACCAGTAATCGCTACGCTGCGGTAGAAACCGCGCGATCCCTGCCGATGCATCCAGCTGACCAGCGGAGCCACCACCGGGTAGCTCAGCAGATATCCGCCCGTAGGCCCCAGCAACTGGGCGACTCCACCCAGGCCATGTGGCGTGAAGACCGGCAACCCTGCCGCGCCCTCAGCCAGATAAGCAACCATCGTCGCAAAAGCCAGACGGGGGCTCATCAGCAGTGCTAGCAGCAGCACGGCAAACGGCTGCAAAGTCACCGGCACCGGCGTAAAGCCCAGGGGAATCGCCACGTGCGCACAAACCGCCACCAGCGCGCTGCCGGCCAGCGCAAGACCGCCGCTCCGCAGCAGAGTCTCGGCCAGGCTTGGCGACGAAACCAGTTCAGACCCTACCGCAACATTCTCCGCAATCCGATTCATGCCTTATCTCCATCCCTATTGTCGGGCTTTTTCCGGTCCGGCTGCACGCCGGCTTTTTCATCCGAACGTTCATGCCGCCATCGCTTGATGAAACGTGCCAGCAGCACGGCCGCTATCAACAGCGCAGCAACTGAAACCGCCAGTCCCACCAGTAGCCAATTCATCAGCACAGATTCTGTACGTCTCCTAATCGCTCAACTCGTCCACCACCGTTGTCGCGTAGCTCTCCCGCGCGAAAAACGGCACTCAACTTGCCCGAGCAAGCACCCATCACAGAAACACTGCCTTAACCCGAAGAATATCAGAACGCCATCCCCGCCCTCCCAATCCCATCAAAATCGGGGTCACTGGTGATTCCCGCTTGCCGACCGCGCCCGAGTACGGCAAGATTACTGTGCAGCTACTCCGAGGAAATTCCACAATGCCCACGCCCATTAAATTTGGTACCTCCGGCTGGCGTTCCATCGTCGCCGACGAATTCACCATTGCCAACATCCGCCGCGCGGTCGCTGGCATCTCCGCCTATGTGCTTACGCAGCCCACCCCGCACCGCGTGCTGGTTGGCCGCGATCCGCGCTTTCTGGGCGAAACTTTCGTCGACGAAGCGGCCCGTATCCTCGCCGGCCACGGCATCACCCCCATCGTGATTCCTGACGCGGCTCCTACTCCGGCCATCAGCTACGCCGTCACTACGCTCAAGGCATCGGGCGCCATCAATTTCACCGCCAGCCACAATCCGCCTGAATACAACGGCATCAAGTTCAGCACGCACGACGGCGCGCCTGCCCTCCCTGAAGTCACAAAACAAGTCGAGGCCGCTATCATGGCCCTCGGCGACGACCCGCAGATCCCCCGTCTCAACGACCCCAACCCCGGCTTTGAAACCATAGACGTCAAGCCCGCCTATCTGGCCAGGATTGCGGAACTGGTCGATCTGCAGGCCATCGCCAACGCAGGCATCAAGGTGGTCTTCGACCCATTCTGGGGAGCAGGGCGCGGCTACAGTTGCCACATCCTCCGCTCAGTCGGCGTTGAAGTCGCTACGGTCCACGACTACCGCGACGTCCTCTTTGGCGGTCACGCCCCCGAGCCAGACGACCACTTGCTCAACGAAGCGAAGGCCAAAATGAATGAAATTGGTGCCAGCCTGGTCATCGCTACCGACGGCGACGCAGACCGCTTTGGCATTGTCGACATCGACGGCACATTCCTGCAGCCCAACTACATCATCGCTCTGCTCTTTGACTACCTCGTCGAAACCCGCGGCTGGCGCAACGGCGTCGCAAAATCCGTCGCAACCACCAACCTCATCAATGCCCTCGCCGACTTCCACAAAGTCCCACTGTTCGAAACTCCCGTCGGCTTCAAATACATTGGCGAACTCATCATTGCGGACAAGATTGCCATCGGCGGCGAAGAATCCGCGGGCCTCACAATCCGCGGTCACGTCCCTGAAAAAGACGGCGTCATCGCCGGCCTGCTCGTGGCTGAAATGGTCGCCCGCCGCGGCAAATCACTCGGTGCCCAGTTACAGGAGTTATTTGCCAAAGTAGGTTCCTTCTATCCAGTTCGTGAGAACTTCCACTTGACCCCGGAGGCCAAAGCCAATTTCACTCAGAAGTTGAAGGTAGATCCTACCGAGCTCGGCGGCCGCAAAGTTACCGCTGTCGTTCGCACCGACGGTCTTAAACTGGTGCTGGACGATGGCTCCTGGGTTTGCTACCGCCTTTCCGGCACGGAACCAGTTGTCCGCGCCTACACTGAAGCGAGAAATGAAGCTGACATGGCCTCTCTCTCAGCAGCAGCAAAAGCCTTTGTCCTGTCCTAGCAGAAATTCGGGTGCAGGAATTCAGGTGCAGGAATTCGGGTGCCCCAGGTCTCTGTTCTGAGACCTGGGATTCCACCAATCTCAGACCAAGATGACCCAGTCACCCAAACCCGCCAACCCCGCCATCTCCGAAAAAACCGGCCTGAAGACGCTCGTCTCCAACCGACGCCGCCTCGTCACCGTCGCCGCTTTTGCCGTAGCCATGCTCCTCGCCTGGCACGTCGTCAACGGACGCAACGGCCTCACGAGCTGGCAGCAGAAACGCGCAGAAAACAAGGCCCTGGCCATTGAGGTAGAGCAGCTCACCGCAGAAAACGCCCGCCTGAGCCAGCACGTTGACCGCCTCAAGTCAGATCCCGGCGCCATCGAGCACGAGGCGCGAGAACGCCTCCACTACGCCCGCCCCAACGAAATCATCTACGCCCTGCCTGCAGAATCAGCACCACAAACTCCGGCAGCGCCCGCGCGTCAGTAGGCTAAAAATCCACGTGCGCCCGCACCGACCCTACCCATGCCGGGCCGCGGTCACGGTTGTATCCGGGATTGTTGACGTGCTGCGCGTCGAGCGAATAGAAAAGCCCTCGCCACGCGTGCCAGGTGTAGTAACCCTCGACTATTGTTTCGCGCCCATAGTTGAGCCGCCCGTCGCCCAGCAAAAAGCCCTTGCCGCCCAGCCGCAAATACTCCTGGTGATCGCTTTTAATCGCGTTTGAAACGATGGCAATCGCCAGCTTGTCTACCGGCCTCTTCCAGCGGGTTCCGGCATAATCCACACCGCCCCCAAAAGTCTGATCGACCTCGGTGTACGCGTAGGATTCATGCGCGCCCTCGTTCCAGCCAAACCGCACAAATGCCCGCAGATTGCCACTGAAGGCCTGCTCGGCGCTATAACCAAAACCGTACTTGAGCGCGCCAAAATGGGCATGTTTCGTGATGTCCGGCGTTGCATCCTGATGGCTGATAAATGCATCACTTGCCTCGCGGTAGGTGCCCATGTGGGCGCGGTTTGCAAAGAAAAGCAGCCGCGAAACCCCCTTTTGCTTCGCAATCCAGCTGTGGCGCAATTCAAATTCGCCGTTGTGACCGTGCGCGCGGCTGAATGCCCAGTCGAGGTCGATTCCGTTGGCGATCACCGGCATCGCAAACAGGCCGTAGCGGATAGACCAGTTGCGGTCGTCATATTCGACGATGCCGCCGACTGTGTAGCCACGGGTATCGGCGGCATAATCCCACGCGCCATTGTTGTCGATTGTCCAGTTCAGAAACTGCAGGTGGCTGTCAGAGCCAACTGAATTGATGTCAAAAAAATCAGGCAGCGTCATCTTTCCCGCACGCAGTTCAATGCGTCGAACCGGCACTCGGGCGGCCAGCGCAAAAGGGCCCGGCTCCTGCTCGGTACTGGCCTGCGATAGCCCGATGGTCTGGTGAATCTGGTATCGGGCCAGGTAGGGTTTCGAGCCGAGGTTGGGATTGCGCACCACGTCGAGGTTGGTAAACCCTGCGATTCCTAGTGCTTGCGAGAGGCCTCGGCCGCCGGCAGACTCAACATCGAGAATCAGGTCGGTGTTGTGGCCGATGGAATGGTTCAGCCGGATGCCGGAGTAGAGCGTGCCAATCAGCGAAGTCTTGTATTCAGCCGAACTGCGAAAGCTGTTGGAACCCTCGTAAGCGGAGTGGAAGGGAAGACGGCCCTGATAAATGATGTTGGCCTGGCCAGAGAGCCACCACTGCGTGTTCTCAGGGTGGGGAAACATCGCGACAATCGGCGCGTCGGTGCGTTCAGTGCCGTGCGGGCTGACGTCGCCTGCCTTGATTCCGATGCCACCGGGAAACTGCGCGCTCGCCGGAGTCGGCGCTGCCGGCAACGTCGTAAATGCCTGGCTGTGCGCGCTGGCCAGGCAGAGGACGAGCAGCGCTGCGGCGAGGAGAGTGCGGATGAGGCGCAAAAGAAGGACTCCGTGACGGGAATGAGGTGAGATATGATGGTGGAAACTATACCCTACCTGGGTATATACCATACCCCCTGTGGGTATAGCAAGATGTACTGATTCGCCTGAACGGAGATGAACGATGGCCCATGATGAGCGGGAAAAAATGAAGTTGCTGTTGCGTGTGCGCAAACTGCGTGGCCAACTCGATGCAGTGGAGCGAGCGCTTGAGGCAAAAGAAGACTGCGGCGACCAGTTGATGCTGCTCGCCGCTGTGCGGGGAGGGGTCAACAGCCTGATGGGCGAGGTACTCGAAACGCATATCCGCTTTCACCTGACGGATGGATCAAAGGAAAAGATCGCCCCTGAACTGGCAGAAGATCTGATTGACCTGGTTCGCTCTTATCTGAAGTAAGAGTGCCTCAAATCAGCCTATCGCCGGGGTATGAACGGGCGATGAATCGTACCACTGGCGGGTCACCGGGTGCCCCAGGTCTCTCGCCTTTGGGGACCGGGGATCTCGAAACGATGGCGGGTGGCGCATCCTTTGTGATCCTTCCCAAAAACCAATCTGTGTGCCCCATCCTTCGCGCACTGGCGAAGGGTGGGACTCACCTATCTACCAATAGGGCAATAGGGCACAGCGAGTTATACAGTTAAAGAAAGCTACGGCTACGACAGTTTCGGCAACCGCACAATCGCCGCGCTTACCGTGAGCGACTGCTACAACGCAAACCTGGTCAACGCGAGCTATACTCCTGGTAACAGAGTTAGCTGGACCACGCTCAATGCAGCGGTGAACGGCTTCTACTACGATGCGGCGGGCAACGTGATCAACGACGGCAGAAACAACTACGCCTACGACGCTGAAGGGCGGCTCTGCGCCGTGCAGGTGCTCGTTGGGAATACCCCGGTCGCGCAGTACCAGTACCTCTACAACGCCGCCGGAGTGCGCGTCGGCAAGGCCTCCTTTACCGGGACCTTCCCGGCGGCCAACACGACCTGTGCGGCTCCGGGAGCGGCGGCGGGCTTCCAGCTTACCAACCAGTACCTGCTCGACCTAAGCGGCGACCAGGTCACCGAACTTGACGGCGCGGGAGCCTGGAAGCACTCCAACGTATGGGCAGGATCGCACCTCACGGCGACCTACGATCTGGTCACCGAATTGGTCAACAACGTCTCGACGCAGGTCCCCGCGCTGCACTTTCACCTCGCCGACCCGCTCGGAACGCGGCGGGTGCAGGCCAACTACAAAGGATCCATCGAAGAGACCTGCCAAAGCCTGCCCTTCGGCGACCAGCTCAACTGCTCCCTCACCGCAGGCTTAGCCACCGCAGACGACGCCACAGAAAACCACTTCACCGGCAAAGAACGCGATAGCGAGAGCGGCCTAGATTACTTCCCGGCCCGGTACTACGGATCAAGTATGGGCCGGTGGATGTCGCCAGATTGGGCGGTAAAAGCTGAACCAGTCCCTTACGCGAAGCTCGACAATCCGCAGACCTTGAACCTCTACGCATACGTCGGCAACAACCCGTTAAGCAGATTCGATGCCGACGGGCATTGTGCCGATCACTATAAAGACGGGTCCTGCAAAGTGAATGTGGACGCCGATACGGGAAAGGCAGGCGCAAGGGCGGGCAAACAGTTGGAAGGCATATTGAACAAGTATGACAAGGCTGTCAATGCTCTGGATGACAAGGGGAAATTCAATATTCGGGACTCGAACGGGAAGATTACTGGCTCGATGACTGGCCAAGAGATCAAGGCCGTTTGGAATGGAACATCCTTTACCGTGACAAACCAGCAATTCAATAACGGTGGTGGGGGTGGGGGAACAGGCGGCAGTTGGAGTGGAAATTCGTTTTCAGGTCAAAGTCGTCTCAATCCGGGTGTTGTTGCGGATTACGGCAATGCCGCAGGCGCACGAAACGAGCCTTGGCGGGTCGGATTCACCACCTTGATCTTTCACGAGCTGGGACATGAAACTCACTTTGGAGAGGCATTGACGCGCCAATATCCAGTAACGCCAGAGCTTTCTTGGCCGCGTGAACATGGTGCAAGCTCTGCAGGCAGCCGGATGTCCCAAGGGGTTGGGGCTTCCTTTGACTGCTCAATCCCAGGAGGCTGCCAATGACGCGCACTGCCCTACTATGCACTGTGCTCGCAACGCTGCTTTCGGTAGCGACCGCTCAACCGGTATGGTCAGATCACCCGGCCATTCAAGCTAAATTCTCCTTATTGACTGGGGGGTTGATCGAACTTGACACAAAAGCTAAAACTCTCGTCACACCACGCTCACGGGATACTAGGCTCGAAGATTGCAGTGACAAACTTCAGGTGTGCTTAACGGACCATCATGGATTTTCGTTCTCGTATTTTCGCAAGTGTAGGGACGCGGGTCTCGGAGATTACAGCCTTCTCAAATTCCCTCCGAAGGTTGTATCAAGACTGCATAATGATGCCTGGTTCGTTTTTGATGCCAGTCCCCATTACCTATTCCACTATGCTTACGGTAGAGGGATCGTCGGCATCTACTTGGCACAGGCGGCCACATACGATTTTCGGCGTGTTCTTCGCGATCATAACTTTAGGGTGAGCGATCTCGATGCAATGGAGTACCTGAGGACTCCGTCTTCCGATGCTGTCGCCGCTTGCAGCAACTGACAATCACTTCAGTCCACTGGGACCCTCGGAAGATTCGCAATCCAAAGTGAGATTACGACGGACATCCTGCCTCTATGATTGCACCTGTCGTTTGTACATCCCGCTTCACGGGGCGGGTGGCCCCGATCTGAAAAAGTAACCACTGCGGGTGCCCCACATCTCGCTTTTGAGATGTGGGTTTCGCCAAGCTCAACCCTTTAATCAAAGCAGAGTATTCTTAGTCGGCGGGTGGCCCATATCTGGAAAAGTAACCATTGAGGGTGCCCCACATCTCGCTTCTGAAATGTGGGTTTCTCAAAACCCAACACCCTCATAAAACAGACACGCAACTCTGTCTTCCGATTTACAATCCTGCCAAGGTCAAGCTACCGCTAATCGATCATGGGAGACAGAGGCGCGGTGGAGATGGAGTCATGGTGGACGCATGCGTGAAGAGAGTCAGGCTTGGCCGAGACCCACATCTCAAAAGCGAGATGTAGGCCACCCTCAGTTGTTCCTTTTCTGATAGGGGCTACCGCGCCCCAAATTGTTCCGCGCGTAACACTCGTGGTGCGACGGTCCCGGAAATTCTGTAACTCTTTACTGGAACAGCCTCGGCGCAAAATCCCTAAGATCCCGACGCCATGTCTGCCACTCGTGCGAAGTGCCGGGCGACTCATAGAAGACATGTTTGATCTTGGCTTCATCGAGAGAAGAGTGAATCTTTTCGATGCCGGCCTTCATTCGCTCAGGCTCGTCAGTGCCCACGCCCAGCCACAGCAGGTGGACGCGTTTGGCAAAAGCAGCTGGATTGGCGAGTGCGCCTTGAAAATCGGTCTTCGGGTCGAGCGACCGGTTGCCCAACACGAGTTGCCCGGCAGCACCACTGAATCCTCCGATGTAGGAGAACAGGTCCAGATGATCGAATGTCACCTGGAAAGTCTGCATTCCGCCCATGGACAAGCCGGCCATGGCCCTGTGATCTCGGTCCGCGAGCGTCAGGTAATGCGAATCGACGTAGGGAATCAGAGCCTGCGTCACGTCGTCTTCAAAGGTCTGTGACATATCCTGCATCGCCTTCATCATTTCCGGTGATCCGAAGGGTTTGCCGGTTAAATCGGGATCAGCGTGACCGGCGCGCCGGGCGTAACCGTATGCCATCACAACGATCATCGGCTTGGTATTGCCGGATGCGATCAGGTTGTCGAGGATGAAGTTTGCATGACCCTGCTTGACCCAGCCGGTCTCGTCTTCCCCGCCTCCATGCTGGAGATAGAGCACCGGGTACTTCTTGCCAGGATGGGTGTCGTAACCGGGTGGAGTGTAGATGAGTGCGTGCCTCCAACTGCCGGTAACCTTGGAGAAATACCACTCTTCTCGCACATTGCCGTGTGGAACATCCTGGGGTAGATAGTAGGGTGAGCTCTGCTCGGGGATTTCGATTCCGCTGGCATCTTTGCCGCCGCCGAAGAAGGAGTGGCTTCCGGGATCACTGATTTCAGCGCCATCGATGATCAGTGTGTAGTAGTGGAATCCGGGAACGAGCGGAGCTGAGGTCGCAGTCCAGTAACCGTCGGCGCCTTTCACCATCTCCAGCTTTGCCGCTCCCCAGAAGTTCACCTGGAGTTTGAGAGCGTCCGGGGCTTTCACTCTGAATTCGGCTCTGCCGTCCGCGGAGACGCGGGGATATTCTGCGCCCCATACATTGGTGGAAGCTGGTGCGAACGCACTGGGGCTCTGCGCACCGCAGAAAGTCGTCAAGAGCAAGAGCGCTATTGCTAGTTTGATCATCAAAGCCTCTCCATCCGAAGTCCAATCCTGAACTGACATTCTGACTGCCACGCTTTCAAGATCACAGGAATGGTACTCGACCGGGATTCTCGAAGGATAGTTGTAAATTTTCAACAAGTACATCGATTTATTCGATGTATTCTGGCGTAATGGAAACGACGCTTGATGCCTGGGAAATCCTGCAGACGGTGGTGCAACTTGGCGGATTTGCGGCGGCTGCCGAAAAGCTCAATCGGTCGCAGTCGACGATCAGTTACGCAATTGGGCGCCTGCAGGAGCAGTTAGGTGTCAGGCTCTTCGAAATTCAGGGACGGAAAGCTCAACTGACAGAGATCGGCAGAGTGCTTTTGGCCGATGCAGAACCCCATCTGGCCGGGTTTCATCAACTTGAAAAGCGAGCCCGTCTTATGGCATCGGGCGGGGCCTCTGAGGTACGGCTGTCGGTGGATAGCATTTTTCCGGATGACCGCCTGTTCGCTGCTCTTGCGACCTTTTCTGAGCAATTCCCGCATGTGCGGCCAAGTCTTCGCCAGGGGACGTTTCTCTCTGCAGATTCGGAGTTCTCACTTCATAACGCTCAACTCTGTGTGACTGGCCTGATTTCGCGCGAGATGTTCGTCAAGCCGATCCTGGTCATTGCGATGGTGGCCGTTGTGCGGCGGGATCACCCGCTGCTTTCGGTTGCTCGCCGACTCTCGCGCTCAGACCTGATGCAGCACATTCTGGTGACGATCGAAAGCGCCGCTTCGGGAAGTCTGAAGCAGCAACCACGGCTTCCCGCGCAGCGGATTCTTCCGGTGGGCACAATTGAATCGGCGGTCGCTGCCGTCAGAAGCGGGCTCTGCTTTGGCTGGCTGCCGAAGTACCGCATCCAGTCTGAAATCGACAGGGGCGAATTCGTGGAACTTCCGCTGCATGCCGGCCAGACCCGGGACGTCCGTCTGAATCTCGTTTGCAGGGATTTGAGTGCGAGCAACTCGGAAGCCAATGCGCTGGCAGAGCTGCTGGGCATGAATCGCGAACCGGACTCGATTTGACCAGGAATGGAATAGATGGGTTTTAATCGACAAAATCGATTGAATAAAGCGATTTATTTAACTTGCTCAGAGTCCTTTGGGGACTGTATAGTTCATCTTCCAGAGAACGTTTTCGCAAATTGACGGCCTGATTCTGCGGCAGCTTGTCCGCTGGCTTGAATCAGGTCAGTCGATACGCGGTCGTTTCTCGAGGAGTCCTCATGAACTTCGGCCGAGTTCGATTCGCCTTTCCCCTGTCTCTTCTGCTGCTGATTCCGACCGTGCCAGCGATGGCCCAGCAGACTGCCCACTTGTCGATCGATGCATCCAAAGCCGGAGCTAGAATTGACCGGAATCTGTTCGGTCAGTTTGCAGAGAATCTTGGGCACGGGCTTTATGAGGGTATCTGGGTTGGCCCGACCTCCCCGATTCCCAACACGCGCGGGATACGCAATGACGTGGTGTCGGCACTGCGTGAACTCAAGGTCCCCAATGTTCGCTGGCCGGGCGGGTGCTTTGCCGACCAATACCACTGGCGAAAAGGGATTGGCCCTGCGGCGCAGCGGCCAGCGACGCTGAACTCTGCCTGGGGCGGAGTGGTGGACAGCAATGCCTTTGGCACCGACGAATTCATGGACTTCATCCAACAGATTGGCAGCCAGGCATACGTTTCGGTGAACGTCGGATCAGGGACTCCGCAGGAAGCAGCCGACTGGCTGGAGTACATGACTGCCGCCGCGCCTACGGCGCTGGCTAAAGAACGCGCAGCCAATGGTCACGCGGAGCCTTACAACGTCGCATTGATGGGGATTGGGAACGAAAGCTGGAGCTGCGGCGGCGACATGACGGCGGACTACTACCTGAGCCAGCTGAAGATCTACAGCCGATTCGTCAACAATGACAATCCCTCTCAGAAGGGTCCAAACCAGATGCTCAAGATCGCGGTTGGTCCGGGCTTTCCTGAGACGGATTGGACCGAGGCCATGATGAAGGTCTGGCAGAAACATGACTGGAGCTGGGACTTCAATGGCCTGTCGCTGCACTGGTACACGGTGCCGACGGGATGGCCACCTTCGCTGCCCTCGACGGGGTTTGGCGTTGAGGACTACGCCAAGACGATGAAGTCTACGCTTTTCATGGATGAGTTTCTGCGCAAGCAGGAAGCGGTGATGGACAAGTACGACCCGCAGAAGAAGGTTGCGCTGGTTGTGGATGAGTGGGGCGCGTGGCTTGCGCCGCTTCCGGGCACGAACAAGGACTTTCTTGTCCAGCAAAACAGCCTGCGGGATGCAATTCTGGCATCGCTGAACCTCAACATTTTTGCGCGTCACGCTGATCGCGTTCGAATGGCGAACATTGCGCAGATGGTGAATGTGCTGCAGGCGATGATCCTTACCGATCAGGAGAAGATGGTTCTCACTCCAACCTATTACGTCTTCAAGATGTACGTTCCGTTTCAGGATGCAACGTTTATTCCGGTCACTTTTGACGCAGGCACATACACCCAGGGCAGTGTTGCTTTACCGCGCGTGGATGCTGTAGCGGCAAAAGATGCGAATGGCAAACTGTGGATTGAAATCACGAATCTGGACCCGGATAAGCCGCTGACGATCGAAGCGGGAATCACTGGCGCAACCGCCAGGTCGGCGAAGGGGGAAACGCTGACTGCCCCGGCGGTCGACAGCATCAATACGTTTGCAGCGCCGGGGGCAGTGGTGCCAAAGCCAATCTCGGCAACGGTGAAAGACGGCAGGCTTTCGATCACGGTTGCGCCTAAATCGGTGACGGTGCTTTCGCTCGAGCCATGAGAGGGGCCGCACCGCTCCCAGGCTCCCAGATATTGGACGATCGAACTTGATGCTCATAACAGACCATTCGCGGCAAGCTATTGGGGTGCGGCGTTGCTATCCGGAGAAATGAATGCACATGACAGCAAAAATATTCAGATCGGGTGTGCCGGCAATGCTGCTGGCGGTGCTTTGCTTTTCGCTTATGTCTGCGGCGCAGACATCTCCAATCAACGCGACCATTGATGCATCGAAGACGGGTGCGCCCATCTCGAAGAATCTTTACGGGCAGTTCCTGGAGCACGGCGGAAACATCGTCAATGAAGGTGTTTGGGCGGAGATGCTGGAGGACCGGAAGTTTTTCAATCCGGTCACATCGAAGGCTCCTGAACAGCCTGCTAATCCGGGCGGCTGGCGGCGTCCTCCGTTACGGCGGTGGTCTCCGGTCGGGGGAGACGAAGTACTGACGATGGATACCAAAGATCCGTACACGGGCGATCACACTCCGCTCGTCAAGTTAAGCGCAAGTGAGGCGCATGGAGTGCAGCAGACGGGGCTCGCCGTGCGCAAGGGCAAGGCGTACACCGGCCGGATCGTGCTAGCCGGGACTGCAGGCGCAGTTGTGAAGGTAACACTTTCCTGGGGTAGCGAGGCCGCCGATCGACAGACAATTACCTTGCGCGGTCTGGGCTCTGCGTTTCGAAAATTCCCGATCAGCTTCAAGGCTCAGGGCGACAGCGATGACGCGCAACTGGAGATATCGGGGACCGGTTCAGGGTCATTCCGCATTGGCGCAGTGTCGCTGATGCCGGCAGATAACATCGAGGGTTTTCGCGCTGAAGTGATTGCGGCGCTCAAGCAGTTGCGCTCTGGAGTCTACAGGTTCCCGGGCGGCAATTTTGTGTCTTCGTATGAGTGGCGCAATGGCGTTGGCGAGATGGACAAGCGCCCGCCCATCTACGATCCGGTGTGGCATGCTGTGCAGTCGAACGATGTGGGCACAGACGAGTTTCTGGCCCTTTGCCGCTTGCTTGGCGTCGATGCTTACATTACGGTGAACGCCGGCTTTGGCGATGCCTGGTCAGCAAAGGAACTGGTGGAATACACCAATGGCGCAGTGACGACACCGATGGGTAAATGGCGCGCGGCAAACGGCCATCCGCAGCCATATCACGTGAAGCTGTGGGGCATTGGCAATGAGCCCTGGGGCGATTACCAAATGGGCTCCATGTCGACCGAGCAATACGAATTGAAGCACAACATGTTTGCCAAAGCGATGCGCAGCGTCGACCCATCGATCACGCTGATTGCAGGAGGCGCAATGCCCGATGTGATGACGGGGGCTAACCAGTCAAAGCGTATCGGCGGCAAGTTTGTGCCCGATTATCTCTCGACTGCTGACTGGAGTGGTCACATGCTTGCGCACTGCCTGGATAACATCGACATGCTCAGCGAGCACTACTACTCTTCGAGCGATATGCATACCGATTTGAAGTTGGAGAAGAAGGTCAACATTGGCCCGCAGCCGCTGATTGAGTGGGAACGCGCGCCTGCAACACAAGTCCGCGTGAAATACGAGCACTACCAGGAGTACCTGAAGCGCATTCCAGCACTGAAGGCCAAGCCGGTGCCGATTGCCATTGACGAATGGGCCTACATGGGAGGCGGTCCCAATTCATATAAGGTGATTCCCGCCTATGCATGGGCCTTTCATGAGATGTTTCGTCATTCCGATCTGTTCCAACTCGGCGCATTCACATTTGCGACGGCCATGATGAGTGAGACAAGGACTGAGGCTACTTTGAATCCAACTGGCCTGTTGTTCAAGATGTATCGCGATCACTTTGGCACGATTCCGGTGAACGTATCTGGTGATTCACCGCAGCCCAGGCCTCTGTATCCGGCCGGTGGCGACCAGCCGGCTGTGAATCCGGGTAGCGACACTTATCCGCTGGATGTGAGTGCTGCGCTCAGCGAAGATCGCAAGACTCTCACCATTGCCGTGCTCAATCCATCGGATTCAAAACAGAGGATGAAGTTGGCCGTGATGGGTGCAAAGCCTGGGGACAGTGGCAGCCTGTGGCAAATGGCGCCTTCGTCACTGGATGCTGTGGTTGCGGTGGGAAAGAAGCCGGAGGTTGTTGTTGAAGAACACAGACTTGGCGCACTTCCAGACACGATCGATGTGGCGCCGTTCAGCGTGAATATCTATTCGTATCCGGTGGAGTAGCGCGGCAATGCATGGGGAGCAAGTGGAAAGGGAATTGAAGATGAAAGCGATTTTGCTGGCGATAGCCATCGCGTTGGTGCCGGGTGTTTGCAAGGCACAGAGTCCTACTGCAAAGGTCGAGCAGGGGGTGCTTCAGGGCACGCAGGAAGCAGGGCTCAAGGTGTACCGGGGAGTTCCTTTTGCAGCGCCTCCGGTGGGTGACTTGCGCTGGCGCGCGCCGGAACCGGCAGCCAAGTGGGAGGGCGTGCGACCTGCGGACAAGTTTGCGCCGCAGTGCATGCAGAGCATTCCTGGGATAACGACGAGTGAGGACTGCCTGTACCTGAACGTGTGGACGCCGGCGAAGTCTGCCTCAGCGCATGTTCCGGTGTTGGTGTGGATCTATGGCGGCGGGTTCAGCGTTGGCGGAACCTCCGTTCCAACGTATAGCGGAGAGAAGCTGGCGCAGAAGGGAGTAGTGCTGGTCAGTATTTCGTACCGACTGGGGCCACTTGGCTTTCTCGCACATCCAGGGTTGAGTGCGGAATCATCGCGCCACGTTTCGGGGAATTATGGTCTGCTCGACATGATTGCTGCGTTGCAGTGGATTCAGAAGAACATTGCTGCGTTCGGCGGCGATCCGCATAAGGTCACGATCTTTGGCGAGTCAGCGGGTGGTATCGCAGTGAGTGAGCTAAGCGCCTCGCCTCTGGCGAAGGGCCTTATTCAAGGAGCGATATCGGAAAGCGGCGGCTCCTTTGGCCATCCTCGCGCTGGAGGAGCGCCGGGCGAAAATATGCGTCCGCTCGCGCTGGCCGAACGCTCGGGCGAGGACCTGGCTCTCAGCATGGGTGCTCAATCGATCGCAGATATGCGCAGAATTCCTGCTGAAAAGCTGATCGCCGCCGGGCAGACGATTCGGGGTGCTGGGTGGCCAGTGATCGACGGTTGGGTAATTCCTGACGACCAATACAAGATTTACGAATCGAAGCAATTCAACGACACGCCCATTCTGGTTGGATATAACTCAGATGAAGGGGCATCGTTTGGTCCGGCTCGTACGCCCCAGGCATATACGGCTGGAGTGAAAGCACGCTATGGCAGCTTTGCCGACAGTCTGCTCAAAGCCTATCCGACCAATGAGACTACCGTGCCCAAGACGGCGCGTGATCTGATGCGCGATGCCGCGTTTGGATGGCATACCTGGACGTGGGCGCGGATGCAGACGAGTCTGGGAAAGTCCAAGGCCTACTACTACTACTTTGACCAACATCCGGAGTATCCGGCAGATTCACCGCAGGCCGGGCAAGGATCGCCTCATGGCATGGAAGTGGAGTACGTCTTCGGTCACCCAACGGGCGGGTCTGCCGGTAAACCAAGTCCAACCGACCTGACGATCTCCGATGCCATGGCTACCTACTGGACGAATTTTGCCAAATATGGCGACCCGAACGGCAAGGGTATGCCCAAATGGCCGGCATACAGCGATGAACATCCGGAGTTGATGTACTTCTCGGGAACGGCTCACGTCGGGCCACTGCCCAACCCGGATGGGCTCAAAGCCCTCTATGCGTATTTTGCCTGGCGTCGTTCGCCGGAGGGAGAGCGGGCATCGTCCATTGAGGATGCAAAACCAGCTGCGACAAATGTCCTGGGCGCAACCTATCCGCGCGTTCTACCGGATCGTAGTGTCGCTTTCCAGTACAAATCTCCTGACGCTCAGTCGGTCGATGTCGATATCACCGGTAAGAAGTTCCCCATGACCCGTGGCAATGACGGTGTGTGGAGCGTGGTTACGCCGCCGGTGGTTGAAGGCTTCCACTACTATGCGCTCGACGTCAACGGCATCCGGATGAACGACCCGGGCAGCCATACCTATTTTGGCACCGGAAAAGATACGAGCGGCGTGGAAGTGCCGGAGAGTGGCGTGGACTACTATCTCGCCAAGGATGTCCCTCACGGGGATGTCCGCATCCGAAGTTATCACTCAAAGATCACCGGCCAGTGGCGACGCTGCTTCGTCTATACGCCGCCCGATTACGATGCAAACTCTACGGTGCGCTATCCGGTGCTCTATCTCCAGCACGGTTCGGGCGAAGACGAGACGGGGTGGATATTCCAGGGACACGCCAACTTGATTCTGGATAACCTGATAGCAGAGAAGAAGGCCGTGCCCATGATGATTGTGATGGACAATGGCTATGCGTCTGCACCCGTTGGGCCGTTTGGGCCGGCCCCCTCGGGACGAGCCGCTGATATTGGCGCCTTTGAAGATGTGATGATCAAAGAGGTCATTCCGATGATCGACAGCAGCTTCCGGACTCTTCCCGACAGAGAGCACCGGGGGATGGCAGGTCTCTCGATGGGAGCCAATCAGGCATTGCATCTGGCAACGGGCCATCTGGACACCTTTGCCTACATAGCTGGATTCAGTGGCACGATGAACGGGTTGAGCACGGATGCGCTCGATCCGGCGACAGCTTTCGACGGAAGATTCAAGGACGGAGCCGCATTCAATGAGAAGGTCAAACTGCTCTGGCTCGGCCTGGGAACGCAGGAGCCAAATCCCTTTCCCGCATCGGTTGGCGCCTTTCGCGCAATGTTGGACAAGGCGGGAATCAAATACATTTTCTTTTCTTCTCCCGGCACTGCTCACGAATGGCTTACCTGGCGGAGAGATTTAAACGACTTTGCGCCCAGGCTTTTCCGCGATGATCAAAAATAACCCTGCGTCAGCCAGACCGGCGTTTTGCCCACGTGACTCAACAAATATCCGAATGAGGTCAGAGATGAGAATTACGAAACTATGCTGTGCATTAGTGTTGGCTGTCGCAGTTGCTCCCGCGCCCTTTGTATGGGCGCAAGTGCAGACGATGGTTCCTCCGGTTGTCGCAGGTGCAAAGGCCGTAGCTGTAGAACACATCAAGATTCATGGGGCGGCACTTGAAGGAAACCTGGAAGGCGATGTGGTCGATCGAGACGCGATCGTGTTCCTGCCACCGAGCTACGCCAAGGAGAAGCATCGGCACTATCCGGTCGTCTATGCGTTGCATGGGTTCTTCATTGGAGCGGCTCAGTGGACGGGAGAGATTCACGTACCGCAGACGATTGAAGGTGCATTTGCGCAGGGTGCCAGGGACATGATCGTCGTTCTGCCCGACTCGAAGACCATCTACAACGGCTCGATGTATTCGAGCTCAGTGACTACGGGCGACTTTGAGAACTACGTCGCCCACGACGTCGTCTCCTATATTGACGCGCACTACCGCACAATCCCGAACCGTGAGAGCCGTGGATTGGTAGGCCACTCGATGGGCGGCTACGGAGCTTCGCGTATCGGCATGAAGCACGCCGATATCTTTGGCAGCCTTTACATCATGAGCCCTTGCTGCCTGTCTCCAATGGGAGGCGGAGGACCCGGACCCGCTGACCGCATGAAAGAGATGGCGATTGAAAATGAAAAGAAGATCGCCGGATTGAAATCGCCAACGGATGCTCCTGCAGCCCTGCCGGGCTTTGGTATTGCACAACTGGCGACTGCCGCAGCCTGGGCACCCAACCCGAAGAACCCTCCGCTCTACCTTGACCTGCCGACGAAGGACGGGGTTCCGGTTCCAGAGGTGCAGGCAAAGTATGCGGCCAATGCGCCACTGATGTTTGTCGATCAGTACATCGGGAATTTGAAGCGATATCGCGCAATTGCAATGGATGTGGGCGACCAGGACGGGCTGCGAGTGGACGCTGCCAAGCTGCACGATGTATTCGACAAGTACGGAATCGCAAACAGCTTCGAAATCTATCCGGGTACGCATACGAGCGCGGTAGCTGATCGATTTCAGAACCATGTGTTGCCATTCTTCAGCAAGAATCTTTGCTTTGAGACTGGCTGCAAGTAGTTTTATTCGCGAGGAAGGTCACGATGAATTGTCCTCGTCGTGACCTTGCTGAAGACATGGCGAATCGAAGGTTTAAGCCAACTTTCAGTGAAACCTAAATGCGGATGATCTGGCTGTCTCTTTCACTGGTGTTTCAGCGCGGACGGGCAGCTAACTGCAGTCGTGAGGAATCGCGGACGACGAGAGTTGCCGGCAGACGGATGCTTGAGATGCCCTCAGTGTTGTCGACTCGGGCGATGCGGTCAAAGAGCACTTCGACGGCTTTGTGGCCGATGGCATAGGTGGGCTGGACGATCGATGTAATGCGGGGTTGAAAAAAGTCCTCCTCGATCAGTTCGTCAAAGGTGACGAAGGCGATGCTCCCGGGCGTTGTGAAGCCGAGCGAGTAGAGACTCTTGAGCGCGCACATTCCGGTAAGCCCGTTGGTGGCGAAGAGTGCTGTGGGTTTGGGCTTCTGGCGCAGGAGCCCTCGCTGGCAGACGGCATGGATGTCATCTGCGTCAAAGCTGGCGGACCAGATGAGTGAAGAATCGGTCGGCAGACGGGCAGCCTTCATTGCGCGTCGGTAGCCTCGCAGGCGTTCCTGCTCATTGCGAAGTGTGAGTGGCCCCGTGATGACGGCGATCTGTCGGTGGCCGAGCGAGAGCAGATGCTTGACGCCGAGTTCAGCGGCACCGCTGTCATCGACGCAGACGGTATCGGTGTCAAGGCCTACCGGAAGTCGATCCACGCAGACTACGGGCGGCCCTGCTGCAATTGCGGCCGCTCTCTCCGCTGACCATTTGCTCTCTCCGGCTGTTACGAGCAGAATGCCGTCGACTCGCTGCCGCAGAAGGCCAAGCATGTCGATTTCCAGATCGTGACTTCGCTGGGAATCGAGGACGATGAGGAAGTAGCCGCGTTCTCTGGCTGCGGCTTCGGCGCCTCGGATGATTTTGGGGAAGAATGGGATGGTGATGTCGGGGACGATGATGCCGAGGGTGTTGGTGCGGTTTGTCTTGAGGCTGCGGGCGATTAGGTTGGGCTGATATTTGAGGACGCGGATTGCTTCGAGCACTTTGCGCCGCGCCGCTTCGCTCACTCGGGTGGACCCACTGATGACATTGGAGACGGTTCCAGCAGAAACTCCGGCGAGTTTTGCGAGTTCTTTTTGCGTCGTCATTCGTTCAACTCTATAGTGACGGGTTAGGAGCGAAGCCCGATTCGGGATTTGCGTTGAGGGATAGTTGACAGCGTTATCGTGGAACGAATAATTTTAACGCGTATTGAGACGTCTCATTTTCAGCATGAACAAAGTGCAATTCGCGACGGGCAATTTGCGTCCTCTTGTACAGGTCAGGAGTAATGGTGAAGCTGGTTCAAGGCAGAGCAGGTAATTTTCATCGACGATTAAGCGGGTGGACACTTCTGGCCATCAGCGCAGGTTTGATTGCGTTTGCTACTTGGCCCGCGTCGTCTGTTTCCGCGGGACAAAATGCTGCTTCAGACTCTGCCAATGCGCATCCGGAATTTCCAGAGGGAGATGGACGTGAAGCGGTCATGCGCTTGTGTGTCCGCTGCCATTCGCCGAACATTATTCTTGCTTCCGGGCAAACCAGGCTCGGATGGGAAAACACGATCACGAAGATGGTGCGGATGGGGGCGACGGGCGATGATGATGACTTCAGCGACATCGCGGATTATCTGACGAAATACTTTCCTCCGTCGGAGGTTCAGAAAGTCTTTGTGAATATGGCTACGGACAAGCAGATTGCGGCTGTTCTGGAGATCAGCCTCGACGACGCCAAGGCCATTGTGGCTTACCGGGACAAGCAGCAGGGGTTCAAGTCAATCGATGATATGAAGCTGGTACCAAACGTGGATGTCAAGAAGATTGACGCGAAGAAGGACCGGCTGATTTTTGGTGCTGGTTCGCCTAAGCCACCGGCCAGCTGAGTGACTCGGGGATGGAATCAGCGATGGAGCTGACGATGCAGTACTCGGCCTCAAGGAGCCCTTTTGCAGGCAGCCATTTGTAGGTGGGGGCGTCAAGCAGGCGGCTGCGATCGATCATTTCGCGTCGCGATTCAGGGAAGGGCGAGACGCCGAACTCCATGCCTCTCGTTATCGTCTGGCCGTCCCAGGGAGTGGCTTTGCGGCTGCAGTTTTCCTCCCAGATGCCGAGCCAGGGGAAGTCGCTGCGCTTCCAGATATAACCGAAGGCGAGCCGGTACTGTGGCGCGAAGGCGACGAACCAGGCATCGCTGCTCTGCGGGTCGGCGAGATGGGCGGTGTATCCGCTGGCCGGGGCGGTTGATTTCATCTGACGCAGATCGGCTTGCTGGCCGTCAGGTTGAGGGGCCATGGGCCACTGAAATTCAACGCCGGGACTCAGGTAGGCGCTGAAGCCAGGATCTGTCTCCGACACGATAGAGCGGCCCATAGATGCCCGGAACTGGGTGGTTGCGGGATCGAGAAAAGGCGGGCTGAGAGTGACGTGCTGCGTCCATGCAAGAGGGCGGTCGATTGCAGCGAGGTTCTCGACGGTTTCGACGATGCGTAATTGCTGGCCACGGAGCTTAATGGACCGCGAGAATTTGAGCTGTGCAAGGGGCAGTGTCACCTGTAGTAGTAGCTCATCGGGGAGCTCGGTGATGTCATATGGATTGACTGAGGCCTCACCGTGCACGGTAAGGCCTGCTGCAGCCTCTTCGACTGAAGGGCCGCCGAAGAGATCAAGACAGAGATTGTGACCCATGATGCCGACGAGCAGGGGGGCGTCTGGACCAGCTCCGAATTGAGCATACTGGGCGGGCCCGAAGCTGGAGGGTTCAATGGAGGTCCAGTGCGGAATCCAAAGGGGGCTGACGCCGGCGCGCTTGTCAAAGACTTCGGCAATGTGGCCGCCCTCGATGAGGACTGTGAGCCGCAGGGCTTCATTTTCGATGCTAACGGCTTGACGGCCTTTGAACTGGACGCGGCTCACGGCAGCTTTTTCAACCAGATGTTGCGGTGCCGGATTTTGAGGTTGCCGGGGCCTTCGATTTCAAGAGCGATTACGCCTTTGGCCTGGCTGTATTTGGTGTCTGTATCGAGCAGGACAGACATGATGTGGCCGTTGATGATGTGGGTGAGCAGATTGCCCTCGGCGATGATTTCGACCTGATTCCACTGGTCTGGTTTGATGAAGGCTTTCATCTCGTCGGAGGTACCAAGCAGGGCCAGCAGCACCGGCTTTTTGTTTGGTTCGGTGGCTACGACCTGACCACGCCAGGCGATGATACCGCGGGGTGAACTCTGCTCATAGAGCTGGCCGGTGTATTGGTTGGCATAGTCGAAGTCGGCCTGATATCCGGATAGATTCCACTTTGCATGCTTCTTGTCGAGGTCCTGGTGCTGCTGCCTCTGTGCGCGTTGCTCGGGCGTCAGATCGGCGGGCAGAGGCTCGAATTTTGGCTCGACGTGGAAACTGCGATATTGCACGCCGCCATTGGCGCCGTTGCCTTCAAGCTTCATTTCGAGCTTGAGTTCAAAGTTTGCGGGCTCGCCGCCGCGCCAGATGATGTTGGTGGTGCCGGAAGGATGCTCGGGGCTGGATTCGCCGACGATTGCGCCGTCTTCAACGTGCCACACGTCGGTGTCGCCATCCCAGTTTTTGAGGGTCTGGCCGTCGAAGATCTGGGTCCAGCCGTCGTGATCGTCAAAGTTGATGGGCTCCGGCTGCACGAAGTGGAAGGCTGGCACTTTCTTGTGTGCAGGCTTTGCCGCCTGCGCGATGCCTGTGTTCGCACAGGTCAGGCTGATGATGGCCAGGGAAATGGCGGTAAGAGTTTTCGGGTTCATGACCGTGCTCTGTTTGCGTGAAATCATTGTTCTAATCCTTCCAGCGACACTCACTATGAATGACGATCAGGCGGTGGGGACTTTTTCCCACTGTTTGGTCTTTGCCGATTTGAGAACCGAGTCGGTGACGTATTCGGTAGCCAATCCGTCGCGGAATGTGGGGGCAGCCGGTATGCCGCCGTCGAGGCCGAGGATGAAATCGGCGACCTGATGGATGAAGGTGTGCTCGTAGCCGATTTGGAGTCCGGGGACCCACCAGTTCTTCATGTATGGATGGTCACCATCGGTCATGTGGATATTTTTCCACCCGCGCAATTGGCCTTCATCGCGATGGTCAAAGTATTCGAGGCGATGCAGGTCGTGCAGATCCCATGAGGCCGATGCGCGCTCGCCGTTGATTTCAAGCGTGAAGAGGGCTTTGTGTCCCCGGGCGTAGCGAGTGGCCTCGAAGATCGCCATTGAGCCGTTTTCAAACCGGCAGAGGAAGGCGCTGGCGTCGTCGATTTTGACCGGCTCTACGTGGCCGGTGAGATTGTGTTTGCGCTCCTTGATGAACGTCTCTGTCATTGCCGAGACTTCGACGATCGGGCCATTGAGCCACAGGGCCATGTCGATGTTGTGCGCGAGGAGATCGCCGGTGACGCCGCTGCCTGCGACTGAGCTATCGAGGCGCCACAAGCCTTCACCGCCCTGGGGCAGGTCCTGTGAGATGGTCCAATCCTGAAGGAATTGTGAGCGGTAGTGAAAGATGCGGCCGAATCGGTCTTCGTCGAGCAGCTTTTTGAGCATGACGACGGCGGGAACGCGGCGGTAGTTGTACCAGACCATGTTGGGCACGTTGGCGGCCTCGACGGCGTCAACCATGGCTTTGGCTTCGAGCGCGGTGCGGCCGAGCGGCTTTTCGCAGAGGACCATCTTGCCGGCTTTTGCAGCGGCGATGGCGATCTCGGCATGTGTGTCGTTGGGGCTGGCGATATCGATGAGATCGATGTCGGGCCGGGCGACCAGCGCACGCCAGTCTGTCTCAACCGACTGATAGCCCCAGTTTTCTGCGAAGCCCTTCACGCGCTCAGCGTTGCGAGCGCACACAGCTTTCAATACTGGGCGGTAGGGCAGATCAAAAAAGCGTGGAGCCTGCAGATAGGCGTTGGAGTGGGTGCGGCCCATGAAGCCATAGCCGACGATACCGACGTTCAATTCTTTTTTCGTGGACACAGTGCGCGTCTCCGTCTTTTAATCCCAGCCGTGGGCGTCTCGCACCTGAATCATGGTGGCGAGAATCTTGACCCAGGTCTCGGGCGAGGTCATCATTGCGTTGGGGAACATGCATCCATCCCAGCAGATATGTGAGTAAGCGCGGGTTGGGGAGCCATCGGCATTGCGCATCCAGAGGCCCGCGATTTCGACAATATCCATCTTGCCGTTGGGGTCGTCGGGAGGGCAGTGGCGGCCGGTTTTGTCGTGGGAGCCTGAGCCCTTGACGGTGCCGTCGTTCTGAGCCACGTGAAAGTCGATGGTCCAGGGGCGCAAGGCGTCGGCGACTTGCTTTAGCGCGGCTTTTAAGACGGAGCGGTCCTGCCAGTCGTAGTTCTCTGGCAACAGGCGGCTCTCGGGCGAGTTGTAGCCGAGGGTGTAGAGCATGGTGTGAGCCATGTCGGCCTGGAAGCCGAGCGTCTGCGGGCGGCCAACCTGCTCGAGCAGATCGACCATATGGCACCAGCCGTGCATGCCGCCCCAGCAGATTTCTCCTTCGGCAGCGAGGCGTTCGCCATAGCCTTCGGCGATGGTGCAGGCTTCGCGAAAGGTTGCCGCGATGAGCTTTGTGTTTTCCGAGGGATTGGCTGCCCAATCAGACGGGCCGGCGGCGGAGTCGATGCGGACGACGCCGTAGTTGCGAATACCGAGGTCACGAAGTTTCTTGCCGATGGCGCAGGCTTTGCGCACCTGGGTGAGAAAGCGGGCGCGCTCCTCATCAGAGCCCATAGATGAGCCTCCGCCAACCGGGGGCCAGACAGGGGCGACGAGCGAACCGGCGACGAGGTGGTGCGCGGAGAGTTTGTCTGCCAGTTGCTTGAGCTCATCATCGCTTGAATCAATGTCAGTGTGGGGCAGGGAAAGAAACAGGTCAACGCCGTCGAACCTGGTTCCATTGACCTCGGCCGCCGCTGTCAAACTCAGCATTGTGTCGAGGTCGATGGCGGGTTCAGAGTCTGAACCCTTGCCGACGATGCCCGGCCACATGGCGTTGTGCAGGGCAGGGAGTTTGTGCTTTGCAATGCTCATTTTGAGTCTTCCTTTTAGAGGTCTCTACGCAGGGATTCCGCGTCTGGGTTGCCGGGACCGAAGTGCTTGAGGATGACGAGAGGATCGGTGGTGCTGGGGTTGTGAATGGCGACACCTTCCTGTGCAGCGGCGGCGGTCACGAAGAGCTCGTCTTCGGTGAGCTGGCCAAAGCGGATCATCGACGGCGTGGAGACTGCGGTCTTATTGAGCGTGCCAAAGCCCTGGGTGAGGATCAGGCCGTATGCAGCTGCATCCTTGATCGTGACGCTGCGGCCGGGGAGTACGGTCAGCTCCTTTGCCGAGTAATAGCGGCTGCCGTAGGTGATCCAGTTTTCGCGATAGCCTGCCTCTTCCATCTCTGCGATAGCGCGAACGGGGACAGGGTGGCGCTTGTTGGATTTGCCGAACTCGGGATTCACGTTGGCTTCCCAATCGAGCATGCTGATCAGGTAGTCGAGGTCGTGGTGGTATTCGGGGAGGACGTCTTTGACGAGCAGATCCCAGGGGACGATGCGGCCTTCCACTTCAGACTGGAACATGGCGAAGACATCGCTGTTTACCTGGGGTTCGTAGGTGACGAGCGAGCCTGGCGCGTGAAGGATGCCGGGATCGATCTGCCATCCGCTGCCTGGTTCGAGGCGGTAGGCGCGCGCATGGAAGATGATGCCGTTGTCGCCGCGGTTCCAGTTCTCAAGGCAGCGGCGGATGTCGTCTTTGGTCGTGCCGGGCTCAAGACCCATGTAGGTGTGAGGAAAGTTGTTGCTGAGCTGGTTGTACTGCGGAGGGAAGTAGTAGGCCTCCGGCTTGCCCTTGTGACCGACAAGCTTGGCGAACTCATCGCTCTGGTGCATGTGGTGGGGAATCGGACCCATGTTATCAAAGAACTTGCACAGCAGGTTCCATCCGCCTTCGCGCTGCATCACGTCGGCACCCAGGAGCAGGTCACCGGCGTTTTCGACAGCATCTTTGAGAAGAAAGCGCGAGCCGCCAGAGGTGTGCACGTAGCTGAGGCCTTCATCGGGCGTCGTCAGGGGGCCGTTTGAGGCTTTGGTGGTTGAGGAGAACCAGCGCTCGTTGATGCCGCCCCGGTTAGCTCCGAAGGCGTAGAGATCGTCGGGATGGAGCTTGAGCCTGCGCCCGGGAATCATGAAGGACCGCGGTACCCACGACGGCTCCAGGCGCAGGACTCCTGCACCGGTGTTGATGACTTCCTGAACTGCTGCGCGACTGACCATAACTTGTTCTCCTGAGCGAATTTCTGTTTATCTGTGCGATGCCATTTCCTGGAGCGCGAAACTCTAGTGCTCCAGGGGAATTCCAAAGGCGTAGAGCACATTTTCGTGATCGGTGAAAAAGGCGTGACTGTCACCCACGGCGACGCCCGAAAGATGGGTGTAGGTGGGAACAGTATTTTTGCTGGAATAGAGTTCGGCGCCGGTGGCGGAGTTGAGCACATAGAGGGTTGCGTGGGTGGCGGCATCACCGCCAGAGAGAGCAACGACTACGCCGTTGGCAATGCGCGGCGGTGCGGGATTGACCATGTCAGCTGAAACCCATACCGGTTTAAGAGCGAGCTTTCCATCGTTGTCTTCGACCTTGAAGGCTACGACGCCTCCGTGCGGGGTGGGGCCGCTGATCTTAACGCTGCCGTCGCTGAGTGAAACTTCGGTGGAGATCGATGCATAGACCCAGGTTGTACCAGCCTTGTCTGTCCAGCTGGCAAATCCATCCCAGGCGTGCTTTGCGCCCGGCTTGGCGATGGGTGTGGTTTCAAAGAGCGGTGAATGGTGATCGGCACCGCCGAGCGACGAGGCGTCAAGCAGAACGATGCTGCCATCCTTGCCTGGCGCTGCGACGAGTTGCTTTTCTTTGAAGGGGAAAGTGACCGGGGAAATGCTCGTGGCGCTGGCCATACCATCCGCGGGGGTGAACCAATCCGTGATCTTCAGGTCTTTGTCGGTAGCGACCACGCTGCCGGGATGCTGGCTTGGGTCGGATGTTGCTGGACTGGTGACAAAAATCGCGGTTCCTTCGGGTGTGACGATCGGTCCTGTCAACGCGAGCGTGTGGGTCTTTTCCGTGGAGTATTTGGTGACGGGGTATTCCGGCTTTGAAAGATCAATGGCCCAGATGCCGTTGGGGACGCTGTTGCAATTGCGGCCGGTGGCGGTATAGATGGTCTTGTTGGTGAAGTTCATTCCATAGGAGCCGCCGCTGGCTGGCGGAAGGAACTTGACCGGGGGAGCGAAGTCGTCACCGGTAGTCATCACCTGCTCGTGCAGCATGCCGTCGGGTGTCAACACATAGATGCCCTTCAAGCCAAAGTAGCCGCCTCCGGGAGCCACGCCCAGGCGGCGCTCTGTCGGCAGCGCCGCAGGCGGATCCGGGGGCCGAGGGGTGCCGGGAGCGCGCTTGCGCCGCGCGTTGAAGTTGATGACGACGGGCGGCTCCATCAGGAAGCCGAGGCTGGAGACTTCGCAACCAGAGGACGCAGGTCCTGACTTGTATTGCTTTTTCCAGATCAGGTTTCCCAAAGCGGAATCGACACCATAGAGTGTGTCGGCAGAGGCCCAGTAGACGAAGTCCTTGAATCCCTGGGCATTGATGAGCCGGCCCGCAAGCAGTGGTTCGCTGAATGACTCTGGATTCTTCGATGGTTGGCCGAGCTTGATTTTCCAGAGATACGTGAAGCTTGAAGCTGTCTCTGGTGAGAGGCCCTGCTCATCCTTTTGCCAGCCGGTCTGTCCGGAGTCTGCTCCCGTCACGGCCCAGTCGCCTCGCTGATCCTGGGCAAGCGTTGGGTTAGAAAAGAGCAGAGCATTGACACAGAACAGTGCGGCGGCTCCAATTAACAGTCCTTTGTTCACGCGTAAGTCCCTCGATGGTTTTCTTACTGATCTTGTAAAGCCTGGCGATTGCAGAACCAGCGGTTGCTCTTTGTTTACTTGAGACCGAAGCAATAGATCGTTCCGTCAAAGGTTCCAAACATCACTTTGTCTTCGGCGACCGAGAGCCCGGCCTGATGCAGGAATGATGTCACCTGTTCGCCGCTTGAATACAGCTCCTTGCCGGTGATGGCATCGAGTGCGTACAGCTTTGCCGGGACTGAATGCTGAATTCGTTCTTCAGCGCTGAAGAGGCCACCGACTGCGTCATTGGCCTGGCCGGTGTATTCGCCAGCGGCAAGAACAAACACGACTCCGTTGGCGATGACTGGCGGCTCTGACGTGACCATATCGCGGGAAAGCCATGCTGGAGAAAGTTCGATCTTGCCGTTTTTGTCGTTGAGCTTGAGAGCGATGATGCCGCCGTGGGGGGTTGGGCCATATGACTTCGGGAAGGGAACTGCGGCTTCGCCGCCAGTCGGTCCGAGGACCCATCGCGTGCCGTCTTTAGCTTCCCAACTGGTCAAGCTGCCCCAGGTGCCTTCAGTCTGAAAGTTCACGTTCTTGTTGGAGTAGAGTTCGCTGCGAAAGACCGGAGTCATGTGGTCTGCCCCGCCCATGGACTTGCTGTCGAGGACGAAGTAGCGACCCTCCTTGCCTGAAGCCACGATGAATTCCCGCCCTTTGAAGGGGAAGACGACCGGGGTCACATTCATGTCGAGGTCTCTTCGCGTCAGCCAGACATGGTTGCTGGGAGAGTAGAAGTCCTTGAGCGTGAGCTGGTCGTTGGCAAAAGTAAATCCCAGTACGCTGGTGGAGAGCTTGCCTGCGGCTGCATCATAGGCACCATCTCCTGAGGCGAAATAGACGGTTCCGTCTGAACCGACGGCTGGACCGGCAGTGCCCCACAGGCCAGCCTGGGGCGGCGCGGAGACGGTGAGCTTCCGATTCTGGAGATTGACGGCGTAGAGAGCGTTTGGAACGCCGCCGCATCCCTGTCCGGTGACTGTGTAGATGACATTGTTGACCAGATTCAATCCATAGGGTTTGCCGTACGGCATGGGAAGAACCTGGATTGGCTGGTCGCTTTCAACGCCGGTGGAGAGGTCAATGGTGCGAAGGTATCCATCGCTTGAGAGCAGATACAGCCGCCTTACCGGCGCATCAGCCGGCGAGACGACGGGCGTGGCGCTCATTGCATTGGTGCAGATAAAACCACTGCCTTCGCCAGGCTCCTGTGGCTTATCAGAGGCCCACTTGAGGTTGGTCTGCCAGAGAACTTTCCCGTTTTCGGCGTCAATGGCGTAAACGTCATTGACTGCGCCGGCCAGAATAGCCAAAGTATGGGTGCTGTCGGCGATTTTCACGCCCTGGACAATCAGAGGTTCGCGGAATGAGAGCATGCCCATCGGCTTGGTGGGCACCTTGGCCTTCCAGAGAAGCTGCAGCTTAGCCGCATTTTTGGGTGTGATTCTGGATTCGGATCGCTGCCAGCTGTCACGGGCCGCGTCCGCGCTGCTGGTGAGCCATTCAGATCTGGATTGCGCGCCAGCAAGGTTCGAACCAAGCAAAGCGCAACCGAGAACGCAGACAGACGAGAGTACCTTATAGTTGCGCATCCGACTCCAGTGGCTCCTCGAAGAATTGAAATTAAGACTGATGGGGCATTGACCTTGACATGGGGAAAGTTGCACGCCGAAGTCGCTCGAGAGAGACCTCGACGTGCCAGGAAGGATGAGAGGCAGGTCGAAACCTGCATCCAAAATGAGACGTCTCATTTCGTGCTGAATACTAGCGGCCATCATCCAAATGTGTCAATTAAACTATTTTCAAATGCAGAACCGGGCTGATTTTTGATGTGAAACTGAGTCAGCGGAGCGCGTCTTCGGAAAGCGCAGGTAGAATCGGCGGGTTTGTTCCTCCAGGGAAGTGTGGATTGGGAAAAAGCAGTGAATTTCGACGACGGGGGCTCTTGTTCGCCGATTTTAGGCGATCCAATCTGGGTTGGGTCATCCTGCTGAGCTCAGTTGCGTTGATAGGAGGTTGCAAAAGCACGACCCAGGCGAAGCCGGCCGGTGCTGCGGTTAGCATCAGCGCTCCCCTGGGGTTGCCGCCGGTACCGGTGCCTCCCGACAATCCGCCGACCATGGCTACCATTGCACTTGGCCGCAGGCTTTTCTATGACACGCGGCTCTCGAAGGACGATTCGCTGTCCTGCGCTTCCTGCCACCAACCGCAGCACCGGTTTTCGGATGATCGGGAGCGTTCGCTTGGAGTGAGCGGAACGTTGGGTCGCCGTCATGCTCCTTCGCTGGTCAATGCGGCTTATTCTTCGCTGTACTTTTGGGATGGCCGGGCACAGAGCCTGGAAGATCAGGTAGGCGGTCCAATCGCCGATCCGCTGGAGATGAATCAGTCGCATGATGCGTCGGTTGCCAAACTGCAGGGCGATTCTTCGTACAGGCCCATGTTTAAACAAGCCTTTGGTTCAGAAGAGATCACGATGAAGAGGGTGGAAAACGCGCTCGCCAGCTTTGAGCGAACGATCCTGGTTGGAAACTCTCCATTTGACCGTTACGAATATCTGGGGCAAAAGGACGCACTGACGCCTGCGCAAAAGCGCGGACTTGCGATTTTCAGGGACCCTATCCGGGGCAACTGCGTCACCTGTCATGCGATCGGTCCCCACTACGCATCGTTCTCTGACGGCGAGTTTCACAACACAGGTGAAGGGGTGGGAGACAATGACGAACTCAGCGATCAGGGCCGGTTTGCCGTGACGAAATTGGAGGCCGACCGTGGGAAGTTCAAGACGCCTCAACTGCGTAATGTCGCCGTGGGCGGGCCGTACATGCACGATGGGAAGCTGAAGACGCTGAAGGACGTAGTGGATTTTTACGCGGGGCGGGGGAATTCCAATCCCAATCTGGACACGCAGATGTCAAATATCAACCTCTCGGGGCAGGACCGTCGTGACCTGATAGAGTTCCTTGAGTCTTTGACGGGGGAAAATCCCCGCAATGTTGGCCCTCCGGGGAAGGATTCGTCGCAATGAAGAAGATTGGTCAATCTGGTCCGTTAGGTTCCTGGAGTTCAGTGTTCTGCGCGGGATTGCTGGCGATCGCTGTCGGGTGCTCTCCCGGCAAGTCAAAGGTCGAACCTGTGGCAGATCGTGTCCAGGAGGCGGCCGTTCCTGCCTTTCACGTCGATTCAAGCACTGCGGGGTCGATTTCCGGAACGATTCACTTCAGCGGCAGGCGGCCTGTTCAAAAGAAGATTGATATGAGCGAAGATCCTGCCTGCGTCGAGGCCCATCATGGCCGGGCGGTGGACGAGTCTCTCGTGGTGTCGCCCACCGGAGCACTGGGAAACGCCTTTGTTTACGTGAAGAAGGGGCTGGAGGGCAAGAGATTTGAGACGCCCGCGACCCCGGTTGTGATCGATCAGAACGGCTGCTGGTTCAGGCCTCGTGTACTTGGCATTCAGACGAACCAACCGTTGCAGGTGATTAACTCTGACCCTGTGACGCATAACATTCATCCGATGGCCGAGGTCAATCGGGAGTGGAATCACAGCCAGGGTGCTGGAGATGCCCCGCTGGCGCGCAAGTTCACCAAGCCGGAAGTGATGATTCGCGTTAAATGCAATATTCACAGCTGGATGCATGCGTTTATCGGCGTGGTGGACAATCCCTACTTTGCCGTGTCGAAGGAGGATGGGTCGTTTACGCTTCCTAACCTGCCTCCAGGCGATTACACGATTGAGATATGGCAGGAGAGCCTCGGTACACACGAGCAGCAGGTTAGGGTTGCTCCTCATTCGAACACGCTCGTCAACGTCCTATTGAAGGGGAAATGAAGTATGCGTACGTCGCCATTTGTATCGATTGTTCTGCTTTCCTGCGCGGTTCTGTCCGGTTGCCATTCGTCAAAACCCGCGACTGAGGCCGAACTGGCCGCGGCCTCAACAGCTCCCCGCATCTATGTGACCAACGAGGTCTCAGGCGACCTCAGCGTGATTGATTCCGCCTCGTTTACGGTGATCACGACTGTTCCGCTGGGTAAACGGCCGCGGGCCATTCACCCGAGCGCTGACGGAAAGACGCTTTATGTGGCGTTGAGCGGTTCGCCGATTGCGGGCCCGGACGTGGATGAAAGCACTTTGCCGCCACCAGATAAGGGCGCCGACGGAATCGGAGTTTTTGACGTGGCACAGAACAAGATCGTGCGCATGATTCCAGGCGGATCTGATCCGGAAAACTTTGATCTCAGCAAGGATGGAAAGCAGCTCTATATCTCGAACGAGGACATTTCATCCGTCAGCATTGTGGACATCGAGCATGGCTCCGTATTGAAGACGATCAAGGTGGGTGGCCAGCCTGAAGGGGTGAAAACCAGTCCTGATGGGAAGCAGGTCTTTGTGACTTCAGAGGAAGACGGTGCGATTTCCGTTCTCGACCCCGTCAAGGGCGCGGTTGTTGCCACCTTCAAGGTTGGGCATCGGCCACGCTCAATTGCTTTTATGCCGGACGGTTCCAAGGCCTATATCAACGCGGAGAATGACGGCGGCGTCGTACTCGTGGACGCAATCAAGCACACGATGCTGAAGGCGGTTCCGATTGGCAAACCCGGTGCCATCAAGCCGATGGGGTTGCTGCTCTCAGCGGATGCAAGCCGACTTTACGTGAGCACGGGAAGGGGCCAGCAGGTGTTCACCGTGGATACTGCTACAAATGCTGTCGTTGGCTCGGTGACCGTAGGCAAGCGGCCCTGGGGCATCGCGCTATCACCCGATGGAAAGACGCTTTATTCGGCGAATGGGCCGTCAAATGATGTCAGCGCCGTCGATTTGGCAACGAATACAGTGACGAAGCGGGTCAAGGCAGGTTCAGGACCGTGGGGAGTCGTGGTTCTGGCACGCTAGGGTCGGTCTCCGGTGGGAGCAGCCATCGAAGGAGCCTGGAACTGCAAGCGCAAGGCTATGAAACTCATCGAGAACCCGGGCCGGATGATCGTTCCTCGGTCATTTGGCCGGGGGGAAATCGGCACGCGACAGAATTAAATCTTAATGTGACTTCCAAGCTGTACCTCAATCCGTATATAGTTTCCGTTTTGACATTCCAAGGGCCGTTTACGCCACCCCAAAATGTTTGCCAATCACTGAGGTCATATCATGCAGAACACGCCGCGAAGTCGACGACGCTTGAGCTGGGCACTTGTCCCGGTTGCCACTGCCGCAGGAATCATCGGCGCTACCGTCTATGTGGGCCATTCAGTGCGGGCCAATCAGGCTGCACCCGCCGCTGAGCAGAAGATCAATCTTGCCGCAGTGCATCCGGGCTCACTGTATGCGCTCACGCTGGGGGTCAAGGACCCCGCACAACTGCGAGGCGATGATGCGGTCAAGGTGACGGTGAATGATGCGCAGGGAGTGATTGAATCGAAGTGGCTGCACGCCGCCGATCTTGATTTGTACCTGACGCTCAGGCCGAGGGCTGAGGGCCCGGTGACGGTGAGTCTGAGCTCGGCATCAGGAGTGAAAGCTCCCGAGATTGGCAGCACCCTGACGAAGATTCTCCAGACTTCGGCGGCTCCAGTGGGCAGCGCACCTGATCTCAAGCGTGGGGTCATCTCTGCCTCGCCCAATGGAACCTGGCAGAATGCGCAGCCGTTTGAGCTCGGCCAGACGATCTTCGGAAGCAGCGATGAGCGGCCTTATGCGCCCTCAAAAGCTGAAGATGGCTATGCCGCCATGATGAAGGGCTTCCAGTGGTTCCACTTTACCTTTCACGAGAAGCAACCGAAGCTCGTCTACTTTGTGCTGAACGTAACCGACCGCGATGTGCCACTGGATGTGGATATCTTCCAGTTAGGCAAGGATGCTGCCGGTCAGCAGGATGTTGTTCCGTTCAATGAAGGTCAGTTTGTTTATCAGGTGGAAGCGACGCAGAATTATCCAGGACTTTATAAGTTCCGTACTCGAATCCTGCAGCCTGGGCAAGAGTATTATGTGCGCGTGGCCGCCAACCACCCCGCGTATCAGTTACACACCTATCAGTACAATGTTCCGCCGAACAAGGATCCGCATGACGCAGTGCGCGCCGGTATGGATTTTCTGATCAACATGGGCGACAGCTGGTTATCAAATACACCTCGTCGCGGATCCATCGCGATGCGCACGACGATGCAGCACTCTGAAACGCAGCTCTGCATCGCGTGCCATCCATCGCAGTTTACTTCGCGCGGGTATCTACGGGCAGTTCAGAACGGTTACGCGCCGACACAGCGCGCGAGCCTTGAGTTCATTACCGATCGCATTTACAACAACACGAGGCCGCTCTATGGCGAACCCAACACCAATTGGGTACGCATGATTTATACGGCTCGCACCGAGGCCAGCCGACTGCCGTTGATAGCGCACGCATTTGAGCAGAATGTTACTCATGACAAGCCGCGCAAGGACTTCGACTTACCCTACGCGAACTTTTTGAAGATTCACTACAAGGGGCTCAAGGTTATGCCCGGCGATGAGGCCGACGGTTGCGAGCCGGATGTCAGTCCGTTTGAGATTGCGCAACAGAGCTGGCATACCTTCAATCTGGCTTATGAAGAAACGCACAAGCAGGATTGGCTGGAAGAGCGCGATCATGTCGAGCAACTTGCGCTGCCTTACGAGCCAAAGAACATGATCGACCTTAGTTGGAAAATCATGTTGCTCTCTGAATTGGACCACGAGAAATACGCCACCCAGATCAAGGCGCTGGTAGACAAGCTTTATGAGTACGAGACGCCTGAAGGCGGGTGGCCGTACCCATTTGACAAGAAGGCAAAGGCAGCTGATTTCATTTCATACAATGCCGTTCTGGCGCTGGCGGAGGCTGGTCATCATCCCGAGACGGACGAGCGTCTTGCGCTTGCTGTGAAGGCGATGCTTGCCGCTCAGCGTCCCGAGGGTAGCTGGGAAGGCGACCCGGTCTACCAGGGCTTTAACACGCCGTTCCGGGCGACACAGTTTGCTGTGATGGCCCTGTCGACGCTCTACCCCGGCCCGACCAAGGCAAAGAACTGGGACGCAGCTTATCCGGCACCACCGGCGACGCTCGCCAAGAATGATCTACCGCTGCTTTTGCAGCAGCTTGACCAGTATTGGGACCTTGCATCAGAGCCAGTATTGCGGCAGATTCGCGAGGTACTTACAGACAACGATCAGCCTCTGGCGCGTGAGGCAGCGGCGCGCGCGCTTGGTCACATGGCCGATCCGGGCGCGATGCCTGCCCTGGTCAAGGGCCTGGGCGACCCCACGAAGATGGTCCAAAACGCTTCGGCGTATGCCGTTCGAATGATTCTGTCGCGGCGGCAGGATGCGGCACCTGAGGGGCGCAAACTGCTCGCGGCTGCGCTCGGCTCTGCTGACCCACGCACACGCTGGGGTGCTGCTCGAGTCTTTAATCAACACTTCCGCGATCTGACATTCGACACGGATTTGCTGGCAGCTCTCGAAAAGGACCTGAACGACCCTGTTCCTTATGTGCGCTTTGAAGCGGCCGGCGGAGTGTGGCGCTGGTATTACTGGCAAATCGACAAGCCGGAGGTTCGCCGCGGAACGCTTGAAGCCCTGGCAACGCGTCTCAACACTGAGACCGACGCAATGGTGCGCCGCGGTCTGCAGGAGAGCGTCTACAACTTGCTCGACGAAAACACGGGCTACCTCTCGGCTTGGGTGAGGGCAAGTTCAAAAGACGATGACAAGGACCGCATCAACACAGGCTATGAAGCAGCTGTGCGTGATCAGGCGCAGGTACTCGCCAAGGTGTTGCGCGAGGGTACACCGCTGGGGCGCGAGGGCATCCTCAACGCGCTGTGGGATTTTCATATTCGCCACTATGCCTTGCCAGAGATGAAGGCAGACACGGTGTCGATTGGATTGCCGGCAGTGCTCACAAAGTACATTACCGGCGTGCCAGACCTGCATCGGGCTGGATACGAATATTCTCCTTATCGCGAGACCGTCAACTTCAAATACGACGTGCACAATGGGTTCTTCCAGACGCGCATTGGCAACGACAGCGACCTGATTCACTTCTTCAAGAGCTCTGGGCCGGAGCTTGAAAACGCGTTGCTCGACTGCCTCAAGGGCGCAGACGACACGATGAAGATTGAGGTATTGAAAGCGGGCAGCACGTTGAGCGAAGCGGGCGACGCGCGGTTCACTCTGGCGGCTCTCAATCTTTCAGAGGATGCGAATGCCGATGTGCGGCAGACGGTACGTTATGTCTATGAGGGTGGGCAACGGGGAATTCTGAATCTTGATTCGCCTTCCGCTCCCGACCCGCATCTGGTAGACAAGGTTGTCGAAATTCTCAAGCAGGGGAACCCTGACAGCCAGGCTGTGGTTCTTCCGCTACTCGCGGCGCTGCCGGAGAGCTCTGCATGGAAGCAGCAGGCCGGAGTGCAGGACGCTCTAAGAGCGATGCTTGAAGCGAAGCCCAGGCCAAAGAATTATGCGGAGATACTCGACGCAGCATCTTCGTTCCCAAATCTGGTGCATGAGCCGAAGCTGCAGGAGCAAGTGCTTGCAGGGCTGCATTCCTTCAGCCCGGAGGTGCAAAGGGCCGCTGTGCGTATTTCGTTCGAGCACTTCCTGAATGATCCGGATACAGCAACGGCCGTGAAGGCTGCGTACGCCGGCTTGAATGCGTCTGCCCTGAGCATTTTGATGGAAGAGGCGAGCAATCCCCAATTTCTCAAGAAGCGTTTGGGTGTCTCCGGTGGCGCGGTTTCGCAGGATCAGGACTACCTGAATCGTCACGCCGCCGCGATGAGAGTCAAGGAGCCGCTGGAGTATCCGCTTGTCGTCGATACGATTCTGGCAGCAATGTTGAATCCCGATGCAAACGTAAGCGCCGCTGCACTGGATACACTGCGTAAAGTGAAGGGCGTCGAAAAGCGGGACGATTTTCGTGCCGCGATGGACAAGCTGCAGGCCTCGACAAATCCGCGTCTCAAGCTGATTTCGAGCAGTGTTCTCAAGGGCAAAAGCCTTGCGGACGCGCTGCAGGATGTACAGCCCGGCGCGGTGCTCGATTTTCGCTTCTTTGTTTCCAAGGTCGAGCCGATTCTGGCCAAGCCTGGGCCCGATGGCAAGGCATGCGTCTTCTGTCATGCAAGCCACGTGATTTTCAAGCTTGAGCCGCCGAATGCACAGGGCTCCTTCTCGGATCAGGACAGCAAGGAGAATTACAAATACGCCATGCGGGTCGTGGATATCACCAACCCGGACCGGAGCCTGCTGGTGATCAAGCCAACCAGGCCAAGCGACAGTGCGGGTAATGTAGGCGATTACCTGGCAACGCACAACGGCGGACAGCGCTGGCATGGGAACGAATCAAGCGATCAGTATCAGACCATTCTGGAGTGGATTCGCGGAGGAAGGCTCGAAGCCTCCAACGGACCCAAACAGCAAATTCCATGAAATGATCATGAGTATGCCCGCATACTTGATGCATTGGCTAGGGAGCAATTGCGCTACAACTGGATTGCTCCCTGAGATTGGCTGTGTTGCTTGAGTTGGGTCAATGAAGACTCCAAAGGAGATTGATATTTCTGCAGAATTGATCGCTGCGCATCAGATGCCGTCATGTTCCATATCTAAGTTGTGTGCCTGCTCGTTGCTTTTGCTTTTGGTGCTCTTTTGTCTTTCTCCAAGTGCCTTTGCTCAGCCGGCATTTCCGCTGCACACTGTCGGAGCAACTGTCGTCGACAGCAATGGGGTGCGAGTCCGTCTGAAATCGGTGAATTGGTACGGTACTGAGTCAGCAGACTTTGTGGTGGGAGGATTGGAAAGCGCCCCACTGGAGAGTATTGTTGCCCATATCAAGCGCCTTGGGTTCACCACGGTGCGGCTGCCCTGGTCAAACCAGATGTACGAGACGAATCCAGTGGTTGCCGGGTATGCTTTGACGGCAAATTCGAGCTTGCAGGGCGAAAATGCGCTCACGATTCTGGACCAGGTGGTAAGCGCTCTGACGAGTGCCGGAATCATGGTGATTCTGGACAACCATAACAGCGATGCGGAGTTTTGCTGCAGCGATTCCGATGGCAACACGCTCTGGTACAACAGCCGATTCCCTGAGTCAGCGTGGATTGCCGATTGGCAGGGAATGGCTGCGCGCTACAAGAACAATCCACTCGTGATCGGCGCAGACCTGCGTAATGAGCCACGCACAACTGCCACCTGGGGCGGGGACGCTTCGACGGACTGGCATGCTGCGGCGGAACGGGGAGGGAATGCAGTTCTCGGAGTCAACCCCCACCTGTTGATTTTTGCGGAGGGCGTGGGATATGCGCTTGACCTTTCCGGTGTTGCCGCGCTGCCAGTCCAGTTGAACGTTGCCAATCAACTGGTCTATTCAGCGCACGACTACGGCTTTGATTACACAGGTTTGAGCAGTTACAACGATTACGTCAGCAGAATTACTCCACGGTGGGGATACCTTGTAACTGGCAGTCCGACAGTGCCACTGTGGCTGGGTGAGTTTGGTACATGTAACACTGCTGTTACCTGTGTCGTGAGCGGCAAACAAATTGACGGCGGAACCTGGTTTGGATATGTAACCAAGTTTTTGCAGTCAAACAGTGTCGATGGATCGTACTGGCCAATCAATGGCACACAGCCTACAGGAAATGGCCGAACATATGGCGCTCCCGAGGCTTATGGGCTGCTGAACCCTGCATGGAACGGAGATGCACTGCCGGCGTTGACTGCGGCGGTCGCAGGAATGAATAGCGCCAACAGCGTGCAGTTTAAGCTGACCTCAAGCGGCGATATAGCGATTTCTCAGCCGGGCTTGTCGGGTTCTTCGATTCTCACGATTGAGCCCAGAAGCGGATTTACAGGGACGGTTAACCTCAGTTGCACGCTTATAGGGGTTCCAGACAATCCAGTAAACTTGCCGACTTGCTCTATACCGGGATCGGTTGTCCTGAGTAGCTCAGGTGCTACAACTACAACAGTAAGTGTCAGTTCCTCCGGTCCCGGAGCAACCGTAGCTCGAAAGGGTGTTATACCGAACCCGTCAGCACCAGCCAAGATACGAGGCATGCTCGGCCCGGTCTCTGGCGGTTTAACGTTGGGATGTCTCTTCTGGATGCTTGCCTCTCCTCGCAAGGCCCGCAAGATGCTGCAACTCGTCACGGTGGCTATGCTGGCAACTTTCATTTCCAGTTGCAACTCGGGCAGTGCGCCCGTGACGGGGCCAGTGCCGCCTTCAACAACTGCAGGCAATTACATATTCACAGTTTTGGGGACTTCCAGCGGACTCAGTCTGGGTTCTGTTCAGATTTCGGTCAATATTCAGTAGCGCTCCGCCGGGCACTTCTGCGATTCAGACATGCTGATCGAGTCAAAAATGCTGAGAAAGAAAATTAGCTTGCCGCCCTGTTATTCGTGTGGTATAAACCCAGTTGGATTTTCGGCACTAGTTCCAGCCGCTCCCAACAGTCAGAGCACATTGAGTCTATTTGTGCGGTACTAGTCCTGCAAGTGCTTTACTTTAAGCCATCTACAGCGAAGCCTGTACATCACCCGGAATTTTTCATGAAACGATTTCAATCACTGCCGCACTATGACGGGTTCGGCTCACCGTCGTGCGTCAGTATTGCTGCGCTGTAATTGCGCAGGCAGAAATTTAGGAGAGTTGCGCCATGTTACGTAGTGGTCTGTTTGTTACCCGGCGAGTTCAAAAGGCGATTTTGCCTTCAATTGCGGCTCTTTTCTGCCTGTTTACAGCAAGTTTTGGGGGAGCTCAGACTGCGATTTCTCCCACAACGGTCAACTTTGGCAACGTCGTTGTCAATCAGGCTAGTTCAATCAAAATTGTCTCGCTCAAAAACACTCAGGCGATCCCTCTCCATATTTCCTCACTGGCTGTCTCCGGCGGTGCCGGATTTGCGCTTGCTGCGTCTACCACCTGCCCCAACCCCGGCACTCTTCCGGCTGGTCAAACCTGCGCCATAGGCCTTACTCTCACGCCTCCCTCGATCGGTGTGCAGCCGCCTGGAACTCTTACACTCACCACCGATGCCAGCAACAGTCCTCAGACCGTTGCTTTGACCGGGGTCGGCGTTGCGCCTGTGACCCTCAGCCCGGCTTCCGTCGGCTTTGGCACTGTGGTCGTCAACACAACCAGTGCGGCAAAGTCGGTGGCATTGAAAAACAATCAATCGTCCCCCCTGACGCTCAACTCCGTCTTGATTGGCGGAGCATTCGCTCTGGATACAAGCGCAAGCAGCGCGACCACCTGCCCAATTGCGGGAGGCACTCTGGCCGCCGGGCAGAGTTGTTTGATCGGGCTCACGTTCAATCCCGTGGCCATCGGTGCAGCTGCCGGCGGGCAGATCACCGTGCTGGATTCAGCCGCCAACAGTCCGCAATTCGCAATGCTCACGGGCACTGGCGTACCTGCCGTGATTTTCGCGCCCACTGGGGCAAATTTTGGCAATCAGGTTGTCAACACCACGAGTGCCTTCAAAAACATTCAGCTGATTAACAATCAGGCCATCGCGCTCAATCTTTCATCGATTACTGTGCCCGCGCCGTTTGCAATTGCGCCTGGTACCACCACGTGCGCCGTTGGCACACCGGTTCCGCCGCGCAGCAGTTGTCTTGTCAGCGTTATTTTTACGCCGTCGTCCCTGGGTGCAGTGCCACCCTCTGTATTGACCATCAATGAGGATGCCACGCCGAGTTCGATCACCGCGAGCCTGGGAGGCACCGGCATTGCGGCAGTCTCAATAAGCCAGACAAATCTCAATTTTGGTAATGCAGTTGTCGGTCAGCCCGTCATTCTTGCTGAAACACTGAAAAACAATCAGATCACGCCGTTAGCGATCGCCTCAATCACCGGGTTTGCCGGCGACTACACGCTGGACAGCAGCAGCACCTGCCCGTTGGCGCCTCTGACCGTGCCAGCCACATCCTCCTGCACCATAGCTGTGCGCCTCAATGCGTCAGCAACTGGGCCGCAAACGGGCACGATCAACATCAATCACAATGCTCCCGGCAGTCCGCTTGCTTTCAATGTGTCTGCCGTTGCTGTAGCTCCTGTGCTTGTCACACCCAACCCGATTAAATTCACATCGCAGTTCTTAGGCACGACCAGCCCCGCAAAAACGATCACGGTCGCCAATAAGCAGAACATCGGGCTCAAGATATCTTCAATCGCGATTGCCGGGCCCAACAGCAGTGATTTCGCAGTCACCAGTGCTTGCCCGGCTGCACCGACGCCACTTCCAGCAATCTCTAGTTGCACCCTGGCAGTCACTTTTTCGCCGTCTGGCACTGGAACCCGCAGTGCCACGCTGAGTCTCGTCGATGACGCGCTCGGCAGCCCACAGACGATTCCACTTTCTGGTTCTGGTTCTGCACCGGTCACAGTGACGCCTTTGTCGCTGACCAGTTTTGCGGCAAACGTCGGCAGCACCAGCCCATACCAGACAATTGTCGTGAAAAACCAGGACCTGCTGACGCCCATTCATATCACCAGCTTCCAGATCAATGGCGATTTTCAGCAGACTTCGACAACGTGCCCGATTGCTCCGGCATCGCTTGCTGGCGGCGCATCCTGCAACCTGACGGTCAGCTTTGCACCAACCATCGGTGGCGTACGTGCGGGTCAGGTGCAAGTATATGACGATGCGTTTACCAGCCCGCAGGTGGTCAACCTGTCTGGAATGGGAAATGCGCCACTCACGTTGACGCCTGGTGCGTTGACTTTCTCTGCGCAGAAGTTGGGCACCATCAGCCCGGTTAAAAACATCGTTCTAACGAATCACGAGAACCAATCAGAAAGCTTCACTCTCACCCCGGCGGGCAATTTTCAAGCGACCAGCAATTGCGCATCTGGTGTCATTGCGGCCCACTCCACATGCACTCTTTCGGTGAATTTTGCCCCCAGCGCCACAGCCACGCCTGGACCACTGTCCGGTTCGCTGACCGTGATGCATACAGCGGCCGTGGGGTCGCCCCTTGTGGTGCAGTTGCTCGGATCGGCAAGTACAACGAATCCGCCAGCGGCTGTTGCCGTAGTTTCGCCCGGGGCCGGCAGCCCAAGTGCTACTGTGATGGCCACCATCACCGGCAATACCTGGACTCACTTCTCGTCGGCTTCCGTGATCACCTTTGTCGATACCAATAGCAGCGCAATCCCCAACGCCATCACGGCGACAGTTCCCAATCCTGCGACGACAACAGCAAACTCCATCTCGGCTCAGTTGGCGATTAGTGCCTCGGCGATTGCGGGCGCGCGCAACATCAAGGTCACGACTCCACTGGCAGGTGGAGGTACAGAAGTCGCGCAACTACATTCCGCTTTCATCATTGCTTCAGCTTCGAATGCGCATACAATCTCGGCGGTCACGCCAAGCTTTGGCAAGCAGGGGCAGACCTTCAATGTGGACTTGACGGGCGTTGGCACCAATTTTGTTGGCGGCACTACGTATGCCAACTTTGGCGATGGCATCGCGATCAATTCACTGACGGTGAATAGCCCCACCGACGCGGTTGCCAACATTACGATCAGCAATACCACCCCGATTGGCTATCGCTCCATCACGCTGGTCACGGGCGGGGAATTTGCGACTTCCGGACCTCAGGCCTTTCAGATTGGACCGAATAGCGCGACCCTACTGAGCGTGAGCCCCAGCGTGGCGGCCCAGGGGCAGAGTCTGCCTGTAACGCTCACTGCTTCCGGCACCCACTTCCTGCAAGATGCGACACAGGTTTCTATCTCCGGCGGCGTCATCGTGGGCAATGTGCAGGTGACCAGCCCAACTACAGCAATTGCGCAGCTCGCGGTAGCTCAGTCAGCGACGGTCGGCGTCCAGAGTGTCACCGTTTCAACGGGCGGCGAAATTGCCACGCTCGGCAGTGCCTTTACCGTCACAGGGGCGACACCAGCTCTACTCTCTGTCACACCAAGCACGGCAATCCAGGGCCAAACACTCAACGTGGTCATCACGGGCAACTCCTTTACGAATTTCAACCAGAGCAATATCCTGGCGAACTTCGGAGGCAACATTGTCGTCAACTCGCTTACGGTGAATTCGCCTCACGTCGTCACCGCCAATATCACTGTTTCGCAGAATGCGAACGTGGGCGGCGTCGCGGCCAACCTCGTCAGCGGCCCTGCCGGCGCAACGACCGAGTTCCCATTCAGCTTTACTGTTACGCCCTCAAGCGCTCAGATCATCAGCGTTACGCCTAACAGTGTGCCGCAGGGCGGGCAAGTCACCCTCGCTGTCGTCGGTTTGAATACCAATTGGGTCCAGGGCACAACGAAGTCTGCCTTCTATCCATCCCCATTTGAAAATATTCAGGTCAACAAGGTCACCATCGTTGACGCTACCCACGCCAATCTCGACATCAGTGTGTCTACGGATACCTCGGTCGGTACATTTGCGTTCTACATGGCCACTGGCGGACAAATCGTCAATGCCAACATTTCTGTCTATGCCCAGACACCAACGCTGACGGTAAGTCCTGCCAATAGCTTGCCTGGAACAACGCTGAGTGTCAGCTTTACCGGGAAGTTCACACACTTTGGTCCCACGACACTGCCAGTTATAAGTGGGCAGGGCGTCACCCTCTCTAACTTTGTCATTACCAGCCCGGTAGGCGCGACAGCAACCGTGACACTTACCCCGACGGCTGCGCTGGGCCTGCGGACCATCACGTTTACCACTGGCGGCGAAATCGTCAGCACCTATTTCAACGTCACAAGTAATCCCGCATCGATCGTCAATGTGTCGCCGTACCACGGGCCGCAAAGTACCACGATGAACGTGACCATAACCGGCTCGAATACTCATTTCGCGGCTGGCACTACCCAGGTTCTCTTTGGGCCTTTCGTTACCGTCAACAGCGTGACGGTTAACTCGGCCACCACACTGGTTGCAAATATCACGACCACCTATTCAAATGCTGGAACTCCTACGCCCTCGCCAGCCGGATGGCAGACAGTTTTTGTCAACACCGGCACGGAGCAGGTGATCTCTGGCTTTGCCGTGGACGGCCCCGGCAGTCCGACGATTGTCAGTGTGACGCCGTCGAGCGCGGCACAGGGCGCAACCGCAAACGTCGTGATCACTGGCTCGCTCACCCACTGGGTGCAGGGACAGACTCAAGCCATCCTCGGCGCTGGGGTGACAGTATCCAACTTTGTCGTAACCAGCCCAACCACGGCTACGGCCACCATTGCGGTCTCTCCCACTGCTCCCGTAGGTGGCAACAGCGTCATCCTTATGACGGGTTCAGAGATCGTGAGCGGCGCAGGCTTCACTGTAACGCCCAACGCCGCGCTGATCGCCAGCGTGCTACCGGCCGTGCAGAACTGCAACGGCAATATCGTGAATTTCTGCGGCGGCGGCTCCGGGCCATGGGTTGTAGCGCAATTGCAGACTTCCACGCTCAATGTCGTCGGCGTCGGCACTCACTGGCTCCAGGGTGAAACCACCTTCAGCTTTGGCGGCGGCGTCCTCATCGACCAACTCACCATCAACAGTCCGACCACGGCCACCGTGCAGATCACTGTTCTCTCCAGTTCACCCGTCGGCTTTGTCCCGCTTACGGCAAGAACGGATGGCGAGGTTGTGACGCTCCAGCAGGCCATCGATATTGAGCAGGGCTTTGCCACCCTGCTCGCCACCACGCCCAACGTTGCCCAGCAGGGCGTTACCCTCACAGTGCAGGTGCTGGGCCGCTTTACTCACTGGCAACAAGGGGTAACTTCGGCTGCATATAACGCTGACATCACGGTCAATTCAATCAACGTCATTGACTCCAGCAATCTGACTGCCAGCATTACCGTCAGCCCCAACGCATACGTCGATTATGGCTCCCCATGCGGCCACGTCATCACGATCACGACAGGCAGCGAACAGGTAACCGGAATACCTGGGGTCTTCTGCGTCGCAAAAGGTCCGGCGCAGATTACCTCAGTGAGCCCAAATATTGGCGTTCAAGGCTCCACCGAGACTGTCACCGTTACTGGTTCCTTCTCGCACTTTATCGCTGGCGTGACGACGGCAAACTTTGGCCCCGGCATCAATGTGGGCAGCGTGAACGTGACGAGCCCCACAACTGCACAGGTTGCACTGGCGGTCACCACGGCAGCTCCGACCGGTTTTGCAACTGCCACCATGACAACCTATGGCGAAGTTGCAACTCAGCAGTTTGCCTTCTCGGTAACCCCTGGTGTGGGAACGCTCAACGAAGCACTGCCAAACCAGGCGGAACAGGGTGTTCAAAATCTTGACATCCATCTCGTGGGCCAGTACACCCACTTCAGCGCCGCCAGTACCGCCACATTTGGTGCTGGGATTACGGTCAACAGTATCTCCTTCACCGATTCGTCTGATCTGATGGTCAACATCAGCATCGATCCGCTGTCGTATGCGGGCGGGCGCTCGGTCACCGTCACCACGCCGGGTGTCCCGTGCAAATACCTGATTGATACCCATAATCCCTGCCCGCCCAATTCACCCCCAGGCAGCACCGGCAGTGAGATTGTCACCGCCAGCGTTTTCAGCATCATCCCCGGGCCTGCCATCATCTCCAACGTCGCTCCGGCCACGGGCAATGAAGGTCAGGAAGTCGTCTTCAACATCACTGGTGCGAACACCCACTGGGCGCAGAACTTTACCCAGTTCTGGATTCCTGGTGCCGGTTCCGATATCACCATCAATTCGGTTGTGATCAACAGCCCCACCAGCGCCACTGTCGATATGTCGATTGCTGAAGCAGCCAATCCAGGTGCGCGATCCGTCTACATGGTCACCGCCGGAGAGTCGCTCGTTGATAGCGGCGCATTTGTCGTCACCGGCGGCGTTCCCGTGATTACTTACCTGTCGCCCAACAACGCCACCCCCGGGACCAGCCAGCTTCAGGTAACGATCCATGGCATCTATACCCAGTGGACGCAGGCAAATACCACCGTTAGCTTTGGACCAGGCGTAACTGTGTCCTCCTACGTCGTTGGCAATAACACCACCATCCAGGCGGTCATCAATGTTGATCCCGCGGCCAAGGATGGATATCGCACGGTCGTCGTCCAGACCGGCGCACAGGGGCTTACCAGCAACTTCCAGGTCTACACGCCTGTACCGCCTACGCCGTACATCTCCTATTACTGGCCGTCGTCCGGGTTGCCAGGTCAGACCTTCACCATCAGCTTTGCTGGCTCCAATACCCATTGGGATCCAAATCCAACCACCGGCACTCAGGCTACCTTTGGCAGCGGTATTACGGTGAATACCTTCCAGGTCACCAGCCCCACCAGCGCCATCGCCAACATCACCATCACCGCATCCCATGCGCAATCAAACCTGATCGTTTTCACCACTGGCTCTGAAACTGAGAGCGCCGGCTTCAACGTCGTTGTAAGCGTCCCAACCCTGAGCATCGTCGATCCTGGCTCTGCTCTGCAGGGCGCGCAAAACGTTGTGGTCAATATCATTGGTCAATTCACGACCTTTGATAACACCACCTCATTCAGTTTCGGCCCCGGCATCACCGTCAACGGTCCGCCGACGATTCTCGGGCCCACGATCGCCACGCAAAGCATCAGTGTCGATCAACTGGCTACACTTGGCGGCCGCAGCGTTGTGGCAACCACGCAGGGTGTTCAGGTCAGCGGTGCAGGCTTCTCAGTGACACCGAGTCTTGCGCTCATTTCTGCCATCACGCCGAATACTGCACCTCAGGGCTCCACGATCACGGTCGATGTCACCGGGCAGAACACTCACTGGAACCCCGCGACACACTTCAGCTTTGGCGCTGGAATCGTCGTCACCAGCACCACCGTGAACAGTGCTACAGACGCTACGCTTACATTGGCTCTGCCCGCTTTGGCGCCAATAGGGCCCACCGGCGCGAGTGCCCAGACTCTTGGCGAAGTGGCAAATATCAACAACGGCTTCGTCGTCCAGGTCGGAACGCCCCTGTTGCTTTCCTCGGGACCAGGTTCGGTGCCGCAGCAGGGTTCGGCCGTCTTCACGATCCTTGGCCAGGCAACGCACTGGCTCGCCAACCCACCGACTGTCGATTTTGGTCTCGGCGTTACGATCACTCACGTCTCTGTCACCGGAGACTCGACACTGACGGTCAACGGCTATGTGCAGCCCACCACCGACCTTGGCTACCGCACATTGACCGTCAGCACCGGCACCCAGATCCTGACGCTTCCGTACGCGATGTATGTTTCGCCTGGGCCGGCGGTCGTCAACAGCGTCACACCGGCCACTGGTGGACAATCCGTCAATCTGCCAGCAGTTCAGATCAATGGAATCAACACCCATTGGCAGCAGGGCGTAACCTTACTCAATTTCCCCAACGTGCTTGTCAACAGCTTCACCGTCAATTCGCCAACCTCGATTACGGCGAATATTACTGTGAATATCAATGCACCAGCAGGCCAGGTCAACGTAACCACGACCACTCTTGGCGAAGTAGCAACCAAGGTCAACGCCTTCACGATTACTCAAACCCAGCCTGAGTTGCTCGCTGCCGTTTCCAACACTGGAACCCAGGGCCAGAGCGAAAACGTCACCATCACCGGCGCATTCACTCACTTCGTTAACGGCACGAGCACCGCCAGCTTCGGCACCGGTATTGCGGTCAATTCAGTCACGGTAAACAGCGCCACCCAGATCGTTGCCAACATTACGGTTCAGCCCACTACCGCGCTTGGATACCGCAACGTCTCCGTGACCACCGGGGCAGAGGTCGTTGCCCTCACCAATGGCTTCCAGGTCACGCGCGGCCCGGCAGCCATCCTCAGCCTCAGCCCGTCCTCCGGCGGCCAAAACAATTCCTATGTCATCCAGGTCACCGGCAGCCAGACTAACTTCGCATCCGGTGTCACTTCAGCAGCTTTTGGCGGCGGCATCTCGGTCACCGGCATTACTGTCGTCGATGCTCTGCATGCAAAAGTCAACATCACCATCCCCAGTTCAACGCCTCTCGCTGCCTATGACGTCTCTTTGACAACCGGCGGCGAAGTCGCAACGATTCTCGGCGGTTTCACCGTCAATGGTGGTAGTCCGCATCTCTCCGTCGTCAACCCACCCACCGGCACGCAGGGGACAAGCAACGTCAATGTCACCCTCACCGGGCTGTTCACCAATTTTGTCAACGGCGCCAGCCATGCCAGCTTTGGCGCGGGTATCACGGTCAATTCAACCACGGTCAGCAGTTCGACATCTGCGGTTGCCAACATCACCATCAGCCCCACCGCAACCCTCGGTTCGCGCACCGTAACGGTAACCACCAATGCTGAGACAGCCAGCATTACAGGCGGCTTTACCGTGCTCACTGGCGTACCAGCCTTGTTGACTGCTCTCCCCGTTTCCGCGCAGGCAGGATCAACGGCCAATGTCGTGGTCACAGGCCAGTTCACCAACTTCCAGCAGGGGATTTCAACGGTCAGCTTTGGCTCTGGGATCACGGTGAATGTGGTCACCGTCAGCAGCCTCACCCAGCTGACGGCCAATGTGACGGTCGCGGCCAATGCAACGGTTGGCAGCCGCGACATTACGGTTACCACCAACAGCGAAACCGTGACGCTCAACAGTGGTTTCAGTGTCACGCCGGGAACCCCGATCATCACGCAAATCAACCCAAATATTGGGGCTCCCGGGGCCACCGTCAACGTGACCCTTACCGGCCAGTACACCAATTGGGGAGCAACAACCAAGGCGAGCTTCGGCCCTGAAGTGAGCGTGGGAGGAGCGGCAGCGGGAGTTGCAGGTCCAGTCGTGGTGGCCAATCCCACCACACTGACCGCTACCATCGCGGTTGCACCGGGCGCTGCCGTAGGGCCGCAGGATGTGGTCGTCACCACGGGTGCCGAGGTCGAGCATATTCCGGGCGGCTTTACCGTGCAGGCCCCGGCCATTACTCCGCCTACGGTCATCACCTTCAGCCCTGGCGCGAATGCGGGCGGGATGCCGATCAACAGCAACATCATCGCCGTTTTCAGCCAGCCCATGGATAGGACCACGTTGACGACGGCGACGGTGAAAATGTATCTAACCACCAACCCCAGTGGATGGGTTTTGGTACCCGGCGCTGTGAACCTTGATGCAACGGGTCGCGTGTTGACCTTTGTGCCGAGCTCTCTGCTGGCGGTGAACTCACAGTATTACTTCCAGATGAACGGTGGTATCAAAGACGCGGCCGGCAATGCTTTCGGCCAATACACGGTCTATCTCTACACCACGTTCTCGGCCAACACAACGCCACCTGCTGTTGTCCTGACCAACCCGCGCGCCGGTAGCACAGGCGTCGGTACCAATGTCGCGGTTCAATTGCAGTTCAGCGCGGATATGGATCAATCAACGGTCAGCGGAGTGACCGTCAAGCATGGTGCCACGCCCGTTGCTGGAACCTTTGCCTGGAACAGTCAGGCAACCTGCTGCTGGGGACCTGGAAACATCCTCACCTTCACTCCCACAGCCCCGTTATCGCCATCGACGACCTACACGGTGAGCTACGCTTCGCCTCTCGCGGATACAGCTGGCAATGTCGTCACAACCGGGGCCTTCAGCTTCACTACCGGTAGCGGCACCGATACCGCCAGCAACTACGCCTCCATCGATTTCGTGAACTACCAAACGAATGTGGGCACCAACTTTGTGCCGAAGATACTCTTCACAAAGCCCGTCAACCCACTCAACATCAACACCAGTTCACTGCTGATGTACAACGCCGATTCAGGCAAGTACATCCTTGGAACAGTCAGTCTTGCCTCCGACGCGAAGAGCGCCACGTTTGCCCCAAGCGCACCGCTTTTGCCGAATGCCTACTACCGCGTTCATATGAGCTCGGGTACCAGCTACGACATCGACGGAAACTATCTCTACGGAGTGGATGGATACTTCACAACAGGCGCGGGAACCGACCTTGTGCCTATCCAGGTCAAGTCCGTCTTCCCGGCCAACGCAAGCACGTCTGTTCCGATTAACGCACAGGTCGTTGTGCACTTCAACGAACCGATGGATCCCGCCATCTTCAACGTCATCCGTGTGACGCCAACCGGCGGAGGCGCAGCTTTGGCGGGTACCACAACCGTGGGCGCGGATCAGATGACCCTGACCTTCGTACCCAACGCACTGCTCAAAGGCAATACTCAGTTCACGATTCAGGTGAGTGGTTATAAGGATCTCGTCGGGAATATTGGCTCCACCTCAACCAGCACCTTCACCACTTCCACCACTGTCGCACCTGTGATCCTGTCGACAGGCCTCGATGCTTCCGGCAACCTGATTACCGCCAACAATACCAATGACGGGCACTGGGTCGTCGTACCCAACGGGAGCAGTACCGCTCAGCCTCTGCAGGTCGTCGGGCCGGGAGACACGGGCTGGTACAACTACTGGTTGGCAAACGGTCCCGGTTCCGACTGGGTTGCGATCAATCCAAACAGCACAACTGGGAACACCCTCGGCACATACTCCACCACCTTCAACCTGACCGGGTATAGCTTGACGAACCTGTGTCTCGTCGGCGGAGTGGGGATTGATGACTACGGAACCCTGCTGCTCAACGGCAACGCCATTACCGCACAAATCGGCTCCTCGGGCAGCCTCTATCCGCTGATGATCCCGCTACCGGTAGGTGACCTCAATGCAGGCCTCAACACACTCTCGCTGCAATGGGGAACGACCGATAACTCCTATGAAGCCTTCCGTTTGCAGGCCAGCATCCAGACCTGCGGCGCAAGCTTTACCGGCGGATTGTCCCTCGTCAGCTCGACCCCGACCAGCGCCTCAACCGGCGTGTCCACCAACTCGACCATCACGCTCAACTTCAACCATCCACTTGACCCAGCAACGGTTAGCTCCAGCACACTGCCGGTCATGATTGGTTGGAACAGCAATCAGATACTCGCAGGCACCTATCAGGTCACTGGTAGCCAGGTTATCTTCACGCCTGATAGCCCCTTCCCAATCAACACAAGCATCTACGTAGGCAACTGCAACGGGCCATATGACACAGCAGGAGATACCTACCCTGGCTGCTATGGACTTCAGTGGCTCCAGTTCACGACCGGGAGCGTCGTCACACCACCTGCAACTTCATTCCAGGTTGTTGCGTTTTCGCCGGCCTTTGGAGCCACCAATGTGGGTCTCCGCGCACCGGTTACCGCCACCTTCAACCGTTCTCTCAATCCGGGAACCGTCAACAGCGGCGCGGGCATCGACTTCGCACTCTTTACTGGAGACTCGCAGAGCCCTACATGCACCAGCTACAGCCGTTCGCAGGATAACTCCTCGATCCAGTTCAACTGCTACCCGCTGCCTTCAAGCTCGGTAATGACTGCATATCTCAACAGCGGCATTCAGGATTGGTCAGGCAATCCGCTGGCTAACTACAGCAGTCAGTTCACCACCACCTACTATGACTCAAACTTCAACGGCACCATCATTTCCTCGCGCCCCGGCAACGCCAGCAGTGGCATCGATGCCAATGCTCCGCTGGTGCTCTTCAGCAACCTTCCCATCAACCCGGCCGGCGCCAGTAACGGTATCCAGGTGGCTCAGAATAACGCGGCGCTCACCGGCAATGTCCAGGTGCTTGACAACGGCTACACGCTCGTCTTCACACCCTCCACTCCCTTCACGCCCGGCGCTTTGATCCAGTGGTGGACCAATGGCGGCCTCACCGACGTCACCTACGGCACACAGATCAACTCCGCTTCAGGCTACTTCTATGTCGCCGGGGATACCAGCACCCTGGTGCCCGCTGTTCAAGTCGTTTCTCCTGCGGCTTATACGTCCACCATTCCAATCAATACTGAATTTGACATCCAGTTCAACACTCCCCTGGATCCGGCAACTGTCAATAGCTCAAACATCTATCTCTATGACTCAAGCACCGGCCTGCATGTAGCTGGAACTTATTCCATGCCCCAGCCAAACGTGGTGCGCATTGTTCCCGCAAGTAACCTCTCCGCCAGCACCTACATTTACACCTATCTCACAGCGGGACTGCACAGCTCCACCAGCGTCCCAGCCACGGCGACCAGTTGGTATAACTACACTGGTACAACAACTGATACATCGCTTCCCAATGTCCTCAGCGCGGTACCATTTAATGGCGCAGGCAATGTTGGCGTCAACGTCCAGCCTGGAGTTGTCTTCAGCAAGGCGATTGATCCGGTCAGCATCAACAGTTCGAGTTTCCAGGTGACCCACGGCGGCACGCCTCTGGCGGGCAGCTACTGGTTCAGTTCCAATGACACCAGGGTGCAGTTTGTGCCCAATGCTCCGCTTCCGAGCAGCGCAAATCTGGTCATCAAACTCACCAATGTTCTTGACCAGCAGGGCCACGCAGTCAACTTCACTTCCAACTTCCTTACTGGGCCTGGACCGGACTTTAACCAGCCAACGGTGGTATGGACCAGCGTCACAAGCAACGAGAGCATACCCACCAACTCAGCCATCACCATTCAGTTCAGCGAATCGATGGATGTCACCACCTTCAACACCGGCAACATTCGCATCTATGACACGCTCCTGGGCACAAATGTCGCCGCTACGCTCTCCTGGAGCGCCGACCAGTCCGTCGCCTACCTCGTGCCTACGGCTCCATTAGCCGCTGGCCGCCAGTACTACCTCTATGTAACTGGAGGCACTGACCTTGCTGGCAACGGAGTTCAAGGGGTGGTCCTCTACTTCTATGCCGATTTCACCGGTGCGTCAGTAGCGCCTGGTGTGGTTCAGTTCAACCCCCTCAATGGCGCCACAGGCGTTGGAACAAACGTCCTGATTCAAGCGCAATTCACCGCACATCTTGACCCCAACACTCTTGGCGGCGTTGTGCTCTCAACCGGCGGAACACCGGTCGCGGCCACGCCCTCTCTCATCGCGGGCAACTCCGTACTCCAGGTCCTTCCCAACGCTCCGCTGGCTCCAAACACTACCTATCTGCTCACCATCGCCGGCGTCAAAGATCCAGCAGGCAACCTTGTCGCGACCGTGACAAACAGCTTCACCACCGGGTCAACCTTCGATCTGGGAGCGCCCACTGCGGTTACCTATGCACCCGCCAACAACTCCACGGTCGGCACCAACGTCGCACCCAAAATCGTCTTCAACAAGCCGTTGAACCCGATCACGGTTTCCAACAGCACCTTCCGGATGTTCCTTGCCGATACGGGACAGTTCGTCCCCCTCACCCTGTCGCTTTCGTCCAATGGTATGCAGGTAACCTTGGTGCCGGTGAGTCCGCTGCTGCCAAACACCCGCTACCACTTCCAGGCTTGCTGTGGATTCCAGGACCAGAACGGTAACAATGGCAATCAACTGGACATCTACTTCTACACTTCAAGCGGCACAGATGTTGCCGGACCCACAGTCGCCATCACGCCCGGCAGCGGAGCAACAGGCATTCCGCTCAACTCAATCATCACCGCAAATATCAGCGAGCAAATCGATCCCCTCAGTTGGAATCAAACCTCGATTCGGCTGCTGGATAATCTCAATCACGCCGTCGCTGGAACAGTGACTCAACCGAATAACCAGACGCTTCTCTTCACGCCGGCCAGCCCCCTGTTGCCGAATATCACCTATTCCGTCAAGGTTGGCGGGTTCTGGGATGCAGTCGGCAACCCTGTCGTACCGCTGAATAGTACCTTCACCACAGGCAGCACTACATCCGGTGGAGGATTGACTCTCGTCAGCACCAATATCCCACTCGGCGCTACTGGTGTTTCGGCAACGCAGCCCATCATTCTCACCTTTAGCCAGATACTGAATCCGACTTCTGTCAATAGCAACACTCTGTTGGTCATGAATTCGTGGAACAGTAACTACGGCCTTGCCGGAACCTATACCGTCAGTGGCAACCAGGTAACATTCACGCCCACCAGTCCCTATCCGGCTGGAGCGACCATTTACATGGGAGAGTGCGGCGGCCCGACCGACGTACTCGGTGATGTATTCCTCAATGGCGGCTGCTACAACCAGCAAATTGTCTACTTCACGGTTGTCACCGGCTCGCCAGACACCTCGGCCTTGCAGGTTCTTTCGGTCAATCCGGCGAACGGAGCGACAGGTGTTCGCCCGGACATGTCGGTTTCCGTCACATTCAACAAGTCCATCAATCCCTACAGTGTCTACAGCAACGGCAACAATGCTCTGCTTTTTGCAGGTCAAAGTCTGTTCGATCGCGGCAGTATCACCATGTCAGCCGACGACCGAACGATGACGTTCAACGCCGGTACGCTCCCTGTCGGAACAAACTTCACCATCAGCTTGCCTGCCGGCGGCATCACCGATCCATCGGGCAACTCACTCACCAACCTCTTCACCAGCACTTTCACCACTGGTTACAATCCCGCCACCGGCAATGGCACCGTCAACAATGTCAGCCCAACATTCAATGCGACCGGGGTTGCCACCGATACGCTGCTAACTCTCTTCCTCAATCGGCCAGTTGATCCCACCACACTGGCGGGCAACCTCATCGTCACCGTCAACGGGCAGGTCTACGCCGGAACCATTCATTCGCTGGCCAGTGATTTTGAGGTGCAGTACACGCCCAGTGTGCCTTTCCCAAGCGGGGCCGTCGTTCAATGGTTCTTCTCCAACGTGCGAGACATCTACAGCGACGTATTTACCGGCAACAGTGGTACGTTCTACATTCAGCCCACGGCCCATCCTTCAACCGATGCGCCCGTAATCGTAGCGGTCAGTCCGAGTTACGGATCAGGCAACGTACCCACCAATGCCGTCGTTGATCTTTTGTTCAGTCTTCCCATCGATGGCACTACTCTGGCCGGCAATGTGTATTTCAATGGAAATTTGCCCGTCACCATCACGCAGCCATCACCAAAGCTGGTTCGACTTACACCGACGGCACCCTTTGCCCCGGCCACAACTTACTACGTCTGCGCAAACTCATCCGTCAAAGGCACCAACGGCGTTGCGGCTCAAAGCTCTTGCTGGACCACCTACTTCACCACGAACTCTGGCCCTGACGTAACTTCCGGAACCGTCACCGTCGGGCCGCCGGATGCCTCGGTCAATGTAGGCACCAATGCATACATTCGACTCGTCTTTTCCAAGCCGGTCGATCGCACCTCGGTCAATCCGACCACCGCACAGGTCAGCAACGGCGGCAGCGCTGTTCATGGTAGCTGGTCCTTCGTCTACAGTGGCAATGATGCCATCGGCGCCAACTTCACACCAGAAAACGGGTTGCCGCCATCGTCCAATATCCAGGTCAGTCTCAATGGGCTGCTGGATTATGCGGGCAACCTCTTCAACTCCAGTACCACGCAATTCACAACCGCGGCGATGCCTGACTACGCCACGCCGACGGTGACTCTCGACTTCGCCTACGGGCAGACTGGAGTTGCGACCAATGCAATCTTCAACTGCCGTTACTCACAGCCCATGGACCCCAGCAGCATCACGGCGGGTAACACCTACATCTACAGTTATGCCGGTGGAACTCACGTTCCAGTCACCTACTCCGTTTCGCCTGACTTGCTCACTGCAACCCTGACACCGACCGCCAGTCTCGCGGCCAACGCGCAGTTCTACTACACCTGCGGTGGTGCCATCGATCTCACCGGCAATGGGCAATACAACTCCACAGCAGTCTTCTACACCGGCAGCGGCCCAAGCGTTACCGGTCCCGTCCTGATCCAGTCCAACCCGCCGAACGCCATGACCAATGTGCCGATCAATACCAACAATGGTCCCTGGAACAGCACCAGTCTCGGACTTCTCTTCAGCGAGCCAATCGCTCTCAACTCGCTGGGAAATATCACGCTCACCCCCAACGGTGGAAGTCCCATACCAATTGGGGTATCCCTGAACAATGGCAACACCGAGGTGGCAGTGATATTGCCCTGGTCGCTGAAGGCGAATACCACCTACACCTACAACATCTCCGGAGTACAGGACTACAACGGCAATCCGATGACTCCCGTTACTCGGACTTTCACGACGGGTTCGAGTTTTGCATGGGCCAACCCCACTGTGACAGCGGCAAGCCCGCTGAATGGCGCAACCGGGGTGAACACGGCAACACCCGCCGTTTCGCTCACCTTCAGCACTGCCATGAACCCGATTCTGATCGACACGGGTCATATCTACCTGCGCAACCACAACACCTCGGTCGTAGTGCCTGCGACAATCACCATCTCAGCCGATTACAAGACTGTGCAGGTGACGCCGACAGCACCGCTTACTGCTGCAACCATCTACGACCTTGTGACGTCGAATCCAAACTGGTACTTGACCGACATCGCCGGAAACCCGTTCTATGCTCCGGGCGTCGTTTCAACCTTTACCACGCAATAGACTGTCTCAATGTCAACAACAAGGCGCCGCCGAAGCTACTGCTCTCGGCGGCGCCTCATTTATCTGAATGATCAGGCGGCCTTTGGCTCCATAAAGAGTTTCCCGGCAAGAATCAGAAGAGCCAGCATTCCGGCACATAAAGCAAACACATGGCGAACACTCGTCACCTGTGCAAGCGCGCCCGAAAGCAGCAGACCAAGGATCTGCGCCGAGAAAATGACTGACATCATCGTGCTACCGACCCGGCCCATCAAGTGCGGCGGTGTCTCCTGCTGCATCAGCGTCTGAGCTGGGATGATGATCCCGGCGACGCAAAATCCGATGAGGAAGTTTCCGATCAGGGTGCTCCAGATATGTGTAACTGCGGTGAGCAGCACCAGGCCAACTGCGATGCCCGAGAGGCCGGAGTATACCAGCACCGTGTTCTTGATTTTCGTGCCGAATGTATTGAGCAGGTTGATGCCGCAGAGAATGCCGACGCCGATCATCGCGCTGGCCCACCCATAGATGGTGTTTCCAGCATGAAGCGAATCGCGCACGTACACGGCAATCAATGGCCCAAAGCAACCCATGATGAACATTCCGGCAGCGAGAGCCAGGATGACAAACAACAGCGCGGCATGATGAAAGATGAACGAAAGCCCTTGTTGCATGTCGTGCCAGACCTTGGCGACAGCTCCCTTGTCTTCTGCAACGGTGTGATGGTGCACTGCTGCGGAGCGCTTGATCGCGATGGAACCAATGAAGCAGGCTGATGCGATGAAGCTGGCGGCATCGAGCCAGTAACAGGCTCTGGCTCCGAATGAAGCAACCAGCATGCCAGCGGCAGCGGGTCCTACGATGCGCATGATGAACATGACCTGCTGCATGAGCGCGTTGGAACTGCGCAACCCGTGCAGCGGTACAGCTTCGCGAATCACCACGCCCTGGGCTGGTCCAAAGAAGCTGGAGACAATGCTGATGGCGGCCAGGATCAGGTAGAAATGCCAGATCTGCGTGGAAACGATGAGCAGCAGGCAGAGCAGACCACGGATAAGGTCGCTCGATACCAGTGTCCGTTTCAGCGGCCAGCGATCGACGAAAACTCCAGCGAGTATGCCGAGCACTGCGAGCGGAACCTGGTAGGCGATCTGGACGCCGGTGACCTGCTGGGCGGTGGCGTGGAGCTTGAAGGCGAGCACGCCGATGACCGCGAAGAGGGCCAGGAAGTCGCCGAAGTTGGAGACAATTTGCGCGTACCAGAGGCGGCGCATTGTCGTGATGCGCAGAACCTCACGCATCGAAAGTGCGGTCGGCGCGGTCGGCACGTCATTTACAGGGGATGTTTGCGATTCATTCATGGAGGTTGCTTCATCTTAACTGCTTTCCATTTTGAATGAGTTCACCCGTTTCTGCCGAAAGGGTGAATTTCAAGCAAGCAGCGTCTTTTGGGGTTGGCGCGGATATGCGCCGGAGCTTAACGAGCGCTGCTACACTGGCTCGTTGGTAATTGACGGATTTGGCGGTGAGGATTATGAGCGGTTTTTCGGCAATCGAGACGGTGAACGAACTTTTCCTGCGAGTGGCGGGCTCCGGCAGAACAGACGCGATGTTGTGGCAGAATGCTGCCGGGGAGTGGCAGGGAATCTCTTCGGAGGAGGTTTACCGAAAAGTAAGCGCTCTCGCGAACTCCTTCCTGCAATGGGGCATTCAGCGGGGAGACCGAATTGCGCTGCTCAGCGAGAACCGCTGGGAGTGGCAGATTACCGACTTTGCCGTGCTGGCGATTGGGGCGGTGGACGTACCGATCTATCCGACTTTGACTGCGGAGCAGATCGGGGAACTGTTGCGAGATTCAGGTGCGCGGGTCATCGTGGTCTCGACGCAGGTGATGTATGAGAAGGTGGCGGCGGTGCGCGCAGGCACGGCACTGGAACACGTTGTGATGATGGATTTTGTGCAGAATCCGAGCGACGTGGAGATGTTCAGTGCGCTGCTGAAGGAGAAGCCTGGGTTTCAAGAGTTGCAGGACGGAGAGTTTGAAGCCCTGGTGAGGTCGGCGCGACCAGAGGATTTGGCGACCTTGATTTATACATCGGGGACGACCGGTGAACCCAAGGGCGTGATGCTGACGCACGGCAGTATTGCGGTCAACACCAGTCTTTCGACGCGTGAATTTGGCTTCGGGCCGCGGGATTCATCCATATCCTATCTGCCGCTTTCGCACATCACGGCCCGGGCGCTTGACTACGCCATGTTCTTCAACAGCGCGCAGGTAGCCTATTGCCCGCAGTTTGAAAAGCTGATTCAGGCGCTGAAGGAGGTCAAGCCGACAGTGCTGGTGGGTGTGCCGCGAGTCTACGAAAAGGTGCGTCAGGGTGTGGAAGGGAAGTCAGCGACCTCGCCGGTAAAGAAGCGGATATTGGCCTGGGCGGTTGGGCTGGGTGCGGGGTTTCGCGAGGATATACATGCCGGTCGCAAGCCCTCGTCATTGCGATGGAAGTTGGCGGACAAACTGGTGTATTCAAAGATTCGTGAGGCGTTTGGCGGACGGATTGAGCGGTTCATTTCTGGTGGTGCGCCGTTGGGAATGGATACGGGGAACTGGTTTGCGTCGGTGGGGATTTCCGTGCTGGAGGGTTACGGTTTGACGGAGACTTCGCCAGTGATCGCGCTGAATACGCCAGTTGCGCACCGGATGGGTTCGGTCGGCAAACCGCTGCCGACTGTGGAGTGCCGGTTGGCAGCCGATGGAGAGTTGCTGGTTCGGGGTCCGAGTGTCTTTCTGGGGTATTGGAAAAAGCCCGTGGAAACGGCGGCGACGATGGTTGCGGAAGGGTGGTTTTCGACTGGCGATATTGCGCGGATTGACGACGATGGGTTCCTGTACATTACCGATCGCAAAAAGGAGTTGCTGAAGACCTCAGGCGGCAAGCTGATTGCGCCGCAGCCGATCGAGGGCAAACTCAAGCAAAGTCTCCTGGTAGCGCAGGCCGCGATGGTAGGAGACAGGCACAAGTTTGCGTCAGTGCTGATCTCGCCGAACTTTGCAGCGCTTGAAGATTGGGCGCGCCAGGAGGGTATCAGTGCTGCGACGCGAAGTGAACTGGTTGCGAACGCGCGAGTGGTTGCGCTCTTTGACGACATTGTGCGGCAGGTAAACGGTGGGCTGGCGAACTTTGAGACGATGAAGCGTTTCAGGGTAGTGGCCGAGGAGTGGACTCTTGAGGGCGGGGAACTGACGCCGAGCATGAAGCTCAAGCGGCGAGTGATCAGTCAGCGATACGCGGAGGTAATTGCGGACCTTTATGCCGACGAGGCCACCGCACGCGACGAATCGGTTTGACCATATGGTGTCTCAGACGGCCACCTCTTCCCCAGAGGCGTTTGAGGGCCTGAAAGAAGGGCGCTCCCCAGGCGCCAATCACGAGCAGTGAGCCGAAGAGGATGACGGCGTCAATGCTCAGGCGTCCACCGGTTCTGACCCAGTAGGCGTCGGGGTCAAGGTTTAGCCAGAGGGCAAACTCGTCGAGCGTGAGGGCGGCTCCAACTCCGTAGGCGATGGACATGATGCGGCTGAGCAGGATGGATGTTGGCGAATGGGCGCGGCCCAGGTCGAGCAGCCATCCGTAGCCGACCAGGAGCAGGATGAGGATTCCCCATACAAGGTGATGGATGTGCCTTCCGCCGACGATGACCCAGTCGAAGGGCCCATCTCCATGAACGACGAGATAGACGAGCAGCCGGACGCCGAGAAAAGTTACGAAGAACGCGACCGATGAGAGGAACATGCGTCGTCGTGGGCGATCAGGGATCGAAGTGCGAACGAGGTAGCCAAGCCGCGTAAGCTGCAAGATGACAAGCAGAATGGCAGTTACGAAGACGAGGAACGAAAGAAGCAGGATGGTTCCGGTCTGGGGCATGTAGTTCTATTGAAACACCTGCCGACCGTTTCTCACAGCCTATCTGGGAGGACTGTGGGTTGCGCATGATGGCGGCGCAGTTTACTCGACCATTTGTTTACTACTTGATAAAGTGCAGGGCTTGAGAATAGAGAAAGGGGGCTGCCCGTGAGCTTGCCTGAGGGACTGGACTGGCTTTCCCGAGGCAAGACGCAGACTGCCGAAGGAGCAAAAGGAATATGGTCAAAATGGTCGATAAGAGGGGGGGGTAGGGGTTTTTCGCGTAAAGCATTGATTTAAATGTATTTAGAGGCAAAAAATGGTGTGTTTTGGGCGCATTTTGGGGTGTTTTGGTGGTGTTCTCTGTATCTGGGGTACTCCTGACTGTTGGTTTGACGGAAGATTTTGGTGCTGATTCTGATGATGCGCCTTTGGGCCGTAATTATCGGCAAGGCTCAGGTTTTGAGGGAATTGCCGGAGCGGAATGCGATCGCTCCCAAAAGTGCGACGACCGCGATGAGCGCTCCCCAGAGCAATGCGGGATACCTCTCGGTGAAGGGCCGGGTATCTGATCTGGAGGAGTACTGCGGGTTGGAAGTCTCCTGACCGGCGGAGGGTTGGATGGCATCGGCCTGGGGTGTGAAGAGAGAAGCGTAGTCATATTGGGGCGCTGCGAGAGCGGGGTCGCCGTAATCGAGGGTATAGCTGCTGCCGGGGGTCGCTTCGAAGCAAAGGGAGCGCTGGCGCATCTGAAGCTGAACTGATTGCAGATTCAGAGGCTGGTCGTCACCGTTGTGGATGGTGACCGTGACGAGTGCTGTGGCGGCGGACGGTGTGCCGACCAAGTCGATGGCTAAATGCTCTTCGTCGATCTGGTGGCCATTCTGGGTGGTGTGGATGCGCAGGATGTTGCCGGACGAGAGATGGTCGGCCGACCCTGCTCCATCGTCGTGATTTGAGGGCTGGATCGCTGGAGCAATATCAATATCCACTCCCCGGCTGAAGTTGATGGGCTGGGGGCCGGGAATGAAGAGGACCCGGTCGATGGGGACATTGGCGGGCAGAGTGAATTCGAAGATGGAAGCACGATTCTTTGCGACGGACCGGGTGGATTCGGCAATCGATGTGAATTGGGGCTTTACCTCGGTGAGGTGGTTGATGGTGAGCCCGGCAATGTTCTCGGGTTTGATGGGGCTGCTGATCTGGAAATGCAGGTAGGAGAAGTTGGATTCCGGTAAGTGAAGAATGGTGCTTCGGCCGAGTTTCTGGCTGGACAGGTCAAAGACGGTGAAGGAGCCGAGCTTTGTCGAAGCGCCTCCAGAAGGGGTTTGGCTTCCGGAAACGGTGGCTGTTGCGATGAAGTTCTGCGCGGTGATGTTCAATTGAACGTCACTGTAATTTGTTTTGGGCAGCTCGGCGTCGAAGGTGCTTTGCCCGTGTTGTTGGCCGAGATTGAGGGGCGACATGGAGGTCTGGAGCTCTGGCGCAATGGTCGCTGAAGGAGCGATGCGAAGCACGTAGGGCGTTTCTGCTGTGTTGGCGTAAAGGCGCAGATCGGCCAGGCTGGGAGCGGCGTGGGCGAAGATCTCCGCCGGGATTGAGACGCAGGATTGGCCTGACCGGGCAGGCGGGATTGGGAGCGGTCGCTGGTAGTGGAAGTAGCGAATTTCTGGTGTTGCATTGACCAGGGCGAATAGGGCGAGCCAGGGGAGCGGCTTCAATGCGTTTCCTCCCTGGGAGCGGTGGAGGGGTTGCGGAGGTTGAGCCAGTCGCGCTGGTAGATGAAGCTGACGGCGAGCAGGAGCGCGCCGAGGCCGAGGAAGCTGAGGACGCGGAATCCCTGGCTGAGTTCGCTGACATCGACGACGAAGACTTTGCCGATGGTGGCGGCTAGCAGGATCATTGCCTGCCAGCGGAGGAATGCGGAGCGGCGGGCGAATCCAGCGGTGAGCAGAATGGCTCCGTAGAGCATGAAGAAGGCGGAGTAGGTGAACTGGGCGTAGATGTGGAAGTCGTGGGCGAATGCGTCGTCGCCATGCCAGCGGAGGGACCACCAGAAGCTGTGAATTTCAAGACTGACGGCGACGAGCAGCAGCGCGTTGGTGATCAGGGCGGCCACGAGGCCGAGACTGGTCCAGGGAATGGCGTGTTCGGAGCTTTCTTCGTCGGGGGCGCGGTAGCAAAGCCAGGCGACGAAGGCAAAGACAGCGATGGCGACAGAGTAGGTGCCGAAGCGTGCGTTGAAGAGTGGTGTCGTCGCAGCCGGAGGATCGACCGCGAGCAGCGCGCAGAGGCCAAGCAGCAGGCAGGCCAGGGAGAGCCATCGGAGTATCAGGGTGCGCATCTTGTGGGCGACCCAGAGCAGGGCTGCGCCCTCGACGAGCCATCCGATGGTGAGCCAGCGGCCATGCGCTTTGAGGGGAATGGCGATGGTGAGGAAGACGACAGCTGCAGCGAGGTGAAGAGAATCCAACAGCGGCAGGTTGTCGTTGAGTTTTCCCCGTGCAGGCAGACGGCGCAGGGCCAGGTAGATGGCGGAAAATGTGACGGCAAGCCAGGGTTCTGCGCTGGGGAAGTTGGATGCTTCGAGCATCACATAGAAGCCGATGAAGGTGAGCGCAGCGTTGGCGATGGGGAGGATGACGATCACAAGACCGTCCCAGCCGGACTGCTTCAGATCGTCTGAGGGATGGGTCTGGATAAGGAACGGCGCGAGTGCATAGACGAGGAAAAAGAGGGTGAGAAAGAAGGCGGTGGTGTTGAATTGCGCGTTGGAGTAGTACTCCGCGTACCAGGCGACGAAGAAGAAGCAGGTGCCGAGCGCGCTGGCAAAGAGGAGACGCGACCAGGGGCGGAGGGCGACGAGCAGTAGAGTGGCGGCGTTGAGGAGGAAGAGGTAGGAGAAGAGGGCGACTTCGTGATTTTCGCCGGTAGACAGCAGCAGGGGCGTGCTGAAGCCACCGACGATAGCGTAAAGGGCGAGGAGTTCCGCGTCCTGACGCCAGGCCATGAACGCATTGAAGGCGGTGACGAGGATCATGGCGGCAAAGGCTACGGTGGAAGGCAGCAGGTGGAAGAGGGAAAAAGCGGCCCACAGCGACAGATAAAGGATGCCGCTGCCGACGGCCTTGAGGGAGTAGGAAAAGACCGCGTAGCCTTTGCTGCGGAATCGTTCGGACCAGGCGATGAAGGCAGCGCCGGCGAGGAGACCAATGAAGACGCGGCCGAGGGGGCCAATCCACTGGTTATCGATGGCGAGCTTGAGGAACCAGGCCATGCCGATGAGGATGGCGACGATGCCAATGCGATTGAACCACTGGGAGCCGATGCGGCTCTCAAGGGAGCGCTCGTCGTGTTGATGGGCCGCAGTGAAGGCGGGGGCAGCTACCGTTGGCTGGATAACGGGCCGGGGTGGCGGCGGAGGAGGGGGTGGTGTGGGTTCCTGCGCGACCTGGCCGGGAGCGGTGACGGTAACATGGAGAGTTTCTGGAGCGACCGGGCGTTCCTCCAGGGGCAGGATGCCGTGACTTCGAAGGGCCTGTTCCATGCGGAAGAGGCGCGCGGTCAGCAGTGCTACCTGATCTTCAAGGTTGCGCGATGGGTAGGGATTCATTGCCGTTCACTTTACAGGATGGAGGATGGCATTTCCAGCGGTGATTTGCAGGCTTGGCGATGCTCAGGTGAGGGCGAGGAACTCGTGGACGAGGCGAACAACCATGGAGCCCTCGCCGACGGCAGATGCAACGCGGTTCATGGCTCCGGCGCGGAGATCTCCGGCGGCAAAAACGCCGGGGATACTTGTTTCGCGGGAGAGGAACCAAGGGTTTTGTGATCCGTTAGGCGAACTACCCATTCTGTGTTGATCAAGTCCCCGTATTCCTTGCTTTGGAAGCTATCGTTGCCTGGCGAAATCAATCCCGCATAAATCAAGGCAAATTGAGTGCGTGCATTTGCGGCGATCGACTGAAAGCTGTGAGCGGAAAGCTTGCATTCAGTGCCGGATGAAGATGCTGCTGGTCCCGGAAATGGGGATTCGTCAGTCTACGATGTGCGGAAAGAGATTAGGGGTGGGCTTTTACTTTGGGGAGCCAGACTTCGAGCTGACCCTCAGGGGAGGGCAGACCGATACGGACGACGCGGCTATTGGGGTAGGTGGATTTGAGGATGTTGAGGCATTTGGTGGCGCGATCGAGGTCTGAGGCGTTGAAGTAGCGTACCTGGGCGATTTCGGGCATTTTTTCTGAAGGAATGAGCTGTGCTTTCGCTTCAACGTTGGCGTTGGGCCAGGCTGCGCGGAGGCTGTGGATCATTTTTGTGCCTGCATCGGGAGCGTCGTTCTTGTCTTGCTGGATGAACATGTGGGCGACCACGGTAGGCGTAACCGGAGGGGGAGGGCTGACGATTACCGGATGACCGGAGCTCTTTGGCATGGTTCCAGGAGGGGAGGAGACCTTGGAACCGGTGACGCCTGATGAAGTGGGGGTTGAATGGATGGACGCAGGGAAGCGGTCAATAGAAGCTGAGGCAATGGCTTTTGGAGTTGGATTGGCATTGGAGCCGGGTGGAGCGTGGTTGAACTCTGAGAGGAGCTCAACGATGGGCTGGCTCTCATCGTCAGAAATAGTGAGGAGAGAGGAGCCGGGATTGTCGTTGATGCTGAATCCCCCGATCTTCGAGAGCTGCGCCTTGACCGAGGCGGGATTGTCAACTTTGACGGTGAAGCTGATCTTGCCCATGACTGTTCCGCGAATGAGGCGCATGCCCGGATGGTCTGATATGTATTTGCCGCATTCGCCCTGCGCGGTCACGGTTTCGACGGAGCGGTCATCCATGATTTGGATGGCCGTCTTCTCGATGGTGTAGCGGATTGTGGAGGATTGCCTCAGGTCGACTCCGGCGCTGTCGAGCCCCTGGATAGCGTGGGAGCCCAGGTTGGCGGAGAGGGCGGTGTCAGACGAAAGTGTGTAGGCGGGAAAGAGGTGTTCGGCAGGAAAAGCGATGGGGGCGGACTGGGGGACGCAGTCGGTAAGGTCGGCGGGAACAGAGCCGCTGGAGCGGAGCAGGGTTCCGACGGGATAGGCGGTCGTGGCGACGACAACGCTGAAGTCATTGCCAGAGGCATCGGCGCCGAATCGTTGAAAGACGCGGCTGGCGAGCGACTGCTGGAAGGCATCGAAGTCGCCAATGCTCTGCGCATCTTTGGGATCATTGCCTGGGACGAGTGGGTTTTTGGCTGGGTGCAGGATGTGCCAGACGAAGATGATTGCGATGAGGCAGAGAATGGTGATTGCAGGAGCGACCACGAGCCTGAGCGAAGGCTTCATTCGATTGAACCTCGTGGGGGGATTTGAAGTGGGCATAGTTGCGATACGAAACGATATTAGTCCTGAGGTTTCAGATACACAACTCGATTGTGATGCATCGGGCGAGTCGTGATGGAGTGTTTTCAATGTGAGCGGGGATAAGCCCCCAAAAGCACACTAATCGACAGTTCAAAATAGGTGCCGGGCGAGGGGTGAACGGGTAGACTGTAGTTGGTGTTCTGGTGGCGCAGGTTGCTGCCGGGGATAAAAAATATCAGGAGACGAGTGATGAAGATTGGTTTGTTGACGGGTGGCGGAGATTGCCCTGGATTGAACGCAGTGATCTATGCCGCAGTGAAGAAGGGAATCAACAAGTATGGCGATGAGTTTGTTGGTTTTTTGAACGGCTGGCGCGGAGTTCTGGACAACAACTGGATTCCGCTGACGCTGGAGAAGGTGGACGGGATTCAGCTGCTGGGCGGAACGATTCTGCACTCTTCGCGCACCAATGTGAAGAAGATTCCGGGCGGCATTGAAAAGGTACAGGAAGTGTTGCGTGCGAATGGAATTGACGCGTTGATCGCCCTGGGCGGCGACGATACGCAGTCAGTGACCCTGGCGCTGACGGATGCGGGCATCCCTGGTGTTGGCGTGCCAAAGACCATTGATAACGACATCAACGGAACGGACGCTACGTTTGGCTTTGATACCGCGGTGGCGATTGCGACCGAGTCTGTTGACCGGATCCGGACGACTGCTGACTCGCACAACCGCGTCGTGGTGATTGAGGTGATGGGCCGCGATGCGGGCTGGATTGCCTATGCGGCAGGCGTAGCTGGTGGTGCAGATGTTGTGTTGGTGCCTGAAAGGCCGATCGACATTGACCATGTTTCGGCGCTGCTGAAGTACAACTACGACCGCGGCAAGCACTATGGCGTGGTGGTGGTGGCTGAGGGTTGTGAATTGCCTGGCGGTGGCCAGGTGGTTGGCGCGGCGCAGGTTGATTCCTTTGGTCACGCGCGTCTGTCGGGCATTGGCGAAGCACTGGCCGACCTGATTGAAAAGAAGACGGGCTACGAGACTCGCTCAGTGAACCTCGGTCACCTGGTACGTGGCGGTTCGCCCACGGCCTATGACCGTTTGCTGGGTCAGCGCTATGGCCTGCACGCGATCGACATGGTGCACCAGCAGAAGTGGGGCCGGATTGCGGTGCTGAAGGGTACCGACATCACAGACATCACGATCAAGGAAGCTGTGGCAATGAACCGTCGGTTGGATCAGCGGTTCTTTGATGTGATTACGGATCTCGAAGCGAAGGTGTAACCCAAGCCTTTTTGGAACACTGAGTCCAGGTCTTCACGGCGCAGGTTGCTGGTGGAGACCTGGGTTTCTTATTTTGAGTTGAGATTGAAAGGTTGAAATGCCAGCGGGTAGTGCTGTCACATGCCGGTTGTTTGAGGCCGAAGATTTGCCGGCACTGTTTGCGGTTGAGGAAGTGTGTTTCCCTCCATCGGTGCGGTTTAGCCGGGCGCTGACGCGTTCGCTGACGATTGACCCGCATTGCCATACATGGATTGGCATTGTGGACAATATTCGCGCTGGATTTGCCATGGTGGGGCTGCGTGGGGAAGACGAGCCAACAACGGCTTACATCTGGACAATTGAAGTGCTGCCGGCATTCCGGCGGATGGGCGTTGCGACTTCGCTGTTGGAGTGCGCCGTAGTGAGTGCGCGCGAAGCTGGGTGCGCAGCGATTGCCCTGCATGTGGATGAGAAGAACCAGAACGCGATTGCACTGTATGAGCGGGCAGGTTTTGTGCAAACCGGCATCGATTTTGAGTTTTATGGCCACGGCCAGAATGCGCTTTGCTATCGCCGGGATTTGAGCGCGGGCAGATAGCTGCGTCGCGATGATTTGCGAGCAAAAATTGGGACCGGAGTTGCAAGCAGGCAGCGGAGTTATGTGCCGCAGAAGGTTTGGGTGACGGCCTCATCAGGCTGAGCGGGTATGGTGTATCGCTCCCGGCCTGGCTGGTCTTGGTAGGGATGGGACAGGACGTCGATGAGCTCTTCAAAAGGCTTGAAGTCCTGCCGGGTAACAGCCGCGTTCAGTGCCGCTTCGACAAGGTGATTGCGCGGGATGAAGGTGGGATTGGCTTTTCGCATCTCTGCTGCGCGGGTCTGAGGTGATGCATCCTCTGCTGCGATGCGCTCTCTCCAGCGGGCGGACCAGGCGTCAAAGGAACCGGTGGAGGTGAAGAATTGGCGGACCCTTTCATCGCCCTCCTTGCCGGTGGCGGCGTCGCAAAGGTGGCGAAAAGTCAGGGTGAAGTCGGCGCGGTTGAGGGCCATTTGCTTCAGAAAGTCTTCAGCGAGGGCGGCATCGCCCGCCTGCTCTGTGAAGAGACCAAGCTTGCGGCGCAAGCCGGCAAGACGTGCAGCTTCAAATTGCGGATCAAAGGCGGCCAGCGCCTCGTTCGCAGAGGCGATGGCGGCCTCCTTGCTCCCCGCCTCTTCGACGAGGATTGGCAGTAGCGCTTCGGCGAGGCGGGTGAGGTTCCAGCGCGCGGCGAGAGGCTGGTTGCTATAGGCATAGCGGCCCATCTGGTCAATGGAGCTGAAGACCTTGAGCGGATCGTATTCTTCGAGGAAGGCGCAGGGGCCGTAGTCAATGGTTTCGCCGGAAATGGAGGTATTGTCGGTGTTCATCACGCCGTGGATGAATCCGATGAGCATCCATTGGGCGACCAGGCGGGTGTGGCGAGAGATGACGGAATCGAGCAACGCCCGGTACGGGTGACTTGACTGTGCGGCCTGAGGATAGTGACGGGCGATTGCGTAATCTGCGAGGGTGCGTATCGCATCGGTGTCGCCCTGTGCGGCGAAATACTGGAAAGTGCCAACACGTAGATGGCTGGCTGCGACGCGGGTGAAGACCGCTCCGGGCAGGATGGCTTCGCGGAAGACGCGTTCGCCCGTGGTGACCGCGGCGAGGGCGCGCGAGGTGGGTATGCCGAGCGCCGCCATGGCTTCGCTGACGATGTATTCGCGCAGGACTGGGCCGAGGGCGGCTCTGCCGTCGCCCCGTCGGGAGAACGGGGTAGGGCCTGAGCCCTTGAGCTGGATGTCGTAGCGGCTGCCATCGCGCGCGCGTACCTCGCCGAGCAGGTTGGCACGGCCATCGCCCAGTTGCGGTACGAAGTGGCCGAACTGATGCCCCGCATAGGCGAGAGCGAGAGGTTCTGACCCCGTAGCGACACGGTTACCGGCGAGAATCTCGACGCCTTCCGGCGAGGCGAGTTCGTCGGGGTTCAGGCCAAGGCTGCGGGCCAACTCGAGGTTCACTTTGATCAGGCCGGGAGCTGTGACGGGGGTGGGGTCCACTCTCGCGAAGAAGCGCTCCGGCAGCCGAGCGTAGGTGTTTTCGAAGCCAAAATGCACAGAGGGATGGCTGGAGCCGGAAGGGGCAATGGGCGAGGCTGAGGATGCGTCGGAGGAAGTCATTGTCTATTCGATGTTCGCACGCCGATTTGGCTTCGCAATGAAGCGGCGAAGCTGGGACTCAGCCCTGGGGGTTGCGCTTTTGCGCCGGACTGAAGGGGACTGACGTGTGACTCGACACGATGCCCTTCGTCCGGATTTATTTCGCGCCCTCTGAAACAAGTTGTGCCGAGCGAGCCTGTTCAAGATTGAAGTGAATGGTGTTGCCTTGCTGGTTGAAATTTGCTCCAGACCAGAGGGCTTTCCAGGTGGGATTTCCCCATTTGAGCGGCAGTTCGATGGTGGCTTTGCGGCTTGCGTCCGCGTCGTCGCTCAGGCCCTCTTCGAGGTTGCCCACCATCAGGTGAATCCTGCCGTCCCGGGTTTGCCACGACGTCAGGTTCATCGCTTCTTTCGAATCAATGACCGCGGCGTGCAATGCGCCTGAGTCTGTGAGCAGGGCATTTACTGCTCCTGCAGCCAGTACGTAGGGAGCCGCACTGCCACGCCATAGGTCGAGCAGTCTCGTGTCCCACTCAACTGAGAACTCCGGAGGGTCCCAGGTCAATACGCGAGAATGCTTGCCCTGGTTTATCACCAGTGCAGGGCTTCCTTCAACGGAATAGACGAGACTGGCATTTACGGCAACTTTGTTTTTTGAAAGGACCTGCTGAATTGGAAACTGGTCTGAAACGTTGCGTGCCAGGGATGCTCCGTAGCTCGAAGCCGTTCCTTTGAGAACCGATGCCTGGGCAGAATTGTCACCCTCGCTTTGAAGACTGGACAAGTCCTGCAGGGCAGCATCAAAACCGGTACCGGGGCTGCCAATCAGCGCGATTGGTGTGCCAAGCCGCGCCAGCCGGTGAATCTCTCTGCTTTCATCTGCGGTGAGGTGAGAGGCGGCCCCCAGAAGGAACATGTCGGAATCGACCCGCGGCAGCCACTCAATGCGTGTTGCGGACAGGACAGGAATGGGCCATTTGACCACTGATCCAACCTGCTCGTCGAGCCACTCCTTTGCATGGTGATCAGGATTTGCGTGTTGAGCTTGCCACTGAGCCGCGCTGCGCGCGTAGACGATTGTTGGACCGTAGACATCTTTCGTGTTGTGCGCATCGATGACTGCATCGCTGATGTTTGAATTGAGAAAAGCCACATCGTCGCTGCTCAAGAGGCGTTTTCCCTGATTAGCCCAGGAGATATATGACCCGCCGGGAACCTTGATTCCCTTGGGCGTCTTGACAGAGGCGTGCGAATAGGCCCATATGCCCCAGCGAAGTCGGTCGGGTACCGTATGCAATACGTCCCAGGACTCCCATGCGTCAAAGGTTTCAATCAGGGGGTAGTGTTTGACGTGTGTGTCGGCAAGGATTGCGGCGTGCACGAGTGTGTAGGCAAGCTGGTAGGTCCAGCCAAGAGCCGGGTCGTTCCAGAATGAATTGTGACGTACTCCCACTTCATTCCAGGCCCCGGCCCAGGTTTGATCCACCCACACGTCGAGATACCCTTCCCTTGCAATTTGTTCGAGATCGAAGCCGTTGCATCGCCAGTCTCCATAGGCGCTTGCAGCGTTGGAGTACATCATGACGATTGCAGAGGGATTGGCGGTCTTGGTCTCACGGATCAGCGCCGAGGTCGCTCTGGTGCGTTTCTCGATGGCTTCGGGAGATGGCTCGAGCAGGCCGTCGGGGCCGGCTCGCTGATACGGGACCGGCATGCCAAAAGAGTCGCGAAGCATGATCGCGTCCAGTCCGGCTGCCTTTGATAGGCTTCCCCACTGAGCTGCAAAAGCGTCAGGGATGGGCAATCCTTCGGGGATTCCCTTGGGCAGACCTCCGAGTCGGGTGGAATCGCGGTGCAGGGTGACAGAGGGATCGAAATACTTCCCGGTCTGCTTCTGTCCATCTCTGGTGAACTGCCAGGTACTGAATGCTTCTGGGTGGAGTTTTGCCCAGGGCGCAATTTCACCATATGCATCGTCCCAGGCGTAAGCCAGGCTACCCACTTTGAAGCCAGCGATTCCGCGGTGGGCGGCCTCGGACCGTAGGGCGTCTGTGAGACGGCGCAGGTCTGCGTACGTCCATGCTCCGTACCCCAGCCGCGTCACGATGGTGGGCGAGGCGAAGCGCTGCTTCCATGCGCCCCTGCGTTGGTCAGTGTCCCCTGCCAGCGGCGCTGATTCCTTTACCCAGGGTTGCTGGCCGGTTCCAGTTGGCAGTGTGATCCGCTGCTCTGGATTGCCCGTCCATTCCATGATGTAGCCGACAGTCCAGCCGACGTTGAGGATCACACCGCGGTCGCCTTTGATATTGCTGTACAGGGGCGCGAAGCGATTCCAGAAGCAGCTCACAGAGCCGGGAATGTCGGTCTGTTCAAACCAATAGAGGTCAATTTCCATCCAGCGGTCGCCCGGAACGTCACCGGAGTCGATCTGCTTGCCTGTCGCCATAGGGGCAGAGTTTTCACATGCAATCGCGGCAGCCACACGCGAATTGAGGCACACCAACATGATTGTTCCTGCGACGAGGGCAAGAAGCCGCCAGCGATTGACCTGCGCTTTCATTATTTCCTCCAGCCTTGAATCGTTGAAACGTTGCAACATTAAGTCTTTGAATCTGGGGCCCGGACGTTCTCACGCTTCTATTGGGGAAGGGACGTTTGATGAACCGCAGCCCGGTAAATGAACATTCTCGGCCAATCCCTTATCACTGATCGTCGATGGACATGTCTTCTCGACACTTGACGAATAGTTATCGTATATTGCCCACATGTTGGTGGATCTGAAACTTTCGAAGACGTACGATGGCCTGCTGTATCTGGCCGATTCCACCCGCAATCTCAAGGAGATCCAGAGCCATCACCACAACGAGCTTGAGTTGAACCTGGTTGTGCAGGGTACGGTCACTTACGTCGTTGATGGACGCCGCTTCACCTTTCTTCCCAGAACCCTGCTATGGCTTTTTCCGCGACAGGATCATCAGCTTGTCAGCCGGTCTGCAAATGCGCAGTTCTATGTGGCAGTGTTCAAGCCTTCGCTGATTCGCAGAGCTTGCCGCACCGAATTATACGGAGATCTGCGCGAGAGCCTGCAGAAGCATGACGGTGTTCTGAACACGCTGCTGAATGTTGAGTCTTTTGGGATGATTCGCAGCATTCTCGATTCGCTCATGCAGGACTCTCTGGATGCGGAGTTGCTCAATCTGGAGGCGGGTTTCGGCCCCGTCTCTGAGTTTCGCTTTGAACATCGCGATCCAGACACGTTGAACGCCGGGCTGCACTACCTGCTTCTGCTTTGCTGGCGATACCAACTGACGGGCAAGCCGGTGCGCGATGCCGTAACTCTGCATCCGGTGGTGCGCCGCGCTCTCACGCTCCTGAGCGCGGAGGAGAGTGAAAGCAGTCTTGAAGTTCTGGCCAAAGCCTGCGGGGCGAGCAAGTCCTACCTGAGCCGCATGTTCCAAAGGCAGATGGGCATTCCGATGAGCCGCTATCGCAATTCGCTGAAGTTAGCGAAATTTGTCGAAGAGTACAAACAGTCTGATCAGAAGACCCTTGCCGAAGCGGTGTACGCTGCCGGCTTCGGGAGCTATGCGCAGTTCTACAAAGTATTCAAGCAGGCTTACGGAAGGGGTCCGCGCGAGGCCATGGCTTCAAGACCTCGTGAGTTGTGAATCACTGCAATACATGAGCTCAGGAGAGAAAGGATTGATCATATTCAGTTGGTCTTACTTACCGCGACCACGACTGGATCGCTCCAGGACTTCTCAATCTCTTCGAGCGTCTTGTCCTTTGTTTCTGGCACGTAAAGCAGGGTAAACACGCCCTGGGCCATTGCCATCAGTGCAAGCACGCCAAAGGTAAATGCTTTCCCTATGACGTGAAAAGCATAGGGGAAGAGGAGAACTACGATCGCATTGGCCACCCATTGCACCAGTACAGGAACAGTCATCGCCATGCCCCGAATGTCATTGGGGAAAATCTCTGGTACCAGAGTCCAGAATACTGGGCCGATGCATGCGGCAAAGAATGCCAGGTAAGACAGGATGAGGACGAGAACGAGGCCGCCGTAGAAGTGGCCTGTCACGACAGCCCAGACCATCGCGAGCAGGCAGAGTGCCATGCCTGCTGACCCGACCACGTAGAGAGGCTTGCGGCCATAGCTATCGATGAACCAGAGAGACACGATGGTGAAGACTAACTCCGTAATGCCTACCAGGAATGTGGACGCCAACGCCCCATCGACCTTCCAGCCGGCTGACTGGAAGATGGCGGGAGCATAGTCGATGACTGTGTTGATTCCCGAGAAGTGGATGAGGATGGCAAGTCCAATGCTGACAGAGAAAGCCCTGCTCATTCCCGGCCGCAGCAGACCGCGCCAGTTCTGCTGATTCTTGTGCAGGCTAGCCTCGATCTCTGCGACCTGTGCCTGGGCGACTTGCTTGCCACTGATGCGCTCGAGCAGGCCGAAGGCTTCTTCGCGTTTGCCTTTCAGAGCCAGGAATCGAGGTGACTCAGGAGCGAGCAGGACGCAGGCCAGAAAGACTGCGGACGGAACGACTCCACTGGCAAACATCCATCGCCAGTTGGCCGGCCCCGCGTTGCGAAGCATGAAATTGATGCCGTAGGAGACGATGATTCCGACGATGATCGACATCTGGTAAAGGGTTCCCATGCGGCCGCGGATCGAGGGGGGCGAGACCTCGGATACGTACATGGGCGAAAGGAGGGATACTCCTCCCACGGCGACACCGCCCAGAAGCCGAGCGATGATGAAGGCAGTGAAGGACGGCGCGAGGGCAGTCGCGATTGAAGTGAGAGCAAAGAGGACGGCCACGATCTGAAGGAGTGGCTTTCTTCCGTAGCGGTCTGCCAGACGGCCGCTGGCAAAGCTGCCAAATACGCAGCCGAATAGAAGGGAACTGAACGCCCATCCGAGACCAAGATCGCTCAGACCAAAGTGGCGCGTGATGAAGGGGCCCGCACCGGTGATGATCGCGATGTCAAATCCAAATAGCAGACCACCAAGGGCGGCTGTGCAGGCCAGAAAAAGTACGTAACGCAGATTGATCGATTCGGTGCGGCTCACTGTTTTACCTCTGAACTGAATTGATGCTGCTGGCCAAGCTGTGCTCTTCAATTGCAATTTCAGTCTGTTGTACCGCTTGTGTTGAAGAGGGTTTTCGCTTCGGCAAAGCATGCCAGCGCGAGAGATTTCAAAAGAAGCGCCTGCTCATAGCGGTCAGACTCCTCGACGAGCCGCATGGTGGCGTCAGGAAACATGCGCGCGTAGTAATTGGCGCCCGAGAGAAGTTCAGGAGCGAAAATGAGCACGTCCCCGGGCACCGCTGTGCCGAGGAAGCCCAGCATCGCGCTGGTCCAGAGTTCGCGAAAGTGGGCGAGATAATTGATGTCGCCGTGCGCCTGCGATGGCCGCAACCCCAGATCGCGATCGACCGTTACCTGCATGCAGCCGGGGCTGGCGATTCTACCGTGCAGGAAACCGGTGCGTTCGAAGACAGGCTGCATGAACGCGAGTTTGTCTGACCAATCGCCGTACACAAGTTCCTGGCCGCAGTAGTAGTGGCTGAAGTCTCCGTTGAAGCGGATCTCCGGGAACTTCCGGGTGATCTGGACAGTTCGCCATAGATCCTGGGTGATTGTGGCGCGGTGGGTCTCAAGGAATACCGGGAACTTGTATCGCTCAGCTGCAGCAAGAATTGCATCGACCAGCCGGTGCGATTCGTCGTCGCTTTCTAGGCCCCAGCCCGCGTGAACTGTGATGCAGAGATCTCCGCCTTGCGAGTGTCTGGCAATGATAGGGTCAGCCTGCTCGGGCGTATTGATTCTGTCGAGGCCGCAGTAGGGTAGAGGAACGCCTGCCAGTGAAATATTGTTTGCAGTCAGCTGGACTCCATCGAATCCATCGTTGCGGAGGCGATCGTATCCGCGGATCGTGTCCGAAGCGAGCCAGATGCTATCCGCACGCAGATTGAATAGCGTATCGAGATTCAGAAAGACGCTCAGCCGCGGAGCGTTCTGTGACCCGTCATTGAGAAAGTTTGAAAAGCTCTTCATGTTCAGCCTTTCTAGAATTCGTCGTACGCAATCTGCTGCCTTGGAACTCCAACTGATTCGAGCATTCTCGTGCAGGCCTTGATCATCATGGGAGGGCCACACAGGTAATACTCTGCGGATGCTGGCCTGGGATGGTTGTGCAGATACTGCTCAAGCACGACCTGGTGAATGAAGCCGACATGCCCCGTCCAATTGTCCTCGTCCAACGGAGAAGACAGGGCGAGATGGAAGCGGAAGTTTTGGTTCGTTTCAGCCAGGCTTCGGAAGTAGCCTTCGTAAAAGATCTCCTGTCTTGAGCGCGCGCCGTACCAGAAGCTGATCCGCCGCGGTGAATCCTCGGTTTCAAGCAGATGGGAGAGATGTGCACGCAGAGGAGCCATGCCGGCACCGCCGCCAATGTACACCATTTCGCGCTGGCTGGGCTTGATATGGAAGTCTCCGAAGGGACCAATTGCCGTGACCGTGTCACCGGGCCTGAGGCTGAACATGTAGCTTGAGCCTGCGCCCGGAGGGCAGTCCTGGCCCGGAGGAGGCGTTGCAATGCGCACGTTGAGACGCAGCAAGCGCTCTGTTCGCTGATTGCTGGCGAGAGAGTAGTTGTTGCGCCGGGCAGGGCCATCATTTGTGGAGACAAGATCGAAGACGTGTTGCGTTCTCCAGATGGTCGCGAAAGGTTCTGGAATTTCGAAGTCTCGAAAGCGTATCTGGTTATAGGCCGGAATATCGAACTGAAGATAATCGCCGGGTGTGAAGACAAGGGGCTCGGTGATATCGAGTGGTTCCAGAACGAGTTCCTTGATAAAGGTAGCCACACTCTGATTGCTCACAACGCGAAAGCGGTATGCTTGCTGGGGGCGAGCGCCGCTTCCTGCCGGACTCGATACCTTGAGAACAATTCGCCCGGCACGCTCTTCGACAGGATAGGTTGTGAGTCCACGGCAGATGGGCGCGCGAGCGGGCGAGCCGTCTGCGAGATTGAATCGCCCGTTGTGCTTGGGGCACTCAATCATGTTCTGAATCACGAGGCCATTCGAGAGATGCGTGTTGCCATGCGTGCAAACTCCGTCCGTTGCGTAGAGCTTCCCCTCTCCGGTTCTATAGATGGCGTAGGTTTTGAGGCCGTGGTCAAATCGCACGATGTCGGAGGCTCGGAGTTCCTTTGCAGGGCAAACATCCGCCCAACCATCTGGGTCCGCTGCAGCATTTGAAGTGTGGACCAAAGTGGGCGATGCGGGGGTGGGAGGCGGAATCCTGCGCTTTACGTGGAAGGCTGGATCCCTAACTTGTCTGAGGACGGTCGGGATAATCTCTCGCCATGCACCCAAAAGACTCGGGTAGGGCATCGGGCAATCTTGTTTCACCGCAGCATGCAGCCTGGGAAGTGCGTGGTAGGGAACGAGAGGGAACATGTGGTGCTCAACGTGATAATTCATGTTCCAGTAGAGATACCGATTGATCGCCCCCATATAGACTGTCCGGCAATTCAGACGGTGATCGAGGACATTTTCGGCAAGTCCGGTGTGCTGTGTAAGGCCGTATACCGAGAGAAGCCATGACCCGAAGAAGTTGGTGAATCCCACAAACATCAAGGGAAGAAGCGATCTGGAATAGATGGCCAGCCCAATCACTGAGCCGTAAATGAGGACATAGATGCGCGCGCGAAGGTAGACAGCCGAAAACTCCATCTCCGGGATGTATGTCCTTTCCTCGTCGGCCATCCTGCCGAGTGAGTGAAGACAAATCCTGCTGAAATACTTCCGATAAACGTGAAGGTTGAAGAAGCCCTTGATCATTGCAGCAATATCTGGCGGCCGGGGAACAGCGATCTCAGGGTCACGGCCCACGATGATGGTGTCACTATGGTGGCGGTTGTGACTCCAGCGCCAGACCGTCGACTCGCGCATCACCATGAATGAGGCGATTTCATAGAGCGCATAATTGAGCCAATCGGTACGAAAAGCCGTGCCATGCCCGCTCTCGTGCCAGCGCGAATCGGACGTTGAAGCGTAAAGCACGCTGTAGATGAGATAGGGGAATACAGCCCAGTAGGTGCCCCAGAGCGCGTAGACCGTGTAGCCACTGGCGAAGATGAGCGCAAACCACAAAACGGTATCGCGAATCGCCGGTGCGTCGCGCCTCTCCAGAAGCTGGCGCATCGCGTCACGCTCGACGGGACACTGGTACCAGTCGGCTTCGGCAAGGCCCTTCTCAATGGCAAGCCTCGCGTTCACACCTGTCAGGCTGTAGTCGAGTTTCGCCGCGCTGCTCGATGGAGCGTAAGCTTCACTTGCCATATCGTTTTCCGTGTAGAGAGATTCTTGCAATGAGTGCTTGCTTTGTCACAGGCAACCCTCCTGCGTGTCGATTGAAAAGTTGTAGATGGTAGTAGAGCGCTTCGTTCCGCCGGGACGAAGGACGATATTGCCCAGCGCCGGTTGATTTGCCCCATCTGGATATCCCTCGCACTCAAGGCAAAGCCCTGCGTGGGCACCGTAAGACCGACCCGACTTGCCTGAAATTGTTCCGTCAATGGCGACCCCAGTGTAGAACTGGAGATACTCCTCAGTGGTTGAAATCTCGAGCACTCGGCCACTCTCTGGATGAACCAATCTTGCCGCCATTCTGAGACCCGTCTCGGCACCGCCGGGCGGAGGCTGAATGCGGTACAGGTCGCCATGTCTTCCAGAGAGCACGGGGATTGCTTCGCGGAGGCTCCTTGGTCGCCGGAAGTCGTTTCGCTGGCCAGTTACGGGCACGAGGCTTCCAGATAGAGCCATCGTGTCATCGACCGGAACGAAGTCGTCCGCAAAGATTTGCAAAACATGATCAGTAATCGCGCCAGACCCTTCACCGGCGAGGTTGAAGTAAGAATGCTGTGTGAAGTTGAAAGGAGTCGACTGGTCTGACTTAGCCTGAACATCCACGATCAGCTTGTTATCGTCGGTGACGGTATATGTGAGCCGTACGTGAACTGATCCGGGATAACCCTCTTCGCCATTCGGGCTCGTATACGTGAAAACCAGCGAAGGCTCGCCCTGATCGTTTCGTGTCGCTTCGAGGTGCCAGATCTTCTTGTCGAATCCGAGGATGCCGCCGTGAAGATGGTTTGGCCCGTCATTGCGCACGAGCTCATAGGACATGCCGTCGACCGTGAAGCTTCCCCCGCCGATCCTGCCAGCAACGCGACCAATGGCTGCCCCGAAGTATGCACTGCCTCGCAGGTAATCCTCGAGGCTGTTGAAACCGAGAACAACATCGTCGAGACGCCCTGCCTTGTCTGGCACCACCAGTCGGGTGATGGTGGCGCCATAGGGGATCGCTTCGAGTTGAAGACCACCGACTCCGGTAAGCTTCCAGGACTCAATCGGCAGTCCGCCGGGGGCAACTCCAAAAGGTCGCGACGTGATTTCTGAGGGAAAGGGAAGTTTCATTCCAGAATGACGCACCTCAGTCAGCTTAGCCATCGGGCAACACTACGTCTTTACCACTTGTGACCAAAAGTTCTCATAAATTGTCCACATGCCTTCTGGGATGCCCCAGACGAAAGCGCCAGGTTCCGAGGTCTACGCGTCCGCTACTGAGCAGAAGGTTGTCCTCCACACCTGCAAGTCCCGCGCCTACCCCGGCCGCGAGAAGCCCTTCGCCGTGGACTCATCGCGTCAAACCTGCCCCCGCATTCCTTGTGCGCCCAACTCACCGCGCAATACGAGCGCTGGTGGAGCGTTGACGTCCAGCCCTGCGCCCCAAAGAGCATTTCATTCGGTACGCGGGCAGGTAGGTCCGCAGGCCACCACTGGCGCAATTTCGCATTCTCGACCACACTCCGGGAGAGGTCAGCTTCCGCCCCCAGGACCACAAACTGAAGAAAGAGGTAGTGACCCGCTACTCCCCCTCCGGTCTCATCGATCATCTCGCCGACCACGTGCCTGACCACTACAAACTTGCCATTCGGCACTTCGGTCTTCTCTCCCCCTGTGCCAGAAGCTAGACGTTTGGAGCTCTCTTCGCGCAACTCGGTCAGGTCTGTCGTCAGACACCGCACCGCCTCGGTGGCATTCCATTCTGCCCACCCGAACCGATGTTTCTTGTTGAGCAAACGCCTGTTCGTCCAACACGCGAGATACCACGCGTCGGCGGGAACGAATCTTTGATTTTCCTTAATCTCGATCTGTGGAACGTACAGCGGCCTCGCCGAAGGGCCTCAGCCGCTGCGGTCTACTGCGGGTTCAAGGTTAACGTTCCACTCTGCAGCGTTGGTGCGCTGCTTGAGATCCCAGTTTTCTGTCCCGTCCAGTTATTTGAGAACCAGAGACCGTGCTCCTTATCGACCGCCTGAATGGCGATGGTGTTTTTGTCAGTGGCGCCTGATGCAAACGACATCTGCATCTGCAACTCAACGTTCCTGACCAGGGCGAAGGCTTTACCGTCAGTCACGTCGAAAATTGTGGCGGTGGAACTGAAGGTGGCATAAGACGGACTGGGCGGGGCTGGGTACAGGCTCAGGTTCTGGATGGTGCCGGATTCGATTCTATAAACGCACAGGCCGTTTTCCCCTCGACGGGGTAAATAGCCCGGGATATGTCTGAGGCACTTGGAAGTCAAAACCACCGAGGCTTTGCCCTTCAAAGCTGCCGTCGGATCGGTGACGTACCTCGAGTTCAGCTTAAAGGTGACCTTTGTACCCGGCGCCGGCACAATCAAGCCACTCGGCTTGTATTTGCCGGCTGATTCGTCCTCTTTGTCGAGGTAAGTCGCGGTCTGGTATCCGTCGGCAGTCACTGAACCAACGCCATTGTTTCCGTCGGTAATCGTGACGCTGGTGGCGCCCGCGCTCGGAGCGTAGTAGGAGTTCGGTCCGGCAGTCGGCGTCAGAATGAAAGTCGAGTTCACCGGAACATTGGGCATGGTGCAGGTCAGGGTCCCGGTGGTGGCGGACGTGGGAGTGACAAACTGCGGAGCGCACTGACCGGTGAATGAAATGCGAGGCCCCGTATAGCCCGTGAGTGTCAAACCAATTTGTGCATTGGCAATCGCGCCGGGGAGGGGGTCGTAAATGGGATTCGTTGAGGCCAGAGCCGACGGATCCTGAACCGTGTAGGTGAAGATAAGCGACTCTGTGTTCGACGAACTGGAGACGGTGAAATCGGTCAGTCCCGTATAGGTGAGATAGGCGGGCCGAGGGACGACAACCTCCTGAATCGGCGGCGCACTGAAGCTGAAATTGGGGTTCGTTGCCAGGGGGGTCGCCACAATTTGATAAGTGCCCGGTGTCGAATTGATGGCGAGAGGGGAATTGGTAGTTTTCCCGTCCAGTTGGGTGGAAGTTCCACTGACGGGATCGAGCACCGACTGCGAAAAGCCGCCTGGTCCTGTAATCGTTATGTTCATGCATTGTGATGTAGTTCCCGCTCCGCAGGATGTCCAATCCATGGTATTCACGCCGGCGAATGATCCCGGACGGACCTGGACGCCATAAATCACCTGGTCGCCGTATTGCGAGCACGGATCCGTTGTGTTTGCGCATGCCGCCGGAATGGTGGTGGCGGTGGGAAACGCGTGAACGATGACTCTGACTGGGTAAGGATTGATCACAAAAATGACTTGAGCCGGGGCGTAATTGGGATTTGTAGGTGTGATTGTGATCGGGTAGCTGCCGGCTTTGGTCTTCGCCGCGCCTGTGATGGTATAAGTCAGCCCGGCTATCGACGACGTGACTGTTGGCGTCTGCGCAGAGCCGTTGAAGGTATAAGTTCCACTTATGCTGAAGTTTGCCGAAGCTTGGCTTATCGTGAACGTTCCGCTCGCCGATCCCTGATAGTTGGCGTTCTGAATGGTCGCGGTAATCGGATAGCTGCCTGCGTTGGTTTGTGGTACGCCGGTCAGTACTGTTTGCAGGCCGGCGGGAACCGTGGCTGCGGTGGGCGTGAGCGGGCTGCCAGTGTAGGTCTGCGTCAGGTTAGACAGGGTCACGGTAGCCGCCGCGGGCTGGATGACGAAAGTCCCGCTTGCCGAGCCGACATAGTTGGGGTCGTTGACGCTTGCGATCGCGGTATAGCTGCCTGCCTTGGTTTGCGGTACGCCGGACAGTACTGTCTGCAGGCCAGCGGGAACCGTGGCTGCGGTGGGGGTGAGCGGGTTGCCAGTGTAGGTCTGCGTCAGGTTAGACAGGGTCACGGTCGCTGCTGCGGGCTGAATTACGAACGTCGCAACCGCTGCTCCCGTATAAACCGGGTCGTTGATGGTCGCGGTAACGGTATAGCTGCCCGCATTGGTCTGGGGCGTTCCCGACCACACAATCGCAAGACCGGAGGGAATCGTGCTCACCGCCGGCATCAACGGACTGCCTGTGTAGGTTTGCGTCAGGTTGCTGAGTGTTATTACGGCCGCTGTTCCGTTCACCTGGTTGTTGACCAGATCGCCGTTGGTGGTGGAGATTGTGGTTCCAACCAGAACCAGCAAGGCTCTGGAAGTCTGCCCGGCGGCCGTGATCCCGCCGTCGTGAGAGAGGTTATAGACCGCAGCGCCAACATCGGCTGTGCCGGCGGAGTTCGTCGCTGTGTTGCCCGAGTAACTAACACTGGAGAGAGTCACAGTGCCGTTGAGATTGAAAACCGCGCCGCCGAAACCGTCTGAGGTTCCCGCGGTCGCAGGGCTGCCGCCGCCGGAGGCTGAATTTGAGTTGAGCTGAGAAGACTGCAAGGTCACGGTGCCGAGCTGATTGAAGATCGCACCCCCCATGCCCGCGCCGCCACCGCCGCCGCCGGGATAAGTACAGTAGAGGCCTAAGCAGCCATCGGCATTGCCGCCGTTGGCGCCGCCAAAGCCGGGGGCGGCGCCTCCGATATTGGCATCGCCGCCGGCTCCGCCGCCGAAGACGCTGGCGGCGCCTAGGTAGAACGCCCCGCCAAAGCCGCTGGCTCCGCCCCCGCCCCCGCCGTAGCCGCCGCCGGCTCCGCCCCCGGCTCCGCCCCCGCCCACTCCGCCGCCCCCGCCGGGAGCTTGCACGATCCTGCCGGTGCCACCGCCACCGCCAAATGCGCCGCCACCACCGTTGTATGCGGGATTAGGGTCATAAACGCAGCAGCCGCCAACTCCCCCACCGTATGCGCCATACGGTGAAGGTGCATTGCTGCCGGCCGCATAGCCTCCTCCTCCGCCGCCATACCCTGCTACAAGCTGGACCCCCAGGCGAACGCCCGCGCCGCCACCGTTGCCTCCGAATGCGCTCGTGCCGCCGTTGGGCATCTGGCCTCCTTCGCTGCCCAAAAATCCGCCGCCGGGCGCAGAGCTGTAAGTCGGAGTATTCGTCGGAGTCGTCGTGCCGCTGAATTTGAAACCTCCTCCGGAGCCGTCGTAGTAGCCACGCGCGGCCCCGTTGTTTCCGCCGTTTCCGCCGTTTCCGCCTATCCCGCCACCGCCGCCATCGCCACTTTGATAGTCGTTCGTGCCGCCGCTACCCCCCACCGCGGAATTGGATAGGAATGTGAGTGCGGTCGCGGTGAAGACGCCCTGGTTGTAGACCGCTCCGCCCATGCCGGCGCCGCCGCCGCCGCCCGCGAATCCGCTGCCGCCGTTTCCGCCCTGCGCCAGGCCGCCGGTTAGGGTGAGGTCATGGATTGTCAGGTTGCCGGCGGGAAGCGTCGAGAACCCGCCTGAGATATAGAAGAACCGGAATTTAGGACTCCCCGCGGCGCGGCTGATCGTGGCGCCGTTACCGTCGATCGTGATGGTGCTGGCGATTGCGGGAAAGGCGTTGGGTCCATACCACCAGTCCGACGGCGCGGTCACCGAGTAGGTTCCACCACTGGCCAGATCGATGGTGCCGCCCCCGTTTGCATTGAGTGTCTGAATTGCCGTGATCAGCCCAGCCGCGTCGCCGTTCGCTACCTGAATCGTCTGGCCGCTCTGCGCGAATCCAACCAGTGGCAACCCAGCCATGCCCATCGCGAGTGCAGCCAGCACGGGGCGAAACTTTTCGCTCATTCCAAACATTGCAGTCTCCTTCAGCGACTCACGGCAAACAGAAACAAGATTTTAGGGAACCAGGACTGGCCCGGGTGAACGTTGATCTTTGCAAGAGCTTGCCCAGAACTACGGATTCATCTCCGGTCTAAAAGCACCTCGGGGGAAGGTTGCTGATAATCTAGGCAGGCCCGATGCCAAAGTCCATACAAGCGGTGTCAATTCGATCTCAATTCGATCTGAAGATAGATTCGCCTGATTTTGATACACTTACGCCCGTACCGCTTCCCCCGCATATCACCAACGGCAAAGGCTCCGACGATGAAAGCCAGCGTTTTTCAATTCGGCCCATTTGAGCTGGACCGCGGGCGACTGGAGCTGCGCAGGCGCGGAGTGCGGATTAGGCTTCCCGTCTCACGGTTGCGTCTCCTTCTGTTGCTGGTCACCCGCCGCGGTGAGCTGGTCACGCGCGACGAGATTGCCGCATGCCTGTGGAAGGATACGCAGAACATCGATGTTGTCGCCGGCATCAACACCGCCATGAATCACCTGCGCAGTCAGCTCGGCGATGACCCCGCTTCGCCCAAATACATTGAGACCGTCATCGGCGCCGGCTACCGCTTTGTCGCCAGCATCGAAGAGGTTGCAGCGCAGGACACCGCGGCACCGGAGCCTTTTCCTCCGCCTCAGGCCCAAGCGTGGGATTCAGCTTCGTCACCGCCGGTTGTGGCTTCAATTCCGGATTCCCGCCCGCCCACGCGTCGGCGAAGAAATGCTCTTCTGGCTTTAGCGGCCGTTGTCATGCTGGCAGGTTGCATCTATTTCGGGTGGAAGACTCGAAACGCTGGGCATAACACTCCCTCGGAAGACCTTGAATTGACCCGTGTGACCATCAGCGGCGACATCATAGCCGCCGATATTTCGCCGGATGGAAAATATGTCGCGTATGCACGCATGATCGCGGGCCAGGAGAGCCTCTGGCTCCGGCAACTGGCCACCGGGCGTGTTTTGCAGGTGACTACTTTGGGTACTGATCGATGCTGGGGCGTCGATTTTTCGGCGGATGGCAACTATCTCTACTTTGACCGACATCAGCCCTCCGCCGCGGCAGGCGACCTTTACCGCGTCTCCATCCTCGGCGGGGAAGCTACCCGCGTCCTCTCAGGGATTTCCGGAGCGATGGCAATTTCGCCGGACGGGTTGAAGGTTGCTTTTGTACGCAGCACTCTCATGTCTCATGGCGTCGATAGCGTTGTAACTGCCAATATCGACGGCTCGGACTTGCGTATCCTTGCTTCGTACCCAGCTCCCGGGATTCACTTGAACCGCGTCACCTGGACGGCTGATGGCCGGTCATTGATCTTCCCCTCGCGCAACATGCTGATCGCGCTCCCGCTCAACGGCGGCACCACGCGCCAACTGTCCTCCCAACCCTGGCATTCGATAGACGACATTTGGGGGTTAGGGCCTGATTCGACCTTGCTGGTTGTCGGCCAGCCAGCCGATTTTAGTCGGAGTCAGCTCTATCTCGTTCCTCTCGCGGGAGGAGCAGTGCGCGCCATTACTCACGAATTGTCTGATTACATTGCCATTCGGGGAACTGCCGATGGGAAAGCTCTGCTCGGAGTGCACAAAGTCGTTCTGAGTACGTTGCAGACTCTTGCCTCCGGCAAGGAATTGGAAACACGCATCTTGAGCAGCGAAAATCAGAATGAGGACGGCAGCCTGGGTTTGGCGTGGGCGCCCGATGACCGGATCGCTTACATCTCGCAGTCCGATAGCCTCACCCTGACCGTTATCAACAGCGATGGCTCCAACCCGCACCAGTACTTGTCCACCGCGTCCGACGGGCTCTCCGATGTGGCCGTGTCGCCGCGAGGGGATTCCATGGTCTTTGTGCGCTGGTCTCAAGGCGACAGGGCTAACCTCTACCTCATCGATTTGAAGGATGGCCGCCAGACGCGACTTACAGAAGGCACGCAGGACTTCTCGCCATCCTTTGCTCCCGACGGTAAGTCGATTGTGTACGCAAGCATTCAGGCAGACAAAACAGTCCTCATGAAAGTTCCCAGCCAGGGAGGAACCAGCACCCTGCTTACCAGCTACAACGCCGATCATCCATCAGTGTCGCCGGATGGGGCCTGGGTTTCATGCTCGTACGTTCCTCGACCGGATCAAACGCCGGTTCTGGCCATTCTTCCCATCACCGGCGGCCCTCCAAAAAGAACCTTCGTACTGCCGCCCACCGCACCCACATCAACCCTTGCATGGACACCTGACGGCAAGGCCGTTTCGTTCGTCAACAATGAGAACGGGGTCAGTAACATCTGGCAGCAGCCGGTGAGCGGCGGACCTGCAGTTGCGATTACGCACTTCAAATCCGGAACCATCTTCAACTTCCAATGGTCGCGCGATGGACGTCTCGCCCTATCCCGAGGCTCGGAAATGACCGATGCTGTGCTGATCAAAAACTTTCATTAAATCTACTGTAGGCAAGTTGTTTCTCAATCTACAGCTCTGAAACGTCTCGATCCGGAAAGGGCAGGACCTTGCCGCCAGCCGGGGTGACCCAAAGGTAGAGACCTTGCCCATCGGTGAGGCGATAGGCCTCCGCAGAAGCCTTTGATTTGCGAATTTCGGTGTCAGTTCGCAAAAATACCCCCGGAAGTACCCCCGGCAGCAGTTGGCTAATGCAGTACGACTTTGGACGTAAAATTACGAAGGCCCCTGATTTTTCAGGAGCTTATCTCACTTCTCTGGATGTCTCTGGATGTCTTTGCAAGTCTTAAAACAGGTTAATGGCGGAGAGTGAGGGATT
>CAILAC010000001.1 GCA_903832055.1 uncultured Acidobacteriota bacterium | reverse complement strand
GTGCAGTGCCCGGTCTTTTTTGTACCAGTTTTGGTGTGAGAGAAACTGGTCTTAAAAGGAGTTGGAGATGGCACGAGGGAAGAAGCATACGGCTGAACAGATTGTGAGCTTGCTGCGACAGATCGAGGTCGCGGTTGCGAATGGCAAGACGACCCCGGTAGCGTGCCGGGAAAATGGGATCACCGAGCAGACCTACTATCGCTGGCGGAAAGAGTACGGTGGGTTGCAGGTGGACCAGGCTCGGCGACTCAAAGAGCTGGAGCAGGAGAACACCAAGCTGAAGCGTCTGGTCAGTGAACTGAGCCTGGAGAAGCTGGTGTTGAAGGACATCGCCTCGGGAAACTTCTGAGCCCTGAGCGACGGCGCTGTGCGGTGGATCATGCTCTGTTGAAAGGCATGAGTGAGCGTTGGGCGTGCCGGCTGGTGAACCAGCCACGCGGCACGCAACGCTATCAACTGTCGCAGCGCGAAGACGAAGATGCACTCACCCAGGCCATCACCGATCTAGCCACTCAGTATGGACGCTATGGCTATCGCCGGATCACGGCGTTGCTGAAATGGGACGGATGGCAGGTGGGCAAGGACCGAGTGGAACGCATCTGGCGTCGCGAAGGGCTGAAGGTTCCTCAGAAGCAGAAGCCACGCGGGCGGCTGTGGTTCAACGATGGATCATGCGTACGGCTGCGCCCGGAGCACAAGAACCATGTGTGGAGCTACGACTTCGTGAGCGCGAAGACGTATGACGGAAGGACGGTGCGGAAGTTGAACCTGATCGACGAGCACAGTAGAGAGTGCCTGATGGTCAGGTCGGAACGAAGATGGAGCAGCGCCAAGGTCATCGAAGCGCTGGCTGATGTGATGGTCATGAAGGGCGTGCCCGAGCATCTTCGCTCCGATAACGGACCAGAGTTCGTGGCCAGGGACCTGCGCAAGTGGTTGGCAGGAACAGGAGCGAAGACGGCTTATATCGAGCCCGGCAGTCCATGGGAGAACGGCTACTGTGAAAGCTTCAACTCGAAACTGCGGGACGAGTTCCTGAACGGAGAGATCTTCTATTCGATGAAAGAAATCAGGGTGCTGGCGGAGCGGTGGCGAGTTCACTTCAACACCGTCCGACCACACTCGTCGTTGGGTTACCGGGCGCCGGCGCCTGAGGCCTGGGTGGCGAAGAGCTTGGGGTGTGGAGAAGGGGAAACCGCTACGCGCTTCCCACTTCTCCACACCCCCGACGACGGCTATTTGAACTCAGAAATAGCTGCGCTACACTAACAATCTCATTGGTACAAAAGATCGGGCAGAGCAATCGAATATGCCGTGCTGGCTCGCGCCTATCAGAGGGTCAATCGTCTTGGGGATGCCAAGCGCATCATTGTCGAAGCTCAGACTCAAGGAAAGGACTCGGCAGAGCTGCATCAGCACTTACTTGAGATTGCCATCATTGAACAGGACCAGCAGGCCATTCAGCATGAGGTGCAATGGGGTTCAGATCAATCTGATCTTGCTATTGCACTGGACTATCGGGCATTTCTGGCAGCAGATGCCGGCCATTATCGCGATGCCGAACGCTTATTCAGCACGGCTATACGGCAAGCACAGCAGAACGATGCTGAGGTGACACAGGACATCCTGCTCGATGAGGCTTCAGCAGAGGTAGAGTTTGGACGAACGGCGCAGGCTGAGAAAGTATTGCAGCGCAGCAAGCAGCAGGACGACCCTCGGCTCATCATCATTGCTGCCATGGCTGGCAACTCCTCCGCCGCTGAATCATACATGCAGCTGCCAGAAAAAAATCCGCGTGACACAGTGGAGCACTTCCTGCTGCGACCGGAACTGAAGGCCGAACTAGCATTGATCCACGGCGATCCGATCAGTGCAATCAGCGCGCTGGAGTCCACTCGAAAGTTTGAGTTATCCCAGCCAGAAGTGATTGAAATTCGCGCCCGGGCATATCTTTTGGCGCATCAAGGCGCACTCGCCCAGGCGGAGTTCCAGAGATTGATCGACAATCCTGGATGGGAGGACCCCGAAATGCCGCGGACGAATCTGGCGCATCTTGGTATGGCGCGTGCCTATGCGATACAGGGCGAGACAGATAACAGTCGAACGGAGTATGAAAAGCTCTTCTCGCTGTGGAAGGATGCGGACGCAGACATTCCCGTGTTGCGTCAGGCGCACCTGGAATACAACCAGCTTCATTGATCCGAGCAGCTCCGCAGCAACAAGAAGTAAATAAGCCAAAGTTCGATAGGGGTTAGTACGCCGTTCATAACGTTGGAATCAGTAATCTCTGGCTCTGAAATCGAGAAGCCCCCCGATTTATCCCCGCAAAGCGCCCACTGGTTCAAGGATCTGGCGTCATCTCCAGCAACTTCGTCTTCACCGCGTGCAATGAAGGCATCAAATACTGTCTCGTGGCACTTGCATCGATACCGAGGGGCGGACCGACCTCCGGTAGACTGATTCTTCATGCTTCTCACGATCTCCACGGCTCATAAACCGGCCTCAGACCTCGGTTACCTGCTGCACAAGAATCCTTCTCGCGTCCAGACTGAAGAGCTCTCGTTCGGCAAAGCTCACGTCTTCTATCCCGAAGCCTCCGACCATCTCTGCACCGCGGCGCTCCTCCTCGAAGTCGATCCGATTGCGCTGGTTCGCAACAATCGCGGCCCCGCCGGCGAAGGCGG